>JAWKQV010000007.1:0-341653 GCA_041389965.1 Kofleriaceae bacterium | reverse complement strand
CGAGCCGCGCGACCCTGCGTTCCTGCGGGGCACCCGCGCACTCCGCGCGTGGCTCTGGCCCTACACCATCCAGAACCCCGCCGACCACATCGACAATGACCCGCCCTGATGACTCCCGTCGCCCGGCCTCGACGAGACGACGCTGGGGGCCGTGTTCAGGTGCCCTCGGCCGTAGTATGGTTTGCACCGTGAGACAACGCTCGATTCGACTGTCCATCGCGACGTGCCTGCTCGCGAGCGCTTGTAACCAGGTCTTCGGCCTGGACCCGGTGAGCCCACCCGACGCAGCGGTCGGCGCCGACGCCGAGGTCGACGCCGACATCTCCGCCTGTGTCGCGAACACCACCCAGCCAGAGATCTCGCCGTCCTTGCTGACCAGCCCGGCCGCGCTGGCGGTCGGCGGTGCCACGCGCGCAGGGACCGCGGCCTGGGCGGTCGCCACGACCGACACCACGATCTCGAGCGACAAAGACGGCTACCTGCTGCGCCTGGGTGGCGGCGATGCCATCCTGACGGTCCACGGGAACGTGAACGATCAGCTCTGGCGGATCGCCGGCACCACCGACGTGCTCGCGGTCGGCATCACTCGCAGCGCGCTGACCATGGCTAGCGACGGCGACGACGGCCTACTGGTCAAGGTCCCATCGGTCGGCAGCGCCGCTGTCGCCATGCGCCTGGATGACACGGCATCGGCGACGAGCTCCGTCAAGATCACCGCCGTCGCGGAGCTAAGCGACGGGTGGGTCGTCGCCGGCGATCACACCCGCGGCGCGTTCCTGGTCGACCTGGACCAATCGCTGCATGTGCGCTCGGCGAGGCTGCTCGTCGGGGGTGCCGACCTGCGCATCCGGCACATCGCGGTGAACAGCGCCGGCGGCGTCGCGATGATCGGCTCCCGGTCCGACGGCGCGGTGCTCATCCGCACCGCGCTGGCGCCAGGCCTGGTCGATGCGCAGGTGTTTTCTGGAATGTCGCTGTCCGACGTCGCGTGGATCGGCCAGGACCTGGTCGCGGTCGGACGCACGGGCCCCGATGGCGTGCGGCTCACGCTCGACACCACGACCAACGTCCCGTCCGCCGCGCGCCTGCCCGGGCGACCGCTGCAGCGCGTGATCGACCTGGGCGATCACTGGGTCGTCGGCGGGACCACGGCCAGCGGCGCGCTCTGGGTCGGCGAGGAGCGCGGCGACTGTGTCGGCGGCTTCGATCACGCCGACGTGGTCCCGACCGCGGTGGTCGCGGGACCGATGCCGCTGGCGCAGGGGGCAGGGAGCGCCATGCTGGTCGGCAGCCCGAGCGTCGGCGCGACCGCGGTGCGCTTCGTCCCGCTGGGCGAGGGCGGCGCGAGCGCGTGCGGCCAGCTCCCGTGGGTCGCAGCCTACGAGGCGCTGGCGCTTTCATCCACTGGGCTGGTGCTGACCGTGGAGGCCCCCCCGTTGGCCACGAGCGACCTCTCCAGCGTCATCACGATCACGTCGACGGACGTGACCCCGTCCGGCGGCTGCTGATCGCGCGCCGGCCCGCGTGCTCCACGGCCGCGCGGCCACTGCGGTCACCCCGGACGTTGCCCCGGTGATGTAAGCTAGGTCGTGGCCGATCGGATCACCCAGCTCGACATCGAGGGCCTGCGCGTCATCGAAACGCTGTCGCTCTCCCTGCAGCCGATGAACGTGCTCATCGGCGAGAACGGCAGCGGCAAGAGCACCGTGCTCGAGGCCATCGAGATCCTGCGCAAGGCCGCGACGATGTCTGGCGAGCAGTTCATCACCGAGCTGTTCAGCTTTCACGGCGGCCTGCAGATGTTTCGCCACGCCCCCGGCGCCGGCTCGTTGCGACGGATGGTGCTTGGGCTGGGGTGGCGCGGCCACGGCGCGGGACCGTATCGATACGAACTGACCTTGGAGGGCGACGCCAGCCGAGGGTCGATCCGCGTCGTCGCCGAGCACCTCGAACTCGGGCCGCTCGGCGGTGCAGCCGTGCCGCTGAAGGTGATCGATCGCCGGAACGGGAACGCGCAGGTCTTCAACCAGCAGGCCAAGCGTCTCGAGAGGGTCGATGCCGCTGACGAGACGGTGCTGCTCAGTGCGCTGAAGTCGGCGCCGGGCGAGGTGCTCAACGCAGCGCTACCGGAGGCACGGGCGCTGATCGGCGCGACCCGCGTCTACCCTGCGTTCGAGTCGAACCCCGCCTGGGCGCGGCGGATCGGCGAGCCGCAGTCCGCGATGCGCAGCGGGGTGATCGCGCGACCGGCCACCTCCCTCGAGCGTGGCGGTGCCAACCTGCCCAACGCGTACCTCGCCATCCGCAACAGCGGCAGCGAGCGGTGGGGCGGCGTGCTGGAGACGCTTCGACTCGGCCTCGGCCACGATCTGGTCGATGTCGCCATCGACCCCGATCCCAGCGGTGGCCAGCTGGGGTTGTCGATCGTGTTCCGCTCGGTCGGCCGGGTGCCGGCGTTTGCGCTCTCGGACGGCCAGCTCGGCTTCCTCGCGTTCGTCGCGATCGCCGAGCTCGAGCAAGACCGCGACGGCCTGGTCGGCCTCGATGAGCCCGACGCGCACCAGCACCCGGCGATGATTGGCCGCACGGTGTCCCTGTGCGAGCAGCTGAGCGAGCGCCGCACCGTCATCGTGTCGACCCACTCGGATCGCCTGCTCGACGCCCTCACCGCCCCCGCTCGGGCGGTGGTGTTGTTCGAGCGTGGCCCGGCCGGCCAGACCGTCGCGCGGCGCCCCGACCCGGCCTGGCTCAAGAAGTGGCTCGCCGACTACAACGGCCTCGGTTCGGCGCGCGCCGAGGGCTATGAGAGCGCCATCTTCACCGACGAGGTCGTGCCGCCCGCGGTGGCGTCATGACCAAGGTGGCGAAGGTCCTGTACGAGAACTCCACCAACCAGGCGAACAACTACCCGCTGCACGACATGATCTGCGCCATGGTCGACGACCAGCTGGGGCGCACTGACCAGTGGTTCGCACGCAACTGGATCGACGGCAACCCGCGGAGGGGCCGCGACAAGCTGCTGCGCGACTGTGCGGCACACTCGGTCGAGCGGACGTTCGGCGCTCTGCCGAGGTCAGCGCGATTCGCGCTGATCGATGGCGACAAGCTCGAGGAGCCGCTCGAGCTGCCGGCCTCGGCGAGCCTGGACCGACGGCGCGTCGCGCTGGCGGAGAAGTTCCCGGACGTGCAGC
Organism: Kofleriaceae bacterium; assembly: GCA_041389965.1. Taxonomy (GTDB): domain Bacteria; phylum Myxococcota_A; class Polyangia; order Haliangiales; family Haliangiaceae; genus UBA2376. The sequence continues at coordinate 338,462 of JAWKQV010000007.1, read as the reverse complement.
TCTTCATGCCCGATGCGGACCAGCCGCAGGCTTCGAATACCGAGGGGCTGCTTGTCCAGCTCGCGACTTGCCTTGGCCTCGGCTCCGGCGACGCGACGATGACGCGCGCGCTCGGCCAAAAGGACCTGCTCGCCCGGGACAAGCTCTTTGCACGCGCTGCCGCGGCGGGGCAGCGCACCGTCCGCGACTGCATCCGCGCGGCACAGCCGAGCCTGGCGGGCATGGTCGACAAGCTGACGACGCTGGTCTGCGCAGCGACCGTGGCGGCCTGACCCGCGGCCGGGACGCTTGGCGCGGGCTGCGCCGTCTGGCCGGTGCGCCGTCTGTCAGGGCACGGTGACGACGATCTTGCCGCGGGCGTGGCCGCCCTCGAGCTCGGCGAACGCGTCGCGGAACTGCGCCAGCGGGAAGCTCCGGTGGATGATCGGCCGCACCACGCCCGCGTCGACCCAGGCGGCCAGCTCGGCGAGCATGGCGCCATCGGGGCGCATGAAGAGGTAGCGGAACGTGGCCCCGGAACGGGCCGCCGCGCGCCGGCGCCCGCGGGTGGCCAGCCAAACCACCGGGCGCAGCGCCGCCGGGAGGTGCGCCTGGGCGAAGGCCGCGTCGGGCATGCCGCTCAGGCCGACCACCACGCCGCCGGGGCGGCACATGGCCAGCGAGGCCGGCTCCGAGCCGGCACCCAGCGTATCGAGCACCACGTCGAGGTCGCCTACCTGGGCGCCGGCCGGCCCCTGGGTGTAGTCGATGACCTGGTCGGCGCCGAGCGACCGCACCAGCTGGGCGTTCTTGCCGCTGGTCGTCGTCGCCACCCAGGCGCCCAGGTGCTTGGCGATCTGGATCGCCAACGTGCCGACGCCGCCGGCCCCGGCCTGGATCAGCACGCGCTGCCCCGGCTGCACCTGGGCGACCTCGCGCAGCGCCTGCAGCGCGGTGAGCCCCGCTAGCGGGATCGCCGCGGCCTCGCCCCAGCTGCCCGCGGCCGGGCGGCGCGCCACCACCGCCTCGTCGGCCGCCACCTGGTGGGCCAGCCCGCCCATGCGGTCCTTCTCGAGCCGCGCGAACACCGCGTCGCCCACCGCGCACCGGGTCACCGCAGGGCCGACGGCGATCACCACACCGGCCACGTCGCAGCCGAGCCCGATCGGGAAGCTTGGCGTGAGCACGACCTTGGCCTTCCCCTGGCGCAGCTTGTAGTCGATGGGGTTGAGGCTCGCCGCGCGCACCGCGATCAACACGTCGCGCGGCCCGACGGCGGGCGCCGGTCGCTCGGTCAACGCCATGACCTCGGGCCCACCGTAGCGCGTGATGACCACTGCCTGCATGGCCGTGACTGTGCCACGACCCCCGCGCGTCGCGCCTCGCGCCGGCAGCCACGCCAGCGTCTGCGCGGCCACGCCGGGCGTGGCTCGGCGTCCACGTTGCCTGCCATGTGGCCGCAACTACTCGGCGCGCACCTCGGCACGGGTCGTGCTGTTACCAACCGCATGCCGCCCAGAACCACACGCCTCACTCTCGCCGCTCTCCTCTTCCTCCCGTCGCTGGCACAGGCCCAGGCCATGCTCGAGGCGGTCAACCCCACCGCGGGGGAGCCGGCCACGCCGCTGCCGATGGTGGCCACCTCGGTCGCGATCAAGATCGATCGCCAGTTCGCCGACGCCACGCTCACCCAGACCTTCGTCAACCGGTCGGGCGATCGCCTCGAGGGCCGCTACCAGCTGGCCCTGGGCGAGGGCGCCAAGGTCAGCGGCTTCGCCTACTGGAACGGCGCGCGCAAGATCGTCGGCGAGGTGTTCGAGAAGGAGGTGGCCGCCGAGGTCTACGGCGAGATCACCGGCATCGGCCGCGACCCCGGCCTGTTCGAGCAGGTCGGCGAGGGCGCGTTCGCGTTCCGGGTGTTCCCCATCGAGCCCAAGGAAGAGAAGAAGATCGAGGTGAAGTTCGGGCGCTACCTGACCCGCCAGGGCGATCACTTCCAGTACCGCCTGCCGCTGGGCGACGCCGAGGCCTCGGTGGCCCTGGCCATCGCCGACGAACGCGCCATTACGTCCGTGACGTCGTCGACCCACGCGCTGGTCAAGACCGCCACCGGATACACCGCGCGCGGCAAGGGCGACCTGGTCATCGACGTCCAGGTGGCCGACCGGCCGCTGGTCGCGCACGCCACCCTCCACCGCGACGCCGGCCAGGACGCCTACGTGGTGCTGTCGATGACCGCCCCCGACGACGCCTCGACCAAGGTCGCGCCCAAGGACGTGACCCTGGTGATCGATCACTCCGGCTCGATGCAGGGCGACCCCATGGCCCACGCGCTGGCCGCCGCCGATCAGGTCATCGCGCGGCTCAAGCCCGAGGACCGGATCAACGTGCTGATGTTCGACGACTCGGTCGACGCGCTGTACGACAAGCCGCGGCCGGTCACCGAGGCGGTGCGGGCCGAGGCCGCGGCCTACGTCGCCAAGATCCAGTCGGACGGCGGCACCGAGATCGCGCTGGCGCTCGACAAGGCGCTGGCGGCCCAGACCAAGGACGACCGCCCCGACTTCATCCTGTTTCTCACCGACGGCCAGAGCGACGCCCAGGCCGCGCTCAAGGTGGCCACCGCCGACGCCGGCGACGCCCGGGTCTACACCATCGGCCTGGGCAGCGGCGTCGAGAAGCCGCTGCTGGCCCGCCTGGCGGCCGAGAAGCGCGGCCGGTTCACGTTCATCCCCGACGTCAGCGCGGTCGAGCACGCGGTGGTCGAGGTGTTCGAGCGCATCGACCACCCGGTGATGATCGACCTCGAGGTGGCCGGCGCCCAGCGCATGTACCCGCGCACCCTGCCCGACCTGGCGCGCGGCGAGGAGCTGACGGTGATGGCGCGGCTGCCCAAGGACGGCGACCTGGTCGTGCGCGGCACCATCGACGGCAAGCGGGTCGAGCGCAGGCTCCACGTCGCGCTGCCGGCCACCGAGCGGCGCGCCTGGGTCGGCCGGCAGTGGGCCGGGGCCCGCGTCGAAGACCTGCTGCAGCAGATCGCGCTCCACGGCGAGACCGACGAGCTCAAGAACGAGGTGATCGACCTGGCCCTGGCCTACAACCTGGTGACGCCGTTCACGTCGTTCCTGGCGCTGCCCGAAGAGGAGCTGACCGAGGCCACCGCCCAGACCATCGCCGACGCCCGGGCCCGCAAGAAGGCCATCCGCGACGCCCACAAGGACGCCGCCGCGCTGTCGCGCGACGACATGCCCCCGGGCGACCCGGTGCTCAGCATCCGCGCCCCCAAGGACGCGCGCCAGGTGACGGCCCGCTTCCCGTTCGGCCTGACCAAGGACCTCGAGTGGGACACCCACGACGAGCAGTGGAAGGTGCGCTTCCTGGTGCCCAAGGACGTCGTCGACGGCCTGTACACCGCCCAGGTGGTCATCGTCCGCGCCGACGGCACCATCGAGCTGGCCCAGGCCGAGTACAAGATCGACTCGACCGAGCCCGACTTCCTGGTCACCATGACCCAGACCGACGCTGGCGTGGTGGTGCGGGTGACCGCGTCGGCCGGTGTCAAGAGCGTCATCCTCGGTGGCATCACCGACCCTACCCTGCGGGTGACCTTCGCCGAGGTGGCACCGGGCGAGTTCGAGGCGGTGCTGCCGCTCGGCGTGGGGGCCCACGACGTCCGCATCGTCGCCGCGGACAGCGCCCGCAACGAGGCCGACCAGGTCTTCACCGTCGAGGTCCGCTGATGCTGGCGGCGGTCGTCGCGGTCGTCGCAGCGACCGCCGTGTACACCAACACCGAGACCGTCGCGGCGGTGGCCGAGCAGGACGGCGCCCTGGTGGTCACCACCACCGGCGGGGTCGAGCGCTACGACCTGGCCACGCTCACCCGCACCGCGGTGACCATGGCCCCGCCCCCGGCCGCCGCGCCCCTGGCGGTGGCGCCGCGCTACCAGGGCGCGCGCGAGACGGTGCGGGTGACGACCTCGATCGGCACCGTGGTCGGCACCGCCGGCAACGGGGTGTGGCTCGACGGGCCGGCCCCGCGACGGCTGACGCCGACCGGCCAGATCTGCGGCAACCACGTGGTGGCGGTGACCGCATGGCAGGGCCACACCTGGGTGGCGACCTTCGACCGCGGGGTGTGCTTCCTCGACGGCGATCGCTGGGTCACGCCGGCCACCGACTTCCGCATGGCCAACGACCTGGCGGTCACCAAGCGCGGCCTGGTGGTGGCGGCCAGCGAGGGGCTGTACCTGTCCACCGACGGCGTGACCTTCGCCAGGTGGCCCGGCATCGTCGACACCGGCTGGAACGATCTGGCGGTGGTCGGGAACGAGCTGTACGCCACCATCCCGGGCGCGCTGTGGCGCCTGCCGCTGGGCCCGGGCGGGCGTCGAGCGCGGACCCGGTGGAAGCTGGGCGGCGCCCGGGCGCTCCAGGCCGTGGCCGGCACCAAGGCCGGCCTGTGGGTGACCTCCGAGGACCGCGGCGTCCTCGAGGTCGGCCCCAAGGACGTCGCCATCCACGACCGCGTCAGCGGCCTGCCGACGTCGTGGCACATCGACGTCGCGATCATCGGGGCGCAGCCGTGGGTGGCCACCCTGCGCCACGGCCTGGTGCGGCGCCGCGCCGACGGGACCTGGCAGCAGGTGCCCGGGCTCGAGCAGGCGTGGCTGTTGTTCGTCGGTGGCGACCGGGCTGGCACCGGCGCGTGGGTCGGCGCCCAGGGCGGCGTGTACCACGTCGACGCCGCCGGCACCGTGACCCAGCCGGCGGTGGCCCTGCCCGACGCCAACGTGCACGTCGTCGTCGAGGACCGCGCCGGTGTGTGGATCGGCACCGAGGGCGGCCTGGTGCGCGCCCCGGCGCACCCGTGATATGCGAACAGGAGGATGACGATGCAGCGACGTGATCTGTGGTTCGGGCTGATGGCGGCGATGGCCGCGGCGGGCTGCGGCGGCGCCACCAAGGCAGCGACCCCGGGCAACCGCGGCGGCGGGGAGGCGGTCGACCTGGCGACGCTGGCTGACGCCGCGCGCCCGGTCATCGTCGCCCACGGCCAGCCGTACCTGTACCTGGAGTTCGTCGAGCCGTGGGGCGCCGACGGCGAACCGACGGCCGTGATCCCGTCGTGCTGGTCCGACGGCAGTGAGGAGGCCTGCCCGGCGACGGTCCCGGCCCCGGCTGACGTGGTGGCCAGGCTGCCGACGCCGCCCGCCACGCTCACGGTGGTGACGCCCACCGGGCTGTGCCAGGCCACCGTCGGCCCGGTCGAGCTGGTCGACACCCACGGCTGCGAGCCGTCGGGCACGTACGCGGCGCGGCTGACCGGCTGCGGCACGGCGGTCGCGCCGATCGGCTTCGCGGCGACCGACGTACCGACGCTGGCGTGGCGGCCGGTCACGTCGGTCGCGCCGACGCCGCTGCCGGCCTCGGCCGCGGCCCTGACCGATCCCCTGCTGCGCGAGCTGGCCACCACCTGGCTGGCGATGCCCGGGATGAACCACGGCCAGCGCCACGACGCCACCTCGACGGTGGTCGAGGTCGACGCCGGCCGCGAGCGCTTCTCGACGCTGATGGTCACCGTCCTGCAAGGCGACAGCGCCGATCAATGTGACTGGGAGGTCGCCGGCCAGCACGCCGTCGGGCTACGCCGCGGCGACCAGCTGATCCCGGTCGAGGTGCCCGACATCTGGGACGGCGTCCTGACCCACGACGGCCGCGTCGTGGCGGTCGTCACCGACGCGCCGTTCCGCGTCGTGGCCCAGACCGTGGATGACGCCGGCAAGCTCGGCCCGCTGCTCGACGTCCACGTGTGGTCGGACAACGAGGAATGCACCCAGCAGTCGTGGTCGGGCATCGAGTATCCGTGCGGGCTGTAGCCCCGGCCACCATCCTGCTCGCCGCCGCCGCCGCGTTCGATCTGATCGCGTGGCTGGCGTTCCGCCTCGACAAGGCCCGGGCGCGACGACGCGCCTGGCGCATCCCCGAGCGCACGCTGCTGCTGCTGGCCTCGGTCGGCGGCGTCGGCGCGCTGATCGCGATGTACGCCCACCGGCAGCGCCACAAGACCCGGAAGGCCGCCTTCGTCGCCGTCGCCACCTTGGGCGCGGTAGCTCAGGTCGCCGGCGTGGCCTGGCTGCTGCGCGCGCCGTGAGCTGCCGGCCGCGGACCGCGCCGGCGGCGGTGCGGCGCTTTTCGACGCAACCGCCGGCGCGCGCGGCCGATACCTGCGCCATGGCCCGCCGGACCTGTCACGTCGACCTCGAGCGACCGCCTCAGGCTGCCGACCAGGGCACAGTCAGGCGCACGGTGAGGTCGGCCTTCACCTTCAACGTGCCCAGCATCGCCGTGTACGGCTTGATGCCGAAGTCGGGCTGGTGGAGCGTCACCTCGGCCACCTGGGCGCCGTCGACGGCGCGGGTGGTGACGGTGAGCGGGCGGGTCTTGCCGTGCAACGTCAGCTCGCCGGTCACGCGGTAAGCGTCGCCGACCGCGACCGCCTGGCCGGCGAACGTGGCCTCGGGGAAGCGCCGCACCGCCAGCACGTCGGCGGCCATCGACGCCTCGATCTTGCGCTTGTCGCCGTCCGACAGCTGGGTGGTGGGCCGGCCGTCCTTGACCGCGTGCAGCACGCGCACGCTGTCGGTGGCGAACCGCGCGGTGACCGCGAGCTGGGCGTCGACGTCGACGGTGAAGCGCCCCACGGTCAGCTCGAGATCGTGGGCGACGGCCGACAGCATGCCGTCCTTGAACGTGAACACGCGGCACGTGGCGGTGGAGGCGTCGATGCGGGGCATGCCTGCATGGTGTGGACGCCGCGCCGGCGTGGCAAGGCCCCGGACCAGGTGTGCGCGCGGGCGTGGCGTCGCTTGACCCGGTTGTCCGGGTGGCCTGGCTAGCCCGGACGCCACCGCGGCGCGGCCCAACCCGTCGACGATCCGCGCCGCGGGCTTGGCGCCGCGCTTGCTAAACCCACCCGCATGTGGACAAGGGCGTTGCTGTTGATGGCGATCGTCGCGTGCGCGGGCACCGACGATGGTCTCGATTCTCCCGCTGACCTGCCGCTCGGTGAGCTCGATCCGGCGGACGCCAAGGCCGATGGTGGCTGGGGCGCCGCGCTCGACTGCAAGCCGATCCCGGACCTACCCCCGCTGGGGCATCCAGCGATCACCATCTCGATCGACGGGCTCACCTTGCGCCTCGACGATCCCGACACCGGCTTCCAGCGGGTCTACCCGATCGGCGTCGGCACCGTGGCCACCGACCCCGGCTCGCTCTTGTTCGGCGAGTCGCGCTCGATGTATCCGGTCGTGGCCAACGACCGCGCCGACTTCACGATCAAGCGATCGGCGACGACGCGCTGCAAGGTGTGGTGGACCGATCCCGCCACCGGCCGACGCCTGCCGGTGTTCGCCGGCCTGCCGTACCTGCCGTGGTCCGGCTCGTACGCCATCCACGGCCCGGTCGACGGCTACCGCGCCGCCAACGGCGGGCGGCTGCGCCAGGGCTTCGTGTCCCACGGCTGTATCCGCATGGAGGCGGCCGACATCCTCGAGCTGTACGCGCTGATCCAGGCCGCGCCGACGGTGCCGGTGCACGTCCAGCGCGACCTCGACCGCACCTTCGACGGGGCGCGCTACCAGCCCGAGACCACCTGGCTCGGCGCCGAGTGCGGCGACGCCAGCGACTGTGGCTTCCCCGGCGCCGAGTGCCGGATCAACCCGTGGGCCCACCGCGGCTTCTGCACCCGGGCCTGCACGTCGACCTGCCCCGACCGTCCGGGCCAGCCCGCGTCGTTCTGCGTGGCCGATCCGACGGCGCCCGGGCAGGGCATGTGCGTGCCGCGGCACGGCGCCATCAACCAGGACTGCCGCAGCTACGACCACATGGTGCCGACGCGCCAGCCGCGCTTCGGCCAGCCCGTGGTCGAGAGTGAGGTGTGCCTGCCGGGCTCGCCTGGGTGGATCGGCGACCACTGCCTCGCCGGCGACGACTGCGGCGCCGGGCTGACCTGCACCGCCGGCGTGTGCACCCAGACCTGCCAGCGCTTCTGCCCCGACCAGCCCGGCACCAGCGAGACCGGGTGCGTGCTCGACGACAACCTGGGCGATGGCGGCCACTGCGCCCGCACCTGCGACCGCGACGAGCTGTCGAGCAGCTGCCCGGCAGGCATGGCGTGCCTGCCCGTCGAGCGAGCCGGCGCCTCGGGCACGCGCGACGTCTGCACGCCGGTGCCGATCTGATCCGCCGCGCCCGGGGAGCGCTGGACAGTTCGTTCAGCCGGGCTTGACGAACTGTTCACCCAGACGCCTCACCGGCACCCGCCGGCTGGACGCTCCGCGGGTTTGGCAGGTCGCGGTGCGTGGCCCGCGGGTTGCTCGATGGGCGAGCAGGTGGAGCATCGACGGCGCGGGCGTGCTGCCCGCGCCGTCTTCTTCGCTCGACCGGCGCCACCTCGCCGTGTTGAGCCTGCGCTGGAGTGACCTGATGTTCGTCCGTGTACTTTCGTTTCCGCTGCTGGTGGGTGCACTGCTCGCGAGCGCGAGCGCGTGTGTCGAGCCCGATGGGCCGGACGTCGAAGAGGAGGTGTCCACCGAAGCAGCGACGGCCATCGATTTCTGCGACACCAGGGGCTGCCTCCCCGACGCTGCGTTGCTGAAGGGCGGCTGCGGCTGGAGCACCATCAACAATCGCTGGGAGTTCAACTACGGCAACATCGGCAACGACTGGCTGCCGGCCAACGCCATCCACCGCGTGCAGTACTACAATCCGCTGACCGGCAGCGAGCAGGTGTTCTTCTCGAAGTCGCTGTACGCCGGGCAGGCGGCCAAGGGCTTCGTCCCCGGCACGCCGTCGCGGTCGGTCGTCGCCCACGTCACCCTCGACTACACCAACTACTCGCGGGAGTTGAACGAGAACAACAACATCTTCGACGTCGCCTGCCCGTCGCAGTGAGCTGACGCCCGGCCCATCGGTGACGGCGCGAGCTCACCTCGACCGGCGCGCAGGCTGAGCGGGACATGGGGTCAGCCGCCGAAGCGCCGACGTCGCCCGTCGCATCGACCGACGAGCCGCCGGCGGCGCGACCGAGGGCCGCTTCGTCTCGCTCGGCGTGATGGCGCGCGGCCGGGCACGCCAGCCAGCCGCGCCAGGCCGCCATCGCGGTCTGGCGCGCGCGGCATCCCGGACCGGCGCCGCGCGCCTACTTGACCACGACGGTGCCGCGAATCATGTCCATGGCGCAGGCGTAGGTGATGGTGCCGGGCTGGCTCGCCGGGAGCTTGACGTCGACGGCGCGGTCGCGCGGCAGCGGGTGTTCCCGACGCCGACCGGCGACGGTCATGACCACCTCGGTCGCGCAGGTCCGGTCGGTCGTGCGGGTGAACCGCAGGGTGACCGGGCGCCCGCGCGGGACGGTGACGGTGGCCGGCTCGAAGCCGCGCTCGGTGACGGTGATGGTGGCGAGGTACGGACGCGGTGGCCGCGGCGCGGCCGGGGGCGGCGGTGGCGCGGGTGACGCCGGCGACGCGGCGGGCTGGGTCGGCGCGGGTAGCGGCGGCGCCGAGGGTGACAGCGGCGCCGCGGCGGGCGGGGCCGGGAGCCGCGCCTCGACCTCGGCGGCGATCGCGGCGGCGAAGGCGTCGAGCCCGTTGGCGACGCTCGACCGCTCGAACACCAGCGCGCCGCCGGCGTCGTAGATCTTCACGTGGGGCAGCGCGAAGCCGCCCGGCGTCAGGTAGCGCGCGGTGGCCGCGCTGTCCCAGTCGACGATGTCGAGCCGGCGGACGGCGACCTGGTCGGGGTGAGCCCGGGCCAGGCCGATCAGCGTCGGCTCGAGCTGGGTGCACGGCTGGCACCACGGCGCCCACAGGTCGACGATAGTGACCTTCCCCGGCACCGGCGTGAGCGGCGCGGCGGTGCCCGGCGCGCCGAGGTCGGCGACGTCGAGGCCGACCAGGTCGCGCGTGGGCGAGTGGCCCGCGACGGGATCGTCGTGGCCGGCTCCGCCGTGGCCGTCTCGGTCGCGGTGGTCGTGGCCGGCGTGGTCGCCGTGATCGTGGCCGGCGTGGTCGCCGTGATCGTGGCCGTCGTCGTCGCCGTGATCGTGGCCGTCGTCGTCGCCGTGATCGTGGCCGTCGTCGTCGCCGTGATCGTGGCCGGCGTCGTCGTCGTGGTCGTCGTCGTCCGCGATCGGCGCCCGCCGCGCCCGCGCCCCGAGGGACCACGACGCGCCGAGCTCGACGATCGCCGGCATGTCGAGCTGCCCGCCCACCACCTTGGTCACCAGCGGGACCTTCACGCCGAGATCGAAGGTGAGCGTGGGGCTGGCCCGCCAGCTCGCGCCCGCCGCCAGCATCGCGTCGAAGCGACCGCGGTTGCCGTCGTCGGTGGGCACCGCGCCGTCCCACCGTTCGGCCGACTCGAGCTGGACCTCGGCGCCGCCGCGCACCAGCCAGGACGCTCCCAGTGGCCGCACCGCCGACACCCCACCGGCGTACCGATCGCCGGCCTGGAACCCGCGCCGGTTGGCGTAGAGCACCTGCTGGGTGAAGCCGAACCCGCCGACCCGCCAGCGGCCGATCGAGCGCGCCAGCTCGGCGCCGAGGACGGCATTGACGGTGCCGGTGCCGAACTGGATGTGCTGGTGGGGCAGCCCCTGATCCCCGAGCGCGAAGGGGTTGGCCTCGGTGCCGCCCAGCGGGATGGTCGCGCCCGCGCGCAGCGTCCACGCCAGGCCACCGAGGGTGCCCGAGCGCGCCGCGAGCAGCATCGGGTCGCCCAGGCCGGTCACGGTCTCGTCGCGGTGGTGGATCCCGTCGCGGACCAGCTGGACCTCGGCGCCGCTGGTGTCGAGGTACCGGATCGACGTCGCCACCACGCGGAACGGCGCCATCACAGTGGCGGCCCAGCCGCCGCCGAGGCCCACGTCGACGGCGACCCGGGCCTCGTTGACCAGGAGCGTCTGATCGTGGACCAGGTCGATCTCGCCCTGCCCGACCACGTCGTCGCGGTCGTCGTGGACCGCGGTCGCGTAGGAGCCCAGCCAGGCGATCCGCGCGATCACCTGACCAGGAGCCAGGGCGGTGTCTTCGACCTTCCCGACGGGAAGGTTGGGATTGCTTCAACCAGCGCAGGCGCCGCCGGCCCGCGCGACCGGGGCCGGCGCGGCCAGCGCGGCGAGCAAGCTGAGCGTGATCGTGCGACGCATCGAGGCACCCTAGCAGGTCATCGGGCCGGGGGCAGGCCCTGGCGGCGGCCACCGCGCGTTCCGGCAGTGGTCACCGTCTCGCCGTGCGCCGACGACGACCGCAGCGGCCGGGCGCCGCGAGCAGCCCGTCGGGGCTCAGCCGCCCCAGTCCATGCCCACGGCGAAGGTCCACGCGACGTCGTCGGCGCTGGCGGTGACGCGCCAGGTGAAGTGCAGGTCGCCGGTGCCCGGCGGAGGCCACCGCCGTCGCCGACCCGGACCATCTCCAGGCCCAGGCGCACGCCGGCCAGGCCCTGCCACCCGCCGTGGGTGCCGAGCTGGTCGTCGGACACCAAGAGCGCCGTGCCGCCCAGCTCCAGATCGACGTGGGGACGCAACGCCCCGCTCGAGTCACGGACCCGCCCGATGAGCGTCGTCACCAGCGGGAAGCGCGCGCCGGCGGTGAACGCGTGACCGCGCCCGTGTGGCGCCGGCCCCATCGGCGACGACCGCGCGCTGAGGAAGAGGAAGTCGTACTCGGTGAAGGCCAGCAGGTGACCGGCCAGCGGGGCTGCCCACGCCAGCCCGATGTCGAACGCCTGGCGGTCCTCGCCGACGACGGTCAGCTGCCGGAACCCGGCACGAAACCCGAAGGTCTGCCAGGCCGGGATCGCGTCGGGCGACGGCGGCGCGACGTCTTGCGCCAGCTCGCGGGCCGGCGGCGGCGGTGGCGGTGGCGGTGGCGTCCGCCGCACGCACAGCCCCCCGGGCAGGCAGATCCGCTCGGGCTCGAACGGGATCGGGTTGCCCGCGGCCGGGGCCACCGAGGCCACCACGACCAGCGCGGTCACGGCGCCGACCCAGGCGCTCACCACGCCACCCCGAGCCCGCCGGAGAACGCCTCGTCGAATGGCGCCGACGTCACCATCGCGGTACACGCGCCCCGACACAGCACGCGCGCCACGCGGTCGCGATCGACCGCCGGCGCGATCTCGATCCGCAGAATGAACCGGAACATCAGCCGGCGGTGGGTCCCGCCGGCGCGGACCTGCCAGCCCCATCCACCCCACACCGACGGCACGGTCAGGCCGCCGCCAGCCAGCGCCAGGTGCTCGATCCCGGCGCCGGCGTCGAGGTACAGCTGCAGCGCCGCGCTCGAGTCGGGCTGGAACGACCGCGCCAGCCACCGCACGCCGCCGCCGGCGCGGACCATCGGGCCGCCACCGCCGTCGGCGAACGCCCAGCCCGCGCGTGCGTCGGCCAGCGCCTGCCACCGGCCCCACCCCCACGCCACCTCGGCGCCGAGGCCGACGCCACCCACCGATCGGTCGCCCAGGTAGCGCGCCGTGGTGGTCAGGTGGAGCGCCGTCGTCCGCTGCGGCCACCGCGACGGGTCCTCGCGCTCGGCCTGGGCCGCGGTCGCCAAGCCGACGAGCAGCAGCGTCGCCACGGTGGCGCATCGACGGACCATCTCGCCTGGGACGCACGAGCCCGCCCGGCGATCTACCGGCGCGACGCGGGCGCCGCGGCCACGCTCAGTTCAGGTCGAACAACGGGACGTAGTAGCCGACGGTCATGCCGAACCGGATGGCCCCCTGGGTGGTGGCGCCGTCGGCCCCGGGCTTGGCGAACAGCGCGGGCGCGTAGGCGGCCGACAGCGTGAGCGTCATCACCCGCGACGGCGAGCCGATCAGCACGCCCAGCTCGGCGCCCGGCGACACGAAGTTGGACCACCGCACGTCGTCGAGAGCGCCGCCGTCCTTGGCGGCGAGGAACTGCCCCAGGTCGGCCAAGGTCAACCCGGCGTGCCAGCCCACGTACCTCGACGCGCAGCTCGGCTCACCCCCGGCGGCGCCGGCCGGCAAGCGCTGGATGGCGAGGCCCAGCGGCACCCGCGCCCCGACCGACCAGTGGGCGTCGTCGAAGCTGCGGTCGGTCGCCCGCTCGCGGGTCATGATCGCGCCGACGCCGACGTTGGCGCCCAGGCTGACCACCAGCTCACCGCCGCGCTCGCCCCGGTCGGTGGCCGAGTCGATCAGCGCCTCGAGCGCCTCCTTGCGAGCCTTGCGTGCGGCCTCGGCGTCGAGCGACGCGGTCGCCTCGTAGGTCCGGGCGTACGACGCCACGGCCCCGAGCAGCTGGATCGCCTTCGTGAGGCTCCGTCGGCACGTGCGCGAGCCGGCCGGCTTGTCATCCGCCTGCGGGCAGCGGTCCTCCAGCATGAGCACGGTCTTGGTGACCGCGCGGAGGTAGTCGCCGTCGATGAGGCGGCTGACCAGCTCCTCGAGATCCTGCAGCACCTTGTCGTCGCCGCGCTGCATGCGCAGGAACTCGAACATCCACCGGATCATGGAGACAGTGCGCGCGCGCTCCTGGCCCGCGGGCACCGGAGCCAGGAACGACACCAGCGTCGCCGCGAGCTGGGTGTACTTGGCGCGGTCGGGGAACTCGATGAACCAGCGGCCGGCCTTGGCCGGGTCGACGCAGACGAAGTCGCGTGTGCCTGGCGCGGGCTTCGCGAACACCTCCCACGGGCGATCGAGCACCTTGCCGATGTCACCGGCCGAGCAGCGGTCCCGGTGACTGCACCACTTGGCGACGGCGATGATGACCCGGCTCGCGCAACTCCGCTCGCGCCCTCCGACGAGCAAGGCCGGGTTCGCCCTGGCAAGCGCCGCCAGGGTCTCCGGCTTCGCCACCCGGACGAGCTCTTGCAACAGCGCCGCCTGGAACAGCGTGAGGAGCTGGGTCCCCTGGTCGACCCAGTCGGTGCGGTCGAGCTTTGCCATGAGCGCGTCGATGCACGTGTCCCGGTCGGCCTCGACGAACCACTTCCCGTTGTGCTTGCGCACGCACACTTTGTCGCCGGTGGCATTGACCACCGCGTGCCACGGCTGCTCGACGCCGTCGTCGCTGAAGTCGAGAGGCAACGCCGCCTGGAGCGCCTTGCGCTTCAGCGACGCCAGTTGAACTGGCGAAAGTTCCGCCGCCTCGAGCACCTTCGTGACCGCCTCGAGCGTCGGTGCCAGGGCCTCCATGTCGGGCAAGCGGTCGAGCAGCTCGATCAGCAGGTCGACCTCGGCCACCTGGCTAGACTCCCCGTCGACGACGCGGTTCGCGAACGTCAACACGGTCTTGAGCAGCTCCGCGCTCTTCGGGCCCAGCCCTGGCAGCCGGTCGAGCAGCTTGGGGGCCAAGGTCAACCGCAGGTCGTCGCGGATCGCCGCCACGAGGTCCTTGCCCGAGGTCAGCACGTCCGCCAGCCGCATGTGCTCGAGGAGCGAACACGCGCGCGGGAATGCCCGCTCGTCGGCCGGGCCCAGGCCGACCAGCTGCAACGACAGCTTGGTACACATCGGCGTGACGAAGCGATCCCGCAGGATCTCCATCGCTCCTGCCTTGGCCCGCGCCACGGCGATCTCGGCGAGGAGCGACAGGACCTCGTTGACCGAGGCCGGCACCGCCTGATCGAGCAGGCCGCGCGCCGTGGACGCCGCCGCCGCGCGCCGCGGGTCCAGGGTGAGCTGCTCCATCGAGACCGTGCCGCTGCGGCACTGGACGGTCACCGTCGGGAGCACGTCAGAGCCAGCGGCGGTGAGCGGCGCGCGCGTCACGGCGCCGGCGAAGGTGGCGAGGGTGCTGGTCTGCTTGCCCACGAACGTGGCGGACCCCGGCTGCGCCGAGGTCGCCTGGACCGACGTGGGTGCAGGGAACGTCGTGGCGATGGTGACCGCCAGCTGGTCGGTCTGGAAGACCTGGTCCTCTGCGGTCACCGCCAGTCGCCACTCGCCGGGTGGCAGCTGCAGCGTCTGCTGGACCCCCTCGGGCGCCGATGGATCCCACAACAGCTCGCGGTGCTCGCCGCGGTCATCGAAGGCGTGGAGCGTCACCCGGGTGCGGGGCGGGTTGGTGAGGGTCGCGACCAGGACGGTCGACTCCCGGTATTGCCGGGCAGGGTCGCTGGCCAGTGCAGCGTTGAGCCTCGTCAGGGCCTGGTCGACGCACGCTTGCGCCGCCGCGGCATCGTCCGCGTCTCGCACGCACGTCTCGCGGGGGACACTCTCCGCCTCGTCGATGGTGCGCAGCGTCCACACCGCGCCTGCAGGGGCGAACGCGCACGCAGGCAGGTTCGCGGCGGCCGCCGTCCTGGCGGCTTGGAGCTTTTTCGCTGCCTGCGCCTCCTGCGCCGCCGGCGTTCGCTGGGCCTCGGCGGGCGTGGCGGACCACAGACACACGAGCAGCACGGCAGATCGCTTCATGGTGTGATGACCTCGAGGAGCCAGGGGGCGAGCCAGTCGAGCCGCGTGTAGATGCCGCCCTCGCCGCACAGCACCCGGCGCGGCTGGCTCCCGCGCGAGGTGATGGCGACCAGGCGCCAGCCGGTGGGCGTCGCCTCGAACACCGGGCCGCCGCTGTCACCGAAACAGGTGTCGTTCCCGGCGCTGTCGCGCAGGTGCAGCTCGAGACCGGGGCGGCACCCCAGCGCCGCGGCCCGCCGCGGCGGGCAGCCCCAGCCGGTGACGTTCAGGTCGACCTGCCGCCGGACACCGAAGCCGGTGAACCGCAGCGGATCGCGGACGCCGAAGCCGAGGATGCGGACGCGCCCCGTCGGCGCCGTCGTGTCGCGGACGCCCCGGCGCGGGTGGACGCCGACCGCGATCGGCGCGGCGAGCGTGAGCACCGCGGCGTCGGCCACCGGGTGGACGTCGCTGCGGGTCACCTCGACCCTGGTCGCCGCGTCGGCGTGGGTGCCGATCCCGACGTGGGTCGCGGGCGCGCAGTGACCCGCGGTCAGGACGTGCGTGGCGTCGAGGGCAACGCCCGAGCACCGGTAGCCCTTCGCGCCGCCGACCAGCACCGCATCCGCGAAGGGATCGGCCTGGGCATCCGTCCGCTCGGTGGGCACCGGGGCCTCGACGATGTCGGGGCCGACCAGCCTGCCGCCGTAGCTGCCGTCGCTGGCCGGCGGGCCCGACGCGCCCGACGCGCCGGCGGCGGCGCGCCCTCGGATCGGCAGCCGGTCGACCGGGACGTCTAGGACCAGCCACCCGGCGCCACCCCGCCGTCCCCCGGCGCGCACCGCCAGGGCGACGACGTCATCGACCTTCGCCGGGTCGCCCAGGACCACCAGCGTCACCGCGCCGGCGCGCGGCACCAGATCCATGGCAATGCACTTTTCGTTGCATACGAGTCGAACCGTCGGATTCGCGTCGGCCCGACTCGGGGTGAGCCCGACCAAACCAAGCCCGATCCCGACGGCGATTGCCCTCGAGCGATGTGTCCCCACGCTCAAGCACGCTAGGGGAAATGCGCATGAGTTGCAATCTGATTCTTCGACGCCACGCGCGGATGCCGGCGTGTCGCGCGACGGCGACGCGCGTCATCCCGGCGCCTCGTCACCCCACCCGCTGCCCCTGCCCCAGGGACCCCGCATGGGGATGTCACAGGGGCGTCAGTACGTGTACTCGGCCGACACGTACGCGCGCCAGTCTTCCCACGGGTTGGGCAAGAACTCGAGGCGCGGCTCGTAGTCGAAGAACACGTCGCTCTGGTAGTAGCGCGCGTTGAACGCGTTGAAGACGGTACCGCGCACCATCAGCTTGGCGGTGGGCATGTAGCTGAGGCCGACCGACAGATCGGCCGCCGGCGGCAGGCGATCGAGGACGAGATCCGACGGCTGCGACCGGACCAGGCCGGGGTTGCCGCTGGGGTCGACCACCACGCCCTCGACCTCGCGGTAGCCACGGTACTCGATGAGGCGGTTGGGATCTTCGATGGCGCCGACCACGCGGAGGTCGGTGGTGGCGGTGAGCTTGTCGTCGACCAGGTTCCACACCCCGGCCAGGTGGAACATGTGCTCGGGCAGCGACTTGTGGATGCCCTTGTCGGCGGTGTTGACGCGCAGGAAGGTGTAGGCCAGCTCCAGGCGGTGCCCGCCGACGATGTACAGCTTGGCCAGCGCCTCGGCCGAGTGGATGCCGCGGTCCGCGGTGTTCTCGTAGCGACCGGACACCACCTGGATGGAGTTCTGCAGCCGGGTGTACGAGTAGTCGACGCGGAACGACAGCTCGCGGATGCGGCGCTTGCCCTTGAAGATACGGGCGTTGACCTCGGCCTGGGCCGCGTCGGAGGTCTCGACCTTCAGGTCGGGGCGGCCGTCGATCTGGACCGCCTCGCCGTTGGAGTTCGTGTTGTTGAACACCGGCGGCCGGAAGCCCTGGGCAAAGTTGAGCTTCAAGTGCCAGTTGGGGATGAAGTTCCACACGCCGGTGCCGGAGAACAGCGTGGTGACCGGGTAGCTCTGCAGGCCCAGCCGGGCCGGCGCCGCCTGCACGCGGACGCCGGCGTCGAGGATGAGCTTCTTCTTGGGCCGCCACTGCGGGTTCAGGTAGACGCCCAGCACCGAGCGGCTGGCCGGGAACGCGAAGGTCAGCGGGCAGCCGGCCACCTCGCGGGTCTGACCCGGCATCTCGGGGTCGGGCTCGAGCGGGCACGGCAGCGGCAGCCGGTTCAGCTGGTACGGCCCGAAGAACTGCGACTGGATGCCGTCGCCCTGGCGCGACGTGGCGGCGTTGTTGAGCGCGAACTCGCGGAACGCCTCGGCGCCGTATTGCAGCCGCACGTTCTGCGGCAGCTCGACGTCGCCTTCGACCGCGCCACCGGCCCGGTACGACGTGGCGTCGAAGCCGAATGACAGGCCACCTTGGAGCAGGCCGGGGATGGGCGCCAGGACGCCGAGGTGGGCGGAGTCGCGGACGAACTGCGCCGCGTAGGCCTGGAGCTTGAACCCGGCGCGGCCGCTGGCGAACCGGTTGCGGTACTCGAGCACCGCGTAGCGATCGAAGTAGTTGAGCTGGTTGTCGCGCGCCACGCGCCCCTTGTCGAGGCACATGCCGGTCGGGTCGTAGAACGGCTCGGTCTGGGTACACCGGCTGTCTTCGGCCAGGTGCTCGCGCACCACGAAGCCGGGGAAGCCCAGCGGCGTGTGGCGCTCGATGAACGGCGCCTGGACCCGCAGCTGCAGCTTACCGTAGGTGAACTTGCCGAACAGGTTGAACAGGTAGCTGCGCGGCGGGTCGGCCTGGGTCAGCGGGCCGTAGAAGTCGACCGAGTTCGGCTGCGGCAGCGGCGCCGAGAACATGTGCGACGGCATCTCGAAGCCCGAGCCCTTGTAGGTCTCGAACGCGGCGTGCAGGAACGCCTTGGCCTTGCCGCCCGCCAGCTCGGGCAGGCCGAGCATCGCGTAGACCCGTCCGTTGGACCGATCGCCGTTGCCGCCGCCCAGCTGGCCGCCCATCTCGGCCCCGCCGTCGACGTCTTCGGCGTCCTTGGTGATGACGTTGACCACGCCGAGAAACGAGTTGGCGCCCCACAAGACGCCGCCCGGGCCGGTGATGACCTCGATCCGCTTGATGGTCTCGAGCGGCTGCAGCCGGCCGGTGGTCGAGATGTTGATGTACGGGTCGAACAGCGACAGCGAGTCGTGCAGGAACTGCAACGCCTGGGCGGTGCCGCGGGCGGTGTTGAGGTTGAACTGGCTGTGCAACATGCCGTTGCGCTCGAAGCCCGGCACCGTGTCGATGATCTGGTCGATGGTCTGGAACTGGCGGTCGCGGATCTCGTCGGCGGTGATGACCGTGACGATGGCCGGGGCCTCCTGCACCGTGGTCACGCCCTTGGCCGCGCTCTGGACCACGTTGGCCAGGTCGAGTTGCTCGTCGGACTCGCCGCTGGCGCCGGCGTCGCCGGCCACGTCGACCACCACCGCCGGGACCTCGATGTCGACCGCCGTGGGGCCGCGCTGCGCCGCCGCCGGCGCCGCGCCAGCCACCAGGGCCAGGACCGTCGTGAGATGCGCGATGCGGCTCATGGCGTCCTCTGCTGCGACTTGATGAAGTCGACCCGGTCGTTGATGGGATCGGTCGGCGCGCTGGCGCCCAGCGGCCGCTCGGCGCCCAGGCCGACCGCCTGGACCTGCGCCACCGGCACGCCCTGGCTCACCAGGTAGTCGAGCACCGCCTGGGCCCGCTTGGCGGCCTTGTCCTTGTCCTTCTTCTTCTGCGCGGCGATGGCGCGGGCGCTCTTGGACTTGGTCCCGAGCGCGACGTGGACCTCGACGCGGATGGTCAGCCGCTTGTCGCGGATGATGGTCGCCACCTGGCCGAGGATGACCTTGCTGGCGCCGGTGAGCGCCAGTCCGGAGAACTCGACCTTGTTGCCGCGCAGGTCGATGCGATCGTCGGTCTCGGTCGGCCCGGTCTGGGTGCGGACGTCGGGACAGCCGTCGTCGTCGTCGACGCCGTTGACCGTCTCGGGATCGTCCGGGCACTTGTCGGCCTTGTCGGGGAAGCCGTCGCCGTCGTTGTCCTCGTCCGAGCAGCCGTCGCCGTCTTCGTAGCCGTCGAGGTCTTCGGGGTCGTCGGGGCAGCGGTCGGCGATGTCGGGCAGCCCGTCGCCGTCGTTGTCGCGCTCGGGGCAGCCGTCGTCGTCCTGGTAGCCGTCGCGGTCCTCGGGCTGGTCGACGCAGGTGTCGTTGGCGTCGAGCACGCCGTCGCCGTCGTTGTCGAGGTCGGGGCAGCCGTCGTCGTCCTGGTAGCCGTCCTTGTCCTCGGCGTCGTCGACGCAGGCGTCGCTGACGTCGGGGATGCCGTCGCCGTCGCGATCGCCGCGGCCCATGCGCACCTCGCTGGCCGGCTGGGGTGACCAGGTCACGCCGGCCAGGACGCTGAAGTCGTCGCCGCGGGCGCCGGTGATCCCGAAGGTGCCGGCCACGGTCGCGCTCAGGTGCGGGTTGACGCGGTAGGCGGCGCCGGCCGCGGCGTAGGCCGCGAGGTCGCCCGCGCCGCCGCCGCCGACGTAGTCGGCCGAGGTCAGCGTCGAACAGCGCGCGCCGTCGGCCAGCGCGCAGGTGCCGTAGGCCAGCCCGGTCGGCAGCGGCACCAGGCCGACCACCTCGACCGAGCCGGTCAAGGTCGGCGACAGCTCGACCACCGCGCCGGCCCCGGCCAGCAGCTCGGAGCCGACGTCGAGCACCACCTGCGCGGCCTGCTCGGGGCTCTGCCCGGCGCCGACCATGGCGGGATCGTAGGCCTCGAGCACGGTGCGCTGGCGCAGGCGCGCGCCCAGGTTGGCCACCAGCTTGGTGGCGTGGAGGCGATCGAGGCGGTAGTCCGCGGTCAGGCGCGGCTCGAACACCAGCCCGCGATCGCCCAGGAACATCTCGTCCTCGCCGAACGGCAGCGCCACGGTCAGCATGGCCGCCGCGGCCAGGTGCTCGCCGTCGAGGAACTGGTACTTGCCGCCGACCCGCACGTCGAGCGGCCCCGACAGGCCCTGGGCCTCGAAGCCGCCCGAGGGGTCGATGTTGGACACCGGGCGCAGCGAGATGAGGCCGGTCGACGGATCAGCGGTCTCGCCGCGGTAACGCCCGCGCTCGCCGTAGCCGGGACCGGTGCTGGTCCGGTACACCGCGGCGGCCAGGCCGATCGACACCCGCTTGGACACCACCAGCCCGAACGCCATGTCGAGGGTGACCAGGTAGTCGAGGACGGCGTCGTCGCCGGCGGTGCCGATGCCGGGCACGGCGACGTTGAACGGCGCCTGGCCGTAGCCCAGCCACGCCTTCCACGACAGCTCGCCCGCCGGCGCCTGGCGCGCGCCCTCCAGCGACAGCACGCCGCCGGTGTCGAACGACGGCCGGAACAGCGCGGCGTCGACGCCCGCGGCCGGCGACGGCTCCGCCCCGGCGCTGGCGGCCAGCACCAGGCCCGACACCAGCGCCCCGAGCAGCGCCCGTCGGCCGGTCGAGGACCCGGGGCCGGTCAAGGACACGGCGCCCCGCCGGCGACCTGGGCGCCCTTGAGCTGGACGAACACCACGCCGGGGATCGCCGCCGCGGGCGCGCTCGGCCACTGGCAGCCGCCCGGCTCGGCGCCGGTGCCGTCGTGGTTGACCACCGAGGTCGAGTTGATGACCAGCGCGGTGCCGTTGGCGCCGGTCGAGGTCAGCGCGGCGTCGACGGTGGTCCGCGCCGCGGTGGCGTCGGAGAAGTAGTAGTCGTCGGCCGCCACCACCTGACCGTTGCGCCGGGCCGTGACCCCGGCCACCGGCTGGCTGTTGTGCTCGAAGATCATCGCGATCACGCCGCGGGTGGCGAACGACGCCCCGGCCAGCGCGGCCGACGTGGTCCACGCGGCGTCGGTCGCGTTGCGGGTGGAGAACGCCTTGACGTTGCGGGCAGGCATCGCGTCGCTGTCGGTCAGCGCCACGCCGGTCAGCTTGTGCCGGTCGCCGGTGCCGGCGGCGTCACCCACCGCGATGCCGGTGAAGCCGAGGTTCGACGCCGGGATGTTGATGGCCGCGAAGCGACCGCAGTCGTCGACGGTCAGCTGGCCCGGCACCAGCGGCACCGGGGTCGGGTTGCTGGCGAAGTCGAGGGCGTCGAAGAACAGAACGCGCAGCGAGCACGGGCCGTCGGCGCTGGGGTTGGCCGGATCGCAGGCGGCGCCGGTCGGGCTGGTGGCGGCGATCACCGAGCCGTTCTCGGTGTCGTAGATGCGGCCGCAGATGGAGGTCTTGCCGCCCGACGGCGTGGGACACGCCAGCTCAGCTGCGCACCCGCCGCCGGTGCCGACGCAGGTCACCACGCCGGTGTCGGGGTCGACCTCCTCGCGGGTGGTGCCGGGGTCGCACACCACGACCTCCTCGGGCTCGCACCGGCCGGTCGGGCCCAGCACCGTGCCCATGCCGCACTGCGCGTTGCCGGGGTTGTCGTCGGCCGGCACGCAGGTGCCGTCGCGCTCGATGGTCCCGGTGCCGCAGTCGACGTTGGCGCAGCCCAGGCCAGCCACGCCGCCCAGGGCGACCAGCAGGGCCCCGGTGACGATCGGCATCCAGTTCGACAGTCGGTTCATGGGTCGCTCCGTTCGAGAGTGCGTCGCGCGGCTAGAAGTGGACGCCGTCGGTGCCGAGGTCGGGAAAGATCGCCATGGTGGCGGCGATGCGGCCGTTGCGCGGGTGGTGCAGCGGCACGGTGATCACGCCGCGGGCCACCCCGGCCGGGGTGCCGCGCATGTACGGGAACCCGGTGACGCTGCGCTGGTCCGCGGGCAGCGAGGCCGGGAAGTCAGGTGCGCCGTCGTGGTCGAGGTCGTCGTACTGCCAGTTGATGAGGTACGCCTCGAGGTTGCGCAGGTTGCTGTCGACGAAGAAGCTGGCGCCACCGACGAAGCCGCCGTTGGTGGGGTTGGTGCCCTCGACCATGCCGTAGAACGCGCCGCCCAGCGGCAAGGTGAACACCTTGTCCGAGCCCTCGTAGAAGTCCGGGTTGGCCTTCCACGCGGCCTGGCACAGCGTCAGCCGGCGCGCGTTGGACGCGGCGTCGATGCAGGTCGGCGGCGGCACCAGCTGGGCGTTCGACGCCGGATCGTCGGCGCACACGGCGTCGGGCGCCGGGTAGCGGTAGTCGGCGTACGACACCACCGCCTTGAGCATGCCCTGGATGAGGGTCAGGTTGGACATGCGGCGATCGGCGGTGAGCACGTCGGACACGTCGCCGGCGTCCTGGCCCGGCGCGAACGGATCGGTGATGCCGGTCGCGGCCCGCACCGCCGCGGCGTACTGGGTGACGTGGATGCCGGGGAACCGGCTGCCCTCGAGATCGATCAGGCACGGCGAGCCGGTGTCGATGACCGGGCGGATCTGGAACGCCTTGACCTCGTACTGGTAGGTCCGCTCGACGATCGGCTCGCCGTCGGTCCCCAGCACCGGCTGGCCGTCAGGGCCGAGCTGGTACACCAGATCCACCCCGTACAGCACGTAGTGCGTGTTGAGCGGCGGCTGGTCGTCGGCGACCACCTCGCTGCCGCGCGGGTTGGTCTGCACGCCGCCGGCGAAGTCGAGCTGGACGTTGGAGCCGTCGAACGGCTCGACGCACGCCGTCGCGGCGGAGACGAGTACGACGGAGGCGGCGACACACACGCGACGAGCGATTCGCATGATCCCCTCGGACACCGCGTGGTGTCCAGACGCAAAAAAGGATAGCCGCATCACAGTTGACGAGTCAACGCGCGCGACCCCGGGTCGCTAGATTCGTCGGCCGACCGCCAGCTCGAAGGTGACGACCTGCCCGTCGTGCTCGCCCGGCGCCAGGTTTGCGCGGCCCGGGAACCCGCCGACATCGGCGGCGTTGTCGGGCACGATCCGCGGCGGCCCGGCCAGCACGTCGAGCGCGGCGTCGACGCGCCAGGCGCCGACGCGCAGCCCCCCGCCGACCGCGCCGCCGACCTTGGTGGTGTCCAGGTATTGCCGCTCGAGCGTGCGATCGGGCACGGCGTTGCCGTCGACGTAGGCGCCGGCGCGCACCGCCACGGCCGGCCGCGCCCGCCACTCGAGGCCGAGGCGGCCGGTCACGCTGTCACGCCAGTCGAGGTCGTAGCGCTGATCGACCGACGGCTGGGCCGGGAAGCGGACCTCGAGCTGCTCGAAGCTCGACCAGCCGGTCCAGTCGAGCTGGGCCGCCACCCGCACCGTCGGCGTGACCGCGACGGCCGCGCCCAGCTCGACCGCCTGGGGCCAGCGCTGGGTGTGGACCATGTCGAGGGTCTGGCCGGCGCCGATGGCCAGCGTGCCGGTGCCGGTGGTGTCGACGGTGAGCGCGCTGCGCCAGGTGACGCCCAGCGCCAGCCGCGGGTGCGGCCGCCAGGCGACGCCGAACCCGAGCCCGACGCCGACGCCGAACCCCGACAGGTCGCTGGTGACCGGGCGGTCGGTGGCGTGCACCGCGAACAGGCCGACGCCGAGGCGCGCGGTGGCGCCGACGGCCAGCCGCGGCGTGACCCGGTAGGCCACGCCCCCGACGACCTCGACCACCGCCTCCTGGCTGGCGTCGATGGCCGGCGCGCCGGTCCGAGGGTAGCTGAGCTTGCCGCCGTAGGTGTTCCACAGGCCGGCGCCGACGGTGACCCGGTCGCCGACCCGCACCGCCACGCCGAGGACGGGCAGCCCGGCGATCGGGGTGTCGGGCGCCTGGGTAGCGCCGCGGGCGCCGCTGGCGTCGATCGGCACGTAGCTGCGCGGGGCGATCACCAGCTCGCCGCCGACGGTGACGCTGGGGGCGGCCAGCGCGGCGGCCCCCGGGTTCCACTGCCACGCGGTGGCGTCGTCGGCGATCGCGCAGAACGCGCCGCCCTGGCCGACCGCGCGGGCGCCCACGCTGGCCGGCCGCTCGAGCCCGCCGGCCACCGCCGCGCCGCTGCTGACGGTGACCACCGCCAGCGCCGCGACCACGCGCGGCCCGATCACGGCGCGGCCTCGGCGGCCGCGGCGGTGGCAGCGTCGGGGCCGGGCACGCACGTCGCGGTCACCGGATCGCACACCTCGCCCTGGGCGGCGAAGCAGTCGCGGGTGGTGCGGCAGGCCCGGGTCGGCGGGCCGTCGTCGAACCAGGCGCAGCCGCCCACCAGCGCGGCGGCCACGACCACCCACGCCGCGCGCCTCACGGCAGCACCCCGGCGACGCCGAGGCCCCAGCCGTCGCCCATGACCGGCACCACGGTGGCCCGGCCGGGATGGTCCGGATTCCGGACGAGCAGATAGACCCCGGTGGCGAGGGCCGCGCCCGCGGTGAGGTAGGCGACGCCGCTCACCAGGCCCAGCGTGCGCGCGCGATGGCCGGCCGCGTCGATGTCGGCCCGGGTGTGGAGCGGCGCGATCGCCGCGCTGTCGGCCAGCGGTACGGTGGTGGGCCGGGCCCGCTCGACGGCGGCCCAGCCGCGCGCCTGGTCGGCGGCGCGCAGCGCCAACCAGCCGGTGGCCACCCCGGCCGCGCCCAGGCCGGCGGCGGCCCCCAGCGCCACGTGAGCCAGCCGGCGCCGACGGGCGAAGGCACCCTCGGCCTCGAGGGCGACCGTGACCTGGCGCTCCTGGCCACGATCGATCCGCACGGTGCGGCGCACCGGCCGCGCGCCCGGAGCGGTGACCTCGACCTGGTGCGACCCCGGCGCCAGCGGGTAGCGGCCGCGCTCGTCGACGGTGACGGCCTGGCCGTCGACGGTGACCACCGCGCCGGGCGGCGCGTGGAGCCGCAGCCAACCCTCGGCCGGAATCGCCGGCCCGGCGTCGACCACGTCGAGCCCGGCCGGCTCCTCCTCGAGGGTCAGCACCGCGTCGGTGACCACGCCGGGGATCACGGTGACAGTGACCCGCGCCGGCTTCCACCCGGCCCGGGTGGCGACCACCTCGATCGGCCCCAGCGGGGTGGGCCGCGGCGGCAGCGGGGCCGCGCCCGCGCGCAGCCCGCCCACCGTCAACGCCGCGCCGGCCACGTTGGCGGTGACCGCCAGCGCGCCGCCGTCGCCATAGTCGCCGGTGAACATCGGCCAGCCCAGGGCGCCCCGGCAGTCGTCGTGGAGCTTGCGGGTCGCCGCGATCTCCGTCGACGCCGGGTTGGCGACGATGGCAGCCCGGGCGTGCTCGACGCAGGCCCGCCACTGCTGCTCGGCGGCGTCGACCGCAGCCAGAAACCGCAGCGGCCCGGGCAGCGTCGGCGCCAGCGCCGCGGCCCGCTCCAGGTGGGCCCGCGCCTCGACGTAGTCGCCCAGCCGGTAGGCGTCGGTGCCGGCCTCGAACTCCTTGCGGAACTCCGCCGACGGTTGCGCCCCAGCCGCGCCCGCCAGCGCCGCCACCACCGCCAACCCCAGCGCCGCGGCGCGCCTCATTGCGTCGGGTCGTCCCGACCCTGGCTGGCGCCGCCGCCGTAGCGGTCCCACACATTGACGTTGCCGGTGCCGCTCGGGCGTGTGCCGGTGCCGCCTCCGCCGCCGGGCCGCCCCCCTTCCGGCGCCTTGGCCGCAGCCACCGGGACGCTGAACGACTTGGAGTCGCCGTCGCCGGCCTGGACCTCGAGCCGCAGCGCGCCGCCCACCGCCTCGAGCCGGGTCAGCTCATCGGTGGCCAGCTGGGCGAAGCCATCGGCGTCGGCCACCTTGGCGCCGGCGACCGACAGCACCACGTAGCCGGGGGTGAGCCCGGCCGACGCCAGCGCGCCGCCCTTGACGTCGACGGCGGTGATGATCGCGCCGCGGGTGACCTCGGGGTAGCGCCACGCCACCAGCGGGAAGCTAGGCACCGCGGTCACGCCAGCGGCGACGGCCGACCGCCGGTAGCCGGCCACCAGCTTGGCCTTCTGGGCGGCGGTGACCGTCACCGCGGCGAAGCCCAGGTACTGCTTGCCGGCTCCACCGGAGAACTCTTCCCAGTAGCTCTCGGGCGGCGCGGTCAAGACGCCGGTGGCGCGCAGCGCCCGGGCCACGCTCTGGCGGGCGTCGCGCACCGCGCGCCGGGCCTGCACGCTCTTGGCGTCGCGCTCGGCGGCCGCCAGCTTGGCCGCCCGCGCCTCGCGGTAGGGCGCCGCCACCTGCGGGGTCCACGCCGCCGGGTCGAGCGCGCCCTCGAGGGAGACCGCCAGCCCGTCGAGCGCGGCGTCGCCGGCCTCGGCGGTGGCGTCATCGGAGGTGGGCGCCAGCCCCGACACGCCGACGCAGCGGAGCCCCCCGGCCTCGTCGACGCACCCGGCCGCGAGCGGCGCGTCGCTGGTGATCCACGCCGGGCGCGCCTCGGCCGACGCCGCGGAGCGCTCGCCGCGCCCGGCCGCGGCCGGCTTGTCACCGAACATCTTGTAGGCGGCGAAGGCCGCCGCGCCCAGCGCCACCGTCGCCAGCGCCGCCGCGAACGCCACGCCCAGGCCGCCGCCGCGGCGCGCCTGCGCCACCTCGGCCACCGTGGTGGCCACCTTCTTGGCGGCCGGCTTGCGCTCGCGCACGTCGCGGATGAGCTTGGCCAGCTCGGGCGAGATGCCCGGGCGCGGCAGCTTCGCCAGCTGGGCCAGCAGACCCTCGGGCGCTGCGCACGCCAGCGGGTGCTTGCAGTCGGCGCAGCGCAGGTCGGGCGGCGTGGCGAACTTGAGCACCTCGTAGTGGGTGTCGACGTCGATCAGCTGGCCGGCGGTGCTGCTGCAGGTGGCGCAGGCGTACGGCAGCGTGAACGACGCCACCGCGGCCTTGGGCCCGAGATCCTCGGGGCGGGTCAGCTTGTCGAGAAAACCCGGCGGCACGGCGGTCAGGTAGATCGCCTCGACCAGCGGCGTCACCTGCTGGATCAGGCCGCGCCACTCGGCGGCGCCGGCCGGCTCGATCTTGCCGACCCCGGCCACGTCGATGACCACCACGCCCTCGAGGCCCTCGGCCAGCTTGTCGCGCGGGAAGGTCTTGTCGAGGTCGCCGGTCAGCTTGAGCGCGGTGACCCGGCCCTCGATCGACTTGTCGATGCGCAGCTTGCGGGCGCCGTCGGCCACCGCGTACGACAGCTTCGACGCCAGGAACCCGGCGATGTCGGCGTCGAGCTCGAACTTGTCCTGCCCGGCCAGGTACGAGAAGTACGTGACCGGGTCTTCGTTGAAGTACTGCAGCTCGCCGCAGTTGCCGCACGCGCGCTGGGCCGGCTTCATCGACTTGATGAGCTCGTGGTCGCGGTCGACCTGCAACAGGACGCGGTCGTCGCGATCGCAGTAGTCGCAGTGGTACGGCGCGTAGAAGCTGTAGATGCGCCCGGCGCCGGCGAAGTTGCCGACCATGTTGAGCTGGTCGACGATCTTGGGCGCGCACTCGACCAGCACGATGCGCTGCGCCACCTTGCCCACACCGTTGACGAAGTCGACCCACTCGCGGATGCCGAACGACGACACCTTGCGGATGTCCCCCAGGTCGAGGATCAGCGTCGACGCCCGCACCGACTCGGCCAGCCGCTTGCCCTCGAACGCCTCGTCGATGGTGCCGGCCAGCTTGAGGCACACCAGGTCGCCGTCGGCGAAGCGATCGATGGCCAGCTTGGGAGGCGGCGGCGCGGCGGCGGCGGGGGCGTGGATGGCTGGTTCCATGGGGCCTCGTGCGGTCACGCCAGCTCACCGAAGAGGTGGAGCGATCGCGCCTGGGTGCGGACCTCGCGCAGGTTGAGGTCGAGCTCGAGGAGCGCGGTCACCTCGGTGTGGCGGCCGCGCGCGACGTCGAAGAACATGGCGAGGGCGTTGTGGTGGCACACGGTCATGCCCAGCCCGGCGCCGCCGTGGCTGTGGTCCATCTCGCCGCCGGCCAGCCCGCGGGCCAGGCCGTCGACGACGTGGCGGCGGGCCAGGCCGCCGAAGCGGTCGCGCACCGCCACCACCACTCGGGTGCCGTCGGTGGCGCACCGCAGCCGGGCCGCGTCCTCGGGCGGCAACGCCACCGTGGCCTTGCGGTCGCCCGCGTAGCGCGGCGCGCCGTGCGCGTCGACCGGCGCGTCGTACAGCGCGTTCATCAAGAGCTCGTGGACTAGCTCGCTGGCCATCTCGGCCAGGCGCTTGGGCACGCCGAGCGCGGCCACGAAGTCCTGGACCCGCGCGGCCGCGGCGTCGCGCTCTGCCGACGTCGCCACCGCCGCCTCGAACCCGGTGTGGCCCCAGTCGACGAACGCGGTGAGCGGCGGCGGGGCGCCACCATCACGCAGCCGCCGCAGCACCATCATCAGCTCCCAGCCGCGGGGCGGGCTCTCGAAGTCCTTGCGCCCGAACACGTGCATGAGCTGCGGGCACTCGGCCATGAAGCGCAGCGCCCGCTTGAGCGGCTCGGCGGTCCACAGCAGGCCACGGGCGCCGGGGTTGGCCCGGACCGCGGCCACCACCGCGTCACCGTCGAAGGCATCGGCGCACACCAGCGCGGCCCCGGCCGCGGCGATCGGCACCCCGGCGGGATCCTCGACCAGCGTGGCCTCGATCCCCGCCGCCGCGAAGTGGCGAAGCACCCGGCGGCCGACCAGCTTGTTGCGTTCAAGGACAAGGGCCCGCATCGACGACACCGCGCACGACCGGACGGCCGGCAGGTTGCAAAAGGCTAACAGAGTTGAATACCCACCTCAACGAAACGGTCGTGATACGGTGAGCATGATGCGGACGCGTAGGCAGGTCGCCGCGATGTCGGTCTTGGTCGCCGCGTGTGTGGCGACCGGGTCGGCCACCGCCGGCGACCTGATCGACACCGTCACCACGGCCAAGCCGCGCGCGGCGCTGTCCGCCTACCTCGAGAAGCCGGCCGCCGCCGCCGCCAGCAAGCGCAGCTTCGGCCGCGCCATCGCGCTGCACCAGGCCCTGGTGGTCGCGCGCGGACCGGCAAGCCCCGAGGCCCGCGCCCTCGCCACCCTGTGGACGCTGGCCGGACAGCCCGAGGAGGCGGCCCGGGTGCTGACCGCGTTCGCCGACGCCACCGCCGACGCCGCCGCGGCCACCGCGGCCCGGGCCGAGGCCGCCCGCCTCACCGCCAAGCCCGACCCGTTCGCTCGCCAGCTCGAGCTGCCGACCCTGGCCGCCGAGGCCAAGACCGCGTTCAAGCAGGGCCGCGCCGCCTTCGCCAAGAAGCAATGGGGCGACGCGCTCGTCAGCTACCAGATGGGCTATGCGCTGGCGCCCGAGCTGCCCGGCTTCTTGCGCGAGCTGGGCGCCACCTACGACAAGCTGGGCGCCACTGACAAGAAGCTCGAGTTCTACCGCGCGTACCTGCTGCGGCGGCCGTTCGGCAAGAACGCCGACGCGGTGCGCGCCGAGCTGAGCAAAGATCCCAAGGCGCTGGGCGCCCTGGTCCTCACGACCAGCCTGCCCTGCGACGAGCTGTGGCTCAACCGGCAGCGGGTCCCGGGCGCGCCCACCGGCAAGCCGCTCGCGGTCGCGCCGGGCGCGTACAAGGCGCTGTGCCTGTCGCGCAAGTACGAGATCGCGATCTTCGAGTACGCCACGGTCACCGCCGGCGCGACCGAGACCCTGCGGTTCGACTGGGCCATCGTCGTCAACCAGCTGACCAACCCGTACGGCCGCATCGCGATCGAGAACCCCAAGCACCCGGGCGAGCTGCTCGATCTGGGGGTGAGCTCACCCGAGGTGGGCGTGGTCGTGCCGGGTGATGGCCGGCCCCTGCGGTTGATCGTCAAAGACGATACCGGCAGCCGCGCGGACGAGCGCTCGGTCCGCATCAAGCCGGGCGAGCGCTACGTCGTCAAATGGTGATGTGGTAGCGTTGGGGGGTGAGTGAACGGCCCTCGACCGACGGGAAGCTGCTCGGCGGCACCCCGACCGAGCCGGTGGCATTTGGCAAGTACGCCCTGTCGGGGTTGATCGCGCGCGGCGGCATGGCCGAGGTCTACCGGGCCCGGCCCCAGAGCGACCCGGCCGCCAAGCTCATGGCGATCAAGGTCATGCGCCCGCAGCTGGCCCGCGAGGCGCGCTTCGTCGACATGTTCCACCGCGAGGGCCAGCTGGCGCTGCTGTTGCGCAACCGGTGCATCGTCGAGACCATCGAGATCGGCAAGATCGAAGGCCGCCACTACATCGCCATGGAGTACATCGGCGGTCGCGACCTGACCCAGGTGCTGCGCCGGTGCCAGGAGACCAACCAGCGCATCCCGGTGCCGCACGCGGTGTACATCGCGGCGCGCATCGCCGAGGGCCTGCACTTCGCCCACACGCTGGTCGACGGCGACGGCCGGCCGCTCAACATCGTCAACCGCGACGTGTCGCCGTCCAACGTCCGGCTGTCGTACGACGGCGACGTCAAGCTGCTCGACTTCGGCATCGCCCAGGCGCTGATGAAGTTCACCAGCGAGATCGGCGTGCTCAAGGGCAAGTTCAGCTACATGTCGCCCGAGCAGATCCGTGGCATGCCGCTCGACGCCCGCACCGACGTGTTCTCGGCCGGGATCATCCTGCACGAGATGCTCACGACCGAGAAGCTGTTCCGCGGCGACACCGAGTTCGCCTTGATGGAGAAGGTGCGCAAGGCCGAGGTGCCGCCGCCGTCGAACTTCAACCGCCGCGTCACGCCCGAGCTCGACGCCATCGTCCAGCGCGCGCTGGCCCGCGACGTGGCCGACCGCTTCCAGAGCGCGGCGGCGCTGGCGGCCGAGCTCGACCAGCTCATCGCCGGCTACCGGTTCGATCCCAAAGAGCTGCGCCAGCTCATGCGGCAGCTGTTCCGCAAGGAATACGCCAAGGAGATCGAGGACACCTCGCCGTTCGAGCCGCGGGTCGGCACGGATCCGTCGCACCCCGGCGCGGTCGCGCGCGGGTCGCGCGGCACTGGCCCCAACCCGGCGATGCCGGCGGTGCGCCAGGTCCCTCCCGTCGAGCCGCCCCGCCAGCGCCTGACCGGCCCGGCCCCCGTCGTGGCCCCGCCGCCGGTGGCGCCCGCCCCGGCCCCGCCGCCGACGATGGCGCCGCCCCCGCCTCACCATCCACCGGCGCCCGAGCCCGAGGCGCCGCGCGGCTTCTGGGGCTCGCTGTTCAAGCGCAAGAAATAGGCGCGCGCGGCCGGCCGCGTCAGGTGCCGAGGACCTTGATGCACTGCTCGCCGACGACCGGGAACGACGGGCAGATCTCGCCGCGGCTGTTCACGCCGAAGCCACCGAGGGTGGTGCAGACCTGCTTGAGCGGGATCGGGACACACGCCTCGCCGCTGAACTTGGCGCTCGCGCCGCTGGCCCCGACCGTGACCGCCACCGTCCCGCGGACCAGCAACAGGTTGACGGTGATCGCCCCGCCCAGATCGAACGCCCCCGTCGGCGTGGCAGCCCCGCGGACGTCGAAGCTGCTCCCGAGGAAGCTGAGCCTGCCGCTGATGTCCGCGCGGCCCAACGACACCTCGACCTTGGCGCCGGCCAACGGCAAGCCCGCTGGGCGAAGGTCACCTCGCCCGCTCAGCGAGACGCCGCCCGGCCGCACCACGCCACGGACGGCGATGCTGCCCAGATTTGGCAGCGCCAGGGTCCCGGCCAGCTCGACGCCGCCGCTGCCAGCCACCACGTCTGCGCGTGCGATCTTGAACCCGCCCGGGGACAGGTCGGCCCGCCCGCGCAGCTGGAACTGGCCATCGGGGCGGCCGTCACCGCTGACCTCGACGGCGCCGACCGTCGCCAGGTCCAGCCGACCGCGGAGCGCAGCGCCGCGCTCGGTCAGCGTCACCGCCGCCCCGGCCAGGGCAAACCCGGCCACGCGCAGGTCGCCGGTGCCGGTGAGGGTGAACCTCGCGTCGGGCCGCACGTCTCCGGCGACCGCGATCTGACCGAGCCCCGGCAACACGAGCCGCCCATCGAGGTGGACGCCGAGGTTGCTCACGGTCACCGCCGCGCCAGCGATCGGGAAGCCGGCCGCCACCACAGCGACCGTCCCGCGCAAGGCGAAGCCGCCGTCGGCCTGGAGGTCTCCGCGCAGCGCGGCCTGGCCGAAAAGCGGCAGCTGGAGCGTGCCCGCCACGTGCACGCCGGCACCGTCGACGTCGACCGCGGCGCCGGCCATCCGCACCCCGGCGACCGTCAGGTCCGCGGTCCCGTGCAGCGTGACCTCGCCGCTCGGCAGGACGCTGCCGTCGAGCCTGGCCGACCCGAGGCCGGGGAGCTGCAGCTCACCGGCCACCCGCGCCCCCGCGTTCGACACGGTGACCGCGGCCTGGGCCAGGCGAAAGCCAAACGGGCGCAGCTCGCCAGTCCCGGTCAGCGCAAACTGCCCGTCGACCGCGACCGCGCCGGTGACGGCGACCTGGCCGAGATGCGGGAACTTGATCGCCCCAGCCAGGTTGATGCCCTGGCCGGTGAGGGTCGCCACGCCATCGAGCATCCCGAAGCCGGCCACCAGCGGCACGCCGACCTCCACCGCGACCTCGAAGTCGTCGAGGCTGCGGAACATGCCCCGCACGCCGACGCGCGAAGACGAGCGATCACTCAGGAACGCCAGCGGCGTGCCCTTGAACGCGCCGCCGCCGTCTCGACCCGAGAAGCTGACCAAGCCGCCGCCGACGTCGTAGCGGAACGACACGGCCCCGAGCGGCGCCTTGAACGACAGGCCGCGGTACGGGAGGTCGAACGACAGGTGGCCGTCCCCGACCAGGACCAGTTCGTCGTCACCGGTGAAGACGGTGCGACCGTCGCCGTCGGGATCGACGTTCACGAGCACGCGCCCGCCCACCGCCAGCGGGTACTTCCCGAGCGGCACGGTGCCCTGGGCCAGGATGTGCCCGTGGTAGGTCTGGCTGCGCCACTGCGCGCCGTCGAACAGGGCGTGCTGCGGCGTGAACGGGATGCGGCCGTCGGCGCCGAACGCGAGCCCGCCATCCTCGATCACGCCGGCCAGCTCGCCGCCGATGTAGATCATCGGCACCTGGGGCGCGACCACCATGCGCGCCCCGGCCTCGGGTGTCGACAGCTCGACCTGCCCCAGGCCGACCCTCAGCCCGGCGTAGAAGTCGACCATCAGGTAGAAGGTGTGGGGGTTCACGTCGAGCGGTTCCCCGGCGAGCTCGAGCGTGCCGACGTGTGCGCCGAGGCCCAGCGCAACCTTGGCCCGCGGGGCATCGCCGCTGACGCCGATGCCGCGCAGGAAGCCGAGCGCCGGAAACGCCACGTTGGCCTCCCCGACCATGCTGAACGGCCTGGTGGTCGCGCACGCGGTGGCGTGCGTCAGCGCGACCGAACCGGCGGGGGTCGCCACGGTGAGCGGTTGGTCGACCACGCAGTACGTGGTCGGAGCCACCCCGTCCGGGCCAGGGGCCGGCGGCGCCTCGGCGACCCAGGCCGCGGTGATCTCGAGGTCGGGGTAGTGCTGGAGCTGATCGACCACCCGCAGCGTCTGGCCGTCGAGCGCCGCCGCCGTGTAGTTGGCCGACACGTAGCGCGGCGGCCGCGTCCTGCCGCAGGTGACCGTGGTGACAACCAGCGCGACGAGCGCGAGCCGATGAGTGCAGCGCATGACCGGACCCCCTGACGCCAGCACATCACGTCGACGCCGCCACGACTAGTTTGACAACCAACTTTCTAGCGACGGCGGCGGGCGGGCGCGAGGCCGACTTCGGCCGGCGCGCCGTGGCGAAACGTCTCCAGCAAGAACTCGCTGAAGCGGCGGACCTTGAGCGGCAGGTAGCTCCGCGACGGGTACAGGAGCCACGCCGCCAGGTCGAACTCCGACGGCGTCACCTGGTGGTCGGCGAACAGCTCTACCAGCGCGCCCCGGCGCAGCTCGTCGGCAACGGTCCACCGCGGCAACACGACGATGCCCATCCCGGCCACCGCGCACTGCCGCAGCGCCACGCCGTTGGCGACCGTGACCGGCCCGCGGATCGGCACGTCGGACACCTGGCCAAGGTCGGTGCGGAACCGCCAGCGCGGGCCGTGGCCGGCCACCGGATAGCGCAGGCAGGCGTGGCGCGCCAGGTCGGCCGGGGTGCGCGGCCGGCCGCGCCGGCGCAGGTAGTCGGGGCTGCCCGCGACCACGTAGGTCATGGGACACAGCCGGTGGGCCACCAGCGACGACTCGGCCAGCCGGCCCAGCCGGATCGCGAGATCGATCCGCGCGTCGACCAGGTCGAGCCGGGCGTCGTCGAGCAGCAGCTCGAAGCCGACGTCGGGGTAGCGCCGCGTGAACGCCGGCAAGAGCGGGATCAGGTTGACCTGGGCGAAGCTGACCGCGGCGGTGATGCGCAGCACGCCGCGCGGGGTGTCGCCGTGGTCGGCCGCGACCTGCGCGGCGCCGGCCAGCTGGTCGAGCAGCGGCGCGATCCGCTCGAGGTACGCCAGCGCCGCCTCGGTCGGCGCCAGGTGCCGGGTGGTGCGGTGGAACAGCCGGACCGCGAGGTGGGCCTCGAGCGCAGCGATGGCGCGCGACACCGACGACGGATCGACGTTGCGGGCCCGCGCCACCGCCGCGAAGCTGCCGCGCTGCATCACCTCGACGAACGTGTCCAACGTGGCGAGATCCATTCGTGCAAGAATCGCACGAGTCATGTGCCAGGCAACCGTGGTGGCACGCGGCCGGCCCGGGTATCTCGTCGGGCATGCACCGTCGTCTGCACCGCCCGCTGCTGCCGGCCCTGGGGATCGCGCTCGCCGCGTGCCGACCACCCCAGGCCCCGCCCCCCGCTCCCGCTCCCGCGCCCGCCGCCACACCCACGCCGGCCGCCGGCCCGACGGTCACCACCACGTCGCTGGCCGCGATCGGCCTGGAGGCAGCGTCGCTCGACCGCGCGGTCGACCCGTGCACTGACTTCTACCAGTTCGCCTGCGGCGGCTGGCTGGCGGCCAACCCCATCCCGCCCGACCAGGCCCGGTGGGGGCGCTTCGGAGAGATCGCCGCCCGCAACCGGGCGCTCCTGCGGCAGCTCCTCGAGGACGCCCGCGCCGCAGCCGATGCCCGCGACGCCAGCCAGCAGGCCCTGGGCGACTACTACCAGGCGTGCATGGACACCACGGCGATCGAGGCGCGCGGCCTGGTCGACGTGCAGCCCCTGCTCGAGCTGGCCCGGGGGGTGCGCGACGCGACCTCGGCCGGCGCGGCCCTGACCGAGCTCCACCGCCGCGGCATCGTCGCGGCGTTTGGCCCCTACGCCGACGTCGACCGGGCCGATCCGACGGTGGTCGCGCTGCACCTCGACGCCGGCGGTCTGGGCTTGCCCGATCGCGCGTACTACCTCAGCGACGAGCTGGCCGCGAAGCGCGCGGCCTACCAGGCCCACCTGACCCGGACCTTCCAGCTCGTGGGTCAGGCCCCGGCGCGCGCCCGCCGCGCCGCCGCCGCCGTCATGGCGCTGGAGACCCAGCTGGCGACGCTGACGCCATCGGCGGTCGACCGGCGCGACGACGCCGCCGTGTACAACCCGACGTCGCTGGCCGAGCTGGCGCGGCTGGCCCCGACCCTCGACTGGCCGGCCTACCTGCGCGCCATCGGCGCACCCACGGTCGACCGCGTGGTGGTCACCTCCCCGGCCTACCTGGCCGGGGTGGCACGGCTGCTGCGGACCGCGCCCGCGGCCCAGTGGTCGGCCTACGTCACGATCCGCGTCCTCGACGCGACCTCCGCCGCGTTGCCGCAGCGCTTCGACGACGAGGCCTTCGCGCTGGCCCAGGTGTTGTCGGGCGTCGAGGCGCGCCCGGCCCGGTGGGAACGCTGCGTCGACGCGACCGCCGACGCGCTGCCCGACGACCTGGGGCGGGCCTTCGTCGGCCAGGCCTTCGCCGGTGACGCCAAGGCAGCCGCCACCGGCCTGGTCGAAGGGATCGTCGCGGCGCTCGACGCCGAGCTGGCCGAGGTGCCGTGGATGAGCGCGGCGACCAAGCAGGCGGCCCGCGCCAAGCTGCACGCGCTCACCCTGTTGATCGGGTACCCGGACACGTGGCGCACCGACGACATCACGCTCGATCCCGCCACCTACGCCGCCAACCTGCTGGCCACGATGACCGCCTCGGCCCGGGCCGAGGCCGCCAAGGCCGGGGCGCCGGTCGACCGCACCGCGTGGCGCATGCCGGCCTTCATGACCAGCGCGTACTACGACCCTGGCGCCAACGTCGCCGCGTTGCCGGCCGGCATCCTGCAACCGCCGTTCTTCGACCGCGCTCGCCCGCCGGTGGTCAACCTCGGCAGCATCGGGATGATGGCAGGCCACGAGGTGACCCACGGCTTCGACGACTCCGGCGCGCGGTACGACGGCGCCGGTCGGCTGGTCGACTGGTGGCAGCCCGACGACCTCGCGCGCTTCACCGCCCGCGGCGCGTGCCTGGCGGCACAGTACGGCACCTTCGAGGCGCTGCCCGGCAAGTTCGTCGACGGCGCGCTCACCAACGGCGAGAACATCGCCGACGCCGGCGGCGTCAAGCTGGCGTTCGCGGCCTACCGTGCGCTGCGCGCGGGCGCCACGGCTGTCACCGTCGCCGACGGCTTCACCGAGGACCAGCAGTTCTTCCTCGCGCTGGGCCAGAGCTGGTGCATGCAGGTCCGCCCGGACGAAGCCCGCCGTCGTCTGGCGGTCGATCCGCACGCGCCGCCGAAGTTCCGGATCAACGGCGTGCTGCGCAACCTGCCGGCGTTCGCCGCCGCGTTCGGGTGCCCGGTCGGCAGCTGGATGCGCCCCCGGGACACCTGCGCGGTGTGGTGACGGGCGGTGCCACCCCGCGCCTGCCGCGAGCGCTAGGCTGGGGCCATGTCGATCGTGACCTCCGCCGTCGCCAGCGCCGCGCGCTATCCGCTGGGCTACCGGGTCGGCCCGCTCGGGCCGCGGCCGGCAGCGCCGCTCGTGCTCTACGAGTTCGAGGGCTGTCCGTTCTGCCGCAAGGTGCGTGAGGCGCTGACCATGCTCGACCTCGACGCGGAGATCCGGCCGACGCCGCACGGCGGCGCCCGGTTCCGCCCCGAGGCGATCGCGCGCGGCGGCAAGGCGCAGTTCCCGCTCTTGGTCGATCCCTCCGACGACGCGCTGGTGTACGAGTCCGACGCCATCATCGCCCACCTGTACCAGCGCTACGGCCGCGGCAAGCCGCCGCTCGGGCTGCGCCTGGGGCCGCTGACCACCGCGACGTCGTCGTTGGCCTCCGCGGTGCGCCTCGGCGCGGGCAGCCGGGCCCGGCCCAGCACGGCCCCGGCTCAGCCCCTCGCGCTGTGGTCGTTCGAGCTGTCACCGTACTCGCGCCGCGTGCGCGAGCGGCTGAGCGAGCTGGAGCTGCCGTACCTGCTGCACAACCTCGGGCCGGGCAGCCCCCGGCGCCCGGCGTTCATCGCCCGCACCGGCAAGATGATGGTGCCGTACCTGGAGGACGCCAACACCGGCGCCGCGATGTTCGAGTCGAAGGACATCGTGCGCTACCTGAGCGACACCTACGGCCGGTGAGTCGGTGCGCAGGGCGGTCGCTCACCACGGGCCCTGACCGGGCCGTGGTCGCGGCGGGCAAACGCTCACCACTGGCGCTGACCTGGCCATCGCTCGCGCGACCGGCCGCGCTATCCGGCGCGGCTCGAGTCGCGCGTTCATCTGCATCTAAATAAAAACATATACTTGGTTCGCATCCTGAGAGAAATTCCGGCTCCGAGACCCGTTTTGGGTAGCAAGATCTAAGATTTTTTACTAAAGGATTTGCCTATACCTGTCGCCGGGGGGCGATCAGGCCTGCCGTCAATCCGCTCTCAGGAGGCAATCCATGGCAACCCAGAATCTCGCGCTGTATTCCGGTGGCTCGCTCGGGGCCGCGCAGATCGCCGACAACCTGGCCGACGTCCAGGGCTCCGGCTTCACGACGATCATCCTGTGGTCGTTCCACGTGTCCGAGGCCGGCGACATCTCGTTCAACGACACCCACGACATCGTGAGCAAGGGCGTCTACGGTGGCGATCCGACCTGGCCCGGCAACGTCGCGGCGCTCAAGGCCAACGGCAGCGCGGTCACCTCGGTGTGGGCCTCCGTCGGGGCCGGCGGCGTGGGGGACTTCGGCAGCATCGGCAAGCTGATCGCCGCCGAGGG
Source organism: Kofleriaceae bacterium (assembly GCA_041389965.1). Lineage (GTDB taxonomy): Bacteria > Myxococcota_A > Polyangia > Haliangiales > Haliangiaceae > UBA2376. Next base: position 299,950 of record JAWKQV010000007.1, on the reverse strand, counting down.
CATCGGCCCGAACAGCATCCTCTATCGCAACTTCGCCGCGCTGCGCGACGCCTTCACCGTCGACGGCGTGTGCGCGATCGATGGCATCGACTTCGACAACGAGGACGATCTCGACGCCACCGTGATGGTCGAGTTCGCGACGATGCTGTTCGGGTTGGGGTTCAAGGTGACGTTCTGTCCCTACATGGCGCCGTCGATCTGGGTCGACGCCTTGCGCCAGCTGTGGGCCAAGGGGCTCCACGTCAGCTGGTTCAACCTGCAGGCGTACTCCGGCGGCTACGGCAACGATCCGCAGCAGTGGATCGACGCGGTGGCGCCGGTGGTGGGCGCGGCGGCGGCGCCGAGCTTCATCGTCCCCGGGCTGTGGTGCTACCACGGCCAGGACGACGCCGACTCGCGCTGCCCGGCGCAGGTCCAGGCGGATTTCGCCGCCTACAACCAAGCCGGCGCGGCGCTCACCGGCGGGTTCCTGTGGATCTACGACGACGTGCTGAAGTACCGCGACGCCAACCCGTGCGGTGGCCCGGCGACGGCGGCGGCCTACGCCCAGGCCATCTCCACCGGCTTGGCCGGCGGCGCCCGGGTCGGAGCCCACACACCGATCGTCGAGGCGAGCGAGGCGTGCGAGACCGCCGGCGTCGCGGTCGGCGCGCAGATCGATCACGTCGTGATGGTGATGCTCGAGAACCGCGGGTTCGACAGCGTCCACGGCTGGCTGTACACGCGCGCGTCGCCGCCGGCGCGGTTTCTGCCAGCGGGCGGCCCCGGCTTCCTCGGCCTCGACGGGACGCCCCTGCCGGCCCAGCGCGCCAACCGCGGCGGCCGGTGGATCACCGCGTCGCCGACCCCCAGCGTGCTCGGCGCCAACAGCCCCGGCAAGGATCCCGGCGAACCGTACAAGCACGTCAACCACCAGCTGTTCGGCTCGCCCAACCCGCCCACCCACGGCCAGCGCCCGACGATGAGCGGCTTCCTCCAGGACTACGCTGACGAGCTACCGTCCACCGCCACCGACGCGCAGGTCAGCCAGATCATGCGGCTGTTCACGCCGCAAGATCTGCCGGCGCTCAACGCGCTGGCGCGCACCTACGCGGTGTCCGACGAGTGGTACTGCTCAGTGCCGACCCAGACCAACGCCAACCGCGCGTTCTCGATCTGCGGCACGTCGCAGGGCCTGGTCGACAACGGCTACTACCCGGCCGGGATCCGCGGCTGGGTGTTCGAGTGCGACAAGTTCACCGCGCCCACGATCTGGAACGTGCTCGATCAGCACAAGGTGAGCTGGGGCGTCTACTACAACGAGCCGTACCCGCCCATCCCGCCGTACGAGGCGCCCTACACCTGGGTGGCGTTCCCCGAGGTGCAAAAGACCACCAACGCATGGCAGCACTTCCACAAGATCGATCAGTTCTTCACCGACGCCAAGGCCGGCAAGCTGCCGGCGTTCTCGTACATCGAGCCGAAGTGGGGCGGCGAGACCAAGGTCTCGTACGTCGACGGCAACGACTACCACCCGCCGGTCGACGTCACCCACTCCGAGCTGATGCTGGAGCAGATCTACGCCGCGCTGCGATCGAACCAGGCCGCGTGGCAGCGCACGCTCCTGGTGGTGGTGTTCGACGAGCACGGCGGCACGTACGACCACGTGCCGCCGCCGTGGGGCGCGACGCCGCCGTGGGGTTCGAACCCCAACCCGCCGTTGCCGAAGCCGCGCCAGTACGGCTTCAACTTCGATCGCTTCGGCGTGCGGGTGCCGTGCCTGCTGGCGTCGCCGTGGATCGATGATCGCACCGTGGTGCGCACGGCCACCAAGGTGCCGTTCGACCACACGTCGATCCTGGCCAGCGTCCTCGACTGGAAACGGATCGATCGGCGGTCGGTGCTGGGCCAGCGGGTCGCCGCCGCGCCGACCTTCTGGCACGTCCTCAACCGCAGCACGCCACGCACCGATGATCAGGCCTTCCCGCCACCAGCGCACCTGCCCACCGGGACCGTGCTCACCTTCGGGCAGCCGTTCCGGCTGCGCAACCGACGGACCGGACAGTGGCTCGGCCCGGTGCACAGCGGCGTGCGGTACTTCTTCCCGACGCTCGGCCCGACCCCGGTGCAGCTCGAGTTCCGCGGCGGGTTTGGCACGGTCACCAGCGGCGCGTCGATCCAGCTCCGCACCAGCGAAGCGGCGGTCAACGCGCCGGGGGTGATGGCCAAGCCCGCCAACACGCTGGGCGCGTGGAAGGACGAACAGGACTGCTACTACTTCAACAGCGACGCGTTCGCGCTGTACCAGCAGCAACAGTGGCTGGTGACCCGGGCCGGCACCGCCCACGGCGTGCCGCTGCACCTGGGCGACGAGGTCACGCTGTCGAGCCTGTTCCCCGACTACGCCGGGCAGGTGCTGTGCGCCAGCGGCGGCTACCTGACCACGGCCAAGGGCGCGACCGACACCTGGATCATCACGCCGGTCTGACGCGCCGGCGGGCCGGCCCACGCCAGGCGCGCTGGGCTGGGCCGGGGCGGGGCCGTCACAGCGGCCAGTCGCTCATGCCCTTGTCGCTGCTCCACAGCTCGTCGTCCTCGAAGGTCGCACCGTCGGCGGCCAGGGCGCCGGCCGAGGTGAGGGCGACCTCGGCCTTGGCGGTCGCCGCCGGGACCTCGATCATCTCAATCTCGAACTGACACCACGCCTTGGGCTTGCAGGCGTACGTGCGGCCCGACATCGACGTCCACGCGGCGTCCTTCTCGAACGGCGTACCGACGCCGACCTTGAGGACCGCGCCATCCTTGTCGGTGAAGCGCGCGGCGATGGTGTAGCGGGCCACGGTCTTGTCGGAGAAGTTGTAGGCCTTGATGGCCACCTTGCCGTCGCGGTCGGCGCCGGGCGTGAACTTCTCGACCACGAACGCGATCGGCGCGCCGTTGGGCGGCTGGGGCGGCGCGGCGGCGCTCGACGAGCCGCCCTTGCAGGCGGCGGAGGACACGGACAGGGCGGTGACGAACGACAGGAGCAGTCTGGTCATGTGCGATGGTCCTTCCAAGATCTGAGCCAGGTCCTTGATGCAAGCGCATCGGATACTTGCGCGCGCGGCGTGCCAGCGGTGGCAGGCAGGTGACAGCGATGGCAGTCGTAGGGGCGGTTACTCGAGGTAGCGGTACAGCGACCGTACGCCGATCCCCAGGGCGGCAGCGGCGGCCTCGCGATCGCCGCCGTGGCGGTCGAGCGCCGCGGTCACGTAGGCCTTGATGAAGGCGTCGCGGGCCTCGGCCAGCGGCCGGGCGTCACCGGCGTCGACCAGCGGCGCGGCAGCCGGCGCGGCGGCCGGGAGCTGGAGATCGCCGACGCTGATAGTGGCGCCGTCGGCCAAGATCGCGGCGCGGCGCATGGCCGCCTTGAGCTCGCGCACGTTGCCCGGCCACGGGTGGGCCCGCAGCGCCGCCACTGCCGCCGGATCGAGCGCGCGGTTGGGCAGGCCGAGCTGGCCCTCGAGCTGCCGCAGGAAGGCCTTGGCCAGGAGCAGCACGTCGTCGCCACGCGCCCGCAGAGGCGGGACGTCGATGCGGACCTCCTGGATGCGATACAGCAGGTCCTCGCGGAAGCGACCGGCCGCGACCTCGACGGCGAGGTCGCGGTGGGTGGCCGCGAACAGCCGGAAATCGACCGGGCGGGCGTCGGTCTCGCCCAGCCGGCGCACCTCGCGCTGCTCGAGCACCCGCAAAAGCGCCGCCTGCATCGCCAGCGGCATGTCGCCGATCTCGTCGAGGAACAGCGACCCGCCCGCGGCGGCCTCGATCAACCCGGCCCGATCGGCCGCGGCGCCGGTGAAGGCGCCCTTGCGGTAGCCAAACAGCTCGGCGTCGAGCAGCGTCGGCGACACCGCGGCGCAGTTGATGGCCACCATCGGCCGCCCGGCCCGACGGCTTTTGCCGTGGAGCGCCCGGGCCACCACCTCCTTGCCGGCGCCCGACGGCCCGCCGATGAGCACCGACAGCTCGGTCGGCGCGACCCGGCCGATCAGGCGGCGCACCTCGTCGATCGCCGGCGACGCGCCCAGCACGTCGTCGGTGCCGACCACCGCCACCTCGGCCCGGCGCCGGACCTGGGCCAAAAACGGCATCGCCAGCGCGGCGACAACTTTGAGATCGGCGTGGACTCGCTCGGGCAGGATCAACGGCCGGGCCCGGCCTCCGACGAAGATGGCGCCCAGGGTCCGGCCGCCCAGCCGCAGCGGCAGGCACACCACCGCGCGCAGGCCCAGGCGCACCACCGAGCGCACGTCGCGGTAGGCGGTGGCGGCCACGTCGTCGGCCCGCACCGCGGTGCCCGAGCCGAGCACGTCCTCGACGATGGTGTCCGACAACAGCTGGTCGGCGTCCTCGAGCGTGCGGCCCTGGGCGTCGCGCGCCACCGCCACCGTGAAGCCGCCGCGCGAGGCCAGGATCACGGCGCCCAGGTCGGCCCCGGCCACGGCGATGACGCCGTCGACGATGGTGGTCAGCGCCTCGTCGGGGCCGTCGGCGGTGGCCAGGCGCTCGGCCAGCTCGTCGAGCGCCAGGGTCTCGCCCACCGCCATCACCCCGACCGAACAGCCGGCCACGACCACCACCGCGCCCGGGGCCAGCGTGACCCGCTCGCCGGTGGCCAGCACGTGCAGCTCGACGGCGTCATCGCGGCGGTGAACGGTGGCCCACCGCGCCGGGAGCGTCGCCACGTTCACGTCGGCCGCGGTCGATGACCCCACCGTGGTGATCTGCTTGACCAGCGGCGCGCGAACCGCTACGCCGGTGTCCGAGGCAACCACCAGCTCGTAGCCAGGCCGCGTGAATCGATCCGCTTCCATACTCCTGGGGTCATACCAGGTTCGACAACGCCTCGGCGAAGGCGGCAGCGGTCAGGTGTACCGGGCCGACGGCCCCGACGGCGAGGTCGCGGTCAAGGTGCTGGCCCCGGCCGCCGACCTCGATCCGGCCGCGCGCGCCCGCTTCGCGCGCGAGGTCGCGACGCTGGCGGCGATCCGCCACCCGGCGCTGGTGGCGCTGCTCGACCACGGCATCGACGACGAGCTGGGCCCGTACCTGGTGCTGCCGCTGTTGCCGGGCACCACGCTGCGCGCGCTGTGCGCGGGCCTGGCGCTGCCGCCCGAGGCCGCGGTGCTCCTGGCCGCGCCGATCGCCCAGGCCACCGCCGCGCTCCACGCCGCGGGCGTCACCCACCGCGACCTCAAGCCCGACAACGTCATGGCCGGGCCCGACGGGCGCATCACCGTCATCGACCTGGGCCTGGCCTGGCACGACGGCGCCACCCGGCTCACCGAGACCGGCACCGCGGTCGGCTCGGTCGGCTACATGGCGCCCGAGCAGGTCGAGGGCGGCACGGTCGGCCCCGCGGTCGACGTGTGGGCCATCGGCGTGATGCTGTACGAGTGGATCGCCGGCCGCCGGCCGTTCGCGCGCGATCGCGCCGGCGAGGAGGCCGCCGCGACGCTGGTGGGCGTGTTCCCGGCGCTGACCACCGTCGACCGGCGGGTCGACGACGTGCTGGCTGGCTGGATCGCGCGGTGCCTGGCGACCGACCCGGCGGCGCGCCCGACCGCCGCCGCGCTGGCCGAGGCGCTGGCCGCGTGGCAGGCCAGCACCGGCTCGGCCGAGGCCGATCCCGACGCCGCGCGCGCCGCGCTGGTCGAGGATCCCCGCGGCTACCAGGCCCGCCTGGCGCCCGGACGGAGCCGGGCCGCGGCCCAGGCCGCCCGCGCCGCGCTGGCCGGCGGCGATCCGTTCGGCGCGCTGGCGGCGTGCGATCGCGGCCTGGCCTACGCCGCCGCCGACACCGAGCTGGCCGCGCTGGTGCGCGAGGCCGAGCGCGCAGCGGCGGCCCGGACCGCCAGCGTGCCGGCGATCCCACCGGCGCCGACGGCGCCCGCGGCCGCGGCGGCCGTGATGGTGTCGACGACGGCGCGCCCCACGCCCGGCGCCCACGGCTGGCGCTGGCGCCGCTTGGCCGCGGGCAGCGCGGTGGTGCTGGCGGCGTTGATCGCGATCGGCGTCGTGGCGCGCGATCGACGCGCGGCCCACTCCCAGGCGCCGGGCGGGCCGTCCTCGAGCACCACCACCACCACGATGACCGGCAGCCCGAGCGACACCGCCCTGGCCCGTGACGTGGTGGGCCTGTTGGGCCAGTTCGTCGACTCGAGCGAGCGCCACGAGGCCGGGACCGCCTCGGCCAGCGACGACCGCGCCCTGGTGCGCGGCTTCCTGTCGACCTTCGGCAAGGTGGTCGACGCGTCGGAGCAGCAGCGCGGCGATCTGGGCGCGCAGTGCAAGCGACAGCTGTCGGCCAAGTCGCCCGACGCGCTGGCCACCTGCGACCGGGCGGTGGCGGCCGCCCCCGACGACGTCGAGCTGCGCGGGCTGCGCGCCGCGGCGCGCCTGCGCGGCGCCGACTACGCCGGCGCCGTCGACGATCTCGATCGCCTGATCGCCACCGCCGATCGCGCGCTGTGGCACCTGGGCCGTGGCAAGGCCTACCTCGGGCTGGGCCGCGCCGCCGACGCCCAGGCCGACTTCCGCCGCGGCTGCGCGATGGGCGACGCCCAGGCCTGCGCGCTGGTCGCCGCGCCCGCCGCGCCGTGATCTGTCGCCGCCGGCCGCGCGGTCACCCGTCGACCAAGGTCGCCCACCGCACGTCGAGGGCCGGCGCGGTGGTGATTGTCAGCGTCAGCTGAGCGCCGCGCCAGCGGCCCTCGCCGCGGACCGTGGTGCCGTCGAGCCACAGCCGCGTCATGCCCTCGCACACCACGGTGGTCGCCGGCGCCACCGTCTGCACCGAGCGCTGGAACACGTCGAACGACAGCACCACCGCGGCGCCCGCACCGTCGATGATGCGGTAGGCCCAGCGGCAGTCGTCGGGGTAGGCCTCGCACGGGTCGAGGCCCAAGGCCGCCAGGAACTCGGCCGGCGACGGCACGTCCATCGCCACCGTCACGCCGGGCTCCCGGCGCGGTGCTCGGCGTACACCCGCAGCGCGAACTGGCCCGCTGGCGTCGCCCGCAGCTCGTCGACCAGCGCGACGAAGCCTGCCGACTGGGCGGCCGGCGACGGCAGGTAGCGCTGGTAGGCCGGCGGCGCGAGGACCGGCGCCGCCAGCGCCGCGAACGTCAGATCGGCGACGGTGAACCGGTCGCCGCACAGGTAGCGCCGGCCGTCGCGCAGCCGCTCGGCCACCGCCGCGAAGGTCTCGTCGACGACCCCGCGCGACCGGGCCGCTCCAGCCGCGTCGATGCGCAGCCCGCGCGCGAGCAGGCGCGTGACCAGCGGCCGGCCCAGCCGGGCCAGGCGCCGCTCCCACGCCGGCACCTCGGCCCCGGCGATCAGCTCGCGGAAGCCGCGCACCGACGGCAACAGGTGGAAGTACGCCAGGCGCCGCGTGGCCGGTCCCAGCCGCCGATCGAAGTCGTCCTCGAGCGCGGCCGCGTCGGGCAGGTCGGGCGGCGCCAGGGGCGGCGCGGTGCCGTGGGCGTCGGCGAAGCGCACGATGTCGGTCGAGTCGGTCAGGGCCACGCCGGTGGTGGTCACCAGCGCCGGCACCGTGCGCGCGGCCCCGGCCCGGCGCAGCGCCCGGTACGTGAACATGGGCAGGTGGCCCTCCTCGAGGAACGGCACCTCGGCGCGCGTGAGCGCCCACCGCGCCTTCTCGCAGTAGTGGGAGAACGGGATGGTGATGAGGCGCGCCGACATGCCCCGACCATACGCGGGCGCGCGGCGGATGGCGCGGCCGCCGCCACGCCGAGGCGCTACACTCACCGCGTGCGCGGCGCCTGGCTCGTTCTCGGCTTGCTGGTCGCGTGCGACGGGGCCGCGCCGTCGCCGCCCGCGCCGGACCACGCGCCGCCCCGCCCGCGGGCCGCCCCGCCCCCCGCGGCCCGCCACGTCACGCCGCCCGATGTCATCGCGCCGGCCACCACCGCCCGGGCCAGCTGCGACGATCCGATCACCGGCGTGTGGATCGCCAAGACCTATGCGGCGTCCGACACCCGGTGGCACGAGCACCGCCTGGTGCTGGGCCGCGACGCCGACGGCGCCCTGACCGCCCGCCAGACCACCCGCATCTGGCAGGGCGGCCCCGATGATGCCTTCCCGCGCCAGTGCCCCCAGGGTGGCCCCGACTGGGGCCTGATCGAGATGGCCGACCAGGCCGAATGGCTCGACGGGGTGCTCCACGTCTGGGGCACGCGCATCGTCGAGACGCGCGCGCCGTGTGGGCAAGCGATCCCCACGTACTACCTGGACTCGTTCACCGGCCGGGTCCGGGGCAACAGCTTCGAGACCACCAACAACGACGGCCACGCGGCGCGCGACCGCCCCTACCGCTTCCACCGGGTGGCGTGCGCGGGGTGATCGCGGCGCGGTCGACGGGGTCGCGTGAACGTGGTACGGATCGATCGTGAAGCCGATCCGGACCGAGACCCGCATCGCCGCCATCGCCAGCGTCTGCGCCGGGGTCGGGTTCGCCGGCCTCGGCGGGTACCACCTGCTGGCGAGCGACAAGCTGCCGTGGCTGTTCTCGCTGACGTTGCTGCTGCTCGGTGCGGTGGCGACCGCCCTGGCGCTCGGCACGTTGCGGCGCCACCGGCCGTCGTGGGCGTTCCTCATCGCGACCTGGATGGTGGTGGCCTTCTGCGCGTTCTTCGCCGCGCCCAAGGTCATCGACCTACCGAAGGTATCGTCGGCGACCAGCCCCGAGATGGCCGCGCGGGTCGACGCCGCCAACAGCCGCGCCAAGCGCACCGTGTTGCTGGTGTGCCTGGGCTTCGCGGCGCCGTTCGCCCTCCTCGGCGGCGGCCTGGCGCTGGGCAGCCGCGAGTACGAGCACGCGGCGTGACCGGGCGCCGGTGAGGTGGCAGCTCGCGGCCGCGGCCGTGCTGGCGGTCGCGTGTCGTGATCGCCGCCCGGCGGGGCCCGAGGCCGCGCCCGTGGTGACCGCGCCGGTCCGCCCCGAGGCCGCGGCGGCGCCCGGCGCCAGCGGCGCCCTCGACGGGTGTGAGGCCATCCCATACGCCAGCCAGGTCGCCGTGCCCGAGGCGTCGGGCGCGGCCTGGCTGCCCGACGTCGGCCGGCTGGTCGTGGTGTCCGACAGCGGCAACGCCGGCGCGTACGTCGAGCTCGACGCCGCCGGCGCGGTGGTCGGCGGCGGCCAGCTGCCGCTGGGCAGCGCGGGCGACGACGTCGAGGGGCTGGCGCTCGACGGCGGCACGCTGTGGGGCCTGGCGTCGAACGGCTGGCTGCGGGCGTGGACCCGCGACGCCGCCGGCAGCTACCAGCTGGTCGACGGCTATGCCCTCGACGATCGCTGCGGGCCCGCCTCGGTCAACTGCGGCGCCAACTACGAAGGGCTGTGCCTGGCGCCGGCGCCGCTGGCCGACGGCTGCGACGGCTACGCGGCGTCGAAGGACGCCGGCACGCTGGTGTGCCTGCGCCGCGCCGGCGCCCGGCTCCAGCGCGACGACGCGCGCGCCTACCAGGTCGCCGAGCCCGGCCGCCTGGCCGACTGCGCGGTCGCGGCCGACGGCACGGTGTGGACCGGCGACAACGGGTTCAGCCTGGGCCAGGTCCGGCAGTGGGCCATCGGCGCCGACGGCGCCAGCCTGGTCGGCGCCAGCCGGCTCGGCCTGGGCTTCCCCGAGGTCCTGGCGTTCGGCCCGCCCCGGCCCGGTGCGTCGACGGTGGTGGTGTACCGGCTGTCGGACATGGGCGGGTCGCCCAGCCTGGCGACGGCGTACCAGTGCCCGGCCCGGCTGCCGAAAGCTGGCCCCGCCGCCCCCGCCGAGTAGGATCGCGCGGTGCAGTGCCCGTTTTGCGCCAGCGACTCGGCGGTGACCGAGACCCGCGTGAGCGCCGACGGCGTGCGCCGGCGGCGGGTGTGCAACTCGTGCAAGCGCCGCTTCACGACCTACGAGAAGGCCGGCTCGCCCAGCCTCAAGGTCGAGAAGCGCAGCGGCGCCAACCAGCCGTTCGACAGCGACAAGCTGCACCGCGCGCTGGTGCGGGTCGCGCGCCACCGCGAGGGCATCATCGGCGCCGACGACCTGCGCCGCGTGGTACGCGACGTCGAGGCCACGCTGGTCGATCGCGCGGCGCGCTCGGTGTCGTGGAGCGACCTGGTCGCGCTGGTGCTGACCCGGCTGCGGGCGATCGATCCGGTGTCGGCGGCGCGCCTCGAGGCCAACTACCGCGACGACGCCGGGGTGGTGCGCCTGGACGGCGACGCCGCGCCGGCCGGCGAGCGACCCCAGCTCGGCCTGTTCGCCGTCGACGACGAGTGACCGCCGCGGCCCCGTTCACCAACCGCGCGGCGTGAGGGTAAGCTGCGCGCCATGCGCGAGATGCCCACCGCCGCCAGCCAGCAGATCTTCACGCCCGGCCTGTTCCGCGATCAGGTCGCGCTGGTCACCGGCGGCGGCAGCGGCATCGGCCTGGCCACCGCGCTCGAGCTGGCCCGGCTGGGCGCGCGGGTGGCGATCTGCGGCCGCACCGTCGACAAGCTGGCGGCGGCCGCCGCCGAGCTGGCCGCGGTCGCGCCGGGCGGCGCCGCCGGGGTGGTGACCGTGCCGTGCGACATCCGCGAGGCCGACGAGGTGGCGCGGATGGTGGCGACCGTGGTCGAGCGGTTCGGCGCGGTCGACGTCTTGGTCAACAACGCCGGCGGGCAGTTCCCGGCGCCGGCCCAGCACATCTCGGCCAACGGCTTCGCCGCGGTGGTGAAGAACAACCTGCTCGGCACCTGGAACGTCACGCGCGAGGTGGCCAACCAGACGATGATCCCGCGCGCGCGCGGCCGCATGATCAACGTCATCGCCAACATCTACCGGGGCTTCCCCGGCATGGTGCACACCGGCGCGGCCCGGGCCGGCGTCGAGAACATGACCATGACCTTGGCGGTCGAGTGGTCGCAGTTCGGCATCCTGGTCAACGCGGTGGCGCCCGGGGTGATCATCTCCTCCGGCACCAAGCGCTACCCGCCCGAGCTGGTCGAGCGGTCGGTGGCGCGCACCCCGCTCAAGCGGGCCGGCACCGTCGACGAGGTCGCGGCCACCATCGTGTTCCTGGCGTCACCCGCGGCCCAGTTCATCACCGGCACCACGGTGCGCATCGACGGCGGCCAGGCCCTGTTCGGCGACACCTGGGACCTGCCGTAGCCGGCGGCCGGCCCTGACGGCGCGCCGGCGCCGACGCTGAAACCTGACAGACAGCTGACAGGCGGCCGGGCCAGGGTGTGGCCTGACCTGGAGGTCGTCATGTCCGAGCTCGCCATCCCCGTCCGCGCCCCGTTCGACTTCGCCCAGACCCGGGCCCGGATCGCCGCCTTTCCGCCGTGCCAGGGCGACGTCATCCTCGATGGTGACGGCCTGATCGGCGCCCACGCCGTCGGCGCGCACGCCCACGCCTGGCGCCTGCGCCCCGGCCCCACCGCCGCCGCGCTGCGCCTGGAGCTGGCCGACGCGCCGCCGCCCGAGGCCGCCACCGCGGTCGCCGCGCTGGTGGCGGCGATGGTCAGCGCCGACGACGACCTGGCCGACTTCTACGCGCGCGCCGACGGCGATCACCCGGCGTTCCGCGCGGTCGTGGCGCGCCACCACGGCCTCCACCAGGTGCGGTTCCCGTCGCTGGCCGAGGTCACCTGCTACGCGGTGCTGGCCCAGCGCACGCCCATGACGGTGGCCACCGCGCTCAAGCGCCGCCTGGCCGTGGCGTTCGGCGCCGCGGCGCAGTTCGGCGGCCACCGGCTGACCGCGTTCCCGACGCTGGCCACCCTGGCCGCGGTGCCCGAACCCGAGCTGGCCGCGCTGCTGGGGGCGCCTGAGAAGGCCCGACGCATGACCGCCGCCGTCGCCGCCGTCGCCGCGCTCGGCGAGCCGTGGTTGCGCACGGCGCCCTACCCACGCGCCGCCGCCGCGCTCCACGCGGTGCGCGGGCTCGGGCCGTTCTCGGTCGGGATGATCCTGCTGCGCGGGCTGGGCCGCCCCGATCACCTCGACCCGCGCGGCGCGCCGTTCGACGCCGCCGGCCGCGCGATCTACGGCGACGCCTGGGACCCCGCCGCCATCGAACGTCGCTACGGCGTGACCATCGGCACCTGGGCGTACTACCTGCGGGTCGCGGCGCCGCCCCGGGCTCGCACGTTCGCGCGGCCACGGCCGGCGCCTGGCGCCGCCAGCGCGCGCCCGGTCGGCTGGTAGCATCGCCGCGATGGATCATCCGTTCGACGCGCTCGCCCTGGCTGACCTGCGTCGACGCCGCAGCGCCAAGTGGTCGGTGTACCCGGCCGACGTGCTGCCGGCGTGGATCGCCGAGATGGACTACCCGCTGGCCACGCCGATCCGCGCCGCGCTGCACGGCGCCATCGACGCCGACGACTGCGGCTACGCCGACCCGGCCGGGCTGGGCGATGCCTTCGCGCCGTGGGCCGAGGCCACCTGGGGCTGGCGGGTGGCCCCGCGCGACGTGCGGGTGGTGGCCGACGTGGTGACCGGCATCGCCGAGCTGCTGCGGATCACCACCGCGCCCGGCGACGGCGTGCTGATCGAGCCGCCGGTGTACCCGCCGTTCGCCGGAACCATCCGCGCGCTGGGGCGGACCGTGGTCGCCGCGCCGCTGCGCCGCAGCGACACCGGCTGGGCGCCCGATCTGGCGGCCATCGAGCGCGCCTACGTCGCCGGGGCGCGGGTCCACCTGCTGTGCTCGCCGCACAACCCGACCGGGCTGGTGTACCCGGCGGCGACGCTGGCGGCCATCGCTGGCCTGGCCGAGCGCCACGACGTGCTGGTGCTGGCCGACGAGATCCACGCGCCGCTGACCCTGGCCGGCGCCACCCACGCGCCGTTCCCGACCGTGTCTGCCGCCGCCGCGCGCCGCTCGATCGTCCTGACCTCCGCGTCGAAGACCTGGAACCTCGCCGGCCTGAAGGCAGCGGTGATGATCGCCGCCGCCGAGGGGCCGCGCGCGATCCTGGCCCGCCTGCCGCCCGAGCTGTCGTACCACGCGGGCCACCTGGGCATCGTCGGCGCCCGGGCCGCGTTCACCGCCGGCGAGCCGTGGCGGACCAGCGTGCTGGCCATCCTCGCCCGCAACCGCGCCCTGCTCGCCGAGCTGCTGGCCCACCACCTCCCGGCGCTGCGGTGGCACCCGCCGGCCGCCGGCTACCTGGCGTGGCTCGACGCCACTGCGCTGGGCCTGGGCGACGATCCCGCCGCGGTGTTCCGCGCCCGCGGCAAGGTCGCGCTGTCGCCGGGCCCGAGCTTCGGCGTCGAGGGCGCCGGGTGGGCCCGGCTCAACTTCGCCACCAGCGCCGCGCTCCTCGAGCAGCTGGTGGTCGGGTTGGCCCGCGCGGTCGGGTGATCAAGCGGCGGTCGGCAACGCGACCACGAACCGCCGCGTCAGCGCCACGTCGTCGCCGGCGGGATCGATCGTCCCCGGCGGCAGCCGCCGGGCCAGCGCGGCGTGCGCGGCGGCCACGTCGCCGGTGGTGGCGTCGAGCACGTCGGCCGCCGCGTCGATGATCGGCAACGAGGCCGTGACCGCGGCGGCCAGGTGATCGGCGAACGCGCCCCACGCGCCGTGCAGGTAGCGTGGGCGCGCGGCCTCCTTGGCGGCCGGCGGCGCGATCCGTCGCCCGGCCGGCGTGCCGAGGAGCCAGGCGTGGGTGCGGTAGCCGCGGCCGAACCGCGCCAGCTCGACCACCGTCGGGGCGTCGGCGAACGCAGCGTGGAACGCGGCCACCAGCGGGCGCGCCAGCGCCGGCCGCGCCAGCTCGCCGGTCAGGCGGATCGCCAGGTGACGGCTGATGCCGGGGTGCCCCATCAAATCGCGCCCCAGGTAGGCCTCGTGGAAGCAGATCGACTGGAACTTCTCGACCTCGCGGTGCGACGACCCGTGGTCGCCGTGCGGGTGGGCCCGCGCCAGGGCGTTGATCAGCGGGTGCAGCGCGCGGTCGATGGCCAGGTGCGACGCCAGCCCCAACGCGATCGCCCCCACCAGCGGCGTCGCCTGGGCGCGCGCCTCGTCGAGCAACGCGGTCAGCAGCGCCACCGCCCCGCCGTCGTGGAGCAGCGTGCCCCAGCGCGACGGCCGCGCCGGCCGCCGCAGCAGGTAGCGCGCCACCTCGCCGGCGTAGCGATCGAAGTACGGCAGATCGACCAAGAGCGCCCCCAGCCGCGCGCCGTCCTCGTCGCGAACGATCCGCCGGCGCGCGCTCGGGCCCAGCCCCGGGGCGGCCAGCGCCTCGCGCAGCGCGGTGAGGTGGATCCCTTCGGCCGGCACGCGCCGGGGATAGCACGTTGGCTTCCTCCCGCGGTCCTCGTCGGCCCACGTTGACATCCGGTCACCCCGGGCCGACGATCGATCGGTGACGACATCGCGCCGGATCCGGGCCGGGTGGCGGCCGCACGACCAGGCGAACGGGGCGCCGGGCTGATGGGCGACGACACCACGCTGCGCCCGGCCGCGTCGACCGCGCCGCCGCCGCCGGTCCGGCTGGCGCTGACCATCGCCGCGCATCCCGACCCCACCCGGGTCGGGCATCAGCTCGTGCTCGACGGGTTGGCCGCCGGACGCGAGGTGTCGCTGTCACGCCACGCCCCCGACTTCGTCCGCCCGGGCCGCGCGCTGGGGGCGCCGTTGGCCGACCCGTACGTGAGCCGCACCCCGATCCGCTTCGCCACCGCGCCGGGCGGCCGGCTCCGGCTGACCGGCGGCGGCACCGCCGTCGCCGTCGACGGCGTGGCCCACGGCGGCCTCGAGCTGGGGCCGGTCCGGCCCGGGGACGGCATCACCATCACGCTGGCCGACCGGGTCGTGCTGGTGCTGCACGCCCTCGACGGCGCCGGTCGCCGCGGCACCGACGACGACCTCGGGATGATCGGGGTCGGCGCCGGCATCGCCGCGGTGCGCGAGGCGATCCGCCAGGTGCTGGACTTGTCCGTCCCGGTCCTGGTGCGCGGCGAGACCGGCACCGGCAAAGAGCTGGTGGCGCGCGCGCTGCACGAGCGCGGCCCCCGCCGGGCCGGGCCCTTCGTCAGCGTGAACCTGGGCGCCATCCCCAAAGATCTGGCCGCCGCCGAGCTGTTCGGCGCGGTGCGCGGCGCGTACTCCGGCGCGGTGCGTGACCGCGCGGGGCTGTTCCGCTCGGCCGACGGCGGCACCCTGTTCCTCGACGAGATCGGCGAGGCGCCGCCCGAGGTCCAGGTCATGCTCTTGCGGGTGCTCGAGACCGGCGAGCTATACCCGGTCGGCGGCCACGAGCCGGTCGCGGTCGACGTGCGCCTGGTGTCGGCCACCGACGCCGACCTCGACGCCCAGCTGCGCGATGGCCGGTTCAAGGCGTCGCTGTTCCACCGCATGGCCGGCCACGAGATCCATGTGCCGCCGCTGCGGACCCGCCCCGAGGACATCGGCGTCCTGTTGCACCACTTCGCCCGGGTCGAGCTGGCCGCCATCGGCGAGGCCGAGCGCCTGCGCCCGAGCGACCCCCACGCCGGCCCATGGCTGCCGCCCACGGTGGCCAGCCGGCTGATCCGGTTCGCGTGGCCCGGCAACGTCCGCCAGCTGCGCAACGTGACCCGCCAGCTGGTGATCACCAACCGCGGCCGCACCTCGCTCGAGCTCGAACCGCGCCTCGACGCCGAGCTGACCGCCGGCATGTTGACCGGCCCTGAGCCGCGGGCGGCCTCCCCGCTGACGCGCCGCCGGCCGGCCGACCTGCCCGAGGCCGAGGTCCTGGCGGCGCTGCGGGCCAGCGCGTGGGACCTCAAGGCCGCGGCCGACCAGCTGGGCATCCCGCGCTCGTCGATGTACGACATCATCGAGCGCTGCCCGGCCCTGCGCACCGCCGGCGAACTGTCGGCCGACGAGATCAGCGCGTGCCACCAGGCCTGCGACGGGGATCTCGACCTGATGGCCGCCAAGCTCGAGGTGTCACGCCGGGCCCTGCAGCGGCGCGTCCGCGAGCTGGGCCTGGGCCGGCGGTAGCCGCGGTGCGGGCGCCGCGCCGTCGCCCGACGCGCCGACCTGTGTCGGCCGACGCGTCGACCGGCCCACCCCGCGTGCCACGGTCCCGGCATCACCCTTGTCGGGTGGCATGGGTCTTGTACACCTGCCTGCGACGGCGGTGAGGGACCGCCGCGAACCCCAACCATCGGCGGGCTCCCCCCGTCGAGATCGAGGACCTGATGCCTGACGCGACGATCACGATCACTTCGGACAAGGGCACCTACACCATCACCACCAGCCCGGCCACCGTCGGCGGGGTGCTCCAGCTGCCCCCGGGCGCTGTGGTGCAGTTCGACGCGGTCGGCGCGCCGTCGATCACCGTCGCCCACACCGGTCCCGATCCGTTCACCACGACGCCGATCGTCGCCACCGCCGCTGGTGCCAGCTACACGCTGCAGCAGACCGGCAGCTTCTCGCTGAACGTCGCCGGCACCAGCAGCCCCACCCTGCCGGTGGCGCCGGTGTACGCCTTCGTCATCGGCTCGACCTCGGAGATCACCCTCGGCGCCGGCGCCATCGTCCAGTTCGAGACCGGCGCGGACCAGCTCCCCCTGACCATCGCGACCTCCGACTCCAAGGGCAACGGCGTCAACCTGTTCGTCGGCGAGACCAACCACACCACCGTCCTCACCAACAAGGTCGAGCAGCGCACCGTGGGCGCCGTCGCCGACGACAGCTACCAGCTGGCCGATGGTTCGCCGATGGCGACCATCCCGATCATCGGCACCATCAACGTCAGCACGCGCAAGCGGCCGCACTGACGACGGGCGGCGGTCACCGCGAGGCGGCCAGGCGGCGGGCGTCGGCGGCGATCGTCCCCCACCGGTTCGAGAGGTTGGGGTTGGTGGCCAGCGCCCCGTCGAGCGCCGCCACCGCGGCCTGGGCGTCGCGCACGCCGGTGGGGGTCGCGCCTGCCTGGCGGGCGCGCACCAGCAGCAGCCCGCCGCGGACGACCGCCGCCGCCGGCCAGGCCGCGCGATGGGCGGTCAGCTGATCCAGCAAGGTCAGCCCGGCGGTGACCGGCGTCTCGACGTCGCCGCCGCTCCGCTGGCGCGCGGTGGCCCAGGCGTACCACGTGGACACCAGCTCCAGCTCGCGCGCGCCCACGTCGGGTTGGTCGGCGGCCAGGGCGATCGCTTGCTGGTAGGCGGCCACGGCGCGCGCGAAGGCGTCGTCCGCCGGTCGCCCGCGCTGCGCCAACCAGCGCCCCTCGAGGGTGGCGATCGCGCCCCGGGCGCGCAGCCCGTCGCGGTCGGGGCCGGCGACGAGCATGTGGTCGACGACGGCCTTGGCGGTGGTCAGCTCTGCGGTAGGGTCGTGGCCGTCGTCGAGCGCGCTCTCGGCGAGGATCACGTGCACCAGGGCCTGGTTGAGGAGGATGGTCGGATGCTCGGGGATCCGCTCGAGCGCCGCGCCGTAGGCCGCCAGCGCTGCGCGCGCCGCGCCGTGGGGATCGCGCCCGCGCCGTAGATCGTAGGTCGCCGCCGCCGCCAGCGCGTCGCCCAGGTTGTTCTGGCCGATGCCCTGCTCGGGTGCCACCGCGATGGCCCGCTCGGCCGCGGCCGCGGCTTGCGCGATCAGCGGGGCCGGATCGCCACCACGGGCCCAGGCGTCGGCGGCCTGCTTGGCGCGCTCCATGCTGACCCCGTTGTGGCACAGCGGCTCGTCGGGGCTGATCCGCAGCCCGGCCTCGTAGGCGGCCACCGCCGCCGCGCGCTCGCTGCTGGGGTCGAGGCCCTGGGCGTCCTTGCGGGACGCCACCAGCGCGTGGACCTCGGCCAGGTACACCGCACCCGCGACGTTGTCGTGATCGAGCTCACCGCCGCGGGCCAGCGCGGTCAGCGCGCGGGCCAGGTCGCCGTCGGCGTCGGCGCTGTCGTGGCGGGTCGCGCGCCGGACGTAGCCCTTGCCCAGGTTGAGCCAGGCGTCGCTGCGGCGCTCGTCGAGCTTGAGCGCCTGCTCGTAGGCGGCGATGGCCAGGTCGCGGTGGGTCTGCGCGCTGCCGACCTCGTCCTGGTAGTCGGCCCAGTGGGTGTGGACGAGCCCCAGCTGGACGAAGTACGAGGCGCTGCGCGCAGCCGACGGCGTCTGCTCCAGCAGGGTCAACGCCTGGCTCAGCGGCGCCGACGGATCGCGGTGCTGGCCCTGCACCACCGCGCCGGTCTCGCGGTAGGCGTCGACCAGCTCGGACCGGCCCGGCGCGCGGTCGGGATCGAGGTCGACCGCGCGCTGGGCGTCGGTCCGCGCCGCGGTCAGCAGGTCGGTGACGTCCTCGCCGCGCCGGCCGCGGTGCTCGGCCAGGCTGCGGTGGAAGCGGGCCCGCTGCACCAGCGCGTCGTAGCTGGTCGGCCACAACAGCAGCGCGCGCTCGGTGGCCGCCAGCCCGCGCTGGTACGGTTCGTCGACGGCGCCCCCGCCGTACAGCTCGATGGCCAGGGCGCTGTACTCGAGCTCGGCCATGGCGACGTGCACCGTGGGATCGCTGTCGGCGATGGTGGCCGCGCGCGCCAGCGCCGCGCGCCCGGCGGCTAGATCGGCCACGACGCCGGCGCTGTCGCCGCGCCCCGACCGCTCGACGGCGCGGCGCCACAGCACCTGCCCGCGCAGCAGCGGCGCCTCGAAGAACGACGACATCCCGCCCGCGGTCAGGTCGATCCCGTCGAGATCGGCCAGCGCGTCGTCGAAGCGCGCCTCGATGAACGCGATCAGCGCCGCGACGTAGGCGGCCGGCGCGACCTCGTCGCCGCGCAACGTCCGCAGCCGGGCCAGCGCCGGATCGCGGTACTGGCGCTCGAGCTCGGTCCGGGCCGCGGCGTGCTCAGCCGCCGGCAGCGACTCCAGGTCGCGCAGCCCGCGCTGGTAGCGGCGGACCTCGGCCAGCGCCAGCGCGTAGGCCTCGCGCGGCTCGCGGAAGCCGCGGCGCCAGGCCCGGGTCAGCGCCGTCAGCGCCCGATCGTCGTCGCCGAACGCCAGGTAGCCGCGCCCGAGCGCGTAGTGGCCGGGCCCCTCGACCTGCTCGCCACCCGCGCGGATCTCGGCGGCCAGCTGGTCCATCAGCTCGGTGATCTGGGCCCGATCGGGCCGCAGATCGTGGGCCGGCGACAGCGCCGCGTAGCGGGCCAGTGCCTCGATCCGCTCGACCCGCTCGGTGAAGCGGCGCGCCAGCTGCGCGCGCCGGCCGGCGGCGCGCCGCTCGCGGATGCTGAAGCCCAGGGCCACCGCCACCACGATCGCGATGACCCCGGCGGCCACCAGCGGCCGCCAGTGCCGCCGGGCCGCCTTGCGCAACCGGTAGCCCAGGCTGGTGGTGCCGCGCGCCTCGACCGGCGCGCCGTCGAGGAACCGGCCCAGATCGTCGGCCAGGGCCCGCGCCGAGTCGTAGCGGTCGGCGCGGTCCTTCTCGAGGCACTTCATCACGATCGCCTCGAGGTCGACCGGGATGCCGGCGTCGAGCGTGCGCGGCCGCGGCGGCGCGTCGAGCGAGATGCGGTTGAGCACCACCAGCTGGTTGTCGCCCTCGATCGGCGCCTTGCCGGTGAGGAACGCGTACAGCGTGGCGCCCAGGCTGTAGACGTCGGCCCGGCGGTCGAGCTGCTTGACCTCGCCCCGGGCCTGCTCGGGCGCCATGAACTGCGGCGTGCCGAGGACCGTGCCGGTCACCGTCGAGCCGTCGGTCCAGTCGCGCGCGATGCCGAAGTCCATCACGAACGGGCGCAGGGTGCCGTCGGCGGCGCGCTCGACCATGATGTTGGACGGCTTGAGGTCGCGGTGGATGAGCCCGACCCGGTGCGCCTCGTGGATGCCCAGGGCCGCGCCGCGGATAACCAGGGCCTTCTGCTCGTAGGTCAGCTGGTCGACCAGCTCGGTCAGGGGCTGGCCGTCGACGAACTCCATCGCGATGTAGACCCGCCCGCCCGCCTCGCCGACGTCGAACACCTGGCACACCCGGTCGTCGCTGACCCGGGCCTGGGCCCGGGCCTCGGCCACGATGCGCCGGGCCAGCTCGGGCTCGTCCTCGCGCATGAACTTGATCGCCACCTCGCGCTGCAGCCGCAGGTCGCGCGCCAGGTACACCCGGCCCATGCCGCCCTGGCCCAGCATGCGGATCGGCTCGTAGCGATCCCACTCGGGCAGCGGGAAGCTGTCGCTCGACGTGGTGCGGCCGCCGGTGATGGCCGGGTTCGAGGCCAGGCGGCCGTCGAGGGTCGCGGCCAGATCGGCGCCCGGGCCGAGCCGGTCGCCGGTGGCCAGGTTCGCCGCCATCGCCGGGTCGCGGCCGCGGGCCGATCCGGTGACCGTGGCGGCGCCCGGCAGGCTCTCCTCGGTGACCGCCCGGCGCAGCGCCACCAGCACCGCCTTGGTGATGACGCCCTCGGCGTACAGCCGGTCGAGCAGCCGCTGGCCGGTGCGCGCGGCGGCCACCTGCGCCTCGGCCGCCTCGGCCGGCGACACCAAGCCGCGGGCGATGACCAGCCGCAGCTCGATGTCCTCATCCGGCGTCATCGCGCGCAGCATACAGCGAGGACCACCACGGCCGCACCACCCGCCGGCCCGGCTGAGGGTCGCGCGGCGGCAGATCCGGTACGCTGCCCGCATGCTGCCCCCCCCGCTCGCCCCTCACCCCGGCGCGGTCGCCGCCCGCGCGCGCCGGGAGCGCTAGCCGTGGATCTCGAACTGTCCGGAAAGCGGACACTCGTCGTCGGGGCCAGCCGCGGCATCGGCCGGGCCATCGCCCGGACGCTGGCCGGCGAGGGCGCCCGGGTGGCGGCGGTTGCGCGCGGCGCCGCCGGCCTGGCCGCGCTCCACGACGAGCTGCCCGGCGCTGGCCACGCCACCATCGTCGCCGACGTCACCACCGCGGCCGGGGCCATCGCCGCGGTCGACGACGCGGTCGCGGCCTTGGGCGGGCTCGATGTGCTGGTGTGCAA
The DNA here is from genome assembly GCA_041389965.1 of Kofleriaceae bacterium. Taxonomy (GTDB): domain Bacteria; phylum Myxococcota_A; class Polyangia; order Haliangiales; family Haliangiaceae; genus UBA2376. The sequence goes on along the minus strand of JAWKQV010000007.1, from coordinate 278,987 downwards.
CGTCGGCAAGTCGTTCGGCCGGACCGTGGCCGACCTCGACGACGACGATCTGGCCCGCTCGCTGGATCACAACCTGTGGTCGAGCGCGCGGGTGGCTCGCCGCGCGGTGGCGCCGCTGACCGCGGCCGGCGGTGGCGCGGTGGTCCTGGTGGCGTCGATCTGGGGCCGCGAGGCCGGCGGCGCGCCCGGCTACAACGTGGCGAAGGCCGGGGTGATCGCGCTCGGCAAGGCGCTGGCCCGGGACCTGGCCGGCGCCAACATCCGGGTCAACACCGTCGCCCCTGGCTCGATCTTGTTCCCCGGCGGCGGCTGGGACCGCCGACAGCAAGCCGACCCCGCCGGCATCGCCGCGTTCGTCGAGCGCGAGCTGCCGTTCGGGCGGTTCGGCGCGCCCGAGGAGGTCGCCGACGTCGTCGCGTTCCTCGCCTCGGCCCGGGCCCGCTGGGTCAGCGGCGCGTGCGTGGTCGTGGACGGCTGCCAGTCCCGCGCGTTCTAATCCGCCGGTGTCCGCCCGCCTCACCACCCTCGCGCTGGCCGGCGCGCTCGTCGGCACCGGCTGCGGGCGCGAGGCCGGGCCGGGCCCGCTCGCGCTCGACGTCAACGACGTGTCGTTCCTGCTGCCGATCTGGGCGCCGGCCGCGCTGCCGCCCCTGGCCGACTTCGTGACGCCGGCCCAGTTCGACCAGCTCGGCTTCGCCAACGAGTTCGTGCCGCCGGCCGAGGCCCTGGCGCGATCGCGCGTCGTCGCGGTGCGGGTCGATCCGTGCTTCCCCGCCGCGGGCGGGTGCCAGCTGCAGGTCCGGCTGGTCGCGCAGCCGCTGTCCGCGCAGGGCGCCGCCGACGGCGCGATCCACCTGTTCTACCAGCTGGCCTCCGACGAGCGCGGCCGGCTGCGCGACCACCTGGCCGCGCTGGTCGACCTGGCCGACGGGCGCACCGCCGGCGTGGCGCTCGGCCCGCACCCGGTGCTGGCCCCCGCCGGCCTGGCCACGCCGTACGGCGATGCGTTGCGCGCGCTCCTGGCCGATTTGTGTACGCCGGATCGCCTCACCGAGATCGCGGTCATGAACGGCGGCGAGGTGACGTGGACCTTCTTCCGCTTCGGCGTCGCCGCCGACGGCGCGGTGACGCCGCGGCTCACCACCGGCGGCGGCCCCGGCGCCAAGGCCCCGGCCCAGCGCAGCGTGCTCGTGCGCGACGGCCTGCGCGCGCCGGGCGAGCTCTTCGACGCGCAGGTCCCGGTCACCACGGCCGCGCTGGCGCTGGCGCGCCGGTTCGAGGACCCCCGCGCCACGCCGACGCCGCTCCTCGACTGCGGCTCGTGCCACGCGGTCACGCCGGCGCGCATCGCCGCCGAGCTGGCCAGCGGCCTGGCCAGCGAGGAGCTGGCGTTCGTCGCGCCGCCCGGCACCACCGCCACCATCGCCCACCGCGCCACCGCGCCCGGCCACTTCCGCGGGTTCGGCTACGCCGAGGGCTTCACGGCGGAGATCCTCGACCGCACGGTGTTCGAGTCGACCTTGGCCGCCGCCGACCTGGCGCAACCGTGACGACGGCCGGCGCGCCCGGCGTCGGCGATCAGCCGCGGGCGTAGCACGAGGCGTCGAACAGCTGCGCGTCGACCCGCTCGCGCGCGCGCTTGGCGCGGTAGCTCTCGACGACGCACTCGCGCAGCAGCCGCAGGTCGCGCACCGCCGCGGTCACGATGCGCACGCCGGTCGTGCGCAGCAGGCCCAGCGAACCGCCGCGCCCGAGCGGCGCCTGCCGGACCTGATCGAAGCACACCTCGCCGCGGGCCCAGATCACCTCGTCGATCTCGGGCACCTCGAGCTCGAGCAACACCTCGCGCGGCGTGGGGCCGCCGGTGTAGGGCCGCTCGAGCCGCGCGCCCTCGGGCGACAGATCGACGACCAGGCCGGGCCGGTCGCGGCCGTCGACCAGCTCGCTGCAGAACGTCTCGACGTCGATGCGGGGCATCAAGCGGCGGAGGTCAGCCCAGGAGGTGCTCATCATGTAGGATATTGTCCGCCATCTAACTACCCAGACCAAGTTTCCTGGCACGGCCGCAGATAGACAAATGATTACAATTTCTTAAACAGACAGACGTGGAACCGGAACCCGAGCCGGAGCCCGTACCGGAACCCGATCCGGAGCCCGAACCGGAACCCGAGCCTGAGCCCGAGCCGGAACCGGAACCCGAGCCGGAGCCGGAGCCGAACGACGACGAGGCGCCCCGCGCTCGCCCGAATCACATGCCCCACCGCCCGTCGTGGCACGATGCCGCGCATGGCGGCGAGGCTCGACCAGGTGCTGACGCTGGCCTACCAGCTCGACGCGGACGTGGCCGCGCGCGCAGCGGCGGCCCGGGGCGATCCGGCCCGGCTGGTCGCGGTGGCCGACCTGCTGGCCGCGGTGCTGGGCGACCGCCTGCCCCAGGTGCCGCCCCCGGCGGCCGCGACGTGGACACCCCTGCCGGCCCAGGCCGCGCCGCCGCCAGCGGCCCGGGCCGCCGCGGTGGCCGACCTGCTGGCGTGGGCCGAGGCCGGCGGCGCGCGCTTCGACAGCGTGCGCTTCACCGTCGACGCCGCCGGCCACTGCAGCGCCACCGCCGCCCGCGATCTGGCCGCCGGCGAAGCGGTGGTGGTCGTGCCCCGCGCGCTGATGATCTTCGAGGACGAGCTAGCCAGCTCGGCCGCGGGGCAGATCTCGCCCTACGGCAACCTGCGCGTGAGCATGGACACGCTCGCGACCTGGCTGGCGCTCGAGGCTGATCTGCCGGCCTCGCCGTGGCGCGCGTTCCTGGCCGCGCTGCCGCGGAGCTTCCCGACCTCGCCGTGGTTCCGCGATCTCGACGAGCAGCGCGCGCTGGCCGGCACCGCGGCCGCCACCGCAGCGGCCACCGAGGTCGACGTCGCGCACGACTTCCACGCGCTGCTCGATCCCGAGCTGCCGGTCTCGCTGGCGGCGTTCGCGTGGGGCCGCGCCATCACGCGCTCGCGGGGCTACCGGGTCACCGTCGACGGGCGCGAGCGGTGCGCCCTCATCCCGGTGGTCGACCTGCTCGATCACCAGCCGGGCGACACCACCTGGGACTACCAGCCCGACCAGGCCGCCTACGTGGTCACCACGGCGCGCGCCATCGCCGCCGGCGAGCCGGTCCACGCGACCTACGGCTTCCACGACAACGGCGCCTTGCTGCGCGGCTACGGGTTCGCCCTCGACGACAACCCCGCCGATACCGCCCGGCTCCGGTTCGCGCCGTCGCGCAACGTCCGGGCCGAGGTGCTCGCCGCGTCGCTGTGGCGCTTCGCGCCGGGCGCGGCCAGCGTCGAGGTCGCGGCCCGGGCCGACCTCGGCCTGCACCGCGCGCTGTGGCTCTTGCGGTTGCGCCACGCCGACGGCGGGGCCCTGCACGCCGCGGCCGCCAGCGGGCAGCTCAGCGACCGCGGGGTGGGCTGGCTGGGTGTGGCCACGGAGGTGGCCGCGCTGGCCGAGCTGGCCGCGACGGCTCGGGCCGGCGTCGTGGAGCTGGACGCGGCGGCGCCCCCGCCCGGGACCTCGCCCTGGGCCCGCGCGTGCGATCAGGTGCGCGCCGGCGAGCGCGCCACCCTGACGGCGGTGGCCGACTTCGCCGATGCCGCCCGCGACGTGCTGGCGGCGGCCCCGAGCCTCACCGAGCTGCGCGCCGCCGCCGCGCCCCACGCCGCCGCGACCACCGGTACGCACGCCGGCGCGCGCTACATGCTCGCCGGCTACCTGGCGGCGGTCGCCGACGAGCTGGCGCGGGAGAGCTCCACCGACGTCGCGTGACGACCACCCGGTCACACAGCGCCGACGTAGGATCCAGCAAACCGCGTTCACTTCCCCCCCGTCCGCGCATTGTCACCGGCCCGGATCGCTCCCATCCTCGCGCGATGAAGCTCTACTTCTCGCCCGGGGCCTGCTCGCTGTCACCGCACATCGTCGCCCACGAGCTGGGCCTGCCGCTGACCCTCGACCGGGTCCGCAACAAGCAGACCTCCGACGGTCGCGACTTCCTGCAGGTCAACCCCAAGGGCTACGTGCCCGCCCTCGAGCTCGACGACGGCGAGGTGCTCACCGAGGGGCCCGCCATCGTCCAGTACCTGGCGGATCTGCGCCCCGACGCCGGCCTGGCGCCAGCCAACGGCACCCTGCCGCGCTACCGGCTGCAGGCCATGCTCGGCTACATCAACTCCGAGCTGCACAAGTCGTTCACGCCGCTGTTCACCCCGGGGACCACCGACGAGGTGCGCGCCGAGCGCGCGGCCTACCTGCGCCGTCGCTTCGCGCTCCTCGACCAGGCCCTCGCCGGTCAGGACTACCTGTTCGGCGCGCAGTTCACCGTCGCCGATGCCTACCTGTTCACCGTGGCCAGCTGGGCGGCGTACGTGAAGCTCGACCTGTCGGAGTTCACCAACCTCGCCGCGTTCCAGGCCCGGGTGGCGGCGCGCCCCGCGGTGCGCGCGGCGATGCTCGCCGAGGGCTTGATCAAGGCCTGAGCCCGGCGCCGGCGTCCGTCGCCACCCCTGCCCCGGTCACGACGCGCTGACGGCCCCGGGCGGCGGCAAGCGCCGCAGCTCGGCGGTGAGCAGGTCTTCCAGGTGCCGGATGCTCTGGTAGACCAGGCAGCGGTGGCCGGCGACGTCGAAGCGCAGCTCCTTGACGTCGCGCACGAGCAAGATGGTCGGCCGCCCACGGCCCCAGGCGTAGCCGACCTCGAGATAGACGTTGGGGTTGGCCAGCGTCAGATCGGCGACCACCACGCTGGCCGTGTCGATGCGGCCGCGGATGTGCTCGATGATGAGTCCGGTAAACACCGCCTGGTCGACCCGCTCGCACAGGAGGCCGGCGGCCTTGATCGGCCCGGCGATGCCGTAGTGGTAGACGTCGTCGAGCTCCGCCGCGAACGGCATGGCGACGAAGGCGTGGGGCTTGTCCTGCGAGGCGGTGCCGGCGGTGGCCAGCCGCGGGCTGGGCCGGAACTCGACCGAGCGCTCGACCCGGAAGCCGTCGGGGCGCGCCACCACGCCGGTGGTGCTGGCCAGCCCGGCCGCCAGCGCCTCGCGCATCCGGCGGGCCCGGGCCGCGCTCTTCTCGACGATCCAGATCTCGGCGACGTCGCCCCCGGCGCCGCGCTGGAACGCCTCGACGAAGCCTCCCACCAGCGCCAGCACGGCTTCGGCCTCGTCGAGGCCGGCCCGCACGCCGTGGACGGTCGTGGCCAGGGTCCGGGCGCCCTCGCCCTCGGCCAGCGTGAGCATGCGCCCAGCCAGGAGCCGCAGCTCGTGGTAGCGCAGCTCGCCCAGCCGGCCGGTGCCGAGGAACGCGGCCCGCGGCGCGGCCAGCGCACCGTCGGTGGTCACCACCCGCGCCGCGCCGCTGGCGATCGCGAAGTCGGTCTCGCCGTACGCGCCGCTCGCGGTCAGCTTGGCGATGGCCGCCAGGTCGACGCCGTAGAAGCTCTGGGCGTGCTTGAAGCACACCAGATCGACGGGGATGGTGAGCAGGTCGCCTTCGATCAGGCGCAGGTCGATCGAGGTCCGCATCGCCCCTGCGGCGTCCTCACCCCGGCCAGTTGGCGCAGTCCTCGACGATGCTGGCGTCGAACTTCACCGACCACTCGAAGATGAAGCCGTTGTCGATGCCCCAGCGATCCTCGACGCGCAGGGTCCAGTTGCCGTTGAGCGGGCAGCCGACGAAGGCCGCCAGCGACTCCGACGACTGGTAGTCACCGGGCGGCAGGTCGTGGGCGCCGGTGGCGTTGGCGTAGGGGATCCACGGCGCGTTGGTGGCGGTCGGCGTCCAGCAGTAGTCCCAGCCGATGCCCGGCACCGGCGCGCCCTCGTCGTCGTCGTTGGGCTGGCCCAGGAACACCTCGCCGCCGGTGTGGCCGACGAAGTCCGACAGCATCACCCGGGTGCCGTTGGGGCACTGCGCGTAGATGACCAGGTCGCGCATCCACGAGTGCTCCATGTTGACGCACACGCCGAGCAGCTTCGACACGTCGGTCAGGGTCTGGCCCGGGCTGAACCCGGTGAAGTTGATCGAGTTCTCGAACCCGGCGCACGGCTGGGTCTCGTCCTCGGGGCAGGCGCCGTCGGGCAGGTCGAGCGAGCCGGTCGCGGTCTGCAGCGTGCCGCAGTTGGGGTTCGAGCACGCCGGGTCGCTCGAGCAGTCCGCGTCGTCGCAGTCGCCGATGCCGTCGCAGTCGTCGTCGACGCCGTTGTTGCAGATCTCGATGGCCGGCGGCGGGCAGTTGTTGACGCCGGCGTCGACGCCACCGCCGGTGTCATCGTCGTCGTCGCCGCCGCTGCCGGGCGTCGGGCCGCACGCGGTGAGCGCCACCGCCAGGAACGAGACCGCCGCAAGAAAGACAGAACCGGACCGCTGCATCGAGACCTCGGGGGGTGCGTGGTGTGGCGGCGATGTCACCACATCTGCACCGCGGTGCCTACCTCAAAATCCTGAGGCTCCCGTCGACGTCGACCACGCGCCGCGTCAACCCGCGCGCACCTCGGCGGTCAGCGCCAGGCCGGCCGCATCAACACCGCCGACAGGCCCCGATGTTCGCCACGCACTGCCCCGCCTGGGTGCACTGGCCGGGGCCCGGGCACTGGTTACCGCCGCTGCACGCGGTGGCGGCGCAGTCGGTGGTGCACTGGCACGCCATCTGGCAGTCGACGCCCGCGGCGCAGCTGCCGGTGCCCTGGCAGCTGGTGGTGCAGCGGCCGGTGCCGCACTTCACGTCGCTACCGCAGCTGCCGTTGCCGCTGCAGGTGACGCTGCAATCGCCGGCGGCGGGGCACACCACACCCTCGCTGCAGCTGCCGGTGCCGCTGCAGGTGACGTCGCAGGCCCACCCGGCCGGGCAGCGCACGATGGCGGCGCACGAGCTGGGGTCGGTGCACGCGATGGTGCAGGTGGTGCCGGCGCAGCTCGAACACACGGCCGGGCACTGCGCGGCGTCGGGGCCGGCGTCGACGCCGCCATCACCGGCCCGCCCATCGCTGACCGCGGCGTCGCCGGTCGGCTCGACGACGCACCACCCGTCGACGCAGGTCCGGTCGACCGGGCAACCCGGATCACAGAGGAACGCATCAGAGCGCGACTGGATGCCACACCCCGGCGTGAGCGCCGCGGCCGCGACCGCGAGGCCGCTGCCCACGATCGCCATCAAGGCAGCGCCCGGTCTCACCATGTTCCCTCGAGGGTAAGACCGGCGGCGCCGCCGCCGACGACAGGCGCGAGCCGGGTTTCGGCGCCGTGGTGGCGCGTCCAGTAGATCCACGCGCCGGCCGCCACCACCGCCAGCGAGCCCCCGATGACCATGGCGTTGCCCAGACCGGCGTAGGTGCGCCCGGTGTCTTCCAGCGCCGCCAGGTGCTGCAGATCGGCGGCGCTCTGGGCCGGCGCCGCGTCGATGTCGCCCTGGGTCGAGGCCGCCAGGCCCCACATGACGGCGCCACCCAGGAGCAGCACGCCACCACCGACGCCGAGCCCGATGGCCCCGACCGGGATCGGCCGCGCCACCGCCGCCGCGGTCGCCGGGGCCGGCTCGAACTGCGGCGGCTCCGGCGGATCGGCCACGGGCGCGTCGGGCGATCGCGGGGCCAGGCGATCCGTGCCGGGGTCGACCCGGGGCCGGCTCGACGTCGATCCACCCGCGCCGGCGTCGACGGGTGCCGCGCCACCGGCCCAGCTGCGCCCGGCCGCCTCCAGCGCCGCGATCCCGGCGGGCGCGGTCGGCTGTGGCATCGGGACGCGACGGGTCGACGTCGGTCCGCCGACCGGGCGAACGGCCACGGTCACGGTCGCGCCGTCGGCCGCGACGATCCACAGCGCGTCGAGGCCGAGCTGCCGCGCCACCGCGTCGCGGCAGGTGTCTGCGGTCGGCTCGCAGCCGACGATGAAGGCCGAGTCGGCGAGCGAGCCGTCGCCGGCGGTCACGACCGTCGTCTTGCCACCCGCGGCGCCGCGCACCAACGCGGCGATGGCCGCGTCGACGGTGGGCGTGCGCGGCGCGACCTCGGCGACCACCATGGCCTGCCGCGGCGCGGCCTGCGCGGACGCGAGGTCGACGACGAGCAGGCTGGCGATGAGCGCGCGGCCGATCACAGCTTGGCCAGTCTCGCACGGATCTGCGCGGCATCGCGCGCATTCGGCGCAAGCGCGAGGTAAGCGCGGAAGGCCCGCGCCGCCCGGGCACGGTCCCCTTGTTTTTCGTACGCCAACCCGAGCCCGCGCTGCGCGGCGGCCTGGCTCCGGTCAGCCCGCAACGCCGCCTGGAACGAGGCGATGGCGCCGCCGGTGTCGCCGCGCATGAACTGCTGGAGGCCGGTCTGGGTCAGCGCCTTGGCGCGGGCCGGGTCGGCGCCTCGACCCGGGTCACCTGCGCCGCCGGGCGGAAGGGGCGGCCCGGCGACGACCAGCGCCACACCCCCAGCGTCGACCGCGACGCCGGCGTCGACGACCAGCGCCGCCAGCGCCGCGTCGACCGCCCCACCGTCGGGCCACGGCGCGCTGGCCAGCGTGCCCGGGCCGGCGTCGACCACGCCCCCGGCGTCGACGGTCACCGCGACCCCACGGGCCGGCGCCGTCGACGACGAGCCGCCAGAGGCTGCCACGACCACGGCCACGACCGCGACGACCGCCGCGACGCCGCCCACGAGCGCCCAGCGCCGCCCGCGCCCCGCGCCGACCACCGCCAGGTCGGCCGCCAGCTCATCGTCGACGCTCCCCGGCCGGGTCGCCGCGACGCCGGCGAGGTCGTCGCCGGCCGTCGTCGGCCGGGTCGGGATCGGCGGCGGCCCGCGGAACTCGTCGGGATCGATCACCGCGCTGACCTCCTCGACCTCGTCGAGGTCGGCAGCGCTCGCCGCCATCGCGCGGTCCGCGCCACTCGCCGCGACCACCGCGGCATCCTCGGCCGCGGCATCGACCGCGTCGCCCGCGACCGCCGGCCCATCCGCGACCGCCGGCCCGTCCGCGACCGCCGGCCCATCCGCGACCGCAGGCACCGCAGGCGCCACCGCCGGCGCCGCATCGACGGCAGGCACGACCGCGGCCACCGGCACGACCGCCGACGCCGCATCGCTCCCCTCGACGGTCACCGCCCCCAGCTTCCCCAGCCGCGGCAGCGGCCGGAGCCCGCCCGGCCCCGGCAACGGCAGCCGCGGCTTGGCGCCCACCGTCGGCACGACCTCGGCTGGGGCCACCGCCGGCGGCGCCGACGTCGACGCCACCGCGGGCGCGTCATCGCCGGACGGCTCGCCCGAGCCCTCGCCGAAGGTCGAGGTCAACACCTCGAGCGTGCCGGCCTCGGGCAGGCCGCCCTTGTCGAGCTCACGCAGCAGCTGGTGCCGCGCGGCGATGTGGCTGGAGAACGCGGTCCGCATGTAGGCCGCCATCGCGTCGTAGTCGCCCCGTCCGGCGCCACGCAACAGGTCGACCAGATCGTCCTGCATCGCCCGCGCGGTCGGGTACCGCTCGTCGCGGCTGCGGGTCAGCGCGCGCGCACACACCGCGTCGAGCTCGGGCGGGACGCCGGGCGCCAGCGTCGACGGCGGAGGCACCACGCACGCCCGGATCTTGTCGAACGCCTCGGCGTCGGTGGCCCCGGCGAACAGCCGCCGCAGGGTCAGCGACTCCCACAAGACCACGCCCAGGGCGAACACGTCGGAGCGCCGGTCCGCCAGGTGTTTGTCGAACAGCTCGGGCGCCAGGTAGCCGGCCTTGCCCTTGACCAGCCCGGCGTCCTCGGAGCTGCGCACCTTGGCGACCCCGAAGTCGAGCAGCTTAGCCTGGCCGGTGTAGAGCACGAACACGTTGCCCGGGGTGACGTCCTGGTGGACCAGCTCGAGCGGCTCGCCCGCCAGCGACCGCAGCTCGTGGGCCGCGTGCAAGCCGGCCGCGCAGTCGGCCACCACCTGCGCCACCCGCAGCGGCGACAGGCGCACGCCGCCCGGCGCGCGCTGGGCGCGGATGACCGACGTCATCGACTCGCCCTCGAGGTACTCCATGGCGATGAAGTAGGTGCCGTCCTCCTCGCCCAGGTCGTAGATGTCCACCACGTGGGGGTGACGGACCTTGGCCGCGATGCGCGCCTCCTCGAGCAGCGCCTCGGCCAGCGCCGGCTTCGACGCCAGCCGCGGGTGCACCGTCTTCACCACCACGAGCTTCTCGAACGCCCGGGGCCCGCGCTGGCGGGCCAGGAACACCTCGGCCATGCCGCCTTCGCCGATCCGCGCGATCAGCTCGTACCGCCCGAGGGTGCGACCCGGGGTGCTCATCCAACGGAAACGATAGCAAGTCTCATAGAGGTTCGACACCCACCGCGCCAGGCGTATGCCGCAAACGACGACGCCCCGGCGAACCGGGGCGTGACGCCGACGACACCGACGGGATCAGCGGACGCGGATGGCGTCGGCGATGACCACCTTGCCGGCGGTGCCCGAGCGCGCCAGCACCACCTTGTTCCAGCCCGCCGAGAACTGGTAGGTGCCGAGGGTCACCCACTGGCGGCCGTTGGTCTGCTGGTTGGTGGTGGCGCGCCCCACCTCGGCACCGCTGGCGTTCTGGGCGATGAAGGTCGCGGCCGCGTTGCGGTTGCTGCCCGCGGTCCACCAGCCCTCGATGGTCTTGGTGGCGGCGGCCGGCAGGTAGAAGTTGAAGGTCGCGGCCGAGCCCGCGCCGGTGTCGATCCACCAGTAGCCGGTGCCGTAGTAGCCGGCGGTCGCGGCCGACGAGTTCCAGCCGCTGACGTCGATGCGGGCGACCGCGCTGTTGTTGTTGGCGTTGTTCGAGTCGACGACGATCGAGGTGCCGGGCGGCGGCGGGGGCGGCGGGGGCGGATCGGTCGGCCCGCCACCACCGCCGGTGGTGTCGCCGCAGTACGAGCGCACCGAGTCGATGTACGCCGCCCACGGCCAGTTCGGGCCCGGATCGGTGCGGTTGTACGGCTGCAGCTGGCCGTGGCCGACGATGTGGAAGCGATCGCGCGGGATGTTGCGGTCGCGGGTGATGTCGCAGGTCAGCTTGGCCGACGCGGTCAGCAGCCCGCTCGACCACGAGGCCTGCGAGCCGAAGCCGGCGTGCTCGATGCCGACGGCGAAGTTGTTGACGCCGACGCCGTTCTTGCCGCAGTCGGTGTTGCCGTTGCGCGAGCACTCGTAGGTCGCGCCGACGTGCCACGCCTTGTTGGTCTCGCGCACCAGCTGCGAGATCTCGGAGCCCGACTCGTTGACCACGTAGTGCGCGCTAACCGAGCCGTTGATGAGCGTGCTCACGCACCCGGCGTAGGCGCCCTCGCAGGTGTGGATCACGACGTGGGTGATGCCGGTCGAGCGGGTGCTGAAGTTAGGCGACGGCTTCCACACCGCCGCGGCGTAGTCGGGCCCGGCCGCGTACAGCGGGCGCGCCACCAGGCTGGCCAGCTCGGGGTGGGCCGGGACCGAGGCGATCAGCTCGCCGCCCTCGGCGTGCTCCTCGGCGCCCTCGGACAGGATGCGGAACACGTCGCCGCGGACGAACTGGCGGCGCGAGTCGGAGTCGGTCAGGCCGGCCCAGGTGGCGACGACCGGCTCCCACGCGGCCAGGTCCGAGCCGCTGACGCCCTGGGCCGCGGCCTCCTCGGCGAGGAGCTTGGCGGCGGCCAGGATGTTGGCCTCGGCCGACTGGGTGATGTCCTCGGCCGTGTAGCCGGTGAGCGCCGCGCCGCGGGTGATGTTGGCGGGCGTGAGCGCCATGACGCCGGTCAGCGGCGCCACGTCGTCGAACTCCGCCTCGCCCGCGACCTGCTGCCAGCGGGTCTGGGCGTAGCCGATGGCCTTGAGCAGATCGACCGGGACGCCGGTCTCGTTGGACGCATCCTGGTAGGTCCGGTCCAGCTCGGTGACCACGACCGGGTTCTGCCCGTCCTCGACCAGCACGTCCGTGGTGCAGGCACCAGCAGCGGCGGCGAGGGCGGCGAGCATCGCGGGGGCAATACGGCGGAGCATGCCGGCAACTAGAGCAGCCACCGTGCCACCTACCTTGTACCCGCTTCACCGACGACGTCGCCACAATGAGTACAGTCACTTGCGTGAACCGCGGTTCGCCATGGCTACCGGATCAGCCACCGCTGCCCACGGCTGTGTGCACGATCCCCGAGACTCCAGGCCCCGATCGCAACCTCCGGTCTACACCCCCGAACCCCAGATGATCTCTGGGCTTGTGACGTGAATGCGACAGGCTGGTCCCCGGTCGCGCCACATCGGTCCGCTGCCAAGCGTCCGGGTTCGGGTCCGGGTCCGGCTCCGGGTCCGGGTCCGGCTCCGGGTCCGGGTCCGGGTCCGGGTCCTGCTCCGGGTCCGGGTCCGGCTCCGGATCCGCTCCGGCCATCGATCCAACTATCTAGAATTGCTAAATAATTCCGCTTCGGGTCGATGTGCACGCTCCACGAGTCCTGATTTTGCAAACGATTTCATGATCTTGTGAGGATCGCTCGGGCCCATGACCGGGGGCGGCGGCGGGCGGGTAGTATGGCGAGATGGCTGCTCAGCTGACCATCGCAGGTGCCGCCGGAGGGGTGACCGGGAGCTGTTATCACCTGGCCCACGAGGGGGTGGCGATCGTGGTGGACTGTGGGACGTTCCAGGGTGGCCCCGAAGCCGACCAGCTCAACCGGCGGGCGTTCCCGTTCGATCCGACGGGGGTCGACGCGCTGTTTCTGACCCACGGCCACCTCGATCACGCCGGCCGGGTGCCGCTGTTGGTGCGCCACGGGCTGCGCGGGCCGATCCACGGCACGCCGGCGACCCTAGAGATCGCGTCGCTCATCATGGAGGACACGGTCAAGATCGCCGGCCACGCCCGCGGCGAGCCGCTGTACGGACGGGACGACCTGGGCGCGGCCCGGGAGCGCCTGCACCCGCTGAAGGGCTACCGCGCCCCGATCACGGTGGGCCCGTTCACGGTCGAGGCGTTCGACGCCGGCCACATCCTCGGCTCGAGCCACCTGCGGGTGACCTGGCGCGACGGCGGCGCCGAGCGCGCGCTGCTGTTCTCAGGTGACATCGGCGTCACCGGCACGCCGATCATCCGCGACCCCACCCACCAGTGGGATCCAGCGCTGGCGGTCGACTACCTCATCACCGAATCGACCTACGGTGACCGGGCCCATCCCGATCGCGTCGCGGCCAAGGACACCTTCCGCCAGGTCATCCAGCGCGCGCTCGCGGACGGCGGCAAGGTGCTCATCCCGGCCTTCGCCATCGGCCGCACGCAGGAGATCTTGTACGAGCTGGGCGCGATGGTCGAGGCCGGCACGGTCGGCCCCATCCCGGTGGTCATCGACGGGCCGATGGCGGTCGACGCCACCAGCCTGTACCAGCGCTACCGCGGGCTGTACGACGAGGAGGCCGCCGCGGCGCTGGCGCGGGGCGATCACCCGCTGGAGTTCGACTCGTTGTACGCCGCCCGCGACGGCCGCGCGTCGCGCCAGGTGGCCGAGCTCGACGGGCCGGCCATCATCATCGCCGGCTCGGGCATGTGCAACGGCGGCCGCATCCTGGGCCACCTCGAGCGCTACCTGCCGGACCCGCGCACCGACGTGCTGCTGGTCGGCTACCAGGGCCACCGCACCCTGGGCCGCGCCCTCGAGGACGGCGCCCGCGAGGTGTGGATCGACGGCGCCACCGTCGAGGTCAAGGCGCGGGTGACCCGGCTGTCGGGCTACTCGGCCCACGCCGACCGCGACGGCCTGGCCGCGTGGCACGGCCACGTGCCGCGCCAGCCGGGCGCGACCACCATCGTCACCCACGGCGAGGACGACGCCCGCGCCAGCTACGCCCAGCTGCTGCGCGATCGCTTCGACGCCACCGTCGTGGTGCCCGGGCTCGATCAGACCCTCGCGCTGCCGTGATCCCGTTTTTCGACATGCGCCGCGAGGTCGCGGCGGTGCGCGCTGACCTCGACCGCGCCATCGCCCGCGTGCTCGACAGCGGCGGCTTCGTCGGCGGGCCCGAGGTCGCCGGGTTCGAGGCCGCGCTGGCGGCGCACGTCGGCGTCGGCCACGCGGTCGGCGTCAGCTCGGGCACCGACGCGCTGGTGGCGATCGCGATGGCGCTGGGCTGGGGCGCCGGCGACGAGATCGTGACCACGCCGCTGTCGTTCTTCGCCACCGTCGAGGCCATCGTCCGGGTCGGGGCCCGGCCGGTGTTCGCCGACGTCGACGCCGCGACCGGCAACATCGATCCCGGCGCGCTGGCGGCGGCGGTGGGGCCGCGCACCCGGGCCGCGCTGGTGGTGCACCTGTTCGGGCGTCCGGCGACGTGGCCCGCCCTGGCGGTGCCGGTGGTCGAGGACGCGGCCCAGGCCGTCGGCGCGGCGCCGGTGCGCGGCGTGGCGGCCGCGCTGTCGTTCTTTCCTACCAAGAACCTGGGCGGCTGCGGCGACGGTGGCGCGGTGCTCACCGACGACGCCGCCCTGGCCGACGCGATCGCGCTGGTGCGCAACCACGGCGCGCGACCCAAGTACCACCACGTCGTCGTCGGCGGGAACTTCCGCCTCGACGCGCTGCAGGCCGCCATCCTCGCCGCGAAGCTGGCCCACCTCGACGGCTGGGTCGCCGCCCGCCGCGTCCGCGCGGCGCGCTACCGCGCCGCCCTGGCCGACGTCGCCGCGGTGCAGGTGCCGCCCGACGACCCGCGCCACGTCTACCACCACTTCGTGATCCGGGCCGAGCGCCGCGACGCGCTGCGGGCCCACCTGGCGGCCGCCGGCATCGGCACCGAGATCTACTACCCGTCGCCGCTGCACCTGCAGCCGGCCCTGGCGCACCTGGGCTACCGGGCCGGGCAGTGCCCCGTGGCCGAGGCGGCGTGCGCGGAGCTCGTGGCGCTGCCGATGTACCCGACCCTCACGCTCGACGAGGTCGACGCCGTGGCCGCCGCGGTGGCCGGCTGTTTCAGTCGCTGAGCCGCGCCGGTACCGGAGTCGGAACCGGAGCCGGAGCCGGAGCCGGAACCGGAGCCGGAGCCGGAGCCGGAGCCGGACCCTGACCCGGACCCGGATACGGACCCGGTCAGCGCCGCCGCAGCTGCCGCGCCGCCGCCAGCGCCAAGCGCGCCAGCGCGCGGACCTGCGCCCGCAGCGACGGCCGCCGCCGATGGCCCGGCACGACGCCGACGAGCTGATCCTGGTGGACCAGGCCCAGGTGCGGTGCCGCCTGGTTGTCGCCGGCATGCACCCACCACGGCAGCCCAGGTGACCGCGCGATCAACCGGTGGACCTCCAGGGCCCCGCCGCGGGTCACGAACGCCGCCACGTCACCCCACGCAGGCATCCCTGACGCGACATGCACCAGCTCGCCGCGCCGGATCTGTGGCTCCATCGACACCCCACCACAGGTGACCGTCAGCCCGGCCCGGGCGCGATCACGCAACAGCTCGACCCGGGCCCGCACGCTGGCGGGCAGGTCGGGCGCACCGATCACGAGCTCTGCGGGTTGCCGCCGGGACAGGTGAACCGGTTCGACTTGGCGCACGACAGCGCCATCGTCTCGAACACCTCGTCGGTCACCACCGCGGGGCGCTCGTAGGGACGGCGCGGGGCCGGACGATCAGACTTCTTGTCGTTGCTCATGCGGGTTCTCCGAAGCTAGCAGGGTGCGGCCGGCGGGGAAAGGTCTTCGCGGGGTCGAGGTCTGGGCGCGTCCTACATGCCGTCGTCCCAGAGCATCTGCAGGCTGCCGTCTCGGCCGTTGCTGGTCCAGTCAGCCCAACAGATGTCATCCAGCCCGTCCGCGTTCACGTCACCCGCCCAGATCGCAGCGATCGGAGATCCACCGATGGCTGGCACCGGACCGGAGAAGCCCGCCGGGCCGGTGATCACGTGATTGGGCGCCGGGGCTCCGCTGGTCAGCGGCACGGGCCCGAACCACACCGCCAGCACACCCTGGGTGGTCCCCGGGTTGCGGGTCGCCACGACCAGGTCCTCGGCGCCATCGCCGTCGACGTCCGCGGTGCCGGTCTCGCCGTTGTTGACGATGGCCATGCCCAGGTGATCGTTATTGTTCGGCCCGACCCAGTCGGCCAGGAGCACGCCCGGGGTCGAGGTCAGCGCCGTACCCGCGGTGCCCACGCTGGCGCCGCTGATGATCATTACCCGGCCGTTGTCGCCCAGGTACCGGTAGTCGCCGAACACCAGGTCGCGCGCGCCGTCACCGTTCTGGTCGTCGATCGAGCCCACCGCGCTCCCGAACTCCAGGACGGTGTCGATGGTGACCTCGCGGATGCGGACGTCGCGGCCGGCGGTGAAGGCGGCCCGGGTCACGCCGGGCGCGGCCGGCCGGCCGATCCCGCGGTACAGGAGCACCGTGGCGTTGGGCAGGCCGTCCTCGGCGTAGCCCACCACCAGGTCGTCGGTGGTGTCGGCGGTGCCGGTGGTGGGCCCGACCGCGGTCAGGTAGAAGCCGAACAGCGAGCCGGTGGCGTCGGGGTCCTCGTACATCCGCATCACCGCGGCGCCGCTGCCCGCGGCCGAGACGTCCGAGATCCGGACGTTGCCAGTGGGGACGGTGCCGCCATACAGCACCACCGCGGCGCCCGAGGCCCCGCCGTTGCCGAAGATGGCGGTGGCGATCAGGTCGTCCTGGCCGTCGCCGTCGTGGTCGCCGCTGGCCACCTGCCAGCCGAAGGCGCTGCCGGTGAACCAGTTGGCGGTGGGCAGCACGCTGATGCGCCGCTGCGCCACGCTGGCGGCGACCGCGCCGGTCGGCAGCGCGGCCCCGCCGTTGACGACGTAGACCGCGCCGCTAAAGCCGTCGGCGCCGGGCGCGCCGATCACCAGGTCGTCCCGGGTGCCGGACGACCACCGCACCGCCGCCAGCGACGAGCCGAAGTTCTCGTCGACCGCCACGCCCCGCAGCGTGAGGGCCGGCGCGGTGGCCAGACCGACCGCCGAGCCCAGGTAGACGTAGACCTCACCGGCGGCGGCCAGCCCGCCGGAGGTCACGTAGGGCGCGCCCACCGCGACGTCGTCGAAGTCGTCGTCGTTGAACCGACCCTTGACCATGGCCAGGCCGAACGAGGCGTCGCCGGTGGTGTTGGGCGCGCCGACCACGGCGGCTTGATCGAAGCGCGGCGTCAGCGGCCCGGCGATCTGCGCGACCGAGCGGTTGCCTGCGGCGTCGACCGCGGCGACGCCCACCCAGTACGGGGCGCCGGCGCGCAACGGCCGGGCCCGCGCCACCTCGGCCGCGCCCGCGGCGCCTGGCGTCGGGCCGGTCACCGCGGTGCCGGTGGTCGCGAAGTTGGCGTCGGTGAGCGCCGAGGTCGAGAACTTCACCAGGTAGCTGGCGGCGCCGCCGCCGGAGGTGAAGTTGAGCCGGATCGACTGCCGCGTGTCGGCGATCGCGGTCAGCCCGGCCGGCGCGACCGGTGGCGTCAGGTCGACCGTCAGCGACAGCGTGGCCGAGCCGACCCGCGGGCCCTGGGTCGCGGTGGCGACGATGACGTACGGCGTGGCCCGGGCGGCCAGCGCCAGGTTGAGCGTGAAGCTAGTGCCGGTCACCGTGGCGGCCTGCGGGGCGCCGCCGTCGACGGTGACCGCGACCGTCGCGCCGGTGGTCGACACCGTGCCGGTGAGCGGGAAGGTCAACGTCGCCCCCGCGACCGTGCCATCCGCCGCGCCGACCAGGCCGTCGGCCGGGGAGCCGGTGAAGTTCACCGCCAGGTCGGACAGCGTCACCGCGCAGGCCGTCGAGGCGCCGGTGTTGCCGGCGGCGTCGGTGGCGCGCCCCACGAAGCTGTTGGCGCCGGCGGCCAGCGTGACGATCTCCTCGTTGATCGGCGAGGTGACCGGGATCGTAGTGGTGCCGGCGCTGCTGGTCTGGTCGAGCGAGCGGCTGACCGAGTTGGGCGCGGTCACCCGCATGCGGATCTGGACGCCCGGGGTGGCGGCGTCGAGGTCCTGGGCCGGGGTGACGGTACCGCCGCAGCCGATGCCGCCGGGCTGGGCCACCGCGACCGCCACGCTCGGCCCCTGGTTGTCGAAGCGCAGGTCGAGCCCGGCGGTGGTCTGGATGCCGTCGGTCGAGGTGACCGACAGCGTGCACAGCTGGCTGGCCTCGCACGGCACGCCGGCGCACACCGTGGCGCGCAAGGTGCCGGCCCCGCCGGCGTCCAGGGTGGTGGCCGGGCTGTCGAGGCCGCAATCCGAGGTCACGGTCAGGCCGGCGCAGGCCGGGCTCGACACGTCGATGTCGACCTGGGCCCCGTTGCTGCCGTCGCCGTCGGCGTCGACGGTCACCACCGCGGTCGGCGCCAGGATCTCGAGGGTGCATCCGGCCAGCACCACGCGGTACGGCTGGTCGACCGCGCAGGTGTTGCCGGCGTGGTCCGCCGCCTCGAAGCGCACCGCGTACATGGCCGGCGACGTCGCCGGGGCGAAGCTGGCGTCGGCGGTCGACTCGTCGCTGGCGATCGGGCTGCCGGTCAGCGTGGTCGGGTTGCCGGCGGGATCGGTGACGACGAAGTTGGCGGCCTCGCCGGCGGTGTCGCCGCCGGTGACCCCGCCGCGGAGCGTCAGCTGGATGCCGTCGCTCAGATCGCCGTTGGCGTCCAGGCCCGGGGTGATGCTGGTGCCCGGGGTCGGGGCCACCATCGCGCAGGTCGGCGCCACGGTGTCGACGAACACCGAGGTCACGCTCGACGAGCGCGACCCGACGCTGGCGGCCACGCCGCACTCGGCGCGCAGGTTGACCTGGCCCTCGGGCGCGCTGATCGGCAGCCGGGCTTCGCCGGTGTCGCCGATGGCGCCGGCGCCGATCTCCATCTCCGGCACGCCGGGCGCCGACAGGAACAGCTTGGCCTGCTCGCCGGCTCGGGCCCGGACGATCACGTCGCCCTGGAACCCCGGCGTCGCGGCGTCGCTGTCGGCCGCCGCGTTCCACACCTGCAGCGGCGCGTAGAACGGGTTGTCGACCGGCGCGGTCACGAAGTCGACGGCGCAGTCGCCGCCGCCCAGCACGCTGACCGTGACCTCGTCGGAGTCGGAGCCGCACACGCCGGCGTCGGCCGCCGCCCGCAGGGTGGCGCCGCCGGCCGGGATGGTCACGTCGGCGAACGTCACGTTGCCGTCGCGATCGGTGGTCCCGGTGAGCGTCGCCATCATCTGACCGGCGCCGTCGGCCACGGTCAGCACCACCTCGGCGTCGCCCCCGAAGGTCGACTTCACGACGACGTCGGCCTGGACCCCGTCGAGGTTGGGGTTGGTGTCGGCGATGATCGGCCCCTGGGGCGACTGGATGAACACCAGCTTCTCGGACTGGCAGATCGGCCCGTCACCGCATCCGGCCAGCGCACCGGCGACAGCGCAGGCAGCGACGAGTCCACGTCCGAGCGTGACGAGCGAGGAGGGCATGAAGATCCTTCGAGAGCAGGTGTCAGCGATCGCGAGGTTGGGTCACGGTGCGGCGATCGAACGGGGCCGATCGGCTGGGCAGGCGAAGCGGAACATCACGTGAGCACGCGCAGCGCGGCGGGTCGGCGGCGGCCGTCGGCGCGCTCGCGGTGCTGGCCGTCGGCGTCGACCCGGTCCCAGGTCGGCGGCAACCGCGTCTCGGTGGCGGGGATCAGGCCGCGGTCGCGCAGCGAGTCGCGGATCTCGACCGCGTGGCGGCAGGCCTCGAGCGACGGGCCGGCCACCTCGCCGTGCTCGACCAGGGCCATGCCGTGGCAGCGCTGGCAGTACGGCCGCAGGCTGCACTGGTTGCACTCGGCCAGGGTCGCCCAGCGCAGGCCGCGCACGGTCTCGAGCTGGCTCGAGCCCTGCCAGATCTCGGCGAAGCTCTGCTCGCGCAGGTTGCCGCACGGCATCGGCAGCGCGTTGCACGGCCACACCTCGCCGTTGGGCGCGATCGACACCGACTGCTGGCCGGCCCGGCATGGCGCGTGGTGCAGCGGCCGCAGCTCCTCGCCGCTGTACTTCATCGACTCGGGCCCGACGAAGGTGCGCTCGAGGTTGTCCGCCATGGTGGTCCGGTAGAACTTGGCCAGCGTGGCGGCCTTCATGCGCAGCGACACCGGGGCCTGATCGCCGGTCTCGATGGCGGTGATCTTCGGGTCGAACGTGAACTCGGCGCCCATCTCGCGCGCGAGGTCGGCCATGCCGGCCACGTCGTCGACGTTGGTCTCCATGACCGGGGCCTTGAGCAGCACCGCCATCTTGCGCGCCAGGAGGCGCCGCGCCGCCGCCACCGTGCGCTCCCACGACCCGGGCATGCGGGTGATCTCCTCGTGCTTGCCCTTGGTGCCGGCGTACAGCGACAGGTCGAACTGGATCGGCCGCAGGGTCGCCAGGAAGTCGGCCCGCTTGTCGGTGATGTGGTGGCCGGTGGTCAGCACCTTGAGCGCGAAGCCCTTGGCGTGGGCCGCCGCCAGGATCTGGTCGGCGTCGCGGCGCATGAAGAACTCGCCGCCCATGAACGTGAGAAACAGGACGCCCATGGCCGCGATCTCGTCGAGGATCCGGTCGATCTCGGCGAACGTCAACTCGTCGTCGTGGGCGTCGTGCTCCTGGTAGCAGTGGACGCACTCGTAGTTGCACCGGTCGGTGACCTGGAAGGTCACGGTCACGGGCCAGCCCTCACGCTTCGCGCGCGCGGCGAGCAGATCGGCGGCTCCACGCAAGGGCTTCATGATGGTCCCCCGGGACGCCCCGGGCCTCCGGGAGGATAGACGGCCCCCGCCGGCAACTCAACCGGCGGGCACCGGCGGCTGTGGGTCAGCCGGCGGGCCTGCGATCTCGAGCACGGTTGCGACATGTGGGTCCTTCCGAAAGTGGAGGCGATAGATCGGGATGGTGGCGGTGAGCGCGGCGGCCAGCGCCAGGACGTGCTCGGCGGTGGCGGCCTCGGCGACGTAGACCAGGACGTGGCGCAGCAGCTCGCGCAGGGCCGGCCCGGGGGCCAGCGGGTCGCGGCGGTCGAACCCAGCCTGGACCAGAAAATGGATGGCGGCGAGGGGCGCCCGGGCGCCGTGGGCCACGCCGGCCGGCCCCAGGTACGGCGGCACCTCGAGCTCCCAGCCGGCCAGGCCCGCGCGCAGCACCAGCAGCTCGTCGGCGATCTTGGTGCAGCTGGGGTAGGCGTCGGCCAGCATCGACGAGATGGTGGACTTGCCAGCCCCCGACACGCCGTTGAAGACCAGGGCCCGCCCGCCGTGGACCACCGCCGAGCCGTGCAGGATGAGGGCGCCGCTGCGGGGCAGCGCCAACGACGCGGCGATCCGCACGCACGCCTCTAGGCTGTTCATGCTGGGGCCCACCCGGAACTGGGCGGTCAGCGGCAGCTCGCCGACGTCGACCTCGCCCTCGGCGTCGAAGCGCTCGACGTGGAGCCGTCCGTCGGGCAACGCCTGCCGTGAGAACGCGGGGTACTCCGGCGCGCGCTCGCGGTCGAAGCCCTCCACCCGGGCCACGGTGATGATCAGCTGGGGCTCGGCGTCGGTCGAGAACTCGCGGTAGATGGGCGCGAGGTCGTCGATGGCGCCGGGGTGGGCACCCCGGACCTCGATCGGCAACCCAGCGAACAGAAAGCGCAACACGTCTCCAGAGTAGACGCGATCCGGCGGGCTGCCGTTCACGGCGGGCCGACGATCGGCCGGCGCGCCACCACCGCGACGTGGCTCCACAGCTGGACCGGCGAGCGGCGGTCGACCATGGCGGGAATCACAATGAAATACGGATAGATGCGGATGGGCCGCAGCAGGACCAGGCGTTGGACCTGGAAGCCGGCGGTGGCCAGGGTGGCGCGCAGGGCGGACGTCGAGGCCGGCTCCCACAGCCCGGTGGGCGGCGCCGGGACGTGTCCCGGTCGCCAGGTGCGGCCGCCGTACAGGTGAAACGCGACGACGCCGCCTGGGCGAAGCACCCGCGCGCACTCGGCCAGGGCCAGCGCCGGCGCCAGGTATCGCAGCGAGCCCTTGCCGGCGATGACGGCGTCGACCGCGCCGTCGGCCAGCGGCAGCGCGTGGCCATCGGCGCGGACCACCGCCAGGCCCCGGGCGTGGGCGACCGCCAGCATGCGCGCCGACACGTCGACGCCGATCCGCGTCGGCGCGGCGACCTGGGCCAACAGCCGGCCAGTGCCGACGCCGATCTCCACGACGGTCGTCGCGCCGCGGGTGGCGCCGACCAGCACGCGGTCGATGACCCGGGCCCGGGCGGCGGTGGGCGGGTCGTCGTGGCGCTGATCGTAGCCAGCCGCGGCCGCGTCATAGCCGGCCGCGACCTCGCGCCAGGCCGGCGGGCGGGTCACGGATCGACGACGAGGATCTGGCGCGCCACCAGATCGTCGAGGCACGCGGCGGCGTCGGTGGCGGCGGTGGCGGCGTCGACCTCGAACTCGCGGCACAAGATCGCCGCGGCCTCGTGGACGGTGACCCCGGCGGTGGTGGCCTGCCACAGCAGCGTCGCCGCCTCGTTGAGCGTGTGCAGCTTGTTGTCGTCGGGCGTCACCACGAACGCCTGACCGTCGATGACCCGGCCCGCGGTCTGGACGTTGCGACGGTAGCGCACCATGCGCAGACGCTACACGGCTTGGCGGCGGCCGGCAAACCCGGCGCGGCGGCTCACCCGGGCGCGAGGGTGGCGGCCAGCGTGCGCAGCGTGGTCGCCACGTCGGTGAGTGGCTGCGCCGAGCGCTGGACCTTGGCCAGCATCAGCGCGCCCTCGACGGCGGACAGCGTGAAGGTGGCCAGCTGACGGGCCAGCGCGCCGTCGGTCACGCCCAGGTCGGTCAGGCGCGCGGCGATGAGCGCCAACCACGCCTCGTAGTGGGCGGCGACCGTGGCGCGTACCGGCTCGGAGCTGGCGGCGGCCTCGAGGGCCACGGTGGCCAGCGGACATCCATCGCGAAAGTCACTGGCGACCAGCGCCTGCGCGAGCACGTCACACACCGCGGTGATGGCGCTGCCCAGATCGGGCGCCGCGGCGATGACCTCGTCGAGCGTTTGCCGCCACGCCGCGCCGCTCTCGTCGAGGGCGGCGCACGCCAGCGCCTCCTTGCCGGCCGGGAAGTAGTGGTACAGCGAGCCGCGCGGCGCGCCCGACGCGGCGACGATGTCGGCCAGCCCGGTGGCGTGGTAGCCCTGCCGCCGCAGCAAGGTCGCGGTGGCGGCGGTGAGCTTGGCCCGGGTGCGCTCGCCCTTGATCATGCCGTGGCCTCCGCGGCGGCGCGGCGCCGGCCGCCGCCGAGCGGCATCATGGTCGCGCGCACACCGCGCCACACCGCGCCCAGCTTGCCCAGCGCCAGGTCGGGCTCGTCGCCGCGGGCCATCCGGTGCAGCTGTTCCTGGAACCAGAACACCTGCAGCGCGTCGTCGAGCTTGCGGACCCGGCTGCGGATGCGCACCGTCGGCGCGGCGGCGGCGGTGCCGGCGATCAACGCCGCCGGCAGGTCGGGCGCGATGGTGAGCGGCCGCCCCAGGCCGATCACGTCGACGTCTCCGGCGGCGAGGATGGCGTCCATCGTGGCGCGCGTGCGCAGGCCGCCGGTCAGCATCAGCGGCAACCGGGTCACCGCGCGGATCTGCCGCGCGTACTCGAGGAAGTACGCCTCGCGCTCGCGCGAGCTGTCGCGCTGGGTCGCCGGCAGCTCGCCGCCGCCCGCCATCGCCGGGCTCTCGTAGTTGCCGCCGGAGATCTCGAGCAGGTCGACCGACGCCGCCTCCAGCGCGCGCGCGACCTCCATGGATTCTTCGACGGTGAACCCGCCGCGCTGGAAGTCGGCCGAGTTGAGCTTGACGCCGATGGGGAACCCCGGCCCCACCGCGGCGCGGATGGCCGCGACGATCGCCAGCAAGAACGCCCGCCGCCGGACCGCGTCGCCGCCCCAGGCGTCGTCGCGGGTGTTGGTGCGCGGCGACAGGAACTGGCTGACCAGGTAGCCGTGGGCGGCGTGGATCTGCACGCCGGCGAAGCCCGCGTCCTGCGCGACCTTGGCCGCGGCGGCGAAGCGGCCCACCAACCCGCGGACCTCGCCATCGGTGAGCGCCCGCGGCGCCGCGAACGCGCCCGCGAAGCCGCGCACCCCGCCCACCGCCGACGGCGCGACTGGCTGCCGCGCCAGCCGCTTGGGCGCCTGCCGTCCGGCGTGGTTGAGCTGCATCCACATCCGCGCCCCGCTGGCCTGCCCCGCAGCCGCCCACCCCCGCAGCTCCGCCAGGTGGCGGTCGTCCGTGATGACCACGTTGCCGGGCTCGCCGCGCCCGCCTTGATCGACGATCACGTGGCCGGTGATCAGCAGCCCGGTGCCGCCCCGTCCCCAGCGCTCATACAGCCGGTTGAGCAGCGGCGTCGGCGCCCCCGACGCCGGATCACCCAGCACCTCGCTCATCGCCGACTTGGCGATGCGGTTGGGGAGCGTGGCACCGCACGGGAGCGTCAGCGAGCTGGCGAGGTTGGTCATTGGCGGCCAATTTATGTCGCGCGGCATATTTTGCAAGAAGGAATATGCATCTCAGCATATTCTCAAGATTAACTATCTATATCAAATAGATAACTGACAAGCTCCCCGATCCGAGTCCCGACAGGACCTGGAGGCGGACCCCGAGCCGGATCCGGCCCCCGGACCCGGACCCGGACCCGGCCCCCGACCCCGACCCGGACCCCGACCCGGACCCCGGCCCGGACCCCGACCCGGACCCCGACCCGGACCCCGGCCCGGACCCGGCCCGGACCCGCACCCGCACCCCGCACCCGCACCCGGACCGCAGCCCCACCCAATTCCTCCCGGCGCTTGAACAGTCGGCCGCTCCCAGGACACCCTATCATCGTGGCCAGCGGACCTCGCCCCGACGAACGCGCGCTGGCCGCCCTGGTCGCCGGGATCCTGGCGAGCCCCCCGGCCGCCTCGTCACCAGGGGCGCCCCGCCCTGCGCCCCCCACGAGCCTCGCCGACGTGCCTGACCTACCGGACGCCCTGGTCCGGCGCCATCTGTTGGCCCCGTTGGCCTATCGCCTTGGAATCAAAAGATTCAAGCCAGACTTCGTCGCCGCCGCCGTACACGCCGAGCGCCGGGCCGTCTTCCTTGCCGAAGCCCTCGATGCCCTGGGTGATATCCGCGCGATGCGCCTCAAGGGCATCGCCTACGCGACCGATCCCGCCCTCTACGACGACCCAGCCGAGCGGCCGATGACCGACATCGATCTGATGGTGGCCGACGCCCGCTTTGCCGAGGCGGTCGACCGCCTGAAACGTCTGGGATACCGAGAGGATGGCAAGCGGAACCAGCGGTCTTCGGCCAACCACGCGGTCACGCTCCGGCGCCGCGAGAGCGCCATCGATCTGCACCGCTCGATGCTCCAGCGGGGGCGCACCGGCCTGGATCTCGACGTCATCTGGCGGGGCGCCCGAGCCGCCCCCGGCCACACGCTGCGACCCCAGCCAGCCCATGAATACCTCATTCATTTAAGCCACATGGCGCGGCACGAGTTCGCCGTTCCGCTGGTCGCCTTCATCGACGCCGACCGGCTGCTCCGCAACGCCCCGACGCTCGATGACCTGGCGCACCGCTGGCGCTTGCGGCGGGCCCACGCGCTCGCCACCAAATATCTCAGCGTGTTACGGGATGGCTCCTGGATCCCGCCGGCGCTTTTTCCGGGGACCCGCGAGCTCATGGCCGGGCTGGCGCCGTCTCGCACGCGGCAAGTGATCCGCAAGTTCGCGGTCCACGACGGGCCTCGGGACTGGTGGGCCATGGCCGCGGCCTCGGCCCGGACCCGCCTGGGAGTGTGATCATGCCCACCCGCCCGCACCGAAATTCGACGCGTGGTTTGAACATGCTCCCCCCCTCCGGTATCCAACCTCCTGTAGCCATGTTCCCGAAGGGAATTCCCGAGGTTGACGCGACGCGCACCCCCGCGTAGCATCCTCCTCACGACTCCCAAGGGCGGCCTGCCGTCCCTACCCAGGATCTAGCATCATGCGAGCACGTACCCTCGTCGCGGCCATCATCGGCGCCGGATTTGCCGGCGGCGGGATTCTGTACGCGCAGCCTGCGCCGGCAGGAGGGACGCCCGCGCCGGGCGCTCCGGCGCCGGTCGATCCCGCGGCGGATCCAACCGCGGACGTCTCGCTACCGTCGGAGAAGGACGCCAACCTGTCCCCGCAGGAGATGGCGACCAACGCCGACCGCCTCATCGGGGAGATGGAAGCCACCCACCGCCACACGCTAGAGCTGCAGGCGTCGGCCAAGCAGGCCAAGGACGTCATCAAACTCAACTGCGTCAACGAGAACCTGCTCGCCGTCAAGCAGCTCCTCAACATCGCCGACGAGGCCAAGACCAACTTCACCGGCGCCAAGGTGCAGGGCGACCGCAGCGAGATGGTCCACCAGTTCGGCCAGATCACCATCGCCTCGGAGAAGTCGAAGGAAGCTGGCGCCGAGGCCCAGGCGTGCATCGGCGAGGAGCTGTACTTCCTCGGCAAGAACGACGTCGAGGTCACCGGCCCCGACGTGAAGCACGATCCGACCAAGGACGGCGACGTCGGCAACAGCAGCGGCGAGGACAGCTTCGAGGTCGGCCTCGAAGATCCGGCCTACGCCAGCCCCTTCGCCCCGCTGTAGCGAGTAGGCCCCCGACACATGATGAAGCTCAAGACCGCGCTCGTCGCGGCGTCCGCCGCGGCCGGGCTCTACGCCGGCTCGGCCCACGCCCAAGAGGCCCTCGAAGGCCACGGCGTCGAGATCTCTCCCGGCACCGTCCTCCACCCGAACCTCGGGGCCGAGTTCGGCGTCATCGACAACGTCTTCTACGAGCAGGACACCACCGTCACCTCGAGCCTCATCCGCTTGACCGCGAACTTCGCGATCGCGTCGGAGAAGATCACCGCCGAGGAGCCGGTCCCGGGGGAGGAGCCCGCCAACGAGCCGGCGCCCCAGACGTTTCAGTTCCGCGCCAGCGGCGGCCTGCGCTACGAGGAGTTCCTCTACTACGACAACTTCTCGACGGCGGCCCAGCGCAACCTGGCGTTCGACACCCAGGCCCACCTGCAGGTCTACCCCGAGGGCACGTGGAGCTTCATCGCCGATGATCGCCTCACCCGCGACATCCGGCCCCGCAACTTCGAGGACCCGTCGTCGACCAACCGGATCGACAACTTGCTCGACCTGGGGCTGCGCTACCAGCCCGGGGGCCGCAGCCTGAGCGGCACGCTGCGCTACCAGAACATGCTCGACGTGTTCGAGGGCGCCAGCGGCGTGGCCAACCGCATGAACCACACCCTCGGCGCCCGGGCCGACTGGCAGTGGCTGCCCTACACGCGCTTCTTCGCCGACGCCAACGTCGGGTTCTTCGGCCCGCTGGGGTCGGCCCAGCCCATCGGCGGCGGCCTGGTCAAGGCGTCGTCGGTGCCCATCCGGGGCCTGGTCGGCGTCGCCACGGTGCTGTCCGAGCCGCTGACGCTCAAGGCCCACGCCGGCTGGGCCTACGGCTCGTACTCCGCCGGCGAGGGGTTCAACGGCCCGCTGTTCGACGCCGAGCTGGGCTACGCCTACTCGCCGTTGGGCCGCGTCGTCCTCGAGTACAACTACGACTACGAGGACTCCGTCAACGCCAACTACTACCGGGACCACAAGTTCACGGCCAAGCTCGATCAGCAGATCATCGAGAAGCTGCTCGTCACCGGCGGCGTCGACCTGCGCCTGCGCGGCTACCGCGGCATCACCGACATCGGCATGCCCAACCGCGACGACGTGATCTTCAGCGGCACCGCCCGCGCCCAGTACGTCCTGACCGATCGCTACTACCTGACGGCCACCTACCGGGCCTGGATCGACCAGACCAACTACGTGACCAACTTCCAGGGCATGGACGATCCCAGCTACACGCGCCAGGAGTTCATGGCCGGCGCCCACGCCGCGTTCTAGGCGGCGGTGACCGGACGGGTGTGATGGCTGAGCGGGCGTCGCGGGTGGCCCGGCGGTGACGGCGCGGCGGCAAGTCCGGGTCGCGATCATCGGCGCCGGTGCCTGGGGTGCCTCGCTGGTGCGCGCGGTCGCCGCCGACGGGCGCGCCGTGGTGACCTGGGTGTGCGATCGCGATCCGGTAGCCCGGGCCCGCGCCACGAGCATCGTCCCGCACGCGCGCACCACCGGCGCGTCCGACGAGGTGTTCGCGGCCACCGACGTCGACGCCGTGGTGGTGGCGACGCCGTCGTCGACCCACGCGGCGCTGGCGCTCCAGGCGCTGGGCGCCGGCAAGCACGTGCTGGTCGAGAAGCCGATGGCGCTGACGGTGGCCGACGCCGAGGCGGTGGTAGCGGCGGCCGCGCGCGCCGGCACGGTGCTCCTGGTCGGCCACCTGATGCTCTACCACCCGGTGGTCGAGCGCCTGCGCGAGCTGATCGACGGCGGCGAGCTGGGCGACCTGTACTACCTGGCGTCGACGCGGGTGAACCTGGGCCGGCTGCGCTCCGACGAGAACGCGCTGTGGAGCCTGGGGCCGCACGACCTCTCGATGATCGACTACCTGGTGCGGGCGCCGATCGCCACCGTCACTGCGCGCGGCGACAGCTTCCTCCAGCCGGGCATCCACGACGTGGTGTTTGTGACCCTTGGCTTCGAGCCGCGCCCGGCGGCGCCGGCGCTGGCCCACGTGCACCTGTCGTGGCTCAACCCGCGCAAGGAGCGGCGGATGGTCGTGGTCGGCTCGAAGAAGATGGTCGAGTTCGACGACGTCGCGCCGGACAAGCTCCACATCTACGACCGCGGCTACGATCGCCCGCCGGCGTTCGCGTCCTTCGCCGAGTACCTGACGCTGCGCAACGGCGACGTCACCATCCCGCGGGTGCCGATGGTGGAGCCGCTGGCCGCCGAGATCGGCCACTTCCTCGACTGCATCCTCGACGGCGCGGCCCCGCGCACCGACGCCGCCAGCGGCCTCCGCGTGGTCCGCACCCTGGCGGCGGCCGACGCGTCGCTGCGCACCGGCGCGTCGCGGTGAGGCACGCCGGCGGATACGACCGCGACCTCGAGATCGTCGCCACCCTGGTGCTGGTCTGGCTGTCGTGGTCTTGCTGGCGGCGTTGCGCGCGGTCAGCCGCGGCGACCGCGCCCGCAAGGGAGCCCCCCTAGGCCCGCACGCCAACAACTGCGACGCGGACCGTCACCCGTCGGCTTACGGATCGACGCGACCGGCGTAGATGAGATATGGGCTGACTCCCGCGAGCTGCGGAGATGCGGTGGGGAACAGGCGGCGCTGCAGCAACTCGAGCGGTGGCTGGAGCAACCGCGCGGCAGCGAGCAAGTAGCGCCTGGGTGACCCAGGCGGGGTGGTCTGGAGCCCGCTCTGGAATACGCCCACGTAGCCGCAGTGGAGCTGGGTCAGGCCCTGGCCGGTGAACAGCTCGGCGTAGGCGTCGAGGTTCATGATGTCCAGGTTGTGGGCGTCGAGGATTGCCGGGTGAAAGAACTCACACAACCGTCGGTTGATGCCGCTCAGGTTGGGGATGCTCACGACCAGCAGGCCGCCTGGCCGCACCAGGGCCACGTGCCGCGCGATGACCGAGCGGACGTCGCGAAAGTGCTCGATGAACCCGCGCGAGATGACCACGTCGAAGCCCGCTCGGTGCTGGTCGAGAAAATCGTCGTCGAAGAAGTCGCCAAGAATGACCTGACCAGGGTCGAAGCCAAAGCGCGCGAAGGTGGCCTGGTTGGCGGCCACGCCCTCGGGGCTGTAGTCCATGCCCCACGGATCCAGGCCGAGCCGGCGCGCGAGCTTGGCGAGGTGCAGGCCCGGTGCGCTCCCGACCTCCAGGATGCGCGCGCCGCGCCGGACGTGGGGTGCCACGAGGACCTCGCGTTCGAAGTAGGCCGCGTAGCCGCCCTCGTACAGGTACGTGTAGCGGTCCTGGCCCAGCACCGCCGCGAGGTAGCGCGCGCGCCCCGACGATCTGCGCCCGCCGTCGTGGACCTGGTCCCAGTGGGCCTGGCTCGAGAGACGCTCGGGTTCCGGCATCGGCCGAACCTAGCACGCGCCGCGGCACCGACGGCGCCGCGCTCACGGCGCTGGCTGACCGGTCCACAGCGCGACGTGGGCGGCGGCCGAGGCGGCGCGGGTGAACGGGCTGCGCAGGAAGGCGGCCCGTAGCTCGGCCTGGCGCCGCGGGGCGGCCAGGGCGGCGGCGATGGCCTCGGCCCAGGCCGCCGGCGGATCGTCGACGGCCCGCAGCACGATGCCGGGCAACAGGGCCGCGGTCTCGACGGTGCCGGGCAGCCGCGACGCGACCACCGGCGTGCCGGCAGCCACCGCCTCGAGCACCACCCCAGGCAGGCCCTCGCGGGTCGAGGTCAGCAGCGCCAGGTCGGCGCCGACCAGCCACCGCGCCACGTCGGCGCGCTCGCCGACGAAGTGGACCCGGTCGGTCACGCCGTGGCGCGCGACCGCCGCGCGGGTCGCGTTCTCGAGCGGGGTGCCCCCGCGCCCGACGAACACCAGGTGCGCGCCCGGCACGCCGGCGATGGCGTCGACCGCCAGCGGCTGGTTCTTGGGATCGTCGAACCGGGCCACCTGGACCACCACCCGGGCGTCGGCCGGCATGCCCAGCTCGGCCCGGATGCTCGCCGCGGCGTCGTCGACGGCGAAGCGCCGCGGCTCGACCCCGGCGTAGATCACTCGGCAGCGCGGGTCTCGGTGCCAGGCCGCCCCCCACGCCGCGTCCAGACAGCCGGCCGACACCGCGGCGATCGCGGTGGCGTTATGGTCGACCAGCGCCCACATCGCCCGGCGGTACACCGCCCGGGCCGGCGTGTCGCCGCGCTCGTCGCCGGTCGAGCGGAAGTGGGCGATGCGGTGCGGCACGCCCGCCAGCCGCGCCAGCGCCAGGATGTAGCCCGAGGCCAGGTGGACGTGGGAGTGGACGATGTCGATGTGCCGCGCGCGCACCAGCCGCACGAAGCGCGGCGCGAAGCCGACGTCGAGCTTGCACGGCGTGACCCGGCCGCCCAGCTCTTCGATCACCGGGGTCAACGACCCGGCCTCGCCGGACAGCGCGCAGAACTCCAGCGCGAACCGGGAACGATCGACCTCGCGCATCACCGACAGCGTGCGCAGCTCGGCCCCGCCGCGGTTCATCGCGCCGAACACGTGGAGGATGCGCAGCGGGGCGGTCACGCTGGCACCTCGCGCCGCCGCCGCAGCTCGGCCCGCAGCGGCACCGCGACCGCGACGAAGTAGAGGATGGACTCGATCGTCACCCCGGTGAGCATCGCCCAGCCGGCGCCGTAGACCGACCACCGGGGCACCATGATCCACGACGCCACCGTGATCACCACGGCGCTGACGCTGTGGATCCACGGCTGGATCCGGTAGCGGCGCATGGCGTCGAGGGCCGTGCCGAAAAACAGGTAGGTCCATGACAGCCCCGCGGTGGCGACGCTCAACACCAGCAGGTCGGCGTACGCGGCGACGGTGTCGTTGTAGACGTAGCGCAGCACTGGTCTGCCGATGAGCGCGACCGTCAAGGTGCCCAGCACGCCGAGGCCCAGGCCCATCGCGATGAGCTTGCGCAGCAGGCGCGCGAAGGCCAGCCAGTCGCCGGCGGCCACCTGCTTGGCCAGCCGCGGCACCGTCACGTTGGCCAGCGCGGTGATGATCAGCGACCCGGCGAACAGCAGGTACTGGACCAGGCTGAACACGCCCAGCGACGCGGCGCCGCCATCCGACTCGAGGAAGTAGCGCGGGATGTTGAGCTGCAGCGAGCCGATGGCGGTGACCATGCCCAGCGGCACGCAGGTCCGCAGCAGCGGGCGCACCTCGTCGGTCCACGTCGGTCGAGTCAGGCCCAGCCGCCGCGTCGCCACGACCAGGTCCACCACCATCGCCACCGCGTAGGTCGCGGCGCTGGCCAGCGCGACCACGGCGACCGACCGCGTCGTCACGTAGGCGACCGCCCCGACCACGAGCGCCGCCACGCCACGCGCGCCCTGGCTCAGCGACATCAGCCACAGCTCCTCGCGTTGCTGGAGCTGGCCGTAGACCAGGTCGCTGAAGCCCTCGAACAGCTTCATCAGACCGACCCCGGCGATCACCACGCCGGCGGTGCTGCGGTAACGGACCGCGATGATCAGGGCCGTGACCACCACCGCGGCCGCCATGCCCACGCTCCGGGCCACCGCGTAGGTCGACCACTGGTACTGGCCGCGCTGGTCGGTGGCCTGGATCGCGCGCAGCTTGAACAGGAAGAACACGAACACCGGCGAGGTGACCGCGGTGGCGATGCTCCAGGTGCCGGCCGCCTCGATGCCAGCGTGCTCGCTGGTCGCCAGCTTGGTGAACAGGACCTGCAGCGCCCACTGGCTGATCGCCATCACCACGCTGCCGCCGGTGGCCCAGAGGAAATTGCGGCGCAGCGTGGGTACGGACATCGAGCCGGCGGCAGCATAGCCCGCGACCGGCACCAGCTGGGGCGACCGGGCAGGTTCGTCGGTGGGCCGGGACTCGCCGCTGGTGGTAGCATCGGGCCGTGGCTCTCTCCCCGTGGCAGCGCGCCGCCAAGCGCGCGATCGACGTCGCCGGGGCGTCCCTGGCGCTGACCCTGGGCGCGCCGGTCCTCGCCGCGACCGCGGTGGCGGTGGCGCGCGACCTGGGGCGGCCCGTGCTGTTCCGTCAGCGTCGGCCCGGGCTGCGCGGCCAGCCGTTCACGCTGGTGAAGTTCCGCACCATGAAGGACGCGGTCGACCGCGCCGGCCACCCGCTGCCCGACGCCGACCGCCTGACCCGGTTCGGCCAGCGGCTGCGCGCTACCAGCCTCGACGAGCTGCCCCAGTTCTGGAACGTCCTCGTCGGCGACATGAGCCTGGTCGGGCCGCGCCCCCTGCTCATGCAGTACCTGCCGCTGTACTCGGCCGAGCAGGCCCGCCGCCACGACGTCAAGCCGGGCATCACCGGCTGGGCCCAGGTGAACGGCCGCAACGCCCTCGCCTGGGAAGACAAGTTCGCCCTCGACGTCTGGTACGTCGATCACCAGTCGCTGGCGCTCGACCTGCGCATCCTCCTGGCTACGGTGCGCGCCGCCCTGGCCCGCAGCGGCGTCAGCCACGGCGGCGGCGAGGTGACCATGCCGGTGTTCACCGGCGCGCCCCGCGCGGCGTGACCGCGCCGCACCGACGCGCGGATCAGTCGTCGCGCCGCTTGGCGCCGGCGATCAAGCGGGCGTAGCCGGCCGCCGCCGCCGCGGTCACCGTCGCCAGCTCGGCCAGCTCGTCGTCGGACAACGGCGCGCGCCCGACCCGGTGGCCGTACAGCAGGTTCACCGCGCGCTTGCGGATCGACACCGTCGCCACCGTGGCGTGGCTGGGCGGCGTCACCCGCAGCACCTTGTACCAGTAGGTCGACACCGCGCTCGGGGTCGGCGCCCCGTGGTAGCGCCCGTCGGCGGCGCTGGCGGCCTGCTGGAAGATCGACGCCGCCTCCAGCGGCAGCAGCGCGCACTCGATGCGGCCCAGGTCGACGCCGTCGCCGACCGCCTTCCAGCCGAACGCGAAGGTGTCGCGCACGATGCACAGCACCGCCAGGTCGAACAACCCGGCGGCGAAGCCCAGCACGGCATCGGCGATGGCGCCGCGCTCGGTCGCGGTGGCGATGGCCTCGACCGCGGCGGCGGCCGGGATGGGCACCCAGATGCGCTGGGTCGAGCTCGCGTCGACGACCGGCTGGCCTTCGCCCACCGGCGCCGCCACCGGCGCGGTCTCGGCGGCGGCGGCACCGTCGGCGGTGAGCTCGTCCAGCATGTCGGACGCCTCGAGGGTGAGGTCCTCGGCCAGGTCGACCGGCAGCGGCGTCGGGGCCCGGCCGTAGCGCACCGGCTGGGGCCGCGGCGACGGGATGGGCTTGGCCGTTCGCGGGGGCAGGCCCGGCAGCGGCGGCGCCGGCAGCGACGACGACGGCGGCAGATCGCCGCGCGGCGTCTCGCCCAGGCGCAGGAACCGCGCCGGCCGCTCCACGCCGTAGTAGCGCTCGATGTAGTAGTAGATGCGCGCCTCGGCGGCGACCCGGGGCAGGATCCGGTAGCCGGTCAGGCGGGCCAGCGCGTCGAGGTTGTCGAGGTCGTGGGGCTCGTCGATGGCGGCGATGAGCTGGCGGTCCTGGACGATCAGCGGGACGCACTTGAAGTGGTACGCCTGCTCGGGCGTGAGCAGCCCGACCGCCGAGCGCTTGGCCCGCTCGAGCATGGCGCCGGTGGCGATCGGGATGGCCAGCTCGAGCCCCAGGTACACGGTCAGCGCGTCGAGATCGATGAGCCCCATCTCGAACAGCACCGTGCCGAAGCGGCCACCGCTGGCCTGCTGGTGGCGCACCGCCTCGTCGATCTGGGCGTCGGTCAGCCGACCGTCGCGGACCAGCATCTCACCGAGCTTCATCGGCGGTGAGCGTACCATGGCTCACACCGCGCGCCTCGGTGTGCTACCACCTCCGGGTGCGTCGGTTTCTCGTGCTCGCAACCCTCGCGGCCTGCGGCGGCGGCGGCAAGCCTGCCGCGGTCGAGGTCGACGCCGCGGTGGCCACCGTCGAGGTCACGCCGCCGTCGCCGCCCCTGCCCGACCTCCCGGCCGGGACGCGGTCGCTGCGCCTGATCCGCACGGTGGCCGCGCGGCTCGGCCCGGACGAGAGCGCCAAGCGCATCGGCACCGTCGCCGGCGACACCCGCGTGGCCTGGCGCGACGCCGCGGCCGGCCCCGGCTGCGACAAGCGCTGGTACGCCCTGGTCCCCCAGGGCTGGGTGTGCGGCGACTTCCTCGAGCCGTCGCCCAAGCCGCCCAGCGGCGTCGAGTTGCCCCGCCTGGGCGCCGACGAGATCGTCCCGGGCACCTACGGCAAGGTCATCGAGGCCGGCAGCTACGTCTACGCCAAGCCCAAGGCCAGCAAGACCAAGGGCAAGAAGGGCAAGGAGCCGCCGCCCGACGTCGAGGACGACGCCCCGGTCGACACCCCCGATGACGACGCCGACGCCGCCAAGGCGGCCGCCGCCAAGGCCACCGCCAAGGCCGCCGCCGAGGCTGGCCTCGACAAGGGGCGGCCGCTCCTGGGTTCGGTCAACGTCCGCAAGTACGGCGAGCTCACCAGCGGCGGCAAGCTGTTCTGGAAGATCAGCCGGGGCGTCGACGAGTACCTGCCCAAGAGCGCCATCCGCGAGCACAAGCCCAGCACCTACCAGGGCGTCCGGCTGGGCGACGACACCGGCCTGACCTTGCCGCTGGCCTTCGTGTGGCCCAAGGGGTCTACCACCACCTGGACCCATGGCGCGGCGCGCGGCGGCGGGACCAAGCGCCAGCTGCGCGAGCGCACGGCGGTGCCCATCCTCGAGACCGCCCAGGACGGCACCCGCGTCACCGCCTACCGCATCGGCGACGGCGAGTGGATCGACGCGGTCCACGTGCGGGTCGCCATGCCGATGCCGCTGCCGGCCGGGGTCAAGCCGGGCGAGCGGTGGATCGACGTCGATCTCGATCAGGGGCTCCTGATCGCGTACGAAGGGGACCTGCCGGTCTACGCCACGATGGTGTCGGTCGGCCTCAAGGACACGCCGACCGAGACCGGGGTGTACCGCGTGTGGAAGAAGGTCGCCGAGACCGACATGAAGGGCCTGTCGGGCGAGGATCCCTACTCGGTAGCCACCGTGCCGTGGACGCAGTTCTTCAGCCCGGAGAAGGGCCTGGCGCTCCACACCTCGTACTGGCACGACAAGTTCGGCATCCCCAAGAGCCACGGCTGCGTGAACCTGGCGCCTCGCGACGCGCGCTGGCTGTACTTCTTCACCGATCCCCAGGTGCCGCCCGGGTGGTCGATGGCCGCCGGCGTGGTCGAGGCGCCGGGCTCCGTCATCCGTGTGCGCTCCAAGGCCGACCCAGACCCGCCGGTGCGCGGCTACGCCCAGAAGATCGACGACCCCGATCGCTAGGGTCCCCCTTGGCTGGTCGCGCAACTTGCGCGCGCGGAGCGCACGCGCACGGCGCCGCGATCGGCTCCGCTGCGTCGCCACGGGGCCCTCACACTGGTCTCGGCCTTGCTCTCTCCGGCGACGTGCAGCAACCACCACCACGATCGTCCTCCCTCTCCCTCTCCACCATCTTCCGCCGCCGCGGCCGGCGGGCACTGAGCGTTGCCATGGCGGGCGTCATCGCCGTCGCGGCGTGCGGCACGCTCGATGCCCCCGACGACGAGTTCGGCAGCGCCACCCAACAGATCGGCGGCGGCACCGACCCGATCGATCCCCCGCCCGGGACGCCTGCCATCGTGCTCAACACCGATCGACGCCTCCGTGTCGGCTTCCAATGCGGCAGCTTGCAGGCGGCGAACACCGAGCTGTTGCGCTCGCTGTCGCCGCGCGGCGACGGCACCGAGTCGATCTGGTCAACGCCTTGGTGCGTGAACTACAAGCTGATCGACGACTACGACATCCAGCCAGCGAGCGAGTACTGCTACGAGGTGATCGCGTACAACGACGTCTACGATGTGGGCACCGACCGAGTCTGCGCGACGTCAGCGCTCGACCAGACGCCGGCGACCGCGCCGAGCGTCGCGATCGGAACGGTGACCCAGACGACGATCGATCTCTCGCTCACCGATCGGTCGAACAACGAGGGCTGGTTCCGGGTGTGGGCGCGGCCCGCGGGGAGCGCGACCAGGGTGCTCAAGGCTGAGCTCCGGCGCGCCGTGCGCGCGCACCGCCCGACCGGCGAGGTGTTGCCGGCGAGGCTCACCGGCCTGACCGCCGACACCGCATACACCCTCGAGGTCGAGGTCGGCCACGACTTCGCCCCGAGCACCACCGCCGCGGCGCCGGTGAGCGTGCGGACCCTCCCGGTGCCGCCAGACGCCCCCGTCGGGCTGTTCGTGATCGGCAAGAACGACATCACCGTCACCGTCGGCTGGACGCCTGCGGCCCGCGCGACGAGCTACGACGTGAAGGCCCTGAGCGGGACCACGGTCGTGTCGTCGGGGACGACCACCTCCACGCAGTACCAG
The DNA here is from genome assembly GCA_041389965.1 of Kofleriaceae bacterium. Classification (GTDB taxonomy): domain Bacteria; phylum Myxococcota_A; class Polyangia; order Haliangiales; family Haliangiaceae; genus UBA2376. The sequence continues at coordinate 241,958 of JAWKQV010000007.1, read as the reverse complement.
CTGACTGGCCTGCGCGCGTCGACGCCGTACACCGTCCAGATCGTCGCACGCAACCTCGGTGGTGCCAGCGCCCCGTCGGCGGCGCTGGCGGTCACGACCGACGCACCGCCGCCACCCCCGCCAGTGCCCGCCGGGCTGCGGGTGACCAGCACGACCAACACCTCGATCGGCCTGGCCTGGACTGACGTGGCCGGTGAGGACGGCTACAAAATCGAGACGTTTTCGCCGAGCGGCACCACGCCGCTGCGCACCGATTCCGTCGGTGCCAGCGCCGTCGCGTTCACGGTGCCAGGCCTGATCCCGGGCACCTCGTACCGCTTCACCGTGAGGTCATCGAACCGCGGTGGCCTGAGCGCCCGTTCGGGATTCGTGACCGGGACCACCACCGGCCAGCCGCCCGCCGCGCTGCCCGATCTGGCGCCACAGATGGTCTCGCTGAGTCCGGCGTTCCCGAGCCCCGGACAGTCCCTGACGTTCGGCTGGTACGAGTGCCATGTCGGGCCTGCGGTCCCGGCCACCCGAACGCTGGTGCGCCTCGACGGTGCCATCGTGTTCGATCAGGCGTACGTCGTGGTCGCCAACGCGTGCAACTGGCGAAACATCCAGGTAGGGCCGGTCGGCGCCGGGAACCACCAGCTGGTGGTTCAACTCGACGCCAACAACGTGGTCGCCGAGTCCAACGAGTTCAACAACGTCAACTCCTACGGGTTCTAGGCCGGCTTCGCCTCGGGCTAGTGGTCCCCGGTCGAGCGGCAAACCCTCGAGATCGCGCGGTGGTCCCCTCGGTCAGCGCCGTGTGCGACGGCCGCGCCAGATTCTCACAGGTGGAATCCGGAGGAGCAGGCTTCCGTACGCCAGCTTGCCTTCTGTACGGTGGAAGCAAGGGGGATTTTCTATGTCACGAATGCTTCCACGCCTGTGGGCCATCATCGCCTGCGCGCTCGTCGCCACCGTCGCGTGCAGCGACGGCAGCGGCCAGATCATCGACGCTGGCGTCGACACCCGGCCGTCCGTCGACGGCGCCGTCGACGACGACGGCGACGGGGTCGCCAACGAGGTCGACAACTGCCCGACGGTCGCCAACCCCGACCAGGCCGACGCCGACGGGGACGGCCTGGGTGACGCCTGCGACGACGACGCCGACAACGACGGCGTCTCGGACGCCACCGACAACTGCCCGGCGACACCCAACGCCGACCAGGCCAACCACGACGGCGACGCCCAGGGCGACGCCTGCGACGACGACGACGACAACGACACCATCCTCGACGACGTCGACAACTGCCCGATCGACGCCAACGCCGATCAGGCCGACGGCGACAGCGACGGCATCGGCGACGCCTGCGACGACGACAACGACAACGACGGCGTGCCCGACGCCACCGACAACTGCCCGGCCACGCCCAACGCCGACCAGGCCAACAGCGACGACGACACCCTGGGCGACGCCTGCGACGACGACGACGACAACGACACCATCGTCGACCTGCTCGACAACTGCCCGACCATCGCCAACCCCGACCAGGCCGACACCGACCCGGGGGGCCAGCCGATCGTCTTGCCGGGCACGTTCGCGCTGCGCCCGGCGCCGACCACGGTGGCGGTCAGCGGCGACGACACCGTGTCGGTCGCGCTGCCCATCGGCTTCCCGTTCGAGTTCTTCGGCCAGCCCGCCACCGACATCTACGTCTCGACCAACGGCTTCCTCACGCTCGCGCCCAACGGCAACGCCGGCTGCTGCCAGGGCGGCCCCATCCCCGACGCCGGCACGCCCAACGGCGTGGTCGCGCTGTACTGGGTCGACCTGATCACCGGCGCCAACGGCTCCAACCCGGGCACCATCACCTACGGGGTGACCGGGACGGCGCCGGATCGTGAGCTGGTGGTCTCGTACAACGGCGTCCGCCACTACTCGGGTGGTGGCCAGCCGGTCACCGGCCAGATCATCCTGCACGAGACCTCCAACCGGATCGAGATCCTGTGCGCGACCTGCGTGACCGACGGGCGCCCCCACACCCAGGGCGTCGAGAGCGTCGACGGCTTGGCCGCCGGCGTGGTCCCGGGCCGATCGGCTGCGTCGTGGAGCGCCACCGACGACGCCTACACCTACCTGACCATCACCGGCCCGGACGGCGTCGGCGACGCCTGCGACAACTGCGCGGCGCTGTACAACCCCGACCAGGCCAACCCCGACGGCGACGCGTTCGGGTCAGCGTGCGACATCTGTCCCGCGGTGGCCGATCCCAACCAGCTCGACGGCGACGACGACGGCTTCGGCGACGCCTGCGACAACTGCCCGCTGGTCGCCAACCCCGGCCAGGGCGACTTCGACGGCGACGGCATCGGCGACGCCTGCGACGACAGCGACGGCGACACCGTGTTCGACTTCGAGGACAACTGTCCGCTGGTGCCCAACACCGATCAAGCCGACAGCGACGGGATCGAGGGCGGCGGCGACGGCTTCGGCGACGCCTGCGACAACTGCCCGCTCGACTACAACCCCGACCAGGCCGACGGCAACGCCAACGGCATCGGCGACGCCTGCGAAGATCGTGACGGCGATGGCGTGGTCGACGTGGGCGACAACTGCCCCGACGTCCCCAACGCCGACCAGGCCGACATCGACGGTGACGGCGTGGGCAACGCGTGCGACACCGACACCGACAACGACGGCATCGAGGACGCGCTGGACAACTGCCCGACCGTCGCCAACGCCGACCAGCTCGACACCGACGGCGACGGGGTCGGCGACGTGTGCGACGCCCTCGACCCGACCTTCGGCGGGATCGTCGACGGCGGTGGCATCGTAGCGGCCGGCGTGGGCTGGGCGGGCCGCGGCGGCAACCCGACCACGTCGGCCACGGTCACCCTGGCCGGGATCCCGGCCGGGGCCACCATCGTGTCGGCCACCGCCTACTGGATGACCATCGGCGCCGGCCAGGACACCATCACCATCGACGGAACGCCCATGACCGGCACGCAGTTCGGCACCGCGCCGGACACCTGCTGGGGGCGCACGGCGGGCAACTTCGCCTACCGCCTGGACCTGACCGGCATGATCACCGGCGACGGGGCCCACGTGATCACCAACTACCCGTCCCAGACCAGCGGTGACCCCGACGGGCAAGGCCTGACCATCATGGTGGTCTACTCGAACCCCGCCGACCCGCGCCACAACCTGGTGGCGATCGCCGAGGGCACCATCGGCTACGTCGGCGACGGCCGGGTCGCCGCCAGCACCCTCGACGGGTTCACCGTGGCGCCCGGCTTCGGCAGCGCCACGCTGATCAACGTGGTGGGCGACGGCCAGCCCTTCCCCGAGGAGCTGTTCTTCGAGGCCACGCAGATCGGCGGGAGCGACCCGTTCCCCGGCGCCGACGGGCCGTTCTGGGACACCCGGATCGACGACGTGACCGCCCTGGTGGCGCCGGGCGCCACGTCGGTCGAGACCGGCCTGACCTCGTCCAACGACTGCCTGGCCTGGCTGGTCAACGCGGTGGTCATCACCGACGTCGACAACCCCGGCCAGCTGTCGCGCCGGGCCGCCACGCCGACGCCCCTGGCGCCGCTCGTGCCGCGCCTGCCGCCGGGCTCGATCTTCGCGATCGTCCCGCGCGCCGGCGGCCACGCGCTCCGCTAGCCACCCGGCCTGCCCGCGAGGGCAGCTTCACCGACCGGCCACCGCGTGCTCGCAGCGCGCGGTGGCCGTCGCATTGCTGGCGGCCCCCTGCGGACGTCCACCACCCGGTCCGGTGCGGTCGCGACGCCGTGAGTCTCGGTCGCGGCGCACCGTCGGCCCGAAACGACACCACCGCGTCCTTGGCGGGACGCGGTGGAGGTGTCGGCGGCGCCGGGGGCCGCGCCGCGGCCTTGCTCAGGCCTCCTTGAGCTTGGCCTTGGCCTCGGGCAGGGCCGACGCGGCCAGCATGCGCTTCACCGGGCCGGCGGCAGCGAACAGGATGCCGGCGACGATGAGCGCGAAGATCATGACCAGGTAGAACACGCCGCCGGTGCCCCACTCGAGGCGCTTGGCGACCTTGCCGACCTCGACCTCGGCGCGGCCGGCGATGTACAGGCCGATCGAGATCGCCAGGAACCACACCCCCATGACGAAGCTGGCCAGCCGCTCGGGCGCCAGCTTGTTCATGACCGACAGGCCGACCGGCGAGATGCACATCTCGGCCATGGTGGCGAACAGGTAGTAGGTCAAGAGGTAGCCCGCGCTCGACCGGTTGCCGGCGTCGATGGTCGGGATGGCGAAGAACAGCGGCACGAAGGCGATGCCGGCGATGACCATGCCGATCGCGAACTTGTTGACCGAGAACGGCTCCTTGCCGCGCTTGGCCAGCCACACCCACAGGATGGTGAACACCGGCGCCAGCAGGATCACCCACGCCGCGTTGACGAACTGCCAGTAGCTCGACGGGAAGTCGATGCCCAAGACGGTGCGCTCGGTCTTCTCCTCGGCGAAGAACGACAGGGTCGACCCGGCCTGCTCGAAGATGCCGAAGAACGACAGGCACCCGAAGAACAGGACGCCCATGGCCAGCACGCGGTTCTTCTCGTCCCGGTTGGCGGCGATGACCTTGTACATGATGACGAACACCGCCACCGCCACCGCGGCCAGGCCGACCCCGAACGAGTCGGCGATCGACTTCTTGTCGACGCCGGCGGACAGCGTGGGGATGGCGTAGGCCAAGATCACGGCCACGGTCGCACCGACGACGATCCACGCCAGCATCGGCAGGGGCTTGCGGTCGGCGACCGGCGTCGGCGGGGCCGGATCACGGCCGGCCGAACCCAGGTACGGCCGCATCACCAAGAACGTGATGATGCCGAGGCCCATGCCGACGGCGGCGGCGCCGAAGCCAAAGTGCCACGCCAGGTTCGGGTCCATCCCCCAGTCCGCCAGCTTGGCGCGGAACCAGTTGCTCTGGGCCAGGAAGCCACACACGATGGGCGCGATGAACGCGCCGATGTTGATGCCCATGTAGAAGATGGAGTAGCCAGCGTCACGCCGGATGTCCTCCTTGCCGTAGAGCTGGCCGACGATGGTCGACGCGTTGGGCTTGAGCAAGCCCGTGCCGAGGATGATGAGGCCCAGGCCGGCGTAGAAGGTGCTGTGGGACGGCAGCGCCAGGACGATGTGCCCGGCCATGATGACCAGGCCGCCGTACAGCACCGCCTTCTGCTGGCCGATGAGCCGGTCGGCGATCCACCCGCCCGGGAGGCTCATCAGGTAGACCAACGAGCCGTACAAGGCATAGATGATGCCGGCGGTCGCCTTGCTTTCACCCAGGCCGCCCTTGAGAGCTGGCGTGGTGATGAAGATGACCAGGAACGCGCGCATGCCGTAGTAGCTGAACCGCTCCCACAGCTCGAGCATGAACAGCGTCATCAGCCCCTTGGGGTGGCCGAAGAACGAGGTGTCGTCGGGTTTGTCCGTCGTCGCCATGGCCGCGGACGGTAACACGGCCCCCGCGGGGCCTGGCTGGCCGCCGCTCGCCTGGGTGCGGCCCTGGGTCGCCGCGGCGGTCGCGGCCTGTCCCAGGGGATCGACGCGGGCGCCGGCACGGCTTACGATCGGGCCGTGGCTGCACCGGACGCGCTCCTGTCCAAGCTGGTCCTCGGCGTCGAGACGCCGGCGGGCAAGGTGCGCGGCCTGGGCCCGGCCATCCCGGCGTTGCTCGCCGCCGGCTGGGTGACGGCCCGCAAGGACGGCCGGGCCTGGCTGGTGACGCTGACCGAGGCTGGCGCCGTCGAGGCGGCCCGGCTGGCGGCGGCCGCGCCGGCGCCGAAGGCCAAGGCGGCGGGCAAGCCCAAGGCCCGGACCGCGGCGGCGATCGTGGCGGAGCTCGACGCCAAGATCGCAGACCTGACGGCCCGGGTCGCGGTGCTCGAGGCGCGGACACAGGGTCCGGCTCCGGCTCCGGCTCCGGGTCCGGCTCCGGCGCAGGGTCCGGTTCCGGCGCAGGACCCTGCGGCCCTGCGGGCGCAGATCGTCGCCGCCATCGGCGAGCTGGACGCCCGCGACCGCCTGGGCGGCCTGGTCCCCATCCCCGACCTGCGCGCCGAGCTGCGCCGCCGTGGCGTGACCGCCACCGACGGCGAGGTCACCGGGGCGCTCGAGGAGCTCGAGCGGGCTTGGACCATCGATCTGTCCGTCGCCCAGTCTCCCTCCGCGGTCGCCGAGCGCAGCGCTGGCATCGAGCGCGCCGGCCGCGGCCTCCTCTACTACGTGGCCCGGAGGTAGCGATGACCCTTGCCGAAGTCCTCCTCGACGCTCGCCCGTTCGCCGACCCGGTGGCGCGCCTGGACGCCGACGCCCTGCCGCCGCCCGACGTCGCCAGCATCCACGCGCCGGCGCGGATGGCGGTGGCCGAGGCCATCGCCGTGGTCGCGCGCGAGCGACGCTCGCAGATGGTCCTCATCACCGGCGACCCCGGCATGGGCAAGACCCACCAGCTGGCCCACCTGCGGCGCCGCGCCGAGGGCCAGTATGTCTACGTCGACGTCCCGCCGCTCAAAGATCTGGCCGCGCCGTTCGCGCACGTGGCGCGCTACGCGGTGCAGGGCCTGGCGGCGGCCGGTGCCCTCGAGCGGCTGCTGTGGGACACGTTGCGTCAGGTCGCCGCCGCGGTGCGGGCGGACGCGCTGGCCCACGACGACGACGAGGTGGTGGCGAGGATCGATCAGGCGTTGATCGGCGGCGACCAGTTCGCCATGGCGTTTCGCAACCTGGCCCAGCAGGACCCGGAGCTGGGCGCGCTGCTGTACAAGCGCGGCCGCCGACTGGCGCCGCTGTCGACCCTGCCGGCCGATTTCGGCAAGGTCATGTGCCGCATCACCGACCGCGACGCCGAGCGCGCCATCGTCGACTGGCTGCGCGCCGCCGAGCTGTCCGACGACGACCTGGCGGCGCTCGACCTGCGCACCGGGGTGGCCGACGAGGCCCGGGCGTTCGAGGTGCTGCGCGCGCTGTGCGTGTGCTCGGCCCGGCCGGTGGTGCTTGGGCTCGATCAGATCGAGTCGATCGCCGGGCTGGTCGGCGCCGACGGCGTGGCCCGCATGTTCACCGCGCTGATGGAGCTGTACCAGCAGGCCCCCATCGCGATCGTGCTGATGTGCCAGACCCAGCAGTGGGTCGAGCTGCGCAAGGACGTGCCGATGGCGGCGCTCGATCGCATCCGGGTGCTGCCGCCGCTGGCCAAGCCTACCGCCGACGAGGCCGAGGCGGTGATCGCCGCGCGGCTGGCGCCGGTGTGGACCGCCGCCGGGCTGGCGCCGCCGTACCGGACCTGGCCGTTGCCGGCCGCGTTCCTGCGGGCGCTGGTCGACGAGCGCCGCCCCACGATCCGCCAGCTGCTCCTCGAGGCCCGGGCGCTGCTGGACGACATGCGGGCGAGCGGCGTGGTGGTCGAGCCGAGCCGCGAGCCGTCGGCGCTTCCACCTCCACCGCGCCCGGGCGTCACCGCGTCGGAGGCCCTCGACTCGGCCCGCGACAAGTACCTGCGCGGCGCCAGCGAGCGGCGCGAGCTGGGCACGCCGGCGTTCCGCGAGGAGCTGGTCCGCAACGCGGTGCTGGGCCTGCTCGACGGTGCCAAGCAGCAGGGCCAGCCCATCGCCGGGTCCCGCGTCGCCATCATCGATCAGCCCGACAAGCCCCGGAACGGGCCCCGCCCGCCCGCGGTCATCACGCTCGAGACCCCGGCCGGCTCGCGCCGCATCGCCATCGACGTCAACAGCGGCCCCGCCTCGGCCACGGTGCGCGTGCTGTCACGGCTGCGCGACCTGATCGACAGCCACGACGCCGACTGCGCGGTCTTGCTCCGCGAGCGGGCCGCGCCGCTCCCCGAGACCGCCAAGAAGTCCCACGAGATCCTGGCCGAGCTGGGCGCCCGGGGCGGCGCGGTGGTGTGGCTCGAGGAGCCGGACGCGCTGCGCCTGGTCGGGGCCGAACTCCTGCTCGACGCCGCCGGCGCCGCCGAGGTCCTGGTCGGCGATCGCCAGGCCAGCCGCGACGAGGTCCTGACCTACCTCTTGCGCGAAGACCGCCTGGCCGACCTGCTGGCGCCGATGATCGGCCGCGCCGTCACGACCCCGCCCCACGCCCGGGCGTAGGCGGCGCTGCCTGCGCTTGCCGTCGCCCGCCGGAGGCCGGCCGGCGCGCGCGATCGATGCGATGGCGCGACCACCAGCCGAGCACGGCGAGCAGGCCGAACGCGAACAGGTAGTGGGCCGGCAGCGGCACAAACGCGTTGCGGATGTGCATGAGCAGGCCAGTCATGACCATGCCGGCCGCGGCCTGGCTGCGGCGATCGCTGGGCCACACGTCGATGCGGCCGAGCAGCACGCCGACCCCCAGCAGGATGATGAACACGCCGGCCCCGGCGAAGTTACGGTACGCCTCGGCCACGATCGAGAACCCGATCGGCCCGGAGCGTTTCATCACGACTGCGCTCATCAGGCGGTCGTCGTCCTCGGCGGCCGGCCGGGTCCACCCAGGGATGACGTAGTAGATCGAGCGATCGAAGGGCGCCCAGTAGGTAGCACCGCCATCGAATGGATCACCCAGATCGTGCCAGAACACCACCTCGGCGACCGGGCGCAGCGACGATCCCATCTCGGCCAAGCCGTCGAGGGGGCTGGTACTGACGCTCGACGACGCGGCCTCGCCGACGCCGACCTTGCGCAGGTCGCGCACCGCGGCGATGGCCGCCAGCAGGACCACCGCCAAGACGCCGGCCCGCGACGCCCGCATCGGGATGCGGCGGAAGCCCAGCGTGGTCAGCGCCGCGAACGTCGGGAACAGCACCTCGGCCCGCTGGCCGAGCGGGAACAGGAACAACGCGCGGATGACGAACGCGACGACGGCAGCTCGCCGCAGCCGTGACGGCGGCGCCGCCGCCATCAGGACCAGCCCGAAGTAGGCCAGGCGATCGGTGTAGATGAGGGCCGAGTTCCGGGTCTGCTCGAGGAAGCTGTCGTACGAGCCGATCAGCACGGACGCCCCGCCCCGGCTGGCGACGATCCCGAACCACGCGACCACCGACATGATGGTCAGGGCGCTGCCGACGGCGCCATAGAGCTGCCCGAGCGAGGCCTGTGCCAGTTCTCCATCTGACGGTGGCTCGCGGCGCTGGCGGGGGTACTGGAACAAGCTCACGCCCAGCGCGTAGCCGACCATCGCCACATCCATCAGCCACAACGCTGTGAGCGTACTGTCGCGGAAGATCCACCGCTCGGCCGCCTCGCCGATCTCGCCCACCGGCTCGCGCCCGAATGCGTACGACGCCACCAGGCCGACGTGGAACAGCGCAAGGATGATCAAGAACACCGACGACGGCGACCAGATCCCGCGCGGGGCCCGCCGCACCACGATCGCCAACGCCGCGAACGTGAGCACGGTGGTCACCCACGACGCGCTGCGCAGCGACAACCCGATGATGTCATCGGCGAACCCCCACAGCAGCAGGCCGGCGAACACCAGCGCCACGATCTCCAACAGGCGCCAGGCGTCGACGGCGCGCACGCGCTTCGGTGACAGCGGAGGTGCCATGGGCCGTGGGTCACACTGTACACGGCCAGCGGCGGTTGGCCCTGGACCTTCGCCAGGTGTCCGCCGTACGCTTGCTAAGCCGTCCATGGTCTCCAGGAGTCCCCCGTGAATCGTCTCGTGTTGGCCGCGCTCGTGTGCGCGGGTCTGGTGTCGCCGGTCGCGGCCGAGGGAACCGTCGTGGTCCAGGGCGAGGTGCGTGTCAGCGCGCAGGCCGGGCCCCAGCCGCGGCGGTACCGACGCGCGCCGGGGCCGCGGTTGATGGCGCCGCTGCGGATCGACATCGGCGGCATCGGCGCCGGTTCGGCTTTCGGGTTTCTGTCGGGCGCGGAGGTGTCGGCCGGCATCCACTGGGCGTCGCTGTCGCCCGAACCCACCAACTTCGACATCGGCCTGGGGCTGTTCGGCGGGGCGATGACCAACGCGACCGTGGCCGACACCACCGACGGCGTCCAGTACGGCGGCGTCTACGGCGAGTTCGGCAAGACCTTGTCGGGCGGCGACTACTGGCGGACCTGGGCCAGCGGCCGCGGCGAGTACCTGTCGGCCGACGCGTTCGGGGTCAACCGGGTCGGCCTGGGCATCAGCGGCAAGCTCGAGGCCGAGGTGTACCTGAGCGGCGTCGGCGTGTCGCCCGAGGGCATCTTCCTCGGCACGTACGCGATCGGCGTCTACGTCGAGGCGGCGCTGCGCCGGCTGAGCGCCGACGTCAACATCGGCCAGGTCGGCGTCGGGTTGACGATCCGCACGCCGATGGTCTGGCGCTGGTAGCCGGGTCGTAGACCGCGGCCCGCGCCCGGCGGCCCGGGTGCCGCGACCGCACCGGCAGGTCATGACGACCTGGCCGCACAGCGCCGGCGTGACGCGCGCCGAAAATGCCAGCGGCGGCCCGGAGGCCGCCGCCGTGACGACACCGGCCGCGTCGGCGGCCGGGGCGGTTCAGCTCACGGGGTGGTGAAGCTGATCGACGAGCTCGGGGCCACCGAGCCGGCGACGTTGCGCGACAGCTGAATCCCGGTGGCGCCGTCGATCGACTCGGCGCCGACGGTGGCCGAGCTGCCGTTGGCGGCCTGGTTCGGGCCGTAGACGAAGTCGATCTGGCCGTTGCTGTTCAGGATCGTCTGGAACTGCACCGTCGTGGCGGAGTTGTACAGGTTCCCGGTCCACTGGACCGTCACCTTGGTCGCCTCCTCCTTGACGCACACCTGGACGGTGTCGAGGTCATCCCAGTACGGCGCGACGATGCCGTTGGGCTGGGTGGCCGACGGGATCGTGCCGTTCGAGAAGCACCCGAACGAGCAGGTCGGGTTGGTGTTGCCGAAGACCATGAAGCCGTTGCCGGCGACGATGTACTCGGTCGGGTTCTGCCCGAAGTACGGGAACGTGAACCCGGCCGGCAGCGTCTGCACCGCCGAGTAGTCGTCGTCGGCGTTGCCGTCGAACGGCGCCGGCAGCTCGGTCCCGGTGGCGCAGATGTCGACGAACTGGATCGGCAAGGTCGCGGTCAGGTTCAGCGACAGGTTGGTCGTGGCGGTGCCGAGGTTGCTGGCGGTGAAGGCCACCCAGCCGTTGGCGAACAGCGACGACACCGACTCGGTCGCGCCGTTGCCGCCCGCGTTGGCGGTCCCCCCGGTCGGGATCGACTCGTCGCGGTTGCGGCGCGAGACCGCGATGTCCACCGTCGCGACGGTCGGCGTGACCGCAGCGGTCAGGCGGTCGCCCGACTGGCCGGTGACCAGGTAGCGCGTCACCGCGCCCGCCGCGGTGGGGTCCATGTTGGTACGGACCAGCGGGGTACCGGCGACGACCGGCCCGAGCGTGACGTGGGGGCGGTCCCCGACCAAGAGCGAGTAGGTCGCCGCCGCACCGGGGGTGGCGGTCGGCCGCACGCGGAGCAGGAAGTCCCGGGCGTCACCCAGCATGATCCGACCGGTGGGCGCGAACGGCGCGACCGCTGGCTGAGCGCTGGTGTGGTCGGGGTAGGTGTTGCCGGCCGCCGGCGTGGCGGGCGCGGTCCCGGTGCGCAGCCAGCCCTCGGCCGTCGACGGATAGGCGTCGACCGCGACGTTGCCGGTGCCCCAGTCGGTGGTGCCGGTCACGCCGTACTCGATCCACTCCGGGTTGGTCAGATCGAGCGAGTGGAAACCGGACGTGGTCGCCAGCGTCTGGCTGCCCGAGTCGGTGCCGTAGGTGAGCGCGCCCACGGCGACATCGGCGACCGTCGACGTGATCGTATAGGTGCCGCCGGCGTTGTCACCGGCCGGGTTGAGGGTGGCGAAGTAGTAGCGCCCCGGGGTGAGGAACTTGATGAACTGCGTCGTGAACGTGTCCGTCCCGGCGCCGCCGAGGAACCCGTCGATCGACGCGAAGGTGTCGAAGCTGCCACCCGGGGTGAAGATGTCCCGGCGCAAGATCACCATGTCGACGGGGATGCTGGCGGTGACGTCGAAGCGCTTGACCCCGGCCGTGGCGACGTCGAAGTACGAGTAGTTGATGTCGGTGTAGCTGGTCGCGCCGTCGACGTTGTTGTCGGTCACCGTGATCGTGGAGCCGTCCGTCGGCAGGGCCTGGGCCGCCGGGGCGAACGAGTCGATGGTGAACGCTTGGGGTGCCACGCCGTAGTTGTAGACGGAGTCGACGATGACCGAGACGACGTCACCCGCGGCCAGGCCGCCGATGGTGTCGAACGGAGGATCGCCGGCGGCGGCCTTGTGGAGCGTCGTGCCCCGCAGGCTCACGAACGCGGGCGACAGCGCCGGCGCCGTGGTGTTCATCGACAGGTCGAGCAGGCCGCCTTCGGCGCCGGTGTAGGTGAACAGCTTCACCTTGCCGTCGTCGGTCGACGCCTGGACCGGCGTGGTCAGCGGCACCGCCGTCGGCATGGCGACCTGCTTCACGGTCGCGAAGTAGCAGGTGTCCGCGTTGCCGGCGCCGGCGTCGCCCAGGAACAACGAGCGGGCGTCGGTCACAAACAGCGCGTAGCGGCCCGCGGCGGGCAGGTAGATCTCGCGCTTGGCGGTGTCGCCGGTCAGGTTGATGCCGATGCGCTGCCAGCTGTCGAGCTCGACCGGGTGGGCCGCGTCGGCGCTGACGGCGATGAAGCCGGCCGACAGGCCGTGGATGCCGTCGGTGGTGACCTCGAGGACCATCGGCCCCGAGGCGTTGACCAGCCAGGCGTCGTAGTCGGCGTCGAGGTTGCCGTCGCTGTCGGCGTCCTCGTACGCGGTGATGCAGCCGTAGAAGGTGGTCGACGCGTCGAGCCCGGGCGCGTCGAAGCTGCCGGCGACGGCCGGGCCGGCGTTGGGCTCGGCCGCCTCGACGTGGTCGGCCGCGCCCATGAGCAGGTCGTCGTCGGGGATGCACTCGCCGCCCACCAACGTGGTGCCGTCAGCGCAGGCGCTGGGGTCGACCACGCAGGTGCCGGTCGCCGGGTCGAACACCGTGCCCTGGACGCACACCACCGAGCCATCGGGGACGCAGGTCCCGTTCATCTCGATGGTGCCGGTGCCGCAGGCCGCGGTGTTGTCGGGGAGGCAATAGCCGCCCTCGTCGTGGGTGCCGTCGCCACAGGTGACGCTGTTGTCGCCGCAGCCCGACACGGCCGCGGCCAGGGCGGCCAGGCCGCCCAGGAAGAAGTGGGATGTTAGTCGCCTCATGGCCCCGACCCTCGCCCACCTGCGCGCGGCCGTCAACCAACAGGTCACCTCGTGCTACATGTTTGAGGTGAAACCGCATCTGCTCGCCGCGGGCGCCGCGGCGCTCATCGCTGGCGGCGCGTACCTGTACCAGGCCTCGAGGACGACGCCGGGCGCGGCACCGCCGCCACGGCCAACACCGACGACGCCGGCCCAGGGCCGCACCGACGCGCTGACCGGTCGGAGTCCGCAAGCCCCGCCGGCGGCGGTGCGGCAGGCCCCCGCCGAGCTGGCTCAGCGTCAGCGGGCGGTGGGAAGTGGTGTGACCACTATCACGGCGCCTGCGAGCGAGGCCAAGGTCGCGCCCTACCCCCACGTCGACCTCCGCAAGGCCGGAGGCTTGGTGCCGGGGCTCGACGACCTCGAGAGCGACCGCACCCAGCTCGGGCACGCGCCGGCCTCGCCGCTGGCCCAGGAGCTGAGCGAGGCCCGCGCCGCGTTCCGCGCCGGCGACCTGGCCAGGGCGCATGCCCTGGCGCGCAAGCTGTCCGCTGCCGAGCCCGCCAACACCGCCGCCCGCCGGCTGGCCGTCTCGACCGCCTGCAAGCTCGGCGACAAGGACTACGTCGCCAGCGCGTGGCCCGACCTGACCGGCAACGAGCAAGCGGCCCTGACCCGCTACTGCGGCACGACGACGATCGACCTGCCGGGCCTGGGCAAGTAGCGCGCGCCGGACAACGGGGCATCAGGGCGCGTGGAGCACGGGCAACGCGCCGCGGAGCTGGTCGGCGCGCGCCTGACGTCGCAGGCGGGCCCGCTGGCGGTACGCCACGCGCAGGCGCGCCAGCACGAGCCCGACCGCCGCCGCCGCCGCGAGCGGCGCGACCACCGGGGCCAGGTGGGCCAGCACGGCGACGACGCTGGCCAGGGCCGCCGTCGACGGGACCAGCCCCCGCGCGACGTCACGCCACGTCGGGACGCGGCGCACCTGCGGCCGCGCCGCCGGCAGCCCGCGGCGCGCGGCCGTGACCTCCACGAGCGCGAGCGCGTCGCCCCGCCACCGGGCGACCAGGGCCCGGGCCGCTAGCACGGTGGCCCGATCAGCCGCGTCCTCGCCGTCAGCGCCCAAGCTCGCCTCGACCTCGGCCAGCGGGACGTCGTGCAGGGCGCCCCACCCCAGGGCGTGCCGCCCGCCGCTGTCGACGGCGTACACCGAGGCGTCCCGGCACCGCCGCAGCCGACGACGGATCTGGCCCAGCGCCGCGCCGACCGTGGGCGCCGTGCGGGCGGCGCGCAAGCCGTACGCCGAGCAGCTGGCGCCACTGGCGAACGTACACCGCACCCGCGCCAGCGGGCCACGTCCCGACAGCCAGCGGCGGTAACCGCGGATCGCCAGCACGACCAGCGCCCGCATCAGAAGTTGCAGTCCAGGTCGCAGCTGTCGCAGTCGGGCACGAGGTCGGCCAGGTCCAGCAGGTCGCACGGGCTGCACGAGTCAGCGCAGTCCCACCGGCTGCTCGCCGGCCGCTCGATCACCGGCGCCACGCTGGCCGCGGTGAACGCGGCGACGGTCGCGCCGCCGACCATGGTGATCCCGGCGGCCGCCAGGTCGACGCCGGGTCGGGCCGCTTGCAGCGCGGCGACCAGCCCAGGTCGCGCGGTCCAGCGACGGGCCGCGGCGTCCCACGGCAGCGCCCGCCACCCGCTACCGGTCGGGACCGCGACGCCGTACGCAGGCGGGAAGCGCACCCGCTCGGGGCCGTCGTCGCCGTCGAGGTCGCCGTAGTAGCCGACGCCGTACATGGGCACCGCGTCGGGGACGACCTCGAGGAACTCGGCCAGCGCCAGCGCGCGGCCCGGCGGGTCCACCGTCGAGCGGGCGGCCCACGAGCTCACCAGCTGGGCCACGAGCCGGGTGATGCGGCGGACGTGCTTGCGCTTGGCGTTGGCCAGGCGCGACACGTCGTGATGCAGGCGCTCGAGGGCGTCGCTGGCCGCCGCGGCGCCCGCCGCGGTGGTCGCCAGGGCGGTCAGGTACGCGCGCCCGCGGGTGCGCGGCCCGTCCTTGGCGCGGCGGCTCACCACGACCTCGACCAGGCGGTCGCGCTCCTGGCCGGCGATCACCAGCACCAGCACGTCCCCACCGACGCGATCGTCGTACATCACCTGGGCCGGAGCGCCGCGCTCGATCAGCGCGTCGCGCAGCCACAGCGTCCATGCTTCCAGCCGGTCGTCACTCACCGAGCGACGGTAGTGCCAGCGTGGCGCGGTCGCAAACCGTCACCGGTGGTAATAGCCGGTCAGCGCCTGGGCCAGCCGCGGCTGCGCCACCGGGTCGAGCACCGCGCGATCGACCTCGGCGTGGACCCGCCGGGCGATGGTCGCGCGCCCGAGGCGGGCCGCGGTCCGGGTCACCAGGCCCAGGCCCAGGACGCCCAGCGGCTCGTCGAGGAGTCGGGCCAGGGCGGCGTCGATGGTGGCGTGGAGCGCGTCGGCCAACACCGGGGCCGGCGCGGTCGCGTCGGCCAGCGCCGGGCCCACCGCCGCCGCCAGGCCGGGCTCGACGGCGAACCCCACCGTCGGCGGCTGCCGGGTCAGGTGCTGGTCGAGGAAGGCGGCGAACCCCACCGCCCGGGCCCGGTCGGTGCGCCGCACGCTGGCGCCGATCAGGCTCTCGGCCAGGTCGCGGATCATGGTCGCCGTACGCTGTCCGGAACCCGGACCACGCGCCGCGGCGGCCAAGGTCAGCACGAAGCCGTCGAGGATGGTGTCGACCCAGGCCGCGCCGACCTGGCGCGCCACCGCCGGGAACCCGGCCGGCTCGTCACGGGTGATCGCGGCGGTCAGCGCCGTGGCGGCGTCCAGGAGCGCGGGCGCGGCGATGACCGCGAAACGAGCGGGTGCGAGCACGGCGGCGCAACTACCACGAACCGCACGCGCCGATCACGTCCGTCGCCACACCAGCGTGTGGTTGTTGGCCGGCATGGCCACCGTGGCCTCGAGCTCGAAGCCGGCCGGCGCCGCCACCGCCGCCACCTCGCGCACGTCGCGCACGCCCCACCGCGGGTCGCGCGCGCGCAGGCTCTGGTCGAACTCGGCGTTGGACGGCGCGGTGAACCCGCCCGGGAAGCGGTACGGCCCGTAGGTCACCAGCGGCGCGCCGATGGCCAGCAGGCGGGCGGCGCCGACGAACAGGGCCACCGTCGCCGCCCACGGCGCGATGTGGATCATGTTGATGCACACCACGGCGTCGGCGCGGTCGACCGGCCACGCCGCCATCACGTCGAGCGGGAGCGGGGTGGCCAGGTTGGGCAGCGCAGCCTCGGCCCGCCACGCGCCGATGCTGGCCAGCGCCGCCGGGTCGCAGTCGGTCGGCTGCCAGGTCACGCCGGGCAGGCCGCGCGCGAAGTGCACCGCGTGCTCGCCGCTGCCGCTGGCGACCTCGACCACGGTGCCGGCCAGCGGCAACACCTTGGCCAGCTCGGCGAGGAGCGCGTCCTTGTTGCGCGCCACCGCGGGCGCCGTGCGCTTCATCAGCCCACCTCGCGGTGCAGCCAGGTCACCAGCGGCGCAGTGGCCTTGGCGTGGCGAGTCAGCCAGGCCGCCAGCGCCGGCTGGTGGAGGAGCCCAGCCGGCATCTCGGGGAACATCGCGGTCAGGCCGCGCATGCGCAGCAGGTCGCCGCGCGGATGGTCGGGCGCGAAGCCGCGCGGCACCTTCACCAGGTCGTCGCGCCCGCGGACCTGGTAGCCGCCGCGCTCGAGCTTGGCGATCACCGCGGCCAGCGCCTCACCCGGACGGCCGGCGACCGCCTTGCGCCAGCGCGCGAGCTGGGCGGCGTCGAAGCCGTAGCGGCCGACGCCGACGAACTCCTCGTCGAGCCCGACGTGGACGTACAGCGCCGCGGTGCCGCCGTCGCCCAGGACCTTGCCGGCCACGGTGATGACGCCGCCGATGTGGGTCTTGTACGGCGTCTTGTCCTTGCTGAAACGGACGTCGCGGTGGATGCGCAGCACCTTGGGTGCGCCCAGCTCCGCCGGCGCGTAGGCCGGCGCCAGCCTGGCGCGGACCACCGCGAGCAGCGCGGCCATCGGCTGCTCCCACAGCGCCTGGTAGCGCGCCTTGTTGGCGACGTACCAGGCGCGGTTCATCTCGTGCGCCAGCTCGTGCCAGAAGCCCATCGCCGCTGGGGCGAAGCCTCCGAACGTCGCCGGCGAGGTGCGGACTGCGGCCATGGTGCGACCCTACCGCGTCCGCGCTGATCGTGGCGACGCACGGTGAGTCGCCGAAGGCAGATCCCTCCTGGTCGCCGCGCGGCCGAAGTGATACTTAGCCGACATGTCCACATCGTCGACGATCGCGCGGTTCAGGGGAGTGGCACTGGCGGTGGTGTTGGCCGCCGGGTGCGGCAGTGATGATGTCGCGACACCGGTCACGGTGACCTTCATCGCCGGTGACGCCTCGGCCATCTACTTGGCGGTCGCCGATGGCGACGGACCGTGGACCCAGGTGCCGCTCAGCGCCGACGCGCCGGCGACGGTCACCTTCACGAGCGCGCACTATGCCTTCGCGGGATCGTGCGGCTACTTCGATCGACCGCCGTTCGCCTTGGCAATCACGCGGGACGCGGGGGCCCAGGCGACGCCGGTGGAGATCTGTCCGGGTGCAAACACGACCTTGGCCACGATCCACGGTGCGGTGACACCGCCCACCGCAGTCGTCGTGGTCGGGACGCTGTACCGCCCGTTGGGACCTGGCGCGACGTACGCCACCGAAGCGCCTACCGGCACGATCGACGTGGTGGCGGTCGACACCGCGAGCCCGCGCATGTTGGTGGTCCGCGACGTCGCGCTCACCACCGACCTGACGCTCGACCTGGACCTCTCGACGGGCTTTGACCGCGTCGCCGTCACGCCTGTGGCCAGCGGACTGGGGGCAGCGGCAGTGACGTACGCGACCCGGCTGTATACCTCCAACGGCCTGGGACAGCTGAACGGTACCGCTGTGCGAGCCGACCTGGTGCCCGCAGCTGCCCGGCGCGCAGGGGATCGGCTGGTGGTGCGGGCGGTCGCGTCCGACGGTCAGCAGTCCCGGACCGTCCAGCATCGGGTCGAGGCCGACGCCCTGGCCCCGTTCGACTTCGCGCCGATGCCGCTGCTGTCCGCCGATCGCGCCGGCGCGGCGTGGGACGCACCCCACGGCGACGTGACCACGTTGATTCGGTACACGGCGGGCACCACCGACTTGATCGTCAACCAGCGCATGTCACCGGCGTATCAAGACGCGCTCGGGCTCACCGAGCTGCCATGGATCGACCCGAGCACGATGCCGGGTTGGGACCCGACCTGGCCGCAGTTTCCGACGGGGGCAACGTTGGACTGGTGGGTCAGTGTCAGCGACGGCCCGTACGACGGAGAGCTGACCGGCGCGGTGCAGCGGGGAACCCTGGTTTGGTGACGAACTCAGCACGCGGCTGCCGGCCGCGTGTGGAGGGCACTGTGCCGCACGCGCGGCAGGCCGGAGCTCGCGCAGCCGTAGTCGACCGCGCCGCACCGGTCACAGCCAACGCGGCGATGACCTCCGAGTAGCTGGATGATGTGATCGCCCCACCCAGCGGTCCTCGAGGAGGACGCCAGCGCCGGCCCCGGGTCGACCGACGAAGCACACGGCGCGCACCGACGTGATCCTCGACGAGGAACCCCGCCGCGGCAACCGAAGCTGGAACCGCGAACCCGGACCCGGAGCCCGGCCCCGGACCCCGACCCCGACCCGGACACGGAGCCGTCAACCGGAGCCGGAGCCGGAACCGGAGCCGGAACCGGAGCCGGAGCCGGAGCCGGAGCCGGAGCCGGAGCCGGAACCGGAGCCGGACCCGGCCCCGCTCACCGCGCCAGCCGGTACGTCGTGGCGCCGACCCGCTCGGCGAGCTCCATCGCCGCGGCGGTGGCACCGTCGTCTAGGTAGCCCCAGGCCACCGCCACCGCGAGCGCGGCCTTCAGCTCCTGGGCCTCGGCCGCCGCGATCCGGTACACCCGGCGCTTGTCGGCGCCGACCCGCCGCGTGCCCTCGGCGAGGTTCAAGGCCACGCTCGTCGCGGCGCGCCGCAGCTGGTCACCCAGCCCCGGGCTCGAGCGGTTGATCTCCGCGACCAGGGGCCGCAGCACGCGGATGAGTTGAAGGACCAGCGTCTGTGCGTCGAGCATGATGATCTCCGTCGGTTGGGGGTTCGCCCGACCGCGGCCACGCGCGCACGAACCGTGACGACGACCAAGCCTCGTCCTTCGCGGCCCACACCTCAGGCGTCGAGTGAGGACGCATCGCAGCCTGGTCGTCGGCGCGGTTCGATGCGCGCAGGGCCGCGCGGGCACCCCCAACCGACGGAGACACACGCGAGCACAGACGCGCCCTCGACGAGGAACCCACCGCGCCACTGGAGCCGTCACCCGGACCCGGACCCGGAGCCGGAGTCGGAGCCGGACCCGGACCCCGACCCGGACCCGGAGCCGGACCCGGACCCCGACCCCGACCCGGACCCGGCCCCGGACCCCGACCCCGACCCGGACCCGGCCCCGGCGCCGGCCCCGGCCCCGGACCCGGACCCGGACCCCGACCCCGACCCGGACCCGGCCCCCGACCCCGACCCGGACCCGTGACCCGGCCCCGGCCTCTCGCTCACCTCGCGCGCCGCTGTGATGCAGCGCGCGAACCCGGCGCGGTGACACAGCGCCGCTGCTGAAGTGCGGTAGCGTCCGCCGGTGCGCGCGCTCGCCCTGCTGCTCGGCCTGGCTGCCACCGTCACGCCGGTGCCGGCGGCGGCCGACTGTCCAGCACCTGCGCTCACCGCCGCGCCGACGGCTGAGCCGACGACCGCGCCGCCCTCGGCAGACCCGGCCACCGCCCCAGCCGCCACGCCCGACTGCCCGCCGCGGTGGGTCCACCTGGGCGCCTCGGTGCCCGCGCCCGAGGCACCGCCGCCACCCGATCGCCGGCTGCGCGCGGCCCTCGCGGTGGGCGGCATCTACGCGGCGTTCAGCGCGTGGGCCTACCTGGCCTGGTACCGCGACGTGCCGTCGCTGGCGTCGTTCGGCTACGGCGGCGACGGGTTCTTCGGCCGCAACACCTACGCCGGCGGCGCCGACAAGCTCGGCCACGCCTGGGCCAACCTGGTCCTGGGCCGCGCCACCGCCGGCGTCTTGCGGTGGGGCGGCTTCGGCCGCACGACCTCGGCCATCACCGGCAGCGCGCTGGCCTGGGGCCTGTTTCTGGCCGTCGAGGTGAAGGACGGCTTCTACTACAAGTTCTCCGGCGGCGACGCGCTCATGAACACCGCCGGCGCCACGCTGTCGGCGCTGCTGGTGATGTACCCGCGGCTCGACGAGCTGATCGACTTCCGGGTCGCCTACTGGCCCAGCGCCGAGTACCTGGGCTTGTGGCGCGGCGAGTACTACGGCTCGCGGAAGGGCAACAGCCTCAACATCGCCGAGGACTACTCTGGCGAGACCTACTTCCTGGCGCTCCACCTCGGCGCCCTGCCTCGCCCGGCCGCGACCCCGCGCTGGGCGGCGACCGCGCTCGACTACCTGGACCTGGGGGTCGGCTTCGAGAGCCGCAAGTACAAGCCCGACGCACCACCCGAGGCTGTGCCGCGCCAGCACCTGTTCCTGGGCGCCACCGTCAACCTCCAGCGCGTGCTCGACCGCACGCTGGGCCGCAGCCGCCGCCGTGGCCTCCGCACCACCGCGCGGGTGGGCCACGCCGTCCTCGAGCACCTGGCGCCGCCGTTCTCGATCGTGCCGGTCCTCGGCGCCAGCCGCGACGCCAGCGGCCCCGCGCCCGAGCAGTGAGCCGCCGGCCGGGCAGCCGCCCAGGGCGCGCCCGACGCGCCGTCAGCGTCCGTGATCGATCATGCCGGTCCTCGGCGCCGGCCGCGACACCTGCGGCCCTGCGGCCCTGCGCCCACGCCGTGAGCCGCCGGCCAGGCAGCCGCCCAGGGCGCAACCGGCGCGCCGGCGCTGCACGTCAGCCTGGCGTGGCCGCGTGGGCCTATGCGTCGTAGCCGGGGTTGTCGCGGTCGAGCTTGCGGAGGAGCCCCGGCCACGCCAGGCCCGCGCCCAGGCCCCGGGTCACCGCCGCCGCCTGCGCCGTGGCCCCGGCGATGATGCGCGGATCGATCGGGATCAGCTCACCGCCGCCGGCCTGCGCCTTCACCTGGATCGAGCACGCCGCCTCGAAGACGTACATGCGCAAGAACGCGTCGGCGATGGTGTCGCCCACGGTGAGCAGGCCGTGGTTGCCGAGCAGGAAGAAGTGCTTGTCGCCCAGGTCGGCCACCAGCCGGGCCTTCTCGTCGGGGTTGAGCGCGACGCCCTCGTAGCCGTGGAAGGCCAGCGACGCCAGCACGAAGATCGACTGCTGGGATAGCGGCAACAGCCCGCCGTGCTGGGCCGACACCGCGACGCCGTTGACGCTGTGGGTGTGCAGCACGCACTGGGCGTCCTCGCGCGAGGCGTGGATGGCGCTGTGGATGGTGAACCCGGCCGGGTTGATATCGTACGCGCTGGCCGTCACCTTGGCGCCGGCCAGGTCGACCTTGACCAGGCTCGACGCGGTGATCTCCTCGAACAGCATCCCGTACGGGTTAATGAGGAAGTGGTGATCCGCGCCCGGGATCCGGGCCGAGATGTGCGTGAAGATCAGGTCGTCCCACCCGAACGCCGCGACCAGGCGGTAGCAGGCGGCCAGATCGACGCGCAGGCGCCACTCGTCGGCGCTGACCTGCTCGCGGAGAGACGGGGAACCGGTGGTGCTCATGCTCCCGGTGTCGCAGCTTCTCGGAGACGACGCAACCGAGACACGGCGACCGGGTGTGGCGATCACCCCGCCAGCGCCGCTCCGCCCGGCCACAGGCCCGCCATCAGGTCGTCGACTGACAGCGCCAACGTCGGGCGGGAGCCGTGGACCACCCACTCACCCACCGTCGATACCGCGTACGCCTCCCACTCGCCCAGCCGCGCGTTGGCGCGCGCGAACGCCTCGACCACGCCGGCCGCCAAGTCCACCACCCAGTACTCCTCGATGCCGGCCTGCGCGTACAAGACGCGCTTGAGGCCGCGGTCCTTGGGGAGCGAGGCGTCGGCGACCTCGACCACCAGCCAGGTGGCCGGCCGACCGCTGGCCCACGGCGTCGTCACCGGACCCACGACGAGATCCGGCCGGGCCACCGTGAAGTCCGTCAGCGGCAGCGGCTGCTTGACCCGCACCTCACACGCCGCGCCCCCTCGCGCGCGCAGGCGGGCCGCGGCTACGCCGACCACCGGATCGTGCCCGGGGCAGTCTGCGACCACCTCGACCATGGCCCCACACAACAACTCGACCGGCCCGTCCTCGAAGGCACCGCCCCGCTCGAGGTGCTCGTACTCCCGGCGCCGGAGCGGGCGCACCCGCACCGTCTCCTCCGCCGTCTTCCCGTCCAGGATCTGCAACATGGCCACCACCTCGCTGTCGACGTGAATGCAGCCGCCGTGCCACGGCTACCGCCCCGGCGTCACGACAGCACCGGCCAGATTCCGGCCACCGCTGGCCGAAAACCGGACGTGCGGCCCGGACACCGGACAGCGCCGTCGGACCAGCCCGCCGGCCAGGCGACAAACCACACCACCGGCCCGAGACGCGCGTGGAACAAGGCGAAGCCTGCTAGCGTTCCGCCCCCGATGAAGCTCGCGCACGCATTGCCCCCCCTCCTCCTCGTCGCCGTCGCCTGTGGCGGCAAATCCCAGGCCCCCGCCGCCATCACCCACGGGGGAGCGGCCCACGTAGCCAACGACGTCGACGGGGATGGCACCCCGGACACCGCCACCCTGGCCGACGGAGTGGTGACCATGGGCCCGTACACGTTCGCGATCCCGGCCGACTGGCACTTCTACCCTGCCGGCGCGATCGTGGTCGAGCTCGGGACCGAGGCGGTGGTCGCCATCGAGAGCGAGATCGTCGAGGACGATCTGCGCTGGCGCATCCTGCAGTTCCGCGACGGCGGCCTGCACGATGTGGGCGAGGCGTTCGTCGGCGGCACGCCCGATCTGCCCGGCGACGGCACCATCCACGCGAGCACCGGCAACTGTGGCCAGTCCACCGCGCTGACCTACCGCATCGTCGACGGCACGCTCGCCAAGGACGAGCAGACCACCGGCACCTACGACGAGGCGGAGTGCGCGGCGTGCCCGTATGTCCTGGTCGACAGCGGCGACGGCTGGCGCTTCGTCGGCGAGTCGCTGCGCAACCTGGTCGGTCCCAGCCGGGCCACCGAGGACGCGCTGGCGCTGCCGGCGATCTCGGCCGACACCCGTGAGCTGCGGGTGATCCTCGAAGAGGTCAAGCCCGAGACCACCTACCTCGACGCGATCACGGTCGACTTCGGCGGCGTGCGGGTGGCCCCGCGCGGCTGCGCGAGCGGCGGCTCGGCGTGCGCGGCCGACGGCGTGCCCGAGGTGTTCACCCTGGGCGAGCGGCGCCAGTTCGCGTTCGACGTGCCGGCGGGGTTCACCGGCACGCCGGTCCTGTACGCCCGTGGCTACTACCAGCCGTTCGAGCCGTCGGTCGCCCGGTGATCGGGGCGCCGGGGTCGGCTGGCGCGGTGGCCGGCGGCGCGGTCGCTACCCCGTGAATACCGGTAGCGGGTCCGCCGTCCGACCGCCATGCCCCGCCTCGCACACCTCCTGGCCTCCACGGCCGCGCTCGTGACCTTCACCCTCGCCGCCACCACCACCGCCGTCGCCGACCACCGCGACCGCCGCGACCGCCGTGACGACCGGCACGACGACCGCCGCGACCGCTGGGACGACCGGCAGGCCGACCACCGCGACCGCTGGGACGACCGCGGCGATGACCGCCGGCCCCGGGTCGACTTCGCCGCGCTCGACCAGGCGTGCCGCGCCGCCATGTTCTACAGCGCCGATCAGCAACAGTGCGTGGCGATGGGTGCCAGCGCGCGCTTCGACCCGCGGGCCACCATCGCGGCGTGCGACCGCGCCATGTTCTACGACCGGGATGCGCTGGCGTGCATGGCGTCCGCCCTGGGCGGTCGGTGGGACGCCAGCGCCACGATCGGCGCGTGCGACCGCGCCATGTTCTACGATCGCGACGCGCTCACGTGCATCGCCAACGCCGCGCCGCTACGGGGCCGCGCCGACGAGATCATCGGCTACTGCGACCAGAGCAACTTCTACGACCGGGACGCCCTCACCTGCATCGCCCAGTACGCCGGGCTGCGGTGAGCGCGCGCGGCGCGCGGCCTACACCGCGAGGAACGCGACCAGCGACAGCGACAGCGCGCACAGCGCGAGGACGAACGTGCCGGCGCTGACTTCGCGCGGCTGACGACGGGTGGTCTGCACGGCGCGCAGTTTGGCCAAACCCGCGCCACAGTCAAGTTGCCGACGCGGCCATCGCGCGGCGCACCCGCGCGCCGAGGCAGATCTGTATCGCCACGCCAGGTTGCGCCGACGCGACGAGCCGGCTTCAACGCGCTACACGTACCCCCATGCTGTGCGAGACGTTCCCGGCCGGCCCGCTGCAGTGCAACTGCACCGTGCTGGCCGATCCCGCCACCCGCGAGGCGCTGGTCATCGATCCCGGCGGCGAGCTCGACCGGATCGCCGCCATCGTGCGCGCCCACGACCTCACCGTCCGCGCCATCATCCACACCCACGCCCACCTCGATCACATCGTCGGGACCTGCGACGTCCAGCAGGCCCACGGCGGCGTGGTGTGCCTGCACCCCGGGGACCGCGGCCTGTACGACGGCGCCGCCATGCAGGCGATGATGTTCGGCTGGCAGGCGCCACGGATGACCGCGGTCGATCGCTGGCTGGCTGACGGCGACACGGTCGCCTTCGGCGGCCACGCCGCGGTGGTGGTCCACACGCCGGGCCACACACCGGGCTCGGTGTGCTTCGAGGTCGCCGCCGCCGGCGAGCCGACCCGGCTGTTCGCCGGGGACACGCTGTTCCGCCGGAGCGTGGGCCGCACCGACCTGCCCGGCGGTGACAGCGCCCAGCTGCGGGCGTCGATCCAGACCCGCCTGTACACCCGCGACCTCGACGCGCTGGTCATCCCCGGCCACGGTCCGTCGACCACGCTGGGCGACGAGGCCCGGGCCAACCCGTTCGTGCGCGCATAGCGCCGGCGCCGGACCCGCCGCGGGCCTACCTGACCGAGCGGTTGTAGTCGTCGAGCGCGGCCTGCGACGCGGCCTGCCCGCGCTGGAACGCCTCGCCGTCGTCGGCGCGCGCCGCGGCGGCCATGGCCCGGAACGCATCCTCGCGGGCTTTGGCGTAGCGCCGCAGCTTCGACCAGCGCTCGTCGAGCCCGGCCTGCTCGAGCTCGGCCCGCGCCGCGGCCCACCGAGCCACCAGCCGGTCGTAGCCGTCGGCCAGCTCGGCCGGGGTGCGCGCCGCGGGCGAGCCCCGGAGCGCGTTGAGCCCGTCGACGACCTCGTGCTCGACGGCCAAGAACTCTTTGACCACCACGGGGTAGCGGTCGAGCGGCGAGCCGAGCGGCTTGACCACCAACGCCGCGCCCAGCACCACCGCGACCACCGCGCCGCCCGCCACCAGCGCGCGCCGGGGCACTCGCCAGCTGCGCGGCGTGCGCTCGAACAGCCAGCCGACCGCGACGCCGCCGAGGATGCCGCCGACGTGCGCGGCCTGGTCGATGTTGGGCACCGACAAGCCGAGCAACACGTTGAGGCCGGCCATCATGGCCAGCCCGCGCAGCGCGTTGGAGGTCGCGACCGGGTCGAGCTGCTTGCGGTGCCGCGCCAGGAAGCTGCCGTACGCCCCGAACAAACCGAGGATCGCGCCCGAGGCGCCGACCGACACGCCGGTACCGCGCACCGCGCTGGCCAGGCTGCCGACCAGGCCGCCGCCGACGAAGATCGCCACCAGCCCCGCCCGGCCGTACAGCCGCTCGATCATCGGCCCGCCCTGGTACAGCGCCAGCATGTTCATGCCCAGGTGCAGGACCCCGGCGTGGATGAACATCGACGAGCCCAGCCGCCACAGCTCGTGGTGGGTGAGCGTCTGACTCCCGGCGTTGGCGCCCAGCTCGAACACCCGCGCCTCGCCGGTGGTCGCGCCCACCACGAACACCGTCACGTTGAGCGCGATGAGCACCATCGTCACGATGGGATCGAAGCTGGGGCGGTCGGCGGCGGTCATTCCGGACAGTCCTGGAACGGATCCTTGAGGCCGGGCACGCACGGCAGGCGCTTCATCGTACACACCGCCAGCTCGGTCTCGCCGTCGAATACCAGGTCGACGAAGCCCGGCTGGTAGCCCGGCAGGGTGCAGCGCAGCCGGAGCTTCGTGCCCTTGCGCTCCTCGATGTGGACCCCGGCCGGACCGCGGTAGCTGGTGCCCTGGAACAGGATGCCGCCGTCGGGCCGGGTCAGCACCTCGATCTGCACGTTGCCACGGGCGGCCGGGGTGCGCCCCATCGGCCCGGCGTCGCGCGGGCGGTCGCCGCCAGCGTCGATCGTCGGCAGCGCGCCGGCGTCGCGCAGCGAGCGCGGCCCCGGGCCGGGCCCGGGCGGCCGGCCGGCGTCGGTCACCGGCTCCGGACCGCCGTCGAGGTCGTACTCGATCACGGTGCGGGCGTCGGTCGGCACGCCGGCGTCGCGCTCGGCCACCGAGGCCGGAGCCCGCCGCTTGAGCATGATCGCCGCGCCGACGCCGGCGCCGCCCATCACCACGATGGCGGCGAGGGCCCACGGCCAGCGCGCCGCCGGCGCCGGCTCGGGGGGCGGCTCGTCGATGAGGTCGAGCGTGATCCGCGGCTCCTGGGTCGCGGTGGTGACGAACGCCGGCTCGTGCAGCGAGCGCTTGCCGGTGCTGTAGCGCGGGACGTCGCCGGTGGCGGTCACCGGCGCCAGCGGGGGCGGCGGCTTCGACGGCGGCGGGGTCGACTGCTTGAGCGGCCGCATGGTGGTGGCGTCGGGCGACGACGCCATCCCCGGCGGCAGCGGCTGCAGCACGCCGCCGGCCAGCGACCGCGCGGTGACGCTGGTCGACACTGGCTGCGCCAGCTCCATCGCCGGGACCGCCTCGGCCAGCGCGCCCAGGAACGCGGCCATCGTCGGGTAGCGCTCGTCGCGCTTCTTGGCCAGCGCCTTCATCACCACCGCCTCGACCGCCGGGTCGATGGCCTGGTCGGGCGCCACCTTCGACGGCGGCTCGATCGGGTCGAGCATCTGCATCGCCAGGGTGCGCACCATGCTGTCGGACTTGTGCGGCACCCGGCCGGTCAACATCTCGTAGAGGATGGTGCCCAGCGCGTAGACGTCGACGCGGCCGTCGTTGTCGCTGCGCCCGGCGGCCTGCTCGGGCGCCATGTACTCGGGGGTGCCGAACACCGCGCCGGCCCGGGTCAGGCGCGGCCCGTCGGCCTTGCCCGGGGCCAGCGCGCCGGACTGATCGAGCGGCGTGACCTTGGCGATGCCGAAGTCGACGATCTTGACGAAGTCGCGGCGGCCGTCGCGGTTGATCAGGAAGACGTTCTCGGGCTTGAGGTCGCGGTGGACGATGCCCTTGTCGTGAGCCGCCTGCAACGCCTGGGCGATCTGCGCCGCGATCGGCAAGGCCCGATCGGCTGGCATCGGCGCGCCCAGCTTGATGGCCGCCGACAGGGTCTTGCCGTCCACGTACTCCATGACCGAGTAGGTCATGCCGTCGGGGGTGGTCCCGAAGTCGGTGACGTCGACGATGTTGGGGTGGCCGATGCGCGACGCGGCCCGGGCCTCTTGCACGAACCGCTTGATGGTGCTGGCGTCGCGCGCCACCTCGCGCTTGAGCACCTTGATCGCCAGGGGCCGCTCGATCACCAGGTGGCGGGCGGCGAACACCACACCCATGCCGCCCTCGCCGATCTTGCGCTCGATCTGGTAGCGCCCGTCGAGGGTGACCCCGACCAGGCGGTCGTAGACCGCCGCGTGATCGGCGGCCTGTTGCACCAGATCGGCGGCGTCGAGGGCGTCGTTGTGCGCCGACACCGCGACCACCGGGTGCGACACCGCGTCGGGCGGGATCGACAGCCGCGCGCCGTCGAACGGGCAGTACCCCGTCTCGCTATAGAACTGATGGCAGCTCGGGCACCAGAACTGCGGCAAGCGCGCTACCGTCCGGTCCGCACGTCGTCGTACAGCGTGGTGCGGAAGTACGTGTACGCGTTGTTCTCGGCGCCCACCACCAGCACGTTCTGCCCCGAAGTACCCCACGGCACCACCGCCAGGCTCTGGCCGAACTGGGCGCTGGTGGCCGGGCTCGACAGCGTCAGCGGCTCGGTCGAGGTCGGCGCGAAGGTCTTGGTGACCGGGTCGAACTTGTAGATGTAGACCGCGCCGGCGTCGGTGACGCCGTCGATGTCGGAGCGCGGCGCGCCCACCACCAGCTCGGGGGCGCCGTCACCGTCGAGATCGCCGGCCGCCAGCGCGTAGCCGAAGATCGAGCCGGTGAGCGGCGTGGTCAACGGGATCTGGGTCGTGGTGCCGCCCAGCCGGACGAACACCGTGTTGCTGCTGGGCGCCGCGTAGACCAGATCGTCGGCGGTCGCGGCCGGATCGAAGCGGGTCGTCAGCAGCGCGAAGCCACCGTCGAAGCCGGTGACCGGGATGGTGTCGATCGGCGCGTCACACGGCCCCGGCGTGCCGATCACCGAGCCCGGCTTGACCAGGCCGTCGATGGCGTAGATGCGGATCTCGGAGGTCGCCGACGACAACCCGTCGACCGCGCCCATGCCGACCACGAACTCGGCGGTGCCATCGCCGTCGAGGTCGGCGAAGGCGGTGCCGTAGGCAGTGTCGAGCGTGCTGGTGTTGCGCTGCGTGCACTCCGGCATTGTCAGCGTGTCGCGGGCGCTGTCGTAGTCGAACAGCACGTCGATCTGGGTGCCGCGGGCGGTGAGGACGTCGTGGAACGCCGCCATGTTCTCGACGCCGTTGGTGAGGTCGCCGGTCGACGGGACGTCGCCGAACGAGATGCCGCCCGGGCGCATGCGGGCGGTGGCATCGCCCACGCCGGGCGCGCCGAGCGAGCGCGGCAGGCCCAGCTGGGTGGTCGGCGTGGTGGCGTCGAGCACCGCGACGAAGCCCTGGCCCTCCTCCATGTTGCCGGTGACCCCGCCGTAGGCGAAGCGCCGGTTGACCGGGTCGACGGCCAGCGCCGGCCGGGCCGGGAAGATCTTGAACTCCACGCCGGGCCGCAGCATCTCGGCGTCGAAGTAGGTGGTGTCGTGCTTGCCGGCGGCGTCGTACTTCACCAACGACACCGACACCGCCGAGCGCCCGAGGACGATCAGGTTGGCCCCGCCGGCGCTGCCGGCCGGATCGATCGGCAGCGGCGCCATGGCGATGCCAAACCGGGTCTTGGAGGAGCCGTCGACCCGCTCGACCCAGGTCTCGCTGGCGAGGTCGTCGAACACGGTCCAGTTACACGAGGCCAGGCCGAGACCGAGCAGGCTCACGCCCACGAGGCTGGAGCCGGCCCGCCGGCCGGTGCGCGCGCGATGCTTCACCATGACATCTCCATCGACAGGCCGGCGTAGTCCGGCCCGAGGCTCGGGGTCAGCGCCAGCGCCCGGACGTCGACCAGCCCGACCGACGCTGGTCCCTTGTCACGGAACGTGTAGTACACGGCCGCGAGGCCGAGCAGGCCGGCCACGCCGTAGGCCGCGTTGGCGCCGATCGCGTAGTACTTGCCGCGCTTGAAGCGCGGGTCGGCCTGATCGGGCGGTGGCATGCCGGCGGCGACCTCGTCGGTCAGCTCTTTCTCGAGCTTCTGCGCCTCGAGGCCCAGGTAGACGCCGCCGCCGGCGAACAACCCCGAGAACACGTAGGCCACCACGGCATCGCCGCGGCCCGGCTTCTTGACCAGCTCGGTCTTCACATTGATCTCGGTCTTGGCCTGCACCTCGATGGTCGTCGAGTATGGCTTGTAGCCCGCGCGCGTGACCTTGACCCGGTGGCGGCCCTCCTTGACCGGCTTGCGGCACGGGCCGCGCTCGCACAGCACCTGACCGTCGAGGTAGATCTTGCTGGCCTCGATACCCGGGCCGCGCACGTACAGGTAGCCGACCGGCGCGCCCTTGAGCGTGGTGTTGATCTCGGCGGCCTCGCCGGCGATGATCTCGATGTCGTGCTCGCTGGGCTCGTAGCCGTCGGCTTCGATCCAGACCTTGTGCTTGCCCGGCTTGAAGTTGCCCGAGAACGGGGTCTTGCCGATGGCACCCACCGCGCGGTCGTCGAGGAAGATGCTGGCGCCCGGCACGTTGCTCTTGATCTCGAGCCAGCCCAGGTAGTCCTCCTCGGACAGCACGATCTGGAGGATGAGGAGCTTGGTGGGATCGGCCGCGGTGCGGCCCTCCTTGCTCTTGTAGCCGCGCTTCTCGACCAGGTACTGGAACTCGCCGTCGAGGGAGCCCGACCACGGGGTCTGAGCGAACGGGCCCTTGTCCTTGCCGTTCAGGTAGATGTTGGCGCCCTGGGGCTCGCTCTCGATGACCACCAGGCCGCGGTACTTGACGTCGCCTAGCTCCTCGACCGCCTTGGACGGGGTCTTGTCGATCGCCGCGCCGCCGGGGTTCGCGGGGTCGCCGGTGCCGCCAGGGTTGCCGCCGGGGTTGGTGGGGTCGCCGGTGCCGCCGGGGTTCGTCGGGTCGACCACCGGCGCGGGCGCCCGCAGCCGGGCAGCCTCGGCGGTGAGCACCTCGATCACCTTCTCGACCTGGGGCTTGTCCTTGGCCTCGGCGTTCTCGCTCAGGTAGCGCTGGTAGTACTCGACGGCCTTGTCGTAGGAATCCGGATCGGACGCGCGCTTGCCCTTCATGTGGAAGGACGCCGCGATGTTGTAGAGGAACTGCGGCATCGGCCGCGCCTCGTACGCCTTCTTGAAGGCGGCCGACGCTTCGTCAAACTTTCCAGATAGATAGAACGTCTCGCCCTGACTGAAGGCCGCCTGGGCCGTCTTCCACATCTCGCCCTGGGCAGCCGCGGTGCGCGCACCTCCCAGGGACAACACCAGCGAAACGATGACGAGTAGACGTAGTCTCATACCGGCCCTCAGCTCCGACCGAAGGGTCGAGAGCACCGAAGATATCCCGCCCGCGTCCCCGACGCCAATCCCGGTTGACCCGCACCGCGCCGGGGGTACTTTTTCCGACCCGCACCGGCCCCCGGGGCGCGCGAGGGGCGTCCGGGGCCAGGGGGGGCGCCGTGGGGCGGCGCAGGAAGCCGGGGCGACTTTTTTGCAGGAGACTTTTTTGCAGGAAGCCGGGGGTACTTTTTCGGGAGGGGGGCGCGCGGGGGGCGTCCGGGGCCAGGGGGCGGCGCCGTGGGGCACGGCGGGGACGCCATGATTCGCCCGATCGGCCACGCCGCGACGGCGCGTGCGGGGGGCACGCGCTGGGGTGGGCGCCGCGGGCTGGGTCAGCGAGCGGCGACGGTGACGCGGGCGAAGCGGGCCAGCCAGTAGGTGCCGGCCGGGAAGACGGCGTCGAAGCCGGCCAGCCAGAGGTGGCGAGCCCGGCGGTAGTCGTCCAGGAAGATGGCGTCGCGCTGGCGGGCGGCGACGCGGCGCCACGTATCGCGGGTGGCGAGCGTCGGGCGGAAGCCGCCCGGCCACGTGAACGTCGCCGGCCGGGCGGTGACCGGCTGCCGCTTCACGCCGCGCCGGCCCAGGACGCGGCGCCCCGCCTTCCTCCGCCGCACGATGGCCGCCTCCTCGGCGGCGGCGACCCGCTCGCGCAGCTCGCGCCGGACCTCCTCCGGGTCGCCGAGCTCGGGCGGGATGACCAGGGTCAGCGTGACCTCCGCAGGCAGCACGCCCTCCTCGCGGAAGAAGTGCCGCGGCCGCTCGATGGTCAGCGTCCGCCCCGCCAGCAGGTCGCCCAGGCCGTTGACGCCGGGCCAGTGGTGGACCCGCTCGACCAAGTCCGCCGCGACCGGGTTCACCGCGGCGTACACCAGCTTGTCCATCACCGCCTCGCGCCCGTCGAGCTCGACGGTGCACGGCGCGTCCGACGACCAGAAGTTCTCGCGGCGCCCGCGCAGCGCGTTCATCGACCGCGCCAGGAGCATGTGGAAGTACTCGCGGAACCGCACCTCGTTGCCGAAGCGGTCGAGGATCACGTCGTGGTGGTGGTTGGACATCGTCGACGGCAACAGCACGTCGATCTGGAACCGCTGGGCCGCCACCGCCAGGCAGTACAGGTAGGTCTGGTTGGTCGCCGCGTCGGGCCGCAGCAGGAACTCCTGCTGCGTGCAGCGCCGGTTCACCATCAGGAACCGGCCCGGATGGACCGCGCGCGGCAACGTCATCGCGCCCACCCACAGCAACCCGCGGGCCAGCCCGAACCCCGCGTCACGCCACGGTCGCGCTGTCCGGCTCTGGCCGGCATCCGGTCGATCGTCCGACATCCGGACACATCAAGCCGAGGCCGGACACCCAGCCGCCTCGCGCGTTCGGCTGCTTTGTCCGACAACCGGACAAATCAGGCTGGCGCCGGACATCCAGTCCCGGACATCCGGTCATCCGCGCCTGGCCCGGCCTGAGCGCCGAGGCTGACCTTCATCGCCCTGGCCGCATCACCGCCGTCGCACGGCGGCAGCCCTGCCCCACGCGCGCTGCCGCCCCGTCGCCCCCACGACGGTTCGCGCCGGTCGCGCTGCCGCCACGTCGCCCCCACGACGGTTCGCGCCGGTCGCGCTGCCGCCCCGTCGCCCCCACGACGGTTCGCGCCGGTCGCGCTGCCGCCACGTCGCCGGCGCGACGCCACCCGCCGGCACGGTCGCTCGCACCGGTCGCGCTGCCGCCCCGTCGCCGGCGCGACGCCACCCGCCACCCGCCACCGCCGCCCGCCCCATCAACGGCCGCCTCGGCCGCGCCCCGCCGTCAGTACGCGCCGCCGATGGCCAGCCCGGTGAAGCCGTCCCCGATCGATGGCGACAGCGCCAGCGCCTTCACGTCGACGGTGCCCTTCGACGGCGCCCCCTTGTCACGGAACGTGTAGTAGATGGCCGACAGGCCCACCACACCGGCGAGCCCCCAGCCACCGTAGGCGCCGTACTTGATGGTGTCGCGCTTGTCGAAGTACTTGTCGGTCGCGGTGAGATCCTTCTGGTACAGGTACGCGCCAGTGGCCCCGCCGGCCAGCGCCGCGGCGAAGATGTACGCGACCACAGCGTCACCGCGCCCCGGCTTCTTGGCCAGCGACGGCACCACGGTGAGCTCGGTCTTGGCCTGCACCTCGAGCTTCACCCGGTACGGCTTGTAGCCGCCGCGCGACACCACGATAGCGCGCTTGCCTTCCTTCACCGGCGTGCGGCACGGGCCGGCCTGGCACACGACCTTGCCGTCGACCGACACCTTGGCCTTGTCGAGGTTGGCGCCCCGGATGTTGAGGTAGCCGACCGGCGCGCCCCGCAGCGTGGGCGAGATCTCGTGGGTCTCGCCGGCGACGACCTCGATGGTCTCGCTGTACGGCTCGTAGCCGTCGGCCTCGATCCACACCGTGTGCTTGCCTGGCTTGAAGTTGCCCGAGTACGGCGTGGTGCCGATGGCGCCCACCGC
Source organism: Kofleriaceae bacterium (assembly GCA_041389965.1). Lineage (GTDB taxonomy): Bacteria > Myxococcota_A > Polyangia > Haliangiales > Haliangiaceae > UBA2376. The sequence continues at coordinate 208,152 of JAWKQV010000007.1, read as the reverse complement.
CTTGTCGTCGGCATACACCGCGGCGCCCGGGACGTTCGACTTGATCTCGACCCAGCCCAGGTAGTCCTCCTCGGACAGCACCACCTGGAGCACCACCAGGCGGTTGGGGTCGGGTGCGATCACCGCGTCCTTGGACTTGTGACCGCGCTTCTCGATCAGGATCTTGTGCTGGCCGTCGAGCGAGCCCGACCACGGCGTCTGCGCGAACACGCCGTTCTTCTTGTCGTCGAGGTAGATATTGGCGCCCTGGGGCTCGGTCTCGATCACCACCAGGCTGCGGGTGGCGACGTCGCCCAGGGCGGCCACGTCGGCCGACGGCGTGGTCAGGTCGGCCGGGGGCGCGTCGGGCGTCGCGGCCGCCGCGGCCGCCGCCTCCTTGAGCCGCGCGATCTCCTTGTCGAGCACGCCGACGACCTTCTCGACGGCCGCCTTGTCCGCCGCCTGCGCGTCGGCGGCGAGGTACTTCTGGTAGTACTGGACGGCCAGCTCGTACGCCTCGACGCTGCCGGTGGCCTTGCCCTTCATGTGGTGGGCGGCGGCGGCGTTGTAGAGGAACTGCGGCAGCGGCCGCGCCTCGTACGCCTTCTTGAAGTTGTCGGCGGCGACGTCGAAGTCTTTGCTCAGGTACGCGCGCTGCGCATCCTCGAAGGCGGTCTGGGCCTTCACCAACAGATCAGGCGCCTGGGCGTGGGCCAGCCCCACCAGCCCGGCGACGAACACGAACACCACGACGAGACGCGACAGCATGCGCGCAGGATAGCCCTCATCGGGCCGGGCGCGCCATGCGACGTGCGTCACGTCATCATCACGTCACTGCGTCACCAGGGTCACGTTGGTCGTCACGTCGGCCCGGCCGGTCCGGCAGGCGTTGGCCGGGGCGTCGGCGGCGTGGCCCAGGACCACCCCGAACAAGATCTGCTGCTCGGGGGCGATCGGCAGCTCGGCCCGCAACGCCGCGGGGTACGACGCCACCGACGCCATCGGGCAGGTCGCGACGTCGTCGACCGCGGCCGCCGCCAAGAGCGTGCCCAGCCACACGCCCACGTCGACCAGCGCGTAGGGCCCGAGCCGGCGGTCGACCGACACCACCGCCAGGTGGGGCGCGTCGAACAGCTCGAAGTTGCGCAGCCAGGCGTCGTAGCGGGCGGCCTTGTCGGTCCGACCGATGCCCATCGCCCCGTACAGCGCCCCCGCGCACGCGCGGCGGTGCCCGTCGTACGGCTCGGGATATGCCAGCGGGAACGGCAGCTCCGGCGAGGGCAGGCCGCTGCGCGCGGCCGTCACCAACGCGCCCCGCACCCGGGCGGTGGCGGCCCCCGTGGTCACCACCACGCGCCACGGCTGGATGTTGCACCACGACGCCGCCCGCTGGGCCGTGGCGAACAGCCCCATCAGCCGGGCGTCGTCGAGCGGCTGGGGCGCGAACGCCCGCACGCTGGCGCGGGCCGCGAGGACGCCGTGGAGGTCGCCCGGGGTCATGGCGCGGGCGTCGCCTTGCTGGGGCGGTTGGCCAGCAGCTCCTTCCACCGGTAGATGCCCGTCGAGTGGCCGTCGGAGAACGCGATCGACAGGCCGTAGTTGCCGACCAGGTTCATGGTCGTGACGGTGATCTCGGCTGCCACCGTCGCCGGATCGAGCAGCTTCTCGCCGGTGATCTCGGACACGCAGTAGGCGCAGGTGCACTTGAGGCGCAGCGCGCGCGCCGACCACACGTCCTCGTCGCCTTCGTCCCAGACGAAGCGCACCTGAGGCTGACCGAGGCCGACGATCTCCATGGGCATGGGCATGGCGCGCTTCATAGCAGGAACCCGGCGCCGGCGCGCCCGACCGCCGCGGCGCGCGCTAGACGGCACGCCACGGCCGGGGGCATGATGCCGGCATGCGCTCGACCTGGTGTGTGGCTCTCCTGGCGGTGACGGGCCTGACCGGCCTGGCCGGCCTGACCGCTTGCGGCGGCGGCAGCGGCGACGATCCCGACGGCGGCGGCGGCTGCGGCGACTGCGACGCGCCGCTCCCCGACGCGCTGCCGACGGTGTGCGTCGGCGTGACCTGCTCGGACCACGGCACCTGCGCCGAGGTCGACGGCGCGGCGCTGTGTCAGTGCGACGGCGGCTACGTGCGCACCGACGCCACCACCTGCGCGCCGGCCACCGGGCCGACCCTCGCCGGGTGTCCGCTGCTGCCGGTCGATCACGTCTTCAACACGCCGATCGACGCGCTGCCGGTCCATCCCCAGAGCGCGGCGTTCATCGCCACGATCGGAGGCACGCGCCGGGTCCACCTCGACCTCGGCACCCAGACCGATCAGCAGGCCGACGACTTCTACGGCATCCCGTTCAACGTCGTGCGCGGCAGCCAGCTGGTCTGGCCGACGGTGGCGTTCGTGTCGGCCGATCCCGGGCTGGACTGGGACGCGCGGGCCGAGAGCGACTGCGCCGTCGGCGCCGCGCACACCTTCGCCCAGCCGTGTACGGCGGCGGCCGCGCCAGCGCCGCTGTTGCCCATCCCCCCCGACGCGCTGATCGAGGGCGGCGTCAACCGCGCGGCCGACCAGCAGCCGTACGGCGATCACCACGTGCTGGTGGTCGATCGCGACACCTGCTGGCTGTGGGAGGGCTACCACGTGTACTCGCCGGCGGTCGGCGTGTGGAACATCTACGGTAGCGCCGGCTTCGACCTGCGGTCGAACGCGCTGCGCCCGGCCGACTGGACCTCGGCCGACGCCGCCGGCTTCCCGATCCTGCCGCTGCTGGCGCGCGCCGACGAGGCCTCGACCGGCGAGATCAAGCACGCGCTGCGCTTCACCATCCAGTCGAGCAAGATCCGCGCGGCCTATAGCTGGCCGGCGCGCCACCTCACCGGCTCGGCGACGTCGCCCAACCTGCCCCCGATGGGTCAGCTGTTCCGGCTCAAGGCCTCGGTCACCATCCCCGCCAACTACACGCCCCAGGCCAAGGCCATCCTGGGCGCGATGAAGACCTACGGCATGTACATCGCCGACGGCGGCTCGGACATGTACGTGACCGGCGATCCCAGCGCGGCGTGGAGCGACGCCACGTTCAGCCAGGTGCAGGCCCTGACCGCGGCCGACTTCGAGGCGGTCGACCTGGCGCCCATCCGCGCCCGCCCCGGCTTCGATCCCGACTCGGGCCGCGTGCCGTGACCGGTCCGACCCCGCGCGCCCACGCGGGATGAGCACGCGGCGCCGCCGGCTGGCCCCCGACGGGCGCGCATTGGTCTATCATGGCAACCCATGGCAGGAGTTCCCGCCAACGCCGGCGCGCTCGTCGGCACGCGCCTGGGCAACTACCACCTGGTCGCGTTGCTCGCGCTCGGCGGCACGGCCGAGATCTACCTGGCGCGGATCGACGGTTCGAACGGCTTCGAGAAGTACGTGGTGGTCAAGTGCCTTCACGACCACCTGGCCGAGGACCCCGAGTTCGTCCAGATGTTCCTCGACGAGGCCCGCCTGGGCGCCCAGCTGGGTCACTCGAACATCGTGCAGACGCTGGGCCTGGGCGAGCACGAGGGTCGCTACTACCTGGTGATGGAGTTCATCGCCGGCATGTCGCTGGCGCTCCTGGCCCGGCGCGCCGTCGAGCGCGTGCCCGGCGGCCGCATCCCGGTGCCGCTGGTGCTGGGCATCGCCGCCCAGGCCTGCGCCGGCCTGCACTACGCCCACGACAAGCAGTCGGGCGGCAAGCCGCTAAACCTGGTGCACCGCGATATCTCGCCTCAGAACCTGGTCATCACCTTCGAGGGAGACGTGCGGATCGTGGACTTCGGCATCGCCAAGGCCGAGGAGCGCGAGACCGCGACCAAGAGCGGCACCATCAAGGGCAAGTTCGCGTACATGTCGCCCGAGCAGTGCCACGCGAAGGACACCGACCGGCGCACGGACGTGTTCGCCCTGGGCGTGGTCATCCACGAGCTGCTGACCGGCCGCCGGCTGTTCAAGCGCGCGTCGACCTACGAGACCTACCAGGCGATCCTCGAGTGCAAGGTGCCGCCGCCGTCGTCGGTCAACCACGAGCTTGATCCCGCGCTGGACGCGGTGGTGCTCAAGGCCCTGACCAAAGATCCGGCCAAGCGCTACCAGACCGCGGAGGCGCTGGGCGACGCGCTGACCCAGTACCTGCACAGCCGCGGCAAGCTGGCCGGCGCGGCCGCGATCTCGGCGTTCATCAGCCAGTACTTCATGGCCGAGATCGAGGACCACGGCGACCGCATGCGGGAGCTGCTCGAGGGCCGCGCGGCGGCCGCCGCCAAGGGCTGGGACGACGACGAGCCGGGCTCGACCTCGATGAAGCACGAGGACGCCGAGGAGCTGTCCCAGTTCGAGGTGGTCGATGGCAGCGACGTGGCCGAGCTCGATGGCGGCGACGACGACGAGCTGCCGGCCGAGGCCACCCGCATCGAGATGAACCCGATGGCGCTCATGGACCAGCTCGCCGCCGCCGCGCCGCCACGGCCGGCGCCGCCACGGCCGGCCTCCCCGTCGAGCCCCCCACCGCCGGTCGAGCCGGCCGCGGTCCGGGCCCCCGCGTTCGGCAGCCAGGGCGGCGCGGCCAGCATCTTCGGCGGGTCGGCGCAGCCCCACGCGACGCCGGCGCCAGCGCGCTTGCCCGGGCTGAGCGGTCGACCGACCGACCGCACCGCGCCGGCCGGCGTCCCGGCGATCACCGGCGGCGCGCCGACCGACGGTCCGTTCGGCGCATCGGGCCAGTCGACGGTCATCATGGAGTCCCAGGCCGTGCGGACCCCGCCCAAGGGCTTCGCCGCCGCGCCCGAGGCGCACACCGTGATGGCGCCGGTGTCGCCCAAGCCAGCGTCCGCGCGCGGCCTGCCGGCTTCGTTCGAGGCGCGCATCGGCGACACCAAGCCGCCGGTGCCGGCCGGCGCCAGCCTGGCGTTCAACGCCACGGTGCCGGCGATGGACGTGGTGTCGCCCGACAGCGCGCCGCCGGCGGACGTGCCCACCTACCGCGCGCCGCACGTCGATCCGGTCGCCGGCGCGGCGCAGGCGTATCCATCGGGCGAGGTGCAGGCGTATCCGTCGGGCGAGGTGCAGGCGTATCCGTCGGGCGAGGTGCAGCCGTACCCGTCGGGCGAGGTGCAGCCGTACCCGTCGGGCGAACTCCTGGTCGCGCCGTATGGGACGCCTCGCGCCACCAACAGCTTGCCCGAGACCACCCTGCCGCCCCACCTGACCGGCGGCGTCGCGTTGCCGCCACCGACCGCGTATCCTCGTTTCGACCCCAACTTCCAGCACCCCAAGCTCACCCGTGAGTTCCCGGGTTGGATCGTGCCGGTCGGCATCACCGTCGCCGTCGCCGTGGTGATCGGCGTCCTCGCCGCCGTCGCCGGCTAGCCACGCCGGCCCGCCCCGCCGATGTCCACCCAGCGCAGCAACCCGCTCCACGGCATCACCCTCGAGGCGATCGTGACCGAGCTGGTCGCGCACTACGGCTGGCCGGCGCTGGCCGAGCAAGTGCGCATCAACTGCTTCGCGGTCGACCCCAGCGTCAAGTCGAGCCTCAAGTTCCTGCGCAAGACCCCGTGGGCGCGCGAGAAGGTCGAGAGCCTGTACCTGTTCATGCGGCGAGAGCAGGCTCGCGCCGCCCGGCGCGCCTAGCCCTCACGGCTCGTCGCTGGCGGTCTCAGGAACCACCTGCGCTACCTGCCGAACCGCCCGCCGACCTCGTCGACGACCAGCGTCCCGGTGACGTCCAGCTGGCCGCGCCAGGTCTGGGCCGGTTGGCCCTTCTTCTGCACGATGTGGCCGTCGATCTCGACGGCGCCACCCGGGGTCAGGCGCAGCGTATCGGCAAACGGGGTGCCGGCGCCGCCCTGGCCCCGGCCGAGCCAGTCCCACACCACCGCGCCGGTGCCAGCGTCGAGCTTGGCGACCCGGGTCACGCCACCCCACGCCGGGCTCACGTATTCCATCACGAAGACGATCACCCCGTCGGCCACCGGCATCGCGCTGCCGCCTTCGGACTCGACGAAGCCCGCGAGCACGAAGTCACGCTCCCACATCCGCGCGCCGGCGGGGTCGAGGCGCACCGCGGTCGCCGTCGACAGGCCGGCCCGGCCAGCCCGCGGCGTCACCCGGGTGGCGACCATCACCACGCCGCCGTCGGGCATGGCCACGAGCGGCGCGAACACGCCGTCGGTGTTGCCGATGTGGACGACCTGGCGTCCCGCCATCCGCAGGCCGTGGGCGGCGGCGTAGCGCTCGCCCAGGGCGCGCTGGCGATCGTCGACCGCCGCGGTGGGCGGCGCCGCGTCGACCGGCGGCGCGGGCGCATCGACCCCGGCGTCCACAGGCGTCGGCGGCGCGACGATCGGCGCGCGCTCGAACGGGGGCACCCGCGACCCACAGGCGGCGAGGCCCGCCGCGACGAGGCCCGACATCACGGAACGGCGCACCATCGCGCCAGTGTACCTGCGCGGGCGGGCCCGGCCGCGCCGGGGCGACCGCGAACGACCGCGCCAAAGCTACATCGCCGCGAACACCGCGCGGAGCACCTGGACCAGCATGATCATGTTGACCAGCGCGCCGACCGCGAACATCCCCGTGCGGTACGGCTGGCGCGCCTGCAGGTAGAACGCCGCGTGCAGCACTCGGACTACCGCGAACACCCCGAACAGCACCCGCGCGAACGTCGCGCCGGGGCCGGTCAGCAGGTACAGCAGCCCGAGGACGAAGAACGGCACGGCGTTCTCCAGGGCGTTGCGGTGCGCGCGCAGGAGCCGCTGCACGTCGACGTGCTCGACCTCCCCGACGCTGGCACCGGCGGTGACCAGGGTGTCCTCCTGGTTGAGCACGATCTTGCGCTTGGCGCGCACCCGCGCCGTCTCGAAGCCCAGGAAGTAGAGCGTCAAGACGACGACGCAGACGGAGAGCGCATAGGCCTGGATCACGGGTTCATGGAAGACGTTCATCGGGGTTCCTTGGCGACCGGGGAGGCCGGCTGCGGCAGCGCGGGCCGGTCACCGCGGGATGGTCGAACGAGCCAAGGCCAGATCGACAGCGCCGATCACGAAATCGACCGCGGCCTGTCTCGCCCCCGGAATCGGCCTCCCCGCCGACCGTCGCGCGCGGCGTGGTACCACCGGGCGGTGATCGTCGACGCCTGGATCCAGCACCCGACCGCGGCGTTCCTGCGCGACCCGATGTTCGCGTCGCTGCTGCGCTGGCGCGGGCTCGACCCGGCGATCGTGCCCGATCCGATCCCGCCGGCGTTCACGCTGGCCGCGCTCGACGCGGCGCACATCGATCGCGCGCTGGTGTCGGCGTGGTGGGGGCCGCGCGGGCCGCTGCTGGGCAACGACGAGGTGGCGGCGCTGGTGGCCGCGCACCCGACGCGGCTGGTCGGCGTCGCCGCGGTCGACCTGCTGCGGCCGATGGACGCGGTGCGCGAGCTGCGCCGGTGCGTGCGGACCCTGGGCCTGCGCGCGTTGCGGCTCCTGCCGTGGCTGTGGAACCTGCCACCCAACGATCGCCGCTACTACCCGCTGTACGCCGAGTGCTGCGAGCTGGGCATCCCGTTCTGCCTGCAGGTCGGCCACACCGGCCCGCTGGCGCCGTCGGAGCCGGGCCGCCCCATCCCCTACCTCGACGAGGTCGCGCTCGACTTCCCCGAGCTCACCATCGTCGGCGGCCACATCGGCTACCCGTGGACCGTCGAGATGATCGCGCTGGCCACCAAGTACCCCAACGTCTACATCGACACCTCGGCGTACAAGGCCAGCCGCTACCCGCGCGAGCTGGTCGACTACCTGCGCGGCCACGGCCGCACCAAGGTGCTGTTCGGCAGCAACTTCCCGATGATCACCCCGGCCGAGTGCCTGGCCGGCCTCGATCAGCTCGGCCTCGACGACCGCGCCCGCGCCGGCTTCCTCGGCGGCAACGCCGCCCGCGTGTTCGGCCTGACCTGAGCGCCGGCGGTGACCGGACGGCGTCGAGCCCGGCGGCGGCCGACCGTCGATGCCCGCGCCCGGGCCCCGTCCACGCCGACGATCATGCCAGCTGGCGCGCGTCACCGCCGGGGCGCGTGGTCATCGTTTGACCATCTTCGCCCGCCCCGCGATCGCGGGTTGCGCGCCGCGCGCGCCGGGCCCACAACCGGTCGGTGACCACCACCCTCATCGGCTCGCCCCCGTCGGCGCGCACCGCCCTGGCCCGGCTGCTCGACACCCCCGACCTGGTGGCGACGATCCAGGCGATGCCGCCGCGGGCGCTGGCCGCCACCATCGCCGCGGTCGGCCTCGAGGACGCCGGCGAGCTGGTCGCGCTGGCGACGACGCCGCAGCTGGTCGCGGTGTTCGACGAGGACCTGTGGTCGCAGGCCCAGGCCGGCGACGACGAGCGGTTCGAGCCGGCCCGGTTCCAGCTGTGGCTCGAGGTGCTGGCGGAGGCCGGCGCCACCTTCGCGGCGGCGACGCTTGCGGCGATGCCCGAGGACCTGCTGGCGTTCGCCCTCCAGCAACTGCTGGTGGTGTTCGACATCGACGACCTGCGCCAGCACGTCGAGGCCACCGAGCGCGACCCCGACCACTTCGACAAGCTGATCGACGGCTGCCCCCACGAAGACGTGGGCAGCTACGAGCTGTTCGGCCGCTATACCGACGGCTGGGACGCGCTGCTCGACGTGGTGCTGGCGCTGGACCGCGATCACAGCGCGCTGCTGACCCGGGTGCTGGACCGCTGCGCCGCGGCGTCGGCGGCCGCGCTCGACGAGCACGACCTCGAGCACGTCCTGGCGCCAGCCGAGATGCTCGTCGCCGACGCGGCCGGTGAGCGGGCCGACCGCCGCGCCGCCGCCGGCTACGTCGCCCCAGCCGACGCCCGCGCGTTCCTGGCGCTGATCGACCAGACCTCCCTGGCCGCGCTGCTCGCCGACGACGCCCGCGATCCGATCACCCAGGCGTACTTCCGCGACCGCGCCCGCGCCCAGGCTCGACGCGGGCGGCAGACCGGCGCGGCGCGCCTGCGCCCGCTGGCGGTGCCTGAGTCGACCGCCGTGGTGCCGACGGCGCCGCCACCGGGGGGCCTCCGCCGCGCCCTGGGCGAGCTGGCGGCGCTCGACGGCGCGGCCCACACCCTCCGCCTCGAGGAGCTGGCGTACCTGGCCAACGTCCTGGTCGCCGGCGGCACCCTCGGCCGCCGCGCGTACCGTCCGGTCGAGGCCGCCGACGCCGCCATCGCCGCCTGCGAGCGCGGCCTGCACCACCTGAGCACCCACACCGGCCACGACCTCGCCGCGGTCCTCGCCGCCACGCCGGCCGATCAGCTGTTCCGCATCGGCTGGAAGCTCGGCGCAGCGTGAGCGCCGCCGTGCGACCCGCCGCCAGCGCGCTGGCAGCTCGGCCCACGCCGCTGCGGAACCGGATCGTCGCTCAGTGGTGGTTGAAGTTGTCGACCAGAAAGTTGTACTGGCGGAAGGTCTCCTCGTGCTCCGCGCGCGTGGCCGGCGTCGGGTCGGACAGCTTCCGCGCGATGACCTTGCTGGCTGCGAGGAACGACTTGCTGTAGTTGCGGATGTTGGCGAGCGAGCCCCAGGCGGTGGCCTCGTCGGGGTGGGCGGTCGCGTAGGCGTCCGCCTCGTCCACCAGCTTGCCGTAGGTCGCCAGGGTCGCCTCGAAGGCGGCCGCGTCGGGGCGCTCCGCGTCGCCCAGCTCCAGCAATGTCTGGGCCTCGAGGAGGAGCGTGCCGAGGATGACGTCGAGGTTGCGGCCGTGGGCCTGTTCGGCGGCCGCCAGCTCCGCCTGATGGCGCTTGCGGTTGCGGTCCTTGACCACACCCTGGAGGGCCCGGTGAGCGCCACCGAAGGCGTCGACCGCGGCCATCACCTTCGGGTGCAGCAGCTTCGCCTTGGCGCCGTGATCGTCGAGGTGCTCGCCCTTCTTGTAGTACGCATCGAGCTCGTCCCAGGCCGCGCGAAACCCCGTGAGCGCAGCCACGTAGGCCGCGCTGGCCTGATCGAGTGCGGGGATCGCGGGCGTCAGCGCCGCCGCGGCCGCGACCTTGCGCTCGCACGCCTCCGACGACCCGAGGCCCATCAGGTTCATCGGCCGGTTGGGGAGCGGGACGCCCGTCGCCGGATCGACGTCGCGCAGGTAGCCGTCGCGGACCTCGAACACCCGGCCCGAGTTGGTGTTGAGGCACTCGATCGCCGCCTCCAGCTTGCCGCTCTCGGCGCGCTCGGGATCCGCGGCCGGGGCGGGCGCGGCAGCCGGGGCGCCTTTGGTGGCGGCCGGCTTGTCGCCGCTCGAGGGCTGCGTCTTGCCACAGGCGGCCGCGGCCATCGCCACCAGGACGGCCAACCACAAGGACCGCCAGCGCGGGCGACGTGCGGTCCGGTCAGACGAAGGACACCTGCGATTCGACATGTGGAGGATGACGGACTCGTGCGCGGATCTTCCCGAAACTTCAACCATCTAGAATCAATAACAAAACTAGCCCCGTCGCGCGACGGAAAGGCGGTCCGCCGGGTCCGCAGATCGGCCGGCCGCCCGGTTTGGACAGTCACGCCGCCCGTTCGCCCAGCTGCTTCATGCGCAGCAGGAGGTACAGCGCGAAGCCCACCGCGACGCCGGGCACGATCCCCAGCAGGCCACAGATCCAGCCGTGCCGGATCCCGAGCGCCTTCGCCTCGTGACCGATCCACGCCACCAGGATGACCCAGCACGCCAGCACGTCCGTCGAGTAACCGCTGGCGAACGGATTCTCGAACCCCGCGGCGAACGCCGCCACCACGTCTGGCTCGACGACCAGCGGCGGGATCACCACCACACAGAACACCCCGACAAATGCCACCGCCGCAGCGACGATGATGGTCTTGAATAGCAACGGCGTCATCGCCGCCAAAGCGTCACACACGTCAGCGCCTCCCGCCCACCGCGACGCGGGTCGGCCCCCGGGTTTCGCGAGAAACCCTCGAAGGAACCTCCCGCGCCGCGAGCGACCACCCACGTCCGCATCGCTCAGGTACACACCGCGAGCGACCACCCACGTCCGCATCGCTCAGGTACACGCCGCGAGCACCCGCCCGGACGCCTGAGGCCACTCCAACTCCCCGCGGACTGACCGTCACGTCCGCATCGCTCAGGTACACGCCGCGAGCGACCACCCACGTCCGCATCGCCCAGGTACACGCCGCGAGCGACCACCCACGTCCGCATAGCTCAGGTACACGCCGCGAGCACCCGCCCGGACGCCTGAGGCCACTCCACCTTCCCGCGGACTGGCCGTCACGTCCGCATCGCTCAGGTACACGCCGCGAGCGACCACCCACGTCCGCATCGCTCAGGTACACGCCCCGCGCACCCGCCCGGAGGCCTGCGTCCGCCCGGGAGTTCCCGCGGACTGGCCGTCTTGGGCGGGGGCCCCGCCGGGGGCGTGACCCCGACGAGGAAGGTTTCGCGAGAAACCCTCGAAGGAATAGCGCGACCTCCGCGCCGCGAGCGACCACCCACGTCCGCATCGCTCAGGTACACGCCCCGCGCACCCGCCCGGAGGCCTGCGTCCGCCCGGGAGTTCCCGCGGACTGGCCGTCTTGGGCGGGGGCCCCGCCGGGGGCGTGACCCCGGCGGGGGAGGGTTTCGCGAGAAACCCTCCCAAAAACAGGCGGCGTGACCCCGACGAGGGAGGGTTTCGCGAGAAACCCTCCCAAAAACAGGCGGCGTGACCCCGACGAGGGAGGGTTTCGCGAGAAACCCTCCCAAAAAAGTTTCAATTGCGCATCAAGCCCAGGAGCTTCGTCAACGTGGTCTCGTCGGCGGGCGGGAACTCGTAGTCGAGGAACTCGCGGGACGTGACCCAGCGCAGGTCGGCCACGGTGGCCGGGTAGGGCACGACGCCGTCCTCGAGCTTGCACGAGAACATGATCATCTGGACCTGGTAGCGGGCGTAGTCGTGCACGTGCTCACCGACCTTGCCGCCGACGACGACCTCGACGCCGATGCGGTGCCGGACCTCGCGCAACAGCGCCGCCTCGTCGGTCTCGTCGTCCTCGACCTTGCCGCCCGGGAACTCCCACAACAGCGGTAGCACCGCGGTGGCGTTGCGCTGGGTGATGAGGTACCGGCCCGCGTGCTCGATCACGGCTGCGACGACGCGGACGACCGCCTTGGACATGGCGCGATTATCGTCGGGTCCCGCGGGTTTGCAACGGCCGCGAGCACTGGGTATGGTGCCGGCCCCCATGGCGATCCGCTTCGTCGAAATCCACGCCGCAACCAACCCCGAGGAGCTCAACTCCGAGTGGGTGGTCCTCGAAAACGACGGCAAGCTGCCGTTTGTCACCCGTGGCTGCGGCATGAGCGTCGGCCGCCGCGGCCAGAAGAAGCGCCGCGAGCTGGGGATCATCGATCCCGGCTTCGTGCTCAAGCCGGGCGACAAGGTGCGCATGCTGACCGGGAGCCCGGGCGCCAGCGATGGCACGCCGCCCGAGGACGGCGTCGACGGCGTCACCAACTACTACCTGCTGCTGCCCAAGCACTACCTCCAGGGCGCAGGGACGTTCCTGACGTTGACGCTCCGCGGCCAGGTGGTGTCCAAGGCCGAGCACGACCCGGCGACCGCGACCGGCGTCGCCGGGGCCTGAAACCCGGAGCCGGAGCCGGACCCGGACCCGGTGCCGGAGCCGGACCCCGAGCCGGACCCGGCCCCCGAGCCGGACCCGGATCCCGAGCCGGACCCGGACACGGACCCAGACCCGGACCCCGAGCCGGACCCGGACCCCGAAGCCGGACCCGGAGCCGGACCCGGTGCCGGACCCAGCCCCGGACCCCGAAGCCGGCCAAACCCATTACAGCACAGCTACTTACAACAACATCCGGGCCTCTCCCGTACCCCACACATCTCCGGCCAGCCTCCGGGCTGGTTTGACCGCCCGGCCCGCCTCGTCGAAGATCCAACGATGCGCCTCCCCTGCCGTCTCGTCGCGCTGGCCACAGCCCTCGCCCCACTCACGGTCGCCTGTGGGTCATCGGGCTCGGCGGCCGATGCCGCGAGCGGGGGTGACGCCGCCGGCACCGACGCGGCGCTGGTCGACGCCGTCCCGATCGACAGCCCCGACGCGGCGCCGCTGCCGGACGTGAACGTGGTGGTGACCGCCGACAACGCGTACAGCTTCGGCTACGGCGACGCGGCCGGCATCGCCACGTACATCCAGGGCACCCGGGCGATCACCGCCGGCCAGATCTTCAACTGCCCCATCGGCGAGGGGCCCGAGGCGTACACCGTGCCCGGCGCCGACGCGCCTGACTCGGCCTATCTGTACATCGTGTCGTGGGACGATCTGGCGGTGACCCAGGGCGTGCTCGGCCAGTTCAAGCGCGGCACCGGCGCGCCGGTCTACACCGGCGGCGCGGCGTGGGAGGTCTGCGCGACCGGCATCAACCTGTCGGCGTCGACGACCGGGCCGAGCCAGGCCGACGTCAACGGCCAGATCGCGATCTGCAACGCCGGGTCGGGCGACGCGGCGACGACCAGCGCCGGCTGGGTGAACTCAGCCGGCGCCGTGACGCCGGGCGCGCTGGGGACGCTGGCGGTCGGCGAGCCCAACGACACCGCCGGCGGCGACTTCCCGCAGGTGTGCCCGGCGACCCAGGGCGGCATCGACGACGCCGCGCGCTGGATGTGGTGGAACCCAGGCAACGTCGCCGACCCGTTCCGGTCGACCGGGTCGAACACGTTCCGCGCCTACCTGATCTTTCGGCTGCCGACCGACGAGATCCCGATCGGCTGAGGCGACGCAGGGGCGGTCAGCGCGCGTAGCGCGAGGTCATCTTCATGGTGCCCGTGACCGGCGCACCGATCGTGCCCGACATCGGCCCCTCGCCGACGATGACCACCGGCTGGCTGGTGACGCGGTCGACCTGCGCCGTGCCGGTCAGCTCGACGTGGACCTGCCCCTTGCTGCTGCGCTGATCGAGCACCATGCGCATCGCGAAGGTGGCGGTGGCGGCGTCGACGGCCTGCAAGGTGAAGCGCAGCGCGGTGACCGCCGGCTTGTCGTCGGCCGCGGCGTTGACGTTGAGGCGCGTCAACTCGGCGTCGGTCAGGTCGACCGGCTGGCCCAGCTGCCACGCGTGCTCGGCCATGATCTCCTCGAGGCGCTGGGGCCGCCCGACGTCGAGATTGTCGCGGGTGACCGCGGCCAGCTCCGGCGCCGGCGGCGTGGTGCCATCCTCGTAGCTCGCGGTCAGCGTCCCGCCGGCGCGCCACACCAGGTAGGTCTTGCCGGCCTGCGGCGGCTGCGGGATGCGCCGCGGCCGGCCGTCGCCGGTCTCCTCCTTGGTGAGCGTCGGGTAGCTGATCCTGATCTTGGTGGCGACGCCGCCGTCGACCTCCAGGATCTCCTGGCGCTCTTCGCGTCGCTCGACGCCGTGGACCTCGCTGGTCTGGCCCGGCGCGAGCGTGAAGGTCATCCGCGTATCGCGCTCGATCGACTTGGTCTCGACGGCGCCGACCGTGGGCGAGGCGATGGTGAAGCGCAGGCCGTCGGGCGGGATGGGCGCGCCCGGGCCGACCGGCGGCGCCGGCGCGGGCGGTGTCGCGATGGTCCCCGGGGCAGGCGCCACCGGTGCCACCGGCGCAGGCGTCACCGGCGCCGGCTGGCTCGCGGGCTCCGCGGCCTTCTTGCTGCAAGCGGTGGCTGCGAGCGCGAGGGCGAGCGCGGCGGCGCGGGCGACGGTCGGCTTCATGGCGCGGTTGTAACGCGCGCCGACGGCGCGGTCACTCGAGGACGCGGTCCCAGTCCACTTTCCGGAACCACACCCAGGCCACGCCACCCGACAGCACCGCCCACAGGAGCAGCGTCGTGATGGCGATGGCCTGGCGATCGCTGCGCTTGCGCTCGGCGATGGTGGCGCGCACACGGTCGAGGCCGTCCCACTCGTCGCGGGTGGTGACCTGGCCCTGGCGATCCGCCAGCTCGCCGTCGAGCTTGGCGAAGGCCGACCGCTCGCGGGCGCCGCCGACCAGGAGCGCGGGCACGGCGCCCACGGCGACCGCCAGGACGACGCCGGCGATGAAGCGGGCGCCGTCGTCGCGCAGGAAACCGAGCGCCGAGCCGGCCGGCCGCCCGCCGGTGGTCGGCGCCGCCGCCGAGGGCGGCGCAGTGGTGCCGCCGCGCCCCGGAGCGCCCGCAGCCTCCGGTGGCGGGGCGATGGTCCCGGCGCGGCCGGCGCCGTCCTCGGCACGTGGGGCCGCGCCCTCCCCGGCCGAGCTGGGCGGGGCGCTGCGCCGCGCCGGGCGCTCGACCGCCAGCACCAGCTCCGGCGCGTCGGTCTGGCTCTCCGGTGGCGCGAACGGATCGTACGCCGCGGCGGCCGCGGCCGCGGCGAGGTCGCGCGACGAGCTGCGCGTCGCCGGCGGCTCGTCGTCGGCCGGTCCGAACGAGGCCGGCAACCCCAGGTCGCGCGACGAGCTGCGGCCGTGGGCGTCGTCGGGTGGGCCGAAGCTGGCTGGGAGCGGGAGGCTGCGTGACGCGCTGGCATCGTCGGCGCCGTCGAGGGTCGACAGCGTCAGCGGCACCTCGCCCGACAGCGCGCCGAGGTCGGCCATCCCGCCGCCGCCCTCGGGCGCGGACCGAGCCGGCGGCGCCATCCGGGCCGCGCTCGGCAAGGTCACCGCCGGCACCATCGTCGGTGGCGGCGCCGCCGCCGGGACCACCGCGACCACCGCGCCGAGGCTGGCCAGATCGGCCGCGTAGCTTTCGGCGGTCGCTCGCTCGACGTTGCCCTTGACCCGGAACCGTCCCATCGCGAAGCGCTTCTCGAGCTCGGCCGCCGGGAGCCCGTAGCGCGCGGCGATGGCCCGGGCCAGCTCACCGCTAGCGCCGGGCGCCGTCGACCGGGCTCCCTCGATGAAGACGTGGAACAGAGGTGTGGTCACGCGAGATCCAGCCGGCCACGGCCCGACGCCGGGTGCGCGATGATAGCAGGTTCACCCGCCGGGTTGGTGACGCGCGCGCGCCGTCACGGGTCCGGATCTCGTCGACGCGCGAGAACTTGCGTCGACGATCGGGGCTGTTAGCGTCAAGGCATGCCGACCCGCCAGCCCGCTCGTGGAAAGCTCGCGCTCCGGTCCTCGCATCGCACCCTGCGCCTGGGGGTGAGCCACTCGACGCCGGCGTCGTCGTGGCAGGCGCCGTCCAAGGACGATCCGCAGCCCGTCGCGCCACGGCCGCGCCGCCGGTAGCCGCCGCCGGCGCCGGCCGCCCGCCGCTCGGCGCCAGCAAGCGGCCGAGATCACTCCTGATCCGCGAGGATCCGGCGTCGTCGTCGGTTCCGACGGGTTGCGCACGCCCGGGCGCGCTACAATTTTTTCATGGACGCCAAGCAGTCGAAGCGATCAGGCCTCTTGTGGCTCCTCGTGCTGGTCGCCGTCGTGGTGCTGTGGTGGTACCTCAAGCCCCAGGAAGATCAGGGCGCGTCCCAGGCCCAGATCAACGCCGACTACGCCGCCGCCGTCGGGGCCGACCCCGACGACATCATCGTCGACCTGCGCGACGATGCCTCGCCGGCGCTGGTGGCCTCGATCGAGCGCGACCTCGGCATCGACCTGGTGCTCATCTCGGATCAGGCCGCCGACGAGCAGGTCTACCGCGCCCACGTGCCGGCCGATCGCGAGGCCGCGATCCTGGCCGCGCTCGGCCGCACCCCCGGCGTCGAGATCGCCGAGCCCGACGCGACCTTCTCGCTGTCCCCCGGCGAGATGGCCGCGGCCACCGCGGTCACGCCGCCCCAGGCCGGCTGGGCTGGCTTCCCCGACGATCCGCTCTACGCCAAGCAGTGGCACCTCAAGCAGATCGGCATGCCCGAGGCGTGGAAGCTGGCCGACGGCGCCGGCGTGATCGTCGCCGTCCTCGACACCGGCGTCGCCTACGAGGACCACGAGGGGTTCCACGCGGTCGAGGATCTGGTGGGCGTCGAGTTCGTCAAGCCGTACGACTTCGTCGACAACGACACCCACGCCAACGACGACCACGGCCACGGCACCCACGTCACCGGCACCATCGCCCAGGTCACCAACAACGGGAAGGGCGTCGCCGGCGTCGCCCGCAACGTCAAGATCATGCCGCTCAAGGTGCTGAGCGGCTCGGGCTCGGGCTCGGTGGCTGGCATCGCCGACGCCATCCGCTACGCGGCCGACAACGGCGCCAGCGTCATCAACATGAGCCTGGGCGGGCCGTTCCCGTCGCGGGTCTTGAAGAAGGCCGTCGAGTACGCGCACAAGAAGGGCGTGGTCGTGATCTGCGCCGCCGGCAACGACGGCCGCAACAAGGTCGGCTATCCCGCCGCGTACCCCGGCGCGGTCGCGGTGGCGTCGACCCAGGCCGACGAGGCCACCGCGTTCTACTCGAACTACGGCAAGGACATCGACATCGCCGGCCCCGGCGGCAACACCCGCGGCGGCGACGGCGGCGGCGTCCTGCAAAACACCATCAAGGTCGGCGACCCCAGCCACAGCGGCTACTACGCGTTCATGGGCACGTCGATGGCGTCGCCCCACGTCGCTGGCGTCGCCGCGCTGATCGTCGGCGAGGGCGTCACCAACCCCGCCATGGTCGAGACCATCTTGAAAGAGACCGCGCGCAAGCCGGCCGCCCAGAAGTACACCTCGGACAAGTACGGCGCCGGCATCGTCGACGCGCCCGCCGCCATCAAGCGGGCCCGCGCCAAGGACGGCGGGTTCCAGTTCGGCCTGGGCCTGCTGCTCGCCGCGGCGGTCGCGGCCAGCGCCCGGCGGCGCGGCCTGGGCACCACGCTCGGCGCCCGCTACCTGGGCGGCGTGCTGATGGGCTCGGGCGGCCTGTTCTTCCTGCCGTGGATCGCGGCCAGCTTCTCGTCGTGGACCGGGATCGAGGTGCTGACCCGCGGCCTGCCGTCGATGGACATGGCGCTGTTTGGCCCGCTGGCCCACGGCAACCCGCTGTTCATGAGCGCGCTCTTGCCGCTGGCGGCGATCGCGGTGGCCGGCAGCGTGCCGAAGCTGCGGCCGATCGTGGCCGGCCTGGCGGTCGGCGTGGCGGCGCACCTGCTGTTCTTCGCGGTGGTGCCGGTGTTCGACCTGCGCTACGTGCCGGGCGCGACCCTGGGCTCGCTGTGGCTCCTCGCCAACGCAGCGCTGGCGTCGACGCTGGCGGTCCTGACCCTGCGCAAGTAGGCGCGGGTGGGCGGCGCCCCCGGCGCGGCGGCGGGCGTGGCGGCGGGCGTGGCGGCGGGCTGACCGACCCGACCAGATCGGGGCCCGAACGTGTTGCAGCCGTGACAGGCGCCGCGGCGGCCCGGCCCCACCGTGGGGACGTGAACCGCACCGACCTGTTGCATGAGCTCGCGCCCGTCGCCGCCACGCTGTTCGACCGGCACCGGTCCGCCACCCGCGAGTGGTTCCCCCACGAGCACATCCCGTACCACCGCGCGCGCGACTTTGCGCCGGGCGAGACCTGGAGCCCCGGCGACGCCGACTGCGGCGGGGTGGCGCTGACCGAGGCCGCCCGCAGCGCGCTGTTCGTGAACGTCCTCACCGAGGACAACCTGCCCTACTACTTCCACGACATCGAGCGGATGTTCGGAACCGACGAGGTGTGGGGCGAGTGGGCCCGCTGGTGGACCGCCGAGGAGGGCCGCCACGCGATCGTCCTGCGCGACTACCTGACCGTGACCCGCGCCGTCGATCTGCGCGAGCTCGAGCGGGCCCGGATGCGGCAGGTGTCGGGCGGCGAGGCCCCGGCCCCGCCCGGCCCGCACCACGGCTTCGTCTACCTGTGCCTGCAGGAGCTGGCCACCCGCATCAGCCACCGCAACACCGGCGCGCAGGTCGGCGATCCGGTGGCCAAGGACGTGATGGCGCGGGTCGCCTTCGACGAGAACCTGCACTACCTGTTCTACCGCGACCTCACCACCGCGGCGCTGGCGGTGGATCCGTCGACGATGATCCTGGCGATGGCCGACGTGGTCACCCAGTTCAAGATGCCCGGCACCGGCATCCCCGACTTCGCCCGCCACTCGGCCATCATCGCCAAGGCCGGCATCTACGACCTGGGGATCCACCACGATCAGATCCTGGTGCCCATCGTGCTCCGCCACTGGAACATCGCCGCGCTGACCGGCCTCACCGACGAGGCCGAGCGGGCGCGCGATCGGCTGCTCGCCTACGTGGCGCGCCTCGGCCGGGTCGCCGCCCGGCTGGCGACCCGCGGCGCAGCGCCGGCGCCCACCGCGCTGGCGTCGTAGCAGGTCACAGGATGCGGGCCGAGGCCGCCACCAGGGCCACCAGCACCAGCACCGCGATCACCGCCCGGGCGCCGGGCCGCCCCGCTGGCAGCGCCTGGCGGCCCTGGGTGACCGCGGTGACCAGCTCGTTGGCGGCCACCAGCTTGCGGCGCGGCACCGCGACCACGCAGGCGCCCTTCTCGCTGTCGTCGCCGACGGTCTCGTCGATCACCGCGGCGATGCCGGCCTGGACGAAGGCGGCACGCCACGCCGCCGCTCGGCGGGTGTCGCAGTAGACCAGCGCCACGTGGCTGCGCGGGATCATCGGCGCCCAGCATCGCCCGGCGCCGCGCGCGACGCCACACCGCCCCGCGGGCCGTGCGTTCGATCGCACGCAACCGGCGGTGCCGCCGGCCGATAGCCCGGGCATGAACCAAGGAAGCCCCGCCGCCGCACCCAGCTGGTCCGTCGAGGAGGTCGGCCGGCGGGTGCGGACCGCCACCCTGCGCCTGCGGCTGCTCACGCCCGACCCGGCGGCCACCCCGGCCTCGGAGGCGCGGGTGCTCGACGCCCTCGACGAGCTGGCCGTGCGCTACCTGACCCGCTGTGGCGACAGCCCGTTCATGCTGGCCACCGCGCTGTTGGCGATCGACGCGGTCGCGCAGCTCCGCGCCACCCGCGGCTTCGTGGCGGCGCCATCGGACGACCTGGCGGTGCTGCCCCGGACCATCGCGGCCCGGGTCTACGACGGCATCGAGGCCGCCGTGGTGGCGCGCCCGGCGCCGGCCTGGGCCCATGCGCTGGGCGTCGCGATCGCGGTCCACGAGGCGCGGGCCGCCCGCGCGCCGACACCGAGGCAACGCCGGCCGACCGGCCTGGCCGGGGTGCCCCGGCCGCCGCTCGATCCGACCCGCGCCGCAACCGCGCTCCTGGCCGCGGAGGCCGCAGCGATCGTCGCGGTGCGCACGTCCGTCGACGCCGGCGCAGATCCCGGCGACGCGGTGGCGACGCTCGCGGCCCTCGCCGGCTGGCGCCGCGCCGTCGGCGTGGACCGGGAGCAGCTCGCGCTCGCGGCCCACGCGGGGCAGGCGGCGGCCTGAGCCTCGGCAGCGGCCGCCGCGTCGGGTTTCGCTGCGCCGGTTACCGGCCCGCGCGCCGCCTTCGGCGCGTACCGAACTGAGCTAACCTGCGGGCGGTGATCCCCAGCGATGACACCACGCAAGACATCTTGCGGAGCATCCGCCAGATGGTGCGCCAGATCGCGTTGCACTCGAAGAAGCTGCAGCGCGAGGTGGGCCTGTCGGTCCCGCAGATGATGTGCCTGCGGGCCATCGCCTCGACCCCAGGCGGGGTCACGGTCGCCGCGGTCAGCGCCCACGTCCACCTGTCGCCGCCGACGGTGTCGCGCATCTTCGACCGGCTGCTGGCCGCCGGCCTGGTGACCCGCGAGCGCAGCACCGACGATCGCCGCAAGGTGGCGCTGGCCCTGACCGAGGCCGGCCGGGCCCGGCTGCGCGCCGAGCCGCCGGCGCTCCAGGATGCGTTCCTCCGTCGGCTCGACGCCATCCCCGCCGCCGAGCGGACCCAGCTGCGGGACGCGCTGCGCCGGGTGACCGAGCTGATGAGCGCCGACGAGCTCGACGCCGCGCCGGTGCTCAACGTCGACGCGACGCAGACATGACCCGCGGCGCGGCCGCCAGGAACACGCCATAGATCGCGAGCGGCACCACGAACCCCGGCAGCAGCTCGAAGGCGGCGCCGGCGTAGGGACCACGCGACCACCACGTCACCGTGGCCAGGCCCGCGGCCATCATCGCCAGGCCCACCGCGGTCGGCAGCGGCAACCTCGCCAGCCGGATCAGGAGCACCGGCCCGAGCGCCGCGCCCAGCGCCGACCACGCGCCCAGCACCAGCCCGAACACGTCGGCGCTGGCCCACAGCGCGATCAGCGTCGCCAGCGCGGCCACCGTCAAGGTCGCCAGCTTGCTCGCCACCACCGAGCGCGCCAGCCGCGGCCAGACGTCCTGGGTCACCGCCGCCGAACACGACAGGATCTGCGAGTCGGCGGTCGACATGGTCGCCGCGAACACGCCGGCCAAAAGCACGCCCAAGAGCACCTTGGGCAGCAGCAGCGTGGCCACCGCCGGCAGCGACTGCTCGGCCACCATCGCGGCGGCGCCCGGCTCGACCCCGACCAGCAGGTCGGGCAGCAGCACCCGCGCGTACAGCGCGGCGGTGACCGCGGCGATGCTGAACGGCACGTACCACGCGAAGTACACCCGGCCGGCGAGGGCGATGCTGGCCGGTGACCGCACCGCCATCGAGCGCACCAGGATGTGCGGCTGGCCGACGGCGCCGAGACCGCCGAACACGAAGCCGACGAAGTAGACGGCGAAGCCGAAACGGAGCGAGCGGGGGACCCAGTCGACCAGCGCCGGATCGGCGGCGGCCAGGGCCCGCTCGAGGGCGACCGGACCGCCGACGCTGGCGACGGCGTAGCCCAGCAGCGCCAGCAGCGCGACCAGCATGACGATGGCCTGGGCGGCGTCGGTCCAGATCGACGCCCGCAGCCCGCCAGCGAAGCAGTAGGTCACCACGATGACCGCGCCCAGCACCACGCCGATCGACGGGGCCCAGCCGAACATGCCGGTCAGGGTGGCGCTGCCGGCCTTGAGCTGGGCCGCCGCGTAGCCGCTCAAGAACACGAACGTCAGCAGGCCGGCCACGACCATGATCGGCCGCGACACCCGGCCGCCGGGCGCGGTGCCGAGGAGCCTGGGCACCGACGCCACGTCGTGCTCGGCCGAGTACTCGCGGACCCGGCGGTGGACCCACAACCAGGCCGCCACGTCGCCCAGGATCCAGCCCAGCTGGAGCCAGATCGCCTGGACCCCGTAGCGGTAGGCGAAGCCGAACAGGCCGATGAACATGAAGCCGCTGTTGTTGGTGGCGGCCGACGACAGGCCGGTGAGCCACGGCGACACGCTGCGGCCGGCCACCAGGTAGTCGACGGTGGTCGGCTGGCTGCGCCGGACCGACGCTGCGCCGATCAGCGCGAAGCAGGCCAGGCAGGCCAGGAACGTGATGGCGACGGCGGTCATGGCGTCACCCCACGCGCGATGGCCCCGGCGACGCCCAGCCGCACCATCGACACCGCCATGGTCGCGAGGATGAGGCTCATCACCTTGCCGAAGGCGCGGCCGACGCCCGGGCCGATGGCGCCGATCACCCGGTCGGCGGCCAGCAGCAGCGCGGCGTTGATGACCGCGTTGGCGCCGATGGCCACCAGCACCGCCGCGGTGCCGTGGTCCTCGCCCACCACCATCACCGTCGCCAGCGTGGCGGGCCCGACCAGGACCGGCACCGCCATGGGCACCAGCGACGACGCGGCCGGGTCGCGCAGCTGGTCGCGCACCGGGCGCTTGCGCTGCTCGCGGTTGAACAACAGATCGTAGGTCGCGAACACCAGCAAGATCAGGCCGCCGGCGATGCGCAGATCGTCGATGGTGAGCCGGGTCGCCCGCAGCAGCAGGCCGCCGCCGAGCGCCGCCGCCACCGCCACCAGGTTGCCGACCACCACCGCCTGGAGCAGCAGGCTCCGGCGCGCCGGCGGATCGAAGCCGGCGGTGAACTGCAAGACGATCGGCAAGATCGGCAGGACGTTGGCGATGGTCAGGACGACGACGAAGGCCTCGAACATCGAGCTACCCGACCAGCGCCAGCGGCTCGCGCTCGGCCAGGAACGCCGGCCG
The DNA here is from genome assembly GCA_041389965.1 of Kofleriaceae bacterium. Lineage (GTDB taxonomy): Bacteria > Myxococcota_A > Polyangia > Haliangiales > Haliangiaceae > UBA2376. Next base: position 185,167 of record JAWKQV010000007.1, on the reverse strand, counting down.
CGGCGGGGTCCCGCCGAACGGGCGGACCAGCCGGTTAGCCGTGCTGTTGAAGCACACGAAGATGTTGTGGCGCGGCGCCGGCGTGATGTTGCCGGCCGAGCCGTGCATGACGTTGCAGTCGAAGATCACCACGGTGCCGGGCGGCCCGACGACCGAGGCGATGCCGCCGTCGGCCACCAGGGTGGTCAGCGCGGCCGGATCGGGCACGCCGTAGGCCTGGTTGCGCAGCGACTGCCTGAAGTGCTGGTCGGGGGTCTCGCCCTGGCACCGCACGAACCGTCGGTGCGACCCCGGCACCAGCATCAACGGGCCGTTGTGCGGGGTGTTCTCGGTCAGCAAGATCGACGCCGACAGCGCGCGCATCCGCGGCATGCCGTCCTCGCTGTGCCAGGTCTCGAAGTCGGAGTGCCACGGGAACGGCCGGCCGGCGAAGGCGGGCTTGAGGTTGATCCGTGACTGGTGGACGTAGACCTCGCCGCCGAGGAGCTGGCCGGCGATCTGGGCCAGCGGCGACGCCGCGCACAGCCGCGCCATCACCGGGCTGGTGCGGTGGACCCGGAACACCGAGCGCACCGCGGCGCCGCCGGGCTCGACCACCACGTCGTCGCGGCCGGGATCGGCGGCAGCCACCAGGCGGTCGGTCTCGGCCACCAGGGCGGTCAGCTCGTCGGGGCCGATCAGCCCGGGCAGCACCAGGAAGCCGTCGCGGTCGTAGCGCGCCAGCGCGGCGCCGTCGAGCGGCCCGGCCGTGGCCGCGGCCTCGGCCAGGCTCGGCCACACCACCGGGTCGACCCGCGGCGCGAACTCCCAGCGCTCGGCGATCCGCGACCGGTACGGATCGGTGGCCAGGCCGGCCATCAGCCGCGCCCCGTCGCCGTCAGCAGCGGGTAGGCGCCGGTGGCGTCGTGGACCTCGGTCCCGACCAGCGGCGGATTGAACGCGCACACCATCCGCAGCTCGGTGTCGGCGCGCAGGATGTGCTCGTCGTGCTGGTCGAGCGCGTAGATGGTGCCGGGCGCGATCGGGAACACCTCGCCGGTGGCGATCACCTCGATCGAGCCGGTGCCGGAGATGCAGTACACCGCCTCCAGGTGGTTGCGGTAGCACATGCGGGTCGGTGCCGGCCCACAGCACGGTGTCGTGCATCGAGAACCCCATGCGGTCGTCGGCCAGCAGCAGCCGGCGGCTGGTCCAGGTCTCGCCGCGGACCTCGCGCTCGGTGCCTTCGATGGTGGACAGGGTGCGTACGATCATGGCATCGCCTCCGGGCGAGGGACCGCGCGGATGCGGTCGGGGCTGGTGGTGGTGGTGGTGGTGGTGGTGGTGGTGCGGCCGGCGCCGCGGCTGGCACGCGCGGCCGCCTCGTCGAGCAGGTCGAGCCCGCGCGCGAGGTCGTCGGCCTCGATGGTGAGCGGCGGCAACAGCTTGAGCACCTGGTCCTCGGCGCCGGCGGTCTCGATGACCAGGCCCAGCTGGAACGCCTCGCGCGCGATGTGCCGCGCCAGCTCGGGCTGCGGCAGCGCCAGCCCGAGGATGAGGCCGCGGCCGCGCACCTCGCCGTCGTGGCGCTCGGCCAGCCGCGCCAGCCGGGTCCGGGCGATGCCGGCCTTGTGCTCGACGCTCTCGGCCAGGTGATCGTCGGCCCAGAAGTGCTCGAGCGCCGCCGCGGCGGTCACGAACGCGTGGTTGTTGCCGCGGAACGTGCCGTTGTGTTCGCCCGGGCTCCACACGTCGAGCTCGGGGCGCATCAGGGTGACCGCGAACGGCAGGCCGAACCCCGACAGCGACTTCGACAGGCACACGATGTCGGGGCTCAGGCCGGCCTCCTCGAAGCTGAAGAACGCGCCGGTGCGGCCGCAGCCGACCTGGATATCGTCGACGATCAGCAGCGCGCCGCAGTCGCGGGCCAGCGCCGCCAGCCCGGTCAGCCACCGCTCGCTGGCGACGTTGATGCCGCCCTCGGCCTGGACCGTCTCGAGCACGAACGCCGCCGGCGGCTCCAGGCCGCTCGACCGATCGCCCAGCAACGCCTCGAGGTGCGCCAGCGTGTCGGTGTCGGGGCCGAAGTAGCCGTCGTAAGGCACCCGGATGACGTCGCCCAGGGTGACGCCGGCGCCGGCGCGCTTGGCGGCGTTGCCGGTGATCGCCAGCGCGCCGAGGGTCATGCCGTGGAACGCGTTGGTGAACGACACCACCGCGCTGCGGCCGGTGACCTTGCGGGCCAGCTTGAGCGCGGCCTCGACCGCGTTGGTCCCGGTCGGCCCCGGGAACATCACCTTGTAGCGCAGGTCGCGCGGCCGCAGCACGCGAGCCTCGAAGGCGCGCAGGAACTGCTCCTTGGCCACCGTGGCCATGTCGAGCGAGTGGGTGATGCCGCCGCCGCCGATGTACGCCAGTAGCGCGTCGCGCAGCACCGGGTGGTTGTGGCCGTAGTTGAGGGCGCCGGCGCCCGCGAAGAAGTCGAGGTAGCGGCGCCCGTCGACGTCGACCAGGTGGCTGCCGGCGGCGGTGGCGAACACGGTCGGGAACGACCGGCTGTAGGTGCGGACTTCTGATTCGAGACGTTCGATGGTCTTCACGAGACTCCTTCGGGGGCGGCCGGCAAGGGCCCGATCTGGATCCACGGCTCGGCGTCGTGGGGGGCGGGGAACAAGGCGGCGGCGAAGCCGGGGCCGGTGGTCGAGGTCAGGGCGTGGCGGCGCGCGAACCCGGCGAACAGCGCCTGCGAGCCCTGGTTGGCGGCGGTCACCGTGGCCGTGAGCCAGCGCGCGCCGCGGCCGCCGGGCGTGGCCACCACCGCGTCGAGCAGGCGGGCGCCGACGCCGCGCCCGCGCGCGGCCGGGGTCACGCCGACCTGCCACACGAACAGCTGATCGGGCGCGGCCGGCACTCGGTAGGCCAGGGCGAACCCGGCCAGCTCGTCGCCCAGCTCGCCCACCACGCAGGTCGACGCGAAGTGGGTGCACAGCAGCACGTAGGCGTAGGCGGTGTTGCGCTCGAGCGCGCCGATCGCCGGCAGCGCGCGCCAGATCCGCTGGGCGTCGGCGGCCACCGGGGCGCGGATGATCAGCTGGCCCGGCACCGGACCTCCTCGACGGTGGCCACCGCCGGGGCGGTCAGCGCGGCCCAGCCGGGCCCGAACACCGACGGCGCGGCGCGCGGCGCGACCAAGAGCGCGTGGGCCGCCGTCACCAGGCGGTCGAGCTCGCGCTCGTCGACCACGACGCTGGCGTGGCCGCCGTTGCCGGCGTGGCTGATCAGGTGGACGTGGGCGTCGGCGAACACGTCGAGCGGCAGGCCCTGGCGCAGCATGGCCGCGACCGCGCCGTCGCCAACGACGCTGACGCAGCCGACCCGCGACAACAGCTGCGGCCGGCACACCGCGGCCAGGTCCTCGACCAGCGCCGCCAGCTCGGACGCCGCCGACGGGAACGCCGCCAGATCGACAGTGACCCGGATCTCCGACGGCGAGCTGGAGATGAGATCCATCGACAGCCCGCGGCGATGGAACCGCGCCGCCACCTCGGCCATGAACCCGACCGGCTGCCAGGTCGACGGGCGCCACATCGAGATGAGCGCCAGGCCGCGCCGCGCGACCACCGCCTTGATGCCGCGCGGAGTGCGGGTGCCGTCGATGCGGGTGCCGGGCAGCCCGGGCCGGTCGGTCCAGCCGACCCGGATGGGGATGCCGTACACCCGGCACGGCTCGATGGTGCGCGGGTGGATGACCTTGGCGCCCAGCGCGCCCAGCGCCTCGGCTTCGGTGTACGAGGTCCGCTGCAGCAAGCGCGCGTCGGGCACGGTGCGGGGATCGGCGGTGAACAGGCCCGGGACGTCGGTCCAGATCTCCAGCGCCTCGGCCTCGATGGTCGCGGCCAGGTACGCGCCCGAGGCGTCGGAGCCGCCGCGCCCGAGCAGGACGGTGGCGCCGTCGTGGCCGCGGGCGATGAACCCCTGGGTGACCACCACGGCGACGTCGAGCGCCTCGAGCCCCTGCCGCACCTCGGGCCGGGGTTCGCCGGTGCACATCGACGACAGGTAGTGGTCGGTCAGGTCGGCGTCCGGATCCGTCGTCGGCGCCAGCGGCGCGGCAGACAGGAGCGTCCGGGCGTCGACCCACGCCGCCGAGACGCCCCGACCGCGCAGCCAGGCCACGCCGAGGGACGTGGACAGGACCTCGCCGTAGGACAGGATGGCGGCCCGGTCACGCGGGGTGGGCCGCCCCTCGACCGCCGCGACCCTGGCGGCCAGCGCAGCCAGCGGCTCGTCGAGCAACGCCGGGTCGATGCCCATCGACGCCGCCAGCCCGACGTGGGTGGCCCGGAGCGCCCGCAACAGCGCGGCGGTCGGCTCCCCTGCCACCAGGCTGGCGACCACGGCCTCCAGCTGGTTGGTCACGCCCGCCACGGCGGAACAGACCAGCAAGACCCGTCGTCCAGCGTTCGTGTGACGGCCGACGATCTCGCTGATCCGGGTCCACCGGGCCGCAGTGGACACGCTGGTCCCGCCGAACTTGGTGACAACCCATGCCGTAGAATGCTGATTTTCTATTGATTCAGACAAGATACATGCCAATCAAATGATTGCGCGCGCAATTATTAGCATAGGTGGGCATTTGTCAACGACGCGTCGCGTTATCCAGCGATCTAGCGGGACCCGGAGCCGGAGCCGGAGCCGGAGCCGGAGCCGGAGCCGGAGCCGGAGCCGGAGCCGGAGCCGGAGCCGGAGCCGGAGCCGGAGCCGGAGCCGGAGCCGGCCCCGGAGCCGGAGCCGGAGCCGGAGCCGGAGCCGGACCCAGACCGGAAACCACGACCGGCGGCGCTACTCGTCGCGCCGGTCGCAGGCTTCGGCGAACCCGGCCAGGCAGGCCATCTCGAGCGCGGTGGCGGCGGCGGCGGGATCCACGGGGAAGCACGGGGCCGCGCAGTCTTCGCCGGGCTTGCACCCGGTGCCGCAGCTCGGCGACAGCCGTCGGCCCAGCTCGGCACACATCATCGGGTTGCCCAGCTGGCAGCCGCGCTCGAGGTAGCCGCGCTCGCGGACCAGGGCCGCCGGCGCGGCGGTCGCGGCGGTCCGCAACAGCACGTAGGCGTGCCCGCAGGCGTCGGCGACCCCGGCGGCGCAGGCCCGCTCGAGCAGCGCCGGGTCGCCGTCGATCCGCATCCCGGCCAGCGCGCACCGCACCGGATCGTCCTCGCACGGGGCGGTCATCGGCGCGTTGCCGTTGAGGTCACGCTCGCGTGCGCACGCCAAGGCGTCGCCCAGCCGACAGGCCTGGACGAAGTAGGCGATGGCGATGACTGGCCGCGGCGGCTCGTCTTGCAGGTACTGCCCCACTGCCAGGCACGCGGAAGCGTCGCCGTCTTCACACGCCAGCACGGTGTCACCGAGGTCGTCGCACAACGTCGCCGGCCCCAGGATGCACCGCGGCGTGGTCAGCCCGGTCAGCAACCCGCTCATCGCCTGGGTCGACCGATCGCGTCCCGGCCCCGGGTGCCGCGCGCGCACCGCCGCGATCGCCTCACGCCGCCGAGCCAGCGCCTGCCGTAGGGCGGCGACGTCGAGCGCGTGCGTCGACGGCACCGACCCGGGCGCAGGCCGCGCCACCCGCCCGACGCGGCGCGCACCGCGCTCCCACCACCAGAGTCCGGCGCCGGCGACGGCCAGGGCCACCACGGAGACGCCGATCCGTCGCCGGGTCGGGTCGCTCATCGCCACCACGATAGCGCGCGCGGCGCGCCCTGGCAGCCTCGCATGCCTCGAACATGGCCGCCCGGCGCGCTACGCGGCGGCGGCGCCGTCGACCAGCTGGATCAAGCGCGCCGCCGGCATGACCCCGGGCTGCATCACCACCGGCTGGCCGCCGCGGAACACCCCGAAGGTGGGGATGCTCTGGATGCGGAAGCGCGCGGCCAGCGCCTGGTTGCGATCGGTGTCGACCTTGAGCACCAGGGCGCGCCCGGCCAGCGCCGCGGCGGCCTTCACCACCTCGGGCGCCGCGGCACGACACGGCCCGCACCACGTGGCCCAGAAGTCCACCAGCACCGGCACCCGCGCCGCGCCGACGATGGCGTCGAAGCGGGCCGCGTCCACGTCGAGCGGCACCGCGGTCGCCGGCAGCGCGGCCTTGCACGCGCCGCAGGCGCCGACGTCCGCCAGGTGCGCTGGCGGGATGCGGTTGGTGCGTCCACAGGCGGGACAGGTCCGGTCGGTCGAGGTCGCCATGTCCCCAACATGGGCACGGCCGCGTCGACGTCAACGCCCTGCGTCGTGCGCCGCGTCAGGCCCACCACAGCCACCAAGCCGCCAGCGGCGCGGCGAGCAGGCGCAGCACGCTCGCGTACGCGACCCGCGGTCGCCCCACGGTTGGCGTGGCCCGCTTGAAGTCGGTCGGGCCCGGGCTCCTCGGACCGTACCCCGCCCCGGCCGCGGGGATGCACCACGCCGTCACGGCGACCACCCCCGTCTCGACGATGGCAGCGAGCCTGGGCCACGCCTCCACCATCGCCAGCGCCGCGGCCCAGCGGGGAACGCCAGGCTGCGCCATCAGCAGGACCGGCACCAGCGGGGTCCACGGACCCACCCCGATCGCGCCGATCGAGGTCACCACCACCAGACGCCCCAGGCGCACGACGAACCGGTCGATCAGCGTGACGAGCCCGTGGCACGCCACGACGACAAGGCACGCACACGCGAACGACGCGAGCCAGGCCGGCGCGCCCGCCAGGCCCGGCGTCGGGGGCACCACGCCGCCGCCGATCGCCCCGACCAGCCACGGGCTGCTCGCCAACGGTACCACCGCCAGCGCGGCCGCGGCCAGGTAGGTCGCCCGCGCGAAGCGGAGCTCATCCTCGAAGCAGCGCCGCGCCTCGGCGGTCGCGTCGTCGTCGAGCAGGTGGCGGAACGCCAGGTCGCTGGCCAGGATCTCATCGACGAGGACCAGCGCCCGCAGCACGACGGTGACGACCGCGAGCGCGAGCCCGAGCCAGACCATGGCGCCAGCGCCCACGAGCGCCGCGCCGATCAGCGCGCCGAGCGCGGCCGCGTAGGCTGGATGGGCCCAGCGCCGCGCGGCCAGCAACAGGCTCGACAGGCGCGGCTGGTCGAGGTGGAACAGTGCGTGGCCCAGCTCGTGCGCCGCCACCGCCCGGGCCTCGGGCGCGTGGCTGTCGTAGACGCCCAGGCCCAACGCGATGGTTTGCTCGTCCGGCGTGTAGAAGCTGGTGTCGGCGCCGCGGCGGTTGTACCTGGTGACCTTGATGCCGACCAGGCCGAGCCCCGCCACGCGCTCGCGCAACCAGGCCGCCGCCGGCACCGCGAGCGGCTGGGCCAGCGCCCGGCGCTTGTACCCGACGACGACGTGCAGGACCACGCTACCTAGCGCCGGCACGAAGGCGATCACCACGACGGGCCAGAGCTCGACCAGCCAGGGCGCGAGCAGCACCAGCCCGGCGATCGCGGGCCCGACGAACCAGGCCAGGGTCACCGCCAGGATGCCCCAGGCAGCGATGTCCCCACAGGTCCACCGCGACCGACGGCCGCTGATCAACGTGAACCGTGGTGCTGCATTCCGATCACGGTAGGTCCGGTCGGCCGCGCGGCAAGCGGAACCGGGTGACCGGTCGCCGATTCCGGCGGGTCAGCGCCGGACGGTTCGGGCCCCGCCCGCGCTGGCGCCGCTCGGCATCCCCGGCCATGCTGCCGCGATGACGTCTCCGCCTGGCACCCGCCGTCACCGCATCGTGGTGGCGCGCGAGCAGTACAAGTTCTCGTGCGCGCACATGACGGTGTTTCCCGACGGCACCAAGGAGCGCCTGCACGGGCACAACTACCAGCTGGGCTGCGCGGTGGTCGTCGACGACGTCGGGTTCCAAAACATGATCCCGTTCGCCGCCATCAAGGACGCGCTGGCGGCGCTGTGCAAGGAGTTCCGCGAGCGCGTGCTGGTGGCGTCGGCCAACCCGTTCTACCAGCTGGTGCGCGACGACGACGAGCTGGAGTTCCGGCTGTGCGGCCAGCGCTACGTGCTGCCGCGGGCCGACGCCCTAGTGCTGCCGATCGACAACATCTCCGCCGAGGCGCTGGCGGCGTACCTGGCCGACCGCATGGTGGCCGCGCTGACCCCGCACCTGCCGGCTGGCGTGGCGCGCTCGGTCGAGGTGTCCATCCACGAGACGCCGGGCCAGGGCTCGGCCTGCGAGATCACGCTCGGCTGACGCCGGCGCGCCGGCCACCCACCGGGTGGGCCGCGGGGCTAGACTGCGGCGCATGATCAAGCTGAGCGCGTTCGTGTGCGTCGCGGTGGCGCTGGCCGCCGCCGGTGGTTGCAAGAAGAAATCCGACGCGCCCGGGCCCGGCCCGACGCCAGCCCCGACGCCGACGCCGGCCCCAGCGCCTGCGCCGACCGAGCCGCCGGCGGCGCCGCCGGTCGATCAGGCCGCGGTGCGCGCGGTGGTCGACGCCTGGTTGGCGGCCCAAAACAGCGGCGACCAGGCCGCCTACGGCGCGCTGTACGCCGCCAAGATGGAGGGCGTGAAGCGGGTCGGCGATCGCACCTGGCGCTTCGACCGCGCCGGGTGGCTGGCCGATCGCGCGCGGATGTTCAAGAAGCCGATGACGGTGGCGGCCAAGGACGTCGTCATCGCCGGCAGCGTCGCGGTGCCCACCGTCGAGCTGGTGCAGACCTTCACCCAGGGCACGTTCTCCGACGAGGGCCCCAAGCGGATGGTGCTGGTCCGCGACGGCGCCGGCGCCTACAAGATCGCCCGCGAGGAGATGCTGGCCAGCGTGGTCGGGGGCCAGCGACCGGCCGGCGCCGCCGCCGCGCCGTTCCTGGTCGTCGACGTCGACGGCCACGCCCAGGTGGTGCTGGCGACCGACGCCGATCCCAGCTGGGGCACCGGCCCGCTGACCGGGCCGTTCGAGGGCACCCACCGCTACGCCCTGCGCGCCGCGACCAAGGCGCCCGACGCCGCGGCCTGGCAGGCCCGGACCCTGGCCGTGTACGACGCCGACGGCCAGCGCTGTGACGCCACCGTCGGCGCGCTGCACCTCCTGGGCGGCGGCACGCCCCACTTCGGCACCGTCCAGGAGTGGGACGACGCCGGCGTGACCCCGGCCGACCGCGCCGCCCAGATCTACGCCATGGGCCCGCTGTACCTGGTGGGCGAGCTGGCGGTCACCGGGGCCTGCAAGCCGGTGTACGCCGTCGACGCTGGCCGCCAGGTGACCGCGTTCGCGCCGACGCCCGTCGACGGCGCCGCAGCGGCCCCCGCCGTCACCGCGTTCCGCAAGCTGCCCGAGTACGCGGCCATCCAGCGCGACTACGCCAGCGACCCGGCCAACCAGGGTGCCTGGGCCACGCCGACGGTCACCGCCTACGCCGCCGGCGACCGCCGCTACCTGGTGGTCCGCGCCCAGGTCGGCAACGGCTGCGGCGAGTTCTCGGGCGCGGTGACCGCGGTGTTCGCCGACCGCGGCGGGCAGCTGACGCTCATCGACACCGCGGGCGACCTGCAGGTGACCGCCGCGCTCGACAGTGGCACCGCGGGCCAGCTCGAGCTCATCGGCGCGCCCGGCGATTTTTCGACGGTGACCGCCCACTACCAGCAGACGGCGAGCGGCCTGGGCACCGACCGCGAGGTCGCCTTCCCGTTCAACGACTGCGGCTGCTGAGCTACGGCGCCAGCGCCACCGCGTGGTGCGCCAGCGCGATCGCGAAGGTGTCGGCGTCGCAGCCGCCGCGCTCGACCTCGGCCAGCAGCTGGGTCAGCGCGGCGGGCATGCCGTCACACCGCGCGACGACCGTGTCGCGCACCAGCCGGCCCAGCTGCCGCAGCTCGCCGTCGGCGATCCCGCTGACGTGGGCCTCACCGAGCTGGCCGAGCGCCAACGACTCGAACACCACGCGCCGGCCACGCACCACCACGATCGAACCGGGGGTGACGCCGCCGATGCGGATCCGGTGGGCCCCGGCCTGGGCCACCGCCTCGGCCACCAGCACCAGCGCGGTCAGCGCCTCGCCGCGGGTGCCGGTGGCCAGGACCTCCGGCAGCGGCACGCCCTGGATCAGCTCGGCCGCGACGAAGTGCCGGCCCTGGTGGATGCCGACGCCGTAGATGGCTGCGGCCAGCTCACCGGCCTTGGCCAGGCGCCGGGCCTCCTCGACCAGGGTCTTGCCGTCGGTGCCGCGCCAGGAGATCTTGATGATGACCTCCCGGCCGAGGACCATGTCGTCGGCCTCGAACAGCGCGCCCGAGCTCAACCGCTCGCGGACGTGGGTGACGCGGTAGGTCGAGCCCAGCACGTCGCCCGGGCGCAGGGCTGGCGCGGCCGAGGCGAAGTAGCCGCTGGGCACCTCGATCGTGCCGTAGGCGATCCGCGGTGACGTCAGGGTCACGGGTGCGCCGCCTCCCAGCGCGTGGGTGTGGACGCTCGCAGCGAGGTCACCATCATCACCTATTTACGGTGATGGCCTGGCGAAGTCAGCAGCTCGACCGGGTATCGCCTGGGTAGGCTCGGGCGTGTCGTCGCGGGCTACAGGACCCGGCGCGGCGACAAGATCGCATTGGCGATCAGCAATCCCGCCACGATCGCCATGGCCACCACGAAGGTCGCGACCATGGTCTCGATGCCCGACAGCGTGTTGCGATCCAGGAGCGACGACATGCCCCGGAACCCCAGGCTGCCCGGCACGAGCAGGATCACCGCCGGCACCAGGACCACCTGCTGGGGCCGGTCGAGCCAGCGGGCGTAGATGTTGGCCGCGATGCCCAGGGCCAAGGCCCCGATCAGGACGCCTAGCTCCGGCCCCAGGAGCCAGGTGCCGCCGTTCGACGCCTCGTAGGCGATGAGCGAGGTCAGCATGATCCAGCCGATCGCGCGGCGCTCGGCCTGGCACACGATGACCAAGCCCAACGAGCCCGCGGCCAGCGCGATCCACTCGCAGTAGCGGGGCAGCGCCACCGGCGGCACCGCCGCGACGTGCCACAACGCGGCCGCCGCCCGCTCGCCGAGCGCCACGCCCAGCGCCAGCTGCAGGAGCACGATCACCGCCGACATCAAGCGCCCGGTGCCCGACACCAGGTTGCGCGTCGCCAGCTCGGTCATGGCGACCGTCAGGGTCAGCCCGGGCAAGAACGCGATCAGCGCAGCGACGGTGACCACCGCCGGCGACACCGCCGGATCCAGGCGCGCCGCCGCGTGGGCCAGGAACGCGACCACCACCGCGCCCACCAGCTCGACCGCGCGGCGCGACTGCGCGCCGCGGCGCAGGAGCAGGGTCACCAGGCCCAGCACCAGGCCCACCGCACCGCCGGCCACCACGTCGCGCCAACCGCCTCCGAAGAACACCGCGATCGACGCCGCGGTGAGCCCGTAGGTGATGAACTGCGCCGAGCGTCCCCACACCGGCGGCGCCGCCTCGATCGCCTCGATCCGGCGCAGCGCGTCCTCGGAGTCGATCTCGCGATCGATGACCGCCGCGGTCAGCGCGTCGAGGCGCTCGAGCTTCGCCAAGTCGAGCTCCCCGGTGTCGACCCGCATCATCGCGGTGCGCAGCTCCGAGGGGTCACCGAAGCCGAACGTCAGCGACGTCGGCGTCGACATGATCTGGGCCCGCAGGCCCAGCCGTCCGCACACGATGCCCAGGGCCTCTTCGAGCCGATGGGCCGGGGTGCCGTAGCGGTGCAGCGCCCGGCCCAGCGCCAGGACGAACCGGATGCGTCCCCGCTCGATGCGGGCCCGCTCCTCGGCCGGCAGCTGCTCGGTGATGGGGCCGCGACGCCCGCGCTCGCTGGGGTCCTGCCGCTCGTTCTCGCCCGGTCGACGCACCGGCAAGGAATACCCGACGCTGGACCGAAGTTTCCCCTGGGACGCACGATTCCCGTAGGCCGGACGCCGGTCAGGATCGTATGAAAAAAGAACCGATCCCGCGCAACACAACCCGCGCTTCGGATGTCCGATACCTGAGACGCCGCAACTGCGACACTGATGTCAGGCTTCCCAGCGTCGGCGTAACAAGCCGAATTTACTGACCGACAAGCGCGAGAACCCTCGACCACACCCACGCTACTGCCGAAAAGCACGATGCCCCTGGGGGGATATCCCAAGGGCATGGCCAAACAAGACCAAGCGACAAGACCAAGCGAAGCGAACCAACGAGCGTAAGAAGGCGGAAGACTAAGCTAGCTAGACTGCCTGCTGGGGGGCATCCCGTCAGACAGTCAAAGGTAGAGCAAGTCCCGCGCCAAAGTGGCAGCACGCTCCGCAATACCTTGTATTCACGGGTGTTGCGTGTTACGCGAGGGTACCTATACCCCGCACGCCCGCACCCTGGTCACGACATCCATGTCAGGGCGGCCACGCGGGACGCACCGTTTTAGAGACTTCGATGGGACAAAACATTCTGGTGGTAAACGCCGAGGGTCCGGAGTGCCGGGTCGCGGTCGTGGAGGAGGGCGCCCTCGCCGAGCTCTACGTCGAGCGCAAGCGCGAGCGCGGCATGGTCGGCAACATCTACCGCGGCAAGGTCACGCGGGTGCTGCCCGGCATGCAGGCCGCGTTCGTCGACCTCGGCCCCAAGGTCGAGCGCGCCGCGTTCCTGTTCGTCGGAGACGTGCTCGGCGCCGACGACGGCAAGAAGATGTTCGAGGACGCCGACGTCGAGGACGCCGACGAGGCGCCCGAGGCGGCCGCGTCGCGCATCGCCCGGACCAAGCGCAGCCTGGCCCAGCGCAAGATCGAGGACCTGCTCAAGTCCGGGCAAGAGGTCATGTGCCAGGTGGTCAAAGATCCGATCGCCCAGAAGGGCGCCCGGGTCACCGGCTACCTGTCCCTGCCCGGCCGTTACAGCGTCTACATGCCCGCGGTCGGGCAGGTCGGCGTGTCGCGGCGCATCGCCTCCGACAAGGAGCGCAAGCGCCTGCGCGACCTCATCAACAAGTCGCGGCCCAAGCACGGCGGGTTCATCGTGCGCACCGCCGCCGAGGACACCGACGCGCAGGAGATCAACGACGATCTCGAGTATCTGACCCGGCTGTGGGCCGAGATCGGCAAGCGCGAGGACGCCATCAAGGGCGCCGGCCTGATCTATCCGGAGCTGGACCTGCCGCTGCGCCTGGTGCGCGACCTGGTGAAGGAGAACACCACCGAGGTCCACATCGACGACGAGGAGCAGTACGTCCGCATCAAGCGGTTCACCGAGACGTTCCTGCCGCGCTACGCCGAGCGCATCAAGCGCTACGAGGGCCGGCGCCCGATCTTCGATCACTTCAACATCGAGCCGGCCCTGCGGGTGGCGGTGGCCCGCAAGGTGCCGCTGCGCTCGGGCGGCTCGCTGGTGATCGATCAGGGCGAGGCGCTGACCGCCATCGACGTCAACACCGGCAGCTTCACCGGCTCGAACAACAACCTCGAGGAGACGGTCACCGCCAACAACCTCGAGGCGTGCGAGGAGGTGGCCCGCCAGCTGCGGCTGCGCAACATCGGCGGCATCATCGTCATCGACTTCATCGACATGGACAAAGAGGGCAACCGCAAGAAGGTGTGGGACGCCTTCCAGCTGGCCCTCAAGCGCGACCGCGCCCGCTGCAACGTCACCAAGATCAGCGAGCTGGGCCTGGTCGAGATGACCCGCAAGCGCACCCGCGAGTCGCTGTGGCAGATCCTGACCGAGCCGTGCCCGACCTGCGAGGGCGCCGGCGTGGTCAAGTCGACCACCACCGTCGCCTACGAGGTGCTGCGCGAGGTGCGCCGCTCGGGCGGCTCGGTCGACAACGACAAGGTCCAGATCGAGGCGTCGCCCAAGGTGGCCGAGCTTCTCAACGCGCGCGAGCGCGACTACCTCGACGACCTGGAGAAGAAGCTGCAGAAGCAGCTCGAGGTGGTGGCGCAGAAGGGCTGGAAGCCCGACCAGTTCCGGGTCGCCGGCAAGATGTCGACCGACATCGCCGCCGAGGAGGCCAAGCAGGCCGCGGCCCTGGGCCACGCCCCCGCCGCTGCGGAGCGCGGGCGCGGGTGGCGGCACCGGCAAGCGCCGGCGCCGCGGCGGCCGCGGGCGCTGAGCCAGCCCGCCGGGCGCGCGCCCCGGGCACGCGCGCCCCCGACGATACCCCACCGCGCGTGACGCTTCCGGTACTGGGTGCGTCTCACCCACCGCCGATGTCTCGCGCCGCTGCTCCCGCCCCGCCGTCACGCGTCGTCCAGATGCTGCAGCGCCTGCAGCAGCGGGTGCGCGCCGGCCGACCGCCGCTGGTCGAGGCCGACGCCGCCGTCGCCGACCGGCACCACGCCGACCGGCTCGGCGCCGATCACGCGCCGAGCCCTGCTTGCGCCTCGCCCACGCCCGACGACGCCGGGTGACGCCACCGGGCCGGGCGCCGTGGTGGCGCTAGCGGGTGACCGTGACGGTGCCCGACGCCGACCAGGTGCCGTCGGTGGCCGAGCAGTGGATCCGGGTGGTCAGCGCGTCGGCGGCCAGGGTGCGCGGGCCGAGGTCGAGCTTGCTGTCGTTGAACACCGAGCCGGCGTCGGTGAGCACCGTGACCGTCGCGCCGCTGGTGAACGTGCCGCGCAGATCGCCAGTGATCGAGTCGGCCTTCGACGCCAGCCAGCCGAACGAGTTCTTCTGGTAGACGCAGTCGCCCGACGAGCGCATGTCCAGCGACGGCCACAGCTGCACCGCGTTGGCCGTGATGTGCAGGCGCTTGTTGCCGCTGCCGCCGGTGAAGTTGCCGGTGTTGCTGTTGAACAGCGCCGACGACTCGATCCGGGGTGCCGCCGCGATCGCGGCGTCCTGCGCGGCCACGATCTCGGCCCGGTCCGCGCCGTCGATGGCCAGGCGGTAGCCGGCCTCGATGACCTCGGCCGCCGCGTCGGTGCCGATCATGCCGCACAGGTCGCGGTAGTTGGCGCAGGCGAAGTCGCCGCGGTGCGCGTCGAGCCAGGCGGCGTCGGACATCTCGGTCTGGGCCACCGCCTTGGCGGCCAGGACCTCGTCGGCGGACAGGCCGAACACGAAGGCCTCGCCCTCGGTGGTGGCGGGCGCGTCGACGCAGCCGACCGCGAAGGTGGTGACGAGAGCGGCGAGGGTGGACGTGACGAAGGTGCGGGTCATGAGAGAGCTCCTGCCGAGCGGGCGACCGACGTGGCCGCGCTGGTGCTCGTGCTGGACGACCCCTAGAGCACGGCCCATGCCGTCGACGATCGGCCCACGCGCGCCGTGGCGACGGTGCGACACGCGCGCAGGCCAGGCGCGCGCCACCTTCGCGCGCGACGACGGCGCGCTCCCTGGCCCGGCCGTGGCGTCGGGCCCGGGGCACGCGTGCCCGCGCCGGTTGCGTAGCGCCGCGCCGCGCGGTGGCGTTAGATCACCGGATGGATCTCACCGCGTCGCGGACCTGCTTCACCGATGCGACCGCGCGGGTTCGCACGATCCTCCTGGCCCTGGGCGGCCGGGACGCCCCACCGGTCGAGCCTCGTCCGGCACCGCCCGCCGGGGCGGCGCTCGCGCTGGCGGCTGCCCGCTTCGACCTCAACGCGGTCGAGCACGCCGCGCTGGTCCTGGCGGTCGCCGCGGAGTGGGTCCCCGAGCTCGCGGTCGCGATCCGCGCGCTCGCCGATGCGCCGTGGCCGACGGTCAGCCTGGCACTGGCGGTCGCGGGACACCCGCGCGAGCGACCAACGCCGGCGGCGCTCCTCGACGGCCTGGCGGTGCGGGACCACCTGCTCGAGCTCGTGGGTGACGGCCCCATCGTGTCCCGGACGATCCGCTGCGCGGGCGACCGCGTCGCGGTCCTCGCGGGCGAGCGCAGGCCCGACGACGAGCTCGATCCCGTTGCCGCGGACGCGCGCGCGGCGCTGGTCGGCGCGCCCGCGCAGCTCGCCCTGCTCGATGCCTGGGCCCGCGCGTGGGGCCGCGGCCCGCTGGTCCTGTGCGGCCCCGCTGGCAGCGGCCGGCGCCGCTGGGCCCACGCCGCGGCGAGCCAGCTGGGCCGGCCGCTGGTCGCGGTCGACGCGCGCGCGGACGTGCTCGCCGCCGCGCGCACCGTGCGACGCCGCGCTCGCTGGCATGACGCGCTCGGCTTCCTCGAGCTCGGCGCCGACGGCGGCGGCGACGGCGAGCACCGGCGCGAACTCCGCGCCGGTCTCGGTGGGTTGGCCGGCCTGGCACAGCCGCTGGTGATCGCGGTCGCCCCCGACGATTTGCCGATCGTCCTGGGCGCCGTCACGCCCACGCCCATGGTGATCGAGATCGGCGGGCTCAGCCGCGGCAGCCGCGCCGCGCTGTGGCGCCACCTCGTTCCGGAGCTCGCCGCCGCGCCGGCCCTCGCCGACGAGCTCGCGGCGCGGTTCCACGGCCAGAGCGGCGACGTCGCCGCCGCTGCCCGCGCGGTCCAGGTGCGGTCTCCGGAGGAGCGCCTCGACGTCGTGGCGGCGCGAGCGTGCCGAGCGCTCCAGCCGCGCCTCGCGGCCCTCGCCACGCCGATCGCCACCCGGGTCGGGCGAGATGACCTGATCGTGCCGGCGCGGGTCGCCGAGGAGCTCGAGCTGGCGCTGGCGTGGACCCGGCACCGCGCCCGCGTGTTCGAGCAGTGGGGCTTCGCCAGCCGCGTCGGCGGCGCCGACGGGCTGACCATGCTGTTCGCCGGCAAGCCAGGCACCGGCAAGACGATGGCCGCGCAGCTCGTGGCCGGCGAGCTCGACCGCGACCTCTATCGCGTCGATCTCGCACGCTTGGTCAGCAAGTACATCGGCGAGACCGAGAAGCACCTCGCCGAGGTGTTCGACGCCGCGGTCGCCACCGGTGCAGTGCTGCTCTTCGACGAGGCCGACGCGCTGTTCGGCCGACGCGGCCAGGTCCGGGACGCCCGCGATCGCTACGCCAACCTCGAGGTGGGGTACCTGCTGCAGCGCATCGAACGCCATCGTGGCATCTCGATCCTGACCACCAACCGCCAGGGCGACCTGGACGAGGCCTTCCTGCGCCGCTTCCAGGTCGCGGTCACGTTCCCCATGCCCGATGTCGACGAGCGCCGCCGCCTGTGGCACCGCATGCTCCCGCCGACCGCGCCGCGCGACGCAGGCCTCGAGTCGGTCATCGATCGCCTCGCGCGCGAGTACCCGCTCTCGGGCGGCGACATCCTCCAGGCCGCGCTCGGCGCGGCGATGCTGGCCGCCAGCGACGACGGCCCCATCGGCGAGTCACACCTGGCGCGCGGCGTCCGGCGCGTCCTCGCCAAGCACGGCTCGGTCGTCGACGAAGCGCTCCATCGCGCCGCCGCGCAGCGGACCTGACTGGCCGAGCCGACATGGCCCGGCGGCGCGTCGGGTCAGGACTGCTGGCCCCGACCGCCGATCGCCGCCGTCACGTCGACCACCCGGGGTGCGTGGAAACGCTCGGTCGAATCGATGCCGATGACTCGCACCGCGTACGCCAGCGAGGTGCGATAGGGGACTCGCGCGGAGTCCCAGACACGGAAGTGATCGGCGATCGGCAACGACTCCAAGACGATCTGCGCCGAGTCCTGCGGGTTCCACCCCGCCCCGCGCAGCTGGGCGCTGCTCAGGTTCGCGGCATCGTACAGCGTCCGCACGATCACGCCGGCCAGGTAGTTGGCCTGGCTCGCGTCCTTGGCCCACGGTGTCACCATGAAGCCCAGCTCGAGTGGCAGCGGCGGACGACGCTGGCTGCCGTCGGGGAGTGTCCGGAATGTCCCGTTGCGCATCTCGCTGACGATGCCAACCCGATACAGAAAGACGGTGATGGCCAGCTCGGCGCCGCCGTCGAAGTTCTCCAGATCTCGCGGCGCCACCACGCGTACGTTGGCTGGGTCAACGACGCCTGCCGTTGCGCCCCTCACGAGATCCACCAACGTCTCGCCGATGTCTCGAATCGCCCCGCTGTCTGCCACGCATGCAGTATCCTCGAACAGCCTACTCTCCAGCGCGGTTGCGAAGTGATTCTTGCACGCTACACGAGAGGGAATCCTGGTAGGCTCCGGCCGTGTCGAGGGGACGACGACGATGGGTGCTCCTGGCGGTGCTTGGCGCTGTAGCAGCGGTGATCGGCTGGCGCTGGCCACGCCACGACGCGCCGCCCCAGGGGCCGCCCCCACGCGTGGTCGATCCGCCACCGCTGTGGATCTCGATCGACGTGCCGGACGGCGGGTCCATCGATGTCAGCAAGCTGGTCGGGGGCACCAAGCCCATCGCCCTCAATGTCCGTGGCGATATCCGTGACCTGTCGCCCCTGGCGCGGCTGCCCAACATCCGCTGGCTCTCGATCGACAACCGACGCGGCAATCGCCCACTGCTCGACCTGGCGCCGCTGGCGAGCCTGCACGAGCTGCGCGAGCTGGAGGTCGGCCCGGCCTCCATGCTCATCGACACCCTGGCCCCGCTAGCGGGCCTGACCACACTGGAGTCCCTGAAGGTCAGCCGATGCGGCATCTCGGACCTGACCCCGCTAGCCGGGCTCGCCCGCTTGCGGACGCTCGACGTCTCCGATACCCCGGTGACAGATCTATCCCCGCTGCGCGGTCTGACGGCGCTGACCTCGCTAAATCTCCGGACGACCAAGGTCTCCAACCTGGAAGCCCTGCGCCCGCTCATGGCGCTGGAGCGCCTCGTTCTCATCGCCGCGCCGATCCGCGACCTCGCACCCGTTGCGGACCTCGCCAACCTCCGGTCGTTGATGATCGGCTCCTTGCCTGTCGTAGATCTCACGCCGCTCCGCAGCCTCCGCCACCTCGATTCGCTCTGGGTGAGCGACTTGCTGGTGCGAGACCTCGAGCCCCTGCGTGGGCTGCCGAGTTTGAGAGACCTCGAAGTAAAGCAGACCCTGGTCACCGAGCGCGACCTCGGCGTCCTCGCCAGCCTGCCAGCGCTGCGCAAGGTCGAGCTGGCGAATACCCTGATCTCGCAAGAGACCTGTGCACGCTACGCCAAGGACGCCGACATCCATGGCATCCGCGTCACGTGCATTGCCAGTGACCCCGTCCCAGACCTCGAGGCCTCGATTCGCGCAGCCATCGCGTCCGCGCTTAGGTACTCCCCACTACCATGAGTCGCCTCCACGCCCGACGCGGCCCGGCGCCCGCCAGACACCCAGCAGACCCCACCGTCGGGGCTCGCGTACCCAGACCGTTTGTTCCCACGCCCACCACGTATACGTCGACGGATCTTCTCGACGCCGCCAATCTCCGGCAGCGTTGGCTGGATGCGGGTGGCGCGTTGTTGACCGCCCGGCTGGAGTGGACCCGCGGCAACCTGGTCGACTACTTCGCGACGGTCGCCGAGAGCACGCTGCCGCGGTCGGTCGCCTCCCTCGAGGCGGACTGGCTGGCCACCGCTTTCGGGGCGGAGCCTCGCCAGACAGCCGTCCCCACGGCCGCAGCGGACCCATCGTTCGCGTCCGCCGTCATGGAGAACGCGTTCGGTAATGTGGTCTCCGACGCGGTGTCCGCGACCGCGAGATGGCACACCGGCACCACCGTCACCCGGGTAGTCGGGCGCGGCGCCGTCTCGCTCACCGGCGCCACCGTTGGGACCGCGCTCGCCGGGCCGGTGGGGAGCGTGGCGGGGCTCATCATTGGCGCCACCCTCGAGGCGATCGGCGGGACGATCTTCGAAGCGATCTTCTCCGGGGAGGACGCCAGCGCTTCGATGCGCGCCGCCTACGACCGCGGGCAGGTCGACGGCGCGCACCTGGTTGGCGCCGCGTTTCAGAAAGCGGAAGACGCGCTCGGCAAAAAGGCCGACGAACTGAAGGGCAGCTACACTGCGGCCGCAACGGCTGCCTTCGACGACCTCCTGTCTCTCCCACCGGAGCGCCAGGCCGACGCCCGGGCGCGCCTGGCCGCACACATCGCCGACCTCCACGTAGCGGCCACGGACATCGACCCAAAGGACGATCGCTCCCTCGCCGAGCGGCTGTTGATCTACTGGCAGATGACCCGGGCCGCGACCCCGACGACGCCCGGCAACCACGACACGGTAAATCCGGTCGCCTGGAACGAGTCGGTGTCGCCGACGTGGCGCCCGCTCCCGCCGTGGCAGCGCTGGTGGCAGACGCCCGCGCTGCGGCAGCGACCGGACCTGTTCGTGTTCCAGTCGCTGCGCGAGTGGCAGATCATGGGCGTCGATCCACCCGCGCAGCTGGTCGCGTCGATCTACCGCGAGCTCGCGATGGAGCCGGCGCAGGCGCTCGATGCGGCCACCGCGGCGGCCATCAGCCGCGACGCCTTCGGCCGCTTTGATCAGCGCATGTTCACGTGGCGTGCTCAGGACTTCTCCGTCGCGTATCGTCAGCGGCATCTGCAAGCCGAAGAGGACTCGCGCGCGCACGTATACGGCGGCACAGCCCGCACGATCTCGGAGGAGCAGGCCAGCGTGGCGGCCTTCTTCGAGCTCGACTGCACGCCGCACCTCGTGGTCCACGACGACTCCTGCTTCGTCGACCACTGGACCTACGTGCGGCGCTTCCCGACCCGCCACGGCCCAGCGGTCTCGACGATCGAACGCCGCCCGGGCCAGGCCCCTCCGGCCATGTTCTGGGACAGGTCGTACGAGCCCGCCAGGACGCAGGCCGACGCCGAGCGTGCGCTCGAGGCGATCACCGACAGCCTCGCGGCCCGCGGCTTCGGCATCCGCGAAGAGCCTGACGCCGCTGCCAATGCGTGGCTCCTGGCGACCTTCGGTCGCGCCGCCGCGTACCCCCGCATCCAGGGTGTGTCGGATTCCGCCGACGTCGACCGGCCCGTCCGGGTCCTATCGACCAGCATCTCGGTGCCGTACTTCGATCCGCCGGCCCTGGCGCGTCCCGTCATGAGCCAGCGCACCTGGGCGCGAGCCGATCCGATGTGGACACCCGTGCAGTGGCCGGCCCTCGACTACCTCCTGGTGCCCGTCGGCGCGACGGCCGATCGCGGTGGCGTGACCGCGACCTTCGTGCCGCCCTACGTGCTCCTGCGCGCCGGCAACCTCGCCCTGGTGATCGAGTACTTCCACTACGTCGGCGATCGGTAGGCCTGGACGCGCGCGGACCGCGGGCCGGCGCTACCAGGTGGCGGGGGCGAGGATCCAGCCGATGACGCCGCCGGCGCTGTGGGCGGTGGTCGGCCTGGCGACCGAGGCGGTGACGTCGCCGCTCCCGTTGGACCAGCGCTTGAGCTCGATGGCGGTCAGGCCGACGCCGGCCAGGAGGGACGCGGCGGGCGGGGTCGACCACACGTAGCCCTCGGTCTTGCAGTCGGTGGTGTAGCCGTGGCTGGACAGCCACGCCACGCGATCGGTGGCCCAGTCGCCGCCGGCGCTCTTGCGGCACGATTGCAGCTCGACGAAGGTGCCGGCGGCGACGCCGAAATCGGCGGTGACGATGTCCTTGCCGACGGAGGTCATGAGCGTGCCCTGGAGCTCCGGCGCCGGCACCACCTCGTACCCCGGCGCGGGGGGCGTGCTGACCTTGGTGCCACCGTAGAGCCCGACCGTGGTGGTGTAGTAGTCGCCCGAGGCCTTGTGCCAGCGCCACAAGCCCAGGTCGTTCCACTGCGACCGCACCACCGCCACGGCGCCGAGCCCGGTCAGCGTGAGCAGGGCGGCGTCGTCGCAGAAGACGGCATCGGCGGCGTCGCCGAGGTGGACCCGCGGATCGCGGATGATGTTGCCGCCGACGCAGCGGTCGGCCGGCGGCAGCGACTGCCAGCGCGCCTTCGACAGGCACAGCAAGACCGGGTGGCCGTTGGCCGACAGCCGGCCCCACACCGACTCGGTGGCGAACACCGTGGGATCGACGGGCGTGGTCGAGACCGGGTTGGTCCCCGGCCAGTCGGCAGGATCGAGGTTGACCGCGAGGTTGCCGGTCACCAGATCCTCGATCTGGATCGACGTGGCGTCGAGGGTGTGGGGCACACCGTTGCGGCAGTAGTCGGCCCGGCCGGCGCCGACGGCGACGGCGTGGAGCTCCCGGCCATCGATCGCCGTGCCGGTGCCGTCGAAGCCGCTGCTGTCGGGGATGAACGCCCAGGCCATGGCCTTGCCGGCGACGCCGTTGCCAGTTAGATCGATCAGGTCGACCGGCTTGGTGCCGTCCGCCAGGAACTCGCTGCACGCGAAGCTGATGGCCGCCGCGAACGGGGCGAAGGTGCCGTCGCGGTTGACCTCCCCCGCCAGCGGAAAGGCCAGGCGTCCGCCGACGCAATACGGGGCCCAGGACGGCGGCGCGCCGGGCGTCGCCCACGCCGCGTTTTGCTGGACGACGTAGCCGGTCATCCGCTGGCCCGGCAGCCCCGGCGTGGTGAAGGTCAGCGACGACCGGATACGGAGCCGCGGCACCGCCGAGCCGACCGCCGTCAGCACGGCGTTGGTGAAGCTGGCCGAGGCGCACGACGAGCCCGGGGGACCGCCGACGACGCTCAGGCACGGGCCATCGCTCTGCGCCGGGAAGGAGCCGACCGCCAGCGTCGCCGGGCCGGTGCCGAGCGTGACGGCGGAGGAGGCGGCGAAGTGGACGCCCGGGAGGCGCCCGGGGATGGCGTCGGCCAGCTCGCCGAGCAGGAAGCGGCCCTGCTCGCGGGTACCGTCGCCGGGGCCGGCTGCACCCAGGTGCGATCCCAGCTCCGGGGCTTCGGCGCACGCACCCACGAGCGCCAACAACATGGAGAACCCAGCGGTCGTCTTCATGCACGCCATTTCAGCATGAGCCGTGCCACCGCCCTGGCCGCCCGGGGTCCCTCTTCTGGCGGGAGTAACGGGTCCTTGGCGACGCCAACGCTGATTCGGCGCGCCGATGGAGCGCGCGTGCCTCGCCAGGCCAATTCAGCGCGACGTCGCACACACTCGAATACCGGTGATCGCGTCGCGCATGGTGGGTTCACCAAACCAACGGTTCGTGACGAGCAACGAGAGGTTGCCGTTGTACCAGCCCCCGCCCCGGACGATGATCACGTGGCTCGGACTGTCGACAAACTCCAGGACATTGCCAGTCAGATCGTGGACCCCAAACGGGCTGTCGGAGGCGCGGTGGCTGCCGACCTCATCGGGGCCGAACGCGACCGGCACCTGGCCGTAGGTCCGGTCGCGGTTCGCATCGTCCTCACCGAGGACGTCGCCGTGGGGATAGCGCCGCTCATCGGCGCCACGCGCGGCGCGCTCCCACTCGGCGTCGGTACACAACCTGGCGCCGGTGATGCGCCCGGTCGCGTCGAGCCACGCGGCGTAGGCACGGGCGTCGGCCAGCGTGATGCCGGCCACCGGGAACCGGCCCCAGTCCTGCTCCGCGCGGCGGGTCCGGCGCTGGTAGCGGAACCGCTGATCGCGGCGGAAGCGGTACGTGATCTCTGAGAGGCTCAGCGTGAACACCCAGGTGCCGTCGGGGTCCTGGGTCAGCGCCACACCGCCGGCGTAGCCCGAGGTGGTCCGGGGCCGGCGCGCCTCGCGCTCCTCCGGCGCCAGCGCGTCGAGGAAGGCGATGTAGTCGTCGAGGGTGACCTCGTGGCGAGCGATCCAGAACGCCCCCAGCTGCACCGGGTGCTGCGGCGGGGCCGCCAGCGACGTGCGGACGCCGTCCGGGTCCGGAGCGCCGCGCAGGAAGCGCCCGGCCGGGACGAAGACGAACCCGGGGAGCTGGGCCTCGCGCGGCGGCAGCGTCAGCGTCACGGCGAAGGCCTCGGCCGGCGCCAGGAGCACCGGCGCCCGCACGTCGACGTACCCGAGGGCGCGGGCCTCGACGACGCAGGTGGTGGGCGGCACGGTCACCTGGTGGTGGGGGCCGGTGGCGATCAGGACCGGCGCGCCCAGCGCCCGGGGCTCGGCGCCCGGCACGCGGCAGCGGACGGTGACGTCGGCCGGCGGCGAGACGTCGATGGTCAGGGTGGCCAGCGCGTCCCACCGCGCGTCCACCGCCGGCGCGTAGGTGTGGGTGCGACCGCGCAGCTCGGCCACCGCCACGGCGTCGTGCTGGAGGTCGGCCAGCTGGGTCAGCTGGTACAGCACCTCGGCCATGCGGTGGCGCACCGCCGACCGCGGGTCGAGCAGCAGCGCGGACTCGATGGCGCTGGCCTCGGCCTGGAGGGTGCGGCGCAGCGCGACCAGCTGCGCGGTGGCGGCCCGCCATCTGGCGTCGGCCACGTCGTCGTCGGCGTCGAGGAACGTGGTGTACGCGACATCGAAGTCGGCGAACGCCTGGGTGCGCAGGCGGTCGAGGGCGGCGCGCTCGTCGGCGGCGGTGCGGGCGAGGGCGTCGGCCTGGGCCAGGTGCCCGGCGATGGCGCGCCTCCGGGCCCGCTGGTTGGCCCACCGCGTACCCAGCCACACCCCGACGACGGCGGCCAACGCCAGGGCGGCCAGCGCGATCGCCACCGTGCGCCGCCGGATCACCGCCCGGCGCGACGCGGTCACCAGCGCCTGCTCGCGCGCCGACAGCCCGTCGAGGGCCAGGGCGTCCGCCAGCGGGCGCCCGGTGAGCAGGCCATCGCGGCCGTGGCCCAGGCGGGCCCACTCGCTGGCGGCGGCGGCCAGGCGCTGGCGCCGGGCCCGCGCGCCGAGGTCGTCGGCCAGCCAGCCCGCCAGCGTGGCCCAGTGGACGATGAGCGCGTCGTGGGCCAGGGCGTAGCTGGCCCCGGCGGCGCCGTCGCGGGCGACCACCAGCCGGCCGTCGACCAGCGCGTCGAGGACGGCCCGGGCCTGGGGCCCGGCGACGGCGAGGTCGGCGGCGTCGCAGATCGCGGTGGTGCCGTCGGCGGTGACCAGCGCGGTCAGCAGCCGCCGTGCGATGGCCCGGCGCTCCGGGCTGAGCGCCGCGATGACCCCGTCGGCGTGGCGGGCCAGGGCGCCGGCGACGCCGCCGATGGCCGCGACGTCGACGAGCGACATCTCGCGCGACGCGGGGTCCCGGGCCTGCCACAGCCGGGTCAGCGCGAACTGCAGCAGCGGCAGGCCACCCCGGCCGGCGCTGTCGGCGACCAGCGCGTCGACGGCCGCGGCGTCGAAGGTGACGCCGGCCAGCAGCGCCGGCCCGACGATGGCCTCGCGCCGGCCCCGCTCGTCGAGGGGGCTGACCAGGTGCAGGCCCCGGGTGACCAGCGCCGCCAGCCCCGGCACCTCGGCCAGCCGGGTGACGAAGTCGCCGCGCACCGAGGCGATGACCCGCAGGCCGGGATCCCGCGCCAGCGCGTCGACCAGCGCGGCGGCGAAGGCGGCCGCCACCGCCGGCGCGCACTGGGTGATCAGCTCCTCGGCCTGGTCGACGAACAGCGCCAGACCCCGGTCGGCGCCGGTGGCCGCGGTCAGCGCCGCGGCCAGGTCGTCGTCGGCGGTCGCGCCCAGGACGGCCAGGGTGTGGCCGACCGGATCGGCGCCGGGCCGCACCGTGCACGTGGTCCAGGTGCGCGCGCCGCCCAGCCCGCCAGCGGCGATGGCCGGCAGCACCCCGGCCCGGCACAGCGACGACTTGCCGACGCCGGAGTCGCCGACGACGATGACGGCCTGCTCGCCACGCAACCGGTCGACGATGGCCCCGACGTCGGCGCCGCGGCCGAAGAACAGCGCGCGGTCGTCGGCGCCAAACGCGGCCAGGCCGCGGTACGGATTGTCGACGTGGGCCAGGGTCGCGCCTGCGGCCGCGGTGGCCAGGGCCTGGGCCATGGCGTCGGCGCTGGCGGGCCGCCGCGCCGGATCGCGCGCCAGGGCCTGGTCGACCACCGCGGCCAGCGCCGCGTCGATGGCGGGCGCCCGAGTGGCCAAAGCCGGCGCGTCACCGTCGAGGACCGCGGCCCGCAGCGCGCCCACGTCCCGGGTCGGATGCACCGGTCGACCACAGGCCAGCTCGAACAAGAGCGCGCCCAGCGCGTAGACGTCGGTGCGCTCGGTGGCCGGCTCGCCGCGCCACTGCTCGGGCGCCATGTAGCGCGGCGTGCCCATGACCGCGCCAGGCTGTGTCAGGGTGACCTCGGCGGTGGCCGCCGCGCGCGGGCCGCCGTCGGGACGTTCGTCGACGGAGCCCACCGGATCCACCGTCGCCGCGCCTGGACCCGAACCCGGACCCGGACCCGGAGTCGCCGCGACCGGAGCCGGAGCCGGAGCCGGAGCCGGAGCCGGACCCGGAGCCGGAGCCGGACCCGGAGCCGCCGTCGCCGTCACCGCCACGCCCTCCTCCTCCGGCCGCTGGCCAGCCACCGGCGTCAGCGCCAGCGCGGCGCGCTCGTCCTCGAGCGGCCGTAGCTTGGCCAGGCCGAAGTCGAGCAGCTTCACCGTGCCGTCGTCGGTGATCATCACGTTGGCCGGCTTGAGATCGCGGTGCAGCACGCCGCGCCGGTGGGCCGCCGCCAGCCCGCGCGCGATCTCCACGCCGATGCGCCGCACCTCGGCCGCCGGCAGCGGCAGCGGCAGCAGGTCCAGGCTGCGGCCGCGGATCAGCTCCTGCACCAGGAACGGCCGCCCGTCGCTGGTCTGGCCGGCGCGGTACACCGCGACCACGTTGGGGTGGGCCAGCCGGGCGATGGCCCGCGCCTCGATCAAGAACCGCTCGCGCGCCGCCGCGCCGGGCGCCGTCGCCGAGATGACCTTGATCGCCACCGGCCGATCGAGCACCGGGTCGTGGCCCAGGTACACCCGCCCCATGCCGCCGCGGCCGAGCGGACGCACGACCTGGTACTCCCCGAAGTCGGCGGCGTCGATCACCGCGTCGTCACCGCTCCCACTCGCTGGGCTGGATCGCGAAGCGCTTGAACTTGGTGACGAAGGTGCGCAGCGGCATCTGGATGAGCGCGGCCGCGCGGTTGCGCACGCCGCCGCTGGCGATGAGGGCCTGGACCATCCGGGTCCGCTCGAGCTCGGCCACCTCGTCGTCGATGGGCCGGAACCGCGACGGCACCGGCGGGGCGGCCGACGGATCGGTGTCGCCGGTGTCCTCGGCCGCCGCGCCGTCACCGTCGCCCCCCGCCGCCTCCTCGCCGGCCGCGGCGCTGTCCTCGCCGGCCAGCGCGCCCAGCTCCTCGGGCAGGTGCCATGGCTCGACGGTGTCCGCGTCCTGCGCCGCCGCCGCCGCGTAGTCCATGACGTTCTTCAGCTCGCGCACGTTGCCGGGCCAGCGGTGGGCGTACAGCGCCCGCACCACGTCGCTCGACAAGGCCAGCGGCGCGCGTCCCAGCCGCGCGCACGCCGCCGCCAGCAAGTGGTCGGCCAGGAGGACGAGCTCGCGGCGGCGATCGCGCAGCGGCGGCACCACCACCCGCGCCGCGTTCAGCCGAAACAGCAGGTCCTGGCGGAACCGCCCGGCCGCCACCTCGAGCGCGAGATCGCGGTGGGTCGCCGCCACCAGCCGGATGTCGATGGCCCGCTCGCGGGTGTCGCCCAGCCGCGTGATCTTGCCGACCTCCACCGCGCGCAGCAGCTTGGCCTGGATGGCGGGCGACAGGTCGGCGATCTCGTCGAGGAACACGGTGCCCCCCGACGCTGCCTCGAGCAGGCCGACCCGCTGGGTGGCGCCGGTGAACGCGCCGCGCTCGTGGCCGAACAGCTCGGCCTCGGCCAGGGTCTCGGGCAGCGCCGCGCAGTTGATCGACACCAGCGGGCCCGCGGCCCGGGCCGAGCCGTGGTGGATGGCCGCCGCCGCCAGCTCCTTGCCGCTGCCGGTCTCGCCGTGGACCAACACCGGCAGGTCGCTGCGCGCCAGGCGCTTGATCAGCTCGTACAGCCGCCGCATCGCCGGGTCGGCGGCGACGATGACGCGATCGCCCAGGTTGACCCGCAGCACGTCGGCGGTGGCGGGCGCCACCGCACCCGGCGCCGCCAAGGCCGCCGCGCCGCGCGCTGCCCCGAGCAGCGTGTCCACGTCGCAGCCGTCGTAGGGGGCCGTGGCCAGGCCGGCCTGGCCGCCGCCGACGATCGCCAGCACCTGGCCCGCCGCCAGCGTCGCCGCCGCCGCCGACAGCTCGGGCAAGACCACCACCAGCTCGCGCCCACTGAACAACGCTGCGGCGTCGATCGGCCGCAGGTGGCTGGCCAGGCCCGTCACCAGCCGCCCGCGATCGGCGTCGGCGGCGATCCGCACCACCGCCACCGCCACCGCGCGCCCGTAGCGCAGCGTGCGGTCCAGCTCGATCTCGAGCCGCGTGGTCAGCGCGGCGGGCTCGACGACGGTGCGCACCCCGACCGCCCGGGCCGACCGGTGCACCACCAGCACCGCGGCGCCTAGCGTCACCACGTCCCCCGACAGCAGCCGGTGGGCGCCGACCAGCCGCTCGCCGTTGAGGAAGGTGCCGTGGCGGCTGTCGAGATCGGTCACCCGAAGGCCACCATCGAGAGCCGCGATCACTGCGTGCCGCCGCGACACCTGTGCGTCGGCCAGCCGGATCGAGCACCCAGGATCCCGGCCGATGGTCAGGTCCCCGTCGCTGGGCAACGGCACGGTCCGGGAGCTGCCGTCCTCGATGCACAGCAGGTACCCGGTGCCCAGCGTCGCCGGATCGCTGCCGACCAGGGTGACCGTGGGCGGCGAGGGTTCGGGGGTGGGAGAGGCGTCGTCCATGGTGTCGGGCGTGGCGTCGAGCATGGCGCCGGGCAGAGCAAGGACTGTACCAGCGCGCCGATCTGGCGCGCGCCCCAGCTGCCGAGCGGCCCGTCTGGGTTCCGACCCGGGCGAGGTGCGATCAGGTGCGCGCTGTCCTATCCTAGCCCGGTGAGCCTGACCCGCCGGATCCTGGAGAGCGCCCGCGCCGGCCTGTCCACGCTGTCCTCGCTGGTCATCGTCGACGACGAGCCGCTGTCGAGCGTCGAGGCGGCGGCGCTCGAGGGCGAGCTGGCGCTGCGCAAGCAAGCCCGCCGGGGCGAGCCGGGAGCGTCGCCGATGGCCAAGCTGGCCGGCACCGGCGGCCGCGCCGAGCGCGCGCGGCTGGCGGCGGAGCGGGCCCGCCGCATCGGCGGCGCCAAGGCCGAGCGGGCGGCCGCTGACCGACGCGCGGCCGACGAGGCGTTCCGGCGCATGAAGGCCAAGGCCGCGGCCGGCGCCGGTTCGACCGCAGGTGCCGGCGACGGCTCGTCCCAGCGGCGCGCCAGCGGCAGCGGCACCACCTCCGGCGGCAAGCCGTCGAGCGACGCCCAGGTCGCCGACTGGTACAAGACGCTCAACCTGTCGCCCGGCGCCGATCTGGGCGAGGTCAAGAGCGCCTACCGCAAGCTCATGCGCAAGTACCACCCCGACATGCACGCCGGGAACCCGGCCAAGCAGAAGGCCGCGAACGAGCTGTCGATGCGGGTGACCGCCGCCTACAACGGGCTCCAGACTCACCTGGGCAAGTAGCGCCCGCTCGCGCGCACGATCTGGCCGCGTCCCCTTGTCGCCGCGGCCGCGGGTTCACTATCGTGGAGAGATGCGCAGGGTCCTCGCGGTGGTGAGCCTGAGCGGGTGCGCCACCTACGGCGTCGGCGCGTCGACCACGTCCATGCTCGGGCACGCCACCAGCGCCGACGGCGCCGGCCAGCTGTCGGTCGAGCAGCAGACCGGCGAGCTGACGCTCGTGGGCCGCCGGGGTCCGCTGGTCGGGTTCCTGGAGATGGGGCTCACCTCCTACGCGGTGCGCGAGCGCCGCGGCGACGCCGCGATGGAGCCCGATGACCTCGGCCTGGGGGATCGGTCGATCGTCGCCATCGGCTGGCGCCTCCCGCGCGCGCCGATGGAGCTGACGCCGTACCTCAGCTACGCGCTGTCGCTGTCGACCTCGGCGTTCGGCGGCCCCGTCGATGGCGAGCTGGGCGAGACCGAGCTGGCCGGTGGCCTGGGCGCTGGGCTCGAGGTGGCGCTGGCCGCCGATCGGCTGGCGCCGTACCTGCGGATCGCGGTCGAGCAGGTGCATGGCACCGTCGTCAGCGGCCTGTTCGCGACCGCCGACCCGGCCGGCGCGCCGTTCACCGCCACGACCTTGGCGATCACGCTGGGCGTCCGCGTGGAGCTGGCGCGATGAGGGCCGGCGGCCTCGCCGCGCTCGTGACGCTCGCGGCGCTCGCCACCGGCTGTGGGGCGACCGTCGCCACGACCTCGGGCACGGCGCTGGTGGCGCCCGGCACCTCGGGCGGCGTCACCAACACGGTGCGCCTGTACGACCGAGGCGGCCCGGTGAGCCGCACCATCTTGCGCACGGTGGCCGCGCTGGGCGCCGCCAGCGCCGCGGTCGACCACGTCGAGCGCACCTCGACGAGCTACACCGCGGTCGAGTGCAGCGGCGGCTCGTGCGCCGAGGTCACCTACACCACCACCACGACCACGACCTACGTCGATCCGGCGAAGGCCGCCGCGGCCGCCGCGGCCTACCAGCGGTTCAGCGATCAGATCGCCGCCACGCCCTACCGCGACTTTCCGTTCGAGACCGTGCTCGACATCGCCAGCCGCGACCTGGGCGGCGACACCTCGGGCTGGAACGTCTGGTTCTGGTACCACGGCTCGCCGCGCCCGGTCGGGGCGGTCGGGCTGGCGCTGTCGGCCGGCCTGGCCGGCGGCCACCTGCACTTCCACGATCGCACGCGCACCACGCTCGCGGGCACCAGCGCCGCGGTGGTGCCGGTGACCGAGCAGCTGACCGCCGAGCACGCCTACGTCGGCACGCCGGTGCGGGTCACGATGTACCTGCGCGGCAACCTGTCGCTGTACGTCCAGCCCGATCTCAACTGGGCCTCGACGCTGGGACGGCTGTCGGGCGACGAGGTCGTGGACGCCAACCCGTGGCGGCTGGGCGCGCGGGCCCGCCTGGGCCGGTTCGAGCTGGGCGCCGAGCTGGTGACTGACGGCATGAGCGTCCACGCTCGCTCGCTCGGCGCGGAGGTCGGCCTTGTGTACTGATCGCGCGCGCGGGTGGCGACCGGCGGTGACGCTGGCGCTGGTGGCCGCCGCCGGCGTCGCGCACGCGCAGCCCGCGCCGCCCGGCGGGTCGCTGCCGATCGAGCCCGCACCGCCGATCGAGCCCGCGCCGTCGGTCGTCGAGCCACCCCCGCCGGTTGTCGAGCCACCGCCGCCGGTCGTCGAGCCCGCGCCGCCGGTCGAGCCCGCGCCGCCGGTCGAGCCCGCGCCGCCGCCGCCGACCGTGGCACCGACCCGCCCGCTGCTGGCCGGCCGCGGCGCGGTGTTCGGCCTCGAGCTCGGCCTGGGCGCCGCGCTCGGCGGCGACGGGATGTTCGGCGCCGGCACCGGCAAGGCGTTCCTGGTGGGGTACCGCGTCGAGCGCTGGGTGTTCGAGTTCCGCTTCGGCGAGTCGTACGATCAGGCCGCGCAGGCCGCGCGCCTGGCGGCCGCCGGCGCGCGCGGACCGCTCAGCGTCACCAGCGGCGGGTTCCGCCGGATCTTCAGCGGCGGGCGGCTGAGCCCCGAGTTGTTCGTGGGTGGCGCTCGGCTTGAGCGCCCGCTCCTGGTCGACGCCAAGGTGGTGCCGCAGCACGGCGTCGGCCTGGCCCTGGGCGGCGGCGTCGCCATCCCGATCGGCCCGACGGTGCGGTGGACCGTCGAGGCGCGCGGCTACCTGGCGCGCTGGGACAACCCACCCGGCCCGGCCTCGACCGCGCCGGTGGACGACCCCGGCACCGGCGTCACCTTCACGCCCACCGTCGAGCCCGACGGTGGCCTGCCGTTCACCCTGACCACCGGGCTCAAGCTCGTGCTGTGAGCCCGGGCCCGTCGCGTCGCCGTCGACAAAAGCCGTCTGCCGCGCCCAGCCTCGTCGGTGATGTGCGACACTGCCAGCGTCGATGGGGATCTACCAACAACCGAACGACTTCACGTGCGGGCCGTACGCGCTCAAGCATGCGCTGACGGTGCTCGGAATCGTCGCGGACCCCAAGCACCTGACGCGCATCGCCAAGACCTCGTGGTGGTCGGGCACCGACGAGATCCGCCTGGCCCGGGCCGCCCGGGCCTACGGCTGCGACATGCCGCTGGTGCGCCACCACGATCCGGCCAGCGCCAAGCAGGCGCTCATCGCCAACCTCAAGGCTGGCCGCCCGGCGCTGCTGTGCGTCGACAACTGGGAGCACTGGATCACCATCGTCCACCACGAGCGCGGCCGGTTCGTCGGCCTCGACTCGCGCGAGACCCCGGTGCTGGTGGTGTTCGAGTGGGACAAGCTGGCCGAGCGGCTGCATATGCTGTCGGAGGACGACGACGGCGAGCTGGTGCCCTGCTACGACTTCCTGCCGGTCAAGCCGCGCAAGCACGCCAAGGTGCCGGCCCACGCGCGGTTCTCGGTGGCCCGGGCCCGGGCGCTGCGCCGACCCGAGGCGGCGGCGCTGGCGGCCAACTGGGACGACTACCTGAGCGACCTGCTCGAGATGTGTCGGCCGCGCTCGCCCAACCACGTCGAGGCCATCACGATGGCCGAGTTCCTGCGCCGCAACAAGGACGCGCTGGCCAGCCGGGTGCGCTACTGGCACGGCGAGGTCGAGCTGGCCGACGTGCGCCGCATCCTGCACAACATCCGCTTCGTGGCCGAGACCTACGGCCTGGTGGTGCCGACCGATCGCCGGCGCCAGGCGCTGGTCGATCTGGCCATCATCTTGGCCCTGTGGGCCTCGGGTTCCGCTCCGATCGCTCCGTTCTACGCGCTGAAGACGACCAAAAGGAGACGACGCCGTGGGCGCAAGACGTGACCGCATCCTGATGCTGTGGAACCAAGTCGGCGAGGACGAATACGTGGCGCTGGCCGAGGCCGGGCCTCAAGAGCTGGCGTTCAAGCCCGGCGAGATGGCGTCCGAAGTGGGGACGCTGCAGGACGAGCTCGACGCGCTGACCGAGGCGGTGGCGGCCAACGGCTACAACGTGAAGTCGGTCAACATCGCCGACGACGTCGACACCTTGATCGACACGTTGCGGTCGTGGAAGCCCGACGCGGTGTTCAACCTGGTCGAGTTCTTCAACGACCGCGCCGACCAGGAGGCCTACGTGGCCGGCCTGTTCGAGATGATGAAGATCCCGTACACCGGCAACACGCCGCGCACGCTGATCGACTGCCAGCGCAAGTACCGCACCAAGCTCCTGCTCGAGTCCCAGGGCGTGTCGACCCCGGTGTCGCGTCGATACCATCAGGTGCCGGTGCCGCGCGACCACGGCCTGCCCTACCCGCTGATCGTCAAGCCGGCTCGCGAGGACGCATCGGGCGGCATCAACGCCACCTCGGTCGTCCACGACTACGACGCGCTCAACGAGCAGGTCGAGGAGGTCATCGAGTTCCACCAGCAGCCGGCGCTGGTCGAGCGCTACATCGACGGCCGCGAGGTCCACGTCGCCATCTTGGGCAACGACCCGCCGGTGGTGCTGCCGCTGCTCGAGTACGAGTTCGAGGAGCCCGAGGAGGAGGGCCGCCCCAAGATCCTCACCTACGAGGCCAAGTGGGATCCGTTGAGCCCCGACTTCTACGCGCTCGACGTGAGCGTGCCGCCGCGCGACCTGCCGCGCCACATCGCCAAGCGCATCCGCGAGCACGCGGTGGCGGCCTACACGGTCACCGGCTGCCGCGACTACGCCCGGGTCGACCTGCGGCTGGACGCCGACGGCACGCCCTACGTGCTGGAGGTGAACCCCAACCCCGACCTGGCCGAAGGCGTCGGCTACATGCTGTGCGCCGAGAAGTCCGGCCGCACCTTCGTGTCGACCATCGGCGAGATCATCGAGATGGCGCTGGCCCGGGGCGAGCGCCGCACGCCGTCGCAGCGCGCCCGGTCGACCCAGCGCGGCACCGACGCCCGCGCCAAGGCCAAGTCGACCGTGCGCTCGGCCAAGGCCGGAGCCAAGAAGGCCGGCAAGCGTCGCTAGCCGCGTCGCCGCCGGCGGTCACGGTCACGCCGGCAGCGTGGCCAGGTCGATGACGAAGCGGTACTTCACGTCGCTCTTGACCATCCGGGCGTAGGCGTCGTCGAGGCCCCCAACCGCGATGGTCTCGATGTCGCTGACGATGGCGTGGCGGCCGCACAGGTCGAGCATCTCCTGGGTCTCGGCGATGCCGCCGATGAGCGACCCGGCCAGCGCCCGCCGCCGGCCGATCAACAGGCCGGTCGACGGTGACGGGTGCGGCGTGGGCGGCGCGCCGACCACCACCATCGTGCCGTCGCGGGCCAGCAGCCGGAGGTAGGGATCGAGGTTGTGGGACGCGGCCACGGTGTTGAGGATGAAGTCGAACTCGCCGCCGCACGCCTTCATCTGCGCCGCGTCGCGGGACACCACGACGTCGTCGGCGCCGAGCCGGCGGGCGTCGTCGGCCTTGCCGGGCGAGGTCGTGAACAGCGTGGTGTGGGCGCCGAACGCCTTGGCGAACTTGAGGCCCATGTGGCCCAGCCCGCCCAGGCCGACCACTCCGACCCGCTGGCCGGCGGTCACGCCCCAGCGCCGCAGCGGCGAGTAGGTGGTGATGCCCGCGCACAGGAGCGGCGCGGCCGCCGCCAGGTCGAGCGCGGCCGGGATCTTGAGCACGAAGGCCTCGTCGACGACGACGTGGCTCGAGTAGCCGCCGTAGGTGGGGTAGCCCTCGTGGTGGCGGTCGGGGCTGTTGTAGGTGAGCACCGTGCCGCGGTTGTCGCAGTACTGCTCGAGCCCGGCCCGGCAGCTGGCGCAGGTGCGGCAGCTGTCGACCATGCAGCCGACGCCGACCCGATCACCGACAGCGACCTTGGTCACGCGATCGCCGACGGCGGACACCACGCCGACCAGCTCGTGGCCGGGCACGCACGGGTAGACCGTGCCGGGCCACTCGCCGCGGGCGGTGTGCAGATCCGAGTGGCACACGCCGCAGTACTTGATGTCGAACTGGACGTCGGTCGGCCCCGGCTCGCGGCGCTCGATGGTGATCGGCGCGAACGGTGCGGTGGCGGAGGCGACGGCGTAGGCACGAGCTGAGGGCATGGGCTGCGGTATAGCGCAGTCCGTGCCGGTGGCTCGCGCCGCCGGCCGACGACGTGCCCCGCCTCAGTACGCCAGGTGGACGTGATCGCCGTGGCCGCCGATCGCGCCGATGTTCTGGCCGTGCTTCATGCCGCCCTCGGGATCGTAGAACAGCTCGGTCGGGTTGGTCTTGGACATCTCCTTGTAGAACTGGCTCATCTGCGCGCCCGACCCGGCGGCGTCGAAGGCGCGGCCCTGGTAGTGGTACGAGCGCGGCGCGTGCTTGCCGCCGGTGGTCGACGTGATGCGCAGGCCGATCTGCTTGGCGCGGGTCATGGCCGAGCTGAGCTGGCTGCCGCCGTTGACGGTGGACAGGAGGTCGTCGGAGATCGTGGCGAACGGGGAGGTGGACATCGGAGGCCTTTCGTGGGGAGGCAGGGTGGGGAGACGGGGACGCCCCCGGTTTTGCAACCCCGACGCCAACCGCGATCGGCCCCGGCGGCAGCGTGCGCGCCGCACCATCCTGGCCCTGGTGTCGACCTCGGTCGACACCCCGCGGACGCCAGGTCGCAGTGGCGCCGCGCGGAGCCACCACCCGCTCGCTGCGCCTCCCCGGCAAGCCTGGGGCTAGGGGATCTCCTGGATCCCGGCGCCGGCGAAGGTCACGTGCTCCCACTGCGTGACACCGGTCGACGCCGGGTCGAGTGGGAACGGCTGCGCGGTCAACGTCGAGCCGTCCCAGTACACCCGGAACAACCCGGTGGTCCCGGCCGGGACCGTCTCGGTCGCCAACATGATGTCGCCCACCACCGAGGTCCACGCGGTCCGGGGCACGCCCAGCAGGCGGCTGGTGCCGTAGCTGACCCCGAAGTAGTTCTCGTCGGGCGTGATCATGTCGATGTCTTCCACCGCGACGCCCAGCGCGTAGGTGGTCACCGCGCCGGCGGCGTCGAACGCGTACAAGAGGCCCTGCTGCTCGGCGCCGGCGATGATCTTGCCCGCCAGCGGACCGAACCGGGCCGGGAACGGCGGCACGGTGATCAGCCCCTCGAGGTGGGTGCCGACCGACGCCAGGCGCGTCGGCACGCCGGCCGCGGTGATGCGCCACACCTCGCCGTTGGTGGTGACCGCGATCAGGTCGCCGCCGTATACGCCGGTGCGGTCGAGGTACATCGAGCCTCGCAACAGGCCGTTGTTATCGCCGGGCAATGACACCCACGGGTTGGTGATGGTGGCGCCGTCGGCGGAGATCCGGACGATCTCGCCGTCGACGCCGTTGCCCATGAACAGGTCGCCGGTGGGGAAGCCGCCCAGGTTGCCCGAGCGCACGGTGGCGATCTTGACCTCGTCGGTCATGCCGGCGTAGGCCGAGAACGGGACGTGGGTGCCGTCGAGCTCGATCCGCTCGAGGTTCGACGGCAGCCCGGTCGGGTAGTTGGCCGACATGATCACCGAGCCGGTCGGCTCGTGGAAGTCGATGCCGATGGGCGAGCTGAAGGTGGTCGAGATCGGCGTGAAGGTCAGCGTGGGTGGCGGCGCGTCGTTGCGGGGGTCGATCCAGTCGGGGACCCCGTCGCCGTCGGCGTCGCCGGTGCCCTCGACGGCGTCGGGCATGCCGTCGTCGTCGCTGTCGGGATCTTGGTAGTCGGGCAGCCCGTCGCCGTCGCTGTCGATCGGGCCGGCCGGGCCCATCTCCTGCGCGTCGGTGAGGCCGTCGTTGTCGTCGTCGAGGTCCTGGAAGTCGGGCACGCCGTCGCCGTCGGCGTCGCCGGTGCCGTCGACCCCGTCCGGCAACCCGTTGTTGTCGCTGTCGGGGTCCTGGAAGTCGGGCACGCCGTCGCCGTCGCTGTCGACCGGCGGCGTGGCGACGTCGGCGTCGCCGGCCTCGCGGTAGTCGGGGATGCCGTCGCCGTCGCTGTCGGTGTCGAGGTAGTCGGGCGTGCCGTCGCCGTCGGTGTCGACCGAGGCGTCACCCTCGGCGGCGTCGGCGATGGTGTCGCCGTCGGCGTCGATCGACGGGGTCGGCGGATCGGTCGGCACCGGGTCGCTGCAGGCCAGGGCCAACAAGGTGAGCGCGCCAAGCGCGGTGGCCAGGGTGGAGCGTGCGGTCATCGGGTACCTCGCGAGCAAGACGACATCGACAGACGCCCAGTGTACCGAACTCGCGCGGCCACCGGGGCCGCGACCGCTGGCCCGCCGGTGAGGGCCGGGGCTGCCGCTGGGTAGGTGATCGTGCGACCGTCGGGCATGGACGCCGGGATCGCCAACATCCTCCACCGCGGCACGCTGGCGACGCTGGCCGGGGCCCGGACCTTCGAACGCGGCGAGCGGTGCCTGGCCGAGGGGCGGGTCGCCGACGTCGCGGCCGGGCGCGGCGAGCTGCGCGGCGTGGTGCGCCCGCGCGAGGCCGACCGCGCCGCCTACCAGGTGCGGCTGTGGCTGCGCGCCGACGGGCTCGCCTACGAGTGTACCTGCCCGGTCGGGCTCGAGCGGCGTCTGTGCAAGCACACCGTCGCGATCGCCCTGGCCCACCTGGCGGCCGAGCGGGCCCGCGCCGCCCCCGAGGTCGACGTGCTGCGCCAGGCGCTGACGGCCCTGCCCGGCCCGCGCCTGGTCGACGAGCTGGTCACCCTGGCGCGGCGAGAGCCGGCGGTGGCCGACGCGCTCAAGCGCATGTGCCTCGACGCGCTCGGCCGAGGTTGAACTTCCACGGCGCCCCCGCTGGCCTCGGGGACTACCCGCTCGGTAATATGGGGCGATGCACGCGACCACCTCGATCGTGTCCGCGCTCGCCATCGCGGGCCTGGTGACCTCCTGCGGCGGCGCCGCCAAGCCCACGTCCATCGTCGGCAACACCGGCGCGGCCGGGATGATGCCGGCGGCCGGCATGCACGGCTGCCAGTTCGTCGCCGACGGCGTCGCCTACGGGCCGCACCGCTGCGACGTCGCGCCCGGCCGCCTCGACAAGCTGAGCGGCATGGAGACCTTCGCCGGCACGCTGACGCCGGCCGGCGACGGCGTCCAGCTGTCGGCCACGCTCGACTGCGGGCCGATGGCCACCGCGTGCGGCCAGACCTTCACGGTGGCGCTGCGCCGCGAAGGTGACACCTGGCGCGGCCCGGTCACCGCCAGCGACAGCGGCTGGTTCCTGGCCGGCTCGACCTTCGAGATCACCGACGCTGCCGGCTACGGCGGCGCGGGCTACGGCGGCGCGGGCTACGGCGGCTACGGCTACGGCGGCTACGGCTACGGCGGCTACGGCTACGGCGGCGGCGGCTACGGCGGCGGCGGCTACGGCGGCTGGTAGGCACCCCCGGTGGTGGTGACTGCGCCCGACGGTGACGCCTGGCTCAGCTGGACCGGGACGACGCTGGCGCCGACGCGGTGACCGCGCCGCGCCCGGGTGGACGCGGCCACCACAGCCACAGCGCGTTCGCCGTGAAGCCCAGGTTGACGACGCTGGCGAACACGAACCGGTGGGCCGGCCACGCCACGGCCAGCGCCAATCCGGCGGCGTTGCCGAGGAGCGTCGGCCACAGGCCACCGTCGATGCCGACCACGATCGCGCCGACGTTGACGAACCACAAGAACATCATCAGCACCTCGGCCGTCGCCAGCGGCACGCCGAACCGCCAGCAGGTCGCCACCAGCGCGGTCTGCTCGACGAACAGCATCGCGGTGATGGCCGCCGCCCGCCGGTTGACCACGGTCTTGCGCAGCGACTCGCGGGCCCACACGATCAGCCCGAGCACCAGCACGAGCAAGCCGACGCTGTAGCCGACCGTGCGCGGGTAGGTGCGGCGCGGCAGCCACGCCGGCTCGATCGCCGCCACCAGCGTCAGCCCCGTGAACACCAGCCCGAGCATGGTCGCCAGCGAGACCCGGGTGCGAGTGCCGACGCCGCGATCGTGCTGACGTCCCAGCGCCTCCAGCTCGGCCAGGCGGCGCTCGTCCGCCGCGGCCGCGTCCCGGACCCGCGCCATCAGCGCTGGCGGCGGCGCGTCGAGCTCGGCCAGGAGCTTGAGCGCCGCGCGCGGATCGCCCGCGACCAGCTCGAACTCGGCGGCGGCGGCGGTGGCCCGCACGATGCCGTCGCTGGCCGACGGGTGATCGGGCCACGCCACCTGGGCCTCGACGAAGCCGAACCGGCACGCGCCCAGCAGGCGGTGGATGCGCTCGCGGCGCGCCTCGACCGGGCGGTCGAGCGCCGCCGCCTCGGCCACCAGCTCGCCCAGCCGCCCCTCGGCGACCGCGATCAGGTGGACCGCGCCGCGGCGGTGCAGGTAGTCACGCAGGTCGCGCTGGAGCGCGGCGATCGACGAGTACCGCGCGGCCTGGTCGCGGGCCATCGCCCGCCGACAGATCCGCGCCAGCTCGGTGGGCACCGCGGCCGGCAGCTCGGGTTGCGAGTGGAGCACGCTGGCGATCATCGCGGTCGGCGTGGCGCCGACATGGGGCGGCTGGCCGGTGCACAGCTCGAACAGCATCGCGCCCGCCAGGTACACGTCGGTGCGCTCCGACAGCGGGCCGCCGTGCTCGAGCCCGAGCATCTCCGGCGCCATGTAGCACGGCGTGCCGGCCAGGTCGGTGGCGTCGGCGGCGCGCGGCAGCCGGCCGGTGGGATCGTCGTGCAACGTGACCGCCAGGCCCCAGTCGAGCAGGTACACCTCGCCGAAGTGCCCGATCATCACGTTGGCCGGCTTGAGGTCGCGGTGGATGATGCCGCGGCTGTGCGCGAAGCGCAGGGCGTTGAGGACCGCCACCAGCGTCTCCAGGTGCCACGCCAGCGGATCCACCGCGCCGAACCGCGCGGTCACCGCGGCCGGCTCGTCGAGCAGATCGCTCCAGGCCACCCCCTCGATGCGCTTGAGCACGATCATCGGGTAGCCGGCCTCGTCGAGGCCCAGGGTGTGGACCGGGACGATGTTGGGATGCTCGAGCGCCCCGGTGATCCACGCCTCGCGCATCAGATCGAGCGCGCCGGCCGCGTCGCGGCGGCCCGGCTTGAGCGACTTCACGGCGACCTGCCGCCCCAGCGCCACCTGCTCGGCGGTGCGCACCACGCCCATGCCGCCTTCGCCCAGGGTCTCGCCGGCCCGCAGCGCCTCGGGTCCGGCGCCGGTCAGCTCGCCCAGCAGCCGCGCGAGGTCCGGGCCGCCGCTGGGACGGCCTACGGTCGCGGGCACGATGGTGGCCAGGGTCGCCCCGGCGGTGTCGAGCGGGTTGTCCGCCAGCCAGGCGCCGATGTCGCGTACCAGCGTCGGGGCCACGGCCGCGTCGGACTCGTCCACGACGCGACTATACGCGGACGTCCGGGCCGATGTCGGCCGGCGGGCGCGGCGCGTGTGCGGCGCGCTACGGCCGGCGCAGCCAGGCCACGCCGGCCTGGTACCCCGCGACGATCCAGCCGCCGGCGGCCGCCACCGTGGCGTCGTCGAGCGACACCACCATCGGCGCGGTGACGCTCAGCGCGCGCTTCCACCGCGCCTTGCCGGTCGCGGCGTCGAGGCCGACCACCCGGACCGGCGCGGCGGCCAGATCGTCGCCCACCGTCGCGGCCAGCACGATCAGCTCGTCCCCCACCTCGACCACCGGCCCGAACGCCGCCACGTCCGAGACCCACCGCCGGGCGCCGGCTGCGGTGACCCGGGCCAGGCCGTCATCGAGGGTCACCACCACCGAGCCGTCGGCCAGCAGCCGCGGCGGCGCGGCGTCGACGCCGTCGAGCTCGACCCGGGCCACCACGCACCCGCGCGGCGGCACCACGCAGGCGTCGCACTCGCCATCGCCGCGCAGGTAGAGCCGACCGGACTTGCGCGGCAGCACCACCGGCGCCGCCGCCGCGCACGCCGACAGGTCGAACAGCACCAGCTCGTCGTCGAGCGTGACCGCGACGCGGGTGCCGGTGACGGCGACGCCGCCGAAGGTGTCGCGGACGTGGATCGCCGCCAGCGTGGCGCCGGTCAGCGTCAGCAGCCGGACCTGCTCGGCCTCCCCCAGCACCACGCCGTCACCCCCGGGCGCGGCCAGCAGGGTCGGCGTGTCCAGCGTCTCGTCGGGCAGCGCCGCCGCCGGCGCGACGCAGCCGGGGCTGGCGGCGCCGGCGCGACACGCCCGCGGATCGATCCACACGAAGCGCGCGTCGGCCAGGCCGACCAGGAGCCGGGGACCGATCTCGACCGCCGCCTGGGCGCTGGCCCCGCTGTCGTCGTCGGGCGGCGCCGGCATGAGGGCCCGCCAGCGCTCGGCGCCGGTGGCCGGGTCGAGCGCCACCACCGCGTCCGGGCCGATCACGCCGACCGCCAGCGACCCGTCGGTGAGGCGCTGCATCCAGGCGGCGTGCGCCAGCGGGACGCGCCACCCCGGCGCGCCGGCGGCGGTCCACGCCGCGACCTGTTCCGCTTCCAGCGTGATCAGGGTGCCGTCGTCGGTGACGACCGCCTGGTACCCGCCGAAGGTGGGGGCCCGACCGAGCGTCGCGGTCGCCGCGACCGGCGGACCATCGGGCACGGCGTCGGCCCCGGCCGCGACCACGCCGGTGACGGTCGCCAGCGCGGCCTGGCAGCGCGGCGACCCTGGGTCGGCGCCGGGCCGCATGCACGCGAACACGTCGGCGGGCCACGCCAGGCACCGGGTCCGCAGGTCGGC
Source organism: Kofleriaceae bacterium (assembly GCA_041389965.1). Lineage (GTDB taxonomy): Bacteria > Myxococcota_A > Polyangia > Haliangiales > Haliangiaceae > UBA2376. The sequence goes on along the minus strand of JAWKQV010000007.1, from coordinate 143,670 downwards.
GACCTTGGCCTGCACGTCGGGATCGTCGGCGGCGGTGGCGCCACCCAGGCTGCGGCCCAACCCGTCGATCATGCCGGCGGACTGCCGCGCCAGGCGTTCGCAGGTGGCCGCGCGCCCGTCCCCACCGCCGCGGCCTCTGCACCCGACGGCGGCGACCAGCGCGACGGCGACGATCATCCGATCTGGCAGCATGGGGCCCATGCTACGCGACGGCGGGCCCCCGCCCGCCGACGCCGTGGCAGGATCTGCCGGTGCTCGAGCTCACGCGCGTCACCGCCGCCGACCCCCGGCTCGACCGGCTGCTGCAGCTGTACATGTTCGAGTGGAGCGCCCGAGTGCCGACCGCGATCGGCGCCGACGCGCGCTACACCTACCGCGCGCTGCCGCGCTACGCCGACGCCGACGACGACGACGCCGAGGCCTACCTGCTGCGCGCGCCGGGCGCCGAGGCGCCGGCCGGCTTCGCCCTGGTCACCCGCGACGAGGTCGGGTGCTGGCACGTCGAGGAGTTCTTCGTCCTGCCCGGCGCTCGCCGTCGCGGCCAGGGAGCCCACGCCGCGCGCGCGCTGGTCGCCGCCCACCCCGGCCGGTGGAGCCTCACCGTCCGCCCCGAGAATCCGCCGGCGCTGGCCTTCTGGCGGCGGGTGTTTCCCGCGGCCCGGGCCGACCTCGAGCCCGGCGTCGACGGCATCGTCCGCACCCGGCTGACGTTCACCGCGCCAGCCTGACCGCGCCGCCGGCCGGTCGGTTACCCTCGCCGCCATGGCCGACGTGTTCCTGTTCGGCGCCGGCTCGATGCTGGGTTGGTCGATCTGGCAGGCCCGCCCGACCGCGGTGCGCGGGTTCTGCAACGCCGCCACGGCGCGGCGCCCCGTCGGCATCACCGACGGCGTCGATCTCGACGACCTGGCCGCGGTGCGGGCCCTGTTCGCGCAGCACCAGCCGCGGCTCATCATCAATTGCGCCGGCGTGTGCGACGTCGAGACCTGCGAGCGCTCGCCCGACTTCGCGTGGTCGGTCAACGTCGAGGGCACACGCTGGCTCCTGGACCACGCGCCGGCCGCCGCCCGCGTCGTGCACTGCTCGAGCGATCACGTCTTCGGCGGCGATCACGGACCGTACCGCGAGGACACCCCGCCGGCGCCGATCAGCGTCTACGGGCGGACCCGGGTCGCGGCCGAGGCCCTCGCGCTGGCGCGGCCCAACACCGTCGTGATCCGGGCCGGGCTGTGGATCGGCCCGTCGGCGACCGGACGCATCGGCCACCTCGACTGGTTGCGCAGCCGGCACCGGCGCGGCCTGCCGATGACGGTGGTATCCGACGAGCACCGCTCGGCGGTGTGGGCCGCGGACGCCGCGGCGCGGGTGTGGGCGCTGGCGGCGTCCGACCTCACCGGCATCCGCCACGTCACCGCGACCCGGGCGGTGTCGCGGCCAGAGCTGGCGCGGTTCCTGATCGACCGCTACGCCGCCGGCGCCCAGGTCGCCCTCGAGCCGCGCCGGGCCCGCCGCACGCCTCACCTGGGCAAGGTCGAGCTGGCCACCCGCTTCGACGACGCCCTGGCCGCGCCGCTGCCGGCGGTGGTGCCGGCGGCGTGAGGCGAGGCCCCGCGCGCACGCGCCGCTACCTGCGGGCCAGCGCCGATCGGCGCCGCCACGTCGGCCTCGACCGGCGTACCGTGATCGGCATGCAGCGCGCAGCCCTGGTGTCCCTGATCGCGAGCCCCGCCCGATGACCACTCCGCCCGCGCACCCGCTCGAGCCCGACTTCGCCGCCGAGGTCGCCCGCCTCGAGGCGCGCCTGCCGACGGCGCGCTTCGACGCGGTGCCGCGCCTGCGCCAGGCCCGCGAGCAATGGGCGCGCGCCCGCCTCGGGTTGCCGCCGGCCGGCGAGCTGGTCGGCCTGGTGCGCGCCGCGGTCGAGGAGGACGCCGCGCCGGCCCACGCCAGCGAGGCCGCGCAGCACCTGGCGGCCGCCGAGGCGTGGCAGTGGGAGATCGGCACCTGGGCGTCCGGCTCGGGGGAGGGCCTGGCGTCGATGTACGCCGTGCGGACGCTCCAGCTGGCCCAGGCGTGGTTGCTCGCTGGCGTCGCGCCGGCCCGCGCCGGCGCCTTGCTCGATCAGGTCGAGGGTGACGCCAACCAGATCGTCGCGCCGCTGGCGGCCCACGTCGCCGCCCTGCGCGCGCGCCTCGGCGCCGCGACCGGGTGAGGTCGTCGCTCGCGGCGGCGGCGCTACGGCGCGCGCACGGTGTCGACGGTGACGAACCTGTCGCTGTAGCTCTCGAAGACCGCGCACCCCCGCGGCGTGTCGAGCGCCACCCGGTGGTGGACCTCGATCCACGCGTTCTCGATGAACGTGCCGATGCCGGTCTCGCCCGCGGCGATCAGCGGATCGAGCACCGCGGCGGGGACGGTCACCATCCCGGCCGCGGCCGGCGCGACGCACTCGAGGTACGCGCTGACGCCGTGGTGATCGTTGTCGAAGTGGACCAGCACCTCGGCGCCGGTCGGCGTCGGGATCGGATCCCACCGGATCACCATCGGCTGGTGCTCGGTCGCCGTGAGCTGGGTGGTCGGCAGGGTCAGCGCCGGTACGCCGCGCACGGTGGCCGTCATCGGCGCGACGGCGTCGGCGCCGGCCAGGGACAAGGTGAGCTCGTCGTCGGGGCGGAACCATCCGGGGTACGCCTGCTCGCTGTAGTAGCCGCCCGCCCGCGGCTCGAGGCTGACCGGCGGCGTGGTGCCGGTGATCGTGAACACGCCGGCCGGCAGGTCCACCGGGAACGCCGCACACACGCCGTCGACGTCGCACACCGTCCCGTCGGTGCAGCCGGGCTCACACAGCGCCGGCCGCGGCCCGACGAACCGACAGCTCCCCTCGGTGACCAGCGTCGCCAGCAGCCGCGGCATGGCCCCGCTGGCGACGTGACCTCCGGCCTGGCTGCCGATCCGCATCGCCGCGCCAGGCTCGGGGACGACCGTGAACCGCGCCGTCGGCTCACCACCGCTGGCGCAGGCCGGCCCGGGTGGCGGCGGCACCGCCGCGTCGACGCCGCCGTCGCTAGCACCGCCGTCGGCGCCGCCACAGGCGAAGGCGCCGAGGGCGGTCGTGAGCACCAGGACACCAGGCGTGCGCGTCATCGTGGCGCGAGCATACGCGGGCGCGGCCCGGCCACGCCGCGCCGTTGACGCGCGTCACACCTCACCGCGACCGCGCTGTGCCGTGGTCGGCCAGCCACGCGTCGAGCGCGGCGGTCAACGTCGGGTGCTGGTCGTCCAGCTCGCCGTGCAGCTGGGTCGCGGCGGCCACCGCCTCGGCCCGGGCCCCGGCCGCGTGCTGGGCGCGGATCATGGCGAAGCGCAACGCCAGCGTCTGGTCCGGGTCGGTCGCGCCGGCTGCGGCCAGGGCCTGCTGGTAGAGCGTCACCGCCTCGGCGTGGCGCCCCCGCTGGGTCTTGATCTCGGCGCGGGTGACGTAGAACCACGCGGCGCCAGCGCCCAGCTGCTCGTCGACGTTCGCGATGGCCTCGCCCAGCGTCGCGTCGGCCGCGGCCAGGTCCCCCAGCGCCAGCTGCGTGCGCGCCACCTGGCCCTGGGCGGCGAGGGTCTCCGTGTGCCGGGGGCCCTGCGTCTCGCGCCGCACCGCCAGCACCCGCTGCCGATCGCGCAGCGCGCTGCGCAGCTGGCCGCGCTCCTCGGCCACCTTGCTCCGGGCCTCCAGCGTGTACGGAAGCTGGCGTCGCCCGGCCTGGCCGAGCCCGTCGAGGATCTCCAGCGCGCGCGCCAGGGCCGCGTCGGCCCGCGCTAGCCCGGCGGGCGTGCCCTCGGCCAGGGCGACCTCGGCCACCACTGTCAGCGTCTGCGGCACCAGCGGGTGGGTCGGCCCGAGCCCCGCCTCGCGCAGCGCCAGCGCCCGCTCGGCGTCGACGCGCGCGGCCGGCAGCTCGGCGCGCTTGGCCTCGAGGAGCGCCAGCTGTTCGTACGGGTAGGCCAGGTTGGGATGGTCGGGCCCGAGGCTGGCCGCCCAGATCCGGATCGCCTCCCGGTAGTGCGCGATCGCCTCGGTGCCGTCGCCCAGCTGGCGGCCCAGGTCGCCCAGGTTCTGGTGGACGTAGGCCACGCTCGAGTGATCGGGCCCCAGCTCGGCCACCATGCGGTCGAGCGCCTCGCGCAGATCGCGGCGCGCCCCGGCCGCGTCGCCGGCGTACCAGCGGGCCAGCCCCAGGTTGGCCAAGGCCGGCGTCAGCGCCGGGTTGCCGGCCTCGCCGATCTGCCGCTGGATCGTCAACGCACGCTCGTACGCGGTGAAGGCCTCCGGGTAGCGCGCCTTCGCCAGGTAGATGCCGCCCAGCGCGTTGGCGAGGCGGCCCTGGATCGCCAGGTCGTCGGGCACCCGCTCGGCGCTGGTCGCCGCCACCGGCTCGAGCGTCAGCGCGTCGTCGTAGCGCCCTTGCTGCGCGACCAGCTCCATCACCCGGATCCAGATCTCGGCGACCCGCGGGTCGTCCTTGGCCTGGGCCGCCGCCGACGCCGCCTCGCGGAAGGTCTGCTCGGCCGCGGCCGGATCGCCCAGCGTGGCCTGCAGCGCGCCGCGCAGGACCAGCACGCGCACCGTCAGCGGCGCGTAGGCCAGCGCGCGCGCCTCGTCGACCAGCGCGTCGCTGGCCGCCAGCGCGGCCTGGTGCTGGCCGCGCCGCTCGAGGTTCTGGTCGTCCTGGTAGCGGGCCTCGAGCGCGGCCAGGCGCGCCCGCGCCGCGGGGTCGGTCGGCAACGGCACCGCGCGGTTGAGCGCCACCGGATCGACGCAGGCGTCGAGGTCGGCCAGCTCACCGGCGATCTTGGCCGCCTTGCCGACCACGATCGCGTCGGGGGCGGCGAACAGCGCGGTCATGCCGGCCAGCGTCGCCAGGTCGCGATCGAAGCAGCGCATCGACAGGTCGAGCAGCGTCGCGCTCTGCTCGTGGCGGACCCGGGTGGCGCGGCAGCTGGCGGTGCGCAGCTCGACCCAGCGCGCGGCGTGAGCGTCGAGCCGCGCGTCGACCTTGGCCCAGACCGCCGCCGCGTCGGGGGCGGCGGTGGCCGCGAAGGCCTCGGCGATGGCGGCCCGGCGCGCCGGCGACCACACCGTCGCCAGCTGGGCCGAGGCGCCCTGGCACGCGGCGGCGGCGGCCTGGGCCCGGGCCCGCATCACCAGCACCGTCGCGGTCAGCCCGACGACCGCCACCGCCGCCGCGCCGATCGCCACCTTGGTCGCGGTCCGGCGCGGCGTCAGCGCGGCGACGGCCGCCGGCATGTCGGGGAAGCGGCGCGCCGGGTCCGGGTCGAGCCCCCGTCGCGCCACCCGCTCGAGCCACGCCGGGGTCCGGGCCCACGCCACGCCGGGCGCCGGCCGCTGGCCCTCGATGGCCTCGACCAGCGACGCGAAGAACGCGTACTGATCGGCCGCCGGGGTGCCGCCGCCGCCGGCCACGCGCTCGGGCGCCAGGTAGGCCGGGGTGCCCGCCGTCGACGCCGCCTCGGCGCGACCGCGCGCCAACCCGAAATCGATCAGCCGGGGCCGACCAGCGCTGACCACGACGTTGTCGGGCTTGACGTCGCAGTGGGCGATGCCCAGCGCGTGGGCGGCGGCCAGGCCGTGGCCGATCTGGATGAACAGCGCCACCACCTCGCGCCAGGTCCGCGGCTGCGCTAGCCACGCCCGCAGGTCGCCGCCGTCGACCCGCTCCATCACCAGGTACAGGCCGGTGGCGTCCTCGACGACGTCGTAGACCGACACCACGTTGGCGTGGCTCAGCTTGGCCAGCATCCGGGCCTCGCGCAGCAGCTGCTCGCGGTCATCGGCCAGCGCCGGGTGCAACGTCTTGACCGCGACGTGGCGATCGAGCACCGGATCGAACGCCGACAGGATCGCGCCCATGCCGCCCCGACCGAGCGAGCCGTCGATGCGGAGCCGGCCCAGGTGCAGCACCTCGGCGGTACCGAACAGCGCCGAGCGCAGCTTGCCGGCCAGGAACCGATCGACCAGATCGCCCGAGGTCGGCCGCGCTGCCTGCAGCGCGCCGTCGCGCACGTCGTTGCTCGTCATCGCGAGGCCGGCGATAGTACGGGCAAATGACCGACGATTGGGCGCTGCTCGAGGCCTGGCGCGCTGGCGACGCCGCGGCCGGCAACCAGCTGGTGGCCGCGCACTTCCCGGCGGTCAGCCGGTTCTTCCGCGGCAAGCTCGGCGACGACATCGAGGACCTCCTCCAGCAGACGTTCCTGGCCTGCGTCGAGGCGCGCGACCGCATCGCCGGCGCCAGCTTCCGCAGCTACCTGTTCAGCGTCGCCACCCGCCGGCTGTTCGATCACCTGCGGGCCCGCTACAAGGCCGCCGGCGACCGCCCGTTCTCGGAGCTGTCGCTGGCCGATCTGGGCACCACGCCCAGCGAGCACGTCGCCCGCAACCAGCGCGCGGCGATGCTGCAGGCGGCGCTGCGCCAGCTCCCGCTCGATGCCCAGCTCGTGCTCGAGCTGGCCTACTGGGAGGGCCTGTCGGGCGCCGAGATCGCGGTCGCTCTCGACGTCGAGCCCGGCACCGTGCGCTCGCGCCTCAGCCGGGCTCGCGACAGCCTGCGCGCCGCGGTCCAGACCCTGGGCGGCGACGTCGAGAACCTGTTCGGCGCTCGCCCCGAGGCCGACGACGTCGCCTGACCGGCCGGCGCCGCTCAGGCGCTGCCGTACTTGGCGGCGAAGTGCGCGCTGAGCTCGCTGTAGCGGTTGTGGTAGGTGGTCGCCTCCTGGGCGATCTTGCGGTTCCAGTAGGCGCCGATGTTGGACCAGTCGATCGGGCGCAGCTTGAACGACGCCAGCAGCTGGGTCGGGTCACGGCCCTGGAGCCCGGCCGCCCGCATCGCCTCGGCCACCTCGACGAACAGCTCGAACGGCACCGGCGGGGCGCCGACGTCACCGGCGTAGCCCGCGCTGGCGGCCTGGGCCGCCGCGCCGCCGTACGGGCCGCCCGCGCCGGTGGCGAACGCGTTGGCGTAGACGGTGGCCACCGTCGCGGTCTGGTCGCTCGACATCCGCCGGTTCCACTCGGCGCTGACCCGCGCCCACCGCGCGTCGTCGATGCCGGCGCCGGCGATGAGCGTCGCGGCGTCGGCACCGCTGGCCAGCTGTGCCTGGAGCCGGGCCCATTGCTCGCTCGTCACGCCCTCGACCGGCGACAGCGGCCCGCCGGCCCCCGACATCGCCTCGGCCTTGACCTTGGTCAGGCGCTCGCGGGCGATCGCGCCCAGGCGGAACTCGCAGTCGGTCGGGCTCTCGCCGGTGTGCCGGGCCCAGTTTTCGACCGACCAGCGCCGGTACTTCTCGTAGTGGCCGCCGCTGGTGAAGCCGAACTGGGTGATGAGCAGCACCTCCTCGGGATCGAGCCGGTCGCCATCGGCGTCGGTCATCGCCGGCAGATCCTCCTTGTCGATGAACCGCATGCGGTCGCGCAGCGTCTCGAACTTGAAGAACCAGTCGTCCATCGACAGGTCGTCCCAGCCGGTCGGCAGCGGGTAGCGATCCCCGTCGTAGGTGAAGCTCGGCCCGGCGAAGGCCGGCTCGGGTGCCGGCTCGGGCGCCGCCTGGTACGTCGCCTCGTCCGCGGGGGCATGGTGCGGCGCCGCGTTGGTGCTGGCGGGCGCAGCGCCCGGCATGGTGAGCGGAACCTTGCTGACGGCCTGCTTGATCTTGTCGAGGAAACCCATACGTCGTTGCTCCCGGTGCGGTCGTGGATCGAGGCGCGCGCGCCTCCCTCACGTAGTCGCGCCACCGCCGGCGCTGCTCCCACCTTTCGGTGGCGATCGCGCAACCCGCCGCCACCAGGGCGGTTCGGCTCGACCCGAGGCTCAGTGCGCACCCTCGGTCGTCGCGTCCCGGGGAATAGGGCGCCCTCTGGCGGCGTCGATCGGACATGGCCAGGCTCGCCGCAGCCGCACTCGCGCTAGGTCTGCTGACGAGGGTCGGCGTTGCCGCGCCGGCGGCGGCGCGCCCTGGCGCCGGGCTGTTCGTGGCCGGCACGCAGTGGACCTACCAGGTCGTGCAGATCGACGACGTGCCCGTCGAGCGCCACGGCCGGACCGGCTGGACCTCGCAGCGCCAGCCGACGCTTCGCGTGCGCTGCGAGGTCGCCGAGGCGGTGCAGTTGGGCTCCGCGCGGGCATCCTGGATCACCTGCGACGAGGCCTTCGAGGCGAGCGGCGGCATGCCAACGCCAGCCGGCGTGTGGGTCGCGAACGACCAGGGCATCTACCACGTCGCCCCGGCCCGGGACGCGGTGCCCGGTCTGGGCGTGGTGCTGGCGACGACCGGGCGGCCCATCCTGGCCGCGTCGCCACGGGCGGGGACGACCAAGCACACGACCGTGCACGACGGCGTGGTCATCGAGCAGGTCACGCGGCGCGGCCGCGACGGCTGGTGCGTCGAGCGGGATGCGCGGACGCCGCGGTACGGCGAAGGCACGCTCGCGCAGACCTGCTTTCGGGCCGGCGGCGGCCTCACCGCTGGGCGCTACGCATACCTCAGCGGCTTCCCGTACCGCGTCCGCTTCACCGTCGTCCGCGACTGACGTCGGCGCGCCGGTCCCGTCGTCGTGGTCGCGTCTCGGGACGACGAACGGCGCGAGGCTTCGACCGCCTCTAACGCGCGGCGGCCGCCGGGGCCCCGAGGGCGGCGCGCACGGTGGTGGCGTCGCCGGCGCTCGCCGACGGCACCGCCAGCCAGATCGTGTGGTCGGCGCCGCCGGCGTGCCAGGTGCGGATGTTCTCGACGTCGACCAGGAAGCCGGCGGCCTGCAGCTCGCGGGTGAAGTGGAGCGAGTCGAAGGCCGACCAGATGGCCAGCAGGCCGTCGGGCGCCAGCGCGCGCTTGATGGTGGCCAGGCCGTCCTGCAGGTACAGCGCCGCGTTGCTCTCGGTCAGGCCGTCGGGGCCGTTGTCGACGTCGAGGACGATGGCGTCGTAGCCGGCCTCGGTGCGGGCCAAGAGCTCGGCCACGTCGCCCTCGATCACGGTGACCCGCGGGTCGAACAGCGGCCGGTCGGCCAGGTTGCCGATGAGGTACCGGTTCCACCGCACCACGTCGGGCACGATCTCGGCGACGTCGACCTTGGCGTCGGCCGGCAGCGCGTCGAGCGCGGCCCGCACGGTGAAGCCCAGGCCCAGGCCGCCGATCAGCATGCGCGGCGCCGGCCGGTGGCGGATCAGCCGGCTGGTCAGCTCGCCCAGCTCGTCCTCGGACTGGTGGTTCGACGAGTTCATCAGCTCGACGCCGTCGACGGCGATCGAGTACTCGTGGGCGCGCTGGCACAGCTCCATCTGCCCCACCTTGGTCTCGACGATCTCGAGCACCACCAAGGGAGCGTTGTTGGTCAGGTTCACCGGCCCTCAGTACACCCCCGCCCGATGACGGCAAAGGCCCGCGCGCCGGTTTCCCGGCGGGCCCGGCCCCACTTCAGGTGGTCACGCCGCGGCGGTCGGCCGGGTAGGCCTGGCCCGGGGTCCCGCCGAGCGCCAGCAGGGTCACGCCCTGGGCCCGCGTCACGAACTTTCGCACCGTCGCCGGCGGCACCCGGATCAGGTCGCCGCGGGTGACCTCGCGCTCGACGCCGTCGGTGACCAGCACCGCGGCGCCGTCGAGGACGACGTAGACCTCTTCCTGGCCGTCGCCGACGTGGTCGTGCTGGGGATACCCTGCGCAGCCGGGGTCCAGCTCGAGGATGCTCATGCCCCAAGCCGAGACCCCCAGGGCCTGCCGCGCCGGCCGGAACCGGATGCCGGGGATCGCGTGCTCGCCGGCGTAGGCCGGGATGTCGGTGAGGTGCGTCACGGTGATGGTCATGGTGTCTCCTTGGGTCATCGGTACCACCCTCGGCCACAGCGGCGCTTGGACAAACCCGACCCGACGTCTCCGCGCGTCGCCCGCGCCGGCCGGTTGATCTCGCCGCCGCGGCCGACTAGCGTCCGGGCGATGGCGATCGATCAGGCCGCGTTCGCGCGCAAGGTCATCAAGGCGCTCCGCAAGCGCCGCCGGCTCGACGGCGACATCGCCTACGACGCCGCCACCTTCGGCCTGACGCTGCCCGACGCCAGCCGCATGTTCCTGGGCAACCTGTTCGCCGACTGGTCGGCCGCGCCCTGGTACCGCAAGCGCGGCGTCATCGCGCACTACCTGTCGGCGGTGGGCGCGTCGAACGCTGTGCCCACCGACCGCGCCGCGTTCCGGGCCAGCCTGCGCATCCAGCTCCGCGACACCGCCTGGCTCGAGCTCAACCGCGACCTCATGGCCGGCGACCACCCGCGCGCCGACGTGCTGCCGGCGACGCCGCTGTGCCCCGAGCTGGCGCTGGCCCCGGTGATCGACAGCCCGACCGCGATGGCCTCGGTCACCGCCACCCAGCTGCGCGAGCACGGCCTGTCCGTCGACGACGCCGTCCAGCTCGGCCGCGCCAACCTCCGGGCCCACTCGCCGCGCGGGTTCCAGCGCCTCGCGCCCGGCGTGTTCACCTCGGCCACCGGCGACAGCTACGACGCCAGCCGCCTGGTGCTCACCGAGCTGATCGCGCGCCTCGACCTGCGCGGCGATCCGGTGGCGCTGGTGCCGTCGCGCGACCAGCTGCTCATCACCGGCAGCGACGACGACGTCGGGCTGGCGACGGTGGCGGCCGCGGCTCGCCCGCTGCTCGATCGCCCCCGCGCCATCACCGGCCAGGCCTTCGTGTGGCGGAGCGGGGCGTGGTCGGCGTTCCTGCCGCCGCCGGCGCACCCCGCCCACCTGGCGCTGCGCGAGCTGGCGGTCATCACCGACGCCCGCGCCGCGGCCGACCAGAAGGCGCAGCTGGAGGCCGTCCACGCCGACGACCCCACCGCGCCGTTCGTGGCCACGTTCACGGTGATGGCCCACCAGGACACCCGCGCCCTGGCCTCGCACTGCGTGTGGACCGAGGGCGTCGACACCTTGCTGCCGCGCACCGACCACGTCGTGCTGCTGGGGCGCCTGCCCGACGGCGAGCTGGGCCAGCCGCTGCGGGTGCCGTGGGCCAGCCTGCAGGCCCGGGCGGGGCACCTGATGGCTGACCAGGGCACCTGCCCCGCGCGGTGGCGCGTGGCCGCGTTCCCGTCGGCGACCGAGCTGGCGGCGCTGGCCGCGGACGCCGTCCCGTTCGACTGACGGATCCAGCGCCGCAGCGTCAGCGCAGCGGCACCGCGGCCACGAACGCCGGGGCCGGCACCTGCGCCAGCACCCCGGCCGACGTGAGCGCGCCGGTGGCGGGGTCGACGCGAAACCCGACGATGCTGTCGCTGCCCTGGTTGGCCACCAGCAGCGCGCGCCCGCCGGGGACCAGCGAGAAGTGGCGCGGCCGGGCGCCGCCGGTCGGCACGTGGGTGATCGCGCCGATGGCGCCGGCCGCGTCGAGCGCAGCCACCGCGATCGAGTCGTGCCCGCGGTTGGACGCGTAGAGCCAGCGGCCGCTGGGGTGGACCGCGATCTCGGCGCCGGTGTTGGGCGTGGTGTCGCCCGGCGGCAGGCTCGACACGGCGGCGCCCGCGGTCAGCGCCCCGGTCGCCGCCACCTGGTAGGCGACGATGGTGGAGGTCCGCTCGGTGAGCACGTAGGCGACCGGCGCGGTCGGGTGGAGCGCCAGGTGGCGCGGCCCGCTGCCGGTGGCGGCTCCGACGCGCCCGCCGTCGACCAGCGCGCCGGCGGCGTCGACGCGGTAGGTGCGGATGGTGTCGGTGCCCAGGCACGGCACATACACCACGCCGCGCGCGGGGTCGGGCACCGCCTGGTGGGCGTTGGCCCCGGCGGTCACCGTGTCGGCGGCCGGGCCCAGCGTGCCGTCGGCGCTGATCGGCAAGGTCGTCACGGTGCCGTCGCCGTAGTTGGTGACGACGACCCACGGCCCCTGCGGATCGATCGCGACGTGGGCCGGGCCGCGCCCGCCCGAGCCGCGGCGGTTGCCGGGCGTCAACCCGCCGTCGGCGGCGATCGCGAAGCTCTCGACCGCGTCGCCGCCTTCGTCGACGGCGACCAGCCAGCGCCCGGCGGGGTCGAACGCCAAGAAGCTGGGGCCCGGCCCGGTCGCGGTGGTGCCGTCGGGGGTCATGGCCAGCGTGTCCACATCCAGGCGGAACCGGTGCAGCTGATCGTCGCCACCGCCGACGTAGACCTCCATCACCGGCGCCACCGCCGCGTCGACCTCCGCGTCGGGCCCGGCGTCGTCACCGGCACGGCGCGCGCCACCACAGGCGGTCGCCAGCCCGGCGGCGAGGAACAGCGTCCGCAGGTCGATCGCCACTCGACCAGGGTGCGCGACCGCCGCGGCCCGCGCAAGGGCCGCTGGCCGCGAGCCCGGCGACGACGACCTCAGCGCGCGGTGCGACGCGCGCGCACGGACCGCTTCGCGGACGCCGCCGGGTTGGCGGGCGCCGGCCGCTTGCTCGCTGACGCCTTCGCGAGCGCCGGCCGCTTGCTCGCCGCCTGCTTCGCCGCGGTCACGCCGCCAGCGGCCACGTGGGCGATGGTGCGGTCGACCGCCACCAGGAACGTGCGGATCGACTGATCGAGCGCGCGGCGGGGGGTGTCCTCGAAGCGGGTGTGCGAGATGCCCGGGCTGCTCTGGGCGAACACCATCGCGGTGGGCACCACTGCGGCCATCTCGGCGGCGTCGTGGAGCGGCCCCGACGGCAGCTCGGGCGCGCTGCCGGTGATCTCGCGGGTGGCGGCCCGCACGAAGCCCATCAACGTCGGGTCGAACAGCCGCGGCGTGATGTGGAGGAGCGGGCTCCAGCTCACCTCGACGTGGTGGGTGCGGGCCGCGCGCGCCGCGGCCTTGCGGGCGTCGGCCAGCATCTTGCCCAGCACCCGGCCGTCGAGCGCGCGCAGGTCGATCGAGATCTCGGTCGAGCCCGGCACGGCGGTGACGAAGTTGGGCTCGACCTTGACCACGCCGCAGGTGGCCACCACCCGGGTGCGCGGGGTCTTGCCGGAGTACGTGATGCTGATGTCGCGGCACGCCAGCGCGAACTCGGCCGCGGCCAGGAAGGCGTCCTTGCGCAGGTGGATCGGCGCGGCGCCCGAGTGGGCCGCCTGGCCGACGAACCGCAGGTTGTAGCGCTCGACGCCCATGGTGCCGAGCACCACGCCGGTCGGCTTGCGCATCGCCTCGAGCACCGGGCCCTGTTCGATGTGCAGCTCGAGGTACGCCGCGGCGTCGAGGGTGTCGAAGTAGGCGCGGGCGGTCCCGAGGCTGTCGAGCGTGACGCCGAACGGCGCCAGCGCGTCGGGCAGCTTCACGCCCTGGCGGTCGACCAGGTGGGCCAGCTCGGCGTGGGCGTCGAGCGCGCCGGCCGACGCCGCCGAGCCGGCCAGGCTGCGCCCGAACCGCGCGCCCTCCTCGTCGGCCCAGTCGACCAGGTGCAGCGTCACCGGCGGCGTGCCGGCGGCCCGGGCCCGGCGCAACACCTCGAGCCCGGCCAACACCCCGAGGCACCCGTCGAGCCAACCGCCGCCCGGCACCGAGTCCAGGTGGCTGCCCACCACCACGCTGCGGGTCGACGCGCCCGGCAGCGTCACCCACAGGTTGCCGGCGCCGTCGAGCCGCGGGGTCAGCCCCAGCTCCTCGGTGCACTTGGCGGTGAACCAGTCGCGGGCCCGCTGCCACACCGGCCCCCACGCCACCCGGTGCGCGCCGCGCTCGTCGGCGGTCAGCGTGGCCAGGTCTTCGAGATCGGAGATCACCCGCCGCGAGGTCGGCTTCATGGCCCCGACCCTACCAGCTCGCCGGCGGACCCCGGCCGTCACACGTACCGGAACTCGAGCAGCGGCGCCGGGCGGTGGAAGCCGTTGTGGACCTCGGAGTTGAACGCCTCGTACTGGATGGGCCACGGCACCGCGCGCTGGCGACCGCCGTCGCAGTGGATGGTCAACGCCATCGGCGTGACCGAGCGGTACGAGGCGTCGACCGGGAGGTCGCGGTTGTGGCGACCGCCGGCCGAGAACAGGTTGAGCAGCCGGTGGGCGCCCAGATCGTAGACCACCTCGAAGCCGCGATCGATCTTCTCGTGCCCGCGGATCATGGTGGTGACGCCGACCCGCTCCATGAACGCGCGGAACTGGTCGCGGCCGAAGCTGAAGCGTGCGTTTTGCCGTTGCAGCTCGACCGGGATGTGGTCGACCTGCTCGGGGTCGCTCCACATCATCTGGAACCGCAGCTCGCCGTCGTTGAGGCTGCCCAGGTCGCGGTAGCGCTCGGCCAGGGTGTCGTCGCGCGGGATGCCGCCGTGGACCAGCAGCGTGCGGTCGAGCAGGCACGACGTCGGCATGTGGTCGAACAGGATGCGGTACGCCTCGAGCATCTCGCGCGGCACGTGGGGCGACAGCGACGCCAGCGCCTCGGCCGGGTGCACGCCGCTCCACACGTGGCCGTCGCGCGAGTGGAAGTACTCGTGGTTGCCGCGCAGCACCACCACGTTGTCGGGCATGGCCACTTGCAGCTGCAGCACGGCGCGCAGCACGCCGTCGAAGCTGAACCGGCCCCGGTCGATGTAGTCGCCCAGGAACACCAGCTTCACGTCGCCGTGGTTGGCCGGGTCCCACTGGTGGGCCCACACGCGGTTGACGAAGTTGGTCTGCAGCAGCGCGCCCTTGAGGCAGCTGTAGCAGCCGTGCAGGTCGCCCAGCACGATGACCTCGGTCGGGCGGGCCGGCCGCAGCACGTGGACGCACCCGTCGAGGAACTGGGCGCCGCTGGGGATCTGGCCGACGTCGGTCACGCCGGCCAGCCGGCCGTGGCCGTGCGCACGCAGGCGGTGCCAGGTGGTCATGGCGTGGGACACCAGCTGGTAGTCGAGCGCGATCTGGCCCGACAGCTCGCCGGGGTGCGGCGAGAAGGTCTGCTCGAGGGGATCGAGCAGCGGGTGCGCCAGCGCTTGCAGCGGCCGCGCCACGATCGGGGTCACCTCGAACGTGGGCGCCGCCGCCGGTTGCCCGACCGACACCGCCGGCGCGCCGACCAGGGTCGGGGCCAGCGCGTCCGCCGGCCGCGGCGCGGTCGTGAAGTAGCCCAGGAGCTCCTCGTACAGCAGCTGCTCGGGCGCGGTGATCACGCCGTCGGCGTGCATCAGGGCGCGCACCAGCTCGAGCGCGGTGGTCTGCTCGGCCGGCGTGAAGCCGCGGAACAGCGTCACCGCCCGCACCTTCAGCCGGGTCGGCACGTAGCTCTCGTCGCCGCTGGTCATCACCTCGACCCGCAGCCGGGCGATCAGCTCGTTGAGCTGGGCGTACAGCGCGGCGAACTGCGCCGCGGTGGCCTCCCGCAGCGCCTGGCCGCCGGCCGGGCCGCTCCGATCCGACGCCTCGACCAGCACCAGCACCGACTCCAGGTACCGCTCGACGAACGCCTGCTCGCGGGCGTGGAAGACCCCGTCGATGTACCCGACCGTCAGCAACAGGTCGACCAGCGCCGCGGTGTGGCCGACGGCCGGCGGCGCGGTCGGGCCCTGGTACTCGCGATCGGTCGACACGGAACGCCGAGTGTCACCATGGCCCGGCCCGACGCAACCCTGGGCGACCAGCATCGGTGGTCGGCCGCGGGCGACCCCGGCCGCGCGCCCGTCCGGAAACGCCCGTCCACGCCGGCCCGGTCGCGACCCCTGATGCGGGATAACACCTCGTAACACCTTGGCTTTCTCTTGGCGCGACGGGGACCTTGCGAGGCCGGGTGGGCGCGTGCTAGATCGCGCGTTCACCAACACCCATGGCTGCCGAGGCTTGAGTCCGTGCCCGCGTCCCAGACGCGGGTGTCATCGAGCCACCGACGCGCCAGCGGCCCAACGGAACAGAAAGCGACGACGACCATGGAAACGATGCAAGACGCCACGTCCACCACGCCCATCGCGATGCGCCAGCTCCTCGAGGCCGGCGTCCACTTCGGGCACAACACGGGTCGCTGGAACCCGAAGATGAAGCAGTACATCTTCGGCGCCCGCAACGGCATCCACATCATCGACCTGACCCACACGGTCAAGCTGTTCAAGGCCGCGTTCAACGCGGTGGTCGACGCCACCTCGCGCGGCGAGCTGGTGCTGTTCGTCGGCACCAAGAAGCAGGCCCAGGACGTCATCGTCGAGGAGGCCACCCGCGCCGGCCAGCTGTACGTCACCCAGCGCTGGCTGGGCGGCACGCTGACCAACTTCAAGACGGTCAAGGGCTCCCTCGACCGCCTGAAGAACCTCGAGAAGATGGAAGAGGACGGCACCATGATGGCGCTGACCAAGCGCGAGCAGATCGAGGTCCGCCGGGACCGCGACAAGCTGCTCAAGTCGCTCGGCGGCATCAAGGGCATGACCAAGCTGCCCGGCATGGTGTTCGTGATCGATCCGGCCAAGGAGCACATCGCCGTCGACGAGGCGCGCAAGCTCGAGATCCCGATCGTCGGCATCACCGACACCAACTGCAACCCGGACATGATCGACTACGTCATCCCGGGCAACGACGACGCGATCCGCGCCATCAAGCTGTTCACCTCGCGCATCGCCGACGCCTGCGTCATCGGCTCGAAGGTGCACAAGGAGCGCGCCCACACCCGCGGCGCCCGCGAGGAGCACCACGACGAGCGCGTCATCCACGTGACCTCGGGCGGCGACGGCCCGCGCGTCGAGATGGCCTCGGGCGGCCGGATGTACGGCGACAGCGAGGCCTCGGCGTCGCCGTCGCCCGAGGCGCCCCCGGCGCCCACCACCACGCCGTCGTGAGCGTGGCTGGGCGGGGCCGCGGCCCTGCCCGCCTCGCCGAGCCCGCCCCGTGACGGCCGGATCGAGCGCGCCGCCGCGCACCGGCCGCGCGGCCCCGGCGAGCCGGCCCGCTGGTCTGTTCCGCTTCCACCTTTGACGCCGCCCGTGCGGCTTGGATACCCAGGAGACTGCCATGGCTGAAGTGACCGCCACGATGATCAAGGACCTGCGCGAGCGTACCGGCGCAGGCATGTCGGATTGCAAGAAGGCGCTCGTCGAGAGCGACGCCAACATGGACAAGGCGATCGACTACCTGCGCGCCAAGGGCCTGGCCAAGGCGGCCAAGAAGGCCGGCCGCGAGGCCACCGAGGGCGCCGTCGTGTCGTACATCCACGGCGGCGGCCGCATCGGCGTGCTGGTCGAGATCAACTGCGAGACCGACTTCGTCGCGCGCAACGAGGACTTCGTCGCGTTCACCAAGGACGTCGCGATGCAGATCGCCGCGATGGGCCCGCAGTTCGTCCGCAAGGAGGAGGTGGCCGAGGACGTCATCGCCCGCGAGCGCGCCGTGCTGGTCGCCAAGTCGGTCGAGAGCGGCAAGCCCGAGGCGATCGCCCAGAAGATGGTCGAGGGCCAGCTGTCGAAGTGGATGAAGGAGATCTGCCTCCTCGACCAGCCCTTCGTGAAGAACCCCGACAAGACCATCGACCAGCTGCAGCAGGAGCTCATCGCCAAGATCGGCGAGAACATCCGCATCCGCCGCTTCACGCGGTTCGAGCTGGGCGAGGGCCTCGAGAAGAAGCAGACCGACTTCG
Organism: Kofleriaceae bacterium; assembly: GCA_041389965.1. Lineage (GTDB taxonomy): Bacteria > Myxococcota_A > Polyangia > Haliangiales > Haliangiaceae > UBA2376. The sequence goes on along the minus strand of JAWKQV010000007.1, from coordinate 126,092 downwards.
CCGCCGAGGTGGCCGAGGCCGCCGGCCTGGCCTGAGCTGCCTCCCACGACGACCGCCAGGTCGTCCTCGCCTGCGGGCTCGCCACACGGCGGGCCCGTCGTCGTTTCGGCCCGGCCCGGGCCCGCGACCACCGCCGCGGGGTGATGGCGTCGTCGTCGCCAGCCGGGCTATCGTGCGTCATCGGCCGGGTTCGAGGGGAATGCCGGCGGACTGGGAGGTCGCTATGAATCGACGAGTCGGAGAGGTCGTGCTGATCGCGCTCGCGGTGGTGTTGTCGCTCATGGGCGTGCTGAGCCACGACTGGTTCGGGGCCCGCGATGCACAGTCGAGCGTGGCCGTCGGCCTGCGCGACGTGATCGGTTGTCAGTCCGGCGAGTGCACGACGCTGTCGCTTCGCAACCTCGAGGCGAAGAGCGCCGTGACCATGAGCGGCAACGTCGCGTACTTCGCGGCGCTGCTCGGCAGCGTCCTCGGCCTCCTCGCCGGCGGGCTCGCCCTGGCTGGCAAGCCGGTCGTCGGGCCCATCTCGCCGGCGCGCCTGGCCGCGGCGTTCTTTGGAGCCAGCGCGGTCGGGGGCCTGGTGTTCATCGTCGCGCACCCCGGCCCCCCCGGCGTCCTCAGCATGGGCACCGCGGGGCCCATGGCGATCGGCGGCGGCGTGTTCGGCGTCATCGGCTCGGTCATGCTGGCCATCCAGCGGCCCGAGCGACCGTCAGGCCCCGTCGCGCTCCCGGCCGCCACCGTCGCGCCCGTCGACACCGCCGCGCGCCCGACGATGGCCCCAGCGTGTCCGCAGTGCGCCGCGCCCACCGAGCTGAACCCGCAGCACCAGCGCTGGTACTGCGCAGGCTGCCGGGCGTACGTGTGAGCTGACGCCGTCGCATGCCATCACCGAAGCTCCACCTACCTGGGCTGCCGCTGCACCCGATCCCAGGCGATCGTGTTCACCTCAAGGTAAAGGTCGACACGTCCCGGTGTGTCCCGCCCAAGGCGATCGCGGACTTCGACGAAACCTGGATCGACGTGTCGCTCATCGATCTGGTGACCTGCGGCGCGCTGTACCACACGGATCGCGCGTGGGGACTCGACGACATCCCGCCACGCCCGGTGCGCGACGGTCAGCGCGCATATCTCGCCTATCACCGCGCTCACGTCTACCGGGGGGATCGCGAGCCTGCTCCGTCGGCGAAGACATGACGCGGCCGCCCCGGCGCGAGGTCCCCCTCACCGGTGATCGGGTTTTGTGCCGACCGTGCGGAGACTCCAGCTACAGTCGCGCGATGGAGCGTGGTCAGCCCGAGCGTGGTGAGCAGACCGGGCGGCCGATGACGGATGGGGGCGACGCCGGGACATCGCCCGCAGGCAAGCGGGCCCGCGTCGAGGCAGCCTATGCAACGCTGGCCCGCGCCATGCGAGCCGGCGGCGCAGGGCATGCGACGCCGTTCGGCGTGCTCACGGCGCGCGGCGCGCGCCACATGGCGATCATCGTGAGCGGCGTGGTCTACGCGGTCCACTGGGACGCCGGCGCCAGCGCGGCACGCCTCTACGCGGCGACCCCGCTGGAAGCCTGGGGCTGGGACTCGGGCGCGATCGTCGCGCCCGCCGCCGACGTCGACAAGGCCTTCAAGTGAACCGCGCGGCGGCCGCGCTCGTCCTCGCAGCCTGCTCGTCGCGCGCGCCGGAGCGGGCGCCGGCGGTGCCGGCTGGCGACGCGGCGCCGCCGGACGCGACCGGCACCACGGCGGCGGCGGCCCCGATCGAGCATCGGGTCACGTGCGGCGACGTCACGGCGATCTGGCAGGGCGTGCGGGTCGATGGCCGCGATGAGTACGACCGGCTGGCGTTTGTGGTGCCGGGCCAAGCGACGCCGCTGCCGTTCCCGCACGGCGAGATGTACCCGCCCTACTGGAGCTTCGACATCTTCGCGCCCGGCTGCGGCCACGTGCTCCTGCTGCGCAGCTACACCGGACCCTACGACGTGGTCGCCACGCCGCGCCTGGCCGCGTTCCTCCGCGGCGCCGCGCCCGACCACGTGCTCGCCGGCCGTCCTGGGGAGGCCGGCGCGGTCACCGGCGGCGCCTGGGTCGACGCCACCCACGTCCGCTACCAGTGGGGCTGCTGCGATCCGCCCGTCGCGATGGAGTTCGCGCTGCCGACCGCCGCCGGACCGTGAACTCCGCCGGCCGGCGTGCGCGTCACCCGGCCACCGTCCCCGTGACCCAACGCCGGGACCGGCCTGCCCGGCCCGGGCGCTCGCCCGGCGCGGGCAGATGGCCTAGGCTGTCGCCACGTCCGCCCGGGACGGGTACCGGCCTCGGCCGCACCTCTCGGCAACCAAGGAAAGCTGCCATGGCCGCGCCCACCACGCCCTCGACGCCTCCCTCTCCGACGGCCGCCTCGGCCGACGCCGCCATCGCGCTGGCGGCGGACTTCGCTGCCAAGCTCGAGCGCGTGCTGCCGCTGGTGTTGGCCGAGCCGTCGGCGGCGCCCGACGACTGGGCCCCGACCGCGACCACGTACGACCTGCCCCGGTTCGACTCGGAGGCGCAGTTCGCCCGGCGGCTCGACGCCGCGCTGACGCGGATCGAGGACGAGGGCGTGACCGAGCCGGCGGCGGTGCGCGAGCTGCTGCGCGGCTGCGGGCTGCCCTACGACTACGCGCGCCTGGGTCAGCCGCTGTCGACGGTGTACGAGCTGTGGCTGCAGGCCCAGACCTCGGCGGCGCGGGTGTTCTCGTTCGCGTCGGCCACCAAGCCGTGGCTCGCAGTCATCGAGGCGCCCGACCAGCCCCGGCCGGTCCGCGTCGTGGCCGAGGGGACGCTGCCCATCTCGGCGGCGCTGCGGGCCCAGCTGGTCGCGCGCGGGGTCGAGCTGTGCGAACACCACGCGCCCGCCGCCGGGCTCGACCGCCGCGTCGACACCGTGACCGTGCGGGTCCTCGCCGCGCGGCCCGCCGGCGACGTGCGCGCGCTGGGCGCGGACGCGGTGTGCTACCCAGTCGCCAACGGCGGCGTGCTGCTCATCTGCGACCCCACGCGCATCCCGCCGCGCGGCATCCAGATCGTGCGCAAGCGGACGGTGTCGGCGCTGCTGGCGGCCGACGCCCAGCGCGAGCTGGCCCGCGCGATCGCGCACCCGCTGCCGCCCGAGGCCACGGCGACCAGCGCCGCGTGCGACGTGGCGCTGCGCGCGCTGTTCCCCGAGGTGACCGACGCCTTGTACTTCTGCACCGGGCTGGCGGCCGAGGCCGCGGTGTTCGCCGCCGCCGTCGACCAGCTCGGCCCGGGGCCGGTGACCTTCTTCTACGCGCAGAACGGCTACGGCGGCACCGGCCAGCTCATCACCGATCTGCTCGCGCCGACCACCGCCCTGGTCCCCGCGCCGCTGCCGGTGATGGCCGCCGACGCCGACGGCAACCCGCGCACCCTGGTCGACGGGATCGTCGCCGGGCTGGCCGGCCTCGACGGCGGCGCCGCCTGCGTGTTCATCGAGACGCCGACCAACCCCGAGCTGCAGGTCCACGACGTGGGCGCGCTCCTGGCGGCGGTCCGCGCGTACCAGGCGCGCACCGGTCGCGCGGTGCCGATCCTCGTCGACACCACCCTGGCGCCGCTGTACCCGGCCCTCGCCGCCACGGTCGCGCAGGACTGGCCCTTCGTGCTGGTCAAGAGCGGCTCGAAGTACTTCACCAAGGGCAAGACCACGCTGGGGGTGGCGGCCTGTGGCGCCGCGCCGCTGGCGCGCGCCATCGTCGCGCGGGCCCGGGAGCTGGGTCGCGACGCCGATGCGTTCGCCAAGCCGGGCCAGCTGGCCATCCTGCGCGACGGCCTGGTCGACCTGCGCCCGCGCATGGCGGCGATCGCCGGCCACACCACCCGGCTCGCCGACGGCCTGCGCCGAGCCCTGGCCGCGCGCGGCCACGCCATCACCCTGTACGCGATCACGCCAGCCCAGGTCGAGGCCGGCCTGGCGTGCGGGCTCATCTCGTTCTACCTGCCGCCCGCGCCGACCACCTACGCCGACCTCGTCGACGAGTTCGTCGCGCACCTGCTGGCCGCGGCGCCCGCGCTGGTCAAGAGCCGCGTCAGCTACGGCCAGTCCACCGGCGGCGGCGCGCCCGACTGGTTCTACGTGATCAACCCCGAGGAGTCGACCCAAGGCGCGCTGTCGGCCGCGGTGAAGGCCGCCCAGAAGCGCGACAACGTCCAGATCTGCCGCATCTCCGTGCCAGCCATCGCCGACGTCGACGGCCTGCTCGCCGCCATGGAGCCGTTCTTCGACCGCAAGTACGGCCCGCGCACCGCGCGCGCCTGAGCGACCACGCGACGCCGGCTACGGTCAGAGACCTAGCCGCGGACGTCGGTGACCGTCGGCGACAGCACGCGGTCGAGGCTCAGCATCACCTGGTCGTCGAGCCACGCGACCAGGGCCTCCGGGGGCAGGCTGGCGGTGGGGATGGCCTCGCGCAGGCGGCGGCGGACCCCGTCGCGCAGCACCTCCTGCGCCTCCTGCACCCACCGCCACACGGTGACGCGGTGGACGCCGTAGACCGCGGCGACCTCGTCGGTGCTGGCCGCCTCGACGAACACCAGGCGCACGATCGCGCGGTGGCGGCGCGACAGGTCACCGCAGGCGTCGCGTAGCGCGGTGGCGATCTCGCTGGCCCACCGCGCGCGCAGCGCCTCGACGACCGGGTCGGCCACGACCAGCTGGCTCAGCGCGTCGCTCCACTCGACCGCGACGTCGTCGTGCCGGCGGGTGTCGCGCAGCGCGTGCAGCGCCAGCCGCGCGGCGCACATCGCCACCCACGCGGCCAGCGGGGCGCGCGCATCGAACCGGGCCAGGCGCGGCCGCGCGCCGTCGCCGACCAGCAGGTGGATGCGCAGCTGCTGCGCGACCTCGTCGGTGCGGCCGGCGTCGCGCAGGTAGCGGCCGATGGCGGCGCGCGCCCGGGGCATCACCTCGCGCTCGAACGCGGCGACCGCCGCCGCGTCGCCCGCCGCGGCGGCGTGGGCCAGGACCAGCTCGTCACCCCGGGCCGCGACGTCCGCCGCCGTCGCCGCCACCGCCGCCACGCTGGCGGTCAGGGCGGCGGCCTCGAGGGCGAGGCCCGGCCACCGCGCGCGCGCGGCCGCCAGCGCGAGGGTGAGCCCAGGCTGGGGCGGCAGCTCCACGCGCGGATGGTACCTCAGCCGGCCGCCTCCACCGGCCGCCCGCGGCGCCACGTCGCCCCAGCGCCACCGCCGCCGTGACCCCGCGCGACCTAGCGGACCGTCCCGCCCATCACCCACACGGGGGTCGACGACCCGGCGCTCGCCGTCGCCACGATCGGCATGCCGTCCTCGAGCGCCAGCAGGTACATGCCGGGGCGCAGGCCGGCCGCCATCACCTTCCCGACCTTGACCGGCGGCGCGGTGAGGTCGGCCTTGCGCTTGCCCCAGGTCTTGCACACGCTGCGGTACTGGACCTGGCCGCTGTCGGAGATGCTCTCGATCCGGTTGGTCTGTTGCCAGTTGAGACAATCTTCGATCATCGCGGTCACCCGCGTGAACGAGATCTCGACGTAGCCGTCGCGCTCGTCGATGCGGTCGATGACGCCCTTGGTGACGCGCTGGTACCGGATGCCCTCAATCAGGTCGAGGCTGTCGTTGTAGGAGCCCGCCTTCAACATCCGCTCCAGCTTGAGGTCGCGGTCGTCGAACCTGACCTCGCCGGCCGCCGCCAGCCACGCCGCCACCGTGCCGGTGCGCGGGCCACGCTGCAGCACGTCCGAGCCGATGATGTCGCCGCCCTGATAGAAGTTGTCCTCCATGCTGGCCGAGCACAGCCGCAGCGCCTGGTAGGCCAGGTAGCCTTCCGGCGTCGACAGGGTCGCCTCGATGAACGTCGACAGCACGTGGTCGCTCGGGACCTTGGGGAGCGCGACGCGCTTGAGGATCCCCTCCCACGCCGCCCGAGCCGGCGCCTCGCAGCCGGCGAAGCCTGACCGCTTGTTGGCCTTGGTGGCGGCCTCGAGCCGCGCCAGATCCGCGGCGAGCGCGGCGCGGGCCGGGCTGGCCGGCGTCCACGCCTGGAACTGCGCGTCGGCGATGGCCACCACCTTCGCGATGCCGGGATCTTCCTTGGTCTTGCCGTCGAGCCACACCCGCGCAGCCGCCGCTGCGTCGCCGGCGCGCTTGACCATGCGCCGGAGGTTCTTGCGGCTGCTGGCGTTGAGCTGCGGGGTCGCGTCGATCTCGGCCAGCGCGCGCGTGGCGTCGAGCGTCTCCCGGGTGCAGCGCACCACCTGCAGCAACGGCAAGTCGGTGTGGCGGACCACGCCGAGCCCCGCCTCGAAGCATCGGTCGACCATGCGGAACCCGGCCAGCGCCGAGGCGTTCGGCCCGAGCTGGTCAAGCTGCAACGCCAGATCGGCGACGGTGCCCTGGTCGGCGAGCTGGGCGACCGCGCCCCCCATGGCGGCGAACTCCTGGCTATCGTCGCTGTAGCCCTTGGCCTCGCCAGCGACCACCACGGCGTCGCGCTCGTCGTAGCCCGCGGCGGCCATCCACGCGGCGCGCGCCGCCATCATCTTGGCGCGGTCACCCGGCTCATCCCAGGTCGTGGCGCACACCACCTCGCCGAAGACGCCGCCGTTGCTGCTGTTGGCCAGGATGTCCTGCGCGCTCTTGCCGGCGAACCAGTCCGGCTTGTAGCTCGACGACGACGGGTAGCCGTACTCATCGCACCACGCCGGCCGCGTACCTGCCGCCGGGGCGGCGGCAGCAGCGCCGCCGCTCGCCGAGGTAGCGCCCGCCGGGGCGGCACCGGTCGGCGTCCCCGCCGCCGGTGCGTTCCCAGGTTGTGCGGCTGTCATGCCGCCGCCGCTCGAGCCCCCGCCTAGGGGCTTGCCGTTGACCTTGACCACGCCGCACGCGGAGGCGAGGGCGAGCGCCGCAGAGGTCGCTAAGACGGTTTTTAGAATCGATGTTGGTTGGATCATAACGGGTGCAGATGATTCTACTCGCTGATCCGCTGGTACCAATCCATGCGTTTGACCAAATCGACCACGACAGGATTTGATGGAGTCAGAGGCGAATTTTCTACGTTATAACATATTGTTACGACAATGTGCGCGCGAACGAACCCGCTACGATGCCGCCATGGCCGCCCTTGATGGACGGTTGATTCTCTGGATCGACCAAGATATTGTCACGCCCGCCACTCGTGAACCCCTGCCGGAACATATCGCGCATGCGATCCGACCTGTCAGCGGCACGATGACGCCACCTACCCAACCCTCGAGGATTTTCATGCGTCTGCTTCGAATCGCGCTCCCCGTCTGCCTCGTCGCCGCGTGCGCTTCGGACGACGGCGGCGGGGGCCCCCGCCCCTCGGCCGTCTGCACCGCGGCGCGCCTGATCGCCGGGAACCCGATCTCCACGGTCGCTGAGGACACCTCGGCGTGGACCCCGGCGGGCTACCCGGCGAAGGCCGAGCCGCCGCTGCGCCCATTCAACCTCGCCCTGCGCGGACGGACCCTCCTGGTGAACACCCAGCAGTCCATCTGGAAGCTGGATCTCGACGCCGCCTCGCCGCAGTTCGTGCGGGTGTTCGGCGCTGACGTCGGCGGGGTCGGCTCCTACGAGCCGACCGGCGCGTGTACCGCCGGCCGCACCTTCTTGGCCCACGGCCTGGCCTGGCTACCCGACGGCCGCCTGGTCACCGCCGACGACTACGCCAACGGCGTCATCGAGTTGACCGATCCCCTCGCGGCCGGCTGCACCGTCGCGCCCATCGCCGGGACCGCCACCGTCGTCACCGAGAACGACCTGCGCGGCGGCAACTCGTACCAGCCGGGCGACGTCGACGGGGCCGGCGCCGTGGCGCGCTTTGCCGGGCCGGGAGATCCCGTGGTCGACGCCGCCGGGAACCTCTACATCTGGGACGACGGCAACCGCAAGGTCAAGAAGATCGCCGCCGACGCAGCCCGGACCGTGTCGACGGTGTGGACCCTCGACGGCGCGATCGACAACGTGAACTCGATGGTGGTCCGCGACGGCGTATTGTTCGTCGGCGGCATCCGCTCGTCGACCACGCGGATCTACCGCGTCGACCTGGCCACCGGGACCAGCACCGAGTACTTCAACGACGATGCGTTCACCGACCGGCCGGTCAACGGCCTGTCCCCGGCCAGCGGGCTGCCCATCGCGATGATCGCCGATGGCGACGACCTGATCGTGTTCGCCTACGGCGGGTTCCTGTACCGGGTCCACCCCGACGGCTCCGCCACCCACATCGGCGGCGTCGGCAACACCAACAGCGCGCTGACCGCGGCCGACTACGCCGGCGAGCTGGACGCCTTCGCCGTGCCGCTGAAGTTCCAGACCATGGTGGCCGGGGCCAGCCTGGCCTACTCCGACGGGCACCTGCTGGTGACCGCGTACGATCGCGCGGGCGCCATCTGGGACTTCAGCTGTCCCTGACACCGACGGCGCCATCCGCTGGCACCTGCGCGTCCCCCACGCCCGGCGGCTGACGGTGGGCCGGCGAATATCCGCGGCCAGGCCACGACCGCGGCCGGCCGACCTCGGCTGGGATGCTAGCGTGCCGCGGTGGACGCGCCTGTTGCCGGCTGCATCAGCGACGAGGCGCTGTGGCGCCTGGCCAGCGCCGAGGCGTCGGACGACGAGCGCGACCTGGCCCACGCGCACCTCGACGACTGCCCGATCTGCACCGCCGCGCTCCTGACCATCGTCCGCAGCAGCCCGGGGGCCTCGCCGCTCGACCGGGCGACCGGGCCGGTCGCGGGCGCGCCCGACCCCGCGACACAGCTCGGTCGGTTCGTGCTGCGCGCCACTCTGGGCAGCGGCAGCATGGGGACGGTCTACACGGCGTGGGATCCGCAGCTCGACCGCGAGGTGGCGATCAAGGTGCTCCGGGCCGGCCGCGCCGACGACCGCGACGCGGCGCGCCTGGTGCGCGAGGCCCGCGCGATGGCCCAGGTGCGGCATCCGAACGTCGTCACCGTGTACGAGGTCGGGCAGGATTGCGACGTCATCTTCGTCGCGATGGAGCGCGTCACCGGTCCGACGCTGCGGGCCGCGGTCGCCGCCGCCCCGCCGGCCGCGCGCGTCGTGGGCTGGCTGCGCCAGGTCGCCCAGGGGCTGGCGGCGGTCCACGCCGCCGGCCTGACCCACCGCGACATCAAGCCCGACAACATCTTTGTCGAGGACGACCGCGCGGTGGTGGGCGACTTCGGCCTGGCCACCGAGGCGACCGACCCGGGCCCGATCACCGCCGGGGCGCCGCATGGCGCCGCGATGGGAACCCGCCGCGCGGGCACGCCGGCGTACATGGCACCCGAGCTGCTGCGTGGTGACGCCGTCGCCGCTGACGCGCGCACCGACATCTTCGCGTTCGGCGTGACCGCCTGGGAGATGCTCCACGGCGCGCGGCCCTACGGCGGCCAGACCGCCGCCGCCATCGTCCGTGCCAGCGCGGCGGGTCCGCCACCGGTCCCGCCGCTCGCCGGGGTGTCTCCGTCGGTGATGCGGACGCTGGCGCGGTGCGTCCACCCCGATCGCGGGCAGCGGCCGCCGGAGCTGCGCCAGGTCATCGCCGCGCTGACCCAGGTCACCGGGCGCGGGCGCGGCCAGCGCCGCCGCGTCGCCGCCGCGGTCGGCCTGGGCGCCGTGGTCGCGGCCGGCGCCACGTTCGCGGTGCTGGCGCGGCGCTCGCCGCCGCCTCCGACCGCGGCGGTCGCGCCGTGCGATCCGACCGCGCCCTCGACGTGGGATCAGGCCGGGCCGGGGTGGCTGGCCCGCGCGTCGACGCTGCCGCCCGTGGTCCGCGATCGCATCTCGCAGACCATGCTCGACCGGCGCGCGGCCTGGGCCACGCTCGGCGCCGCGACCTGCCGCGGCGACGTCTTCGCGCGCACCGCCTGGGTCGACTGCCGCGCCCGCGTCGAGCACGACGAGCGCGCGCTGCTCGAGCTCGCGGTCGCGCGTCCGTGGTCCGAGGAGCTGGCCCTCGTGCCGGTGTTCGATCTGATCGACGCCCCGGCGGTGTGCGCCTCGAAGGAGGCCACCGAGGTCGCGGTCGCGATGGCGCGCCTCACCCCCGCGCAGCGGACCGCGGTCGTCGACGGCCTCGGCGCGATCGTCTCGGCCCGGGCGCTCGACGTGCTCGGAGCGGCGGACGCGGCGGCCCAGGCCCTGACCGCCGCCGCCACCGCCGCCGGCACCGCCGACTCGCCCATGCTCGACGCGGCGGTCCAGCTGGCCCGGGCCGAGCTGGCGCCACCGCCGGTCCCACGCGATCACGTCGCGGCGCTGCAAGCTGCCGCCGCCGCCGCCGAACGCACCGGCCAGGCGGCGCTCATCGCCGATGCGTGGATGGCGCTGGCCGCGCGCGCGGTGGACCTCGAGCTCGACGCGCCGACGGTGGCATCGGCCATGGCCCAGGCCGGGTGGGCCATCGACCGCCTCGATCAGCCACCCCGACGGCGCGTGCCCTGGCTGGTGCTGCAGGCCGAGACCACGTGGACCACCGGCGATCACGCCACCGCGCGGCGCCAGCTCGCCGAGGCCATGGCGCTCGCCGGCGACGATCCCTTCCTCGCGGCGCAGCGACGGCAGGCCCTGGCCCGGTTCGCCAGCCTGGGCGGTGACGACGTGGCGGCGGCCGCGGCCTACCGGGAGCTGCTCGACGATCCCGACGTCATGCGGGTGGTGCCAGTGCTCGAGCGGATCCGGCTGTGGGCCCTCTTGGCCGAGTGTCAGTACCGCCTGGAACACCTCGACGAGGCGGCCCGCAGCATCGACCGCGCCCTGACCCAGGGTCGCGCCGCGCTGTCACCCGACGATCCGATGCAGGTGACCAACGAGGTCATCGCCGCGTCGATCTCCTACGAGCGCGGTGAGACCGCCGAGGCGTTGCGCAGCCTGGCGACCGCCCTGGCGACCGCCCGCCGCACGCTCGGCGCCGAGCACGTCGTCGTCGCCCACATCCTGGGGCGCACCGGGCGCATCTGGTGCGAGACCGGACACCCGCAGGAGTGCATCCCGCTGGCCCGCGACGCGCTCCGGATTGCCCTCGCCCGCCACGGCGAGCAGACCGAGCTGACCGTCAGCTTCCGCACGCTCCTGGCCCAGGGGCTCCTGGCCACGGGCGATCTCGCCGGCAGCCTCCCGTTGTTCGCGACGGCCGAGGCCCAGGCGCGCGTGGTGTACGGCGCGACCCACCCGATGTGGGCCCAGGTCGTGGTCGACTACGCTGCGGCCCTGACCGCCGCCGGGCGGACCGCGGAAGCCCGGCCGATGCTGGAGCGGGCGGTCGCCGCGCTGGCCGACGGCGTCGGTCCGGCGTCGCTGACGGCGGACGCGCGCTTCGAGCTGGCCAAGCTCGTGGCCGACCGCGATCCAGCCCGGGCCGCCACGCTGGGCGCGCAGGCGTTGGCCGACGCCAGCCCCGAGCGCCGCGACGAGATCGCCGCGTGGGTGCGCCGCCACCGGCCCCGTGCCGACCGTCACGGACGGTAGGCCGGCGCCGGAAAGACCACCGCGCCGCCGCGCTGGACCTGGGCCAAGAACACCAGGTCGGCCGTGGTCGTGGTCGTCGAGAACGACGTCGCGCCGGTCTTGGTCGGCTTGGAGCCAGTCTTGGTGTCGGTGGCCGTGCGGTTGGCGTAGAACACCAGCCGATCGCCCACCGCGAGCGCGACGTCCGGGGGTAGCGCGTCGACGGCGAGCGTGAAGGTCTCGGTCACCAGCTTGTGGTCGGCCTTGCACTGGTCCTCGTGCGTGATGCTGGCGGTGTCCTCGGTCTCCTGCTTGATCTTGACCACGCCCTTGCACGCGTAGAGGTAGCGCTTCGGCTCGACGGTCGTCAGCTCGATGGTCCCGCGGCCCTGCGTGAGCTTGAGCGCGCTCACGGTGCGCGCGTAGAGCCGGAAGGTCGCCTTGTCGTCCTTGGTGCGGCCGGACGGCCGATCCATGAGCGAGGCAGCCGCCTTCTCGGGGCTGAGATCGATCGGGTTGATGTGGACGCTGGTCGTCACCGCCCCGGGCAGCTCCTCGAGCCAGGCCACGCCGTCGAACTTCTTCGACAGCCGACGGACGTCCTCGACCACGAGCGGGCTCGCCTCCACCGGGATCGCCTGCGCGCAGTAGTTGATCCGGGCGTCTTCCATCGATGCATCGATCGGCTGCACCAGCCGCGCGGCGTCGTCGGGCACCGGCGACACCCCGCCCAACCAGTGCGCCGCCAGGTACCAGTGGTCGCCGCCACCGAACCGCTGCATCAGATCCTTCCAGACCAGGTACGGCGTGCCGGTGGCCGCGAACACCGGCGGGCGATCGCTGCGCTCCTCCGCGGTCGGGAAGGCCGCCGCGTGGGCGGCCATGAGCCGGTGGTACGTGCTCCACACCCGGTACACGTCGGCGTCGGCCGGCAACGCCGCCAGCTCGCGCGCCGCCTCGGCGGCGGCGGTGGCGAGCCGAGGCCACAGCGCGTCGAACGTCGCCGCGCACGTGGCGAACGCGGCGCGGTAGCGCACCGAGCGGGCGGCCGCCAGCGCGTTCGAGAACCGGGCGTCGCCGACGTCTTCATGACGCCAGCCCAGGCCGCACGCGGGCGTCGGATCCGGATGCTCGCCCCGGAGGAAGGCGGCCTCGGACACCCCCGCCGCGACCGCGTGCGCCATGACCCGCTCGCCCTGCTCGGACGGCGACCCCGCCGCCAGCAGCTTCCCGACCACCTTCGGCGTGAGGCTGGCGTACCAGGCCCGCACCGCGCCGTCCGCGCGGGCGTTCGGTGGCTGCGCCGGCCCGACGAATGATCGAAAGCACGCCTCCGGCGCGGCCGCGAGTTGGGCGGCGGTCGGGGCGGGCTTGACCCCGAGCAGCTGGGCACACCCGGCCAGCGGCAGCACGCAGGCCACGGCCAACCACGGCGTGGATCGCCGCGTCGGCCGGCGGGGTGACGGGTCATGCGGAGCGCCAGCGGCGCGATCACGAGCGCGAGGAGGCATCATCGCCACCGATATCCGGCCCAGGCGCCGCGGTTGCATCGTCCCCCGGTCAGCTATCGCAACCTGTTGAATCGAAGGGTGATCTGCTGCGACACCTCGGCCCGTGGCGCCAGGCCCGGTCGCCTCAGAGCTCGTCCTCGAACACCTTGCCGAGCCGCAGCTTGAGCCGGGCCAGCGTGCCCGGTGGTCGGGCGAAGCCGCGGGCCTCACCCAGCGAGATCTTCCGGCTCGACGCCAGGTCTCGGGTGAACCCCGCCACCAGCGCCTGGGCCAGGCCGGGGCTCGCGAAGGCCAGGGCCGACTCGCTGTTGAGCCGTTCGCTGCGCGGGTCGAGGTTGTGGGAACCGACCAGCGCGGTCTCGCCGTCGACGACGACGTACTTGGCGTGCATGAGCCCCTGGCTCGGCCGGGCCTCGTCGGCGCGCTGCCCGCGCCACTCCCAGATCTCGATGCCGGCCGGCTGCGCACACGCCCGCACGTCGGGCCTGGTGTTCGTGGCCAGCAGGCCCGCGTAGTACGCGCGCCCCACCGTCGACAAGCCCGGCGTGTCGTTGGTCTCGGCGCTGTTGGTCAGGACCGTCACGTGGACGCAGCGCCGGGCCGCGTCGACCAGCGCCGCGCGCATCGCCGGGGTGGGGACGAAGTACGCGTTGGCGAGCACCACCTCGCGCCGGGCGCCGGCGACCAGCTTCAGGTAGGCCTGCTGGATGTAGCTCTCGTGCAGGCGGGGCCGGCTCTGGAAGAAGCGGCACCGCGCCGGCGCCGTCGTCACCTGGGGGACGCGGGCCTCGAGGGCCGCGGCCAGCGCGACCCGCCGCGGCGACGCCGTGAACGCGATCGAGGGATGGCCGGTGCGCGCCAGCGCAGCGCGCAGCGCGCCCCAGTACCGGCGCGTGTCGAACCACCCGCGGCTGGCCTTGATGGCCTGGAAGTAGGTCACGTTGCGATCGAAGGCGCGGGTGAGGTCGGCCACCACCGCGCCGCGCACCACGACGTCCTGGTCGCGCCAGTAGCGCTCGACGTGGCTCGGATCGACCCGGAAGTACTCGTTGGCCAGGTTGAGGCCCCCAGTGACCGCGACGCCGTGGTCGGTCTCGCCGTCGAGGATCCACAGCTTCTCGTGGAAGCGCTGGTCGGCCTGGCGCAGCGTGCCGTGGGGCGTACCCGGGCTCAGCTCGTTGAGCCACTGCAACCCGGCGGCCTCGTAGCCCTCGACGTCGACGCCGTGCTGCATCAGATCGAAGTACATCCACTGGGTCTGCCAGCTGACGTTCGACAGCGCGTCGACGATCACGTGGACGTCGAGCCCCTCGCGCCTCCGCGCGATCAGCAGCTCGGCGATGCGCAGCCCAGCCTCGTCGGCGGTGAAGATCAGCGCCTGGACCCGGATCGACCGGGTCGCCCCGCGCAGCAGCGCCAACCGCATGGCGTACGAGTCCTCGCCGCCGGCCAGCACCCCGACCTCGCACGCCTCCTCGGGATGCACCGGGAACAGGCCGGTCGTGCCGACGTCGGGCAGGTCGCTCCCGTCGAAGTCAGCGGCCGGCCCGAACACGCTGGTCGCGTGGGCCCGGGCCAACGCCGCGGCGGGATCCCGGATGCCCCACGCCCGCCCGCCGCCGGCGCACGCGGAGAGACCGAGGACCGCGAGCAGCGGCGCGATGACCAGGCGGCGCGGCGTCCACACCACCGACACCTACCACGCGGGCGAGACGCCAGGCAGCGGTCCTGGCGACGCCCGGCCCACGCGAGGGTCGTTCGATCAGAAGTACGTCGTCGGTGGCGTCGGCGAACCCGCGGGCGCGGCGGGGTCGGTGGCGTTGGGATCCGTGGGCGCCGCGACGCCGACGACGAGCCGGCCGCGGCGCAGCAAGATCTTGCGCTGGTTGGGCTCGGGCACGGTCTGGCAGATCCGCTGCGGCGGGCACTGGTCGCCGGCGTCCTCGAACACCTGGAAGTGCTGGTCGAACGGGAGGCGCGCCGCCGCCAGGATCGCCTTGGCCTCGGCGAGCGTCTTGCCGGTGACGTCGGGCATGCGCCGCCAGGCGTCGCCGCCGGTCTGGACCGCGCTGGCGGCGTAGGTGTCGTGCTCGATCAGCACGGTCACCCGCACCAGCTTCGTCGTCGCCTGGGTGTCGGCACCCGGGCGCTGCGAGCAGATCGTGTCGGGTGGCACCATCTCGCGGTCGTCGCGGTAGCTGCACCTCGCCCCGGACTCCTCTTGCCCGAAGGCGCCCACGACGAAGCCCGCCGCGCGGAACGCCGCCTCGGCCTCGGCCAGCGTCTTGCCGCGCACGTCGGGCACCGGACGCTGGGCGTACGCGGCGGCGCTGTCGCCGCCCGACGAGCTACCGCCCGACGAGCCGCCGCTCGACGGGCCGCTGCCCGAGGACGGGCCGAAGGTGGTGCCGCCCACCGAGCCCTTGAAGGCGCAGGCGGTGAGCGCGAGCGTGGCGATGAGCGCGAGGCGATGCATCTGGTTCCTCCCGTCGGTGTCAGCGCAAGGACCGACGCCGGCGCGCATGGCACCGAGAGTCCCTGCGGTGCCGACAGTATCCTCCCGCGCCGGCCCAGCACATCACCCCATCGGGGTGACCGCGCGATCGCCTACAGGGCGGTGCGCGGCGCGTAGCTCATCGACAGCACGCCGGCGTCGGACTCGTTGGGGTTGCACGCGAGGACGATGCTGACGGTCGGCAGGTCCCAGTAGGCGGCCAGGTTGTCGGCCTGGCTGGGACCGAACCGCTGATCGAACACGGCCCGCATCGCGGCCCACCCGCCGTTGCCGTCGGCGCAGTCTTGCATCGAGATGAAGCCTTCGATCCACTCGACGTCGACCTGGCGCAGGCCCTGAGCGTCGATGGTGAAGCGGGTGAGCGCCTGGTGCCCCTCGGTCATCCCGACGACCACGACCCCGGTGGCGTCGGGCGTGGCCATCGGGTACCGCGCCCGCACGGCATCGGCGCTGGCGCCCCAGTCGAGGCCAGGCAGGCCCGCAGTGCCCAGCCCGCTCGGCGCCGACGTCGGGGCAGCGGACGCGCCGGCCGGCGGCGTGGTCGACGGTGCGGCGCTGGTTGCGCCGCCACAGGCAGCGCCGGCGATCGCGAGCGTCGCCGCCAGCCGGCGCGCGACGGGTCCAGGAGTCATGCGCATCCCGACCACGCTACTCGATCTCACCCGCCGGCAGGTCCCGGGCCGCGCCCAACCGGTGAGGTCGAACGCCCGCGCGCGGGGAGTCAGTACTCGGGCTCGGCGTCGCCCGGCCCGATGTCGCAGGCGTCGACCGGGTTGCGGTTCTCCTCCGGGCAGCGCGCCACGGGGACCTCCTCGTGGGCCTGGGCGCCGTCGGCGCCGACCGTGATGCAGCAGGTCAGCTCTTGCGGCACGTCGTCGGGGCTGGGCCCCTCCGGGGCCTTCTTGGGGCCGCCGCCGCAGGCGGCCAGAGCCAGGGCCAGGGCCAGGGCCAGGGTGAGACTCGCGGCGGAGCGTGTGCGCATGTAGGCATTCGGCCATGAACCCCGCGCAGACGCAACACGCCCGGCCGCCGCGTGGCCCGCACCGACCGGCGGAAAATGAACGCTGGCGCCTGGATGGCGTCCAAGCAGGTGTTGCGCCGCACCTCCGACCTCCCTACCGTCTTGTCGATCATGCCTCGCCTCGTCGCGCTCGTCGCCGCCGTCGCGCTGGGGACCGCCTGTGGCGATCCTCCGCCGAGCAACTACCCGACCCAGAGCTACTTCCTCGAGGACAACCAGCTGGGACCCGACGACCAGCTCGACGTAGTGGTCTACCTGGGCGGCGGCACCCAGAAGCTCGAGGACGTCAGCAAGGTGTACCCGGTGTCGGCCGACGGCTCGCTGTCGTTCCCCATGATCGGCACGGTCAACGTGGCCGGCCGCAGCCCCGCCGACGTCGAGCAGGAGATCAAGACCCGCCTGGCCGACGGCTACATCGTCAACCCCAACGTGACGGTGCAGGTGAAGGAGTACAAGAGCAAGAAGGTGTCGATCCTGGGCGAGGTGCGCAAGGCCGGCACCTTGTCGTGGCGGCCGGCCATGACGATCAGCGAAGCGGTGTCCGACGCCAACGGGTTCACCGCCATGGCCAAGCCCAACGCCGTCGTGGTGACCCGGCGGATCACCGACGCCCAGGTCGAGAAGTACACCGTGCCGGTCGAGAAGATCTCGAACAACCGCGCCCCGCAGTTCTACCTCCGGCCGGGCGACTCGGTGTACGTGCCCAAGCGGCTGTGGTGACCCCCGTGCCCGAGGAGCAGCGGCGGCCGCGAGGCTGACGCCGAGGATGCGGACGCGCGATCGGGTCGCGCTGGCGGCGGTCGCGCTGGCGCTGACGGCAGCTGGGGTCTTGCTCGGCGGGTCGACCCGCTGGGCCGCGCTCTCGGCCGCGGCGCTGGCGCTGGCCGCCGCCGCGGTGCACGTGACCTCGCGGCGCACGGCGTCGACGCCGGGGCCGCTGGTCGGGCTGGTGCTGGTGGCGGTGGTGGCGACCGCGGCCCAGCTGGTGCCGTTGCCGCGCGCGCTGGCCGCCATCGTCGCCGGCGACAAGCTCACGCTGGTGACCGATCACGCCAGCGCGCTGGGCGAAGCGCCGCCGACCTGGGTGGTGGCGTCGCACGACCCGCCGGCCACGCTGGTCGAGCTAGCCAAGCTGTGCGGCTACCTCGCGCTGGCCTGGGCGTGCACTCGCATCGCCAGCCAGCGCCGCGCGCGGCCGTGGCTGGCCGCGACGGTGGTCGCGGCGGCCGGCGCGGTGGCGGTGGTCGCGCTGGCGCACCGCGTCCTCGGGGCCACGGCGCTGTACGGGGTGTGGCGGCTGCCCGCCAAGGGGATGGTCCCGGCCCCGCTCATCAACGAGAACCACCTGGCGGCGCTGACGGCGATGGCGGTGCCGCTCGCGGCGGGCCTCGGCCTGTCCTGGCGCGGCCGCCGCCGCGCGCTGGCGTGGGGCGCGGCGCTGATCTTGGCCACCACCGTCGCGCTGACCAGCTCCCGGGGTGGCCTGGTCGGGCTGGTCGCGGGCCTGGCCGTGGCCGGCGTCGTGCTGGTGGCCCAGCGGCGGGCCGGCCTGGCCGACGATCACCGGCCGGCGCCGCTGGCGGTGGCCGCGCCCGCGCTGGTGGTCGCGGCGTGCGCGCTGACGCTGTTCGGCGTGGTCGCCGCCAAGGACGTCGCCCTCGAGCTGGGCGACACCCAGCTCACCGAGCTGAGCGATCAGCACAGCAAGTACCAGGTGTGGCGCGCGGCGGCGCCGATGATCGTCGACAACCGCTGGCTCGGCATCGGCCGGGGCAGCTTCGAGCAGGTCTTCCCGCGCCACGCCCAGGTCGGCGACGTGACGTTCTCGCACGCCGAGAACAGCTACCTCCAGGCCGTGATCGACTGGGGCGTGCTGGCGGCGGCCGCCCTGGCGGTGGCGCTGGCGCTGCTAGGGCGGGCCGCGGTCCGGCGCTGGCGCCACGGCCCGCTCGAGGCAGGGGCGCTGGGCGCGCTGGCAGCGATGGCCATCCACGAGCTCGCCGACTTCAGCCTGGAGCTGCCGGCGGTCGCCATGGCGGTGATCGCCACCGCCGCGGTGGTGGCGCCGATCCGGCTGGGCACCGACGACAAGCGCCTCGGTGGCCCGCGCGACGGTGCTGCGGCGTGCCGGGCTGGCGGTGGCCGGGCTGGCGGTGGTCATCCTCGCCGCCACCCCGCTGGGGCGCGGCGCCCGGGTCGAGCGGGCCGCGCTGCCGGCGGCGACCGCGCCCGGCGCGCTGGCCGCCGCGCGCCACGCCATGGCGCGCCACCCGGCCGACGGGCTCGCCGTCGGGCACGTCGCGGCCGCGCTGTTCGCGGCGCGGACCCGCGGGCGCCGGCGGTGGTCGGCCGGGCGCTGCGTACCTGCGGCCGGCCCACGGCGGGCTGCACCTGCTCGCGGCGCGCATGCTGATGGCGTCGCAGCGCCCGCGCCAGGCCGCCGTCGAGTACGCCGCGGCGATCGCCGACGAGCCGGCGGTGATGCCGATCGTCGACGAGGTGCTGGCGCGCATGCCCGACGCCGCCGCCGCCGCGCGGGCCCTGCCCGACGAGCGCTACGCGACCGCCCGCGCCACCGCCGCGCTCCTGCTGCGGGCACGCTACGACGTGCTCTACCTGTACATGCAGCGGATCACCGCGGCCCACCCGGAGCGCGACCAGCCGTTCGCCCAGCTCGCGGTGGCGGCGATGGCGCTGGGCAAGCCGGGCGAGGCGCTGGCCGCAGCGCAGACTGCAGATCGGCTGCGCCCGACCACGCTGACCGCGCTGGCGGTGGCCCTGGCCCTGGCCGCGCTCGACCGCCAGGCCGAGGCCATCGAGGTCCTGCGCCGGGCCCCGCCGTCGGCGGTCGCCAACCAGCGCGCCAACGTCGCGGTCAACCTGGCGGCGCTGCTGCGCGCGCGCGGCGACCTGGCCGCCGCGCGCGAGGTGCTCGACACCGCCGCCGCGGGCCTCGGCGACCACCCGCTGGTCGAGGCCCAGGTTCGCCGCCAGCTGGGTACCGTCGAGGATGCGCTGGGGCATCCGAACCAGGCTGAGTGGGAGCGCCGCCGAGCGACTGAGCTAGAGGCGTCCAAGTAATTTCAGAACGTTACAGTTGTAGCCAGGGCCGGCTACCCCGTCGAACTGCCAGGAATCATGGATCTGTTGGGCCGAGTTGGCGCAGGATGCGCGCCTGAACGCCACCCCGCATCCCGGCGTCTAAGGATCTGCTGTGCCGAAGTCTGACGAGTCGACCGCCGCCGAGCCCGAGGCCCTGTCCGCGAGCGTCCGGCGTTACCTCCAGATCCTCCGCAAGCGCATGTGGGTGGTCATCGCCTGCGTGGCGGTCGGCGTCACCGGCGCCGTGCTGTACACGATGCGGCTGCCCAAGATCTACCAGGCCACGGCCACCGTGGTGGTCAACCCGCAGGCGCCGCGGGTGTTCGGCAACCAGGTCGACGAGGTGTTCGAGCTGGGCACCGGCAGCTACTGGTCGAATCAAGAGTACTACAACACCCAGCTCGACATCATCACCAGCTTCCCGCTGGCGCGCGAGACGGTGGCCAAGCTCGACGGCACCACCCCGTTCTACGAGAAGCTGGCGCCCAAGGCCCAGCACCCGACCTTGACCGACGCCGAGCGGCTCGATCTCGCCGCCGAGGTGCTCAAGGGCATGCTGTCGGCGGCCCAGGCCAAGGAGAGCCGCATCGTCGGCGTCAGCGTCAACAACGTCGATCCCGAGCTGGCCAAGGCGCTGGCCAACGAGCACGTCCACTCGTACCTGGCCAACATGCGCGGCAAGCGGGTGAAGGGCACCGACAAGGTGTCCAAGTTCCTCGCCACCGAGGGCGACGCCGCCGAGCTCGACCTGCGCAACGCCGAGGAGAAGCTCTACGAGTTCCGCAAGTCGCACGACATCCTGTCGGTGTCGCTCGAGGACAAGCAGTCGATCCTCGCGGCCGACATCACCCGCTACAGCGCGGCGCTGGGCGACGCCCGGGTCAAGCGCACCGAGCTGGGCAGCCAGGTCAAGAAGGCCCAGGCGCTCAAGGGCGAAGAGGTGATGGAGTCGCCGGTGTTCGCGCTGGTCGGCGCGTCGGAGTCGTACGACACGCTCAAGAACCAGTACCAGCTCGAGAAGCAGAAGCTCGACGAGGTCAAGAGCCTGTGGGGCCCCAAGAGCGACAACTACACCCAGCAGCAGCGCAAGGTCGACCAGATCTATGCCGGCCTCGAGGCCGAGGCCCGGCGCGCGGTGCGCGAGCTGGAGGTGCGCTACTCGGCCGCGCAGTCGACCGAGAGCGCGCTGGTGGCCGAGCTCGAGCGGCTCAAGCAAGAGGCCATCGCCCTGGGGCCGATGGCGATCGAGTACAACCGGCTGGCGCGCGCGCAGAAGAGCGCCGAAGAGAACGTCAACATGCTGAGCAACCGCCTGCGCACCAGCGAGCAGGAGGGCCGCAACGAGCAGACCAACGTCGAGGAGCACGAGTACGCCCGCGCCGCCGCGCTGGTGTACCCGCGCATGCGGGTCAACGTCGTGCTGGCGTTCATGGCCACGCTGTTGCTGGGCGTCGGCCTGGCGTTCCTGCTCGACTACCTCGACCGCACCATCAAGACCGCCGAGGACGTCGAGCGGCTGGTCGGCGCCCCGCTGCTAGGCATCATCCCGATCGTGACCGACCTGAACGGCGACGACCCCAAGGCGCAGGTCGACCGCGACCTCTACGTGTTCCGCAACCCGACCTCGCAGGCCGCGGAGTGCTGCCGCTCGATCCGCACCAACATCCTGTTCTCGGCGGCCGACCGCCAGATGAAGACCATCACGGTGTCGAGCCCGCGCCCGCGCGAGGGCAAGACCACCACCACGCTGTACATGGGGACCACCATGGCCCAGAGCGGCCAGCGGGTGCTCCTGGTGGACACCGACCTGCGCCGACCGCGCCTGCACAAGTCGCTGGGCGTGTCCAAGAACCGCGGCCTCACCAACCTGATCTTGGGCGACGCCACCATCGACGACGTCATCAAGTCGACCGACATCCCCAACCTGTTCATCCTGCCGTGCGGGCCGCAGCCGCCCAACCCGGCCGAGCTGCTGCTGACCAACCGGTTCAAGCAGGTGCTGGCCGAGCTGGAGTCGCGGTTCGATCGGATCCTGCTCGACTCGCCGCCGGTGCTGGCGGTCACCGACGCGGTGGTGCTGTCGCGGCTGTCGTCCGGCGTGATGCTGATCGCCCAGGCCGGCAAGACGCTGCTCGACGACGTGGCGTTCTCGGCGCGGCAGTTCCGCGACGTCGACGCCCCCATCCTCGGCGTGATCCTGAACGACATGGACATCACCGACCGCCGCTACGGCGGCTACTACTACGCCTACGGCGGCTACGGCGAGAACGCGCCGGCGGCGCCGACCGAGGCCGAGGCGTCGTGACGCCGCGCGACGTCGACACCCGCTGGACCGGCGCGTCGCCCGCCCTGTCCGGGTCGCACCCGGCGATCACCCGACGGCCGGGTCAGGCAGCGATCATCGCGCTCGACCTGGTGATCGTGGCGGCGGCCGGCATGGCCGCGTACATCGCCCGCTTCGAGGGCCGCATCCCGGCGACGTTCTTCCGCCAGCTGGCGGTGCTGATCCCGACCCTGGCGGTGCTGCGGGTCCTGGCCAACCGCGCCTTCGGCATCTACCGGATGGTGTGGCGCTACGTCGGCCTGGGCGAGGCGCTGCGCTTCGTGCAGGCGGCGGCGGTGGTCAGCGGGCTGCTGCTGGTGGCGCGCCTGGCGCTGGGCGGCATCGACGGCCACCTGGTGTTCCCGTTCTCGATCATCGTCATGGAGGGCGCGCTGTCGTTCCTGGGCATGGTCGGCGTGCGGTTCCTGCCCCGGATCCGCAGCGAGCGGGCCCGCGCCGAGATCGGCCTGCCGACGCTGGTGGTCGGCGCCGGCCAGGGTGGCCTGGGCGTGGTCAAGGAGGCGCTGCGCCACCCCGAGCTGCAGATCCGGCCGATCGGCTTCCTCGACGACGACCCCACCAAGGCCGGCATGGAGGTCGGCAACCTGCGCGTGCTGGGGCCGGTGCGCGACATCGACCGCCTGGTCAAGCAGAACGGGGTCGAGCGGGTGATCATCTCGTCGACCGCGATCCCGGCCTCGGTGGTGGCCCGGGTGATGGACGTCTGCAACCCGCTCGGCGTCGAGGTCCGCATCGTCCGCGGCCTGTACGAGCACCTCGGCGACGGCGCCGACGCCGGCGGCGGGGCGATGGTGCGCGAGGTGCGCATCGAGGACCTGCTGGCGCGCGACCCGGTCCCGCCGTCGCTGTCGCTCGACGACCTGCGCAGCCACTACCGCGACAAGCGCGTGCTGGTCACCGGCGCCGGCGGCTCCATCGGCTCGGAGCTGTGCCGCCAGCTGGCCACCCTGGGCCCGGCCAAGCTGTACCTGGCCGAGCGCGACGAGACCAACCTGTTCGAGATCGAGCGCGAGCTGGCCGGGATCAAGAACGCCAGCACGGTGATCACGCCGGTGCTGCTCGACCTGATGGACGCCCGCGCGGTCGAGCGGGTGTTCAAGGAGCTGCAGCCCGAGGCGGTGTTCCACGCCGCCGCCTACAAGCACGTGCCGATGATGGAGCGCTTCCCGTGGGAGGCGGTCCGCAACAACGTGTTCGCCACCCGCCAGCTGGCCGAGCTGGCTGACGAGCACGGCGTCGAGTCGTTCGTGATGATCTCGACCGACAAGGTCATCAACCCCACCAGCGTGATGGGCGCGACCAAGCGGTTCGCCGAGCAGCTGGTGCAGGAGATGGCGCCGCGGTCCAAGACCCGGTTCTCCTGCGTGCGGTTCGGCAACGTGCTGGGCAGCCGCGGCTCGGTGGTCGGCATCTTCCGCGATCAGATCGCCCGCGGCGGCCCGGTGACGGTGACCCACCCCGAGGCCACCCGCTATTTCATGACCATCCCGGAGGCGGCCAACCTGGTGCTCCAGGCCGGGACCATCGGCGGCGACGGCGAGGTGTTCCTGCTCGACATGGGCCAGCCGGTCAAGATCATCGACCTGGCGCGCCAGATGATCCGGCTGTCGGGCTTCACCGAGGTCCAGATCCCGATCAAGGTCGTCGGCACCCGCCCGGGCGAGAAGCTGTTCGAGGAGCTGTCGACCACCGCCGAGAACCTGGCGCCGACCGACGTCCGCAAGATCTTCCGGTGCCGGCCGGTGCCGCTCGACCCGGCCCGGCTCGGCGCGCTCAGCGAGCGCCTGGCCTTCCTGGTCAAGGCCCGCGACGGCGACGGCATCCGCCAGGTGCTGCGCGAGCTGGACATCGGCTACGAGGTCACCCCGGCCCGGCAGGCGTAGCGGCCGCCGCGGCGGTGAGGCGTCGTCACGTGTGACCCCGCCCACACGCACGGCCCCGGTCGGCAGGTGTCAGCGTGTGCCACGGCCAGCCGGTGTCTGGCGGCCCGGGCCGCGGGTATCGTGCCGGCATGCGCTTCCCCTATCTCTTTGCTTCGCTGTCCCTGGTCGCCGCCGCCTGCGGAGGTGACGACTCCGCGCCGATCGACGCGCTCCCCGTCGACGCCAGCATTCCCGACTGCAGCGTGACCTGCAGCGCGACGGACGCCGCGGTCGACGCCCCCGATGTCGTCGACGCGCCGCCCGCGGTCGACGCCCCGGCCGCCGCCGTCGTCGTGGTCGACTGCGCCGGCGCCACCATCGCCAGCGTGGTCACCGCCACCGCCGGCCGGTTCAACCTCACCCAGGCCCAGGTCACCGCCGGTGACATCGTGCAGTTCACGATGCCGGCCAGCCACAGCGCGCACAGCGGGGCCACCGCGGGCGTCGACGACGGCGTGTTCGTCGTCCTTCGCAACGAGACCAAGTGCCTGCAGTTCACCGCCCCGGGGACGTTCCCGTTCTGGTGCGACCCCCACCTGTTCACCGCGACGCTGACGGTGACCCCGGCGACCTGAGCCGGCGCCGATGTAGGTGCGATCCGGCGCACGCGGGCCGGCCGTCCTTGTGCGGCGTGCATCCGTGCGCGATCCTCGGCGCATGAAGCGTCGAGACTTCCTGCGCCTGTCCGGAACCTTTGTCGCGGTCGCCAGCCTGGGAGGCGTGGCGGGATGCGGCGGCGACGACGCCCCCGCGACCGACGCCGGGCCCGACGCCCCTGCGACCGGCGCCTTCGGGTTCCCGCAGGGTGTCGGCTCGGGCGATCCGCGCGAGACCTCGGTGGTCCTGTGGACCCGCGCCGTGCCGGCGACCGGCGCCGCCGACGTGCCGTTGGTGGTCGAGGTCGCAGCCGATCCGGCGTTCGCCACCGTCGTCGTCATGCAGGCGGTAACCGCCACCGCCGCGTCGGATCACACGGTGCGCGTGGTGGTCACCGGGCTCGCCGCCGACACCATCTACTACTACCGGTTCACCGCCGGGGCCGACACCATCGGCGGCCGGACCCGCACCGCGCCGTCGGCCGACGCCGACGTCGCCATCCGCATGGCGTGGGTGAGCTGCCAGGACTACGCGGCCGGGCAGTATCACGCCTACCGCCAGATGCTCACCGAGGACATGGCCCGGGCCGAGGCCGACCAGATCCGCTTCGTGTTGCACCTGGGCGACTTCATCTACGAGACCCGGGGCGATGGGTTCCAGGCCGCGGTCGACGAACAGTTCAGGCCCATCACGCTGAGAAATGCCGACGGCTCGCCGCGCACCGTCGCGGCGTTCCCCTCGGGCGGCGGCAGCGCGGGCAGCACCAACTTCGCCAAGACCGTCGACGACTACCGCCACCTCTACAAGACCTTCGCGGCCGACCCCGATCTGCAAGCGGCCCGGGCGCGGTGGCCGTTCGTGCACACCTGGGACGACCACGAGTTCTCGGACGACTGCTGGCAATCCCAGGCCAACTACGACGACGCGGCGACGCTCGACGAGCCGTCGCAGGCGCGGCGCCTGGCCGCCAGCCAGGCCTGGTTCGAGTTCACGCCGGTCCAGCTGACCGACGCCCCCGGCGTGCCGGGCGTGACCCAAGGCGCCCACGACTTCACCGCCGCCACCGTCGCCGACGCGCCGTTCGAGCCGGCTGACGCCGACAACTTCGTCCCCGAGGCCAACAACGTCGCCGCCATCGGCGCCATCGCCATCTACCGCAGCCTGCGCTTCGGCCAGCACGTCGAGCTGGTGGTCACCGACCTCCGCTCGTACCGCAGCGACCACGCGGTGCCCGAGGAGCTGGCGGCGCTGGCCATCGAGTACGTCAACAACCGCTACGTGCTGCCGGTCAGCGACGTCGAGATCCTGGATGCCGGGCGGACCGCGAACGGCGGCAACCCGCCGGCCCAGTACGGCGTCAACGGGCTGGCCAACCCTCGCGTCGCCACCCCGCCCGGCACGATGCTGGGCAAGGCCCAGAAGGCCTGGTGGAAGGCGTCGATGCAGGGCTCGACCGCGACCTGGAAGCTGTGGGGCAACCAGGTCCCGTTCATGCGCTTCTACATCAACAACGTCGCCGGCGGGCCGCTCATCGTCGACCGCATCATGAGCGCCGACGCCTGGGATGGGTACCCCACGGAGCGGCGCGAGCTGACCCAGTTCCTGCAGAGCAACGCCATCAAGAACGTGGTGCTCCTGACCGGCGATATCCACGCCCACTTCGCCGGCACCGTCAGCGACGACTTCGCCAGCGCCACGCCCCAGCCGGTGGCGGTGGAGCTGATCTCGGCCGGCGTGTCGTCGAACTCGGTGTTCTCGTTCTACGAGGCGGCCACCCGCGCCGGCACCGCCACCGCGGCGCGGCCGCTGGTGACGTACGACGCCTCGGCCTCGGGCGGGCCCACGTTCGTGGAGAACATGAACATGCTGTTCCTCCACGGCATGGCGTCGGCCCGGACCATGGCCCAGACCAACGACAAGGCGATGGCGCTGGCCCAGGCCGACGCGACCATCAACCCGCACCTCAAGTACGCCGACACCAACGCCCAGGGTACACCGGCCACTGCTATACCGACTGCGCCGACGCCGCGGGCACGGCCATCGTGGGCGCCCGCTCGGCCGATGGCGTGACCTGGCAGCGGCAGCCCGAGGTCTTGCTCACGCCAGATCCGACGCGCCCGTGGATGGCCGAGACCGTGGCCGAGGTCGCCCTGGTGCGTGGCCCGGACGGGGACTACTACCTGTTCTTCACCGGGTTCGCGGTCGGTGGGGCCGAGATGGCCATCGGCGTCGCCCGGGCCGCGACGATCACCGGGCCATACCAGGTGCGCCCCAAGCCGATCATCACGGCCGCCGACGTCGACTTCGCAGCGGGCCAGGTGCTGGCACCCGCCGTCCTGATCGACGCCACCGGCGCCCACCTGTGGTTCATGGGCATCGACGCCCAGGGGAGCTACCAGATCGGTCGCGCCGACGTGCCGCCGGCTTGACCAGGGCGAATCGCCCCACGCGGACGGGAGATCGTGGCATTTCGCGCTGGTCGACCGTTGCAGAGTGCGTTGATCGAGGCCACCTGACGGCAGGTTGCGCTGGTTTGGCCATGGCGCGCGGCGTGCATGATGCGCCGCCCGTGAGAACAGTCGTCCCCGCGATCCTGATCCTTGCCGCCGCCGCGTGCGGTGGTTCGTCGAAGAAGCCGGCCGCGCCGGTGGAGCCCGTCACCGAGGCGCCGGCCGCCCCGCCGGTCGAGAAGGTCGTCGAGCCCGAGCCGCCGCCCCCGCCGCCGCCCGCTCACTGGATGGCCACCGCGCCGATGACGCCGATCAAGGGCGCCAAGGTCAAGGCCTTCACCGTGGCCTTCGAGCAGACCGAGGGCGAGGCGATGTCGGCCAAGGCCGACGGCATCACCGGCCTCAAGGCCGGGGCCTACCACTTCGTGGTCCACGCCGGCGAGGCCTGCGGCAAGAACGCCAAGGAGGCCGGGGGCATCTGGGCCGAGGCCGGCCCCGCGCTGCCGCTGGTGGTCGTCCGCGGCACCGCGCCGGCGCTGGCGCTCGACGCGACCGAGCTGACGCTCGACGGCGAGCGCGCCATCACCGGTCACACGCTGGTCCTCCACGCCGACAAGCGCGGGCAGCCCGGCGCCGTGCTCGCGTGCGGCTCGATCATCGCGACCAGCGGCGACGCCGACAGCGCCGGCGACGACGACGGCGGCGACGAGTAGCTCGCGCCCCGGCGTGACCGTGCGGGCCGCGATGTCCAAGCCCGCGCTCGGTGCCGTCGGCGCGGCCCTGCTGGTCTTGACCGCGCTGGTCGTGGTGGGCCTGCGCTCGGCCGAGCACGACCGCGCCGAAATCCGCGCCCGCCTGGCGACCACCAAGCTGGTGTCGCTGCGCGACGCCGCGCTGGAGCTGGCCAACGACGTCGAGAAGGTCGGCGAAGATCTGGAGCTGGCGGCGGCGCTCATGACCCAGACCGCCGACGCGGACGACCGCGCCCGCGAGCTCCACGCCATCGCCGCGATCACCCGGGAGTACGCCGCGCTCGAGCTGCGCGACGGCCGCGGCCGCACCCTGGCGCGGGTGGTGGCGCCCGACGCCGCGCCCGACCTGCTGGACTCGGCCGGCCCCGCCCTCGACGAGACCTGCCGGCTGGCCGTCGATCGGCCCGGCGTGTTCCGCACCTCGGGCCCGCTCGGCCCTGACGACTCCGACCTGGCCTGGTACCGGGTGTTCGCGCGTCGCAGCCCGACCAACGACGACCTGGTGGTGGCGGTGGTGGTCGACATGCGCCCGCTCCTCGCGCGGATGCGGCTGTTGCAGTCTGACACCGCCCGGCTCTTGGTGATCGGCGCGCGGGGCCGGGCCGCGCCGTCGAGCGACCACCGCCTGGCCGACGCGATCCGCGGCCTCGACCATGCCCAGGCGTCGAGCGCGCTGGCCTTGCTGATGGTCAAGATCCGCGCCCGCACCGAGGCCACCGTGCCCATCGGCGAGCCCGACGCCGCGGCGCTGGGCTTGCCGGCGGTGCCGGCGGTCGCGGTGACCACGCCGGTGTTGATCGAGGACGGCGAGCCGTGGGCCCTGGCGCTGGTGGTGTCGACCAGCGAGCTGCGCGAGCAAGAGCGGCTGGTGGTGCGACGGCTGCTGGTGCTGGGCGGCGCCGCCGCGCTGGCGGTGATCGCCCTGGCCGCGTACGTCATCAAGAACGCCCGGCGCGCCGCCGCGCTGCACGAGCGCCTGCGCCAGGCCGACCGGCTGGCCCACCTGACCGAGAAGGCCGACAAGATCCTCGACCACATCCCGACCGGCGTGCTGGCGCTGACCGCCGACGGCACGGTGTCGGCCGCCAACCGCGCGCTGCGCGACCGGGTCGGCGACGACGTCGTCGGCCGGGCCCTGGCCGCGCTGGTCACCGACGCCGCCGGGGCCGAGCTGACCCGCCTCCACGCCGAGGCCGTCGCCGCCGGCGCGGTGCGATCGCGCCACCGCGTCGAGGTGACGCTGGGGGGCCGGCCCAGCTGGGTCAGCGCGCACGCGGTGCCGCTGGCGCGCCCGTTCGGCGACGTCCACAGCCTGATCGTCATCGAAGACCATGAGCCGTTGCGGCAGATCGAGGAACAAGTGCTCCACTCCGAGAAGCTCGTCACCGCCGGCCAGCTCGCCGCCGGCATCGCCCACGAGATCGGCACGCCGCTCAACGTCATCCGTGCCCGGGCCGAGCTGGTCACGGCGCGGCTGGGCCGGGACCACGCCCAGGCCCGCGACCTGGGCATCATCGTCGGCCAGATCGACCACGTCACCCGCCTGCTCACCCAGCTGCTCGACTACGTGCGCACCACGCCGCAAGAGCTGGCGGCGGTCACCCCGGCCGCGGCGCTGCAGGGCGTGGTCGAGCTGGTCGAGGTCGAGGCGGCCAAGCGCGCGATCCGGATCGTCGTCGAGTGTGACCCCGCCGCAGGCACCCTGGCCGCCGATCCCGGCCAGCTCCAGCAGGTGCTGGTGAACCTCACCATCAACGCCCTCGACGCCTGCACCGCCGGCGCCGCGGTGACCCTGCGGGCCCGGCCCGACGGCGACCGCGTGGTGCTCGAGGTCGAGGACGGCGGCGAGGGGATCGACCCCGCCATCCGGTCCCAGGTGTTCGATCCGTTCTTCACCACCAAGAAGCGCGGGCGCGGCACCGGCCTGGGCCTGTGGGTGGTGGCCCAGCTGGCCCGCACCCACGACGCCACCATCGAGCTCGACGACGCCGCCGGCGGTGGCACCGTCGTGCGGCTGCGCTGGCCGCTGCGCCGGGAGGCGGCGTGAGCGGCCGGGCCCTGGTGGTCGACGACCACATCGAGATGGCCCAGGTGGTGGCCGAGTACCTGGCCGACCTGGGCTGGCAGTGCACCACGGTCGACAGCGGCGCCGCCGCCATCGCCGCCCTGGGCGCCGCGGCGTTCGACGTGGTGGTGACCGACCTGCGCATGGCCGACGTCGACGGGCTCGACGTACTGGCAGCGGCCCGGCGCGCCGATCCCGACCTGCCGGTGCTGGTGATGACCGCGTTCGGCGCGATCGACAACGCCATCGAGGTGATGGCCCGCGGCGCCCGCCACTACCTGACCAAGCCGGTCCGCCTCGAGGAGCTGCGGCTCCAGGTCGAGCGCGCGGTCAGCGAGCGCCGCATCCGCCAGGACAACCAGGCGCTGCGCCGGGCCGCCACCGGCGGGCTGGGCGCGCTGCTCGGCCGCAACCCGCGCATGGTGGCGCTACGCGACCTGGTCGATCGCATCGCGCCGTCGACGGCGCCGGTGCTGATCCGCGGCGAGAGCGGCACCGGCAAGGAGCTGGTGGCGCGGGCCATCCACGCGCGCGGGCCGCGCCGGGACGGCCCGTTCGTGGCCATCAACTGCAGCGCGCTGCCCGAGGCGCTGCTCGAGAGCGAGCTGTTCGGCCACGCCCGCGGCGCGTTCACCGGCGCCGCCGGGGCCCGCCCCGGCCTGTTCGTCGAGGCCGCCGGCGGGACGCTCTTGCTCGACGAGATCGGCGACATGGCGCCCGCGGTGCAGGCCAAGCTGTTGCGGGTGGTCCAGCTGGGCGAGGTGCGCGCGGTCGGCTCCGACGAGAGCCGCACCATCGACGTGCGGCTGATCGCCGCCACCCACCAAGATCTCGAGGCGCGCATCGCCTCGGGCGGGTTCCGCGCCGACCTGTTCTACCGGCTCAACGTGGTGCCGCTGGTGGTGCCGCCGCTGCGCGAGCGCACCGACGACGTGCCGCTGCTGGCGGCCGAGTTCTTCGCCCGTTCGCGCGCCCGCAACCCGCACTCGCCGGCCGAGCGACTGGCCCCCGAGCTGAGCGCGGCGCTGGCGCTCGAGGCGTGGCCCGGCAACGTGCGCGAGCTGGAGAACCTGGTCGAGCGGCTGGTGGTGATCGCCGCGCACCCGACGGTGGGCCTGCGCGACCTCGCGGCGTGCCGCCCCGCCGCCGCCCGGCCGACCGCGGGCTGGCCCGAGACCGAGCCGCTGCGGACCCTGCGCGAGCTGGAGGACGACTACGTGGCCTGGGTGCTGGCCCGGTGCGACGGCAACAAGACCAAGGCCGCCGAGCTCTTGGGCATCGACGTGTCGACGCTGCACCGGCGCCTGCGGCGCGACTGAGCTGCGCGGCAAGCTGCGCGGGTCGACCGTGGCAAAGCGCGCGGCCCGCGGCGCGGGGCGACGTGGTGCCGCGCGGTTGCCGCTGGCACCGCCCGTGCACGACTGGCGGGCATGTCCGACCGACGCTTCGATCACGGCCCCGAGGTGATGGGGTTCTTCGTCGAGGTGCTGCTGGTCCTGGTCCTGATGCTCACCCTGGAGATCATCCGATGCTGAACGCTCGTCTGCCCCTGTCCGCTCGCCGCCTCGCCGGCCCCCTGACCCTGGCGCTCGCGCTCGTCGCGGGCGCGTGCAGCAAGTCCAAGCCGGCCGCCACCACGACCACCATGACCTCGCCGGCCCGCCCCGGGCCGGCCCAGGCCGACCGCCCGGCCCAGGTCGACGTCCTGCAGCGGGGCGACGCCACCGAGGGGCCCACCGCCTTCGGGCCGGTCTACTTCGAGTTCGATTCGACCACGCTGACCGAGGCCGGCCGCGCCGAGCTCGAGCGGATCGCCGCGTACCTCAACGGCGGCGGCGGCCACGTCACCATCGAGGGCCACACCGACGAGCGCGGCACCACCGAGTACAACCTCGCGCTGGGCCAGCAGCGGGCCGCGGTGATCGCCGCGTACCTCGAGCGGCTGGGGGTGGCCGCCGGCAAGCTCGACACCGTCACCTACGGCGAAGAGCGGCCCGCGGTGGCCGGCGCCGACGAGGCGGCCTGGTCGCAGAACCGCCGGGGCGCGTTCGTCGTCCGGCGCTGAGGACCCGCAGGCCCGCGCCGCGGTCAGCCCATGCCGATCGAGGCGATGAGCAGGCCCAGGCCGACGACCAGCGCGGCGCCGGTCAGCACCACCTTGCCGTCGCACTCGGCCAGGCAGATGCCGGCCACGCCGAGGACGAAGGCGCCGGTGACCGCGGTTGAGATGGCGCGCCCGAGGTGCCGCTCCTGGCGCTGGCCGATGATGATCTCCCGCTCGACGGCGCGGTCGGCCAGGCAGGCCGGCGTCGGCAGCACCGGCGGCGCGTCGGCCGCGGCGCGCTCCCACGCCGCGTCGAGCTCGACCGGCTGGGCCGGCGCCGCCGGCGCGGGCGGCGGGCACCCGGCGACCAGCTCGCCGACGGTCACGACCCGGGTCAGGTAGCCGGGGCCGTCGCGCAGGTCGACCTCGACCTCGGTGTCGGCGTCGACGGTCACCGTGCGCTGCTCAGGCACCAGGAAGATCGCCGCCCGGCCCCGCTCGGCGAAGGCCTGGGCGTGCCGCCGCAGGGTGCTGGGGAAGGTGGTGATCGGGTGCTGGCTGCACGCCGCCGTCAGCGCCACCACGCTCGTGACCAAGCCGCCGGCGCGTTGCCCCATGCCGCGATGATGCCACGGCGCCGGCCCGGGCGCGCGCCGCTCAGAACGGCACGTCGTCGCCGTCGACCAGCTCGCGCGCCAGCTCGACCACCGAGCGCGGCGACGAGCCCTCGGCCTTGTTGTTGACGATCACCGTGGCCGGCGCGCCGCGCGCGATCGCCGCGCGCACCAGGTCGGCGATGGCTCGGCGGTTGCCCGGGTCGGGCTCGACCAGGCGATCGAACGGCTGGTAGGCCGCCCGCGCGCTGTCGTAGTCGTGGTGGGCCGCCAGCATCCACCGCACGACCAGCGTCGCGGCCTCGCCGGCCCGGGTCAGCCGAGCCTGGGTCGCCAGCGGCGGCAGGCCGGGCATCACCGCGAGCCCCGGCACCGCGCCGGCCGCTCGCAGCGCGGCAGCGTAGTCGGGCGTCAACAGCTCGGCGGTGCGGACCTCGACGGCGTAGCGCGGCCCCGTCGGCAGCTCGCGCAAGAACCGGTACAGCCGCTCGGCGAAGCGGCGCGGCGCCGATCGCGGACCCGGGCCGGCCAGCACCTCGGCCGGCTGCGGCGCGAACTGGAACAGCAGCACGCCGCCGTGGGCGCCCAGCCCGTCGACGAACGGGGCCACGACGTGGTCGCGCGCGTAGGCCGCGTCGAGGTAGTGCGGCGACGGCTGGCCCCGCAACGCGCCGTAGCGAGCGTGGCCGGGGAAGCGGGCCAGCGTCAGCGCCTCGTGGGCCTTGACCAGGAACCGGAACGCCGGCGGCACCACCGCGGCGTAGCCGGCCAGCACGTCGGCGCCGACCGGCGCGTAGAAGGTCCGATCGACGCCGACCGTGCGCAACAGCGGGTGCACCGCGTACGCCCCCAGGCCGTGCTTGGCCAAGGTCGCCTCGCTGGCCGGGTCGCGGTACACCAGCCCGCGCCAGCCGGGGAACGACCACGACGAGGTGCCCAGCGCCACCGTCGTCGGCAGCGCCCGGCCCAGCCGGACCACGTCCGCGTCGGGCTCGGCCGCCTCGACGACGCCCTTGCGCGGCGCCGGAGCGCCGAACATGTCGAGCTGGGTCACGGCCCGGGGTCGGCGCGTCGCTCCACGATCACGACGTGCTCGCGCTTGGGTCGGTCGCCGAAGGCCCGGCGCTCGGCCGCGCCCAGCATCGGCCGCTCTTGCGACGCCCACGCCACCACCGCCAGCCGATCGTCGAACACCGCCTGCAGATCCTCGTCGGCGTAGATGGCCCGGGCCCCGACCACCGAGTCGCCGATGACGAACGCGGCCCACGCCCGCGGCATCATCACGTCGGCCACGCCGCCCAGCCACGCGAACTGCGCGGCCTTCCACTGCCGGGCCGCCTCCAGGCTGTTCGACGCGAAGCCGCGCCGCGAGCCCAGCTCGCCCTCGTCGAAGGCCCGGTGGCGGATGCCCAGGAAGTCGAACCGCAGCCGGTGGTGATCCGCGTAGTCGTAGGTGCCGGCGTACGGCGGCGAGGTGATGACCCCGCCGATCTTGGGCAGCGCCAGCGAGGTCAGGGTGCGGGCGTCGGCCTCGAACACCGGCGTCGGCGGCATGCGGCCCACCGCCAGATCGTCGAGGCCGGCGATGATCATCGCCACCCGATCGCCGAACCAGCGGGCCGCCGCGCCGCGGGCCACGTGGCGCTCGGTCCAGGTGCCGTCGGTGTCGCTGGTGCGGTTGCTGACCTTGTACAGCACCGCCGACAGCGCGATCGTGAACACCTCCGCCAGCTCGGCGTCGTCGGCGCGGACCTCGTCGATGGCGGCGGCGATGGCCTCGAGCTCGCGCCGGACGTGGGGCGCGAACCACTTGCCGATGCGGCGCTGGCGGGCGTTGGGGTCGAAGCCGTCGGGCGCGCGCATCGGCTGCGGCGAGAAGCCGGCCCGCCGCGCGTCCTTGCCCGACGCCATCACGTCGGCGGCGATGCGCAGGCCCAGGTCGCGCGCGGCCCGCCGCCGCGGCACCGGCGCGGTCCAGGTCTTGACCCGGGCCAGGCGCACCGCCAGCGGGTTGAGGTCGACGCCGACCGCCGGGACGCCCAGCGCGCGGGCCTCGACCAGCGTGGTACCCGAGCCGCAGAACGGATCGAGCAAGGCGGCGCCGGTGGGCACCCGATCGCCGATCAGCTCGACCAGCGCGCGCGCCGTCGCCGGGTGCAGCCGCGCCGGGTAGCTGTGGACCGGGTGGGTCAGGCTCTCGGCCACCACGTCGTCGGACGCCGCCGCCAGGAACGCCTCGGCCAGCGCCGCGCTAATCGCGCGATCGCCGCCGGTGTCGATGCGCCCCGGCGCGCGCATCATCGACTGGCCCCGGCGCGGGCCGCCGGGCGCGCGCAGCTTGCGGGCCGCCGCGTCGCCGCGCGGTCGCCCCGGCCGGGCCCCGTCGGACCGCTCGCCGGAGCGCGGGCCGCCCTCGCCGGAGCGGGGCCGCGTCGGACGCGGACCACCGGGACGAGCACCAGCGCGAGGGGGAGGACGACCTGCCATGGCGCACCTATAGCACGCGGGCCGGGCCGGCCGACGCGGCGCCGCAGCGCCGTCCTGGCGGCTACCGGTCGAGCACCAGCTCGCCGAAGCCGCTGGGCGCGTGGAAGCTCGGCTTGGCCGTGCGGCTCGGGAACGCCATCAGGTACTGCCGCGGCGCCTGCCCCTCCATCCGGTCGAGGCCGATCGGCAAGACCGCGCCGGCCACCAGGGCCGCCACCACCTCGGGCGCGGCGACGGTGAACTCGATCGTCGCGGTGCCGGCGGCGGCGTCGCGCGCGGTGCCGATGGACAGCCGCCCCGACCAGCCCTGGTCTTCCTTCTTCACGCCCGGTCGCCCGCTGCGATCGATCAGCAAGTCGAACCAGTGGCCGAACGGGCCGACCTCGATCTCGACGTAGCGGCGCGGCACGTCGCGGTCGAGCGCCAGGAACAGCTCGACGCAGTCCTCCTGGTACAGCCCGACCCGCTCCTGATCGGTCGGCCGGCTGGCGTCGCCGTGGAGGCCGGCGCCGTCGAGCTGCCACAAGACGTGCAGCCCGCGGCTCGACCACAACAGGCGCACCGTCGACCGGTGCGGCGTGACGGTGCCGCGCCAGTCGGTGGCGAACTCGATCGCCGGCGCGGTGGCCCACACCGCCTCGACCACGCCGTCCATCGCCGGGATGGCGTCGTCCGCCACATGGGCCGCGTGGACCCGGCGCCGCTCGGCCGCGGCCACGTCGTCGACGACGAACCCGCCCATCGCGTAGAACCGCGCCGGCCGCCGCGTCGCCACCAGCGCCGCGCCGTCGCCGACGACCTTGGGCTCGCGCAGATCGACGCCGAAGCGCGCCGCCGCGACCTCGAGCAGCGGCGACGTGCGGTGGCCCCCCAGCTCGGCGGCCAGGCCGGCGTGGTCCCACAGGCCCAAAAACGCCGCCCCGACCCGGTCGACCAAGATCGGGTTGGTCCCGCCGATCGCCACCGGCACCTCGGCCGGGAACAGCACCTGGAAGCCATCGCCGCTCATCGCCGGCGCGCCCTCGACCAGCACCGCGTGGGGCGCCTCGATCTCGAACACGTCGACCATCCGCTCGGCGAACTTCTCCAGCGCGTCGACGTACACCTCGCGCGCCCGCGCATCGCCCTTCTTGACCAGCGCGATGGCGGCGCCGACCTCCTTGTGGGTGCGCCACTTCTGCCGGTACGCCGGCGCAGCGTCGCCGTACATCGCCACGCCCTGCAGCGACTTGATGCCCAGCGAGAACACCGCGAACCGGTGGGCCTTGAGCTTGGGCAGCGACAGGAACAGCCCGTGGTCCAGGTGCTCGGCCACCAGCTTGGGCACGAGCAGCGTCGGCACGTGGGTCGCGGCCATGCCCGACAGACCCAGCGGCTTGCCCGGCTGGGTGCCCTCGACGTCGAACCGGCCGTCGTCGTCGAGCGCCACCAGCGGCACGCCGGCCTCGGCGCACATCGCCTGGTAGCCCGACACCTTGATCAGCCGGTCCCAGTCCTCGGGCTTGGCCCCGAAGCCATCGGCGACGGTGATGGCGGTGTGGCCGCGGGCCCGCAGGCAGTCGATGACGCCGCGCACGAACTGCGGATCGGTGATGCGCCCGGCCACGCCGTCGTCGCCGCCGTTGGTCTTGGGGTTCTTGAACCAGTCGAACCCGCCGATGTTGGGCTTGAGCAAGACCGGCGTGGCCGGCGGGCGCCGCGGCACCACCGCCTCGCACAGCCGCTGGCCCAGCGCGCGCGGGGTGCCGCCCTGGAGCACCGTCACCGGCGCACGATCCGCCGCCAGCCGGGCCCGGTTGGCGGCCCGCAGCGCGGCGCCGTCGACGGTGTCGCCCACGACGACCGGGGGCCCA
The DNA here is from genome assembly GCA_041389965.1 of Kofleriaceae bacterium. GTDB lineage: Bacteria > Myxococcota_A > Polyangia > Haliangiales > Haliangiaceae > UBA2376. The sequence continues at coordinate 89,311 of JAWKQV010000007.1, read as the reverse complement.
GCCTGCCACGCCGGCGACGCCCCGGTGGTGGTGTCGACCGCTGGCACCGCGGCCACCGCGGCGTCGATCGGGCCGGGCACGTCGGCCGGAGGCGGGGTGGGCGCGTCGGCGCGCGCGTCGGCGGTGACCGCCAGCCGCGGCGGCGATCGCTTGCAGCCGAGCGCCGCCACGCTCGCCATCACCACCGCGGCCAGGTTCACGACCTTCATGCGGGCAGCTTCCGGCGCCCAGGCCGGCTTGGCAAGCGCGGCGCCTAGCGCCCGCGCGGCTACCGGCGGTCGGCCACGAAGCCGGTGGTGAACTTGATGCTGGCCGCGGCCACCAGCGCCTCGAGCTGGCCGTCCATGTTGGGATCCCCGGCCCACAGGCAGCCGCCGGCGTAGCCCAGCGTCACCAGGCCGGCGTCCATCCGCAGCGCGGTCCAGTCGCCGGCGGCCGCCGAGCCCTCGGTGGCGAGCGCGGCGTCGGCCACCGACCAGCCCAGCACCGCGCAGTTGAAGCCGTTGGACGCCATCCCCGCGCCCAGGTACAGCCGGAACGAGTCGCCGCGCTCGCCGATGACGCCGAACGTCTCGCGGGCCTCGGTCACCACGTCGCCGGTGCACACGTCGTCGCAGTCGGGGTTGTTGGTGCCGACGCCGCACGTGCCCGCGGCCGGTCGCGCCAGGGCCCCGGTGCAGCGCTGGGTCGGCAGCGTCACCACCATCCGGTGCTCGAACGCCGCCTCGCGCTGCTCGGCCAGGACCGCCGTCGGCCACGCCTCGCTGGGGCACAGCACCTCGGGTCGGCTGCAGTCGAGGTCGAAGCGGAACGGGCGACCGTCGTGGGTGATCTCGACGACGCCGCCCTGGGGGCCCAGCTGCGAGGTGTAGACCGAGCCGCCGAGGTTGATCTCCACGGCGATGGTGTCGTCGTAGGTCACGTCCCACCAGCCGGTGACGTCGGGCGCCGGCGACCGCGAGTTCGCGGCGCAGCCGTCGCCCTGGGCGCCGCCCAAAAGCGGGAGGGACACGAGGAGCGTGGAGGCGAGGATGATGAAGCGCATGACCGGGGCTGGTGCAGGGGACGGACCAGCCCGATCGAGAACCGGCGGCCACAGCCTGCCCCCGCCGGGTTCACGCCGCCGCGGCGCGGGTGTCGGGTCTGCCATCGCCGGCGAGCATCGGTGCCGCGAATCCCCACACCGGGTCGCGGGAGCCGCTGGTGCGCCGCTGGTGCCGACGGTGGCCGGTCCCCCGGTCAGGGATGCGGCGCCCCGGGGCCGTGCCCCAGGCGCGCGTCCAGGCACGCCTCGGCGGCGTCGAGCAGCGCGGTGATCTCGGCCTCCTGCGCCGGCGACGGCCGGGCGGACCGCGGCACGTCGGGGTGGTCGAGGCCCCACTGCACCGCCAGCGCCGCGGCCTCGTCGGCGCACGCGGCGTCGGGGCAGGCGCAGGCCCGGTCCCGCTGCTCGGTGAGCGCGGCGATCAGCGTCGCGGCGGCCGGGTCGGCCGGCGGCGCATCGACCCCGGCGTCGACCGGCGGCGCCGGCGCCGGTGGCGTCGGCCGGGGCGGCGCGCCACACGCCGCGACCAGCGCGGCCGCGACCACGCCGCGCCAGCTCACAGCTCGGTGATCTCGACTTCCTTGGCCTTCTCGAGCTCGTCGACGGTCGCGACGTAGCGATCGGTCAGATCCTGGATCTTCTTCTCGCCGGTCTTCTTCTCGTCCTCCGAGATGGCCTTGTCCTTCTCGGCGTCCTTGAGCATGTCCATCGCGTCGCGCCGCGACGACCGCACCGCCACCTTGCACTCCTCGGCGGTCTTCTTGATGCCCTTCACCAGGTCGCGGCGGCGCTCGGCGGTCAGCGGCGGGATCGGCACCCGGACCAGGTCGTTGTCGGACACCGGGTTGAGGCCCAGGTCGCTGGCGCGGATCGCCTTGTCGATGATCGGCACCATGGTCTTCTCCCACGGCTTGACCGCCAGCATGCGGGCGTCGACCACCGTCACCGTGGCCACCTGGTTCACCGGGGTCGGGGTGCCGTAGTAGTCGACCCGCACGCCGTCGAGCATCGCCGGCGACGCCCGGCCGGTGCGGACCTTGGCCAGCTCGCGCTTGAAGGCCTCGATGGCCTTGGTCATGCCTGCTTCGGCTTCGGCAGTGATCTCGTTCAGCATGGTTGGTCTCCTGTCGGGGCGAGGCTACGCGAAGCGCGAGCCCTCGATGTCCTTGACGATGCGGGTGCCGACCGGCTCGCCGCACACGACGCGGCGGATGTTGCCAGCCTGGGTCATGTCGAACACGTTCATCGGCAGCTCGTTGTCGCGGCACAGCGCGAACGCGGTGGCGTCCATGACCGCCAGGTCCTGCTTGAGCGCGTCGGTGAACGTGACCTGCTCGAAGCGCCGGGCGTCGGCGTGCTTGCGCGGGTCCTTGTCGTAGACGCCGTCGACCTTGGTCGCCTTGAGCAGGATCTCGGCGCCGATCTCCATGGCCCGCAGCGCCGCGGCGGTGTCGGTGGTGAAAAACGGGTTGCCGGTGCCGGCGCCGAAGATGACGATGCGGCCCTTCTCGAGGTGGCGGATGGCGCGTCGCCGGATGTACGGCTCGGCCAGCTGCGACATCGGGATGGCCGACTGCACCCGGGTCGGCACGCCCTCGCGCTCGATGGCGTCTTGCAGCGACATGGCGTTCATCACCGTCGCCAGCATGCCGACGTAGTCGGCCGACGCGCGATCCATGCCCTTGCTCGACTCGGACACGCCGCGGAAGATGTTGCCGCCGCCCACGACGATGGCGACGCCGACGCCCAGCCGCGCCACCTCGGCGACCTCGGCCGCGATCCCGCGGATCACCTCCGGCGAGATGCCGTAGCCCTGGCCGCCCATCAGGGCCTCTCCCGAAAGCTTCAGCAGCACCCGCTGATAGGCCGGTCGCGCGTCGGTGGTCATGCGCCGCGACCTTACAGGTGCGCCGCGCGCTTGACCAGAGGGGCAAACAGGCGTGGCCGCGGTGGGGCCCCCGGTGCTAGGGTGGAGGCATGGCCACCGACGCCGACACCCTCGTCGAACCGCGGCTGCGCAAGGAGGCCCTGCCGGCGCGCCGCGACGCCCGCCGCCCCATGCTGCTCGCGGCCATCGTCGTGGCGGCCGCGACCACCGGCGGGTTGGCCTCGGCGATGTTCATGGCCCGGGGCGCCGACACCTCGGCCCACCCGCGGCGGCGCCCGGTGCTGCCTGCGCCGGAGCTCGAGGCCGTGCGGGTCCGGCGGGTGCCGGCGATCCCGGTGACGCCGGCCCAGCCGCCGTGCGCCAGCTACGGCCAGCACGACGTGGCCGCCCCCGCGACGCCGCCCGACGCCCCGTGCGCGCGCTAGCGCTGGCGGCGTGGTGCGCGGCGTCGGTCGGGGTCGCCGTGGCCCAACCCTCCCCGGCACCAGCACCGGCACCGGCGCCTGCGCCCAAGCCGGGGCCGCCGGGGCGAGACGACATCGAGCGTGACCGCGGGCCCGGCCCCCACACCCGGATCGATCGGATCGAGCTGGCCGAGCCCTCGGCGCCGGCGCCGCGCGCGGTGGTCGAGGCGATCCGGCGCGCGCTGACCCGTCGGCTGCCGGCGCTGCACGCCTGCTACGCGCGCGAGCTCAAGCGCGACCCGGAGCTGACCGGGCGCCTGGGCGTGACGTTCGAGATCACCAAGCGCGGCGCGCCGTACGCGGTCACCACCCCGGCCGACCTCGACACGGTCGGCGTGCCTCGCTACGCCCGGTGCGTCCGGCGGGTCATCGGCCGGACGGCCTTCGCCGCCGACCACCCAGCCACGGTCACCGCCGGGCTGGCCGTCACGCCCCGCTGAGCCGCCCCGCGCCGGCCCGCCGCCGCGCCCGCGGTCCCTCCCGACCCGGTCACTCCGGGACGAGCTGCAGCGAGATCTCGAACGACGCGTCGGTGGGATCGCCGTCGGCGTCCTTCGGGATGTCGAAGCGCCAGTTGCCCATCTGCCCCTCGATGCACTTGTCGAGGGAGTCGGCGATGCCCGACGCCCGCGGGCTCACCGTGCGGCCGCTCTCGTTGACCGTGAACGCCAGCTTCACCTTGCCGCGCGCGGTCGGGTCGGTCTTGAGCAGCTCCTTGTGGCAGCGCTTGAGGCCGCTCATGTACGCCGCCTGGATCTTGCGGAGCACGGCGTCGGGGGTGAGCGTCGAGTCGTCGAAGGTCTTCTTGTCGGACACCGAGATGCGCCCGGTGGGCACCTTCTCGCCGCCCTTGCCGTCGGGGCCGCTGGCGCTCACCGGCCCGCCCGGGCCGCTCACGCCCGGGCCGGTGCCGGTGCCGACCTGGGGATCGCCGCTGCCCCGGGTGCCGCGGCCGCTGCTGCCGCCGCCGATCGACGTCTGGGCGCCGCTCTTGGCCACCTCGTTGAGCTGGTTGCCGAGGTCCGAGCCCGGCTTGCGGTTCTCCATCGCGCCGGCCAGGCCGCCGCCGGTGGAGTCGTCGGAGAACAGCGCGTCGGCGAACCGGGCCGACTCCTCCTGCAGCGCCACCGCGTCGTTGGCGTTGCGGGTGCCGCCGGAGTCGCCACCGGCCGGCTTGTCGGGCGCCGGCTTGGGATCGCCCGCCGGCTTCTTGTCGGGCTTCTTGTCCGGCGTCTGGTCGGTCTTGCCGGCCTCGGCCCCGGCCTCCGGGCCCTTCTCGGGCGCCGGCAGCGGCTTGTCGAAGGTCTCGACGGTGTAGCTCTCTTCGTTGAAGGTCTGCTTGGCCGCGCGCCGGGCGATGCTGTTTTCGGCCGGCGGGTCCCACTGCATCGCCGCGATCATGAAGCCGAAGTGCACCGCCACCGAGGCCGCGACGATCACCGCCAGCCGCGGATCGATGCGGTCGGCCAGGGTGCCGCGCACCGAGTGCGGCAGCAGTGGCCGCGGCTGCAGCGGCGGCTCGGTCACGAACTGGAACAACAGCGTCAGGTCGCCCAGCGAGACCTTGCCGCGGGCGTGCTCGCCCAGCGGCAACACGAAGCCCTCGGCGCTGCGCTGGGCCCCGCTCTGGCGGGCCGCGGCCAGGGTCTGGACCTTGTCGCCGTCGGACAGCCGGCCGTCCATGTCGTTGGTGAAGTTGAGCGTGTAGCGACCGTCGTGGGCCTTGAACAGGGTCCACTCGCGCGGCAGGCCCTCGAGCGGCACCGAGAACGTGTTCTTGCTCGACTGGCCGACGGTCACGTCGCCGCGGTCGCGGACCAGCCGCTCCTCGACGATCTTGCCGCCGAGCAGGACGCCGATGCGCAGGATCCGCGGGCGCGGGCCGGAGCCGGGTTGGGAGGAGCGTGCGGTCGCCATCAGAACGGTGCCTTGGTGACGGTGGCGAGGATCAGCGGCAGGAAGTCCTGCTTGAGCGTCTCCCACTCGTAGTTGATGTTCTTGGCCTGGAGGACGTAGACCACGCTGGGCCGGGGCACCTTGCCGCACACCGCGATCACGGTGTCGATGACGTGGACCTTCTGCCCGTTGCGGTACTCGATGTGGAAGTTCTTGCCGTCGTTCTTCTTCTCGCTGTCCTGATCATCGCAGCCCTCGGCCCGGGCCGCCGGCGCGGCCAGGCCGACCGCGGCCGCCACCAGGAGCGCCGACACAGACACGACAGAGGTGGGCTTCATGATCAGGTCTCCCTTCCAGCGAGGCGGGCGTGGGCAGCGTGCGGTCCAGCGACGCGGCCCATCAGCCGCTCGCGCTCTTCTTGCGCTTCTTCTCTTCGCGCTTGATCAGCTTGGTGACGTCCTTGAGGCGCTCGTCGTACAAGGCCAGGTCGACGCCCGGCATGTTCTTGTACTCGTCGAAGTAGGTCTTGGCCTTGTTGAGCCGCACCAGGGTGTCCATCGCGCCGCCACCCTCGGGGAACGGGTCGGCGTCCAGGTACAGAAGACCCAGGTTGTAGTAGGCCGGGCCGTAGCGCTGGTCGGCGGCCAGGGCCCGCTTGTAGGCGGTCTCGGCCTGCTGCAGCAGCTGAGTGCGGTTAGGGCTGCCGACCTCATAGTCGGCCGAGCGCCCGCGATAGGCCGAGCCCAGCGACGACCAGGTCGGCGCGTCGGTGCGGTTCAGCGAGCCGGTCAGCCGCTCGAAGGTCGCGGTGGCGTCGGCGTACTGCTTGTTGTCGAGCTGGTGCACGCCCAGGTTGATGAGCGCGCTGGCGAAGTTGGGCGACAGCGCCACCGCCTTGCGGTACGCCGCGAACGAGCGGGTCGGCTCGTTGTTGCGATCGTAGATGAGCCCGTACACGTAGTAGAGGTACGCGTTGTTCTCGACCGCCTGGCGCCGCTTGTTGTTGAGCGTGTCGAGGATGACCTCGGCGGTGTCGGTCAGCTTCTTCAGGTAGTAGGCGTGGGCGATGGCGATCTGGGCGTCGACGTTGGTGCCGTCGACCGCCAGGGCCGCCTTGGCCGCCAAGATGGCGCCGTCGGGATCCGGGGTCGCGCCGGCCAGCTTGCCGCGGGCCGCCGCCAGGTTGCGCTCGACCTCGGCCCGCGCCTGCTCGGGGCTGATGTCCAGGTTGGGCGCGACGATCGGCGGGGGCGTCGGAGTCCCCGCGACGTCGCCGCCGTCGGTGCCGTCACCGCCGCCGGTGCCGGTCGGCAAGGTCACGTCGCCGCCGGTGCCGCCGGTGCCGCCGGTGCCGTCGGGCACGCCGGTGCCGTCGGGGTCGCCGGTGTCGTTCATGCCGGTGGCGTCGCCCGCGGCCGAGCCGCCGCCGGTCCCGGTCGGCGTCGTCTTGTCCTTCTTCTTGCCGCCGCAGCCCGCGAGGGCAGCCGCGACCGCGAGGGCCAGACCGAGGGAACCGAGACGACGCACGACGGTACCAACGCGCCGCCCGCCAGGCTGGTCTGCCGCCGCCCGAGACGCCGTCGAAGCCTGCGAGATCATGGGGCCTCCGTGCCGGTGAACAGCTCCTGGTGCAGCACCGGGAAGTCGTCGGGGAACTCGCGGTTCAGGTTCTCGAGCGCCAGCTGGCTCCACTTGTTGGAGACCCCGTTGCGCTTGGCCAGGTCGACCACCTCGACCCACTGGGCCTTGGCCTGGTCGATGTACTTCGCGAGGTTGGTGGCCAGGCCCTCCTCGTACGTGGCGATGATGCCGGCGTCGGGGTTCTTCTTGTCCAGGTCGAGCACGTACTTGGGCGTCGGCGACTGCGCCAGCTTCTCGGCGAACTGCGCCAGGGCCTCGCCGTAGCGGACCTTGGCCGCCATCGAGTACTCGGCCACGCCGTAGTCGTCGAGCGCCAGGTACTTCTCCTGGGCCGCCAGGGTCACCTTCTCGAGCGCGGCCTTGAGGGCCTTGGACCGGTCGATGGTCTTGGCGACCTCGGTGATCTTGTACGGCTGGAACACCGTCGTGAAGTTCTTCTCGGCGAAGTACAGGGCCCACTCGCCTGCCAGCTTGGCGCCCTTGCCGCCCTTGATCTTGCCGCGCGTGACCCACGCCGACATGGCCTGGGCCCCGGCCGCCTCGGCGTCCTTGGTCTTGCCCTTGCGGCGCCATACCCCGGCGGTGTCGTAGTACGACTGGACGAACTTGTCCTCGTTGCCGGCGTCGGCGCCGAACGCCTTGCGCCAGCGGTCGGCCGCCGCCACCAGGTTGGTGATGTCGCCCGAGGTCTTGTAGATCATCACGACCTCCCAGGCCGCGTCGCTGCGCTTGCCGCGGTCGGGCTCTTCCTTGTCGTACTTGCCGAACAGCTCGACCGCCTTCTTGAAGTCGCGGTTGAGCTCCGACAGGAACGCGGCGTTGTACAGCGCCTCGAGCGCGATCTGATCGGTGGTGCGGGCCGGCTGGCCCGGCAGCGGCGGCGGCGGCTGGATGCCGCGCTTCTTGGCGTCCTTGGCCACCGCGTACAGCTCGAGGTTGGTGGCGATGGCCGCGTCGTAGGCGAACACGCTCTGCTGGCTGGCCGCCGTCAGGCGCATCGACTCGAGGAAGTACGGGCTCTCGCGGTAGACCTTCTCCTTGCTCTGGGTGAACTCCTTGAACAGGGCGATCGCCGTCTTGGGCCGGTTGGCCTGCATGTACGCCGCGGCCGAGTTGTACAGCGCGGTCGGCCCGTCGCCGTCGGTGGCCGGGGCGATCTTGTAGAACCGGTAGAACGCCTCGGCCGCCTCGAGGAACTTGCCCTCGCCGTACAGCTGGCCGGCCTTCAGGAACTCGACCGAGCGGTTCTGGCTCTGGGCCGCCTCGATCGACTTGGCGTCGCCGCACTTGGCGCTGATGAACGCGTTGTTGACCTCGGTGAACTTGTCGAGCTGGCCGGTGGCCTCGTACAGCGCCAGCAGGCCGTCCTTGGCGGCGATGGCCTCGGGCACGCCGCAGAACTTGGTCATGACCTTGCTCATGCGGGCGATGGCGTCGTCGATGTGTAGGTAGGCCAGGCTCACCAGCGCGGCGTTGATGCCCTGCTGCGGCGCGGTCTTGGGATCGTTGACGACGTTCTGGTAGTCGTCCCACTCGGCCTGCAGCTTCAGGTACAGGTCGGGGATGGGCATCGGCTGCAGCGGCTGCGGCAACGCCTTCAGGTCGTCGGCCGTCGGCACCCGCAGCTCGGCCAGCTGGCCGGCCGCCACCTGCTTGGCCACCTCGGCCTCGTAGCTGGCCAGGATGCTCTTGGCCGCGTCGAGGAAGAACGCCTGCGACAGGTCGCGGTGGTCGCGCACCCAGCGGTACTGCTCGACCGCGTCCATGTAGCGCTCGCTGAAGAACAGCGCCTCACCCATGTAGTAGGTGAACTCGTAGGCGTAGTCGCTCTCGGGGTACTGCGACACGAACGTCGAGTACAGCTTCACCGCGCTGGCGTAGAGCGCCAGGTACTCTTCCTTGAGCGCCGGCTCCGACTTGCCGCCGGCCTCGTACTCCTTGCGGAGGTTGGTGGCGGCCAGGTGGGTGTTGCGGGCCGAGGCGTACAGCGCGCGCTCGGCGATGCGCCGCTGGTTCTCCATCGCCTCGCGATCTTTTTCGTTGGCGGTGTACCAGGGCGTGCCGGGCGCGTAACGGGTGGCCAGCTGGGCCGCGGCCTCGTCGGCGGCGAACTTGTCGCCCTTGGCCTCGAAGGCGTCGACGATCAGCTGGTGCACCACCGGGTTGCGCGGGTTGAGCTCCCACGGCGGCCCCAGCGCGGTGCGGTAGGCGTCGACCGCCTGGTCGTAGGCCTGCAGCTCCATGAACGCGCCGCCCAGCGCCTCCCACACGTCGCGGACGTGGGGCTCGTTCTCGCGGCCCTGGTAGAACGCCTTGGCGCGGTCGTAGGCCTTGACCGGATCGGGATCGGTCTCGCCGTCCCACGGGTCGGTGAAGCCGATCGCGATGTACTGCAACGACTCCTCGCGCAGCTCGAGGGTCGGGATGCCGCCCTTGGCCACGATGTCGTCGTACAGCCGCACCGACTCGTCGAACTTCTTGATCGACTCGAGCAGACGGTCGCGCTTGTAGTACGACCACGCGATCTTGTAGAGCGCCTCGGCGTACAGCGGCGAGTCCTTGCCGCCGTCGACCACCTTGAGGTAGGCCGAGATCGCCTCGTCGAGCTCGCCCGGGACGGTGAACAGGTAGTCGCCCAGGCCGCGGACCCAGGCGTGGCGGATCAGCTCGACGTCAGCGTCGGGCCACGGCTGGCAGTCCGCGTAGGGGTCGGTCAGGTCCTTGCGATCGATGCGCGCCAGGGCCTCTTCCTTGGTCGGCACCGGCGGCGGGACGTCGTCCCACTTGTAGCGGTTGGCGCAGGTCAACGACAGGAACAGCACCATCGACCGGCGCTCGTCCTTGGTCTTGCCGTAGTACGCCAGCAGGTACAGCACCGACGGCATCTGCCGGTAGGTGGGGAAGCGGGTGACGATCTGCTCCCACAGGTCCAGCGACTTCTGGTAGTCGGCGATCGGCTCCGCGCCCGGGTCGGCGTTGTCGAGCGCGTCGTCGGCCACGTCCAGGTACAGATCGGCCAGCCGGAACATCGCGTCCGGCGTGAACTTCTGGTGGTCGGGGTGATCGGCGATGAACTTCTCGAGCTGCGCGATGATCGAGCGCTGCCGCTCGGCCTTGGTGGCCGTGGCGTCGGCGATCCGCGCCGCGTACTTGGCCTCGAGGTCGGCGGTCTTGTCCTGGTAGCTGCGCAGCAGCTGATCGCGCAGCCGCTTGTGGTGCTCGTCGGCCTGGCCCACGTAGTGGGTCCAGTCCGACTCGACCTGCTTGAGCTCGGCCCGCTCGGCGTCGGTCAGCGGCGTGACGAAGCCCGGCGACGGTACGCCCAGGCCCGGGCCGGTGCCCGGCTGGGTCCACGGCTGGGTCCCGGCGCCCGGCTGGGCCAGCGCCGGCCCGGCGGTCAGCGCGAGCCCGAGGAGCGCGGCCACCGCGCGGCTGGCGTGTCGGTTGCGGCTCATGGCGCACCTCCCGGCGCGCCACCGGCGGGCGGCGCGGCCCCGTCCGCGCCGGGCTCGGCCGGCGTCGGGATCGGCGCCGGCGGCGGCGCGTCGCTCTTGGCTTCGTTGATCAGGTCGGCGAACTCGCCCTGCAGCTGCTTGATCTCCCGGGCCTTCTCGAGGCTGACCCGCGACAGATCTTCGTCGGACTCTTCTTTGAGCGACCAGCCGACGTCGACGCCGCCGACGTCCGAGCGGACCAGCACGTCGTAGAACTTGGCCTTCACGTCGCGGAACGACTGGCCCAAGACGGTGCCGCCCAGCGCGTGGGACTCGGCCTCGTACAGCAGGAACTCGCGCCGGTACGACGCCAGCTCGGCCTTCTCGTAGGTCAGGGTGTCCTTGACCTCGGCCAGCGCGGCCTCGACGATCTTGTCGACGGTGGCGTTGACCCTGTCCAGGTTGGTCATGGCCGCGTCGGCACGATCGACCAGCTGGCCCAGCTTGGCGCCGCGGCTGGGATCGGCCAGCGACAGCCGGGTGGCGACCCGGTGCTCGTCGGCCAGCGCGGTCCGCAGCTGGTCGCGCAGGGCCCGGGCCCGCACCGACACCTCGTCGGTGCTGCCGGCGGCGTCGCGGCCGAGCACCACCTCGCGGCGGATCGCGTCGAGCTCCTGGTGCATCCCGGCCAGCTCGAGGTTCAGCTCGGTGATGACCTTGGCCGCCTCGAGCCGCTGGGTCATCCACGCCGCCTTGGCGGCCGGCTCGTTCGGCTCGGCGGTGTCCTTCAGGAACTTGTCGAGCGCCACCACCGTGGCCTGGGTGGTCTCGATGGTCACCTGGACCTCGGCCGCCTGCTGGTCGACGCCGTTGAAGTCTTCTTGGGCCTTCTCGACCCGCGCGCCGTACGCCAGCGCCGCGTCGGGCATGGCCTTGAGCTGCGCCGCCAGCGCCTTGCGCCGCTGGGTCAACGCCTCGAGCGGCGCCAGCTGGGCCCCGGGGTTGCCCTTGCCGGCCAGCGCGCGCTCCTCGTCGGCCAGGCGCCCGCGCATGGCCAGGAGCTCCTCGTACAGCTCGGTCGACCGCGACAGCTTGGTGGCCAGCGACGGGAACACGTTGACGCGGTTGGCCGAGCCGAGCACCGCGTCGAGGCGGTTGATGGTGGCCTCGGCCTCGTGGATCTCGCTCTGGATGTCGCCCAGGTCGGTCTCGACGGTCATCACCCGGTTGATGTTGGGCTCGTCGCGGATCCACGCCGCGGCGATCTCGGGCATGGTCGCGTTGACCTGGAACGTCTCCGACGACCGGCCGGTGATCTGGGCCAGGAAGTCCTGCGGATCTTCGTTGGCGGCGATGATCTTGGCCAGCTCGTCGTGCGGCTCGGCGTACAGCGCGTGGGTCGCGGCGAACAGCTTGGTGGCCTTGTCGTATTCTTCGGTGCCGCTGGCGCTGCCGGTGTCGAGGCCGGCCACCACCTTCTCGTGGATGCCCTGGGCCTTGCGGATGCGCAGGTTGCCCTCGAGGATACGCACCGTGGGCAGCCGCTGCGAGGTCGGGTCGGCCAGCGCCAACAGCTCGAGCGCGCGCAGCGCCTTGTCGTACTGCTGGGCCTTCACGTAGACCCACGCCACCTCGTACAGCGCGTCAGGGAACAGGTCGCTCTTGCGGTCGATGAGCAGGTAGGTGTCGATCGCCTTGGTCGGCTGATCGCGCTCGTAGTACAGGCGGCCGAGGGCCAGCTGCGCCAGCTCCTTGACCCGGCCGTCGTCGTCGGTCTTGGGCTCGCGATCGAGCAGCGTCGCCATGGCCTGGGTGGCCTTGCCGACGTCCTGCTTGGCGACGTAGGTCGCGCCCAGGTAGTACGCGGCCTGGAACCCGTACTCGGAGTCGGCCGGCACCTGGGTGAACCACTTCTCGGCTTCGTCGAAGGCCCCGGTCGAGAACGCGTACTTGCCGCGCACGTACGGCACCGACGGGCGCCGCTGCTCGCCCGGGACCCGGTCGAGATCGGCCAGCCACTCGGACACCTGGGCGTCGTCGCCCAACAGCAGCGACAGCTCGATGAGCCGCTCGAGCGACTGCTGGTAGTACTTGCTCGACGGGCGATCCTTCACCAGCTGGGTGAAGAAGCTGCGCGACGCCACCCGGTCGCGCTTCTGGAACAGCGCCTCGGCCAGGTAGTAGAGCGCGGTGTCGAAGTCGCGGCCGGGGGTGGCCTGGGCCACGTAGTCGTAGAGCAGGAGCGCCGCGTTGTCGAAGTTGCCGACGCCGAACGCCACCTGGGCGTCGATCAGGCGGCGGGCCATGACGTCGTCGCGCTTGGGCTGCCCGGTGGGGGCCTGGATGCCCGAGCCCAGCTCGCGCGCCTCGCCCTCGACCGCCACCAGCCGTTTGCCGATGTCGTCGAGCACGTCGGCGCCAGCCGAGCTCGCGGCCAACCCGAGAAGCGCCGCGGCGAGCGCGGCGCGCGAGCGACCCTGCATGGTTACTTCTCCCCGGTCCCGGCGGTCACCTTGAAGTCGATCGCCGGGCGCTTCTCGAGCGGCGTGGTGCGACCGCCCTTCTCGAAGCCCGACGCCTCGATGCGGGTGGCCTTGCCCTCGGCGGCGGTGAAGGTGTGGCTGGCGCGGACCGTGAACGTGTACTTGGTGAGGTACTTGAACACGCCGTAGCCGTGGCCCCGGTAGACCGCGAGCACGCTGATCGAGTGGCTGCCCGGCGAGATCGGACCGGTCAGGATGTCGAACGACTTCGACTTGTACAGATCCGGGCTGGTCTCCTCGGTGCGCGAGAACACCTGGGTGCCGTCGAGGGCGTAGACCAGCCGGATCAGCCGGAACGAGCTGCCCATCTTGTTGTCGTGCACCAGCGTGGCCTGGGCACCGACGCCGCCGCCGAGGACGGCCTCCTTGAGCTGCGTGGTCCGGGCCTTGGCGCGCCACGCCCGCTCCTTGAGCGCCTGGACCCGCTGCTCGAGGCGGCGCAGGCGCAGGTTCACCGGCATCGACTCGGGGTCGACGGTGTCGGCGGTGGCGGTCTGGTTGGGGTCGGCCGGATCCGCCGGGCCCGTCGCCGGCGTGCCAGGCGTCGGCGTGCCGGGCGTCGGCGTGCCGGGCGTCGGCGTGCCCGCCGTCGGCGTGCCCGCCGTCGGCGTGCCCGTGCTCGGCGCGGGCGTGCCCGTGGTCGGCGCGGGCGTGCCCGTGGTCGGCGCGGGCGTGCCGGTGGTCGGCGTCGCCCCGGGCTGCGCGAGCGCGACTCCGCCAGTGAGCGCGAGGGCCAGGAGGGTCACGGACGTGCGGTCGAGGCCGCGGCAGAGAGACGGGTGTTGACGCATAGGGCTCCGCACCGGCGAACCGGTCCACGATGGCCGAGGACGGGTCGGCCATTCTTTAGTGGAATGAAGCAGTTGTAACACCCACCCGGCACCGGATCAACGCGCGCACCCGTGGGTCTTGACCCCCGTCACTATCCAACAAGTGACCGAAGATACTGACTTTCGCCGCCCATCCTAGGGATTTCCTGGTCACTCCCGAGGAAATCTCCCGGGGATTGTCTGGGGTAGGCGCTGGCCGCGAGGGTGCTCCGGCATACCGCCGGGGCCACCCTCGGACCTGTCACGGACTCGGCGCCAGTAGGTCCGGGCTCGCGGTCGGGCTCGGCGCGGCCGGGCTCGGCGCGGTCGGGCTCGGCGCGGTCGGGCTCGGCGCGGTCGGGCTGCCCGGCCCGGCCTCGGGACCCTCCGGGGCATCGACCGCCGCACCGCCGAGCGGCGTCGGCTTGCGGGCCTCCTTCATGTAGCGCTCCTCCATGTCGGCCAGGAGCTGCTCGTCGGCGGCCGTCAAGACCTTGCGCTTACCCTCGGTCAGCACCTGGGGCAAGCCCGTGCCCTCGGGCATGTTTGGCAAGACGATGATGGTCTTGTTCTTCGACGCGCCGATGGTGCGGTAGACCTGCACCGCGCGCTGTTGCACGTACAGCGGGTCCAGGGTCGAGCTGATGATCATTTGCTGCTTGGCGACCCGCAGCGCCTCGAGCACCCGGATGGCGGCCTCCTTGGCGGCCTTGGCCAGCACGAACTCCTGGCGCTCCAGCTCCTGCTTCTTGGCGATCTTGAGCGAGATCGCCTCGGCCACCTCGCTCGGGAACTGGATCTGCCCGATGTCGACGCTCTCGATCATGATCGGCGTCGCGCCGAACTTCTCGGCCAGCTTGGCGGCGATCAGCTCCTTGACCTTGGGCGTCTCGAGCTGGATGTCGGTGGCCGAGAACCGGGTGACCTGCTCGCGCACGATGGTGCGCAGCGGTTCCTTGACGTTCCACTCGTACCAGCTTGTGCCGCCCCACTGCTCGACGATCTCCTTGACCGAGCCGTCCTTGAGCTGGATGCGGGTGTTGACCTCGAACGACACGCTGAGGTTGTCGCTGGTCAACAGCTCGAAGTCCTCCTTGTAGCTCTTGGCCCGCATGTCGACGTTGACGACGTACAACCGCCACGACACGCCGGTGGTAGCTGGACCGCGCAGGCTCTCGCGGAACTCCATCTTCCCGAACACCAAGGGCTGGTGGTAGACGTAGCCCTCGTGGCCCTGGGGCACCTCGGGGTTGGTGCAGGCGGCGGTGGTGGCCAGCGCGGCGATCGCCACCGCGGCCAGCGTGGTGCGACGGGGCGCGCTCATGGCTTCTCTCCCAGCTGCATGATGACCGGCGAGCTCCCGCCCTTGCCGATCGGCATGATCATGAACGTGGTGTTGGGCGCGCCGGCGATCTCCTCGATCGCGCGCAGCGCCTCGAACTGCAGGAACATCGGATCCAGCGTGGTGCGGATGATGCGCTGGGCGTCGGCGATGCCCTCGGCCTCGGCGATGCCGATCTTGATCTGACGCTGGGCGATCTCGAGCTCGACGTCCTTGCGCTCGTTCTCTTCGTTGGTGACGAACTTGGCGATGACCGAGTCGACCACCCCCTTGGGGTAGACGATGTCGCCGACGTCGACGCTCAGGAACTCGATGCCGGTGTCGCGGTAGCGGCCCTGCATGTCGGCCAGCACCTCGTCGCCGATGTTGCGCATCTCGTTCTTGACGTCGAACACGTCGAGCTTCTGGACCTTGTCGCGCACGGCCGACCGGTACTGGTCGCGCACGTTGTTGTCGTACCAGCGCTCGCCGCCGTAGGTCTCGACGATGCTGCGCACCTTGGCCGGATCGAGCCGGATGCGGGCGTGGGCCCGCAGCTGGACCTCGAGCCGGTTGCGGGTCGGGATCTTCATCTCCTCGCTGAACGTGCGCGGCCGGACGTCGATGTTGACCACCTCGCGGCGCCAGGCGAACCCGGTCGAGGTCGGCCCGGTCTGGGTGGCGACGAACTCGCCGGCGCCCAGGAACGGGCGCGACTTGATGTAGCCGACGTGGCCAGCCGGCGTGTGGTGGTTGCGGCACCCCGCGTACGCGACGCCGCCGCCGACCGCGACCGCGAGCAGCCCCAGGCTGACCAGCCGGCTGCCCCGGGTCGACAGGCCCTCGGCCACGTCTTTCCATCCGTTTGTCGTCAAAGTGTCCTCCTCGCCGCTAGGGCGAAGGGACGTCATAGCGTGGATCGGGGCACCCGACCACCCGCACCTACCCCGCGTGGTTCAGCGCGCGGCCGCGCGGCGCGCTGGCTCGACCGCCGCCCCGTACAGCGGCTCGAGGAACTCGACGATGCGGTCGCTGTCGGCCCCCAGCGTGCGCAGGAGCCCGGCCGCCCGATCCAGCAGCCGCCAGGTGCCGTCGGGCCCGTGGACGGCCGGCGCCGGCGCCGGCGCCACGCCGCTGGCCTGGTACAGGTAGTCGAGCAGCGCCAGCGGGTCCAGCTCGTAGCCGGTGTCGACCGACACCTGGATCAGCTCGGCCAGGAGCGTCGACCGGAACGCGGCGTGGAACCGCCCCGGCGCCGGGGTGGGCTGCTCCTCCGAGTGGCACAGCGGGAACCCGGCCGCACCCCACGCCAGCAGGCCGCCCTCGAGGTGCCGGGTCGGGCCGAGCAGCGGCGCCAGCGCCGCCACCGCCAGGCCGCTGCGGCGGCCGCTCACGCACGCCAGCACCACCGGCCCGTCGCTGCCCAGGTGGGCCAGCTGCTCGGCGAACGGCAGCGGGTCGTCGTCGTAGGGCAACAAGATCGAGCCCGGGATGAACCCCAGGTCGCCCACCCGCTCCCACGCCGGGCGCATGTCGACGATCACCAGGGTGCGGTCGCCCTCGATCTCGATCGGGGTGAGGCCGATCAGCATCTAAAACACCAGGCTCATCTCGGCGTTGCGGGCGGCGTCGACGAACGTCGCCACGCCGGCGTACTCGAGCGTGCTGTACGGGTGCAGGTCCCGCTTGGTGATGCCCATGACGCTCATGCTCATCGTGCACGCCACGAAGCGCACCCCCAGCTCGTCGGCCGACCGCATCAGCTGTGGCAGATCGTTGATGTTCTGCTGCTTCATGATCGAGCCCATGATCTTCGAGCCGGCGCCGCCGAAGTTGAGCTTGCCCAGCTGCAGCTTGCGCGGGCCCTTGGGCATCATCCACTTGAACATCCGCTGGAAGAACGACACCTTGGCCGGCTTCTCGGCGGCGTTGGGCTGGTCGCCGCGCAGCGCGTTGAGCCCCCAGAAGGTGAAGAACACCAGCACCTTCATGCCCGACGCCGCCGCGCCGTTGGCGACCAGCATCGCCGCCAACAGCGTCTCGAGATCGTTGTGGAGCACCAGCAGCGTGCAGTCGGGGCTGTCGGGGGAGCGCACCAGGCCGGTGGCGTCGGTGCGGACCAGCGCCAGCTCGGCGCTGGGGGCGCCGCTGAGCTTGACGATCGCGCGGCAGGCCTGGGTGTCGACGGTGACCAGGTCGTGGCCGCCGGCCACCAGCAGCTTGACCGCGGCCTGGGTCGAGGCGGCGTCGGGCAGCTGCAGCTCGGCGGTCATCGCCGCGGTCATCTGGCCCAGCTGCTTGACCGCAGCCACCGCCTCATCGGCGCTGCGGCCGCGCCAGTCGAAGCGCGCCTCGACGCCGTCCGGCACCAGGGTCAGGGCCGGCGGCGGCGTGACCACCGCGTGCGGCGTCGACACCCGCATCGGCCCGGTGCGCTGAGCCAGCTGGACGGTGACGCGCAGGGCGCCGCCGTCGCGGGTCCGCGCGATCGCGCTGGCGCCGGCGCTGCGGCACCACGCCTCGACGTCGGCGTCGAACGCCGGATCATCGGCCAGGACGTCGACGGTGGCGCCCGGGTTGGCCCGGGCGAAGCGCGCCAGCGCCAGCACCGGCTCGGGGCACTGCTTGCCGCGGCAGTCGAGCACCTCGCCGGCCACCGCGCGCACCGTCGGGCCGCTGCCGGTGACCCGGCGCGCCGGCACCCGGACCTTGGCCCGCACCAGGGCGCCGTTCACGGTCACGTCCTCGAGGACGGCGCCGGCGTTCTTGCACCACGCCTCCAGGTCGGGCCGGAACGCGGGGTCGTCGGCCACGACCTCGACCAGGCCCGGGTTGGTGCGGGCGTGGCGGGCCAGCCCCAGCACCGGCTCGGGACACTGCTTGCCCCGGAAGTCGAGCAGCGGCACCGCGCCCTGGACCGGCCCCGACGCCGACGCCGCCGGCGCCTTGCTGGCGACCTGGATGAGCGCCCGGTGGGCGCCGCCGCGCGGCTCGAGGGAGATCAGCGCCGCGCCGGCGCTGCGGCACCAGCTCCGCACGTCGGCGGGGAAGGCGTCGTCGTCGGCGAGCACCTCGAGCATGCCACCCTGGGCGGCCAGCTGCTTGGCGGCCCGGGCGGTCCGCAGCACCGGCTCGGGGCAAGCCATTCCTCGGCAGTCGACGGTCGTGGTGGTGGTCATGGATCCTCGGCTAGGGTGCAAGGCCCGCGCGGACGCGCGGACGGGAGTCAGCGCGGCGCCGGCGCGCGGGTGCGCACCGAGCGCACGTACGCATCCTGGACGCTGTCGATGAACGCGGACGGATCGTCGAGGTCGCCGGCCTGGACCAGCAAGCGCAGGGTCTGGGCCAGCTTCTCGACGTCGCGGGCCCCGGCGCCGCGGGCCAGCTGCTCGATCTGCTCGGCGACGGTCATCATGGCGCCGGCGTCGGCCAGCGCGCCCTCGAGCTCGAGCAACAGCTCGGGCATCTGGCCGACGTAGGACGCGAAGCTGGGCCCGACCGGGATGGGCCCCGACGGGGTCCAGGTCGGCTGCGAGCCCATCGGGATCTGCCCGGAGATGGGCGTGCCGCGCATGACCGGGATCGGGCCCGACATGGACAGCGGGCCCGACAGGTACGTGTTGGGGGCCAGCGGCGGTACGCCGTCGGACACGGTCGGGATCTTGCCGGTGCGGACCGGCGTCCACGACGGCTGCGACATGCGCTTGGTCTGCAGCGCCTGGCCCAGCTCGACCAGGCGGTACGCGCCGCCGGGCAGGCGGACGCGGTTGGCGAACGGCACCTCGTCCCACTCGACCGGGCCAGCGCCGGCGGCGACCACCAGCACCGGGACGTCGGGCATGAACTCGGCCAGGTGTGCGTACACGGCGGCGGCACGGGGCGCCGTGAGGCGGGCGTTCACCAGGATGGCCGCGAACTCTCCCTCCGAGCGGGTGGCGCGGCGCGGATCGGTGGTCGAGGCCACCCGCACGCCGAACGAGCTGAGGTGCGGCGCGACCTGCGAGCCGATGGCCTGGTCGGGATCGACCACCAGCACCCGCCGCGAGGTCACCTGCTGGTCGGGGTACAACAGCGCGTCCAGCTCCTCGATGATCTCGTCGAGCGCCGGCCGGATGCCGGGGTTGGGGTCGAGCAGGCCGCGGATCAGCGCCGCCAGGTTGGCCGGCACCACCTCGCACACGTCGCGCGGATCCGGGCCGGTCTGCCACGCCCGCATCTCCTCGACGATCCGGTCCGGCGAGTACTCCGGCGCGAACAGCTCGCGGCCAGTGGCGGCCCAGTACATCAGCGCGCCGATGCCGAACAGGTCGGAGTCGGTGGTGGTCTCGCCGCGGAACTGCTCGGGGGCCGAGTAGCCGGGGGTGCCGGCGACGAACTCGCCGTCGCTGGAGTCGAGCAGCGACGCGATGCCGAAGTCGAGCAGCTTCACCACGCGGTTGCCGCTGTGGTCCATCGCCAGCATGACGTTGTTGGGCGACAGATCGCCGTGCCGGATGCGCTGGCCGTGCACCGCGCCCAGCACGTTCACCAGCTGCCGGAACAACGGCTCGAGCTCGGCCACCGCCATCGGCTGACCGGCCAGGCGCTCGAGCCGGCTGCGCAGGGTCTCGCCGTCGATGAACTCCATCGCCACCGCCGGCACGCCGTCGGGGGTCTGGTCGACGATGTAGACGGTGGCCAGGTTGGGGTGCTGCAGCCGCGTGGCGGCGCGCACCTCGGTCTCGAACCGCGCGAGAATCGCGTCGCGGCGGGGGCCGGCCAGGAGCGTGTGCCGCAGCACCTTGACCACCGCCAGGCGGCCCAAGCCGGTCTGCTCGGCCAAAAACGCGGTCCCGAACCCACCCTCGCCGATGACCTTCAACAGGCGAAAGCCGCCCAGCACCGTCTGCCCCAGGCGGCTGCTCTCCGACATCGGCTCGACCGCGCGTGGGCGCGGCGGCAACGACAGGGGCGGGAGGGGCTTGTTCGGCATCGTGGGCATGTCAGCGAGCCACGAGATGACTCGGTGGCGAAGCCCACTATACGATCGTTCTCACCCCGCTGTGGTGACATCGTGGGGTACGTGTGGGGGTCACTTCCGAGCGCTTCCCGTCGAGGAACCTACCGCCGCGCGGCTACATCGTCCGTCGACGTCGGGTCGACACACACATCGTGCCCGGGTTAACTCGCGTGTCACGCGCGGCGCGGCGTGATCAACTTCCACAGCGCCTCGAGCACGCGGTCGACGCCCTCGCCGGTCGCCGCCGACATCGTCAGGAGCGTGACGCCGCGGGCCGCGAACCGGGCCACCAGCTCGTCGGCGGTGCCGTGGGTGGTGCCGGCGTCGAGCTTGTTCAGGACCACCACCTGCGGCGTGTCGACCAGCCCCGGCGCGTACTTGGCCAGCTCCCCGTTGATGACGTCGAGATCGCGTTCGGGATCGCGGTCGGGACCGGTGGTGAAGGTGTCGTCGATGATGTGCAGGAGCGCCCGGCACCGCTCGACGTGGCGCAGGAACTGGTGGCCCAGGCCGGCGCCGTCGGCCGCGCCCTCGATGAGCCCGGGGATGTCGGCGATGACGAACGAGCGCTCGTCGGACAGCCGCACCACGCCGAGGTTGGGCACCAGCGTCGTGAACGGGTAGTCGGCCACCTTGGGCCGGGCCCGCGACACCCGCGAGATGAACGTCGACTTGCCGACGTTGGGGTAACCCAGGAGCCCGACGTCGGCCAGGAGCTTGAGCTCGAGCCGCAGCGAGCGCTCCTGCCCCGGCGTGCCCGGCTCGCAGGTGCGCGGGGCCTGGTTCCACGCCGTCTTGAAGTGGATGTTGCCGCGGCCGCCCTTGCCGCCATGGGCGATCACCGCGCTGGCGCCGTCGACGGACAGATCGGCCAAGAGGTCGCCGGTGTCCGCGTCGTAGATCACCGTGCCCACCGGCACCCGCAGCACCAGGTCGTCGGCCGCGGCGCCGTACTGATCCTTGGCGCGGCCGGCCTCGCCGGCGCCGGCCTTGTAGTGCCGGCGGTAGCGGAAATCGAGCAAGGTGCCCAGCTGCACGTCGGCCTTGAAGACCACCGAACCGCCGTCGCCGCCGTCGCCGCCCGACGGGCCGCCCAGCGGCACGTTGTCCTCGCGCCGCATGGCGTTGGAGCCGTCGCCGCCATCGCCGGCCTTGACATGGATCGTGGCCTCGTCGATGAACTGCATGGCGGTCGAGACATAGGACCATGGTCGGCGCCGGTCAAGCGTGTATGGTGCCCGCGATGACGCGATCGCCGACCGCGACCGCCTGGGGCCGGACCGCCTGGGTGTGGCTGGCGACCGTCGGGCGACCGGCGCTGACGCGGGCGTGGCCGGCCTGGCTTGGCGCCGGCATCGTCGGCGGCGCCGTGCTCGGCGGCAATGGCCTGGGCCCGGCCGACCTGGCGGCCCTGGCCCGGGCGCCGCCGCGGGTGGCGGTCGTCATCGGCGCAGCGTGGGCGGTGCTGCTGTTTCCGGCGGTGCGGGCCACCATCGACGCGCCCGGCGCCGCGTGGTTGCGCAGCCTGCCGGGGGCGGGCTGGCTGGGCCCGGCGGCGGCGCTGGCGATCGCGGCCGTCGTCCACGCCCCGGCCGGCCTGTTGGCCGTCGCGGCCACGGGAGCCGGGGGCGCGGCGGGGTGGCTGGCGCTCACGCTCGTGACGCTGGCGGCGGCCCACGCCGCGGCGCGCTGGGTGCGGGTGCCGCGCCCGCCGCGCTGGCGGTCGCCCGCGGCCGCCCTGGTCGGCGCCCACCTGCGCGCCATCCGGCGACGTCGCGGCGCCAGCCTGGCGTTCGCCGCGGGGCTGGTGGCGCTGGTCGGGGCCGTCGCCGGCGCGATGCTCGGTCAGGTCGACGACACCGGCGGTGCGGCGAGCGTGGTCGGCGCCGGCGGCGCGCTGACCGCGGCGTGCGCGCTGGCCGCCGTCGCCACCACGATCGTCGACGATCGCCGTGGCCTCGGGCCGTGGCTCGCGGCCGCCGGGACCGCGCACGGCACGGCCCGCCTGGCCACGGCGGCGGTGCTGATCGGCGCGGGCGCGCTGGTCGGTGCGGCGCTGGGGGCGACCGCGGGATGGCTCGCCATGACCTCCGCCGCGCGCGGCCTCGCGGCCGTGGCCGCCGCCACCGTCAGCGGCGCGGCCGTCGGCGCGGCGCTGGTGGTCGCCGTCGAGCGGGGGCTCCGTGCGCCCCGACCCGGCATGCTGGTGGCGGCGATGGCGGCCGGCGTCGGCGTCGCGGCGACCTTCGCGATCGGGCTGGGCGGCGTCCGCGGCATCGGCGCGGTCGCGTTGATCGGCGCCGCGCTCGCGGTGGGAGGGCGACCGACGTGACCGCGGCCATCGAGGCCCGCGGGCTGTGCAAGCGGCGCGGCGGCCGCTGGGTCGTCGACGAGCTGACCTTCGCCGTCGCCCCGGGCGAGGTGGTCGCGCTGGTGGGCGGCAACGGCGCCGGCAAGAGCACGACCCTGGCGATGGTCGCCGGCGCGCTGGCCCCCGACCGCGGCTGGGTCGCCATCGCCGGCGCCTCCTCGGGCACCCGCCGGCGCGTCGGCTACGTCCCCGAGGGCGCCGACCCGCCGGGCCACCTCACCGGCGGCGAGCTGTGGGCCCTGGTCGGTGGGCTCCGCGGCGGCGCAGCGCTGGCGCCCGCCGTCGCCGACCAGCTCGAGCTGCGCGACCTGGCCGGCCGCCGCCTCGACCGCATGTCCCTGGGCCAGCGGCGCCGGGCCTGCCTGGCCGCCGCGCTCGTCGGCGCGCCGCCGGCGCTCGTCCTCGACGAGCCCGACAACGGCCTCGACGCCGATGGCCTGGCCGCGCTCGCCGCGCTGGTCCGCGCCGCGGCCACCGCCGGCGCCGGCGTCCTCCTCGCCACCCACGACCCCGCCATCCGCGCCGACCTGGCCGACCGCACCCTCACGCTTCACGACGGCGTGCTGGGCGCGGCTGGATAGCGTCGCCTGCCAGGCGACAGCGGCGCGCCCACATCGCCTCGGAGGCGACATCGGCGTAGCTCCTCGACAACGGGCGCCCTCGTCGGGCTGGCAAGGCCGTTGCAGTGCAGCGAGTCCATGACATTCGACCGCCGGAAGGAAGCGACTGACTCAGACGAGGCCGAGCCCACCGGCCGTGCGGCGGCACGCGCGTCGACCACTCAGGTCGTGCGCCGCAGCCCGGCGCCGGCGGCGCTGCTCGGCCTGGCCAGCCCGCGCCTGGCGGTGTCCGATGAGGTCGGCGACGGCGACGGCCTCGACGATCCGTTCAGCCTGCACCTCACCGGCGGCGACGACATCGGCGCCCCCGAGGTCGACGACGACAGCGCCAGCGACGAGGTCGGCGATGGCGACGACCTCGAGGCCGAGGCTCGGGCGGACAGCGCCAGCGACGAGGTCGGCGATGGCGACGACCTCGAGGCCGACGCTGAGGCGGACAGCGCCAGCGACGAGGTCGGCGATGGCGACGAGCACGACGCCGAGGCGGTCGCCGCGGCGGATCACGACGGTCATGACGAGACGGGCGATGGCGAGCGCGGCGACGGCGCCACCGTCGACACCGGCGGCGGCGCGGCCGACGACACCAGCGGCACTGGTCGCCTGCGAGGCTCGGTCGGGCGCGGCGGCGCCAACCAGGCCGGCGACGTCGCGGTGGTGCAGCAACGACTCGCCGACGTCGGGCTGTCGCCGGGGGCGGTGGATCGGCAGTGCGGTCCGGCGACCATCGCCGCGATCGAGGCGGCGCAGCGCGCGATCGGGTTCGCCCGCCCCGACGGGTTGATCGAGCCTGGCAAGCGCACCGCGCGCTCGCTGTTCGGGCTCGACGGCCTCAAGGGCGTGGTCAACGTCAGCATGGCTGACGGCGACGCGGCCTCGTCGACGCCGCCGACGGCCCAGCCGCGGACGACGGCGCCGGCGTCCTCCTCACCCTCGCGGCCAGCGCCGACGACCCCCGCGCCGCGCCGGACGTCGACCACGCTCGACATCAAGACCGGCAAGGTCGACCGCTACGGCGCGGGCACCGTCGCGCGGCTGCGGCAGCTGCAGCAGTCCGAGCCGTCGTTCTACCCGGCGCTGGTCCAGATGTGTCGCCGGCTCCGCACCAAGCCCGAGTGGATGATCAACGTCATGATGATGGAGTCGGGGATCGACGCGCGTCGCAAGAACCCGAGCTCGACCGCGACGGGGCTCATCCAGTTCATGGCCGCCACCGCCAGGGGGATGGGCACCACCACGGCGGCGCTCCGCGGGCTGTCGAACACCGCGCAGCTGGTGTGGGTCGAGAAGTACTTCAAGCGGTTCACCGGCCAGCTCTCGTCGCAGGCCGCGGTCTACGCGGCGGTCGGCGGCGGTCGGGTCGGGCAGAGCGACAGCACCGTGTTCTACCGGGCCGGCTCCAAGGCGTACAAGGCCAACAAGATCTGGGACGTCAACAAGGACGGCCAGATCACCCAGGGCGAGTTCGGCCAGGTGGCCGCCCGGTTCGGCGCGGGAACCCAGTTTCAGCTTGGCAGCACCGGCGCCGTGACCTCGGAGGACGCACCGACCAGCGGGCCTCGGACCAGCGGGCGCGTCGCGAGCCGGACGCCGCCGAGCGCGACCAAGACAGCGCCGCAGCGGCCGAACGCGAAGGGCATGTACACCGTCGGCGGGTATCCCAGCTCGCAGGCGGCCGGCACCAGCAAGGCGCAGTACACCGGCACGCTCACCACCGCGTCGATCCCCGGCCTGCCGATCAACGGCGGGGTCAAGCTCGCACCGGCCATGATCCCGGCGCTGCAGGCCATCGGCAGGTACGGCGGTCAGCGCGGCATGTACGTGACCTCGGGGGTTCGCACCGACGCCGAGCAGGCGCAGATCATCGTCCGCAAGGCCGGCGGCCTCATCGGCGGCGACCTGTGGAAGTCGTATCAACGCTGTCGCGCCAGAGGCCAGGTGGTGGCCTGGGTCGGCAGCAGCCCGCACCGGCCTGGCAAGGCCTTCGACATCGGCGGCGCGGCCAACGGGATCTCCGTCGAGGCGCGGCGGGCCGCGGTCAGGCGCGCCGCCAACGCCGCCCCGGGCGCCGGCATCGGTACGCTGGTCCCCGAGTCCGCCAACAACTGCCTCCACGTGAACATCAATGCGTGACGAGGGGGTCGAGATCCCGGCCTCGATCGTGGTCGTGCCTGCCGACCGCGCCGGTCGGTTCGCTGCGCACGAGGCGTTCGTCGAGGCCGGTCGAATCTCGACCACAGCGGCCGACGATGACGCCTCCCAGATGCCGAGCCCGCCGACGCTGGCCCAGCTGGTCGCGGCGGTCGAGCTCGGCGCGATCGAGCGACCGCGCACGGCCGAGCGCGTCGCCGGCTTCGTCACGCCGGCCGACCCCGCCCAGCTCTGCGCCGCGACCGGCGTCGGATGGTACGAGCTCCTGTTCACGCCGGCCGGCCCGATGACCGCCTCGCCGTTCGAGTTCCCGGCGGTGGTGCGCGCCGCGACCAGCGTCCGCCACGAGCAGTGGTGTCGCTTGCAGGTCGCGGTGGTGCCGCGCACCGGACGCGGTCGACACTGGCCGGCGGTGCGCGTGGTGCGCGGCGGCGCGATGACCCATCAGCCGCTGCTCCTCGACCGCGGCAGCGAGGTGATCGCGCGCTTCGACGACGGCGCGTGGGCGTGGATCAGCGCCGACGACAGCGAGCATCCATGCGGATGGGTCCCGGTGAGCTGCCTCGAAGCCGCGGAGGTCGCCGGTGAGCGCGCCCCGTGAGCGCGAGATGACCGCGCCGGCGGACGACGCGCCCGCGGGCGTCGACGAGCTCGGCCTCGAACCCGCGGGCTTCCTCGTCGGCGACGGCGCCCCCCACGACGACGACCTCGAGCTCGGCGTGTCGCTGGCGACGGTGGTGATCGCGTTGACCCAGGCCGCGGCGGCCGCGCTGGTCGTGCGCGACGCCGACGCCGGGTTCGTGCGGGTGCCCGTCGAGCAACGCACCCAGCTGAGCGGGCGGGCCGAGACGCTGGCCGAACACGTGGCCGACCTGTGCGACGGCTGGCCGCGCATCGCCGTCGACGAGCCGCGCCTGGGCGGGCTGCGCGGCGGCGAGCTGCTGCTCCTGGCGCTGGCGGCCGGCCCGGCGCTCGATCGATCGGTCGCCCGCGTCGTGCGTCGGGCGCTGTCCGACGAGCCGCTCACCATCGGCGGCCTCATCGACCTCGCCGGAGCCGACCTCGACACCCGCCTCGCGCTGGCGCTGGCGTGGGAGCGCGCGGAGCCGCTCTTGGCGCGCGGCCTGGTCCACTGCGCCGACGCCGAGCCGACGCTGACCTCGGTGGTCGCGGTCGCGCCGTGGGTGGTGGCGCGACTCCGGCGCAGCTAGGGCGCGGGCCGGCCGGGGAGCGCGGTCGCGCCAGGGCTCGGCCCGACGCCGCCGCCTGCCCGCGGCGGCGCTGGCAACTCGATCCGCCGGCAACCGGGCTCGCTGCCCCGGCCACTGGCGGCCCGATGAGCCGGGGTCGGCGAAGACATTTCAGTATCTTACACTGATTCCAGGCTGGCACTCACCTTGCTCTATCCCGCAGCATGAAGCGCTTCTCCCCGCTCGCCCTCGTCTGCGCCGCCCCGCTCGTGGCCGGCTCTCTGGCCGCGTGCACCACGGAGGAGGACCCCTTCGCCGGGGAGATCGTGAAGGACCAGGACGGCAAGGCCGACTCCAGCGCGGCCGCGGTGTTCGTCGACATGGAGTTCGATGGCGAGCTGGTCACCGACTCGTCCTGGAACGCGACCAACACCATCAACGACCAGCTGCTCTACACGATCGGTCAGCTCAACGGGAAGAACTCGGTCGCCCGCCTCGACAAGGTCAAGCTCACCAACGTGGTGAAGACCTCCGACGCCGCCGGCACCAAGATCACCTACCACGCCACCCTGCCGGTCTCGTGGGGCTCGAAGACCAACATCCCGTCGACGGTCAAGCTGACCTTCCCGGCCAACATGAGCTACGCCAAGCTCGACGCGTTCGCGACCAGCTACGGCCACGCCTGCGTCGACTGGGGCGCCCACGAGGTCGACTCCGGGTCGATGTGGTACTATTTCCGCCCCGAGCGGTCGGGCTGCACCTTCGCCGACGGCGACGTGTACAAGACCACCGCCTCGATCGCCGTGTCGGCCATCAACACCACCGGCAAGTTCCCCGAGTACACCAAGGTCTGGGAGGACGGCTCGCTCAAGATGGTCGCCATCTTCGGCAAGTACGAGGACGGCGCCACCACCGCCAGCGACGCCGGCGTCGCCGGGTGGAACCAGTTCATCGCCCAGATGAAGACCGCGCTCGGCGCCTACACGGTGACCACCGTGCCGGCCACCATCCCGACCAACCCGGGCACCGCGCTGACCGACATCGAGTTCCGCGCCACCCTGCCCGACGGCAAGACCATCCAGGTCAACGCGCTGCTCACCGACAACGTCCGCACCGCGCTCAACACCAGCGCGTTCCGCACCAAGTACGAGGGCCTGTCGACCCGCGCCGACTTCATCGTCTACAACGGCCACGCCGGCCTGGGCGCCAACGTCCGCGCCCTGGCCCGGGCCGGCCGCTGGGTCACCGGCCAGTACATGATCATGTTCGAGAACGGCTGCGACACCTACGCCTACGTCGACGGCTCGATCCTCGAGGCCCACAAGGCGGTCAACCCCGACGACGCGCTGGGCACCAAGTACGTCGACGTCATCAACAACGGCATGCCGGCGTTCTTCTCGTCGATGCCGGGCGCGACCATGGCGATGTTCAAGGGTCTCCTGTCGTACGCCGAGCCCAAGACCTACGAGCAGATCTTCGCTGGCATCGACAAGTCGCAGGTGGTCCTGGTCACCGGCGAGCAGGACAACGTCTTCACCCCGGGCGGTGGCGGCAGCCCCGAGGCGTGGGCCGGCCTGACCGCGGGCGGCGCCATCAAGAAGAGCGAGATCAAGAAGTTCCCGACCCCGACCTTGGCCGCCGGCACCTACACCTTCGAGATGACCGGCACCGGCGATGCCGACCTCTACGTCCGCATCGGCAGCGAGCCCACCGCGTCGAAGTACGACTGCCGCCCCTACAAGAACGGCTCGAACGAGTCGTGCGAGCTCACCCTGGCCCAGCCGGCCAAGGTCTTCGTCCAGGTCCGCGGCTACTCCACCACCGCCACCTTCGACCTGGTCGGCCGCAAGAACTGACCGCCCCGGGGCGCGCGCCGTCGCCCTGCACACGCCGCGGCCCCGCTCGGGGCCGTCGCGGTTTTCGGCTGGCGACCGGCAGCCGCGCGGCCCGACACCACGGCCATCGTCGAGCACCTCCCGGCGGGCGCTCGAGCCACTGCCGGCCTCGGTCGCGGCGCCGGCGTGACGGCGCCGCCCGGCTGATCAGCGCGCCGGCAGCTGGGCCTGGAAGAAGGCCCACATCGCGGCCGACGCGAACGGCGGCCAGACGTGGCCCCCCGGGTGCTCGCAGTAGTGGACCGGCGTGGCCGCCGCGCAGCCGTCGTAGGCGGCGCACGGCGCGGGCGCGGTCGGCGTCGACGTGGCCGCGCAGCCGCCGAGCGTGCGGAACAGGTCGCGGTAGGCGTCGCGGGCCGCGGCCTGGTCCTGCGCGCCGTTGGTGATCCACGCCGGCACCGGTCGCGTGCAGTCCGCCTCGGGCACGTACTCGACGGCGCCGCCCACCGCGATGGCGCGCACGTCGGCCCGACGGCACGCCAGGGCGCCCGCGAACGATCCTCCGCCGGAGAAGCCCATCGCGAACAGGCCGTCGTCGCGCACACACAGCGCCGCGCGGACCTGGCGCACCACCTCGTCGACGTAGCGCAGCTCGAGCTCGACCCGGGCCGGCCACGTGGCCGCGGGCTGGTTGTAGTCGCGCCAGTTGCCCTCGATCGCCTCGAGGATGACCAGGATGGCGTCGGCGGCGAGCACGCTGCGGATGTCGCGGTCACCGGTCGTGCCGTCCCAGTAGGCCACCGAGCCGCCGTTGCCGTGCAGCGCCAGCACCACGGGCCACGCCCGGTCCCGGGTGTAGCCGGTCGGCAGCCGCACCACGTACCGCCGCGGGTAGCCTTCCAGGTCGAACGTGTGCTCGCCCTCGGTGAGGCCGGCGCCGGTGCGGCATCCCTCGCTGTCGACCGGCGCGGCATCCACCGCGGCGTCGACCACCACGGCGGCGTCGAGCCCCGCGTCGGGATCGCCCGGGGGCTTCGGATCGCTGCCGCAAGCGATCAGCGAACTCAGCAACAGCACAGCGCCGGCGCGGGTCATGGCGCGACGGTATCACCGCCGGCGGGCCCGCCACGGACCGCACGCCACCCACGGCCTCCACGGTGCGGCGGCCGCCTCCCACGCTCGGCACCGAAACCCGCGACGGCCCCCACCATCGGGAGCCGCGCGGTCGGCGGTGGTGCTCAGCGCTGGGTCGGCGCGACGGCCGGGCTGCGCTCACCCCGGTGCGCCCCGCGGTGCATGCCCTTGCGCTCGCCGCGCTCACCCCGGCGGGCCTGCCGCTCGGTCAGCTTGGCCTGGCGCTGCGCCGGGGTGAGCTTGTCCCATTCGGCCTTGCGGGCCGCGTGGCGAGCCTGCCGCTCGGCCTGCTTGGCCTGGCGCTGCGCCGGCGTCAGCTTGGCCCATTCGGCCTTGCGCGCGTCGCGCTCCGCCTTGCGGGCCTCGTGCTTGGCCATCCGGGCCGCGCGCTGCACCGGGGTCAGCTTGGCCAGCTCGGCCTGCCGCTCGGCCTTCCAGGCGGCCCGCTTGGCCTCGCGCTGCGCCGGGGTCAGCTTGGCCAGCTCGGCCTTGCGCGCCTTCCGGCGGGCGCCGCGATCGCGGTCGCCCTTGGCGTCCTTCCCGGCGAGCCGCTCGGCGACCCGGGTGGCGTTGTCCGTGCCCGAGCGGGCGGGCTTCGCGCTGGCGACCCCGGCGAGGCCGAACGTGACGAGCGCGACGAGGAACATGCGGGTGGTGGTGCGGGCGAAGGTCTTCATGGTGGGTCTCCTTGGTTACGAGGAGACGTATTGCGACCCCCGTGCCAGGCGACGACCCGAGCAAGATCAGCATCCTGGGAAGATGCAGCGGCGTCCCCTGCGATTCCTGCAGGAATCCCTGCAGGCGCCTTATGGGCCATCTGCAGGCCACGGCTGTCGCGCCACCCGGGCCACCAGGAGCGCGCACGTGCGCCTCTATCTAGACCCGGCGACGATGCAACGCTTCTGTGCGTCGTTCACGGGGCAGGCCTGAGGCCGGGCCATTGCCGGCGCGACGAACCACCGAGGTCACGGCGGGATCAGGCTGAACTTCCGAAGCGATCTGTTCGCCGTCCAGGGCGGTACCTGTCGCGCGCTGAGATCGATCGTCGACCGCCGCTCATCGAGTTATAGAATTTGACGAATCGATCTGTGCAGATCATGCACATCCTCCAAACCACGATCGGCCACGATGAACGATTTGGATGGTAACGCCGCGTACCCACCCGTACCCCACAAGGCGCAGCGCTGCGAATATGACCATGCTACGGTGAAATTCCTGCTGGATACGATCCCACGATGCTCATTCGACGGTCCAGCCTTTATGCATGTGGTCCTCGCGCGGTATATGTAGTCCTGTGAACCGAAGCAATCCACTCATGGTCGTCGCCGATAGCGACGCCGAGCTTCGCGACAACGTCGCCGGCTTCATGTCCGCCCGCGGGTATCAGGTCGAGGCGGTCCCTGACGCCGCCGCGGCCTCGGGGCTGCTACAGCGCCATCGCGTCGATGTCCTGCTGTTCGACCTGGCCCTACGCGACCCCGCCGGGACCGACGTCCTGACCCTGGCCAAGCAGGCCGCGCCATGGACGCGGTGCATCGCCACGTCCACCAACTCGGCCGCGCGCGAACGCGACGCGGCGCTCCGCCACGGCGCGGTTCGGGTGCTGGCCAAGCCGCTGTCGCTGCTCGAGCTGGCCGACGCGGTCGCCCTGGCGCGGGACTGTGCCGAGGGCTTCCACGGCTGGATGCACCGGGTGTCGATGATCGACGTGCTCCAGATGTATCACCACGCCGGACAGTCGGTGGTGCTCCACATCCAGGGCGAGCAGGCTGGCATGGTGGCCTTCCGCGACGGCGCGTTGATCCACGCCGAGGCCGGCGCGTTGACCGGGATCGAGGCGCTGACGGCGCTGCTCAAGCTGACCCACGGCCGCTTCGAGACCGCCGTGCTCGGTGAGCAGCCGCGGACGCTGTCGGCCCCCTTCGATCACCTGTTGCTCGACAGCCTGCGCGCCCTCGATGAAGAGCGCCGGACCGACGACGGCGACGGCGATGATGCCGCGCTGATGGAATGGGACGGGGTCGTGGCGACGCCGGTGCCGGCCGACCACGACGGCCTGGTGCGCTGGTGCAGCAGCCACGCGCCGGGCGCGGGCCTGTGGGTCATCCAGCCCAGCCGGGCCACGATCGATCGCCTCGACGTGCCGGGGCTCCACCCGGAGTTCGAGCTGGCCGGCACCCCCGGCGCCATCGGCTGGGCCTACGAGCTGGCCGAGCTAGGTGATCCGGGCTGGACCCGGGTCGAGCTGACCGCCGGCTCGACGGCCATCAGCCTGTTCCGCCGCGGCGAGCGCACGATCGCGCTGGGCCGGCTGATCACCGGCGACGCGATCCAGCGCCGCTTCCGCATCGAGTGCGCGCAGCTGGCCCGCTGGCTCGACGAGAAGCACGGAGGCGCACCGTGACCGGCGACGATCGCTTCGCGGCGACCGCGCGCGCCGGCGGCGCCCTGGCCTGCGCCCAGATCGACGGCGCCACCCGGCAGGTGCGGGCGGGCTTCGCCCACGACGGTCTGGTCAGCCCCCGCCTGCTCGACCTCTTGCTGGGGACGGTGCGGCCGGCCGGCCCCATCACCCAGGCCTGCGGCGGTCCACCGGTCAACGCCGCGCGCGAGCTGTTCGTGGCCGGCCCCGGCCGGTCGTTGTTCTGCGCCGTGGTGCCGCGCGGCGACGTGGTCATCATGGCCGCCCCACCGGCGATGAGCCTGGCCCGTGGCTGGGCCTTGCTGGCCGCCCTGGTGACATCAGGCGGTGCCGCGTGAGCACCCTGCGCGAGCTCGCCGACCGCGCTCCGGACTGCCTGATGGCGGCGTGGATCGACGCCCGCACCGGCGACGTCGCCGCGGTGCACCCGTCCGACGCCGGCGCCCGGTACCAGGACGCGCTGGCCACCTCGATCGAGATCATCCGGTCGCCGCAGCGTCCCGGCCGTACGGTGATGCTCTCCGCTGACCTGGTCTACGTGCTGCAGCGGACCGCATCGGACTCATCACGGGTGCTGTTCTTGCTGTCCCGACGCACCGCCAACCTCGGCGTGGTGGTGGCGCTGGTGCGCGGCCTTGCGGAGGCCGCGTGAACGTGTCGGTCACGCTCCCCGCCGCCAACCAGGTCTTCCACGCGTTGCGGCGCGTGGCCGCGGACGCCTCGGGTGCGCTGGTGCGTCGCGGGGCCGGCGGCCAGCTCGCCGGCGCGCTGCTGATCGACCGCGGCCGGGTGTGCTCGGCGATCACCAAGGGCCAGGGCCAGCACCTGTCCGACGCGCTGGTGGCCGAGTCGGGAGCCCTGACGCCGGCCCAGATGACCGAGCTGGTGGCCGAGTGCCAGCGCGAGCACCTCCCGCTCGGCGAGACGCTGGTCGCCCGCGGCCTGGTGACGCTCCCCGATCTGCGCCGCGCGCTGTTCACCCACACCTGCCAGGCGCTCGAGGTGGCCATTCAGGCCGACGCCTCGCCGTGGACGTGGGTCGCCCACCGCCAGCAAGGCTACGACCCGGTCGCCTCGTTCGCGCCGATCGAGGTCCTGGCCGGGGTCCACGCGCTGTCGAAGCCCGCGCTCGCCGGCGCCGCGGAGACGACCCTCGCCCGCGTCGCCACCTCTGACCAGCGCGGGTTCGCGATCCGGCGCGGCGCCAAGTTTCCCTTGGCCCAGCTGCGGTGCGAGGACCTGTCCCTCGAGGCACTGACCGACATCGTGGTGCAGGCCGAGGAGGTCACCGCCCTGTCCGCCACGCTGGCGATCGAAGTGACCGTGACCGATCTGGGTGGGGTCGCGTGCGCGACCTGGACCCGCGATGAAGTTCTCTACGTGCTGCTGTCGGACGGCGAGTTGGCGTTCAACCGCCTGTTGGCGCAGATGGCAGCGACCTCAATTTCTCACTAGGAGACAGACCCCCATGGCTACTGCAAAAGAAGCGATCGCGACCTTGATGGAGCTCGACGGCGCGATCGGCGTGTGCATCGTCGACAGCAACAGCGGCATGATGCTCGGCTCCGGCGGCGGCGGCGCGGCGTTCAACCTCGAGCTGGCCGCGGCCGGTAACACCGAGGTTGTGCGCGCCAAGCGCAAGACCATGAAGTCGCTCGCGCTCAACGATGCCATCGAGGACATCCTCATCACGCTGGGGAAGCAGTACCACCTGCTCCGGCCGCTGTCGTCCAACGACGCCCTGTTCATCTACATCGCCCTCGACCGCAGCCGCGCCAACCTGGCGCTGGCCCGCCACCAGCTGGCCGCGGCCGAAAAGAACCTCACCGTCTGACCACACCCCCCCTTCACTCGCACAAGGTAGAACCACGCCGATGCCAACTGAAAAGCAGATCGCCGAGAGCTTCGACAAGGTCGCGTCCGAGATCCCCGGCTTCATCGCCGCCGCGCTCGTCGACATCGACTCGGGCATGACCCTCGGGATGAAGTCGACCCGCTCCGACTTCGACCTGGCCGCCGCCAGCGCCTACAACAGCGAGATGGTCAAGCAGAAGCAGAAGATCATGAAGGCCCTGAACCTGCAGACCACCCTCGACGACATGCTGATCACGCTCGGTGACCAGATCCACATGATCAAGCTCGTCACGCCGACGACGTTCATCTACCTGGCCGCTGATCGCGCCTCGACCAACCTGGCGATCACGCGCGTCGCGGTGAACAAGAACCTCGCGTTGTTCGTCTAGCCGCCGTGGCGGTGGTCGATCCTAGCCGCAACGCGGTCGTCATCAGGATCGTGTACGACGGCCCGCCGTTCGCGGGGAAGACCACCAGCGTCCAGGCCCTGGGCCGCAGCCTGGCGCGCGCCGTCGAGACGCCCCTGGCGATCGCCGGGCGCACCCAGTACTTCGACTGGATGGAGTACACGGGCGGGCTGTTCGAGGGCTACCAGATCCGATGTCAGATCGTGAGCGTGCCCGGCCAGGACGATCTGGCGGCGCGCCGCCGCGCGCTGCTCGAGAGCGCTGACGTCGTGGTGTTCGTCGCCGACACCGGCGGTCGCGACGCGGTCGAGCGCAGCGCCCGCCACGTCCGGGACATGGTCGAGGTGCTCGGCCGGGCCGAGGTGCCCGTGGGCATCGTGGTCCAGGCCAACAAGCGCGACCTGCCCGACGCGGTGCCGCGCGACGACGTGCGCGCGGCGCTGGGCGATCAGTTCAGCCAGACCGCGCTGACCGAGTCGGTCGCCGAGGCCGGCCAGGGCATCCGGGAGACGTTCGTGCTGGCGGTGCGCCTGGCCCTCGATCGGGTGCGCGCGCTCATGAAGGCCGGTGCGGTGCCGCGGCGGCCGCCGACCATCGACACCGCCGAGGCGCTGCTGGCGTCCCTCGAGGAGCTGCCGGCCGCGCCGCCGCTCGCCACCGGCGCCACGCTCGAGGCGGCGCTGTCCGGGGCCACCGCCACGGCCGCGCCACGGTTGCCCGACGCCCGGGTGCCCAGCGGCGCGATCTGGCCGCCGGTGGAAGGCCGCATGGTGCTGCACGAGGCGACCAGCGGCCCCCACAGCGTCCGCCGCCTGGCCGACGGCAGCTGGGTCGCGGGCCTCGGCTCGGCCTGGCGGCTACACTCGGAGGCGGCCGCGCGCTACGACGACTTCGACGCCGGCCGGCAGGGCCTGGTGGCCTGGGCGCGGACCCACGCGGTCCACGGCCCGCTGCTGTCGCCGTCGCGTTGCATCGTCCTGGCCGACACCGGCCGCGGTGAGTGGCGCATCTGGCAGATCGTGCAGGTCACCCCGTCGCTGCGCAGCTGGCTGGCCGACCACGCCGGGCAGGCGGCTGGCGACCTGCTCGGTCGGCTCGGCCTCGCGGCCGAGGCGCTGGGTGATTGCGAGCGGCGGTTCGCCGACTCGTGGCTGACGCCGACCCTCGACACGCTTGGGTGGGGCCCGCGCGGCCCGCAGTTCGTGGCGCTGATGCCCAGCCAGCCCGCGCCGCGCCCGTCGTCGGCGCGGTCGCCCGAAGATCGCGTCGTCGACCAGCTCGCGACGATCCTCGGCGGCGAGCTGGCGGAGCGGCGGGACGAGCTGCGCGCCGCCGCCGCGGTCGGCGCCACCCGATCGCGCTGGGACCACGTGGTGGCAACAACCCTCGCCGCGCACACGCCGTGACCGCCGTCCCCGCCCTCCGGTCAGCCGCCGCGTGAGCCCGTGGTGGCAGGTGACCCACCCCGGTGTCACGTCGGCCACGCCGGCGCGGCCGACCGCTGGGACGCGGGCGGGACCATGCGGCGACCGCACGTCAGCCCAACGGCGCCAACGCCGCCAGTGGCGCGCGATCCGTGGCACGCTCACCGACGACCCCGGAGGCCAGCCGATGTCCGCACCCACCCCGCACCCGCGGTCCCGGCTCGCAGCCGCGTCGCTCGCGACCGCCCTGGTCGCCGCCCCTGCGTCAGCGCAGCCGCCCCGGCCGCTCACGCTCGGCGCGCGGGCCCAGGTGGCGCTCGACGGCGACCACAACCCGCTAACCAACGAGCTCCTCTACCTGCCGGTGAGCGTCGAGGGCGGCGCCGCGCTGCGCGGCTGGCTGCGCCTGCACGGACGGCTCGGGCTGGGGCTGATCAGCGGCGCCGAGACCACGGGCTCGAGCTGGGAGGTCGCCGCGGCGCTGGTCGGCCGCGCCCGGCGGGGCCCGTGGCAGGTCGGCGCCCGGCTCGAGGTCGGCTACGCCTGGAGCACGTACGCCTTCGCCACCGACCGCGCGACGACCGGCGGCATCCTCCTCGAGCCCGGCCTCGAGGTCGGCGTGGCCGTCGGCCGACGCGGGACGGTGGTGGTCGTCGCGGGGCCGCGGCTGCGCGCGATCGGGTCGAGCACCCCGACGGCGTCCGACCGTCAGTGGAACACGGGGTTCCACGTGGGCCTCGGCTACGAACACGCCCTGTAGCCGGGGCGGTCGCGCCGCCGGCGGGCGCGGCTATGCTGCCGTCCGTGCGCTCGGCCCCCGCCTGCATCTTCTGCCAGATCATCGTCGGCGCGGCGCCGGCCAGCCACGTCGCGGCGACCGACCGCGCGATCGCGTTCATGGACATCCGGCCGTGGCGGCGCGGCCACCTGCTGGTGGTGCCACGGGTCCACGGCCAACGCGTCGGCGACCACGCCGCGCCGGATCTGACCGCGGTCTTCGCCCTGGCGACGCAGCTCGACGCCGCGGTCCGCGCCTCGGGCATCCCCTGCGACGACGTCAACCTGCTGGTCAACGACGGTCCGGCTGCCGGACAGACCGTGTTCCACCTGCACGTCCACGTCGTGCCGCGCGTGCGCGGCGACCTGTGGCGCGCCGTGGCCATCGGCCCCCGCCGGTTGTTCCCGCCCGCGGCGCGAGCCCAGCTCGACCGCGACGCCAGGTTGATCGCCGCCGCGGCGGCGCCCGCGGCTCAGTCGGTGTAGACCGCCAGGTACGTGATCCGGGCGCGCATGCCCCGGACGGTCAGGCCGACCGCGGTGACCGGCCCCGCGCCGACGGACAGCAGCACGCTGGCCGAGTCCATCCCCAGCCCGACCCCGCACTGGCCCTGGCCGGCAGCGACCCGGTAGGTGAGCGTCAGCGACGCCGGCAGCGGCAACGATCCGCCGATCGGCAGGCGCACCGCCAGCGTGGTCGCGGCGGCGACCGTGATCTGCACCAGGTCCGCGGCGGTCGCGGTGTCGCGGAGGCCGCACCCATCGCCGGCGGTCCCGTCGACGTCGATCGGCATCAGCGCGCCGACGATGGGGTTGCCGCCGTCGTTGGTGTTGATCTCGTCGATGACGACGCCGATCCGCACCACGGCCGGGTGGTCCCCGATCATCATCGGTCGCACCAGGCGGGCCGCCGACGTGCTCAGCGGCACCTGCAGGGCGTCGTCGGCGACCACCCAGGTGCCGGCCACCGAGGTCCAGCCCGGCACGCCCGACGGCGTGCCGGCCCACGGCTCGAACAACAGCAGCTGGTTGATGGGCTCGGTCGGCGCCGGATCGCAGGCGTCACCCAGGTCGTCGTCGTCGCGGTTGGCCTGCCCATCGTTGGGCTCGAACGGGCAGTTGTCGCAGCGATCGCCGACGCCATCACCGTCTTCGTCGTGCTGGTCGGGGTTGGCGATGGCCGGGCAGTTGTCGACGGCGTCGGGCACGCCGTCCTGGTCGCCGTCGGCGGCGGGGCCGTCCACCTCGGCGTCGGGGCCGGCGTCGCGCGGCGGCCCGTCGAGCGCGGCGTCCCGCCCGGCGACGCAGGTGCCGGCGCGCGAGCCGGCGCCCGCGCCGTAGGCCTGGCACCCGCCGGGGCCGCCCGGGAAGCTGCACCATCCGTCGGGCTCGCAGGTGCCGCCCGAGCCACACGCATCGCTGGCGGTGCACCGATGCTCGGCGGGCCCCAGGCAGCCGGCGCCGGCCAAGGCCGCCACCGCTACGGTCCGTGCCCACCGAGACATCCGTCGATCGTACGCCAGATCGACCCGGTGGTGCCAACCGGTGCAACCGCGGCCGTGCGGTAGCCTCCTGGGAGGTGCGCGCACGTGCGCCCAAGGAGTCTGTGATGCAACAGCTGTCTCGCTGGTGGTCGATCGCGTGTCTGGTGGCGGCCTGCAGCGCGCCCCCGGCGCCGCGGGCGGCCGCGCCGACCCCACCGCCCGTCACCCCGGCCGCACCGTCGACGCCGCCGCTGGCGCCGCCCGCCATCGCCGAGCAGCCGCTGCCGCTGTGGCCGCGGGTCACCCGCGGCACCCTGCCCAACGGGCTCACCTACTACATCCTGCCCAACCAGCAGCCGCGGCACCGCGCCGCGATGTGGCTGGCGGTCAACGCCGGGTCGATGGAGGAGGACGACGACCAGCAGGGCCTGGCCCACTTCGTCGAGCACATGGCCTTCAACGGCACCGCGCGCTACCCGAAGCAGGCCATCGTCGACTACCTCGAGAAGATCGGCATGGAGTTCGGCCCCGACGTCAACGCGTACACGTCGTGGGACCAGACCGTCTACCAGCTGCAGGTGCCGACCGACGACCCGGCGTTCGTCGACCGCGGCCTCGACATCCTGCGCGACTGGGCCGGCGCCATCAGCTTCGACCCGGTCGAGGTCGACAAGGAACGCGGCGTGGTCCTCGAGGAGTGGCGCCTGGGCCGTGGCGCCGACGAGCGCATCTTCACCAAGCAAGCGCCGGTCTTGTTCGGCGGCACCCGCTACGCCCAGCGCTTGCCCATCGGCCTGCCCGCCATCATCACCGGCGCCCCGGCCGCCGCCGCGATCCGATTCTACCGAGACTGGTACCGGCCCGACCTCATGGCGGTCATCGTGGTCGGGGACGTCGACGTCGCCACCGTCGAGCGCAACCTGGCGGCCCGGTTCGGCGACCTGGTGGGCCCGGCAGCGCCGCGGCCGCGCGCCACCGGCGGCGCGCTCGCCCGCGGGACGGTCAAGATCGCCATCGACACCGATCCCGAGCTCGACGGCCGGCGGGTGTCCATCGAGGACCTGTTCCCGCACCGCCGCGAGACCTACCCGTCCGACTACCGCAAGTTCGTCCTCGACGGGCTCTACACCCGCATGATGGAGGCGCGCCTGACCAGCCTGGCCCGTCGCCCCGACGCCCCGTTCACCTTCGCGTGGACCGCCACCGGCGACTCCACCCGCGAGTTCGAAGCGTTCAGCCGCACCGCGCTGGCCAAAGAGGGCCGCGTGCTCGACGCGCTGCGAGTGCTGGTCACCGAGGTGGCGCGGGCCAGCCAGCACGGGTTCACCGACGCCGAGCTGGCCCGGGCCAAGCGCGCCTACCTGCGCAGCTCCGCCGAGGCCGCCGCCGAGTGGGACAAGGCCGCCAGCGACGGCTACGCCGACGAGCTGACCCGCCACTTCTTCGAGGGTGAGCTGGTGATCGGGCGCGTCGCCGAGGACCAGCTGGCGCAGCGCTACGTGCCGGAGGTCACCGTGGCCGACATCACCGCCGCCGCCGCCGCGTGGACCACCGACACCGCCACCACGGTCGCCATCGCCGCGCCGCCCGACGAGCCCGGCCTGCCGACCGCGGCCCAGGTCTCCGCGGTGCTGGCCGCGGCGCGCCAGCCGGTGGCGCCGTGGGTCGAGGAGCCGGTGCCGACCAGCCTGCTGACGACCGCGCCAGCTCCGGGCAAGATCGTCGACGACCAGCCCGCCGACGCGCTGGGCGTCACCCGCTGGACCCTGGCCAACGGCGCGCACGTCGTGGTCAAGCCGACCGACTTCGACAACCAGCAGGTGTACCTGCTGGCGTCGAGCCCGGGCGGCACCGCGCAGCTCACCGACGCGCAGTTCGCCAGCGGCCGGCTGGCCACCGAGGTGGCCGCCGCCGGCGGCTTCGGCGCGCTGTCGGCCGATCAGCTCGACCGGTTCCTGGCCGACAAGCAGCTGGCCCAGGTGGCCTGGCTGGACGAGACCGACGAGGGGATGTGGCTCCACGCCAGCGCCGCCGAGCTGCCCGAGCTGCTCCAGCTCGCGCACCTGCAGCTGACCTCGCCGCGGCGCGACCCGCAGGCGTTCGCGGCCTGGCAGGCGGCGCGCGCCGACGGGCTGGCCCGGCGCACCGCGACGCCCGAGGTCGCCCTCGACGACGAGCTCACCCGGGTGCTGTCGGGCGATCATCCGCGCCGGCGGCCGCTGACCGCGGCCGACGTCCAGGCGGTCGATCTCGACCAGGCGCTGGCGGCCTACCGCGACCGGTTCGGCGACGCCGGCGACTTCACCTTCACCCTGGTCGGGAACCTCGACCTGGCCACCCTGCGCCCGCTGGTCGAGACCTACCTCGGCAGCCTGCCCGCCACCGGCCGTCGCGAGCGCCGCAAGGACATCGGCGTCACGCCGCCGCGCGGGGTCGTCACCCGCACCGTCCGGCGCGGCGTCGAGCCCAAGGCCGCCGTCGAGCTCGTGTTCCAGGACCAGGGGACCTGGTCGGCGGCCGCCGCCGCCGATCTCGCGCTGCTGGGCGCCGTGCTCGAGCTCCGGCTGCACGACATCCTGCGCGAGGACCTGAGCGGCGTCTA
This sequence comes from Kofleriaceae bacterium, assembly GCA_041389965.1. Lineage (GTDB taxonomy): Bacteria > Myxococcota_A > Polyangia > Haliangiales > Haliangiaceae > UBA2376. The sequence goes on along the minus strand of JAWKQV010000007.1, from coordinate 49,003 downwards.
CGGCGTGGCGGCCTACGGCTGGTTCGCGCGCGAGCCCGTCCAGCGCCACCGGCTCACCATCCAGTTCGGCTGCGCGCCCGCCAACGTCAAGGCGCTGACCGCGGCGGTGCGCCAGGAGATCGCTCGGCTGCAGCGGGTCGGCGTCGACGCCAGCTACCTGGCCAAGGTGGCCGAGACCAAGCGGCGTCACCACGAGACCGAGCTGACCGACAACGCCTACTGGCTCGAGCTGCTGTCGTCCGCCGCGGCGATGGGCGACGACCCGCGCGACCGCCTGGCCCGGGACGGCGACACCGGGGCCGCCACCAACGCGCGGCTCAAGGCCGCGGCCAAGCGGTTCCTCGGCAAGACGACGGTCGTCACCGGCGTGCTGCTGCCGGCCGAGTAGCGCCGGGGCCGCCGACGGCCGCGCATCCAGCGCGGCATCGGCCACGAGATCGATCGACTTGGCCCAGCCTTGGCCCTATGGTGCCGCGATGAATTTCCAGGAGCTGGTCGAGGAGGCCGGGCTGACCGTCGAGTTCCCCGCCGCGGTCGAGGCCGAGGTCGCGGGGTACCTGACCGACACCGGCATCGACGACCCGGCGCTGACCGACTGGACCGACGTCCCGTTCGTCACCATCGACGGCCCCGGCACCCGCGACCTCGACCAGGCCATCCACGTCGCCGCGGTCAAGGCCGGCTTCCGCCTGCGCTACGCCATCGCCGACGCCTCGTACTACGTCAGCCCCGGCACCGCGCTGCACGCCGAGGCGCTCCGGCGCGGCTCGACCTACTACTTCCCCGACCGCTCGGTGCCGATGCTGCCACGCGCGTTGTCCGAGGGCCTGGTCTCGCTCGGCCCCGACGAAGACCGCCGAGCGCTGGTGTTCGACGTCGACCTCGATCGCCACGGCACGGTCACCGACTTCCGCATGGTGCGGGCCCGCATGCGCAGCCGCGGCAAGCTGACGTTCGACGAGGTCGACGCCTACGTCGCCGGCACCGGCAAGCTGCCCGGCCCGCGCCCGATCGGCCCCAGCCTCAAGGCCATCGCCAAGCTGGGCGATCTGCGCATCCACCACCCCGACCGCGCCCACATGGTGCGGTACCGCCGGCCCGAGACCACGGTGCGGCTGGCGCCCGACGGCTCGGTCGTCCTCGATAACACCCCGCGCACCCAGATCGAGCTGGCCAACGAGCAGGTCAGCATCCTGTGCAACGCGCTGGGCGCGCAGTACCTGCAGGGCGGCTCGGCCGACCTGGTGCAGCCGATCTACCGCGTCCACGAGGCCCCCGAGCCCGAGCGCATCGAGGCGTTCGAGCGGCTGGTGGCCCACGTCGCCGCCCAGCGCGGCCTGCCCGACGATCCGTGGCTCTACCGCCGCGCCGCCGACATGGGGATGGCCGGCTACCTCGAGCACCTGCCGACCTCGGGGCCCGACGGGCGCCTGGCCCGCGCGCTGCACCGCCAGGCCATGCTGCTCAACGGCCGCTCGGTGTTCGACGCCGAGCCGCGCCCACACTTCGGCGTCGGCGAGCAGGTCTACTCGCGCTTCACCGCGCCGATGCGCGAGATCGTCGGCATCCAGTGCCACGCCCAGGCCATCGACCGCCTGCTGGGCAAGTCGCCGCGCACCCGCGCCGAGGACGAGGCCATCCGGGCCCAGGTCATCGAGGCCGGCAACCGCTCGCGCGACCTGCAGCGCCAGCTGACCCGCGAGATCGACAACCGGGTGACCGCTGCCATCCTCGGCCCCATCGCGGCCCGGCCGCTGGCGCAGCGTCCGCGCTGGACCGGGACCGTGGTCGGCCTGCAGCCGGGCAAGCTGCACATCGCGCTCGACGCGCCGCCCATCGACGTGCGAGCCCCGCTGTTCGAGCAGGGCAAGCACCAGGGCGGCGGCTGGCTGACCGTCGTCGATGACGGCGCCCGGCTGGTCAAGAAGGACGGCACCCTGGTGTGCCGCCTGGGCGACGAGGTCGCGGTGGTCGCGGCCACCGCCGAGGCGGTGGTGGTCGACGCGGTCATCGTGCCGCCGGGCGAGCTGCACGATCAGCTGGCCGACCGCGCCAGCGCTGCGCTCCAGGCCTGGCTGCCGCGGTTCCGCGCCGCTCATCCCGGCCCGCTCGACGGCGTGGCCCTGGTGCTCGACCGCCGCGCCAACGCGGTGCGCGCGGCCGCGGCCGTGCGCGCGGCCAACCCGCCGGAGCCGGGCGACCGCTGGGACACCGACGGCTGGCCGGCCGACGTGGCGGCCCCGGAGTTCGAGGAGCTGACCCGCTTCCTCCAGGCCCAGGGCCGGGCCGATGGCGCCACCGTCGACGACGCGCTGATGACCGCGCTCGAGGACGCCGACACCTGCGGGCTGTTCGACCACGAGCAGGCGGTGCGGTTCGTGACCACCTTCGGCTCGGACGCCGAGCGCGTGACCCGCGCCTCGGCGGTCCGCCTCAACCACCAGGGCGAGGCCGACGCGCTGCTGGCCCACCTGACGCCGCGCCGCCGCTGACCGGCGCCGCCCCCGCGGCCCCCGGCAATGCGCCGGCCGCGCCGCGCGTTTCTGATCGGATCGTGCTACGGAGGCCGTGACCCATGGACAAGATCGTCGTCGAAGGCGGCAACCGCCTGGTTGGAGAGATCCCCGTCGGTGGGGCCAAGAACGCGGCCCTGCCCGTCCTGGCCTCGGCGCTCCTGGCCAGCGGGCCGTGCACGTTCAAGAACGTGCCGCAGCTCGAGGACGTCAACACCATGGCCAAGCTGCTGCGCCGCCTGGGCTGCACCGTCGACGGCAAGCGCACCATGGTGATCGCGCCGCCGTCCGACAAGAAGGCCAAGCTCGAGGCGCCCTACGAGCTGGTCAAGACCATGCGCGCGTCGATCGTGGTGCTCGGCCCGCTGGTGGCCCGCTACGGCAAGGCCCGGGTCTCACAGCCCGGTGGCTGCGCCATCGGCACCCGGCCCATCGACCAGCACCTCAAGGGCCTGGAGGCGATGGGCGCCAAGATCCACCTCGACCACGGCTACGTCGACGTCGAGTGCAAGCGGCTCAAGGGCGCCACCATCGTGCTCGACATGCCCACCGTCACCGGGTGCGAGAACCTGATGATGGCGGCGGTGCTGGCCAAGGGCCGCACCGTCCTCGAGAACGCCGCCCGTGAGCCCGAGGTCGAGGACCTGGCCAACGTGCTCAACAAGATGGGCGCCCGGGTCAGCGGCGCCGGCACCGCCATCATCACCATCGAGGGCGTCGACGAGCTGCACCCGATCGAGCACACGATCATCCCCGACCGCATCGAGGCCGGCACCTTCGCCGTGGCCGCCGCGCTCACCCGCGGCGACGTGCTCTTGACCGGGGTCCGGGCCGAGCACATGGACGCCATGATCGCCAAGCTGCGCGCCACCGGCTCGACGGTGACCTCCGAGGCGCGCGGCCTGCGGGTCCGCGGCGGCGGCGACATCCTGCCGGTCGACCTCACCACCCAGCCCCACCCCGGCTTCCCCACCGACATGCAGGCGCAGTTCATGGTGCTGGCTACCCAGTCGACCGGCCAGAGCGTCATCAAGGAGATGATCTTCGAGAACCGCTACATGCACGTGCCCGAGCTCGGCCGCATGGGCGCCGACATCCACGTCGACGGCCGCACCGCGGTGGTGCGCGGCGGCACCAAGCTGTCGGGCGCGGCGGTGATGGCCACCGACCTGCGCGCGTCGGCCTCGCTGGTGCTGGCCGGCCTGGTCGCCAGCGGCAAGACCGAAGTGCTGCGGGTCTACCACCTCGACCGCGGCTACGAGACCATCGAGAAGAAGCTGCGCGGCGTCGGTGCCAAGGTCCGGCGGGTGAAGGGATGACGCCGCTGCGCCTGGCCCTGCCCAAGGGCCGCATCCTGGCCGAGGTCGCGGCCATCTTCGCGCGGGCCGGCTACGACCTCAGCCCGGCGCTGGGCGACAGCCGCAAGCTCATGTACGACTGCGGCCCGCTGCGGGTGCTGGTCCTGCGCAGCTCCGACGTGCCGACCTACGTCGCCCACGGCGCCGCCGATCTGGGCGTGGCCGGCTCGGACGTCCTCGACGAGGAGGGCCGCGACCTGTACGAGCCGCTCGATCTCCAGGTCGGCCGGTGCCAGATGATCGTGGCCGAGCCGGTCGACGCGCCACCCGAGCGCGCCGCCATGCACATCCGCTACGCCACCAAGTACCCGCGCATCACCAAGGCCTACCTGCAGCGCAAAGGTCTGACCGCCGAGGTCATCAAGCTGTCGGGCGCGATCGAGCTGGGCCCGCTGACCGGCCTGTGCGACCGCATCGTCGACATCACCCAGACCGGCGAGACCCTGCGCCAGAACGGGCTGGCCATCATCGACACCGTCGGCGAGATCTCGAGCCGACTGGTGGTCAACCCGGCCGCGCTCAAGCTGGCCGGCCCCGACGTCGCGACGCTCCTGGCCCGGCTGAGCGACGCGGTCGCCGCCGGCGGGCATCCGTGACGGCTCGTCGCCAGGCCGGTCCCCGACTGGCGTAGCCCGATGCGGGGGTCCGCCCGAGGCGCACACCAGCCGATGCCGTGGGGTGGCCGGCGTGCGAGTGGCCGCCGGCGGTCGCTGCGCCGCCGGTCCGGCTGTAGTATGTAGGCATCGTGCCGACCGATCTGCGAGCGCTGGTGGCCGAGGAGATCCGGGTCCACCCCCGGGTCGCCTACCAGAGCCTGTTCGCCGACGAGTCCGCCGCGGCCAAGCTCGCGGCCACGTTGCCGCCGCTGCCGCAGTTTCGCCATCCCTACGTCGGCGCCATCGCCATCGTCGACTGGGACCACAAGCTGCCGTCGCAGACCCTGGCGCTGCGCATCTTCGGCTACTACAGCGAGGAGACCCTCGACGCCGGCCTCGAGGCCTACGACGACCGGCTCGAGCTGATCGCCGAGCGCGACCGCTACCCCGAGTTCGACGTCCCCGACTTCGACGCGCTGGCCGCCGACGAGGCCTACGAGATCGAGCTGTCGCCGGCCGGCACCATCGGCCGCTGCCGCCTGACCTCGGCCTGGCGCCGCACCATCGCCGCCGCCGACGCCGCCGCCGCGGTGGCCCTGGCCGCCGGCTGCCCCGACTTCGAGAAGGTGGTGGCCTCGGCCACCAACCGGCCGGCCTACCTGGGCGAGCTGGAGGCGGTGTCGTGGACGCCGCCGTGCGAGAGCCAGCACGAGCGCTGGACCCTCGACGTCTGGTACCTGCTGGCGTTCGACGGCCGGGTCGGCACCGGCCGCTCGTTCCTCATCGACCTGACCGACAGCACCGTCGTCACCTCGCGCGACTTCTCGGTCCGGACCGGCTGATGCGCCGCGCGCTGGTGTTGGTCGCCGTCGCGCTTGGGTGCCGCGGCCCCGGCGAGCGCGCCCCGGCCGCACCGCCACCCGCGCCGCCCGCGGGTGCGATCGCGTCGACACCGGGCCGTGTCGTCGACGGCCAGTTCGCCAGCGCCGCCCTCGGGGTCACCAAGCGCTACCGGGCGTGGCTACCGGCCGGCTACGACGCCGACGCCCGACGCTATCCGGTCATCTACCTGCTGCACGGGCTGGGTGGCAACGAGCGCGACTGGGTCGACGGCGGCCACCTCGATCAGGCCGCCGCCGCGCTCGGCCTGGAGGCGATCGTGATCATGCCCGACGGCGACGCCAGCTTCTACGTCGACGCCGTGGCCGCGCCCGACCCAGCCGCGTGCCGCGCGCGCGGCAACCCGTTCTCCCGACGCGAGCGCGCCCGCGACTACTGCGTGGTGCGCCCGCGCTACGAGGCCTACGTCGTCGACGATCTGCTGGCGCACGTCGACGCCACCTACCGCACCATCGCGCGGCGCGACGGCCGCGGCATCGGCGGCCTGTCGATGGGCGGCTTCGGCGCGCTGACGCTGGCGATGCGCCACCCCGACCGCTTCGCCGCCACCGCCTCCCACTCGGGCGTCGACGCGCTGCTCTACGTCGGCCCGCACCCGTACCGGGCCGACGCCGTCGAGGAGCTGACCGACCCGGCGGCGTGGGGCCACGACATGGAGCCGTTCGGCGGCTACGTGCGCGGCCTGTTCGGGCCCGACCTGGCCAACTGGCAGGCCCACGACCCGGTCGCGCTGGCGCGGAGCCTGACGCCCGGTGCGCTGGCGATCTATCTCGACTGCGGCACCGAGGACGTGTTCGCCCTCGACGCCGGCGCCACCTACCTGCACGACGTGCTCACCGCGCGCGGCGTCGCGCACCGTTGGTACCTCGGGCCCGGGCGGCACGACTTCTCGTTCTGGGGCCCTCGGCTGCCCCACAGCCTGGCGTTCTTCGCCGGCGCGCTGGCCCGCCCCGAGTAGCCGCGCGCGGCCGGGCGCTCAGCGCCCGATGCGCCGCGCCGGGGCCAGCGTGGCGTCGAGGACGGTCAGCTGCGCCGGCTCGATCACCCAGGCCCGACCGCCGCTGACGTGGTACGGCTCGGGCCGGGCCGCGTCGGCCGGCACCGGGTAGGTGGCGCCGCTCGCGGCGGCGAAGCCACCGGGCGTGACCTGCAGCCCGGCGGTGGTCGTCGGCGCGGGCGGCGCGGTGGTCCGGGCCGCCTCGGGCACGCCGGTGTCGTGGCGCCACGCCGCCAGCGCGTCACCGGTGCGCGCCACGACCTGATCGGCGGTCAGCCACACCGCCGTCGGCGGCGCCGCCAGGTCGACCTTCCACGCCAGGCGCCGCTGGTCGAGCGCGACCGCGATCAGCCGCGCGCCGCCGCCCGGCCGCGCCAGCACCTCGACCGCCCAGCCGTCGGCCGCCACCGTGGCCAGGCCCGGCAGGGTGTACGCGTGGGCGTCGGCCGGGGTGTCGTCGGCCAGATCGAACGACGCGATCTTGGCGCCGTGCAGGGTGTCGAAGGCGAACAGGTGCGGGTGGCCGTCGCGCACCACGCGCACGGTCACCACCTTGGCGGTCGCGGCCACCGCGGGCGTCCCCACCGCGCCAGCGTAGGGCGGCACCAGCGCTCGCCACCGCAGCCGGTCCGGGCCGTACACGTCGACGAAGTACCGCTCGCTGCCGCGCTGGTGGCGGATGGCGACCGCGCCGCCGTCGGGCGTGGCCACCGCGTCGACGAAGTCGCCCGGCACCGGCCGCGACCGCACCAAGAACCACGACCCCAGCGCGCCGAGGCCGACGCCGATCGTCAGCACCACCGCGACGACGAGACGTCCGTTGCGAGCCATGCGGCGCGGACGCTACCACCCGGGCTGGCCCGGCGCGATGCGACCCAGCGCCACAACGGCGCGGTCGCCGGCCCCCGCTGCGACCGAGCGTCGCAGCCTGGCTACTCGTCGTCGTCGTCGGCCGTCGCAGCCGCGGTCGCGGCCTTGGCGTCGGGCGGGGGCTGGTTCGGGCGATTCTCGAACGGCTTGGGCCGGGTCAGGCCACCCGACGGGGCGTCGCCCTTGGCGCGGGCCAGCACCTTGCGCCCGACCGGGAAGAACACGGTCATCTTGCCGGGCTCGAGCACCTCGACCACGCCCTGCCCGAACGTCGGGTGCTCGACCCGCTCGCCCACCGCGAACTGCTCGCTGGCGCGGTACGGGCGCGGCGGCTTGTTGAGGTCGGCCACCACCGCCGGCGTCTCGAAGCGCTCGACCACCTTGATCGCCCGCGGGGCGCGCGGCGCGCTGGTCGTCGACGACGCGCGCTTGGCGCCGGCCGGCTGCTTGGGGTTGCGGTACCGGTGCTGGCCGCCGCACTCCTTGCAGATGACGCGGACGATGTCCTCGCCGACCTTGGCGACCACCACGTGCCACACGTCGCCGCACTTGCTGCACAGCGACTCGATATCGGCTCCGACTGCGGCGCTCATTCGGGGGGACGTATACAGCTCCCGCGCCCGGCGCGCTACCGTGTGGCGCATGAGCCTGGTGCAGCTGCGGCCGCTGGCCGAGTCCGACGTCGATCACATCATGACCTGGGTCAACGACCCGGCGATCGTCGGCAACCTGGCGTCGTTTTCGGGGCAGGCCTTCACCCGCGAGCACGAGCTGGCCTACGTGCGCCAGACCCTGGCGTCGACCAGCGACCGGGTGTGGAGCGTGGACGAGCGCGCGACCGGCCGCTACCTGGGCCAGGTGGGGCTCCACCAGATCCACGGGCGGTCGCGGGTCGGCCGCCTGGCCTGCATCATCGCGGCGCGCGCCGACATGGGCCGTGGGTTCGGCTCGGCGGCCATCCGGGCCGCGCTCGATCACGGCTTCGGCGAGCTGGGCCTGCACAAGATCTGGCTCATGATTTTTCGCACCAACGTCCGCAGCCAGCGCACCTACGCGCGGCTCGGCTTCGTCGAGGAGGGGGTGCTCCGCGAGGAGTACTTCCACGACGGCAGCTGGCACGACATGCTGCGCATGAGCATGCTGGCGCGCGAGTGGCCGGTGGCGCCCGACGCGACACCCGCGTGACCAGACGCGCCAGGCGGTGCAGGCGGGTGCTCGCGGTACCCGACCGCACCCCCACCCACCTCCGCCGGGTCGCTGAACGATCGTCGACGACGGCGTAGGGTGCGCGTCGATGTCCCTGACGCCCGATGAAGTTCGCGGGTGCGAGCGGATCGCCGCCATCCTCCGCGAGACCGCACCCGAGCGCCGCGCCGAGATGCTCCAGCGCGCGATCGAGCTGGCGCGCGCCCCGCGCGGCACCCGCCCGCCCAACCCCAGCCCGGTGGTCGTCGACGACGCCGAGACCAAGCCGCTGCGCGGGCGGATCACGCCGCCCGAGGCCACCAGCGAACGCACGCGCGCGGTCACCGCCAAGCTCCAGGTGCCACCCGGCAAGAAGCTGCCGTGATCGTCAGGTCAGCGGCTGCGTGCGCACCTCGACGCTGACGAACGGCTGCAACCCGCCGCGCATGACGACCGTCGTGCCGCCGGTGCACGGGATATAGGTCGAGCCCTCCGTGAACACCGTCTCGCCGCAGCCGGCGAACGCCGCGGCGGCCCGGTCCCAGTCGGCGTCGGCCGGGATCGAGGTGCCGGCGACGGTGACGCCGCCGCTATCCTTGAGCTCGACCCGCGCCATCGTGACCCGGCCGCCGGCGTCGAGCTGGACCAGGTACGCCCCGCCGACGCGGGTAGTATCGCTGGACGGGCTCCACGGCGGCGGCGCCAGCGGGACGCCTGCGGCGATCACGTCGGCCTCGGTCATGCCGAGGCGGATCGGGCCGACCGCTTGCCCCGGCACGACCACGACGGAGCCGGCGACCGGGGGCGCGACGACCGTGGCAGGTGGAGGGGCCGGCGTAGGCGAGCGCGTGACCTTGATGGCGGCCGCTGGCGCCACCGTCGGGGCGACCGGCGCGGCGCGCGGCGCCGGGCGAACTCGGTCGCCGTTGCACGCCAGCGACGCGCACACCAACAGACCGGCGGTGAACAGAAGACTGCGCTTGGGCATGCCCGTTCACACGCACGCTCACGTGCCGCGGTTCACGCCGGATCGCGCGCCGCGACGATCGTGACCAGACCCGCCAGGCCGAGCACCAGTCACGCCACGCGACAGCCGCCTCCGCGGCGCGGCGTCGATCCGCCGACGCGACTCACGGCCCGCACACGCCGTACTCGGTGCCACCGACGGTGAGCGCCGGGTTGAAGCCGACGCAGGTCGTCCCCGGCACCGCGGCGCACTCGTTGCCGGCCGGCCGCGTACACACCCGGCGGCAGCGCTGCGCCGCGTTCACCGTCGAGCACAGCGTGTCCGCCGCGCAGGTCGCGTCCGTGGTGCACGCCGCGCCGTGAGCGCCGGCACCTGGCGTCGCGCAGTCGACGATGTCGACCGAGGCCGGCGGCGTGCCGCGCATGACCGTGAAGAACCCGCACTTCTGGCCCGCCGGGCACCCGCCCGCCGCGCTCTGCGCCGGGTTGCAGTTGGCCGAGCAGGTGACCGCGCCCGCGATCGGCGCCCCGCCCTGGTCGGTGATCTGGATGGCGCACATGCCGCGCGGCTGCGGACAGCTGGCGTCGGTGTCGCAGTACCGATGGCACCGGCCGCCGGCGCACACGTACCCGGCCGCGCACTCCGAGAACGACCCGCAGGTGCTGCCCTCCATGCCCGGCGCGTTGACGGCACGACACGCGGTGCCCATCAGATCCGTGAAGTCGATGTCGCAGGTCAGCGGCGCGGTACACCCGCACTGCGGGTACAGCGAGCAGGGCTGGGTCGAGCAGGTGTTGGCGTCGATCGCGGCGTCGGCCATGGCGTCGAGGCTCGCGCCGTCGGGGCCCGCCCCGTCGAGCGCCGCGGCGTCAGGGCCGGCGCCATCGGGCCCGGCGCCGTCCAGGCCCGCGCCGTCGGGCTCGGCGCCATCGCCCACCGCGCCGTCCCCGCCGGTGCCGTCGGCGGTCGCGTCGACCGCGTTCCCCGACGGTCGCGACGACGCGCACCCGAGCCACAGCACAGCCAGCACGATCCCGAGCGACGAGCGAACCATCCGCCGATCCTCGGCAACCTGCCCCGACGACGCAAGCCGTTTCCGTACCGACCGGCTCCGCCGGCCCGAGCGGCCCCGGCGATCGACCGCGCCACGCCAACCTCCGGCGGCTTGGCCCGCAGCTGGCGCACGGTCTCTGCTAGCGTAGCCGGGCGATGAGCCAGGCGGCGGCCGATCGACTGACGAGCGAGGGGAACGAGCTCTTCCAGGCCGGCGACTTCGCCGCCGCCGCCGAGCGCTTCGAGCGCGCGGCCGCGCTCTACCCCAGCCACCACCTCGCGTGGAAGGGCCTGGGCCACGCGCTGCTCAGCCTGGGCCGTCCCGTCGACGCCGCCCGCGCCTTCGACCGCGCCATCGGTCTCAAGGGTGACAGCGCCACCGCGCTGTGGGGCGGCGCGCTGGCCCACGCCGATCTGGGCCACCGCCCCATCGCGCAAAACTACCTGCGCCGCGTGCTGACGCTCCAGCCCACCTGGATCGATCTGGCCCGCTCGGTCCCCGCGCTCGCGCAGTTCCTGCAAGTGTCGACCTTCGCCGGTGAGCTGCTGCGGGTCGCCCTCGGCGCGCCCAGCGTGCGCACCTTCCATCACGGCGCCATCGGCGGCCGCACGGTCGACGTCGCCCGCTACCCCGAGCAGCCCGCGCCCGGCCTCATCACCTACGGCTCGCTGGGCCTGGCCAACCTCGACTGGCCCGACGGCCGACCGCGCATGGAGGTGCTGTTCGCGTGCCGCGAAGACCGGGCCGGCATGCCGCAGCTGGTCGCCAACGCCGCGTTCCACATCATCGACCAGGTGTTCTACCCGGCGCCCGGCACCATCGTGCGCGACCTGGTCGGGCAGTCCCGCCTGGGCGACTTCTCGACCCGCCTGCCCCACGCCTACTTCGCCGTGCCGCGGGCCTGGCACTTGCGCTTGCCCCTCGACGCCGGCCCGCCGGCCGTCACCGTCACGTCGCTGGTGCCCATCAGCGAGCGCGAGTACCAGCACTGGAAGGCCGGCGGCGACGACCTGTCCCGCCGGCTCGCCACCGTCGACGTCACCGACCCCGCGCGCCCCGACTGCGTATAGCCGCCGCGCGGCCAACCGCGTGAGGGTCAGCCGGTCACGGCACCGCGACCGCCACCACCGGCGCGTTGACCTCGATCGCCGCCGCCGCGATGGTCGGCGCCGCCTGCGCGCTGGCCAGGTCGACCACCGCGTCGATGGCCGCGTTGTCGTAGACCTGCACCGCCCACAGCGGCGCGTAGCCCGCCGTCGACGGCAGCGCCGCCACCACGTTGTGCGGCCGGTCGGTCGCGTCGACCGCGAACGGCAGCGCTGGCGCGGCCCCCGCCGTCGGGTTGGTCGCGAACGCCGCGTACAGCGTGGACGTCGGCACCTGCCCGTCGACCGGCGCCAGCGTCGGCGCCTCACCGAAGTGGAAGTACTGGATGATCTTGTCGTCGTACCAGCCCTGCGTCAGCTCGGGATAGTCGCCCGCGGTCCGCACCCGCGCGACGGAACCCTCGGGCACCACCGGGCAGTTCACCAGCGCCGGCATCGGCGTCTGCGCATACCCACCGTCCACGATCGCCTGGAAGCTGGTCACCGTGTTGGCCACGTAGTCGGCCGGCACGTCGACCCGGATCGGCTGCCACAGGTCCGAATAGCCCAGGTCACCGGGCAGCACGGACACGATGTTCTTCTGCCCCATCACCGGCGTCGCCTCACCGGCGTGGAACAGCACGTAGATCGGCGCCGGCGTCCGAGCCTGCACGTCGAACAGGTACTGCGTCACCACCTCGCCGGCCGGCCCGATCGAGTCGACCCGGAACCGCGCGTCGTAGTCGATCGGCGCGTCGGCCGCGGGCAGCGTCGGGTCCACGTCCCGCACGAACAACGTCCCCGCCGCCCCGCTGAACCGGTCGATGGGCTCCCGCGGCGCCGTCTTCGGATCGAGCGGCGCCGGATCATCGGAACAACCAGCGGCCAAACCAGCGGCGGCGACCGCCAGATACAGCATCGACGTGGGGGCGCGCATACAGCCCTTACGTACCATCGGGCCCCGCGTTACGGCCTGCCTCCAGGCGCTTGACAAGGCCCGAGGCCCCTGGTACCTACCTGCGCACTCCGGGGTCATAGCTCAGCTGGGAGAGCGCTAGAATCGCACTCTAGAGGTCTGGGGTTCGATCCCCCATGGCTCCACCGGATCACTCGTCGGGCTTCGCAGCGATGCGAAGCCCTTCGTGTTTTCGGCCGGTTGGGTAGGCCGCGGCGATGTCGGTGTGAGGCGATGGCGCGTCGACGAGGCCTGTTACTTTCGGCCATCGTCGGGTGCCCTGCGAGATCACCGCGGGCCATCGGCCAGGGCCTGTACGATCAGCGCATGGCCGAGGCAACGACCGTGCGCGACGGCTTCGATGGTCCCGGCTCACCAGCCGCATGTGGTCGTCGCGCGTCCCTGCTGGGCGCGGCGGCGCTCGTCGTGGCCACCGCCTGCGGCGGGTCCCCAGGCTCGGATACGCCAGCGCTGGACGCCTCCACCGACGGAACCGCGCCGGGCGATGGCGCCATCGACGGCCGGTCGCCCAGCGTCACCGGCGTCGATCTGGTGCTGGCCGGCGAGTACGTGACGTCGTTCGTCCGGGACGGCCGGGTCTACACCGTCAGCGGCACCGCGGCGCGCCGTGGCGCAGGGCCCAACCCGCCCAACGATCTGTACCCGCTGGTCGAGACCGCGCTCCCGCCCGACGTCCAGGTCGTCGCTGGCGCCGGTGGCCTGCACTTCACCATCGTCGCGGACGCCGCCGGCCACGTGTGGGAGTGGGGTGACATCGCCGCCAACCCCGCGCTCGAGACCAGCACTGTCCCGGTCCAGCTAACCACCAGCGATGGGGCGCCGTTCGTGCTGCCCGGCGGGGTCCGGTCGATGGCCGCCAGCGTGACGACCAGCGTGGCGGTCGCCGGCGACGGCAGCGTCTACATCTGGGACGACTGTGCCTCCGGCCGCGCCGGCGACGGCACCGACGGCGACGCCCACGTGTTGCACCCGCGCAAGGTCCCCTTGCCGGCCGACGCCGACATCGTCAAGGTGGCGATCGGCGACGTGGTGATCGCCCTCGGTGCGGACGGTCGGGTGTGGACGTGGGGCGCCGAAGCCGTCGAGAACCTCGGCACCAACCAGCCCGACTTCCGCGCGCCACACCAGCTCACCACCACCTCCGCCGGGACGCCGCTGCCGCCGATCATCGACATCGCCACCGGGCAGAGCTACGCCTACGCGCTGGCCGCCAACGGTGACCTGTTCGTGTGGGGCTTCTACGCCGAGATCGCTGGCCTGTGCGCGACCTACTGTCCGCAGCCGACCCCGCGCCGCTCGAACGAGCTGCTCGCCGCCGCCACCGCGGGCGGCGCGCGGGCGACGCAGATCCACGCAAGCTTCGGCGGCAGCTACGCGGTGATGAGCGACGGCACGCTGTGGGGTTGGGGCACCAACGGCCAGGGGCTTGTGGGCGACGGCCACGAGCCAGACTACGCCACCACGCCCATGCCCTACGCCTGGGACTGGGACCGCCACGCGCTGTTGGTCTCGCCGGCGGTGCGCATCGCGCCCGGCGTCGACGACGTCGTGCGCGTCTTCACCGGCAGCGCGTTGGTCTTCTACGCGTACGCCCTGACCGCCGACGGCCGCCTCTACTCGTGGGGCCGCAACAAGACGGGGAACCTCGGCAGCGGCGTGGTCCCGCTCAACAGCCACCAGGCCGCGACCTATCCCAACAGCTGGGACGTCACCGTGCCGACGGAAGTCGACCCATTCGCAGCGCCCAACACCCCGGTGGCGTCCCCCCACTGCCTGGCCCACCCCGACGCCCCCAACTGCTGGTGCGGCGCCGGCCCGAGCGACCCGCAGGGCTGCTGAGGCTCGCGGCCCCGTCGCCACCCTCGGCGCGCCGCGCCAGCCCATCGGGCGCGGCGGTCACGGCTGCGCAGCCGCTGCCCCGAGCTGCCCCCCGGTGATCCGATAGATCAGGTCGTCCGCGACCCGGATGATCGCGTCGAGCTCCTGGTCCTGGTATCGGTCGCCGTACCACAACGCGGCCGTCGCCGCCGCGGCGCCGGGCGCCTCGTACGACAAGACCAGCGGGGTGTCGCCAGGGTTGCGCGGGAGCTTGCTCGTGCGTGGGCGTGAGAACCGGTGGCCGGCCAGCGCCGTCACCAGCGTCCCCAGCTCGTCGCGCGTGAGCTGCCCGTTGAACGCGGTCGTGGTCCCCGCGCGCCGCTGGGTCACGGCCACGTCGCCGGAGCCGCGGATGCGGAGGACCACCTGGCCGTCGTCGAAGTGTTCGATGCCCTGCGTGATGGTGACGGTGGCCGCGGGCTCGCGCATCAAGGCCTCGATCGCGTCGTGCATCGTGCTGGTCTCCGGTGGCGGATCGTGCGGGCGGCTGCCGTGGTCAGCACACGCGATGCCCAGCATCGCACCGATGACCGCCCCTGGTAGCGCGCCGGACGTCACGGCCGACTCGCGATGGTGAAGGTGCGCCCGGTCGCGCCCCCGATGGCCGTCGCCATGGTGCGCCCGTGGCGCTCGTGAACCTGGGCGGCGGCGGCTCCCTCGCCGTGGTAGTTGCCCATGATCGAGTGGTCGGTGTGGACGTCGGCGCCGGCCGCGGTCGCGCGGCTGGCCACCGCCGGGTCGATGTACTCGTCGCGCAGCCCCATCAAGTGGCCAAGCTCGTGGGCGAACGTCTCGTCCGGGCGGCCCACCGACCAGTTGCCCGAGTCGCTGCGACTGCTCCCGGCGTGGAGCGCGACGGTCTCGTGCTCGTCACGCTCGACGAACTCGACGTCCGTCCGGAGCGCGTAGACCTGTCCATCGGCGGTGTCGGTGAGATCGAACTTGTTGTCGAAGATCCGCCGGAACGCAGCCCGGGCTCGGGTCTGGACGCTCGCGACGTCGGTGGCCGGGACGCCAGCGTCGGGCACGAGCTTGACCTTGAGCGTCGTCAGACATTCACTGCCGCGCAGCTCGACGCCGTACCGCGACGTCCATCCGTACGGACCGTCGCTGATCGTGTTGCTGACCGTGCCCGACATTCTCGGTCCGGTCGAGCACCGCTGCAGCTGCAGGCCGGTGGTCATGGTGCTGAGCAGGCGGCTGGCCAGCGAGGCCTTGTCGGCGGCGGTCTTGCCGGACTCGGCCTTGGCGGCCTCCTCGACGACGCCGTCGGCGTGGGCCTCGGCCGTCGCGCTCTCCCCGCCGATGGGCTGGCGCCGCGCGGTCGGGTCGCGCGCAGCGTCGGCTTGCTGCACCGTGTGCGCCAGCTCATGGGCCAGGAGCGCGTCGCCTTCCAGCGTGCCCGCCGCCGGGATGCTGGCCCCCATCACGATGTTCGGCCCGACGGTGAACGCCACCGCGTCCGCCGCCGCCGCCTTGGCCGCCGCCACCGGGCCGGTGTGGATCCGCGCCGCGCTCACGTCGACGCCCAGCGCTCCGCTCATCCGGCTCGCCGTCGCCCCGTCGAGCGCCGCCCCCGGGCCTAGCTCCGCCTCGAGCGACGTCAGCGTCTCGCTGCCATCCGGTGCCCGCAACGCCTGGGCACCACCCGCGCCGCCCGCCGCTGCACCAGCCGCCGCCGCCGCGCCAGGTTCCATCGCCGCGATCTCCGGCGGCGCCTGCCCGGTGTCGCGCCACACCGCCACCCCCGCGCGCACCCGCTCCACCACCACCGGGATCATCGCGTGCGCATCTCGCACCCCGCGCACCCCCGGCGCGAACCGCCGCAGCAACGCCTCGCCCTCCGCCGCGCTCCGCGTCGCGTACCGACGGAAATACTGATCGATGTACGGGCACCCCATCGCCGACATCACCGGCCCCAGCTCCGCGTCCGCCGCCGCCGTCACCGCCCCCCGCAGCTCCGCCAGGAACGTCGACTTCAACATCTGCCCGGGCGCCACCGGCCCGTCGTCGACCAGCAGCGTCGCCGGCGCCGCCCCGCCCGTCACCGCCGCCGCCACCGCGTCCGCCTCGTGCTCCGCCGGACTGTTCGCGTCCCCCACCTCCACCTTCCGCTGCAGCGCCCGCTGCCCCGCCGCCCCCTGCTGCGCCACGTGCGTCAGCTCGTGCGCCAAGAGCCCCAGGTCACTCCCAGACTCCCCCGCCCCGAGGAACACATCCGCCCCGTGCGCGAACGCTCGCGCGCCCATCGCCGCGCTCGCCTCCGTCGCCAGCGCGTCCTGGTGGACCCGCACCCCGCTGAAGTCGGCCCCCAGGTGCGCCCCCACCTTCGCCGCCACGCCCTCATCCAGCGCACCCCCGCTCCCCTTGTGCTCCACCGCCGCCGTCGCCGCGTCGTGGATGCTCGGCCCCGCACCCTCCTCGCCCGTCCCACGCATCGCCCGCGCCAGCGTCGGATACGCCGCCTCCACCCGCGTCCGCTTCCCCGCCGCCCCGCCTCCATCCACGCCGCGACCACCTGCGCCAGCGTCCTCGGCGCGCCCCGGCCGATCGTGCGTCTCCGCCATTCGCTGAGCCTACCATTCGTCCGCACGCGCCTCGCCTGGCAAAGTGCGGCCCATCGCAATGGGGCTCGTATTCGGTCTGGACCTTCATGCGAGCCGGGCTCGGCCCAGCACTGCCGCGCGCTCGACCCACCCGTTGATCTTGCCCAGGTTGTTTCCAATCTGCAGCCGGCCGTCCTCCACCGCGACCACCAGATGCAACAGCACGTTTCCCTTCCACCGCACCAGCACGACGTCGCCGACCACGACCCGCGACGGCTCGACCGGCACCAGCATCACGGGTTGCCCGTCGTCGACTCGCCCGCGCATCGAGTGACCGCGTGGCCGCACCTCGACCTCCCGCCCTGCGGCCAGCGCCGCCACCGCCGTCGACACCCACGATCCGCGCGTCACCGGAGCGGGAACTTGCGCGTCCACTCGTCTTTGCCGCCGAGGTCGCTGACGTAGGCGTCGACGGTGGTCGGTTCGTACAGGTACAGGGCCTGCAGCGATGGAGCCACCGGCGGTTCGAGCAGGCTCTCGCCGATGGAGGCCGTGATGCCCCGCGCCGCGAACACGTGGTCCTTGATGGTCCAGTCCATCCGCTTGGTGCGCGACGGCCACGTCGCCTCGGGCTCGCCGAGCCGCGCGCGCCAGGCGCTCGCGTCACCAGCGCTCGGTCGATCGATCACCACCAGCAGCGCGTGGCCATCCGCGCCCCAGAACGCCCGCACGGTCGCCTCGCCCCGTTGCCACCGCGTCCAGTCGCGGCCGGTTCCCCCCAGCCGACCGTGGCCGGCCTCGCCATCCCCCAGCACTGCGGTCGCGTCGGCGGCCGTGCACTGGCCGATGCCATGGGCCGAATCGGCCAGCGTCCCCTCGACCACCCAGGCGGTCAGGAGCGCGCGGCAATCGATCGGCGTGGTCGGAGCAGGTCGTGAGGTCATGGCAGCCTTGGGGCTGGCCTCGTCGCGCGGTGAGCACGCCAGGGCCACGAACGAGAGAGCCAGCGCGATGCGCATCATCAGTGGACGGGGATCAATATGCGTTCATCACAACGCCCTGCAACCGACTCAACCACATCGAGCCGGGCAACCGTTAGCGGACGACAGTGCGCCCGCGCCGACCGCTACGTCGGGCAGGCCAGCGACGCGAAAAATCTCTCCTCGTCCGGCCGCGCGGCCTGGCGCTGATCCGCGTCGATCGTCCAGGTGACCAGCAGCGGGTCTCCCTCGGCGGTCGTGCCAGCGACGGCGACCGCGATCTGGGGCGCCATCCGGTGCTCGATGTGGCCGAGCTCGCCGCTGGGCGTGCGGCGGATGCCAGTTGCAGACGCCGCCGTCAGGGCGGCTTCTTGCCGCCTCGCCGGCCGCCCGCAAAGACTCACGTCGGACGCGGGGCCGAGCACTGGCCCGCGGTTGACCAGCCGTGCCTGCCAGCCGTCCAGATCTTGCCCGGCGCCGGCCCAGGCGTTGACGAATGCCGCGCCCACGCGACCCTTGGCGAATTGAATCTCGCCGGCCGCGCCGGCCTCGAAGCGCGTCGGGTCGGGCAGCTCGAACGTGAGCCACGATGTGGTCTGGCGGTGCCAAGCGGGCTGAGTCATCGGGGTGGCCTCGGGAGCAGCGGGGGCGGGCGGATCGGTGACGCGCTTGTTGCAGCCGACGCCGCGCCAGGCGAGCGCGACAACCAGGGCGCGCAGGGCGATGCGCGTCATCGCGGTATCCCCAGCAGCGTCTTGATATCGTTACGTTCGGAGATCGGCGGAGCGACGCCGGCGACCGCGCGCGTCGTGAACTTCGTCTCAACCAGGTCGCGCCAGTCCCGATTGCCGCGCACCTCACCGCGATCTGGCCCAGGCACGGCGGCGAAGGAGGCGATGATCGCGGCGCGCTTCGCCGGATAGTCAGCGGCGACACCGGAGTAGCTCTCTACCTCGGCGCGAAGCGCGGCGAGCTGCGGCGAGAGCGTCAGATTGATGCCGTCGGGGTACAGGTAGTTGTCTGCGCGCTCCCGGAAGCCCTGTTCGTTTTGATCGTAGGCCGGTTGGACAAACGGATAGGTGGCGCTGCCGTACAGGTGGTTGAAGATGGTCCTTGCGCGCTCGGACTTGGGCCCCATCCCAGACATTGTTGGATCGAGTGCCGTCGATTGACCCGCGCCTAGCCCGCCAATCCAGTAAGCCCGGAACTCGGTCGCGTACCGATCCCATTCGCCTGGCGCGCCGGCGTCCCGGTCGGCCGCATGGATGCCCTCGTGGGCCAGAAATTCGCTCAGCTCGGCCAGCGTGCGGTGCCCGCCGCCCGGCACGGGGGTCGCGTTCAGGTAGACCGTGTCCGGGTGGGCTGGCCAACGCCAGCCCGCCGCGCTTGGCTGCGCGATCAGCGTGTTGGTGAAGGTGCCAGGCGCGTCAACCACGCCCATCGCGTATGCGACGTCGGTCGTCGTGCCGCCGCCGGCCAGGTTCACCGCCGCTGCCGAGTCGCTCCGCACGAAGCAGCTTCGCACCTTCAAGGCGCCACCTGCGGCTGCCGCCGCCACTCGCGCCGGGGCGCCGCCCTGAGCCGCCATGAAGTGGTACAGGGACCCCGCTGCGCCAATTGGGCGATTGAGCCAGGCGTTCTCGGCGGTCATGCGGGCTCGATCAACCGCGAGGTTGGCGGCACCTCCGGCGGCGATGGTGAACGGCACCCGCTGGGTCTGGAATGCTACCGCGCTGCCGGCCACATAGTAGTTCACGACGATCTCGTGGGGCTGCGGCGCACGGGTGCCGGCGACGGTTGCTCGAGGATCCGCGTGAACAGTGTTGCGTCTTGGGCCCGCGCCCCGAACGGCGTCCGCGGGAATGGATGCAGTGACGCGCCGCTCCGCTTCAGCTCACCGTCCATCGTGATGTTCAGGCCGGGGTTCGGCTGCCAGTTGAGATTGGGGATCACCTGGAACGGCAACTGCCCGCCATGGTAGGTCAGCGCGGTGCCGGGGTTGATGTGCGTCCACGACGCATCGTGGTCCGTGCACGAGGCGCCGGCCTGGACGTTGGCTCGAAACCAATCGAGGCGACGATCCTCGACGACCACGGTGGCCACCTTCTCGGCGAAGGTTGCGGTCGACAGAGGCGGCATGGTGACGCGCGCGGTAAACGTGGTGTTGACCGCACCGCCGATGGGTTCGGGGTTGACCTCAATCCGATGATCGGCGGCGGCCGCCCCGTTCGACCATGCCATCTCGTCGGTCGCTCCCGAGATCACCTGCGCGGCCGGCTCGACGACCACCCGGCGCTGGACCGCGAGGCCAGGATTGGGCACGGCAGAGCGGATCTGAAAATCGAGCGGCTCCTCTACTAGGTTGGCGCGATGGGGCGAGGCCGGCGCCGTCACCGTGACGCCACTAAGCCAGGCGGTCTGCGCAGCGTTGGGCACCGGCGGGGGCGTCGCGGGTGGGGTTCTTGGACCGAGGGCCACCGGACCAGGCGCAACCGGTGCAGCCGACCGGCTCGTCGTCACGACGTTCCAGAGGTCGTCACGGAGCGCCTGCGTGTCCGCTGGCGTCGGACCGCTGACCTTCGCGTCGACGTCGAGCCGCCACTGGTGCGACCGCCCGATCTCCTGCCGATCGCGCGCATCCAGTGCCTCGGCCTTGGGACGGACGAGCGCTGCGAGCGCCGTATAGGTGGCGTCGATGGTGCTGGCCGCGACGACCGCGGGTGGTGCCAAGGTCGCCCGTAGCTCCTGCAGGCGCGGCGAGGCGATCAAGTTGATGCCGTCCGGCCCAACATGTGTGTCGGCCAGCGCGCGAAAGCCGGCTGGCGTGTTGGTGTCGTACGCAGTCGCGTAGGTCGGATCCGCGTAGAGGTCAGTGAACAACCGCCGCGCGCGTTGGTTCCGCGGGCCCTTGCTGTCGAGCGTCGGATCGAAGTCGGTGGCCAGCCCGGCGTAGGCGGTGCTGTCCCAGCGTGCGTCGAAGATGGTGCGGTACGTGACCCGTACGTCAGCGGTGCCCTCGGCCGCAGCGCCGGCCCGGGCGACGCAGAACTCGCGCAGCGCGTCTGCGCCAGCCGGTGGCAGCGCGGTGACCGTGAAGGTGCCCGCGTCGACACCCTCGGCGAAGTGCGCACCGGCAGCGGCCAACCGGCCTCGAGGCCCAGCTCGAGCAGCGCGACAGTCCGGAACGCTTCCGCGTGCGAGAGCTTGCCCGCCGTGACGAAGTCCGTCAGCCCGCCGCGCACAGTGGCGTCGCCGGCGCGGGTGACCCCCGCGGTCGCGACCTCAGCCCAATAGCCAGCGAGGTCGCGCGGGCTGGCATAGAGCCTGGCGTGCATCCGCGCAAGGAGCGGGTCGGTCGGCGCGCGCGGCCCTCCAGTCGGGCACCGACGCAACGCCATCGGTGTTCGCGAAAGCTTGGCCATCGCGCTGGTGACGCCGCCGTACAAACGCGCCAACAACCCGGTGGCGGCGACGTCAGCTTCCTCCTCTGCCGCGCCGTCGACCGACCCGTCGACTGGCTTGCGCTGCATCGACGGCGGGCCGGCGTCCTGCTGCTGCCTGACGTGAGCTAACTCGTGAGCCACCAGGGCATCACCTTCGGGCGTGCCCGGGCGGTACGCGCCCGCCGCGAACCCGATGTGCTCACCGATGGTGAACGCGCGGGCATCCTCTGCCTCGGCCATCCGGGCGGCCTCAGCCCCAGTGTGGACACGGACGTGGTCGAACGAGCCGCCGTAGCTGGCGGCCGCGGCGTTGGCGAGAGTCGCGTCCAGCGGCGTACCGGCGCCGAGGTCCGCGAGGCGTTGCGCTGGGCTGCCCGGCGCTCCTGCGATCGTCCCAGCCGCGGCGCTGGCGGCGCTCGGGTCGAGATTCGCGATCTCCGGCGGCGCCTGCCCGGTGTCGCGCCACACCGCCACCCCCGCGCGCACCCGCTCCACCACCACCGGGATCATCGCGTGCGCGTCCCGCACCCCGCGCACCCCCGGCGCGAACCGCCGCAGCAGCGCCTCGCCCTCCGCCGCGCTCCGCGTCGCGTACCGACGGAAATACTGATCGATGTACGGGCACCCCATCGCCGACATCACCGGACCCAGCTCCGCGTCCGCCGCCGCCGTCACCGCCCCTCGCAGCTCCGCCAGGAACGTCGACTTCAACATCTGCCCGGGCGCCACCGGCCCGTCGTCGACCAACAGCGTCGCCGGCGCCGCCCCACCCGTCACCGCCGCCGCCACCGCGTCCGCCTCGTGCTCTGCCGGACTGTTCGCGTCCCCCACCTCCACCTTCCGCTACGGCGCCCGCTGCCCGCCGCCCCCTGCTGCGCCGTGCGTCAGCTCGTCCGCCAGAGCCCCAGGTCACTCCCAGACTCCCGCCCCGAGGAACACATCCGCCCCGTGCGCGAACGCTCGCGCGCCCATCGCCGCGCTCGCCTCCGTCGCCAGCGCGTCCTGGTGCACCCGCACCCCGCTGAAATCGGCCCCCAGGTGCGCCCCCACCTTCGCCGCCACGCCCGCATCCACCGCACCCCCGCTCCCCTTGTGCTCCACCGCCGCCGTCGCCGCGTCGTGGATGCTCGGCCCCGCACCCTCCTCGCCCGTCCCACGCATCGCCCGCGCCAGCGTCGGATACGCCGCCTCCACCCGCGTCCGCTTCCCCGCCGCCCCGCCTCCATCCACGCCGCGACCACCGCCGCCATCGTCCTCGGCCCGCCCCGGCCGATCGTGCGTCTCCGCCATGACCTGAGGCTACCACCCGCCCTCGCTAGCCTCGCTGGCAAACTTCGCTCACCCGTCGCGGGTGAGCCTCGCGCGCCGACCGCTCGCGCCGGATGCATCGCTCACCGAGCCCATGTCTTGTACGCCGGCCGCTCATCCATGCCGCCCCTCACTGGGGCCGCAGCGATCCGTCGCCGTAGAGAACGAAGTTGCCCCAGTCGAGCTCGCCGGCCCCGTACAGCGCGCGGCGCCCCCGGAGGACGGCGTCCCCGACGGATTGTCCCGCCGCCACCGCCTCGTAGAACTCCGCCGCGAACAAGCTTGCGGCTCGGTCGCGGACCGAGAAGAACGTCCCGACCAGGGCCTGCGCGCCATTCATCAGCAGCGCCTCGGCCAGCGGTCTGAGGTTCGTGTCGAGCGCTGGCGCGGGCTCGACATTGGCACGGACCCGCGCGCTCTCACACGCGCTCAGCACGACCAGCCGTGGCGGCGACGCGTTGCCAAGCTCCTTGTCAGTGAGCATCCCGTCCGCCAGCACCAGGCCGCTGCGCCCGGGATCGCGTGGGTCGAAGCACGCGTGGCCTGCGTAATGAAGCACGTCGTACGGACAGTCGACGCGGCGGAGCTCTTCAAGCACCCTGGCCACAGTGGCCGCTTGGCCTTTCACAGGCTCTACGATCACGTTGCTACGACGTCGCAACGTCGCCTCGACCGCCTCCCCTTCCCACTCGGCGCCGTCGAGGTCGCACGTTGGATTGACGACCAGCAGGACCCGCAGCCGACCATCCGTCGCCGCGCGATCCAGCGGCGGTCGAGCGACGCCGATCGTCGCGAGCCGCCGCTCCACGCCCGCGCCGATGACCGGCAGGCCCACCGTGGCGTCGTGCATCATCTCCCAAGGCAGGCCGGAGCCTTCCAGGTCGGTCACGAGCAGCGTCGGCTTGTCGACGTGCGCCACGAGCAGCCGAACCACCTCGGGCCCTAGCACCTTGGCCAGCGCGGCACCGGTCGACCGGACCTGCGCCCGCGTCCGCGGTCGCGTCTTGAGTGCCTGCCACGCGCTGGCCGCGATCGGCCGCTCGCCGCTTGGGACCACCGGCGCCCTCCCCTGCGGGTCGAAGGCGACCGCGCGGACCTCGACGGACTGACCGTCATCGGCGTGGCTGACCGCGACCTGCAGCACCACCGCCGTGGCCACCGTCGGTCGCGGCCCGGCCTCCCTCAGCTCACGAAACCCGACCGCGCGCGCTTTCAGTGCGGCGCGGATCGCTTGGTACCTTTCTGCGTTCGTCTCGCAGACCACGACCGCGGTCAACACCCCGCCCCGGCCTCGCTTGAGGCCTGCCAGCATCGCAACGACCGCAGCGCCGGGCTCGCTCCCCAGGCTCGCACCGAACGCGGTCGTCGCCAGCGAGGCCAGGCCCTTCCGGTCGGCCATGCCCGCGACCTCACACGCCAGCCGGTCGACCATCGCGACATCGACCGTCTCTCCTGGTGGCGGCAGTTCCAGCCTCGCGACCAGCACCATCCGACCCGCGAGGTCATCGGTCTCGACGACGCTCGCGCGCACGGCGACGTGCGCGTCATCTCCCCCCAGGCTGCGCCCCAGGCGTCCGCTCATCTTCGCGTCCAGCGCCGCCAGCGCCCCGCTGGCCGGGAGGCCGGGCGTGATCGTCACGGCGTAGCCGTCGACATCCGACACCGAGGTGATGTCACCGTGGTAGAGGACCACGTCGAGCTCGCCGGTCGACGCCGACTCCTGTCGGCGCACCGCTCGCAGCTGACTCAGCCCCATGAAGATGAGGTGTGCGACCTCGGTGGTATCGCGCGATCGAAACAGCGTCAGGTTCTGCTCGACGGTCAGCCCGTTGTTCCACGCGGCACCATCGCCGGCGCGAAAGCGCAGCCACCGTGCGCGCACCTCGTCGACCATCGACGCCTGCGACAGCAGCCCGGTCTCGCTCGCCAGCAGCACGCGCCGATCGCCCCCCGCCGCCAGACGTTCCTGCCTGATGACGTCCATCGCCTCGGTCAGCGCGGCGAGGCGCGCGTTGTCACCGGTCGCGGTCAACGCGCCCGGCGGTGCTTCCGCCAGCAGCGCCTCCACCAGAAGCGCCGCGATGCCCCCATAGCCGCCCACGAGGTAGAATGCCCTGCCCGCGTCCAGCGTCCGCCAGGCCTCCTCCAGCGAACCCGACCACGGCGCCAGATAGCCGACGTGGTCGTCGTCGCGCACCGCCGGCCTGCGTTTGCCACCGATCAAGATGCGCGCGTCGCACTGCGCGGCCATCGCGGCGCGCACCTGCATGTCCAGCAGGGCCCGGCCCACAGGCGTCGACCGGTCACCGACGCCCACGGTGTCCGCGACGATCACCGGCGCGTACTCAAGCTTGCCGTCATCGTCGGGTACCGCCTGATCGTGCAGGTACGATGTCAGCTGCGCGTCGCGCCCGGGCCCGAGCCGCCGGCGCGATTGGTGCAGCGTCGCGAGGTTCGCCGTGAAGCCGTGCCGGCGAAAGTCCCCGCCGTAGGCGAGACGCGCCCCGGTGTGGAGCGTGGTCAAGACGATCGTGCTCAACAGGTCGTGGAGGTGGCTCCGCGTGAGCCCGCTGCCATCGCCGCGCACGGCTGCCGCGTCGATCAGATCGTCGCTGTCGGACAGCGAGAACCCCACCGTCAGGTTGGCCAGCGGCGGGCTCGGGTCGTTGACGAGTTGCACGCGGCCGAGCATCGTGTTGGGCGTCATGAGGCGGACCGCCGGGTGCGCCGTCCGGAGCATGGCCGCCTCCCCCTCGGGCAGCGGCGGATCTGGATAGACCAGCAGCCGCCGGTCGGCGCCGCGGGGCGTGTGCGCAAAGTCGAGCAGCTCAGGCGGCCGCGCGATGACGTCGGCGTTGGACGGCAAGTTTGCGTGGGCCAGCGCGGCCCGCGCGTGGGCGCCGAAGTAGTGCCCATGCAGCCACGCCTGGACGCAACGCGCGCTGACCTCGCACGACCGCTGCGCGCGCCAGACCAGCGTGCGATGGTTGCCGCTGTACGCCGACGGTGACTGCTCCCCATCCCGGGTCGCCAGCAGCGTGACGATCGGGACGCGGGCCTGCTTGGCCGCCAGCAACTCCAGCCGACACCAGGGGCTCTCCGAATACCTGTCGGTGCGCACCACCAGCAAGACTCCGTCGGCGGCCCCGTCGGCGACCTGCTTCAGCAACGCCTGCCCCGGCTGCACGTCGTTCGCATCGAAGAACGTCTCGACCCGGGTCCCGGTCTTCAGGTGGTCGCGCACGGTCTTCGCGACCTCGGCGCCGTCCTCGTGCGCGTAGCTGATGAACACCTTTGGGCGACGCGGAGCCGCGCTCCCCGCCCCACCCAGGAGCGCCCGCCCGGCCGCGCCGGCGATGTCGGCTGGCACGCTCCACCGCCGCTCCTCCGGCGTCATGCGCGCCACCTGCAGGGCGACCGGTGACTCTGCTCCGAACGGCCCCAGCTCCGATGCCCACCGGTCGTCCAGCAGCACCGGCACGAGCACGTCCCCACCGCCCGCTGCCAGCGACCGCCGCCAGCGGTCGACGGCGCGTTGCACCTGCTGTCGGAACCGCGGCTCCCGATAGCCGGCCTGGTCCAGCAGCAGGACCACCACGCGCGCACCGACGGGCGCCTCGCGCGCGGCGTCGTACGTCGGCCGCTCGATCGAGTCCAACAACGACGCGAGGTCGCGGCCGAGCTCGACCGGGATCTCCACGCCCGGCTGCGTCACCGGGTCGTCGGCGATCGGCCGGTGCAGGAACCCGTAGATGTCGCGCGCCAGATCGGCGCACGCGATGTCCGACGCCGCCGACCCCGCCCAGCACAGATGGACCTTGAGCGGCGGCACGAAGCCGGGTCGCGCAGGTCGTCCCGAGAACGGTCGGCATGCCATGAACGCCGGGTCGGGCGGGCCGGCGGTGCCGACCTGGGTGCTGGGGCACTCCGACTGGATCGCGCGATGGAACTGGCGGTGGTCGCCGCGGAAGACTCCTCGGCTCCACACGCGACACAGCGCGTCCGTGAAGCGCCCACCGCGGGTGTTGCCGAAGGTCTTGTCGTCCTCGGCGCAGGCCGCCAGGAGGATGACGCTGGCCCGGACCCGGCTCGATCGGGCCGGGTCCCGCAGCATCGTTCCAGAAAAGCAGCTGTCCGACACCACGTAGATCCGGACGCCGGCCGCGAACGCGGCCAACAGCTCGTGGACCTCGTCGTCGAGGAGCGGTCCGTCGAACAGGCACCAGGCCTCGTCTTCGCCGTCGGGTTCATCGGGCTCGTCGGCGCTGGCCTCCTCGACCACAACGGCCGGCGATGGCCCCGGCGCGTCCGCGACGCGCTTGCCGTGCCCCGAGAAGGTCACCACCAGCAGGTCGCCACCGACCAGCGTCTCCGCCGCGACTCGGAACGCCCCCCGGATGGCCTCCCTGGTCGCTGCTTCGCCGCTCCAGAAGCTCGTCACGAAGCCCTCGCTCCGCACCAGGTCGCGCATGTGCTCGGCATCCCGTAGCGCGCCGGGTATGCGCGGTGGGCGCTGCGCATACCCCTGGTCGGAGTACTGGTCGACGCCGATGTGGATCGAATGGGCTTGGAACATGGCTGGCCTCTCTCTCGCTTGACCGCGCGCCTGGCGCTCGCTCGCTACGCGCCCTTCGACAGCTGCAGCTCGGCGAGCAAGGCCTCGAAGGTCGACTTGAACCAGGTGTCGTTGGCCAACGCCTCGGTCTTGCCCGGCGGCGGCCACGGGTTCTTGGGGTCCGCTTGCGTGGCGGTGGTCGCCCCCCAGGCCTCGACGAGCTCGTCCTTGTAGGTGACCAGCGTCCCGGCGGCCGTCAGCGCCAGCGTCAACCCAGGCCACGTCGTCTCTGCGCCCTCGAGGTAGACGATGTGGTCGCCGCTCACCAGGCTCGCGCTCCACCCGCCGCCGGCCGCGGCGATGGCGGTGCTGCCGCCTGGCGCGACGACGTGCAGCGTCGGCCACGCGGCCGGCGCTGTGCTCGGCGTGATGGTGAGCCCCGTGGTGGCGGCGACCCGGATGCCGCAGAGGAAGTAGGTGACGTCGCTTTTCATTTCACACCCGACTGTTGAAGGCGCGACAGGCCGCCGCCGCGCGCCCGTCGCGCAGCGCAGAACCCGCCCGCCGTGAAGACGCCGGCTACGCCCGCGAGCGAACAACCCTCGTCGGCGCGGATCGCACGCCGCGACGAGCCGTCAGCTCCAGCCGACGCCGGACCGGTTGTTGCGGAAGGTCGGGTAGGAGTTGTCGGGGACGATCTGGCTCTTGCGGTTGTAGGCCGCGTGGATCCACGCGGCGACGTCGTCGGGCTGCTCGCTCCACAGGTGCAGGCTGGCGTACCCGTTGCCGACGTTGTCGTGGAGCCGCGGCGGGATCGACCGCGGGTTGTAGTTCGTCACGCGGCCCGCGCGATCCGTCCGCAGCGTGTCGCCGTGCGCGCGCTGGTACGTCGGCAGCAAGATGCCGAGCAAGCCCCCGCGCGGGTTGTGCAGCGTGTCCCGCAGGGTGGCGCCGATCTCCCAGTCGACGTGCTTGCGCTGCCAGGTCTCGGTCCCAACCAAGACGACGGTGACGCTGCAGTCGCGCAGGTACTCGTCGCGGATCTTCTGGCGGATGGTCTCGGTGGCCAGGTCTGGCTTGATGTCGCCCAGCTCGACATCGCCGCGATCGATGACGCCGAACGCGTTACCGAACCGCAGCGCGAAGATGTTCTTGTAGTTCTGGTCGTTGGCGTGGTGGTAGCTGACGAATACGCGATGTCGTTTGGTCATGACCACCAGACGTCGCGACGGCGCCAACCGAACACCGCGCCATCTTCCCGCGCCTACGGGCCACAGGCCGCATCGCCCCACACCGTGAATGACGCCCACGCCTCGACCGGCACCCGGTCGAGGATCACCCGCTGGGCCCGGGCCAGGCGCTCGACGGGCCCGAGCCCCTCGGGCTCGCCATAGTACGCGCGCACGACGGTGGCCGCGTCGGCGTCATCCACGGCGCGCAGCGTCGCCACCACGTACCGGCTGCCGGCCGCGAGGAACGCCGACGGGAAGGTGTCGAAGCCCTCCCCGTCGGCCCCGGCCGAGGTCGCGCAGCCGGTCAACACCACCGTACGTGGCGCGAGCCCTTCATCAAGGATGTCGGCGGCCGTCACGATCCCGTCGGCCAGCGCCAGCGCGCTCCCGCGGCTCGTCAGCCGGCTGTGGACGGCCGCGTGTAGGAGCGCGGCCCGCGCTGCGCTGCGGAACGCCACGCGGTCCGCGGCCGGCCCGATCCGTGCAGTCACCCCGCCCTCCCGACGGACCTCGTCCGCTGCCCGCGGCAGGTCACCACCGGCGTCGCCCAGAAAGACCCGCTCGTCGGTCCACGTCCCCGTCCGGCAGCCGAGCGCCGCCAAGCCGGGTAGCCGGACCACACTCCGGCGCGCGATCAGCAGCTGCCCGCCCGGCCGCAGCGCGGCGAAGGGGAGGTCGGCTGCCGCGCCGTTGGCGACGACGTAGAGCGGCATTTCGCCGTGCTCGATGCCAGCCGGCAGGAGCGCGGTCGCCGCCCGGGCCGCGACGACGGCGTCGCCCGGCGACTCCCGAAAGCGCGTGATCGCGACCAGGTCATCGGCGGACAGGGCCACGATCTCGGCGTGCTGCGCGGCCACATGGACGCGCCAGATCTGGTCGCCGCTGACGAAGATCACCACCGCCTCGCGGCGCCCGAGCCGATCGAGCAGCGCCGGCGCCGCGAGGGCGGGCCAGGCCCGAGCCTGGCGCCGGACCCGGGCGTCGAGGAGCGCGCCGGCCCCGCCCGCCGAGGGCGCCGACGCGTGCACCGTGTCGAGCCAGGTCCGGGCGTGGAGCGACTCCGCCACCGCGAGGGCGTCCACCGCCCGGCCTTGCTCCGCCAGCAGCCCGACCAGCTCGACGTGGGCGGCCCGTCGACTGCCCAGCACCCACGGCCGCAGCTCCGGCGTCGCGGACTCGGCGCGCAGCCGCTCGGAGATCTCCACCGCCTCCCGCAGGTAGCGCTCGGCCGTCGCGTGGTCGCCGGTCCGGCGATGGGCCCGCCCGAGCTCGAGCGCGATCCGCCACCGGTAGTCGAGCTCGACCTCGCCGACGTCTGCCACGACGAACAGCGCCTCGGCCTCACCGAGCGCCCCACGGCGGGCCGCGACGTAGCCTTTGACCAGCGCCAACCGACGCGCCTCGGCGGGATCATCGGTGGTGGGGATCGCGGCCGCCTCTGCGGCGGCGGCCTCGACGTCGCCGAGCTGGGCCAAGCCGGCCACCCGGTTGAGCGCCACGGCCAGCGCGATGACGTGGTCCGGCTCACCCGTCCCCGCCGCGCGGCGGTTCATGTCCCGCGCCGCCGCCAGGTATCCGAGGCCAGCGCGGATCTCGTCATCGGCGTTGAGATCGATCAGGAAGTTGCCGTGCTTGAGATACGTGAACGCCAGATCCGCCGGGATGCCGCGCAGGCTCTCCTCGGCGCGGAAGAACGCGTCGCGCGCAGGCTCGGCCATGCCGATCTGTTCGTACACCTCGGCCAGCGCCGTCGCGGCGGTCCCCAGCGCCCGAGGGTCCTCCTCGCGAGCGGCCTCGGCGACGGCCAGCTCAGCGTACCGGAGCGCGTCTTCGAAACGCGCCCCAGGTCGCGGCATGCGCGACAAGAAGCTCGCGGCGCGCGCGCTGTCGTGGTGACGACCACGCTGCTGGAATCCAGCCAGCGCGCGCTTCATCAGCTCGCGCGCCTCGTCTTCGCCCCGCCCCAGCTGGGCGCGCAGGTAGCCCGCCAGATAGGCGGCATCACTATCGACGCTTGTCCCGACCAGCGGCTCGACCAGGCGTAGGGCCTCATCGGCCGAGCCCGCCTTGAAGGCCAGCCACGCCTTCGCCAGCTGGGCCTCCGCGGGACGCTCCGCGCAGCGCGCCGCGGCCTTCGTCCAATCCCGCGTGGCCAAGGCGTGGGCGCACCCGTCCTGGGCCCGGGCGTGGCAGCCGGCAACCGTCAGCGTCGCCGCGACCGAGGCCCACCACACGGCCGCGAATCTCCTCACGCCGGGACGGTACCACGCACCTCTGCGGGGGCGGATCACACGCCGCCGTTCGGCGCGAGCGCGTCGCGGCGTCATGAGTTCGTGAGTCCAGCCACGCTCCGAGGAAATGTCAGCGAGCGCGATGCTTTGCGGACCGCGGCGGGCCGAGATGGACCGACCGCCGCATACCATGCGCCCGTGGAAGACGACGACATCCGCCAAGGCCTCCGCGCTGGCGACGTCGACGACGCATTCCGGATCTTGATCGAGCGGCACGGCGCCGCGGCCCGCGCCGTCTGTCTGGTGTTGTTGCGCGACGTGGCCGCGGCCGAAGACGCGCTGCAGGATGCGTTCGCCAAGGCCTACCGGAAGCGCCGCCGCCTCGCCGCGGCGAACTCGCTCGGTGCGTACCTGCGGCGGATCGCGGAGCGGACGGCGCTCGACGTCTTGCGCCGCGACAAGCGCCGCCGGCGCCTGGCCCGCGACAAGGGAGCCGGCGCCGCGGAGGTCGCGTCGACCCAGTACCAGATCCCGCTCGTCGAGCCCGCCGACGCCGCCGCGCTCCTGGCCTGCCTCGACCAGCTCGAGGCCAAGACCCGGTTGGCCGTGCTCAGGTTCTTCCAGGACGAGACGCCCTGGCAAGACATCGCCCGTGAGGTCGGCCTCGAGGTCGACACGATCCGCATGCGCGCCACGCGCTCGCTCAAATCCGTTCGCCTCTGCCTTGAGAGCAAAGGGGTCACCCCATGACGACCAGCGTCGACCAGGACGATCTACTCCTCGCGCGCGTGATGGCCGGCGTGCCGCCAGAGTCTCCGGCCGAAGCCGCGGCCCGAGCTCCCTACGAGCGGCTCGTCGCCCGCCTGCGGCCGACCGGCACCGCGCGGCCCGGCTGGCAAGCCCGCGTCCATGCCCGGCTCCAGGTCGAGCGTGATCGCGAGCGCGGCCGCCGCCGGTGGCTCATCGGTGGGGGCCTCGCCTTGGCGGCCGCGGCCGCGGCTGCCGTCGTGTTGTCGTGGCCGCACCGCCCGGCGCCGCGCTCCGGGGTGGCCATGACGGTCTTCACCACCGCTGGCGCGCCCCGGCGAGGATCCGGCGCGGTCGGAGACACGTTGCACGTCGAGGTGCCCCAGACGGCACGGTTCACCGAGCTTCGTGTCTACCGCAACGGCGAACTCGTGCGCCGGTGCCCAGGCGACGATGGGTGCGAGGAGCGCGCCGGCGCGCTCGCGCTGACCCTGCGGATCACCGCCCTCGGCCGGTACCGCACGCTGGCCTTGTCGAGCGCGGACCCCGTGCCGCCGCCGGCGCGCCTCGGCGCCGGCGGGCTCGACGCGGACACCCTGGCCGCGCGCTCGGCCGGCGCGCGGGTCGACCAGGGTGACGTCGTCCTCGTCCAGCCCTGACCGCCTGCAGTGGATGAGTCACGTGGACCGCGGATGCCCCTCGCGCGCGGCATGGCCGCAGCGCACGCACGCGGGGCTCTCACCCGGGACGTTCGCGTGTGCGTTCGTCGGCGGCCGTGACGTCATGTGCACGTGGCCCACTGGAGACCGCTGTTGCGCGCCAGCGTGGTGCTGGCGACCTGCGGGGTCGCCACGGCGGGCTGGCTCGCGTTCCGCGGACCGGCGTCACACCGTCGGACGGCTCGACCTGACCTGGTCGTCGTCGTCACCGCCACGACCGAGCCGGGCGTCACCGGCGCTGTCACGTCGTGCGGCCTCGGCGACGTCGTCCACGTCCGCGCGCGCGACGCCTCGACCATCTGGATCTATCGAGAAGGCCAGCTCGTCGCGACGTGCCCCAGCCCGGCCTGCACCCGATCGAATGATGAGCTGGCGACCACGTTCCGACCGCTGACCGCCACCCGCTACCGCATCGTCGCCATCGCCGGTGACGCCGGCCTGGCCAGCGTCGGCCACTTCGATCGCGACGTCCTCATGGCCCGGCAGCGCGGCGCCAGCCTCGCGATCCAGCTGCTCGAGGTCGTCGACCCCGCCCTGCGCCCGTGACCCGCGGCGGGCAGGTCATTCGCCCTAGCCCGCTGGCACCGCCGCCAGCGCCGCAAAGATCGCCCGCGCGACCCGGGTGTAGCCCGGGACCGGATCTCGCAGCATCGAGACCGGGACCGGCGCCGCCGGTGCCCCACAGCAATCATCCTCGCCGACGCCGACCGGCGGTCGCTCGAACAGGTCCCGGGCGGCCCCACCGGGTTGCCCAAACACGTAGGCCGGCAGGCGCCCGCCAGGGCGAGACCAGAACGCCGTGAACTCGTCGAGGATGCCGTCCATCCCGCCGACGAAGATTCCGCCAACCAGGCCAGGCGTCGCCAACATCTCGGCGCGCAGCACGGCCAGGCTGCGGGCCCGATCTGGCCCACGCACGGGAGCCGCCGGGATCTCTGTGAGGGTACCCAGCTTCCCATCGGCCAGCTCGAGCGTCGCGGCTGGGTAGGCCCCGGCGAAGAACGCCGACACGCACACGCGGATCGGCGGCCGCGGCGGACGAAACTCCCTCGCGACTGCCAGGATCATGGGCGAGATGCTGGGGTGAGCACCGAACACCAGGCCGGTTCCGGAGCGCAACGCCGCGCGGGTCACCGCCAGCACCACATCGCGGATCATCGCGGGCCGCGCGGTTGCACGGTGACGGTCGCCGTCGGGATACTCCATGTCGGTCGGGATGCTCGCCGACAGGAACACCATCGGCTCGGTCACAGGTGCACTCCCCGCAGCAGGACGTGGGGCGTGGTCCGGCTGCCCCAGGCGTCGCAGATCTCCCGGTAGGGGCTCTCGCGCGGGTCATTCTCCTCGAGCGTCGGGTAACAGACGACCAGCCCGGCCGCCTCGGCGGCGTGCTTGCGCACCTCCTCCCGCCAGCGCCACAGGTCCAGGATCGGTGGGCGAAACGGGACGATCCGCCCCACCCATGGGGCGTCGTCTTCGACGCGGGTGAGCCGCAGGTCCCCGTCCGCGAGCCGATCGCCCACGGCGAAGTCCGGCGCCAGCGCGTCAGGGGCCTGGTCGACCAGGTCTCGGATGCGCGCGGCGACGGCGACCGCCCGGCCCGTGAAGACCGTACGATCGATCGCTGCCAGCTCCTGCGCGTCGAGTGGTTCGTGGGCGTCGTACGCTCGCGCGGGCCGTGTCAGGTCGATCCGCTGGTCCGGGCACAGCTGGTGCGCGACCGCAGCGGAGCTCGGATCGTGCCCATCGTCCGCGGGCCAGACGACCCCCAGCAGGCCGATCCGGCGCGTGTTCGCCAGCGTCACCTCGTCCCGCACCCACTCCGAGTCCATGAGCTTCGGTGTGATCAACACCAGCACCGCGTCGCTGTCGTCTAGCTGCACGTGCAGCTCGTGCTGGAAGCGACGCCAGGCTCGATCGATCGCTCGTCGAGGAAGACATCGAAGGACCGGTCAGTGTAGCGATGATAGAGCTGGCGCGCGACGGCCAGCGATTCACACCGCCGGTAGCTGATGAACAAGCGCCGCCGCCGCTGCCGCCGCTGCCACAGGAGCGTCAGCAGCTCGTCGACCAAGGCCTCGGCGAAGACCGGGCCGGCGTGCGCTCGGATGAACGCGTTGAAGCGACGGATCTGCGGGGCCAGGTGCGTCATCGCGTGGTCCGGGTGGTCGACCACCGGTACCAGGGTCGCCGCCGCTTCGGCGAACGTCGCGACCGCCGCGGCGTATTCGGGGTCACGCTGCGCGTCCCATCGGTCCGTACCGAAGAAGAGCCCCAGCTCGGCGTCGCCGCCGGACGCCCCCGCGCCAAACGCATGCGCCGGCACCGGCGTCTGCAACCTGCCGTACTGGACCTTCAACTGCTCCAGGAAGGCCGCCACCCACTCGTGCGGATCGGGCTGTGCGGTGGACTGGAAGATACGGAGGGCCACGGGGACCTCGCTAGCGTCCTTCCAGCGCCGCCCGGATCGCCGTTGGGTCGAACGGCAGCAACGGCAGGTGCCTGAAGCCCTCTGGTGCTGGCCCATGCGTCCCCGGGATCTGCGTCGCCAGGATGAGCTGATTCCGCTGGGTCGCGAAGCTCATCTCGTAGCGCACCCAGCCGTGGTTGTGGGTGTCGTTGCCGACCAGCACCAGCATGGCCGCCGCGCCCCGGATGAGGTCAGTCAGGTGCGCGCGGATCGCCGGGTCACCACCCTGCCGGACGTCTTTGCTCTCCCCGATCACCACGACATCTGGCCCCAGCAGGCCTCCTCGTTGCCAGTCTTCGACCTGGTCGAAGTAAGCCTTGTCCTCGAACACGTAGCTCACAAACACCGATCGTGGCATCGCACGCTCCTGCGTGTTGGGTCGCCGGGATGAACGGTCCTAACGTACGGGCTATTCGCGCCAGGCGTCGGCGCGCTGGCCGGCAGCTTCGATCGCCTTCTTGAACTTCTCGATCTCGCCGTCCCAGGAATAGACCGGGAACTCGACCCCGGCCGGCACCGCCGGGACCGGCCCCGCAGACGACGTCTCGCCCTTCTCGTTCTTGAGGTGGTGGATACGGATCCCGAGGAATCCGTTCTTCTGCGCCGCGGACAGGGCGATCTCGCGCTTGACCCAGGGGCGCGACGCCGTCTCCGTGCCGATCAGGACGATGGTGACCGTGGTGCCCTTGAGCCGCGCCTTGATCATCCGATCGATCTCGTCATCGGACTTCTTCTTCGCCTCCTCGTACTCCGAGTGATCGAAAAATCCCGCCGCATCGGGACCGTGGACGACGTTGCTGTTTCGAACCTGGTTGGCCCGCCAGATGTCGTTGTCGAAGTGAAAACTGAAGAACACGCGTCGTGCCATGAGAACCCCCGTCGCAGATGAAGTGGGCGCGCGCGGCCGCGGAGGCCCCGCACACCCTCTTGACGTCACGCGCGGCTCACAGCGAACAGCGCCCGCCCGCCGCCACCCGTCGGCACCGCCGGCATGTAAGATGCCCGGCGCATGGGGACGGCGACCACGACGAGCGCACCGGGGGTGTCTGCGGCCAGCGTGCTGGGGCTGCTGTCGAAGGCGCGGCTGGCCGAGCTGGGGCGGGTGCTGGACGTGCGGCTGTCGACGGACGCGCCCAAGGCCAGCCTGGTGGCCGACCTGGCCGCGGCGGCGCCCGATCTGCCGACGCTGTTGCCGCGGCTGACCCGGGACGAGCTGCGGGCGGCGTGTCGAGCGGCGGGGCTCGACGCGCGCGGGCGGTCGCGCACCGATCTGATGGCGCGGCTGGGGGTGGCGCCGGCGCCGGCCCCGCTCGATGACGAGGACGGGGCGCTGTACCGGGCGCTGGGGCTGCCCCGGCCCGGCGCGATCGCGGTGGTGCGGCACCGGCAGTACCTGGTCACCGGCGTCGCGCCCGGCCAGCCCGGCGAGCACACCCGGGTGTCGCTCATCTGTCTCGACGACGACGCCGCCGGCCGCGAGCTGGACGTCATGTGGGAGCGCGAGCTGGGCGCGCGGGTCATCGAGCCCGAGGACAAGGGGCTGGGTGTCATCGACCGACTCGACCCGCCGCGCCACTTCGCCGCCTACCTGCACGCGCTCAAATGGAACGCCGTCACGTCGACGGACGGCAAGCTGTTCCAGGCGCCGTTCCGCGCCGGCATCCAGCTCCTGCGCCACCAGCTGGTGCCGCTGATGAAGGCGCTCGAGCTGCCCCGCGCCAACCTGTTCATCGCCGACGACGTGGGCCTGGGCAAGACCATCGAGG
The DNA here is from genome assembly GCA_041389965.1 of Kofleriaceae bacterium. Lineage (GTDB taxonomy): Bacteria > Myxococcota_A > Polyangia > Haliangiales > Haliangiaceae > UBA2376. Next base: position 12,627 of record JAWKQV010000007.1, on the reverse strand, counting down.
CCGGGCTGGTGATGCAGGAGCTCTTGCTGCGGCAGCGCATCGACCAGATCCTCATCGTCGCGCCCGCCGCGGTGTGCCTGCAGTGGCAGGGCGAGATGGAGCAGCGGTTCGGCCTGCGCTTCGAGCTGTACAACCGCGCCTTCGTCGGGCGGCGCCGGCAGGAGCGCGGCTTCGGCGTCAACGCCTGGGGCACCTACCCGCGCTTCATCATCTCGTACCAGACCCTGCGCCGCCCCGAGTACCGCGAGCTGCTCCTGGCGCACCTGCGCGAGCAGGCCCAGGCCGGCGCCGCCGCCCGCCGCAGCCTGTTGGTGGTCGACGAGGCCCACAACGCCGCGCCGGCGTCGGCCACCAAGTACGCCGTCGACTCCGACACCACCAACGTCATCCGCGACGTCGCCGCGGTGTTCGAGCACCGGCTGTTCTTGTCGGCCACGCCCCACAACGGCCACTCCAACTCGTTCTCGGCGCTGCTCGAGATCCTCGACCCGCAGCGCTTCACCCGCGGCGTGCCGGTGCGCGACCGCGCCGTCCTCGACGAGGTCATGGTCCGCCGCCTCAAGCGCGACGTGAAGGCGCTCGAGCACTCGGACCACTACCCCGACCGCCACGTCATCCAGATCGACCTGACCGCGCCGGCCGCCGCCGCCGAGGCCGCCCACGCCGCCACCACCACCACCACCGCCGGCACCGCGCCGGCCGAGCCCGCCCCGTGGACCGCCCGCTATGTCGAGGGCGACCGCGCGATCGCCACCCACGCCGCCGGCCCGGCCGCCACCGCCGAGCTCGAGCTGTCCGAGCTGCTGCGCCAGTACACCGCCGTCGCCAGCGTCACCAGCAAGCGCGGCCGCCTGGCCCTGGTCAACCTGCAGAAGCGCCTGCTGTCGTCGATCGAGGCCTTCGCGCGCACGCTGCGCCGCCACGCCGCCACCGTCGCCGCGGCCGTCGTGCCGCCCACCGTCGACGGCCCGGACACCGACGACGACGACGACGACGCCACCCTCCCCGACGAGTACGGCGCCGAGGACGACAGCGCCGACGAGGACGACGCCGCCGACGACCACGCGGTCACCGCCGCCGGCGAGGCCCCGCGCCTCGTGGCCCGCATGCTCGACCTGGCCCAGCGCAACCGCGACGCGCCGAGCCCCAAGGTGCTGGCCTTGCTCGACTGGATCCGCCGGCACCAGTGCCCCGCGGTCGCCGTCGGGGGCGCGCCCCGCAGCGCCGACGCCGCCAGCCGCCGCTGGGCCGACCACCGCGTCATCGTCTTCACCGAGTACGCCCACACCAAGGCCTACCTGCGCCACCAGCTCCTGGCCGCCTTCGACGGCACCGACGCCGGCGACCTGCGCATCATGGAGTTCCACGGCGGCATGTCCGACGAGCAGCGCGACGCGGTCCAGCGGGCCTGGAACGCCCCGCCCGACGCGCACCCGGTCCGCGTGCTCCTGGCCACCGACGCCGCCCGCGAGGGCGTCAACCTGCAGGGCCACTGCGCCCACCTGTTCCACTACGACGTGCCGTGGAACCCCGGTCGCCTCGAGCAGCGCAACGGCCGCATCGACCGCACGCTCCAGCCGTCGCCCCACGTCTACTGCCACTACTTCTTCTTCCCGCAGCGCGCCGAAGATCGCGTGCTGCAGGTGCTGGTCACCAAGGTCGACCGCATCCAGCGCGAGCTGGGCTCGCTGGGCACCGTCATCGCCGACCGCCTGGGCGACGCTCTCGACGACGGCATCGGCGCCGACGCCCTCGACCGGCTCGACGCCGCCGGCACCGTCACCAGCGACCTCGAGCGCTTCATCGCCGCCGCCAACGACGAGTTCGAGCGGGTCGGCGAGCGCAGCCGCCACCAGGAGGACGTCGAGGCCGCCGGCGCCATCCTCAACCGGTCGCGCGGCCTGGCCGCCTTCGACGTGGCCCACCTGAAGGACGCCCTGGACGTCGGCCTCGAGCTGGCCGGCGCCACGCCGCTGACGCCCGCCGGCGGCACCGGCCCCGACGCCCGCTTCGCGCTGCCCGCGCTGCCGCCCACCTGGCAGCGCACCCTCGACACGCTGCGCCCGGCGCGCCGCCCCGACCAGGAGCTGTGGGACTGGCGCGACCAGCCGCCGCTGCCCGTGGTGTTCCACCCGCCCCGGCACATGTCGTCGGACGTCGTGCACCTGCACCTGCACCACCCGCTGGTCCAGCGCATCACCGCGCGCTTCTTGGCCCAGGGCTACGCCGCCAACGACCTCACCCGCGTCACCGTCGTGCGCAACGACCAGGACGCCCTCACCCGCGTCATCGCCTTCGGCCGCCTCACGCTCTACGGCGCCGGCGCCAGCCGCCTCCACGAAGAGCTCATCCCCATCAGCGCCCGCTGGCGCGAGGGCGGCGACGGCCTCACCCCGTTCGCCGAGGAGGCCGACCGCAAGGCCGTCGACCAGCTCGAGGCGCTGCTCAAGGCCTCGCCCGAGCTGACCGTGCCGCCCGCGGCCCAGGCCAAGCTGTGCGCGTCGGCGCCGCGCGACTTCGCCGCCCTGTGGGCCCACGTCAAGGCCGAGGCCGAGGCCCGCCAGCACGACGCCGAAGAGCATCTCACCGCCCGCGGCGCCGCCGAGGCCGAGCAGCTGCGCCAGATCCTCGAGCGCCAGCGCGAGGCCATCCGCCGCCGCCTGGTCGAGGCCACCCAGCTCGACCTGTTCGGCGCCGACGACACCGCCCTCGACCGCCGCCAGCGCAAGCAGTTCGACGACGACCTGCGCCACATGGAGCGCCGCCTCGACGAGATGGCCGTCGAGCTGGACGCCGAGCCGGCCCGCATCCGCGCCGGCTACCGCGTCATCCGGCCCCGCCTCGAGCCGGTGGGCCTGGTCTACCTCTGGCCGGCGAGCCGCTGATCATGGCGTTCGATCTGCACACCCGCTTCCACGAGACCTGGCTGGGCATGGTCCAGCCCGTCCAGGGCCTGGTGGTGTCCATCCCGGTCCTGGCAGAGGCCCAGTGCATGGAGCGCCACGGCCCGGCCCTGCAGCACGCGCTCATCGCGCAGTGCCCGGTGGTCGACGCGGCCTCGGGGTTGGCGCTGGCCGAGGAGGACTCCGCCCGGACCCGACGCGATCGCGCGGCGCTGGCCGAGGCGCGCCGGGCCGGTCGCCGCCAGTACACCGACCTCGCCGCGCTGCTCGAGGCGCTGCTGGGCTGGACGCCGGACCTGTACGACCGCGGCGACGCGCTGCCCGCCGACCTGTCCCGCTACATCGCCGAGGGCCACCAGACCCTGCGCCCGACCCTGGCGTTGCGCGCCCTCGGGGAGCCAGCGGGCTCCGGCTCCGGGTCCGGCTCGGGGTCCGGGTCCGGGTCCGGCTCCGGGTCCGGGTCCGGCTCCGGCTCCGGCTCCGACACCGACTCCGACGACGACGACTCCGACTCAGACTCCGATTCCGCCGACTCCGACACCGACTCCGACGACGCCCCCGCCCGCCCTTCCGGTCGCGCCCTCACCGGCCTGCCCCAGGTCGACACCCCCGAGAGCCTCGCTGGCAAGGCCTACGTCGCGCTGGTCTGGGAGCTCCCCGCCGGCCTCGACCTCGACCGCCCCGAGACGGTCACCGGCGACTGGCGCTATCCCCCCGCCGCCAAGTTCGAGCGCCTGCTGCGCGCCTGCCGCGTGCCCATCGGCCTGCTCACCAACCGCCAGGTCATCCGCCTGGTCTACGCGCCCCACGGCGAGGCCGCCGGCGCCATCACCTTCGACCTCACCGCCATGGCCGACGTCGGCGGGCGCCCCATCCTCGACGCCTTCGTCATGCTGCTGGCGGCCCAGCGCTTCTTCGGCGTCGCCGCCCACGACGCCCTGCCCGCGCTCCTCCGCCGCAGCCGCGAGCGCCAGGCTCACGTCACCAACACCCTGGCCGCCCAGGTGTTCGACGCCCTCGACGTGCTCTTGCGCGGCTTCGAGGCCGCCGCCGCCCGGGACCGCCACGCCGACCTGGCCGCCCTGGTCCACCGCGACGTCGACGGCGATCCCACCACCGGCGCCGACGACGACCACCTCTACGGCGGCCTGCTCACCGTGCTGTTGCGCCTGGTGTTCGTGCTCTACGCCGAGGACCGCGAGCTCCTCCCCACCGGCCACCCCACCTACACCAGCAGCCTCAGCCTGGGCCAGCTGTACGAAGATCTGGCCCGGGACCACGACGCCTTCCCCGACACCATGGGCCGCCGCTTCGGCGCCTGGCCCCGGCTCCTGGCCCTGTTCCGCACCCTCCACGACGGCGTCGAGCACACCCCCACCGAGGGCCCCGGCCTCCACATCCCGCGCCGCCGCGGCGAGCTGTTCGACCCCGCCCGCTTCCCGTTCCTCGAGAGCTGGGCCCCGCCCGGCGCCGCCGCCCCCAGCGACCCGAGCGCCCTGGGCGTCCCCACCGTCGACGACGAGACCGTCTACCGCGTCCTCGAGCGCCTGCTCCTCCTCGACGGCCAGCGCCTGTCGTACAAGGTCCTCTCCGTCGAGCAGATCGGCTCGGTCTACGAGGCCCTCATGGGCTACGGCGTCGCGCTCCTGGGCGCCCCCGCGGTGTGCTGCCGCCACAAGTCGCTCCAGGCCGGCGCCACCGGCGGCGTGTGGATCTCCGCCGCGGCGATCCTGGCCGAGCGCCCCGCCAACCGCGCCAAGCTCCTGGCCACCGCCTACGACGTGGTCAAGGGCGACGCCACCAAGGTCGCCGCCGACCTCAAGGCCGCCACCGACGAGGCCGCCGTCCTCACCGCCCTCGAGCGCATCTCGCTCAAGCGCGTGCCCCGCCGCGGCGCCGGCCAGCTGGTGCTCCAGCCCGGCGAGGAGCGCCGCCGCACCAGCTCCCACTACACCCCGCGCACCCTGTCCGAGCCCATCGTCGCCCGCACCCTCGAGCCGCTCTTGCGCGCGATGAGCCCCACCGGCCAGCCGTCGTCGCAGCAGCTCCTGGCGCTCAAGGTGTGCGACCCCGCCATGGGCTCCGGCGCGTTCCTGGTGGCCGCGTGCCGGTTCCTGGCCGACCACGTCGTCGCCGCCTGGGAGCGTGAGGGCGCCACCGACAAGATCGCCTCCGCCAAGGAGGACGTCGTCAACCACGCCCGCCGCCTGGTGGCCCAGACCTGCCTGTACGGCGTCGACCGCAACCCCTTCGCGGTCAGCCTGGCCAAGCTGGCCCTGTGGCTCGAGACCCTGGCCAAGGACGAGCCGTTCACCTTCGTCGACCACGCGCTGCGCTGGGGCGACTCGCTGGTGGGCCTGTCCTTCGCCCAGCTGCGCGCGTTCCACTGGGCGCCGTCGGGCCAGCTCGAGTTCATCGAGGCCGAGCTGGCCGCGGCCCTGGGCGAGGCGGTGGCGCTGCGCCAGCACATCGTCGACCTGGCCGGCGACACCAGCCCCGGCACCGCGCGCCTGAAAGAGCAGCTCTTGTGGGACGCCAGCGACGCCCAGGAGCGCCTGCGCGTCCTGGGCGACCTGGTGCTGGGCGCGTTCTTCGACGGCAAGAAGGACAAGGACCGCGAGGCCGAGCGCCGCCGCCGCATGGACGCCGTGCGCCTGTGGCTCGACGACGGCGGCGAGCTGCCCGCCGCGCTGCGCGACGCCCGGGATGCCTTCCGCGCCCGCATCCCGGCGTTCCACTGGGAGCTGGAGTTCCCCGAGGTGTTCCACGCCGCGCGGGTCGATCCTGGCGAGCGGCGCGCGCCCCGGCGGCGTGGCGCGGATGGACGCGTTCATCGGCAACCCGCCGTTCCGGGTGGCCGGCATCATGGGCACTCGGCGAGGCCTATGGCCTCGAGTGGCTGAGGCGCTTCACGGCGGCAGCAAGCGCGGACCTCAGCGCCCACTTCTTTCGTCGCGCCGACGCGCTCCTGGGCGACAACGGCACCATCGGCCTCATCGCCACCAACACCATCGCCCAGGGCGACACCCGAGCAACGGCCTTGCAGCCGCTGGTGGTCGACGGCCTGGTCATCTACGACGCCACCCGATCCATGATGTGGCCTGGCGACGCCGCGGTCTCGGTGTCGGTCGTGCACCTGGCCAAGGGCCGCGCGGCGACCGCCGGCGTCGTCGGTGACAAACGCCTCGACGGCGCGGTGGTCGCCGATATCAACAGCCGGCTGCGTGGCGGCCCCGAGCGGCCAGATCCCGTGGTGCTGCGCGCCAGCGAGTCCATGTCGTTCGTCGGGACCTACGTCCTGGGCCTGGGCTTCACCCTCACACCCGACGAGCGCGACGCCCTGGTCGCCAGGGATCCGCGCAACGCCGAGCGCATCTTCCCGTACCTGGGCGGCAAGGAAGTCAACACTAGCCCCACCCAGGCCTTCGACCGCTACGTTATCAGCTTCGGCGACATGTCACTCGAGGAAGCCGAGCGCTGGCCCGATCTGATCGCGATCGTGCGGGAGAAGGTGAAGCCTGAGCGAGGAACAAGTTCGTCGAGATACCCACCGGAAGTTCTGGTGGCACTTCGGCGACAAGCGACCAGCACTCTACAAAGTGCTCTCCACCAAGCCCCGCTGCCTCGCCAACTCGCAGGTCTCGAAGCACCTCGTCTTCGCTTTCCAACCAACAGACCGCATCTTCGGTCACACGCTCTACGTCTTCCCTCTCGACTCCCACGCCTACTTCGCCACCCTCCAGTCCCGCATCCACGAGAGCTGGGCACGCCTGCTGTCCTCGTCGCTGGAGGATCGGCTCCGCTACAGCCCCTCCGACTGCTTCGAGACCTTCCCGTTCCCGCCCGCGGCCAGCCTCGCCGCCGACGCGCCCCTCGAGGCCATCGGCCGCTCCCTCTACGACGCCCGGGCCGCCCTCATGATCGAGCGCGACTGCGGCCTCACCGTCACCTACAACCAGCTCAAAGACCCCGACGTCACCGACCCGGCCATCGACGCCCTGCGCCAGCTCCACCTCGACCTCGACCGCGCCGTCCTGGCCGCCTACGGCTGGGACGACCTCCCCGTCCCCGCCTTCACCACCCCCGTCACCGACGCCGACTGGCGCGCCAAAGAAGCCTTCGACGACGCCATCATCGACCGCCTCTTCGCCTTGAACGCCCAGCGCGCCGCCGCCGAACGCCTCCTCGGCCCCACCGCCGCCGCGGGCAAACCCACCAAGTCCGCCAGGCCGCGCAAACCCCGCCGCGCCGCGCCCTCCGCCCCCGAACTCCCCCTCGCCCCGCCCGCCCCCGACCCCGCCGACCCATGATCCCCCCCACGTCGAGGTTCCCATGACCCGTCAACGCCCACGCCGCGGTCGCGCGGTCTTGCTCGCCCTCGCCGTCGCGGGTGCCGCGGTCGCAGGGTCGATCGCGCTCGCCGACGACGCCTCGGATCGCGACAGCTACCTGCGCGACATCGCGTCCAAGCTGAGCTACGCCGCGTCCGAGCTGTCCGGGTTGAAGTCCGACTCCGACGACGGCGACGCCCGCGACGCCGACGGCTACATCGACCAGGTGCGCGACCTGGTCAGCCGCCTCGACCGGGTCAAGGGCGACGACAGCAAGGCCCGCGAGGTCGCCGACCGCTACCCGGGCTACATCGAGAAGTACCAGCGCGCCAGCGCCGCGCTCCACAGCTTGAAGGGCTCCCAGAACGCCAACATCACCATCGTGAAGGCGTGCCAGGACAAGAACGCCGAGCTGGTGGCCCAGGCCCGCGACTTCGACAGCCGCAACGACCCCGACGGCCTCGAGAAGCTGCCGCGGCTGGCGTCCGAGGCCAAGAACCTGACCGTGCGTTTCCTCGAGGAGGCCGAGAAGGCCCGCTACCAGATGGAGAGCTGGAAGAGCACCATCAAGTACTTCGACGTCAGCGATGGCGGTTGGGCCGACGTCCGCAGCGCCCTCCACCGCGACGCCGACGAGATCTACGACGCCTTCAAGAGCGACCTGGACACCGCGAAGGAGCGGTGCCGGGACCTGACCGCTGGCCCCGACCACCCGGTCGTACGCGAGGTCCTGGGCAAGCTGGCCAATAGCTCCGCCGGGCGCAGGGAGGTGATGGACAACCTGAACCGGCTGATCGGCGAGATGGCCGGCAAGCTCGGCGAGGTCCAGCGCGCCTCGGGCGTCTACGCGGTCGACAACGTGCGCGAGAAGCTCGACGCCATCGACAGCGCCTTGCAGATCCTGGAGCGCACACGCGGCGCCGACCCCAAGGCCAAGGCCATCGCCGAGCGCTGGCCGGCCATCGCGCGGGAGGCGCGCGCCGCCATCGAGCCGCTGCGCGAGGTGAAGCTGCACCAGCACGACATGGACACGCTGCCCGGGCGGTGCCGCGAGCTCGAGGCCAAGCTCGACAGCTTCATCGCCAGCACCGGCACCGACGCCGAGGGCATCGACGCCATCCCGGCCTTCGCCACCGAGCTCGGCAACCCTGTCATCGTCGGCCTCGCCAAGGCCAAAGAGCGCCTGTACCAGATGGCCCGCGACCGCGACAGCGTCCAGCGCTTCTCCAGTTCGGAGGGGCCGTGGGCAGCCGTCACCGCCGCGTACAAAGACGCCTCGCACTACATGTACGACGAGTTCGAGGAGATGCACGAGGACACCCTCGAGGCGTGCCAGTACCTGACCAAGACCGTCGACCACCCCAAGGTCCGCAGCGCGGTCGACAAGCTCAAGGCCACCTCGGGCGCGGCCATCGACATCCTGACCCGCGACGTCAACGCCTGGGTCGCGCAGGCCAAGGCCACCTACCGGCTCGACTGCGACGCCATGACCACCCTGTGGGAGGCCTACTGCGAGCTCGACTGGGAGCCCGACGAGGACGCCGACACGTCGAAGGCCGACAGCGCCGCCTCGTCGCTACAGCGCACCATGCAAGACGCGATGGGCCCGCTCCTCGACAAGCTGCCCGTGCTGGAGGCCCAGGCCACCGCGCTGGCCCGGCGCCGCGAGACCAAAGACCGGGCCGTGGCCCTGTCGCGCGACCTGGCCAAAGAGCGCGAGCGCCTCGAACGCATGTTCCCCCGCCGCGTCTGGCAGGGCGTCAACAACCCGCTCAAGTTCTACTCCGCCGAGTGGGGCAAACAGCAGCACCGCCGCATGGCCGCCAGCTACAGCTGCGACGTGAGCGACCAGCCCTTCGGAGGGCGCCAGCGCCCGGACTGCATCAAGGCGGACGGCTGCATCATCCTGGAGTTCAAGTCGAAGGATGACAGCGCGGTAACTGAAGGCGAGAAGTCTCTTCGCGACTACTACAAGCCTATGGTGACGCGATACTACCAGGAACACCTGGATCGAGGCACTGATCCTGACAGCGACCACGGCGGCAAGGCGATCATGAAAGCGTTCGCTGACAAAGGGTGCATCAAGGACAAGCGAATCGCCTTCGACACCGCCGTGAGGTCCTACGACATGTGCGAGCGCGTGTACAAGTGCGTCGAGAACTGAGCGCGCAAACGGCGGCCTTCCTGTGGGCTAGCGCACCTCCGCGCGCGCTCGATGACTTGCTCGATGCGATGCTCGGCGTCTTCACGGAGTTCGACACGAAGCCGTCACGGATGTTCGTCACGACCGACGGCGTCAAGCAGACCGCCTACAACGAAGCCCGGCTCGTAAAGGCCTTCCGGTCTGAGGACACCTCGAGTGTTGCGGCGCTGAGCACCGGAGACGATCCATTCTACGTCAACCTCCATCTGCGCTACAACCGGCGCTACGAGACACGCTATCAAGAAGTCCAGCACGTCGAACTCAGGACTCCGGTGGTTCGTGCCGACGATCCGAGAATCTTGCGATTCCTCCACGTCGCATGTGCTGCCTATCCGGTCGTCCACGGCGGCGTGTTCGAGGCAGCCACGTCGGGCCACGCCGGGGCCGAGGCCGTCCTCGTCGGCAACGACATGATCTCAGACGACACTCGGAAGCGCATCCACTTCGACGCCATGCAAGAGAGCGAAGCCCTTCACAAGCTCCGCCGCCTCTACCCCGTCACCATCATCGGCCCCGCGATCTGGGCCAGCCTGCCCCCGCTCCCCGTCGTCGACCCGCCGCTCGTCGTCCGCGACCTCGCCGACTGCAAGATGGTCACCGCCTGGCCCACCCTCACCGACCCCCACGACCTCGCCTTCCTCCTCGGCACCCGCGACCTCCGCGCATGGCTCTGGCCCCACACCATCCAGAACCCCGCCGACGACCCCGCCGAGGTCGACATCCGCCTCAAGTGGGCCGAGCTGCTCCCGTGGTAGACGCTCGACCTGACGAGGACCGGTTCTGGGCCTCGCTGGCCTGCCCGGCGTGGCGGCCGGGCGCGCCATCACGGCAGCGGGTCCATCGTCACGCCGGCGCAGTCGAGGTAGCGCAGGCGGTTGGGGATGGTGGCGCGGACGGTCGCCACCGTCGCGGGCGGCAGCCGGTCGGCGCGAAACCGCTGCGCCAGGTACGGCACCATCGTCTCCGCCACGTCCTCGCGGGTGGGGTTGTCCCGGGCGTAGGGCGAGATAAAGCCGCCGTCGGCGGTCTGCGCCTCGAGCCACCGCGGCGCCGCGGCGTGATCGCCATCGAGCGACGTGTGCGAGCCCTCGTGAAGGAAGATCTCCTCGAGGAACCCGCCCGCCGCGTACTCGTCGCCTTGCTCGGTGTGGATGAGCAGGTTGCGGTTGCCGCCGCCGAACGGGAAGTGCCCCTTGTGGATCCACAGGGTGTCCAGGTCGCGGAACGCGAAGGCCGGCAGCCGCCCCACCACCGTCGCGTAGGCGCGCGCCTGGGCCTCCGCTTCGGCCTGCGTGAACTCGGGGTTCACCTGGATCTCCACCGTCTTGCTGCTGCCGAAGCGCGCCGGAAATAGGTACGCGTTCACCGTGCCGAACGCCCCCGTGCGCCGGTCGAACATCTCGCGCGGCGCCTGCCCCGCGTACGTCAGGTCCACGAACGACGTCGGGTCCGCCGCCGTGATGATGCCCGGGTCCAAAAACGCCGTCCCCTCGAACGGCGGCGCCGCTGGCGGCATCGCCACCGGCACGAAGCCCTCACACCCGCCGTCGCTGGCCGGCGCGTCCACCCGCGCCGCGTCCACCGCCGTCGCCGGCCCCGGCCCGGCCCCACCACACCCGGCCAACACGACCAGCATCGTCCCGCATAACATCGCAGCCCGCATCCCGCGATCGATACACGCCCCGCCGCCCAAAACAAGCGCCGGCGGGCCCGCCGGGCGCCGAACCGAAGCCGCGGCAAGCCGCTCCTGCCCGCGTCACTCGTCGAGCGACGGCCACGGCACATCGACCAGCTCTGACGGCATGAGCGGCGGCACCGGCCCATCGAGCCGTATGCCGCGCTCGGTGACCCATGGCTGCAGCTGAGGCGACACCATGCCGTCCGTGACGCTCCACGTAGCGCCCGCGGCTGCGGTGAGTTCTGCGACCTGAGCAAGAAACTGGTTTAGGCGGGGTGTGTGTCGCGCCGCGAGCTCGCGGTTGTCGAAGTAGCGTTTCCCGTCGCACGATGGATGCGCGATCCCTAGAACGAAGGGGAACCAGATGTCGGAGCAGGTGGTGAAGCCAAAGGAGACGCACGACGATACGTCCTTCGTGGGGCCATTGGCAAAACGCACTGTGCTTCCCAGGATCGACAAAGGACTCCAAGAAGACGAATAGCGGGCAGAGATCGCGCCCGGCGTGGGCTCCAACGTTCGAAGCAGTGCGCCGAGATTGGTGGTGTCACCTTCGGTGAGCTTGCCCTCACGGGTGAACCATGCGCACTTCGCCGACGGTGTGCGCCTTCTGGTCAAGCTGCAATCTACCCGCTGATGTTCGCGCAGTGCCTCCGTCAACTCGATGCGAATTGCTGCCACATCCATCGAGGCAACCTCGTGGATAGATGCCAGGCGAGCGATCTCGCACAAGAGATCCACGAGCGTCGTCGGGTCGAGTGAGGCGAGGAGATCCACCGACCACTCGACCTGCTCGGACTCAGTCTGCACCCAGTAGTTGCGCATCACGGGATGTTCTTTCTCGGCAACCGCCGAAAGTACCCCTCGGCATCTCGCGAGTACTCGGCAGCTCGGCTCCTCCTTACTGCATCGAGCAGGCTCATCATTGCGGGCGCGACAACTTCTCCGTCTTCGGTGAGCAGAGACCACCCTTGTCGTTCAGATATAGCGAGGAATTTTTGCAGCAGTTCGGCATCGACGTCTAGAGCATCGATCCTTAGGCGCAGTTCTACCATCGAGGCACCGTCCGCCATCATTAGCACACACGTCTTGTCTTCGTTGCCCCATACGTTGAGGTCTTCACACCATCCCTTGTGGCTTGGCCCAAGAGTCGCGAGGATTGCAGAGGCCGCGTCCACCGCTGCACCTTGCCAGACCTCATCGCTTAGCTCCGATAGCTGAATGCCCTTGACAGCGTCTGAAGAGCTGACGGGAATTGCGACGCAATCAAAGTGCCATAGCGCCATCAGGGACTCCATTCAAGATCTTGTGTGGTCGCATAGGATCCGTACGGCAAAGATACTTCCTGAGCGGGGACTGCCTTCAGACCCAGACGGCGAGCAGCAAGGACTCGATGATGACCGTCAACAATAATCCTTCGTCCTCAAGCGTTCACGAATTTTACAGGCTCTCTGACCCCGTTTTCTCTAATATCCTCCGTGAGCTTCGCCATTTGCCGTCGACTTAGCACCGGGC
>JAWKQV010000006.1:0-384864 GCA_041389965.1 Kofleriaceae bacterium | reverse complement strand
CTCGATCGCGACGAGGTGCCGGTCGAGTTCCTGGGCCGCCGCCTGCTGGCACCGCCCCCGGCGCCCACGCAGCAGCTGCTCGGTGGCGCGGGCGCAGGTAGCAGCCTCGGCCTCGGCGTGTTCCAGGCGCGCGTCCTGCACCTCAAGCGCGTGCTCATCGGCGGGCTGGTCTTTGCCGCGGTGTGCGGCCTCGGCTACGCCGCGCGCGGGGCCTGGTACCGGAGCGGGGCCGCCTGGGGCGTCTTCGCGTCGGCCCTCATCGCGGCGGCGGCGGTGTACCTGTGGCGCTGGGCGGCGACCGCGGGGCGGCCCCGGGCGCGCCAGTGGTTGTGGGGCGTGCCCGTCGGCCTCGTCGCCTGCGCGCTGGCGTTCGCCGGTGGTGCCCCGGCGCGCGACCACGCGCGGGCGTCGATCCGCGCGGGGCACCTGGCCGCCGCGGAGGCTGAGCTGGACGCGCTCGGCGGTGAGGATGCCGCCGGCCTCGGCGAGCTCTACGCGGACCTGCGCTTGGCCAAGGTCCAGGCGCAGACGAACTCGGGCACGGCCCGCGCGCTGCTCGAGCAGATGCCCGGCGATGGCCCGCAACGGCGCGTGGCCGACGCGCACACCGACCAGCTGCTCTTGGAGGAGGCGACGAGGTTCCTGGGGAACCACCGCCTCGACCTGGCCCAGACCACGCTGGGGCAGATGTCCGAGGCCGGGCGCAGCAGCCCACCGGCCCTGGCGCTGGCCGCGCAGCTCGACGTGGCCCTGGGCCTGGAATGCGCGGCGCGGGAGGAGTGGACGTGCGCCATCGACCGCGCGGCCCGGGTGCGGCCCCGCGATCCGACGTCCGCCGACAAGCTCGTGGCGCGGGTGACGGCGGGGCTCCGCGACGCGGTCGACCGGGGCGCGTCACGCGCGCGCGCCGCGGCGTCGGCGGCGGACCGCCTCGCGTCGCTGACCACCGCGGAGGCGGCGCTGCGCGCGCTCGAACAGGTCCAGCATCGCGCCGGGCCATCGCCGGAGCTGGTCGCCCTGCGCGCCCAGCTGGCGAAGGCCGCCCGGCAGGCCGCGGCCGACGAAGCCCGCGCGGCGAAGCGCCGTCGCGCCGACGAGGCCCGCGAGGCGCGCGAAGAGGAACGCCGAGCCCGAGCCGAGGAGCGCCAGTCTCGGCGCTCGTGCTGCAAGTTCTGCTCGCGGGGTTGCCCCTGCGGCGACTCGTGCATCTCCTGCAGCCGCACCTGCAACCTGGGGCCCGGCTGTGCTTGCTAGGCCCGGGGCATCGGCGCGCCGCGCCACCGCGAAGCGGGCCAGCGAGACGCCAGGGCACGCCAGGGACGCGGCCCCGGCCCCTGGTCTGGAGACGGACCTCCGGGGCGTTGCGCGTCGTCGTTCGTGGCGCGCCGGGGCGCCGGTCGCGGCAAGGATAGGCGCGCGCCGGCGGCGCGTGGTGTGCGGCTGGACCGAGTCGCGGCTCACGGCGCGCGACTCGACGGGGCGCCGAGGATGGGCTGCATCAGCGCCTCGAGCGCGACCCGCTTGGCCTCGGCCGCCGGTGACAGGGCGTCGGCGTAGGGCGTGAGCTGGACGTAGACGATGTCGCCGGCCTCGAGCACCGCGAACGGCTCGACCGCGGCGCGGATCGCCGCGGGGCCGCCGATCGCGTCGGCGTGGCGGCGCTGCAGGAACGTGCCCCACTCGGGCTCGCGGGCGTACGGGCCCCAGGTCCGGCGGGCGCCCCACAGGCGCCCGGTACGGGCGTCGAGCTCGGTGCCTGGCATGCCACCGCTGCAGATCGCCACTCCGACCGCCTCCGAGTGGCTGGGGGCCGCCACGACGACCCCAGCGGCGAGACCGATGTGCACCACGAACTGCTCGAAGACGGTGGCGACGAGACCATCTGCGTCAGAACACCCGGCGAGCACGGCAGCGCCGAGGCTGAGATGGCCCTGGTATCCATACGGCAGGTGCAGATCCATCTCGGTGAGCGCGCGATTCGCAGGCGCAATGCACCTGAGCCGGATCTCGATTTTCTCCGGGTCGCTTCGTTCGGCTTCGGTGCCGAGACCGAAGAGGATCACGTCGCCTTGGCCGACCGTCCGCTGGAGGCGCGACCAGTTGAACCGGGCAGGCTTCTTGAGCCTCCCGGTCGCCAGCGGCATGTACGTCTGTACCTTGATGAAATCTTGAACGCTGCGCGAGCCAAGGGGGAGCGCGAGGAGCCTCTGGATGAGATCGAGTTCTTCGATGATCGCGCGATCGAAGTGGAAAGCGAAGGCGAGCGAAGCCTGCACTACTCGCACTTCTGGTAGAGGTAGCCCTTGGCCTTGAACCCGTCGCCGCCCGTTGGGCCACTGCTCTGCCAGCACTTTTCCCAAGGTTTGCCGGCGGAGGTCTCTTTCGGGAACGCCTTGTCGACATCCGGAACGTATCGCGAGGCCTGGTCGATGGCGTCGGACTCGCTCCAGCTGCTCGGCTTGAACTCCCAGACCGTGCACTGGGCGTGGCTGACGCAGTCGGCGAAGCCGCCGCCGGCGGCGAACTCGACCTCGGCGCACGCGAACTTCGAGTCGCGCTGCAGCTCGCGGTGCTTGGCGCGGCCGTACTTGTTGGACGCGGCGACGCGCGGGTTGCTCTGGCCCTTGAGGACCTCGTCGGAGGCGTTCACGAACGCCTGGCGATCGCTGGCGAGCATGCCGAACAGCTTCGAGCGGTCCTTGTCGCGCAGCGCGGCCACGGCGGCGATCATCTCACGGAGCGGCGCCAGCAGGCTCTTGTCCACGGCGGTCAGCGCCTCGTTGTCCTTGAGCGCGGTCTCGCAGTCGGCCTGGAACGTGCGCAGGTCGCGGTAGATCGTCTCGAGCCGGGCCTGGTTCGCGTCGGCGCCCTTGACGTACTTGTCGGTGACGCCACGCCAGCGGCCTTCGCTCGGATCGAAGCGCTGGGCGTCCGACAGCGCTCGCTCCATCACCGTGTGCTGCTCGTCGGTCTTGGCCAGGCCGGCCTTGATCGGCTCGGCGAAGCCGCGGGCACGCGTCATCAGGGCGGGTCGTTGTCGATGTGGTCGGCGGGGTTCTGGATGGTGTAGGGCCAGAGCCACGCGCGGAGTGCGCGGGTGCCCCGCAGGAACGCGGGGTCGCGCGGCTCGCACAGGGAGGGCCAGGCCCGCAGAAGCTTGCAGGCGCCCAGGTCCTCGACGGTGGGCATCGGGTCGAAGCGCGGCATCGGCGGCAGCTGGGCCCAGATGCTGGGGCCGATGATCGTGATCGGCGACAGGCGGATGAGCTTGGTGCGGGCCTTCCACCAGTTCATTGCGTCCCACTGGATGCGCGCCTCGGTGGCGGCGTCCCACGCACCGGCGACACCCTCGCGAAACGCCTCCTTCTCAGCGTAGGAATACGTCGCGTGCCCGGCGATTGCTGCGCTGACAACTCCAAAGTGTCGGTGCGTCGCGTCGAGAAGCCGGAAAAGCTGCTTCGTGACGTCAACGTCGAGCACCAGGCACGTCGCGCGGTCAGTGTAATCTGCAGCACCCGGAAGGCCACCGTCTCTGAGATACGCGCGCATCCGCGGACCTTCCTCTGTCGAATTCCACAACGAGACCTTTTGCGAGGTCACGTCGTACAGATGGCTCCGCAAGCGCTCATCGCTATAGAGCAGGGCTTTCTTGCCAAGCAAGATGCGGCCGGGCGTGATCGCTAGCGCCGAGCCGGCATGGATCAGCGCTTTCGTGAACGATGGCGCATTCTCAAGACCATGCTCGAGCGTTGCTCTGCAGGATAGGAATGCTAAGTTGTTGTTCACAGACATACTGCTTCTCGCACATCTTGTAGTGCTTTACATCAGCGGTGAAGATGAGTCTGTCGGCATCCTTGTTGTAACAATAGCGAATGAGCGATTCCATGAACGCTCGTCCTCCGTGGCTCTCGCCGCCGCCCGGGCGCTGGCCCCAGCGGTCGCCGCGGTCGGCTGGGAGCCCTTGGCCGCTGAGCACCTGTTTCTCGTCGGCACCATCGAGACCATCGGCACGGACACGGCGGCGGGTAGCGAGACGCTGCGCCAGGCCGCCGCCCTGGCCGAGCGGGTCCACCACGACTACATCGCCGCGGCGGTGTGGCTCCAGCTCGCGCAGCAGACCGCGTTCACCGACCGCGACGCGACCCGCGCGCTCGAGTACGCCCGCTACGCCGACGCGGCGTCGGCTCGGCTGAACCGTCCACCGGCGGTCGAGGTCCAGCTGGCCTACGCCCGCGGCGTCGCGCTCATCGATCACGGCGACCTGGCTGCGGGCGAGGCCGAGCTGCGCCGGGGCCTCGACCTGGCCGAGGCCAAGATCGCGACCAGCGTCGGGCTCCTGGTCCAGGGCCTGGCCTATGCCTTCGAGAGTGACGGACACTACGCCGACGCGGTCGAGACCTACCGCCGCGCCCTCGCCATCAGTGCGCGCGATGGGACGCTGGGGTCACCGGCCGAGGTCGTGTACCGCATGCGGCTGGCGGTGAACCTGAGCAATCTGGGTCAGTCCAGCGCGGCGTTGGTCGAGGCGCGCGCCGCGGCCGCGCTGGCCGACCAGATCTTGCCGCCGGGCCACCTCGACCGGGTCATCACCTACGGCAACCTGGCCGAGGTCCTGCGCGCGGCCGGGCTCAACGACGAGGCGCTCGCGGCGATCACCGAGGCGCGCGCGCGCGCCGCCGGCAGCGAGCGGACCGCGCTGTACGGCTACCTGTTGAGCATCGAGGCCACCATCCACGGGGACCTCGGCCACCCCGAGCGCGGCGCGCCGCTGATCCGCCGCGCCTGCGAGATCGCGGCGTTCAGCAACGGCGACGCCGATCCCCGGACGATGCAGTGCCGCGCCGACGGCGCCGAGGTGCTCAACCTGGCCGGCGATCACGCCACGGCGAAGGCCTGGCTCGACGCCGCGCTGCCGGTCCTGCGCGAGGTCCTCGGCGACGATCACGCCCAGCTCGCCACCGCTATGCAGGCGCTCGGCGGCGCCCGGGCCGGGCTCGGCGATCCGGCCGGCGCCGTGGTCGCCTACGAGGACGCGCTCGCGCGGATGGTGCGCGCCGACATCGGCCCCGGCTTCGTCGCGTCGACGCAGTGGACGCTGGGCCAGGCATTGCCCCGCCGCGCGCGGGCCCGGGCCGTCGAGCTGGTGACCGCCGCCGTCGAGACCTGGCGCGCCGCCCCCGACGGCTGGGAGCCGGCCCTGGCCGACGCCGAGGCGTGGCTCCGCACGCACCGATAGGTGTCGCCTCGCCATCCGGGGAGTAGCTGCCCCGGGCCGCAGCCTCTACAGTGCGGAAAATGGCAGTCCGTCGACCGAAGGCCCAGCGCTATGGCGCCGCGGCGCCCCCCGCCCCGCAACTGCGCGACCTGCTCGGCGTGGTCGGCTACGCCCGCCGGGCGCTGGGCCTGGTGTGGAGCACCAGCCGGGCCATCACCATCTCGCTGTTGGTCGGCAGCGTGCTGCTGGGGCTCATGCCGGGGGCCATGGCGTGGACCGGCAAGCGGTTGGTCGACGCGGTGGTACACGCGGCGGCCAGCGGCGAGGACGTGGCGCGGCGCCACGCGCTCATGTGGGTCGGCGTAGAGCTGGGGCTGGCGATCGCGCTGGCCGCCACCAGCCGGGTGCTGTCGATCTTGCGCTCGCTGTTGCGGGCCCGGCTGGGCAACCGCATCAACGTGATGATCCTCGACAAGGCGCTCGACTTCGACCTGACCCACTTCGAGGACGCCGACGTCTACGACATGCTGACCCGGGCCCGGCGCGAGGCGTCGTCGCGGCCGCTGTCGATGGTGATGAGCACGTTCTCGATCACCCAGCAGGTGATCTCGCTGGCCAGCCTGGCCGCGCTCCTGGCCGGGTTCTCGCCGGCGGCGCTGGCGGTGCTGTTGGCGGCGGCGGTGCCGGCGTTCCTCGTCGAGGCCAAGTTCTCCGGCGACGCGTTTCGGCTGTTCCGGTGGCGCACCCCCGAGACCCGCGAGCAGGCCTACCTCGAGAGCGCGCTGGCCCGGGACGACCACGCCAAGGAGGTCAAGCTCTACGACATCGGGCCGCGGTTCCTGCGCCGCTACCAGGAGATCTTCGAGCTGGTGTACCTGGGCGACAGCAGGCTGGCGTGGAAGCGCGGGCTGTGGGGCCTGGCGCTGGGCGTGGTCGGCACCGTCGCGTTCTACGGGATGTACCTGTGGGTAGCGTGGGCCGCCATCGCCGCCGAGATCACGCTGGGCGCGATGACCATGTACGTCGTAGTGTTCCGCCAGGCCCAGGCGGCGCTGGCCTCGGTGCTGGGCGACGTCGGCGGCCTGTACGAGGACAACCTGTACCTGTCGACCTTGTACGAGCTGCTCGATCTGCCGACCACGCCGCGCACCGGCGGGGTGACGGAGGGCGCCGATCCGACCGACGGCGTGCGGTTCGACGACGTCACGTTCATGTACCCGGGCTCCACCACAGCGGCCCTGGCCAACGTGTCGCTGCACGTGCCGCCCGGCTCCAAGCTGGCCATCGTCGGCGAGAACGGCTCGGGCAAGACCACGCTCATCAAGCTGCTGGCCGGGCTGTACCGGCCGACCAGCGGCCAGGTGCTGGTCGACGGCACGCCGGTGCCGGCGTGGGAGCCGATGGCGCTGCGCCGGCGCATCGGCGTCATCTTCCAGGACTTCGTGCGCTACCAGCTCACCGTCGGCGAGAACATCGGCGCCGGCGACGAGCAGGCCTACGACGATCGCGAGCGGTGGGCGGTGGCGGCCGAGCAGGGCCTGGCGGCCCCGGTCATCGACGAGCTGCCGGCGAAGTTCGACACCCGCCTGGGCAAGTGGTTCAAGGACGGCCGCGAGCTGTCGCTGGGCCAGTGGCAGAAGATCGCGCTGTCGCGGGCGTTCATGCGCAAGGACGCCGACATCCTGGTGCTCGACGAGCCGACCGCGTCGATGGACGCCGCCGCCGAGGTGGCGATCTTCGATCGGTTCCGCGAGCGCACCAAGGACCAGATCGCCATCGTCATCTCGCACCGCTTCTCGACGGTGCGCATGGCCGACACCATCGTGGTCCTCGACGGCGGCCAGATCCTCGAGCGCGGCACCCACGCCGAGCTGGTCGCCGCCGGGGGCCGCTACGCGACGCTGTTCAACCTGCAGGCCCAGGGCTATCGCTGACGTGACGGCGCCGACGCCGGGGTGACACGGGTCACAACAAAGGTAGGATCGTGGGCTGCGCTGCCGTCGGCGACGCTGGTAGGGTTGCCGCGGTCGTTCGACGCGCGGTGTGCCGCGCCAGGAAGGTTCGAGACATGAACAAGTGCGTGATGGGAATTGGCGTGTTGATGCTGGCGGGAACGGCGACCGCGCAGCCCATGCAAGGGGCCTACGTCGCGCCGGCACCGGCGGTGCGGACCGGGCTGGCGTTCGAGGCCAACCTCGGCTTTGGCATTCTCCGGGCGGACGCCGACAACGGGAACTCCGACTCCCAGAACGGTCTGGGCGGGCTCGATCTCGGCATCGGTGGCTACCTGAACCCCCGGCTGGCGATCACGCTGCGCGCCGCCGGCGTCACCTATTCGGAGAGTGGCGGCCACATCACCCAGGCCTTCTTCGGCCCGTCGGTGCAGTACTTCGCGACCGACAACGTCTGGCTCGGGGGCGGCATCGGGGTGGGGATCGGCCAGGTCGTCGTCGACGGCGCCGGCTCGAGCAGCGACAGCGGGCTCGGGCTCGACCTGCGGGCCGGCTACACGTTCAACCCCGAGGCCAAGCACGCGTTCAACGCGTCGCTCGAGATCACGCCGGCGTTCCTCGACGGCGGCACGCTGACCGGCATCGCGTTTTTGGCCGGCTACCAGCTGCAGTAGGGTGCGGACCTCGCCACGGCGATCGTCGGGGTTGACGACAGCGGGACTGGTGCCGGGACGCCGACACGCGGATGCGCAACCTCGCCGGATCGAGCGTGTCGATTGGCAACTTGTCGACACAAGCTCTGCCACAATGGCGCGGTCGGCAGGCGATGGCTCGCGCCAGCGCCGCTGTGGCCGATCACGACGGTGGCACGGCTGGTGCAGTGCCATGAGGCTCGAACCTGAGGACGACGCGACGTGGGGCCGCGTCGCTGCCAGCGCGGTGACGGGAATGCGCCGGGGCCGAGCTTGATTGGAGATCGAACGTGGCAGGACCGCTAATCGAGCTGCGCGACATCACGCGCTACTACCAGATGGGGGACGAGCGCATCGCCGCGCTGGCCGGGGTCGGCTTCGAGATCGCCCGGGGCGAGATGGTGGCCATCATCGGCACATCGGGGTCGGGCAAGAGCACGCTGCTCAACATCCTGGGCTGCCTCGACACGCCCACCAGCGGTCACTACCGGCTCGACGGGACGGACGTGCAGGATCTGTCCGACGACGACCGGGCCCGGGCCCGCAACCGCCAGATCGGCTTCGTGTTTCAGAGCTTCCAGTTGTTGCCGCGCTCGACGGCGGTCAAGAACGTCGCGCTGCCGCTGGTGTACCGCGGCGTGCCCGCGCGCGAGCGCCTGGCCCGGGCCGCCGCCGCGCTGGGCAAGGTCGGGCTGGCCGAACGGGCGCGGCACCGCCCCAACCAGATGTCGGGCGGCCAGCGCCAGCGCACCGCCATCGCCCGGGCCCTGGTGACGGAGCCGTCGCTGCTGCTGTGCGACGAGCCGACCGGCAACCTCGACTCGGCCACCAGCGAGGACATCATGGGCCTGTTCCACCGGCTCCACGCCGAGGGCAACACCATCGTGATGGTCACCCACGAGCCGGCGATCGCGGCGCGGTGCCAGCGCGCGATCCGCATCGCCGACGGGCGGGTGGTCGCCGATGGCCCTGGCCGCGACGTGGCCTACGCGGGGGTGCCGGCGTGAGCGCGCGGTCGGGCGGCGTGGTGGTGGCCGCGGCGCTGGCCGTCGGCGCGGGTGCGTGCGACCGGGCCCGGGCCGGTGGCGCGCGTGGCGCGGACGGTCCGCGCCGTGCCCGGGTCACCACCGGCGACCTGGCGCCGCGGGTGCTGCTGACCGGCGAGCTGGTGGCCACGTCGGCGGAGGTGCTGACCACGCCGCGGACCGACTCGTGGCAGCTGGCGATCCGGTGGATGGCCGAGGACGGCGCGGTGGTGAAGGCCGGCGACCGCGTGCTCGAGTTCGACAACTCGGCGTTCACCAGCCAGCTGGAGCAGAAGAAGCTGCAGGTGCGCCAGGCCGAGATGGACCTGCGCAGCACGCGCGACGTCACCGCGGTGAGCCTGGCCGATCAGGAGGCCGAGGTCCGCGAGAAGACCGTGGCGCTGTCGAAGGCCCAGGTGCTGGCCGCGGTCCCGGCCGATCTGCTGGCCGGGCGCACCGCCCAGGAGCGCCAGCTCGAGCTGCGGCGCGCCGAGGCTGCGGTGGCGGCCGCGGAGCTGGCCCTGGCCGCCGCCAAGAAGGCCGCCGGGCTCGACCTGCGCATCAAGCAGATCGAGCTGACCAAGGCCCAGCGCATGATCGCCGACGCCACCGCCGCCATCGGCGAGCTGGTGCTGACCGCGCCGCGCGCCGGCGTGGTGGTGGTCGCGGAGCACCCGTGGGAGGGGCGCAAGCTGCACGCCGGTGACACCACCCAGCCGGGCTGGCCGGTGGTCACGCTGCCGGATCTGGCCGGCGGCCTCGAGGTGAAGGCCGAGCTGTCCGACGTCGACGACGGCCAGCTCGACGTCGGCCTGGCCGGGACCTGCGTCCTCGACGCGTTCCCCGACGCCGCGCTGCCGTGCGCGGTCACGACGATCACGCCGGTGGCGCGCAGCAAGAGCCGGACCTCGCTGCGCAAGGCGTTCGACGTGACGCTCACGCTCACGCCGCGGGCCGACCAGGAGCTGCGCCCCGGCATGTCGGTCAAGGTCGAGGTGCGGCGCGCGCCGGTCACCGGCGTGACGTTGGTGCCGCGCGGCGCGGTGCGGGTCGGCGCGGGCGGCGCGGTGGCGCGGGTGCCGGGCGGGGCGACGCGGGCGATCGAGCTGGGCCCGTGCGACGCCCAGGCCTGCGTGGTGACCGGCGGCCTGGCCGTCGACGACGTGGTCGAGCTGGGCGGTGGGCCGTGAGGGCGCTGCTGGCTGGCGCGGTGGCGGTGGTGCTGGCCGCGTGCAGCAGCGCGCCGCCCGATGACGCGCTGGTGGTGGTGACCCGCGGCGACCTGGTGCTGACGGTCGAGGTCACCGGCGAGCTGGAGGCGGTCGACTCGACCGACGTGATGCCGCCGCCGCTGCCCGACGTGTGGGAGTTCAAGATCGCGCAGCTGGCCGACGAGGGCGACGAGGTCGCGGCCGGCGCGCCGGTGGTGGGGTTCGACGCGTCGAACCTGGAGCAGGAGCTCGACTCGCTGCGCAACGAGGCCGACGCCGCGGCGCAGAAGCTGGCCAAGCGACGCATCGACGCGGCGCTCGCGCGCAAGGACGAGGCGCTGCGGCTGGAGGAGGCCGAGGCCACTCTGCGCAAGGCCGCGCTCAAGGCCGGCGCGCTGGCCGACCAGACCGCGGCGATCGAACTCAAGCTCCTGGCCGCCGATCACCGGCTGGCCGAGCTGGCGCTGGAGCGGGCCCGCAACCACGCCGCCGCCACCGCCCGGGCCGACGCCGCCGAGCTGGCCAGCCTGGCCGAGCAGCTGGCCTACGCCAAGGGTCGGCTGACTGGCGTCGAGCGCAACATCGCCGCCATGACCATCGCGGCGCCGCGGGCGGGCACGGTGGTCTATCCGACCAGCTGGCGCGGCGACAAGCGCAAGGTGGGCGACAGCGTCTGGCGCATGCAGGCGGTGGTGCAGGTGGTCAGCCTCGATCACATGATCGGGCGCGGCCTGGTCGACGAGGTGGATCTGGCGCGGGTGGCCGACGGCCAGCCGGTCAGCCTGCGGCTCGACGCGCTACCCGACGTCCAGCTGCACGGCGAGGTGCAAGACATCGCCAAGAACGTGGGCGCGCGGTCGGACACCGACCCGAGCAAGGTGGCCCAGGTGAAGCTCCGGCTCACCGACACCGACGGGCAGCCGCTGCGGCCGGGCATGCGGTTCCGCGGCGACATCGAGACCGCGCGCATCCCCGACGTGGTGGTGGTCCCGGTGGCGGCGGTGTTCGTGACCGCGGCCGGTCCGGTGGCGTACCGGGTGGTGGGCGGCGAGGTCACCGCGGTGCCGGTGACGTTGGGCCGGCGCAACGCGACGACGATCGAGGTGGTCTCCGGCCTGGCGGTCGGCGACCGGGTGTCACGCATCGATCCGACCCGGGGGGCGCCGTGAAGAAGCTCGCGCTGACGCTGGTGGTGCTGGCGCTGGTCGGCGGCGGCGGGTGGCTCGGCTGGCGCCGGATCACGCGGGCCGCGGCGCCGGCCCCGATCCCGACGATGGTGGTCAGCCAGGAGCGGTTCGTGCGCCGGGTGACCACCGAGGGCGCGCTGCGGGCGGTCAAGGCCACGCCGCTCACCGTGCCGCAGGGTGGCGGCGCCGGCGGGCCGATGAAGCTGGCGTGGCTCGTCGAGGACGGCTCGCTGGTCAAGGCCGGGGACGTGGTGATCCGGTTCGATCAAACCGAGCCGGCCCGGGCGCTGCGCGACGGCGAGGCCGACCTGGCGATGGCCCAGGCCCGGCTGGCCCAGGAGCAGATCAAGTCGGCCGCCGCCGTGGCCGGGCGCGACGCCACCGCGGCGCTGGCCGGGCAGGAGCTCGAGCGCACCCGGCAGTTCCAGCAGAAGGACCGCGAGGTGTTCTCGCGCAACCAGATCGTCGAGTCCGAGATCGACGAGCAGCTGGCCGGCGCCCGCCAGACCCACGCCGAGCAGGTCAAGCAGATCGAGCGCTCGCTGTCGCGCTCGAAGGCCGGCGTCATCGGCGTCGAGCGGGCCAGGGCCGAGCTGACCATCGCCCACGCCACGTCGGCCCTCGAGCGGATGGAGGTGCGGGCGCCCCACGACGGCATCCTGGTGTTGCTGCGCGGCTGGCGTGGCGCGGTGCCCCGGGTCGGCGACCAGCTGTGGCCGGGCCAGGGCGTGGCCGAGATCCCGCTGCTCGACGAGATGGAGGCCGAGGTGTTCGTGCTCGAGGTCGACGCCAACGGGCTCAAGGAGGGCCAGCCGGCCGAGGTCACCATCGAGGCGCGCCCGGGCCAGGTGTTCACCGGCAAGATCCGCCTGGTCGACAAGCTGGCCAAGCCACGCCTGGCCAGCTCGCCGGTGCAGTACTTCGCGGTGGTCATCGCGCTCGACACCACCGAGCGCGCGCTCATGAAGCCGGGCCAGCGGGTGCGGTCGACGCTGACCTTGGCCGACGAGGACGCGCTGGTGGTGCCGCGTCAGGCGGTGATCAGCCGCGGCGACGAGAACCTGGTCTACCGCCAGGGCCCGCGCGGCTTCGAGGCGGTGCCGGTGACGCTGGGTCCGGCGACGGCCGGCCGGGTCGTGGTCACCGCCGGGCTGGCGGCGGGCGATCGCATCGCGCTGCGCGACCCCACGGTCGCGACCGACACGGTCCTGGGCGGGGCGGGCGCGGGGTCGGACTCGACCGGCACACCGGGCGGCGCGGCGGCCGGCGAGGGCGCACCGTGAGGCGCCTGCTCGACGCGCTGGGGGTGGCCCTCGACAACCTGGCCGACCACAAGCTGCGCACGCTGCTGACGACGCTGGGCATGATGTTCGGCGTCGGCGCGGTGATCGCGATGCTGTCGATCGGCGCCGGCGCCGAGCGCGAGGCGCTGGCGCTGATCGATCGGCTGGGCACCCGCAACGTGGTCGTGCGGGCCAAGACCTACAAGCCCGACGAGCTCGAGGAGATCCGCAAGAAGTCGATCGGGCTGTCCCAGCGCGACGTCGAGGCCATCGAGGAGGCGGTGCCCGGGGTCGAGTTCGCCGCGGCCCGGCTCGAGATCGAGCCCTACAAGATCCTGTCGGGCAGCGGCAAGACCAAGGCCCGGGTGTACGGCGTGGGCCACCGCCACCGCGAGGTCACGCCGTTCGCGCTGTCCGAGGGCCGGTTCTTCGACGCCGCCGACGAGACCCACCACGGCCAGGTCGCGGTCATCGGCGCGGCGGTCCGGCGCGAGCTGTTCGGCGCGGACACGGCGCTGGGCCGCGACCTCAAGATCAACGACGTGTGGTTCGAGGTGATCGGCGTGCTGGCGCCGGAGCCGGCCGCCGCCACCGCGGTGCAGGGCGTGGCGGTCAGCTCGACCGAGCGCGAGATCTACCTGCCGCTGACCACCGCGCTGCGCAAGCTCGATCGCGACCCGCTGAAGTCGCCGCTGACCGAGCTGGTGGTCCGGCTGGCGCCCCGGGCCCCGGCCCGGGAGACCGGCGCCGTCGTCGGGACCTTGCTCGACCGCCTGCACGGCGGCGTGGTCGACTACGAGATCGTGGTGCCCGAGGCGCTGCTCCAGCACAGCGCCCAGACCCAGCGGCTGTTCAGCCTGGTGATGGGCCTGATCGCCGGCATCTCGCTCCTGGTCGGCGGTATCGGCATCATGAACATCATGCTGGCGTCGGTGCTCGAGCAGACCCGCGAGATCGGCGTGCGGCGCGCGGTCGGCGCCCGGCGGGCCGACATCCGGTTCCAGTTCCTGGTCACCGCGTTCGCGCTGGCGATGCTGGGCGGCCTGCTCGGCGTCGCCATCGGCGTCGGCATCGCCCGGGCGGTCGCGGCCTACGCCAGCTGGCCGACGGTGGTGACCACCTGGTCGGTGGCGCTGTCGCTGGGCGTGTCGGTCGCGGTCGGCGTCGCGTCGGGCCTGTACCCGGCGGTGCGCGCGGCCCGCCTCGACCCCATCGCCGCGCTGCACAGCGAATGACCCTGGCCCCCGCCGCGCCGCCCCCCTCGCCCCCTCGCCCCCGGAGCCGCTCGTGAAGCCTGTCGCCCCCCGCGCCCCCTCCCTCACCGCCGCGCTCGTCGCGGCCGCGGTCGCCGTCCCGCTGGCCGGTCCCGGGCTGGCCGCGGCGCAACCGACGCCGGCCGCGGCGGCGTACCAGCCGCCCGAGTTCGTGACGACCGCGCCCGCGTTGCCGGCCGGCGTGGACCCCGCGGCGGCCTGGCAGCTCGAGCTGGTCGACGCGATCCAGGTCGCGCTGCGCAACAACCTCGACGTGGTGCTCGAGCGCGAGGCGGTGGCCATCGCCGGTCGCGGGCTGGACGTGGCGGCGGGCGAGCGCGAGCCGGTGCTCGGCGTCAGCTACCGCCACGGCGACGTCCGGACGCCGTCGTCGAGCGTGCTCGAGGGCTCGCCCGACACCATCAACACCTCGGTGGCCGATACGCTGGGCCTGTCCTACCAGCAGCGCTTCGCCACCGGGCTCACCCTCGGGGTCGACCTCGACCTGGCGCGCGAGCGGTCGAGCTCGTCGGCGGCGGTGGCCGATCTCAACGTGCGCTCGACCGCGAGCGTGCGGGTGTCGCAGCCGCTGTTGCGCGGGTTCTCGCTGGACCTGGTCATCCCGCGGCTGTCCATCCTGCGGGCGCGGCTGGCGTCGGATCGCGAGCGCCGGCAGCTGGAGGTGGCGATCGCCGACGTCGTCTTGCGCACCGAGACCGCGTACTGGGACGTGGTGGCCGCGCTGTACCGCCACGACCTCGATGTGCGCTCGGCGCGGCGGGCCGAGGCGCAGCTGGAGCTGACCCAGCGCCAGATCGACGCCGGCGTGTTGCCGCCGTCGGATCTGATCAGCGCCGAGAGCACCCTGGCCCAGCGTCAGCTGCAGCAGGTGCAGGCCGAGCAGGCGGTCGACGCGGCGTGGGACCGCCTGCGCGCGGTGATGAACCTGCCGCGCGAGGACTGGCGCCGCGCCATCGTCCCGGTCGAGCGGCCGACGTTCGCGCCCAGCCCGCTCACCGCCGAGGACGCGCTGGCGGTGGCGCTGGCCAACCGGCCCGAGCCGGCCCAGCTCGACATCGACGTCGAGGCCGCGGGGCTGGGCGTGCGCCAGGCCGCCAACGATCGGCTGCCCAAGATCGACCTGGGCCTGACCGGCGCGCTCATCGGCCAGGCCCCGGCGGCGGGGGCCAGCCTGCGCGAGCTGGGCGGCGCCGACGCCCGCGGCTGGACGGTGATGCTCGACCTGACCTGGACGCCGCTGGGGCGGGCCACCGGCGCCACCGTCGACATCCAGCGCCGGCAGCAGCAGATCGTCGCGACCCGCCGCGAGGCCGCGCTCCAGCGCATCTGGATCGAGGTGCGCGACGCGGTGCGGAGCCAGGCCAGCGCGGCGCGCCAGGTCGCGGCGGCGGCGCGGTTCCGCAAGCTCGCCGAGGACGGGCTCGACCTCGAGCAGCGCAAGTTCCTGAACGGCACGTCGTCGAACTTCCTGGTCGCGCAGCGCCAGGAGGAGCTGGCCGCGGCGCAGGTCGCCGAGCTGACCGCCTTGCTCGACCACCAGAAGGCCACCGCGACGCGGCTCTACGCCACCGGCGTGCTGCTGAGCGAGCGCGGCATCACACTGGCCCCGCCGCCGCCGCGGTGAGCGGCCGCGGCCGTCGCCCCTACTTGGTGATGTCGAAGTGCCAGTCGCTGGTGCCGCGGAGCACCACCTTGTGGCCGCCCGGCGCGGCGAACACGTAGGTCGGCTCGCCGTCCTCGAACGTGCTGTCCGCCGTCGGCGCGCCGAGCGCCGCCGCGAGCCTCGGCGGCGTACTCGTCGCGCAGCGCCGGAAGTCGTCCATGGTGTCGATAAGCGAGCCGTACTCGACGAGCTGATCGTTCTTGAAGCGCAGCGACAGGTTGAAGAAGCTCTTGGTCGCGGTGCCGAGCAAGACCAGCTCCGCCTTGCCCTTGTCGGCTCCGGCCCAGCTGGCGATCGCCGCGGCCTTGTCGTCGAGGCCCATGGCCGCGACCTTGGCCGCGGCGGCGTCGCTCGACTCGACCCGGATGAGGTCGGGCACCAGCTCTGCGACCTTGGCCGGCGCCGCGCCGATGAGCGGCTTGCTCAGCAGCCCGTCGGCCGCGAACAGCTCGGCGATCGGCGTGTAGCCGTAGAAGCGCACGTAGTAGCGGCCGGGCTCGCTGGTGTCGGGCTTGACCTCGACCCGGGTCTGCGCGGCTGGGTTGAACCACAGCATGAGCTCGTCGGAGAGGTCCTTGACCTTGAGCGCGGGGCCCCAGGCGGCGAGCATGGCGTCGACCGCGGCCTGGTTGGTCGCGAAGAAGATGCTGTCGGCGTGGCCGACGTCGTTGAAGCCGAGCGTGAAGCGCAGCTTGCCGACCTTCAGCTGACCTTCGACGGCGCCCTGGTAGCCGGCGCTCTGTTTGGCTTTGCTGACCTTGAGCGCGGTCGGCGCGTCCATGCCCCACGCGAGGCCGCCGAACACGCTCGGGATGGTCGGGCACGACGTCAGCTTGAACGGCAGGGCCTTGGCCTGCGCGCCGGCCAGCGGGGCGCGGTCGCCCTGGTTGCAGCCGAACAGCCCCTTGGGCGCGGCGATCGCGGGCGGCTGGGCCTTGGCCGGGGCGGGCGGCTCGACCGGAGGGGCGGCGGGGGGCGTGGGCGCCATGGCCGGTGGCGCGGCCGGCGCCGGCTCGGCGGACCCGGTGGCAGCGGGCGCGCCCGCTTCTTTCTTCTTGCAACCAGCGAGGGAGGTGACGGCGAGGCCGACCACCACGAGAGTCCGACACGTGGGCTTCATGGCCGGGGACTATCGACGAGCCACACGCCCTGCACAATGTCCGCAGCGAGCCCTTTCCGCCGCCGCCCGCCGCGGCGAGGCGTCACGGAAACTGGGCGCGCCAGGCGTGGCAGATCTGGGCCAGCAGCGTCACCCGCGCGCCGGCGCGACCGGGGGCGACCGGCGCTGGCGCCGGGCCCAGCGTGGCGGCGAAGTCCTCGAGGCTGCCGAAGCTTTTGTGCAGCGCGCGCTGGGTGGCGGCGCGCACGTCGAGGATCGGGAGGGGCACCTCGCCGCCAGCGCCGAAGAACAGCTGGACGCTGTGGTGGCCCCAGCCGCACACCAGGTCGGTCGGGCGGGCGAACGCGGCGTAGGCCGCGACCAGCTGGGCCCGAGGCGGCGCCGCCAGGAGCGCGGCCTCGTCGAGGCGGGTGTGGAACGCCGTCGACGGCGCCAGCGCGCCGGCCGGCGCGGCCACCGCGGCGAAGGTCTCGCCGGTGGCCGGGCGGTGGGCCACCCAGTGCACCAGCTGATCGGGCGGGTGGGCCGCGGCCTCGAGGTGCGGCCACGCGTTGGCCTCGCCCACCACGCACACCAGGTCGGCCCAGCGGTCGCGGATCTCGACGGGCAGCCGCGCCCACGGCGGCCGCACCGGGCGCGGCTTGCGGGTGCGCGGCGTCGGCGCGGTGGCCTGGCGCGCCAGCTGGGTGTCGACCATGGCGCGGAACGGCGTGAGCATCGCCCGGAACCGGGCCGGCTCGCCCTCGAGGGCGCCCAGCGCGTGCATCAGCGCCTCGATGGTCGAGCAGAAGGCGTCGTCGGGCTCGCGCCGGATGCGGTACTGCGACAGCTCGGGCGCGACGAACGCGTAGCGCGGCAGCGCGTGCAAGACCGGGTTGTCGCGCACCACCGTCTTGGCCTGGGACCAGGTGCCGTCGACGACGACCAGCGTCACCGGGCCGGGTGGTGGCTCGGTCAGCAGATCGCGCGCGCCCGGCCCCGGGTACAACAAGATGGGCGTTCGGCCCGGCGTCGTCAGCGCGCGCGCGAGCGCGGCGTGGCCGTCCCAGCGCACACCGACGTGCAGCTCGGAGTTGGGCAGGCACAGGCTGGCCATGCGCGCGGTGCCGATGGCGACGTCGCGCTCGCGCGGGTGCTGGAGGATGACCACCCGGGTCGCGGTCGGCAGCGCGGCGACGTGGGCGCAGTAGCACACCGAGGTCGGCCGGCGGCAGCGCGGGCAGCGCGGGCGCGGCGCGGCGACGTCGACCGTCACGCCAGGGTCCGTCCCAACACCGCCGCCAGCTCGCGCGCCACCACCGGCGCCACCTCGGCCACCGTCAGCGGGCGGCCCAGCTCGACCGCCATCGACGTCATCACCGACGCCTCGAACCCGCATGGGTTGATGCGCTGGAAGTACGCCAGGTCGGTGGCGACGTTGAGCGCCAGGCCGTGGAAGGTGACCCACCGTCGACACGCGATGCCGATCGAGCACAGCTTCTTGCGGGCCCCGGCCGCGGTGGTGCACCACACCCCGGTGGCGCCGGGTTCGCGATCGGTGGCCAGCCCGAACGTCGCGCAGGCGCGGATGACGGCCTCCTCGAGGTTGCGCAGGAACTTGTGCAGGTCGCGCTCGCCGTCGCCGAGGAGCACGATGGGGTACGCCACCAGCTGGCCCGGGCCGTGGTAGGTCACGTCGCCGCCGCGCTCGACCTCGACCACCTCGACCTCGCCGGGGGCCAGCACGTTGGCCAGCGCCCGCTGGGCCCGGCCCAGGGTGAACACGTGCGGGTGCTCGACCAGCAGCAGCCGGTCGGTGCCGGCGCCGCCCTTGCGGGCCTCGACCAGGGCCAGCTGCTGGGCCCACGCCGTGCGGTAGGCGCACCGGCCGAGGTCGTCGACGACGAGCGGCGGCGGCGCGGAGATCACGGCGGGCTGCATCGGCCGCGGACCTTACTCCGGCCGGTGGGTGCTGTCGAACCGAGCGCGGGCTACTGACAGACCAGCGGTGCGCACGACAGGGCCACCGCGTCGATGCCGGCGGTGGCGTACACCCCCACCCCGACCGCGGCAGCGTTGGCGATGCCCGACGCCGCACACTCGCCCGAGGCTGGGTCGGCGGTGACCGTGCCCGAGCCCACGATCGGCACGACCTGCTGTTGGCCGGTAGGGATACCGTCGACGCCGATCTGGTAGCAGGTGATGGCGACGTTGTTGAAATACGGCATGCCGCCGGGCGGCTCGGCGCCGTGGACGCTCAGGCCGCCGAGGATCCACCCGGGCGGGCAGGTGGCGAGGCTCGACGACGACGCCGGGGTCCAGCCGAAGTTGCCGGCCCCGATGCGCCGGATGGTGGTCGTGGGCGTGCCGACGGTGCCGGTGCCGTCGCCGTGGAGCGTCACCGCGCCGCACACCAGCGAGAACTGGTAGGCCCCAGGCGGCCGCAGCCCACCGCCGCCGCCGTCTTGGCCCCAGGTGTTCTGGTTGCTGAGCAACACCGAGGCGCCGATCGGCAGCGCGTCAGGGCCGCAGTCGAGGTTGCCGACCGTCGCGGTCGTGGCGGTGTCGCCGATCAGGTTGCCAGGCGTGCCAGCCGCGGCGCGGCGCAGGCGGCAGCTCACGTCGGCGTCGATCGGGGCGTCGACCGGCGCCTGCGCGTCTACCGTCACGGGTGCGTCCACCGGCACGGGCGCGTCGATCCCGCCGCCTGTGCCGCTCGGGTTGAACGAGCACGAGCCCGCCACCGCGGCCATCGATAGGAAGAGGGATCGGCGCATCGGTCGCGGGACCCTACGCCGCCATCCGGATGGACTCAAGGCCGCCCTGAGCCCCTGGGAGGGGGGATCCGCGTCGGATTGTCGCAGTCGATCTCCCAGGCCCGCGGCATCCCTGGGTTGACAGCCTGCGGCGCTGCACCGTATAAGCGCCCCGCGCCGCGGTAAATCGCCAAGACGCAAGGATTTCCAAGAGGTTATGATGAACCCGACGGCACTGGTCGAGGTCGCCACAGGCAACCAGCCGCTGATCGATATCGATCTGACGGTGCTCCTGCAGCTCGTCCTGTTCGCGGTGATGTTCTTCGTCGCCAACAAGCTCTTGTTTCAGCCGTTTCTGAAGCTGCGGGCCAAGCGCATCGCCGGCATCGACGGTGCGCGCGGCGAGGCCGAGCGCATGAGCGCCGAGGCCGATGGCAAGCTGGCCGACTACGAGGCCAAGCTGGCGACCACGGTCGCCAAGGCGGCGGAAGAGCAGCGGAAGATCCGCGCCGAGGCCGCCGCGCACGAGCGCGAGGTGTCGGACAAGGCGCGCACCTCGGCCCAGCGCGCGCTGGAAGAAGCCACCGCGACCGTGACCCGTGAGACCGAGACGGCGCGGGCCGAGCTGGTGCCCCAGGCCCAGCTCATCGCGCGCCGCATGGCCAAGCAGCTCCTCGGTCGGGAGATCGCCTGATGCGCTCGTTCATCCGTACGTTCGCGCTGGTCGCCACCCTCGGCGGCGCGCCGGTGGTCGCGCACGCCCAAGCCGAGGCGATCAAGCTCCAGGTCCCCGGCGAGGGCGCGCCCAGCGAGGCGCCCGTGCCGACCGAAGGCGCCGGCGAGGCTGGCCACGGCGAGGCCCACGGCGGCGGCCATGGCGATCCGACGACGCACTACAACTGGTTCAAGCTGAGCTACCGCAACAAGGACATCCTCGGCGGCCCCATGGGCGACGGCAAGCTCGGCAACGAGCCGCTCGAGCCCGGCCACGACGAGGAGCCGATGAGCGCGCCGTTCGTGCTCATGCTGCTCAACTTCGGTATCCTCCTGGTCATCCTGGCCAAGCTGGGCGGGCCGGCCGCGCGCAAGATGGCCGAGACCCGGTCTGACGAGATCAAGGGCGCCCTCGACGAGGCGGCCAAGCTGCGCAAGCAGGCGGCGGCCAAGCTCGACGAGTACAACGCCAAGCTGTCGGCGTCCGAGGCCGAGATGGACAGCATGCTGAAGGGCATGCGGGCCGACGCCGAGGCCGACAAGACCCGCATCCTGGCCAACGCCGAGAAGCAGGCCGCCGCGGTCAAGCGCGACGCCGAGTTGCGCATCGCCGCGGAGATCCAGCGGGCCCGCGTCGAGCTGGCCCGTGAGGTCGCGGTGGCGGCGGCGACCGCCGCCGAGCAGCTGCTGCGCGACAAGACCACCGCCACCGATCACGCAGCGCTGGTCGACGGGTTCATCCGCGACGTCGAGGCCGCCGCGCTCGGCGCGACCACCAAGGGAGCCGTCTGATGCAGGCTGGAAGCCTCGCCCGTCGCTACGCGCGGGCCATCATGGACCTGGCGATCGCCGGCAACAGCGTCGACAAGGTCGGCGCCGACCTCCGCGCCCTGGCCGCCGCCTACAAGGCGCTGCCGGAGCTGGGACCGGTGCTCGGCAACGCGTCGTTCAAGCGCGACCAGCGCCGAGCCATCGTCGACCAGCTGCTGGGCCGCATCGGCGCCCTGCCGCTGACCAAGACCTTCTGCAACCTGCTGCTCGACAAGGAGCGGCTGGCCGTGGTGCCCGACATCGCGCGCGAGCTGGACCTCATGATCGAGCAGCGGGCCGGCCGGGTCGCTGCCGACGTGGTGTCGGCCACCGCGCTGACCGCGGCCCAGCTGACCCAGCTGACCGCCACCCTCGAGAAGCTGTCGGGCAAGCGGGTGGTCATCACCAAGCGCGAGGACCCGGCGCTCCTGGGCGGCGTCGTCGCCAAGGTCGGCGACGTCGTCTACGACGGCAGCCTCCGCACCCAGCTGCGCGTCCTGCGCGACCAGCTGTCCAAGTAACCGACGTCGCCAGCCCCGACGCCACTCGCTTTCCGAACCGCCCGGACCCTCACCAGGGAACATCGAAGGAACCGCCATGGACATCCGCGCCGCCGAGATCAGCGACATCATCAAGAAGCAGATCGAGAACTACGACAAGAAGGTCCAGGTCACCGAGACCGGGACGGTCTTGACCGCCGGCGACGGCATCGCCCGCGTGTACGGCCTGGCGGGCGCGCTGGCCGGCGAGCTGCTCGACTTCGAGGGCGGCGGCGGCGAGAAGGTCCAGGGCATGGTGCTCAACCTCGAGGAGGACAACGTCGGCGTCGCCATCCTCGGCCGGTTCGAGACCATCAAGGAGGGCGACACCGTCCGCCGCACCGGCAAGATCGTCGAGGTGCCGGTGGGCGAGGAGCTGATCGGCCGCGTGGTCAACGCCACCGGCCACGCCATCGACGGCGGCAAGCCGATCGTCGGCACCCACACCCGCAAGGTCGAGATCAAGGCGCCCGGCATCATCGACCGCAAGTCGGTCCACGAGCCGATGCAGACCGGCATGAAGGCGATCGACTCGATGATCCCGATCGGCCGCGGCCAGCGCGAGCTGATCATCGGCGACCGCGGCACCGGCAAGACCGCGATCGCGATCGACACGATCATCAACCAGAAGGGGCAGAACATGTTCTGCTTCTACGTGGCGATCGGCCAGAAGCAGTCGACGGTGGCCGCCGTCGTCGACCGCCTGACCAAGGCCGGCGCCATGGAGTACACCACGGTGGTCGTGGCCGGCGCGTCCGAGCCGGCGCCGCTGGTTATCGCGCCGTACACCGGCGTCACGATGGCCGAGTACTTCCGCGACTCCGGTCGCCACGCCCTCATCGTCTACGATGATCTCCAAAGCAGGCCGTGGCCTACCGCCAGATGTCGCTCCTGCTGCGCCGCCCGCCGGGCCGCGAGGCGTACCCGGGCGACGTGTTCTACCTCCACAGCCGCCTGCTCGAGCGCGCCGCCAAGATGTCCGACGACCGCGGCGCCGGCTCGCTGACCGCGCTGCCGATCATCGAGACCCAGGCCGGCGACGCGTGTCGGCCCACGACCAACGTCATCTCGATCACCGACGGCCAGATCTTCCTCGAGGCCGACCTGTTCTACTCGGGCATCCGCCCGGCGGTGAACGTCGGCATCTCGGTGTCGCGCGTCGGTGGCGCCGCCCGAACAAGGCGATGAAGCAGGTCGCCGGCCGCCTCCGCCTCGAGCTGGCCGCCTACCGCGAGAAGGCGGCGTTCGCCCAGTTCAGGCTCCGACCTCGACAAGGCCACCCTGGCCCAGCTGCAGCGCGGCGAGCGGATGACCGAGCTGCTCAAGCAGGCCCAGTACTCGCCGCTTTCGATGGAGGAGCAGGTGCTGGTCATCTACGCCGGCACCAACGGCTTCGTCGACGAGCTGCCGCTGGCGGCCCTGGGCCGCTACGAGACCGAGCTCTTGTCGTTCATCAAGGCCCGCAAGGCCGAGCTGATCGAGGGCATCCGCACCAGCGGCAAGCTGGACACCGACGCCGCCAAGGCGGCCCTGACCGAGTTCGGCAAGCAGTTCTCCGCCGAGATCAAGAAGGCCTGACATGCCGTCGCTGAAGGCCATCCGCAAGCGCATCGGGTCGGTCAAGAACACCCGCAAGATCACGCGCGCCATGAAGCTGGTGGCGGCGGCCAAGCTGCGCCGGGCCCAGGAGGCGATCATCGCCGCCCGGCCCTACGCGACCGCGCTGTCGACGGTGGTCAGCGAGCTGGCCGAGGTGGCTGGCACCGAGGCCCACCCGCTGTTCGAGCAGCGCGACGGCAAGAAGGTGGTCGTGGTGGTGTTCACCAGCGACCGCGGCCTGGCCGGCGCGTTCAACACCAACATCATCAAGCGCACCGAGGCCCTGATCCGCGAGGAGCTGGTCGGGTGCGAGGTGGCGCTGCGCCTGGTGGGCAAGAAGGCCAACCAGTACTTCAGCCGCCGCAACGCCAACATCGTGAGCTTCGACGGCGCCGCCGCCGGGCCCACCGCGCTGGGTGTGGCTGGCGAGACCGCGACCCGCATCATCGACGACTTCACGTCGGGGCGGGCCGATCGGGTGTTCGTCGTCTACAACGAGTTCAAGAGCGCCATCTCGCAGACCACCGTCGCCAAGCAGGTGCTGCCGGTGGTGCCCGACAAGGTGGTCGGCGCGCCGGCGGCCGGCATCGGCAACGACTACGACTACGAGCCGGGCAAGGAAGAGCTCTTGACCCGGCTGGTGCCGCTGTACGTCCAGATCGGCCTGTACCGCGCGGCCCTCGAGACCATCGCCGGCGAGTTCGGCGCCCGCATGAGCGCGATGGAGTCGGCCACCAAGAACGCCGGCGAGATGATCAACAAGCTCACCCTGCAGTACAACCGCGCCCGCCAGGCCGCGATCACCAAGGAGCTGCTCGAGATCATCGGCGGCGCCGAGGCTCTGAAGGGCTGAGTCCCGGCGGGCCGCCGGCCCGCTCCCCACTTACTAGTTCACGAGATCAACCCTCGTTCCCGAGAGCATACCATGGCCACTGATTACTCCCCCAACTCGCTCGGTCGCGTCGTCCAGGTCATCGGCCCCGTCGTCGACGTGGCGTTCGATTCGTCCGAGCTGCCCGAGATCAACACGGCGCTCTTGGTGTCGAACCCGTCGATCGACGGCAACGCCGACAACCTCACCCTCGAGGTGTCTCAGCACCTGGGCGAGAAGATGG
This sequence comes from Kofleriaceae bacterium, assembly GCA_041389965.1. Classification (GTDB taxonomy): domain Bacteria; phylum Myxococcota_A; class Polyangia; order Haliangiales; family Haliangiaceae; genus UBA2376. The sequence goes on along the minus strand of JAWKQV010000006.1, from coordinate 360,730 downwards.
TCCGGTGCGTGGCGATGGACTCGACCGACGGCCTGGTCCGCGGCGGCGCGGTGAAGAACACCGGCGCGCCCATCTCGATGCCGGTCGGCGCCGGCGTGCTGGGACGCATCTTGAACGTCATCGGCGCGCCGATCGACGAGGCCGGCCCGGTCAAGCACACCGAGACCCGCCCGATCCACCGCGCGGCGCCCAAGTTCACCGACCAGTCGGTGAACGTCGAGATGTTCGAGACCGGCATCAAGGTCATCGACCTGCTGGCCCCCTACCGCCGCGGCGGCAAGATCGGCCTGTTCGGCGGCGCCGGCGTCGGCAAGACCGTGCTCATCCAGGAGCTCATCAACAACGTCGCCAAGAAGTCGGGTTCCTACTCGGTGTTCGCCGGCGTCGGCGAGCGCACCCGCGAGGGCAACGACCTGTTCCACGAGCTGGCCGAGGCCAAGCTGTTCGACGGCAGCTCGGTGCTGTCGAAGACCGCCATGGTGTTCGGTCAGATGAACGAGCCGCCCGGCGCCCGCCAGCGGTGGCGCTGTCGGCGCTGACCATCGCCGAGTACTTCCGCGACGTCGAGAAGCAGGACCTGCTGCTGTTCGTCGACAACATCTTCGGTTCACCCAGGCCGGCTCGGAAGTGTCGGCGCTCCTCGGCCGCATCCCGTCGGCCGTCGATTTTCCAGCCGACCCTGTCGACCGAGATGGGCGGTCTCCAGGAGCGCATCACCTCGACCAAGGACGGGTCGATCACCTCGGTGCAGGCCATCTACGTGCCGGCCGACGACCTCACCGACCCGGCGCCGGCCACGGCCGTTCGCCTCGACGCGACCACGGTGCTCAACCGCACCGATCCACCGAGAAGGGCATCTACCCGGCGGTCGATCCGCTCGACTCGACCTCGACGATCTTGTCGCCGGCGGTCGTGGGCGAGGAGCACTACGGCGTGGCCCGCGAGGTCCAGCGCCTGCTCCAGCGCTACAAGGACCTCCAGGACATCATCGCGATCCTCGGCATGGACGAGCTGTCCGAGGACGACAAGCAGACGGTGGCCCGCGCCCGCAAGATCGAGCGCTTCATGGGGCAGCCGTTCCACGTCGCCGAGACCTTCACCGGCATCAAGGGCATCTACGTCAGCCGCGAGGACACCGTGCGGTCGTTCCAGGAGATCCTGGCCGGCAAGTGCGATGACCTGCCCGAGCAGGCCTTCGCGATGACCGGCACCATCGACGACGTCCGCGCCGCCGCTGCCAAGCTGGCCGAGAAGAACTGATGGCGACCACCCTCGACGTCAACGTGGTCACGCCCAAGGGCGTGATCGCCCACGAAGACACCGACGCGCTGACCGCGCCCGGCGAGGAGGGCGAGTTCGAGCTGTTGCCGGGCCACACGCCGCTGCTGGCCGCGCTCAAGCCGGGCGTGCTGACCATCGGCGAGAAGACCCGCACCACCTACGCGGTGTCGTCGGGCTACCTGCGCATCGACCCGGCCGAGAAGCGCGGTCGAGGTCCTGGTCGAGCAGGCGGTCCGCGGCGGCGAGGTCGACCTCGAGGCGGCCCGGGCCGACCTCAAGGCCAGCGAGGCCGAGCTCGCCAAGTGGGGCGACAAGCCCACCGACGGCGACTGGAAGAACCTGGTCAACAAGGTGGCGTGGGCCCAGGCCCGCGTCGACGCCGCCGCGCACCGCTGACCGGCGCGCGCAGGTGACGGACGGCCGCCCCCGCTGGCGGCCGTCGGCGGTTTCGGGTCGGGTCCGGTCCGGCGCGGTGGCACACGGCGGCCGCGCGCGTGTGATGGTCGGGGCATGCTGACGCTGTCCCAGATCGTCGCGACGTTGGCGCTCGCGGGTGCGGCCGCCGCGCCGCTCGGCTGCAAGAAGCAGGAGACCGCGCCCGCGCCGCCGGTGACCGCGCCCAAGCCGGCCGCCGCGCCACCGCCGATCGCGCCGCAGGTGGCGCGCCCGCCCGCGTCGGCCCCGGTGGTGTTGCCGATCGCCGCGAACAACCTGTCGATGGCCGGCACGTCGTCGTTCCGCGACCTGAGCCTGGCGGCCGACGGCACGGTCACCGTCGGTGACAAGGTGGTGGGCGTCCTCACCGCCGACGGCAAGCTGACCAAGGACGGCCAGGTGGTCGCGGCGCTCGACGGCGATGGCAACCTGACGTTGCCGACCTACCCGGACGTGCCGCCGGTGCGGATCGATCCGGACGGGACGATCTTGGTCGACGGTGACGTGGCGATGACCATGTCCGACGACGGCAAGATCTACACGCGCAACAAGAAGACCGGCGAGCTGGAGGAGAACTACCTGGCCATCTACGAGGGGCCGCCCGAGGGGCGGCGGGCGTCGGCGGTGCTGTTGGCGACGATGATGATGGCCGTCACGCCATCGCCGGCGCCGCCGACCGAGCGCGGTCCGACGCCGGCCCCGTCCGCGCCGTGATGCGCCTCGCCGCCGAGCGGTCGCGCCGAGCCGCGACGCGACGAGCTGCGACGGTGACCGATCAGCGGTAGCGGCGCGGGCGCCGGCGGTGGCCACCCGAGGGCGGTGGTGCCGGCGTCGGGCGCGGTCCCGGCCGGCTGTGCGCGGCCGGTCCGGTCGTGTCGTCGCGCCGAGGCGGGGCGCGATGGTCGGGCGGGCGCGGGGCGCGGGTGTCGGACGGACGCGGGCCGCGGGCGTCGGGTGAGTCGAAGCGGCGCCCGGGGCGCTCGTCGGGACGCGAGCCGCGGGCGTCGGGCGGGCGCGGGGCGCGGGTGTCCCTCGGACGGACGCGGGCCGCGGGCGTCGGGCGGACGCGGGCCGCGGGGCTCGGGCGGGCCGGGCGCTCGTCGGGCGGACGCGGGCCGCGGGCGTCAGGCAGGCGCGGGCCGCGGAGATCGAGCGCACGCGGGCCGCAGGCGTCGAGTGGACGCGGGGCGCGGGCGTCGCGCGGGTCGACGCGGCGGCCAGGGCGCTCGTCGGGACGCGGGCCGCGGCGATCCGGGCCGCGCGTCGGCCAGGGTGGCGGTGGTGGCGGTGGCACGAACTCGGGTGTCAGGTCGCGCTTGGTGTACGCGCGCCAGATGGCCCGGCCGTCGGCGGCGTGGGCCGCCAGCGTCGGATCGAAGCCGGCCACGAAGCCGACGATGTTGTCGAAGTCGCGCAGGAAGAAGTGCTCGGCGCGGGAGTTGTGGGCGGCCGAGATGACCTGCGGCAGGTCGATGATGGTCGGCCCGGCCGCGGCCACCAGGATGTTGTACGGCGACAGGTCGCCGTGGATGAGGTCGCAGCACAGCATGGCGATCATCTGCCGCATCAGGTCGAGGTAGACCGCCCGGGCCCCGGCTGGATCGAAGTCGACGTCGATCAGCCGCGGCGCGGGCGCGCCGGCGCCGTCGACCACCAGCTCCATCAGCAGCACGCCCTCGTAGAACATCACCGGGGTCGGCACCCGCACGCCGGTGCCGGCCAGCTTGTACAGGGCGTCAGCCTCGGCCGACTTCCACGCCTCTTCCTCGGCGTCCCGCCCGAAGCTTGAGCCGCGATCGATCGAGCGCTGGGTGCGGGTGTTGCGGACCTTGCGCCCCTCCTTGTACTCGGCGTTGCTCTTGAAGCTGCGGGTGGCGCGGTCCTTGTAGACCTTGGCCGCCAGCACCTGGGCGCCGCGCCGCACCAGCGAGACGTTGGCCTCCTTGCCGCTCTTGAGCCGGCTCAGGACTTCATCGATGACGCCATCGTCGAGCAGCTGCGCCAGGGCGTCGCTCATCGCGGGAGACTGCACGGCGGTCGCACGGTGCGGCACCCTAGCCGTCCCGCCCCGGGCTGTCGAGGCCGTGCGGCCTCGGTCACTGCCAGCTCTGGCCCGAGCCGTAGGTGCCGACCGGAGGCGCGGCGGCGGCCGATCACCCTGGCGGCGTGCCTGTTGTGGCTGGCGTGGCCAGCGCGGGGCGCGCGGCGCGGGGTGGCCACGGCCGCCAAGGTCGCCGCCAGCTCGTCCGCTTCCCGGACGAACGGGAGGCCGGCCTCGGCGGGGATGGCCGCCCGCGCCGCGGCCAGCGACCGGGCGGCCCCGGCGCGATCGCCCAGGCCCAGCGCGGCCCGGGTGGCGTCGAGGAGCGCCCGCGTCAGGCGCGCGTGGCGCGCCGGCAGGGTGACGCGGTAGCGGTCGATGGCGTCGGCCAACAGCGGCAACGCCGCGGCGTACCGGTGCTGCTCGACGGCCAGGAGGCCGAGGTTGGCCAGCACCGCGGGCAGCTCGCCGTGGTCGACGGCCGCCAGCACCCGGCGCGCCTCGGCCAGCTCGACGGCGGCCACGTCGTAGCGCCCGCGCTCGAGCGCGACCAGCCCCAGGCTGTTGTGGGACAGCCCGACGTCGGGGTGATCGGGCCCGAGCGTGGCCAGCCGGAGGTCGAGGGTGTGCCGGTACGCCGCCTCCGCCTCGTCGAGCCGGCCCTGCAGGCGCAGCACGCCGGCCAGGTTGTGGTGGTCGCGGGTCAGCTCCGGGCTGGCTGGCGACACCACCTGGGCCTCGATGGCGATCGCCTGGCGGAACAGCTCCTCGGCCTGGTCGAGCTCGTCGCTCAGGCGCGCCACGTGCCCGAGCGCCGACAGCGTGCGCGCCACGTCGAGGTCCGGGCGGCCGGCGGCCAGGGTCTGGCGCGCGGACAGCGCGCGGGTCAGCTCGGCCCGGGCGCGCGTCAGCTCGCCGCGGTTCATCGCGAGCAGGCCGATGTCGTGCTGGAGGCGCGCCACCAGCGCCGGCGGATCGTCGACCCGCTTGACCGCGGCGGTGGCCAGCTGGGCCCACTCGTCGACGGCGTCGAGGTCGCGGCGATCGCCGGCGGCGCCGACCCGCTCGATCCAGGCCCGGGCCGCGCCCAGGTCGTCGTGGCCGCCGACCGCGGCGACGACCGCGTCGCGCGCCGCGCGATCACCGGCGACGGCCTGGCCGGCGCGGCGCAGGAGCGCGGCGTGCACCAGGTGGGCGGTGGCGATGGTCGGGGCGTGGCCGGTGGCGGTGGCGGCGGCGACCAGCGCGGCGCCGTCGGCCGGTGCGATCGCGGCGGCGGTGACCAGCCGGGCCTGCAGGACGGCGGCGGCGCGCTCGACCTCGGCGACGGCGGCGCGCTGGGCGACCGGGACCGGCGCCAACAGCGCCAGGGCGGGGCTGGTCGCGCACGCGTCGGGGTCGGTCAGCGCGCCGACGGCGGCGCCGAGGTCGGTCAGCGCGTCGGCGTCGGTCGCGCCCACGGTGGCGACCAGGGCGGCCAGCTCACCGCGGCCGCGCGCGAGGCACGCGCTGCGCACGTCGACCAGCGCCGCGCTGGCCTCGCCGCGGACCCGCCCGGCCTCGCACACGTCGCGCCGGGCGACGCGCCAGCGGCCGGCCCAGGCGTCGAGCTTGGCCAGCGCCGCTCGGTGTTCGGGGGTGGTCAGGCGCGTAGCCAGCGCCGTCGCGACCGCGGCCGACCATGTCGGCGCCAGCGCGTCGGCGGCGGTCCGGCATGGATCGGGCGGGGCGGCCGGGGCGCGCACCGCCATCACCACCGTCGCGGCCGCGGCCGCCGCCACCGCCGGCGCCAGCCACAGCCACCGACGTCGCGGCCGCAGGTCGATGGCCGCGACCAGCGCCGCCACCGAGGCGTGGCGTGCGCCGGGTGCCGGCGCCAGCGCGGTGCGCAGCGCGCGCTCGACCGCCGCCGGCACGCCGCGCCGCTCGGGCGCGCTCGGCCCGCGGGCGATGGCGTCGCGCAGCGCGGCCAGGTCGTGGCCCGCGAATGGCCGCGCGCCGAACAGGCACTCCCACGCGGTGACGGCCAGCGCGAACTGGTCGCTGGCCGCGGTGGCCGGCTCGCCGCGCAGCTGCTCGGGCGCCATGTACACGGGCGTGCCGATGACCGCGCCGACCTGGGTGAGCGTGGTCGCCAGGGCGCCGCCGCCCGACGCGGCGGGCGCCGCCTCGGCCCGGGCCAGCCCAAAGTCGCCCAGCCGGGGCCGGCCGGCGTCGTCGACGATCACGTTGTCGGGCTTGACGTCGCGGTGGATCACGCCGGCGGCGTGGGCCGCGGCCAGGCCTCGGCCGACGGCCACCAGGCACGCCAGGCGCTCGCGCCACGGCCGCCCGACGGCCCACGCGCGCAAGGTGGCGCCGGCCACCAGCTCCATGGCCACGAACACCCGGTCGCCGTCGGTGCCGACGTCGTGGACCGTGACCACGTTGGGGTGCTGCAGGCGCGCCATGGCCTGGGCCTCGCGCAGCACCGACGCGCGGGCGGGGTCGGTCCCGGCCGCCAGCACCGCCCCGGCCGCGGCGGCGCCGACCGCGTCCGGACGCACCAGCTTGAGCGCCACCTGGCGGTCGAGCTCGCGGTCGTGGGCCGCGTAGACCACGCCCATCGCCCCCGCGCCCAGCCGGTCGAGCACGAGGTAGCGCCCGATCGCGTCGCCCGGGCGCAGCGCGTCGCTGGCCGGCGCGTCGTGGCCGTCGCTGCCGCGGGCCGCCAGCGCCACCAGCTCGCGGCAGCCATCGCAGCGGTCCAGGTGGAGGTCGACGTCGCGCAACGTCGCCGGCGCCAGCTGACCGTGGATCAGCTCCAAGAGCACCGCGTCGTCGAGGCAGCCCGTCACCGCCGGGACGATAGCGCACGGTGGCATCTCGATCGCGGGTTGGCTATCGTCGCGTCGCATGGACACCTCGCTCGCGGCGATCTACCTGGCCGCGCGTGGCGCCGCCGACGCCACGGTGGTCGCCGACGCGGCGGCGCTCGAGGCCGCGCTGGCAGAGGCGTGCGCCGCGGCGGCCCAGGCGTGGCCGGGCGTCGCGGTCGAGTCGGCGGCGCTGGTGGCTGCCCTGGCCTCGCGCGCCGCGCCCACCGTCGAGGCCGCGGTCGAGCTGGCGCTGGCGCTGGGGTGCGCCCGCGGCGATGCGGCCGCGCTGGCGGCGTTCGAGCGCGCCTACCTGGCCGACGTGCCGGCCGGCCTGGCCCACATGCGGCTCGACCGCGCGCTCCTCGACGACGTGCTGCAGGAGGTGCGGACCAAGCTGGTCGTGGCCGACGGCGACGGCCCGCCGCGCATCGTCGGCTACGCCGGGCTCGGCAAGCTGCGCGGGCTGTGCCAGGTCATGGCCACCCGGGCCGCGCTCGATCGCCTGCGCCGGGCCGGCCGCGATCGGCCCGACGCGGCGCTCGCGACCATGGCCGCCCCGGGCGACGACCCCGAGCTGGCCTACCTCAAGGCGCACTACCGCGACGCCTTCAAGGCTGCCTTCGCCCGCGCGGCCGCCGAGCTCGACGCCCGCGACCGGAACCTGCTGCGCCTCCACCACCTGGGCGGCGTGACCCTCGACCAGCTGGCCGCCATGTACGGCGTCCACCGCGCGACCGCCGTGCGCTGGCTGGCCGACGTGCGCAAGCGCCTCCTGGCCGGGACCCGGGCCGGCCTGCGGGCCGCCCTGGCGGTCGAGCCCGACGAGCTCGACAGCATCATGGGCCTCATCGGCAGCCGGCTCGAAGCCAGCGTCCGCCGCCTGCTCGACAGCGCCCCGGCCTGAGCCGCGCGCGCCGGGCTGGTTCCGTATCGGTGCGGTCACGCTCCGAGAACGCGCCAGCCGCCCGACCGGCGCATGCGCGACGTCGGAAGCTTGGACAGGCTCGACGTGGTCGATGCGGTGGCCGCGGCCGGCGAGGGTGACCTGACGACATCGGCCGGCCGCCGGCCGCCGGCTACTCCAGCAGGCTGCGCAGCATCCAGCCGGTCTTCTCGTGGACCTGCATGCGCTGGGTGAGCAGGTCGCACGTCGGCTGGTCGTTGGCGGCCTCGGCGGTCTTGAACACGTCGCGCGCGGTGCGGGCCACGGTCTCGTGGCCCTCGACCAGCAGCCGGATCATGTCGGTGGCCTTGGGGATGTCGGTCTCCTCCTTGATCTTCGACAGCTCGACGAACTGGCGGTAGGTGCCCGGCGCGGGCAGGCCCAGGGCCCGGATGCGCTCGGCCACCAGGTCGACCGCCAGGGCCAGCTCGGTGTACTGGGCCTCGAACATCAGGTGGAGGGTCTGGAACATCGGGCCGGTGACGTTCCAGTGGAAGTTGTGGGTCTTGAGGTAGAGGGTGTAGCTGTCGGCGAGGACGTGGGCGAGGCCGGCCGCGATCGCCTCGCGCTGGCTGGTCTCGATGCCGATGTCGATCTTCATGATGACTCCTTGGGGGCGCGTCGCGGTTGCCGGCGACGGGGTGCGGCGCTCGCGCGAGCGCAGGTGGTGCAGACGCCTCGGACCTCGACCTGCGCGCCGGTCACGGTGCCCAGGGTGGCGACCTCGGGTGGCAACGGCAGGTTGGTCAGGCGTGGGCTGTGGAAGTCGCGGATCGAGCCGCACCGCTCGCACACGAAGTGGTGGTGGGGCGCGGTGTTGGGGTCGAAGCGGATGCTGTCGCGGCGCGGACCCAGGGTGGAGATGACGCCCAGGTCGACCAGGCGCCACAGCGTCCGGTAGACGGTGTCGAGCGAGATCGTCGGCACTCGCCGCACCACCGACCGGAACACCGCCTCGGCGTCGGGGTGGTCGGGGTTGCCCACCAGCTCGCGCAAGATCTCCAAGCGCTGGTGGGTCAGCTTGCCGCCGGCGGCGCGCACCGCGGCGGCGAGCTGGTCGAGGTGGTCCTGGGGTGCGGCGGCGGCCATGCGATTGTTGCGTACTATACGCAACTACGAAGGTAGCGACAACCCGGCCGGCGTCAAGGCCGGCCCGGCACGCCGCGCGGGCGGTGGCGCTCAGCCGATGGGCACGCAGGCGAACGCGCCGCTCTGGTCGGCCCGGTTGTTGTCCTCGCGGCACTCGTTGTTCTGGGTCGAGGTCGACGCGGCGCAGTCGTAGCCGCCGTTGTCGACGCACGCGCGCACGTCGACGTTGGTCGGCGCCGCGGTCCAGGTGCAGTCCACGTCGATGCAGGCGCCGGGCGCCAGCGAGATCGGCGTCGCCACCGGGCCGCCGTCGCAGGCGATCTCGGCCATGGTGGTGTTGTCATAGAACCGCACCGGCACGCCGGTGCCGACCACCACGTCGCCGGCGTTGCACACGTGGGCCTGGAGGATGCACCCGCTGGGCACCAAGGTCAGCGCGACGGTGAGGTCGGGGGCGGCCAGCGCGTCGAAGTCGGGCAGGTTCTGGCGGAAGTTGTTCATCTTGCCCGACACGGTGTTGGGCGAGGCCACGGTCCAGTTGGCCGGCTCGTGGGCGGGGATGGCGCCCAGCTCGCTGACGTTGGTGACGTGGTAGGCGTGCTGGTTCCAGACGCGGCGGGTGGCGGCCCAGCTGTCGGTGGCGTCGCCCAGCACCCGGATGCCCTGGCTGCCGCCGGTGGTGACCGTGGTGTTCTCGACGAACACCACCTCGGCGTTGCCGTCGTTGTCGACGTCGGCGACGATCGGCATCTCCAGCCGGGTCCGCGAGTTGTTGGGGAGGGACAGCCGCACCGTGCCGTCGACGCCGTCGAAGATGCGGAAGTTGTCCTCGTCGGCGTAGACCACCTCGGCCCGGCCGTCGCCGTCGAAGTCGAACACGCTCGATCCGGTGACCCGCGAGCTGCAGTCGGCGTTGGCGACCTTCCACTTGATGCCGGGGTCGGAGCAGCCGGCCGGGGCCGGCGTGCCCAGGCAGTCGAGGTCGGCCACCACGTAGTAGTCGGCGCCCGCGACGCCGATCTCGGCCCGGCCGTCGCCGTCGAAGTCGGCCACCGTCGGCGGGCCGCCCTCGTTCCGGGTGCAGTCGTCGACGGGGATGGCGATCTCGACCGGCGCTCCACCGACCATGAGCGGGGTGCCGTCGTGGTTGAGGATGAAGATGGTGCCGCCGCGGACGATCACCACCTCGCCCTGGTCGTCGGCGTCGAAGTTGCCGGTGGCGGTGAACCCGTCGCACGGCAGCTGCTGGCACAGCGCGGTGGTGGCCGGCACCGGGAACGTGAACGCCCACCGCATCATGGCCATCGGATCGTAGGCGGTGCCGCCGGCCAGGACCTCGGGCACGCCGTCGAGGTCGAGGTCGCCGGTGACCGCGACCGGCCCGAGGAAGCCGTTGACGCCGAGGTCGCCGGTGCCGATCCCGGCCACGGTGCCGTCCTCGCCGTTCAGGATGACCCGGCCCTGGATCACCTCGGGGTGGCCGTCGCCGTCGAGGTCGGCCAGCGCGGGCTGCGGGGCTGGCTTGCGGTCGGCCGCGGCCGGGGCCGCCTGGTTGATCCACAGCACGTGGCCGTCGCGCTTGAGCGCGATGGTGCCGCCGCCCTGCAGCGAGGCCACGATGTCGGCCGCGCCGTCGGCGTCGACGTCGCCCAGCGCCACGCCGCCCGACGGGTCGAAGTACACGCCGGCGATGCCGGTGTCGGCCTCGATCTGGGCCGGGCCGACGACGAAGTGCTGGGCCAGGGTGCCGTCGACCGCGCAGCCACCCGACACCACCCGCAGCACGCCGCCGACGTTGAGGCGGTTGACCTGGTCGTCGTAGGACACGAAGACGATGTCGGGGGTGTCGTCGAGGGTCACCTGGCCGTCGCCGTTGTCGTCGGTCAGGTTCATGACCGTCGGCATCATGGTCACGTCGTCGAAGGTCGGGAACGGATCGCCCTGCGCCGGCGCGTCCCACCGGCACTCGATGCCGGGGTTGAACTCGCCGGTGGGCGTGAAGGTGCAGGTCGGCATGCCGCCGTCGGTGCCACCGCCGCCGTCCGCGTCGATCACGCCGCCGTCGCCGGGCCCACCGTCGGGGTCACCGGTGCCGCCGCCGCCGCCACCACAGGCGGCGGCGAGGGCGGTCGTGAGGAGTACAGTACCCAGCGTTCGGTTCATGAACACCAGCCTGCCTGAGTTCATAACCGTGCGGAAGATGGGAGATTTTCCCCGCGGCCCAGGGTCAGTTGACCCCGGCGCACGCGACGTATCCCCCCGAAACTGCCAGGCCGCCGTGGGTGCCAGGGTCAACTGTCGGGTCGACCCTGCATCCGAAATCACACCGCCGCAGGCCGCCGCCGGCGCCGCCGCAACAGGCCGACGACCAGCAGGGCGCCCAGCGCGGCCGTCGGGCCGCTGTCGGCGCCGGTGCTGCAGCAGCCACCACCGCCGCCGCCGTCGCCACCGCCGGCGTCGGGACCGGTCCCGGCGTCGGGGCCGGGCCCGTCGACGCCCGCGTCGGTGGACGACTCCACCTGGCACGCCGCGCTGCAGCCGTCGCCGTCCGCGGTGTTGCCGTCGTCGCAGCCCTCGACGCCGGTCTGGACCACCAGGTCGCCGCACCGGGCCGCCAGGCAGCTGTTGCGGCAGGCGTCGGTCTCGACGGTGTTGGCGTCGTCGCACTCCTCGCCGGCCTGGACCACGCCATCGCCGCAGCTCGACAGCGCGCAGGCGTTGGTGCAGCCGTCGGTGTTGTCGGTGTTGCCGTCGTCGCACGCCTCGACCCCGGCCCGGACCAGCCCGTCGCCGCACCGGGCCGCGACGCACCCGGCCACGCAGGCGTCGGTGTCGATGGTGTTGGCGTCGTCGCACTCCTCGACCCCGACGTGGAGGATGCCGTCGCCGCACACCGCGGCCTGGCAGGTGGCGGTGCAGGCGTCGGTGTTGACGGTGTTGCCGTCGTCGCACTGCTCGACGCCGGTGCGCACCACGCCGTCGCCGCACCGGGCCGCCATGCAGTTGGCGCGGCAGGCGTCGGTGTCGACGGTGTTACCGTCGTCGCACTCCTCGCCGGCCTGGACCACGCCGTCGCCGCAGCTGGGCGCCATGCAGGCGTTGTTGCAGGCGTCCGTGTCGATGGTGTTGCCGTCGTCGCACGCCTCGACCCCGGTGTGGACGAAGCCGTCGCCGCAGGTGGCCGTGGTGCAGGCGCCGACGCAGGCGTCGGTGTTGCTGGTGTTGCCGTCGTCGCACTGCTCGACGCCGGTGCGGACGAAGCCGTCGCCGCAGCTGGCCGGGACGCAGGTGGTCAGGCAGGCGTCGCTGTTGCTGGCGTTGCCGTCGTCGCACTGCTCGACGCCGGTGCGGACGATGCCGTCGCCGCAGGTGGCCGGCGCGCAGGCGTTGGTGCAGGCGTCGGTGTTGACGGTGTTGCCGTCGTCGCACTGCTCGACGCCGGTGCGCACCACGCCGTCGCCGCAGGTGGCGACCACGCAGGTGTTGCGGCAGGCGTCGGTGTCCACCGCGTTGCCGTCGTCGCAGGTCTCCGGGCCGTTGGTCACGCCGTCGCCGCAGCGCGGGCCGAGGCCGGTACAGGTGGCGTTGCAGTTGCCGTAGGTCCCGTTGGCGGCGCCGCTGTCGCACGCCTCGCCCGGCTCGACCGCGCCGTTGCCGCACACCACCACCAGCGCGAACTCGTAGGCGCCCAGGTCGAACTGGGCACCCCCGAGGCCGTCGCCGTCGAGGGGCCGGGCCGCGCCGCGGATGTCGGTGGCGGGCGCGCCGGTGGCGGTGCCAGCGTCGATGCACACGCTCGACGGCTGCAGGCGCAGGTCGGTCGACGAGACGAACAGAGGGTTGGCGGAGATGGTGGCGGTGCCGGCGGTGACGCCGCCGCCGAAGTCGGCGTTGTTGCCCCAGACGTCGGAGTAGGAGTTGGCGAAGCTGACCAGCGAGGTGGCGCGGTACAGGCCGAAGGAGAAGCCGGTGACGATGGCGTTGGTGACGGTCACCGTGCTGGTCGAGGAGGTGCTGGCGTAGACGCCGTAGCTGCTGGTGCCGGCGATGGTGCAGTTGGTGACGGCCAGCGAGCGGCCGGCGCCGGTGGAGGTGAAGCGGACGCCGGTGCTGGTCGCGGCGCGGCTGATGCAGTTGGTGAGGGTGGCGGAGGCCGCGCCGGTGACGTCGAAGCCATAGGTGCCGCCGACGACGGTGACGCCGTTGTAGGTGGGGCTGCCGGCCTCGACGCGGACGCCGGCGTCGCTGACGCCGGACATGGCGACGGCGGCGGTCGACACGTCGGCGGCGGCGGACCGGTGGTAGATGCCGACCCGGGGGTAGGCCAGGGTCAGGTTGGCGGCGGTGATGGCGGTGCCGGTGGCGGCCGGGTCGACGACGACGCCGTACCAGGAGCCAGCGGTGGCCGAGGCGGCGGTGAAGGCGACTGGCTGGGCGACGGTGCCGTTGACGGTCAGCGCGCCGCGGACGATCAGCTCGACCCGGGCGGTGTCGACGCCGGAGGCCATGAGGTCGGTGGCGGCGAAGGTGAGGACGGCGCCGGCCCCGATGGTCAGAGAGCCACCGGCGGGGACGGTGAGGTCGCCGGAGATGGCGTAGGGGCCGCCGGCGGCGGTCATGACGGTGGGGGTCCACAGGACGCCGGTCCAGCCTGGCGTGGCGTCGGAGATGTAGGGCAAGGCGCCCATGTCGCCGCCGCCGAGGGCGCCGAAGCGGGCCGGCGAGTTGGAGGTGAGGCGGAGGTTGCTCGACGAGACGTACAGGGGGTTGGCGGAGATGGTGGCGGTGCCGGCGGTGACGCCGCCGCCGAAGTCGGCGTTGTTGCCCCAGACGTCGGCGTAGGAGTTGGCGAAGCTGACCAGCGAGGTGGCGCGGTACAGGCCAAACGAGAAGCCGGTGACGATGGCGTTGGTGACGGTCACCGTGCTGGTCGAGGAGGTGCTGGCGTAGACGCCGTAGCTGCTGGTGCCGGCGATGGTGCAGTTGGTGACGGCCAGCGAGCGGCCGGCGCCGGTGGAGGTGAAGCGGACGCCGGTGCTGGTCGCGGCGCGGCTGATGCAGTTGGTGAGGGTGGCGGAGGCCGCGCCGGTGACGTCGAAGCCATAGGTGCCGCCGACGACGGTGACGCCGTTGTAGGTGGGGCTGCCGGCCTCGACGCGGACGCCGGCGTCGCTGACGCCGGACATGGCGACGGCGGCGGTCGACACGTCGGTCGGCGGCGGACCGGTGGTAGATGCCGACCCGGGGTAGGCCAGGGTCAGGTTGGCGGCGGTGATGGCGGTGCCGGTGGCGGCCGGGTCGACGACGACGCCGTACCAGGAGCCAGCGGTGGCCGAGGCGGCGGTGAAGGCGACCGGCTGGGCGACGGTGCCGTTGACGGTCAGCGCGCCGCGGACGATCAGCTCGACCCGGGCGGTGTCGACGCCGGCGGCCATGAGGTCGGTGGCGGCGAAGGTGAGGACGGCGCCGGCCCCGATGGTCAGAGAGCCACCGGCGGGGACGGTGAGGTCGCCGGAGATGGCGTAGGGGCCGCCGGCGGCGGTCATGACGGTGGGGGTCCACAGGACGCCGGTCCAGCCTGGCGTGGCGTCGGAGATGTAGGGCAAGGCGCCCATGTCGCCGCCGCCGAGGGCGCCGAAGCGGGCCGGCGAGTTGGAGGTGAGGCGGAGGTTGCTCGACGAGACGTACAGGGGGTTGGCGGAGATGGTGGCGGTGCCGGCGGTGACGCCGCCGCCGAAGTCGGCGTTGTTGCCCCAGACGTCGGAGTAGGAGTTGGCGAAGCTGACCAGCGAGGTGGCGCGGTACAGGCCAAACGAGAAGCCAGTGACGATGGAGCTGGTGACGGCGACGGTGCTGGTCGAGGAGGTGCTGGCGTAGACGCCGTAGCTGCTGGTGCCGGCGATGGTGCAGTTGGTGACGGCCAGCGAGCGGCCGGCGCCGGTGGAGGTGAAGCGGACGCCGGTGCTGGTCGCGGCGCGGCTGATGCAGTTGGTGAGGGTGGCGGAGGCCGCGCCGGTGACGTCGAAGCCGTAGGTGCCTCCGACGACGGTGACGCCGTTGTAGGTGGGGCTGCCGGCCTCGACGCGGACGCCGGCGTCGCTGACGCCGGACATGGCGACGGCGGCGGTCGACACGTCGGCGGCGGCCGAGCGGTGGTAGATGCCGACCCGGGGGTAGGCCAGGGTCAGGTTGGCGGCGGTGACCGCGGTGCCGGTGGCGGCCGGGTCGACGACGACGCCGTACCAGGAGCCGGCGGTGGCGGCGGCGGCGGTGAAGGCGACCGGCTGGGCGACGGTGCCGTTGACGGTCAGCGCGCCGCGGACGATCAGCTCGACCCGGGCGGTGTCGACGCCCGAGGCCTGGCCGTCGGTCGCCGCGAACTGCACGGTGGTGCCGGCGTCGATGGTGAGGGACGCGCCCGCGGGGACGGTGATGTCGCCCTGGACGATGTACGGGCTGCCGGCCGGCGTCCAGGTCTGGTTGATGACGTTGCCACCGGTGATGATGGTGTCAGCGGTGGCGGTGGTGGCCAGGCCGACGACGGCGGTGACGAGAGCGAGACAGAGTGAGCGCGCGCGCATGGAGTCCCTCCGGGGCGCGCATGCTACCAGGCCCACGGCGGCGCATCGCAGGACCTTTCGCCAACGTCGCCTTGGTCACAGCTGCCGCCGGACGCCGGTCAGGGCGCCGGCCGGGGCAGGTCACGGCTTGGCTGACGGCGCCGCGAACGTGAACGTCGCCTTGGCGGTCTTGCCCTTCTTGACCTTCACCTTGACCGTCTGCTTGCCCAGCGTGGGGTGCCACGCCTCGACGGTGTAGCTGCCCGGCGGCACGCCCTTGAGGGTGAACGCCCCGTCGGCGCCGGTGACGGCGAAGTACGGGTGATCGGTCACGGCCACCCACGCTGCCATCCACGGGTGGACGTCGCAGTGGAGCGACACGATGTCGCCCGGCTTGCCGAGCGCGGTGCGCGTGATCGCCGGCGCGCCCTTGGGCTGGGCCAGGTTCCACAGCACCTGGGCCGCCAGGTTGCCGCGCACGTTGTGGAAGGTGGCGTCCAGGTTGCGAATCTCGACCGCCTGGCCGGGGACGATGCCCACCACGCGCGGCCCGTACATGCACTGGCTCTGCAGCACGACGGCGGGCGCGGGCGGCGGCTCGGCGGGCCCGGGGGGGGGCATCGGGGCCCCGCCGACGGTGATCCGCACCAGCACGTCGCGGAGCTTGCCGTTGGTGACGACCACGTCCTCGGCGGTGCGCGGGTCCTTGGCGCACACCGGGTCGCTCGACCGATCGAGCGGCGGCGGGGTAGGCGCCGCGCCCTTCCAGGCGACCGCGCCGGCGATGGTCCCGGTGGCCGGTGCCGCGCTGGCCGTGGCGGCAGCGGCGGCGACGGCGAGCGTGGCGAAGGACAACGAGCGAGGCGCGCGCATGGGCTCTCCTTGGACGAGCGAGGTCGGGCAGATCTTCACGAGGCCGGTCACGCCGAGGTCAGGCCGCCGTCGGCGACGATGACCGAGCCGGTGGTGAACGA
Source organism: Kofleriaceae bacterium (assembly GCA_041389965.1). Taxonomy (GTDB): domain Bacteria; phylum Myxococcota_A; class Polyangia; order Haliangiales; family Haliangiaceae; genus UBA2376. The sequence continues at coordinate 344,549 of JAWKQV010000006.1, read as the reverse complement.
CGCGGCGTCCGACAGCAGGTACACCGCGGCGCCGGCGATCTCGTCGGGCTGGGCGTGGCGCGCCAGCGGGGTGCGCTTGATGACGTGGTCTCGCAGCATCGGGTTGGCGACGATGGCCGAGGCGAACTTGGTCTCGACCAGCCCGGGCGCGATGGCGTTGACGCGGACGCCGGCGCCGCCCAGCTCGAACGCCAGGGTCTGGGTCATCGAGATCACCGCGGCCTTGGTGGCGCCGTAGATGCCCTGCATCGGCGCGGCGCGCAGCCCGGCCACCGAGGCCACGTTGACCAGCGCGGCGGCGCCGTCGCGGGTGCGGGCGTGGCGGACCAGCGCGCGGGCCACGTACAGGTAGCCCTTCACGTTGACCTCGAAGGTCTTGTCGATGGCGGCGTCGGGCGTGTCGAGGAGCGGCCCGAAGTACGGGTTGGTCGCGGCGTTGTTGACCGCACCGTCGACGCGGCCGAACCGCGCCACCGCGGCCGCGAACAGGGCGTCGACGTCGTCGGCCTTGCCGGTGTGGCAGGCGTGGGCCAGCACCTCGCCGCGGCCGGCCAGCTCGCCGGCGGCGCGCTCGAGATCGGCCGGCTTGCGGGCAGCGATGACGACCTGGGCGCCGGCGTCGAGGCAGGCCCCGGCGATGGCCTGGCCGATGCCGCGGCTGCCGCCGGTGACGATGATGACCTTGCCGGCCAGGAGGTTGGAGCTGGGCATGGGCGGACGCTAGCATCGGCAGCGGGCCAGGTGCCAAGGTGACCGCGCGCACGTCGGGTCGGGCCGTCGGGCGATGCGGTGGTAGGCTGCGCGCGCGTGTCGCGCCCGAGCTCCATCGACGATCCGACGCTCCTCGACGGCGGCCCGGCGCCCCGGGGCGCCCCCGCGGTCACCACGGGTCCGTCGACCGTGGCGCGGGCCGTGGCCGGGCGCCTGCGGGCCGACGAGGCGCTAACCATCGCCACCGACTTCGAGCAGCGCTACGAGCTGGGCGACGAGCTGGCCCGTGGCGGGCTGGCCGCCATCCGCGACGCCTACGACCGGGTCCTGCACCGGCGGGTGGCGGTCAAGCAGCTGCTCACCCGCGACGGCGGCGCCGACGTGCGCTTCCTGCGCGAGGCCCGCGTCACCGCCCGCCTGGCCCACCCCAACATCGTGCCGGTCTACGACCTGGGCCTCGACGCCGACGGCGCGCCGTTCTACGCGATGAAGTGGGTGCTGGGCCGGTCGCTCCACGAGCTGATCGAGGACCGCGCCACCCTCGACGAGCGCCTGGCCCTGCTGCCCCACGTGGTGGCCATCGCCGACGCGCTGAGCTACGCCCACGCGGTCGGCGTGATCCACCGCGACCTCAAGCCGGCCAACGTGCTGGTGGGCGACTACGGCGAGACCATCGTCATCGACTGGGGCCTGGCGCTCGAGCGGGGCCAGCGCGACGAGGTCCCGGTCGCCGCCGCCGAGGCCACCAGCTCGCCGCGGCTGACCTCGGTCGGCACCGTCATCGGCACGCCAGCCTACATGCCGCCCGAGCAAGCGCGCGGTGAAGAGGTCGACGAGGCCGCCGACGTCTACGCGCTGGGCGCGACCTTGTACCAGGTCATCACCGGGCAGTACCCGTACCAGGCCGAGCACGAGTCGGGCGCGTCCGATGATCCGGTGTGGGTGCAGGTCATCGATCACCCGCCGCGGGGCGCGGCCGAGCTGTGCCCGGCGGCGCCGTCGGAGCTGTGCGCGATCGTCGAGCGGGCCATGGCGCGCCGGCCGAGCGAGCGCTATCCGTCAGTGGCCGACCTGGGCGCGGCGGTGGCGTCGTTCTTGTCCCACCACCAGTCGTACCGGCTGGCCGACGCGGCGGTGCAGCGCGACGCCCAGCTGGCGGTCCGCATGCGGGCGGTGGTCACCTCGGACGCGGCGGCGGTGGCCGAGGTCTACCGCGAGGCCGACGTGGTCCGGTTCGGCATCGAGCAGGCGCTGGCCGGCTGGCGTGACAACCCGCTGGCGCTGCAGGCCCTGGCGCGGTTCAACGCTCGCATGTTCGACTTCGAGTGCGCCGTCGGCAACCTGGCGGCGGCCGCGGCGCTGGCGCGGGCGCTGCCGCCCGACCCGGATCGCGAGCGGATGCTGCTGGCCCTACGCACCGACCTGGCGCGGCGCGACGCCGAGGCGGCCGCCTTCGCCCGCGCCGGCGATCGCTCGGTCGGTGGCCGCGAGCGCACCATCATGCTGGCGGTGGTGGGCGCCATGCTGACCTACTTCCTGGTCGAGGCGGTGGTGACCCACCGGTCGCTGACCGACCACGGCGCGCTGCGCCGGCTGTTCCGCAACTCGCTCATCGTCGCGGTGCCAACCTTGACGATGATGTTCGTGTGGCGGCGCAAGATGTTCGCCAACGAGTTCTCGCGCCGGGCCGGCCGCGCGGTCGCCGCCATGATGGCGGCCACGGTCGTGCACCGGGCGATGGCCATGGTCGTGCACCAACCGCCGGCCCACGTCTACGTGTTCGACAACGTGCTCATCGCCGTCGCGATGGTCACCTTCGGCACCCGGGTCGGCGTGGCGGTGGGCGCGGTGGCCACGGTCGCGGCCGGCGTCAGCGCCTACCACACCAGCGCCGCGCTCTATATTTTCCACGGCCTCATCATCGGCACCGCGGCGCTCCTGTCGGTGGCCTGGACCCGGGCCGCCCGCGACCGAGCCTGACGCCCGTCGCCCGCGTCCCAGCCGCCGCGACCGGTCCCGCGGCCAGGGGTCGCAGCCCGGGCGGCTTGACGCGACGCGGCGCGTCGGCCATAACTGAATGACGGTTCATTCACTGCCGCAGCTGACGGCGTTTCCGAGGAGCATTCGATGTCCCAGCCCATCAACCGCTACAAGGCCGACCTCCGCGACGTCCGCTTCGTCCTGTTCGAGCAGTTCAAGCTCCAGGACATCCTGGGCAAGGCGCCCTACGAGAACTGGGGCCAGGAGGAGGTCGAGACCGTCCTGGGCGAGGTCTACGCGTGGTCGAAGGACAAGCTCGGCCCGCTCAACGCGGTCGGCGACGCCACCGGCTGCAAGCTGGTCGACGGCAAGGTCGTGACCCCCGAGGGCTTCAAGGCGGCGTGGGCGTCGCTGTACGACGTCGGCTGGCGCCGCCTGTCCATCCCCGAGGAGTTCGGCGGCATGGCCGGCCCGTTCACCCTGCACTCGATGACCGAGGAGATCATGTGCGGCGCCAACACGGCGTTCAACATGTACCCGGCGCTGACCCAGGGCGTGGCCGACGTCATCCAGCACTTCGGCACCAAGACCCAGATCGGCGCGTACTGCACCAAGCTGCACGACGGCACCTACGCCGCCACCATGTGCCTGACCGAACCCCAGGCCGGCTCCGACGTCGGCAGCGCCACCACCAAGGCGGCGGCGATGGGCGGCGGCAAGTACAAGATCAAGGGCACCAAGATCTACATCTCGGGCGGCGACCACGACCTGGCCAGCAACATCTTGCACCTGGTGCTGGCCCGCACCGACGACGCGCCCGAGGGCACCAAGGGTCTGTCCTTGTTCATCGTCCCGCGCGATCGCTCCGACGGCACGTCGAACGACGTCAAGGTGTCGTCGATCGAGCACAAGATGGGCATCAAGGCCTCGGCCACCGCGGTGCTCAACTTCGGCGACGACGACAACTGCATCGGCGAGCTGGTCGGGACCGAGGAGCAGAAGGGCATGTCCCAGATGTTCCACCTGATGAACTACGCCCGCATCGGCGTCGGCGTGCAGGGCCTGGCGGTGGCGTCGTCGGCCTACCTCAACGCGCTCGACTACGCCAAGGAGCGCAAGCAGGGCCCGTCGATCAAGCAGTGGAAGGACGCCACCGCGCCGCGGGTGGCCATCATCGACCACCCCGACGTGCGGCGCATGCTGCTCGACATGAAGGCCCGGGTCGAGGGCATCCGCGCGCTGGTGGTCAAGCTGTCGCTCCACCTCGACAAGGCCAACGCCGCCAGCGGGGACGAGGCCGCCACCGCCTACCACCAGGGCCAGGTCGACCTGCTGGTGCCGCTGGTCAAGGCCTACGGCTCCGACCAGGCGTTCCAGGTGTGCGCCACCGCCATCCAGACCTTGGGCGGCGCCGGCTACCTGAAGGACCACCCCATCGAGCAGTACGCGCGCGACGCGAAGATCTTCTCGATCTACGAGGGCACCAACCACATCCAGGCGCTGGACCTGGTGGGCCGGAAGCTGGGCCAGCGCGGCGGCGCGAACCTGCAGGCGTTCATGAAGGACGTCCAGGCCTGCGCGGCCGGGCTCAAGGGCGACGCGACCTACGGCCCGGCGGCGGCCCACCTGGCGGCGGCGGCTGAGGCGGTCATGGGCACCGCGATGCGGTTCCTGGGCTGGTTCGGCGGCGGCAAGATGGAGATGGTGCCGCTCGCGGCCAACCGCTTCCTCGAGATGATGAGCGAGACCGCGATCGGATGGCTCCTGCTCGACGCCGCCGTCATCGCCGACCAGGCCGCGGCGGCGTTGCCGGCCGACCACGCCGACCGCAGCTTCTACCTCGGCAAGCGGTACGCGGCGCTGTACTACGCCGCCAACGTGCTGGCGACCGTGCCGCAGAAGGCCCAGATGGTGGGCGCGGAGGACAAGACGCCGCTCGAGATCCCGACCGACGCCTTCGCGACGGTGTGACGCGGCGGCGCTGGCCGGGCCGCGGGCGTGCATCGGAGCGGCGCCGTGGCCCGGGGCCGGCGTAGGATGGGCGGGTGGACGCGGGGCTCTCGATCGCGCTCGGATGTCTGGCCGAGCTGTTGCGCCGGCGGCTGGCGGCGAGCCGGCGTCTCGGCCGGACCGAGGCGACGGCGGCGGTCAGTGGGCTGGCGATCGAGCCGGGCGAGCTCGACCGGTTGTTGGCCGCGATCGTCGGCGACGGGGCGGCCGCGGCGCCGGCGCGACCGGCCACCAGCGCCGGGCCGGGACTGGCCCACGCGGTGCCTGGGTTCATCCACGCCCAGGAGGTTTTCGGCCTCGATGACGTCGAGCGCGACGCGCTGTTCGTCGCGGTGGCGCCCGAACTGGATGCGCGCTTCGCGCGCGTGTTCGCCTTCGTCAACGACGCGGTGGTCGGCGGTCGGCCGACGGTCGGGCTGATCGCCGCGCTGTTCGGCCCCGGCGTGCCGCCGACCCGGGTGCTGCGCGCCTTCTTGCCGGACAGCGCGATCGCCCGGTTCGGCCTGGCGACGCTGGAGCGCGGCGGGGCCCTGGCCGCGCAAGCGATCGCGGTGCCGCCGGAGCTCTGGCCGCGCCTGGTCGGCCTCGACGTGGCGGCCTGTGACCGGCCGACCGCGCTGACCGACCTCGTCCTCGACGACGACCTGCGCGCGCGCGCCGACCACGCGGCGGCGTGGTGGCAGCCGCGGCCCGATGGCGTGCTGGTGGTCGAGGGGCCGGCCGGCAGCGGGCGCGAAGCGCTGGCGCGGGCGATCGCAGCGGCGGCGGGGCTCCACACCCGCACCTGCGCCGCCCCGCCGTGGCCGTCGGCGACCGAGCTGGCGCGCGACGCGCGATGGCACCGGGCCGCCGCCGTCGTCGTCGATCCACCCGCGACGGTCGCCGCCGCGGCGCTGGCGGCGCCGGCCCCGGTGGCGATCGTCACTGCCGCGGTGGCGGGGTTTGGGCTCGCCGGCGTCGGCCGTCCGGCGCTGGTGGTGCCGGTGCCGGCGCCGACGAGCGCACGCCGGCGCCAGCTGTGGCAGCGGGCGTTGCCGGCCGTGACGCCGGACGACGCCGCGACGCTGGCCGGGCGCTTCCAGCTGGGACCGGCGCGGATCGCCGAGGTGGTGGCCCGTGCCCGCGACGCGTCCTCGGGGGAGCCGGACCTGGCGGGCCTCGCGCGCGCCGCGGTGACGGCGTCGAGGTTGCGGCTCGACGGGCTGGCCACGCCGGTCGCCACCGCGCCGGCCCCACCGCTGGTGGTGCCGACGACGACGCGGCGCGAGCTGGAGCTGGCCGAGGCCTGGGCCGCCAGCCGCCGGAGCGTCCTCGGTGCGGCTGGCGTCGGCTGCCGCCTCGGGCTAGCGCCGGGCCTGGTCTGTCTGTTCTGGGGACAGCCCGGCACCGGCAAGTCGCTCGCCGCGCGGCACCTGGCGGCGGCCGCCGGGGTCGACCTGTACCGGGTCGACCTGGCCCAGGTCGTCAGCAAGTACATCGGCGAGACCGAGAAGCAGCTGGCGCTCCTCATGGATGAGTGTGAGCGCGGCGACCTCGCGCTCCTGTTCGACGAGGCCGATGCCCTGTTCGGGAAGCGCACCGAGATCCGCGACGCCCACGATCGCTACGCGAACATCGAGACCGGCTACCTGCTGCAGCGGCTGGAGACCACGACGGCGCTGATCATCCTGACCAGCAACCTGCGGCAGAACCTCGACGCCGCGTTCGCGCGCCGGCTCCACGTCACCGCCGAGTTTCCGCCGCCGCGGGTCGACGACCGCGTCACGCTGTGGCGCAACCTCCTGCCCGACGGCTGGGCCGCGCACGTCGACCTCGCGTACCTGGCCGGCCACGAGCTCCGTGGCGGCGAGATCCGCAACGCGGTCGCCGCGGCGCTCTTGGCGATGGCGCCGCCCACGCCGGATCGGGCGATGCCGTTCCTGGTGTGGGGCGTGTGGCGCGAGCTGCACAAGACGGGGCGGCTGGTGATCGCCGCCGAGTTCGGACGGTGGGCCGGCTTCATCGACCTGCTGGCACGCGGGGCGGCGGTGGCGACGGCCGCGGAGCGCGAGGTCAGTCGGTGATCTCGACGAGGTCGCCGGCGGGGCCGAGGAAGAAGAGGCGAGCGCCGCAGTCGCGGATGGGGCGGCGCTCAGGGCGTGCCATGGCCTCGGAGGGGAAGACGACGCGGACGGAGGCGACGGGGCGGCCATCGGGGAGGGCCTTGCGGCGCTGGAGGGCGCGGAGTGTGAGGATGTCGCGGACGAGGAGGTGTGGCATTGGGAAGCCGGGCTCGGGGTCTGGGACGAAGCCGGCGTACTCGACGAGGTGGTCGGCGGGGTCGTAGCCGACGAGGGCGAGGACGGGCTGGCCGGCGGCGTCGGGGCGGGGGCCTGGCGTCCAGAAGGGCGCGAGCTCGGGGCGCGGGCGAGGGACGTCGTACTGGGTGAGGCCTGGGCGTGCGGCGCGGGCGAGGGCCATGGAGGCCTCAAAGGTACGGCCGAGCCAGGCGACGTCGTCGGCGGGGTCGGGGAGGTCGAGGGCGCGGGTGCACAGGCGGAGGTGGCCGTGGGGCTCGACGGTGTCCCAGGCGCGCCAGAAGACGGCGGGGTCGGTGTAGGCGGCGTCGACGGCGTCGACGGTGGTGACGACGGCGAAGTTGGCGCCGGCCAGGGGTGGGCGGAGGGGGAAGTGGATCTGATGCGCCTGGCCGCGTGACACGGTGGCGTGCTCGAGGCCGGGGACGGCGAGGGCAGCGCGGCACAGCGCGACCTGCTGGTGGAGGAAGGCGGCGGTGACCGGGCGGAAGGTCGCGTCGCAGCTGTCGATGAACCAATGCTGAAGGTCAGACTCGCTTTTCCGGTAGACCATTCCTATGCCATCAATCGTCAGATAGCGATGGTCAGTACAGTCGTAGTTGAGCAGGTGGTCGAACACGTCCTGATGTCCAGCCATATAGGCATGCAGTGCGCGGTAGCCGCCTGAACCGCCGTGTCTGCTGCCGTCGCTTGAATCGGCCAGCTTCCATGTCACCGGCACGGCAGCGATTGCGAGGAGCGCTCGTTCGTAGCCAGCGGCTAGCGTGTCGAGGTCGAGGTCATGCCGATGGCGTGCTTGGAAGTGAATCGAACCGATCATGCTATGCTCATCTCCCCGGACCGGCGTAGACCTTCCACGCGCCGTCGGCATCGAAGTACGAGACCTGGATCCCAGGATCGCCTTCGTGATCGTGTCGCTTTGCATCGCAAAGAATGCCGCGCGCGCGTCCTGTTCGCGGGCGAAGACATACAGGACGCCATCGTACTCGGCGGCGGCGTCCGACGGGCCGGTGCGGAAGCCGCCGGTCGCGGCGCCGCGGTCGCCTGGGGTGCGGCGGGGGAGGGTGGGGTCGAAGCGGCGGGCGTAGTCCTGGGCCTGGGCGAGGTCGAAGGCGCCGGGGCCGGCCTTGTCCTCGAGGGCGTAGCGGCCGCGGGGGACGAAGTCGGCGCGGTCGCCGGTGATGGCGGCGGTGGCGACGGCCGCGGAGCGCGAGGTCAGTCGGTGATCTCGACGAGGTCGCCGGCGGGGCCGAGGAAGAAGAGGCGCGCGCCGCAGTCGCGGATGGGGCGGCGCTCAGGGCGTGCCATGGCCTCGGAGGGGAAGACGACGCGGACGGAGGCGACGGGGCGGCCATCGGGGAGGGCCTTGCGGCGCTGGAGGGCGCGGAGTGTGAGGATGTCGCGGACGAGGAGGTGTGGCATTGGGAAGCCGGGCTCGGGGTCTGGGACGAAGCCGGCGTACTCGACGAGGTGGTCGGCGGGGTCGTAGCCGACGAGGGCGAGGACGGGCTGGCCGGCGGCGTCGGGGCGGGGGCCTGGGGTCCAGAAGGGCGCGAGCTCGGGGCGCGGGCGAGGGACGTCGTACTGGGTGAGGCCTGGGCGTGCGGCGCGGGCGAGGGCCATGGAGGCCTCGAAGGTGCGGCCGAGCCAGGCGACGTCGTCGGCGGGGTCGGGGAGGTCGAGGGCACGGGTGCACAGGCGGAGGTGGCCGTGGGGCTCGACGGTGTCCCAGGCGCGCCAGAAGACGGCGGGGTCGGTGTAGGCGGCGTCGACGGCGTCGACGGTGGTGACGACGGCGAAGTTGGCGCCGGCCAGGGGTGGGCGGAGGGGGAAGTGGATCTCGCCGGTGCGGCCGCGTGAGACGGTGGCGTGCTCGAGGCCGGGGACGGCGAGGGCGGCCCGACACAGCGCGACCTGCTGGTGGAGGAAGGCGGCGGTGACCGGGCGGAAGATCTCGTCGTAGCTGGTGATGAACCAGTGCTGGCGCTTGGGGTCGGTGCGACGGTGGGTCAACCCAGTTCCGTCTATCAACAGTGTGCGGTCGTTCGCGCTGTCGAAGCTAAGGTAGTCCCGGGACACGCTTTCGTCGGAGGCCAGGTGGGCACACGCGGAAGCTGCGCCGCCCGGTCCTCCGTGCTTTACGCCGTCGCGGGTTGTGCTGAGTTTCCACGAAGTCGGGGGAACTCCAATCGCGGCGAGGGCCCGAGCGTAACCGTACGCCAGCGCGTCAAGGCCCTGATCTGGTGAATGCTGGCTTTGAAAGTAGATCGAGTCGGTCATCGCATTCCCTCAAGCGGCAAGAGTTCCCACTTGCCGTCTAGTCCGAAGTAGGACACTTGGATGCCGGGCTGACCTACGGCGAGTTTTGTGACGTCGTCTTCGAGCAACATTTTGGCCGCGCGCTCGGCGTCCTCGCGGCGGGCGAAGACATACAGGACGCCATCGTACTCGGCGGCGGCGTCCGACGGGCCGGCGCGGAAGCCGCCGGTCGCGGCGCCGCGGTCGCCGGGGGTGCGGCGGGGGAGGGTGGGGTCGAAGCGGCGGGCGTAGTCCTGGGCCTGGGCGAGGTCGAAGGCGCCGGGGCCGGCCTTGTCCTCGAGCGCGTAGCGGCCGCGGGGGACGAAGTCGGCGCGGTCGCCGATGATGGCGACGACGTCGTCGGCGCGCCGGACCCGGGCGAGGTCAGTCGGTGATCTCGACGAGGTCGCCGGCGGGGCCGAGGAAGAAGAGTTGAGCGCCGCAGTCGCGGATGGGGCGGCGCTCAGGGCGGGCCATGGCCTCGGAGGGAAGACGACGCGGACCGAGGCGCGGGGCGGCCGTCGGGGAGCCTTGCGGCGCTGGAGGCGCGGGTGTGAGGATGTCGCGGACGAGGAGGTGGCTGAGGGAAGCCGGGCTCGGGGTCTGGGACGAAGCCGGCGTACTCGACGAGCTGGTCGGCGGGGTCGTAGCCGACGAGGGCGGACGGGCTGGCCGGCGGCGTCGGGGCGGGGCCTGGCGCCCAGGGCGCGAACGGGCGCGGGCGAGGACGCGTCGTACTGGGTGAGGCCTGGGCGTGCGGCGCGGGCGAGGGCCATGGAGGCCTCGAAGGTGCGGCCGAGCCAGGCGACGTCGGCGGGGTCGGGGAGGTCGAGGCGCGGGTGCACAGGCGGAGGTGGCCGTGGGGCTCGACGGTGTCCCAGGCGCGCAGAAGACGGCGGGGTCGGTGTAGGCGGCGTCGACGGCGTCGACGGTGGTGACGACGGCGAAGTTGGCGCCAGCCAGGGGCGGACGGAGGGGGAAGTGGATCTCGTGGGCGGCGCCGCGTGACACGGTGGCGTGCTCGAGGCCGGGGACGGCGAGGGCGGCGCGGCACAGCGCGACCTGCTGGTGGAGGAAGGCGGCGGTGACCGGGCGGAAGATCTCGTCGTAGCTGGTGATGAACCAGTGCTGAGCGGCGGGGTCATTTTTGCGGTAAACGAGGCCATGCCCGCCAATCGAGAAGACTCGATCTCCTGGGCAGTGGTAGGTCAAACGGTATCGGTCCGTGTTTGCATGCGACGCTTGATATGCCGTGAGCGCGGCATAGCCGCCTCCGCCGTAGTGCTTCGTTCCGTCCGGTGAGTCCGCGAGTTTCCACGTTTGTGGCGCTAGTGCGATCGAGTCCAGCGCTCGATCATAGCCAGCCGCCAGCGCTTCGAGCTCTTGGTCTGGGCGATGGCGTGCTTGGAAGTAGATGGAGTCAGTCATTGCAGGTCCTCAAGCGGTAGGAGCTTCCAGGTGCCGTCGACATCGAAGTAGGAGACCTGGATGCCGGGATGCCGGCCGACCGCAGTCTTGGTGATCGCGTCATTCCACATCGCGTCAAGCGCGCGCGCGGCGTCCTCGCGGCGGGCAAAAACATACAGGACGCCATCATCTCGGCGGCGGCATCCGACGGGCGCGCGGAAGCCGCCGGTCGCGGCGCCGCGGTCGCCGGGGGTGCGGCGGGGGAGGGTGGGGTCGAAGCGGCGGGCGTAGTCCTGGGCCTGGGCGAGGTCGAAGGCGCCGGGGCCGGCCTTGTCCTCGAGTGCGTAGCGGCCGCGGGGGACGAAGTCGGCGCGGTCGCCGGTGATGGCGACGACGTCGTCGGCGCGCCGGACCCGGGCGAGGTCAGTCGGTGATCTCGACGAGGTCGCCGGCGGGGCCGAGGAAGAAGAGTTGAGCGCCGCAGTCGCGGATGGGGCGGCGCTCAGGGCGGGCCATGGCCTCGGAGGGGAAGACGACGCGGACGGAGGCGACGGGGCGGCCGTCGGGGAGGGCCTTGCGGCGCTGGAGGGCGCGGAGTGTGAGGATGTCGCGGACGAGGAGGTGTGGCTGAGGGAAGCCGGGCTCGGGGTCTGGGACGAAGCCGGCGTACTCGACGAGCTGGTCGGCGGGGTCGTAGCCGACGAGGGCGAGGACGGGCTGGCCGGCGGCGTCGGGGCGGGGGCCTGGCGCCCAGAAGGGCGCGAGCTCGGGGCGCGGGCGAGGGACGTCGTACTGGGTGAGGCCTGGGCGTGCGGCGCGGGCGAGGGCCATGGAGGCCTCGAAGGTGCGGCCGAGCCAGGCGACGTCGTCGGCGGGGTCGGGGAGGTCGAGGGCGCGGGTGCACAGGCGGAGGTGGCCGTGGGGCTCGACGGTGTCCCAGGCGCGCCAGAAGACGGCGGGGTCGGTGTAGGCGGCGTCGACGGCGTCGACGGTGGTGACGACGGCGAAGTTGGCGCCAGCCAGGGGCGGACGGAGGGGGAAGTGGATCTCGTGGGCGGCGCCGCGTGACACGGTGGCGTGCTCGAGGCCGGGGACGGCGAGGGCGGCGCGGCACAGCGCGACCTGCTGGTGGAGGAAGGCGGCGGTGACCGGGCGGAAGATCTCGTCGTAGCTGGTGATGAACCAGTGCTGGAGGTCGGGCTCGCTTGGCTGGTAGACAATGCCACCGCCGTTGATCGCCAAGTAGCGCCGGTCCATGCAGGTGTACGTCAGCAAGTGCCTGAACAAGCCAGAGTGCGATGCCATGTAGGCCTGCAGCTCCGCAGCGGTGCCTGAGCCGCCATGTTTCGCGCCGTCCTCCGAGTCGCGGAGCTTCCACGCTTGGACTGCCGATCCGATTGTCATGAGCGCACGGCCGTAGCCAGCTGCGAGCGTCTCGAGTTCGATGGCAGGCCTGTGGATTGCTTGAAAGTAGATCGAGTCGGTCATCGATTTGCCGTGAGGGGAAGGATCTTCCAGGCGCCATCCACGTCGAGTACGAGACTTGGATGCCGGGATGTCGGAGTGCAGGAGCAATCAGCTTGTCATTCCACATCGCGTCAATCGCGCGCGCGGCGTCCTCGCGGCGCGCAAAAATACAGGACGCCATCTATGCTCGGCGGCGGCGTCGGATGGGCCGGCGCGGAAGCCGCCGGTCGCGGCGCCGCGGTCGCCGGGGGTGCGGCGGGGGAGGGTGGGGTCGAAGCGGCGGGCGTAGTCCTGGGCCTGGGCGAGGTCGAAGGCGCCGGGGCCGGCCTTGTCCTCGAGCGCGTAGCGGCCGCGGGGGACGAAGTCGGCGCGGTCGCCGGTGATGGCGACCACGTCGTCGGCGCGCCGAACCCGGGCGAGGTCGTCGCCGGTGAACGGGACGACATCGCCCGGCACGTCGAACAGCTCGCCGTCGAAGTCGTCGAGCTGGTGGCGCATCGCCGCGCGGCGGTAGTCGGTGAACAGCGCGCCCTTGGAGGCGCTGTCGGGTTGGCGCGCCAATAGCTCGTGGAGCGCGCCGGTGCGCTGGCGCAGGTCGGGAATGGTCTCGAGGTAGGCGACGGTGTGGTCGCGGAGGCGGCCGCGGAAGGCGCTGAGTTGCCCCTCGGTGAGCCGCCCGGCCGGGACGGTGTCGAGGAGGTCGGTGAGCGACAGGCGGCCGCCCGTGCGCGACCGCAGGTCTTCGAGCGCGGGCCCCCACTTGGCGAGCAGGCCGGCGCTGCCCTCGTCGAGCGAGCCGGCGGTGACCCGATCGGCCAGCGCGGTGCGCCACGCCGGTGCGAGCCGCGCGATCTCGGCCTGGGCCGCCGTCGCGGCGACTGGATCCCCGCCGGCCGCGACCACCCGGCGGTAGTCGGCCAGGTCCTGCTGTCGCAACCGCCAGTCTCCGGCGGCGGCGGCGTGCTGTTCGGCGAAGCTCAGCCGGCCGGTCGCCGGCTGGATCCGGCCGGTGTCGTCGACGGTGACGTGAGGGAGCTCGCCGGTCCGGCCCCGCGCGCGGTGGAACGAGAAGACCCGTCCAGAGGAGTCGTAGTGCGGTTCGTAGCCGCGCCGCCGGAGGCCGGCGATCACCTCGGCGTCGTCGGCCAGGCGGCCCTGGAACGGCACGGCCGCGGCTGGCGGCGCGGCGGTCTGGGCGCCGCGGGCGTAGAGCCGCGGTGCCTCGCTGACGTCGAACAGCCCGGGATCGAGGGTCCCGGCCCGGACCCCCTCGGCGGTCACCAGGCGCTGGTCGAGCCGCGCCAGCGTCTCGGCGGCGTCGTGGAGGCGGGTGATCGCGTCGGGGTCGCCAGCCGCCGCGGCGTCCTCGAGGTGATCGAGCAGGCGGCGCTGGGCGTCCGCCTCGACCTGGAGCTTGTCGATGTGCAGGCCGAGCCGCTCGGCCTCGGGCAGCTCGTGCCAGCGCGCCAGCGTGGCCTCGTCGAGCCGCAGCATGCGCGCCCGCATGGCCGGATCGCCGTAGAACTGGTGGAGGTGGACCAGCTCCTCGCGGATCGCCGACGGCGGGGCGCTGCGGCGGATGACGATCTGCGGCCGCCCCGCCTCGATCACCACCGCCGCGTCGGCGCGCTGGCCGTGGGTCAGCGCCGCGAAGGCGTCGTCGTCGACGATCCGCGGGATCGGATCGGCGTCGGCCGGGAGCCGGCCCAGGCTCGAGGTCTCGGCCAGCGCGTGCTGCGCGCGCGCCGCCACCAAGAGCAGGTCCTCGCTGCCGCGTGCCAGGCCCAGGGCCCGGATCGCGTGCTCGGCCTCTGCCAGCTCGCCGCGCTCGAGGTGTTGCCACGCCCGCACCAGCACGGCGTCGGCGTCGCCGGTGAGGTGAGCCACCGCCTCGCCCTCGAGGCGCGACGACCGCAGCAGCCGGGCGACGCCGGCCGCGGCGTCGGGGCCGCTGTGCGCCGCGATGCGCGACCACACCGCGCCGATCCCGACGCCGACCCCTGCGCCGAGGCCACCGCCGACCGCGCCGGTGGCGGCGCCGCGGGCCAGGGCGGCCAGCAGCACCGCGAACGCCTCGGCGATGCCGCGATCCCAGGTGGCCTCGTCGACCGCGGTGGCGAACAGCTCGCCGGCCGCTCCGCCGATGGCGCCGTCGATGGCGCCCTCGGCGATGGTGGCGCCGATGCCGACGCTCCGTTGAACCGCGTCGCCGCCGATGGTCGCGGCTGCCCGCCCCGCGCCGAGCCCGGCCGCCGCGCCCTGGACCAGCCGCGCCGCCAGCGCCTGTCCGCAGGCGGCGGCCACGCCCTCGACCAGCCCGGTCCCGGCGTCGACGGTGACCTGGCGGGCGGTCGATTCGATGCGAAAGTATGCGCCGGTGGCGGCCGCCGCAGCGCCGGCGGACAGGCCGGCCAGGGCCGCGACCGCGGGCAGGCCGAGGGTGCCGCCGCTGGCCACCGTCACCACGACGACCGCGACCACCGCCGCGACCACCTTGGCCGCGCTGGCAGCGAACGACTCGTCGTCCGCGCGGTACTGGTCGAGCGCGCGCATCGCCTGGTGGTAGAGTTCAGCCAGCTGCGCCAGCTCCCCCGCGTCGATGCCGGCCGCCCGGAGGTCGCGGTAGCGGACCCGGAACGCGGCGACCGCCTCGTCGACGGCGGGTCCGGAGTCGTAGAACCCGTCCTGGAGCTCCCCGGTGCCGCGCGGCGCGGCGCGCGCGGCGAGCCGCTGGCTCATGAAGTCAGCCTCGAGGTTGGGGTCGAGGGCTGCCTCGGCGGAGGTGACCAGCTGGGGCTGGCCGAGGACGATCTGGGCGAGGTGCTCGCGGTCCCGCCACCCGCTGATGTGGCGGTCGTCGGCCTGCCGCATGATCAGCTGGTAATCGTCGAGGGCGACCTGCTCGTCGGGCGTCAGCGTCAGGGTCGGGTCGCGCTCGCGGCGATGCGTCAGGACGTACCCGCGCCGCATGCGAGGCTGGCCGCCCAGCTCGGCGACGCGCAGCGCCAGCCACTCGAACGACGCCTCGGTGTCGTTGGTCCGCATGGCGTAGACCCCGAGGCCGACCTGGGGGAACAGCTCGGCGTCGCGGAACGCCTCGCGCAGCCAGCTGTCGTCGAGCCCGTCGATCTGCGCCCGCAGCCGCGGGTGGCGCAGCGCCGCTAGCCGGGTGCCTTCGTCGAGGTGCTCGAGCCGCCGCAGCGCCGCGGCGGGATGCCCCGACGCCATCGCCCGGACGCATTCATCCGCGGCGATCGTCGCGGCCGGGTCGCCGACGGCGAGACCGTGGATCGCCAGGGTCAGGCTGGGCGCGAGCCCGGCCTCCGCTTCGAGGAGCTGCGGCCAGGGCGCGGCGTCGGTCGCGGTCGTGGGCAGCGCAGCGTCGAGGTCGGGGCCGCGGTCGTCGGTGCCGGCCTGGGCGTCCCAGCCGTCGAGCAGCGCCAGCTCGCGACGAGCCGGCTGCCCGACCATGACGTACGCGGCGACCACCTCGCGCTGGTCGACGGTCAGGCGCTCGAGGTCGTCCCACAGGTCGGCGCGGTCGATCGCCGCGAAGCGCACCGCCGGCGGCATGGCGCGCACCACCCGCAGGAAGTCTTCGAAGTCGGCCGGCGAGGTCATCCGCAGCTGAGCCGCGCCGACGGTCGCCGCATCGGCCCCGAGGGCCTGCAAGCGCGCCGCGGCGCGGGCTGGGTCCAGGCTGAGCGCGACCTGGACCTCGGGGCCCAGCACCAGCTCCTCGAGGCGGCGCACCTCCTCGGTGGCCTGGGCCGTGGCCTGCGTCGGTGGTCCGACGCCAGCCCCTGCGCTCAGCTGATCCCGGCGTGCGCGCGCGCTGGCGAGCTGCCCAGCGGCCACGGCGATGGCATGATCGACGGCGTCAGGGTCGGCGACGCCGCCCACCAGGTAGGCTCGGCTGAGGCTGGCCATCACCGCGGTGGCGGCACCGCTGGCGACGTCCGGCGCGGTCAGCACCTCGCGCAGCGTGCCGTCGAGGTTGTGGACCACGACGGTCGGCAGGCGGTCGAGCACCAGCCGCCGCTGGTCGTCATCGAGCCCGACGGCGGCGGACAGCGCGCGGGCGCGCGCCGCCGGGTCGACGTCCCAGTCCGCGGCGTCGGCCAGCCGCAGCTGCTCGAGTACGAGCTCGGCCGCCGCGTAGCGCACGGCGTCCATGACCACCATGGTGGTCTCGCCGGGCTCGTCGAGACGCGCCAGCTCCAGGAAGCGGTGCGGGGGCGGGCCGGCGAACGGCGCGCGCAGCGTGCCCGGGACGAGGTCGGCGTCGGTGGCGGGCTGGTTCGCGGCGGCGTGCGCGGCCTTGGCCAGCAGCAGCTCCAGCGCCGCGAGGTAGTCCGCCTCGTCGAGGGCGCCGCGCAACGCCGCGACCACCTCGGCGCGCGTCGTCGGCGCCGCCGGGACGTCGAACGGCAGGGGCTCGGGCTCGAGGGAGATGAAGTGGAAGCCGTCGACGTCCTCCTGGTACAGCGCCAGCGCCTGTTCGTCGGGCAGGCGCGCCAGGTCGCGGAAGATGCCGGCGCGGTCGCTGCCGCGGGTGCTGATCCGGAGGTGCAGCGGCAGCTGGTCGCCGAGGAACGCCCGGGCACGGGCCCACCGGCTGTCCTCGGCCCAGCTCCACCCACGCGTGAGCTCGGCCCGGATGTCGGCGGTCATCTCGGGGCCGTAGGCCTGGTGGAGCGCGTACATGTCAGCCGGCGCGGCGTTGCGCTCGAGGATGCGCACGACGTCGTCGGCGTGGCCCGCGAGCGCGCTGCGCAGGGCGCGGGCCTCGGCGAACGGATCGAGCCGCTTGATCTCGCCGTCGAGTTGGACCGCCGCGGCGGCCGGGTGAACCACCCGGGGGATCGGCTGGCCTGCGGCGGCGCGGCGTCCAGCCTCGGCCGCCTCGGCCTCCGCGCCGGCCGGGCTGCCGTCGGCGCGGCGCGGCAGGCGGTGCTGGAGGACGTGGGTGACCTCGTGGGCGACCTGGGCGATCGACGGCGCGGCCGCGGCGAAGGCGACGCCATCCGGCGCGCTGGCGGCGGTGGCGTCCAGCCTCGGCGAGAGCTCGGACACGCCGACGTGGGTCGGGACGTGGGGGAGCGGCTCGACGAACAGGTGGGTGAGCGCCGCGGCGTGGGGCAGCGTGGTCGGCGCCCGCGGTGCCAAGACCCCGTCGAGGCCGGCCAGCGCGAGCCGCGCCCGGTTGCTGGCCGGGAGCGCTCTCGACGGTGCTGGGCCGGGGACAGGCCCGGCCGCGGTGGGGCGCGCCGCGACCGTGACCCGGCCCTCGTCGCGGGTGCGCGGATGGTGCGTACGCACCCGCTGCCGCCGCCGTCCGCGCTCGTCGCTCGCCACCCCGCGAGTGTATGTCAGTCCGCGAGATGGGCGGGGGCCGGGCTGCCGTCGCGGGCTCGGTTCTGCCGCCACTCCGGCCGGACATCGGTGCCACCTCGACGACAGAAATCTGAGCGTGTTCGTGACCGCGGCCGCACCGGTGGTCGATGGGTGTCCGTCGACGGCGCGAGCGCGCACACCTTGGCGCTATAGTTCGCCGATGCGACGGCTCATCTGGCTCACCCTCGGAGCGCTCGGCGTCAGCTGCGGCGACAACGTGTCACCCTACGAGCCGTGGCTCTTGCCGACCCTCACCGCCGAGCAAGGCGTGTGGGTGCGGACGCCGGAGTTCGACGTCGCCGCCGGCGAGGAGATCCAGGACTGTTATTTCTTCCGCGTGCCCGATCAGGCCAGCGGCGCGCTGTGGGTCGATCGGTTCGAGATGGCGCTCAACCCGGGCAGCCACCACATGAACGTGTTCCGCGTGAAGACGCTCGGAGGGCTCAAGCCGACCGACGGCACGCCGGTCGATCTGGGTGGCGTGCAGGGCACGCTGGTCAAGGGCGGCGAGTGCTGGAACTCGCCCAACTGGGCCGACTGGCCGCTGGTCGGCAACACCCAGCAGTCGTCGGCGTCGGACCCGATCCTCGAGTGGGCCCTGCCGCCGGGCGTCGCGACCCGGTTCGTGCCGGGAGAGATGTTGATGCTGCAGGTCCACTACGTGAACGCGGCCACCCAGGACACGCCGTACCAGGGGCGGGCCGGCATCAACATGCACCGCTCGACCGACGGCGACACCATGGAGCTCGGCACGTTGTTCGCGACCCAGCAGAACATCCGCGTGTGCCGGTCGAACCCCAACCCCACCTACGGCGGCGCGTGCGGCCTGCCCAACGGCAGCCACACCGTGGCCGCCGCCAACGGCCACTTCCACTCGCGCGGCAAGGTGTTCAGCATCTATGCGTGGGACGGCGTGACCGCCGGTCGGCCACCCGACAGCGACCGCTTCTACCAGAGCGCGAAGTGGGCCGAGCCCGACATGGAGACTGGGCTGTCGGTGCCGCTGACGCCCGGCGGCGGCATCTACTGGACCTGCGAGTACCAGTGGGTCGAGCCGCCGCAGGGCTGCGCCGACCTCGACGCCCACGATCCGCTGCACGCCAACGACTGCTGCTACACGTTCGGGCCGCAGGTCGAGACCGGCGAGCACTGCAACGTGTTCATGTACTACTGGCCCAAGACCGAGGACGTGACGTGCTTCTGAGAGCGGCGCTGGTCGGGGCCCTGGCTGTCGTCGCCGCGGCGTGCGATCCCGACCCGGTGTGCCTGGGCGACTGCGCCCAGCCCATCGGGCTGGCGCCGGTCGGCCTCGACGACGGCGCGGTGGTCGATCTGTCGATCGAGACCGTCATCTCGATCCAGCCGCCGCTGCAAGGCGGCTTCGTGTCGTACGTCGGCGTGCGGGCGCAGAACGTCCACGACCTGGGCGGGACGCTGTCGGTGGCGCTGCGCAACCTCGACACCAACCAGATCGTGTCGACCGAGTCGCGGCCGGCGACGTTCGAGCTGCGGGCCGACGGCTGGGCGGTGCCGCAGGTGCCGAGTCAGGACCTGGCCAACCTGCCGGTGTGCCCGTACGGCTCCATCCCGGGCCCCGACGACTTCGACGCGATGGCGTGGCGCGCGGACATCACGTTCGTCGACCGCGACGGCCGGCAGGCCGCGGCGACCGCGACGGTGCGGCCGCAGTGCGCGGTGGGTGACACCTACTGCCACTGTGCGTGCCGGTTCGATCAGACCACCAGCTGTCCGTAGCCGCGCCGGTCACGCCGCGCCGGTGACTGCCGAGGTCGGCTGGTACCTGGCCCGGGCCCACGCCACCGTGGTCGCCAGCGCCTCGGGCCACGGGGTGGCGCCGCGGCCGAAGGTGGCGCGAAACCGGCTGTCGTCGAGGATGAACGGGGCCTGCCACTGATACCGCATCTCGCCGACCTCGCGCAGGAGCGGCCACACCAGGCCCAGCGCCCGCACCAGCCAGGCCGGCATGGTGGTCGCGGCGACCGGCGCGCCGAGGACGTCGCCGACCTGGGCCATCAGCGCCCGGGTCGACGTGGCCGGGTTGACCGGCAGGTGCCACAGCTGATCGCGCGCGCGCGGATCGGTGCCCAGCGTGACCAGCCCGTCGGCGACGTCGGGGATGTACGAGTAACTGTGGAGCTGCTCGGGGTCGCCGCCGATCACCTCGCCGGCCTTGCCGGCCAGCACGCGTCGCCAGAACCGCTCGCCGAACACCGTGGACATCACCGCGCCCGCGCCGATGAAGTCGCTGGCCCGGCCGATGGTGACCACGACCCCGCGGGCCCGGGCCGCCTCTAGCGCGGCCGCGGCCTCGGCGCGCAACCGGCCCTTGCGCGAGCACGGCGCCAGCGCGGTGGCCTCGGTCATCCGGCCGCCCGGCGCGCGGCCGTACATGTACAGGTTGTCGAGCACCACCAGGTGGGCCCCGGCCCGCTGGGCGGCGCCGATGATGGCGTGGGTCATGGGCATCAGCTGGCTGGCCCACGCGGTGTAGGGCGGGTTGACGCAGTGGTAGATCGCGGTTGCCCCGGCCACGGCCGCGTCGAGGGCGATCGGATCGTTGACGTCGGCGTTGGCGGTCGTCACGCCGGGCGGCACCTCGGCGCCGAAGCGTCCGCGGCGCACCATGCGGACGCGGTAGCCCAGGGCGAGCAGGCGGGCGGCGACCAGCGGGCCGATCTGGCCGGCGCCGAGGATGACGTGGAGTGCTGGCGCGGTGACGGAGGCATCCGGGCTGGTCATGGGCTCACCATGGGCCTTGTGTGGATGTTGCGAAACACCCACCATGACAACATGGCATTGCAAAATCGCAAGGGTGCCACGGCCACCCGGACCGGCGACAGCGGCCCGGCGGCGCGCCCCGGCAAGGCGGCCCGGGCGCGGGTCGAGCGGCTCGACTGGGACCTGGTGCGCGTGTTCCTGGCGGTGGCGCGGACCGGCCGTCTGGCTGCCGCCGCCGGGGTCAGCGGCGTCGACGTGTCGACGGTGAGCCGCCGGCTCGATCGCCTCGAGGCCGAGCTGGGCGTCGCGCTGTTCGAGCGGTCGACCACCGGGGTGGCGCTGACGGCGGCCGGCGAGCGGCTGGTGCCAGCGGCCGACGAGATGGCGCAGGCGATGGGCCGGCTCGGGGTCGCGCTCGACGCGGTCGAGGCCGAGGCCGAGGGCGTGGTGCGCCTGACCGCCCCGCCGGGCGTGGCCGATGCGTTCGTGGCGCCGGCGCTGGCGCGGTTCCACGCGCGGCACCCGCGGGTGCGCATCGACCTCGACGCGTCGGTCGGCTACGCGGATCTCGGCCGCGGCGAGGCCGATCTGGCGCTGCGGGTGCGACGGCCCGAGCGGGGCGATCTGGTCGCCCAGCGGCTGGTGACGACCCGCTCGGTGCCGGCGACGACGCCGGCCTACGCCGACGAGCTGGGCCCGGTGCGCGAGCTGGGGCGGGCGCGGTGGATCGCCTGGGGCAACGAGCTGGCGGAGATCCCCGAGGCCCGCTGGCTGGCCACCCACGTCGCCGTGGCGCCAGTCCTGCGCACCAGCTCGTTCGCGGCCCAGCTCGCCGCGGCGGCCGGCGGCCTGGGCGTGGTGCTGGCGCCGGAGCCGTACCTGGGACGGTTCGGCCTGGCCCCGGTGCGGCCGGGGCGCGGGCTGGCCAAGGCCTGGGCCGCGCTGCCGGTGGGCGAGCTGTGGCTGTGCAGCGCGGCGGCCAGCCGGCGGGTGCCGCGGGTGGCGGCGATGTGGCAGTTCATCGTCGACGAGCTGACCCGACCGTGGGGGTGACTGCTATCGTGCCGCCGATGACGCTCCCGCCGCTCGCGCTCGACGCCGAACAGATGTGTGCGCACCTCCTGCGCATCGACACGACCAACCCGCCGGGCAACGAGCGGCCGGCCGCCGACTACCTGGCCGACCGGCTGCGCGAGGTCGGCTACGAGGTGACCGTGGTCGAGGCCGCGCCCGGCCGCGCCAACCTGGTGACCCGCTACCGCGGCGACGGCTCGGCCCAGCCGCTGCTTTTGGCGGCCCACCTCGACGTGGTCGAGGCCGACGCCACCCAGTGGCGCTACCCGCCGTTCTCCGGCGCGGTGGCCGAGGGCTGCCTGTGGGGCCGCGGCGCGATCGACATGAAGAACATGGCGGCGATGAGCGTGGCCATCATGCGCAAGCTCGCCGTCGACACGCCGGCCCTGGCCCGCGACGTGATCTTCGCCGGCGTCGCCGACGAGGAGGCCGGCTGTGATCTGGGCTCGCGGTTCCTGGTCGAGGAGCACCCCGAGCTGGTGCGCGCCGAGTACGCCATCGGCGAGTCGGGCGGCTTCTCGCTGCACCTGGGCAACGCGACGTTCTATCCGATCCAGGTGGCGGAGAAGGGCCTGTGCTGGGTGCGGGCCCGCTGGAAGGGCGAGCCGGGCCACGGCTCGATGCCGCGGCCCGACAGCGCGGTGGTGCGGATGGCCGAGGCCATCGCCGCGCTGGGCAAGGCCCGGTTGCCGGTGCATCCGACCGCGCACCTGCGCACGTTCCTCGAGGCTGTGGCGGCCAAGCAGCCGGCGCTGGCGCGGCCGCTGGTGCGGATGCTGGCCAAGCCCGAGCTGCTGGCGCGGGTGCTGCGGCTGCGGCCCGACGCCGGCATCGCCCGCAGCCTGGGCGCGCTCCTGGCCAACACCGCGTCGCCCACCGTGGTGCGGGCCGGCGCCAAGACCAACGTCATCCCCGGGGTGGCCGAGGTCGAGATCGACGGCCGCACGCTGCCGGGGCAGACCACCGAGGACTTTCTGCGCGAGCTGCGCGCGGTGCTGGGCGACGACGTCGAGCTCGAGGTCATGAAGGAGGCGCCGCCGACGGTGACCGAGCCGGTGGCCTCGCCGCTGTACGACGTGATCGCGCGCCAGGTGGTCGCCCGCGAGCCCGACGCCACCGTGGTGCCGTACATGATCCCCGGGTTCACCGACGCCAAGTACTTCACGCAGCTGGGCGCCCGCTGGTACGGGTTCACGCCGGTGAAGATCGAGAAGGATTCGGGCATCAAGTTCGCCGACATGTTCCACGGCCACAACGAGCGCATCCCGATCGCCGGCCTGCACTGGGGCACCGAGCTGCTCGACGCGGTGGTCCGCGAGTTCGCCGGGGCGCGGTAGCGCAGGTGTGCCGCGACGGGGGCGCGCCCGACGGGTGCCGCCTGGTCAGCGCCCGCGCGGCGCGGCGTCGACGCCGGCGTCGACGGCCGGCGCGGTGGTAGGCAGCGCGCCCGGCTCGAGCGCGGCGCGGGTGGCGAAGAACGAGCCCACCGCGATCACCAGCGCGGCCCCGGCGATGAGCCACCAGCGGGCCTGGGGCGGTGGCATGACCGATCGGAACGGCCGGGGGCGGGCCGGCGCCGCCGGCGGTGGGTAGGGCGCGGCGGTCGACACCCGTTGCGGCGGTTGGTACGGCGCCGCCAGGGGCTGGGGCGGGACGGGCGCCGACGGCGCCAGGGGGGCGCGCGGCGCCGCGAGCACCGGCGCGGGATAGGCCGAGGCCGGCGGGGCCTCGACGGGCTCGGTGCCACGCGCGGCTGGCGGCGGTCGCGGCGGCGGTGGCGGAGCGGCGGTCGGTGGTCGCGGCGCGCGCGTCGGCGTCGGCGGTGGCGTGGCGTGGCGCTCGCGCCCGCCGGCGTGGGTCGGCGGGCGCAGCCGCGGGCGAGGCGGATCGAGCGTCAGCGGCGCGGCCAGCTCGGTGGGGTCGGGCGGCAGGTGCAGCGGCGCCTGGGCGTGCGCCACCGGCATGGCCCGCGAGTCGCGATCGGCCAGGCCGGCCGCGGCCAGCTCGGCCGGCAGCCGCGACATCCGGGTCTCGTCCTCCTCGAAGCGATCGATGATCCGGCGGGCGTTGAGGATGCCGGTGCCGCCGTCGTCGTCGGCGAACGCGTCGGCGGTGCGGATACGGATCACCGTCGGCTCGGCCGCCTCGAACCCGCTCGACGCGCGGGCGGTGTGCGACGGCAGCTCGCTGGCGGCGGCGCTGGCGCTGCCGGGGACGGTGGGCGGCTCGGGCGCGCGCAGCGGCGTGCGCTGGACGCCGACCACCAGGCGGGCCAGCGCGCTGGCCGGGTCCCCCGACGAGTCGTCGAGGGAGTAGCGCAGCCCACGCAGCCGCTTGCCCAGCTCACCGGCGTCGGGCAGCCGGTGGTCCGGCGCGCGGGCCAGCGCCTCGCGCAAGATGGCGTCGAGATCGGCCGGCAGCGTCGGATCCAGGTCCCGGACCGGGGCGATGGTGGTGTCGCGGACCGCCCGCAGCGCGTCGAAGTCGGCCAGGCCGCTGAACAGGCGCCGGCCCAGCGCCAGCTCCCACATGATGACCGCCACGGCGAACACGTCGGCGCGGGCGTCGACCGGGAGGCCCGCGGCCTGCTCGGGCGACACGTACCCGAAGCGCCCGCGCAGCCCGCCGGCGCTGGTCCCGTCCTCGGGGCGCTTGGCCAGGCCGAAGTCGGTCAGCTTGACCTCGCCCGAGCGCGACACCAGCACGTTGGATGGGGTGACGTCGCGGTGGACCAGACCGAGCGGCCGGCCGTCGGGGTCGGGCACCTGCTGGGCGTGATCGAGCGCCTCGCACACCTCGGCGCCCAGGTGCAGCACCAGATCGATCGGCAGGCGCTGGCGGGTGGCCTCGAGGTGGCGCTGCAGCGCGCCCAGATCGACCCCGTCGACGTACTCCATCACCAGGAAGTGCTGGGCGTCGTCGCCGACCCCGACGTCGAAGATCTGGACGATGTTGCGGTGGCGCAGCACCGACAACAACTTGGCCTCGGCGATCAGCAGCTCGACGAAGCGCGGATCGCTCGACAGGTGCGGCAAGATCCGCTTGATGGCGACCGGCTTCTCGAAGCCGCCGGCGGCGATGGCCCGGCCGCGAAAGATCTCGGCCATGCGGCCGGCGCCGATGCGCTCGATCACTTCGTAGCGAGTCACAGCGCGCCACCCTACCACGCAGGTGCCGCGGGATTGTCGCGGCGGCGGCCAGCGCGCTACCGTCGGGAGATGACCGATCCCGCGGCGTCGATCGACCAGGCGATCTGGGCCCGGCTCGCGGCGGCGATCGACGGTGGGGTGTGCTCGGCGGCGGCGCTGGCCATCGGCGGTCCGGCCGCGCGCGCGCGGTGGGTGCAAGGCACGCTGCGCACGGTGCCCGACGACGGCCCGGCCATCTCGTCGGCGACCCGGTTCGACCTGGCGTCGCTGACCAAGCCGATCGCGACCTGGGCCGCGACCTGGACCGCGCTGGCGGCGGGCCGGCTGGGGCTCGACGACACCGCGGCGCGCTGGCTGCCGGGGCTCGATCCAGGTGTGACCGTCGCCCACCTGGTCGGCCACGCCAGCGGGCTGCCGGCGCACGTGAAGCTCTACGAGCGGCTGTGGGCCGGCGACCTCGGCGGCTACCCCGACCCGCGCACCGCGCTGGTCGGGCTGGCGGTGACCACGCCGCTCGAGCGCGCGCCGGGGACGGTCGCGGTCTACAGCGACCTCGGCTTCATCGCGCTGGCTGCGCTGTGCGAGCGCGTGGCTGACCGGCCGTTCGAGGAGGTGGTGGCGGCCGCCCTCGCGCCGCTCGAGCTGACGGCGACCGGCTTCGTCGACCTGCGCCAGCCCGGACCGCGCCCGGCTGCCCCGGCGACCGAGGTGTGTCCGCGCCGCGGCCTGGTCGAGGGCGAGGTCCACGACGAGAACTGCCACGCCGGCGGCGGCATCGCCGGGCACGCCGGGTTGTTCGCGCCGATCGACGACGTGGCGGTGGTCGCCGCCGCGCTCGCGCGGGCGCCGGTCGATGGCGTCGGGCCGATCCCCGCGCACCTGGTGGCCCACGCCTTCACGACCTCGGCGGCGCCGGCCACGTCGTGGCGGCTCGGGTGGGACACGCCGTCGCCCACGCCGGGCGTGTCGCACGCCGGCGACGCGTGGCCGCGGACCGGCGCGGTCGGCCACCTGGGCTTCACCGGCACGTCGATGTGGCTCGACTGGCACCGCGGCCGCTACGCGGTGCTGCTCACCAACCGGATCCACCCCCGGCGCGACCGGCCGGCCGCGGCCGAGATCAAGGCCCTGCGCCGAGACGTCGGCGATCTGGCGTGGGCGTGGCTGGGCGCCGTCGACGCCGGCTGATCGGGGGCGCCCGCGCCGCGGGTCGGATCAGCGGTGGGCCGCCTCGGCCGCGGCCGGCGTGGCGGTCGCCGCCGCCGCCTCGCCGCGCTTGAGCCGGACCACCAGCGTCGAGCACGGCGCCGCCCGCACCAGCGACTCGGCCACGCTGCCGAGGAGGAAGCGGGTCAGCCCGGTGCGTCCGACCGTGCCGATCACCATCAGCCGGGCGGCGTGGTCGCGCGCGGTCTGGGCCAGCACTGACACCACCGGTCCCTCGACGGCCACGTAGGTCCCCTCGACGCCGGCGTCGCGCAGCGCCTCGGCCAGCCGATCCTCGGCGTTGCGGCGGCGCTCGCTGTACCACTCCGACCCGAGCATGATGCCGTAGCCCTCGATGCCGACCACCGCGTACGGCAGCGGCTCGAGGGCGTGCACCACCAGCAGCGGGTCGCCGGTGCGGCGGGCCTCGGCGGCGGCGGCCCGCACCGCCGGCAGCGCCGGATCGGAGAAGTCGGTGCAGGCCACCACCGGGCCCCGGGCGTGACCGGCGCGGGCCACCATCACCGGCACCTGGGCGTGGCGCACGATCCGCTCACTGTCGATGCTGGTCTCGTCGACCGACGTGACCACGATCAGATCGGCGCCCCAGGCGTCGGCGGCCTTGAGCGCGACCTCGGCCGGCCCGCCGCCTTCGATCATGAGCGTCGCGGTCACGCCGGGCGCGGCGGCGGCGACCTGGGCCTCGAGGGCCTGCCGCACCTTGGCCGGGAACTCGGCCTGGGCCACCGCGTCGTCGGTGTTGAGGTTGGGAAACACCGGCCGCGCCATCACCAGATCTGGGATGGCGTGGACCACCGCCAGCTCGCCACCGGCGGCGGCGACCTGTTCGGCGGCGGCGGCGACCGTGGCCGCGCCGGCCGGCCCCAGGTCGGTGACCGCGAGGACCCGGACCGGCGCGCTCACTGCGGCCCCCGGGTGCCGGCGGCGGCGTCGTGGCGAGCCAGGCGTCGGGTGCCGGTCACCGGCACCACCATGACGTTGGTGGGTGAGGTGGCCACGACGGTGTCGGCGCAGCGCCCGGCCCGCAGGCGTCGCGGCCGCCGCATGCCGACCACCAGCAGATCGGCGTCGCGCGCCACGCTGGCGTCGACGATCGCCTGGGCCGGCGTACCGGTGTTGGCGATCAACACCGTGGCCTGCGGGGTTGCCCGCGCCGCCGCCCGGGCCAGGCGCCGCAGCCGGCGCTCGATGCCGACCGTGCGCGGCCCCGACACCAGCACCGCCCGGGCCGGCCCGATCCACAGCGGCGCCACGTTGTGCAAGATCATCGACGCCGCGTCGCTGGCGGCGGCCACCGCAGCGCCGGCGGCCAGGACCGGGAGCCCGGCCGGGCGCAGGTCGGTCGCGGTCAGGACCGTCTTCCACGGCTGCCGGGTCCGCGCCAACAGCACCGGGCGGCGGGTCACGGCGGCCAGCCGGCGCACCACCCGCGGCACGGTCAGCCCGTCGACCACCACCACCGCGGCGCCGGTGCGGGTCACCTCGGCGGCGACGTCGCTGATCTCCTGCTCGGTGGCGATCACCGCGGCGGCTGACGTGCCGACGGCGGCGGTGACGGTGGCGCGGCCGAGGTTGGCCGCGCAGGCGACCATGGTGGTGAGCGCCTGATCATCGGGCGTGCCGGCGAAGGCCAACAGCGCGGGGCCGCGGCTGGCACCGGCGGGCGCGGTGAGCGGGGTGGCGGGGCGGGTGGGCGACGAGCGGTGACTGATGGGCAACACGATCCTGGGTCCTCCTTGCCACCACTATCGGCCATCGGCGTGCTTGTCGTCCAGAACGAAAGATTGACGTCACTTGTCGCTTTGCTCAACATGTGGCGGATGGACTGGCTGAACTACCAGCACCTCTATTACTTCGCGGCCATCGTGTCCGAGGGCGGGCTGGCCAAGGCCGCCAAGGCGCTGCGGCTGACCCACTCGACCCTGAGCGTGCAGCTGCGCGCGCTCGAGGTGGCGCTGGGCGAGCCGCTGTTCGAGCGGCGCGGCCGCTCGCTGGTGCTCACGCCGTTCGGGCGCGACGTACACCAGTACGCGACCGAGATCTTCCGCCTGGGCACCGAGCTGCTCGACTTCTCGCGCGGGCGCGCCACCGAGCTGCGGCGCTTCGACGTCGGCGTGGTCAGCACCATCCCCAAGACCATCGTCAGCCGGCTGCTGGTGCCCGCGCTCGACGCCGAGCTGGCCGGCACCGTGCGGATCCGCCAGGACGCTCCGGCGCGCCTGGTCCCCGAGCTGGCCGCCGGGCGGCTCCACGCGCTGCTGACCGACGCGCCGATCACCCACGCCGGCGCGCTGCGGCTGCACACCCACGTGCTCGGCTCATCTGACGTGTGGTTGTACGGCACCGCGGCCCTCGCGGCGCGCTACCGGCGGGGCTTCCCCGACTCGCTGCGCGGCGCGCCGCTGCTGCTCCCCGCCGCCGACGCGCCGCTGCGCCGCGGGCTCGAGCGCTGGTTCGCCGATCACGGCCTCCGCGTCGACGTCGCCGCCGAGGTCGAGGACGCCGGCATCCTGCGCGCGCTGGGCGCCGCCGGTCGCGGGCTGTTCCCGGTGCGGGCCGCGCTGCGCAGCGAGGTGGAGGAGGGGGTGGGCGCCCGCCGGGTCGGGCCGCTGACCGGGCTGGTCGAGACGTACTTCATCGTCTCCCTCGAGCGGCGCATCCGTCATCCGTCGGTGGTGGCCCTCATCGCGTCGGCGCGGCGGCGGCTGGAGAGCCGCGCCGACAGCGCCGACGACAGCCCCAAGCGCTCGAAAGCAAAGCCGCCCTGACGTGAGGCGGTATCCTACATGTAGGAAAACTGGATCCACCGCGAAGGCTCCACTACCGTTGCGTCATGGCCGTGTCGCCGCGCGCTTCTCTGTCACGCCGCCCGCCGCCGCGGCCGGTCCCGCCGTCGAAGAAGCCGATGGCGGGCACCCGGCGGTTGTCGGTGTTCCACCGGCGCATCGAGCTGGGCCTGTCGACCACGGCGCTCGAGCTGGTGTTCGAGCGGCCGCGCATCGTGTCCGAGGGCGCGCTCGACGGCGATCGCTACGTCGGCTCGACCACCATCATCATCGACCTGGCCGGCCTCCACGAGCAGCTGTCGGATCATCCCGACGCGGCCACCGCGCGCGCGGTGGCGACCTTGTCGGCCGACGACCCGCGCGTGCGCCACCGCGCCCGCACCATCGCCTTCGCCGAGGCGCGCCGCCTGGCCGGCGGCCACCTCATCCAGCCCGAGATCGATCTGCAGGTGCGCAGCCAGGGATCGATCGTCCGTTTCGCCCTCGACGTCGAGGCCACGCTCCGGAGGACCCCGTGACCGAGCTGTACTCCATCCGTGATGTCGCCAAGCTGTTCGCGCTCCAGGAGTCGCGCCTGCGCTACTGGATGCAGACCGGCTTCGTCGGGCCCACCGTCCGCAAGGGCGGCCGCTTCTACTACACGTTCCGCGACCTGTGCGCGGTGAAGGCGGCCAAGGACCTGCTGGCGGCCGGGCTAACGACCCAGAAGGTCCGCAAGAACCTCGACGCGCTGCGCGCCGCGCTGCCGGGCGACGCCCACCCGACCCTGCGCCTGCGGGTGTGCTCCGACGGCGAGACCATCGTGGCGCTGGCCGACGACGTGGCGTTCGCGCCGGCCACCGGCCAGGTGGTGATGGCCTTCAACCTGCCAGCGCTGGGCGGCCAGCTGGCCGAGCTGGCGGCCACCGCCGCGGCCGAGGCCGCCGAGGCGGTGCCGGCGCCGATCGACGACGACGCCACCGAGGCCAACCTCGGGCCGACCGCCTACACCTGCTTCGTCGAGGCGTGCGCCGCCGAGGATCGCGCCGACGCGACCGAGGCCGAGGCGCTGTACCGCCGCGCCCTCGAGCTCGACCCTGGCCTGGCCGCGGCGATGACCAACCTTGGCAACCTGCGCCACCGCGCCGGCGACCTCGACGAGGCGCGCCGCTGCTACGAGCAGGCGCTGGCCCACGACCCGGGCCAGACCGAGGCCCGCTACAACCTGGGCAACCTGCTCGACGACAGCGGCGAGACCGAGCTGGCCATCGCCGAGCTGCGCCGGGTGTGCCAGGCGGCGCCCGAGTTCGCCGACGCGCACTACAACCTGGGCCTGGCGCTGGCCCGGGTCGGCGGCGCGTCCCAGGCCCGGACCCACCTGCAGCGCTACCTCGAGCTCGACGACGCCAGCGAGTGGGCCGGCCGGGCCCGCGACTACCTCGCGCAGCTGGCGGCGTGACGCGCTGGCGGTGGAGCACGCCGCCGGGGCCGCGGGCGCCCCAGGTCGTGCTGGTGGTGTTCGCGGGCGCGCCGCTGACCGACGTCCGGGTCGACGCGGCGGCGGACGTCGTCGATCCAGAGGCGGCCGCCGCGCTCCAGGTGACCACGCTGGCGCGGGCCGCTGATCCGGCGTGGTTCGATGGCTGGCGCGGCGGCGCCCTGCGCGCCATCGCCACCACCGATCTCGGAGCCGACCTGGCGGCCCTCGACGCGGCGACCCACCTGGGCCTGGTGGTGGCCACGCCAGACGCGCCGGCCGACCTCGGCTATCTGCAGACGGCGTGGGCCGTGGCCCGGGCGATGGTCGCCCGCGGCGCGACCGTGGTGCTCGACGCCCACGCCCACACGTTCTGGCGCGGCGCGGAGCTGCCGGCGGTCGACGCGCCGCTCGACCCACGGCGCCACATCCGGCTGGTGTTCGAGACCGACAGCGCCCGCACCGATCGCGCCCACGCGCTGCACACCCGCGGGATGCTGGCGTTCGGCGCGCCCGATCTGGTCGCGCTGTGCGGACAGGACGACGCGCCGCTGGTGGGTGACCAGCTCGGTCGGTTGGCGGCCGAGGTGGCGCTGGGCGCGGAGCTCGCGGCGCCCAGCCACGCGCTGACGGTGTCACCGACCATGCGGTGGCAGGTCATCGACGACCGCGACGGCCTGGGCGCGCTGCTCCAGCTCAACAACCGGGCCCGGGTGGTGGTGGCCGACGGCGGCCAGCACCTGGTCGGGGTGGTCGCCCGGCTGCGCGCCGGCGCGTCCTGAGCGGCTAGCGCGTCACGAACAGCAGCACCAGCGCGGCGGTGACGACGGCGACGGGTTCCCACAGGCGATCATAGAGCGTCATGGGGCGGCACATCAGCATGCCGTGTGCCGCGCGCAACCACACGCAACCCGGTGAAGGGGTGGCTCGGGCTGGGTCGCGGGAGCCACGGGCCGGACCCAGGCGTGGGGCGGCACGGACCCATCGGGCGGCGCGGACCATCGCTGGCACGCAACTGGCTAAGCAGACTGGTCGATGCTCGCCTCGGCGCTCCAGACCTCGCTCGCTGCCGCCCCCGCTCACACCCGCGGCACACCCCTCACGCCCACGTCGGTGGCGGATACGCTCTTGACCGCGGCGGTCCGGACCGGCGCCGAGCTGATCCTGTTCGAGCCACATCCGACCGACAAGAGCCACTACCGGGTGTCCCTCGAGCGGCGCCAAGAGCCGGTGGCGCAGGCGGTGTTGACCAGCGCGCTCGGCTCCGCGGCCATCGCTCGATTTGCGTTTCTCAGCGACGTCGACCTGCTGGTGCGCACGCCGACGACCGGCCAGACCCAGGCGCTGGTCGCCGGCCACCTGGTCGACGTCATCGTCACCGTGCGGCCGGGCGCCGTCTTGCGCGCCGAGGTGTACGTGCGCATCCAGGACGCCCGCGCGCCAGACCGGCCGGCCGCGAAGCTGGGCGTCGGGGCGCGCGTTGGGAACTACCGCGTGGTCGAGGCCTTGGGGGCCGGCGGCATGGGCTCGGTGTTCCGCGTCGAGCACATGGTCCTCGGGCGGTCGTTTGCCCTCAAGGTCCTGCACGCCCACATGTTCGCGTCGGACCCGGGGGCCAGCGACGGCTTTTTGCGGGAGGCCCGGGCCGCGGCCCGAGTCAAGCACCCCAACATCGTCGACGTGGTCGACTTCGGCCACCTGGCAGACGGCCGGCCCTACCTGATCATGGAGTTCCTCGACGGCTCGTCGGTGTCCGAGTGGGAGGCCGCCGATCACGAGCCGGCCGAGGCGCTCCGGATCGGCCGGCAGATCGCTCACGGGCTGGCGGCGGCGCACGCGGCGGGAGTGGTCCACGCCGACGTGTCGTCGGGCAACATCTTCGTCAGCCCGGCCGGGCACGCCTGGCTGGTCGACTTCGGCCTGGCCCAGTTCCTCGACGACCCGCGGCGCCGATCCTCGGAGGTGCCAGAGTTCGTCGTCGGGACGCCGTCGTACATCGCGCCCGAGCTCATCCAGGGCAAGCGCCCGGATCCGTTCAGTGATCAGTACGCCCTGGGCGCGGTGTTGTTCGAGCTGCTCACCGGGACACCGCCCTACACCGCCAAGAGCGTGCGTGAGCTGTGCATCATGCACCTGAGCGCGCCCATCCCGTCGTGCAGCGCGCAGAACCCGGCGGTGCCCGCCGCGGTCGACGCCATCCTGCGACGCTGCCTGGCCAAGTCCCCCGAATCGCGGTTCCCGAAGACCGGCGACCTGGTCGACGCGCTCGATCAGGTCCTGGCGTCGAGCAAGACCAACGACTGGCGTCGCTGGCTGGAATCCTGAGCGAGAAGGTCCGTCATGCCCTCCACCATCCTGTGCCTCGACGACGACCCGACCCTGGTCAAGCTGGTCGCGACCTGGCTGCGCGATCTCGCCGCCGACGTCATCGCCGTGACCGATCCCGACGACGCGCTCGGCATCTTGCTGGGCCGCGACGTGGCCGTGGTCATCGCCGACTTCGAGATGCCCAAGCAAAACGGCATCGACTTCCTGGTCAAGGCGCGCCAGCTCCAGCCCGAGACCACGCGGATCTTGCTCACCGGGCACCGCACGATCGACACCGCCCTGGCCGGCATCAACGTCGGCGGCGTGTTCCGCTTCCTGTCCAAGCCGGTGGACCGCGCCCAGCTGCGCCAGGCGGTGGTCGACGCCATCGCCCAGCATGACGACTCGGTGATCGTGGTCCGGGAGCGGCGGATGGAGGCGCGGCGCACGGCTTTGCGGGCGGCTCTCGAGGAGGAGCACCCGGCGATCACCGCGGTCGAGCGCGATGGCGAGGGGCGGTACGTGGCCGGGGCGACGCTTGACCCGATCGAAGCGGAGGGGTTGGCGGCGGTGGCTGCGCTGGCGATCGGGTAGGGCGGTCCAGCGGTCGCAGCGAGCACGCCCGGGCTCCCGCGGGGCCGGCTGCGCGCGCCTGGGCTACCACAGGGTTGACCCATTCCGAACCAGGGGAACACGCGCCGTGTCGAACAGGAACGTTCCGCCGGGGCGCCGCGGCCGACGCGCGGCCGGCTTCGCCGCGTTCTGCGACGTTGCAGCTGGGACGAAAGTTGCAACTCGAACAGAACATGATGACCCGAATCGGCCTGGTGTCCCTCTCGCTGATCACGTTGTCCTCAGCCGCCGACGCGTCGCCGCGACGACGCATGCTCAACCAGGAGCGCGAGCGGCGCGCCGAGGAGGCCACCGTCGACGACGACGGCCCGGGCAACGGTCGGGCCCAGCGGCTGGCGGGGTGCGGCGAGCTGCGCATCGAGGCCGTGTGGGCTGGCATCAGCGTGGGGCAGCCCTGGCACCGCGGCGAGCCCCTGGGCGCCGACCTGATCGGCTGCGCCGGCGACGACGAGCTGACCTACGCCTGGTCGGTCGAAGGGGGTGAGGTGGTGGGCGGCGGTCAACGGGTGAACGTGCTCGCGGAGGCGTCCACCGTCGCGCTGACCGCGTGCGTCCAGCGCGATGACGAAGCGGCCGACTGCGCGCAGCTGGTGGTCCCGGCTGCGCCGCCCCGGCCCCGGGTGACCATCGACGGGGTCGTCACGCTGCTGCCGGGGCCGGGCGGGCGCTGGGCCCGCGCCTACGGCACGGTGGCTGACGCGGCCGCGCCGGGCGCGCTGGCCGTGCGGGTATTCAAGCACACCGATGTCTACTACCCGGCCGCGCCGCCGGTGGCGGTGGACGCCGACGGCACCTGGCAGGTCGACTTCTGGATGGCGTCGAACGTCAACACCATCGACGCCGTGGCCACCGCCGAGCCGGTCGAGCTGGCGACCCAGCCGGGGTGCACCGCCAGCTGGTGCTTCGGCCAGGTCGACGCGGTCACCCGGCGCCGCTCGCCGCTGGCCGTCGACGGCACCACCGCGGTCGCCACCGCGCGCCACCTGCTGATGGGTGGCGCCGCCACCGACGCGCTGGCCTACCTGCGGGCGCAGCGCGTGCCGCTCGCCACCGGCGCGCTGGTGCGGTCGAGCCTGGACAGCGACGCGCTGTTCGTCTACGACCAGGCCGTCGTCGCGGCCGCGTTCGCGTTGGCCGGTCAGCAGGCCGACGCGCGCGACATCCTCGACGCGCTGGTGGCGCTGCAGCGCGGCGACGGCAGCTTCGCCTTCTCGTACCGCCGCAGCGGCGCGGCCGCGGTCGAGGTCGCCCCCGAGGTCAGCTACGCCGGCGCCAACGCCTGGGTCGCGCTGGCGATGAACGCCTACGACGGCCGCTTCGGCACCACCACCTACCGCGCCGCCGCCGAGCGGCTGACCGACTACCTGGCGAGCCAGCTCATCGACGCCGACGCCGGCCGGGCGGTGCGCTTCAACCCGGTCGATCTACCGACCACCCCCTGGCGCGAGCCGGAGCTCACCGCGGTCGAGCACGCCCTCGAGACGCTGGCTGCCTTCGAGGGCGCGGCCGACCTGGGCGCCCGGCGCAACCGCACCGCGATCCGCGACCTGACCGCCTACCTGCGCGCGCGCTGGGCCGGCGACCACTTCCGCCCGGGCTACTACCTGCCGGCCGGCGAGAACACCGCGGAGCTGTACCTCGACACCCAGGCGCTCGCGGTGCTGGCCTGGCGCGGTGCCGGCACCATGACCCACGGCATGTCTTTCAACTGCACCACCTTCGCCGCGAGCGCGGGCTTCCTGGGCAGCGGCGAGCTAGGCCTGACCGGCTTCGTCGACTTCGTGTGGGCCGACGAGACCCGCGCCGCGCCGTACATCTGGGCCGAGGGTACCGCGATGATGGCGACCGCGCTCGGCGTGGCCGAGCGCGAGGACCGCTGCCCGACCGGCGCCGCGGTGCTCGCCGGGATCGCCGACCTGTCCCTGGCGCCGCAGACCACCAGCTTCCCGGCCACCACCGTCGGTCGGTACAACAGCTACGGCCAGCGCTCGTCGGTGAGCGCCGCGGCCTGGGTGGTGATCGCCGCGAGCGGCGGCAACCCGCTGCGGCCGTGATCGGCGCGGCGGCGACCCGCGGCGTCGACCCCGGTCGGCGCCGATCGGCGCTTTCGGAGCGGCGCCGGCACAGCCCCGCGGCGCGCCGCTTCAGCCGGCAGCCAGCGACGGGCGCGGCCGGGCCCGCAGCCACCGCTCGCCCAGCCGGCGCACGCCGGCCTCGAGGCGCACCACCTCGCGCACGGCGTGCTCGAGGCGGTGGGAGCGCGCCTCGCGCTCGATGGTCGCGGCCAGCGACACCAGCGCCTTGGCCTGCACCGCCGCCGCCGCGCCCTTGATGGCGTGGGCCTCGGCCGCGACCGCGAAGGCGTCGCCGCCGGCCAGGGCCGCCGACAGCACGTCGAGTCGCTCGAGCGAGTCGTACACGAAGATACGGATCAGCTCGATGAACATCTCCGGATCGAAGTCGGCCGACGGCGCCACCACGACCACCGGCGGCGGGGTCGTCGCCGGCACCTGGCGCGGCCGGGCGTACTTCGACAGCTCGCGGTTGAGCTTGTCGAGCGCGATCGGCTTGGTCATGTAGCCGTCGATCCCGGCGGCCAGGCAGGCGTCGCGCGCCTCGCTCATGGCGTTGGCGGTGAGCGCCACCAGCGGCGTCGGCCGGCGGCCCTCGCGCCGCTCGAGCGCGCGGATGCGGCGGGCCGCCTCGAGCCCGTCCATGACCGGCATCTGCAGATCCATCAACACCACGTCGAACTCGTCGGTGGTGAAGGCCTGGACCGCCTCCTCACCGTCGGAGGTCAGCTGGAAGGCGTGGCCCTCGCGCTCGAGCATGCGCGACAAGAGCTTCTGGTTGACGGTGTTGTCCTCGGCTACCAGCACCCGCAGCCGCGGGCGGTTCTCGGCCACGACGTGGTTGGTCACGACCGCGCCCGGGCGATCGTGGCCGCGGCTGGCCTGGACCGACAGGATGATGCCGTCGAGGAGATCGCGCTCGGACAGCGGCTTGCTCAGGTAGGCGTGGGCGCCGGCCTGGTGCGCGCGGGCGCCGTCGCCCCGCCGCCCGGCGCCCGACAAGAGGACGATCGCGGCGTCGGGCTGGGCCGCGCGCAGCCGGGTGACGCACTCGAACCCGTGGGCCTGGCTGAAGCCCAGCTCGAACAAGACCACGTCGTAGCGGTTGGCGGCGGTGACCCGCTCGGCGGCCGGCACGTCGTACTCGCACTCGACCCGCGCGTCGTGGCCCTCGAGCACGCGCTGGAGCCAGGTGGCGCTGGCGCGGTCGGGATCGAGCACCAGCACCCGCTGCCCGCGCAGCGACGAGCCATCCAGCGCCAGCGGCGCCTGCTCGACGGATGGCGCCGGCGCCCGGAACCAGAAGGAGAAGGTGCTGCCCTGGCCGGGGACGCTGTCGACCTCGACCTCGCCGCCCAGGAGCCGGACCAGGCGCCGGGAGATGGTGAGCCCGAGGCCGGTGCCGCCGAACACCCGGGTCGTGGCCGAGTTGCCCTGGGCGAATGCCTCGAAGATGCGGGCCTGGGTCTCGCGCGGGATGCCGACCCCGGTGTCGCTGACGCTGATCTTGATGGTCGGCTCGCCGGCGGCGGCCTGGGGGCCGGCCTCGACCTCGACCCGGATCCCGCCGTTGTTGGTGAACTTGATGGCGTTGGACACCAGGTTGGTCACGACCTGACGCAGCTTGGACGGGTCGGTGACGATGTACTCCGGCAGATCGGGCGCGATGCGGCAGTCGAACGCCAGGGTCTTCTCGTCGGCACGCACCGCCAGCGGCCGGACGGTCTCGCGGATCAGCCCGCGGATCGAGAACGGGATCAGCTCGAGGTCCAGGCGGCCGGCCTCGATCTTGGACAGGTCGAGGATGTCGTTGATCAGCTCGAGCAGGATGCCGGCCGAGGTGCGCGCCAGGTGCAGGTTCTCGTGTTGCTCCTCGGTGAGCGCGGTGGCCAGCGTCAGATCGAGCATGCCGAGGATGCCGTTGAGCGGGGTGCGGATCTCGTGGCTCATGTTGGCCAGGAACTCGCTCTTGGCACGGTTGGCCTGTTCGGCCTGATCCTTGGCCGCCTCCAGGTGGCTGCGCGCGCTGGCCAGCTCGGCGTGGGTCCGGTGGACCGCGTCGTTGTCGAGGACCAGCGCGGTCCACCACACGTCGCCGTTCGCGTCCTGGCCGGTGCGGCCGCGCTCGGTCACCCACCGGCGGGTGCCGTCGGCTCGGGTCAGCTGGTACTCGACCTCGTAGGCGTCGTCGGTCGTGAGCGCCGTGGTCCCGGCGCGACCATCGAGGAACACCAGCGGCGCCCCCGAGCGACGGGCCAGCTCGGCGGGCGCCTCGTGCCAGTCCTGGACCGACCAGCCGGTCAGCTCGGCCACGCCGTCGGACACGAAGTCGAGGGTCGTCGTCGGGGCCAGCCGCACGCGGTAGACGCACCCGGGCAGGTTGGACACCAGCGAGCGGAACTTGGCCTCGCCGTCGGCCAGGCGCGACCGGACGTCCAGGTGGTCCTTGATCAGCTGCTGGACCAGGGTCGACAGCCCCAGCAGATCGCCGGCGGCCGGCGGCTCGTCGAGCAGGCCGGCGCCGCGCATCAGCGACGCTGCGCTCTGGTGCAGGCTGGCCACCGCCTGGGTGGCGGTGGCGGCGTCGTCGAGCAGCTTGCGGTTGGCGGCGGTCAGCTCGGTCGACGACAGCTCGAGGCTCCGGGCCCGCAGCTCGAGATCACGCTCGCTCTGCAGGTAGGTCTCGTCGACGTCGGCCAGCAGGCGCGGCAGCGCCGCCGCCACCCGGGCCGCGGCGGCCTGGCCGGCAGGCGTGCCCGGCGCGGCCAGCGCCTCCAGCAGCCCGTCGAGCTGATCGTCGGGCAGGCCGAGCGCGCGCCGGAGCTGGCGCTGGAGGGCTCGGGTGCGCACGTTCATAGCGTGCCAGCGACGGCCTTCTCGATGAGGTACGTCACGGTCATCGTCTGGTTGTGGAGCGCGCAGTCGGAGGCGGTCAGGTGCGGCGCGATCTCCCCGTACGAGTAGAATCCGGCGATGGTGGTGCGGGCGCCGAGGATCGCGCGGACCGCCTCGATCTCGTCGTCGGTGCGCGGGCCCATCACCAGGCGTCGCCCCACGCAGCTAACCAGGAGCGCCAGGGCGTCGTCGGCCGGCTGGCCGGCCACCGCGGTGGCGGCGGCCTCGGCGCCGTCGACCAGCGCGTTGGTGGTCGAGTGCATCAGGCGCAAGAAGCCGTCGGGGGCGATGTCGCCAGCGAGGATCAGCATGCCGGCGTCGGCGTCGATGCCCAAGATGGTGCGGATGAGACCGACCTGTCCGCCATCGGCCGACACCATCTCGAACGGGAACAAGAGCCCGGTCGTCGGCAGGTCGCGCGCGTAGTCGCCCAGGTACTCGCGGTAGATGTCGAGCGCCGGGCGGACGTCCAGCTCATAGAGCAGGTTGCCCTGGCAGCGCGTGACCCGGCGGAGCGGTCCGAACGGTCGCCACCCATGGTTGCTGCCGTGGCGGGCCAAGATGCGGTCGCCGTACAGCCCCACCGCGACCACCTGGCGCGGGCCCACCTCGCCGCCAGCCAAGGTCGACGTCCGATCGAACCCGCCGTCGTCGCCGGCCAGGCCACCGCTGATGCTCACCGCCGCCGGCAGGCCGTCGCTGAGGCCAGCGATCAGCGCGCTGCCGTTGATGTCGACCCCGGGTCCGAACACCAGCACGGTCGCCAGCTCGGCGTGCGGCAGCTGGCGCGCGATCTCGGCTCCGGCGGCCCACGAGTCGGCCAGCGTGGCGACCTGGGCGCGCGCGACCTCGACCCGGGTCGCCGCGAAGCTCACCGCGGTGACGACCACGCTGTCGACCTCGGCGCCCTGGCACGAGATCTCGCCCGCGCTCGAGCACCCGACCACCGGGGCGTCGAAGTGCGCGGTCAGCGCGGCGGCCAGCCGCGGGTCTTCGAGCATCGCGCGGGTCGCGAACACCAGGACCAGGTCGGCCGCGCGCGGCGCTGCGTCCAGGCGCGCGACCAGGTCGTCGATGGAAGTGCCGGTGTACTGAGCTGCCTGCATCGCCATGCCTCCGCCCTGGCCTTGTTGCAGCCCCCGTGCCGCGCGGTCCACTACCGCTCACCCCGGTTGGGCGACCGGAATGGAACGCCGGTGTCTCCAAACGGAACACCGGGCAGAAAAGATCGTCCACCGGTGACACGGATCGAGGCCGCCCGGGCCACTCCGGATCCGGCGGGGCGTGGCTGCGGTAGCGTCACGCGGTGCGTTGTTGGCTTGGCTCGCTCGCGCTGGTGCTGGCCTGCGGCAACGGCGTGGCCCGGACCGGGGCGCCGCTCGCCAATCGTGCTGCGCCCGTGACGCCGAGCTGCCCGCTCGATCGCAACCCGCTGGCGCAGCCGCCCTCGGCGGCGCCGCCCGACGACGCCTGCCTGACCGGCGCCCCGGCCCCGCTGCTCGACGCGCCCGCGGACGCCCCGTCGTGTCATGCGTTCGTGCGGACCGACGCGACCACCGCTCACGAAGGGGTGACGCTGCCGGACGGTCGGCGGGTGTGGGTGGCCCAGGGTGGGTGCGTGCATGCCACGTTGCGCTTCCAGGGGGCGCCCACCCGGCGGGTCGACCCGCGGGATCGCGTCGCGGTGATCGGGGCCGGCGCCGGGCTGCTGCGGGACCTGGCCCCGATGGCGGCGGCGCGAGGGCTGGACCGGTTCGTCGACGAGCTGGCCGCCGCGGCCGCGACGGGCCCGACCGGCACGTTCCCGATCGGCGCCGGCGACTGGTACGCCGACGTCGAGGTCGCCGCCGATGGCACGGTCGCCGTGACCCTCGATTTCCCGATGTAGGTGCGCCGGCCCGACGGGTCAGCGCCGGGCGATGATCAGGTCGTCCC
The DNA here is from genome assembly GCA_041389965.1 of Kofleriaceae bacterium. Taxonomy (GTDB): domain Bacteria; phylum Myxococcota_A; class Polyangia; order Haliangiales; family Haliangiaceae; genus UBA2376. The sequence continues at coordinate 304,709 of JAWKQV010000006.1, read as the reverse complement.
CCAGCGCCGGCTGGGCGCGGGCAGACGCGGCGGCGTCGACCACCAGCACCACGTCGCCGGGTTCGTCGGCCCAGGCCCGGGCCGTGTCGCTGCGGTCCTCGCGGTAGCCGAGCTTGGCGAACACCCGCAGCGACGCGGTGTTGGTGGGCACGACCGACACGTAGATCCGCGCCAGCCCGAGCCCGACCGGTGCAGGCGCGAACGCGAAGGCGTGGATCATCCGCGCGAACCGGGTGCCCAGCCCCTGGCCCTGGGTGGCCGGCTTGCCGATCAGGAACGCGAACTCGGCTGCGCCATCCCGCACGCCGCGCAGATCGGCGTCCCCGGCCAGCTCGCCGTCGACGTACAGCAGGAACTGGTGGGCGCCGGCGTCGTCGAGATCGGCGTAGTGCTCGATGACGTCGGCCTGGGTCAGCGGCGTGGTGTGGCCCAGGAGCGTGGCGTTGGCGGGGTCGTTGTACGCCAGCGCCAGCGCCTCGGCGTGGCGCGCGACCTCGCCGGGCGTGGGTTCGACCGCCTCCAGGCGGCGGCCGTCGACGGTCCAGGCCAGGCGCGTGCGCTGCATGGCGCGGACTCTACGCGATCAGCGGTTGATGATGTGGACCGCTTCGCCCAGGGCCGCCGCCGCCGCCTCGCGCACCGCCTCCGACAGCGTCGGGTGCGGGTGGACCGTCAGGTTGAGGTCCTGCGCGGTGGCGCCCATCTCGATGGCCAGGGCGGCCTCGCTGATGAGGTCGCTGGCGCCGTTGCCGACGACGTGGACCCCGAGCACCGCCTCGGTCTGGGCGTCCATCACCACCTTGGCGAAGCCCTCGGTGTCATTGACCGACAGGGCCCGGCCCAGGGCCGCGAACGGGAACTTGCCGACCTTCACCGCGTGGCCCTTGGCCTTGGCCTCGGCCTCGGTCAGGCCCACCGACGCGATCTCCGGATCGGTGAACACCACCGCCGGCATGCAGCGGATGTCGACCGCGGCCTTGTGGCCGGCGATGAGCTCGGCGACCACCTCGCCCTCCTTGGTGGCCTTGTGGGCCAGCATCATGCCGCCGATCAGATCGCCCAGCGCGTAGACGTTGGGGAGGTTGGTGCGTAGCTGGTCGTCGACGGTGACGAACCCGCCCTTGCCCAGGGCGACGCCGGCCTCGACCAGGCCCGCGGTGTCGCTGTTGGGGCGACGGCCGACCGACACCAGGATGACGTCGGCGTCGATGGCCGCGGTCTGGCCGCTCTTCTCGACGGTCAGCACCGCGCGGTCGCCCTTGTCCTCCCAGCTCTTGGCCTTGGTGTCGGTCATCACCTCGACGCCCATCTTCTTGAGCTTGCGGGCGACCACGGCGACGCAGTCGGCGTCCATCGACGCCAGGACCGACGGCAACGCCTCGACCACGGTGACCTTCGCGCCCAGCTTGGCGTAGACCATGCCCAGCTCCAGGCCGATGTAGCCGCCGCCGATGACCACCATCCGGGCCGGCACCTGGGCCAGCGCCAGCGCGCCGGTCGAGTCGAGGATGCGCCGCTGATCGGTCTTGAAGCCAGGGATCTCGAACGGGCGTGAGCCGGTGGCGAGGACCACGCTCTTGGCGAAGATGGTCTGGGTGCCGCCGGGGCCAGCGACGGTGATCGCGTAGCCGTCGGGGCCGGCCTTGCCGAGGGTGGCGGCGCCGTCGATGACGTCGACGCCGTTGCCCTTGAGCAGCCCGCGCACGCCGGTGGTGAGCTTGGTGACCACGCCGCCCTTCCAGGCCTGCAGCTTGCCCATGTCGATGGTGGGCTTGCCGACCGAGATGCCGAGCTGGTCGGCGTGGCCGATCTTCTCGAAGGTCTTGGCGGCGTGGATGACGGCCTTCGACGGGATGCACCCGACGTTGAGGCACACCCCGCCCATGTACTCCCGCTCGATGATGGCGGTCTTGACCTTGAGCTGGCCCAGGCGGATGGCCGCCGGGTAGCCACCCGGACCGGCACCGATGACGACGGCGTCGTAGCGCTGTGCGGACATGCTGGCCAGGTACCGCGACGTCTGGCCGTCGTCAAGCAACCGGCGGCCGCCGTGGGCTCAGTCCTCGTCGGCCCCGTTGACCGAGGACAGGACGGTCAACGCGGCGCGCAGCTCTTCGAACGCTTCGGCCGTCTCGCGCGACCGTTCGTTTTGCACCTCGGTCGAGGGCGAGACGGTCAGCGCGTCTTCGGCGCGCCACGCGGAGAAGGTCACCTCTGGGATCTGCGCCCAGGCGGCGTTGACCGGCACGAGCGCGGACAAGATCTCGTGCATGGCGCGGTCGGTCGCCGTCACGGCCCGCACGGGCGCCTTGGGTCGCTGCGATGGCTTCGACGTGCCCTTGGTCCCCTTGCCGCTCCTGCCGCTCCTGCCGCTCTTGCCGCTCTTGGGCTGCTTGGTGCGGGTCGGCGGTGGCGTCTCGTCGAGATCCTCCTCGTCGTCCTCGTCTTTGGGCATCGGCAGCGAGAGCACGTCCAGGTCGGGCGGTTGGTCGAGGTCAGCCTCGGCGTAGCGAGGATCGTCGGTGTGGAGCTCGTCGAGCCGGTCGGCCACCAGGGTCGTCACGACGTTGCGGTACCACGCACGGAACATGCCGTAGTCGCGCGGGTCGTACATCATCGGGTTCAGGCTCTCCGGCTCCGGCCCGAACGCCGGTGACTGGGCGAGCACCAGCGTGGTGAAGCGATGGAGGTCGAACGCATGCTGCGTGCGTCGCTGGGTGACCTCGAGGAGCCTCGCCTCGGATTCCTTCAGGTACGACGCGACCGCCTTGCCGATCCCCTTGAGCTGCTCGGCGACGATGGGGCGGCAGGTCTTGCACGACGGGACGGTGTCGCCGTGCTTGTGCTTGGTGGCCTGGGCGTCACCTTCGGCGACGAGCACGCCCACCTGACTGTTGGTGGTGCTGAACCACTTCTCGGAGGCGAAGCGCGGCGGGTCTTGTAGCCCGATGAGGTGTGCCAGGAGCTTTGGCAACGCGCACGTACCGGGGGCGCCGAGCGCTGCCTCCTTCTTGCCGTCGCTCGCCGGGTAGTTGGTAAACGGTTGGTCCAGGGGGGCTGGGCCGAACGTGGCGATGTCGCGTCCGTTGATGTGCTTGGGCGCTTTCGGATCTTCGCGGCTGCCGCCGCGGACCCGCGCGATGCTGCCGCGCGCGACGTACTGCAGGTCCTCACCCAGGACCTTGCCGGCGGCGGTGGCCGCGTTTGGGAACAGCGCGTCGGGGCGCCCAGACGTCGTGACGTACCAGGTGCCCGACAGCCCCTGGACCGCGCCGACCATGGTGGAGCCAGTCTGCCCCGCCGCCGCCATCTGCTTGAGTAGCTCGTCGACCACCGCCGCCGCCGGGCCCTCCACCAGGTGGCCCAGCTCGGGGGCAGCGTCGAGATCGGTGCTGGTGGGATGATCGCGGTTCTGCGTCAGCGAGTCGAGGCCGTACCACCGCTGCGGGTGCGCCGTCTCATCGGGCGCCAAGGTCCCCGATGGCTCCCGGGCGGGGCCGACGCCGTGGTGGTCGGCAGCGGCGGGGAGCGTGCTCGGGTCAAACGCGGTCTCCGCCGGCGCCACCCAGCCGACCACCGGCGCCGACGCGGTCTGGGTATAGGTGTAGATGTAGCCACGATCGATGTCGTGGGCGAGGTCACCCTCGCGCGGGATCATCGGCTGCTGCGCCGGCGACACCCGCGCATCGTTGGCGGTCTCCCAGCCATTCACGGGGTCGCGGCGGTGCGCCCAGTAGTGCCCGCCGCCCATGTTGCCGCGATGGTAGATGACGCCCTGGAGCTGATAGGTCCGCTGGGTCGGGACCGCGCCTTGCTCGACGACGCTGAAGGTCTCCGGCATGGTGAACGCCTTGCGGATCTTTTGACCTCGGTTGTCGAAGCGCTTGAGCATGATGGTGAGCGGCGTCGGCAGGGTGCGGAACTCCGTCCGGGTGGTCCGGCGCAACACGCTGGTGAGCTGGCCGCCCATGTCCACCCACTCGTAGGACTGCGGTCGATCGCGGTTGGGTTGGTTGATCTCCGTGCCACCCTGGTCGTGCACGGACGCCAGCCACGCTCGCAGGCTGTCGTGCGCGTCGATCGGCACCTGCAGCATCGTCTCTCCAGGCAAGTCCAGGTCGCGGTCGCCGTGGCCGTCGAACGCGGCCCGGCTCGCCAGGTCGGGGCGCTGGTGGGCCGGCAGCGCCGGATGGGCCTCGGTCTGGTCGATGTGGTGGCGCTCGCGCAGCTCGACCAAGGGGCCGCCCGCCAGGAGCTTGTTCATCAGCTCGGCGGCGTCCTCGTGACGTCCGGCCGGCTCCTCGACGATGCCGAGATCTGCCAGCCACGCGCGCAGCGTGGCGATCTCGCGACCGGTCACCGGCTGCTTGGTGGTGACCTTGGCCACCACGGCCGCCACCGGCCCCAAGAGCGGCACCGCCGCATAGGCAGGCAGCGACAAGAGCTGGCACACGGCCAACAAGAAGCAGTCGGTGCCGGTGTTGACCAGCCCGCCGTCGGTCGCCTGGGCGTCCTCGTCGTAGTCCGGGGCCGGCAGGGCGTGGTCGGGCGACTCTTTTTGGAACGCGACGCTCCAGTCTGTGGCCGACCTGCCCAGCGCGGTCTCGAGGCGTGTGCGCTCGATGAACTGGAACAGCGCACGGCGGGGCGCGGTGCGGTGGGCGGTGATGAAGCGCCGCACCGGCTCGCCGCCCTTTTGCGCCGCGAGCGTGATCCATTGCTCGGCGACCTCGATGCTCGCGCACTGAAGCTGTGCCGCCCACCGCACCACGTCGAAGCCGTACGTTGGCTCCAGCTCGTCGAGGAACGCGCCGGTATCGTCGCCGGCCACCTTGACGATGTGGCTCTTGGCTCGCGAGTGCCACTCGTCGAACGCGGTGTGCCACTGCCTCGTCGTCAGGTCGGTGAAGTCGGCGTGGATGCTGCGCAGAAACGGAAGCGCCTGCGCGATCGATGTCCCCACGATGAAACCGAGGACGGCCGCGCCCGGGAACGGCGCCAGCGCGTCCAGGAGCTCGCGCGTGCGGGCGAGATCGCCCTGGCACAGCTGGTAGGCCCAGGAGGTGCGCTCTGTCGAGTACTCGGCCATCAGCCGGCCCAGCTCGATCTGTCGTACCCCGTCCTTGGGCGCCAGCTGGTCGGCGACGGCCGCGGGCTTGCCGCCGTACTTGTGAAGATCGACGACCTCGATGACGCGCTTCGGCGCCGGCTGCGGTGGTGGCGTTGGCTCCGGCTCCGGCTCCGGCTTCGGCTCGGGCTCCGGTTTCGGCTCGGGCTCCGGTTTCGGCTCGGGCTCCGGTTCCGGCTCGGGCTCCGGTTCCGGCTCGGGCTGCGGCTGCGGCTCCGGTTCGGGTTCCGGCTCTGGTTCTGGCTCCGGTTCGGGCTCCGGCTCCGCGAGCACCTCCTCGACCGACGGCAGCGCCGCGGCCCGGGGCGGCGTGGCCCGCGGCGCGTCGCCCCGGGTGGGTTGCGCGCCGCGGTTCATCCGCGCGTACGTCATCATCATCAGCACCAGCACGATGCCGATGACGGCGGTCACCAAGAGCTCGATCCACCCAACACCACCGCCGTCGCCGTCCCCGGGCGGATCGTCGGCGCGCCGGACCTCGCCGCCGCCGAACTGCCCGATCGCGACCGACGCGCCGCTCATGACGGCGTCGGCGACGCGCTCGGCCTCGACCTCGGCCGGGTCGGTGGGCGAGCTGACGGCGAGGCCGGCGCGGGCGACCCCAGGCGCGCGTTGCTCGACGATCGCCGGCGACGTCGGGGGCGCGGTCGGCGCCGGCCCGTGTCCGTCGATCCCGGCGACCAGGCCCGGTGGTAGCCGGGCGGCCAGCGCGGCCAGCACCCGGCGTTGCGCCGCCGCGTCGCCGCTGGAGATCACGGCGCGGAGCTGGGCCAGGCCGCTCGCCAGCGCGCCGGCGTGGGTCGCGGCGTCGGTCGGGGCGCCGGTCATCGTCGACGCCAGCGCGTGAAGCTCGGTGAGCTGTGCGAGCGCGCGCTGCAGCGGCATGGACGTGGCGTCGGCGGGTGCCCCGGTACCCTCGGCGCGGTGGACCGCGCGCTGGATGGTCGATCGCTGCTGGACGACGTGGGTCAGCTCGTGGGCCAGCAGGTGTTGGCCGGCGTGGGTGTCGGGCTGGTAGTGGCCGGCACCGAACACGATGTCGGTGCCCAGGGTGTACGCCCGCGCGTCGATCGAACGCGCGGCGCTGGCGGCGGTGGCGTCGGTGTGGACCCGGACGTCCTCGAAGTCATCGCCCATCCGAGCGCCCAGCGTGGCGCGCACCTCGCTCGGCAGGGGGGCGCCGCCGCTGCGGATCGCGTCGCTGACCTCATCGGGAGCGGTTCCCAGGGGGGAGGGCCCGCCGTCGCGGCGCGCGACCTCCGGCGCCTCGAAGCGGAAGTCAAACGCCGCCGACCACGGGGACGTCGCCACGGCGCGGCGCACGACGTCGCCACGGTCGACGCCGACCACGCCCGTGGCTGGCCGCGGGAGGCGGTCGGTCAGCGCCCGCTTGCCAGGGACGCCGCCCTGCCGCTGTTTGCCAGCGTCTGGCTGCAACTCGTCGAAGTCACGCGAGGAGCCGTGAATGCTCATTGAGTAATATTCTTATAAGCAATTGTCTCAACCTGGAACGAAGAAGTTCAGTGATTTTCTGCTACGACATGTAACCTGCTTAAATTGATTGTAAAATCTCGGCGGTCCCGTACCGCCGAGTGGTGGCACATCGGTTGCTGATTCGGGCTGCGTGCCCAACGCACCCCACGCCACGCTCGCCGCGCGCGCCCGACGTGTTCGTCCGCTGCACATCGCGCAACCGCTGGACAACGCCGGAGCTCGCCCGTGGCAATGAAGCGCGCCACGCCGTGGGTCATCGCGGCGCTGCTCATCCTGCCTGCGGTGGCGATGACGCTGAAGATCGTGCTCCTGCACTACCAGCTGGGCGACGTGCTGCCGCGCACCGAGTACCGGGTGACGCTGGGGATCCGGCTCGACGGCCATGGCCGCGACGTCAAGGTCCGCACGTTCGTGCCGGTGAGCGACGAGCGCCAGACCATCACCGCCGAGGAGCAGCGCGGGCGTGACCTGCGGGTGGCGTTCGAGAACGACGGCGGCAACCGGCTGGCGGTGTGGACCGGCGGCGGCGTCGGCGACGGCGTCACCGCGACCTTCGCCTACTCGGTGCTGACCGAGCCTATCCGGTACGACATCGACGCCGGCCTCGACGTGCCCAGCACGTACCCCGAGTCGATCGCCCCGCACCTGCGGCCCGACGACGCCATCCAGGTCGACAGCCCGGAGATCGCCGCGCTGGCCGCGCGCATCCGGGCCGACCGCGGCGACGTGCGCACCCGGCTCGAGCGCATCTACCAGTTCGTCAGCGCGATGCCGCAGCGGCCGTTCAAGGGCACCACCGACGCGCTGACCGCGCTGCGGCTGGGCGAGGCCAGCTGCAACGGCAAGAGCCGCCTCTTGGTGGCGCTGGCACGCCACGTCGGCATCCCGGCCCGGCTGGTGGGCGGCCTGATCATGCGCCGCGGCTCGAAGAAGACCAGCCACCAGTGGGTCGAGGTCTACGTCGGCGGTCACTGGGTGCCGATCTGTCCCACCAACCACCACTTCGCCGAGCTGCCGGCCAGCTACCTGGTGCTGTACCGCGGCGACCAGAGCCTGTTCCGCCACACCGCCGACGTGAACTTCGACTACCGGTTCCGGATCGGCACCAGCCGGGTGCCATCGCCCAAGGCCAAGGCGGCGTTCAAGGTGTGGAACGTGTGGGCGCTGTTCGATCGGCTGGGGCTGCCGTTCGCGCTGCTGCGGACGATCTTGATGCTGCCGGTCGGCGCGCTGGTGGTGGTGGTGTTCCGCAACGTCATCGGCATGCCGACCTTCGGCACGTTCCTGCCGGCGCTGATCGCGGCGGCGGCCAGCGAGACCGGCGCCGCGTGGGGCATCGTCGCGGTCCTGTTGCTGGTGCTGGTGGTGTTCCTGGCGCGGTGGGCGGTCCACCGCCTCGAGCTGCTGCACTCGCCGACCCTGGCGATCCTGCTGGCCGCGGTGGCGGTGACCATCTTGTCGACGGCGCTGGTGGCCGAGCACTTCGGCCTGACCCGCCTCACCCGCATCACGATGTTCCCGCTGGCGGTGATGGCCATCACCGCCGAGCGGTTCTACCTGGCGCTCACCGAGCAGGGCCTGCGGCCGGCCACCAAGGAGATGGCCGGGACGGTGGTGGTGATGCTGGCGTGCTTCGCGGTGATGAGCAGCCTGGCGTTGCAGGTGCTGGTCATCGGCTTCCCCGAGGTGCTGCTGTGGGTGGTGGCGGCCAACATCTACCTCGGCCGGTGGGTCGGCCTGCGGTTGTCGGAGTACCTGCGCTTCCGGCCGGTGCTGACCCCGGGGGCGCCGTGATCGACGCGGTCCGCGGGCTGGTGCAGGTGGCGCGCCGGTGGCGTGAGGTGGCGCGCCACCGCCACGAGCTGGTCGGCATCAACCAGCGCAACGTCCTGCTGGTCTACGCCAACAACCCGCGGCGGTACTACCCGATCGCCGACGACAAGCTCCTGGCCAAGCAGCTGCTCGCGGCCGCCGGGGTGCCGGTGTCCGAGACGCTGCACGTGTGCGACGGGCTGTTCGCGATCCCCCAGGTGCTGGCGGCGCTGGCCGACCGGGAGCAGGTGGTGATCAAGCCGGCCAACGGCTCGGGCGGGCAGGGCATCCTGGTGGTCGGTGAGCGGCTGGGGCCCGGGCGCTGGCGGCGCGCCGGCGGCGACGAGCTGCGCGCCGACGAGGTGCAGCGCCACCTGGCCGAGATCATCTTGGGCTCGTTCACGTCGATGCTGGCCGACAAGGCCTTCGTCGAGCGGCGCATCCGCCCGCACCGCCTGTTCCACGAGCTGTGGCCCGACGGGCTGTGCGACCTGCGCATCATCACGCTGGCGGCGCGGCCGGTGATGGCGATGGTGCGCGTGCCGACCCGCGAGTCGGAGGGCCGCGCCAACCTGCACCAGGGCGGCCTGGGCCTGGCCATCGAGCTGGCCACCGGCCGCACCTTCCGCGCGGTCCACCGCGGCCGCTCGGTCACCCACCACCCCGAGAGCGCGATGCCGCTGGTCGATCTGGTCTTGCCCCACTGGGCCGAAACCCTCGACGTGGCGCGCCGGGCCGCCGCCGCGGTGCCGCTGGGCTACCTCGGCTGCGACGTCGTGGTCGACGTCGACCAGGGCCCGCTGGTCCTCGAGATCAACGCGCGGCCCGGGCTGGAGATCCAGAACGTGCACGGCTACGGCCTGGGCCGGGCCATCGCGGAGGCGGCGTGACCGCGGCCGCCTACAGCCGGCTGTGGCCGGTGCTGGTCGCGCTGGCGGTGTTCCTCGGCGGCGCGGTCGCCCTCGAGCAGCTGGCCTCGGGCGTGCGCCCGGCGCGCGTGGTCCACATCAGCGCCGCGGTCGCCGGCGCCGCCGACGACGACGGCGACGCCGAGGGCGGCGGCGGCTTCACCCGCACCCCGCCCGTCGACGACGGCCACGCCGCGGCCCGGGGGCTGGCTCGCCGAGGTGAGCTGCCGGCCGCGATCGCCGGCTACCGCGCCGCGCTGGCGCGCCACCCGACGGAGACCGGCCTGCGCGCCGAGCTGGGCTTCTGGCTGTTGGCGGCGGGCGACGCGGTCGGCGCCATCACCGAGCTCGAGCAGGCCGCGGCCGGCGACGCCAAGGACCCGTGGATCCAGCTCAACCTCGGCATCGCGCTGTCGCGGCGCGGCAAGCTGACCGACGCCGAGGCGCGCTACCGGCGCGCGCTGGCGCTGCGCCCCGGCTTCGGCGCGGCCGGGCTGGCGCTGGGCACGGTGCTGCGGCGTCAGGGCAAGCTCGACGAGTCGATCGCCACCCTGACCGCGGCGGCGACCACCGGCGGCAACGACGACCGCGCCGACGCGCTGGTCGCGCTGGCGCGCTCGCTGGTGATGGCCAAGCGGCGCGACGAGGCCGCCGCCGCCATCACCCGCGCCATCGAGCTGGCCCCGGCCGACATCGACGTGCGCATCGCCGCCGGCCGGGCCTACCTCGCCGGCGGCAAGAAGGAAGACACCCAGCGCGCGGTCGAGCTGTTCAGCCGCGCCGCCGAGCTGGCGCCCGACGTCGCGCCGGTGTTGTCGGCGCTGGGGCGGGCCAAGGAGAAGCTCGGCGATCGCGCCGGCGCCGAGGCCGCCTACGCCCGCGCGGTGCGCATCGATCCGGACTATCGGTACCCGCGCCGCCGGCTGTTGCGGCTGGCGCTCGACCGGCAAGACTTTCCCCAGGCCCGCCTGGCCGCGGAGTACCTGCTGGCGGCGGCGCCCGAGGTGCCCGAGCACCACTTCCTCGCCGGGCTGGTGGCCGCGCGCGACGATCGGGCCGACGAGGCCCGTGGCCACTACCGCGACGCGATCGCGCGCGCTGGCGGTGACTACCCCGAGGCCTACTTCAACCTGGCCATCGTCGAGAAGGCCGCCGGCCAGCTCGACGCGGCCATCGCCGCCTACCAGAAGGCGATCGAGCTGCGCGCCCGGTACCAGCAAGCGTGGAACAACCTCGGCCTGGTCTACGCCGCGGCCGAGCGCCTGGCCGACGCCGAGGCCGCGTTCCGCAAGGCCATCGAGCTCGACGACGGGTACGCCACGGCGTGGCTCAACCTGGGCGAGCTGCAGGCCCGCCGCGGTGACCACGCGGCCGCGGTGAGCGCCTTCGAGCGGGCGCTGGCGGCGCGCCCGGGCGACGTCGACGCGCTGCTCGACCTGGCCGATGCCTACCGCCACCTGGGCCGCGGCGCCGACGAGGTGACCACGTTGCGCGCGCTGGTCGCCGGCCAGCCGCGCTCGGTGGCCGGGTGGTCGCGCCTGGGCGAGGCCCTGGCGCTGGCCGGTGACGCCGCCGGCGCCGACGTCGCGTGGCGCGCCGCGCTGGCGGTCGACCCCGAGCATGTGCCGACGCTGCGCCAGCGCGCGGCCGCGCTCGATCGGGGCGCCGACCCGGCGGCCGCGGTGGCGGCGTGGACCGAGGTGCTCGACCGCGCCGCCGACGATCAGCCCGCCCGCGTCGCGCTGGCCGCCGCGAGGTTGCGCGCCGGCGACCGCGCCGGCTGCGCCCACGAGCTCGAGGCGGTGCCCGCCACCGCGACCGATCCGGAGGTGGCGCGGTTGCGCGCCGCCTGCACGCCCTGACCTAGACCCTGCCCATCCGCCACTGTCCAGGAGGAACTCGTCCATGTCGCTTCGCTTGTCGTTGCTCACCGCCCTGTCCCTCGCCGTCGCCTGCGGCGGCGGCGGCACCACCATCGATCCCAACGCGCCCGACGAGGCGCTGTTCCAGGAGGGGCTGGCGCTGTACGGCCAGCTGATGTACGGCCCGGCCGCGGCCAAGTTCGACCAGCTGGTCGCCACCTACCCGACGTCGGCGCGCCACGACAACGCCGGCTACCTCACCGGACGGTGTGCCTACGAGCAGAACGACTTCCCCACCGCGATCACCAAGCTGACCGCGATGCGGACGGCCCACCCGACGTCGACCTTCGTGGCGTCGGCCGCCTACTTCACCGGGCGGTCGCGGTTCAAGACCCTCGACTACCTGGGCAGCGAGGCCGACTTCCGCGCCGCGGTGGTGGCCAACCCGGCCAGCGTGTTCGCCGACAACGCGCAGTACTACCTGGGCCGTGCGGCCTACGAGCTGGCCGACTACCCGACCGCGGTCACCGAGCTGGCCGCGCTCGAGACCGCCTATCCGCAGTCGAGCTACCTCGACAACGGCCAGTACTACCTGGGCCGGTCCTACTACGCGACCGGCGCCTACGCCCAGGCCGCCACCGAGTTCCAGCGCGTGCCGCTGACGCCGATGTCGAGCTACGCCGACGACGCCGGGTACTGGCTGGGGCGCACCGACTACGTCCAGGGCAACCTGGCGGGCGCGCTGGCGGCGTTCGACGCGCTCCTCACCGCGTTCCCGACCAGCCAGTACGTCGACAACGCGCTCGGCTACAAGGCCCGGGTCCAGGCGGACCAGGCCAACTGCACCGGCGCGCGGGCCACCTGGACCCAGCTCATGACCCAGTTCCCCGGCTCGACGTACGTCACCAGCACCGACACCTACCTCACCGGCGTGGGGTGCTGATGCGGGCGCGCCACCTCGTGGTCGGGCTCGGCCTCGTCCTCGTCGCCGGCCCCGCCGCCGCGCAGGAGGAGCCGTCGCCGGCCGATCCACCAGCGGTCACCGCCGCCGACACCACCGACGCGGCCGCCGCAGCCGCCGCGCCGAAGAAGACCAAGAAGAAGAAGCGCACGCGCGCCGAGGCCGCGGACTTCCGGCTCGGCACCTGGCGCGGGACGGTGGCCGCCGACGCCGAGCTGCGCGCGGGCGCGCTGGCCGGGCGCAGCACGCTGCGGACCAGCGGCGGGTTGATCGAGCTCGATGCCGGCGCCGAGCCGGCGCTGGAGCGTGGCGCCTGGCGGCTGGGCCTGCCGCTGACCGCGGCGCACCGGGAGACGCCGGGCGCGGCGCTGCGCGAGACCCGCGGCGGCGCCGATCTCGACGCGCGCTGGAAGCGGAGCGCGGCGTTCCGGCTCGACCTCGAGGCTGGCCTGCGGTTGGTGTCGCGGCCCAGCTGGGACGATCAGTACCAGCCGCTGGCCGGCGGCGGCCTGGGCCCGACCGACCGCTACAGCCACCGCGACCTGCGCTTGGGCGCCGCGGTCACCGGCATCCCGCTGCGCCATCAACACGCGCGCCTGGCCCTGCGCTTCACCGACTACGACTACGTCGACGATCCCGACTACAGCGCGCTCGACGCGCCGACCCACCTGGTGCCGGGCGACCGGCAGACCGTCGACCTCGACGGCAGCTGGCGCTATTTCGGCGACGGCTGGAAGCTGGGCGGCGCGGTGGCGTTCGAGGATCGCCACGACGCCAAGAACTTCTCGCGCGACGCCGGGACCGGCAAGACCCACGCTGGCGCCGGCGGCCCGCCGCCCAACCCGCTGTACCACCAGATCTCGGTCGAGCCGTCGGTCGGCGTCGAGGTGGACCTGCGCGGTGGGGCGCTCGAGCTCGGCGCCGACCTCGGGTACGCGATCGTGTCGGATCGTTACCAGGGCTACTACTCGTGGTCCGGGCTGCATCCCGAGGTCCACGCGATCTGGAAGGCCGGCGCGCTCGAGGCACGGGCCGCCGCGGAGCTGCAGCTGGCCAGCTACGGCGCCGGCAGCTACGCAGTTGGGCCCGGTCACCCGGCGCTGGAGTCCGGCACCCGGCGCGCCGACAGCAAGGTGTCGGCGCGGGCCGCGGTCGCCTACGCGCTGCGGCCGCACCTGGCCCTGGTCGCGGGCGGCGACGTCAGCCGACGCACGACCAACTTCCCGGACTACGTCCCGGGCGTGTTTCCGGCCGGGCGCCAGTACGACGTGCAGTGGGACTACGTGAACTGGGAGGCGTCGGCCGGCGTGCGCGTCGAGCGCTGACTGCCGGCGGGCGGCGACCAGCGCGTCAACCAGCGCGGGGGCTCGGGTATCCTACGGCGCGATGTCGACCTGGTCGCGCCGCGAGTTCATGGTGTCCGGGACCCTCCTGACCACGCTGGCCTGCGGGACCAGCCGGCTGACCGGTGGATCGCCCTGGCGGCCCCAGGTCGATGACGATCTCGCCGCGGCGGCGGACCTGGTCGACCAGGCGGTGGCCGACGGCGCGACGCCGGGGTGCGCCCTGTCGGTGTGGAGCGACGGGGTCGAGCTGCTGAGCCACCAGGCCGGGGTGGCCGATCGAGCGACCGGCGCGCAGGTCGGGCCCGACACGGTGTTTCGCATCGGCTCGGTGACCAAGCAGTTCGCGGCGGCGCTGGTGCTCGACCTGGCGACCCAGGGGCGCCTCGCGCTGACCGATCCGGTCCACGTCCACCTGCCGGCCTTCGTCGGGCAGCCAGCGTTCACGGTGCTCGAGCTGTTGACCCACACCGCCGGGATCCACGACGGCGAGTACCCGGCGGGCCTGCCGACGACCCGGGCCCAGACCGAGCAAGCCGAGCTGATCGCGCGCCAGGCGCAGGTGTTCGACTTCCCGCCGGGGACCGCGTGGCTGTACAGCAACGCCAACTACATCCTGATCGGCGCCCTGATCGAGCGGGTCACCGGCGCGCCGCTGGCAGTCGCCGCGCGCCCGCTGTTGTCCCGGCTCGACCTCGGCACCGCCGCGTTCGACGCGCTCGACGACGTGGTGCCCGGCCGCGCGACCGGCTACGCCGCCACCGGCGATCCCGCCACGCCCTTCACGTCCGCTGCCGACCTCGACCCGGCGCTCACCGGCGCCGCCGGCGCCATGCGCGCGACCGCGGCCGACCTGGGGCGCTGGCACCAGCTCTTGTTCCGCGGCGAGGCCGGCCCCGCCACCGCGGCGGCCATGACCACGCCGGCCCGGCTGCGCGACGGCGCGCTGACCAGCACCCACCGGTTCTCGCCCGACGACGCCGTCCTGGGCGACACCCAGTACGGGCTGGGGCTGCGCCTGGACACCGCCACCACCGACGGCAGCCTCATCGCCGCACACGAGGGCGCCATCGACGGCTTCGCCGCGTACCTGGCGACCCACGTCGGCAGCGGCCTGACGTTCGCCTGCCTGTGCAACGTCGACCTCCACGGCGAGCTGCCGTTCCGCAGCCTGCGCCGTCGCCTGTTCCGGGCGGTGTTGCCGGCGCGCTGACCGCGGCCTGCGCCGGCGGGGATCGTCGCGCGTGGCGGTCGTGCCCCCGCGCCGCGCGCGCTCGGGTATGCTGTTCGTCTTGCGAGAGACGTCCGGCAGCGTGCACATCCGTCGTCCGGCGGACGAGGTGTTTCGGTATCTCCGGGTCTACGACAACCAGGCGGCGTGGGAGGACTACGTCCTCGAGGCGCGCTCCGAGCCGCCGGGCCCGGCGGTGGTCGGCACCCGGGTGCACAAGGTCCGACGCACGCCGACCGGGCCGCAGGAGACCTTCACGCTCGAGATCGTCGCCATGGATGAGGCGGCGCGGCGCTGGGTCGACGTGGCGCTCGACGGCGACCTGGCCGACACCCGGGTCGAGTGGAGCCTCCACCCGGTCGACGACGGCTGCCGGCTCGACGTGCGGGTGCAGCTCCACGCGCACGGCCTGTTCAAGCGCCTGATGCCGGTGTTGTGGCGCACCGCGCGGCGGCAGCTGCGCATCGCGTTGGGCTCGCTCAAGCTCGTGCTCGAGGCTGGGCCGCCGGCGGCCGCGCCACCGGCGTGACCGCCGCTGCCGCCTGGCCTGGCCTGGGCGGGGCGGGGCGGGGCGGGGCGGGGCGGTGTGGCCGGGGTCACGACCGCAGGAGGCAGCGCTTGCCGGGGGCGTACCGACCACGCGACGCTCGGCGGATGCGCAGCTTCGCCTGGGTCGTGGTGGTCGCCGTCGTCACGCCGACCAGCGCGCGGGCCCACACCCGGTGTGCCAGCGATGGCATCTCGGCCGCGGTCTCGGACATCGCATTCCCCGCGCCGACGGTCCCCGCGGCCTGCCCGGTCGAGTTCTACGTGGGGCAGCTGGTGCCGCGCCCGCTGGCGGTGTTCCACAACGGCGTCGAAGCCGCGGCGGTCGCGGTCACGACCACCGCCGGTGGCGAGGTCGCGCGCGACCACGACGTGTGCTCGAGCGTCGACCCGAGCTGCCGGATGTGGATCCGCGACAGCGGGCGTATCGACCTCGTCACGGTCGCGGCGAGCGCGGCGTTCGTCGTCGGCGACACGGTCGGCCTGGGCCGGCCCGGCGACGTGCCGTGGGCCACGGTGGTCATCGGGGACGCGGGGGCGTGTCCGCCGCCGCGCCCGTTCACGTACGAGATGTGCTCCGACGTCGAGGTGTGTACCGGCGGCGCGTTCACCTGCGCCGGCGACGGCGGCGTGGACCACGACGGGGGCCTGTGCGATGGCGGCCTGGGCGACTTCCTCGACGCGCCGGCCGCTGGCGGGCGCGACGAAGGTGGGGGCTGTGCGGCCGGTGGCGGCGCCGCCGGGCCGGGCCTGCTCGCGGCGATGGCGGCGCTGGTGGGCAGGCGGCGACGCCGCGGGTCCCGCGGCGGCTGACCTGCCGGGAAGACCTCGACGGCCTGCACCACGCCGCGCCGCCGCGCCTGCGGTAGGCTGCGCGCCCATGTCAACGCGCCGCGGTGTCGTCTCGTTGCTCGCGATCGTCGGCTGGCTGGTGGGCTTGGGCGCGGTGACCTCACGACCCCGGGCCGATCCGGCGCCACGGTCGGGGCCGCTGCGGATCGCCATCGAATGCCAGGGCTACGGCCGGACCAAGGCGTGCCCCGACTTCCTGCTCGGCTTCGTCGAGGCCAACTCGGTCTTGCTGGCGTCGCCGCGGGCCAACGCCGACGTGATCCTGTACGTCAACGCCGTCGGCATCGCCAACGCCGATCGCTTGCACCTGCGGTACGTCGGCGACGTGCGTGGCGCGCCGGCCAGCATCGAGGTCGACGTCGACGTCGACACCCGGGGCGCCGACGACGCCCAGCGGGCCCAGCTCGAGCCGGCGTTCCTGCGCGGCGTCGCGCTGTACGTCGCGGCGCTGCATCCCGACGCGGTCACGGTGGCCTTGGCCGCGCTCGCCGCCGGGCCGGCCGCGGCGGCGGCGACCAGCCCGTGGGGCGCCAACCTGCAGCTCAACGCCTTCGGCAGCTGGAGCGGTCCGTACCGGTCGGGCAACGGCGCCGCGCGCGCGGAGCTGACCCGCGTGCTGCCGACGTCGCGGTTCAAGGCGTCGGTCGGCGCCAACGGCGGGCTGTCGCGGCAGCCGCCGGTCGGCGGGGTGTCGTTCAACACGACTCGGTGGGGCATGAGCGCCGGGGCCGCCTACGATCACCACCTCAACCACTGCTACGCCGTCGAGTTCGCCTCGTCCACCTGGCGCGACGATCCCAAGGGCCAGTTCCGGTTCGGCTGGGACGGCAACGTCGGCCTGGAGTGGGATCGCTTCCCGTCCGACGATCCCCGCGGCAACGTGCTGGCGGTGGCGTATTTCATCGGCTACCGCGTCGAGGGCTACAACTTCCGCAACGTCATCGGCGAGCGCTTCGCGCAGTACCCCCTGCAGCGGTTGGTGGCGTCGGGCTCGCTGCGCCAGGACAAGATCTCCTACGACCTGAACCTCGAGGTGAACGGCGAGGTGCTGCACCCGACCCGGCGCTACACCCTGTCGGCGTCGCCCGGCGCCGAGATTCAGCTGGGCGATCACGTGGACCTCGAGCTGTCGTTCTCGGTCACCCAGCGCCAGCTGCCGGAGTTCGTCATCCCCGACGATGACCCCGAGGCGATCGGCCGCGCCGAGTACGCCGAGTCGCTGTCGATGTCGGGCTACGCCAGCGTCCGGATCCACTGGGACGCCACCAACGGCGTCCGCAACAACCGCTTCGTCAACAACTGACGCGCCAGCCGGCGGCGCGCCCCGCGGCCCCCGGCTACAGCCCGAGCGACGCGCGCTGCTCGGCCAGAAGCCAGGTGGGCTCCTCGAACACGTCGTCGAACAGCGACGCGGCCGGCGGCGGCGGCACCTGCTCCTGGGCGGCGATCACGTCGCGGACCTCGGCCTCGAACCGCGCGGCCAGCGCGTCGTGCTCGCCGACGGCCAGCCAGCCCCGGGCCTCGAGCAGCACCCGCATCCGGTGCAGCGGATCGCGGCGGGTCTTCCACACATCGGTCACCCGCTCGTCGCGGTAGCGGGTGGGGTCGTCCGACGACGAGTGCGCGCTGACCCGGTAGGTGAGCAGCTCGACGAAGGTCGGCCCCTCGCCGGCGCGGGCCTTGGCGGCGGCGCGGCGGCACACGTCGTACACCGCCAGCACGTCGTTGCCGTCGGCGCGCAGCGGCTCGATGCCGTAGCCCAGGGCCTTGAGCGCGATGGTCTCGGCCGCGGTCTGGACCTGGCCCGGCGTCGAGATGGCCCACTGGTTGTTCTGGCAGATGAGCACCACCGGCGCCTTCGACACGCCGGCGAAGTTCATCGCCACGTGGAAGTCGCCCTCGCTGGTGCCGCCATCCCCCATGTAGCCGAACGCGCAGCGGTCGCCGTCGCCGGCGATCTTCATGGCCATCGCCACCCCGACTGCGTGAGGGATCTGCGACGACACCACCGACGACATCACCACGTAGTTGGTGGCGCGGTCGCACGGGTGGCACGGCATCTGCCGGCCCTTGGTCGGGTCGGCGCCGTTGCCCATGATCTGCGCGACGTAGCTGGCCAGCGGCATGCCGCGGAACAGCCCGACGCCGGCCTCGCGCAGCGCCGGGACGATCCAGTCGTCGGGGCGCGACGCCGCCGCCGAGCCGACGATCGCCGCCTCCTGGCCGACCGCCTCGCCGTAGAAGCCGATGCGGCCCTGCCGCTGGAGCGCCATCATGCGGGCGTCGGTGACGCGGATGGTCAGCATGCCGGCGTACAGGCGCCGGGCCAGGTCGCGATCGAGCCAGGCGATCGCCGCGTCATCGACGCGCCCGTCCTCGTCGACCAGCCGGTACAGGCCGCGGGCCTTGGCCTCGTCGTCGCCGGCGAAGTAGTCCGTGCGGTTGGGGGGACGGGCTACGGGAGCGGGGACGCGTCCGGTCGGCTCGAGCATCGCCGCGACCATACGCAGGCGACCGCGCCGGGAGCAAGCGGCGCGGGCCGCCAGGGCTGCGGCGGCGCGGCGGGCGGGTCCGGTTGCGGGTGGGCGCGCGCTGGACCACGGCGGCGTCGACGGACGGGGCCGGCGGGGACCGCGGGCGCGCCTCGTCACCGCCGCGGGTGGGCCACGAAGAAGTCCCACAGCGCATCGGTGGCGGCCAGATCGGTCGACTGGTGCCCGCCCGGGAATGGGCCGCCGCCGGGCCAGGTGTGGCCGCCGCCGGTGATGGTGCACAGCTCGACGTCGGCGCCGCCGGCGCAACCGCCGTAGCTGACGCAGGTGGTGTCGCCCTGGGCGAACACCTCGGTGGGCCCGGTGGTGCAGCCGTTGCGCGCGACCCAGCCGTCGATGGTGGTCGCCACCGACGCGAAGCCCAGCGCCGCGCTGCCGGCGTAGGGCACCACCGTGTCCGCGGTGCCGTGGACGTGGAGCACCGGCACCGGGCGGCTGGGCGCGCAGGCCGGGATGCCGAGCACGCCCGACACCGGGGCGATCGCGGCGAACACCTCGGCGCGCTCGCACGCCAGCCGGTGCGCGAGGAACCCGCCGTTGGAGAAGCCGGTGGCGTACACCCGGTCGGGGTCGACGCACAGCCGGGCCTCGAGCTCGGCCAGCAGCGCGTCGACGAAGCCGACGTCGTCGACGCCGGTCGACGCCGCGGTGCCGCAGCAGGCGCCGGCGTTCCAGCCCTGGACCGCGCCGGTGCCGTTGGCGTGGACCACGACGAAGCCGGCGGCGTCAGCCTTGGCCGGCAGTCGGGTCAGGGCCTCCTGCGAGGTCGCGGTCATCGAGTAGCCATGGAAGTCGAGCACCAGCGGCGTCGGGCGGGTCGGATCGTACGCGGCCGGCACGTGGACCCGGGCGGTGCGGGGACGACCGTCGACGGTGAGGGTCCACACCGCGTCGAGCGGCTGGGCCGCGCGGCCGGTGCAGGTGGCCGGCGCCGCGTCGACGGCGGCGTCGGGCGTCGCGTCGACCCCTGGCGTGCCGTCGGTGGTGGCCGCGTCGATCGCCGCCGCGCCGTCGAGCGGGCCGGCCGCCTCGCCGCCCCCGCACCCGAGCGCCGTGGCCACGCCCACGGCCCACCAGGCGGCCCAGCCGTGGCGACGTCGCCGCGGCGCGCGACCTGGCGGGCGGGGCATCAGTTGACGATGATGGCGCCGCACGCGAACGTGGCGGTCAGCGCGCCGCCGCCGGCCTGGAACTGGGTACACGCCGCGCCGGTCAGGCGGATGGTGTCGCCGTCGACGAAGTCCCAGTCGGTGCCGTACATGAGCGGGGTCCCGCCGAGGCGGACGTCGGCCATCTGCGCCTCGGGCGAGGTGGGATCGACGCTGCCGTTGAGGTCCAGCTCGCACGACAGCACGCCGGTGATGATCTGCTGCAGCTGCATCGCCAGCTGGGCCGGGTCGTTGGCCTTGTAAAACGGCGCGGTGCCGGTGGCCGGGTCGAGGCCGACGCCGGCGTTTGCGACCTGCTGCAGGTGGGCGTCGCCGACCTGGTCGCCGACCGACAAGATGAACGTGCGGATGCCCATGCCGTAGGCGCGCTGGGCCGCGGCGATGGTCAGGGCCTGGGCCTGCGGGCTCTCGTTGACGTTGGCGCAGGTGTCGGGCAGGCCGTCGGTGGCGAGCAGGATGATCGGGGTCGAGCCGGCCGCCGGCGGCACGGTCATGAAGCCGTTGATGACCTGATCCATCGACTCGCCGGTGGGCGTGTCGGTCAGGAGGTTCGCCTGCAGCAGCTGGTCGATCGCCGTGCGGTTGCCGAAGGCCCGGGTCGGCGTCGACACCACGTCGGGGCAGGTGCCGCTGCGGTCGTTCGAGTAGGTCGTGGCGCCGAAGTACACCCGATCTTGCAGCTGGGTGACCACGCCGCTCGGGCCGGTCAGCGCCTGGCGGACCGCGTTCCACCGGGTGTTGCCGCTGAAGTTCGAGTTCATCGAGCCGCTGCGATCGATCAGCAGGTGCACCGTGGGCGTGTTGGCCATCGGCGTCACCATGATCGACGGGCAGCTGGCGTCGGGGTCGGTGGTGCCGCCGTCTCCGTCGCTGGTCGCCTGCACGCAGGCGCCGCGCGGGTCGCACATGAAGCCGGGGCCGCACGAGCTCGAGCCCTGGATGCAGTCGGCGGTGCAGGTGCCGTCGGAGCCGCAGTAGAAGCCGGCCGGGCACAGCGCGTCGTCGCCGTTGCAGGAGATCGAGCACGCTGGGTCCGGCGGGTTCAGGTCACAGGGACCAGAGGCCCCGACGGTGTTGCTGCCGCACGCCGCGGCGGTGACCAGCGCCAGCATCGAAGCTATCTGAGCGAACTTCATGGACATACCTCGCACCCGCATCGTATCTGCAACCTGCGATCCATCCTAGGAAAACCCCGCGACCGCAAGATCGTTCGCCCGGACGCCGTGCCGGTGGAGCGGCGAGTCCCAGGTGGGCCAGGGCCTCCCCACCCCAGCGGTCCCGGCCGCCGGGGACAAGGGCTCGTGAAGACAGGCTCTTGTCACCAGGCGGGATGGGGCTCGGCGCCCTCGGGCGCATCCGCCCGACGTTTGGCCCGACGTCTCAGTCCTTGGATTTGGCGGTCGCGGTCGGCAAGTTGGTCGGCTTCATGACCGCCACGTAGTAGAGCGCGCCGGCCATGGCCACGAAGAACATCATCGGCCACCAGCTGTGGTTGGTGGCCAGGGACGCCGGCAGGAACTCGCTCCAGTCGAGCGGCTTGTCGAGGCCGCCGGCCACCAGCAGCGCCTGGAGCACGCCGGCGATCGAGCCGCCGGCGATGAGGCCCGACGCCATCAGCATGCCGGGCGAGAACTCGGCCTCGGCCGACGACTCGTCGCGGCGCTTCCGGTCGACCAGCCAGCGGACCGCGCCGCCGATGAAGATGCCACCCGAGGTGGCGATGTTGAGGTACAGGCCGACCGCGAACGGCAGCGACGACACCCCGACCAGCTCGAGGATGATGGCGATGAACACGCCGATCAACACCAGGCCCCACGGCAGCTTGCCGCCGAGGGTGCCGTCGATGATGAGCGCGAACAGCTGGGCCTTGGGGGCGTCGAGCTTCTGCACCGGGCGGGCGTGGTAGTGGATGGCGTTGGTCGCGTCGACCAGGTAGCGACCGACCCGGGCGCCGGCGGCGCCGTCGACCACCTCGACGGTGCGGTACATCTGGCCGTCGAACCCGAGCTGATCGCCCGCCACCTTGGCCACCACGGCGTCGCCGCGCTTGAGCACGGTGGCGTCGCCGTCGGTGGCGGTGGTCAGGTCGGCGGCCAGCTGGCCGGTGGTCGGCTCGAGCTTCCACGGGAAGTTCTGCTCGACCGCGGACTCGATGAAGATCTTGGGCGTGCCGTCGTCGGCCACCAGGTACTTGCCGCGCTTGATCGAGTCGTCGTTCTGCTGGAAGGCCACCTTGTAGGTGACGCCGTCGAGGCCCTTGGCGGTCTGGCTGGTGGGGGTGAGCTTGACGCCGGGGTAGTTGACCGGCTGCTGCGACTCGCCGGTCGACAACAGCAGCAGCAGCGTGGCGCCGATGGCGATCGCGCTGGTGACCACGCCGACGGTGATGGCGATCTGCTGCAGGCGCGGCGTGGCGCCGACCAGGTAGCCGGTCTTGAGGTCCTGGGAGATGGTGCCGCCGTTCGAGGCGGCCACGCACACCAGCGCGGCGGTCGACAGCGCCATCGCCTTGTAGCCGACGCCGGTGCGGCCGATCAGCACGAACAGGCCGCAGGTGAGCAGGAGCGTCGCGATGGTCATGCCCGAGATCGGGTTGGACGAGCTGCCGATCTCACCGGTGATGCGGCTCGACACCGTCACGAAGAAGAAGCCGAACACCACCACCAGGAGCGCGGTGACGAAGTCGATGTCGAGCACCGGGGCCGCGAAGATGGCCACCGCCAGCGCGGCCGAGCCGCCCAGCACCCACTTCATCGACAGGTCCTGCTCGGTGCGCAGCACCTTGGCGGGGGCCGTCCCCTTGTCCACCGACAGGTTGGACAGGCCGCGCCGGAACGCGCTGACGATGGTCGGCAGCGACCGCCCGAGCGAGATGAACCCGCCGGTGGCCACCGCGCCGGCGCCGATGTACAGCACGTACTCGCCGCGGATCTGGCCGGCGCTCATCGCCGCGATCTCGGGGCCGCCGAACATGGCGATGAGCGGGATGAGCACCACGAAGGCCAGCAGGCCGCCGGCCAGCATGGTGGCGGCGACCTTGGGGCCGATGATGTAGCCGACGCCGAGCATGGGCGGCGACACCTCGAACGAGATCATGGCCTTCTTGAGGTGGCCGCCGAACTCGGTCTTGAACGAGGCGACGTCGGCCCACAGCTTCGACATCAGGTTGATGAAGGCGTAGAACAGGCCGACGAAGAAGCCGATGAAGACGGTCTTGGCCTCGGTGCCGCCCTTCTCGCCGACGATGAGGACGTCGGCGCAGGCGGTGCCCTCGGGGTAGGCCAGCTTGCCGTGCTCCTGGACGATGAGGCCGTGGCGCAGCGGGATCATCATCAGCACGCCGATGAGCCCGCCCAGGAGCGCCACCAGGAGGATGCGGGTCAGCTCGATGTCGAACCCCATGATGAGCATCGACGGCAGCGTGAACGCGACGCCGGCCGCCAGCGACTCGCCGGCCGAGCCGGTGGTCTGGGCGATGTTGTTCTCGAGGATGGTGCCGCGCAGCTTGAGCCAGCGGAACAAGGTGATCGACAGCACCGCCACCGGGATCGACGCCGACACCGTCAGGCCGATCTTGAGGCCGAGGTAGGTCGACGACGCGGCGAAGACGATGCCCAGCACCGCGCCCATGAGCACGGCGGGCAGCGTCAGCTCAGGGATGGTCTGGTCGGCGGGGACGAACGGCTTGTGTTCGGGGATTGGATCGGACATGGGGCTCCCGAGGGCGGCGAGCGGACGGCCGGCCTCGCCCGGGATGAAACCGCGCATCCGCGCCCGGGCGCAAGGCTTGGCGGCCTGCGACATCGCCTGTCGCGGGTGTCCCGGCAGCTTCGCTGCTGCGCGGGCCGGCGCGCCGCGGCATAGTCGAGCCATGACCAAGCTCGCTGCGCTCACCCTGGCCGCTGCCGTCGTCGCGACGGCCGCGACCGCCTCGTCGGCCTCGGCCGAGTCCAAGTCCTGGAAGGCGGTGAAGAAGTCGGTCTCGCCCTCCGCCAACGTCATCGCCGGCGGCAACCTGGCGGCCATCCGCGGCACCAAGCTCTACGCCTCGGCGGTGCAGCTGTTGCTGACCGAGGAGCCCGAGGCCCAGGAGGCGTTCGCGATGATCAAGGCCGAGTGCAAGCTCGACGTCCCGGCGGTCATCTCCGATTTCACCGCGGTGATGAAGAACGGCGAGAAGCCGTTGATCGTGATCGGCTTCGACGGCGTCGACGAGCCACGGCTGGTCGGGTGCCTGGAGAAGATCATCGCCAAGAAGTCCGGCAAGGCCGCCAAGATCACGTCCAAGCGCAAGGGCCGGGTCTCGGTCTACACCATGGCCGGCGAGGCCAAGCAGCTCCACCTGGCCTGGCTGGCCAAGGACGTCCTGGCCTTCACCGAGGACCCGATGGACAAGAGCAAGCTCGACAAGCTGCTGGGCAAGAAGGCCGCCGGGGGCCAGCTGGGCAAGCTGGTGGCCAAGGCCAACACCGACGCGGTGCTGTGGGCGGCGGTCAACGCCAAGGAGCGAGAGGCCGGGCTGCACCTGACCGGCGGCTACGGCGCGATCGTGCTGGCCGGCGCGGCGTTCCGCGGCGACGTCCACGTCGCCCTCGGCTCCGCCGACGAGGTCAAGCGCGCGGTGCCGCTGGTGAGCCAGGCGCTCGACGAGGCCAAGCAGCAGGTGGCCAAGGTGCCGGCGCTGGCCGGCATGATGAACTCGGCCACCGTGGGCGGCACCGGCAGCGAGCTCGACCTGTCGGCGACCCTGCCCGACGGCGACATCGCCACGCTGATGCGCGACTTCGACAAGATCTTCTGACCGTCAGGCCCGGCGGCGGGTGCGGGGGGCGCGGGCCCGGCTGCTGCGCGGACTGGGCGCAGCGACCCGCAGGCCCAGGCCGTCGACGTCGACGGTCCCGGCCGCGACCCGCTCGCCCTTGGTGGTGAGCGCCAAGGTCGGATACTCGCCGCGCGACGCCTCGACCAGGCCGGCGCCCTCGAGCGTACGCATCAAGTCGAGCAGGTCGCGCTGCGACCAGCCGCGCAGGCAGCCGCGCTGGGGCAGCTCCTCGAACCGGGGATCGTCGTCGCTCCCGGTGGCCAGCGCCGCGACGCGGGTGCGCCCGAAGCGCCCGCGCAGCGCGCCGATCAGCTCGAGCAGGCCGACCACGGCGGTGCGGGTGGCGTCGTCGAGCCCGACGTCGCCGCGGGCCACCGCGTCGCACACGTCGCACGCCCCGCAGCGGCGGCCGGGATCGCGCCAGTCCTCGTCGCCGAAGTAGTCGAGCATCTGCTGGCGGCGGCACCGCGCGCTCCACGCGAAGTCGACCATCGCCCGCAGCTTGCTGCGCTCGACCTCGGCCCGCCGGGCCAGGGCGTCGACGTCGAGCGGCGGGAACGCGCCGGGGTCGGGCCGGGTGGCGACCCAGCCGGCGCCGTCGAGCGCGAGCAGCCCGTGGCGCTCGAGGATGCGCAAGGCCGCGCTCACCGTCGAGGCGTGGGGCTCGCCCGGCAGGCGCGGGCCCAGCCGGCTGTCGGCGTCGCCGGTGCCCAGCTCGGGCTCGTCGCGCAAGAGCTTCCACAGCGCCCGCAGCACGTCGGCCGACGGGTACGAGGCGTCGATCAGGAACTCCTGCAGCCGGACGTCGCCCGCGCCGAACAGCAGCACGCACTTGGTGGGCCGCCCGTCGCGCCCGCCGCGCCCGCACTCCTGGTAGTACGCCTCGGGGCTGCGCGGGATGTCGGCGTGGACCACCACCCGGATGTCGGCCTTGTCGATGCCCATGCCGAACGCGTTGGTGGCGACCACCGCGTCGAGCTTGCCGGCCATGAACACGTCCTGGGCGTCGTCGCGGGTCTTCTCGTCGAGGCCGGCGTGGTAGACCCGCACCCGCATGCCGGCCCGGGTCAGCGCGTCGGCGTACTTCTCGGCGTTCTTGCGGGTGGCGGCGTAGACCAGCGCCACGCCGCCGTCGCGGGTCCGGGCCAGCTGGATCATGCGCTGGGTCTTGTCGTCGATGCCGCGCACCCGGTCGACCGCGTAGCTGAGGTTGGGACGGTCGAAGCCGCGCACGTAGAAGCGCGGCGCGGTCATGTTGAGCTGCACCGCGATGTCGGCCCGGACCTCGGGCGTGGCGGTCGCGGTGAACGCCGCCAGCCGCGGCGGCGCCAGCTCGCGCACCGCGTCGCCCAGCCGGCGGTAGTCGGGGCGGAAGTCGTGGCCCCACTCGCTGATGCAGTGGGCCTCGTCGATGGCCAGGAGCGCCAGCTTGTCGCCGCACGCCCGCAGCGCGTCGACGAAGCGCGGGCTCTTGAACCGCTCGGGCGCGACGAACACGATCGACCAGGTCCCGGTGCGCAGCCCGTCGAGGATGTCGCGCTGCTGCTCGGCCGACGCCGCGCTGGTGAGCGCGACCGCGTTGACCCCGCGCGCCACCAGCGTGTCGACCTGGTCTTTCATCAGGGCGATGAGCGGCGACACCACCAGCGTGACCCCGCCGCGCTCGCCCAGGATGACCGCCGGCAGCTGGTAGCACAGCGACTTGCCGGCCCCGGTCGGCATGACCGCGATGACCTGGCGGCCGTCCAGCACGTCGGCGATCACATCGGCCTGGCCCGGCCGCAAGGTCGAGAAACCGAACACCCCGGCGAGGGCACGGTCGAGGGCACCGGCAGGGGGTGCGTCGGGCAGCGTCGGGTACGGCTCCGTCAAGACCGCGGCACGCTAGCACCTGACCATGACCCCGGCAGGCTGGCGGGCCGAGGCGGGTGGCGGATCGAGGCGCCAGCGGATCGATCTGCCGGCGGCGAGCCCGGCGCCCATGGCCAAATAGTTTCATTGGGTTGCGCGACCCAATAGCAGGTACGCACCTTGCTGGATGGACCATCATGCCACTCGCGAGCCAGACCTTCTCCTCTTACTCTCTGTCCGTCGCCGCCATCGCCGCGCTCGCGCTGGCCGCCGCCTGCACCGAGGCTCCGCCGCTGGAGCTGCCCACGGACCCCGGGGCCGGCGCGGTGTACGCCTTTGTCCAGCGCGGGTGGATCCTCGATCGGGCCGCCGCCCACAGCGTCGACCTCGACGGTGACGGCCACCCGGACAACCAGCTGGGGCGGCTGATCGACGTCCTGGGCTCGCTGGGCCTGGCGGTCAACGACGCCGGCGCCGAGCAGTTCGCGTCCGGGGAGCTGCGCATCGCCCACGTCGTCCGGGCCGACAGCCTCGACGACGGGACCGCGGCGTGGACGCTGCGCAGCGGCGCCGGCGCGCCGCCCCGGTTCGACGGCACCGACCAGCTGACCCTGCCCGTCGCCGACGGCGGCATGGTCGGGCGCATCGTCGGCGGACGGTTCGAGGCCCGCGCCGGCGAGCTGACGTTGCGGGTGCCGCTGTTCCCCGGCCAGCCGGCGATGGCGATCCCGGTCGTCGACGGCGTGGTCCAGCTCGCGCTGCGGGGCGGGTGCGGCGGGACCCTGGCGGGCGCCATCGGGCCGGCCGCGCTCGACGCGCTGGTCGACGTCATGGCCGCCGAGGCGGTCGCGCACCTGGCGGCGCACCCCGACCACCCGTTCACCGCGACCGCGATCCGCTTCCTCGACAGCGACGGCGATGGCCGGGTGAGCGCGGCCGAGGTGGCCGACCTGGCGCTGGGCCTGCTGGTGCCCGACGTCGACCTCGACGGCGACGGCGCCGCCGACCACGTCGCGGTCGGCCTGGGCTTCGACTGCGTGCCGGCCCGCGCGATCACCGCCGCGACGCGGTAGCCGCCGGCCCCGCGCTCAGGGCGTGCGGTAGGCCGGCAGGTCGATGCGCCAGCGGCCGTTGATGCGGACCAGCTCGATCGGCGCACCGCCGCCGGGGCCGCCGACCTCGACGATGGCGCGGTCGCCGCTGAGCATGACCACCCGGATGTCGGCGGGCGGCGGCGAATCGGTCGAGGCGCCCAGGCTGATCAGGTCGAGCGCGGTGTAGCGCGTGCTCGAGCCGACCAGATCGGTGGCCTGGCGGGCCCGCTCCTCGAGCGCCGCCTGGGTCGCCGGCGTCAGCAGCCGCCACACCGCCTTGCGATCGCTGGCGCGGGCGGCTTGGACCAGCTCGCGCACCGCCGCGTCGGGCCCGGGCCGGGTCACCCCGCACCCGCGCCCCAGCACCGCGGCCGCCAAGGCGATCGCCGCCAGCGCGCTGGCCGCCGCCGCCAGCGCGCCGCGCCGCGAGCTCAGCGCGAGGGCCACGGGTGCTCCGTCATCGCCACAAGCCTAGCTTGGCGTGGACCTCGGCCATGGTCTTGCGGGCGATGGCCCGAGCCTTTTCGGCGCCGGCGTGGAGGATCTCCTGCACGCGGGTGGGGTTGGCGACCAGCGCCGCCCGCCGCTCGCGGTACGGCCCGAAGTGCTCGAGCATGCGCTCCGCCAGCCGGCCCTTGCAGTCGACGCAGCCGATGCCGGCGGTGGTGCAGCCCGCGCGCACCCAGGCCCGGTCCTCCTCGGTGGAGAACATGCCGTGCATCGAGAAGACGTTGCACACGTCGGGGTCGCCGGGGTCGGTGCGCTCGACGCGCTTGACGTCGGTGACCGCGCGCGCCAGGAGCTTGCGCAGCGGCTTCTCGTCGATCGCCGACAGCGGGATGTGGTTGCCGATCGACTTGGACATCTTCTGCTTGCCGTCGAGACCCAGGAGCTTGGGGGTCGAGGTCAGCTTGGGCTCGCACTCGGGGAAGACCTTGCCCCACCGGTGGTTGAACGACCGCGCGATGCGCCGGGCCAGCTCGATGTGCTGGACCTGGTCCTGGCCCACCGGCACCAGCTCGGCTTTGTACAAGAGGATGTCCGCGGCCTGGAGCACCGGGTAGTCGAACAGCCCGACGTTGATGTTCTCGGGCTGGTGCTCGGACTTGTCCTTGAACTGGGTCATGCGCTCGAGGTCGCCGAACCCCGTCACGTTGTTGAAGACCCAGCACAGCTCAGTGTGCTCCGGCACCATGGACTGTAGGAAAAGAACCGACTTGTCGGGGTCGACGCCCAGGGCCAGGATGTCGATCGCCATGTCGAACACCCGCTTGGCCATCTCCTTGGGGAGGTAGTCCTGGGTGATGGCGTGGTAGTCGACGATGCAGAAAATGGATCGGTACTGGTCTTGCAGAGTGATCCAGTTACGAATCGCCCCAATGTAGTTGCCGACGTGAAGCTCCCCCGACGGTTGGATCCCCGAGAAGACCGTTTTCATACGGGTTCTGTGTACTTGTGACGGGGAGCAGCGTCAACTAGACTTTGAATGCTTCAGGGCCACGGCCCGTCGAAGAAAGGTTCTGGAGGAATCCCATGAAGATGCATCGCCTCGCTCAGTGGTTTGGTCTCGCCGGTCTCGCGTTCGCGGCCCAGGCGTGTGTCGTTCGCGACGCACAGCCCGTGAACGCTGGTTACGGCTACTCGAGCTCCGGGACCGCCTACGCGTCCGGCGGCATCTACGTGGGCGAGCCTTCGCCCATGTACGCCAACAGCATGCCGCCCCAGGCGCTGTATGAGCAGATGACGCCTTCCCCGGGCTACGGCTACGTGTGGATCGACGGCTACTGGAACTGGAACCGCTACGAGTGGGTCTGGGTGTCGGGCCGCTGGGTCCAGGAGCAGCAGGGCTACTACTACGTCCAGCCGTACTACGACTACTACGACAGCCAGTACGTCTATTACCCCGGTTACTGGACCTCGCCCGACCGGCTGCCGTCGCGGGCCCAGGTGCAGGACCACCGTGGTGGTGGCCGGCCGCCGACGGTCGTGCGTCCTCCGATCATCCAGGGCGGCGGCCAGGGTCCGCGCCCGCCGGTGATCCAGCCGCAGCCGCAGCCGCCGGGCCCGCGCCCGCCGGTGATCCAGCCGCAGCCGCCGCGCCCGCCGGTGGTCCAGCCGCCGCCGGTGATCCAGCCGCCGCCCCGGCAGCCCACGGCGCCCCCGGTGATCAACGTGCCGCCGCCGCGCCCGCCGGTCAGCCAGCCGCCGCCCCGGATGCCGACCGCGCCGCCGGTGATCAACGCCCCGCCGCCGCCCATCCGCAACCAGCCGGTGCCCCAGGCGCCGACCCCGCCGCCGGTGCGGGTGCAGCCGACCCGCCCGGAGCCGGTGCGCCCGGCGCCCCCGCCGGTCCGTCCGCAGCCGACCCGCCCGGAGCCGGTGCGCCCGGCGCCCCCGCCGATCCAGCCGCAGCCGACCCGCCCGGAGCCGGTGCGGCCCGCGCCCCCGCCGGTCCGTCCGCAGCCGACCCGCCCGGAGCCGGTGCGCCCGGCCCAGCCGTCGCCACCTCCGCCCCGCATGCCGACGGCGCCGCCGGTGATCAACGCCCCGCCGCCCCCGACCCGGCCGACCCCGGTGCGCCCGCAGCCGACCCGCCCGTCGCGGACCCAGCCGTCGACGGCGCCCACCCGGACGCCCCCCGTCGCGCCCTCGCGCACGCGCTAAGCTGCTGAGACTGCAGGAAGTTCGTCAGGCGGCGCCCTCAGGTGGGCGCCGTCGGTCGTTTTCGGACCTCGGCGGGACGTGGCCGCGGGCCGCAGCGGCCGGCGCTGCGCGCTGGTGTGCCGTTTCACACGCCCACTGCCAACGGGCGGTCACGATCGGCGCCGCCCGGCGGGGCCGGCGTCGGCCGGCTACTCTTGCTCGCCGCCCTTGACGCCGTGGCGCTTGAGCAGCTCGCGGAGGTGGTAGCGGGTCAGCCCGGCCTCGTTGGCGGCGCGGGTGATGTTGCCGTCGTTGCGCTCCATCAGCGCCTGCAGGTACGCACCCTCGAAGGCGTCCACCACCGTCTGCTTGGCCTGCTTGAAGCCGAGCCCGGGCTTGAGCAGCGCCTGGTCGAAGATCGCCGGGCCGCTGCCGGCGGGTAGGTCGACCCCCGCCTCGGCGGCGACCGCGCGTTGGGCCCCGGCCATGCCAGCGCGGGCCAGGTCGTGGCTGGCCGACACGCTGGCGCCCATCTCGCGGCCGAACACCAGGTCGGCGCGGGTGATGGTGGGCCCGTCCGACAGCGCGGCGGCGCGCTCGACCACGTTGCGCATCTCGCGGACGTTGCCGGGCCAGGCGTGGTTCAGCATCGCGGCGATGGCGTCGGGTCCGAACGCCAGCTGCATGCCGCGGCGGCCGGCGATGTCGTGCAAGAAGTGGTTGGCCAGGCTGGCGATGTCGTCCTTGCGCTCGCGCATGGGCGGCAGCTCGACGTGGACCACGCTCAGGCGGAAGTACAGGTCCTCGCGGAAGCCGCCCTTGTTGACCTCGTCGCGCAGGTCGCGGTTGGTGGCGGCCAGCACCCGCACGTCGACCTTGAGCGTGCGATCGCCGCCGACCCGCTTGATCTCGCGCTGCTCGAGGACGCGCAGCAGCTTGGGCTGGAGTGACACGTCCAGCTCGCCGATCTCGTCGAGGAAGATGGTGCCGCCGTTGGCCTGCTCGAAGCAGCCCAGGTGCTGGGCGTGGGCGCCGGTGAAGCTGCCCTTCTCGTGGCCGAACAAGGTCGACTCGATCAGCTCGCGCGGGATGGACCCGCAGTCGAGCACCACGAACGGCTTGTGCTTGCGGTTCGAGGTGTTGTGCAGCGCGCGCGCCACCATCTCCTTGCCGGTGCCGGTCTCGCCGGTGATGAGCACGGTCAGGTCGCTGGGGGCCACCTTCTCCAGCTGGGCGAAGATCTGCCGCATCGCCGCCGAGCCGCCGATGATCGCGTCGAAGCGGTCGCGCTTGGACAGCTCGATCTCGACCATGTCCGACATGGGCTGGAACTGGATCGAGGTGTGGCCCAGGCGGAACACCGTGCCGGGCCGCAGGTAGGCCTCGCGGATGCGCAGGTCGCCGACGAAGACGCCGTTGCGCGAGTTGAGGTCGCGCAGCCGGTAGCCGTCGTCGCGGGCCGCGATCTCGAAGTGGGTGCCCGACACCGCCTTGTCGGCCAGGACCAGGTCGCTGATGATGCTGCGCCCGCCGGTGACCCGCGGCTTGGTGATCTCGAGCTCGGTGCCCTGATCGGCGCCGCTCACCACCACCAGCTTGCCCTTGCGCAGGCGCTGGACGGTGGCCCACGCGCCCTCGAACATCGTCGTCAACCCCGAACCCTCGAAGCTCGGGGCGTCGTCTGGACCTGGCTCCATCACCGGCGAGCGTATCACGCGGCGGTCACCCCTGCGGGCGGCGGTCGGCGCGAGCGCGGCGGGCGGCGGGCGGCGCCGCGCTCAGTTGAGGTAGCGGTCGTCGCTCTTGCTGCGGCGCGGGATGGTCGACACCTCGGGCGCCGGCACCACCGTGAGGTGCGCGCGGCTCTTGGCGAACTTGCGGCGGCGCCAGGTGGCGATGGGATCGAGGCGGCCGCTGGCCAGGCCGGCGCCGACCAGGCTGGCGGCCGCCATCGCGCCACCCTCGACCCACTCCTGCCCGAGCAACACGAACAACGACATGAGCGCGATCATGCCCCACATGAACTGGCGGCCGGTCAGCGGGACGACGCCGAAGAACTGGATGGGCTGCCGGGCGTAGAGGATGCCGAAGGCGATGGTGCCGGCGATGATCGTCGGGTTGAGGCCGAGCACGACGTCGGGGCGGTCGAGCGCCAGGCCGACGAGGGTGCCGCCGACGGTGGCGGCCACCGCGGTGGCGCCGACGAACAGCGCGAAGCGGGCCGGGCCCCACCACCGCTCGAGCCGTGGCATGAGCAACCACATCATCATGCCCTCGATCAGGAGCGACAAGAACCGCGGCTCGAGGAACGGGCCGGTGAACAGGGTCCACAGCCGACCGCGTCGCCACACCGCGTCCCCCGACGGCGCCACCCACTCGAGCATGCGCACCTGGGCCGTGTCGTTGGACAGCCCGTACACGAGCGAGATGCCGACCAGCGCGAACAGAAACAACATCGCCATCCGCGTGATGCGGTACGAGTTTGGGTCGATCGTGGTCAGGCTCGAACGGCGCACCCGGCAAGGCTAGCAGACCCACCTGGGGTTCGGTCGGTCGGGAATTGCCGCGATTTGTTCGGACGGTCGTGGTTTCTCGTCACGTCCGCCTTCGGTAGGCTCTATCTGACGGCAACTCTCGCTCCAGGAGCCTCCACGCATGTCGAACGATCAGAAGCCACCGGCGAAGACCATCATGGGCTGGACGCCGCCCCCGGGATTTGGGCAACCCCAACCGGGTCAGCAGCCTGGTGGGCAAGGCGGTCCGCCGCCGGGCGCGCAGCCGGGGCCGTACGGTCAGCCGGCTGGGCACGGCCAGCCAGGTGGGCCGCCGCAGCAGGGCCAGGGTGGTTATGGTGGGCCACCGCCGGGGCAGGGTGGTCATGGTGGGCCGCCGCCGGGCGGTCAGTTCGGTGGGCCGCCGCCGGGCGGTCAGTTCGGCGGTCCGCCGCCGGGCGGTCAGTTCGGCGGTCCGCCGCCGGGCGGTCAGTTCGGCGGTCCGCCGCCGGGGCAGTTCGGTGGGCCGCCGCCGGGCGGTCAGTTCGGTGGGCCGCCGCCGGGGCAGTTCGGCGGTCCGCCACCGGGTGGTCAGTTCGGCGGACCGCCGCCGGGTGGTCAGTTCGGCGGTCCGCCACCGGGGATGCAGCCGGCCTGGGGTGGTCCGCAGGCCCAACATGCGTTCGGCGCCCCTCCTGGCGTCGGCGCGGCGGCCAGCCGGGGCATCCCCGGCGCGACCGCGACGCAAGGCCAGTCGGCGCGGCTGCGCTTCATCCGCCTGACGTACATCCACTTGTTCGCGGCGATCGTGCTGTTCGTCGGGCTCGAGTACTTCTTCTTCAAGACCACCGCCGGCAACAAGCTCATCCTGCCGCTGCTCAAGTTCGCCATCGGCGAGGAGGTCCCGGCGCCGCGCTGGCACTGGGGCGTGGTGCTGGCCGCGTTCACCGCCCTGAGCTTCGTCGCGCACTACCTGGCCGAGCAGACCCGCGACAAGCGCCTGCACTACCTCGGCCTGGTGCTCTACACGCTGGCCGAGGCGCTCATCTTCGTGCCGCTGTTGTTCATCGTCATGCTGGTGACCGCGGACATGATCGCCAAGGGCAAGGGTGATCCCAACATCCTGCGCGACTCGGCCTACATCACCCTCGGCGTGTTCGGCGCCCTGACCGCGTCGGTGTTCGTCACCAAGAAGGACTTCTCGTTCTTGCGTAGCGCCCTCATCGTCGGCGGCGTCGCGGCGACCGGCCTGATCGTGCTGTCGCTGGTGTTCGGCTTCAACCTCGGCATCGTGTTCTCGATCGCCATGGTGCTCCTGGCGGCTGGGCAGATCCTCTATGAGACGTCGCAGATCATGGCCCACGAGGATCCCGAGAACTACGTGGGCGCCTCGCTCAAGCTGTTCGCGTCGGTGGCGCTCTTGTTCTGGTACGTCATCCGCATTCTGCTGAAGCTGCGCTCGCAGTGAGCCGGCGTGGGCCGTCACCCGCGGGCGCGATCGGGTAGGCTCGGACCCATGCACTGGCGAGCTGCTGCGATCGCGATGGTGATGTGGGCCTGCGGCGGTCGGACGCCGAGCCCTGGGCCGGCCGGCGGCGGGCACGACGAGCCAACCTCGGCGGCGTGCCCGGCGACGTTCGCGGCCGCCGAGACCGCCGGCGCGTGTAGGCAGGTCGGCGCGACCTGCGCGTTCCCCGAGGGGACCTGCACCTGCGCGCCCTCCTCGTACTGCGGGGGCGTCGAGCCGACCGAGGAGGTCCTGGCCCAGCTGCGTCAGCCGGTGTGGCAGTGCCGTCGGCCGCGCACCGACGGCTGCCCCGAGGAGGTGCCGGCGGGGGCGTGCCCCCAGCCCGGGCAGCAGTGTAGCTACGGCGACTGCTGCATCTCGACGTCGACGTGCACCGACGGCCAGTGGGTCAACGGCGAGGCCAGCTGCCCGCCGTGACCTGCGCCGCCGCGGTCAGGCGCGGCCGCAGCTCTGCCCGGTGGTGACGCCGCCGGCGATCAGGTGGGCCAGCCGCAGCGGCTCGGGGAGGTTGCCGTGCAGCGTGGTCGCGCGCAGGAGCGCCACCGCGTCGGCGCGATCGAGGCCGACGTGCTGGACCCACAGCGGGCCGATCGGCGTCGACGGGCCGGCCGCCTCGACCAGGCGCCACTTGCGGGCGCCGCCCGGCACCCGCTCGAGCAGCGCGGCGCGCACCATCGCGAGCCGTGGCGCGCGCCGCACCGCCACCACCACCGGCACGTCGAGCGCGCGGTGCAGGCGGTGGATGTCGACCACGTTGAAGCCGGCCAGCGCGATGCCCTGCAGCAGCACCGCGCGGACGTGGCCGCGGAACTTGCCGCCGCGCACCAGCCGGATCAGCTCGTCGGTGGCGTTGGCGCCGTCGCGGCGCACCTTGCCGGCCAGGACCCCGTCGAGCCGGGTCCGCGCGCACACCGCGCCGACCACCCGCACGTCGCCGCGGTGGTCCAAGGCGAACGGCGCGTCGTCGAAGCCGACCACGTTGGCGATGGGCTTCATCGGCCGGGCGACGCGGCGTAGGTCGGCAGCGCGGCCCGGGCCCGTGGCCAGCTGGTGAACTCCGGCAAGCCGTCGTACTCCTCGAGCACGGCGGTCAACGCCGCGTGGTGGCCGGCGGCCTGGCCGACGGCGGCGCGCACCGCGGCCGGCTGGCCGCTGGCCCAGCCCAGGAGCAGCAGCTGGCGCGTGGCCTGCGGCGACGCGGCGACCGCGAGCGCCGCGGCCAGCTGGACCAGCGTGCGGTCGAGGCCGAGCTGCCACTCGTCGCTGGCCAGGGCCTGGGCCAGCGGCGGCGCCAGGCGGCCGAGCAGCCAGGCCTCGACCGCGGCCGGCTCGAACCGGGCCAGCAGCGCCGGGGCCCGCGCGGCGCCGTCGGCGTCGAGCCCGGCCAAGATCGCGGTCGGCAACGCCTCGTCGGGGCGGGTGGCGGCGACCGCGCGCACCAGCGCGAGCGGCAGCGGGCCGGTCGTGGCGGCCACCAGCTCGTCGACGGCGGCGCGGGCCGCCGGCAGGTCGTCGCCGGCCGCCGCCAGCAGCGGGTCGAGCTGCCACGGCAGCCGCCGGGCGGCGCCGTAGGTGTCGCTGTCGAGGAAGATCGCCAGCCGCTCGGCGGCACCGGCGTCGGCCAGCGCGCGCTCGAGGTCGAGCGGGGTGCCGGCGTGGGCCGCGGTCGCGACCAGGAACCACAGCGGGACCTCGCGGTCGCCGTCGGTGACGAACCGATCGAACGGCCCGGCCGGGTCGAGGTTGAAGTAGCGGCGTCGGGCCGCCGGCGAGGCGGGCAGGCCGTAGCGGGCCCACGGCACCTGGCGATCGTCGAGGAGCGCGCGGGCGACCTGGCGCTCGACCCGGGTCAGGTCGTCGGCCAGGCGCGGCGCGGCGGCCGTGGCCGGCGCCGGGCCGAACGCCAGCGCCATCGCCACCTGGGCCAGCGCGGCGTCGGCGCTCTCGGCCGCCCACGCCGCCACCTCGGGCGCGACCTCACCGGCGACCTCGCGCGGGAGGGTGCGCAAGACGCCCACCGCCACCGCGCCCAGGTCGCCACGGTTGAACGCCAGCGTCGGCGCCACCGGCAGGCGGATCGCGGCCACCAGCTCGGCCAGGTTCGGCGCGCCGTCGACGGCGGTGCCCACCGCCAGCGCCGCGCGGATCAGCGGCTCCGGGGCCGGCGCGCGGAACCCGACGCCCAGGCGGAGCAGCGCCAGGACCAGGGCCGCCTGCACGCCGACGTCGCCCTCGCGGCCCAGGCGGTCGGCCAGCGCGGCCTTGGCGTCGGCGTCGGCGTCGACGCAGAAGGTCAGCGCCAGCGCGGCGGCGCTGCGCACGCCGGGGGCGTCGTCGTCGAGGAAGCCGGCGATGGTCGCGCCGGCCGCCGCCACCGCGTCGCGGATCGCCGCGCGGTCCTCGCGCAGGCGGTGCCGCCGTCGACGCTCGGGCTCGGCCACGGTCTGGTCGCGGTGACCGCCGGTCTGCGCGTCGGCCAGCCACACCAGCAGGGCGGCCCGCGTCGGCGCGTCGACCTCTGCCAGCCGCGCCAGCACGTCGACCACCGTGGCCACCACGTCGTCGCCGCGGCCGCGCACCAGGTAGCCCAGCGCGGCCAGCGCGTCGCCGACCGCCCGCGCGTCGCCGGCCAGGGCGGCCAGGGTCGCCGCGTGCTCGGCCAAGGGCGCCGGTGGGTCGCCGGCCGGGGCTGCCGCGTCGGGCAGATCGCAGGCCAGCCGCAGGATGCTGTCGCCGTACTCGTCGGGGCGAGCCCGGCTGCCGGCGTGCACCCCCAGCAGCTCGGCGTCGTCGTCCTGCCAGTAGGTGTGGGCCCAGCGCGCGATGCGATCGGGCAGGTCGGCGCCGCGGGCGTCTTGATCGGTCGGCGACGCGACGTCGTAGTCGACCGCGCCGTCGGCGCACAGGTTCTGCAGGTCGCGCAGGCCGACCAACCCGAAGCCGTTGGCCAGCTCGCCCAGGAGCACCGCGCGGCGGTTGGCCGGCGTGACGACGACGTCAGGGGCGACGCCGATCCAGCGGGTGGTGCCGCCCTCGCGCAGCGCCCACTCGAGCTCGGCCTCGCTGGGGAGGCGGAACCCGGTCGGGATCAGCGCGGCCAGCTCGTCGGGCGTCACCAGCCGCATCGGCGGCTCGCGGTCGGGCCCGGCCTGGCTCGCGCCGTCGTAGGCGTCGATCAGCGCTTGCGCGGTCGGCCCGTCGGCCCGCGCCTCGCGCTGGGCGTCGACGGCGTCGCGGTAGGTCTCGCTGGCGTGGCCGCCGTCGCTGGCGCCGCGGTCGTCGACCGGTGGCACCCCGGCCAGCGCCAGCAGGAACGGGCGCACCCGCACCCACCGCGTCGGGCGCGACGCGAGCGGCTGTCCGCCCCAGGCCGTCGTCGGCCCGCCGCGATCGCGCGCCGCCGCCGCCGCGAACAGGTCGTCGCACGACAGCCCCATGCGCAGCCAGCCGCCCGGCACACACGCGAAGCCGACCCCGACCTCGGCGTGGACCAGCTCGCCCAGGCCGCACCGACCGACCCGCGTGCGCCCGGCCTGCCAGCCGTCGCCGAGCTGGCTGGCCAGCCCGGCCAGGAACGCGGCCCGCGCGTCGTCGTCGAGCGCCTGCCACGCGGTGAGGCTTGCCAGCGGTCCTGACCCGTCCATCCTTCGATTAAACCGCAACTCACGCGACGCATCGATCGCAACCGCCCGGCAATCGCCGGCAGCGGTCGTGGTGGCGGGCCGCCGGCGGGCGCGTTGGAATCGCCACCGACGGTACGTGCTTCGGAGTGAGCGCTGGAAGTCGCTCGCCCATGCCCATCGGGCGGTCACAGCTGCGCGGCGTCGACGTTGACGTCCACGTCAGTCGGTCCTCGACCGCGTGAACGATCCCGCCGTGACCGCCGTGACCTCGGCGGCGGCGTTGTTCGCGCTGCCGGCAGGCGCGCTCGCTCTACGCTCCCCAGCCCGACGTCGACGGCGCGCGCTCAACCTCACGCGGCCTGTCACCAGCGCTACCCGTCTGGGCACTCCTCTCACCAGGCGCCGGCTCGGTTCCGGCCGAGGTCGCGCCGCGCACAGGTGCGGCCGGCCGGGGCCCTGTCGCAGGCACACTCCCTTGGGATCCTTGGTAGATCTGGCGGCGCTCGGCGACGGACGCAACCACCACGCCGCCGGTGGATACAAGCACCATCATGCCGTCCCGCCCTACACCGCGCTCCTTCATTCGTTCCACCACTCTCGCCGGCGCGGTCGCCACCATCGCGCTGGTCGGCGCCGGCTGCGGCAAGCGCGACGCCGGCCAGGGCGATCGCGCCAAGCCGACCGCTGCGGCCGCGACCACCGAGGCCCCCGCCCGCGCCGAGGTCACCAAGGCGCCGGTGACCGCGGCCATGTTCAGCAAAGGGATCGTGCCGCCCGACGTGTTCCTCGGCGTCACGCTCGGGATGCCCACCGCCGAGGCCAACCGGCTGGTGCCCGACAACAACTTCGACGAGGACCTGGTGCCGGTGGAGGGCGGCGACGCCTACTGGTGGGCCAGCACCGACGGCGCGACGGTGATGTCCGTGCAGCTGCGCTTCCCGGTGGCCGCCCAGGGTGCGGTGGTCGAGGCGTGGGGGCCGGGCGTCGTCTCGACGGCGGGTCCCTTCGTCACCCAGCTGTGGTTCAACCCGGAGGCGCACATCCTCGCGTCGCTGTCCGAGTCGACCGACCACAAGACCGCGGAGCTGACGTTCGCCCGGTACCTGCCCCTGCGGGAGTTCCTCGGGCCGGGGCCGACGATCGCGTTCTTCGACAAGCCGATCCTGGGCCAGGCGGTGGCCGACGTCGAGCGCGCGTACGCCGCGTACGTGAAGCGGGGCGAGCTCGTGCTGCCGCTCAACGAGACCAGCCACAACGCGACGGTCCGGTTCGAGCCGGCCGACGGGTCCGCGCCGATCACCGAGTACTCGTTCGAGATCCTGTACAAGTGGGCCCCGACGCAGCACGGCGCGCTGGTGGCCGCCATCGAGGAGAAGTGGGGCAAGGGCACCCCCGACGAGGTCGACCCGAGCTACACGATCTACCGGGCCGCCGATCCGAAGATCGTCGTCCACGACGCGGCCGGCCGGCTGCGGTTCATGGTCACGCCGCGGTAGCGCGGCGGCCCGCGCCCGTTGCCACCTCACCCCGCGTCGGTCAAGCGCCGACCTCGGGCCGGCGCGATGGCGCGATGGCGCGATCCTGGCCGGCTGGACTACGCTGGCGCCATGGTGACGTACCGGCACGTGGCCGCGGATGGCACGATCACGTCGGGCCCCGCGGCCTTGTCGCCGGCCCAGGTCGAGGTGCTGCAGCGCCGGGGCGCGGCGTTCGCCGGGTTCGTCGCCGATGCCGCGCCCATCGTCGACGACTTCATGCGCTCGGTGCTGGCGGTGGACCCGGCGCCGTACCTCGCGGACCTCGACCGCTTCGTCGAGCCGCTCGACCAGCTGGTGGGCGACGTCGAGGTGGCCGCCGCCGACCGCGGCTGGCTGTTCACCCGGGTGGTGTACTTCGTCGGTGAGTACCTGGTCCGGCGCCACCGCGGCAGCTGGCAGATCGACGCGGCGCCGGGCTCGCCCACGTTCGGCCACTTCGTCGTGCATGTGCCGATCGATCGGGACGGACTGGGCCTCATCAGCGTGTCACCGGGGGCCGTCGCCGGCGCCTACGTCGACCGGCCACCGCCGCGTCGGCTGCGGGCCATCCTGCAGGAGCTGGTCGCCGACATCGCCGCCGCGCGCGCTCCCTGACGCCACGAGGGCCGCCCGAAAACGCGACCGGCCCGACGTCGCCGCCGGGCCGGGGGAGCTGCGCGCGGGCGCGGGTTACTTGCGGGCGTCGGCCTTGGCCTTGGCGGCCTTGGCCAGGAGCTCCTCGCCGATGTTCGACGGGACCTCGCTGTACTTGGAGAACTCCATCGAGAACTCAGCCTTGCCCTGGGTCGACGAGCGCAGCGGCGTCGAGAACCCGAACATCTCGGCCAGGGGGACCTCGGCCTCGACCTTGGCGCCGCCGTCGTCCTCGGTCGACTGCAGCACGATGCCGCGGCGCTGCATGATGAGCGACAGCATGTTGCCGGAGAACTCGGCCGGGCCCTCGAGCGAGACCTTCATGATCGGCTCGAGGATCTTGGGCTTGGCGCGCTGGAAGAAGTCGCGGAACGCGCCGCGGGCAGCCTCTTGGAACGCGATGTCCGACGAGTCGACCGCGTGGGCCTGGCCGTCGTTGATCGCCACGCGGATGCCGACCACCGGCACGCCCAGGCGCGGGCTCTTGGCCATCATCGACTTGAAGCCCTTCTCGCACGACGGGATGAACTCGCGGGGGATGGCGCCGCCCTTGATCTCGTCCTGGAACTCGAAGTCACCGTCGAACGGCTCGGCGTAGCCGGCCACCTTGCCGAACTGACCGGAGCCGCCGGTCTGCTTCTTGTGGGTGTAGCTGTAGTCGACCCGGGCGCCGATGGTCTCGCGGTAGGCCACCTGGGGCGGGCTGGTGACCACCTCGGCCTTGTACTCGCGCTTCATGCGCTCGATGTAGACGTCGAGGTGCAGCTCGCCCATGCCGGCGATGATGGTCTCGTTCGACTCGGGGTCGACGTAGCACTGGAAGGTCGGGTCTTCCTTGGTGAACCGGTTG
Source organism: Kofleriaceae bacterium (assembly GCA_041389965.1). Lineage (GTDB taxonomy): Bacteria > Myxococcota_A > Polyangia > Haliangiales > Haliangiaceae > UBA2376. The sequence goes on along the minus strand of JAWKQV010000006.1, from coordinate 263,777 downwards.
AGCGCCTTCGACATGTTGATCTCGGCGCCGGCGTCCTTGGGCTTGATCGCCACCGAGATGACCGGCTTGGGCACGAACATCGAGGTCATCGCCAGGTTGACGCTGCCGTCGGTGAAGGTGTCGCCCGAGTTGCAGTCGATGCCGAACAGCGCGCAGATGTCGCCGGCCGAGGTGTCGACGATGTCTTCCTTGTCGTCCGAGTGCATGCGCACCAGGCGGCCGACCTTCACCTTCTTCCCGGTGCGGGTGTTGGTGATGAAGTCGTCCTTCTGCAGCTTGCCCTGGTACACGCGGATGTAGGTGAGCTGGCCGTAGCGGCCGTCCTCGAGCTTGAACGCCAGGAGCACCAGCGGCTTGGTGGGATCCGACGCCAGCACCTGGGGCGCCTCCTCGTGGTCGAGGTCGAGGGCGACGTTCTCGACCTCGCGCGGGTCGGGCAGGTACTGGGTGACGCCGTCGAGCAGGATCTGCACGCCCTTGTTGCCGAGGGCCGAGCCCATCATGACCGGGGTGCACTTGAGCGCGATGGTCGAGTCGCGCAGCGCCTTGCGGATCAGCTCCGGGGTGACCTTGTCCTCGAGCATCGCCTCGGTCAGGTCGTCGTTGACCATGCTCAGCTGGTCGAGCATCTCCTCGCGCAGCGTGGCGCACTGCTCGGCCATCTCGGCCGGGATCTCCGAGTACTCGATGTCGTTGCCGTTGTCGCCCTTGAAGCGGATGGCGACCATGTCGATCAGGTCGACCACGCCCTCGAGCTTGTCCTCGAGGCCGATCGGGCACTGGATCATGACCGGGTGCAGGCGCAGCTTCTCGCGCAGCTGGTCGCGGACCCGGAACGGGTTGGCGCCCGAGCGGTCGAGCTTGTTGACGAACGCGATGCGCGGCACGTTGTAGCGGCGCATCTGGCGGTCGACGGTGTACGACTGCGACTGCACGCCGGCCACGCCACACAGCACCATGATGGCGCCGTCGAGCACGCGCAGCGAGCGCTCGACCTCGACCGTGAAGTCGACGTGTCCCGGGGTGTCGATGATGTTGATGTGGTGCTGCTTGATGCCGACCTTGGGCGAGCTGCCCGACCACTGGCAGAAGGTGGCGGCCGACTGGATCGTGATGCCGCGCTCGCGCTCGAGCTCCATCGAGTCCATCTTGGCGCCGACGCCGTCCTTGCCCTTCACCTCGTGGATCGCGTGGATGCGCTTGGTGTAAAAGAGGATGCGCTCGGTCAGCGTGGTCTTGCCGCTGTCGATGTGGGCCGAGATGCCGATGTTGCGGACTTTCGAGAGGTCGGTGATCACGAGGGTTCTCCTAAGCGGGGCGGGCGCAGCGCGCGCACGTGCGCCCGTGGGCGCGCGATAGCTACCTTTCCGGGTGCCCTCGGTCAAGCGAAACCACCGTGATCTCGCGGTGTCTCCACCGCCACGGGGGCCGCGCTACCAGGACGGCCCCTGGGACGCCAAGCATATGCCCGAATTCATTAGAACTCCTCCCGCGGTCTGGTAGGCTTCGACCGTGGGCTGCCTCGACGACAACACCGCTGTCGAGTTCGCCTCGGGCGAGATGCCCGGCCCCGCGGTCGTGCGGGTCGAACAGCACCTGGCCGGCTGCCGCGACTGCCGGACCCTGGTCGCGGCCCTGGCGCCCCGGCCGGGCGAATCCGACAGCGATCTGGCGACCCCGGTGCGGCCGGCGCTGGGCAAGCGCGGGGCCCGCGATCTGGCGATGGCCTCGACCCAGGGCCGGCGCCCCAGCGAGCCGCGGCGGTCGCGCGAGCCGGTGGTCGCGGTGGGCGACACCATCGGCCGCTACGTGGTGCTGCGCCGGATCGGGGCCGGCGGCATGGGGGTGGTGTTCGCCGCGTACGATCCGCAGCTCGACCGCCGGGTGGCCCTCAAGCTGTTGCGCACCGGGACCGGCCTGGGCGAGGGCGAGGCCCGGGCCCGGCTGGTGCGCGAGGCCCAGGCCATCGCCCAGCTGAACCACCCCCACGTGGTGGCGGTCTACGACGTCGGCACCGCGGCGTCCGACGAGGTGTACGTGGCGATGGAGTTCGTCGAGGGCGACACCCTGACCCGCTGGCTCCACGCGTGGGAGCGGTCGTGGCGCGACGTGGTGCGGATGTTCGTCGACGCCGGGCGCGGGCTGGCGGCGGCCCACGCGGTGGGCTTGCTCCACCGCGACTTCAAGCCCGACAACGTGCTGGTCGGGCTCGACGGCCGGGTCCGGGTCACCGACTTCGGCCTGGCCCGCTCGCTGGTCACCGGCGACGACGGCGAGGCGCGGCCGCTGCCCACCCACGCCGCGCTGCAGGCGACGCTCACCGCCACCGGCGCGGTGCTCGGCACGCCCCGCTACATGGCGCCCGAGCAGCTGGCCGGCAGGGACGTGTCGGCGGCGGCCGACCAGTTCAGCTTCTGCGTGGCGCTGTACGAGGCGGTGTTCGGCGGCCACCCGATCGTCGGCGACACGGCGGCCAAGATGCTCGACGAGGGCGCCCGGATGCGGCCGCCCCCCGAGCTGCGCGGGCTGCCCCAGGCCCTGGTGGCGCTGCTGGCGCGCGGGCTCGATCCGGTGCCGGCCCGGCGCTACCCGTCGATGGACGCGCTCCTGGCCGAGCTGGCCACCGTCGGGCCGCCCCCGCGGCGCCGGTACCTGGCGATCGCCGGGGCGGCCGCGCTGGTGCTGGGCGGCGCCGCCGCGGCGACGGTGCTCGGGGCCCGGCCCCGGCCGCGGCCGCAGATCGACCCGGCCCAGGTGGCGTCGATGCTGGACCAGATCCACCAGCTCCAGCGCGAGAAGGGCGAGCTGCTCAGCCAGATCCAGGACTCCCAGCGCAAGAGCGACGCGGAGATCGAGCGCCTGGCCGGTGAGCTGGCGGCGCGGACCCGAGAGATCGAGGTGCTCGAGGGCAAGCTCGAGCAGGTGGCCGCCGTGACCCGGGGCAAGCCGGTCCGTCTGCCGGCGCCGCCCGCCCCCGCGCCCCCGACGGCGTTCGACCCGGCGCTGGTGGCCGCCGCGGTGCGCCCGATCGAGCGCGATCTGGCCGGGTGCTTCATCGAGGTCACCGAGCGGACCCAGGCGGACCGCGCGTCGATGCACCTCACCGCGCGGGTTTTCCCCGACGGCCGGGTCCGCTCGGTCGAGCTGGCCGGCCTGGAGGATCAGATCACGCGCGAGTGCGTCGGCGCCTCGGTCCGGCGCGTCGGGTTGCCGGTGTCCGACCACGTGACGGTGTTCTCCCTCGACGCGTCCTACGCCGCCGGCGCGCTGGCGGTGGCGGTGGCCGGGGTCAGCGCCGAGCCGGCCCCGCCGCTCATCGACCAGCCCAACCGGTGACCGGCGGCGGACCGAGGCGCGCCCGCCGCGGGCTGCAACCCCCGGTCAGTGATCTTCGCCATTCTCACCCGACGGCGCGTGTAGTATGCCGACTCTAATGAGCCGCGTTGCCTGGATTCTGACCGCCGCCGTCTTGTGGCCGACCCTCGCCGTCGCGGGGCCGGTCCAGACGGGTCCCTTCGAGCAGCCCAACTGGAGCGTGCTCGACCCGTCCATCGCCCGGGGCTACGCGCTGCCGCCGCCGGGCAGCGCCCCGGTCGAGCCGCCCGCGGCGGCGGCGACGGTGTCGAACATCATCTACCTGAACCGCTGCGCCGGCGGCTGCACCATCACCAAGACCGCCTACCCCAACAGCAGCTCGCTCAACAACACGACGTGGATCGGGGGCCAGGGCATCCCCGAGGGCACCAGCTACACCATCTCGGAGTTCGCCTTCTCGCAGGCGGTGTGGGACGAGTTCGTGACCTGCGTGAAGGACGTGTACCGCCCGTACGACGTGCAGATCGTCACGGACGACCCCGGCAACGTGCCGCACCACGAGGCGATCGTCGCCGGGCGCAGCTCGGAGGCTGGGTTGTCGGGCGGCATCCTGGGCCAAGCCGAGCTGGGCGCGGGCTTCTGCGCGCCCAAGGACAACGCGATCTCGTTCAACTTCGCCAACGACCACAACGGCATCGCCGGCCTGAGCGTCGCCGAGAACCTGTGCTGGACCGTGGCGCAGGAGACCGCCCACTCGTGGGGCCTCGACCACGAGTTCGACTGCCACGACGCGCTCACCTACGTCCCGGGCCTGCCGTCGGGCGGCAGCTGCGGCATCAAGTTCTTCCGCAACTCGGCGTTCGCGTGCGGCGAGAACGCGGCGCGGCCGTGCGTGTGCGGCGGCAGCACCCAGAACTCGCACCAGAAGATCCTGACGGTGTTCGGCGCCGGCACCGGGCCGCAGCTGCTGCCCACCATGAACATCACCGCGCCGACCAACGGCTCGATGTTCCCGGCCGGTAACTCGGTGGTCGTCAGCGCCACCAGCCGGCGCGGCATGTCGAAGGTGGAGGTGTACATCAACGGCTGGAAGTGGACCGAGAAGGAGGGCGCCGGCCCGTCCTACGTGGTGTCGGTGCCGGCCGGCGTGCCCGACGGCGTCATGGACATCAAGGCCCGCGCCTGCGACGACATCGACGTGTGCGCCGAGCAGACGGTCACCGTCACCCGCGGCGCGCCGTGCGCCAACGCCGACGCCTGCCTGGCCGGCCAGAAGTGCGAGGCCGGCAAGTGCTTCTGGGACCCGCCGTCGGTCGAGCTGGGCGGCGCCTGCACCATCGATCAGGAGTGCCTGTCGCTGCAGTGCTCGGACATCGGCGGCGGCGTGAAGGCGTGCGCGGTGCCGTGCCAGGGTGGCCCCAACGACTTCTGCCCCGAGGGCTTCAGCTGCACCGGCGCCACCGGCCAGGCCGGGGTGTGCGCCCTCGACGGCGGCGGCGACGACGGCGGCGGCTGCTGCAGCGTCGACCGCGGCGGCTCGAGCGCCCCGGTGCTGATCAACCTGGGCCTGGGCGCCGCGGTGGCGCTCCTGGTGGCGCGGCGGCGCCGGAAGGCGGCCTGATCGTGCGGCTGGCAGCCCTCGCCGCGCTGATCGCGCTGGCCGCCCCGGCGGCGGCGGTCGCCGAGACGTCGAACACCAGCTCCGTCGCGCAGGTGATGGTGCTCGAGTCGAGCGACAAGAACTACAAGCTGTTCCACGGCGCGGTGTGGCTCGAGATCGACAAGGCCGCCACCAACTACCGGTGGGGCGGCGCCCAGTGCGGCAACCGCGAGCTGTCGGCCAACAGCATCCAGCTGCTGTTCGCGGCCTTCAAGTCCGAGTACGCCGTCACCCTCGAGTACGTGGCCAACGAGCTCAAGGGCAAGACCTACCGCTGCATCACCGGCTTCGCGATCTCCAAGTCCTGACGCCGCGGGTCGGCCCGGTGCTGTCGCGCGGTGGCGGTCGCCCGGCGCGGTGCGCGCGCAGGTCGCGTGACGGGCGGTGCCGGAGGTCGGCCGCCCACGCGGTTGGACCGTAGCCGCCCGCACCCCCGTGCCGCCGACGTGGCGCAAGTTATCGAACTCGAACGCCGGCTCGGACGACGGGCCGCCGCGAGTGCTGAAACAGGGACCGCGTGGGAAGATTCAGGCGCCTGGCATCGTACGATTGGTCAGCCATTTGGGTGCCGGTTCCGGCGAGAGCGATGCAGCCCTATTCACGCGCCGAGGTCGATCGATGAGTGAGCCGGGACGCGCGAGCGCACCTACCAGCGAGCCGGCGTCCGGGCAGGCAGCGGCGTCGGCGGGGCCCGGCGGCGCGGCCGTGGCGGCCGCGGGTAGCGCCCCGGTCGTCGGAGACGCCGCGGCGACCTACGTACACGAGCAAGCGCTCCTCGCCGACATCTGGCGCGGCGTCGACGGACCGGTCCAGCGCCGCGCGGCAGGCGCCGTCGATGATCGCGCCGTCCCGGCCCGCGCCGCCGGCGGCCTGATCGGGCCGGTCGAGGCGCTCCCTCACCTCCACGCCATCCAGGCGTCGTTCGGTCCGGCGCACGACGTGTCCCAGATCGCGGCCCACGTCGGCGGCCCCGCCACCGACGCGGCCAGCGCGATCGGCGCCAGCGCCTTCGCGACGGGCAACCACGTCGCCTTCGCCGCGCCGCCCGACCTGCACACCGCCGCGCACGAGGCCGCCCACGTGGTGCAGCAACGCCGTGGCGTCAGCCTGTACGGCGGCGTCGGCGCGGTCGATGATCCATACGAGCGGCACGCCGACGCGGTGGCAGATCGCGTGGTCGCCGGCCAGTCCGCGGCGGACCTCCTCGGCGCCGGCCCGCGCGGCGCGGACGGCCCGGGCGCGATCCAGCGCAAGCAGCCGGCGGCCGCCGACACCGGCGCCGACCCCGCGACGGGGCCGCAGGGCGCGCCGGTCGTCGACGCCCCGGCCAGCGATGACGCCGAGACGCCGCACCAGCTGGTGCCGTCGACCGGTGCGCCCTGGCAGGTGTTCGCGGGCTCGGGCAAGCCGTACCTGTTCGAGGACCGTGGCGGCCAGCACGGCGCGTGGGTCGTCCGGAAGTGGGTCACCTCGGATCCTGACGTCAAGCGCGTCAAGCGGCTCATCTGGCGCGCCCCGGGCCGGGCGCGGGAGCTGCTCGAGGCGTCCGGGTGGGTCACCCCCGAGCGCCTGGCCTACGCGGCCGAACACCTGTCGTTCCAGGTGACCAACCAGATCGACTACCTGCCGCTCACCGTCGGTGGGCTGAACGTGACGGGCCTGCCGGAAGGGCAGGAGGCCGTCGCGCACCGCCTGGGCCACGACGGCATCGAGGTGACGCTGTCCCTCGACGATCCGTCGATCGCGCCGGGCACGCCCCACGCGGTCACCGCCAGTGAGCTGCGCCGCGCGGCGATGGCGGCGGCCCGGCTGACCGGGCTGCCGATCCAGCCCGACGGCCTCGCGTTTCTGACCAGCGAGGCCATCCCGCCCCAGGCGGTCACGGGCAACGGCACCGTCTACCTCACCCTCGACAAGACCCTCGGCCGCGTCCTGTTCGGCTTCGACGCCTACGACCAGTGGCGTACCGGCAAGCCGCCAGAGCGCAAGGCTGACGACGAGCCCGAGACGCCCAAGCTCGGGTTGCAGAACTTCTACCAGCGGCCGATCCCCGGCAAGCTGACCCACTACGCCGACATCATCGAGAGCGGCGAGCGCGTCCGCCTCGAGGTCCTGGTCGACTGGCCGACCACGTACCCCGACCCCGCGATCTACAAGACGCCGCCGCTGGTGACGCCGAGCAAGTTCGGCAACGTCGCGCTCTTGGCGTGCGACTGGACTTTCACGCCGATCTCGGAAGCGCAGGCCCGCGCGATGGCGGCGCCGAGACCGCGGCCGGCGCAGGCCGAGCCCGACGCCGCAGGTGGCGCGCGCGGTGGCGACGGAGGCCCCGCGCCCGGCGTGGGGGCGACGGCGGACGGGCCGGCGGCGGCCGGGGCGGCGGCGGCCGGGGCGACGGAGGCCAGTGACGATGCGGCCGGGGCGACGGCGGCCGGGGACGATGCGGCCGCGGCGACATCCAGCGCGGACACGCCGGCGGCTGCCGTCGCGGCGCCGGCGCCGGTGGACGCCGGCACCAGCCCGGAGAGCGGCCTCGGTGGCCCGGCCGCCGCGCAGGCCGACGCGCGCCAGGTCACCGTCCAGTCGACGACCACGGCCGAGGCCTTCCACGCCTTCACGTTGCCGCCCGAGGTCGCCCACGGCTTCTGGGCGGTCACCTGCCGCGCGCGGTTCCCCGAGTACTTCGAGGACACCACCTTCGAGCCGCTGGTCATCGCCGTGATGACGCCGGCTGCGGCCATGGCCAGCCTGCGCACCCAGGCGTTCGGCGACTTCGGCGTGGACGACGCCGCGCGGGTCGGGGGCAAGTGGAAGGCCGAGCTGCCACCGGACTTCACGCCGACGCCCACCCGCGGTGGATCGGCCACGCGCCTCGATCCTCGGGCAGCCGCGCGGGAGTCGCAGCGCGCGCAGCTGCGCCAGGTCCGCGCCTACCTGGCCGCGAGCGAGTCGGGCAAGGACGCCGTCGAGGCGATCGACCGCGAGCTCGAGCGCCAGGCCCACACCGAGACGACCCTCGCGAACGACGCGGCGACCGGCTGGCAGCCGTTCGAGGTCCGCGGCACCTACCTGTCGCGGACGGAGGGCCTCGAGAGCGGCCCGCTGTCACTGTACGGCGCGGTCAGGATCGAGCCGTCGGTGAAGGACATCGGGCGCGACAAGGTCGTGGTCCGGATCCGGGACCTGTCGCGACGGTTCGAGCAAGAGGACTTCGTGTTCGAGAGCCGCGGCGAGTCGTTCGACGACGCGTTCCGGCGCGCGGCGTCGAACCTGGCGGTGGCCTACCCCAAGGGGCGGGTCGCGGTCGAGGCCGAGGAGATCCGCCGCGCCGCGCTGACCCAACCCGACGGGCGGCCCGGCGACGACTCGCAGCCGGCCGGCACGGGCAAGGTGATCGGGATCGAGCGCACCACTGAGACCACCTGGAAGAAGGTCAAGGCGACGGTGTGGAGCCCGGTCGCGAACATCGTCACCAACCTGGCGGCGATCGCGCTCATGACCCTGGTGCCGGCCTCGGCGCCGATCGTGGCGCCGGCCATCACCGCCTACAACTCGGTGCCGGTGATCGACAACCTGCGCACCGAGAGCGAGCGCGGCACGCTGACCACGAAAAAATTCGGCACGTCGGTCGCCGAGATCGCGCTCAACCTCCTGCCCATGGTGGGCACCGCCGCGCCCCTGACCGGCAAGTGGCTCATGGTCGAGACAGCCAACTGGGGCGGCCAGTTCGCGCTCATGACCGCGACCGCGGTCGAGCAGGCGCGCAAGCTCCAGGCCACCTACGTCGTGGCGCTGGCCGAGCAGTACCAGGCCTTCCTCGAACTCCAGAAGTCCGGCGAGGCGGCCGGGCCACGCCTGGACGCGGCCGAGGCCCAGATCCGCGAGACGGCGAACAAGGTGGCGACCGCCGTCTCGACCGAGTTCACCAGCATCCTGGCCGAAAACGGCATCGTCATCGTCACTGGCACCGTCGTCCACAGCACCGCCGTCGAGGTGCGGTCGTCGCTGTTCGCCTACCTCGAGCGTCACGCTGGCGGCGGCACCCCGCACTTCGCCTCCGCCGAACCGCCCGCGGCGCCGCCCAGCGGTGGTGACGCCCCGCCGCCTGCGCCGGCCGGGCCGCCGAGCGACGCGGGCGGGTCCGGGATCGGACAGGATGCACCGACCCATCACTCGTCAGCAGAACTTCCGGATGTCCCCGGCGCGCGAACCCCCAGCGCTGGGGATGAGCAAGCAGCTGGAAGCGGGGGCGACCTTGCTGAACCGACGCTGTCACCCGAGCGAGATCCATTTTCGCCCGAGGGACTCGGTCAGAACGCGCAGGCGCTGGCGAAGGGGCATCCTGGCTACAATGCTGTCGTCGGGCAAGCGTCGAGCAAGGCAGCGGGCCTCTCGCTGCTGCAGCGGCTTTCGCGTGGAGACCGAACGGCCCTGGCCGAAATCGGCTTTGAGTCTCCCGCGGATTTCAATCCCCGGAGGCGTGAGTGGGGGCTCGGGCGATGGGGCGACAAGTACGTCGTCATCGCGGGTGAGACTCATGCCGTCGATTGGCGGACTGTCGCGGGAGTCGAGCCGATCGCTCATTCTCATCCACTCGACCGATCTCGGGCAACCCTGCAGGACGGACGTCGTCTTTCTATCGACGCGCTGGTTTCGCGGGCGACAAGCTCAGGCAACGACGCGGCATTGGTCTTTCCGTCACCGGCAGATATTCAGTTCATGGTGATGCAACGCCTGAGCAAGCATGTCGTAGTGGTGCCCTACAAGCACCTAGGTGGAAACGATATCACCCTTGCATCACGTGCAGCGGGTCACTCAGGCGTCTACTTCGAGCTGTCAGGACCCGGCTACCACGGAGACACGGGCGTCGCTCATGGAGGGCAACGCTACTCCGCAGACGCCGTCATGCGCACCCACGATGAGGTGTTGTGGGCCGGCAAGATCGACGCCGTCATCCCGACGAGCGGCAATCCCTTCCTGGAGTTCGACGTCGCGCACGGCACTCGGCACCAGCCTGAGGGGGCCCCGTCGGCATCGCGCCGAACGCGCTCTGGCGCCCCGCATGATCGTGAGCCATCCGCGTCGGTGGCCAGCCACGGCGATCAAAACTCAGAGGCCTGGGCCGAGGCGCCCGCGTCCGGTCGCCCGGATGGTCAGCCGGTATCCGATAGCTCTCGTGACGCTTCGACCACAGCGGAAGCCGGCGCGGTGCGTGGGCATCCCGCGACGGCTGATGCCGTGAGGACGGGCGTCGTCGAGATGGAACTCCACCCGGAGTACGAGGCGAAGTTGCGCTACGCGCGGGAACACGGGTTCGAAGTCGTCACGTCGGATCGAGGATATCCGTATGTCGAGAATGTGTTGATCGTTGGGCATCGGCGTCAGCGCCTTGGCGAGCGCCGCGTCCTGGCGCTCGTGCCCCATATGCGGTTCCTTGACCTCGAGCACGAGCTTGGCCACATTCAGCAGATCGTGGAGCGTCTGGCAGACAAGGGCTATACGCGTGTCCAGAAGCGCCTGGATGATGGCCGTCTGGTGGATGTCTCGGCCGCCGCGTATCCCGTCCCCAACAAGCAGGAGAAGGATGTAATCGAGTATCACAATCGCCTGGTGGAGTATGTGCGGCTGCGGCAGCGTGGCGGCGTCGACACGGGCGTTCTGGACGCGCATGCAGAAGGTGTCGTCGCGTACCGGCGACTGGCCGACCTGGAAGGCCGGCGCTCATCGAAGATTCGAGCCTTTATCGACGAGCATTTCCCGGACCTGAGCGAATTGGAGCGAGAGTTTTCATCCTTGGCCCACGGTGGGCAGCAATGAAAGACCTCGCGCGTGTCGACTATTCGCTGTCCGCAGGGGCGTATGCCGAGGAGTATCCTGAGTTCGGCGAGTTGCTCGATGGGTGCGTCTGGTTGGCGATCAATGACGTGGTACGGATCGCGTTCGTGTCGGGATTTGCGCCGGGCGATTGCTGGGAGCGTCCCGCCGATCTGGACGAGCCGGCATCTCGGGCAGAGGCGATCTCGATCGCTGCTCATTCGGCACCCTACATCGTCATCGAGAGCACCGCCTCGGCCGGGCAAGAGCGGGCCGTGCGCGACTGCGAGGGGGACGAGACGTTTGGGTGCTTCTTCGTGTCCCGCCACGAATATCAGGCGCTCGCGAGAGACGTCTCCCAGATTGCGGCAGTGTCGTTGGGCTGTCTACCTGCCCGGCACTTCAGGCGCGACTTCGTGGCGCCCGCGTTGGTCGCGTTCATCGAGGGCCGCTTCGCCGCGTCGCCGCTACTACAGCCGTACACGCGGAGGATGCTGCGGATAGAGTCGCCCCGCGCGGGAGGCGCGCCGACTTGATGACCAGGTATTTCGCGAGCGCCGCGCTTCGTCCGGGCGAAGAGGTGTCCGCGGACGTCGCGGCGTGGTTGCCGCAGTTGGCGACAGTGTCGTTTGACGAGGCTGGTCCGCGCGCCGGGGTGTGGCGGTCGGCCACGGGCGTGACGCGCGTGTGTTGGTATCGCGGCGCCGCGAACATCGAGCGCGCATGGGTCGGCGACGCGACGGATTGGCTGCTGGATGTCACACGAGCGGATGCCGGGCTGGTCGAGGTTCGCGAGATCCTCGGCGGCGTGCCCGCAGCCGACCGAACCGTGTGGCGGTTCGACGACGCCCGGATGCCCATCGGCGAAGAGCGTTTTGGCGCGGATGGCCGGCTCGTCTTGCGTCGAGAATTCGAGTGCACCATCGAAGGTGTCGTGCACGCACGCGCGACCGCGCTGCCTCCAGCCTTCGTGATGACACAGGAATGGCGTGACACTAGCTCGCCGTGGGTCGCGCCGTGCCCCGAGCTCATGGGCGAGGCGTTCCCCTGCGGCGGGCATGTCGGCCCGGCGCGCGTCGTCGCGGTGGTCAATCAGAATTCCCACCAGGGGAGATATTTGGTTGTGGTGCCGACGAACGGGGGCCTGGTCGCAGGGATCGCGTCACTTGGCACCATGAAGGTCAACATATCGGCGCGTGGTCAGCGTGTCCTGAACTATCAGGGCCAGATGACCATGGCCGAGTTGACTCGAGGGGCGCTCGACGACGCACGTCAGGAAGGCTATCGTATGCACGGCGTGGTCGAGGCGCTGCCGGACGGCGAACCCCTGGACGCGCTGGTGCGGCGCGGCACGCTGGCGGCGGCGGCGGCGGTCCTGCTGGCGCAGCAGGTGGGCCAGGCGGCGCGCGCGGCGCGCGCGGCGGGGGTGCCGCTGGCGGCGATCCGTCCCGAGCTGGTGTACGTGCGGGCCGGGGCGGCCGGGCCGGAGGTTTCGGGCATCCTGCACCGGGCGCCGGCGGTGTTCGCCGAGACGTACGCGGGGGAGGCGATCGTGTGGCCGCCGGTGTTCCCGATGGACTTCAGCAGCCGGGACGACGTGGCGGGGCTGGCGCAGCTGCTGTGGTACCTGACGAGCGGGACGCACCCGGAGCTGGCGCCGGAGAACCTGTGCTGGGACCCCAGCTGGGATGGCTTCCGGCACCAGCTGCGCGCGCGCCAGCCGTGGACCGGGCCGGCGGAGCTCGGTCCGCTGCTGGCGCGGGGCCTGTGGGGCACGCCGCCGCCGGCGCTCGACGCGTTCCTGGCCGAGCTGGACGCGGTCGCCGCCGGCCTCGACGGCTGACCGGCGCCGAACCCGGCCGCGCGCGGACGCTACTCGGTGACCATGTCGCTGCCGTCGATGGGCAGCGGCAGGGTCTCGTACGGCAGCTGGCGGCCGATGGTGACCGGGGCGCAGGTGGAGACGCCGGCGCCGACGATGATGTACGGCAGGTTCTGGATGAGCGAGGAGTACGCGCCGGTGACGCGGTCGATGCTGCGCACCGTCGAGTTGGTGTTGCCCAGGGCGTCCTGAGTGGTCACGAAGATGTAGAACTTGCCGCCCCACTGGGCGAAGGCCCAGGCGCGGACCTGGCCGCCGAGGCCACCCGGGATGGCCTTCTGCGGGCCGACGCCGGCGCCCGAGGTCTTGTTGATCTCCTGGACGAAGGCGCTGCTGATGCCGGGGTAGAAGCCCCACAGGGTGGCGTCACCCAGGCCGGTCAGCTCGGGGCTGTTCTCGGCCGGGGTCGACAGCGCGCCGACGCGGGTAACGGTCAGCGAGCCGGGCGGGGTGATGTAGCCGAGGCTGCCGCCGATGCTGGCGTCGGCCGCGCCGCCGCCGAGCCACAGCTTGTCGGTGTCGCCGCCCGCGGTGTCGGTGACGAAGCCCATGCCGAACAGGTCCCACTGCTGGCCGCCGGAGTTCTGGCCGGGCACGAACGCCGACGCGGTGCAGGCCGCGTTCTGGGTGGACACGTTGAAGATCTGGCCGCTCGAGTACAGCACCCAGGCGCCGGCGTCGCGATCGATGCCCATCGAGAACGGCGTCGCCGGGCCGGGGCTGCCGTCGATCGGCGAACCGGCGGGGCAGCTCAGGCGCCCGATGGTCTGGAACGGCTGGCCGGCGCCGACCAGGCGCGGATCGAACGACAGGAGGTTGTTGGAGTCGTCGACGACGTAGATCAGGTCGACGCCGTCAGCCGAGCAGGCGCGCTGGCAGGCGCCGCCGCTGCACTCGCTGCCCTGGGCGCAGGTCTCGACCACGGCGCCGATGGTGCCGTCGGCGTTGCACGCCACGACGTTGGCGCCGTCGCAGGTGTTGACGCCTGGGATGCAGGCGACGCAGCCACCCTGGTTGACGTCGCACGCGCCGGCGCAGGTCTGGACCGCGACCCACTGGTCGTTGCGGCACTCCTGGTACTGGTTGCCGACGCACTGGGTGCCGGTGCCGGTGCACGGCTGGCCGGTGATGTCGTCGTCGTCGCCGATCGACGAGGAGCCGGGGCCACACGCGGTCAGCGCCAGGCCGACGGCGAGGGAAGCGAAGGGAAGGTAGGCGCGACCGAGCATGAGGATCCTCCTGGCGGCGACCCCCCTGGGGCCGCGCATCCTAGATTCCTACCGCGGCGGGGCGGCCGCGGGGAAGCAGGATCAGCCGGTTGAGACACGCACCGGGACCTGGGCCACACCAGCTGGTACCGTGTGCACATGTCGAACATCAGGCCGTTTACCTGCGTGGTCGCGGCGGACCAGGCCGATGGCATCGGCCAGGGCAACGACCTGCCGTGGCCGCGGCTGCCGACGGACCTGCGCACCTTCAAGCGGATCACCTGCGCCGCCGCGCCCGGGCGCCGCAACGCGCTCATCATGGGGCGCCTGACCTGGGACTCTGTGCCAGCCGCCATGCGACCGCTGCCGGACCGGCAGAACGTCGTGGTGTCGCGGTCGGAGCCGTGGCTGCCGGCCGGCGTGTGGCTGGCCCACTCGCTGGGCCAGGCCCTGACCCGGGCCAGCGCGGACCCGGGCCTCGATCGCGTGTTCGTCATCGGCGGCGGGCAGATCTACGCCGAGGCGTTCCACCACCCGGCGTGCGTCGAGGTGATCCTGACCCGCCTCGCCGCCACCTTCCCGTGCGACACCTTCATCCCGCCGGTCGCCGAGACCTTCACCCTGGCCGACGTGGTGGTGGCGGCGGTCGAGGAGGCCGGCGTGCGGTACCAGATCGAGCGCTGGACCCGGACGTGAACGGTCATCACGGTCGCGCCCGGCCGCGACCTGGGTGACACTGCCGGCGATGTCCGCGTCGCTCCCTCCCACGTCGAGCTTCGACCACGCCGGCCGCCGGATCGCCTACCGCAGCTACGGCGCCGGCGATCGCGCGGTGGTGCTGGTCCACGGCCTGCTCATGGACGGCCGCATGTACACCGCGCTGGCGCCGACGCTGGCGGCGGCCGGCCACCGGGTCGTCACCGTCGACATGCTGGGCCACGGTGCGTCGGCGCCGGTCACCGACATGACCGCGCACTCCATGCCGCAGTACGGGGCCGACGTGATCGCGCTGCTCGACCACCTGGGCCTGCCGCAGGCGGTGGTGGGCGGGACCTCGCTCGGCGCCAACGTCGCCCTCGAGGTCGCGGTGGCAGCGCCCGACCGGGTGCGGGCGCTGTTCCTGGAGATGCCGGTGCTCGAGGCCGGCCTGGCCGGCGCCGCCGCGCTGTTCGTGCCGCTGGCCTTGGCGCTGCGGGTGTCGCAGCGGTCGGTCGGCCTGGCGGCGCGGCTGGCCCGGGCCATCCCGCGCACCCACTTCCTGGTCGACGTGCTGCTCGACTTCGTGCGGCGTGACCCGGCCACCTCGCTGGCGATCCTCGACGGGCTGACCTTCGGGCGGACCGCACCGCCGGCCGAGCAGCGCCGCCGCCTGCCGCACCCGGCGCTGGTGGTCGGCCACCCCAAGGATCCGATCCACCCGTTCTCCGACGCCGACCGCACCGCGCGCGAGCTGGTCCGCGGCCGGCTGGTCGCCGCGGCGTCGATGTACGAGTGGCGGCTGCGCCCGGCCCGGCTCGACACCGAGCTGGGCGAGTTCCTGCGCGAGGTGTGGCGCGAGCCGCAGCCGGTCGCCGGCGTCCTGGCCACCGGCACCTGACGGCGGGCGCCGGTCGGCGCGATCACCCGCCGCGACGATTTCCGGCCTGGCGGGTCGCCGCCCGCCGTGGGCGACGTATCTTCCGCCCATGGGCCACGAAGTCACCGGCAAGCTCCACGCCATCTTCGACACCAACCAGGTGTCCGAGCGCTTCACCAAGCGCGAGTTCGTCGTCGAGCTGGCCGACAATCCCAAGTACCCCCAGCTGGTGCAGTTCCAGCTGACCGGCGATCGCTGCTCCCAGCTCGACGGCTTCAACGTCGGCGACGAGGTCGCCCTGGAGTTCAGCCTGCGCGGGCGCGAGTGGAACAGCCCCCGCGGTGAGACCAAGTACTTCAACAGCCTCGACGTGTGGCGGATCGAGAAGGGCCGGGGCCTGTCGGGTGGCGGTGGTGGCGGTGGTGGCGGTGGTGGCGGCGGTGGTCGGCGGGACAACCGCCGGGCCGAGCCCCCACGCGACAGCCGGCCGCCCGCGCTGGGCCGCGATCCGCGCAGCGACGACGCCGCGCCGCCGCTGTCCGACGACGACATGCCGTACGGCGGCGGTCGGCGCGAGCCCGACGACGACCTGCCGTTCTGACCGACCGCGTGGGCACGTCGTCGGCAGCCGGCGCGACGGTCGCGACCGTCCAGGTGGATCGCTTCTGCGGCCGGGCGGTGTTCCCCGTCGAGGGCGTCGAGGTCTACGTGAGCGAGCCCGACGAGGGAGAGCCCGGCGGTGTGCTGCTCAACCTCGAACTCCGGTGTGGACCGGCGACCTCCGAGGAGGCCCCCGAAGACGAGCGCATCGGGTGGACCCGACCCGGCGTCGAGGTGTGGATCCCGGTGCCGGCGGTCACCGCGGACGCCCTCGCGGAGCTGACGGTCCACGTGCCGTGGCCGTACCTCGACGCGCGCGACGCGCGGCACCGGCTCTACGTCTTCGAGCACGAAGATCTGTGGGACCTCGAGGTGCGCTTCGGCGGCGTGGTCGCCGGGATGTGCCAGGTGGTGATCGTCGCCACCGCGCAGGACCCCAACCACTACGACGGCAGCAAGCCGCCATCGACGGTGACCGTCGCCGCGTGGTTCGCGTTGCCCGGCGCGGGCCAGGCCGAGCCGGTGCCTCAGCCGGGGTAGCGGACGAGGGCGGCGCCCTCGACGAAGGTGTCGAAGCCCTGGTGCCACACCCGGTTGGGCCAGCGGTACTCGATGGTGCGCGCGGCCGGGTGGTAGATGGCGGTGTACAGCGTGCCGAAGGCCTGGGCGTGGCGGGTGGTGTACAGCGGCGGGGCCAGGAAGCGGTCGCAGAAGGCGGCGCGGGTCTCGCCGGGATCCGCCAGCCGCGCCTCGAGGAACGCCTGGCGCTCGACCGAGCAGGTCAGCGCGGCGTGGGCCGGCCACGCGACCTCGCGCTGGTGGTTGGTCGACACCGCGCCGGCGTCGACCACCGCGGGCTGGTCAGGGCCGACGTGGACGGTCGCGGCGTGGCCGGCGGCGTCGACCACCGCCACCGAGTAGGCCATGTGCGACGGCACCCGCGCCAGCACCGCGACCGCCTGGGCGGTGTCGCGGCACTGCTCGAGCACGTAGCGCAACACCAGCGGGATGCCGAAGCCGTCGCCGACGGTCTTGCGCCCGCCGAACGCCAGGCTCACCGCCAGCCCGTGCTCGTTCATGCCGTCGAGCGCGCCCCACAGGCAATCGATCGACGCGATCACCCGGGTGTCACCCCACCGGCTCGACAGGATCAGTCCCTCGCACCGGGCCGGGTGGTAGTCGTAGTTGCGCACCAGCATCGGCGCGTCGCCTCGCCAGATCGCCTGCGAGCACGCCACCAGGTACGGCGTCGGGCGGTACAGGCTCAACAGCCGCGCCAGCTGGTCGCTGTCGCCGCCCAGCCGGGTCAGGCGCTCCCACAGCGGCACCAGCTCGGGCATGTGCGCGGCCAGCTCGCGCCGGCACCGCATGTAGCTCGGGCGGGCGGCGTCGCCCTCGGCCAAAAACCACGCGCTGTACGACGGCAGCACCGCGCGGGCGTGGGTCAGCCACTTGAGCCCGGGCTCCGGCTCGTCGATGGCGTGGAAGCGGAGCTCGAGCGTCACAGGAACTTGAAGCCGCCGACCTCGGCGACGCGCGCGGCCGGTTCGGCCTGGGCGCCGTCGAGGGGCAGCGTCTTGTACTGACCGCGGATGCCCTTGATCCAGGCCCGGGCGCGATCGTTGAGCTGGAAGTCGTCGGTCATGAGGCGGCCCGGCGTGACCAGGATCCCCAGGTCGGCACCCTCGTAGAAGTAGTCGCCGGGCTTGCTGATCCGCAAGAAGAACGCGTCGGTCTCGTTGTGGACGGTGCGGCGGTTGGTCTGGACCCGGATGAAGTGGACCGAGCCGTCGGGTGCCATGCGCCAGATCCCGGTCGGCGGCGCCTCGGTGATGAGCTCGATCGAGTCCTCGGGGTGCTTGATGACCGCCTGGGCCCAGTCGTCGATGTTGTCGGGGTTCGACCACCGCGCGTTGAGCGCCTGGACGTCGAGCTCGAAGTCGACGCCCGACCACTCGAGCAGGTGGAACAGGAACAGCGGTGCGTCGGCGTGGGCGAACGCGGCCAGGTTGGTCATCGAGCTGGCGCCGGTGATGCGCGGGTTGACCTCGCCCAGGTACACCCGATCGTTGTCGAGGTCGTACAGGTAGTCGCACTCGAAGTAGCCGCGGTAGCCGCGCGCGCGCAGCGCCTCGCCGAAGCGGAAGGTGGCGTCGCGGGCCTGATCGCGTACCTCGCGCGAGAACGCCTCGGCCTTGACCTCGTTACCGCACCAGCCGCCGCGGTACGGCGTCAGCTCGGCGAAGCCGACCAGCTCGGTCATGAGCGGCCCCACGATGGTGCCGTGGCGGGTGACGCACGCCTCCAGCGCCGCGCCCCGGCAGCGGATCCGCTGCATGATCTTGACCTCGGCCTCGGCCTCGATGTCGGCGGCGTGGGGGGCGTAGCTGGCCTCGTCCTTGATGAAGAACGTGGTGTGGCCGGAGTCGCCGAACGCGGTCTGCACGACCAGGTCCCGGCCGAGGTCGGCGGTGGCCGCCGCCGCCATCAGCTCGGCGAAGCTGCCGACCTTGGCCAGGGTGTTGGGCACCGACGGCACGCCGGCCTCGTCGCCGATGCGGGTGGTCATGAGCTTGTCGTCGATCTCGGCCCGCAGCTTGGCCGACGGGAAGCACACCTCGAGGTCGAGCTCCTGGCACAGCCGCTCGGTCTCGTCATCGAAGAACAAGAACACCGCCCGGCCCGGGCCGCGGCTGCGGATGTAGTCGGCGATGAACTTGTGGCCCAGCAGGTAGTTGTTGATCTCCTCGATCGAGTGGAACACGCGGTCGGTCTTGTCGGGCGGGACGATGACGTTGGGGTGGACCCCGTCGAAGCAGTCGATGTAGTTGATGAACTGCAGGTTGCCGACCCACTCGTCCATCCCGAGCAGGTTGAAGTTGGTGGCGCTGATGAAGTAGGTCGGCTTCTGGTCGCGATAGAAGAAGCGGCGGATGTCGGAGATGCTGGTGAGGACGGTCATGGCTGCCTTGGGGCGGAGGGGGGACGGGGCGAGGGTGGACCGGGACGCGGCGGCGGACGTCACGTCGGCGGATCGGCCGTCGGCGCCACCCGCGGGGGGCGCGCCACCACCTCGGGCGTCGGCACGTGCGGCCGCGGTGTGAGCACCGCCTCGCGGAACACCCGGAGCCCGAACTCCGGCGCATAGCCGTGGATCTCTTTCACGTCGAGGGCGCGCAGGTAGGCCAGGATCTCGGCGCTGATGACCTGGCCCGGCACCAGCACCGGGAAGCCCGGCGGGTAGGGGGTGACGAAGCCGGCCGACACCACCTCGCGGCCGGCTTGCATCACGGCCTGGATCGAGCCGTCGAGGCGGAGGAACTCGCAGCTCGACTCGGCCCGGCCCAGGAAGTAGGCCGCGCGCAGGTCGCCCTCGCCGGTGTCGGCGCCGGGCGTGGCGAACCGCCGGTGGAACCGGCTGAAGTTTGGCAGCGGCGGCTGCTGCTTGGTCAGCGCGGCCACCTGGCCGTCGTCGATGCTGCGCTCGAGCACGCTGGCGCCGGCCCGGGTCTCGTCGAGCTCGCGCGCGATCTTGGTGAGCACCTCGAGCAGGTAGGCGATGGCGCCGCGGGTGGTGCCGATGTGCAACATGAACAGCAGCGTGTTGCGCGAGGTCTTGTTGATCTGGATGTCGAACCGGTCCATGAGCAGGTTGCGCAGGGTGTCGCCGTCCATGCCGGTCTGGCCGACGTGGATGGTGACCCGGGTCGGATCGATGGCGAACTCGTCAGCGCACCACGCCTCGTTCATCGAGGCGTAGCCGGTCTTGGCGCTGTAGAACTCCTCGAACCCCGACGGGCGGAACTCGGCCGGGACCAGGTCCCGCGCCTTGAGCACCTGGAAGTAGCGCGACAGCTCGGGGCTCTCCTCGACCCGCTCGCGCAGGATCATGGCCAGCGAGACGCTCTGCTCGACCAGCTCGAAGCCCTCCAGCTCGACCTGGCGGCGACCGACGTCGAGCGACGCCAAGATCTGGTAGTTGGGCGAGGTCGAGGTGTGGGTCATGTACGCCTCGGCGAAGGCGTCGTGGACCAGCCGGCCGTAGTCCTGATCGCTAATGTGGATCATCGACCCCTGCCGCAGCGAGGTCAGCGTCTTGTGGGTCGACTGGGTGGCGTAGACCCGGACCCGCGCCTGGGCCGGATCGGGCCGGAGCGGTTGATCGAGCCAGGTCGCCGGGTCGGCGTCGTCGTGCCGATCGAAGCCCTGCTTCCACGCCTGGTACGTGGCCTGGGCGTCGGGCGCGGCCAGCTCGTGGCGCAGCCGTTCGGCGGCGGCCATCGCGGTGCGGCGGCGGTACATCGGCGAGCAACGCGCGAACGCGAACCACGCCTCGTCCCACACGAAGATCATCTCGGGGTGGATGGCCAGCACTTCGCGCATCACCCGCTCGGGGTCGTAGACGACGCCGTCGAAGGTGCAGTTGGTCATGAGCAGCACCCGCACCAGGTGCAGCTTCCCGGCGGCGCGCAGCTCGAGCAGGTGGCGCTTGATCTCGCGCAGCGGCACCGCGCCGTACATCGTGTAGGTCTGCAGCGGGTACGGGTCCATGTACAGCGGCATGGCCCCGGCCAGCACCAGCGCGTAGTGGTGCGACTTGTGACAGTCGCGCGACACCATGGCGATGTCGCCGGGCGACATCAGCGCCTGCATGACGATCTTGTTGGCGGTCGAGGTGCCGTTGGTGACGAAGAACGTCTCGCGCGCGCCGAAGGCCCGGGCCGCCTTTTCCTGGGCCACCTTGAGCGGCCCGTGGGGCTGGAGCAGCGAGTCGAGCCCGCCCGAGGTGGCCGAGGTCTCGGCCAGGAACAGGTTGTCGCCGTAGAACGCGCCCAGGTCGCGGATCCAGTGCGACTTCATGATCGACTTGCCGCGCGAGATGGGCATGGCGTGGAACACGCCGGTCGGCCGGTGGCTGTAGTCGCGCAGCGCGTCGAAGAACTCGGTGCGGAAGCGCTCCTGGATGCCCTGCAGGATGCTCAGGTGCAGCTCGAGGTAGTCCTCCTCGGTGTAGAACACCCGGCGGAACGAGCGGCCGGTGTGGCCGGCCACGTTGCGGACCGGATCGTCGGTCACCAGGAACAGGTCGATCTCCGGCCGCAGCGCCTGGAGCGCGGCGCCCAGGGTGGCGCTGGGGGAGCCGTCGCTGTCGAGGGTGGCGCGGTCGAGGCCGGCCAGGGCCACGTACCGGCGCAGCAACGGCAGGCGCGTGCCGCTGGCGTGGGGAAAGCTGTAGCGCACCACCACGCTCTGGATGTTGCGGTTGAACAGCGCGGCGATGATGGCGTCCTCGAGGTTGGTCACCACCACCACGTCGTAGACCGACTCGTCGGCGTCGCGCCGGACGTTGAGCATGCGGCGACGGATGTCGTGGGCCTGCTCGTCGCCCACCTCGTCCACCACCAGCACCTCGAAGTACGGGCGCTGGCGGCCTTGGCCGCTGGGCACCGCATCGGTCGAGGCCGCGCTGGTGGCGTCGGCGCTGTCGAAGTCTTCGTGGAAGATCTCGCCGACCTCGCGGCGGCGGTACAGGTCGCCGACCAGCAGGCGCACCACCCGCTCGGTCTGGCGGGCCTGGGCGATGTACAGGCCCTTCTTGAACAGGGTGCGCAGCTGGCGCACCGCGCGCGGCCCGGGGAACGCGAAGTAGCGCTCGACCTCGTCGAGGACGCCCAGGCACGCCGCGATCTTGGCCTGGACCTCGGCGGTGTCACGGCCGGCGCGCTCGCGCCGCTCGCGCTGGGCGCTCAGCTGCTTGAGCTCGTGCCAGGTGTCGAGGCGGAACTGCGACGCGTCGTAGTAGGGCTGGAAGGTCTCGGGCCGGCCGGCCGGCGGCGCCGTGCCGATCACGCCTTGCTCCGCACGGCCTTGCCGTGGCGCACCGGCAGGCCGGCGCGGGTGGCTCGGACCGGCTTGGCCAGCGGCCCCAGGTCCCCGAAGTAGCCCTGCTTGCGCCAGCCGGGGTGGTAGATGGGGAACTCGACCAGGCGGTCGCGGAAGCTCTTGAGCGGCTGGCCCAGGCCGCGCAGGCCGGTCTCGCGGCTGCGCCGGGCCCGGTCGATGTCGATCTCGATCGGGAAGGTCTCGTCGGAGCTGCCGGCTTGGTGGAGGACGTCGCCGTGCGGGCCGACCACGATCGAGCGGCCGATGCCGCCGTCGCCCAGGCCGTTGACGTCGAAGAAGAAGCACTGGTTCTGGGCCGCGGTGGCGCGCGCCATGGCCAGCTCGACGTCGCGGTCGATGCTCGAGGTCAGGGTCGGGTGGAGGATGACCTCGGCCCCCATCGCCGCCAGCGTGCGCGAGGTCTCGGGGAACCACATGTCGTAGCAGATCGACACGCCGAACCGGCCGACCTCGGGGACGTCGAACACCATGAACTCGGCGCCAGGCGTCACGCCTTCCTCGTAGGGATAGAACGGGAACATCTTGCGGTAACGGCCGACGATCTCGCCGGTGGGCGAGATGACGGTGGCGGTGTTGTAGATGGCGGTGCCGACGCGCTCGAACATCGAGCCGGGCAGGAGCCAGATGCCGTGGGTCCGGGCCAGCTCTTGGAACCGCGCCTCGGTGGCGTTGGGGAACCCTTGGGCGTTGACGGTGAGCGGGCCGAACGGCGCCAGCTCGCTGAACACCACCATCTGCACCCACGGGTAGATGCTCATCACCACGCCGACCCGGCGCTCCATGGCGAGGATGTTGTCGGACAGCGCGGACAGGTATTGCTGGATGCCAGCGATCGCGAACGGGGCGCTCATCAGGAGGCTTTCTGGGCGGCGGCGTCGAGGACGGCGCGCTCGATGATGGTCAGGCCGTGGCCGAGCTCGACGTCGTCGATGACCAGCGGGGCCAGGATGCGGATGATGTTGTTGTAGGCGCCGGCGGTGATCACCAGGACGCCCTCGGCGCGGCAGCGGGCGACCACCGCCGCGGTGGCCTCGGTGGCCGGGCGCCGCGGGTCACGGGCGTGGCACAGCTCGAGGGCGATCATCGCGCCCAGGCCGCGCACGTCGGCGACCAGGTCGCACCGCGCGGCCAGCGCGTCGAACCGGGCCCGGACCGTGGCGCCGATGGCCTGGGCCCGCCGGTTGAGGTCGTTCCGCTCGAGCACGTCGAGCGTGGCCAGCGCGGCGGCGCACGCCACCGGATTGCCGCCGAAGGTGCCGCCCAGCGTGCCGGGCGCGGCCTGGTCCATGACCGCGGCCCGGCCGATCACCGCGGCGATCGGCAGCCCGCCGCCCAGCGACTTGGCCCAGGTCGACAGGTCGGGCGTGAGCCCGTGGTGCTGGTAGGCCGCCCAGGCGCCGGTGCGCCCGAAGCCCGACTGGACCTCGTCGAAGATGAGCAGGATGCCGTGCTCGTCGCACAGCGCCTGCAGGCCGCGCAGGTAGGCCGCCGGCGCCGGGATGAAGCCGCCCTCGCCTTGGACCACCTCGATGATGACCGCGGCGATCTGGTCAGCGGCGATCGGGCCGCGCTTGAAGCTCTCGCGCAGGCGCGTCAGCTCGCGCTCGACGTACTGACCGGCGGTCTCGCCGGCCGCGCCGTTGTGGAAGTAGCTCGGGTACGGGTGGCGGTAGATCTCCGGTGCGAACGGTCCGCAGCGGTGCTTGTAGCTGCTCTTGCTGGTCAGCGACATCGCCAGCATGGTGCGGCCGTGGAACGCGCCCTCGAAGCACAGCACCGCCGGGCGGCCGGTGGCCTGGCGCGCGATCTTGATCGCGTTCTCGACCGCCTCGGCGCCGGTGTTGACCAGCACCACCTTGGTGTGGTCGCCGTGCGGCAACAGGCCAGCCAGGCGTTCACACAGCGCGAGGTACGGCTCGTAGGTGGCGACGTGGAAGCAGGCGTGCAACAGCGTCCCGGCCTGGGCCCGGATGGCCGCGACCACGTCCGGATCGCCGTGGCCGACGTTCATCACGCCGATGCCCCCGGCGAAGTCGATCAACTCGTGGCCGTCGGCGTCGGTGACCCGGGCCCCCTGGGCCGACGCCACGGTCACGCCGCCATCGAAGGTGCCGACCCCGCGGGGGACGACGTGGGCCCGGCGCGCACGCCAGGCCGCGTCGCGGCTCATCCGACCCCCCACGACACGTACTTGACCTCGACGTACTCGTGCATGACGTGGTGGCCGCCCTCGCGGCCGAAGCCCGAGTGCTTGACGCCGCCGAACGGCGCCTGGGCGGTCGACGGCGCGCCGTCGTTGGCGCCGACGATGCCGTACTCGAGGGCCTCGGCCACCCGCATCAGCCGGCTGGCGTCGCGGGTGAAGAAGTACGACGCCAGACCGTAGGGTGAGTCGTTGGCGAGGGCGATGCCTTCGTCCTCGGTCTGGAACCGGCGGATGGCGGCGACCGGGCCGAACGTCTCCTCCTGGCTGACCAGCATGGCCGAGGTGACATCCTCGAGGATGGTCGGGCGGAAGAAGCGGTTGGTCAGGCCGGCGCGGGGCGCGCCGACCGTGCCGCCGGTGCGCAGCCGGCCGCCGTGGGCCTGGGCGTCGGCGACGTGGCGCTGGACCTTGGCCACCGCGGCGTCGTCGATGAGCGGCCCGACGGTCACGCCGGGCTCGTCGCCGGCGCCCAGCTTCATGGCCTCGACCTCGGCTTGCAGGCGGCCGACGAAGGCGTCGTAGACGCCGGCCTGGACCAAGAACCGGTTGGGGCAGATGCAGGTCTGGCCCATGTTGCGAAACTTGCTGGCCATGGCACCGGCCACCGCCAGCTCGACGTCGGCGTCGTCGAACACCAGGAACGGCGCGTGGCCGCCCAACTCGAGCGACAGCCGGGTCAGGTTGGTGGCGGCCTTGGCCATGAGGATGCGGCCGACCTCGGTCGAGCCGGTGAACGACAGCTTGCGGACCCGCGGATCACGCAGCCACGCGTCGCCGATGGCCGGCGCGTCGCCGGTCACGATGTTGATGACGCCGGGCGGGATGCCGACGTCGTGGGCCAGCTGCCCGACCGCTAGCGCCGACAGCGGCGTCTGCTCGGCCGGCTTGATCACCACGGTGCAGCCGGCGGCCAGCGCCGGGCCCAACTTGCGGGTGATCATCGCGGTCGGGAAGTTCCACGGCGTGATGACCGCGCACACGCCGACCGGCTGGCGCAGCACCATGATGCGGCGGTGCGCGGCCGAGGCCGGGATCAGCTCGCCGTACAGGCGCTTGCCCTCCTCGGCGGCCCAGTCGATGAACGACGCGGCGTAGGCGATCTCGCCCTTGGCCTCGGCCAGCGGCTTGCCCTGCTCGGCGGTGAGCAGCGCGGCGAGCTGGTCTTGCTGGGCCAGCATGCGGTCGGCCAGCGCGCGCAGCAGCCGGCCGCGGGCACCGGCGGTCAGTGCCCGCCAGGCCGGCAGGGCCTGGGCGGCGGCGTCGACCGCCGCGACAGCCTCGCCCGCGCCGCCGCGCGGCACCTGGGCCAGCACGCGATCGGTCGCGGGATCGTGCACCGCCAGCTCGGCGCCATCGGCTGCACGGATCCACTCACCACCGATCAGATTGCTGGTCTGCACGCGATACGACTCCTCTGGGCGCGCCGGCGCGGACGCACGGCCACCCGGCTGTGATTTTCGGTCGGGGGCGCGACACGCACCGATGCGCTCACGCAACTCGCTTTGCGTGCACGCCTACCTTCGACTCGCGGCTTATATACCACACGAAGGCCTCTGATGGAAGGCAGTTCAGCCTCGCGCTGCGGCCTGCCCGTGCCGCGTCGTCGAGGATCGCGCCTGCGGGCGAAACCCTGGTCGGCGTGTGCGCGTCCAACCGCCACCAAGGAGATGCCCATGACCACGATCAAGACGCTGTCCTTCGCGCTCGCTGTCGCTGGCGCCGCCTCGCTCACCGCGTGCAGCAAGAAGACCGACGACGCGCCGGCCGCCACCAAGCCCCCGGCCGCCGCCCCGGCACCTGCGCCTGCGCCGCCGCCGCCGCCGCCGCCAGCCCCCGCCGCCAAGGACATCCTCGGCGTCGCCGCCGACGCGGGCAGCTTCAAGACCCTGGCGGCTGCGGTCGAAGCCGCCGGCCTGGTCGACACGTTGAAGGGGCCGGGCCCGTTCACCGTGTTCGCGCCGACCGACGATGCCTTCGCGAAGATCCCCAAGGCCGATCTCGACGCGATCCTCGCCGACAAGGCCAAGCTGACCGCGATCCTCACGTACCACGTGGTGGCGGGCAAGGTGATGGCCAAGGACGTGGCGACCATGACCAGCGCGAAGACCGTCAACGGCGCGGCGCTGACGATCGACGCCTCGAACGGGGTCAAGGTCGACGGCGCCACCGTGGTCAAGGCCGACGTCGAGGCGTCCAACGGTGTCATCCACGTGATCGACACCGTGCTCGTCCCGAAGTGAACGGCGCCGGCGGCGAGCCTCAGGCGCGCCGGCCAGCGCGAGGCGGGGGCAGCGCCGGCCTGGTTCGTCCCCACGTGCTCCGGTAGCCTCGGGCCTAATGAAGCTCTGCCTGGTCGTCCTCGCCGTGAGCGCCTGCGGTTCGACGCCAGCCGCGGTCCCGCCGCATCGTCATGATCCGGCGCCGACGCTCGCGCACGCGCGTGCGGCCGAGCGCGGTGCAGGCGTGGCCCGCGACTATCGCCGGGCCGCGACAATCTACGACCAGCTGTGCGATCGAGGCCGCGGTGCGCTCGACGCGTGCGTCGCGTTGGTCGAGGCCATTGTCGACGCCAGGGGCGTCACGACCGAGCGTGCACGCATCGTCGACCTCAGCCGCGTGCTGTGCGAGCGCGGCGACCTGACGTCATGTTTCACCAGCTTCGTCCTCGACGAGGCCCAGCGCGACAGCGAGGCACGCGACGCCACCGAACGCGCCGCCGCCGCCGCGCGCGGGGACCGCCTCGCGGCCCAGGTCGCCGCCGCTTGCCAGGGTGGTGACGGGCGCGCGTGCGAGGTGATGGGCGTCGGTTGGGGCGGCGATGGCAGCAGCGTGGAGGCGCGCCGCCTCGAGCACGCCTTGGTCGCCTGTCGCGCTGGCCGGATGGATGCGTGTGGCACCCTCGCCATCGGGATGTCCGGTTGCGGGGCGCCCGAGGTCGCGGACGTCGCCGCTTGTGAAGCACGGTCGCTGGCCGCCGGGCAGGCGGACGACTACGACCAACACCTCGTCGAGGCCGTCCAGCGGCTGCGCGACGCGTGCGGCGGCGGCGACGCGCGGGCCTGCGCGTACCTGCCGTCCCAGCGCCTGTCGCCGGCCACGCTGTGCGCTGCCCACGACTACGGGGCCTGTGCCGAGCTGGGATGTCTGGGCGACGACGCTGCCAGCGCGGCTGCCGCGGCCCACGGGGTCGAGCGCGTCAGCTGCGCGGCCGCCGAACGGGCGGCCCTCGGTGCGTGGAAGCGCCAGCCTGGAGGCGCACGATTCCCGCCGGTCGTGCGAGATGGCGCGCCGCCGATCGGGGCCCGCGCGACGCCCCCGTGGCAGGCGGTCCAGCTTCGGCACCATGGCGGTCGCGATCGGCACGACTGGCCGCGCTTCGACGCCTACAACGTGAACGACCGCCCGCTCACGGAGCTCGCGGTCTGCATGTACGCCTACGATGGCGATGGCAACCAGCTCCTGCGGGTCACGGCGGCGCCACCGGTCGACGTCGCGCCGGACGCGCGCCAGGTGCTTGTGCTGGACGTCGCCGCCACGCCGGCGTTGCCCGACGGAACGGCGTACGTGGCGATCGACTACGACCACGTCCGCTTCGCCGGCGAGCCGCCGCGCGACGACGGGACCCGGTGCCCCGCCCGGCGGCCGTCTGACCCGCGCGTCGACATGATGCGCTGGTAGTTAGGCCGTCACCTCGCACCCGGCGCGGGTCAGGTGGGCGATGTCCTGGGCGAGGTCGGCGTTGCCGGCCGCGGCGCGCCGCGCCAGATCGCTGTGGTGAGGAAGCCGACGTAGGCCACCGACGCGTAGACGCCGAGCTTCTGGGCGATGACCAGTACGGCGAGGTGCGCGCGCAGCCCGGCGGCCAGACCCCAGCCGGTCGCGGCGAAGCAGCCCAGCAGGACCACGATGTACAGGGCGCTGACGGCGCGCACGGCGACCGGGGCGCCGTTGCGCCACCACACGCTCGTCGCGGACACGACGAACCCGAACAGCGCGGCGAACCCGACCGCGACCAGCGCGTTGTGGGCGTCGAGCGCGCGATCGATGGGCGTGGCGGCGACGCCGACGAACGCGAGGCCGGCCACCGTCCCGCACACCTGCGACGCGACGCCGACGGCGCGGCTGCGCCGGCGCGCGAACGCATAGGTCGGCCACGCGCTGGCGAAGCCGATCAGGGCCAGCCCGAGGGAGGCCAGCGCCAGCGCGAACAGCGCCGCGGCGGCCCGGTTGGGTTCGCCGCGCCAGGTGCGCGCCGCCCCCAGCTCGCTGAAGAACTGGCCGGTGAACCGGTAGCGCGGGTACAGCCACATCGCGATCGCCGTGAGCGCGACGAACTGCAGCGTCGCGTACACCAGCAAGCCGACCCGGCAGCGAGCCACCATGGGCGACCGCGCGCGGGCTAGACCGCCACCGCGAACTTGATGAACGGGTGGTGCTGGTAGCCGTCGAGGGCGACGTCGTCGAAGCCGAGCTCCAGCATGGGCTTGTCGGCCAGGACCAGGCGCGGCAGAGGGAACGGCGTGCGGGCCAGCTGCTGCTCGACGCCGGCCACGTGGTTGGCGTAGATGTGGGCGTCGCCCAGGGTGTGGATGAAGTAGCGCGGCCGCTTGCCGGTGTCCTGCGCGATCATCGCCAGCAACAGCGCGTACGACGCGATGTTGAACGGCACGCCCAGCGCCAGGTCGGCCGACCGCTGGTACAGCTGGAGATCGAGCCAGTCACCGCTGACGTAGAGCTGGAAGAACGCGTGGCACGGCGGCAGCTTCATCTTCGGCAGGTCGGCGACGTTCCAGGCGCTGACGATGATGCGGCGCGAGCCCGGGTCGCGGCGGATGGTGTCGACCGCCGCGGCCAGCTGATCGATGCCGGGGTGATCGGCGTCGGCGCCCCACCGCCGCCACTGGTGGCCGTAGATGGGGCCGAGGTCGCCGGCGGCGTCGGCCCAGGCGTCCCAGATGGGGGTGTGCTGGGTCAGGTCGTCGTTGATGTTGGTGGACCCGCGCAGGAACCACAGCAGCTCGCGGACCACCGCGGGGAACAGCACCTTCTTGGTGGTGACGATGGGGAAGCCGTCGCGCAGATCGTAGCGGCTCTGCGCGCCGAAGATCGAGATGGTGCCCACGCCGGTGCGATCGGTGCGGCGCTCGCCATCGGCGAGGACCATGCGCAGGAGGTCGAGGTAGGGGCGCATCTCTCGCGTATACCACCCGGGCCCGACCTCGGCGTGGTACGCACCGGCGGTGACGCCGACGCAGGTGGAGTTCGCCCAGCTGGTGGAGCGCTACGCCGGCTTCCTGTTCGACGCCTACGGCGTCCTGGTCGATGCCAGCGGGCCGGCGCCCGGAGCGGCCGCGGCGCTGGCCGCGGTGCGCGCGGCCGGCAAGCCGCTGGCGGTGGTCACCAACGACGCGTCGCGGCTGCCTGCGACGGCGGCGGCGCGGTTCGCGCGGATCGGACTGGCGATCACCGCGGGCGAGATCGTGTCGTCGGGGCAGCAGCTGGCGCCGGCGGTGGCGGCCCGTGGCCTGGTCGGGGCCCGGGCGATGGTGCTGGGCACCGCCGACGCCCAGGCCTACGCGCGGGGCGCGGGCCTCGAGGTGGTGGCGGTCGACGACGACGCCACCGTCGACGCCGTGGTCATCTGCGACGACGCCGGCTTCGAGTTCCTGGCGGGCATGAACGCGGCGGTGACCGCCTGCGTGCGCGCGTTGGACGCTGGCCGCCCGCTGGCGCTCCTGGTGGCCAATCCGGACCTGGTGTTCCCCCGTGGCCCGGCCCGGCTCGGCTTCACCGCCGGCACCATGGCCGCGATGATCGACGCGGTGCTGGCCCGGCGCTACCCGGCGCCGCCTCGGTTCGTCGCGCTGGGCAAGCCGGCGGCGCCGATCTTCGAGGAGGGCCGCCGCCGCCTGGGCGTCGCCGGGCCGGTGCTGATGGTGGGCGATCAGCTCGAGACCGACATCGCCGGCGCCCGGGCGGTGGGCCTCGACGCGGCGCTGGTGGCCGGCGTGTCGGTGTGGCGGTCGGACGCGGTGCCGGCCGCGCAGGCGCCGCACTGGCTACTCGCGCGGTTGTGAGGGAGCCGACGCTCAGGTGCGCGCGAAGTTCCAGGCCTTGACCACGACGGCGTGGCCGGCCACGTAGGCGTCGACCGCGGCCCAGGCCGGCGTCGCCATCGCCTCGGCCAGGTGCGCCAGCGACGGCGCGTTGACGGTGATCGCCAGGTCCCACTTGGCGGCCGTCGCGTCGGCCGGCAGGTCGATCGCCACCGTGAGCCCGGGCAGCGCCGCGAGCGATCGCACCACGTCGACGGCGGCGGCGCGGCCAGCGGCGTCGGCGTCCGTCGGTTGCAGCCGGACGAAGCAGAAGCGGGTGATCACGGCGGCGCCTCCGCGGGCCCGGCGTCGGCGGCGGGCACGACCGCGGCCAGCACCCGGTCGCGCCAGGTCGCGAGATCGGGCGGCAGCGGGCTGTCCCACGCCATGGGCGCGTCGGTGATCGGGTGGCGCACACCCAGGTGTGCCGCGTGGAGCGCCAGCCGCGGCGGGCGGGGGCGGAACCGACGCGCGTCGGCGTCGCCGTGCTGCGGATCGCCCAGCACCGGGTGGCCGAGCCCGGCCAGGTGCAGGCGGATCTGGTGGGTGCGGCCGGTCTCGAGCCGCAGCCGCAGCTGGGTGAGCCGGCCGTCGGCCAAGACCTCGCGCTCGACAACGTGGGTCACCGCGCGCTGTCCGGAAACCGGACGATCGATCACGGTCAGGTCGGCCGCCACCGCGCCGGCTGCGAAGGCGACGTAGGCGCGGGTCAGGTCGTGCTCGACGAAGCGCTGGCCCAGGACGCGGTTGGCCGCCGCGGTCTTGGCGAACACCAGGAGGCCGCTGGTGGGACGATCGATGCGGTGGACCAGGAACACCGGGCCGGCGCCGGGCCGCCGCTTGAGGAGGTCGAGCACGTCGCCGCGGTCGCTCTCCGGGGTCGGCGCGGTGACCAGCCCGGCCGGCTTGTCGACCACGATCAGATGATCGTCCTCGAAGACGATCGCCAGCGACAGGCTGGGCGCGGCCGGGCCGGGCGCGGTGGCGCGCTCGAAGGCGCCGCCCAGGGTCGCCTCGATCACCTGGCCGGCGCGGACCACCCGGCCGGCCTGCTTGACCCGGGCCCGGTCGACGAACACCCCGCCGAGATCGATCAGCACCTTGGCCCGGCGCCGCGACAGACCGGGCACGCCGAGCGGCAGCGCCTGGTCGAGGCGTAGGCCGTCGGTCGCCGCGGCGACCGTGAAGCGGACGGTGTCTGCCACCGGCGCATGATGAGCGCAGGCCCCGACCAGGTCAACGCACCGGCCAGCGTCGCGCCGGCTACAGGGTCAGATCGTCTAGCGCGATCTCCACCAGTGACGCGGTGGCGGCGTCGACGATGATCAGGGTGTGGCCGGCCGGATCGAGGGCCAGGCCGTCGATGGCGCCGACGCCGAAGCGGGCCAGGTCGTCGAGCGGGGTCACCGCGGCGGTGGCCAGGTCGTAGCGGTGGAGCGTGGTGCCGGCGCCGAGCACGAGCGAGCCATCGCCCGGGGCCACCATCCCGCCGGCGGTGAACTGGCCCGGCAGCAGGTCCCAGGTCAGGTCGGCGCCGGTGCCGCTGTCGTAGCTGGACACCTCGGACCGCACGAAGGTCCCGTCGGTGGTGGTGGTGCGCGGCTGGGCGTACAGGCGCCCCGCGACCGGATCGAAGGCGACCGCGTCGGTGCGCTGGCGCTCGTCGACCGGCAGGCCGTCGGGGACGTAGCAGAAGAACTGGGCCAGGGTGCGGGCGCCGAGGTCGAGCACGTAGCCGTCGCCGATCGCGGTCAGGGCGAAGCGGCCGTCGCCCAGGGCCACGAGGTCGGTGATGGGCAGCTCGAGCGGCAGGCCGGTGGTCGGCAGGGTGGTCGGGTCGAGCACCACCTGGCCGTGGCCAGCGGCGTCGAGGCGGACCAGGCCGGCGGCGCTGTCGAGCACCAGGCGCGAGCCGTCGACGTCGACGGCGACGCCGACCGGCTGGGCCGCGGTGATGCCCAGGGCGACGTTGAGATCGATGCGCGACGCGACGGGCTGAGACGTGGCGTCGGCGCCACACGCGGCGAGGAGGCCGACGGCGGGGAGGAGGCAGGAGGTGGCCAGGAGGCGGGGCAGGGAGGCGCGGCGCAGCGTCGGCATGCGCCCTCGAAAAGCAAACGGTGTGCCCGACGGTCGCGCGAGCGATCGAGGGGCGTTGGCACCCGGTCGCCGCAGATTTCCGAGGGGCGATGGCGCCACGGCCGCAAGGTTCTGTTGGATCTTCGGTTGCATCAGGCCACCCCTGGCGAGGCGGCGACCCGCCGGATGGCGTCGGCCAGCACGTCAGGGACCTCTTCCTGGAGAAAGTGACCGGCGCGGGTCAACGTGACCCGGGCCGCCGGCAGCTCACGCTCGAGGTAGCGCACCACGGGTCCCAGCACCGGGTCTCGCATTCCCCAGACCAGCTCGATGGGGCCGGTGAAGCTCGTGACCAGCGCGCGGCACGCACGCAGCGACGTGATCGAGACGTGCTGGTCGCCGTCGGGGACCATCCGGGCCAGGCCGAGCGGGGCGGCGCGGTCGCGCAGATGCCGCAGCGGCCACGCGTACGCCAGCGTCGCCTGACCCGTGATGCTGCGCCGGTCGCCTTGGGCCAGGTTCATGACCGGCAGCGGGAACCCCAGCATGCGGAACGTCAGCTCGCTGACGACCGGGGTGCGGGCGAGGCGATGGAACATGGTCGGGTGGAAGCCCGGGCGCGGTGGCCCGATGACGGTGTTGGCCAGCACCAGCCCGTGGAGCCGGGCCCGGCGCGCGGCCATCGCTGCGAGGCCGATCGGCCCACCCCAGTCCTGCGCGACGAGGATTACCCGGCCCGGCACCAGCCGGTCGAGCGCGCGCCCGAACCAGGTCGCGTGGGCCGACAGCTGGTGCGCCGCCACGGCCCGCGGCTTGTCGGATAGCCCGAGCCCGATCAGATCGGGCACCACGACGCGCAGGCCGCTGCCCGCCAGCGCCGCCACGACCTTGCGCCACAGGTAGCTCCAGGTCGGGTTGCCGTGGGCCATCACCACGGTCGGCTGGTCGGCGCGCGCGGCCGCGGCACCGGCCCAGCTGGCGACGTGCATGCGGATGCCGCCGACGTCGACCAGCTCGCGCTGCATGCCGGGTGGAAAGCCACGCGCGATCCACGCGGGCAGCGGCGGGGCGTCCATGCGGCGAGTCTACGCTCGAACGCTGCGCGTGGCGCGCCCGCGATCGGCTACCAGTCGTCGCCGTCGTCGCCACCGCGGCGCCGGCCACCGCCACCGCCGCGCCGGCCTTCGTCGCGCCGACCCGCGCCGCCGCCAGGTGCGCCACGCCGACGATCATCGGCAGCGCCACCAGCCGGGCGCGGAGCGCCGAAGCCTGCGCCGCCGGCCGGGCGCGGGGCGCCGAAGCCAGCGCCACCGCCACCTCCGCTGAAGCCCCCCGGGCGGGGGCCACCGAACGAGCGTGGGCCGCGGTCTTCCCGCTCCCGCGCCTCGCTGATCCGCAGCGCCCGACCGTCGAGATCGGCGCCGTCGAGCTCGCGCAGCGCCTGGGCCGCGAACTCCGCGGTCGCCATCTCGACGAACGCGAAGCCACGTGAGCGGCCGGTCTCGCGGTCCATGATGACCGCGACGCTGGCTACTTCGCGCCCGTTGCTGGCGAAGAGCGCGCGGAGCGACTCCTCGTTGGTGTTGTAGTTGAGGTTGCCCACGTAGAGCTTCGTGCCCATGGAACTCGAGATCTCCTGTCGCGTGCCGGTGCGTTGGTGGATCGGATCGGGCGCCACGCGGCGTGGTCCCGCGCCCAAATATCGCCAGAACTCCCCGAGCCACGCAACCAGATCTAGCGACCGGGGCGGGGGGCGGGGTGCGACACCGCTGTCACGGATCGGCGCGGATCCCCGAACGCGCGGAAGCTAACGACGCGACACCTCGAGCGACCGCCCGGCACCGGGCTTGCGATACCCCCGGCCATGTCGCTCGTCGCCTGCCCGGGATGTCGAGGGTTGGTGCCGCCTCGCGCGCGCACCTGTCCGCACTGCGAACGCGCCACTTCGTCGTGGATCGCGCGCGCCGCGACGCTGGCCGCCAGCGGGCTGGCCGCGGTGACGCTCATGGCCTGCTACGGCGCGCCCGGGTACTACGACGACTGCGTCGATCAGGACGGCGACGGATGGTTCCCGGCGTGCCACGCGGGCGGGTGCGATCCTCAGATCGATCCGACCTGCGACTGCGACGATGTCAACCCGGCGGTCCACCCTGGCGCGGCCGACCCCTACGGTGACGGGCTCGATCAAGACTGCTCGGGCGCCGACGGGCCCGGCAAGCATTGGGTCGATGCCGGGACGCCGGTCGACGCGGCCGACGCCAGCGATGCCAGTGACGCGACCGACGCGACCGACGCCAGCGACGCGGCCGACGCCAGCGATGCGGCCGACGCCAGCCCCGACGCGCCCTAGCCGCACGGCCGCCGCCGGCCGCCGCGACGCCGTGGTACGAGACGGCCGTGATCTACCGCGCGCTGTTCTGGCTGGTGCTGCGTCGGCTGTCGGCCGAGACCGCGCACCGGATCGGCTTCGGGCTCCTCCGCGCCATGATGGCCGTGCCCGGCGCGCGGTGGTTGTGGCGGCGCGTCACCTGCGCGCGCGACCCGGCCCTGCGGCTGACGGTGTTCGGCCGCGAGGTGGCGTCACCGCTGGGCCTCGCAGCCGGCTTCGACAAGGACGGCAAGGGCCCCGCGGCGCTGGCCGCGCTCGGTTTCGGCTTCGTCGAGCTGGGCACCATCACCGCCCAGCCCCAACCGGGCAACCCGCGCCCGCGCATGTTCCGGCTACCGGCGGATCGCGCGTTGGTCAACCGGCTCGGCTTCAACAACGGCGGCGCCGAGGTGGCGGCGGCGCGGCTGGCGCGGCGCCCGGCCGGGGTCGCGCTGCTCGGCCTCAACATCGGCAAGACCAAGATCGTCGACGAGGCCGGCGCCCTGGCCGACTACGCGCGCTCGGCCGAGCTGCTGGCCGGCGCCGCCGACTACCTGGTGGTCAACGTCAGCTCGCCCAACACGCCGGGCCTGCGCGACCTGCAGGCCGTCGACAAGCTGCGGCCGCTCCTGGCCCACGTCCGCGCCACGCTCGACCGCGCCGCGCCCACGCGCCGGGTGCCGCTGGTGGTGAAGATCGCGCCCGACCTGGCGGACGCCGACATCGACGCGGTGGCCGACCTGGCGCTCGAGCTGGGCCTCGACGGCATCATCGCCACCAACACCACGATCGGCCGGGACGGCCTGACCACCCCCGCGGCCGAGGTGCAGGCGCTCGGCGCCGGTGGCCTGTCGGGCGCGCCGCTGGCGGCCCGCAGCCTGGCGGTGTTGGCCCGGTTGCGGGCCCGGGTCGGCCCGCGGCTGGTGTTGATCTCCGTCGGGGGGATCGAGTCGGCCGACGATGCGTGGGCCCGGATCGTCGCCGGCGCGACCCTGGTGCAGGGCTACACCGGCTTCGTCTACGGCGGCCCGCTGTGGCCCCGCCGCATCCACCGCGGGCTGTCGCGGCGCCTGCGCGCCGAGGGCCTGCCCCGCCTGGCGGACGCGATCGGCCGCGCCGCGCGGTGAGGCTCAGGTCGGGAGGCCGCGGTTGGCCTGGGGCACCCAGGTCGGCAGGCCCAGCTCGGTGGCCAGGAGCGACGCGATGGCGTCGGCGTCGTCGATGAGCGGGCTGGTGGCGAGCAGGACGTCGGCGGCACCGGCGCGGACCCGGACCTGCCACAGCGGCCCGTCGTCGTTGGCGACGCCCACCACGAAGATGTGGGTCACCGCGCGCCGCGGGATCGGCGGGCTGCCGCTGGCGCTGATGGTGGTGGCGTCGATCCGAACCCGCCGCCGTCGCCGTCGGGCCAGCACCGACCAGACGGTCATCGGCAGCCCGACCACGGCGGCCGTGGTGAAGCTGCAGATGCCGAGGAACGCCAGCGTCAGCCACAGCCCGGTCCACACCACGGCGCCCGGCCGAACCGGGCCGCCGCGGATCCGCGGAAAGTCGATCTCGTAGGTGTCGCCATCGCGCCGCTCGACGTAGGGCCGGGCCGAGGTCCGGAACGGCCCCTCGTCGACCTGCACCGCCGGTGGCGCCGGCGCCTCGATGCGCTGGATCGCCATGCCGGCCGGGCTGGGCGCGGGTGCCGGGAAGGTCGGCACCAGGGGCACCGGTCGCGGCACGGGCACCGCGAGCTGACAGCGTGGGCAGGTGACGCCGGCGGCCCCGGGTGGGATCTCGACCCAATCGAAGGCGCGGCCGCAGCCCAAGCAGACACCTGCGACGGTCACGCAGCGAGTCTAGCTCGTCGCCGCTGGCTCGGTTACCATCCGGCGGTGGCGTACCCCCGGATCTCGGCGCTGGTGGTGATGGTCGGCACGCTTTCGCCGCTGGCCCCGGCCCGGGCCGACGTCCCCGAGGTGGCCGCGCTCGAGGCCGCGGCCGAGGCTGCCTTCCGCGACGGCGACTACGCCGAGGCGCTGCACGACTTCGAGCGGTTGTACCGGCTGGCGCCGCGCAGCGAGCTGTTGTTCGCGATCGGCCGGTGCTACCAGGAGCTGGGGCGGTGTGACCGGGCCGCCGAGGTGTTCGCCGACTACCTGGCGAGCGGACCGGATCCGGCCGCGCGGGCCGCCGCCGAGGACCGGATGGCAGCGTGCCGGCCGGCGCCGGTCGTCGACCCGCCGGCGGCCGACCCGCCCGAGGTCGACCTGATCACGCCGCCGGTCGCGCCAGCCGCGGAGCCACGCGGGGCGTCGCTCACGCGGTCTGGATCGCGCACCGGGCTGGTGCTGGGCCTGGGCGGCGCCGGCGTCGCGGTCGCCGCGGTGAGCGTGGTGTTCGAGCTGCGCGGGCGCGGCGCCCTCGACGACGCCCGCGCGGCCGGCGCCGTCGGTGACGCCATGACCTTCGAGGCCCGCTACGACGACGCCAACCGCGCCCACAAGCTGGCCCAGGCCGGCGGCGTGGTCGCGGCGACGACGTTGGTCGCGGCCGGGGTCCTGTGGTGGACCCGGCCGACGTCGGCCACCCGGGTGGCCGCGGCGCCGATCCGCGGCGGCGCCGTCGCCACCTGGAGCGGGAGCTTCTGACCGTGCGCGGCGCGGCCTGGGCGCTGCTGGTGGCGGTCGGGGCGTGCGCGTACCAGCGCCCGCCGCTGGTCCTCGACGAGGACGCCGGAGGTGCCGACGGCACGGTCGACGTGCCGGTCGACGGGCCCATGGCCTGCGCGGTCGACGCGGCGTGCGCCAGCGGCATCTGCGCCGACGGGGTGTGCGCGAGCGCCGCCAGCGTCAGCTACGTGGCCGTGACCGGCGACGACGGCGGCCCGTGCACGCTGGCCGCGCCGTGTGCGACCGTGGCCCGGGCCCTGACGCGCCAGGCCGAGCTAAGGCAGGACCCGCTGCGGGTGGTCGTCGAGCCGGGCAGCCACGGCCCCCAGCGGATCGCGCTCGGCGTCGACCGAGCCGAGGTGGTCGGTCGCACCGGCGGCGATCGTGGCCCGCCGCGCATCCGGGCGCTCGACGCGGTCGTGGCGACCGTCGACGGCGGCCAGCTCGAGCTGCGGTCGCTGACCGTCGCGGTCGACGCCGAGGACCTGGCCACCGCCGAGCCCTTGCCGGTGCTGGTGCGCTGCGACGGCGGGGCGGCGCGGTTGACCCTGCGCGACGTCGACCTCGCCGGCCAGGCCGCCACCGACGACCTGGTCCAGCTCAACGGGTGCGCCGGCGTCATCGACCGGAGCCAGCTGCACGACACCGGCGGCTTCTGCGTGAAGGTGACCGGGGGCGCCGTGGCCGTGCGGTCGGCCCAGCTGCGCGGCTGCGGCGACGGCGGCCTGCAGACCCAGGGCGCGACCGAGGTCGCGGTCACCGGCACCATCGTCGCCGGCAACGGCCGGCCGAACGGGACCTTCGGCGGGGTCGGGCTCGACGTCGCCGGGCCGCTGGTGTTCACCGGCAACACCGTGGCGAGCAACTTCAGCACGAGCGAGAGCCGGCGGGCGCTCAACTGCACCGCGTCGTCGCGACAGGCCGCCCTGCCGAACAACCTGGTCACGGAAGACGTGTTCAAGACGACCTGCCGGCTGACGCACTCGGTCGTGGCCGGGATCGCTGTCATCGACACCGATCCCTCCAACCGCGTGCTCGGCAGCATCGATGCGGCGCGGTACGTCGACGCCCCGGGCGGCGATTTTCACATCCTCCCCGCCAGCCCAGCGGTCGGCGCCGGCGTAGTCCAAGCGGGCCTCGACCCAGGCCTCGACGTCGACGGCACGCCCCGGCCACAGGGCCCGCTCGACGTGGGCGCCGACGAGCTGCCCTGATCGAGGCGCCGTCGGACCACCGTCGCCGGCGCCGTCGAAGCCCTGCCAAGGTGGCGGACCTCGGGCAGGTGCGCTGACGCACACGGCCATGGTCTCGCTCGGTTACGCGGTGGCGCGGGCGTGGTCTTGCCTTTGCAAAACCCGACAGCGCCATGCATGACGCCGCCGCCCGCCGCATCGACGATCTCACCGCCCGCGCCCACCGCGCCGCCTGGTCGACCCGCGCGATCGACTGGTGGGCGCTGTCGCCGGTGGCGCCCGGCGGCGCCGACCAGGCCACCTACATCGACACGGTCAGCCAGCTGTTCCACGCGGCGAAGGCCGAGCTGGCGATGGTGCAGGCGCTGGCGGCCGTGGTGCCCGAGGCCTGCGCGCGCCGGTTCCTCGCCACCCAGGCCAGCGACGTCGAGCGCCACGCGCAGGTGTACCGCGGCTACCTGGAGCGGCTAGGCGACGTCGCTCCGATCGATCCGCAGCTCCAGGCGGTGGTGGCGGCGGCGCGAGCCTGGGCCGGCCCGCCGTGGGTCCAGGTCGCCGCGCTCCACGTGGTGCTCGCGCAGGGCGTGCTGCCGGGACAGGCGCGCCGCATCGAGCGGTGGCCGTGTCGCCTGCTGCGCCAGATCAACCAGCGGGTCGCCGTCGACGGCGCTCGCCACGCTAGCTTCGGCCAGGCCTACCTGGCGGCGGTGGTGCCGACCATCGCCGACGCCGAGCGGCGGGCCGCGGTGGCGTGGCTGGGCGAGCTGTGGACGCTGTGGAGCGCGGCGGCGCGTGGGCGCGACCACCGAGGCAGCGGCCTGCACCCCGACGCCGCCGGGCTGGCCCAGGCCTGGATCCTGATCAGGGCGCGCCTGGCGCGGGCCGGCTTGACCGTCGACGATGCCGCCGGGCAACGGCGCAGCGCGTGACGGCGGCGCGGGCTCACACCGCCGGCGGCGGCGCCAGCTTGCGCAGCATCGCCAGCAGCCCGGCCGCGCCGACGCCGGCCGCCAGGTAGGCCCAGATCGGCCCGCGGTCGTGCTTGATCAACCACCCGGCGAGCGGCGGCGCGACGATGGCGGCGATCGACGACAGCGACTGGGTCAAGCCCAGCACCACGCCCTGCTCGCGCGGCGTCGCCTCGCGGGTGATGAGCGCGGTCAAAGTCGGGCGCAACAGCGAGTTGCCGATCGACGAGAACAACGTCGCGAAGGCCAGGAACGCGAGCGCGCTGTCGACCCCCAGCAGGGCGTAGCCGATGACCAGCGTCGCGAAGCCGACCGTGGCGAGCTTGACCTCGCCGTACCTGGGCACCAGCCGGCGGATCAGCCCGCCCTGGATCACCAGGCCGACCACCGCGCTTCCGGCGAACACGAACCCGATCTCGCGCGGGGTGAACGGCAGGCCGTGCCAGGTGTAGTGGCGCTCGGAGAACAGCGCGAACCCGCCGATGAACAGCGAGAAGGTCAGCATGTAGATGAAGAACGCCGCCAGGAGCTGACCCATCCGCGGCCGCGCGAAGTAGGTGACGTAGGTCTTGAGATCGAGGATGCGCAACGGCGCGCTGGTGTCCCGGGCGCGGCCGTCTTCGCGCGGGAGGATGAACAGCGTCCCGGCGATGGCGCAGCCCGACAGCGCCGCGGCCAGCCAGAACGGCGCCGCCAGCGAGTGGTGGGCCAGCACGCCGGAGATGACCGGGCCGAACGCGAAGCCCAGGCCGAACGCGATGCCGATCAGGGCGAACGACTGGGCCCGCTTCTCGGGCGGGGTGTGGTCGGCGATGTAGGCCTGGGCGATGGCCAGGTTGCCGGCGGTGGCGCCGTCGAGGATCCGGCCCGCGAACACCATCCACAGCGCGTCGGCGCGGGCCAGGATGACGAACCCGAGCAGCGTGCCCAGCTGGCTGATCAGGAGCACTGGCCGGCGCCCGTAGCGATCCGACAGCGCGCCCAGAAACGGCCCCGACACCAGCTGGCAGGCCGCGAACGACGACATGATGAGCGTCGCGGTCAGCGGCGACGCGCCGAACTTCTCGGCGTAGATCGCCAGGAGCGGGATCACGATCGTCATCCCGAGGACGTCGACGAGGACGATCAGGAAGATCGGCAGGAGCGGCGAGCGGCGCATGGGCGCTGCCTGTATAGCGCAGCTGGCGCACGTCCGAGAACGCGCGGGGTGGTTTGCCACGGGTTTCGACCTCGCCCAGCGGCCGCGGCCCAGGGCCGGCTCAGACCAGGGTGGGCTCGTGGCCGGTCAGCTCGATGGCGCGCCACCGCCCCGAGCGGAAGCGCCAGGTCATGGCCGCGGCCAGGGCCGCGAGGTACCCGACCAGGCACAGCATCACCGCGATGGTCCCGGCGTCGAGGACGTAGACCACCACGAACGACG
This sequence comes from Kofleriaceae bacterium, assembly GCA_041389965.1. Classification (GTDB taxonomy): domain Bacteria; phylum Myxococcota_A; class Polyangia; order Haliangiales; family Haliangiaceae; genus UBA2376. Next base: position 222,829 of record JAWKQV010000006.1, on the reverse strand, counting down.
ACGGCACGAACACCACCCACGCCAGCGCGACCCGGGCGTACAGCGTCCACGCGGTGTCGCCGGCGGCCCGCAGCGTCTCCGCCAGCGTCATGGCGACGGCGTCGAACAGCTGCCAGGCCGAGCTGATGGCCAGCATCGGCGCGCCGACGGTCACCAGCGCGCTGGCCGACAGGCCCAGGGCGGCGTCGTCGTGCGCGAACAGCCCCATCACGTGGCGCGGGAACGCCAGGTAGGCCAGCCCGACCGCGCCCATCCAGGCGGCGGTGACGCCCATGGTCAGCCCGACGATGCGCTTCACGTGATCGTGGGCGCCGGCGCCGATGGCCTGCCCGGCCAGGATGGCGCCGGCCGTGGCGATGCCGAAGGCCGGCATGAACGCCACCGAGTTGACCTGGATGATGACGTTGAGCGCGCCGTAGGCGACCTTGCCGAGCTTGGCTACCGCGACGTTCAGGAACAGCGCGAACGCGCCGAACTCGAGGAACCAGTTGAGCCCGCTGGGCAGACCGAACCGCAGCACCCGGCGCAGCTCGCCCCACGACCACCGGGTCGGCGGCGCGCCGTGGCGGGGCCAACGCCGGAACTCGATCAGCAGGTAGGCCAGCCCGATCCAGCTGGCCAGCGCCGAGGCCAGCGCCGCGCCGCGCACGCCGAGCGCGGGCGCGCCCAGGTGGCCGCGGATGAACAGCCAGTTGCCGGCGATGTTGACGACCATCGTCAGGAGCCCGGCCCGCATCTGCATCTTGGTGTTGCCGAAGCCGCCGAACCAGTTGCCCAGCGCCTCGGTGCCGACGAGGGCGGCCACCGAGGTGAGGCGGATGGTCAGGTAGCTGGTCATCAGGGCGTGGACCGCGGGGTCGTGCGGGAACCACGCCAGGACCGACCCGACCAGCGGCAGGCCGGCCAGGGCCAGCGCCCCGGCCGCCAGGGCCAGCGCCAGGCCGTACCACGCATAGCGTCGGGCCTCGCCGGCGCGACCCTGGCCCACGAGCTGCGCCACGAAGCTCTGGATGATGAACACCGTGCCCATCGGCAAGATCGCCGCGGCGAAGCTGTTGATGGCGCCACCGGTGGTCGCGGTCAGCGCGTCGGGCCCGAGCGACGACACCATCAGCGCGTCGGTGAAGCCCACCACCGCCTGGGTCGCGCGCGCGAGGACGACCGGCGCCGCGAGGGTCAGCAGCGTCCGCAGCGTTACCGTCGGTGCACCGGGGGGAGCCACGCCGCGCGCAGGGTAACACCGACGGTGGTGAGCGCCGTGGTAGCGTGCCGACAAACCCGAGGAGACGCGATGACCAGCACCCCTGAGAAGCCCGCGACCGCGCCGGCGCCGCCGCCCGCCAACCAGCCCGGCACTGTCGGCTGGTTCGACCTGATGACGACATCGCCGAAGGACGCCTACCGGTTCTACGGGCGCCTGTTCACGTGGAGCTTCGAGCTGACCGGGCCCGACACCGGCGGCTACGCGATGGCGATGAGCGCAGGGCGCCCGGCCGCTGGCATCGGCGGGCTGCCGCCCGACGCGCCGCAACGTTCGACGTGGTCCGTCTACTTCATCAGCGCCGACGCCGACGCCACCGCGGCGCGGATCAAGGAGCATGGCGGCGCGGTGGTGATGGGACCGCACGACGTGCCAGGCCAGGGGCGGATGATCGTCGCCACCGATCCGGGCGGCGCCACCTTCGGGGTCTGGCAGCCGGGCGGCCACCCAGGCGCCGGCGCCCGCGACGAGCACGGCGCGATGGCCTGGTGCGAGGTCAACACCCGCGACAGCGCTCGGGCCCGGGCGTTCTACGCCGCGGTGTTCGACCTCGAGCCGCGCAAGCTGGCGGCGCCGGGGATCGAGTACTGGACGCTGCACCGGGGCGACCTCACCGTCGCTGGCGTGCTGCAGATGGACGGCCACTGGCCGGCCGAGGTCCCCGAGCACTGGATGCCGTACTTCCAGCTGACCGACGTCGACGGCGCGCTCGAGGAGATCGCCGCGCTCGGCGGCACGGTGTGCGTGCCGCCGTTCGACTCGCCGTACGGGCGGATCGCCGTCCTGGGCGATCCCCAGGGCGCCACCTTCTCGGTCATGACCCCGCCGCCGCCGCCGCCGGAGCCGGCCGCGTGAGGCCGGTAACTCGCGCCCCGGCGGCGCGTAGCTCACCCATGACCTTCGCAACCAGCCTGGCCGGCGTGCTCGTGCTCGTCGGCGCCGGATGTAGCGGCGCCAGCCACGACACCATGGATCGCCAGACCTCGATGATGATGGAGTCCATGGCGATGCCCATGGACGACGGCGCGACGTTCGGCCCGCTCGAGGTCGGCGCCGACTACGCCAGCTACGTCAAGGTGAACACCGCGCCGGTGACGTCGGAGTCGCACGGCGGGCGCCTGGTCGACACCTACGTCAACGCGGTGGGCGCCGCGGCGTACCTCGACGACGACGGCGAGATCCCGGTCGGCACCATCGTGGTCAAGACCTCGGTCGACGCCAAGGACGGGTCGGCCGGGCCCATCTTCGTGATGGAGAAGAAGGTCGCCGGCTTCGACCCCGACCACGGCGACTGGTACTACGCGATCCACTGGGCGGCGCCGCCGCCGAAGTTCGCCTCCAAGCTGGGCGGTCCGATCTACTGGCGCTCGCCGTCGCACAAGGTCGGCTACTGCGTCGAGTGCCACGACAACTACGACCGCAACCTGGGCAACGTGCCGGCCGATCACCGGATCGCCGGGCTGCCCGACGCGGAGTAGCGGCGGCGGGGCGACCGCGGCCGGTCCGGCGCGGCGTCGATCGGCACGAGACACCGGGCGGCGCGCGCGGTTGCAGCAAAAGATCGCGCGTAGGCACGCGAAACCCGACGAAGAAATTCGGAACCGGCGGCGGCGGCGGCTGTCTATCTCCCCGAACGCCAGCGCGGCGCCCTCGGGGCGCGCGCCGGTGAGTGCGCGGCGACGGTCGCCCGCGCGCCCTCGGTCCGCCCTCGTCGGAGGTCGTCATGGCTACTGCTCTGTCTGCTCCTGTCTCCCCTGCTCAACCGGCGCCGGCCGTCGAGGTCGTCACGTCCCTGGGCGCCTCGGTCGTCTCGGTCGACACCCTCACCACCGCCGCCACCGGGCGCCGGCGCGGCGCCCTGACGCTGGCCGCCGGCCTGGCGCTGCTGACGCTGGCGCTGGCCACCTTCGGCTACGGCGTGCGCGCCGCCGCCCACGACGCGACCGCGCGGGCGCGGTGGATCGCCGAGAAGCGCCCGGCGTGGGCGTTCCGGCCGACCCGCCACGGCGCCGGCGTCGACGCGGCGGCGCTGGTCGGCGTGTGCGCCGGCCTGGGCCTGGTCGCGGCCGGGCTGCTGCAGCGGTCGGCGCGGCCCCGGACCGCGCTGCGGGTGGGCCAGAACAGCAACGTCGACATCCCGCTGGCCGACGCGCCGGCCAGCCAGACGCTGGTCGAGGCCAGCGGCGGCGGCTTCGTGACGCCCCTCGACGGGCTCGACGGCGACGTCGCGTTCGGCGGCACCTCGACCTCGCTGGCGGCGATGCGCGCGGCCGGCCACGTCGCGCTGCCGCTGTACGTCGGCACCGCGGTGCGCACCAAGGTCGGCAACGCCAGCTTCTTCCTGCGCGGCATCGAGGCGCCGGCGCGGTCGGCGCCGCCGGTGCTCGGCCGCGGCAACGTCGGGCTGGCGTTCATCGCCGCGTCGGCGGTGGCGCACCTCGGCCTGTGGGGCCTGATGCAGACCGCGACCGACGACCAGGAGGGCGCGCCCACCGACATGTCGCTCACCGAGGCGTCGTCGGACGCCTACCGGCTGGTGTCGACCGAGGACGTGCCGCCGCCGCCGCCCGAGGATGGCGACGCCGACGCCGACGGCATGACCGGCGAGGCCACCGCCCCGACCGCGACTGCCCTCGACGACGGCACGCTGGGCCACGACCAGCCCAACGCCAACCCGGCCAAGCTCCAGGTCGCCAACCGGGACATGTCGCCGCAGCTGGCGCGCAAGCTGGCCATCGAGGAGGCGCGCACCGCGGGCATCCTGTCGGCCGACGTCTTCCAGGGCGGGCCGATCTCGGTCGCCGACGGGCGCAACCTCGCCAGCGGGTTCGATTCGATCGACTTCACCGGCGGCTTCGACGGCGACGGCACCGGCGCGCCGGCCGGCTCGTTCGGCTGGGGCGTGCGCGGCACCGGCACCGGCTGCGGCACCCTCACCGGCGTGCCGTGTGGCGGCATCGCCTCGGATCCGTTCGCGACCCTGGGCAAGGACGACGGCAAGAACTACCTGGGCACCCTGGGCGATCACGGCCCCGGCGGCCCGCGGCGGCGGACCGCGGCGGTCCCGGTGGTGAAGATCCAGCCGCCGACGGTGTGCGGCGGCTCGGGCTGCCTCGACAAGGAGGTCATTCGTCGCTACATCCGGCGCAACATCGCCAAGATCTCGTACTGCTACGAGAAGGAGCTTTTGGCCAAGCCGGGCCTCGAGGGCACCGTGACCGCCACCTTCACGCTCAACGGCAACGGCCGGGTGGTCGAGTCTCGCGCCAGCGGCGTCGACCCGACGGTGTCCTCGTGCATCGCCCAGGTGATCTCGAACGTCGAGTTCCCCAAGGTCGGCGACACCGGCTTGTATCCGATCAAGTACCCGTTCCAGCTGCGCCCGCGCGGCTGAGCTGGCACCGACGACGACCTCGCGACCGCGCGCCGCCGCCGCTGACCCCGGCGGCGGTCGCGCGTCCGGAGCCGCCGGTCACGCCGCGTCACGCCGCCTCAGGCCAACGGCCAGAACTGCCCCGCGGCGTCGACGCCGAGCCGGCCGTCACGCTCGGCGGCGCGCTCGAGCAGCACCTGCTGGGCCGCGGACGTGAGCCGCGCGGCCAGGCGGCCGCCGCGCACCCGGCAGCGCAGCCGGCCGTCGGGGTCGGCGGCCAGGGTGGCCAGCGCCAGGGGCTCATCGGTGTCGTCGTCGACGTGGGCCACCGGCGCGTCGCCGTCCCACCGCACCGCGGTCACCCGCAGCGGGGTGTCGTCGACCTCGACGTAGGCGTAGCGCAGCTCGTCGAGCCGGACGATGGGGCGCCCGTCGGGCAGCACGTCGAGCCAGCGCAAGAGCGCGCGCCGCAGCCCGGCGTGGGTGACCGGCGCGGCCTGGTGCCACAGCCGGCCGGCGCCGTCGATGCGCAGGCCGACCGTGCGCAGCCGCTCGAGCACCTCGGGCGGCAGGGGGGCCGGAGCGGTCACGCGCGCCGATCGGCGGCCTGCAGCAAGACGATTCGATCCTTGGCCAACAGCTTCTGCTTCTTGAGCGTCCCGTACTCGATCTGTTCGGCCGCGGTGAGGGACCGCTGCAGCTCGAGCTGGCGCAGCCGCGCGTCGAGGCGGCGGTGCTCATCGAGCAGGGTGTCGAGGGTGGGTGCCAGGTCCGTCGAGGGTGCGTTCACTGCGGGCTCCACCGCGGGTGCGGCCTCCGGAAACGCTAGCAGGTCGCGGGCGGCGCCGAGGCGATTTTCGCGCGAGTTCACCCGGCCGCGGGCGGCTGCGCCAGCGCGCCGGGGACCCCGTCGGGGTACTTCACCTCGGCCTCCGACGGCCGCACGTAGGTCGGCGCGCCGTCGCGGGTGCGATCGATCCGGTCGCCGGTCAGCGCGGCGCGGGCCACCCCGTGGGCGCTCGGCGTCGCCGGCGCGTCGAGGTGGCGGTGCGCCGTGGGCGGCAGCGCCGCCAACGCCGCGGCGTGGACCGTCAGCGCGTCGCCGCCCAGGTGGGCGCGGTCGGCCCGTGCGGCCAGCAGCTGGGCCAGGGCCCCCGGCGCCAGCACCTGCTCGTCGGCCACCGCCACCAGCGCCGGGCCGCGGCGACGGTAGAAGCCGGCGTACACCTCGCCGCGGCGCGCGTCGAGCACCGGCACCAAGAGCGGGTCGGCGTCGTCGACCACCGCCGCCAGGTCCCAGGCCAGGGCCGCCAGCGACGACGCCAGCCACAGCGGCACGCCGAGCGCGTAGGCCAGGCCCTTGCCGCTGGCCAGGCCGATGCGCAGCCCGGTGAACGAGCCCGGCCCGGCGCCGACGGCGATGGCGGTCAGCGCGGCGCGGTCCGTGCCGGCCGCGGCCAGCGCCTGCCGGGCCAGGTCGAGGATGCCGTCGCTGCGCTGGCCGGGCGCGCCGCCGGCCACGGCCACCAGGGCGCCGTCGTCGGCGACCACCGCGGCGCTGCCGGTGAGGGTCGAGGTGTCGAGGGCGAGGATCGGCATCAGCGGAACACGTACTGCATCATGTCGTTGCGGATGGCCAGGATCGTGATGATGCCGACCATCACCAGCCCGACGAACTGGATGCGCTCGCGGCCGCGGGCCGAGATGGGCCGGCGCCGCACCGCCTCGACCGCGAACACCAGCACGTGGCCACCGTCGAGGACCGGCACCGGCAGCAGGTTGATGAGCCCCAGGTTGACGCTGATGAGCGCGATCAGCAGCAGGAACGAGTCCCAGCCCTGTTCGCCCGACACCGACGCCACCCGGTACATGGTCAGCGGCCCGCCCAGGCTCTCGCGCGGCGAGTCGCCCCGCAGCACCTTGGCGAAGCCGGCCGCCATCAGCGCGATGGTCTCGCCGGTGCGCTCGACCGCCTTCGACACCGCGTAGCCGAACCGACCGTCGATGGGCACCATCTTGCCGCGGCCGCGCTCGACGTCGTTGGTGGCGCCGAACACCAGCCGCTCGACGGTGTGGCCGTACTGGTCGAGCTCCTTGCGCCACACCTGGGTGAGCGACGTGGTGCGCTCGATCACCTTGCCGTTCTCGGTCCGGCGCCAGCCGATGGTCCAGGTGCGTCCGGGCTCGGTCAGCAGCTCCTGGTCGAACACCGCCCAGTGGCGGACCGGCTTGCCGTCGAGGGTCGTGATCAGATCGCCCGGGCGCAGGCCGGCCAGGTCGGCCGGGGTGCCGGGAGCGACGTGGGCCACGAACATCTCGGCGTTCTCGAGGCCGGTGTAGGCGGTGCGGTGCAAGGTGGCGTCGAGCTGCGTCTCGGGCATCAGGTCGGCGAACTGCGCGGCCAGGAGCCGGACCTGGGGCACGCCGGGGATGGGCGTGCCGCGCAGGTACACCACGTTGGTCCGGCGCGCGCCGTGGCCGAGTCCGTCGGTGACGTCGCTCCAGTTTTCGATGGGGCGGCCGTCGATGTTGACGATGAGATCGCCGGTGACCATGCCGGCCCGGCCGGCCGGCGACCCCGGGTCGATGATGCCCACCATCGGCACGAACGGGGCCCGGGTGATGCCGATGCGGCCCTGGGCCGACACCTGGCCGTCGCGCTTGCGCACCACGTCGGCCACCGGCACGACGTACTTCTCGAACACCCGGGTGCCGCGCTGCAGCTTCAGGCTGATCTCGGCGCCGCCCCGGGCGCGGATCGCGCGCTCGAGATCCTCCCAGTACCGCACGCTCTTGCCGTCGACCGCGAGCACCGCGTCGCCCGACTCGATGCCGGCCCGGGCCGCCGGCGAGTCCTCGAACACGTCGCCCACCACCGCCGCCGGCAGCTCGGTGTGGCCGGCGAAGAACACGAAGTAGATGAGGATGGGCAGGATCAGGTTGGCGGCCGGGCCGGCGAAGATGATCACCAGGCGCTGCCACAGCGGCCGGGTCGCGAACGAGCGCCCGCGATCGCGCGGCTCGACGTCGGGGCCGTCCTCGACGCCGAGGATCCGCACGTAGCCGCCCAGCGGGAACACGGCGATCTGGTACTCGGTCTCGGCGCCCTTGAACCGGACCAGCGGGCGGCCGTAGCCGATCGAGAACCGCAGCACCCGCACGTCGAGCAGCTTGGCGGCGGCGAAGTGCCCGAACTCGTGGATGACCACGAGCACCCCGACGAGCAGCAGGAAGTAGACGATCGACATGCGGGCCGGACCGCCTCGCGGGTTACCACGGGCGTCGACGCAGGTCGAGGGTGGTCACGCCCCCAGCGCGGCGGCCGCCTCGGCCAGGTCGGGCGCGACCCCGGCGTGGGCGGCCCAGAACCGCGCGGCGACCTCGTCGAGCCGGTCCGGGGCCCGGGCCCGGGCCACCGCGAACAGGTCGGTCTCCTCGGCCTGGTGGTGGTGCTCGGCCAGGTGCACCACCGGCCCCAGCGCGTCGAGGATGACCAGCGCCCGGCGCCGCCACCCGGGCGTCGAGGCGCACAGCGCCGGCACCAGGGGCGCCACCCGATCGAGGCCGGCCAGGAGCTTGCCGTGCTGGCCGTGGTAGAGGGCCGGCGGCCACCGCGCGGCGCCGTCGAGCAGGGGCACCAGCAGCGCCTCTTCGTCGTCGGCGTGGCCGGCGGTGAGCGCGCGGTAGATGGTCAGCACGCGGTGGGCGCGGGCGCCGTCGCCGGCCACCACCAGCTCGCGGGCACAGGCCAGGACGCGGTCGAGCTCGGCGTGGACGGCGGCGACGGGCACCGCGCCACGGTAGCCTGCCGGCGGCGGCTGGGGTACCCGGGGCGTCGGGCGCGTAGGCCGGCCGGGGCGACTCTGGTACCCTGGGGCGACGTGGCCCTGAAGTCGTCGCTGTCGTCCGAGGAGAAGACCGCCGAGATCGAGGAAGCGCTCGACGCCCTCGACAAGCTGGTCGACCGCCTCCGCGTGCTCTACGAACAGTACTTCATGGGCATCCAGCGGCAGGCCCCGGCCCACCTGCACACCGACGCCGAGCGGCGGATCCGCGAGGTGGCGCAGATGCAGATCCGCAACACCGCGCTGCGCTACCGCTTCGCCACCGTCCAGCAGAAGTTCGGCTCGTACAACACGTACTGGAAGCGCACGATGCGCGAGATCGAGTCGGGCCGCTACGTGCGCAACCTGTCCAAGCTGCACCGGCAGGCGATGGCCAAGGGCGAGGCCCTGCCCGAGGAGATCCTGGCGGCCATGCCCAAGCGCATGCGCGAGTCGGTCGAGCGCGATCGCGCCAACGCGGTGGCCGACGCCCGCCGCAAGGGCAAGCTGTCGGAGGCCGACGCCGCGGCGGCGACCGCCGGGACCGGCGACGAGGCGGTGGCGCCGCCGTCGCGTGCGCCCGCGGGGCGGCGCCCCAAGAGCCTCACCACCGATCCGTTCGCCAACGCCGGCGAGGAGGACATCGCCAACGCGCTGGCCGGGCTGGCCGACGAGGCGCTGGCGGCGATCGAGGCGCCGGCGCGACCCAGCCCGCCGCCGCCGCCGCCAGCTGCCGCCCGGCCGGGGCCGCCGCCGCCGCCAACTGCCGCCCGGCCAGCGCCGCCACCACCGCCAGCTGCCCGCCCCGGGGCGCCGCCGCCCCGGGCGCGCCGGCTCAGCGGGGCGCCGTCGCCGTCGCCGGTGCCCGGCATGACCGACGCCGAGACCCGGCAGCTCTACGCCAAGTACGTCAAGGCGCGCGAGGTGGTCGGCGACAAGTCCGACGGCTTCTCCTACGACAAGCTGGTGCGCACCCTGCAGAGCCAGGCGCCGAAGATCATGGCGCAGTACAAGGCGGCGTCGGTCGACTTCAGCGTGGTCATCCGCGACAACAAGGTGGTCCTCAAGGCCAAGCCGAAGTGACCGCGGCGGCGCCGCGCGCCGGGGTCAGCCGCGCACCTCGAGCAGGTCGGCGAGGGTGGGACGCCGGTCGAGCACCGCGGCGATGCGCCGCCGCAGCGCTGGCGTGAGCGTCGGATCGTCGGCCAAGGCGGTGACGGTCTGGCGCGCCAGGTTCACGGCGCCGGCCCGCACCAGGCATTCGGCGTAGCGGACCTGCGCCGGCGGGCCGCCGCCCAGCTGGACCGCCAGCCGGGCCCGGTCGGCGGCGCGCTGGAAGTCGTGGCGCTCGAACGCGGCGTCGGCCGCCTCGAGGACGGCCTCCACCACCGCGGCGCCGTCGACGGCGCCCGGGGTCACGACCGCGCTCGGGTCGAGGCCGGCCTTGACGGCGAGGGCCTCGACCACGCGCTCGAGCCGGGTCAGGCGCGCGGCGGTGGTGGGGCGCGTCGCAGGGCGCGGCGCCGCGGCGGTGGCGGCGACGCCGGTGACGAGCGTGACGCTGATGAGCAGGGTGACGAGCTTGCTGGGCATGACGACCTCCGAGCGTGTGGTGGCGGTGGGGGATCACGGCGCGCGGGGTGACGAAGCCGGCACGACCAGCCGACGCGGCGCGCCGACGTGGCCGGCGGCGTCGCCCAGCGCGAGCCACACCGCCCGCGGCGGGCGGCGATCGTCCCAGCGCGGCGCGAACGTCGTCCGCGCGCCGAGCTGGCCCAGCTGCACCTCACCGGCGGTGGCCGCCACGACGCCGCGCAGGCCGCGCAGCGGCGCAGCCGGCGACGGCCTGCGGTCGTAGACGTAGAGGAAGCCGGTCGGGGCTGGCGATCCGGCCGCCGGCCGCACGGCGACGGTCAGCGCGAAGCCGTGGCCGTCGCAGGTCGTGCGCGGCGCTTCGACCCCGGCCCGGATCAGATCGACCCCGTCCCAGCTCGGCGCTGGCGCGGCCGCGGCGGGCGCCACCGTGAACGTGGCCAGCACGCGGTCCCGGCCGCCGCCGCGGACGGCCACCCGGTACGCGGCGCCCGCGGTGAGCGCGGCCCGCGGGCGCAGGTACGCCCCGACGCGGTCGACGGACACGTCGCCGGATGGGCCCGCCAGCGCGAGGGGCGCGTCGGGTGGCAGCTGGGCGATCAAAATCACCGGGCGGTCCCCGGCCGCCTGGGGATCGCCCAGGACGATGGCGTAGGGGTCGCGCGTGTACCGGCAGGCGTCCGCGATCCGGGGGGCGGCAGTGGTGGCGGCGAGGGCGAGAGCGGCGATGAGGAGGGTGCGCATGCAGGCTGCTACGCAGCCGTCGGCCGGTCCTTTCGGCGCGGCTGGCCGGCGGCGTCCGTCGCGATCCGACGGGCCCGGCGCGCGGCGAGCGCGCACCCCAGCGCCGCGAGCGTCAGGCCGCCCGCCTCCCGCATCTCCTCGACCCGACCGCCCTTCTCGCTCATCTTGCGCCACAGGTCGGTGACCTGGACCACGCCGGCCACGTGGGCCCACAGCCACCCGGCCCAGGCAGCCGTCACCGCCGCCGCGACCACCGGCATCCACCACCGGCGCGGCGTCATCAGCGCGACCACGGCGGCCGCCCCGGCGCCCAGGTAGGTGGCCACCCAGCGCCACGGATCGGGGTCGTTGTACTGGAGCGCGGCCGACGCGGCGCACGCCAGCGCGAACACCGCAGTCGCGCTCGCCGCGAGCTTGCCGGTCGACCTCACGGACCGATCGTCGCACCGACGCCGGTCGATTGCACGCACCGCCGGCTCCGTGCAAGAGTGCCGCGACTTTCGCGAGGTCACATCATGCGCATGATCCTGGTTGGTCCGCCTGGCGCGGGCAAGGGCACGCAGGCCGCACGCCTGGTCGACGCCTACGGCATCCCTCACATCTCGAGCGGCGACATGCTGCGCGCCGCCGTCAAGGCGGGCACCGCGCTGGGCGTGGCGGCCGACGGCTTCATGAAGGCCGGCCAGCTGGTGCCCGACGACGTGGTCATCGGGATGATCCTCGAGCGCATCGCCGAGCCCGACTGCGCCAAGGGCTTCATGCTCGACGGCTTCCCCCGCACCATCCCCCAGGCCGAGGCCCTCGATCAGGCCATGACCGCGGCCGGCTTCGCGATCGACCTGGTGCTGTTGTTCGAGGTACCCGACGCGCTCATCGTCGAGCGCGGCGTCGGCCGCCGCAACGACCCGGTGACCGGCCGCATCTACCACGTCAAGTTCGACCCGCCGCCGGCCGACATCGTCGATCGCCTGGTCCACCGCAAGGACGACCACGAAGAGGCGATCGCCCAGCGGCTGCGCTACTACCACGACTGGACCGCGCCGATCGTCCCGTTCTACGAGGCCAAGGGCCTGCTCAAGCGCGTCGACGGCGTCGGCACCCCGGCCGAGGTCACCGCGCGGGTCACCGCGGCGCTGGCCTAGTTCGCGTCTCGTCTCTCCAACCGCGCGCACGGCGCGCATGAAGTGCCATGGCCTCCTACGACCACAAGACCATCGACGCGCACTGGCAGGGCTACTGGGAGCGCGCGCAGACGTTCGCGACGCCCACCGACCGCACCAAGCCCAAGTACTACGTGCTCGACATGTTCCCGTACCCGTCGGGGTCGGGCCTCCACGTCGGCCACCCCAAGGGCTACACCGCGACCGACGTGGTGGCCCGCGCCAAGCGGATGATGGGCCACAACGTCTTGCGGGTGATGGGCTGGGACAGCTTCGGCCTGCCGGCCGAGCGCCAGGCTGAGCGCGAGAACATCCACCCGCGCACCATCACCGCGCGCAACATCGCCACCTTCAAGAGCCAGCTGGCGCGGCTGGGGCTGTCGTACGACTGGAGCCGCGAGCTGGCGACCAGCGAGCCCGACTACTACAAGTGGACCCAGTGGATCTTCCTCAAGCTGTTCGAGCGGGGGCTGGCCTACCAGGCCGAGGTGCCGGTCAACTACTGCCCGGCCCTGGGCACCGTCTTGGCCAACGAAGAGGTCAAGGACGGCGTCTACGTCGAGACCGGTGACCCGGTCGAGAAGCGGTTGATGAAGCAGTGGATGCTGCGCATCACCGCCTACGCCGATCGCCTGCTCGACGATCTCGACGGGCTGGACTGGCCGGCCGGGACGCTGGCCAAGCAGCGCGACTGGATCGGCCGGTCGGTCGGCGCCGACGTGACGTTCGCGGTGGCCGACACCGACGTGGCCATCGAGGTGTTCACGACGCGCCCCGACACCTTGTTCGGCGGCACCTACGTGGTGCTGGCGCCCGAGCACAAGCTGGTCGACGCGGTCACCACCGACGCCCAGCGGGCCGCGGTCGACGAGTACCGGGCGGCCACCGGCCGGCGCAGCGAGCGCGACCGGACCACCGAGGCGGCCGACGCGCCCAAGACCGGCGTGTTCACCGGCGCGTACGCGGTGAACCCGGTCAACGGCCAGCGCATCCCGGTGTGGATCGCCGACTACGTGCTGGCGTCGTACGGCACCGGCGCGGTGTTCGCGTGCCCGGCCCACGACGAGCGCGACTGGGCGTTCGCGAAGAAGTTCGGGCTGCCGATCGTCGAGGTGGTGACCGGCGGCGACGTCGAGGCCGCGGCCTACACCGGCGACGGCGCCCACGTGAACAGCGGGTTCCTCGACGGCCAGGGCAACGAGGCCGCCAAGGCGACCGTCATCGCGTGGCTGGCCGAGCGCGGCCGCGGCGCCGGCCGGGTGCGCTACAAGCTGCGCGACTGGCTGTTCTCGCGGCAGCGCTACTGGGGCGAGCCGTTCCCCACCATCGAGCTGGCGGACGGGACGGTCAAGGTGCTGCCCGAGAGCGCGCTGCCGGTCGTGCTGCCCGAGCTCGACGCCTACAAGCCGGCCGCCGACGGACGGTCGCCGCTGGCGCGGGCCACCGAGTGGATGCACACCACCGATCCCGAGACTGGGGCGCCCGCGATCCGCGAGCTCAACACGATGCCGCAGTGGGCGGGCTCGTGCTGGTACTACCTGCGCTTCCTGTCGCCGCACGCCAGCGAGGTGGCGTGGGACCCGGCCGAGGAGCAGTACTGGATGAACGTCGACCTGTACGTCGGCGGCAATGAGCACGCGACCTTGCACCTGCTGTACGCGCGCTTCTGGCACAAGGTGCTCTACGACTGCGGCCTGGTGCACACCAAGGAGCCGTTCGCCCGCCTGTTCCATCAGGGCATGATCCACAAGACCTCGTACCAGGACGAGCGCGGCAAGTACTACTACCCGGATCAGGTCGAGCAGCGCGACGGGGCGTGGGTGGTGAAGGCGACCGGCGCGCCGGTCGCGACGGCGTTCGAGAAGATGGCCAAGTCGAAGTACAACGTCGTCAACCCCGACGACATGTGCGACGAGTACGGCGCCGACGCGCTGCGGCTGTACGAGCTGTTCATGGGGCCGCTCGAGGACGGCATCGAGTGGGCCACCGACGGCGTGTCGGGCTGTCGGCGCTTCCTCGACCGGGCCTGGCGCCTGGCGGTGGGCGACGAAGAATCGGGCGCCCCGAGCAAGCTCATCGACGGCGTCGGCGGGCCCGAGCTGCGCGAGGTCGAGCGCGCGCTGCACCAGGCCATCAAGCGGGTCACCGAGGCGGTGGAGTCGCTGCGCCTCAACACCGCCATCTCCGACATGATGGTGTTCGTCAACGAGGCCACCAAGGCCGGCGCGGTGCCGCGGGCGTGGTTCGCCGACTTCGTGAAGATCCTGTCGCCGTTCGCGCCGCACCTGGGGGAGGAGCTGTGGCACCGGCTCGGCAACGCCGACTCGCTGGCCTACGCGCCGTGGCCTGTCCACGACGAGGCCAAGCTCCGGCGCGACACCCTGACCATCGCGGTCCAGGTCAACGGCAAGCTGCGCGGCACCATCGAGGTCGCGGCCGACGCGGCCGAGGCGGACGTGTTGGCGGCGGCCAAGGCCGATGCCAAGGTGGCCGAGCACCTGGCCGGCAAGCCCATCAAGCGCGAGGTGTACGTCAAGGGGCGGCTGGTCAACCTGGTGGTGTGACCGCGCCGCCGGCCCGCAGGAAATAGGGCCGGGCCGGCGGGCGTTGGCGGGTGATGCAGCTCGGCCTGGCGTGCGCGTGGGCGATCGCGGTGAGCGCGGTCGCTGGCTGTGGAACCCGCGGTCGCGCGCCGGCGGTGGCCCCGCCGGCCGATGCGGCGAGCGGCGTCGACGCGCGGGGCGCGGTGCTGCCGCCGCTCGACCTGGCCGCGCTGGCCCAGGCGGCCGGCGTGGCGCCCGGCGACGCGTGCGTGGTCGTCGACGGCCCGGCCGGGGTGGTCCGCAGCGACGCGGCGTGCGGCCAGGTCCGGCTGCGGCCGGCCTCGACCTTCAAGATCGCCAACACCGTCATCGGCGCCGAGGCCGGCCTGCTGACGACGCCCGACTCGCGGCTCCGCTACGATCCGGTGCGGTACCCGCCGGACACCATCAGCAACCCGGCGTGGCGGCACGATCAATCGGTGCGCGACGCGCTGAAGGTGTCGGCGGTCCCGCTGTTCCGGTTGCTGGCGATCGAGATCGGCGCGCCGCGCATGACGGCGGCGCTGCGCGCGTTCGGCTACGGCAACGCCAGCATCGACGGCGGTCTCGACCAGTTCTGGCTGACCGGGGCGCTGGCGATCTCCGCCGACGAGCAGGTCGACTTCTTGCGGCGGCTGCGCGCCGGCGAGCTACCGGTGGCTGCGGCCAGCGCGGCGCTGGTGGTCGAGGCCGTGCCGCGTCAGGTGGCCGGCGCCGCCACCCTGCGGTGGAAGACCGGCACCGGCGAAATCGACGGCGAGCGCCAGGTCGGCTGGCTGGTCGGCTGGGTCGATCGCCCCGACGGGGTCCACACCTTCGCGTGCTGGATCCGGCTTACCACCCACGGGTTCGCTCGCACGGCCGCCGCGCGCCTGGCGGTCTGTCGCGGGGCGCTGGCGGGGTTGGGGCTGTTCCCGCTCGACCCGGCCTGAGGGCCCCGGCAGGGGGATCTCGGTCGGTCTCGCCGTCCCCGTCGGGGGCCCTAACCCGCGGGCGGGCGCAGGGTACAGTCGGTCGGTGCCCATCGATCTGTCGCGTCCGTTCATCCCCGTCAACGTCGGCGTGCTGGTGGTGTCCGACACCCGGACCGCGGCCGACGACAAGAGCGGCGCGCTCATCGCCGAGCTGCTGACCGCGGCCGGTCATCGGGTGGTGGCCCGGGTCATCGTCAAGGACAACCGCGACGCCATCGGCGGCCAGCTGCGGGCGTGGATCGCCGACCCTGGCGTCGACGTGGTCATCGCCACTGGCGGCACCGGCGTCACGCCGCGCGACGTGACGCCGGAGGCGCTGGCGCCGCTGGTGACCAAGCCTATCCCCGGCTTCGGCGAGCTGTTCCGGTACCTGTCGTTCGCCGACATCGGCACCTCGACCATCCAGAGCCGCGCCGAGGCCGCGCTATGCGACGGCACCTACGTGTTCTTGCTGCCGGGCTCGACCGGCGGCGTGCGTTTGGGCATGGAGCAGATCTTGATCCCGCAGCTCGACGCGCGGCACCGGCCGTGCAACTTCGTGACGCTGCTGCCGCGGATCCGCGACGAGCGCGAAGACGGCTGATGCGACAGGTGCCCTCGGCATGCACACGCTGTGCAAGTCGCTTCACAGGTCGAACTTTTTTCTTAAGGAAGCGTTACGCAGAGCAACGACGGGCTGGCGCTGGTGCACTAATCTTTCAGCGCGCAAGACCGCGCGCCCCTCGAAGGAGCGTCCCATGAAGTACCGCCTCGCCTTGATCCTGTCGCTCGCCACCGTCGCCGCCGTCGCTGCCTGCGGGTCCGACTCGACTGGCATCGTCGAAGCCGACATCGCGTGCCCCACGCCGTCGACGCTGACCTACGCCAACTTCGGACAGGCGGTCATCACGGACAACTGCTTCCCCTGCCACAACGGCCGCGAGAGCCCCAAGCTCGACACCCAGGCCAAGGTGATGGCGTCGGCCAACGCGATCGTCAACGCGGCGGTGTTCAGCTCGTCGATGCCGCAGGATCACGACATGACCATCGAGCAGCGCACCCAGCTTGGCCAGTGGCTGCGCTGCGGCGCGCCCTGACCGCGCGGCGACGGTGGCGCCGTCTGGTGGCCGCCGACGGGTCAGAACGTCCGGCTGCCCCACACCTGCAGGCCTCGCACGTCCAGGCCCTTGACGCCTGGCGCTGGCGCCGGCGGGTTGGTAGCGCCGCCGACCACGGCACCGAACACCCACGCCGCGCCCACCGACGTGGCCGGATCGAACGCGTAGGTGGCCGTGACGCCCAGAGGGATCTGGTAGGCGTCGGCGAAGCCGGTTAGCGGCGCCTTGAGGCCGGTGCCGGCGCCGACCTGGAGGGCGGGCGTGGCCTTGTACATGGCCAGCACCGGCAGCCACAGGCGGTCCTTGTTGAGCCGGTTGCCGGCGCCGTCGTCGCGCTTGGTCAGCGCCAGCTCGACGCTGGGCGACGCCGAGAGCGCCACCTTGCCGGCGGTCCAGCGCAGCCGGGCGCCGAGCTTGGCGTCGACGAAGCCAGCCTCGAAGCTGGTGGCGTGGACGCCGCCGCCGACCGCCGCCGCGAGCTGGCCGCGCGCCACGTTGTACCAGGCCTCGCCGCCGACGTTGTTGTAGACACGCGCGCAGCCACCGTCGGTGCCGGTCACGCACAGCCCTCCGCCGGCGGCGGCGCGGAAGCCGGTCAGGCCGAACTTCGAATGGACCAGCGCCACCGTGAGGTCGGGCGTCACCCCGTAGGCGACGTCGGGCGAGAGCGCCAGCGGCTTGGCGACGCGGTCGGCGCTCATCTCGACCTCGAGGTTGACCATGACGTTGAGCTTGCCGGCTGGCAGGGTCAGGCCGGGCGGCCGGGCGGCCTCCTCGGCGGCGGCGGACCCGATCCACGCGAGCACGCTGGAGAACGACGCAGCGACGAGAATCGAAACTCTCTTCACGAGATACTCCTGGTCACGGAGGGGACATGGCGAGCGCTTGCGAATGGTTGATACGAATCAAGCGCACGCCCGCGGGCGTGTGCGTGAGCGTGTCCCACCATTGTGAGCCCTGGTGAACATAGCGCAGCTGGACGCTCGCCACCGCCCGCGTCGTGAACGCGATGCGGGCCGCCGTCAGATCGAGGCGCTCCCCGGCCGCGCGCGCGTCGCCGTGCTCCTTCAGCGTGACACCGAGCAGCGTCGCCGCGTGCTCGATGTCGAAGAACAGCTGAGCCACGATGTCGTCGTCGAGGAGGACGTCGTGGATGGGTGGGAGGTCGAGGTCGGTCGGCGGTGATTCGGTCATGGTCGACTCCCAGGGGGGCGCAGCGCGAGGCCGATGGCCATCGTCGGCGCTGGGCAACGCGCCACGCAGCGGCCGCATCCGTCGCAGGCCTCGGTCACGATGCGCGGACGGCCAGCCGTGACGACGATGGCGCCCGGTCGCGGGCACTGCTCCACGCAGACCGAGCAGGTGGTCGTGGTCGCCAGGCACGCTGACGGATCGATCACCGGCGCCATCGTCGCGGGCAGCGACGGTGGCGGTGGCGCGGCGCGCGAGAGCGGCGACCGCTCCGGCGTGGCTGTCGCCGCGGGGGGCGCGGCCGGGCGCAGCCACGAGAACAGGTCGCGCCGCGTCATCATGGCGACCTCGGCACCGGCGCCCGCTGATCGGCCACGGCGGATGACGCGTGGCACTGGCGACACGACACCTGCCCCGGGTGCGGGGTCTGGAGCCCGAGGCGCCCGCGCGGCCCGTGACAGCTAGCGCACTCGTCGCGCATCCACGTCGAGTGCGGGATGGTGGGCGGCGCGCCGGCCCAGGCCCGGGTCCCACCGCCGCTCGGCCGCAGCCCGACGAAGGTCGTGGCGGGTGCGGGCGGGGTGACCGCGCCCGGCCGTGGATCGTCTGCGACGACGTGGCACTGCAAGCAGCTCGCGTGCGCCGGGTGACTCATCGGCGGCGCGATCCGGCCGCCGATGGCGACGCCGTGCTCGTGGCAGGCGAGGCACGCCGGCGCCGCGAGCTGATCGACCTCGTGCGGGATCACCGGCGGTGCACCCTCGAAGGCGCGGCGCGCGGCGCGCTGCGCGAGCGCGGCTGCTCGGTCGGCTGGCGTCGTCGGTCGGGGCGCCTCGTCGGTCGGTGGCGCCACCGTGCGCCACCACGCCTCGGCGAGGCCGGCGTTGGGTCCGAACGCGCGGTTGCGCAGATCGCGGTACGAGCGCGCCTCGGTCGGCACCGCGTCCGGCACCGCCGCAGTGTCGGCGATCGGCTGATCGACGACGCGACGGCTCCCCTCGACGCCGGCCACCAGCCCTACGGCGCCGGTCGCGGCGGCGGCGGCGAACCACAGGTGGAGGCCCCGGCGCGCCCGTGTCACGGCGACGCCCTGCGGCGGATCCGCACCGCGCACTTCTTGTAGTCGGGCTGCTTCGACAGCGGATCGTAGTTTTCGAGCGTCACCAGGTTGATGACGATCGACTCGTCGAAGAACGGCACGAACACCTGCCCGGGTGGCGGCTGGCCGCGGCCGTCGAGCCACACCGGCAGGTCGACCCGACCGCGCCGGCTCTCGATGGTCACCACCTCGCCGTCGGCGACGCCCAGCGCGGCCGCGTCGGCGCGATGGATCTCGCAGTACGCCTGCGGCATGGCCCGCTGGAGTTGCGGGATCCGCATGGTGATCGTGCCGGTGTGCCAGTGCTCGATGACGCGGCCGGTGCACAGCAACATCGGGTAGTCGCGGTCGGGTACCTCGGGCGGCGGCTGGTGCGGATGGAACCAGATCAGCGCTCGGTCGTCCTTGGTGACCGAGTGATAGAACTGCACGTCGTCCTTCGTCGCGTACGGGTCGTCGCCGCGCACGAAGCGGAACTTGGTCTCCCGCCAGGTGTGATCGGGCTGCTCCACGACCGGCCAGCGTAGGCCGCGAGCCTTGACGTACTCGGCGTAGGGCGCGAGGTCCTTGTGCTTGTGGCGCGAGAACCGCCGGTACTCCTCGAACAGCTGCGCGTCGACGTTCACATCGTAGTAGCGGCGCCAGTCCCACACCGGCACCGGGCGATCGGTCTCGTCGACGATGTTGAACAAGAACTTGCCGTCCTTGTCCTTCATGCCGGGGTGGCCGCGATCGTGGAGCCGACGCGCTACCGCGATGGTCTGCCAGCAGTCGTCGCGCGCCTCGCCGGGCGGCGCCACCATCTTGAACCACTGCTGCGTGCGTCGCTCGGAGTTTCCGAACATGCCGTTCTTCTCGACCCACATCGCGCTCGGCAACACCAGGTCCGCCGCCATCGCCGTCGCCGTCGGGTACACGTCCGACACGATCAGGAACTTCCCCGGCAGCTTGCGGCTCGGATAGAACAGCGCATCGACGTTGGGCAGGCTGCGCGCCGGGTTGGTGACCTGTACCCAGATGGTGTCGATGTCGCCGCCCTGGTCGCTCGGCGTGGAGAACCGTCGCCACATCTCGACGGTGTGGTAGCCCGGCTTCGGGTTGATGCGCCCGGGGGGCAGGTTCCAGTGGCCTTCGGCCTCGGTCCGGTGCTCGGCCTTGGTGACCACCAGCCCGCCCGGGAGCCCGTGCGCCAGCGTGCCGACCTCGCGCACGGTGCCGCACGCCGACGGCTGGCCGGTGAGGCTGGTCGGCGCGTCGCCGGGCTTGCCGAAGTGTCCGGACAGCAGGTGGACGCCGTGGACCAGGTCGTTGATGGCGGTCCCCTGGGTGTGCTGGTTCATGCCCATGCACCACAGGCTGGTGATCCGCAGATCGCGTCGCCCGAAGAGGTCGGCCAGGTAGCTGAGGTCGTCGGGTGACACCCCGGCCAGCTCGGCGACGCGCGCCGGAGTGTAGGCCGACATCGCCTGGCGGTACTCGTCGAACGTCATCGGTCGGCCGTCGAGGGTCAGCGGGTCGGTGGTCTGCCGGAAGTTGCAGAACTTCTCGACGAACGGCCGGTCCCAGGTGCCGCGCTCGAGGAGCAGGTTCGCGATCCCGTTGGCGATGGCTAGGTCGCCCTGCGGTTGGAAGAAGATCGTGCGGTCGGCGAACGCGCTGGTGCGGGTCCGCCGCGTGGTGAGATCGATCAACACCAGCTTGTCGCCGCGGGCGCGGCGATCGACCAGGCGCGAGAACAGCACCGGGTGCATCTCGGCCGGGTTGTTGCCCCAGCACACCACGACGTCGGCGCGATCGAGGTCGTCGTAGCAGCCGGCCGGCTCGTCGACGCCGTAGGTCGACAGGAACCCGGTCACCGCCGACGCCATGCACAGGCGTGCGTTGGGATCGATCTGGTTGTTGGCGAGGCCGCCTTTGATCAGCTTCTGGGCGGCGTACCCTTCCGGGATGGTCCACTGGCCGCTGCCGTAGATCGCGAACCCCGCCGGGTTGGCGAGGACGCGGTCGACGACGATGTCGAGGGCCTGGTCCCACGCGATCGGCACCAGCTTGCCGTCCTTGCGCAGCAGCGGGCGCGTCAACCGATCGGCGCCGTAGAGCGCGAGCCCGACGTGGTAGCCCTTCACGCACAGGAGCCCCTTGTTCACCTCGGCCTTCTGGTCGCCGGCGATGGCGACGACCTTTCCGCCGCGGGTGCCGACCTGAACGTGGCAGCCGGTCCCGCAAAAGCGACACGGTGCTTTGTCCCAGGTGACATCGTCGTCGGTGGTGCGCGGCGCGGCGGCGACCGGTTCTTGACCGAGCGCGAGCCGCGTCGCGGCCGCGGTCGCCGTCGCCAGGGCGGTGGATTTCAGAAAGTCTCGACGATCCATCACGCAACCTCGAATTCGATGGAGAGCACGTCCACCCGGGCCACCGCTGACAGCGCGCTGAGCCCCTCGACGAGTGCGACCCCGGCCGCCGCGTCGTCGGTCGTCGCCACCACCGGCAGGTGATCGCGCACCGGCGCGCCCAGGGTCAGGCGCGGGTCGTCCGCGAGCTGGGCCAGCGCGAGCTCGCGTTCGACGGGGCCCGACGTGAGGGTGACTACCAGCGCAGCTACGACCATCGCTGGCGGGCATTTGCAATGAGCGAGCCACGACGGGATGCGGAGGGCCGCGGCTTGGCGTGGATGGTGCAGTGCGAGCCCGCGTGCGATTGCGTTGCTCGGCTCTGATCGTTGCCCTCGGGTTGGGCGCGTGCCGCGCGGATCAGCCCGCCGCGCGCCGTGCGCCTCCGGGCCCGGTGGTCTTCGCCGACGTCGTTCATCGACCCGCGCGGCTCACGGGCGTGCCCACCGGCGAACGCGACATCGCGGGGCGGCCCGTCGTCGTCGCGTGCGTGACATGCCATTCGTTGCGTACACCGGGTCGTCTCCCGACGAGCACTGCCGAGCTCGACGAGTTTCACCAGGGCCTACAGTTTCGCCACGGCAACCTGACCTGCGCCAGCTGTCACGTCCTCGGCGACCAGCGCACGCTGCATCGCGCCGACGGAGCGTTGGTGGACATGTCCGACGCGATCCAGCTCTGTCGTCAGTGCCACGGGCCTCAGGCCCGCGACTACGACCACGGCGCGCACGGCGGCATGACCGGCAGCTGGGACCGGTCGACCGGTCCGCGAACGCGCAACCACTGCGTCGACTGCCACGACCCTCACGTGCCGGCGGTTCCACCGACCTTTCCTGTGCTGCCACCGCGCGGGCCGGGCGGAGCCCCGGTCCACCCAAGGAGCAACTGATGTCGGGTTCATCGAGGCGCGTCGCGCTCAAGGTCGTCGGAGCCACGCTCGGCGCGGGCGCATTCGCCTACGCCGGTAAGCCCGTGGCGCAGTGGGCCGCCGGCCTCGAAATCGACGACCTTCTGCGCCGCCACTACAAGGAATTGACGCCCGACGAAATCGCGCAGGTCTTGCGTCGCGTCGAAGAGCAGACGAAAGAAGTGCACGGGGTCGACGTCCGGGTCACGGACCTCCGGCCGCAAGACGGCGTGTCGTTCGGGTACGCGCTCAACCTGAGCCTCTGCATCGGCTGCCGGAAGTGCGCCGAGGCGTGCCACCACGAGAACAACCACGACCGCCGCACGAACAACTCGTACATCCGCGTGCTCGAGATGACCCAGGGCTCGTTCGACATGGCCAACGGCCGCGTCGACTACGACCACGCGGTGCCGGCGCCAGGCAAGTACTACATGCCCGTGCAGTGTCAGCAGTGCGACGACGCGCCATGCGTGAAGGTCTGCCCGGTCGAGGCGACCTGGAAGGAGCGCGACGGCATCGTCGTCGTCGACTACAACTGGTGCATCGGGTGTCGGTACTGCGAGGCGGCGTGCCCGTACCACGCGCGCCGCTTCAACTGGCGGGCGCCGGAGATCCCGGCTGATGAGATCAACCCCGAGCAGGGCTACCTCTCCAATCGCATCCGCCCCCAGGGCGTCGTGGAGAAGTGCACGTTCTGCCTGCACCGCACCCGACAAGGCCTCCTACCGGCGTGCCTCGAGGCGTGCCCGACCGGCGCGCGCGTATTCGGCAACCTCCTCGATCCCGCCAGCGACATCCGCTGGGTGCTCGAGCACAAGCGCGTCTACGTCCTCAAAGAGGAGCTCGGTACGCGACCGCGCTTCTTCTACTACTTCGACAAGTGACTTCGTCCATGCCCGATCCCATCGAGCCCGTGTCGCTGCCGGCCATGCCGCCGCCGCTGCCGCCCGCCATGTCGTACCTGCGGTTCCTCCGGACCGTGGTCGTCCGGTCGTTCTCGGGGTCGTGGCGGTTCTATGCGTGGATGACGCTGCTGTCGGCGGTGGCGCTGGTCGGCCTCAACGGCTGGGGCCTGCAGCTTCTGCACGGCATGCAGGTGACCCACCTGTCCGACCACGTCTCGTGGGGCCTGTACATCGCCAACTTCACGTTCGGCGTGGGCCTCGCCGCCGGCGCCGTCATGATGGTCATCCCGGCCTACCTTTACGACGACCACGAGATGCACGACGTGGTCATCATCGGCGAGCTGCTGGCAATCTCCGCGATCGTCGTGTGCATCGGGTTCATCGTCGTCGACATGGGGCGGCCCGATCGCCTGTGGCACATCCTGCCCGGCATCGGCCGCTTCCACTGGCCGGTGTCGATGTTGACGTGGGACGTGCTGGTGCTCAACGGGTACCTGCTCATCAACCTGCACATCGCTGGGTACCTGCTGTACCAGCGCTACCGCGGGCGGTCGCCGCGTCGGCGCTGGTACCTCCCGTTCGTGTTTCTGTCGATCGGGTGGGCCATCTCGATCCACACGGTGACCGCGTTCCTGTACCAGGGCCTCGGCGGGCGACCGTTCTGGAACTCGGCGCTGCTGGCGCCGCGCTTCTTGGCCACCGCGTTCATCAGCGGTCCGGCGTTCGTCATCGTGTTGTTGCACGTGATCCGGCGGTCGGGACAGCTCAAGGTCGGCGACGGGCCGATCCGGACGCTGACCTCGGTCATGCGCGTGACCGTGCTGCTCAACCTGTTCATGCTGGGCTCGGAGCTGTTCACCGCGCTGTACACCGGCGGGGCTCATGCCGCCTCGGTGACCTACTTGTTCTTCGGCAGCCACGGCAAGCACGCGCTGGTGCCCTACATCTGGACCGCCGTGACGCTCAACGTTGTGTCGGCGGTGCTATTGCTGACGCCGCTGGTGCGGACCAGCCCGCGCTGGCTCTTGACCGCGTGCGGGTGCGCCTTCGTCGGCGTCTACCTCGAGAAGGGCATGGGCCTCATCGTTCCGGGCTTCGTCCCGTCGACGCTCCACGAGGTGGTCGAGTACACGCCCAGCGCGACCGAGTGGAAGGTCACCGCCGGCATCTGGGCCTTCGGGCTCCTGGTGCTGACGGTGGCGCTGAAGGTCGGGCTGGCGGTCTGGACCGGCCGGGTCGCCGAGCGGTCCTCGGTCGAGCGGTGACGGCAGCGTGGGGCGCCTGCGGTCGGCCTGATGATGGCGAGGCGGGCGGTCATTGTGGCATGGTATGGGCGTCGCGGCGCCACGCGCCGGCCGGGAGCCCCATGAGCCATCCACTGGAGACTGCCCTCAACCGCGCGCTCGCGATCCGTCTCAATCTCCAGATCTCGCTGTCGAACCTGCCGATCGTGGAAGAGTGGATGGACATCCACCTCGACCGGTTCCTCGAGCATCTGCCGACGCCGCCCGAGATGCCGCCGGGCCACCTGGTGAGCTTCTCGGCGATGTTCGGCTCGGATCTGCGTCGGCTGTGGTGGGGGGCGTGGGGAGACCCGGCCGGGATGGTGCCCAAGCTCGCCGACTACCTGAAGCTGTGCAACATCGCCGCGTCGGACGCCGCGGTGCTCGACACCATCGGCGAGAAGCTCGAGCCGCGCCTGGTGGGGCCGTGGGTCGGCGTGTGGGGTGGCAAGGTGACCACCGGGTGGCACTTCGTCGACCCACAGCCGTGGGCCAAGATCGAGCCGCTGTTCGGCACCCACGAAGCGAAGTTCAAGATGAAGCAGTGGGTGGCCGACACCAAGGTCGAGCGCATCGAGCGGTTCGCCCAGGCCATCGGCGACCACGCCTACTCCGAGTTCGAGTTCGCGATGCCGGGCGACGCGGTCGACGCCCAGGTCGATCAGCTCGCCGCGGCGTTCACCCACTTCGCCGGGGCGCCGCTGCCGGCCGGCGCGGTCGAGCTGTTGCGCGGCGCGCCGCAGCCGGGCTTCGCCGTGGCGGTGCGGGTGCGGGCCGGCGCCATCGTGCGCACCGCGGCGATCGCCCCCGGCATGCCGCTCGACCTGCTCGATCGGCTGTGCGCCATCATGAAGACCACCCGCGACGACAAGCTCGAGCGCCAGATCAACGCGGTCACCAGCGACGGCGTCGCCCGGGTCGAGCTGGGGCGGGCCGGCGACCGCGGCGGCGTCGACGTCTACGTCGAGCCGGGCGAAGCCCAGCAGGCCGGCCGGCCCGCGGTGGCGGCGTCGACGGCGAACTGATGACGGCGCGCGCGGCCGCGATCCTCGCGACCGACGACGAGCTGCTGCGCCAGTGCGAGGTCGACCGCTACCGGGCCAGCGGCCCGGGCGGCCAGCACCGCAACAAGACCGAGAGCGCGGTGCGGGTGCGCCACCGCGCCACCGGGGTGATGGCGCACGCCGACGACAGCCGCTCGCAACACGAGAACCGGCTGCACGCGGTGCGGCGGCTGCGGGCCCACCTGGCCCTCGAGGTGCGCGAGCCGATCGACGAGGCCTACCAGCCCAGCGCCGCGCTGCGGGCCGTGCTCGACGGCGGCGCCGCGCGCCTGGGCGAGAAGACCCGCCAGACCGCCGGGTTCTGGCTGGCCATGGCCGAGCTGCTCGACGTGGTGTTCGCGTGCGGCGCCGAGGTGGCGGCGACCGGGGCCCGCCTCGGCCTGGGCTCGGGCGCGCTGGCCCGGTTCCTGACCTGCGATCCGCTGGTGCTGCGCGCGATCAACCAGGAGCGCGGTCGGCGCGGCCTGCGCCCGCTGCGCTGACCGACGGCGCGCAAGATCTTCGCGTGCGGCGCGATGCCGCGTCGACGGTCGCCGGTTTGACAGGTCGGCGTCTGCGTGGGAAGCACTCCCGCATGAAGCGCCTCGCTGTTGTCGCCCTGTTCGTCGTCGCCGCCTGCGGCGGCAAGTCCAAGACCTCGTCGGTGGAGCACGCCGATCCGATGATGCACGCCGACGGCGACGGCATGATGAAGGAGGGCCACCCGACCATGCCGCCAGCGGTGAACGCCTTCCACGACAACCTGGCGCCGCTGTGGCACGCCGAGGCCGGCCCGCAGCGGGTGACCGACGCCTGCGGCAAGTCGGGCGAGATGGACCAGCAGCTCGAGGAGGTCGAGGGCGCCGGGGCCCCCGAGGGCGTCGACGCCGCGGCGTGGACCGACAAGGTCACCGGGCTGCGGACCGCGTGGGCCGCGTTCTCCGACGACTGCGTCAGCACCGAAGGCGCGAACTTCGACGCCACCTTCGGCGCGGCGCACGACGCGTTCCACGCGCTCATCGCGCTGCTGCCCAAGGTCAAGGAGTGACCGACAAGCTGTGGCACCTGGGCGAGCAGTACCAGGGTGACGCGCTCGACCCGGGCACGGTGCCGTCCGACCCCATGGCGCTGTTTCGCGCCTGGTTCGCCCAGGCCGAGGCGGCGGCCCGGGCCCACGTCAACGCCATGACGCTGGCCACCGTCGACGCCGACGGGCGGCCGTCGGCGCGCATCGTGCTGCTCAAGGAGCTGGACGACCGCGGCTTCGTGTTTTTCACCAACTACGACAGCCGCAAGGGCGCCGCGCTGGCGGCGCATCCCGCCGCCGCGCTGGTGTTCTACTGGGAGGCGCTCGAGCGCCAGGTCCGCGTCGAGGGCACGGTCGAGCGGGTCAACGCTGCGGACTCGGACGCCTACTTCGCCGTCCGCCCGCGCGGCAGCCGGGTGGCGGCGGTGGCGTCGCCCCAGTCGCAGCCGCTGGCGTCGCGGGCCGAGCTCGAGGCCAAGGTGGCCGCGGTCGAGGCGACGCTGGCGGGCGGTGAGCCGATCCGCCCGGCCACCTGGGGCGGCTACCGCGTGGTCCCCGACGCCATCGAGTTCTGGCAGGGACAGCCGTCGCGGTTGCACGATCGCGTGCTGTACACGCGGACGGCGGCCGGCTGGGATCGCGGCCGCCTGGCACCGTGACCGGCTGATTCAGTCGGGCAGCCGCTGGGAGAGATGCGACGGCTCGAGCGCCCCGTAGCCGCCGCGCTCGACGTCGATCGCCAGCAGGCGGCCGTGCAGGAGCGGCTGCCACGCCGCCGTGAGCGGCCAGCACCGCGTGGGAGCAGGGGGGCTGCCATCGCGGTCAATGCAGCGTGGCCGCGCCGGGGGCGCCACGCGGAATCCCGGCGGCGGGGCTTGCGCCGGCGCCGGGGCGAACTTATGCGAAGGACAGCATGACCCAGACCGCCGAGCGCCACGAGTTCCAGGCCGAGGTGAAGCAGCTCCTCGACCTCATGGTCCATTCGCTGTACTCCGACAAGGACGTGTTCCTGCGGGAGCTGGTCTCCAACGCGTCCGACGCGCTCGACAAGCGCCGCTTCGAGCAGGTGACCAAGCCCGAGCTGGCCGGCGAGGCCGAGCTGCAGATCAAGCTGGCCATCGACGCCGAGGCCCGCACCCTGTCGATCATCGACAATGGCATCGGCATGACCCGGGACGAGGTGGTGAAGAACATCGGCACCATCGCGCGGTCGGGCACCAAGGAGTTCCTGGCCCAGCTGGCCGCAGCCAAGGCGACCGACGCGCCCGGCCTGATCGGTCAGTTCGGCGTCGGCTTCTACTCGGCGTTCATGGTGGCTGACGAGATCACCCTGGTGACCCGGCGCCTGGGCACCGACACCGCGACCCGCTGGCACTCGACCGGCGACGGCAGCTACACCCTGGCCGACGACACCCGGGCCGAGGTCGGCACCACCGTCACCCTCAAGCTCAAGCCGGCCGACCCCGAGCACGGCCTGCACGACTACGCCACCGAGTCGATCCTCAGCACGGTGGTCAAGCGCTACTCCGACTTCGTGGCGTACCCGATCCAGCTGGCCAAGGCCGACGGCGACGGCGAGCCGCTCAACTCGATGAAGGCCATCTGGGACCGTCCCAAGGCCGAGGTCACCGAGGAGGAGTACCAGGAGTTCTACCGTCACGTCAGCCACGACTGGGCCCCGCCGCTGCGCACCATCCCGGTGCGCATGGAGGGCACCTTCGAGGCCTACGCGCTCATGTACCTGCCGACCAAGGCGCCGTTCGATCTCTACAACCCGGAGATGAAGCGCGGCCTGCAGCTGTACGTCAAGCGGGTCTTCGTGATGGACGAGTGCAAGGAGATCTTGCCGACTTACCTGCGCTTCGTCCGCGGCGTGGTCGACGCCCACGATCTGTCGCTCAACGTGTCGCGCGAGATCTTGCAGAAGGATCGTCAGATCCAGCTCATCAAGAAGCAGCTGGTCAAGAAGGTGCTGGGCACGCTCGATGAGATGAAGCGCGACAAGCCCGACGACTACCGCACCTTCTGGACCGCCTTCGGCCCGGTGCTCAAGGAGGGCCTGGCCGGCTGGGACGTGCCGGACAAAGACAAGCTGCTCGACCTGGTGGTGACCGGCTCCACCAAGGACGCCGCCGCGTTGGTGTCGTTCGCCGACTACGTCGGGCGGATGAAGGACGGCCAGGACGCGATCTACTACCTGACCGGCCCGTCGCCCGACGCGGTGGCGCGGTCGCCGCTGCTCGAGCGGTTCACCAAGGCCGGCTACGAGGTCCTGTTGTTCGCCGACCCCATCGACGAGCTGTGGCTCGAGCAGGCCCCGACCTTCGGCGACAAGCGGCTGGTGTCGATCGCTCGCGGCGACATCGAGCTGGGCACCGACGAGGAGCGCAAGGCCGAGGCCGCCAAGCACGACGAGCGCAAGGCCGAGCTGGGCGACCTTTTGGCGGCGCTGCGGGCCGCGGTCCAGGACGAGGTCAAGGACGTGCGGCTGTCGACGCGGCTGACCAGCTCGGCCTCGTGCCTGGTGGCCGACGCCGACGACATGACCCCGCGCATGCAGCGCATGATGGCCCAGCTCGGTCAGGCCATGCCCAAGGTCAAGCCGGTGCTCGAGATCAACGGCGACCACCCGCTGGTCGGAAAGCTGCGGGTGCTGCACCTCGAGAACAAGGACGACCCGCGGCTGGGCTGGTGCGCCCAGGTGCTGCTGGGGCAGGCCCACCTGGCCGACGCCGGCGAGCTGCCCGCGCCCGAGGCCTACAACCAGGCCGTCGCCGAGCTGATGCTGCGCGCCGTGCCGTGAAGGCGAGCCGTCGCCGCCGGCGACCGCCGGCGTCGACCTTGGTCAGCGGTGAGGTCACATGCTGGCGCCGGTCGCGACCGGCGCAGGTGCGGGCACGGTTGACGACCCGGCGGCCTCGGCCGGCGCGAGCAGCTGGACACAGACCCCGACCACGCTGCGAGGGTCCATCGGCGTCTGGTCATGCCTGGAGACGATGACCAGGCCGTCGCAGCCAAGCCAGGCGGCCTTGGCCCGCAGCGCGTCGATGGGATCACCTGGGATGTCGGGCCCGGCCTCAAGCTGATAGAGGTCGCGCACGTTCTTGGGCGGATCGGTGACGTAGACCTGCACGTCGGCGGGGGCCTTTTGCGGCAGCGCCGTCCGCGGTGGGTTCAGGTTGGTGACGGTGATCTGCGGGGCGCAAGCGGCGAGCGCGAGCAAGGAAAAGAGGTGGGGGGCGCGCATGGGACGCGATTGTCTACGACGAGATCCAGCGGTGCCATCGCAAACGTGGTCAACACGGCACGAAGCCGTGGGCGCCGGTCACGCCCTGTTCGGCGAACCAGCGGCGCGCGGCGGCGGCGTGGAGGGAGAACGCGAAGACGTCGTCGAGGCCGTCGGGGCCGAACACCACGCCACGCTCCTGGGACTCGGGGTTGACCTCGAACGGCGGGAAGGTGGCGGCATCGAGCGGGGCGCAGGTGCAGAACAAGAGGATACGGTTGGGCCGCGGCTCGGTCGACACGTACTCGCGCGCGGTGACGCTGGTGACGTCGATGGTGAGGCCCACCTCTTCGCGGACCTCGCGGGCGGCGGCGGCCTGCCACGACTCGTGATCCTCGACGAAGCCGCCGACCAGCGCGAGGAAACCGCGACGCGGCTCGATGCCGCGCCGCACCACCAGCAGGCCGGTGCGGTCGCCGTGGACGACCGGCACCAGCGCCACGGCGACGGGGATCGGGTTGGCCCACACCTGCATGCCGCAGGCGGCGTTGGGGCACGCGCGCGGGTAGGTGAGCGGCGCCTGGTAGGCGGTCCCGCAGGCGGAGCAGAACTGGTCACGGACGGGTGGCATGGGGCCTCGCACGGTGGTTGGTGGATGACGAGCGTAGGATGCCGGCGGCGGCGCAGGCGTCGCAGGCGCCCGGCATCGGTCGCCTCAGGTGAGTTACCTGCGCGGTGAGGCGGAGCTCTTGCTGCGGGCGGCGGTGGATGGCTTGCGCGACGTGGCGGGCGCGGCGAGCGCCTTGCGCGACGTGCCGGACGGCTTGCGGGGCGCGGCGGGCGCGTTGCGCGCCGGGGCCCCTGGGCCCGGGCGGACGTCCATGGCCGACCCCGGCAGCGGAGCCCCGTCCTCGTCGAGGATCCGCACCGGCGGCACCGGCCGGCCGGTCCGGCGATCGACGACCACGAGCGGCTCGTGGCCGGCGCCGAAGACCCAGCGGTCGCCCCACTGGCGCAGCGCGGTGACCGTCGTCAGCAGGTCCTTGCCCTTGGCGGTGAGATGGTACTCGTAGCGAGTGCCGTGGACGCCGGCGTCGACGGTCTCCAGCACGCCGTGCTCGACCAGGTGGGCCAGGCGCCGGGTCAGGATGTTCTTCGAGATGCCGAGCCGGGCCTGGAAGTCGACGAACCGCCGCACGCCCAGGAACGCATCGCGCACCAACAGGAGCGTCCACCAGTCGCCCAGGATCTCGAGGGACCGGGCGATCGCGCAGGCCTCGCGGTCGAACCGACGGCGCATGAAATCTAGTTGCACGAAAAGACCAGATTGTCTAGCCTCGACGGCATGACCACCACCGAGGCCTGGCGCCCGACGGCGTGCATCCTGTGCGAGTGCAACTGCGGCCTCGAGGTCGAGCTGGGCGGCGACGGCGGCGACCACCTGGTGCGCCTGCGCGGTGACAAGCGCCACCCGTCGTCCCAGGGCTATGCGTGCGAGAAGCCACACCGGCTCGATCACTACCAGCACGGCCGCGATCGCCTGACGTCGCCGCTGCGCCGACGCGCCGACGGCACGTTCGAGGAGATCGACTGGGACACCGCCATCCGTGAGGTGGCGGCCCGCCTGGCCGCGGTGCGCGACGCCCACGGCGGCGACACGATCTTCTACTACGGTGGCGGCGGCCAGGGGAACCACCTGCCCGGCGCCTACGCGACGGCCACCCGGCGCGCCCTGGGCTCGCGCCACCGGTCGAGCGCCCTGGCCCAGGAGAAGACCGGCGAGTTCTGGGTCAGCCACCAGGTCATGGGCGGCGCCACCCGGGCCGACTTCGAGCACGCCGACGTCGGGCTGTTCCTGGGCAAGAACCCGTGGCACTCCCACGGCATCCCACGGGCGCGCGTGACCCTGAAGGCGCTGGCCTGCGATCCGGCGCGGACGCTCATCGTGGTGGACCCGCGGCGCACCGAGAGCGCGGCGATGGCCGACCTCCACCTGCAGGTCCGGCCTGGCACCGACGCCTGGCTGCTGGTGGCCATCCTCGGCGTGCTGGTCGAGGACGGCCTGGTCGACGCCACGTTCGTCGAGGCCCACGTCGCCGCCGGCGAGTTCGCCCAGGTGGTGGCGGCCCTGGCGGCGCACCCGATCGCGGCGGCGTGCGCGCGGTGCGGCGTCGACGAGGCGCTGGTCCGGCGCGCCGCCCACGCCATCGGCCGGGCCCAGGCCTTCGCCAGCTTCGAAGATCTGGGCGTGCAGATGAACCGCCACTCGACGCTGGTGAGCTACCTGCACCGGCTGCTGATCGTCGCGACCGGCAGCCTGGGCAAGCCGGGCACCCACTTCTTCCCGACCGCGCTGGTCGACATCGCCAACGGCGACGCCAAGCGCACCAGCCCGGTGGTCGGTGCGCGGCTGGTGGGCGGCCTGGTGCCGTGCAACGTGATCGCCGACGAGATCCTCACCGACCACCCGGCGCGCTACCGCGCCATGCTCGTCGAGGCCGCCAACCCGGCCCACTCGCTGGCCGACTCGCCGCGGATGCGCGAGGCGCTGGCGGCGCTCGACACGCTGGTGGTCATCGACACCGCGATGAGCGAGACCGCGCGGCTGGCCCACTACGTGCTGCCGGCGTCGTCGCAGTTCGAGAAGGCCGAGGCGACGTTTTTCAACTTCGAGTTCCCCGCCAACGTGTTCCACCTACGCCGACGCCTGCTGCCGCCGCGCGCGGGCACCCTGCCCGAGGCCGAGATCCACGCTCGCCTGGTCGAGGCGCTGGGGGCCATCACCGAGGACGATCTGGCGCCGCTGCGGGCGGCCGCGGCGGTCGGCCGCGAGGCCTACCTGATGGCGCTGGCGTCGCGGGTGGTGCCAGATCCACGCCTCAGCGGCCAGGCGCCGGTGCTCTTGTACCGCACCCTGCCGCTGCCCGAGGACTCCCGCGAAGGCGCCGTGCTGCTGGGGCTGGCGCTCAAGCTGGCGCTGGCCCGGGGACCGTCGCTGGCGCGGGCCGGCTTCACCGGGACGCCGTTCCAGGCCGCCAGCGCGCTGTTCGACGCGATGGTCGCGTCGACCTCGGGCGTGGTGTTCGCTCGCGACGAGTGGGCCGACGTGCTGCCCCGCATCGCCACGCCCGATCGCAAGCTCCACGTCGCGCTGCCGGAGCTGCTGGCCGAGCTGGCCACGCTCGCGACCGCGCCGGTCGAGACCGATCCCGCGTTCCCGCTGGTGCTGGCGGCCGGCGAGCGGCGCTCGTTCACTGCCAACACGATCATCCGCGATCCGGCGTGGCGCAAGAAGGACGCCGGCGGGGCGCTGCGGGTCAGCCCCGACGACGCCAGCGCGCTGGGCCTGGTGACCGGAGCGCACGCGCGGCTGTCGACCCGGCGTGGCACGGCGGTGGTCGAGGTCGAGGTGTCCGAGGCGATGCCTCCGGGGTTCCTGGCGCTGCCCAACGGGCTCGGGCTCGGCTATCCGGCGGCGGGTGGCGACGCCATCACCGGCGTCGCGCTCAACGAGCTGACGTCGACGGAGGATCGCGACCCGTTCGTGGGCACGCCGTGGCACAAGCACGTGCCGGCGCGGCTCGAGCGGATCTGACACCGGGCGACATCGCGGCACGAGGGGCCGGACCCGGAGCCGGACCCGGAGCCGGACCCGGCGTCGATCGGGTCGTTCTTGACATCGTGTCGATTCAACACTAAGTTAGTGTTCGATGGACACAATGACCTGCCAGTGTGACGAGGCTCCCGTCGAAGCCGGTCCGCCCGCGGTCGAGGTGGCCGTGGCCAGCGTGGCGGGCGCGGCGCATCGTCGACTGGGACGCCCCAACCAGGACGCCGCCCACGTGGTCCGTGTCCCCGGCGGCGTCGTGGCGGTGGTGTGTGACGGCTGTGGCAGCGGCCGCCGGAGCGAGGTTGGCGCCACCCTGGGCGCGCGCCTGTGGACCCAGGTCGTCGCCGCGCGGCTGCGCGCCGGGGCCACCGTCGGGGCGGTGGATATCGACGCGCTGGCCGCCGAGGTGCTGGCCCGCCTGGCCGTGGTCGCGGCGGCGCTGGGAGACGATGTGGCGGAGGTCACCCGGGACCTCCTGCTGTTCACGTCGGTCGTGGCGGTCG
Organism: Kofleriaceae bacterium; assembly: GCA_041389965.1. Classification (GTDB taxonomy): domain Bacteria; phylum Myxococcota_A; class Polyangia; order Haliangiales; family Haliangiaceae; genus UBA2376. The sequence goes on along the minus strand of JAWKQV010000006.1, from coordinate 189,037 downwards.
TCACCGACGCGCAGGTGGTGGTCGCGGCGATCGGCGACGGCGTGGTCGTCCTCGACGAGGAGGCCCACGTGCTGGGACCGTTCCCCGACAACGCGCCGCCGTACCTCGCGGAGGGTTGGTTCGGGCCAGTGCCGGCGGCCCGGGTGTGGTCGTCACCGCGCACCGCGAGCGGGCGGCTCATCCTCGCCACCGATGGGGCGGTGCCGCTGGTCGACGGCGCCGGCACGCTGGCCGCGCTGGTCGACGACGCCGCGGTCTATCGCAACCCGGCCGTCCTCGAGCGCCGGCTGGCGCTGCGCGCGACCGACCAGATCGCGCTCGACTGGGACGCCCAGGTGTCCCGCCAGCGGGCGGCGCTCCTCGATGACGACACCACGCTCGCCGTGGTGCGGTGGGGAGCGCGATGACCACCGTCATCGTCGACCGGGCGCAGATCACCGTCGACGCGTTGCCGCTGCTCGGCCAGGGCGGCGAGGCCGACGTCTACGACCTGGGCGATGGCCGGGCGTTGAAGCTGTACAAGGGCCCGACCCACGCCGACGTCCGGGGCGACCCGGCCCGCGAGGCGGTGGCGACGGCGCGCCTGGCCGAGGCCGAGGCCAAGCTCGGCAAATTCCCCTCGAGCCTGCCGCCCGCGTTCGTCGCCCCGACCGCGCTGGCCCGGGCCGCCCGAGGTCGCGCGGTGGTCGGCTACGTCATGCCCAAGGTCGCGGGCGTGCCGATGTTCACGCTGGGCGAGCCGCGCCATCGCCGGGGCACCGCGATCGATCTGGACCGGTTGGTGGCTGCGTTCGGCGCCCTGCACGCGGCGGTCACGGCAGCCCACGCCCTCGGCGTCGTCATCGGTGACTTCAACGACGGCAACGTGCTGGTCGACGGCGCGCGCTGCCACCTGATCGACGCTGACAGCCTCCAGTACGGCGCCTGGCGCTGCGACGTGTTCACCGACCGCTACGTTGACCCGCGGCTGTGTGATCGGACGGCGCCGGCGCCGGTCCTGACCGCGCCCCACGATCGCGACAGCGACTGGTACGCGTTCACGGTGATGCTGTTCCGCGCGCTGGCGTGGACCGGGCCTTTCGGCGGCGTCCACCAGCCGCGCGACCCGGCGGCGCGCATCGCACCCGCGGCGCGGCCGCTGCGTGGCCCCAGCGTCTTCGACGCGGACGTGGTGTACCCGAAGGCCGCGGCGCCGCTGGCCGGCCTGCCGGCGCCGCTGGCCGCCCACTTTCGGCAGGTGTTCGACCGCGGCCAGCGCGGCCCCTTCCCGCGGGCGCTCCTCGACGGACTCCGGCTGGTCCGGTGCGCCACCTGCGCGATCGACTACGGCGCTCGGCGCTGCCCCTGCTGCCAGCACGCCGCGGCGGCGGTGGTCCTCACCGGCACGGTCACCGTCCGCGCGGTCGATCCGCGGTCCCTCGCGCGCACCGTGTGGCCGGTGTCCGCGGCGGTCGCGGTCGGCGCGCCGGCGGTGTGGCTCGCGGGCGGGACGCTGTTCCGGCGCGGCACGCTGGGACCGGAGCCGGTCGGCCAGGTGCTGGCCGGCGCGACCCACGCCTGGGTCGGCCTGTCGCTCGGGGCCGGCTACTGGCGCGCCGGGGGCTACGCGGTGGCGTTCACCTTCGCGCCGGGCCGCCGCGGCCTCGACGATCGCGCCCGGCTGCCGCCGTTCCAGGGCCGCGTGGTGGCCCACGGCTGTGCGCTGACTGAGGACCGCGCCTGGCTGTGGTGGCGCGAGGCCATCGGCGCCGGTGAGCGCCTGCGCCTGGTGTGCGTCAGCGGCGGCGCGGTGACCGGCCTGGTCGAGACGACGGTCGCCGACGCCGACTGGATGCTGGGCCTGGCCGGCGCGGTCGCGGCGGGCCCGTACCTGTTCGTGCCGACCGACGCCGGCGTCGTGCGGGTTGAGATCGACGGCGGCACGCCGCGCGTCACCCGCCGCTTCCCCGAGACCGCGGCGTTGTGCACCGCGGCCGACGACCTGCTGGTCACCCGCGACGGCCTGACCGTCCGGAAGGCCGGCGCACCCATCTCGCTCGCGACCGGCCCGGCCCGGGCGGTCGCGCTCACGCTGTCGGCCCGCGTCGCGGGCTAGGAGGACACCATGGCTACGCGCATCCCTTCGTCTCTGCCGCTCCCGTCCCACTACCAGCCGGCCGACGCCGGTCGCTGGGGCTACCGCCCCGACGAGGCCGCGCTGGCCGCTAGCGCTGCGACCTGGCGCGCCGACCACGGCGTCCGCCCGGCCGCCGCCGACGAGCGCCGGGTCCACCTGCTCTTGATCGACGTGCAGAAGGACTTCTGCTTCCCCGAGGGCTCGCTCTACGTCGGCGGCCGCTCCGGCACCGGCGCCGTCGACGACTCGCGGCGCATCGCCGAGTTCGTGTACCGGAACCTGGCGTCGCTCACCGACATCACGGCCACCATGGACACCCACTTCGCGTTCCAGATCTTCTCGCCGTCGTTCTGGCTCGACGGCGCCGACCAGCCGCTCACCGCGCACCGGGTGGTCACCTCGGCCCAGCTGGCCGCAGGCGAGGTGCGGCCCAACCCGGCCGTCGCCAAGTGGCTGTGCGGTGGCAACTACGCGTGGCTCACCCGGCAGGTCCGCTTCTACTGCGAGGAGCTCGAGCGCGCCGGCAAGTACCAGCTGTACCTGTGGCCGCCCCACTGCCTGCTCGGCTCCGACGGCCACGCCCTGGCCGGCGTGGTCCACGCGGCCCGTCTGTTCCACGCCTTCGTCCGCGGCGCCCAGTCGTGGGTCGAGGTGAAGGGCGGCAACCCGCTCACCGAGAACTACTCGGTCTTGCGCCCCGAGGTGCTCGACCGCTTCGACGGCCAGCCCCTGGCCCAGCGCAACACCCAGTTCGTGAAGACGCTGCTCGGGGCCGACGCGGTGGTCATCGCCGGCCAGGCCGCCAGCCATTGCGTCAAGAGCACGATCGACGACCTGCTGGCAGAGATCGTCGCGACCGATCCAGCCCTGGCCCGCAAGATCTACCTCCTCACCGACTGCATGTCGGCGGTGACCGTCCCCGACGGCGCCGGTGGCTTCGCCGTCGACTTCACCGACCAGGCCGCGGCGGCGCTCCAGCGCTTCGCCGACGCTGGCATGCACCTGGTGCGCTCGACCGATCCCCTCGACGCCTGGCGATAGCGCCTGCGCCGACCGACCTCACCTTCACCTATCGACAGGAGACCCCATGTCCAAGCACGACGACGATCAGCGCCCCAAGGGCACCGCCAAGAAGCTCCTCGACGACGCCCGCCAGCAGGGCACTCTGTCCCGGGCTGCCGCCGCGGTCCTCGACGTGGTCGATCTGGGCGCCCAGATCCAGGCCGGCCTCGGCATCGCGGTCGACGACGTGGCCGCCAGCGAGGTGGTGCTGGTGACCATGATGCCGGACGACTCGCAGTCGATCGCCGCGGCCGGCAACACCGCGGCGGTGCGCGACGGCCACAACCTGGTGCTCGAGGCGCTGAGCCGCTCGCGCCAGGCCGGCGACGTGTTCGTCCATACCCGCTACCTGAACGGCACGGTGCTGTACCCGTACGTGGCGCTGGCCGACGCCGTGCCGATGGACGTCGCCAACTACGACCCGCGCCTGGGCACGCCGCTGTACGACCAGACCGTCGTGCTCCTCGGCACCGTCATCGCCAAGAGCACCGAGCTGGCCCAGGCCGGCGTCCCGGTCCGCACCGTCACCTTGCTCATCACCGACGGCGCCGACTACGGCTCGCGGCGCGCCACCGCCAAGGACGTCCGCGCCCTCGTGGCTGACATGGCCGCGCAGGAGCACCACGTCGTCGCCGCCATGGGCATCAGCGACGGCTCGACCGACTTCACCAAGGTCTTCCGCGACATGGGCATCGCCGACCGCTGGATCCTCACGCCGGGCAACACCAGCGGCGAGATCCGCAAGGCCTTCCAGGTGTTCTCCCAGTCCGCCGCCGCCGTCAACGCCGGGGCCTGGGCCGGCGGGTTCGGGAACTGAGCTTTTTGGGAGGGTTTGTCGCGCTTTTGGGAGGGTTTGTCGCCAAACCCTCCCTCGTCGGGGTCACGCCCCCGACGAGCCTCCCTCCCAAGACGACCCGTCCGCGGGAGGTTGGGGAGAGCGCCGACGTCCGGGCGGGTGCTCGGGGCGTGAACCTGAGCCACGGTGCTTCTGGCGGGTTTGTCGCCAAACCCTCCCTCGTCGGGGTCACGCCCCCGACGAGCCTCCCTCCCAAGACGACCCGTCCGCGGGGAGTGCGGGAGAGCGCCGACGTCCGGGCGGGTGCTCGGGGCGTGAACCTGAGCCACGGTGCTTCTGGCGGGTTTGTCGCCAAACCCTCCTCGTCGGGGTCACGCCCCGACGAGCCTCCTCCCAAGACGACCCGTCCGCGGGGAGTGCCGGGAGAGCGCCGACGTCCGGGCGGGTGCTCGGGGCGTGAACCTGAGCCACGGTGCTTCTGGCGGGTTTGTCGCCAAGCCCTCCCTCGTCGGGGTCACGCCCCCGACGAGCCTCCCTCCCAAGACGACCCGTCCGCGGGAGGTTGGGAGAGCGCCGGCGTCCGGGCGGGTGCTCGCGGCGTGAACCTGAGCCACGGTGCTTCTGGCGGGTTTGTCGCCAAACCCTCCTCGTCGGGGTCACGCCCCCGACGAGCCTCCCTCCCAAGACGACCCGTCCGCGGGGAGTGCCGGGAGAACGCCGGCGTCCGGGCGGGTGCTCGGGGCGTGAACCTGAGCCACGGTGCTTCTGGCGGGTTTGTCGCCAAACCCTCCCTCGTCGGGGTCACGCCCCCGACGAGCCTCCCTCCCAAGACGACCCGTCCGCGGGAGGTTGGGGGAGAACGCAGGCGTCCGGGCGGGTGCTCGGGGCGTGAACCTGAGCCACGGTGCTTCTGGCGGGTTTGTCGCCAAACCCTCCTCGTCGGGGTCACGCCCCCGACGAGCCTCCTCCCAAGACGACCCGTCCGCGGGGAGTGCCGGGAGAGCGTCGGCGTCCGGGCGGGTGCTCGGGGCGTGAACCTGAGCCACGGTGCTTCTGGCGGGTTTGTCGCCAAACCCTCCCTCGTCGGGGTCACGCCCCCGACGAGCCTCCCTCCCAAGACGACCCGTCCGCGGGGAGTGCCGGGAGAGCGCCGGCGTCCGGGCGGGTGCTCGGGACGTGAACCTGAGCCACGGTGCTTCTGGCGGGTTTGTCGCCAAACCCTCCCTCGTCGGGGTCACGCCCCCGACGAGCCTCCTCCCAAGACGACCCGTCCGCGGGAGGTTGGGGAGAACGCAGGCGTCCGGGCGGGTGCTCGGGGCGTGAACCTGAGCCACGGTGCTTCTGGCGGGTTTGTCGCCAAACCCTCCTCGTCGGGGTCACGCCCCCGACGAGCCTCCTCCCAAGACGACCCGTCCGCGGGGAGTGCCGGGAGAGCGTCGGCGTCCGGGCGGGTGCTCGGGACGTGAACCTGAGCCACGGTGCTTCTGGCGGGTTTGTCGCCAAACCCTCCCTCGTCGGGGTCACGCCCCCGACGAGCCTCCCTCCCAAGACGACCCGTCCGCGGGGAGTGCCGGGAGAACGCAGGCGTCCGGGCGGGTGCTCGGGACGTGAACCTGAGCCACTCGGACGGTGGGTGTTCCAGCGCGGGCGTCCGGGCGGGTGCTCGGGGCGTGAACCTGAGCCACTCGGACGGTGGGTGTTCCAGCGAGGCGTGGGAGGTCACGGATCCCCTGGAATCTCTATAAGAGCTATGGGACGTTACGTGCCATGGGCTTGCGACTATTGTGTCTCGGAATTCTCGCATCGATGGCCCTTGACGGTTGTGGGCCGCCCCGACAAGGCGGCGACTACTTCAACGAGAGTGCGCGCCAGCCCACGCAGAAAGTAGACGAGGTCGACGCGGCCGGGGAGGCGGCGGTGCCGTCGGTGCCCGATAGCTGGCCTCCAGTCGAGCCGGCTGCGCGCGAGATGCAACGTTTCAATTTCGCGCTTGAGTTGTCGATGGCAGGTCTCGCGTCAGGTTCAGGGAACTACTGGGTCATCCTGCCACCCGCGGGCACTGTTCTTGGAATTTTTCACCTCCCGTACTGCGATGAGAACACTCTGCGAGCACTTCACCGCAACGTCGATTTTGGCAAGTTGCGTGCGCTGGGATTCGAGCGAGTCGTCTGCTATCCGGAGGTCAAGTACTCAGCCCGATTTGACTCCCAGGGATTTGTGCAGTTCGCGGGGCTGGGCGAAGGTGATGGATGGCATTGCGTGATTGTGGGCGAATATCCACAAAGCGGAATGTGCTTTCGCAGCGTCGGTCTTTGTCGTCACTTGGCTCAGAATCGCGGATCTGCGCGACCGGACTGTGTCGATTTCGCGACGGCCTACTGTTCCGTGGGGCGAGATGGTGAATTCTGCTACACGAGCGCCGAGGCTTGTGTTGAGAGCGCAGCGCCCGGCGCCAGCCCCTGTGTCGCCAAGACGTAGTATCGCCGGGCGATGTCGCGGGCCCGCCCGCACTGCCACTTGGTGGAAGGCATTCTCGTTCCCCGCGCAACGTCGTCGGACGTCGGCCGGCACTTGCGATTCGTTTGCGGGAGGGGCAGGGATCGCCGCCGCCGACCGCGCTGACCTGCTACCGTGTCACGGGGCCCCTCCCAAGACGACCCGTCCGCGGGGAGTGCCGGGAGAACGCAAGCGTCCGGGCGGGTGCTCGGGGCGTGAACCTGAGCCACGGTGCTTCTGGCGGGTTTGTCGCCAAACCCTCCCTCGTCGGGGTCACGCCCCCGACGAGCCTCCCTCCCAAGACGACCCGTCCGCGGGAGGTTGGGGAGAGCGCAAGCGTCCGGGCGGGTGCTCGGGGCGTGAACCTGAGCCACGGTGCTTCTGGCGGGTTTGTCGCCAAGCCCTCCCTCGTCGGGGTCACGCCCCCGACGAGCCTCCCTCCCAAGACGGCCCGTCCGCGGGGAGTGCCGGGAGAACGCAGGCGTCCGGGCGGGTGCTCGCGGCGTGAACGTGGGGCGAGTCGACACGCCTGGTTGCTCGGTCGGCTTGGTGCGGCGTTGCGTCGGTGGATGTTCACGTCCTGGCGTAGGGTCGACGTCAGGAGTCAAGGTATCGTCGGCCGATGGTCGCCGCCGTCGCACGCATCGCCGCGGGCGTGATTCTCACGGCGCGTGGACGCCTCGATCCGTCGGTCGCCGGGGCGCTCGAACGCCTCGACCCCGATGCGGACGCCGCCGCGGAGGCGCTTGACGCCGCCGCCACGCGGTTCGACCTCGACCAGCGCGAACGTCGCGCCCTCGCGTTGGTCGCGGCGCCCGACCTAGACGCGACGATCGCGACGACCATCGCGCGGACGCACGGCGGCGTCGGGACCGGCCACCCCAGCGTCGCGACGGTCGCTGACCTCTGTGGGCTCGACCTCGGCCGCGCGCTGGGGCCGGCCGGGCGGCTCCGGCGGTGGCACCTGGTGGACACCAACGGCGCGGTCGCGCTGCCGCTGTGTGAGCTGCGTTGCCCGCCGGCGGTCTGGACGCGACTGGCCGAGCAGGATCCGGGGCGCCTCGTCTGTCCACCGCGTGACGGCGCGGCGTCGCTGGTGTTGAGCGAAGACCTTCGCTCGGCGGTGGCCGACGCGGGGGAGGCGATCGCCCGCTCGCATCCGCCCCTCGTCGTGCTGTGGGGCCCCGCGGGCAGCGGCCGCCACGCGCTGGCCGGGGCCGTCGCCGCGCACGCCAACCTCGGGTGTGACTTCTTCTTGAGTGGCCCAGGCGTGAGCGACGATGCCTGGATCGACCGCGAGCGTGACGCGCGGTGGCGCAACGCCGTCGTGGTCATCACCAAGCGGGAGGGGTCACCCGACGACGACGCCCGGCGGTGGTTGGCGTCGTCGTCGTCCCCGCGGATCTGGATCCAAGACACCGCCCCCGACTGGCTGACGGAGTACGACGGCGCGGCACACGTCGTCGCCGTGCCGCCGCTGTCACAGGAACGCCGCGCGCTGATCTGGCAGCGCGTCCTGGGAGCGCGGGTCGACGCCGAGCGGCAAGCGCGCGCGCTGGCGGCTCGGTATCGCTTCGGGCCGGCGCGGATCTGGCGTGCGCGCGAGTTCCTGGGCGACGGTGCCGCGACGCCGGCCGCCCTCGATCGGGCGGTGCGCGCCACCGGCGCAGCTGGCCTGGCTGCGCTGGCGCGTCACCTGCCGCCACGTGCGCCCGACGAGCTCATCGTCGCCGCCCCGGGTCGGCGTGAGCTCGACCTGGCCATCGGCTGGGCCCGGGTCCAGGACCAGATGCGCACCGCCTGGGGTGTCGGCGACGGCGTCACCGCGGCGCGTGGCCTGACCTGCTTGTTCTCCGGTCCGCCCGGCACCGGCAAGACGCTGGCGGCGCAGATCATGGCCGGACAGCTCGAGCGTGACCTCTACCGGATCGATCTGGCGCAGGTCGTCTCGAAGTGGATCGGCGAGACCGAGAAGAACCTGGGGCGCCTGTTCGACGAGGCCGACGCCGCCGGCGCCGTGCTGTTCTTCGACGAGGCCGACGCGCTCTTCGCCAAGCGCACCGACGTCAAGGACGCCCACGACCGCTACGCCAACCTCGAGACCGGCTACCTGTTGCAGCGCCTCGAGGGGCACGATGGCGTGGTGCTGCTCGCCACCAACCGGCGTCACGACCTCGATGGTGCCTTCGTCCGCCGGATCGACGTCATCGTGGAGTTCCCGGCGCCCCAGGCCGCCGAGCGGGAGAAGCTGTGGCGCCGGCTCCTGCCCGTCGGGCGGCTGGCGCCGGACGTCGATCCCGAGCTCCTGGGCGCGCTGTTCGACTTGAGCGGCGGGCAGATCCGCAACGCGGTGCTGGCGGCGATCGCCCACACCGCGGCGCGCGGGCATGAGGCGCTGTCGATGGCCGACGTCGTGTGCGGCGCGACCCGCGAGTTGCACCGCGCGGGACGCTTGGTGAACCCGCTCGACTTCGGGGCCTGGGCCGACGCCGCGCGCCAGGCGCTCCCAAAAAGCGCGACCTGAGATCACGCCCGGGCTGCGAAGACCGCGAACAGCTGCCGCACGCGCTCGGGATCGAACACGCCGAACTCCCGCTCGAGGCCGGTGCCGACGAGACAGATGTCCACGTCGTCGAGGTAGCGGTCGGCGTTGGTGGCGGTGACGCCAGAGGCCAGGGCCAGCGCGCCATCGCCGCCGAGCCCGCGGCGCATGCGGTGCGTCTTGTGTTGGTCCGCCTCCATGCCAGTGCCGGGGCCGCTGGTGGTCACCACGTCGACGTAGTCCGCGGCCAGCCGCGCCGTGGCCTCGAGGTCTTCGTCGGCCACTGGGGTCTGGTACTTGAAGGCCACGCCTCCGAAGTAGAGTCCGAGCCAGCACATCTTCTCCCGCATCGCCAGGAGCTCACGCGCTCGCGGCCCGATCTCGCCGAGCGACACATCGGCGTTGTCGGCCCACAGCCCGTCGACCCGGCCTTGGCACCGGTCGAGCGCGTGGTGGAGGGCCGCGGCGGGCGACATGCCCAATAGGTTGATGCCCACCCACAGCGATGGGAACTCGGCGCGGAGGTCGAGCACGAGGCGCAAGACCTCGTCGGTGTTCATGCCCTGGTTGATCACGAACACGCCGCGACCACCGGCCTCGACCACGAGCCGCGCGTTGGCCATCGCCGCCGCGTGCGACACCGGATGGATGACCGGCAGGAGCACGCGCCGGGCGTCGAACGCGATGCGCAGGCGCGCCCGCAGATGCTGCCGCAGGAACGCGTGAAAGGCCGGGCCGCGCTCGGCGCCCGCGCTGCGTGGATCCGCGCGCCAGCGCGCCACGAGCCCCACCATGTTGAGCCTCCCATCGAACGTCATCGCTTCCTCCTCCCCCGCGGGCTGTTGGGTCCGCCAGTCGAGCGTGTTCCTGATGGTACGCAGCAGCTCTTCGATGTCGCTCGGGCTGCCGTACCGCACCGCTGACCAGCTATCGAGGACGATGGTGCCGGAGTCTTCGCCGACCCACCAGTGCATCGGGTGGCGAGCGAACGGATGCATGATGCCGGCGGCGGCGAGCCGCTGCATCTCGTCCCAGAACCGCCGACAGGCCTCGGGCCGGAACCACATCGAAGGGTCGGCGGCGTTCTTTAGCCGCTCGCCGACGCACGCGGTGTAGCGGGTCAGACTCACCACGCTGCGCCCATCGGCGCTGGTCGGGATCACCGCGACTGGCTCGGGGGCAGACGTCAGGTCGAAGGCTTGCAGCCGCACGAGCTGCGCATGGTCTTTCTCCGCGTCGTCCACCAGCGCCGTCCGCAACTCGTATCCGAAGTAGCGGAACTCGTTCAGGCTGATCGGTTCGATGTCCGAAATCGACGCCAGCGGTTCTGCCGCGTGGCGGCCCGTGGCGGACGCGACGGCGACCGCCTCGAGGATCTGGCGCTGCAGGGCGCCCTCGTCGACCTGCCTCATGGCACCTTCGCTGCCTTCTGGTTGCGGTTCATGATGTAGAACCTGGCGAACAGTTCATAGAAGAGTCCGTTGTTGTTGTCGGGGGACATGTACGGGAACGCCATGGACAGCGCATTCTGACCGAATCCCTTCTTGCCGACGATATCGGACAGCGTCTGCTGCTGGGTCGCGTCGAGTCCACGGAAAAACACCGACTCCGTGAGCGCGCGCGCCATCGCCTGCGGGCGGAACTCGAGCCCGGTGACGGCGTCGAGCCCGCTCGGGCCGTAGCGTCCGGTGCCCGCGAACAACGCCGCGGCCGCCTCGGTGGACACCATCGGCGCCACCATCACATGGCCCGGGTAGCTCGTCGTGGGGGCGAAGACCATGGGGTGCTTGCCCTTGTCGATCGCGGCGACGGCCTGGTGCAGGCTGTCGCCGCTGCCGCCGACGTCATCGAAGATGACCACCATCGTGTCGGGGCCGAGGCCCTTCACGTCTTCCGGGCCGTTCAGGTAGCGGTTCGACGGCGTGTTGGTCGCCTCGCGGTGCGCCATCGCGATCATCCCGTAGCTCTTGTTCTTGAGCGGAATCAGGAAGTACACCTTGTCAGCCGGGATCGACATCGCGGCGGCGCGCGCGAGGATCTCCTGGTGCTTCGCGAGCAGGGCCTCGGCAAAGCGTCGCGGGCTGAACACCTCGCCTTGGTGAGCCAACAGCTCTCGGATCATGGCGCGCTCGCCAGCGGGTCGGGTGGCGAGCGCGGCCGAAAGCTCATCCGGGGTCATGCCCTGTCGACCCGAGACCTGGGTTGAGATGGTGGCGCTGTCGGTGGCCGCGGCGCGGCCTGGGTCGACCACCTCCACCGGGTTGGTCACCCCGGCCGCGGCCAGGACCTGCGTCGTGGGCGCGGCCAGCGCCTGGGCGATCGCCGCCTCGAGATCGATGGGGCCGCCGGCCATGATCGCATCGGCCCGGGCCAGAATGCGCGCGGTGTGATCGGCGAGCTGCATGGCCTGGGGGGTGTTGAACATGCTGATGCCGCCGACGAGCCCGCGCGGCTCGACCAGCACGCAGTGCTTGCTGACGAGCTCCGCGGCGAAGGTCGCGTCGTTGGCGATCATGTCGAGCACCACGCGATCGAGCAGGACGATCGCGCCGTTCTCGAGCTGCGTCGTCGTCGCGACCATGGCCGCTGCCTGATGGTTGACACCGGGCTGTCCTTCGAACATCGCCTTGTCGGACAGGTAGGCGAGGTTGTCGGCCAGCGAGCCCCGCCCGGGGGCGAACAGCCGTTTGCCATCCGCGAGGTGCTGGTCGATGGCCGCGCGGAGCCCGTTCATCGCCTCCATCGGTCCGAAGCCGGAGGCGCGGGCCAGGACGAGGCGCGCGGCCGCCTCGCGGCCGGGGAACGCGGCGACCAGCTCATCCACGTTGGTCGGGGTCACCTTGGCGAGCTGGGCGTCGAGCGAGGCGACGACCTGGGCGTCGGTCAGCGCCGCGGCGTCGCGGATGACGCCAGGTGTGCCGCCGCGGATCTGCGCCAGGGTCGCGGCATCGACGGCTGGCGTCAGGGTCGGCGTTAGCGCCGGCGCCAAGGTCGGCGTCAAGGTCGGCGTCAGGACCAGGCTCGGCACCGCCGTGGTGGTGGCGCCGAACGGCGCGAGCCCGGTCGGAGGCGCGTACGGCGCGAGCCCGGTCGGGGGTGCGTACGGCACGAATCCGGTGGGTGGCGCGGACGGCGCGATGCCCGGGCCCGGTCCGGTCCCCACCGGGTCGATCGCCCCGCCGGTCGTCGGCACGATCGCCGTCCCGGCGCCGCCGGCCGGCGGCGTGGTCACCGCGGCCAGCGCGTCGGCGATCGACTGCGCGTTGGCGGGCAAGGATCCCGCCGGGCCAGGGATGACCGCGCCGTCGCGGCCGATCGTGACCTGCTCTCCGGTCGACAGGCGCGTGACCGTGAAGCGATCGCCGCCGGCCGCGCCGCGGATCTCGAACACCTCGCCGGTGGCGGCGTGGCGCACGTACTGCACACCCTCTTCACCGAACGGCGTACCGAATGATTGACCGCGCGGTGTAAACGCGGGGAGCTCGGTCTGGCCCACCTCGAAGCCCGGGGGCAGCGTGAACCTCGGAGCACGCGCGGAGAACAGCTCGCGCTGAACGCCTGGCGCCGACGCGAACCCCGCCCCCAGGAACAGCGCCGACGACACGCCGAGCAGGGCGCTCTGGAGCATCTCCTCGCGCGACAGCTCGCGGCCGGTGTAGGGATCCTTGCCGGTGGCCAGCTCCTGCGCGTGGATCCCAAGCTCGTACGAACTCAGGAACGTGCCGGTGGTCAGCAGGCCGGTTGCGACGTACGGGTGCAGGCGCGCCACGCCGGGAAGCACGCGCGCGGCGGTGATGGTCGCCACCGTCGTCCCCGCGGTCTCCGGGAGCCACAGGCTACACGCGACACCCAGCGGGTATGCCCACCAGTGTCCCTCGTTGGCCTTTTCGGCGAAGAACTGCGCGCCCTCTTGCGCCTTGCGGGTCGTGAATGGCAGCCACTTGCCACCCCAGCCGCGGCCCGCTTCCAGCACTGCGGCCATGTTGGCGTCGAGGACTCCCTTGGCCACGAGGTCCTTCGACAGCTCCGCGCGATCGTCGGCGTCGAGCTCCTCGAACAGCCAGTACAGCATCCCGCCGCCCCACGCCTCGCCGTACTTGCCGAACACCAGGTATTCGCGCTCGTCGTGGCGAGACATGATGTCTTGCAACACTGCGCGCTGGGTCGGGCCGGGCAGGCCGGTCATGGTCTGCAAGATCAGGTGTTCGTCGTCGCCCGAGGTGTAGCCCTTGAGCGCGTCGAGGACCCGGCTGGCGGTCTGCTTGGTCAGCTCGGGGTTGGGGGCGCGGCCCTGGGCCTCCAGGTCCCAGGCCGGCACGTAGTCGCCAAACGCTCGGCTGTTGGTGGCGATGAGGGAGGTGATCTCACCGGCCTTCTCCTCGGTCTCTTCGAACAAGCTCGTGTAGAACGAGGTGGAGCTGCCGGTGAACAGGCCGTAGTCGCGCGACCACGACGATTGTCGCAAGGCGTTCAGGAACTCATCGAAGTAGCTGCGGCCGGAGGCATGCAAGACGTCGCGGTGCCTGGACCAGGTGCGGATGATCTCGATGATCGCTCGCTCGTCGTCGCCGTCGATGTACTCCTCGAGCAAGAGCCCCTGCAGGCGCGCGAGGTCGCGGGGAAAGTCGACGTCGAGTTGCGCGACGATCCGCGCCTCCGTCGTCTCGAGCACCCAGCGCAAGAAGGCCGCGGCGGCGGCGTGTTGCTCCCCGACCGCGGCGTGGGGGGCGAGGAAGGCGGTGCGGGGATCGGGCCCGGCCCCCAGCGTCGCCGTGACGCCCAGCGAGCTCATGAGCAACGCCGCGGCCTCCTCGTACTGACCCCGCAGCGTGACGGCGGCGGTGATGTGGCTGCTGGTGACATCGCCGATGCGCCCGCGGGCTGTCACCGACACCGTCGACGAGCCGGCGTTCGCGCGCTTGTCGAGCAGCGCCGCGAACGATCCGCTGTCGGTCGGCCACACCCCGATGCCCGCCCACTGGCTGGCGGTGTACCCCAGCCAGCCGTTGACCGTGACCTGCAGCTGATCGCCGTCGCCGTTGACGTAGGCCAGGGCGCGCGTGTAACGCACCACCACGTCGTAGTCAGTCGCCGTCGTGAGCCACGGTATCTCGTCGGTGACGAGCCAGCTCTGGGACGTGCGCGGCGGTTCGCGCGCCTCGATCTCGAAGCGTGTGCCGCTGTGGACGCCGGAGTCTTGATCGATCGCCAGCGCCTGCGCCGAGAACACCGCGAGGTTCGTCGTCTGCGTGCGGTAGGCGCGGTGCTCGATGGTCAGCGGGGCCGGCATGGTCAGCCCATGACCTAGTGTCTCGCGCTGCTCGCGCATGGCGAACTGCGCTGGGTCTGGCATGAAGGCCAGGAGGTCGCCTCCGGGCGGTCCGGCCGCCGCCACGATGGCGGGCGCGCGCGTCACGCGCGCCGGGGACGTGGCGCCGCCGCGAGCCCGGCCCGGTGCTTGGGTCGTGTCGTCGACGTCGCGCTGCCCGCCGGTCTGCTGCCGTCGTGGCTTGACAGGCGGCGGTCCTCCCACCGCGCGAGCCTACACCCGGTGCCGTCCGCCGGGTGTAGGTCCCGCTCGGCCTGCGGTGGCCGGCCCGCCTCGCTACGGGGTCAGGTAGGCGACCTCGGCCATGGCGTCGGGGCGCATGGCGTTGGCGAGGCCGCGCTGGGTGGCGGCGCGCTGCGGGTCGCCGCAGCGGGCCTGGGCGGCGGCGGCGGTGGCGTGGGTGTCGGCGGTGCGGTAGGGCGTGGCCAGGACCGCGTCGGTGTGGGCCCGCGCCTCGTCGCAGCGGCCGGCCCGCAGCAGGGCCTGGGCCAGGAGCACCTCCGCCTCGCCGCCCGGGCGCAGCTCGAAGTTGGCCTGGGCCAGCGTCAGGGCCTGGGCCGAGGTCCCGTGCTTGAGGAAGTGGTGCAGCGCGTGGCCGTAGCTGGCCTCGGGCAACACGGTGAGCCAGTGGTCGTAGTGGGCGGTGGCCCGCGCCACCAGCGCCGCGGCTTCCTCGGGCGCGCGGTCGACGATGAGGTCGGCCAGCGCGTCCATGAACTCGGGGTTGCCGGTGCGCGCCACCAGGTCGCGGTAGCGGCGCTCGGCCTCGACGGTGTCGCCCTTGCGGGCCAGGGCCTCGGCGATGTGCTCGTCGACCAGCCACCACCCGCCGAACATCTGCTCGGCCTTGTAGTAGTGCGCCAGCGCCAGATCGAGCTGGCCGCGGTCGAGGTGGGTCAGGCCGCGCTGCAGCTCGAACCAGGCCCGCGGCCGACCGCGCGGGCTGCCGACCAGGTCGGCCCCCTCGTCGAGCCGGCGCTCGGCCTCGGCGAAGTCGCCGGTCTTCCATGCGTACAGCGCCAGCCGGAACGAGCTGCCGGCGTGGCGGTCTTGCTGCTCGAGCTTGTGGAAGCCGGCCAGCGCGTCGGCGTAGTGGCCGGTGTGGAACGCCAGGTCGGCGGTCAACGCGGTGATGGCGCTGCGCTCGCCAGCCTGGAGCAAGGCCGACCGCTCGGCGGTCGCCAGGTCGCGCGCGACGGCCGGCAGGCGGTGCAGGGTGTACGACAGCTGGGCGCGCTCGAGCAGCGGGCCGGCACCGTCGGGCGCGACCTTGAACGCGCGGTCGAGGGTCGCCTGGGCCTGGGCGTAGTCCTCGAAGTCGCCGGTCAGCGTGCCGCGGGTGCGCTGCAGCGAGGCCAGGGTCTCGAGGTGCGACCAGTCGCGCGGGTAGCGCGCGGCATGGTGGGCGGCGGCCTCGATCTTGGCGTCGAGCGCGGCCAGCGCCTGCTGGTATTCGGTCGGCGCGGCGGCGGTAGCTGGGCCGGGGGCGGCCAGGCGCGCCGGGGAGCCCGGGTCGCGCAGCGAGAGCGCGGCCGGGATCAAAAAGGAGGCCCCAGCCACCGCGACCGCCATGCTCGCAAACACCACGATTCGGTTTCGGGGCATGGTGCTCACGGGGCGTGGATGGGGGCCACGTAGGGGAACGCCGTCGAGAATGCGACGTCGTTCGCGGGCGGGTTGAGCGGCAGCGAGGCCAGCGTGGCCGGGGTGCAGGTGCCCGCCCCGCACGGCATGCCGAGGCGGAGCAGGATGACCGCGAGGGTCACGTCGATCACCGGGTCCGACAGCTTGCGGCCGTTGGGGAAGCCGGCCGCGGCCGCCGGGTTCACGTTGAGCGAATCCGACGGGACGATCAGCGAGGCGACGGACACGCCCGGGGCGACCTCCTGGCTGACGCAGGTCGAGCCGGCCGCGCACGGCGTCAGGCCCAGGCCGGTCAGATCGTCGTCGAGGGCGGCGTGGACGCCGGTCAGGTTGGTGACGAACTCGCTGACGAAGCCGCTCGAGTCGGGCGACGCGTCGTTGTAGGCGTTCTTCATGGTGCTGCCGACCAGCGCGGTCGACACCGCCGGCATGCCCATGGCGTCGACCCGGGTGTACGCGGTCGGCGCGTCGGTGCGGAAGTCGACGGTGCCGCACACGCCGTCGCCGGTGGGGCCGGCGTGGGGGCAGTGCAGGGCGCCGTTGGACGCCGCCGGTGCGCCGCTGTGGTAGACGCGGCACTCGAGCGAGTTGCCGGCCATCGCGCCGGGCGCGCCGTCGGGCCAGCCGGCCTCGGCGCAGAAGCTCATGCAGTCAGCGGTGTTCAGGTACTGCGCGTTGTCGCCGGTGCAGTTGGCGTCCATGTTGGCGCAGTACGTCTCGCACAGGGTGCCGGCCGGGGGCGCGTCGACGGCAGCGTCAGGGGTGGGGGTGGCGCCGTCGTCGCCGCCGCAGCCAATCGCTGCCAGCGTGCCGAAGGCCAGAGACGAGATCAGGAACTTGTTCATCACACGCCTCCGATGCGCGCGGTGGTGCCGTAGACGCGGACCGGCTGGCCGGTCGGGCTCACGGCCGCGAGGGGGAACTCGACGACCAGCGCCGAGGTGTTCTTGCCCGCGAAGAAGTCGCGGTCGTTGACCATCCGGATCGTCCCCATCTGCAGGGTCTCCCGGAAGCCGGTGAGGTCGAAGAAGAACGGGTCGTCGCGCAGGCCGGCGAAGATCTGGACGCCGGCCCGGGTGAACGGCCGCTCGATCGGGCCGGCCAGGGTGGCGTTGCCGGCGCCGGGGACGCCGGTCAGGCGCACGAAGCACGTGCCCTGGTCGTCCTTGCCGAAGCGCGCGTCGATGGTGAACTGCGCGGTGCCGTTGTCCAGGTGGATCGCGTACTGCACGTCGCGGTCGCACGACATCGCCTGACCCGCGACCGGCATGTTGGGGCCGTCGAAGGTGAGGATGGTGACCAGGTGGGCGTTGGCGCCCGTGCCCTGGTGCCAGGCGAACACGTCCGCGATGTCGGCGGCGCGGTCGGCGGCGCCGCCGGACGGGTCGGTGCGGCCCGGCGGGTCGAGGTGGTCTGCGGCTCGCGCGAGTGGCGTCTGGCGCCAGTCGGCCGCGATGCCCGCGGCGAGCCCGATGGCGGTGACGCCGATCAGCGCTTTCGTGACGGTATTCATGTCGTCTCCTGTAGGTAAGTGTCAGGTCTCCCAAGGGCGGACGGGGGATCTGACGCGGCGACTGCGGCGTCCTTCCCCCGCCTCTCCCCTGGCCAGGAGCACTACGAGGCACCCGGGCGATCGGATCGATCACATGTCGACCGACCGTGATCGGCGCCCACACCCCGGTGCAGCGCGGGCGGCCTACGGCTGCTGGAAGCCGCCGCTGCGGAACGTCAGCACCAGCGTGTCCCGGTGCCCGAGGACGTCGCCGGTGGGTTGGATGGGCGTCGACTCGTGGATGACGCGGGTGTCATCGAGCACCAGTGCGCTCCACGGCGCGGTCAGGGTGAACCGCATGCCGGTGGGGCCGGCGGCCTCGAACACCCGGGTCTCGCCGCCCACGATCAGATGTCGCGCGACCAGGATCACCGCGACGAAGTCGACGCCGTCGCGGTGGGCGCCCTCCGGCGTCGGCCGGCCCAGGCCGCCGTCGGTGTCGATCCGGAACGGGTGGGCCTCGACGTAGAACCGATCGTCGACCGGCCGGCGCACGGCGGCGAAGGTGCGCGCGAGGTGGCCGACCACGGCCCGCCAGGCCGGCTGATGGACCAGGCCGGGGTCGAGCGGCGCGAACCATCGCTCCATGCCGCCGTGGAGCGCGTTGTACGCGGTCGACTGCCAGTGCGCGCGGTGGGGCACCTCCTCGAGGCGCACCGGCCCGCCGGCCAGGTGGGCGATGGCGCAGCCGTGGCGGCGGGATCGGTAGCTCCCGCCGTCGCGCAGGTGTGGATCGGGTGGCAGGTCGTCCCAGTAGCGCGCCAACGCTGGCAGCTCGGACGTGCCGGCCAACCGGGCCAGGGCCGAGGCGGTCAGCGTGGCGAAGCCCTGGTCGGCCAGCCGGGCACGGACCTGCGCGTCGTCGAGGTCACGGTCGAGATCGAGCTGCACGCCGGCATGCTACTCCCGCGCGGGTGTCGTGCAACCGCGCGGCTACTCGACGCGCGGGCAGGCCACGTTGGAGGCGCCGTCGGCGTTGTTGGTCTCGTCGCACTCCGCCACCATGCCGGGCGGGGTGTCGACGGTGACGAAGAAGTCGGTCGGGCTGGCGGGATCGGGCACGGTGGTGGTGAGCACCGTCGACTGCCCCGGCAACAGGGGCACGGTGGTCGTGGCCGTGGCGATCACCGGCCCGGCCGCCGACGTGCCCCGGTAGAAGGTCACCGCGACGCCCGGGCGCACCCCGAGCGCGCCCAGGTTGGTCACGCGGGCGCGCAGCACCAGCTGCCCGCCTTCGCACTGCGCGAGCCCGACCGCCAGGTCGACCGCCAGGTCGGGCGCGTTGAACACGCCGTCGCCCTGCACGTTCTGCCGGTAGTTGTTGAGGCCGGGCGCGGTCCAGTTGTCGTCCTCGACCAACGGCACGTTGCCGGCCGAGGTGGCGTTGGTGACGTGGTAGGCGTGCTGGGTCCACACCCGCCGGGTCGGCACCCACTGATCGCGGGCGTCGCCGTAGACGAACAAGCCGCTGCGCGGGGTGACGCCGGGGCAGTCGGTGGCGGCGTTGGCCTGGTTGGCGACCACCATGATCTCCGAGTTGCCGTCGCCGTCGACGTCGACCACCAGCGGGTACTCGTGGATGGTGCCGGTGGTGTTGGGGATGGTCAGCTGGACCCGGCCGTCGGGGCCCGAGTACACCCGCATGTAGCACTCGTCGTTGTAGACCACCTCGGCTGCGCCGTCGCCCTGGAAGTCGAACACCGACGAGCCGCTGGCGTTCGACGACAGGTCCTGCGTGACCTGGGACCACCGCGCGAAGATGGCGCCGGCGCCGGGCGTGGGCGTCACCCCCGACAGATCCTCGCCGGGGCGGGCTAGATCGTACATCGAGTAGCTGTGGCCGCCGGCGACGCCGATCTCGGGGCGGCCGTCGCCGTCGAAGTCGGCGATGGTGGGCGGCCCGCCGCGGTTCTGGGTGGCGCCGCCGGGGATGGCGAACGGCTGGGTGCGGAACGCCGGGATGAGGCAGGCCAGGCCGGTCGGGTCGCGGCCGCACCACAGCTGGCCGGTGCGACCCTCGAGGATGTGGACCTGGGCCGCGGCGGCCAGGACCACCTCGGGCACGCCGTCGCCGTCGAGGTCGGCCACCGCGGGGTAGCCGTCGGGGCCGCTGTAAGTCCAGTACGGGGTGACCGTCGCGGTGGCCGGCGGGCCGGCTTGCCACGCCACCTTCCACGCCTGCTTGCCAGTGATGATCTCCGGGTGGCCGTCGCCGTCGAGGTCGGCCACCGCGGCGATGCCGCCGGTGTAGGTGTTGTTGGTGCCCAGGGTGGGCCCGGCGCCGTTGCCGCCCTGATCCCACAGCACGGTGCCGTCGTGGTCGATGAGCGCGCCGCCGATGACCAGCTCGGCCATGGGATCGCTGTCGAAGTTGGCCAGGGTGATGGCCGCGTTCTCGATGGTGAAGCGGTACGGCGCGCCGCCGGGGGCGTGGGACGTCCACAGCACCGCGCCGGTGCGATCGATGGCGACGATCAGGCTCTTGAAGGTGGCGTCGACCCGCGACGCGTACAGCACGTCGGGCAGGCCGTCGCCCGAGACGTCCCCGAGCGCGATGGTCGAGCGGCCGTGCGAGCCGTAGCTCTGCGGCGGGTTGTGGGGGATGGGCGGCAGCTTCACCGCGCCGGTGGCGCCGTCGAGGATGGTGATCCGGCCGCCCGGGAAGCCGGCCCCGTCTTGCTGGGTCAGGTTGAGCACCACCTCGGGCGCGCCAGCGCCGTCGAGGTTGGCCACCACCGGGATCGAGATGATCTGGTCGGCGGTGTACGACCACTCCTCGGTGACCATCAGGTCGGAGAATTGCGGGACCAGCTCGCAGGTCAGCGGATCGGGCTGCGGCAGGCACTGGCCCAGGGTGGGCTCGCAGAACTCACCGGGCTGGCAGTCGTAGGAGTCGCCGCAGGCTGCCCCCGGGACGACGCAGGCCTGGGCCAGGCACACCTCGCCGGTGTTGCAGCAGGTGGTGAGGTCGGCGCCGCACCGCACGCCGCTCGAGCACTCGGCCAGGCAGCGATCGTCGACGCACTCGCTGCCGGCGCCGCAGCACGTGACCGGCTCGCCGCACAGCGTGCCGCCGGTGCACAGGTCGGCGTCGGGACCGCCGGCGTCGACCGCGGCGTCGGAGCTCGAGGCGTCGGGATCGCCGCCACCGCCCGGCGTGTTGGTGCCACCGCAGCTCGCGGCGACCAGCGCGGTGGCAACCGCGATCGTCCTGTACCAGCGTCGATCGATCATCGCGCCCAGGGTATCGCACCTGCCCCCGCGTGTGGGTGTCGCCTGGGCTACGGCAGCGGTGGCGCCGGTGGTTCGACCGCCGGCACGTCCAGGGCCTCGTCCAGGCGGGGCTCCTCGTCGGCGACCGGCGCCCGCAGCACGATCGGCTTGTGGATCACCGCGATGGTCTCGGCCAGGCCGGCCAGCGCGTAGGTCGGCACCTCCAGCTGGTAGGCGGCGGCGGCGACGCAGGCCACGAACGCTGACGGCATGGTGGTGCCGCCGAACCGCGCGTCGTGGACCTCGCCGCGGGCGATCTCGAGCGTGACGTCGAGGGTGCCGGACCAGCGCGGTTGGCCGCGCAGCGCGTCGCGGTAGCAGATCTCGACCGCTGGCCACAGCTGGTACTTGATCAGGTACTGGTAGGTCGACGCCGGCAGGTTGTCGTCCGCGGCGGTGGCGGCCGGCGCCGCCGCGGCCAGCGCCGTCGGATCGGGCGGGTCGAGCACGTCGGCCGTCGCGGGCGGCGTGCGCGTGAACGCGCCGGTGGTGCGCGCCAACTCGATGCGCGGGCCGCCGCCGGGGCTGGCCGGATCGACCAGCGCGAGCGCGGACTGCAGGGTCACCGTCGGGGTGGCCCGGGCCAGGGCCAGGACGTCCGCGGGGTCGAGGCCCGCGGTGTCGCGCGCGACCCGACCGTCGGCCGCCGCCACCACCTGCCACGGGTCGACCGTCGCCGGCAGGGCGATCGCCGTGACCGCGACGACGTCGGCGCCGCGTTGCCCGACCACCCGCACCTGCCGGGCCGGCGGGCCGGCGTGGCTGACGTGGACCACTACGCCCGCGCCGGGCTCGATCGTCGCCGGCAGCTCGACCGTCATGGCCTCACCGTCGACGGTCACGCTGGCGTCGACCAGCGCGGGAGCGTCGGCGAGCTGACGCGGCAGGGTCGGTAGCCGCGCGGCCAGCTCGGTGGTGCGCACCGCCAGCACCTGGCCGTGGAACGCCGAGGCCAGGGGCGCCAGGACCTCCCGGCTCGGCAAGGGCGCGCCGGGCACCACCGGCACCAGCACGTCGAGCGTGGTGGTCTGGGCCGACATCATGGCCGCGCCGAGGAGATCGGCCGGCCGGAGCCGGGTGGGCAAGACCGCGTCGGTGATGACCACCACCCGGGCTGGCAGGTCGCCGATCGTCGTGCCGGCGAGGTTGAGGGCGCCGGGCAGGTCCGTGCCGCCGGCCGGCACCACCGCGTCGAGGGCGGCCCGGATCTGGCCGCGCGCCGCGCGCGCCGGCGTCCAGTCCCCGAGGAGGCGCTGGCTGGTCCGGGCGAAGCTGATCACCTGGACCGGCGTCGTCGCCGGCACCGCCGCCACCAGCCCGTCGACCAGGTCGCGCGCGGCCGCGCGGCCCGGGCCGACCAGGCTGCGCGAGCCGTCGACGATCAACAACAGCCGCGGCGGTGCGAACGCCGCGGCCTTGGCGCGAGGCGGGACGTACAGGGCGATCGAGGTCACCGCGCGCGCCGGGCCGACCGCGCGCGAGCGCATCGCGGCCACCGGGCCGCTGCCGGCCCAGGTCGGCGCGAGCTCGACGATCAGCGGGCGTCCGCCGGGCGCGGCCAGGGCCCCGCCGCGCGGCGCGACCTTGGTGCCGTTGATGAACGCGCTGGCCAGGGCGGTCACGCCGGCGCCGGCGCGGGCGTCGAGCTGGACCCGGCACGCGACCAGGCCCGGGCCCTCGCCGCGGGCCGGCACCTCGAGCTGCAGGCGCCCGTCGCGATAGGCGAGCGGCGCGGTCCAGGTCAAGGTCAGGCGGGTGCGCGTGCCCTGCGCCACCGGGTAGGCGCGGGCCTCGTACAGCGCGTCGTCCTCGGTGGTGGCCAGCCAGCGCACCAGGCCGGCGTCGGGGGCGAGCTTGAGCCGCGCCCGATCGGGGGTGGGCGTGGCCAGCGCGTCGGCCGGGACCGCGACGCTGGCGATCGGCCGGGCGGTGCCGACGGTGACCGTGGCGTCGGTGACCGCCGCGTCGGGCGGCAGCTCGAATTGGTAGCGCGCCTCGAGCGCGGTGGGCTGGTCGCCGACCAGGTCGTGGACCTCGGTCACGGTGGCCACCGGGCCGAGGGTCCGGACGGTCATCGTGCAGGCGGTCTCGCGGCCGTCGGACAGGTCCGCTGCGCGGGCCGCGCCGGTGGCTGCGGCGACGACGACGACGGCGAGGGCGACCAGGGACCGCGGCGGGGCGTGACCGAGCATGCGACGACGACACCACGAGCGCGGCCAGGTTTCACGGTCCGCGCGTGGACAAAGCCACGGCGGGCGCGAAACAATGGGGCGATGGCACCACCGACGCGGTCCAAGGTCGGCCTCGTGCTCTCGGGCGGTGGCTCCCGCGGCGCCTACGAGGCCGGGATCATCGAGTACCTGCGCGAGGATCTGCCCCGGCGCCTGGGGCGCCACGTGCCGATCGACATCGTGACCGGGACCAGCGTGGGCGCGATCAACGCGGCGTTTCTGGCAGCCACCATGGCCGATCCCGCGACCCAGGCCCGCCGGCTCACCGACGCCTGGCGGGCGCTGCGCATCGAAGAGCTGATCGGCCTCGGCGCGCGCGACCTGTGGAGCGGCGTGCGGCAGCTCTTCGGTCGGCCGCCGCCGCCGCCGGAGCCAGGCACCTACCGCTACGGCGGCATGCTCAACACCGCCGGGCTCGAGCGGTTCGTGGTGAAGACCATCCCGTGGAGCCGGATCGAGCGCAACCTGCGGTCGGGCGCCCTCCACGCGATGACGGTGTCGGCCACCCACGTCGGCAGCGGCCACACCGTGGTGTTCGTGGCGTGCGCCGGGCCGATGCCGACCGGGTGGAGCAAGGACCCGTTCGTGCGCCACGTCGAGGCCCGCATCGGCCCACGCCACGTGCTGGCGTCCGCCGCGATCCCGTTGCTGTTCCCGTCGGTGAAGGTGGGCGATGCGTTCTACACCGACGGCGGCCTCCGCCAGAACACCCCGATGTCGCCGGCCATCCGCCTGGGCGCCGATCGCATGCTGATGGTGTCGTTGCGCCACGTCGACGAGGTGGCGCGGCCGGCGCCGGTGCTGGCCGACGGCTACCCCAAGCCGCTGTTCCTGCTGGGCAAGGCCCTCAACGCGCTGATGCTCGATCACACCGAGTACGATCTCGACCGCATGCGGCGCCTCAACGCGCTGCTGGCGGCCGGCACCGCCGCGTTCGGGCCGACGTTCGTCGAGACGATGAACCGCGAGCTGGTGAAGGTGCGCGGCGCGCAGATCCGGCCGATCGAGGCGCTGCACATCCGGCCGTCGGTCGACATCGGCCGGCTGGCCTCGGAGTTCGTCCACAGCGGGCGGCTGTTGGTGTCGAGCCCGGTGACCCGCGCGCTGATCGAGCGGATGGCGGCGGGCGAGTCGGGCAGCGAGAACGATCTGCTGTCGTACCTGCTGTTCGACGGCAACTGGGCCAGCGAGCTGATCGCCATGGGCCGGCGCGACGCCGCCGCGCGCGAGGAGGAGCTGGCCACGTTCTTCGCCGAGATGCTGGCGTGAACCGGGCCGCGCGCGCGGCGGGGCTGGCCAGCGAGCTCGACGATCGGGCCGGCTGGCCGGCGCGCTCGACGCGCTGGGTGCGGTCGGTGGCCATCGGTGATCCGCAGTGCCACGCGGCCAAGCTGTTCGCGGTGCTCGACCACGCCGGCGTGCTGGGCGACGACGGCCGGCTGCGCCCCGATGTCCAGCTGGTCAGCATCGGCGACCACTTCGACTTCGGCACACGGGCGGCCGGCACCCTCGACGACGCCCGCCGTGACGGCCCGGCGGTGCTGCGGTGGCTGTGCGCCCACGATCCGGCCCAGGTGACGGTGCTGGTCGGCAACCACGATCTGGCGCGGGTCGACGAGCTGGCCGCGGCCGACGACGCGACCTTCGCGGCGGCGGCGCTGGCGGCCCCGGCGGTGCTGGCCGAGCGCGCCGCCGAGCCGGGGGCCTACGCGGCGGCGCTGCGCGCCTACGCCGCCCAGTTCCCGGGCTTGCCGGGCCCGGGGCTGGTGCTGCGCGACCTGGCGGCGTTCACCGAGGCGCAGCGTCGGCTGGTCCAGCACCAGCTGACGGCCCGGCGCATGACGCTGGCGACGACGGCACGCGCGCCGTCGGGGCGGGCGCTGCTGCTGACCCACGCCGCGGTGACCGAGCGTGAGGTGGCCGGGTTGGGCCTGGCCGCGACCGCCGGTGCGGACGAGGTCGCCGCCGCGCTGCAGGGCCTGCTGGTGGCCGCGGTCGCGGCGGTGGCGCCGGCGTGGCGACGCGGTGAGGTGGCGCGGCCCGCGCTGGCCCCGGTCCACGTCGGGGCGGCCACCGCGCTGGTCGACGAGGACCTGCCCGAGGGGGGCGGCCTCCTGTACCACCGGCCGGCGGACCCCGAGCGGCCAGGCGCCGACCGCCGGTGGGAGCGCGAGGCGGTGCGGCCGCGGCGCTACCACCCGCGGGCCCTGCCGCGCGGCCTGGCCCAGGTGTGCGGTCACACCGGCCACCCCAAGTGCGTGGCCGAGCTGGCGCGGTTCTGTGATCCGCCCCTGGCCGAGACGCTGTCCGGACGCCGGACGCTCGAGGTCGATCGCGTCGGCCGGGTCCGCTACCGGCTGGGCATCCACCCCGGCGACGCCGACGGCGCGGTGCTCTACTTGATCGATCCGTCGCTCCACCGCGCTCCGGATCCGGCCGCGGTCGAGCTGCTGGAGCTGGCGCCGGGATCGGTGACCGGCGGGCCGACGTAGCGCGCGCGCGGCCGCAGGAAGCCGCCGCTGGCGCGCTGCTCGAGGGCGTGGGCGATCCACCCGGCGCATCGGCCCAGCGCGAACAGGCCGCCGGCCCAGGCCGGCGCCAGTCCGAGGGCGGCGGCGACCATGACCAGGGCGTAGTCCAGCGACGGGTGCTCGCCGGTCAAGGCGTGGCCAGCGTCGATGACGGCGCGGGCATGATCGAGCCGGCGGCGGCCGGCCGCGGTGGTCGCCCGCGGCAGCAGCGGGAGGAGCACCCGGGTCCGCGGGTCGCCGGCGGGATACAGCGGATGCCCGAAGCCGGGGAGGCCGTCGCCGTGGGCCAGGCGGGCGCGCAACGCCGCGGCGACGCGCTGGCGGGGTAGATCGTCGAGGAACGCCGCGATCCGAGCCGGCGCGCCGCCGTGGCGGGCGCCGGTGAACGTGTACAGCGCGGCGCCGACGCAGGCGTACAGGTCGGCGCCGGCGCCAGCGGCGATCCGGGCCGCGAAGGTGGACGCGTTCAGCTCGTGGTCGGCCACCGCGACCAGCACCGCGTCGACCAGCGCGCCGTGCGCGAGCGGCACGTCGAGCCCGCGGCACAGCGCGCGCGCCAGCCCGTCGCCGCGGGCGAACCGGGCGCCGGTGGCGGCGGCCAGGGCCACGCACAGCGCGCGGGCACGGGCCTGCTCGTTGGGGACGGTGGCCAGCCACGGGTGTGGATCGGCGGCGGCCAGCCGGGGCAGCGCGGCCAGCATCGCCGTCACCGGGGGCAACGGGGCGTGGGCCGCGCGGGCCCGCGGCGCTGGCCACGGCGCCGGCGCGGCTTGCCACAGGAGCGCGGCGACCGCCTCGAACCCGACCCCGTCGTCGACGAGCCGGGTCACAGGGACGCCGCGGTAGGCCAGCACGCCGGCGTGGACCGAGGTGATGGCGCTCTCCAGGACCGGCTCGCCCCACCGCAGCGCGCCGGCGGCGACCGGGCCGTGACCGCGGCGCGCGGCGGCCCGGGTGGCGACGCGGCGCACGTCGCTGGCCACGTACAGCCGGGCCCGGGCTCGCCCCACCCGCAGCGAGCGGATCAGCCCGCGGCTGACGTAGGCGTACAGCGTCGCCGGCTTGACGTCGAGCAGCGCGCAGGCCGCGGCCGCGGTCAGGACCTCCTCGCCAGTCGATTGGTTGATGGACGATTCAAGCTTCTCTCCGTCGACCAAAGGGCGCATCACGTCATCGGAGAGGATGCCATGACAAATACATTGATCGACAATCCATATGATGGACCGCCGCCTCGGGTCGACTTCGGCGTGGCCGCCGCCGACTACGCGCGCCACCGCCAGGGCCACCCGGCCGAGACCTTCCGGCGCCTGCGCGCGCTCGGCGTCGGGCTGCCGGGCCAGGACGTGGTGGACCTGGGCACCGGCACCGGGGACGTCGCTCGGACCCTGGCCGGCGCCGGGGCCCGGGTGGTCGGCGTCGACCCGTCGCGCCCGCTCCTCGACGAAGGCGCGCGCCTGGCCGCGACCGCCGGCGTCACGGTGGCCTGGCGCCAGGCCCGGGCCGAGGACACCGGGCTGCCCGACGGCAGCGCCGACGTGGTCACCATCGCCCAGGCCTGGCACTGGTTCGATCCGCCGCGCGCCGCCGTCGAGCTGCGGCGCCTGCTCCGGCCTGGCGGCCTGGTCGCGGTGTTCTATCTCGACTGGCTGCCCATCCCGGGCTCGGTGGTCGCGCTGTCGCTGGCCACCGCCGCCCGCCACCGCACCGAGCCGGTGGTCGACGCCACCGCGATCAGCGTCCACGGCATGTACCCGACCATCCCCGACGACCTGCTGGGGGCCGGGCTGGTCGCGCCGGAGTGGTTCGGGTTCGACCTGACCCAGCGCTACAGCCACGCCGGCTGGCTGGGCCGCATGCGGGCGTCGGCCCTGGTGTCGACCATGCCGGCTCCGGCCCAGCGCGCGTTCGCCGACGACCTCACGGCGGCGCTGGCGCAGGGCTTCCCGGACCCGGTCGAGGTGCCGCACCGCGTGTTCGGGCTGGTGGCCCGGGCGCCCAGCGCGTGACCGCGCGTCTGCTACGGTAGCGGCCCGTGCCCGACGACGACGACGCGCCGCTGCCGCCTCCAGATCCCGACGAGCGTCGCCCGCTCACCCGCAAGCGCCTGGCCATCCTGTGGCGCATCGGCAGCCTGGTGCGGCCGCACACGGTGCGGCTGGTGGTGGCGCTGGTGTCGCTGTTGCTGGCGTCGGGGCTGTCGCTGGTGTACCCGGCGGCGGCCAAGTACGCCGTCGACGCCGGCCTGTCCGAGCAGTCGGCCAACAAGCTGGACAGCGTGGTGCTGGGCCTGTGCGTGGTGTTCGCGGTCCACGCCGTGCTGGTGTGGATCCGGCACTACTCGATGAGCTGGCTGGGCGAGCGGGTGGTGGCCGACCTGCGGGCGCTGGTGTTCGACCGCATCGTGCGGCTGCCGATGGCGTGGTTCCACGAGCGTCGAACCGGCGAGCTGGTGGGCCGGCTGGCGTCGGACGTGACCGTGGTCGAGGGCGTGGTCGGCAGCGAGCTGTCGCTGACCCTGCGCAACGCGGTGCAGCTGGTGGGCGGGCTGGTGCTGCTGTTCGTCACTGACGTCCAGCTGACCTTGCTCATGCTGGCGGTGATCCCGCCGATCGTGCTGAGCACGATGGTGTTCGGCCGCGCCATCCGCCGCATGAGCAAGCGGGTGCAGGACGGCCTGGCCACGGCGTCGGGCCACGTCCAGGAGGCGCTGGGCGCCATCCAGACCGTGCAGGCGTTCGTGCGCGAGGGGCACGAGGCGGCCCGCTACAAGGCCGGCGTCGAGGACGCGTTCCAGCGCTCGCTGTCGCTGGTGCGGTGGCGGGCGTCGTTCTTCGCGTCGGCCACCACCGCGGGCTACGTCGCCATCGCCGCGGTGGTGTGGCTGGGCGGCCGCGCCATGATCCGCGGCGACCTCACCGCCGGCGAGCTGACCTCGTTCTTCCTGTACACCTTCATCGTCGCCGGGGCGCTGGCCGAGCTGGCCAGCCTGTGGGGCGCGCTGCAGCGGGCCGCCGGCGCCACCGAGCGGCTGTACGCCATCATCGACACGGTCCCGGACATCCGCGACCCCGCGCAGCCGGCGGCGCTGCCCGACGGCGGCGGCGCCATCCGCTTCGAGCAGGTCGACTTCGCCTACCCGGCGCGGCGCGAGCAGCCGGTGCTGCGCCAGTTCGACCTGACGGTGGCGCCGGGCGAGGTGGTGGCGCTGGTCGGCCCGTCGGGCGCGGGCAAGACCACGGTGCTGCAGCTGCTGCTGCGGTTCTTCGACGTCGACGGCGGCCGGGTGACCCTCGAGGGCGTCGACGTGCGCACCCTGCGGCTCGACGAGCTGCGCCGGGCCACCGCCATGGTGGCCCAGGAGCCGGTGCTGTTCGCCGGCACGCTGCGCGACAACCTGGCGTACGGGCGCGACGACGCCACCGACGCCGAGGTCGAGCAGGCCGCCCGGGACGCCAACGCCCACGGCTTCATCATGACCTTCCCCGAGGGTTACCAGACGCTGGTCGGGGAGCGCGGGGTCAAGTTGTCGGGCGGCCAGAAGCAGCGCATCGCCATCGCCCGGGCCCTGCTGGTCGACCCGCGGGTGCTGATCCTCGACGAGGCCACCTCCAACCTCGACGCCGAGAGCGAGGCCCAGGTCCAAGAGGCGCTGGCCCGGCTGATGCGCGGCCGCACCACGCTGGTGGTGGCGCATCGGCTGTCGACGGTGCGCGACGCCGACCGCATCGTGGTGCTGCACGGCGGCCAGGTCGCCGAGAGCGGTCGCCACGGCGAGCTGATGGCTGCCGGCGGCCTGTACAAGCGCCTGGTCGAGCACCAGGTGTTCGTCGAAGATCCCGTCGAGGATCCCGCGGCGTGATCGACCACGTCCAGGTCGGCCGGTTCGCGGCGCTGGCGGCCGGCGCGGTCGACGCGCCGGTGGTGCTGGTGCTGCACGGCTTCCCCGACGCGCCGCCGTCGTTCGCCGGCATGATCACCGCGCTGGCCGCGGGCGGCCTTCGGGTGATCGCGCCGTGGCTGCGGGGCTACGCGCCGTCGCCGCTGGCCGGGCCGTACGATGTCGACACCCTGGCCGGCGACGTGCTCGCGCTGGCCGACGCGGTGTCGCCCGACCACCCGGTGGCGCTGGTCGGCCACGACTGGGGCGCGGTCGTCACCTACGTGGCGTGCGCCCGCGCGCCGGCCCGGATCCGCGCGGCGGTGACGCTGGCCGTGCCACACCCGGCGACCTTCGTGCGTGCGCTGGCGCGGCCCGCCCAGCTGGCGCGGTCCTGGTACATGGCGGCGTTCCAGCTCCCCGGCGTCGAGCGCCTGGCCGCCGCGGCCGACTTCGCGCTGATCGATCGGCTGTGGCGGCGGTGGTCGCCCGGCTTCGAGCTGCCCGACGCCGTGCGCCGCGCGCTGCACCAGACCCTGCGGACGAGCTGGCCGGCGCCGCTCCTCTACTACCGGGCGATGACGCGGCCGCCGGCGGAGGCGGTGGCGCGCTTGCGCCGGCGCGATCGCATCGCGGTGCCCACGCTGTACCTCCACGGCGCCGACGATGGTTGCATCGGCGTCGAGGTCGGGCGGGGCGCCGAGCGGTTCTTCGACGGTGGCTACCGGCGCGAGGTGGTGCCGGCGGTCGGGCACTTCCTGGCCGCCGAGTCCCCGGCCGAGATCGCCGCCCGGGTGACGGCGTGGTTGGCCGCCCCGGGCTGACGGCACCCTCGCCGCGCGGCTACGGCTCGAAGCCGCGGTAGGACGCGGCCTGGATCCGCTGGGTCAGCCACGCGATCGTTCCCGGCGTGGCCGGCACGCCGCGCAGGCGCCAGGTGGTCACGCCTTCGCTGGCCGGCGCGACCATCACCTCGACCACATGATCGTCGGGGCGGCAGTCGACCACGATGACCGCGTCGAACGGACCGCCGGCGCCGTCGCGCAGCGCCTTGGTGTCGGCCCAGCGCCAGGCCCGCAGCGAGACCGGGATCGTCGCCGGCAGCTTGGGCTGGATCGCGGCGTAGGTGCGCCGCACCAGCGCGATGTCCTCGCCGGCGAGCTTGAGCTGACCGGCGATGGCGTCGACGCAGCGCTTGCCGGCGGCGCCGCCGCGACCGGCGTCGATCAGGAGCGTCTCGACCGGCCGCCAGCCGGCCTGGGCCGGCGCGGCCAGGGCCGCGACGACGGCGAGGAGGACCGAGGCAGGCGGACGGGTCATGGCGTGGCTCCGGCGGCGATGGTGATGACGGCACGGACGCTGGCGGCCAGGTCGGGGTCGCTCAGCGCCCCGCCCACGCCGAGGCCGCGCTCGACGATCACCGGCGCCACCGCCGGTGGTCGGAACACCAGCCAGCCGCCCAGGCCGCCGCTGGTGCGCTTGGGCTTGGTGCCGATCGGCGGCAACGCCTCGACCACGACCACCACCGGCGCGTCGGTCCACGCCGGTGGCAGCGGCGGTGGGGCCGTCGGCTGGTCGGGCGCGTCGAGCCACGCCCGCGCTAGCGCGGCCTCGTCGGCCGAGGCCTCGACCACGGCGACCGACGGGCGCGCGCGGGCCAGGGTCGCGGTCAGGCGGGTCAGGCCCTTCTGCTCGCTGCCGAGCAGCTCGGGCGCGTGGACGATCACCACCCGGGTCAGCCCGGCCGGGGTCGGGGCCGCGGTGCTGGCGGCCGCGTCCACGGCGGCGTCGAGCGGCGGCCCGGCGTCAGGGGATGGCCCGGCGTCGACCGCGGGACCGGGGGCGGTCGGGGCGGCGCCTCCGGCCGGCGGCGCGCTGGGCCCGCGATCGCCCTTGCACGCCGCCGCCAGCACCACGCCGGTCAAGATCCATCGCATGAGGTGAGCCTACCCCGGGGCCGGCGCGCCCGGCGTCCCACGCGTACCTCACGGTTCGGGACGGCTCGTGTAGGGTGGCGCGATGCCGGTCATCGAGTTCATCGAGCCCGCCAGCTGGCGCTCGTCCCCGTGGGGGAACGGCCAGGGCACGTCCCACGAGCTGGCGCGGTTGGGCGACGCCGATCGGCCGTGGCTGGCCCGCGCCAGCATCGCCGACATCGTCGCGCCCGGGCCGTTCACACGCTTCCCCGGATGCCAGCGCTGGCTGGCAGTGATCGACGACGGCGGCGGCCTGACCCTCACCGTGGACCAGGACGTCAGGCCGCTGGCGGTCGGCGCGACCACCGCGTGGGGCGGCGACGCCGCGGCCGCCGCGCAGATCCGCGGGCCGGCCCGGGTGTGGAACCTGATCACCCGGAGCGACGTGCCGTGGACGGCCGAGCTCCACCGCGCGCCGGTCACGCGCGAGCTGCCCGCCGGCGTCAGCCTGATCTCGGCGCTGGGCGGGAGGCTCGGCGTCGAGCTCGACGGCCGCGGCCACGGCCTGAGCGGTGGCGTCACTATGGCGGTGACCTCGTCGCAACCGACCGCGCTGCGGGTCGGCGCCGACCCCGCGGCGCCGGCCGTGGTGGTCCACGTCGGCGTGGCGCCGGGTGCGTGCCTGGGCGGCGTCGTGGTGGCGCCGCCGCCGCCGGCCCTGGTCATCACCGTCGACGGCGCGGCCATGACCACCTGGCCCGACGCCCACGCCGAGCTGGCCCGGGTGCTGGGCTTCCCCGACTTCTACGGCGCCAACCTCGACGCGCTGATCGACTGCCTGACCTACCTCGACGAGCCGGACGCCGGCATGTCCCGCGTCCACGTGCGCCCGGGCGGCGTGCTGGTGCTGTCGGTGCGCAACGCGCCGGCGCTGCCGACCGAGCTCTACGCCGGCCTCGCCGATGCGCTGGCCTTCGTCAACTTCCGACGCATCGACAGCGGCAGCGGCCCGGTGGTGGCGCTGGCCGCGCACCGGTGATGGCCGCCGAGGGCCGCGCTACCGCAAGAGGTCGAGCAGGTCGTCGCGGGTGATGGCCAGCGCGGCGCCGCCGTCCAGTGCGGCCGCCGCCAGCGCACGCTTCTTGTCCTGCAGCGCCAGCACCCGCTCCTCGACGGTGTCGCGCGCCACCAGCCGGTAGATCATGACCGGCTTGTCCTGGCCGATGCGGTGGGCGCGATCGGCGGCCTGATCCTCGACGGCTGGGTTCCACCACGGGTCGAGCAAGAACACGTGATCGGCGGCGGTCAGGTTGAGGCCGGTGCCGCCGGCCTTGAGCGACAGGAGCATCACCGGTGGGCCACCCGGGTCCTGGAACTCGGCCACCACCGCCGCGCGATCGCGGGTCGAGCCGTCGAGGCGGGTGAAGCCCAGCCCCTCGGCGGTCAGCACCGGCTCGACCCGGTCGAGCAGCGAGGTCCACTGCGAGAACACCAGCGCCTTGCCGCCGGCCGCCACCGCCGCGGCCACCGTCTCGACCAGCGTGGTCAGCTTGCTCGAGCCGTCGGCCGACTGCCCCGGCAACAGGCCGCGGTGGCACGCCGCCTGGCGCAGCCGCAGCAGCGCCTCGAGCGCCGCCAGCACGCCGCCGCCGGCCGCCAGCAGCTCGACCACGTCGCGCTGGGTCGCGGCCCGGATCGCCTCATAGGCGGTGCGCTCGTCGTCGTCGAGCTCGACCCACAGCACGGCCTCGGTCCGCGGCGGCAGCTCGGGCGCCACCTCGCGCTTGAGCCGGCGCATGACGAAGGGCCGGACCCGGGCCCGCAGCCGCGCCGCGGTGTCGGCGTCGCCGGCCTCGACCGCGGTGGCCCAGCGATCGCGGAAGTCGACCCGGGCACCCAGCAGGCCGGGGTTGGTGAAGTGCAGCTGGCTCCACAGCTCGTCGAGGCGGTTCTCGATGGGCGTGCCGGACAGCGACACCCGCCACTCGCCGCGCAGCCGGTACGCGGCCCGGGCGATCTGGCTGTCGGGGTTCTTGATGGCCTGGGCCTCGTCGAGGATGACCGTGTCCCACGCCACCTCCATCAGCGCGTCGATGTCGTTGCGGACGATGGGGTAGGTGGTGATGGTGACGTCGGCGTCGTCGACCAGCTTGCGCCGGCTGCCGTGGTACAGCGCGATCTGGAGGTCGGGTCGGAACCGGGCGGTCTCCGACTGCCAGTTGGGCGCCACCGAGGTCGGGCACACCACCAGCGTCCGACCCCGGATGGCCGCCAGCGCCTGCACGGTCTTGCCCAGGCCCATGTCGTCGGCCAGCACGCAGCCCAGCCCGGCGTCGCGGCAGAACACCAGCCAGTCGACGCCGCGCCGCTGGTAGCTGCGCAGCTCCGCGGTCAGCCCGGGCGGCAGCGGCGCCGGCGGGATGCCGTCGAAGTCGTCGGCCAGCGCCCGCAGCCGGGTCAGATCCATCGGCACGTCGACGCCCAGCTCGCCGGCCAGGCGGGCCGCGTCGGGCAACGCGAAGGCCGGCAGCCGGCCGCCCGGCTCACGCGCCGCCAGCAGGTCGCCCAGGATGGCGCCGTGGCGGGCCAGCCACTGCATCGGCAGCGCGCCCCAGCCGCCGCCGTCGAGGGCGACCAGGTCGGCGCCGGCCTGCCAGGCCCGCAACGCGGCCATGGGATCGGCGACCCGGCCCTCGCCGGAGATCGACACCACCAGCCCGTCGGACACGTCGACGTCGATGGCGAGCGGCACGGCGCGGGTCACGTCGGCGGTGGCGGCGTCGGCGCGCAGCCAGCGCGCCAGCTTGGCCTGGAGCTCGAACGCGTCGCGGCCGCTGGCCTCGACCCGGCGGCCCGGCAACAGGTCGAGCTCGCCGCGCAGCCGGTGGCGCAGCCGCTGCTCGGCGTCGAGGTCGCGCACCGGCACCTCGCCGCCCAGGTGCACCATGCGATCGCCGTCGATGCGCGCCACCGGCGGATCTCCGTACACCACCGTCGGCAAGACCGAGATGGTCTCGCCGCGCTGGGTCACGTCGAGCAGCACCCGCGGCGGGATCCCGCGGGCCACCGACGGTAGGCGCCGCGTGCGGATCTCGATCGGGATGCGGGCGGCCAGCGCCGGCACCATGGTCGACGCCACCGCGCCCAGCTGGCGGGCCGGGAAGCGCTGCTCGGCCGGCAGGTGTTCGAACCACGCGCCGCCCAGATCGACCGCGCCGATCGGGTAGAGCGTGTCGCCGATCTGCGCCACGCCCAGCGCCACCGCGCGGGCCCCGGTCGGTGCCTCCAGCCGGACCACCACGCCGTCCGCGGCGTCGGACAGGATGGCGCGCGGCACCTGCACCTCGCCGCTGGTGCGGACCCGCTCGCCCTCGAACATCACGTCGGTGGCGTCGGCCAGGACCGTCAACAGCCGATCGATCCGGTCGGCGCCGATGGGCACCGTCGGGCGGCTGCCCAGGAGCTGGTCGACCAGCAGGTCGGCGGCGGTGGTGGCCAGCTTGGGCCCCGGCGCGCGGCCGGCCATGAGCGTGGCGATCGCCTCGGTCAGCACCACCTCCTTGCCGTCGACCACCGCGACCCGGGTGACCGCGAGCCCGGCGGACTCGGACGCCAGCCGGTAGCCGATGGGCGCGCCGGCCGCCTTGGAGATCGGCAGCGGCTCGCCGCGCGCTTCGGCGTCGGCGGTGACGATGGCGGCGGCGCAGGCGTGGGAGCACGCGGCCTCGCGGCTGCCGCAGTCGCAGTCCCACTCGTCGTCGAGGGGGTACAGGACGACGGTGTACGGCGTGGGCCGGGTCGGCACCCGCACCTCGACCACCACCTCCGCCGGCGCCTGGCTCTTGCCGCTCACCCGGTCTTCGCGCGCCAGGGTGACCCCCTGCGACCACGCCCGGGACGAGGCCGCCTCGCGGATCGCGTCGCGCAGCTCGGCGGCGGCAGCCATGCTGCTCCAATACCGGGGCTGTCGCCGGGGCGCAACCTCACGCGTCCACGGCGATCGTGCTAGTTTGCGCCCATGACCGCGGGGGCGCAGCGGCCCGATTCCGCCCAGACCGACGCGTACGACGTCGCCTTGCTCGAGGCGATGGCGGCGGGCGACCGCGCGCCCCTGGCCGAGCTGTACGATCGACACGCCCCGGTGCTGCTGGCGTTGGCCCTGCGGTTGCTCAGAAGCCGTAGTGAAGCCGAGGACTTGCTGCACG
This sequence comes from Kofleriaceae bacterium, assembly GCA_041389965.1. Taxonomy (GTDB): domain Bacteria; phylum Myxococcota_A; class Polyangia; order Haliangiales; family Haliangiaceae; genus UBA2376. The sequence goes on along the minus strand of JAWKQV010000006.1, from coordinate 153,467 downwards.
ACGTCTTCCTGGAGATCTGGCGCGCCGCAGGTTCGTACGATCCGAAACGCGGCCGCGTTCGTACCTGGCTCGTGATCCGCCTCCGCTCACGCGCGCTCGATGTCATCAAGTCTGCCCGGGTGTCCCGGCGCGACGCCGATGACCAGGTGATCGAGCGCATGGTCGCCACCGACGATCCGACGGCCGGGCCAGACCGACAGCGGGTCCGGGCGGCCCTGCTCGAGCTCCCGGCCGAGCAACGCGCCGTCCTCGAGCTGGCCTACTTCGACGGGCGGTCGTGTTCCGAGATCGCCGAGCACCTGGGTGTGCCCATCGGCACCGTCAAGTCGCGCCTAGCTGCCGCCCTGGGCAAGCTGCGTCATACTCTCGGAGACGCCGTGTCATGACCGTCCGCGAGCTGCTTCCCTTGTACGCGCTGGGCGCGCTCGACCCCGCCGAGACGGCGCAGGTCGAACGCGCGCTGGCCGCCGAGCCCGCCCTGGTCGCCGAGCTCGCGGCGCTCGAGCAGGCGGCTGGCGACTTGCTCGTCGGCCTGGTCCCAGTCGCTCCGTCGCCCTCGCTGCGGGCGCGGCTGTTGGCGTCGACCGAGTCGAGGTTCGAGCGCTTCGTCGCGCGGTTCGCGGCGCTGTTCGACGTCGCTGCCGATCGCGCGCGCGAGCTGCTGGCGTTGGTCGACCGGCCCGACGCGTGGGAGCCGGGCCCCGGCCCGGGCTCGGCCCTCATCCACTTCACCGCGGGCCCCGCCTTCGCGGGCGCCGACACCGGGTTCGTCCGGCTCGAGCCGGGCGCACGCTTCGCCAAGCACCGCCACGGCGGCCGCGAGCACAACCTGGTCCTCGCCGGGCGCGCCCACGACACCCTCGCCGGTGACCTGGGCCCGGGTGACGAGGCCATCGCCGAAGCCGACACCGTCCACGACTTCTACACCGTCGGCGACGAGCCCTTCATCTTCGCGGTCTGGGTGTGGGGCGTCGACTTTGGGGTGACCTAAGAAGCTTCCGCCGCGAGCCGGACGGTGAACCCGAACCGGACCCGGACCCCGAACCGGCCCCCGAACCGGCCCCGGAACCGGAGCCGGACCCCGAACCGGACCCCGAACCGGACCCCGAACCGGAACCCGAACCGGACCCGGACCCCGAACCGGACCCGGACCCGGACCCTGAACCGTGAACCGGTCCACCGGTCCCGCGCGCGACCTCTGACCCAGCGCTGGAACACCCGCCTCCGAGTGGCTCAGGTTCGCGTCACGAGCACCCGCCCGGACGTGGGCGCTCACTCCAACTCCCCGCGGACGCGTCGTCTTGGGAGGGGGACCCGACGGGGGCGTGACCCCGTCGGGGGAGGGTTTCGCGAGAAACCCTCACAGGAATTCGGGGGAGGGTTTCGCGAGAAACCCTCACAGGAATTCGGGGGAGGGTTTCGCGAGAAACCCTCACAGGAAATTAGTGAATGCGGGCGCGCACCGGCAGGCGGGCGATGAGCTCGGCTTCCGCCGCGGCGAGCTCGTCGAGGCGGGCCCGCCAGCCGGCCGGCTCGACGGCGGCGGCCAGCTCGAGGAAGGTGTCGCGGTGGCGCACCTCGGCGGTGGCCAGGCCCTGGTACAGCGCGGCGGTGGCCGGATCGGGGATGGCGTCGGCCAAAAGGCCCAGGCGCTCGGCCGAGCGCGCTTCGATCAGCGCGAAGACCAGCAGGCGATCGAGCAGGCGGCCGGGCTCCTGCCGGCGACAGCGCTCGCGCAGCCCGGCGGCGTAGTCGTCGCCGAAGTCGAGGCTCGGGGTCACGCCGCGCCGCGCCAAGAGCTGGGTCACCTGGACCACGTGGGCGGTCTCCTCGTGGGCCAGCCGCGACACCGCCAGCACCAGATCGGCGCGCTCGGGGTAGCTGCGCACCAAGGACAGCGCGGACTGGGCGGCCTTTCGCTCGCAGTGCAGGTGATCCTGGTGGACGGTGTCGAGGTCGGCCAGCGCCACCGCCACCCAGGCGGGTGACGTCGGCGTCAGCGGCAGTTGCGGCGCAAGCACCAGCGCAATGTGGACGTCCCGGGTCCTGGCCGTCAAGGGTGATCCCGGTCGGCGACCGTGTTACAGACCGCCGATGCATGCCCGTCGCCTCGCGATGTTCGCAGTGGTCGCCACCGCCGCCTGCGGCGGCGCCAAGCCCAAGCCCCCGGAGCCGCCCGTGAAGCCCGACGTCGTCGACGCCAAGCCCGTCCCCAAGCCGCCGACGCCGGCCGAGGCGTTCCTCACGGACTGCCGCGGCGGCATCGCCACCGCCAAGCAGGCGTTGCCCGGCGTGCTGGCCGTGACCGGGCCGCGCTCGGTCGACAACACCCTGGCGCCGCTCAACCAGCTGTTCACCGCGCTGGGCAACTCGATGGCCGCGGCCGGCCTGTACTCCGAGGTCCACCCCGACGTCGACGTCCAGGCCGCGGCCCGCACCTGCGAGCAAGAGGGCAGCGCGTTCGTGACCGACCTCATGCTCGATCGCGGCCTGTACGACGCCATCGCCGCGGTCGACCTGGCGGCGGCCGACGCCGATACCCAGCGGTTCGCCAGCCACATGCTGCGCGACTTCCGCCAAGCCGGCGTCGACAAGGACGACGCCACGCGCACCCGCCTCAAGCAGATCGACGAGCAGCTGACCGAGCTGGGCCAGCAGTTCTCGAAGAACATCGCGAGCGACGTGCGGGCCATCGAGGTCGATTCGCCCGCGGCGCTGGCCGGTCTGCCGGACGACTTCATCGCCGCTCACGCCCCGGGCGCGGACGGCAAGATCAAGATCACCACCGACTACCCCGACTACCTGCCGTTCATGACGTACGCCGAGGACGACGGCTTGCGGCGCGAGCTGTACGTCAAGTTCCGGGCCCGGGCCGACCAGGCCAACGAGCAGATCCTGGGCGACGTGCTCGACCTGCGGGCCGAGAAGGCCTTGCTGCTCGGCTTCGACAACTGGGCTGACTACGTCACCGCCGACAAGATGATCAAGTCGGGCAAGGCCGCCGCCGACTTCATCGAGCGGGTCGCCAAGCTGGCCAAGAAGCGGGCCGCCAAGGACTACGCCGAGCTCCTCAAGGAGGAGCGGACCATCGACAAGAAGGCCAAGCTCGTCGAGGACTGGCAGAAGACCTACCTGGAGAACCGCGTCAAGAAGCACAAGTACGCGGTCGACTCGAAGGAGATCCGCCCGTACTTCCCGTTCCAGCAGACCCTGCAGGGCCTGCTCGACATCACCGGCGCGGTCTACGACCTGCAGTACGTCAAGGCGACGGACGCGACGCCGTGGCACCCCGACGTCCAGGTGTTCGACGTGATGCGGGCCGGCACCAAGCTCGGCCGCATCTACCTCGACATGCAGCCGCGGGCGAACAAGTACAAGCACGCGGCGCAGTTCACCGTGAAGGACGGCGTGGCCGGCGTGCAGCTCCCCGAGGGCGCGCTGGTGTGCAACTTCCCCGGCGGCGACGAGCTGATGGAGCACGACGACGTGGTCACGATGTTCCACGAGTTCGGTCACCTGATGCACCACATCCTGGGCGGCCAGCAGCGGTGGGTGCGCCAGAGCGGCGTGGCCACCGAGCAGGACTTCGTCGAGGCGCCGTCGCAGATGTTCGAGGAGTGGGCCTGGAACCACGAGACGCTGGCGCGGTTCGCCAAGAACGCCGACGGCCAGGTCATCCCAGCCGAGCTGGTGGCGCGCATGCGCAAGGCCGACAAGTTCGGCCTCGGCACCCAGGTGGCGCAGCAGATGTTCTACGCGGCCATCTCGCTCAAGTTCCATCAGGTCGATCCGGCCAAGCTCGACCAGCTGGCGCTGGTCAAGCAGCTGCAGGCCAAGTACACGCCGTTCCGCTACGTCGAGGGCACCCGGTTCCACACCAGCTTCGGGCACCTGATGGGCTACTCGGCGGTCTACTACACGTACATGTGGTCGCTGGTCATCGCCAAGGACATGCTGTCGGCGTTCACCGGCAAGAGCCTGATGGACACCACCATCACCTACGCGTACCGCGACAAGGTGCTGGCGGCCGGCGGCACCAAGGACGCCGCCGACCTGGTCAAGGACTTCCTCGGGCGCAGCTACAACTTCAAGGCGTTCGAGAAGTACCTGAGCGAGTAGCGCCGGGCGCCGTCACCGCGCCAGCAAGGCGGTGATGGCCGGCGCCAAGCGCGCGCGCTCGGCGGCGCACTGGCGGATCTCGGCGAGGGCGGGCGGCAGGGCCAGGGCGAGCAGCGGCGCGGTGGCGGCCCGCGGCGCGAAGAACGCCTCGACCTCCGCAGCGGCCGTCGCGCTGCAGCGGGCCGCGCTGGCCTCGACCACGGCGGCGGCGTCGAGGCTGGGCAAGCGCGCCGCGATCAGGTCGTAGCTGGCGGTCAGCTCGGCCCAGGTCGCGGCGTCGTCGTCGGTGCCGAGGCCGGCGGTGAGCACGGCCAACGCCGCGGTGGGGTCGAGGCGGCCGTCGCGGAACAACGCCTGGTGGGCGGCGCGCGCGGCCGCGTCGTGGCGGCCGGCCAGGGCGTCGAGCAGCTCGCCCTGCAGCCCGCGATCGTCGGTGGTGGCCGCCAGCTGGGCCAGCCGAGCCCGCAGCGCATCGGGGCCGAGCGCCCCGGCCACCGCAAGCAGCGGGCGGCGCTCGTCGCCGAGGTCGGTGGTGCCGGCCAGCCAGCCGTCGACCAGCGCGGCGGCGGTGGCGGCGCGCCGGCGGTCGCGGCCGGCGATGACGGCGACCTCGATCACCGCGGCGCGGGCGGCGCGGGTGGCCGGGCTGTCGCCCGGACGATCGGTGAGGCCGAGGCGCGCCAGCGCCGCGTCGAAGCGGCCGCGCACCCAGGCCTGCCAGCGCGGCGCGTCGCCCGGGCCCACGTGGGCGTCGATCACCGTCGCCAGCCGGGTCGCGGCCCGCAGGTCGCTGCGGTCGCCGGTGGCGAGCAGCGCGTCGATCCACGGGGGGATGGCGGCGACCGGGGCCGTCCCGTCCCGGACCTGGGCCGCCAGCTCGTCGGCGCGCGCGGCGCGCTCGGCCACTGCCACCTCGCGCAGGTGGGCGCGCAGCGCGGCGTCGAGGCCGTCGGCGTAGCGGACCCGGTAGTAGCCGGCCCCGGCCGCGTTGCCGCTGAGCCAGGCCGGGCAGCTCGGCAGCTCCAGCTGCGCGCCGGCCGGCGGCACCCAGGCGCAGCGCTCACCCCACCGGCCATCGCGGTCCGGAAACCGGACACACACCGGCAGGGTCCACGGCGCCGCGGCCCCGGCGCCATCGAGCGTGACGCGCACCGCCGGGGTCGGGTCGCACGTCAGCGCCAGCTCGACGGTCGGCACCCCGGGGTGGTCGAGGAAGCTGGCCAGGGCGGCGCCGGCCGCGGGTTCGGTCGCCGCCAGCGCCGCCACGAAGTCGCCCGACGTGGCGGTGCCGTCGGCGTGGGCCGCCAGGTAGCGGCGCACGCCGTCGCGGAACGGCGCGGCGCCCAGGCGGCGCTCGAACATGGCAAGGATCGCGGCGCCCTTCTCGTAGGCGATGGCGTCGAACGCGTCGTCGACGTCGAGGTCGCCGCGGATCGGGCGGCGCAGCGGTCGCGCCGTGGCCAGCGCGTCGGCGGCCATGGCGCGCTCGAGCTGGTCGCGCTGGGCGCCGAGGTGGTCGACCTCGGGGTCGGTGGCGGCGGTCAGCTCGGCCGCCATCCACGTGGCGAACGACTCCGACAGCCACAGGTCGTCCCACCACGCCGGCGTCACCAGATTGCCGAACCACTGGTGGGCCAGCTCGTGGGCCAGCACCGAGCGTGCCCGCGCGGTGGCCGCGGTCGACGACTGCCCCGGCTGATCAAGCAGCACGCTGCGGGCGAAGGTGATGAGGCCCAGGTTCTCCATGGCGCCGAACAGGGTCGGCACCACCACCACGTCGAGCTTGGCCAGCGGCAACGGGCGGTCGAAGTAGCGCTCGAGCGCGTCGACCAGGCCGGGCAGGGCGGCGGCGGCGCCGGTGGTGCGCGGCCCGTCGCCGCGCGGCGCCAAGATCCGGGCCGGCACGCCGGCGCGGCCCACCGGGCCGACCTCGACCACGTCGAACCGGCCCACCGTCAGCGCCAGCAGGTAGCTGGGCATGGACGGGGTGTCCGCGAAGCGGACCGTCGCGGTGGCGCCGGTGACGGTGCGCTCGACCATCGGCATGTTGGCGTAGACGTCGAGCTCGGCCGGGGCGGTCACTGTCACCGACCACGGCACCTTGAACGCCGGCTCGTCGAAGCACGGCACCACCCGCCGCGCGAACACGCCCTCGCCCTGCGAGAACAGGTAGGCCGCGCCGGCGGCCTGCTGGCGGAACAGGCCCATCGCCTCGTCGTCGACCACCTGGCCGCGGTAGCGGAGGATCGCGGTGGCTGACCCCGGCGCCAGCGCCGCGGCCAACGCCAGGCCGACCCGCTGGTGGTCGGGATCGGCCACGAGCGTGGCCGGCACCGTCGCGGCGCCGATCCGGACCGTGGCGGCGTCGATGGCCAGGGCGTCGGCGTGCAGCCACACCACCGTCGTCGGCGCGGTGATGGTCAGGTCGATCTCGACCTCGCCGTCGAAGCGGTCGAGCCCCGGCGCGAGCGCCAGGCGCAGGCGATAGCGCTGCGGCGCGACCCCGGCCGGCAGCCGCGGGCCGTCGAGCCGGGGCGGGGCTGCCGGCGTCGCCGCCGCGGGCGCGGGCGTCACGGCCGGTGACATCGCCGGGCCCGCGGGCGGGTGGCACGCGGCCACGAGCCCCCCACACCAGGCCACCAACAGCGCGCGGGCAGGACAGCTCATGGCGGCACAGCTTGCCGCGTCGGAGCCGTCGCCGCCAGCCCTCCGAAAATGCGACCGGCCGCGCCCACCGCCGCAGCGGCAGGACACGGCCGGCGTGGCTACCTCGGGCCTACGGGGTCGGCGTCGCCTCGCCGCCGCGCACGTCGAACCCGAACACGCCGACCACCACGAACGCCACCCGGCGGTTGAGGGCGCGGCCCTTGCGGGTCGCGTTGTCGGCCACCGGGCGCTCCTCGCCGAAGCCGACCGCGGTCAGCCGATCGGCGGCGATGCCGTGGTCGACCAGGTAGGCGCGCACCGCGTCGGCCCGCCGCTGCGACAGGTCCTTGTTGTACGCGTCGTCGGCCTGGTCGTCGGTGTGCCCCTCGACCTGGATGGTCATCTCGACGTGGTCCCGCAGCACCTGGGCCACGTTGTCGAGCAGCGCGAACGACCGCCGCTCGATCTTGGCCTTGCCGGTCGCGAAGAACACCGGCTCGACGATGACCACCTTGCCGTCGCGCAGCGACACCTTCTGCTTGGTCTTGCACCCGTCGAACACGGTCTTGCCGGCCTCGGTCGGGCACACGTCGATGCGGTAGGGCACGCCGTCGCCGTCGTCGTCGGAGTCGGCGCAGCCGTAGTTCTCGGCCGGGCCGGCCTCGCCCGGGCACCGGTCGCGCCCGTCGGCCACGCCGTCGCCGTCGTTGTCGTCGTCGGGGCAGCCGTCGGCGTCCTGGAAGCCGTCGGCGTCCTCGGCCTGGGTCGGGCACTGATCGGCGGCGCCGCGCAGGCCGTCACCGTCGGCGTCGTCCTCGTCGGGACAACCGTCGGCGTCCTCGAAGCCGTTGACGTTCTCGGCCTGGTCGGGGCAGCGGTCGGCGGCGTCGGCGACGCCGTCACCGTCGTTGTCGAGGTCGGGCACCCCGTCGCCGTCCTGGAACCCGTCGTGGTCCTCGGCCTCCAGCGGCGCGCCGTCGTCGGCGTCGGCCACGCCGTCGCCGTCGTTGTCGAGGTCAGGGCAGCCGTCGCCGTCCTGGAACCCGTCGAGATCTTCGGCCTCGGTCGGGCAGCGGTCGGCGGCGCCGAGCACGCCGTCGCCGTCACCGTCGGCGCCGACCTCGCCGGGGCCGCGCGCACCCAGGCGCCCCAGGCGCACGCCGGCCAGGGCGCGCCAGTCGGGCGTGCCGTACCCGTTGTCGAGCCCTGCCCCACCGGCGGCGAACACCACCCAGTTGCCGGCCAGCTCGACGGTCGGGCCGGCCACCAGCTCGAGGCTGGTGCGGCCGGCGCCGCCCAGGGGATCCCCGGCGGCCGTGGCGCCGGCGATGGTCGCGCCCAGCTCCACTGGCGCCGCCACCCGGTACGCGGCGCCGACGCTGAGGCGCAGCTCGTCGTCGACGGTCAGCCCCGCCACCTGCGTGGCCGGCCGAGCCGCGTAGGCCAGGTTGCCCGACCAGCGCAGCGCGCCGTCGCGCCGCCCCACCGCGAGGGTGGGCGTGAACGCCAGCCCGTCGTCGCCCCGGTAGTCGGTGGCGCGGGCGGTGGGCAGCTCGAGCTCGGCGATGAGCGCCAGGTCGACCGGCGCCGACCCTTGTCGGAGCAGGGCCAGCTTGGGCCGCAGCCGCAGGTCGCCCAGGCCGACCCCGCCGAGGCCGCCCAGCATCCCCGACACGCCGGCGATGGACGGGTCGCGGTCCTGGGCCAGGACCAACGGCACGTCGAGCGCCAGGTTGATCCGCGGATGGACCGCGTAGCTCACGCCCAGCTCGCCGCCGGTGCGCTGGCCGACCAGCGAGCCCAGCCGCGTGGCCGCGCCGTCATCCATGTACACCACCAGCGGGTCGTTGGCGGTGCCCAACCAGAGGTGCACGTCCCAGGTCCCGGTGGGCGCCACGCTCGCGCCCTCGACACCGAGGACGCCTTCACGGTCGCTCGCCAGGGCGAACCGCTCGACCGAGAAGTCCCGCGCCTCGGTCACCGACTGGGCCGCGGCCACGCCCGCGGTGGCCGCGGTGGCCGCGACCGCCATGGCCGCCGCGCGCCGGCGCCGGCGCCGGGTGAACATCGCCGCCGCCGCCAGCAGGGTCAGGGTGCCCAGGCCACCGCCGTTGCCGCTGGTCGAGCAGCCGCCACCCGCCACGCCGACGCCGTCGAGGAAGCCGTCGTTGTTGTCGTCGGGGTCGCACGCGTTGCCCAGCAGGTCGCCGTCGTCGTTGGCCTGGTCGCCGTTGGCCACCAGGTGGCAGTTGTCGGTCCGGTCGGCGATGCCGTCGTTGTCGGCGTCGTCATCCTGGAAGTCCGGGGTGCCGTCGCCGTCGGTGTCGACCGGCGGGGTCGCGGGGTCGGCGTCGCCGGCCTCGTCCGCGTCGGGCAACCCGTCGCCGTCGGCGTCGGTGTCCTGGAAGTCCGGGGTGCCGTCGGCGTCGGTGTCGACCGGGCCGGTGGCGGGGTCGGCGTCGCCGGCCTCGTCGGCGTCGGTGATGCCGTCGCCGTCGCTGTCGACGTCGCGGTAGTCCGGGGTGCCGTCGCCGTCGGTGTCCACCGGCTCGGTCACCAGGTCGGCGTCGCCGGCCTCATCGGCGTCGGCGATGTGGTCGCCGTCGCTGTCGGTGTCCTGGAAGTCCGGGGTGCCGTCGCCGTCGGTGTCGGCCGGGGTGTAGTTGGGCTGCCCCGAGTCGGCGCTGGTCTCGAGCGCGTCGGCGATGCCGTTGGTGCCCACCGGGCCGTCGACCCGGCCGTCGCCGTCGGCGTCGAGCCCGCCGTGGCCGGCCTCGTCGGCGTCGTAGATGTGGTCGCCGTCGCTGTCGAGGTCGAGGAAGTCCGGGATGCCGTCGCCGTCGGTGTCATAGCGCGGGCCCGGGGCGTCGCAGATGTCGTCGGCGTCGGCGTCGACGCAGCCGGCCGGCTGGCCGTCGCCCTGGTCGTCGGCGTCCAGGTAGTTGGGGATGCCGTCGGCGTCGTGGTCGGCGTAGGGGTCCAGGCCGCCGGTCTCGTCGAGGTTGCGCAGCCCGTCGCCGTCGGCGTCGCCGTCGGCCGCGTCGCCCACGCCGTCGCCGTCGGCGTCGTTCTCCTCCATGTAGTCCGGCGTGCCGTCGCCGTCGCTGTCGGGGCACGGCCAGGTGCCGGGACACTCCAGCACGTCGAGGATGCCGTCGCCGTCGCTGTCGCCGCTGCCGGGGCCGGCGTCGTCGGCGTCGTAGGCGTCGGGGATGTCGTCACCGTCGGCGTCGTCCGCGGTCGGGTCGGTGCCAGCGGTCGGGAAGCCGTAGCTGGCGTCGTCGGCGTCGACCGGGCCCATCAGGCCGTCGTGGTCGGCGTCGGTGGTGGCGTCGATGCGGCCGTCGCCGTCGCCGTCGAGCCCGGCCAGGGCCGCCACCTCGGCCAGGTCGAAGGCACCGTCGCCGTCCGAGTCCAGGTCGAGGAAGTCGGGGGTGCCGTCGCCGTCGGTGTCGAGCACCGCCCGCACCGGCAGGCCGGAGTCGGGCGCGGTCTCGACCTGGTCCGCCAGGCCGTTGGCGCCGTAGGGACCGTCGACCTGGCCGTCGTGGTTGGCGTCGGTGCCGCCGTGGCCGGCCTCGACCACGTCGGGGATGCCGTCGTTGTCGCTGTCGAGGTCGCGGTGGTTGGGCACGCCGTCACCGTCGGTGTCGTAGGCCGGGCCCGGCGCCTCGCAGCGGCCGTCGCCGTCGGCGTCGGGGCAGGCCTGGGCCTGGCCGTCGCCGCGGTCGGTGGCGTCGAGGTAGTTGGGCACGCCGTCGCCGTCGGCGTCGGCCAGCGGGTCGAGGCCCAGCAGGTTCTCGGCAGTGTCGAGGATGCCGTCGTTGTCGGCGTCGAGGTCGTCGAGGTCGGCCACCCCGTCGCCGTCGGCGTCGGCCAGCTCGCTGTAGTCGGGCGTGCCGTCGCCGTCGCTGTCGGGGCAGTGCGGCCAGCCCGGCGGGTTGGGGCACTGCACGTCGTCGCGCAGGCCGTCGCCGTTGGAGTCGCCCGGCCCGGGGCCGGCGCCGGCGGCGTCGTAGGCGTCGGGGATGCCGTCGCCGTCGGCGTCGGTCCCGGTAAGGTCCACGCTCGGGTAGCCGACCGTGGCCGGCTCGGCGTCCACCACGTCGGCCAGGCCGTCGTGGTCGGCGTCGGCGGCGGCGTCGACCCGGCCGTCGCCGTTGCCGTCGAGGGTGCCGTTGCCGGCCTCGGCGATGTCGGTGGCGCCGTCGCCGTCCGCGTCGAGGTCGGTGAAGTCGGGCGTGCCGTCGCCGTCGGTGTCACGGATGACGTAGGCCGGCTCGCCGCTGTCGACGCTGGTCTCGACCTGGTCGGCCAGGCCGTTGGCGCCGTAGGGGCCGTCGACCATGCCGTCGTGGTCGGCGTCGGTGCCGGCGTGGCCCGCCTCGATCACGTCGGGGATGCTGTCGTTGTCGCTGTCGAGGTCGAGGTGGTTGGGCACGCCGTCGCCGTCGCTGTCCCAGCCGCTGGCCAGGGTGTCGCAGCGGCCGTCGCCGTCGCCGTCGGGGCAGCCGGCCGGAGCGCCGTCGCCACGGTCGTCGGCGTCCAGGTAGTTGGCGATGCCGTCGCCGTCGTCGTCGCCGTAGGGGTCGACCCCGGGCAGGGCCGGCGCCTCGTCCACGTTGGGGATGCCATCGTTGTCGCTGTCGAGGTCGACGGTGTCGATCACGCCGTCGCCGTCCAGGTCCTCGCCGGCGTCGCAGGTGCCGTCGAGGTCGACGTCCGGGCCGTCGTTGGCCGGCGCGCCGCCCGAGCCGTCGGCGCCGGTGACGGCGCAGTCGTCGCACGAGTCGCCGTCGACGTCGCGGCAGGCGGCCGGGTTGGTCGGCGCGCTGTCGTCGCCGTCGGCCACGCCGTCGTTGTCGTCGTCGCTGTCGCCCAGGTCGCACAGCCCGTCGGCGTCGAGGTCGGCGCCGTCGTTGGCGGTCGAGCCGCCCGAGCCGTCGGCGCCGGTCAGGCTGCAGTCGTCGCAGGTGTCGGCGTCGGCGTCGCGGCACACGGTCGGGTTGGTGGGGTTGCTGTCGCTGGCGTCGGCCACGCCGTCGTTGTCGTCGTCGGGGTCGCCGCTGTTGCACTGGCCGTCGCCGTCGAAGTCCGGGCCGTCGTTGGCGGTCGAGCCACCCGAGAAGTCGGCCCCGGTGAGGGTGCAGTCGTCGCAGCCGTCACCGTCGAGGTCACGGCAGACGTGGGGGTTGGTCGGGTTGGCGTCGTCCGGGTCGCGCACGCCGTCGTTGTCGTTGTCGTTGTCGCCGGCGTTGCACAGGCCGTCGCCGTCGTCGTCCGGGCCGTCGTTGCTGATCGAGCCGCCCGAGCCGTCGGCGCCGGTCAGGCTGCAGTCGTCGCAGGTGTCGGCGTCGAGGTCGCGGCACAGGTTGGGGTTGGTGGGGTTGACGTCGCTGGCGTCGGCCACGCCGTCGTTGTCGTCGTCGGCGTCACCGGCGTTGCAGGCGCCGTCGCCGTCGGTGTCGAGCCCGTCGTTGGCGACGTTGCCGCCCGAGCCGTTGGCCCCGGTCAGCGCGCAGTCGTCGCAGCTGTCGGCGTCGAGATCGCGGCACTGGTTGGGGTTGGTCGGCGCGCTGTCCGCGGCGTCGAGCACGCCGTCGTTGTCGTCGTCAGGGTCCGAGCCGTTGCACACGCCGTCGGCGTCGGCGTCGGGGCCGTCGTTGGCGACGTTGCCGCCCGAGTGGTTGGCCCCGGTCACCGAGCAGTCGTCGCAGCCGTCGCCGTCGACGTCGCGGCAGATCGTGGCGACCAGCCGGTTGGCGTCGGTCAGGTCGGGAACGCCGTCGTTGTCGCTGTCGGGGTCGAGGTTGTCGTCGACGCCGTCGCCGTCGGTGTCGGGCGGGGTGAGGCCGCCGCCCGACGAGGTCGGGATGCCGTTCGCGTCGATCGGGCCGTCGGCGATGCCGTCGTGGTTGGTGTCGGTGCCGCCGGCCTCGTCGACGTCGCTCACGCCGTCGCCGTCGCTGTCGAGGTCGAAGCTGTCGACGATGCCGTCGCCGTCGGTGTCGGTCGAGCAGGTGCCGGGGGGGTAGCCGTAGCCGCCCACGTAGCCGTAGCTCTCGTACGACTTCTCACCCCAGATGATCGGGATGAACACGTCGGTGGCGGTCAGGGTGTGGGACCCGACCGCGATGGTGAGCGAGATGTACGAGAAGCCGCCCGAGGGGTAGGCGACCCAGGTGCCGGCCACTGGCGAGCCGTCGAGGCGGAGCGACCCGGTCGACGCCGTCGGCATCGACACCACCAGGGTGTTGACGTTATCGGCGGCCAGGGCGCCGAAGGTCGCGGTAGTGACGCCGTTCTGGGCGCCGGGGACCAGGATGAACGCCGGGTCGCCGGTGCCCGAGGTGTCACCCAGGGCGATGATGTAGACCTCGGTCGGGTGCGACGTCTGGACCCGGTGGCGCCCGCCGGTGCCAGCGTAGAACTGGCCGGGGTTCAGGGTGGCCACCACGGCGCCGTCCACCGTGACGGTCGTGCCGGCGGTCGCCGCCACCACCCGGTAGTTCTGGCCCTGCGGGATGACCGGGATGTAGTAGTCCGACGCCCAGCTGTCCACGGGGAACAGCATCTCCTCGACGTGGTCGCACGCCCCGGCGCCGGTGTTGAGGCAGTTGTCGCCGCTGTTCACCGCGACCGGCTTGTTGGCCACGATGTGGACGCCGGTGGCGTCGCCGACCTGGGCCCGAAGGAACGACTGGCCGCGGTTGAGGGTGATCGGCGCCGCCGTGCCGATGGTGACCTGGGTGTTGTCCTCGGTGGCGTAGACGCTCACCTGGGAGTTCAGTCCGATCGAGTTCGGGTAGCCGACCGCGTAGTACTCGGTGCCCAGCAGCTGGACCGGCACCACGGTGAAGGCGTCGACCGTGAATGGCTGGAAGTTGTTGCCGAACACCTGGATCGGCGCGTTCGAGGTGACCTGAAACGCCTTGCCGCTCTCGATGACGTTCAGCGCCGGCACCCGGGTCAGCCCGCTGTCGACGGTGAGGAACCCCGAGGCCGGGATGGCCACCGGGGCCGCGCCGGCGATGGTCACCAGCGTGCCGGGGGCGCCGGCGACGTGGACGTCGCGGCGGCCCGACGCCGAGTTGTTGGGGTTGAACATCATCCAGAAGTCCTGGGCCGCCAGGGTCGGCGCCGGACACTCGACCTGATCCGGGATCCCGTCGTTGTCGTCATCGAGATCGAGGTTGTCCGGGATGCCGTCGTCGTCGTTGTCGCCGAGCACGGCCTGCTCGGCGGCGCCGAGGCCGCTGGCGCTGTCGCCGCGGCCGCAGCCGGCGGCGACGGTCGCTCCCAGGAGGAGCCAGGAATACAGCAGGGGATTTCGAAGGCGAGGATCGGGCGGCACACGTGCTCCTGTGGTTAGGGCGCAGGCCTCCCGACCGCGCTCGGTGGCGCGGTGCTGGCCGGCGACAAGTCCCAGTGCCCGCGTCGACGACGCTGCACCAGCCCGACGCCAGTGCAGATCGCAGGCCAGCGCGATCTGGGGCGCCTGTCCACGGATGCGTCCCCCCGCGTTGTTCCGGTGTGGAACACCCGTTCCACGATCGATCGTGCGTTGGCTGGGTGGCTTACCGATCTGAAACGCCCCGTGGCCGGGGTGCGCCGCGGCGTGCCCGGTCAGGCCCGCCCGATCAGGCGTCGGTCGGGACCACGACCGCCAGCAGCTGGTCGGCCGCCACCTGGTCGCCCACCGCGACCGACAGGGCGCGCACCATGCCGGCGACGGTGGCGCGCACCGGCAACTCCATCTTCATGGCCTCCAGCACCAGGATGACGGCGCCCACCTCGACCGGGTGATCGACCTCGACCTCGACCTTGATGACCTTGCCCGGCATGGGCGCGACCAGGCTGCCGACCGCGAGGGTGGCGGCGCGGTCGGGGAACCGCGGCAGCTCGACGAGGTCGACCGCCCACGCCGGCCCGGCGACCTGGAACCCGGCCGCGGTCGGGGTCACCGCGGCGGTGTAGGTGAGGCTGCCATCGGTCCAGGTCACCGAGCGCGCGTCGGCGTCGACCACGGTGACGGTGGCGGCGTGGTCGCCGACCGAGACCTCGCAGCGCCGGCCGCCGAGGTTGCGGTGGCCGACGGAGATGTCCCGGGCGCCGACCCGCCAGCTGGTGCGCTGGTCGCCGTACCACACGTTGCGCCAGCCGGGTTCGACCTGGGGCAACGGCCCACCACCGCGATGGCGCTCGAGCTGCCACAGGGTGATGGCCACCAGCGCCGATTCGGTGTGGTCGGTCGGGTCGACCAGCTCGTCGCGGTGCCGGTCGAGGAAGTGGGTGTCGAGCTGGCCGGCGACGAACGCCGGGTGGCGCAGGATCCTGGCCAGGTGGGCGCGGTTGGTAGTGACCCCAGCGATCACCGCGTGCTCCAGGGTCCACGCCAACAGGCCGGCCGCCTCGGCGCGGGTCGGCGCGTGGGCGATCACCTTGGCCAGCATCGGATCGTAGTGGATGCCGATCTCGCTGCCGGCGGCGACCCCGCTGTCGACCCGGACCCCCGGCGAGGCCGGCAGGTCGAAGCGCGCCAGGGTGCCGGTGGTGGGCAGATCGCCGTGGGCCGGGTCCTCGGCGTACAGCCGGACCTCGATGGCGTGCCCGCGCTGGGGCGGCGCGGCGGCGTACCCGAGCGGCTCGCCGCGGGCGACCCGGATCTGCTCGCGCACGAGGTCGAGGCCGGTGGTGGCCTCTGTCACCGGGTGTTCGACCTGCAGCCGGGTGTTGACCTCCAGGAAGTAGTAGCTGCCGTCGGGGGCCACGATGAACTCGACGGTGCCGGCGCTGGTGTAGCCGACCGCGCGGCCCACCGCGACGCCGGCCGCGCCCATCGACGCCCGCTGCTCGGGCGACAGCGCCGGCGACGGCGCCTCCTCGATGACCTTCTGGTGGCGGCGCTGGATCGAGCACTCGCGCTCCCACAGGTGGACCAGGGTGCCGTGGTGGTCACCCAGGATCTGGATCTCGACGTGGCGCGGCCGGTCGACGTAGCGCTCGAGGATCAGCGTGTCGTCGCCGAACGCGCCGGCTGCCTCGCGCTTGGCCGCGTCGAGCGCCGGCCCCAGCTCGTCCGGATTCCGGACGATGCGCATGCCCTTGCCGCCGCCGCCGGCCGAGGCCTTGACCAGCAGCGGGAAGCCCACCGCGCGGGCCTCGCGGGTCAGCGCCGCGACCGCCTGATCGTCGCCGTTGTAGCCGGGGACCACCGGCACCCCGGCGGTGATGGCCCGCTGCTTGGCGGCCTGCTTGGAGCCGAGCAGCGAGATGACCAACGGCGACGGGCCGATGAAGGTCAGCCCGGCGGCCGCGACCGCCTGCGCGAAGTCGGCGTTCTCCGACAGGAACCCGTAGCCGGGGTGGATGGCGTCGGCGCCGGTGGCGGCCGCCGCGGCCAGGATGCGGTCGATGGCCAGGTAGCTGTCGCGGGCCGGGGCTGGACCCAGCCGAGCGGCGACGTCGGCCATCCGCACGTGGGGCGCCCGCAGGTCGGCGTCAGAGTAGACCGCC
The DNA here is from genome assembly GCA_041389965.1 of Kofleriaceae bacterium. GTDB lineage: Bacteria > Myxococcota_A > Polyangia > Haliangiales > Haliangiaceae > UBA2376. The sequence goes on along the minus strand of JAWKQV010000006.1, from coordinate 137,186 downwards.
ACCGTGCCCAGGCCCATCTGGCGGCAGGTGCGGAGGACCCGCGCGGCGATCTCGCCGCGGTTGGCGACCAGGACCGTGCGGATCGGGCGGGTGACCGGGTGAGACAGGGGAGCGTGGTGCGACATCGGGCAGCTCGTCAGCGGAGGTGGTTGCGGGAGGGGGCGGGGCGCGCGCTCAGTGGCGGAACACGCCCCACGAGGTGGTGCCGCCCACCGGGGCCGAGTACGCCGCCGACAGCGAGATGGCCACCACCGTGCGGGTGTCGCGCGGGTCGATGATGCCGTCGTCCCACAGCCGCGCGGTGGCGAAGTACGGGTCCGACTCCTTGTCGATCTGGGCCTCGACCATGGCTTTGCCGAACTGCAGCTTCTGCTCGTCGACCGGCTCGCCCCGCTTGGCCGCCGCCTCGCGCTGGATGATGTCCAGCACGCCGGCCAGCTGCTTGCCACCCATCACGGCGATGCGGTGGCTGGGCCACGAGAACAGGAACCGCGGCGCGTAGGCGCGGCCGCTCATCGCGTAGTTGCCGGCGCCGAAGCTGGCGCCGGTCATGATGGTGATGGCCGGCACCGTCGAGTTCGCCACCGCGTTGATGAGCTTGGCGCCGTGCTTGATGATGCCCTCCTGTTCGTACTTCTTGCCGACCATGAAGCCGGTGATGTTCTGCAGGAACAGGAGCGGGACGTCGGCCTGGTTGCACAGCTCGATGAACTGGGCGCCCTTGTTGGCCGACTCCGAGAACAAGATGCCGTTGTTGGCCAGGATGCCGACCGGGAAGCCGTGGACGTGGGCCCAGCCGCACACCAGGGTCGAGCCGTACAGCGGCTTGAACTCGCTGAAGCGCGAGCCGTCGACGACGCGGGCGATCACCTCGCGGGCGTCGTAGGGCGTCTTGGCGTCGACCGGCACGATGCCGAGCAGCTCGTCGGCGTCGTAGCGCGGCGGCTCGATCGGCCGCGGTCGCGGCGTCGCTGCCTTGCGCCAGTCGAGGTGGGCCACGATCTCGCGGCCCAGCCGCAGGGCGTCGTGTTCGTCGGCGGCCAGGTAGTCCGACACGCCGGAGATGCGGGCGTGCATCTCGGCGCCGCCCAGCTCCTCGTGGCCGGTCTCCTCGCCGGTGGCCATCTTCACCAGCGGCGGCCCGGCCAGGTACACCTGGGCCTGATCCTTCACCATCACCACGTAGTCGCTCATGCCCGGGATGTAGGCGCCGCCGGCGGTCGAGCTGCCGAACACCAGGCAGATGGTCGGGATGCGGGCCGCGCTGCGGCGGGTCAGGTCGCGGAACGCGCGGCCACCTGGCACGAAGATCTTCGACTGGTTGGGCAGGTCGGCGCCGGCCGACTCGATGAGCGAGATGGCCGGCAGCCGGTTCTGCTCGGCGATGTCCGACAGCCGCTGCGACTTCACCACGCTCAGCTCGCTCATGGCGCCGCCCTTGACCGTGGCCTCGCTGGCGGTGACCACGCACTCGACGCCGCTGACCAGGCCGATGCCGCCGATGAGGCTGGCGCCGGGGGCGTGGCCCGGCACGTCCTTGCCCGCCAGCGGGCACAACTCGAGGAAGTACGAGCCGCGGTCGAGCAGCAGCTCGAGCCGCTCGCGCGGCAACAGCTTGCCCTTGGCGGTGTGGCGTTCGTTGTACTTGGGCCCACCGCCGACGGTGGCGCCGTGCAGCGCCGCGGCCAGCTTGGCCACCGCCGCGGCGCCGGCGGCGTGGTTGGTCTGGAAGTCGTCACGCTTGGTGTCGACCTGCGAGCGCACGATCGGATAGGGATGCTCGGCCATCGGCCCCGGCAATCTACCAGGAAGCGCCCGGCCCACGGCCGACCGAGACTTACATCTGGTTTCCGTCGACGATCCGGGCCGCAGCCAGCCCGGCGCCGTCGTCGGCCGCCAGCGCCCACGCGGTCTTGTGGCACATCCGGGCGGCGGCGAGGATGGCGGCGATGTTGGCGGTCGCGACGATGACCGTCATCAGCAAGAACTCGCCGGTCCCGCTGGCCTTGGTGAGCCCGTAGCGCTGGAGCATGAGCGCGGCCACCGTCCCGCCCACCAGCCACGCGCCGGCTTGGGCCGCGGCGGCGTCGTCGAGCCCTCGGTCGCGGCGGAGGCGGGCGATGCCCGAGAGCAACAGCAGCAGGGCGGCCAGGCCGACCAGCGGGATCAGGTTGGGCCAGGCGCCGACGATGGCCCGGGACATCGCGGGGCTCTCGGCGCGGTCGCCGTCCGACTGGCCGAACGCCAACCGGTACGCCGCGACGGTCTGGATGCTGGTCGCGACCAGGACCCAGGTGGCCAGCGCGCCGGCGCCGACGAACCGCAGCCGGGGGCCGGGTGCGATCCGGCCCAGCGCGAACAGCCCGCTCACCAGGGCCAGCCCGGTCACCGCCAGCCCGAAGGGGCCGACCACGATGACCAGCTTGAGCACGCCGACCGACTTGGCGCCGATGGCCATCACGGTGAAGACCGCGACGCCGAGGGCGAGGACGACCCGGGCCACCAGCGCCGTGCCGACGCGCTCGAGCGGGGCGATCTGCGGCGGCGTCGTGGCGGCGCCAACCTCGGGCTCGGGCGGGGACAGCAGGTAGGCGGTCGCCCCCAGCGCGACCGCGAAGCCGACGATGCACGCCAGCTGCACGCCGAGGTTGAACCACCCCTTGCCGGCGGGATCGTCAGCGTAGATGACCTGGGCGACCGCCTCGAACGGGAAAGTGACCAGGGTGGCGGCCACCAGCGCGGCGCCGGCGACGAGGCCCGCGCGACCCTGTCGCGCCGCGGCGATCGCCAGGGCGATGGCGGCGACCAGCCAGCCCAGCGACGAGGCCCGACGGCTCCACCGCGCGAACGCGAGCATCGTCCCGGCGCTCCCCATCGAGACGTGCTGGAGGTAGATCGACGCGATCGTGCGTGCCACCAGCAGCCCGACGATGGTGGCAGCGATGGCCGCCAGCGTCCGGGCCGGCCCGGTCAGGCGGCGCGCCAGCTCGGCCAGCCCCAGCGCCAGCAGGAGGCTCGCGGTGAACCAGGTCGCGTTCGAGGCCAGCGCGAGCTCGGCCCAGGCCTCGCGCGGCGGCAGGTCGCGCGACATCAGCGCGCGCGCGTAGACGTCCTGCGCGGTCATCACGACGACCATCAGCGCGAGGGCGACGAGCAGCGCGGGTGGCACGCGGGTGCGGATCCGGTCCAGCATCAATACCCCTCCGTCTTGCTGATGATCTCGTTCATGATCTCGCGGGTGCCGCCGCCGATCGGGTAGAGCCGGGCGTCGCGGTACAGCCGCTCGACGACGGTCTCGCGCAGGTAGCCGGCGCCTCCGAAGATCTGCACCGCGGCGTCGCACACCGCCGTCACCATGTCGGTCGCGGCGTTCTTGGCCATGGCGCACAGGCCTGGCACGAACTCGCCGGCGATGACCCGGGTCGCGGCCTCGCCGGTGAGCGCGCGGGCGGCGGCCAGCTGGGTGCCCATGTCGGCCAGCTTGTGGCGGATGACCTGGAAGCCGGCGATGGGCTTGCCGAAGGCCACGCGGTCCTTGGCGTAGCGCCGGGCCTCGCGGTAGGCCAGCTCGGCGATGGCCACGCACTGCCCGGCCAAGAGCAGCCGCTCGTTGGCGAAGTTGGCGGTGATCATCGGGAACGCGCCGTGCTCGGGGCCGACCCGGTTGGCCACCGGCACGCGGCAGCCGTCGAACGCGAGCTCGGCGGTGTCCGACGCCCACCAGCCGGTCTTCTTCAGCTTCTTGGAGGTGTGGAATCCCGGCGTGTCGCGCTCGACGATGAGGAACGAGATGCCGCCGTGGCCGGGGCCGCCGGTGCGGACCGCGGCCAGGACCCAGTCGGCGCGGACCCCCGAGGTGATGAAGGTCTTGGCGCCGGTGACGACGTAGTCATCGCCGTCCTTGACGGCGCGGGTGGTGAGCGCGGCGACGTCGGAGCCACCGCCGGGCTCGGTGACCGCCAGCGCGCACACCTGCTCGCCGCGCAGGACCGGCGCCACGAACCGCGCCCGCTGCGCCGCGGTGCCGAACTTCACGATGGGTGGGGCGGCGATGCCGTGGCTGCCCAGGCCGACCACGGCGCCGACCGAGGTGCCGGCGACGACCAGCTCCTCGGACACCGCCAGCACGTGGCCGAGGTCGCCGCCGCTGCCGCCCAGGTCCTCGGCGTAGCCCACGCCCATCAGGCCCGCGGCGGCCAGCGCAGGATACAGCGCGCGCGGGAATTCCTCCGCCTCGTCCCAGGCGTGGGCGTGGGGGGCGATCGCCGCGGCGGCGAACCGGCGTGCCTGGAGCCGCAGCGCCGCGTGTTCTTCGCGTTCGAACAGGTACGCCATTGGCAGGACGCTACCACCGCGGCGGCGCGCCATCGCGGGAAGCGCCCCGGCCGGAGCGGCGGCGCGGCGACCGGTCATGGTACCAACGACCCGTGGCCGCTTCGCCCGATGTCCTTGTTCGCTCCCGGTACCTGTCGACCTTCGCCCACCAGGGCGCCGTGTACCTCTACCACGACCTCTACGGCTACCTGCTGCAGATGTCGCCCGACCTGGTCGACTTCCTCGGGCAGTTCGCCGCGCCCCGCGCCGCCGCCGAGGTGGTGGCGGCCCACGCCGGCCAGTTCGACGGCCAGGCCCAGCAGTTCGTCGACGTGTTCTACCAGCAGGCGTGCCTGGTCGAGCCCGACGACGACGAGCGGGCCGGCATCTGGCCGATGATCGCCATCAAGGGCAAGTGGAACGTGTGGCGGCGCGTCGGTGACCGCGTGACCATCTACACCGCCTGGGGCGAGCGGCCGATCCAGCGGATCGAGCTGGATCCCAGCGAGACCGCCATGTGGGACGCGTTCGACGGTGAGATCCGCTTGAACGAGCTGCGCGCCAAGCACGACCCGGCCAAGCTGGCGGCGCTGGTCCACCGGCTGACCCACGCCGACGTGCAGGCGCTCAAGCTGTCCGCGTTCCCGATGTCGATGTACGCCAAGCGGCCATCGCTGACGCCGAGCTACATCATCTCGACCATGCCGTACCCGGCGTGGTCGCCGGGGCAGGCGCTCGAGGCCCCGATCACCGACGTGGCGACCGACGCCTATTACCAGGGCGTGGGCGACGCCGACCAGCAGTTCGATCACACCGAGACCACCCTGTCCCACCTGCTGCGGGTGCCGCACCCGGCGCTGGGCGGCCGCACCTACGGCGGCGCGCTGGTGGCGTGGCTGGCGTCGAGCGGCCGGCTGCCGGCTCGCGCGATCCGGGTGCTGGAGATCGGCGGCGGGCTCGGGTACGTGGCGCAGGCGGTGTGCGCCGCGCTGATCGAGCACGGCCTCGAGGTCCGTTACACCATCCAGGAGATGTCGCCGCGCCTGGCCGAGGCCCAGCGGGCGCGCTGCGCCGGTCTGCCGGTCGAGATCAAGGTCGGCGACGTCCTGGCCGCGGATCACCCGGCCGATGGCTACGATCTGATCTTGTCCAACGAGATGGTCGGCGACCTGCCCGCGGTGCAGCTGGCGCGGGCCGACGTCGGGCTGGCCGCCGACGGCGGCGAGGTCGACCCGGTGAAGCTGGCGGCGCTGGGCCGCCCGGGCGAGCTGGTGACCGAGCTGGGGATTCACCTCGACGACGCGCCCGACCCGTTCTACCTGATGACCGGCGCGCTCGAGCTGATGGTGCGGATCTCGACGTGGCTGGCGCCCGACGGCGTGGCGCTGGTCACCGAGTTCGGCGAGCGGGTGATGTGGCCCAAGCTGTCGACCCACCTCGACCACCCCGAGCTGTCGACCCACTTTGGCCACCTGCAACAGGCCGCGCTGACCAAGGGCCTCACCGCCACCATCGAGTTCGTGATGGATCTGATCGACCTCGACCGCACCCTCGAGGGCCTGGCCACCACGCGCTCCCACTTCCGCGCGCTGCAGGCGGTGGTGACCGACGCCGGCGGCACCCTGCCCAAGCTCGGCTACACCCGGGCGCTCCTCGACCAGCAGCTCGACGGCAAGCTCGACCTGACCACCGTCGGCGAGCTGCGCTGGGATCGCATCGAAGACCGCCTGATGGGCCTGGTCCCGCACGAGTTCAAGGCGCTGGTCTGCCGCAAGCCTGGTTCGAACTGAGTTCTTGGGGAGGTTTCTCGCGAAACCTCCCCTCAGCTGGGGTCACGCCCCCAGCTGAGCCTCGTGTTCTAGGGAGGTTTCTCGCGAAACCTCCCCTCAGCTGGGGTCACGCCCCCAGCTGAGCCTCCCCTCCAAGACGACCTGTCCGCGTGGCGTGTGAGTGAGCGCCAGCGTCCGGGCGGGTGCACGGGGCGTGAACCTGAGCCACTCGGTGGTGAGCGTTCCAACGCCGCCCTCGAGGTCACGCGTAGGTTTCCCGCGCCGGCTCAAGGCTCCAAGTTCCGGATCACGGCTCCGGTTCCGGCTCTGGTTCACGGTTCCGATTCACGGCTCCGGCTCCGGCTCCGGTTCCGGCTCCGGCTCCGGCGTTCCAGCACCACGCGCGTGACCTCGAGGGCGGCGTTGGAACACCGTCGTTCGAGTGGCTCAGGTTCACGCCGCGAGCACCCGCCCGGACGCTGGCGAACGCCCGGGAGGCCGAGTGGACAGCCGTCTTGGAGGGGAGGCTCGGCGGGGGCGTGACCCCGCCGAGGGGAGGTTTCGCGAGAAACCTCCCCAAGAAAAACGAGAAACCTCCCCAGGAACTCAGTTCGCGGCGCCGACGGCGCTCCCGCCGATGGTGCGGGCGTCGGCCGCGAGGGCGCGCACGGCGTCGGCGTCGAGGAGGTCGGGGTCGGGGGTGGCGGTAGTGCGGGCGGTGGGGGCGCCGCAGCGGGCGTTGATGAAGTTCTCGAGGACGCGCTGGCGGTGGGGCAGGAACTGCTGGGTCAGCGCCGGCGACAAGCGCAGGTTCTCGTCGATGTGGGTGAACTCGAGGCTGGGCGGCCACACCATGCCACCGCCCAGCGGCAGGTTGTTGGTCTGCTGGTGGCACCCGGCGCAGGTCTGGGTCGAGGCCCGGTTGAGCACGTCGGTCGGCGTCAGGAACGACGCCAACGCGCCGAGCCGGTTGGCGATGGCGGCGCGGAACGAGCCCTCGGTGACTCGGTCGTACAACACCTCCGCCCGCGACGACACGCTCTCGTACTCGTCGAACTGCTCGGCCGGCGCGATCGACAGCGCGTTGACGTTGGTGCCCAGGAGGCGCGGCACCTGGGCCACAAACTGCGACTGGAACGACGGGCTCTGCCGGTGACCGCCGGCGAACAGCTCGTCGCCGGGGTTGGCCTTGACCGGGACGTGCTCGAACACCAGCCGGCAGGTCGACGCGTCGGCGGAGTCGGTGCAGGTGCGGCGCAGCTTGAACTCGCGCAGCTGCCACTCGATCGAGTCGATGAAGAAGTTGGTGCGGATCTGGCCGGCGCCGTGAGTCGCCGACAGGCCGCGCGCCAGGCCGTAGCTCTGGGCCGCCACCACCGGGGGGAAGCCGGCGATCTCGCTCCCCGTGAAGTAGAACCGCTCGAGCCGCGCGGCCACCAGGTCGGGGTTGCGCTCGGACGCCAGCGAGCGCCAGAACTGCGCGACCGGCAGGCACGCGTCGATGCCGGCAGCCGGGTTCGGGTTGGCCAGGATGCCCTCGAAGATGATCAGCGCGCGCCCGGCGATGGCCGGCGTCTGCGAGCTCATCCCGAAGATGATCCGGTACTCGCCGCAGTTGGCGCCGTCGGCCGGCGCCAGATCGAACCGGTTGAACAGGCCGAGCGGGATGAACTGCACCGACGAGATGGCTGGGAACGGATCGACGCTGGCCAGCTTGAGCTCAGGCTGCCGCGGACACTGCAGGCCGAAGTGCTCGGGGTCGATCGTGGGATCGTCGCAGTCGCCGCTGCCGGAGGTGGCGCCGAACGTGCGCATCCAGGCCTGGAAGGTGGCGCGATCGGTCTGGGTGGAGGCCACGTCGGCGGTGGCGCGGATCTGGCTCATCACCCGGGCGAACGAGAACCGCGCCAGCACGGCCGGGTCGGTCACCACCAGGGACGGCTGCGTGGGCGTGCCGAACGCCGGGCAGTCACCCTGGGGCGTATCGCGCGGGGTGTCGATGGGGACCGTGTCGATGACCTGCGTGTCGACCGCCGCATCCCTGGGATCATCGTAGTAGGGCGGATCGCAGCCGAGCGCGGCGAGGGCGACGCCGGCGGTGAGCGCGGCGACGGGGAGGGACCGCCGGGCGGCGGCAGAGCGGGCAGGAGCGAAGGGGTGGGTCACGGTGCGCCTCGGGATGACGATCGCGCGGATCGGCGGCCAGTTGAAGCCAGATCGTCGACGACAGCCCACCGACGTGCCCTGAGTCGCACGCTGTCGGAAAGCTGATGGGGGTGTGTCCTCACTGACGCACTCACGCGGCGGGGCCTCTCGACGGGAGAGCCGGGACGGCCGCGAAGTGGCTCAGGCCGACGACAGAATTCTGACGGCGCCGGGGCCGGGTGCGACGGCGCCCGCCGGGCCCAGCCGCGTCTCGCCGGAGCGTCCCGGTGTGTCGCCGGCCGCCGCGACGTGGCATGGTCGCGGCGATGTCGTGGTCCACGCTCGTCGATCGCCTGCGGGTGCCCGTGATCGGGTCGCCGCTGTTCATCATCTCCAACCCCGACCTGGTGCTGGCGCAGTGCACCGCCGGCGTGATCGGCTCGTTCCCGGCGCTCAACGCGCGACCGGCCGAGCTGCTCGACACCTGGCTCGCGCGCATCACCAGCGAGCTGGCCGCCTACGACGCGGCGCATCCGGACACGCCGGCCGCGCCGTTCGCGGTCAACCAGATCGTCCACAAGTCCAACGATCGCCTCGAGCACGACCTGGCGCTGTGCGAGCAGTACCGCGTGCCGCTGGTGATCACCTCGCTGGGGGCGCGTGAGGATCTGAACGCGCGGGTCCACGCCTGGGGCGGCCTGGTGCTCCACGACGTCATCAACGTGACCCACGCCAAGAAGGCGCTCGACAAGGGCGCCGACGGGCTGATCGCGGTGTGCGCCGGCGCCGGCGGGCACGCGGGCACGCTGTCGCCGTTCGCGCTGGTCGAGGAGATCCGGCGGTTCTGGTCGGGGCCGCTGGTCCTGGCCGGCGCCATCTCGACCGGCCGCGCGGTGCTGGCGGCCCAGGCCCTCGGCGCCGATCTGGCCTACGTCGGCTCGGCGTTCATCGCCACCCGCGAGGCCAACGCCACCGCGGCGTACAAGCAGGCGATCGTCGACGGCAGCGCCGCCGACATCGTCTACACCAACCTGTTCACCGGCGTGCACGGCAACTACCTGAAGGCGTCGATCGTGGCCGCCGGCCTCGATCCGGACCACCTGCCCGAGAGCGACCCGTCGAAGATGAACTTCGGCGGCGGCGCCGGGGCCAAGGCCTGGAAGGACATCTGGGGCTGCGGCCAGGGCATCGGCGCCATCACCGAGGCGCCGGGCGCGGCCGACCTGGTGGCGCGGCTTCGGGCCGAGTACGAGGCAGCCCGGGCCCGCCTCACGCCACCGACACGGTGACCGCGATGTTGCCGCGGGTGGCCTTGGAGTAGGGGCACGCCGCGTGGGCGGCCTGCATGATCGCCTCGGCCTGCTCGCGCGGCAGCTCGGGGAAGTTGCCGATCAGCTCGACCGCCAGGCCGAAGCCGGTGTCGTCCTTGCCGATCGAGGCCTTGGCCGTGATGTCGTGGGCGCCCAGCGTGATCTTCTGGAGCCGCGCGACCATCCCGACCGCGCCGCCGAAGCACGCGGCGTAGCCGGCGGCGAACAGCTGCTCGGGGTTGGTGGTGCCCGGCGTCTCGGGCCCGCCCAGCCCCTTGGGCATCGACAGCGGCAGGTCGAGCGTGCCGTCGCTGCTCTTGATGTGGCCGGCGCGGCCGCCGATGGCGTTGACGGAGGCGGTGTACAGGGGCGTGATGGTCGTCATGTCAGGTCTCCTGGGGATCCGCGTCGGCGGCGCGGAGCGTGGTGGTGAGCCGAGCGAGCTGACCGCGCAGGCGGGCGAGCTCGGGAAGCGACAGCTCCAGCTGGCACAGCAGCTGGCCGGGGATGCCCTGGGCCCGGCGACGCAGCGCGCGCCCGGCCGGGCTGAGGTCGACGTGGACCACGCGCTCGTCGTCGACGTCGCGGCGGCGGGCCACCAGGCCGGCGCGCTCGAGGCGCTTGACCAGCGGGGTGAGCGTGCCCGAGTCGAGGTGCAGCCGGTGGCCGAGGTCGCGGATGGCGACGCCGTCGGTCTCCCACAGCACCAGCATCACGAGGTACTGCGGGTAGGTGAGGCCCAGCGGCGCCAGCAGCGGCTGGTACGCGCTGGTCAAGGCGCGGGTCGCCGCGTACAGGGCGAAGCACAGCTGGTGGTCGAGGTGGAGGGCGTCGGGCATCGCGTTCAATATTGTATCGCGCACAATTTAATGATGCGCAAGCGGAAAAGAGCGACGGCGAGCCGTGGGTACGGCCTCCGGCTTGCAACACCTCGGCCCATGCGCCACCCGATGTTGCTCATCGCGACAGTCGTCGCCGCGTGCGGGGCCGGATCCGACGCCGCCCGGGACGCGGCCGTCGGAGATCACGACACGCCCGCCGACAGCGCCCCGGACGGCGCCGGGCCGATCACGTTCCACTGCGGCTTCACCGCGGCCTGTCCGGAGTTCACGATCGCGGGCGATCCCAAGGCGACCTCCGCCTTCCGCGGCTACGGCGATCCCAGCCTCGAGCAGGATCCGGCCGGGGCGCTGTGGATGTCGTACTCCTGGCTCGATCAGCAGACGCCGTCGGCGGCCGGTGCGCCGATCAACACCGTCCGCACCCACCTGGCGCGGAGCGACGACGGCGGCGCGACCTGGCGGTTCGTCCGGGCCATCAACACCGCCGGGCCCACGCCCGGGAACGACGCCGAGGTGCTGCACGAGGTGTCGACGCTGGTGCGCCGACCCGACGGGACGTGGGAGGATGCGTGGCTGACCTACGCGCAGTTCCCTGGCGTCGGTGGTCCGCGCGCCGAGTTTCACTACCGCCACACGATCGCGGCCACGCCGGCCGGGCTGGGTGCCAGCGAGCAAGGGTGGCTGCGGGGCAGCGCCAGCACGATCGCGACCGAGCTGACCGCGGCCGCGATCCCGGGCGTCGAGGACTGCGCGGTGTTCACCGAGCCGGCGCTGTTCACCCTGGGCGACGCCAGCTACCTGGCGACCAGCTGCGTCGTCGATGGGACGCCGGCGACCCAGCGCCTGGTCCTGCTGCGGGCCCGCGGCGCCGGCCTCGAACTGGTCGGGGACCTGCTGACCCACGCCGACGCGGTCGCCCTGGGTGCCACCCGGGTCGAGCAGCTCGACCTCGCGGTCGGCCGCGACGGCGCCGTGCTGGCCATCGTCACGCCGATCGACGACGCCGCCGCCGTGCCGCACCAGGGTTGCGTGGTGCTCGAGGTCGCCGACCTGGCCACCGCGACGATGAAGCGGGTGGACGGCGCCCTGGTCAAGCGGGCGGTGATCACCGGCGAGGGCGGCGGGCTCGGGCCCGGGCTGTGTACGTACGACCGCGCGACCGCCACCGGCGTCGTGATGACGTTGATCGCGGTCGACGCGCTGGCGGGGACGGCAGAGCTGACGCTGCACGCGACCGGCGTCCACCCGTAGCGGGGCGCGCGTCGGTGCGCGGCTCGCCAGCCGGCGCTGATCAAGCGCGACAGCGTGGGGGCCGGCGCAGCGCCTGCCCCAGCGCCTGCCAGGCGGCGTCGTCGCGCTGGCCATCGTCGACCACGATCGCCGCCAGGAACCGGAGGTCGCCGGCGGCGACCGGGGCGAACACCAGCGTGATCGTCGGCGCCCCGTCGCCAGCGGCCTGCGACGTGCACGTGGCGTGGCGACCGACGTCGGCGCGCTCGGCCGGCGCCGGGGTGGTCCCATCGAGGAAGCGGTTGTCGCACGCCACGCGCCGGGCCGCGGCGCCGCCGCGCTGGTAGTCGAGCACGCGGCCGACGTGATCGGCCAGGACCGCGCCAGCCGCGCCCGCGCAGCGGTGCTCGACCTGGGGCCGGCCGCCGGCCGTCTGCGTCACCAGCCACGTCCCGCGCCGGCCGTCCAGGTAGCCCGCCAATGACGCCCGCCCGGTGCCCAGGGCGTCGATCAGCGCCTCGGTCACCACCTCGGGCGCCTGGTCGGCCACCGCCACGCCGTCGCGCTTGGCGAGGCGTCGCGCGGCCTCGTCGGCGCTGATCGGTGGACCGGCGTCCAGCGCGGCGTCGGGTGGACCGGCGTCGACTTGGGCCACCGCCGCGTCGGGGCGGGGCGTGGCGGCGGGGGGCGGTTCGCGCTTGCCCGGGCACGCCGCCGCCAGGCCGAGGAGCAGGATCATCCGCGCGCGCATGGCGCGGGAGTCCACCACGGGCCGGCCCCCGGCGCCAGCCGCCCGAAGTGCCCGCCGCCCGGCGCGTGGTAGAACCGCGGCCGATGCGGCACCTGATCACGAGCGCGCTCCCGTACATCAACGGCGTCAAGCACCTGGGCAACCTGGTGGGGTCGATGCTGCCGGCCGACGTGTACGCGCGCTACCTGCGCGCCCGCGGCCACGAGGTGCTGGCGATCTGCGCCACCGACGAGCACGGCACCCCGGCCGAGCTGTCGGCGCTCGACGCCGGGCTGCCGGTCGACGAGTACTGCCGGCAGATGCACGAGGTCCAGGCCCAGCTGGGCGCGCGGTTCTCGCTGTCGTTCGATCACTTCGGGCGCAGCTCGTCGCCCGAGAACCGCGAGCTGACCCAGCACTTCGCGGCCCGGCTGGCCGAGCACGGCTTCATCACCGAGCGGGTGACCCGGCAGGTGTACTCGCTCGACGACGCGCGCTGGCTGCCCGATCGCTACGTCACCGGCACCTGCCCGCACTGCGGCAACGTCAACGCCCGCGGCGATCAGTGCGAGTCGTGCACGCGGGTGCTCGATCCCGCCGACCTGATCGCGCCCCGCTCGACGCTGTCGGGCTCGACGCGCCTCGAGCTGCGCGACTCGCGCCACCTGTTCATCGACCTGCCCAAGCTGGCCGACGAGGTGCGGGCCTGGGTCGACAGCCACGCCGCCGACTGGCCCAACCTGACCACCTCCATCGCCAACAAGTGGCTCAACGAGGGCGTCCAGGAGCGGTGCATCACCCGCGACCTCAAGTGGGGCGTGCCGGTCGATCGGCCCGGGTTCGAGGACAAGGTGTTCTACGTGTGGTTCGACGCGCCCATCGAGTACATCGGCGCCACCAAGGAGTGGGCCGCGCAGGCGCCCGGGCGCGACTGGCGGTCGTGGTGGTGGGACGCGGCCGACGTCCGCTACACCCAGTTCATGGCCAAGGACAACATCCCGTTCCACACCATCATCTTCCCGGCCACCATCATCGGCAGCCGGGAGCCGTGGAAGCAGCCCGATTACATCAAGGGCGTCAACTGGCTCACCTTCGAGGGCGGCAAGTTCTCCACGTCGAGCCACCGCGGGGTGTTCATGGATCACGCGCTCGAGCTGCTGCCCTCGGACGTGTGGCGCTACTGGCTGATGGCCAACACCCCCGAGTCGAGCGACTCCGACTTCACCTGGGACGGCTTCGCCGGCACCATCAACAAGGACCTGGTCGGGGTCTACGGCAACTTCGTCAACCGGGTGGTGAAGTTCACCATCTCCAAGCTGGGCCCCGAGGTGCCGGCCGGCGGCGCGCCGGGCGAGCGCGAGGCCAAGCTGGCGGCCGACCTCGACGCGCGCGTCGCAGCGCTGGGCGGCTACTTCGACGAGGTGGCGTTCCGCAAGGCGCTGCAGGAGCTGCGGGCGATCTGGGTCGAGGCCAACACCTACCTGGCCGACGCCGCGCCGTGGTCGGCCATCAAGACCGACCGCGACCGGGCCGCGTGCGTGGTGCGCACCGCGCTCAACCTGGCGCGGGTCCTCGCCATCCTGGCGGCGCCGGTGATGCCGGTGACCTCGGCCAAGATCCTCGACGATCTGCAGGTGCCGGCCGACGCTCGGGGCTGGCCGACCCGGCCCATGGCCGAGGAGCTGGCGGTGCTGCCGGCCGGTCACGCCTTCGTCGACGGTGGCCTGCTGTTCGCCAAGATCGAGGACACCCAGGTGGCGGAGTGGGCGGCCCGGTTCTCCGGCAGCAAGGCGTGAGCGCCGGCGGCCGGCGCCGTCAGTCGACGCCGACGTAGACGACCGCGTAGGTCACGGTGGCGAAGATGCTGCCCCAGCCGATCGCCGGCGGGCCGGTCGGGACCTCGGGCGGCGTGGCCTGGCCGGCCAGGTCATGTCGATCGCCGTCGCGGTCGATCTGGCACCGCACCGCGCCGGGCGCGGCGGCGTCGTCGGGGCGCCGGTGGGCCAGCAGGTAGCGGTAGTGGCCGTCGAGGCGGGGCTCCGCCAGGGCGTGGCCATCGAGCCAGTTGAACGCGCCGGCGATGAAGTACGACGCCTCGACGTAGTACGAGGGCGCCGGCGTCGCGTCGCGATCGGACACGGCGTTGCAACCGAAGCGGGTGAAGTCGCTGGGTCCGCGCTCGAGCCAGGCGCCGAGCGCGACGAACCGCTCGCCGGGCGCGATCCCGGTGACGTCGGCCTCGAACTCGAGCGCGATCCGGGTGGCGGCGGGGAATCCGTCTCGCAAGACCAGCTCGCTCGCGGGCGAGCCGTCGGCCACGCCGTCGTGGATCCGCACGTCGCCGGCGGCGAACCAGGCGTCGGAGATGGCGTCGCCGTCGAAGCGATCGAACACCGCGACCCGGTCCCGCGCCTGGGGCCACGGATCGCAGGCGTCGCCCACCCCGTCGGGCTCGAGCCCGACCGCGGCCTCGGTGGTGTCGGCCTGGGTCGGATCGGCGATGCCGGGGCAGGCGTCGCACGCGTCGCCGACGCCGTCGCCGTCGTGGTCGAGCTGGTCGGGATCGTAGACGGTGGGGCAGTCGTCGCGGTCGTCGGGCACGCCGTCGTCGTCACGGTCGGTCGGCGCCGCGTCCACCGCGTCGAGGTCGGCCCCGGCGTCGGGGCCGCCGGCGGGGACGCAGGTGTGGCTGACGAGGTCGCAGGCCTGGCCGCTGGGACACCCGTCCGACGGGCTGCACGGCAGGCCCGGCTGGAAGGTGGGCTGGTAGCAGCCGGCGGCCGGGGCCCACGCGGCGACGACGACGCTGGTCACGACGGCCGACGCGCTGCGCATCCCGACGATGGTAGCCCAGGCCGGCCGGCGCGGGTGCCCCATCCGTCGGTCAGCGCAGCGGCGCCAGCGCCGCGGCCAGGGTGGCGCGGCGGGTCGGGTCGGGCTCGGCGGCGGCAGCGGCGGCGAGGTGGGCGATGCTGCCGTCGAGGGCGCCGGCCCGCAGCTCGGCGCGTACCAGCGCGATGGCGGTGCCCAGGCGCGCGGCGACCTCGAGCGGGACCCCGGCGCCCAGGTCAGGGTCGACCAGCATCGCCACCGTCGAGTCGATGCCGCCGACCAGCCCGCCCTCGATCTGGGCGACGCCGTCGGCTCGAGCCTGGCGCTGGGCGGCGGTCCCGTCGGGGCGGGCCGCCAGCTCCCGCGACAGCGGCAGGGCCGCGGCGTAGCCCTCGAGGAGCGCGGCGTTGACCGCCAGCGTCTCGACCGGCCGACCGCACCGGTGGTAGGTCAGGTACATCGCCAGCACCGCGTCGGTGTGGGCCGACATCGCCACCTGGCGTTCGAGCGCGGGCCCGGCCGGCAGCGTGGCGCGGTTGGCCGCGGCCACCAGCCGCGCGAACGCCGCCGAGCCGTAGCCGGGCAGCCGGGTGGGGCCCAGGTCGCACAGCCGGTCGAGCACGGCGGCGGCGCGGGCCTGCTCGGCGACCGTCCAGTTGTGGTCGAGCCCGGGCAACCCGTCGGGGCCGGCCCCGCCGCCGCCCTTGCACGCCGCGAGCGCGAGCGCGGCCACCACCAGCGCGCGGGCCGGCGTCGTCACTGGACGTTGATCCGCTCGACGTTGCTGCCGCCGGGGTAGCCGTAGCTGACGAAGCTGTCCCAGCCCCACACGATCAGGCCGAAGCGATCGCCGCCTTCGGTGGTCAGCTGGTGGACGCCGTCGTCCTGGAGCCCGGGGCCGCCCGGCATCGGGAACGACAGCTGGCACCGGACCGCCAGGTACTCGACCGCGGGCCCGCCGGTGGCCGGCACCTGGGTGCCGATGGGCTCACGCTCGCAGGTCAGCACCTCGTCGATGGGCAGCCCGTCGTAGATCAGCCGGGCGCTGGCCGGCGCGGCGATGAGCACGAAGTCGAAGGCGTACTTGTTGGGCACCAGGAACAGGTAGCGGTTGCGCCACTGCTCGACCGGCGGCAGCCAGATCATCGACGGATCGCCGCCGGGCGGGCGCTGGCCGTCGGGCAAGGTCGACGGGATGCCGGTGGCCTGCTGGCTGGCCGGCACCTGGATCACCGCCACCGGCTCGGTCGCCTCGAACAGGAAGTCGCGCTCGGCCTCGATGATCACCGAGGCGCCGCGCCCCAGCGAGAAGTGATCGTAGGGCGGCGGCAGGTTGGTGTTGACCGCGGTGGGGTTGCGGGTGGCCAGCACCCGCCAGTACTCGGGCTCGTCGGGTACGACCGCGACGTTCCACCCGGCGGCGTCGACCAGCTTGGACCGCAGCGGCGTCTTCACCGCCACGAAGTGGGTGCCCAGGCTGTCCTCGGGGAACACCTGCTCCTCGAGGTGATCGGCGCAGCACTGCCGGGTGGCCAGGGTGTCGAACCGCGGCGCGTCGGACGCCTCGCTGCCGGTGAACACCGCCACCCGTTTGTCGCCCCTGGCCACCACCGAGGTGCCGGTGAAGTCGGCGTTGAAGCCGTCGGTCTCGAGGTTGACCACCTCGAACCGGTCGAGGGTGAACGTGATGGTGTCGCCCTGGGCCGCCGCCGGCAGGTCGTCGCCGCCGAGGATCGCGGTCGACAGCTGGACGTCGACGGTGGTGCCGTCCTCGGTGCCGACCACGGTCAGGAACGCGCGCAGGTCGATGCCGGCGTTGGAGGTCGACTCCTCGGTGCGGGCCAGGGTCTGCGGCCACGACGGCACCAGGTAGCGACCGGCCAGCGCCTCGGTCGGCAGCAGCAGCGAGGCGTCATTGGAGAACACGCCGACGTTCTCGAGCGGGTTGAACTGGTAGGCGATGATGGGCGCGTTGGAGTGCAGCCGGTAGGCGTGGCGCGAGCGCGCGGTGCCGGTGCCGTCGTTGAACTCGGGCCGCGACGCGCCGTCGACCTCGCGCGGGTCGAGGTCGATGACCCGCAGGTCGCCCGGGCCCATGTGGATGGGTCCGCGCACCACGAACGGCTGCCCCGGGGTGCACGGCGTGCGCGGGTCGAGGGCGTCGGCGGCGGTGCACAAGATCTCGACGGTGACGTCGGCGTCGAGCAGGCTGGCGTTGGACACCACCACCGAGTACTGCTGGGCGGCGGCCGCGCCCTGGGTGGCGACCACGGCGTTGTCGAGGTCGACCGCCCAGTACTCACAGCCCTCGTAGTCGCGGCTGTCGGCGGCCAGCGCGCACGCGTCCTGGCAGGCGCCGGCGGCGCACACCTGCTGGGCCGCGCCGTCGCAGGTGGCGACCTGGTCGAAGCCCTCGCCGTCGGGGCGGCAGCGGATCACCGCCTGGCCATCGCACGCCAGCGAGCCCGGCGCGCACGCGGTGCAGCCGGCGCCGGCCACGCACAGCTGCCCGGCGGCGGCGCAGTCGTCGGTGACCTCCCACGCGGTGCCGTCGTCGTTGCAGGTCTCGAGGCGGTTGCCCTCGCAGCGGTCGGCGCCCTCGACGCACAACGGGCCAGGCTTGCCGCGCGAGCAGGCGGCGGCGAGCAGGACCGCGAGGACGGCCAGCCGGATCACGGGAACGAGACGGTCCATGCGTCGGTGGCGTAGGAAGTCCAGTACGCGGTGCCGAGCCAGCGGTAGCTGAACTGGTTGTAGGGCGCCGGCGTGCTGATCGCCCACGACACCCAGGTCATGACCTCGCCCGGCGCCGGGTAGGTGACGCCGATCGATGACAGATCGGGCAGCTCGACGTCGGTCATCGCGCCGCACGTGACGGCGCGGAACACCGGGTCACCGTCGGCATCGGACAGCATGTGGAGCCGGAAGGTCGGCACGCCGGTGGCAGGTGGCTCGGCGCCCAGGCGCAGGTGTCGGCCGGTGGCGACGCTCATCGGCGCCGGGTCAGCGGCGCGCGGCACCGGCAAGAACTGGTCGACCACCACCGGCGCGCTGGGGTCGGTCACTCCTCGCACCACCCGCACCGAGAACGGCGCGCCGCCGCCGGGGGCGTAGGCGCCGACCGACATCGCGTACGAGCCGTCGGCGACTCCGCGAGCCAGCGCCGGGATCGACGGCACCGTCAGGTTGGTCACGCCGGGGGGGAACTGCACCTCGCCGGCCTGGAGCCCGCCGCTCACCGGGCGCACGCCGTGCTTGCCGAAGTGGATGGTGCCCTCGCCGCCCAGGTCGACCGCGCCGCGGAACAGGTACAGGTTGGGGCCGTTCCAGCCGGGGGTGTCGAGCGCGGGTGGATCGACCAGCCGGACCCGGAGCGCGCCGTCGAGGGGGACGTTCACGACGATGTCGGTGCCGGTCCGCTCCTCGCCCGGGCCGACCAGCACGCCCCGGGCCACGCCCATGGCGAACGGCTCGAAGCCGTCGTTGCCGTTGTCGTCGGGATCGCGCGCCGGATCGTAGAGCCCGGCGATGGCGACCACCGCCAGCGCGCCGGGGCGAGCCGACACCTCGTAGGGCCACGCCAGCTGGGTAGGATCGAAGGTGTAGTCGATGGCCGCCAGCGGCGGCGCGGGCGACGCGGTCAGCGAGCCGGCCGCGGTGGTGACGTAGATGCGCTTGCGCTCGGTGGCGGTGCGTGGCTCCGGCACCAGGTTCCAGTACGGCGAGCCCAGGCCGACGCCGTCGCCGAACACCACGTGTCCCTTGATGCGCGCGCCGCTGGTGCCCACCGGCGGCGGGCCGCCCTCGGGTGGCGGCAGGGGCGCCCGCAGCCACAGGGTGACGTTGGCCGCGTCGACGCAGTAGAACGCGCCCACCTCGTGGCCCTGGGCCCAGGCGGTGACGGTGGTCGGGCCCACCAGGTCGGCGCCGCTGAAGGTGATCTGGCCCAGGGCGTCGGTGGTGCCGCGGTAGGGCGACGTGGCGGCATCGCCGACGACGACGAACGCGCCCGGGATGCCATCCTTGGTGAACGTGTCGAGCACGACCACGTTGATGGTGCCGGCCAGCGGGCCGCCTGACAGGCCGCCGCTGAACGGATCGCCGGTGGTGAAGTAGGTGTAGGCGCGGCCGGCCTGGTAGTTGTCGGCCGGGGTGCGCACGGCGACGTCGGCGTCACCGGCGATGCCAGGGGGCGCGTAGGCGGTCAGCCGGAGGGCGTTGTCGACCACCACGCCGGTGGCGGGGACGCCGTCGAAGGTGACCACCGCCCCGGGGGCGAAGTCGGTGCCGTAGCCGGTGACGGTCACGAAGGTGCCACCGGCGACCGAGCCGGCCGGCGGATCGACGGCGATGGCGTCGTAGGTGAAAGCCGCGGCCCGCTCCGTGCCCCCGCCGGTGCGGCGGATCTCGACGGTGGCGTCGCCGGGGTCGCCGGGCGGGGTGACCACCTCGAACCGCCGCGAGTCGACGAAGGCCTGCTCGAGCGCCAGGCGGCCGCCGATCCACACCTGGTCGCTCTCGACGAAGCCTTGACCGCGTACCAGCACCTTGGTGCCGCCTCGGAACGGGCCGTGGTCGGGGTCGGCGTACTGCACGAAGAAGCCGGGGCCGCCGCCGTCGCGGGTGGCGTCGACCACGCCGCCAGCGTCGGGGACCGCGGCGTCGACGTCGTCGCGCGCCGGCGGCGCGCCGCAGGCGACGGCCGCCAGCGTCAGCACGATCGACAGGGCCAGGCGCCGCATCCGCCGAGTATGGCACAGCCCGGCGGACGTCGATCGCGCGGAGCGCGGCGGTGGTACCATCGGGCCATGATGCGCTGGACGCTGGCGCTGGTCACGCTGGTCGGTTGCCTGCGGCCCGACGAGCACCGCTGCGCCAGCGACACCGAGTGCGGCGTCGGGGTGTGCGTGGCGGCCACCAGCTACTGCGCGTTCGTCGATGACACCTGCTGCGCGGGGGCCCTGCGCTACGGGGAGGGCGCCGGCGGGCTCAGCCACGCCTGCGTGGTCGATGAGCCGTGCGTCGACGCCGGTGGGCTCGGCGATGCGCGGGACAGTGCGGTCGACGCCGCGGTCGACGCCGTGACCGCGCGACCGGCCGCTCACCTGGCGCTGGCCGACTCGGCCGAGGGCACGCTGGACGTCACGGTCACCACGGACGTCACCGTCGACACCGGGACGGTGACCGTGTCCGGCGCGATGTTGCCGCCCGGGGTGTTCGAGGTGGCGGCCACCGTCGGCGCCGCGCCTGCCGAGGTGGCGGTGATCCACCTGCGCGACCTGACGATCGCCACCGGCGCCACGGTGGCGGTGACGGGCGCGCGGCCGCTCATCATCATCGCCCGCAGCGTGCGGCTCGACGGCAGCCTCGTGGCCGCGGCCCGGGGCGAGACGCCAGGTGCCGGGGGCGACGATCCCGCGGGACGCGGCGGCGACGGCCACCTCACGGGCGCGGATGGCGGCGGTGGTGGAGGCGGTGGGTTCGCCGCGTCCGGCGGGCGCGGTGGCTTTGGCGGCTCGGCGACCCTGGCGGGCCTGGGCGGGCGCGCGTTCGGCGACGCGGCGCTGACCGAGCTTCGGGGCGGCGGTGGTGGCGGCCAGGGGCCAGCCGCGTGCGGCGCGCCGGCGCTCGGCGGCGGCGGCGGCGGGGCGATCCAGATCTCGGCGACGACGGCGATCGTGATCGGCGCCAGCGGGGTCATCGCGGCGGGTGGTGGCGGCGGGCGCGGTGGGCGGACCTGTGGCTTCAGCGCGGTGAGCACCGGCGGCGGTGGTGGCGCCGGCGGCGCGATCTACCTGGAGGCCCGGATGATCGACAGCGCCGGCGTCCTGGCCGCCAACGGGGGCGGGGGCGGCGGCGGCGGGACGACCACCGCGGGCACCGCCGGGGCTGACGGCGCGACGCGCGCAGCCCCAGCCACGGGCGGTCGCTCGGGAACCTTTCAGACCGGCGGCGACGGCGGCGCGGGCGCGACGCCGGCTCACGAAGGCACCACGTCGTTCGCCGGTGGGCACGGTGGTGGCGGTGGGGCGGTCGGACGCATCGTGGTGCGTGCCGCCCAGGCCGCCGTCGCGGCGTCGAGCCCGGCCGCGGTCGGCGTCCCGTTTTGATCGGGCGGTCCGTGGTCGCGCCAGTGGATCGCGGCTAGCCTTCCCGACGATGTGGCGCTCTCGGTTCCTGGCGGTCGCCGGCCTGGTCTTCGCGACCTCCGCGCCGGCGTTGGCCCAGGACGCACGCCGCGACGCCCCGCCGCCGGCCCCGGCAGCACCGGTGTTGACCAAGCCGCCGGTGTTGATCCAGTCGCTGGCCCCGGTGTACCCGCCGGCCGCGCTGGCCGCCGGCAAGACCGCCGACGTCACGGTGCGCCTCACGATCGACGCCGACGGCGTGGTCACCGACGTCACCGTGCCGACCCCGGTCGGCGACGGGTTCGACGAGGCCGCCGTCGCCGCGGCGCGGGAGTACCTGTTCGAGCCGGCCGAGTACGACGGCGTGCCTGGGCCGATCACCGTCGAGACCGTGATCCACTTCGTGCTCGAGGCTGCGCCGCCACCGCCACCGCCGCCGCCGCCGGACCCGACCGTCGGCGAGGTCGATCCCGCCGCCGAGGGGCCGCCCAGCCACGGCGGCGACTACCGCCAGCCGGTCGCGCTCGAGGGGCAGGTCGTCGAGCGGGGCACCCGCAGCGTGGTGGCCGGCGCGATCGTGTCGCTGGCGGAGCTCGGCCTCGACGCGGTCACTGACGCCGACGGTCGGTTCGCGTTCCACGGCGTCGCGCCCGGGCCGTACACCGTGCTGGTGGTGGCCGACAAGTTCGAGCGCCTGGAGCGCGCCGTGGCGCTGGCCGCCGACGAGCAGGTCGAGGTGCGCCTGTGGCTGCGGCCCCGGGGCGGCTCGCTGTACGCCACCGTCATCGAGGGCGCCCGCGACAACCTGGAGGTCACCCGCCGCACGCTGCAGCGGCAGCAGCTGCAGAGCGTGCCCGGCACCTTCGGCGATCCGGTGCGGGTGATCCAGACCCTGCCGGGGGTGGCCCGGGCCCCGTTCGGGCTGGGCTTCTTGCTCATCCGCGGGTCCAACCCCGACGACAGCCTG
This sequence comes from Kofleriaceae bacterium, assembly GCA_041389965.1. Taxonomy (GTDB): domain Bacteria; phylum Myxococcota_A; class Polyangia; order Haliangiales; family Haliangiaceae; genus UBA2376. The sequence goes on along the minus strand of JAWKQV010000006.1, from coordinate 114,919 downwards.
GTCTACATCGACGGCCACAAGGTGCCGCTGTTGTTCCACTTCCTCGGCGGCCCCAGCGTGCTCAACGCCGAGATGCTCGAGGGCATCGAGCTGTACCCCGGCGGCTATCCGGCTCGCTACGGTCGCAGCCACGGCGGCGTGGTGTCGCTGCAGACCCGCGCCGCCAAGTCCGACGGCGTCCACGGCTCGGCCGACGTCGACCTGCTCGACGCGGGCGGCTACGTGCGCGCGCCGCTGTCGAAGCGGTGGGCGGTGGCGGTGGCCGGGCGCCGATCGTACCTCGACGCGTTCCTGGGGCTGGTGTTGCCCGAGCCGCAGCCCGGCGCCACCCGCGTGGTGGTCCCGGTGTACTGGGATGGCACCGCGCGGGCTGACTGGGACGGCGGCGCCGCTGGCAAGCTGGCGCTGTTCGCCATCGCGTCGAGCGATCAGCTCCGGGTGGTCCAGGCCGAGCCGGGCGAGGCGCGCAGCCTCCAGCTCGACAGCGCCATCCGGTTCTCGCGGCTGATCGCCAGCTACCAGTGTCCTCTCGGGGGCGGCTGGCAGCTGACGCTGTCGCCGGCGCTCGGCCGCGACTCGATCTTCTTCGCCAGCGGCCAGGCCGACGGCTCGGCCGCGTTCACTGGCGCCGACGTGGTGGCGTACCAGTTCACCCACCGCACCGGCGTGCGCGGCCCGCTCAGCGCACGGCTGGTCCTCGACGCCGGGCTCGACGTCGACGCCCGCGTCACCACCTACGACGCCACGCTGGCCGACGACACCAACATCCGCAACGACGACGCCATCGACATCACGCCGTCGCCGATCACCCGCTCGGTCGAGTCGCTGGGGCTGGCGCTGCACGCCGACCTGGCCTTCGACGTGACGTCTCGCCTGCGGCTCCTGCCCGGGCTGCGGGTCGACGGCTACGTCATCCAGGCCCAGACCTTCGCGACCGTCGACCCGCGCCTGACCGCGCGCTACCAGCTCGACGACACCCGGCTGGTGAAAGGCTACGCCGGCGTGTTCCACCAGCCGCCCCAGCCGGAGGCGGTCGACGCCCGGTTCGGCAACCCCGCGGTCCGCGCCGAGCGCGGGCTGCATTTCGGCCTGGGCGGCGAGTGGCGGCCGACCCGCCTGTGGCTGTTCGACGGCGAGGTCTACTACATCGACCGCGCCCAGCTGGTCCACTTCACCGCCGACGCCACCGTCGACGGGGCCGGCGTGGTGACGCCCGAGCGCGTCGTCAACGCTGGCGTCGGCACCACCTACGGGCTCGAGGCGCTGATCAAGCGCGAGATCAGCGACACCGTCTACGGCTGGCTGTCGTACACGTACTCGCACACGGTGCAGCGCCGCTTCCCGACCTCCGCCACTGTGCCGTCGGCCTTCGACCAGACCCACAACCTCAACGCGGTGGCCAGCTGGAAGCCCGGCGGCGGGTGGGAGCTGGGCGGACGGCTGCGCTTGTCGAGCGGACGGCCCGAGACGCCCTTCGTGGGCGCCACCTACGACGCCGACGCCGGCGGCTACCGGCCGGTCAGCGGCGGGTTCCGCGCGCAGCGGCGCGAGTTCTTCCAGCAGGTCGACGTGCGGGTCGAGAAGACCTGGCTGTTTCGCCTGTGGAGCCTGGGGCTGTACCTGGACGTGCAGAACCTGTTCAACGCCACCAACGTCGAGGCCACCCAGTGGGACTACCGCTACAACCAATCGGCGCCGGTGTCGGGCGTGCCGATCTTGCCCACCCTCGGCGTGCGGGGGCAGTGGTGAGGGCCGCGCCGGCAGCGCTGGTCGCGCTCGCGGCCATGGCGTGCGGCACCTTCGAGGATCCGGCCATCGTGCTCGATCTGCGCGCCATCGCGGTGGTGGCCGAGCCGCCCGAGCAGGTGTTCGAGATCGATCCTGCCAACCCGACCCTGCCCACCCTGGGCGACGTGACCGTGTGCGCCGCGGTGGCCGACCCGCTCGAGCGGCAGCTGACGTTCGAGGTCACGGTGTGTCCGCCCACGCGCGACCTGCGGTGCGATCCGACGCTGACCCAGCTGGCGCTGGCGCCGGTGACGACCATCGCCCGCGGCGAGGTGACCCAGGTCGCGTGCGCCGTGGTGCCGGGCGAGCCGGCGCTGCCCGCGGTCGTGCGCCAGACCATCGAACGCGACGCGCTGCAGGGCTTCGGCGGCGTCGACGTCAACCTCGCGCTCCGGGTGGTGCCGGTCGGCGGCGGCGAGGTCGACGCGATCTACGCCGCCAAGGGGCTGCGGTTCTCGGCCAAGCTGCCGGCCGAGCGCGTCGCCAACCGCAACCCCGAGTTCCGCGACCTGACCGGCCAGATCACGCGCCCGGGCGGCGTGGTCGACGTGCCGATCGAGCTGCCCCGCGGCGGCTGTGCCGTCGGCGGCGCGACCACGCTGGTGCCGTCCGGTGCCACGGTGAAGCTGGCGCCCCACGCGGTCGATGGCGCGGCCGAGACCTACGTCGTCCCGACCTTCGAGGGCGGCGCGCGCACGTTCACCGAGAACTTGCGCTTCCAGTGGCTGGCCACCGCCGGGTCGTACTCGCGCGGCGACACCGGCGGCCCGCGCGACTCCGCCGGCAACCCGGCCGTGGTCACCACCGAGTGGACCGCGCCGACCGTCGAGGCCGACGCCCCGCCACGCCCGGTCGACCTGTGGGTCGTCATGCGCGACGAGCGCGGCGGAGCCAACTGGTTGTCGACCTGCCTCACGGTCGAGCCGACCCCGTAGCCGCCGGCGGGGCGTCGTGTAGTCACAGGTAGGCGCAGATCGACGCCTTCCGCCGCAGGCGTGGTTGGGCATACCATCGCTCCCATGAAGGCACCTCGAAGCCCTGCCGGCTGGCTCGCCGTCGCGCTGTCGCTCGCGTTCGTCGCGTGCGGCCCCACTCCAACCACGCCCGGGGACGGGGACGGTGGCGTCGACGGTACGGGCGGCACGGACGCGCCGCTGCCGCACCAGCTGGTCGGCATCCTGGTGACCCCGACCAACCCGCTGCTGGAGGTCGATCTGAACGCCCCGACCAGCCAGGCCTTCGTGGCGACGGGGACGTACCTCGACGGCGTGTCGGAGGACCTGTCGGCCCAGGTGACCTGGACGGTGGCCAACCCTGCGGTGGGCGCCATGACCGGGGCGACGCTGAACATCCCGGGCTTCGCCGCCGCCACCGCCGAGGTCTCGCGGATCACCGCGACCATGGGCACCGTCACCGGCGAGGCTCAGATCACCGTCGTGGCCTACCGCCGCAGCGGGCCGACCCAGGACTTCTTCTTCATCTTGCCGTACCAGGATCCGGCCGGGAACGCGCAGCGCCCGCTCGACTTCACCACCACCATCCCGTCGCTCGACGTGTTCTTCCTGATGGACACCACCGGGTCGATGTTTGGCGCGATCACCAACCTGCAGAACGCGCTGTCGAGCTCGGTGGTCCCCGGGATCCGGGCCGAGGTCGCCGACAGCCAGTTCGGGGTCGGCGCGTTCGAGGACTTTCCCGACGGGATCCACGGCTCGCTGCACGGCTCCGACTGCGGCCGTGGCGGCGTGGCCGACCCCGATCAGCCGTTCCACCTGTTCCAGACCATCACCGACAACGTCGCGGCGGCGCAGGCCGGCGTCGGACGTCTGAGCAACGGCACCGCAGGACCGATCGGGTGCGGCCAGGACACGCCCGAGTCGGCCATCGAGTCGCTCTACCAGGCGGCGACCGGCGAGGGCCTGACCGGTCCGGGCCTGACCAGCGTGCCGGCGAACCACGCCGGCGTCGGCGGCGTCGCGTTCCGCCCCGACTCGATGCCGGTCATCGTGCAGATCACCGACGCGGTGTCGCACGCGCCCGGCGAGAACACCACGTGCGGTGGCGAGGCCATCAACTACAGCGGCGCGGTGCTGCCGGTCGCGCATACCCGCGCCGCGGCCAAGAGCGCGATCGCCGGCATCTGCGGCCGCGTCGTCGGCGTGTCGGTGCTGCCGTCGTTCGGGACGTGCTCGGGCCAGGCCGACCTCGAGGACTTCGCCACCGCGACCGGCGCGCTGGTGCCGCCGGCGGCGTGGGACGTGGCGGCCCGGCCGGCCGGCTGCGCGGCCACCCAGTGCTGCACGGGCATCAACGGGGCCGGGCGCGCGCCCAACGCCCAGGGCCTGTGCCCGGTGGTGTTCCAGGCCGCGGCCAACGGCAGCGGCCTTGGGGCCAACATCGTCACCGGCATCCGGATGCTGACCCGGTTCGCCACCTTCGACGTCGAGAGCGCGCGGCTGGGCGTCACCACCGACATCGTCGGCAACCCGTTGCCGGCGCCGCACACCACCGCGGACTTTATCCGCGCGGTGACGCCGGTCAGCTTCGTGCTGCCGCCGCCGCCGCCGAACCTGCCCGACCCGACCTTCGACGCGACCTCGTTCCATGGCGTGACGCCGGGCACCGGGGTGTCGTTCACCGTCGAGGCGTTCAACGACTTCGTGCCCGAGACCAACGACGCCCAGATCTTCCGCGCCAACATCCAGGTGCTGGCCGGTGGGTGCACGCCGCTCGACCAGCGCGAGGTGCTGATCCTGGTGCCGCCGACGCCGGTCATCGTCGAGTAGCGCGGCCGGTGGCGGCGCCGCGGCCGCGGCGCAGCTGGTAGGCTCGCCCGGTGGAGACCGATCCCCGGGTCGAGCGGCTGCGCGCGCTGGTCGGGGAGGCCACGTTCGACGAGCGGTTCGAGCGGGTGCGAGAGGCCGGCGCCGGCGGCATGGGGCGGGTGCTCGAGGCGATCGATCGACCCAGCGGGCGCCGCATCGCCGTGAAGATCCTCACCGGGCGCGCGCTGCCCGACCGCCAGCGATTCACCGCCGAGGCCGAGATCCTCGAGGGGCTGGCCCACCCCAACATCGTCGGCTACGTCGCCCACGGCACCACCGACGCCGGGGAGCCGTACCTGGCGATGGACTGGCTCGACGGGGAGTCGCTGGCGGCCCGGCTGCGGCGGGGCCCGGTGACGATCGACGAGGCCATCGCGCTGGCCCGGCAGCTGGGCGCGGCGCTGGCCTACGCCCACGGGCGCGGGGTGGTCCACCGCGACCTCAAGCCGTCGAACGTGATGCTGGTCGGCGGCTCCCTCGACGATGTGCGCCTGATCGACTTCGGCGTGGCCAAGGGCGAGGGGCGCGATCTCACCCACACCGGTCAGCTGATCGGCACGCCCGGCTACATGGCGCCCGAGCAGGCCCTGGGCCGGCGGGGCATCGACGGGCGCGCCGACCTGTTCGCGCTGGGCTGCACGCTGTACGAGGCGCTGACCGGCGCCAGCCCGTTCCCGGGCCACGAGGTGATGGAGGTCCTGGCGCGGCTGCTCCTCCACGAGCCGCCGGCGATCGCCGGGCTGGTCCCGACGGTGCCGCCCCGGCTGGCGGCGCTGCTCGACGCGCTGTTGGCCAAGGAGCCCGAGGCGCGGCTGGCCGACGCCGGCGTGGTGGTGGCCGAGGCCGAGGCGTTGGCCCAGGCCCGCCGCGCCGGTGACCTCGCCGCCCAGGCGCTGCGCCCGTCCTGGGCCGCGCCGGCGGGCGCGGTGGCGCCGGCGGTCACCGTGCGCGCGCGGCCGCGCCGGTCACCCTGGCCGCGGCGCGTCGGCGTCGCGGCGGCGCTCGCGGTGGCCGCGGCGGTAGCCGGGGTCGCGCTGGTCGAGGTCGCGCCGCGCCGCCCGGCGCCGCCGCAGTGCGACTTCGACGTCCGGACCGGCTGCGCGGCGCGCTGCGCGACCGGCGATGGCGACGCGTGCTTCTACCTGGGCGAGGCCCAGGCCCTCGGGCGCAACGGCCAGGTGGTCGACGCGGCGGCGGCGCTGGCGTCGTACCGGCGGGGCTGTGCGCTGGCCAGCGGGCGGGCCTGCACCCGGGCCGGCACGCGGTTGCTCGACGCGGCCGACGCCGGCGACGCCGACGCGCGCGCCGCGGCCGCGGAGGTGCTGGAGCGCGGCTGCGCCCTGGGCAGCGGCAGCACCTGTCGGCGGTTGGGCCTCGAGCACCTGGCGCCCAAGGGCCGGCTGGCCCCCGATGACCAGATCGCGTACCGGGCGCTGACCAGCGCCTGTCGCGGCGGCGACTACCCGAGCTGCTGGCTGCTGGCCGGCCTGCGCGAGGGGGGGCGTGGGTCTGCGGCCGAGCGGGCGGCGGCGGACGAGGTGATCGCCGCGGCGTGCGCGGCCGGCGCGAAGCACCGGGTGTGCGGCGACGGGGCGGCGGCTCCGACGCCGTGATCGGCGCGGCGCTGGCCCGGCCTCGAACGATCACGCCGGCGGTGCGATCTCGATGCCGAACACCGCGCGCGCCTCCGCGGCGAACTCCTCGTCGCTGCCGGTGAGCTCGCGCAGCAGCTCGAGGGCGATGCGACGGAACTCGCGGCGGGCGTACGCCAGCCAGTTGGTCACGTCGGTGACGGTGACGCCGTGGGTGGCGGCGGCCGCGGCGTAGCTGGGCGGCGGGTCGCTGTCGTGGAAGCTGCGGAACAGGGCGGCGTGGAGCGGCTTGCCCTTGGCGACCAGGCTGGCCTCGAGGCGCGCGGTGGCGACCGCCAGCAGGTGGCGCAGCCACTCGCGCTCGAAGGCCTCGTCGGGTTGGTGCCCGAGCGCGCTGGCCACCTCGCGCTCGGCGGCGTCGAAGTCGACCGTCAGGCCGCCGCCGCCGCGGCGCTGGGCGTGGCTGCGTCGATGCGCGTCGATGGCGTAGCGGTCGACGCACCGACGCAAGAAGGTCCGGAACCGGCCGCGGCTCGGGTCGTAGCCGGCGAGCGCATCCCGCGCCAGGGCCACCGCGAAGAAGCCCTGGATCAGGTCCTCGGCGTCGCTGCCGTCGCGGCACCACCGCAGCCGCACGTACTTGTACAGCGGCCGCCAGTACACCGCGGCCACCGCGTCGAGGCTGCGCGCGGCCACGGCCGGATCGGGGCTGGCCAGCCCGGCGATCGCGGAGTGGTGCGTCGACGGAAACATCGCGCGACGATAGCATCTGCGCGCGGTGGCTCGCCGCGGGCGTCAGTCGCGGCGGCTGGGCAGCGTGGCGGTGGGACGGTGGCGCTCGTCGTCGTCGCGCACGAAGCGCCGGCGGCCGTCGGCTTGCCACCACTGGTCCCAGCGGGCCCGGGTCTCGGTCTTGTCGCGCCGGCCCACGTCCTCGGCCGACCCGAACGTCTCCCCGGTGATGCGGCGCAGGTCCTCGTAGGCGGCCACCCGCAGCGCGGCGTCCTTGCCGCCCAGCGCCTCGACCAGCCACTCGACGCGGTGGCGGTCGCGCCGCTCGTCCCACCAGCGCCGCCACTTGCGCTCCGAGGTGCCCAGGTCGATCCGCGTCAGCGCGATCAGGGCCCGCCGCGCGTGATCGGCCCGGCGGCTGTCGCCGCCGATGGTGTCGAGCAGGTCGGGGACGGCGGCGCGGTCGCCGAGCTCGGCGATGGCGGTGGCCGCGGCCTCGACCCGCGCCAGGTCCTCGCTGTGGAGCGCGTGGCGGGCGCGCACCATCGCCATGTCGAGATCGCGGGCGGGGTAGGTGGCCAGGGCGTCGAGCGCGCACGCCCGCACGCCGTAGTCGTCGTCGAACAGCCGCTCGACCAGCGCGTACACCGCGCTGCGCAGGCGCAGGCTGGCCAGGCACACCGTGGCGTAGAACCGCACGTCGCGGTTGGGATCGGCCACCTTGTCGAGCAGGAGCTCGCCGGCGGGCGCGCCGAACTGCACCGTCAGGTCGAGCAGCGCGCCGTACTGCTCGGCGCGCAGCGCGCGGCCGCTGACCCGGTAGCGATCGACCGCCAGCCGGCCGGGGAAGCGCGCCGCCACCAGCGGCAGCGCCTCGTCGACCCGCTCGACCGCGGCCGCGATGGCGGCCCGGGCCGCGGCCTCGTCGTCGCCCTCGACCGCGTCGAGCACCTGCTCGATCGGCGTCACCATGGCCGCCGGCGCGGGCGCCGGGGCCGGGAGCGCCACCGCGACCGCGGCCGGCGCCTCGGCGGGCACCGCCCAGGTCGCGGTGCGGTGCTGGGCCTTCTTGGTCGGCACCGTGGCCGGATCGAGCGGCGTGATCGGCGCCGCGGGATCGGCGGTGGGGGCCCGGAACCCGCGCGCCTTCGAGTGCGAGATCAGGCGGCCCAGCGCGTCGGCGGTGAGCGCCGCCAGCGGCAGCAGCTCGGTGACCTCGGCCAGCGACATGGCGCCCGGGCCGCGGTGGGCCACCGCCAGCGCGACCGTGCGATCGCGCAGCACCAGCGGCAGCAGCAGCCCCACCGGCGGCACCACGCCGCCCATGCGGGCGAGCATGACGTCGAGGTCGGGGTTGCGCACCGACAGCGGGCCGACGTACGGGTGGCGCGCGGTGATCGCGGCGCGGAACGGCGAGGCGACGTCGAGCGGCAGCAGCACCGACGCCATCGCCGCGGTGTCGAGCCCGGCCTCGGCGATGGCCAGGCGACCGACCGCGACGCCGCCCTGCACGGTCAGGAGCCCGGCCCAGCGGGTCTTGCTGCGCAGCGCCCGCAACAGCGTCATGAACACCAGGTCGCGGTCGCCGGCCGCGGCCATGCGCTCGCGGGCGAGGGCCACCGCCAGCGGGGTGTCGGCGTCGATCTCGGCCGGCACCGGGCCGTGGCGTCCCGACGGCACGCGGGTCGGCACCCCGTCCGAGGGCGTGCCGCTCGGCGGCGGCACCGACGGCGCGCGCCGGGTGACGGCCTCGATGCGGCGGGTCTCGGTCTCGGCCAGGTGGGCCTGCAGCACCGGCGTCGCCAGCTCGGCGGTGGTCGAGCGACCGACGATGGGCGGCGGCGGCGCCTCGTCGGCGCCGGGCTCGTCGGCGGTGATGGTCACCGGCGGCGGCGCCGGCATGGCGATGCCCACCTGGGTGACCCGGCGCTCGCTGCGCTCGCGGCGCCCGGTCGGCTGCGGCACCGCCGCGGCCTGCTCGTCGGTGAGCGCGGTCAGGCGCAGGGTGACCGCCTCGGGGCTGACCGGGGCCAGCGGCAGGTCGACCACGTGGGCGTCGTCGCTGTCGACGATGATGGTCTTGGCCCGGCCTACCGGGGCCACCGCCGGCGCGGCCTCGGCCTGGCGCGCCAAGGTCGAGAACCGGGCGCTGGCCTGGCCGCCGAAGGTGCGCACGAACACCATGTGCCAGCGGTACTCCGGCACGATCAGCGGCTGCACCGCGCAGTCGATCTCGTCGGCCAGCTCCTCGAGGGCGACCATGTCGACCGGGTCGTGGACCAGCACCCGCAGCGAGCCCTCGTCGAGGGACAGCGGCACGACCCGGTAGCGCGCCGCGGTCTCGCCGTCGCACCGCCGCACCGCCTCGGCGTCGAACCGGTTGCACTCGCCGCGGGTCGCCGCCGGCAGCCCCGAAGTGAGCGACAGGTACTGCGTGAGCCGATCCTCCGGCACCAGGCCCATCTCGAGCAGGGTGGTGTCGAGGCTGCCGCCGTAGATGACCTGACGCTGGAACGCCTTCTCCATGCGCTTGACGCCGACGAGCCCGTCGCGCACCAGCAGGGAACTCAGGCGAGACGGCATCGGATCACACCCGGATCACGTACGTCCCGGCGATCCAGTCGTGCAGGCCGCGCTTCTCGGCGTCGAAGCCGATCCACAGGAAGCCCAGGCTCAGCGTCGCCAGGTTGGCCAGGTAGCCGGCGGTGCGCAGGCCGGCCTTGGCCACCGACGGTCGCTCGCCGTACACGTCGATGATGCGCAGCCCCAACACCCGCATGCCCAGGGTCTGGCCGACGGTGGCCTGGAACACCAGCAGGTAGATCACGGTCACCGTCAGCAGGATGACCAGCGCGGTCACCATCGCCGGGTCGCTGGTCAGCATCAGATCGAGCCAGAAGTCGAGGCCGCGGGCGCGGCTCGGCGGCAGGCGGATGCTGGCGATCGAGCACACCACCGCGATGAGCACCGCCGCCACCGGCGCGATGATCGCGGCGTCGACGGCGGCCGCCGCCAGTCGCCGCCAGAAGCCGACCACGGTGACGGTCGGCGCCGCCGCGCGGGTGCGCCGTGGCGCGGGCTCGACCGGGGTCACGACCGATCGGGCGGGCTCCGCCCGGGGCGCGCCGAGAAGGGCCGGCTCCGCTTGGCTCATGGCTCGCTTATACGGTGGCAGGCGGGGTCGGGGCAAATAGCCGCACGGCCGCCGCGACGATCATGCCCGCGGTCTCCGCTCGCAAGATGGTCGGGCCGAGCGAGACCGCCTCGAACCCATGGTCGAGGGCCGCGGCCAGCTCGTCGGGCGCCAGCCCGCCCTCGGGCCCGATCAGGATGGCCACCGACGGCGCGGCGGCGGCCGTCGCTGCGAGCGGTGCCCCGCCGGGGTCGGCCACCAGGCGGCGGCTGGCGGTCAGGGCGGTCAGCGCGGCGGCCAGCGGCACGATGGCGCCGACCGTCGGGACGTCGGCCCGGCCGCACTGGCGCGCCGCGGCCTCGGCCAGGGCCACGAACCGCTGGTGGCGGCTGGCCCGGCGGGCCGGATCGAGGCGCACCACGGTGCGGCTGGTCTCGCACGGCACGACGTGGTCGACCCCGACCTCGACCAGCTTCTCCAGGCACCAGTCCATCCGCTCGCCCTTGACCAGGGCCTGCAGCACCGTCAGGTGCGGCCCGGGGCGGGGCTGGGCCACCACCGCGCCGACGGTGAGCACCGCCTGGCTGGGCCCGACTGACGCCACCACCGCCGCCGCCGCCCGGCCCGCACCGTCGAACAGCTCGACCGGGGCGCCGACCGGCAGCCGCCGCGCGCGGAACAGGTACCCGTAGCCGTCCCCGTCGACGACGATCTGGCCGGCCACCAGCTGGTCGGGCGCGACCAGGAGCCGCGCGGTCACGGCCGGCGCAAGACGGCGCTGGACCAGGCCGGGTCGGCGTCGCTCGGGCGGATCGCCACGCGCTCGAAGCCGAGCGCGACGTACTCGTCGGCCACGGCCTCGGCCTGCGGCGACAGGAGCCCCGACATGACCAGCGTGCCGCCGGGCGCGACCCGCGGCGCGATGCCGTGCTTGAGCTCGCGCAGGACGTGGGCCTGGATGTTGGCCAGGACCAGCGCGAAGGTGCCGGCGACGTCGCCGACCGGCGTCTCGCTGGCGGCGATGCGGTCGCCGACGGCGTTGACCGCGGCGTTCTCGCCGCACGCGGCCACAGCGATGGGGTCGTTGTCGACGGCGACGACCGTCGCCGCCGGCCACAGCTTGACCGCGGCGATGGCCAGGATGCCGGAGCCGGCGCCGACGTCGAGCACCCGGTCGGGGGCCGGCCCGGCGGCGGCCAGGCGATCGAGCTCTTCGAGCACCAGCCGGGTCGAGGCGTGGGTGCCGGTCCCGAACGCCATGCCGGGGTCGAGCGCGATGGTCACGTCGGTGGGGCCGGGCGCGTACGCCTCCCAGCTGGGCACGACGACGATGCGCGGGCTGACCCGGGTGACGTGGAAGTAGCGCTTCCAGGCGTCACGCCACTCGGCCTCGGGTAGGGCCGGCTGGACCCGCACCGCGCCGGGCGTGACCCCCAGGCCAGCCTCGGCGAACGCCGCGACCGCGACGCGGACCTCGGCCAGCGTCGACTCCTGGTGCGCCAGCGGCGCCCAGATGACGACCTCGTCGCCGCGGACCTCGGTGCCTTCCTTGGCGGGCTCGCAGGCGTCGGCCAGGAGCGCGGCGACCTCGTCGACGTCGCTGGCGGCTGCGGGGACGATGATCTCGACCCAATCGATGCCGGACGCAGCAGTCACAGGCGGCGCGTGCTTACATCCGGCCGGGGCCGGTGCCGAAGCCGAGCTTGCGCTTCATCTCGCGGCGCAGCCGCTTGCGCGCCTCGCGGGTCTTCCGCTTCTTCTTCACCGAGGGCTTCTCGTAGAAGCGGCGGCGCTTCAGCTCCTGCAGGATGCCTTCCTTGGACATCTTCTGCTTGAGAATCTTCATGGCCTTTTCGAGGGAGTCGCGGACCTCGACTTCGACCGGCTTTCCGAACGAGCTTTCCATAGAGGAGCGAGGGGATATGCGATCGCCAACCCAAAAGCAAGCTGATCCACCCCCCGGGCGGCGATCGGCCGGCCGATTGTCGTCGCCGCGGCCCGCCGCCGCTCCCCGTCACCCGCTCGGTGTGCCGATCCGCCGCGCGGCCGCAGCTGGCGGCGGCGCCGGCACCGAAAACGACGACACCCCCGGCAGCGCCGAGGGCATCGCGTGAACGTCAGCGTCGAGGTAGGCCGCCGACCGACAGGTCCGGGCGGCCCCGCCTGCTACGCCTTGTGCTTGTAGAACAGCGTGATCGTCAGACAGTGGAACTCCGAGTCCGATGACTGGGTCACGATCTTGTCGACGATGTCCACGCGGTCCTGGTTGGTGCGCATCCAGTCGGTGATGACCTCGCCGAGGAGCTCGCGCTCCTTGGCCTTGGTCGCGGAGAAAACCTTGACTCCAGTAACGTCCAGCACGCGGGCTCCTTCGTCGTTCGTTGCTTGGGCGGAAGCTCTGGCCACGTCGACCTCTTGATTCCTGCGGGGTACGGCCCCGCACCATGAAAGATACGTTCTCTTGGTGACGCAACCTTGCCTGAATTATCGTTCCAGTCAAGTCGAAGAAATACCGTTATTGTGCCCCTACTGAACACGCTATCCCCTAGGATGATTGAACAAATCCGCCGGTTCGAGGTTTTGCTATTTGTGTAAACATCCGCCGCCCGCGGACCTGATAAGCAAAAACGGCTTGGCATTCGGCGGGATGTCTGACCTGGGGATCACCATTCGCCGGCTAGTCCTTCGCCCTACGGCTATCGTCGGACGGCCCGACCTCGGCCCTTGCCGTCCAGCCGGCGGAGCTGCATTTTCCAGTCTGCGATGTGCGCCGCGGTGACCCAGAAGCCGCAGACGCCGACGATCACGAGCCCCAGGAGCGCCAGCCGGCCGGGTAGCGGGGCCACCCACAGCGTCGCGACGATCGCCGGCGCTGCGGCCACCACCAGCCCGACGGCGAGCCTGCGCTGGACCCGCTGGCTGGCGGCGATGTAGCCGGTGAGCCGGGCGCGCTCGGCCTGGGGATCAGCCACCGAGCACCTCCGCGGCGGCCGGGCGGCGCGACGGGCAGCGGGCCATGAACCACACGCCGTAGGCCATCAGCGCGGCGGCGGCGACGACCACCCACGGGGCCGCTTGCCGCCAGCCGATCAGGTAGGCCAGGCTGGCGGCCATTGACGTCCACGCGATCGCCTTGGCGCGCCACGAGATGACGCGGTGCTGGTTCCAGTGGCGCAGCGACGGCCCGAAGATCCGGTGCGCCAGGAGCCACGCCTCGAGGCGCGGCGAGCTCTTCGAGAAGCCCCACAGGGCCAGCAGCATGAACGGCGTCGCCGGCAGCACCGGCAAGAACACGCCGGCGACGCCCAGGGCGAAGAACGCCCACCCGAGCGCCAGGTAGAGCCAGCGGATCGCCGTGATCGACATGCCACCACTGCTGTAGCACGCCGGCTCGGGCGGCGGCACGGCGCGCCCGCGACATGCGGTAGCATCGGCGGGATGGCGACCGCGGCCGAGCCGACCGTCTCGCGGTTCGCGCCGTCGACCACCGGCGAGGCACACCCGGGCACGCTGGCCTCGGCGTTGCTGGTGTGGCTGGACGCGCGCCGTCGAGGCGGCCGGGCGTTGCTCCGGCTCGAGGACCTCGACCACACCCGCAGCCGCGCCGCCTGGCAGGCCCAGCTGGTCGACGATCTGGCGTGGCTCGGCCTCGACTGGGATCAGGTGGTGGTGCAGTCGGAGCGCGGGGCCGCCCACGCCGCGGCGCTCGATCGGCTGGCCGCCGACGGGCGGCTCTACCCGTGCGCCTGTTCGCGCCGCGATCGCGCCGGCGGGCGGCGCGCCCCCGACGGCGGCTGGGCCTACGACAACACCTGCCGCGGCCAGCCGCTGCCGCCGGGCGGGTGGCGCGCGGTCGACGGCGTGGTGCGGGCGCGCCTCGACGACGGCCGGCTCGACCTCGTCGACGACGGCGGCCTCGTGCTCAGCCAAGATCCGGCCCACGAGCTGGGCGACCCGGTGGTGGTGCGGCGCGACGGCGTGGTGGCCTACCAGCTGGCGGTGGTGGTCGACGACGCCGCCGCCGGGGTCACCCGGGTGGTTCGCGGTCGCGACATCGCGTCGTCGACGGCGACCCAGGTGCGACTGCAACAGGCGCTGGGCCTGGCCACGCCCACCTACCGCCACCACCTGCTGCTCTTGGCGCAGGCCGGCGGCAAGCTCGCCAAGCTCCACGGCTCGATCCCGGCGACCGAGCTGCGCGCGGTCTACGATGGGCCGGGCCTGTGCGGCGCGCTGGCCTGCCTGGTGGGCCTGCGGCCGACTCCGGCGGCGGTGCGCCCGGACCAGCTGGTGGCCGAGTTCGGGTGGGCCCAGGTCCGCACCGACGACGTGGGCGTCACGCTGACCGCGGCCGGGCTGGTCCCGCTCGACCACGCGGCGGGCCCGTGACCGCGCGCGCGCTGGCGGCCTCGCCCGAGGTGTACCCGCGCCGGCCGGTGGCGTACCGTCGGCGTATGCGCGCTGCCTGGCTGTTCGGTTCGATCGCGACCGTGGCCGGGTGCGGCGCCGACGACGTGGTGTGCCCGAGCGCGGTCGGCTTCACGCTGACCGCGCCGGCCGGCTTCGTCGAGGTGATCGACGGCGCCCCGGTGACCGTCGCCTGGCGCGCCACCGGCGACGCCGGCGCGACCGTGCGGCTGACGGCGACCGCCACCGACCTGCCGCTGACGGCCCCGCTGCCGGTGGCCAACCTCGGCGACGGCATGGTGACCTGGGACGGGCGCGACGCGACCGGCGCGCGGGTGCCGCCGGCGAACTACCAGCTGGGCGGCGAGGTCGCGGCCGTGGGCGGCTGCGCCGGGACCACGATCGCGCCCGACGCGCTGCACCTGATCGTGGTGCGCGGGGTGCGGCTGCCGACCGGCGCGCTGACCTTCACCGGGGGCACGCCGGCCCCGCTCATCACGGTGACGACGGTCACCCGGGCCAGCGTGGCGCTGGCGCTCACGCTCGATCCAGATCCCACGGTCGCGGGGGACGAGCTGACCATCGTCGAGGCCACCGTGCCGGGCGAGTTCACGCCGGTCGCGCGGATGTATCCCTTCACCGGCACCACCGTCGACGGCGCCGCCATCCCGGCCGGCGACTACACGCTGGGTGCCACCTTCGGCGCCGCGGCCGTGGTCGGCCCCGTGGTCCACTGGACCCCGTGAGGACGGTGGGTCAGGACCCGGTGCGGTCGTCGCGGCTGGGCTCGGCGCGCCCGCTGCGGGCCGCGGTCGCCCAGTAGGGATTGCCGCGCTCGCCGTGGCCGGCATCGGTCCACGCGTAGTCGGGGTCGCCGGCGCGGTGATCCATGTGGATGAAGCCGCTCTTGGGGTACCAGCCGACGCCCACCTCGTGGTGGTGGGTCCACACGTAGTCGCGCACCTCGGTCAGCGACACGCCGGGGATGCGGAAGTCGAACGCGCGGCCCTGGCGGTGCCGCGACTCGCGCTCGTCCTTGGCCCGGAACACCGACACGAACTCGATGGTCTTGCCGGGGTAGCGAGCGCTCACGTCGGCCAGCATGGCCAGGAGCCCCTGGTCGATCTCGTGCTGTTTGAGGGTCCGGCGGCACCGGAACGCCTCCTCGATCGCGGCCCGGGTCGGGTCGTCCACCGTGCCGTCCGGGGCGATGTGGAACGTGTACCGGTCCCCGTGGTTGGCGTCGACCAGGTGGATCTCGACCCGCTTCGCCCGCACGTCCGCCTGGACCTGCTCGACCGCCCCTAGCGCCGCAGTAAGTGTGTCCGGCGCCACGTGATTTTGCCCAGCCGAGAGCCAGCTCGTGGCGATCAGGGGCAGGAGAGAGAGGCCGGGCACGGTCCCTCCTTAATCAATGTCCGTGCCAGAACATTCCGCCACCGGGTCGACACGATCTTGAGACGTTGGTCGCTGGCGGCGCAGCCGGCGGGTGTCACAATAGGACAGGTCTCCGGATTTCGGAGACCGTTCACCGGATTCCGGTCATGGCCCGGCGTCGTCCCACCACCCAGCAACTCGAGCCCGTCAGCCAGGCCGCGCCGCGGTGGCTGTGCCTCCAGGCGGCCGATGGCACGTTGGTGCGCCGGCCCCTGGGACGGGGGCGCCTGCGCGTCGGCAGCGGGACCGACGCCGACCTCATCGTGACCGACGCCCACGTGTCGCGGCTGCACTGCGAGCTGGAGCCGAGCGCGGACGGCGTGCTGCTGCGCGATCTGGGCTCGACCAACGGCACCCTGGTGGGCGGCGCCCGCATCCGCGAGGTCGTGCTGCAACCGGGCGTGGTCGTCACGCTGGGCGGCTGCACGCTGATGCTCGAGGCCGACCGGCCGCCGATGGAGGACGCCCGGTTCGGCGCGCTGGCGTCGAGCGCGCCGGCCATGGCGCCGGTGTTCGCGATGCTGGCCAAGCTGGCGCCGTCGGAGGTGACCGTGCTCCTGGCCGGAGAGACCGGCGTCGGCAAGGACCTGCTGGCGCGCGAGGTCCATGCCGCGAGTGAGCGACGGGCCGGGCCGCTCGAGGTGTTCGACTGCGGCGCGGTCACCGCGACGCTGATCGAGAGCGAGCTGTTCGGCCACGAGAAGGGCGCGTTCACCGGCGCGGTGGTCGAGCGCGCCGGCGCGTTCGAGCGGGCCCACGGCGGCACCCTGTTCCTCGACGAGATCGGCGAGCTGCCGCTCGACCTGCAGCCGCGGTTGTTGCGGGTGCTCGAGCAGCGCTGCGTGCGCCGGGTCGGCGGCGCGGCCGAGGTCCCGGTCGACGTGCGGGTCATCGCCGCCACCCACCGCGACCTCGGCGCCGAGGTCAGCGCCGGGCGGTTCCGCCAGGATCTGTACTTCCGGGTCAGCGCGGCGGTGGTCGAGGTGCCGCCGCTGCGGGCCCGCCTCGAGGATCTGCCGCGGCTGGTGGGCCAGCTGCTCGACGGCCGCGCCCACGCCACCCCGGCGACCATGGCCGCGCTGGCCGGCTACCACTGGCCCGGCAACGTGCGCGAGCTGCGCAACGTGCTCACCACCGCGGTGGCCATGCTCGATGGCCACGTGCTCGACGTGCGCCACCTGATGTTCCCGGCGCCGCCGAGGCGCGACCTCGACCTCGAGGAGCTGCCGCTGGCCGGGCAGTCCCTGGCCGCCATCGAGCGGGCCGCCATCAAGCAGACCCTCGACCGCGAGGGCGGCAACCGCACCCGCACCGCCAAGGCGCTGGGCATCGCCCAGTCGACGCTGTACGAGAAGCTCAAGCGCTACGGGTTGTAAGGACCAAGAAAGGCGGCGCCCGTGGCGACGGTGGCGCCGGCCGTGTACGGTCGCGGCACGATGCGGTTCACCGAAGAGCACCACCAGCTGCGCAAGACCGTCCGCGACTTCGTCGACAAGGAGATCAACCCGCACGTCGACGCCTGGGAGGCGGCCGGCGCGTTTCCCGCCCACCAGGTGTTCAAGCGGGCCGGCCAGCTGGGCCTCCTCGGCGTGAACAAGCCCGAGGCGTTCGGCGGCATGGGCCTCGACTACTCCTACGCGATCGTGGTGGCCGAGGAGTGGGGCCGGTGCACCAGCGGCGCGATCCCGATGGCGCTCGGGGTCCAGACCGACATGGCCACGCCGGCGCTGGCGCGGTGGGGCTCGGACGACCTGCGCCGGGAGTTCCTGGCCCCGGCCATCGCCGGCGACCAGGTCGCGGCCATCGCCGTCAGCGAGGTCAGCGGCGGCTCCGACGTGGCGGCGCTCAAGACCCGCGCGACCAAGGCCGGCGACGACTACGTCATCAACGGCTCGAAGATGTGGATCACCAACGCCGCCCAGGCCGACTGGATGTGCGTGCTGGTCAACACCGGCGACGGCCCGGTGCACCTGAACAAGACGCTGGTGGTGGTGCCGACCAAGACCAAGGGCGTCACCATCGGCGCCAAGCTCGACAAGCTCGGCATGCGGGCGTCGGACACCTGCCCGGTGTACTTCGAGGACGTGCGGATCCCGCAGCGCCACCGCATCGGCGGCGAGGGCACCGGCTTCATGATGCAGATGGTGCAGTTCCAGGAGGAGCGCCTGTTCGGCGCCGCCAGCGCGCTCAAGGGCCTCGAGCACGTCATCGACGCCACCATCGCCTACTGCCGGGACCGCCACACCTTCGGTCAGCCGCTCATCGACAACCAGGCCATCCACTTCCGCATGGCGGAGCTGGTCACCGAGGTCGAGCTGCTGCGCTCGCTGGTGTACCGCGCGGTCGAGGACTACGTGGGCGGCGCCGACGTGACCAAGCTGGCGTCGATGGCCAAGCTCAAGGCCGGCCGCCTGGCGCGCGAGGTGACCGACGCGTGCCTGCAGTACTGGGGCGGCATGGGCTTCATGTGGGACAACGTGGCGTCGCGCGCGTACCGCGACACCCGCATCATGTCGATCGGCGGCGGCGCCGACGAGATCATGCTGGGCATCATCTGCAAGCTGATGAACATCCTGCCCGGCAAGAAGAAGCAGAAGGCCGAGTAGCCCGGGTCGGCGCGGTGCGGTAGCGTGCCCGTGATGAAGCACGCGCTGGCGCTGACCGCGATGGCGATGGTCGCCTGCGGCGAGGACCGGACCGCGCCGTCGGTGTCGGCGCCGGCCGCCGCGGCGGTGGTGGCGGTCGATGCTAGCGTGACCGCGCTGCCGGCCTACGATCCGGCGGCTGGGTTCGCGCTCGATCCCGATCCGGTGGTCCGGCCCGCGCCGCGGCGGCCGGCGCGTGATCGCAAGCAGGTCCAGCTGATCCTGCGCTCGACGCCGATGGGCGCCGTGGCCGCGGTCGACGGCGTGGTGGTCGGCCCGACGCCGGCGGTGTGGGACGGCGAGGCGGCGGTGCCCCACGAGTTCACCTTCGTCCTGGCTGGCCACACGCTGGCGCGTTACCGGTTCGCGCCGGTGACCAGCGGCGTGGTCCACGGGCACCTGCTGCGGGTGGCCAGCGACGAGCCGGCCCCGTCGATCCCGGTGCCGCAGCTGCCGGTGGCGCCGGTGGTCGTGCCCGCGCCGGTGGTCGTGCCCGCGCCGGTGGTCGTGCCCGCGCCGGTGGTCGTGCCCGCGCCGGCCGCGGAGGTCGCGCCGGCCGCGGTGGCGGTGCCTGCGCCGGTCGTGCCCGCGGCGCCGGCCCCGGCGGCGCCGGTCGACGCCGTCGATCCGTTGGCGCCGCGCTGACGCCGCGCGCGCCGGCTACAGCCGGTACAGGGTGAGCGCGACCCCGCCGGTGGCCACGCCCAGCGGCCGCTCCAGCACCCACAGCACGTCGCCGGCGAAGCCCCAGGCGGTACCGACCTGGTCGCGCAGGAGCCGGGCCTTACGGGTGGCTCGGTTGCCGTCGAGCTCGAACAGGTCGAGGTAGCGCGGGTCGGCCTTCTTGCGTCGCACCGCGGCGGGGTTGGTCGGATCGACCGTCAGGCCCACCCACAGGCGGTCGCCGCGGCGGGCCCAGCTAGCCGAGGTCGGATCGTAGTTGGCCAGCTCGTCCAGCTCGAGCGTGGCCACCTCGCCGTCGCGCCACAGCTCGAGGTCCGCCAGGTCGTCCGACATCCGGACAAACTGCCGCTCGCCGGCATGGGCGGCCAGGATCGGCTGCCGGCGCGCCAGCTCCATCGGGTCGGTGATGGCGGCGTCGGCCAGCCAGGCGCCGGACACCAGATCGTAGCGGGCCCAGGTGTCAGGCGAGCGGATGCGGTCGGCCTTGCGGAACATTCCGCCCTTGGTGCCGACCACGACGGTCATGTCGTCCAGGAAGTAGGCCGGCTTGAAGTCGAGCTTGGCGTCGCGCCCGGCCGCGGTCACCGTGAGCTGCTTGCCGCGGCGCCGCAGCGGCTTGCCGGTGGCCAGATCGACCAGCGCGACCGCGTGGACGGTGACCGCGGCCTTGCCCTTGCCCTTGACGCTGACGGTGTGGGTGACCAGCACGGGCTTGCCCCCGTCGGTGCGCACCGAGAAGGCGGCGGCCGGCGGCCAGCGCCGGAGCACCTTGCCGGTGGCGTCGACCAAGGCCGCCGCGTAAGGCGCCGCCGCGCCGTGGATGACCACCCAGCGATCGTCGACGGGGATCACCCGGACGGCGTCGGCCAGGTCAGGAAGCGCGATGCGCCTGACGACCTTGGCGTCGGCCAGCCCCAGCTCGACGATGGACGCGGCGCCGGCCTCGCTCACCAGCGCGACCAGCTGGCCGGCGTGGGTGACGATCGTCTCGTCGATCAGCCCGGGCTCGGCCCGGAACGTCCCCAGCTCGGTCAGCCCGACCAGCGGCGGCGGCGGCGGATCCTTCACGATCTTGGGCGGCGCCGGCCGCCGCGGCTGGGCCGAGAGGGTCGTCGCCGGCAGCACCAGCGCGCAGCCGACCAGCCAGGGGAGGAGTCGCATCTCCACGGTGTGCCACGGTCGACGACGGCGGGCAACACCTCGGCCGGCGCGGCCCCGGCCGGCGTGGCGTCGGGCACAGCGCTTCGGCCGCGCGTCAGGTTCGCGTCGTCCTCACGCCGCCAGGGCCACCGCCAGCTGCGCGGCCACGGTCGCGTTGTGCACGGCCAGAGCCCGGTTGGCCGCGACCGCGGCGCCGGCGGTGGCCGCGGCGATGCGGCTCAGCAGTAGCGGCGTGAGGCGCTTGCCAGTGGCGCCGGCGGCGGCGGCGGCGGCGATGGCGTCGTCGATCACCGCATCGATCACCACGCGGTCGAGGGCGGCCGCGGCCGGGATGGGGTTGCACACCAGGACGCCGCCCTGGCCGAGCGTGCCGAAGCGCAGCCGGCAGATCGCGGCCAGGGTCGCGGCGTCGTCGACGCGGTGATCGAGGCCCAGGCCGGTGGTGCGGGTGTAGAAGCCGGGCAGCTCGTCGGTCTGGTAGCCGATCACCAGCACGCCCAAGGTCTCGAGCACCTCGAGGGTGCGCGGCAGATCGAGGATGGCCTTGGCGCCGGCCGAGACCACCGCGATGGGGATGCGCGCCAGCGTGGTCAGATCGTGGGACACGTCGCCGGCGTCGCCGCGGTGGACCCCGCCGATGCCGCCGGTCGCGAACACCCGGATGCCCGCGGCGGCGGCGATGGTGGCGGTGGCGCTGACCGTGGTGGCGGCCGAGGTCCGGCGCGCCAGGTGGACCGCCAGGTCGGTGGCGCCGGCCTTGGCGAACCGCGCGCCGTCGGTCGCTAGCCGGGCCAGCTGGGCCGGGGCCAGGCCGACCTGGACCGCGCCGTCGACCACGGCGATGGTGGCCGGCGTGGCGCCCTCGGCGACCACCGCGGCCTCGAGCTGGTGGGCCACGTCGAGGTTGGCCGGGTACGGCAGGCCGTGGGCGATGATGGTCGACTCGAGCGCGACCACCGGCGCGCCGCGCTCGAGCGCATCGGCCACCGCGGGAGCGAAGGTGAGCTGCACCGGCGGACGGTAGCGCACCGTCATCGCGCGGCGCTAGCTGCGGTCGAGGGCTTGCTGCGCGGCCGCGACCGAGCGCTCGGCGGCCTCGAGGCGGGCCCGGGCGTCGGCGTGGGCCAGCTCGGCGCGGTCGGCCTCAGCCCGCGCCAGGGTCAGCGCCGCGGCGGCCTCGGCCAGGCGGGCGGCGGCGGCGGCGGCGGCGGCCTTGCTGGCGGTGAGCGCGGCCCGGCGCTGGGCCTGGATCGCGCGACGCGCGGCCTCGGCGGCGGCGGCCTCGGCGGCGGCGGCCTCGGCGGCGGCGGCGGCGGCCTCGGCGTCCGCGGCAGAGACCGCCGGCGGGGCAGCGATCGGGGACGGCGCCGCGGCGGTCACCGGGGTTGAGCCAGCCGCTGGCGCGGGGCGCGTCGGGGCCGCCACCGGCGCGGTCGTCGCCGGCCGCGGCGTCAGCGCGAACCCGGCCATGGCCTCGAAGCCCGGCGGCGCCAGATCGTCGACCAGGCGGCCCGGCACCACCTCGCCCCAGCCGGCCGCGGCCAGCGCCCGCAGGTTGGTCTCGAGCCGCGCCAGCATCGCCTCGCTAGCCGGCTGCTCGACGGCGTGGGCCAGCTCGACCGCGCGCGCCTTCAGCTCGGCCAGCGCGGCCCGCTGGGTGGCGCCGGCCGCGAGATCGCCGCCGGCGATGGCGGCGGTGGCCGTCATCAGCTGCTCCCAGCCGGCGCGCGCGTGGCGCCACAACGCGTTGGTGGCCCACGCCGACGGCGTCGGCCGCGCCAGCTTGGCCACGGCTGCGGCGCCGGCCTTGTCGCCGGCGGCCTTGCGCGCCGCGGCCAACGCCTTGCGCACCGCCACGAAGCTCCCCAGCGGCGCCGCGTACAGCTGGTCGAGCGGATCGTCGTCGGTGCTGGTCACCCCAAGCCTCGACCGGCCCGGGCGCGGTCGATCGGCGCCATCACCGCCGATGGTAGCAAGCGACGTGGGCCCGATCACCACCGGGCGGCGCGACTCGACGTGGCCTCGGCGAGGCCCGTACCATGGTGACATGCACCGCGCGCACGCACCGCTCGGCCTCGCGCTGGCCGCGGTCCTGGCCTCGACCGCCGTCGCCCACGCCGGCGGCGACGTCACCATCACGCTCACCCCCGACGGTCAACAGTTCGCCGCCGACGTCGGGCTCGACCCGGCCGAGCTGGCGACCCGGATCGAGACCCGCCTGGGTGAGCTGTACGACACCGCCAACGTCGACGGCTTCCTGCGCGCGTTCGCCAACGCGACCTCGTTCGCCAGCCGTGGCACCGGCGCCGACTACGCCCCGGTGTTCCGCGGCGCCGAGCTGGGCGCCACCGTCAACATCGCCGCCGCGGTCGAGGGCCTCGACCCGGCCGAGGACCCGGCGGCGGGCCTGGCGGTGAACCTGTCGCTGGTCGGCGGCCTGAGCCTGGCGCGGTGGGGCCACCCGGAGATCACGCTCTACGGCAACGGTTTCTACCGCAAGGCCAGCTTCGCCCAGCTCGACGGCGCCATCACCAACGCCGGCGTCCACGGCCAGTACCACCTGTGGTACCCGGCGGCCGACTCGAGCGCGCTGATCGTCCAGTGGAGCGGCGTCCACGTCACCGCCGGGCTCGAGCTGTCGCGCTGGGCGTTCGGGGCCGGCGACCGCATCACCCGCGACTTCACGGTCGCCGCCAGCTCCGGCGCCGACGTGGCGATGACCGCGGCCGGCGCCGGCCGGTTCGATCTGACGGCCACCTCGGTGGCGGTGCCGGTCGAGGTCACCACCAGCCTCCGCATCCTGTACTTCGCCAGCGCCTACGTCGGCGGTGGCCTGACCTTCCAGGGTGGCAGCGCCGACACCCAGATCAGCCTGGGCGGCGATCTCACCGGGGTGCGACCCACCGACAACACCACGGTCGGCATCGGCACCGCCACCATCACCGCCGACGGCACCGGCGCCCCGTCGAAGGTCGCCTACCACCTGCTGGCCGGCGTGGAGGCCAACCTGTGGCGCGCCAAGCTGGTCTTGCAGACCACCTTCGTGCCGATCTCCGGCGCGTCGGTCGGCATCGGCCTGCGGTTCCGGCTGTAGCCGCGCCGCGACGATGGTGCCCAGCCGGCGCCGTCAGCGCAGCTCGAACTCTTTGCAGAACGCGGCGGTGGTCGGGGCCGGCTCGCCTTCGGCGTGGGCGTCGAGCGGCCAGCGCCGTTGGCCCTCGTCGGGCCAGCCGTGGAGGCACGCGCCCTGGCGCGCCAGCCAGAAGAAGCAGTCCTGACAGGCCGAGCGCAGCTCGAACCGCCGCGCCTCGTCGACCAGCTGACTGGTGAGCGGGAAGTTCACGGCCGCGGGGCCGGGCCCCAGTCGACGCCGGTGACGGCGCCGCTGATGACCTTGATCGCCTTGCCCAGGCCGTCGGCCGGGGCGACGTAGACGCCGCTGCCGCCGCCGCCGGTGCGGGTGAACGCGATGGCCCGGCCGTTGGGCGACCAGCTGGGCTCCTCGTTCGAGCCCTCGTTCTGGGTGATGCGCACCATCGCGCCCGACGCCAGATCGAGCGTGACGATGTCGAACGCGCCGCCGTCGCGGGTGGTGTACGCCAGCACCCGGGCCCCCTTGGCCGGCGACCACGCCGGGGTCGAGTTGTAGCTGCCGTTCTTGCTGACCCGGCGGGCGGCGCCGCCGGCGGCCGGCACCACGAACACCTGGGGCCCGCCCTCGCGATCGCTCACGAACGCGATGGTGCTGCCGTCGGGCGACCACGCCGGCCCGGTGTCGATGGCCTTGTTGTCGGTCAGCCGCTTGACGATCGAGCCGTCGCTGGCGTTGATGATGTAGATGTCGGGGTTGCCGTCCTTGGACAGCGTCACCGCCAGCTTCGAACCGTCGGGCGACCAGCTGGCGCCGGTGTTCATGCCCTTGTAGCCGGCCAGCTTCTTGGGCCGCCCGCCACCAGCGCCGACCACGTACAGGTCGGGGTTGTTGCGCATGTACGAGGTGAAGGCGATCTGGCCGCCGCTGGGCGACCACGCCGGCAGGATGTTGGTCGACCCGTTGCGGGTGACCGCGTACGGGTTGGCGCCGTCGAAGTCGGCCACCATCACCGTGCTCGAGCCGCGCCGCTTCGACACGTAGGTCAGGCGCGAGCCGAAGAAGCCGTACTCGCCGGTGTAGTACTTGACGATCTCATTGCACCAGGCGTGCACGAAGGCGCGCAGCTCGGCCTTCGAGCCGCGGTAGGTCTTGGTCAGCACCGCGGTGGCGCCCTTCGACACCTCGTACAGGCGCGCCTCGAGCTCGACCTTGTCGCCAGTGGCGACCACCCGGTACTTCACGACGCCGTAGGCGCCGACGTCCTTCCACTTGGCGGGGTCGATGCCCAGCTTCTCGCCGGCCAGGTCGGCCAGGAAGCCGCCGGGGTCGAGCACCTTGAAGAACCCGGCCACGTTGAGATCGAAGGTGGCGATCGACGCCACCTCGGCCGCGGCGGCGCCGTCGGAGTCGACCGCGGTGGGCACCGCGATCGGGTAGCGGCCGCGCTTGGCGCCGCTGACGTCGATGATGACGCCGTCGTCCGCCGCCGCCGCCGGGATGGCCAGCGCCAGGGCCGCCAGCACCACCAGCACGCGACGGATCAGACCTTCATTCGGTAGCATATCCACTTCCTCGTCTTGGGGACCAGGTACGCCGGGACCGGCTTGGGGTCCTTGGCGCGCTTCTTCTGCAGGGCCGCCAGCGCCCGCTCGACCGAGTCGTCGAGCTCCTGGTTGCCGCTGCGCTCGCGCAGCACCACCTCGGGCAGGGTGCCGTCGGGCTCGAGGTGGATGCACCCGATCGGGGTGCCGACCTCGGACAGGATCTCAGGGAACTCCCAGCCTCGCAGCAGGTCGCTCTTGAGCGCGCCCAGGTAGGGGTCGCCGCGGGTCTCGTCGCCCCAGCCGTCCTCGGACCCGTCGAACGCGCCGACCGTCGGCGTGGTGGCCGGGCCCACTGGCAGGTCCTCGTCCTGGGCCCGGTTACGTGCCAGCACGTCCTCGATGTTGACCGGCGGATCCTTGGGCGGGTCCTTGGGCTTGTCGACCGGCGCGGCGTCGGCGTCGCGCGACACGCCCTCGGGCTTGACCGGCTCGGGCTGGCGGAACTGCTTCTGCGGCTGCACGACCTGCGCCGGCGCCTTCTCGGCCAGCGCGGCGTCGATGACCTCCATGTCGGCGTAGGGGTCCTTCTTCTCGGCGGCGGGCTCGTCGCGCTCGACCACCCAGATGCCGACCGCGAAGGCCGACGCCACGAGCACCGTGCCCAGGCCCGAGAACGAGTGCAGCTCGGTGGCCGACAGGCTCACTTGGCGGGCTCCAGCTCGTCGAGCTTCAGGTTCTTGGTGGGGTCGGTCAACAGCAACACCTTGGGCACGCCGGCGTCCTTGGCGATGGCCATCGCGGTCACCACGACGGCGTAGGGCAGGGTGCTGTCGGCTTCGACGTGGATGGCCCCTTCCTTCTTCACCTTCTCGTTTTTCGCCAGCTTGTCGGCCAGCTCGCTCCAGCGGATCGGGGTGCCGCCCAGGAACAGCGAGCGGTCGGCGGCGATCGACAAGACCAGCTTGCCCTCGGGGTCCTCGACCGCCGCGGCGGTCACCTTGGGGAGGTCGACGTCGACGCCGGTGGTCAGCATCGGCGCCGTCACCATGAAGATGATCAGCAACACCAGCATGACGTCCACCATGGGCGTCACGTTGATCTCGCTGTTCATCTCGTCGTGGCCGCCGGCCTTCATGCCCATGGGTTCATCTCCGGAGTTGCGATCGGCGAGGTGGGACGGGCGGGGACGATCAATGGAGGAAGTGGCGCTTGATGATGTTGAGGTAGTCCTGCTCGAACATCTCCATCTCGGAGCGGAGCACCCGGATGCGGCGCACGAAGTAGTTGTACGCCATGACCGCCGGGACCGCCGCCACCAGGCCGATCGCGGTGGCGAACAGGGCCTCGGCGATGTGCGGCCCGACGGTGTCCAGCGTGGCGTTGCCCTTGCCGGCGATCGACTGGAATGCCGTCATGATGCCGATGACGGTGCCGAACAGGCCGATGAACGGCGCGGCCGAGCCGGTGGTGGCCAAAAACGGCGTCATCGACTCGAGGCGGGTGGTCTCGACGGTCTGGGCCTTGCGCAGGGCGCGCTCGATGTTCTCGAGGTTGCCCTCCTTGTCGTTCTTCATGCGCTCGTCGGCGCTGAGCTTGGCCAGCTCGGTGTAGCCGGCCACGAACATCTGGGAGATGGGGCTGTTGCGCAGCGCCTGCGCGTTCTTGTAGATCTGCTCGATGTCCCGCGAGCGCCAGAAGGACTCGTTGAACAGGACCGACTCCCGCGACGCGCGGCGGATGTACAGCGTCTTGTAGATGATGATGTACACCCCGACCAGGAACATCCCGGTCAAGAGCGCCATGGTCACCTTCACGATCCAGTGCGCCTGTTTGATGAGGGACACCATGTCGGTGCCCCCGGCCGCGTCGAGGGCCACCCCGATGAGCTTGGAAAGGTCTGGCATCTTAGGTGGTTACGGGATAGCATGGGGTCCGTGCCTGGGTCAACGTTCCAACCCGCGCGCCCCGTGAATATGCGGCCCCGGCTTTCGGTCGAATCCGCTGACCCCGGTCGCCGTCGCTCCGCCACAGTGTGGCGCTTCGCCGCGACGATCGTGTGTCTCGGAGTTCACGGATGCACCCAACCCACCGGAGGAGCCGTCGAGTTGTCCTGGGCCCTGCGCAGCACGCAGGATCAGGACATCTCCGACTGCGCCGGCGGTCGGATCGACCAGATCGTGCTGCTTTCCGACACCGGCAACGCCCAGACCACGCATGCGTTTCCATGTGCGGACAACCACGGGGTCACGGCCTTCGATCTCCCGACCGGGGCGGTGGCGCTGTCGATCAGCCCGACGTGTGCCAGCGGCGCGCTGCCGGTGCCGGGCACGTTCGAGGCGCCCCCGCCGATCGTGCGCAACGTCGCGATCGGGCAGGCCGTCACGCTGGACGCGCTCTTGCTAGTGGTCGAGGCCGACTGCCAGAACCACGTCTGCATCTGCGCGCCCTGACCCGGGACCTGCCCGCCGTCTGGCGCCGGCGCGCCTCTTGCAGTTGAACCTCTTGCACTTGAACACGTCGAGCGGGACATTGCCCGCGGATCCTCACCGGCCGATGAGGCCAAGCATCAGGAGCACGAACATGAAGAACCTAGTCTTGTCGGCTTTCATCCTCGGCGGCCTCTCGCAGGGCTGCATCATCACCCAGCCGGACCCGGCCGGCGACGTCCAGGTCACCTGGTCGCTGCACTCGTCGGACGCCAACGGCCAGGTCACCGCCGCGACGTGCCCGGCCGGTGGCACCTCGCTCACCATCCTGTCGCAGCCGGCCTCGGGTGGGGCGGCCTACGAGGACAAGTTCTTCTGCTCCGACTTGAGCGGCACCGCGACCGACCTGCCGCCGGGCAACTACCTGGTGTGGATCCGGATCACCGACACCAGCGGCGCGACGAAGTTCGCCGAGTCGGCCGCCTACCCGGTCACCGTCGGAGACAACGCCGTCACGCCGATCGCCATCGACCTGTTCACCGACCGCGCGTTCTTCCAGGCGTCGTGGCAGATGAGCCGCGCCGGGTCGCCCACGACCTGCGCGGCCATCGGCGCCACCAACATGTCGATCCTGGCCACCGTCTCGGGCGGCGCCGACGCGTTCGACGACGATCGCAGCACCTGCGCGTCGGGTGAGACCGGCAACGCGGTCCTGACCAACACGCCGGTGCCCACCGGCTCGGCGTACACGGTGGTGCTGGCCCCGCTCAACAGCCAGGGCGCCTCGCTGGGCACCTCGGCCGCGCTGACCGAGCAGGCCCTCACCTACGGCAACCAGTACCTCGACCTCGGCGACGTGCCGGTCGTCGCTGACTGAGCCGCGACCGATCGCGTGCGTGCATGACGGCCCCCGCGCGGGGCCGTCGGCGTTGGTGGCGTGCCGATCGCCCGGCTGTGACGCGGGTCGCACCGACCCCGCCGCCGGCCGGCGACGCTGGCGTCGCGCTTGCGCATCCGGCGCCCCGGCTGGATAGTGCGGACATGCAGAAGCTGGTCTTGGCGACGATGGTTCTGGGCGGCCTCTCACAGGGCTGCGGCAGCGTCGGGACGAGCCCCGGCGTCGACGGTGGACTCGACAGCGCGATCGACAGCGCCGTCGACCCCGCCGGCGACATCCAGGTCACCTGGGCGCTGCACTCGTCCGACGCCAACGGCCAGGTCATCGCCGCGACCTGCCCGGCCGGTGGGACCTCGCTCAGCATCCTGGCGCAGCCGGCGGCCGGCGGCACCCCGTACGTCGACAAGTACCTGTGCGCCGACGGGGCCGGCACGGCCACGGCGCTGCCGCCCGACGACTACGTGGTGTGGATCCAGATCACCGATACCGCCGGCGCCGTGAAGTACGCCGAGTCGGCCGCGTACCCGGTGACGGTCGCGGACGGCCGCACCACGCCTTTGACGATCGATCTGTTCACCGACCGCGCGTTCTTCCAGGCGGCGTGGGCGATCAGCCAGGCCGGTTCGCCCACTACCTGCGCCGCCATCGGCGCCACCAACATGTCGATCCTCGCCACGGTGGCGAGCGGCACCGACGCATTCGACGACGACCGCAGCACCTGCGCGGCCGGCGAGTCCGGCACGCCGGTGTTGACCAACACGCCGGTGCCGACCGGCGCGGCGTACACCGTGGTGCTGGCGCCGCTCAACAGCCAGGGGGCAGCGCTGGGCGGCTCGCCGGCGCGGGTCAACCAGACGCTCACGTACGGCAACCAGTACCTGGACCTCGGCAACGTCCCGATCGCGGCCGACTGAGTCGCCGATCGCTGGCGCCGGCACCGACGGCCAGGGCGCCGCGGCCGCCGCGCCCGACTTATTTTCGGCAGCGCGGACGTCGGGATGAGGTGAAGCGAGGCAGCGCCCGCGGTCCGGGGCGGGCGTGAGCCGGGCCGTCGGCGACGTGGATCACCGCGGAGCGACGAACGGTCTGGCAGCGCACGATCTTTGCGCGGCTTTTGGGTCCGCCATCGTGGCGACGCACGGTACGGTCGTCGAGCGTCGGCGGCGGATGCGCGCCGGCCTGGGGGAACACGCGATGATCGAACCGGAGATGCCCGTCGACGAGGCCACGCGCCAGGCCTGCCTGGACGCGCACGCGATCGTCGACACGCCGCCCGAGGGCGCGTTCGACGACGTCGCCGCGATCGCCGCGGCGGTGTGCGAGGTCCCGATCGCGCTGGTGTCGCTCGTCGATCGGCAACGGCAGTGGTTCAAAGCCCGGCACGGGCTCGACGAGCCCGAACTGGCGCGGGCGGTGTCGTTTTGCGGCCACGCCATCCTCGGCCGCGATGCGCTGGTGGTGCCCGACGCGACGCTCGATCCGCGCTTCCACGACAACCCGCTCACGACCGGCGCGCCGTTCGTCCGCTTCTACGCGGGCGCCCCGCTGATCACCTCCGACGGCCACGCGCTGGGCACGCTGTGCGTGATCGACCACGTGGCGCGCACGCTCACCGAAATGCAACTCGCGACCCTGACCCGGCTGGCCCGGCAGGTGGTGACGCTGCTCGAGCTGCGCACCGCGCGGGCGCGCGCCGAGGCGGCCAGCCGCGCCAAGTCGGCCTTCGTCGCCTCGGTCAGCCAGCGGCTACGGACCCAGCTCACCGGCATCCTGGGGCTGTTCCAGCTGGGCGCGAGCATGGCGATCACCGACGAGCAGCGCGAGCTGGAGGCGATCGCGACCAGCACCGGCCACCAGCTGGTCGAGGTGGTCGACGAGCTGCTGACGTTCTCGTTGCTGCTGGGCGGGCGCGGGGCGCCGGCTGCGCTCCCGGTCGACCTGGCAGCCCTCGTCCACGACGTGGTGGCGATGTTGCGGTCCGCCGCCGACGCCAAGGGCCTGGCCCTCACGGCCGAGGTGGCGCCGGGGCTCGAGGCGCCACGGCGGAGCGACGCGCCGCGGTTCCGCCAGGTCTTGCTCAACGTGGTGGGCAACGCGATCAAGTTCACCGAGACCGGCGCGGTCGTGGTCCGCGTCGCGGGCGGCCCGGCGTCCGATCAGGTCGAGGTTCAAGTGATCGACACCGGCGTCGGCATCGCGCCCGGCGACCCGGGGCGGGTGTTCGAGCGGTTCGCGCAGATCGATCCGGCGCGGGCCAATCCGCACCACGGCCCGGGGTTGGGGCTGCCGGTCGCCCGCATGCTGGCGTGGTTGCTGGGCGGCGACATCGCCTTCGTCAGCGAGCCCGGGCGCGGCAGCACGTTCGTGATCTCGCTGCGCGCGCCGCTGGCGTAGCGGCCGGTCACCGCGCCAGGCCCAGGCCGACCGCGCCGAGGAAGATCAGCCCGACCGCGGCCAGCGCGCGGCGCGGCGGACGCTCGCCTAGCGCGAGGCCCAACCCCGCCGCGAACAGGACGGAGGTGTTGCGCAACGTGAACACGTAGGCCGCCCCGCCCCGGGCCAGGCCGAACATGAACAGCAAGAACCCGGCGGCGCACACCACGCCGGCGCCGAGCGTCGACCACGGCTGCGCGCGGAGGGTCGCAGCGAACGCGCGGCGGTAGCTGGCGCCGCCGAACGCCGCGCCCAGGCCGGTCGCGACCACCATCGACACCGCGAACACCAAGATCGGGCTGGTCCCGGTCATGAGCGCGTACTTGTAGGTGATGTTGTAGCCGGCGATGAACCCGGCGCAGGTGGCGGCGTAGCGCACCGCGCGCGCCGGCGCGGCCCCGGTGGCCCCGGCGCCAGCGAGGCCGATGATGATGAGCGCGCTGCCAGCCGCGCCGAGCGCCGTCATCCGCTCGCCCAGCAGCAGCATCGACAGCGGCCACACCAGGAGCGCCGCACCGCCGCGCGAGATCGCATAGACCGGCCCCAGCGGACCGAGCGTGAGCGCCCGCCCCAGCGCGTGGAAGTAGCCGGCCTCCAGCGCGCCCGCCACGCCCGCCATCGCCAGCGCGCGAGGCGACGCGCCGCGGCCACCCGCGGCCCACTCCACCGTGGCGATGAGGGCGGTCAGCCCGCCGGCGGTGGCGACCACCGCGTGGACCGCGGCGCCCGGATCGCGGGTGCGCTTGACGAGCGCGTTCCAGCCGGCGTGCAGGAACGCCGAGGTCAAGACCAGCGCGTAGGTCAACATCAGGAGCGGGCCTCGACCATGGCGGGACTGGAACCGGCGCCGGGCCGGGTCTCTCGTGGCCGAGGTGTAGCAGGCCGCGCGTGCGGGCATGGCACAATCGCGCCGCCGTGCCCTACGATCTCACCGCCGCCGTCGCCCACCTGCTGTCGGTCGAGCCGCGCTTCGGCCCGCTGCGCGAGCGCCACGGCGTGCCGACCCTGACGCCCACCAAAGATCCGTTCGAGTCGCTGGCGCGCGCCATCATCTACCAGCAGCTCGCCGGCGCCGCCGCCGCGACCATCTGCGGCCGCTTCGTCGCGCTGTACCCGCGCGCGCGGTTCCCGCGACCGGCCGCGGTGCTGGCCACGCCGCTCGAGCGGCTGCGCAAGGTCGGGCTGTCCCAGGCCAAGGCCCGCGCCGTCCTCGACCTGGCGGCGCACTTCGCCGATCGGCGGATCGTGCCGCGGCGCCTGCTGGCCGCCGCCGACGCCGAGGTCGCCCAGCAGCTCTTGCCGGTGCGTGGCATCGGGCCGTGGTCGGTCGACATGTTCCTGATGTTCGGCCTGTGCCGCCCCGACGTGTGGCCGGTGGGCGACCTGGGCGTGCGAGTCGGGCTGCGCCGCTTCTTGCGCCTGCGTACCGAGCCGACCCCGGCGACCATGGTGCGTCGCGCCGCGCCGTGGCGCCCGTTCCGGTCGCTGGCTGCCTGGTACATGTGGCGCGCCGTCGATGACGCGCGCAAGTAGGAGAAATGGGCGCGCGCCCCGAACCGGCGGCGTGGTATTCACCCCGAACCGATGAGCGCGCGTGGCAAGGGCCTCGATGGGGGTGGAACCGGCGCGAGTCGCACGTTCCAGGCGCCGGCCGGCTTCCGCGATAGCCCCGAGCCGGCGCTGGCCTCGGGCGAGGTGGTGGCGTCGCAGTACAGCACGCGACGCCTGCTCGCGCGCATCGAGTCGGGCGCGGTGTTCGAGGCGTGGGACATGATCATCGAGCGGACCGTGGTGGTGAAGGTCGGGTGGCGCGATCCAGGCGCGCCGTCGCTGGTGGCCGAGGCCCGCCGCTGCGCCGGGGTGGCCACCGATGCCGCGGTCGGCGTGTTCGCCATCGGCAACCACCGCGGCGCCGAGTTCGTCGTCGGTGAGCGCCTGGTGGCGACCACCCTGCGCGACCACGTCGGCGCAGCCGGCCCGCGGCTGGGCGTCGACGAGCTGGTGCGGCTGTTCGGGAGGCTGGCCCGCGCCGTCGACGACACCCACGCCGCCGGGTTCACCATCGGCGACCTGGCGGCCGAGACGCTGGGCCTGGTCGGCGCCCGCCGCGTGGTGTTCGGGAGGTTCTCGCTGGGTCAGGTGGCGGCGGTCGGGCCAACCGGGCTGTGCCTGGCGCCCGAGGTCGTGCTGGGCCAGGCCGCGCCCACCGACCCGACGGCGGCGATCGGCATCGACCTGTACGGGCTGGGCTGCCTCGGCCTCGAGCTGGCGCTCGGGCGGGCGCCGTTCGCCACCGACTCGACCCAGGCGCTGCTCACCGCCCACGCACGCACGCCGGCGCCGACCCTGGCGGACTACCGCCCGGATCTGCCGGCCGAGCTGGGCGACCTGATCGGCGAGCTGTGCGCCAAGGACCCTGGCCGCCGGCCGGTGTCGGCGGCGGCGGTGGTGGCGCAGCTCGACATCATCGGCGATCGCGTCGCCGCCAACCGGCGCGGCGTGCGGATCTTGATCGTCGACGACGACGGCGACCGGGTCCGGGCCATCTGGAGCGCGGCGCGGCGGGCCCACCCCCGTGCCCAGATCGACGCGGCCCGCGACGGGCGTGAGGCCGCCAGCAAGCTGACCCGTGATCGGCCGGAGCTGGTGTTCATCGACGCGGCGCTGGGTGTGGCCGCGGCCGGGATGAACGCGCTCGAGCTGGTGATGTTCGCGCGCGGGCTCGAGGACGCGGCCGGTGCGGCGCTGGTGGTGTACGGCGACGGCCTGGGCGCCAACGATCGCGGCGTGCTGGCGCAGTTCGGGGCGCGGCTGGTCGGGGCCGGGCCGCAGCTGGCGACGGTGGTCGCCGAGCTGGTCCAGGCCGCGTCGACCGGTCCACGCACCACCGCGAGCCGCCGCACCGTCAGCGGCTAGGCCGGCCGCGGCGGGCGCTCCCGGGCGCTGGGTCCGTCGGAGCGGCGCTCGGCGCGGTGCACGGATCCCCCGGGAGGCGCGGCACCAGGCCGTGGCCGAGCACGTCGGTGATGGCCAGCGCCATGGCGTCGGCCTGGGCCAGCGTGACGGGGCCGCCCGGGAGCTGGTCGTCGACGATCAGCCGCGACAGCCCGTAGATGGCGCAGCGGGCGGCCAGGAGGATCGCGTCGAGCGGCAGCGGCGCCAGCTGCCCGTCGGCCTGGGCCGCCGCCAGCGTCGCGTGGTTGTCGGCGGTGGCCGGGTCGATGGCGTGGGTCGCCTGGGTGCACATGACACGGAAGTGCGCGGGCGAGCGCACCGCGAACCGGACCGCGGCGATGCCGGTGGCGCGAAACTGCGCCAGGGCGTCGGGCGGCGCCTCGGCGGCGGCCTGGGCCACCTCGGCCTGGTAGCGCTGGGTGACGTCGGCCGCCACCGCCGCCAGCAGGGCGTCCTTGTCGGCGAAGTGGCGGTAGGGCGCACCAGGCGACACCCCTAGCTGGCGGGCCAGCTCGCGCAGGGTCAGCGCGTCGACCCCGGCGCGATCGATGGTGGCCAGCGCCGCCTCCACCAGGGCCCGGCCGAGGTCGCCGTGGTGGTAGGTGGCGGCCGGCTTGCGACGCACGCGCGGGCGCGCGGGCGACGACGTGGCGGCAGCTCCTCGGGTTCGAGGGCGGAGGGGCGACACGGTGTGAACGATGATTACTTTTTTGCTTGCGGTCAAGCCCGGCTCCCGCTATCTATGTAATCGATGATTACATCTGATGCGAGCCCCGCCCCCACCGCGACCGTCCCGCCCAGCCGCGCGGCCGCGCCGATCGGCGCCGGCCCCAGCCGTGACGAGCTGGCGGTGCGCCTGTTCACGCGATCGATCACGCGCGAGCACGGGTTCGAGCCCCTCGAGGTCGAGGGCGCGCTACCCCGAGAGCTGCGCGGCACCCTGGTCCGCAACGGCCCCGGCCAGTTCGGCCAGTTCGGCCAGCGCTACGCCCACAGCTTCGAGGGGGATGGCCTGATCACCGCGATCCGGCTCGACGGTGGCGCTGCCCACGGCGCGTGCCGCCTCACCGCCGGCGCCGGGCTGACCGCCGAGCGCGCCGCCGGCAAGGTGCTGTACGGGACCGCGCTGCCGTGGCGGCGCCGGTTCGCCAACGCGCTGGCCGGGCGCAGCAAGAACACCGCCAACACCCACGTGGTGCCGTGGCAGGGACGGCTCCTGGCGCTGATGGAGGCGGCCCGCCCGACCGAGCTGGCGCTCGACGCCCACGACGTGACCACGATCGGCGAGACCGACCTCGGCGGGGTGGTCGGCGCGGCGATGTCAGCGCACCCCCACCGGGTGGCGGCCCGCGCCGCCAGCTACAACTTCGGCGTCGAGTACGGCCGCCACAACCGCATCGTCGCCTACGAGCTGCCCGACGTCGGCCCGGCCCGCCGCGTGGGCGAGGTCGGCGTGGGCTTCTCGCCCATGCTGCACGACTTCATCGCCACCGCGCACCACCTGGTGTGGTTCCTGTCGCCGGTCGCGGTCCACGTGCCCCGCATGCTGCTCCAGCTCGGCGACTTCAACCAGCTGTTCCGGTGGCAGCCCGAGCGCGGCACCGAGGTCATCGTCATGCCGATCGATCGCCCGGCCGAGGTTCGGCGGTTCACCGTCGACGCCTTCTACCAGTGGCACTTCGCCAACGCCCACGAGCGCGACGGGTTGATCGAGCTCGACTACGTCCGGTATCCGGACTTCGCCAGCTTCGGCAACCTCGCCACCGGCACCGATGCGGGCGGGCTCAGCGACGGCCGCCTGCACCGGGCCACCCTCGACGTCGCCGCCGGCACCCTGCGCTCGACCCAGCTGCTCGACGACGCGGTCGAGTTCCCGCGGGTGCACCCGGGGCGCGACGGCGAGGCCCACGGGCACACCTGGCTGGTCGGCGCGCGCCTCGACAGCGTGCTGGGGCGGGCCGAAACCGGGACCGTGACGCGCCACCAGTTCGCCGCCCACGAGGCGGTGTCCGAGGCCGTGTTCGTCCCGCGCCCGGGCGCCTCCGCCGAGGACGACGGCTGGCTGGTGACGCTCCTGTACGACGGGCGCGCCGATCGTTCGGGGTTGGCGGTGCTCGACGCGCGCGACCTCCCCGCCGGCCCGGTGGCCCGCGCCTGGTTCGATCACGCCGTCCCGATCACGTTCCACGGGTCGTGGCTGCCGGCCCAGTAGGCGCGCGGGAGGTGATGACGGGAACCGGTGCCGGCTCGCCTCAGTTCGGGAGGCCGCCCGGGTTGTCGTGGTCCCACTTGGCGGTGAACATGTCGCACGGGCCTTCGTGCAGCTCGGCCCCAGCGGCGTCGACGCCGACCATCGCGCCGGTGCCACGCTTGACGCTGCCGTCGAAGGCCATGTCGCTGTCGACAAACAGCGCGAACTCGCACATCTCCTGATCGCCGATGCCCCACGCCACCTCGGCGGCGGTGGGGTTGGCGAAGGTGCACGAGAAGCGGAGGCCGGTGGCGCCGGCGGCGGCCACGTCGAGCGGCGGCGAGAAGGCGTGCCCGGTGGTCTCGCCGAAGCCAGTGGCGGTCACGATCTCCTCGCCGTCGCGGGGGCCGCCCACCAGCGAGATCGACGCGCGGGTCCCGAGCTTGTGGTAGTGCGGCAGCGCGTAGTGGAGGCGCTCCTTGAACGGCGCGCCGATGGTGCGCTGGTAGTTCTGGGCCAGCTCGCACGAGGTCGACACCGTCGAGGTCTTGCCGGGCGCCAGGTGCAGGTCGAAGTAGGTCGCGCGCGACGGCACCAGCTTCACCGCCACCTGCTCGGGCGGCAGCGTGTGCAGCGCCAGCGCCATCGGGCTGGCCAGGGGCGCGTCGCCGGTGTTGAGCAGGTGGGTGGAGCCGATGATCCGGCTGTACGGCGGGATCCGGATGGCGGCGCCGTCGTGGAAGGTCTGGTCCTCGGTCGCCACCTGGGTGCTCTGCGCGAACAGGAACCCGCCGGCGATCGCCGCGACCAGCTCGTCGAACCCGGCCGCGCTGCAGCGCCAGCTGCCGTCGGGCTGGGCGTACAGCTCGTCGGGGACGAAGAACCAGTTGGAGTGGTGGTAGCCGCCGCCGTTGCGCATCGCGACGCTGTCGACCCAGATCTCCTCGGGGTTGTCGAGGGTCCAGCTCTGGCACAAGTCGCTGATCTCCTCGCCAGCGGCGATGGTCGTGGTCGACAGGGTGCGCTCGAGCACGCAGGCGGCGTGCGCGGGATCGCAGGCCGCGGGTGGGTCGTCCCCGCCGCACCCACCGACGAGCAGCACGGCGGCAGCGACGGCGACGGATCGGACGCGGTTCATGGGCCGACGGTAGCACCGGGCGCCGGCCGCCGGGGGCCGAACCGCCGCTGCGCCGTCAGCCGGGCCGGTGCGCACCACCGGCGCGGAGGGCGCGCCGCGCCGACGGTCGAGGCCGAATCGACGCCGGGTGGTGTCACATCGGGCCGGCGTGTGACTCTACCGATCGAGACCCAGCCGAGGAGCCCAGATGTCTGTTGCGGCAGCGATGCGTGATGCGAAGCGTGACGCGGCGTCGATCGACGCCCGGGGCTTGGTGCCGCTGGCGGAGGCGCGGGCAACCGTGGCGGCCGCGACCGTGGTCGACCGGAGCAACCTCGACGCGGTGTGGGCGGCCCTGTGCAGCCTGGCCGATGGCGCCGAGCTGGCGGCCGCCGCGGCCCACCTCGACTGGCAGCAGCCGCCGCGCGGCAAGGCCAACCTGGCCTTGGTCGAACGCTACGGCGCCGGCGCGCTGGCATGGCTGCGCACCCGGGTCCACGCCGGTGTGCTGGTCAACCATCCGTGGTGCGTGCTGCCGTGCGTGATGGCGCTCGACGATCCTGGCGCGCTCGATCTGCTGCTCGAGGTCGACGGGGTGGTGGCCGACGGCGGGGCGATGACCGCCTGGGTGTACGCGCGCGCGTCGGTGCCGGACGACCCCGCGGCGCTGGATGCCGCGGCCCAAGACGCGGTGCTCGCGTGGTCCCGGCGGCACCCCGACGTGGCCTACCCGCGGCTGGCGGCCCGGGCGCTGGACGTGGCGCGGGCCGGGGCGGCGCTGCAGGTGCTGGCGGCCAAGGCGCCCACCGACGTGGCCGGGCGGCTGGTCGCGGCCGGCGCCGGCCACCTGGTCGCCGCGCTGGGCCTGCCGACCGCGCTGTCGGTCGACGCGATCCTGGCCGACCTGGCCGAGGCCAGCGCGCGGTCGTGGCCGGTGTTCTACACCGGCGTCGACGGCCGGCTCGAGTACTTCGACCAGCGGCTGATCGCGGTGCGCGCCCGGTCCGGCGATGGCTGGGCGCTGGTGTTCGAGCGCATGCAGGGCTCGGACCCCGACATGTTCCAGCTCGCGCGCTACGCCTACGGCCCGTACACCACCAACGGCCTCGACCTCGATCAGTTCGACCAGCTCGACTTCGACCTCGACCTCGACGGCGACGATCCCGACGGCCCGGTGTTCGGCGGCGCCACCGCGCGCGGCCCGGCCGGCGCGCTGCGCCTCGACGAGTCGATCTTCGCGCGCCACGACCTGCGCCCGGGTTTCGATACCGAGCACGGCGGCTGGTCGGCGCGGACCATCGCGATCCGCGCGTACCTGGCCGAGCACCCCGGCTGTTACTGGCCGCCGCCCGAGGCGGCGCTGGCGGCGGCGGGCATGGCGGACGGCCAGGTGCTGATGGTGGTGACCGCGTACGAGCACCCATCGGGCCCGGCCGCCGACGGCGGCACCCACCCGTGGCAGGTCGACGTGGCCGCGTCGCCGGTGATGCGGTCGTTGGTGGAGGCGCTGGTCGCGCGGGACCCGGCGCGGTTCGTGCCCGGCGCGTCGAACCTCGACTGGCGCTTGCACGCGGTGTGCGAGACCGACTTCGCGCCACCGTGGACCGCGTACCACCGGCCCACCACGGACGGATACCTCGCCGCGGCGCTCGCGACCGCCGCGGTGGCCACCGACGAGCGCGGCCTGATGCCGCTGACCGCGGCCCGGGCCACGTGCGCGGGCGCGACCTCGCTGGCCCGCGGCGACGGCCGGTGGGTCGGCGCAACGTGGGTGTGGGATCACGACCTTGTGTGGGCGGCGCTGCTGTCGCTGGAGACCGCGGCCGAGGCGGCGCAGGTCTGCGCGCGCCTGGACCTGGCCGACGGCCCGCGCGCCGCCGCGACCAACCTGGCGCTGGTCGAGCGCTACGGGGACGACGCGCTCGCGCTGGTCGCGGCGCGGGCGCGCGCCGACGGAGTGATCGCGGCGACGACGCCGCTGCTGCGCGCGACCGTGCTGGGCGTCGGCTCGGCCGCGGGTTTCCGCTTCGTGTGGGACGTGACCGGCTGGGACGAGGCCGGCGCCAGCGGCGCGCCCGACGAGCAGGCCACGGGGCTGTTCGCGGCATGGGTCGGCGCGCACCCCGCGGTCGGCTTCGTCGAGCTGGCGCGGCTCGCGGCCGCCGGCGACGGTGCCGGCCTCGCGTTCTTGCAGACCTGGGGCGCGCCTCAGGCGCGCCGCGTGTTCGGCTGGGTCCGCGCCGGGCTCGGGGAGGCCACCGCCCGCGCGGTGTTCGCGCAGGCGGCGATGGCCGCGGACCTGGCGCCGGCTCACGTGGTGGCGTGCCTCGATCACTGGGCGGCCCAGCCTGGCGACGCCTGGCCGCGGTTGGTGACCGGCGCCGGGCCGGCCCGCGAGTACCACGCGCTGCGGCTGATCGCGGCGCGGGTCCCCGACGGCGATGACTGGATCGTGGTGATCGAGCGGCTCGAGGGCTACGGGCGCAGCCTGAAGATCCAGCGCTATCGCTACGCCGACGATCTGGCGAGCGGGCTCGTGCCAGGCGCGGCGATCGAGCTCGCCGAGCGCTGGCGTGCGGCGAGCCCGCCGGTCGAGCCCGTCGCCGCCGACGCGCGGCTGTGCGAGGCTCCGGACCACTGGACCACGATCGACGACGCACCGACGCAGGTGGCCCGGGTGCGGGCGTGGCTGCGCGAGCCCGAGGCGGCGGTGTGGGACGAGCCCGCCGCGGCGGTGGCGGCCGCGGGCCGGCCCGACGCCACGGTGCTGGTGGTGGCGACCGCGTTCGCGCACACCGATGGGCCGCCCGCCGGCGGGCCGCTGCCATCCCAGACCGCGTGCTTTGCGTCGCTGGCCGCCGCGATCGTCGCCCGCGCGCCCGCGGCGTTCACCCCAGGTACGAGCAACCTCGACCCGCGGGCGCACGCGGCGCCCGCGACTGCCGACCGCGCTACGCCTGGGCCATCGCGCGGGTGAGGACGTTCACCACCGCGGCGTCGATGACGTCGCGCGAGCAGCCTTGGCGCTCGAGCCGACGCTGGAGCGAGTCGATGATCGTCCACAGGCTCAGGGGGCGGGTGCGCTTGCTCATGGGGTCTCCTGACGTATGACGACGGCCTTCGATCTGGAAACTGGACCTCAGGGCCGTCTCATTCCCAGACACGGCGGCCCGCGCCGGGTTGCGTCGCGTCGTCAGGTGCGGGGGCGGGGTGCGTCGGGTCGCCATGGCCCTGGTATCGACCGGTCGCCGGGCCGGTTGCGTGGCCCCGCGCTGACGCCACGCCGTGACGCCGCACCGCCGCCGACCGCGCCGGACCCGCCTACCCGAGGGTGACGACCACCGGCGCGTGATCGGAGGCGTCCTTGCCCTTGCGCGCCTCGCGGTCGATGGTGCAGGCGGTGACCCGGGCGGCCACCGCGGGGTCGGCCAGCCAGTGGTCGATGCGCAGCCCCTGGTCGCGCCAGAACGAACCGCCGCGGTAGTCCCACCACGAGAACGCGCGCAGGTCGGGGTGCGTGGCCCGGAAGACGTCGACCAGGCCCCACGCCAGGAGGGCCTGGAACGCGGCCCGCTCCGGCTCGCTGCACAGCACCTCGCCGGCCCACCGCGCCGGGTCGTGGACGTCGAGGTCGGCCGGCGCGATGTTCCAGTCGCCGCCCAGGAGCAGCGGCGTCCCTCGGGGGTGGGCGTCGAGCCAGCGGCGCAGCTCGGCCAGCCACGCCAGCTTGTAGTCGTACTTGTCGCTGGCGACGGTGGCGCCGTTGGGGACGTACACCGACGCGACCCGCACGCCGTCGACGGTGGCGGCGATCAGCCGGGCCTGCTCGTCGAGTTCGGGGTGGCCGAAGCCGCGGGTCACGTCGGTGATGGCGCGCCGGGCGGCGATCGCCACGCCGTTGTAGGTCTTCTGGCCGTGGATCACGACCTGGTAGCCGCGGCTGGTGAACAGCTCGTGGGGGAAGCCGTCGTCCTCGACCTTGGTCTCCTGCAGGCACAGGCAATCGGGCGAGGTGGCGTCGAGCCACGCGCCCAGGCGTTCGGCCCGGGCCCGGATCGAGTTGACGTTCCAGCTGGCGAGGCGCATCGCCCGCACGCTACCAGCTGGGCGCGGCCTCAGGCATGCTGGGACCATGCGCGGGATCGCCTGGCCCTGGCTCGTCGCTGCCGCCTGCACCGGCGGGCTCGACACCGGCGTCGCCGAGGCGCCGGTGGTCGGCGCCCAGGTCGCCACCGGCGATCCCGGGGTGGTCGCGCTGGTGACCTCGACCGGCCGGGTGTTCTGCACCGGCACGCTGGTCTCGCCCCAGACCGTCCTCACCGCGGCCCACTGCATCGCCGACGCCGCCGGCGATCCGGCGGTCGAGGCCTTCTTCGGCGACGACGCGCAGCTGTCGGGGCTGCGCATCAGCGTGACCAGCTACGCGACCCATCCAGGCTGGACCGGCGACCTGGCCGGCGGCCACGACCTGGCGCTCTTGCACCTGAACTTCCCGCAGCCCGAGGCCTACGCCAAGCGCCTCAACCGGGCCGACCTGGCCGGCTACGTCGGGGCCGACTACCGGGTGCTCGGCTTCGGCATCCACGATCGCGCCACCCGCGAGCTCGACGGCAAGAAGCGGGAGGCGCGGATGCGCATCGCCGGGCTCAGCGGCGACTACCTCGAGGCCGAGGACGTCGACGCCGACCAGGCCACGGCGATCTGCCAGGGCGACTCGGGCGGGCCCGGGTTCATCGTCGTCGACGGCGAGGAGGTGCTGGCCGGGGTGCACTCGTACTCGATCCAGGGCTGCTTCAACCCCAGCGGCGACAGCCGGCCCGATCTGTACCTGGACACGTTCATCCAGCCCTACATCGACACGACCGACCCCACCTGCGGCGCCGACGAGCGCTGCGTGCGCGTGGGCTGCTCGGCCGATCCCGACTGCCTGCCGTGCGGTCCCGACGGGACCTGCGCCGCCGGGTGCCCGGTGCCCGACCTCGACTGCCCGACCAGCGGCCTGGGCGACATCTGCCGGGCCGACACCCAGTGCACCACCGGGCGGTGTGTCGCGTGGGCGCCCGACCGCAACTCGCGCTACTGCTCGCAGCCGTGCGCGGTCGACGCCGACTGCCCGGTGGTCGGCATGACGTGCGAGCCGACCAGCGCCGGGCCGCGCGAGTGTACCTACCGGGGCGAGCCACCCGGCGCGCTGGGCCAGGCCTGCGCGGCGGCGGCCGAGTGTTCGCGCTACCTGTGCGAGGACGGCACCTGCACCTACCCGTGCGACGTCCCGGCGGGCCGGCTGTGTCCGACCGGCTACGCCTGCGCCAGCCACGACCAGGGCGCGACCTACAACTGCTACGCCAGCGACGTCGGCAATGACGACGGCGGCGGGTGCTGCTCGTCGGGGGGCACCGGCGCCGGCGCCGCGTCGATCGGGCTCGGGCTCGGCGTCCTGGCCGCGCTGTCGCGCCGTCGCGGCTCACCCAGCGCGCGGTAAGCGTCGGCCCACCGCCGCAGCGCGGTCGCCGCCGACAGCACGCCGCACAGGGCCAGGAACCCACCGGCGGTCGGCACCGCCCACGCCGCCGTGTTGGCCTCGGCGCCCAGGATGGCCGCGGCCATGGTCCCGGCGATGACCAGGACGATGCGCTCGGCGCGTTGCATGGCGCCGCCCCGCAGGGCGATGCCCAGCCCCTCGGCCCGGGCCCGGGTGTAGCTCACCATCATCGATCCCGCCGAGCAGCCCAGCACCGCCATCAGCCACGGCGTCTCGCGCAGCCACCAGGCGTAGCCGGCGAACATGGCCAGCTCGGCCCAGCGGTCGGCCACCGAGTCGAACAACGCGCCGGCCTGGGACTGGCGGCCCAGGGCCCGGGCGACCCGGCCGTCGAGGAGGTCGAGGATGCCCCCCGCCGCGTACAGCCAGGCGCCGGTCGCCAGGTGGCCCAGGGCCAGCGCGACGCCGGCGCCGATGCAGGCCACAAGCGACGCCGTGGTGATGGCGTTAGGCGAGATGCCCGACGTGAGGAGCGCCCGCTCGAACGGGCGGAACGTCCAGTACGCCCAGCGCGACACCCGCGGGCCGAACAGCTCGTTGCTCTTGATCTGCTCGACCACAGGCGGGCGGCCGATCGCGTGGCGCGCGGCGTAGACGGCGACGGAGAGCACCAGGCCGGCCAGGGGCACGAGGGCAGGGGCGATGACGGTCAGGCGGGACACGAGCGTCGGGGGGATTACCACGATGGACTCCGGGCGGCGACCGTAGTTAGCCGGGGACTCACGGGAAGTCCGCCCCCGGCCGGGGCCGGAGCGGGGGCGACCGCGGCGGCTGGTTGTGGCGGAGGTCACGGTCGTCGGGATCGACGGCCGCCCCGACGGCGGTGCTCCCTCGGGCGATCTCGGGTATCGTCGTCGACGTGCGCAGGACCTCGCTCGCCCTGGTGGTGACGGCCGCAGCCGTGGCGGCGGCGCCCGGCGTGGTCCACGCCAACGGTCGCTTCCCGCAGTCGGTCTCGGTCACGTTCCGCCCCGGCGACACCAGCGACCTGTACCTCGGCACCACCTTCGGGTTCTTGATCAGCCACGACGGCGCGTCGTTCCGGTGGTTGTGCGAAAAGAACATCGGCTACGAGGGCACGTTCGATCCCAAGTACCGGGTCGCCCCCGACGGCACCATCTACGCGACCACGTTCCGCGGCCTGCGGGTCAGCCGCGACGGCGGCTGCTCGTTCACCACCGCCACCGCCGAGCTGCCGGCGTCCGACCCGGGCTACCTGAACAACATCTGGGTCGACGCCCTCGACGTGGCCGGCAA
This sequence comes from Kofleriaceae bacterium, assembly GCA_041389965.1. Classification (GTDB taxonomy): domain Bacteria; phylum Myxococcota_A; class Polyangia; order Haliangiales; family Haliangiaceae; genus UBA2376. Next base: position 71,058 of record JAWKQV010000006.1, on the reverse strand, counting down.
CGGCGACGTCTGGGTCGCCACCGCGGAGTCGGCCCGGCCCAACGACGTCTTCCGGTCGACCGACGGCGCCCGGACCTTCGCGCCGACCGGCAACCGGTCGATGGAGATCTGGTGGCGGAGCCTGGCGGTGGCGCCGTCCGACAGCCAGCGGGTCTACGTGACCGGCTACCAGGTCACCCAGCTGGGCGACGACGGCGGCACCATCCCGCCCACCGTCCACCTGCGGCGGACCGACGACGCCGGGACCACCTGGGCCCAGCTGCCGATCAGCGATTTCCAGGTCGGCACCAGCCCGCTCATCCTGATCGACGCGGTGTCGCGCTTCGACCCCAGCGTGGTGTTCGTCCACTCGGTGCGGGCCGAGGCGCCGGCGCGCGACAAGCTGTACCGTTCGACCGACGCCGGGCTGACCTTCGCCGAGGTGCTCACCACCAACGACGCGATCCGCAACGTCGTGGTGCGCAGCGCCACCGAGGTCCTGGTGGCCACCCAGCTCGACGGGCTGTACCGCTCGACCGACGGCGGCGCCAGCTTCACCGCGGTGACCGGCTCGCCGCAGGCGGCCTGCCTGGGCGACCGCGGCGACGCGCTGTTCTCGTGCGGCGCCAACTGGGATCCCGATCTGTTCTCCCTGGGCCGGTCGACCGACGCCGCCGCCTGGACCAAGGTGTTCCGCTTCGTCGAGATGGCGGGGCCGCTGGCGTGCCCGGCTGGGACCGTCCAGCACGATCAGTGCGAGGCGCTGGAGTGGCCGGCCATCCGCGAGCAGTTCGGCATCCAGCCGCCGCCGATGGACGCTGGCGTCGACGCGCCCGGGCCCAAGCCGCCGGCCGGCGGCTGCTGTCAGGCCTCGGACGCTGGCCCTCCGGCCGCGATCATCGGCGGCGTGGTCGCGCTGTGGCTGGTGCGGCGGCGCCGGCGCAAGCGCAAGCCCTGCTGCGGGTGACGGCCGGCTGCGGGTGACGGCCGGCTGCGGGTGACGGCCGGCTGCGGGTGACGGCCGGCTGCGGGTGACGGCCGGCTGCGGGTGACGGCGCCGCGCGCGCTACTTGCTGCGCGGCAGGTCGGTCAGGGTGACCTTGGGGTCGAGGTACGCCTTCAGCTTGCCCTCGATGTACTCGGTGGCCTTCTTCCGCCACAGGAATCCCGGATCCTCGCCGCGGAACGACACCGCACCGGGCGCGACCGACATCTCGCCGTCGATCTTGACCACCAGGTACTTGCCCGCGAACCGCGCGCGGTCGCCGGTCCAGGTGACCTTGATCCCGTGGCGGTTGTGGAGGTACTCGCCCAGGACTTCGAGCCGAGCCCGAGCGTCGCCGACCGGCAGCTCGTGCTTGTAGTTGATCTCCATGTCGCGAATGTAGCAGCGCCGGGCCCGCGGTCAGCTGCCGATCGATCGAAAGCACGCGCCTACATCGTCGGCGCGTAGCCGGCTACGCACCTGAGCAAGCTCGTTCACGGTTGCGCCGGCGCGTCGTCGTCATGGGAGAACCGCCAGCGCACCTCGCGCCCGTCGAGCCGCACCGCCTGGGCCTTGGCCAGCGGCGGGAAGTCAGGGTCGCCGGTGAGGCGCGCACCCAGAGCCGAGATGCTGGGTTCGTGGCCGACGAGCACGACCGTGCTGGCAGGATCGAGCGCGGTCAGCGCCGCGACCACGTCGCCGACCCGCCCGTCGGGCGCCAGCGCGGGCAGGCAGTCGATCGTGGCCGGCCACGCGAGCGCGGCGCCGATCAGCTCGGCGGTCATCACCGCCCGCACCAGCGGGCTGGTCAGGAGCGCGGTCGGCGCGCAGTCGTGCCAGCGCAGGCGCAGGCCCAGCGCGCGGGCCTGGGCGCGGCCGGTGGCGCTCAGGGGTCGGGCCGCATCAGGCAGGTCGCGCCGCTCGTCGATCGCGTGGGCGTGGCGGACGAGGAAGACGATCACCCGCCCAGGTTCGACGTCGGGGGCGACCCTGTCAACTCACTCGCGGTTCACCAGCGAATACTTGTGTCGGGCAGGCTACGGGCACAGAGTGATGAGATGAGGGTCATCACTGGCGCTAGCTGTGTCCTGAGTCTGGCGGTCGTGCTGGGGGCGTGTGCCGGACCCGCCGACGACGAGGGCGGCGTCAGCCTGGGCGAGGTGGCCCAGGAGGTGCTCGTGGGATCGTTGTCGGCGCGGTTCGACACCACCCTGCGGGGTGGTGGCGTGGTGGTCGCGGGAGCCAGCATGTCGGGTCGCGCGGACGCGACCGCCAACGCGACGGCCGCCATCACGGTCGTCGGGATCCCGGCCGGCTCGACCGTGTCGCAGGCGCTGCTGTACTGGTCGATTTCAGGCGGCACCGACACGACCGCGACCATCAACAGCGTCGCCGTCACCGGCACTCAGATCGGCACGGGCGGCTCGACCTGTTGGGGCGTCAACAACAACTCCTTTCGCGCCGACGTGACTGCCCGGGTCGCCGGCAACGGCGTGTACACCATCGGGGGCCTGCCGTCCTCGACGGTGAACACCGACCCGGACACCGACGGCGTGGCGCTGGTGGTGACGTACCAGAACGCGAACTCGGGGACGCGGCGGCGGGTCATGATCCGCGACGGCCTCATCACCGCGTCGGGGGCGGGCGACGTCGTGAGCGACACCTTCACCGCCGTGGCTTCGCCGCTCGCCAACCCCGGCACCGCAGGCTTCGCCGTGATCGTGGGCGACGGCCAGCCGGAGCTGCCAGACGCCGCGCTCTTGTTCAATGGTGCCAACCTCGGGGTCGATCAGTTCTCCGGCAGCGCCGGGGCGCTGTGGGACGTGCGTCGTTACAACGTGACGGTGCCGGCGTCGACGGCCAACCTGACGTGGTCGAACACCATCGACCAGGACTGCCTGCTGTTCGAGACCGCGGTGCTCGACTTCACCGTGGCCACCTGCGGCGACGGCCAGCGCACCGGCGGCGAGGCGTGCGATCAGGGCAACACCACGAGCGGCGACGGCTGCTCGTCGACGTGCGACATCGAGCCCGGGTGGACCTGCACCGGCACGCCCAGCGTGTGTACGCCGATCTGCGGCGACGGCATCCGCACCGGGGCCGAGCAGTGCGACCAGGGCAACACCACCAACGGCGACGGCTGCTCGGCCACCTGCCAGATCGAGACCGGCTGGACCTGCGTCGGCTCGCCCAGCGTGTGCACCACGGTGTGCGGCGACGGCATCCGCGCCGGGGCCGAGCAGTGCGATCAGGGCAACACCACCAATGGCGACGGCTGCTCGTCGACCTGTCAGATCGAGCCGGGCTGGACCTGCGTCGGTAACGCCCCGTCGACCTGCACCACCCGGTGCGGCGACGGCATCAAGGCTGGCGCCGAGCAATGCGACGACGGCGACACGTCGGGCGGCGACGGTTGCTCCGCGACCTGCACCATCGAGCCGGGCTGGACCTGCGTCGGCACCACGCCGTCGGTGTGCGCCACGACCTGCGGCGATGGCATCCGCGCCGGGGCCGAGCAATGCGACGACGGCGACACGTCGGGCGGCGACGGTTGCTCCGCGACCTGCACCGTCGAGCCGGGCTGGACCTGCTCGGCCACGAACCCGTCGGTGTGCGCGACGGTGTGCGGCGACGGGATCATCGCCGGCACCGAGGCCTGCGACGACGGTGGCACCACCGCCGGTGACGGCTGCTCGGCGGCGTGTACGGTCGAGCCGGGGTGGATGTGCGTCGGCGCGCCCAGCGTGTGCGCGACCGTGTGCGGCGACGGCGTGGTGGCCGGGGCCGAGGCGTGCGACGACGGCAACACCACCGCCGGCGACGGCTGCGCGGCGGCGTGCACCGTCGAGCCCGGCTGGACCTGCGCCGGCTCGCCCAGCAGCTGCGCCACTCGCTGCGGCGACGGCATCATCGCCGGGGCCGAGGCGTGCGACGACGGCGACGCCATGAGCGGCGACGGCTGCTCGAGCACCTGCCAGATCGAGCCGGGCTGGAGCTGCACCGGGGCGCCCAGCGAGTGCATGACCGCGTGCGGCGACGGCGTGGTGGCCGGGGCCGAGGCGTGCGACGACGGCAACACCATGGCGGACGACGGCTGCTCGGCGACCTGTGACGTCGAGCCGGGCTGGACCTGCACCGGCTCGCCGTCGACCTGCGCGACCCGGTGCGGCGACGGCGTGGTGGCCGGGGCCGAGGCGTGCGACGACGGCAACACCACCGCGGACGACGGCTGCTCGGCGGCGTGCGCGATCGAGCCGGGCTGGTCGTGCACCGGCGAGCCCAGCACCTGCACCACCGGGTGCGGCGACGGCATCGTGGCCGGGGCCGAGTCCTGCGACGACGGCAACACCACCGCGGGCGACGGCTGCTCGGCGGCGTGCGCGACCGAGCCGGGCTGGTCGTGCACCGACGAACCCAGCACCTGCGCGCCGGTGTGCGGCGACGGCCTCCTGGCCGGGCTGGAGACCTGCGACGACGGCAACACCACCGCGGGCGACGGCTGCTCGGACGTGTGCGCCGAGGAGCCCGGCTGGCTGTGCGAGGACGAGCCCAGCCGCTGCCAGGCGCTCAGCGTGGCCGGCGGTGGCTGCGCGGCCGGCGGCGGTGGCGGCGGGTTGCCGCTAGCGGCGCTGGTGGTGGCGGCGGCGCTGTGGGCGGGGCGGCGGCGTGGGGCTGCGGCGGCGGTGGTTGGCGTCGCGGCGCTGGCCGGCGCCGGCGGCGCGGCGGCCCAGACCGTGACCGGCTCGACGACGTACCCGGCCGAGCGGTTCCGCCTGGCCATGGATCGCCACGGCGTGCTCGACGTCGAGTCGCCGCGGACGCCCGGCCACCTCAAGGTCGACGTCGGCCTGTGGCTCGGCTACGCCAACGACCCGCTGACCGTGCGCCTCGGCGATGACCACGATCGCCTGGGCGCGCTGGTGAGCGACCGCTTCGGCGGCGATCTGGTCGGGTCGGTCGGCCTGGGCAAGCGCTTCGCCCTGGGCCTGGCCGCGCCGGTGATCTTGTCCCAGGGCCAGTCGCTCGGGGCCGTCATGACCGGCGGCGGCTCGCTGACCGGGCTGGGCCTGGGCGACCTGGCGGTCACGCCGAAGCTCATGCTGATCGACGGCGGCGTCACGCTCGCGCTGGCGGCGACCATCACCCTGCCGACCTCGAGCGCCGACGACTACTTTGGCGACGACGGCGTAACCGCGGCGCCGATGCTCCTGGTCGGCCACGATCGCGGCGCGCTGCGGCTGCTGGCCAACCTCGGCTACCGCGCCCGCAAGCAGCAGCAGATGCTCGACCTGGCCATCGACGACGAGCTGTTCGGGCGGCTGGGCGTCGGCTACCGCGTCGGCCGTCGGGCCGAGGTCATGGGCGAGGCGGTGCTGGCCACCGCGGCGTCGGCGCCGCTGGCGGACTACAACAGCAACCACGCCGAGGCCCGGGCTGGGCTCGGCGTCGACGTCGCCCCCGGCACCCGGCTGTTCGCCGCGGCCGGCGTCGGCCTGGCGGCGGGCTTCGGCACGCCCGACTGGCGCGCCCTGGGCGGGCTGTGGTTCGGCTCCCGCGGCCGACCGGCCGAGCGCGTGGCCGGTCCCAGCGATCGCGACCACGACGGCATCGTCGACGCCGAGGACACGTGCCCCACCGAGCCCGAGACCGCGAATGGCTTCGAGGATGAGGACGGCTGCCCCGACGACGCCGACGCCGACCACGACGGCATCCCGGCCCCGGCCGACGCCTGCCCGACCGAGCCGGAGACCAAAAACGGCTTCGAGGACACCGACGGCTGCCCCGATCAGGTGCCCGACACCGACGGCGACGGCATGGCCGACCCGGCCGACAGCTGCCCCGAGCAGGCCGAAGACAAGGACGGCTTCGAGGACGACGACGGCTGCCCCGATCCTGACAACGACGGTGACGCCGTGCTCGACCGCGCCGATCGGTGCCCCGACGAGGCCGGCGTGGTGGAGAACGGTGGCTGCCCCGACACCGACCGCGACGGTGACACCGTGGTCGACCGCGAGGACAACTGCCCCGACGAGCCGGGCTCGGTCAAGAACCACGGCTGCAAGGACAAGCAGCTGGTGGTGTTCAAGGGCGGCACCATCGAGCTGCTCGACGTCGTCTACTTCAAGACCAACAAGGACGTGATCGAGAAGCGCTCGTACCGGCTGCTCGCCAACGTGGCGCGGGTGGTCAAGGGCCACCCCGAGATCAAGAAGGTCGTCATCGAGGGCCACACCGACGACCAGGGCGACGACGCCTATAACAAGGAGCTGTCGCAACGCCGGGCCGAGGCCGTGCTCACCTTCCTGGTCAGCCAGGGCATTGACGCCGGCCTGCTCGAGGCCATCGGCTACGGCGAGGAGCGGCCGCTGGCCGACAACCGCACCCGCAAGGGCCGGGCGACCAACCGCCGGGTCGAGTTCAAGGTCCTGGGCGTCACCGGCAACGTGGACCAGCAGCAGACCGGCCCCGGCGCCGACACGATGGAGCCGTAGCGCGGCCTGGGGCGGCGCCGATGGCCGCCCTGGCCGTGGGTCAGCGGCGGCGGGTGACCTGCCAGTCGCCGGTCTGGGTCTGCCCGGTGGCGCTGACCTTGGTCGCGAACGTCCCGCTGATGCTGTCGCCCGAGGCGGCGCCGGTGAAGGTGGTCTCGACCAGGCACTGGCAGTTGGGATCGGTGTAGGGCGCGATGGTGCCGCTGACCTGGCCACCGTCGATCGCCACGAACTCGATCTTGAGCGGCGGCGCGTCGGGGGCGCCCATGTGGATCTCGCCGGTGGCGGTGTGGCGACCCAGCTCGAGAGCGAAGTCGATGGTGCCGGTGCGGCCGCTGTCGATGCCGTGGTAGTCGCCGGTCCAGTCGCCGGCGATCTTGGCCAGCTCAGGATCGCCGCCCTTGACCTCGACCGCCTTCTGGCTGCCGCCGCAGGCGGCCACGAACACGACGGACGCAAACGCGAGTCGGAGTGAGCGCATGCCGGCGATGTTGCCACACGGCACGGCAGCGCCGGGGCGTCGTGATCGCCGAGGGTGCTTCACCGGCGCGGCGCGGGCCTGCGGGGCCGCCGCTGCCGGCGAGTGACACCGGCTGACCGCGGTGACCCGTGCTCAACTTCGGGCTGGCGAGCGCCCCGGTTTTGAACTACATCCGGCGGCGATGTCGGAGCCCACTTCTCCCCGGGTCGAGCCCGCGGCGTCGGTGACCGCGCCGCCACCCGCCGTCGCCAGCGCGCCCCGTCCCGAGCCCGGGCCGGTGACCGACGTCGACATCCGCCCCTACATCCGGCGCGATCCCTGGCACCGCAAGCTGGCGCGGCGCGCGGTGACCATCACCGGGCTGCACCTGTTCACGCTGGTGTGGTGGGCGGTGGCGCCGGTGGTCATCCCGGTCCTGGTCGTGGTCGATCTGGTGCGCCGCCGGCCGCTGTTGCTGTTGCGGTTCTACCTGTGCATCGGCACCATCGTGTTCGGCCAGGTGTGGGGCGGGTGGCTGGTGTTCATCGGCTGGATCGTCACTGGCTTCGGCCTGGCCTGGCGGGCCCACAACCGCTGGGTCCTCGCCAGCGAGTCGTACTGGTCCGACTGGAACGCCCGGGTCATGGCGCGCATCTACGACATCACCTACGACGTCGAGGGCGTCGAGCTGCTGCGCGACGGCCCGTCGCTGCTGCTCATGCGGCACGCCTCGATCAACGACACCATCCTGCCGATCGGCCTGGCCACCCACGGCCACGGGGTGCGCCTGCGCATCGTGCTCAAGGCCGAGCTGATCTGGGCGCCGATCGTCGACATCATCGGCCACCTGGTCCCGGTCGCGTTCATCCGGCGCTCGTCGGGCGACGCCACCCGCGAGCTCGACACCATCCGGGCGATCACGCCGGCGCTCCACCCGCGCGAGGCGATCATGATCTTCCCCGAGGGCACCCGGTTCTCGCCGCAGCGACGCGCGCAGATCCTGGCGCGGCTGCGCGAGAAGGACCCGGCCGCGGCGGCCGAGGCCGAGCAGCTGACCCACGTGTTGCCGTTCCGCACCGGCGGCACGCTGGCCCTGATGGCGGGCGCGCCCGACGCCGCGCTGGTGTTCTGCGCCCACACCGGCTACGAGCGCAGCGCCAAGCTCGAGGACTTCATCGCCGGCGGCCTGTACCGGGCGACGGTGAAGGTCAAGATGTGGCGGGTGCCGCGCAGCGAGGTCCCGAGCGACCCGGCGGCGGCGGCGGCGTTCCTGCACGCCGAGTGGCGCAAGGTCAACGCGTGGGTGGCGACGCACCAGGTCAGCGGCAACTGACGGCCGGCGGGGCGCGCGCGGGCATGCCGGGGCCGGTCAGCGGCGGGCCGGCGCGGTCACGACCACCACGGTGAACCGGGCGATGCCGTCGAGCCGACCGGTCGGCCAGCGCGCCACGGGCAGGCGCGCGGCCAGGCACGCGGCGAGCGCCGGGTCACCAGACGTCGCCATGACCCGCATGCCGCGACGGTCGGGTCGGTCGGCCAGCACCAGCTCGAGCCGGGCGGTGCCGGCCGGGCCGTCCTCGAGGCAGCGCCGCGCGTGGTCGCGCACGTTGCGCTCCAACAGCGCGCGGTCGAAGTCGCCGACGGCGCGCTCGACGGTGACCCGCACCCCCGTGGGCGGCGGCGGCACGCGGACCGGGGCGCGGGCGTAGACCGGCGGCGGCGGCGGCGGGGGCGCCGGGCGACACGCGGTGACCGCCACGAGCGACATCGACGCGAGGTGCGCGCGCATCCCGCCACGATAGCGGTCGTCGAGGGGAGGCGCCACGCGCGGCCGGCGCGAGGCTGCGGCCCCGGTCTTGCACCTGTCGCGCTTGATGCGCTGGACGACCCTGCTCGTTGCACTCTGGCTAGGCTGTGGAGCGCCCGGCACCACGCTGGATGCCAGCACTGACGCGATTTCCGACGCGCCGGCACACGCACATGACGGGTTTCACCGCATCGAGGTGCCCCAGGCGTCCAGCCTCGACACGGTGTGGCTGTATGCGTCGAGTCCGACGACCGCGGGGCCGCACCCGGTCGTGGTCTATGCCCACGGGCAGGGCGCGTCGACCCTGACCAACTGTTGGACCGCGGGGCCTCCGGCCTACGGCGACGTGGCGGACGGTATGCGGGTGGCCGACGAGCTCGCCGCCGCGGGGTACCTGGGCATCGCGGTCTACTATCGCAACACCGGCGAAGGGGCGCCGGCCGGCGGCGCGCTCCGGTTCCGCGACCACGGCGCCCTCGACACCCGGGCGTTGCTCGCGGCCGCGCGATGGGGCCGCGACGTCCACGGCGCCGGCAGCGCCAAGGTGGCGTTCGTCGGCGTGTCGATGGGGTCGTTTCCCGCGTTCCTGGCGGCGACCCAGGCGCCGGCGTGGGCCGATCTGCAGGCCGGCCTCGACGTGCGGGCGGCGGTGATCGCCGGCATGGCCCAGAACCACGTCGCCAACTTCTGGCGCAACGTGGGACCGGGGCTGGCGTCGACGGTCCCGGCCGAGCGCGCGCAGGCGATCCTGGGCGTCGCGGTGGCGTTGCCCGGTCCGCTGGCGGTCGCGCTCGGCGTCGACACGCTGACCTTGGCCGACGTCGCCGACGGCCAGCCCCTGGGCGACCGGCTGGGGGCCAGCCTGCGCCCGCCGGCGCGGCGGTTGTTCGAGGACCTGCTGTTGCGCACCGGCGCCGAGCTGCCGTTCGCGGCGTGCGCCGGCCAGACCTTGCCGGCGGCGTGTGACCCCGGGTGTGCCCAGGCGGTCGCGCTCGATGCCTTCGATGGGCTGCCGGGCTTGCCGGGCCTCCCGGCCTGGCTCACCGACGACGCCGTCGCCGCGGCGACCTACTGGGCGCCGCCCGGCGCGATCGATCCGATGTCGGCACCGCCAGGCTCTGCGCTGGCGGTGCTGCGCCAGCAGTCGCCGGTCTATCACGACCACGTGATGCTCGCGCCGGAGGTGCTGCCGCTGTTGTCGGCCAGCGACCACGTCGTGATCGCCCAGGGCCAGGCCGCCGCCGAGCTGCTGGCGGCGCGCTTGGTCGCGCTGGGCGTGACCGACCTCGCCACCGTGCCGCGCATCGATCGCGACGGCGCCGGCGTGTGCGAGCACGGAGACTACTTCCGGTCGGCGCGGCCGGCCTGTGGCTGGGCCGCGACGCTCGCGACCCTCGCGCGCCGCTTCGCCGACTGACGCCCCGACCGCGGGCGCCGGCTCAGCACCAGCGAAGCTCGGCGGCCAGGGCGGTGCGCCAGCTGGGATAGCGCGGAGCCCAGCCGAGGTCGCGCTTGAGGCGGCCGTTGGCGACGCGGCGGTCGGCGGTGAGCATGCCCGCGACCTCGGCGTCGACGGCGGTCAACGGCACCCGCGGCGGCAGCGGCAGTACCAGCGCCCGCGCCGCCTCGTCGCCCAGGGTGGCCGACGTGCACGGCTCGTCGTCGGCGACGTTGTAGACCGGGCCGGGCCCGGGTGCGTCGCCGGCGCGGATGATCGCGTCGACCAGATCGTCGACGTGGACCCGGCTGACCATGGTGGTGCCGTCTCCGACGATCCGGTAGCTGCCCGCGCGCAGCCGGGCCAGCACCCCGCGGTCGGGCCCGTAGATGCCGGCCGGCCGCAGCACCACGGTCGACGTCGGGCCGCTGGCGATCGCGGCTTCGGCGGCGACCCGGGCCCGGCCGCTGGCGGTCAGCGGCGCGAGCGGGAAGGTCTCGTCGACCCACGCGCCGTCGGCGGCCCCGTACACGCCGGTCGACGAGACGTACACCAGGCGGGCCACGCCCGCGGCGGCGGCCGCGGCGGCCAGCGCCTGCTCGCCGGTGCCGGCGGCGTCGATCGGCGGGGCCAAGACGACCACCACGTCGCCGGCGACCAGGAGCCCGGCGAGGGTCGCCGGCTGGGCCAGCTCGACCACCCGCGCGCCCGGCGCTGCGGTGCGCCGGGTCGCCACGACCACGTCGCCGCGCGCGGTCAACGCTGCCACCAGGCGCGCGCCGGTGTAGCCGGCGCCGATGACCACCCAGCGGCTCATGCCACCAGGTCGCAGGTTGGGGCCAGGCTGCGGGCCTTGGCGGCGGCCGCTGCGGCGGCGTCGTCGTCGCCCAGCGCGCGTTCGCACTGCGCGACGATGGCGTACAGCTGCGCGCGCGCCGCCGGGCCCAGGCGCATCTCCTTGACCGCCGGCAGCACCAGGTCGCGGGCCCCGGCGGCGTCGCCCTCGGCGAGGCGGACCCGGGCCTCGCACTCGGCGGCGATCAGCTCGATGCCGCCGCTCGGTGCGACCGAGCGGAACGGCACGACGACCTGCTCGAAGGTCTTGCGCGCGCCGGCGGCGTCGCCCAGGCGAGTGCGGGCGTCGATGTCGGCCGACGCCCACAGCAGCTGCCACGAGCGGGTGGCGCGCTCGCCTGGCTTGATCTGCGACGCGGTGAGCGCGGCCCGCGCCTCGCTCGGCTGGCCGGCCAGGTTGTAGGCCAGCGCGCGGTAGACGTGGAGCGGCGCCCGGCCGACGGGGAACCACCGCCGCGCCAGCTCCTCGTCGGCCATCGCCAGGAGCTTGTCGGGTTCACCGATGGCTGCGTAGCGCGCCGCGCTGGCGTGGACGCGCAGGCGGCGAAACGCCAGCCACAGCCCGACCACCACCACCAGGAACACCGCGGCCACCACGTCGGCCACGCCCGACAGATCGGCGGTGATCGCGAACACCAGGTACAGCAGCGCCAGCAATAGCGGGATCACGATCGTGTCGCCGTAGTACTTGAGCCAGCGCGGGATGGTCACGCCGGCCTCCGCTGGTGGCGCGCCACCAAGAGCGCCAGCTCGAGCGCCTGCTCGTAGTTGAGGCGCGGATCGACCCGCGACTTGTAGGCGCGCTCGAGATCGACCTCGGCCAGGCCGCGGGCGCCGCCCAGACACTCGGTCACGTCCTCGCCGGTCATCTCGAAGTGGACGCCGCCGAGGTGCCCGCCCAGCCGGTGGTGCAGCGCGAAGCTGTCTTCGATCTCCGACAGGATGTTGTCGAAGCGGCGGGTCTTGTGGCCCTGGGGCGTGGTCTCGGTGTTGCCGTGCATCGGGTCGCACATCCACAGCACGGTGCGGCCGGTGGCGCGCACCGCCTCGATCAGCGGCGGCAGGTAGGTGTCGACCTTGCCGGCGCCCATGCGGTGGATGAGCGTGATGCGGCCCGGCGTGTGATCGGGGTCCAAGATCGCCAGCAGCTCGGTCAGCCACGCCGCGGTCATGGCCGGCCCGATCTTGAGCCCCAGCGGGTTCTGGATGCCGCGGTGGTACTCGACGTGGGCGCCGTCGACCGCGGCGGTGCGCATGCCGATCCACGGCATGTGGGTCGACAGGTTGTAGTAGCCGGGCCGGCGCGGGGCCCGGCGGGTCTGGGCCGCGTCGTAGGGCAGCGCCAGCGCCTCGTGGCTGGTGTAGATGTCGACCCGCTTGAGCGGCGTGGCGTCGATGCCGGTCACCGCGGTGACGAACGAGATCGACTCGCGGATCTGCTCGACGATGCGGCGGTACTCGGCGACGTGGCGGGCGCCGTCGGCGAACGAGATGTCCCAGTACTCGGGGTGGTGCAGGTCGGCGAAGCCGCCGTCGGCCAGCGCCCGCACGAAGTTGAGGGTCAGCGCGGCCCGCTCGTACCCGCGCAGCAGCAGCAAGGGATCGGGGGTGCGGTCTTCCTCGGTGAACGCCTCACGGTTGACGCTGTCGCCGCGAAACGACGGCAGGGTCTTGCCGTCCTTGGTCTCGAGATCGGCCGAGCGCGGCTTGGCGTACTGCCCGGCGATGCGGCCGATGCGGACCACCGGCCGGCGGGTGCCGTGGACCAGCACCAGGCTCATCTGCATGAGGATCTTCAGCTTGGCCGAGATGGCGTCGGGCGCGCAGTCGTCGAAGCTCTCGGCGCAGTCGCCGCCCTGCAGCACGAAGGCCTCGCCGCGGGCGGCGGCGGCCAGCTGGGTGCGGAGCCCCTCGATCTCCCACGAGGTCACCAGGGGAGGCAGCCGTCGCATCTCGGCCAACACGCGGTCCAGGGCGGCGGGGTCGGGGTAGCGCACGTGCTGCGCGACCTCCTTGCCTTGCCACGATTCGGGGCTCCAGTCGTTCACCGACGCAGCCTAGCAGAGTCGCGCCGGCGCGGATGTCGCCTGGCCGGCGACGGGGTCGCCTGGGGAGCGACGATCGGTCGCGGCGACCCGCGCCGGCCTCGTCGGCGCGGCCACGCGGGGTGGCACACGCGGTGCACTACCGGGCGACATGAGGACCTGGCCGGGATGGCATCGATGACCGCGATCGGCGCCACCGTCGGAGGCTACCTGTTGACCGGCGCGCTGGGCCGGGGCGGCATGGGCATGGTCTACCGCGCCCGCCACAACCTGCTCGGGCGCGACGCGGCGGTGAAGGTGCTGCGCCCCGAGCTGTCGCGCGATCAGGTGGTGGTGGGCCGCTTCTTCAACGAGGCGCGGGCCGCCAGCGCCATCCGCCACCCGGGCATCGTCGAGATCTACGACTTCGGCTTCGACGAGGCCGGCCTGGCGTACATCGTGATGGAGCTGCTCGACGGTGAGGCGCTGGCGACCCGGATCGCCGCCGGGCGTCGGCCGCTGGCGGCGTGGTGGCCGATCGTGCGCAGCATCGCCGTGGCGCTGGGGGCGGCGCACGCCCGCGGCATCGTCCACCGCGACCTCAAGCCCGACAACGTGTTCCTGGTCGCCGACGGCGAGGTGGCCGGCGGCGAGCGCGCCAAGCTGCTCGACTTCGGCGTGGCCAAGCTGGCGCCCGAGCGGGGCGCGGCGGTGACCCAGACCGGCGCGCTGATCGGCACGCCGACCTACATGGCGCCCGAGCAGTGTCGCGGCGTCGCCGTCGACCATCGCGCGGATCTCTACGCCCTCGGCTGCATCGTCTTCGAGCTGTGCGCGGGCGCTCCGCCGTTCGTCGGCGAGGGCTTCGGGGATCTGCTGGCCGCGCACATCCACCAGGCGCCGCCTGACCTGGCGACGCGCGGCGTGCCGGCGCCGGTCGCCGCGCTGGTGGCGCGCTTGCTGGCCAAGGATCCGGCGGCGCGCCCGGCGTCGGCCGACGAGGTCGTCCACGCGATCGATGCGCTCGCCGGCGACGCCCGGGTCGCGACCGCACCGCCGTCGGCGCTGGCCTTCGCGCCGACCGTCGCCATGCCGACCACGCTGGGGGCTGCGGCCGGCGCCATGCCGCCGCCACCTCGCCGCGGCTGGTTGATCGGCGCCGTGGTCGGTGGGCTCGTGCTCGCGAGCGGCGCGGCGCTGTGGCCGCGCGGCGTGGGCGGGGCGGCGAACGAGGTCGGGCGGAGCGTCGCGGTCGACGCCGGGGCGATCGACGCCGGGGCGATCGACGGCGGGGCGATCGACGCCGGGGCGATCGACGGCGGGGCGATCGACGCCGGGGTGGTCGATGGTGGAGCGGTGGACGCGGGCGCGCCGAGCGATGCCTCGCCCCGGCCGCGTCCGCCGCGGGCCGGGCCCAACCCCAACCAGCGCCGGTTGCCGCTTCGGCCCACTGCGCCAGGCCCGCGGCCGTCGTCCCCTACGCCCGCGCCGGTGCCCGCGCCCGACCGCGGCCTCAACCCGTTCACGCCGAGGACTCGATGACCAAGCCGTCGATATTTGCGGTCACGCTGGTGGCCTGTCTGGTGGGGCGCGCCGCCGTCGTGGTGGCGCAACCCAGCCCCCCGCCGCTCCGCATCCAGACGGCGTCGGCGATCGTCGATGCCGGCCTGGCCGCGCTCGACCACGGCGACTACGACATGGCGGTCGGCCTGTTCGAGCTGGCGGCGGCGCTGTCGCCGCACCCCGTGCTCGACTACGATCAGGGCCAGGCTCACCGCCTGGCCGGCCGCGCCACGTCGGCGATCGCCGCATACCAGCGCGCGTTGGCCACCGGGCTGTCGGGCCCCGAAGCCGACCAGGCCCGCGGCTACATCGACGCGCTGACGGCCAGCCTGCCGGTGACCTCGGCGCCCGCCGTCGTGCCGCCGCCGCCGCCGTCGCCGGTGCGCGTCGCGCCGATCCGACGCGCGGGGCGTGGCCGCGGCCTGCGGATCGCCGGGATCACGGCCGGCGCGGTGGGCGTCGCCGCCGCCGGGGTCGGCGTCTACTTCTTTCTCGACAGCCGCGCCATCGCCCGCGAGCTGTCCACCCCCGGGACGCCGTACCTGCCGGCCCGCGACGCGGCCGGACGCCGCGCCGGGCGGTACGCCCTGATCGGCTCGGCGGTCGGCGGCGCGCTGCTCGCGGGTGGCCTGGGGCTGTACGTGCTTGGCCACCGCGCGCGCAGCCGCGGCGAGCGGGTGGTGCTGGTGCCCCAGCTCGACGGCCACAGCGTCGGGCTCGCGGTGGTGGGAGGGCTGCCGTGAAGGCCGCGGCGCTGGCGTGTCTGCTGATCGGGGCGTGTTACCAGCCCAGCTATGACGGGCTGGCATGCGGCCCCGGTGGCGCTTGCCCGAGCGGCCAGGTGTGCGTGGCCGGCGCCTGCCTCGCGACCGGCGCCGTCGACGCCGGGCCCGACGCCGACCGCGGCGACGGCGCCGCGACCGACGCGCTCGGCGTCGACGCGCCGGGCGATGGCGACGCCGCGGTCGCGGACGCGCCGGGCGGTGCCGACGGCGCGCTGCCCGACGCGCCGCCGCCGACCGACGCGCCGCCGCCGACCGACGCGCCGCCGCCGACCGACGCGCCGCCGCCGACCGATGCGCCGCCGCCGACCGACGCGCCGCCGCCGACCGACGCGCCGCCGCCGCCGGTGTGCGGCAACGGCACGGTCGAGGCGGGCGAAGCGTGCGACGACGGCAACACCGTCACCGAGGTCGACAGCGACTGCCCCTACGGCCAGACCTGCGCCGCGTGCGACGCGATCTGCGCCCAGCCGCTCACGCTCCACGGCGGCTTCTGCGGCGACGGCATCATCCAGGCACCGGACGAGGTCTGCGACGGCGCGAACCACGTCCGGTCACCGTGTTGCGATCAGTGCCAGCTGTGGACGTGCGCGCAGTAGCCGGGCCCGGGCGTCACAGGCCGAGGCGCGCGACCAGGTAGGCCTTGCGGTCGCGCACGAACGCCTCGGCGGTCGGCACCGCCGCGTCGAAGCGCGCCAGGTCGTCGAGGGAGGCGCCGGCCAGCGGCCGGCTGTGCAGGGTCGCCTTGACCTGGTCGATGCGCGCGGTCAGCGCCGGCACGTCGAAGGCGTCGCGGGTGACCCGCACCAGCGCGGCCCGGTAGCGCGCGGCCAGCGCCGGGATCTGGTTGATCCGGTCGCACAGGTAGCCCGGCGGCGCCGCCGCGTTCCACGGATCGGTGTGGATGTCGAACGGGTCCATGTCGGCGTGCCAGTACGGCCAGTTCACGCCGTGGGTGAGCAACACGAACCGGCCGTCGGCGCGGTGGAACAGGTAGAAGTTCCACGCCACGATCGCGTAGTTGTCCCACAGCGCGGCCGCCATCTCGACCGCGTAGTTGGTGAGGAAAGCGTCGACGTCGAGCACGGGCTCGAGCGCCGCCGCCAGCTCGGCGTCGGGCGTGGTCATGACGACGTCGGTGAGCGCGACCAGGTCCTCGCGGGTCCGGCCCTCGCTCACCTCGTCGCGCAGCTCGGCCGCGGCGGCGCCCTTGGGGAAGTCCCACGGGCCCTCGTAGACGTTGCCCGAGCCGTCGCCGAACTGGGCCTCCAGGTAGTCGCGGTTGGTGGCCTCTTCGAGGACGAACAGGCCCTTGTCGACGCCGTTGAAGGTCACCGTCGCGTGCGCGGTGCGCGGCGCGGGCAGCCCGGCGCGGCGGAACAGCTCGTAGCCCAGGTGGCCGACCACCAGGTCGGGGTCTTCGATGGCGTTGTCGATCACCAGCTTGTCGAGGCCGTCGAGCCGCTGGCCAGCGACGAACGCGTTGGTCTTTACGGTGAAGCTGGCCTTCCCCGACAGGGGCCGGCGGCTGGACGTGCCCTTCTTGCGCAGCCCGACCTGGCCCAGGGTCACGCCGTCGAACACCAGGGTCGCCGGCACCCGGACGGTCGAGCTGTCGTCGTCGAGCGTGGCCAGGTCGCTGGCCGCCACGGTCAGCGCGACCGCGTGCAGCACGCCGGGGTCGAACACCACCTGGCCGGGGCTGGCCGCCGCGGCGTCGAGGCCGGCGTCGCCGTCGGCCGGCGTCCCCGTGTCGCCGCTGCAGGCGAAGGTCACCACCGCGAGCGTGACTAGCCAGCGCATGTCGCGAGGATAGCACCGCCATCGCGGGCCCATCGTGACGGCCGCCGCGGTACAACAGGGCGTGGCCGCGATGGACCTGCTCGGCGGCGTGCGCGCGCAGCTGGCGCGGGTGTCGGCGTGGCCGGGCGCCACCGTCGGCGATGCCGCGTGGCCGGCCACCGTGGTGACCGTGGCCGGCCTGGCGATCGGCGTGCTGGCGGCGGCGGCGGGCAACGGCTTCCTCGCCATCGGCGTCGCGCCAGCGGTGGCCGGGGTGGTGGCCATCGCGGCGGGGCTGGTGGCCGGCGCGGCGGTCCTGGAGCGGGGCCTGGCCGCGGCGTGCGCGCGGTGGCTGGGCGAGCGCTGGGCCCCGCTCGTCACCGGCGCGGCGCTCCTGCTCCGGGTGGTGGCGCTGTGGTCGACCGCGTCGACCGCGTGGTGGAGCGCGCTGGTCGTGCCCGCCGGGCTGGGCCGCCTGGCCGCGGTCGGGCTGCAGCGCGTCGGCGATACCCGGCGGGCCGTGCTGGGCCGCTCGCTGGTCGTCGGCGACATCCCGACCTTCGATCTCGGCGTCGCGGCGCTGGTGGTCACGATCATCGCCGGCGTGGCCCTCGGCGGCCTCGGCCTGGCCACGGTGGCGGTCGCTGCCGTGGTGGCGGTGGTGATCGGCCTGGCGCTGCAGCTCGGCGAGGACGAGCTGGCGGCCGACAGCCTCGCGGTGGTGGCGGTGGCGATCGACCTGGTCGGCGCGGTGGCCATCGCCGCCATCGCGCCCGCCGCGCGGTCGCCGTTTATCGGGTAGCCGACCCCGGCGCCAGCGTCACCACGGTCGCGCCCCATCCGCCGTGGCGCTCGTCGGCGAGGTTGAAGGTCGCGACCGTCGGGTGCCGGCGCAGCACGCCGTGGACGATGGTCCGGAGCACGCCCCGGCCCTTGCCGTGGATCACCCGGACCTGCCGGAACCCGGCCGCCTGCGCGGCGTGGAGGTACTCGTCGACCACCGACGCCACCTCGCGTGGCAGGAACGTGTGCAAGTCGAGCTCCTCGGTCAGCGGCGGGGCGATCACCAGCTCGGCGTCCGACGCGGCGTCGGCCCCGTCACCGCCGTCACCGCCTGCGCCGTCACCGCCGTCACCGCCGTCACCGCCGTCACCGCCGTCACCGCCTGCGCGGTCGATCGGCGCCGCGCGGCCGCGCCACCACCGCGCCAGCCGCGCGATCAGCCCGGCCACGGCCCCGGCGGCACGAACGCCTGGGTCTTGGCCCGCAGCTCCGGCGGCAGGCGCTCGTCCAGGATCGGCAGCACCTCGCCGGGCTGGTACAGCTGCGACACGTGCATCAGCACCAGCTGGGGCGTCGCGGCGAAGGCCGCGGCCCGCTCGACGATCTCGTCGAGGTGGACGTGGCACCCGGCCCGGGCGCTGTCGCGCGACTTGCGCCCGTCGAGGAAGGTGGCCTCGAGGATGACCACCCGGGCGCCGAGCACCTCCGGGCTGTGATCGAGGACCGAGATCAGGGTGTCGGTGAGGTAGGCCAGCTCGGGGCGCTCGACCACGTCGAACAGGTCCTCGCCGGCCTGGCGCCGCCGCCCGATCTCCGGGCCGGGCAGGCCCAGGAACTCGGCCTTCAGCTTGTCGATACGGCGGGTGACCAGGAAGCCCAGCGACGGCACCGGATGGAAGGTCTTGATGGCGTGGACGGTCAGGTCCTTGCGCAGCGGGTAGCGGTCGCCCGGCTCGAGCCCGATCGGCTCGATGTCCAGCGGCCACCGTTGCAGCGCGGCCATCGACCGCAGCCCGGCCATCAGATCGTCGACGATCTCGGCCGGCATCACCACCCGCAGCGGCCGGCGGTGGGCCTGCAGCGCACGGATGCCCAGGAAGGTCGTCAGCGCGCCAACATGATCGGCGTGGCCGTGGGACAGGAGCAGCGTCGACACCGCGGCGGCCGAGCGCAGGGCGATGCCCACGTCGAACACCGCGTCGAGCTCGGGCACGTGGAGCGACGTGTACACCCCGCCCAGGGACATGCCGCGAACCGTGTAAGGCTCGGCGCGGAGCTCGGCCAGGACCGGCACTACGGGACCTGGAGCTCGATCTGGCGCCACACCACGCCGCCCTGGCCGTCGCGCACCACCACGATCAACGGGCCGGTGACGGCGTCGTCGGCCACCACCAGGTCGCACGGGTTCGACTGGTAGTACTGGATGTCGCCGACCGGCGAGTACCAGGCGAACCGGGCGTCGTCGCCGGTGGCCGGGTCGGTGGTGACCTGGACCGTGACGGTCTGGCCTCGGGTCACCGGCACCGCCGCGGCGGTGGCGTCGGCGCCACCGACGGTCAGCGCGGTGATGCGCGGGTTGGCGGTCGTGGTCGGCACCACCGCCACCGCCTTGATCGCGGTCAGCCGCCCGTCGGCGGTGTCGACCGTGACCGCGGCGGTGTCGATGGGCGGGATGTCGGGGCCGCGGTCGGGCAGGGTGGTCGGCGCGCGGTAGGTCGCGCTGGCACCCGCGCCGGTCAGCGTGCCCAGCGGCGCCACCCCGGGAAACGTCTCGGTCAGGGTCCAGGTCGCGGGGCGCTCGATCACGCCGGTCGCGTCGGCCACGACCACGGTCAGCTCGGTGGCGTCGCCGGGCTGGACCACGGGCGGCTCGGCCACCACGGCGATGATGGTGGCGCGCTCCAGCTGGTTGGGCGTGGCGAAGTCGGTGCAAGCGGCGGCGGCGAGCGCGGCCAGCGTCAGGGCGAGTCGGTGCATCGGCGCGGCAGTATAGCCATACACCCCCGGATCGCACGCCCCGGCCGCGCCTCCCCTCGCGCCGCGGTGTTACCATGCGCGCGATGCCGTCGGTCGCCGACGGCTGGAGGCTCGATGTTCTGGACCATCCTCGCCGTCCTCGGCGCCCTGTTCCTGTTGTCGCTCGCGCTGCCGGTGCCGCGCCGGTTGTGGGCGTTCGTCCTGTACGCGTCCAAGTACGTCTGGCTGTGGGTGCTCGACGCCACCCGGCTGCGCTGGCTGTGGTTCAAGGTGTCCGGGCAGGGTGCGCGCTACCGCCGCCTCGGGCGCCCGGTCTTGCTCCGCAAGTTCTGCGAGGACATGGGCCCCACGTTCATCAAGTTCGGCCAGATCATCGCGTCGTCGGCCGGCCTGTTCCCCGACCGCTACGTCAAGGAGTTCCAGAAGGTGCTCGACCGGGTCCGGCCGTTCCCGTTCGCCGACGTCCAGGCCATCCTCCAGGAGGACCTGGGCGCCGAGCGGGCGGCCCGGCTGACCAACATCGTCGAGAAGCCGCTGGCGTCGGCGTCGATCGCCCAGGTCCACGCCGCCGAGCTCGACGACGGCACCAAGGTGGTCTTCAAGGTGCAGCGGCCCGGCATCGACAAGCGGTGCGCGTCGGACATGAAGATCATGCGCTTCTTCGCCAAGCTCTTGGCCAAGTTCAAGCGCGACGCCGAGCTGGCCAACCCGGTCGGCGTGGTCGACGACTTCACCGCCACCCTCACCGAGGAGCTCGACTTCCGCAAGGAGGCCGCCAACCTGGCGCGCTTCAACCAGATCATGGCCGAGCTGGGCCACGCCAACATCCGGGCCCCGGTGCCGCACGACGGCCTGGTCACCAAGCGCGTGCTGGTGATGGAGCGCTTCAGCGGCGTGCGGGTCGATCAGTACGACGAGATCAAGCGCCGCGGCATCAACGGCGAGGAGCAGCTGGTGGCTGGCCTGCGGGCGTGGTTCCAGTGCGTGGTGTTCTACGGCTTCTTCCACGGCGACGTCCACGCCGGCAACCTGATGCTGCTCGACGACGGCACCATCGGCTTCCTCGACTTCGGCATCGTCGGTCGCTTCGACGACGGCCAGCGGTTCCTGGTCACCGACTACATGATCGCGTTCTCGAGCGGCAACTACCGGCGGCTGGCCGAGGTCATCGTCGAGATGGGCGGCGCCCTGTCGACCACCGCTCTCGACATGGACGGCTTCGTGAAGGACCTGGGCGAGACCTACTCGCCGTTGCTCAAGCTGTCGTTCGCCGAGGTGAACTACGCCGAGTTCCTGCCCGGCATCCAGCGCACCGCCACCAAGCACCGCGTGAAGATGCCCAACGAGTTCATCCTCATCACCAAGCAGCTCCTGTACTTCGACCGCTACGCCAAGGCGCTGGCGCCCAACCTGAACGTGTTCACCGACCCGCGCCTGATCTTCTCGATGATGGCCGACATCCAGAAGGCCCGGGCCCAGCTCGACGCCAAGAAGCAGCAGGCGAGCTGACGCTCAGGCCAGGGCGGCGGCGACCACCGCCGGCCAGTCGGTGCCGCTCGGCAGCCGGCCCTCGGCGTGGGTCGGCTTGCCGCCGCCGCGGCCGCCGGTGGCGCCGGCCAGGCGCTTGAGCAGCGCGCCGCAGTCGCGGGCCGAGCCGTCGGCGCGGGCCACCAGCACCTGCAGCCCGTCGGCGCCGGGGCACGCCAGGAGGGCGTCGCGGCCGGCCGCGGTGACCGCCGCCGCCAGCGGCCGCAACAGGGCGGCGTCGTCGACTGTGGTCACCACCGGCGCCGGTGATGGCGTCGGTGCCAGGGTCGCCGCCAGCGCGGCCGCCAGCCGGGTCCGCACCGCGTCGGCGTCGGCCCGGGCGTCGGCCAGGGCCCGGCGCAGCTTGTCGACCGCCGCGGCGACGTCGGCCGGCCCGCACGACAGCTCACGCCCCAGCGCGGTCAGCGCCGCGCTGTGCCCGCTGGTCAGCGCCCGGCCGCGGCCGCCGGCGGCGAAGTAGACCCGGGTCATGCCCTTGTAGCGCTCAGTGCCCACGACGTGGATGGCGCCGATCTGGGCCGACCGCGCCACGTGGGTGCCGCCGCACGGCGAGCAGTCGAAGTCGCCGATGGCGATCACCCTGACCTCGCGTTCGACCTTGGGCTCACGCCGGAGCGGCAGCGTCGCCAGCTCGTCGGGCTCGGGGAACCACGCCCGCACCACGACGTCGTCGTCGATGATCTGGTTGGCCAGCGCCTCGGCCGCCGCCAGCTCCCGCTCGGGCACCTCGGGGCGGGTGACGTCGATGGTGCAGTCGGTCTCGCCCAGCCGCGACGACACGGTCGGCGCGCCCGCCGCCTCGATCAGCGCACGCGACAACAGGTGCTGCCCGGTGTGCAGCGCCATGTGCACCCGCCGGCGGGCCCAGGCGACCTCGCCGACCACCGTCGCTCCCAGCGCCGGGGCCGCGCCCTCGACCACGTGGTGGATGGTGCCCGCGTCGTCGACCTGGACGTCGGACACCGCTTGGGTGGCGCCGTCGACGGTCAGCGTGCCGCGGTCGGCCATCTGACCGCCGGCCTCGGGGTACAGCGCGGTCTGGTCGAGGACCACGGTCGGCCGATCGCCGAGCCGGCCGTGGTCGAGCACCCGCGCCTCGAACCGGCGCGCGAAGGAGTCGTGGTGGTACAGCCGGACGGTCGCCATCGCCGGCATCCTACCCGGGGCCGGGGCCGGCGCGCAGCCGCGGCGATCGCCGGTTCAGGTGCGGTCACCGACGAAGATGGTGTGCTTGGCGCCGCCGTGGGTGCCGCGGGCGCGCACGGTGTGGAGGGTGACCGCGAAGCCGGCCGTCGCCAGCCGCCGCTCGAACGCAGGGTAGGGTGCGGCCGACCATACCGCCAGCCGGCCGCCGGGGCGGAGCGCGGCGTGGGCCCGGGCCAGCCCGGGCCCGGCGTATAGCCCGGCGTTGGCCGGGCGGGTCAGCGCGTGGGGGCTGTTGTCGACGTCGAGCAGGATCGCGTCCCAGGCGCCGGGCGGCATGGCCGCGGCGACGTCACCGACGTGGACCGTGACCCGCGGATCGGCGAGCGCGGCGGCGGCTGCGGGGCCCACCACGGTGCGGTTCCACTCGACCAACAGCGGCGAGATCTCGGCGACGGTGACCTGCGCGGCCGGGCCCAGCGCGGCCAGCGCCGCGCGCAGCGTGAACCCCAGGCCGAGGCCGCCGATCAGCACGCGCCCGGCGCCGTGGCCGGCGCAGCCGATGGTGGCCAGGGCCTCCTCCGAGCCGGCGCTGCGGGTCGACATCAGCTCCTGGCCGTCGACGCGGATGACCAGCTCG
Source organism: Kofleriaceae bacterium (assembly GCA_041389965.1). GTDB lineage: Bacteria > Myxococcota_A > Polyangia > Haliangiales > Haliangiaceae > UBA2376. The sequence continues at coordinate 47,800 of JAWKQV010000006.1, read as the reverse complement.
CGGTCGCGCTGGTGCAGGCTCAGCTCGCCGGAGCCGGGCGGGCGCTCGCGGGCGAGCTCGATCCACGGCTTCATGCGCCACGCTTGTCGCACGGTGTCGCCGGGCTGTCACCTGCCGCGGCGGTGTGGCCGCGGGCCTGGCTGCGCGCGGCGACGGCGCGTCCCCGTCAGTCGGCGCGGGTGCCCGGCGTGGCCTGGGTGATCGACTGGGTGATCTGGAAGTCGGTGCCGATCGGGCTCGCGACCAGGTGCATGATCGCACCGGCGCTGGCGTCCTCGCCGGGGTTGCCGACGGCGAGCAGCGCCTGGCCGTGGTCGGCGGCCAGCGCGACGGTGAACCCGAACGAGTCCTCGGCCTCCTCGACCGCCACCGGGGCGGCGCGGACCACGCCGTCGGAGACCGGCCCGCTGTCGCTGGCGTGGAACATCATCACCGCGCCGGCCGCCGGGCCGGTGCCCCAGGCCTCACCCGGCGTGCCGATGGCGATGGCGTCGAAGGCCCCGGTCTGGCCGATGGCGATCGCGTAGCCGAACAGATCGCCCGTGCCCCAGTCGGAGTTGACCTGGTTGATCGCCGACACCGAGCTGATGGACGCGCCCTGGGGCCGGGCCCAGAACACGCGGCCGACGTTGGTGACGCCGGAGACGTCGTCGTAGGGCGCGCCGATGAGCACGTCGCGGTCGCCGTCGTTGTCGACGTCGCCGACCGCGACCGCGAAGCCGAACCGGTCGAAGGCGTCGCCGCCGCCGCCGGTCTGGGTGATCCGCATCCAGCCGCGCATGCCGGTGGCGTGGCCGCGGTAGAGGTAGGCGCCGCCGGCGCAGGTCGCCAGCTCGTTGTCACAGCTGGCCCCGACCACCAGGTCGTCGCGGCCGTCGGCGTCGATGCGACCGGCGGCCAGCGCCGCGCCGAAGTTGTCGCCGGCCTGGTTGGTGCCCATCGCCACCACGGGTCCGTTAGCGACGTTGGGGGCGACCGTCAGATCGGCCTGGCCGACGCTGGTCCACGCGGCCAGCGCCGACGCCGCCCCGGTCCCGCGCAGCACGTAGACGTGCCCGGCGGCGATGCCGTCACCGTGGGTCTCGCCGGGCGCCCCGACTGCGAGGTCGTCGACCCCGTCGCCGTCGAAGTCACCCACCGCCAGCGCCTCGCCGAAGCGGTCGTCACCCTCGACGCTCGCCGCCACGTTGGCCTCGGTCACCGACCGCCAGTAGGTGGGCCCGGCCGCACCGCCTCGCAGCAGGTAGACCGCGCCGGCGTTGGGGTCGGGGTTGGAGCCGACCGACTCGCCGGGCGTGCCGATGGCCAGATCGTCGACGCCGTCGTGGTCGAAGTCGCCCACCGCCAGCGCGGCGCCGAACCTGTCGCCGGCCTCCTCGAGGGCGCCGATGCCGCCCTGGGTGATCAGCCGCCACGGCTGCAGGCCGTCCTCGGTCCCCTTCCACAGCGTCACGGCGCCGGCGCTGTTGACGGTGTTGGAGACGGTGTCTTCGTAGGGCGTGCCGACCGCGACGTCGACCCGGCCGTCGCCGTCGAAGTCACCGTAGGCCAGGGCGCGGCCGAAGCCGTCGCCGCTCTCGTGGGCGGTGAGACCCGGCGCGTACATCGCCCACACCGCGTCGACGTCGCGGGCCGATGGCGTGCCAGCGCCGAGGATGATGTCGGCGAAGCCGTCGCCGTCGGGATCGCTGCAGGCGCCGGCCGGGCAGGGCGTGCCGGGCTTGCGGGTCAGCGGGAACCCGCCGTTGCACGGCGGCGGGGCGGGGTTGGTCAGGCGGAAGGTCGCCGAGCTGTACTGCATGATCGAGCCCAGGTCGTAGCTGCCGAAGTCGACGTTGGGGTCGGCGTTCTTGCCGAAGTTGCCGGTCTTGCCCGCCTGGACGCACTCGGCCCGGTACACGACCGAGCCGTCGCGGTCGTTGCGCTCTTGCTCGTGGTACATGCCGATGGCGTGGAGCAGCTCGTGCTCGAAGCCGCCGACGCCGAAGTTGGCCGCGGCGTTGATGAGCTGCTGGCCGCCCAGGTAGCCGACGGTGCCGGCCCCGGCCGGGGTCGCCGATTGCCCACCGGCCTGGTTCCACGACTGGACCAGGATGTAGTCGGTCGCGCAGTCGTCGTCGCCGGACGTGCACGGGTTGGCGATGAGCTGGAAGTCGAGCGGGGTGCGCGCCTCGAGCCAGGCGGTCGCGGTCGCCAGGTTGGTCCGCCGCACATCGCCGAGGGGGATCGAGGCGTCGATCGCGTACTTCACCACGCCGCCCGGCCAGCGGCGCCCGACGCGCGCGGTGGAGCGCTGCCCCAGCCGGTCGGCCCGGCCGACGATGATGTCGCCACGGATGACGACGTAGCCGTCGATCACCTCGTAGGCCTCGAGCTGCCGGCCCCACGGGAAATGGACCATCAGCTGGTCGCCGTCGGGCGCGGTGGTGGGCGGAGCCACGCCGGGGCTGGTGGTGGTCGCCGGGCCGGGGTCGTCGTCGGCCGGCGGCGCCAGATCGGCGTCGACAGCACAGCCGGTGACGGCCAGGGACAGGGCGAGGAGCGAGTGGCGCGCGCGAGCGCGTCGAGAACGGGTCTGGATGGGCATGGACCGGGCTTCAGCACGCGCGGTGCCAGCCGCGAGGTCCACGATCCTCGGGGTCTGCGAGCGTCGGCGTGACCGGTGGCGCCACGCTGTGGCCGGCCCGGCCACGGCCGACCCATGGCCGTGCACCGGCCATCCGGCGGCCGCCGGCGCCGCATGGGCGGCCCGAAACGCCAGGCGGCGACCGGGGTCTACCCCGGCATGAAGCTCGACATGGCGACGGCGCCAGGGCCGGCGACCGACGTGCGGCCCGGCGCGGCGGGCGTGGCCGAGGACGCCCCGTCCGGCCGCTGGCCAGCGGTCACCACCTGCGGTGAGCTGGTCGGCGCGTCGCCAGCGCAACAGGCGGCCTTCGCGGTCGCGCGACGGGTGGCGCGATCCACCGCCACCGTGCTGGTGACCGGCGAGACCGGGACCGGCAAGACCGCGCTGGCCCGGGCCATCCACGATCACAGCCCGCGTCGGTGCGGGCCGTTCCTGGTGGTCGACGTGGCGGCGATCCCGCCGACGCTCCTCGAGAGCGAGCTGTTCGGCCACGAGCGCGGCGCGTTCACCGGCGCCGACCAGCGGCGCCTCGGCGCCTTCGAGGCCGCGGCCGGCGGGACCATCTTCCTCGACGAGATCGGCGAGCTGTCGCAAGAGCTCCAGCCGAAGCTCTTGCGGGCGCTCGAGAACCGCGAGGTGCGCCGGGTCGGCGGCCGCGACACCGTCGCGCTGGACGTGCGGGTGGTGGCGGCGACCCACCGCGATCTACCGGCCGAGGTCGCGGCCGGGCGCTTCCGCGCGGACCTCTACTATCGCCTGGCGGTCATCGGCATCACCCAGCCACCGCTGCGCGAGCGACCCGAGGACGTCGTGGTCATCGCGCGCCACCTGCTCGGGCAGCTGCGCGCCTCCGCCGAGTTGACCACGCGCCTGACCACCGGCGCGGCTGGCGCGGCGCTAGCGCGGGCGCCGTGGCTGGGCAACGTCCGCGAGCTGCGCAACCACCTGGAGCGCTGCGTGGTGTTCGGCGAGGCCCTCCCGATCGCCGTCGCCACGCCGGCCCCGGCTCCCGTCGCGGCCCCAGACGACGACCGCTACCTCCAGGCCCGGCAGCGCGCGCTCCACGCCTTCGAGCGGGCCTACCTCGACCAGCTCTTGCGGCGCCACGGCGATCGCGTCGCCGAGGCGGCGGCCGCCGCCGGGATCGACCGGACCTCGCTGTACCGGATGCTGCGACGCCACCGGGGTCGCGCGGCCTGACCGCCGCGGCCTACTTGTTGGTCGGGAAGCCCAGGTCGACGCCGCGGTGGCGCGGGTCGGGCCACCGGCTGGTGACCGCCTTGGTGCGGGTGTAGAAGCGCACGCCGTCGCGGCCGTAGATGTGTAGGTCGCCGAACAGCGAGGTCTTCCAGCCGCCAAACGAGTAGTACGCCATCGGCACCGGGATGGGCACGTTGACGCCCACCATGCCGACCTCGACCTCGCTCACGAACTTGCGGGCCGCGCCGCCGTCGTTGGTGAAGATCGCCACGCCGTTGCCGTAGGGGTGGTCGTGGACCAGCTTGATGGCGTCGTCGTAGCTGGCCACGCGGGTGACGCCCAGCACCGGACCGAAGATCTCGTCCTGGTAGATCGACATCCCCGGGCGGACCTGGTCGAACAAGCACGGGCCCAGGAAGAAGCCCTGCTCGTGGCCCGGCACCTTCAGGGCGCGGCCGTCGACCACCAGCTCGGCGCCGGCGGCCACGCCAGCGTCGACGTAGCTGGCCACCTTGTCGCGGTGCTGCTGGGTCACCAGCGGCCCCATCTCGCTGGCCGGGTCCGAGCCGGCGCCGGTCTTGAGCTTGGTGACGCGCTCGCGCAGCTTCGGCACCAGGCGGTCGCCGGCGTCGCCCACCGCCACGATCATCGAGATCGCCATGCAGCGCTCGCCGGCCGAGCCGTAGCCGGCGCCGACCGCGGCGTCGGCCGCGAGGTCCATGTCGGCGTCGGGCAAGACGATCATGTGGTTCTTGGCGCCGCCCAGGGCCTGGACCCGCTTGCCGTGGCGGCTGCCGGTCTCGTAGATGTAGCGGGCGATCGGCGTCGAGCCGACGAACGACACCGCCGCCACGTCGGGGTGCTCGAGCAGCCGGTCGACCGCGACCTTGTCGCCGTGGACCACGTTGAGCACGCCGGGGGGCAGCCCGGCCTCGGCGAACAGCCGGGCGCAGAACATCGCCGCCGACGGGTCGCGCTCGCTGGGCTTGAGCACGAAGGTGTTCCCGCACGCGATGGCGATCGGGTACATCCACATCGGCACCATGGCCGGGAAGTTGAACGGCGTGATGCCGGCGACCACGCCCAGCGGCTGGCGGATGGCGTAGCAATCGACCTCGGTCGACACGTTCTCCGAGTACTCGCCCTTGATGAGGTCGGCGATGCCGCACGCGAACTCGATGACCTCGAGGCCGCGGTTGACCTCGCCCAGCGCGTCCGACGGGACCTTGCCGTGCTCGCGGGTCAGGATGGCGGCCAGCTCGTGCTGGTGCTGGTCGACCAGGTTGCGGAACGCGAACAGGAGCTTGGTGCGGCGGGCCAGCGAGGTGGCGCGCCAGGCCGGCAGGGCGGCGGCGGCGGCGGCCACCGCGTCGTCGACGACGCTGCTGGTGGCCAGCGCGACCTTGGCCTGCACCGCCCCGGTGGCGGGGTTGTAGACGTCGCCGTGGCGGTCGGCCGGCCGGGTGTCGGGCTGCCCCGCGATCCAGTGCGTGATGGTCTCCATGGCTGCCGGAGCTACCACGGTTCGTGCGCGCGGGGAACGCTCGACTTGAACACGATTCGGAACCCTGATACCGATGGCAGTTCGACCTAAGGGGGCTTCGTGACGACCAAGACCGATCTCGCCATCACCGTCAACGGCATGCACTTCGACAACCCGTTCGTCCTCGGCTCGGGACCGCCTGGCACCAACGGCAAGGTGATCGCGCGCTCGTACGATCTGGGCTGGGGCGGCATGGTGTGCAAGACCATGAGCCTCGACGCGTCGAAGGTCATCAACACCGCGCCGCGCTACGCCAAGCTGCGCGCCCGCACCTCCGACGAGGTCATCGGCTTCGAGAACATCGAGCTCATCAGCGACCGGCCGTTCGAGCACTGGATCGACGACCTGACCCAGCTGAAGAAGAACTACCCGAACAAGATCCTGATCGCGTCGATCATGGAGGAGTGCCGCAAGGAGGCCTGGCAGGAGATCACCCGCGCGGTGACCGCCACCGGCGTCGACGGCTTCGAGCTCAACCTGAGCTGCCCCCACGGCATGCCCGAGCGCAAGATGGGCATGGCGGTCGGTGAGAACCCCGACCTCATCAGCGAGGTGGTGGGCTGGGTCAAGGAGGTCACCACGCTGCCGGTGTGGGCCAAGATGACGCCCAACGTCGGCAACCCGGTCGTGCCGGCCCACGCCGCGCTCAGCGCCGGCGCCGACGGCATCGCCATGATCAACACCATCCTGTCGGTGGTGGGCATCGATCCCAAGACGCTGCGGCCGATGCCGACCGTCGAGGGCTACAGCGTCCCCGGCGGCTACTCGGGCCAGGCGGTGCGGCCCATCGCGCTGCGCCAGGTGATGGAGGTGGCGCGGGCCCACCCCGGCGTCGAGATCTCCGGCATCGGCGGCATCGAGACCGGCTGGGACGCCGCCCAGTTCATGCTGCTGGGCGCGTCGACGGTGCAGGTATGCACCGGCGCCATGCTGCGGGGCTACGAGATCATCGCCGAGCTCAAGGCCGAGCTCGAGAAGTTCATGGTCGATCAGGGCTTCGCGAACCTGCGCGAGTTCATCGGCAAGAGCCTGCCGTACTTCTCGACCCACCACGACCTGGGCGAGCGCCAGCGCGTGGCCCGCGAGGCCAAGGAGCAGGCCCGCGCCACCAGCAAGGGCGCCCGCGCCCTCGACGCCGAGACCTGGAAGGGCGAGATCGCGGCCGAGACGTCGAAGCTCGTTACGAATTGATGGGGAGGTTTCTCGTGTTCATGGGGAGGTTTGTCGCCAAACCTCCCCTCAGCTGGGGTCACGCCCCCAGCTGAGCCTCCCCTCCAAGACGGCCTGTCCGCGGGGCGGGGAGGGAGACCTCAAACGTCCGGGCGGGTGCTCGGAACGTGTACCTGAGCCACTCGGACGGCGGTGGTCCAGCGCGGCGGTGGAGGTCACGCGGGTGGTGGGTGGTGGCGGTGGCGGAGTCGGTGGCGGTGGCGGTGGCGATGGTGGTGGCGGTGGCGGTGGCGCCGGCTCCGGGGTTCGGTTCCAGGCGGGACCTCGGGGTACCGGGGAGTGATGGGCGGAGGTGGCGTGGAGGCGGAATCGGCGCGCGGGTTTGGCGTGGTTCGACGGGCGGGACCTGTGGGTACCAGCGGAGGCCGTGATCGCGCGGGTTGCGGGCGGCACGGCGGCTGCAACGTCGGCTGAGGATGCAACGCTATCGCGCAGAGCTGGGCAGTCCCGAAGAAGGCGTCGGCGGAGGTGGTCGCGGTGGTGCGCCCGGCAAGCGGACGCTGACCGGCGCGCTGCCGCCGCGCCTGGCGGCCCGGGCCGCGGCGCAGCTCGGGCAGGACTTCGCCGACGTGTCGATCCACGAGGACGGCGCCGCCGAACGGTTGGGCACCCAGGCGTTCGCGCAGGGCACGGCGCTGCACTTCGCGGCGGGCGCGTACCGTCCCGACACCGCTGACGGCGCGCAGATGATCGGCCACGAGCTGGCCCACGTCGCCCAGCAACGGAGCGGGCGCGTGGCGGCCGACGGCGCGCGCGGTGGCGTGGCGGTCAACACCGATCCCGCGCTCGAGCAGGAGGCCGACGCCGCCGGCCACGCCGTGGTGCAGGGCTTCGACCTCGACGAGTTCTCGGCGTTCGGCGTGACGCGCTCGAGTGGCCCCGGGGCCGGCGTGGTGCAGGGTTTCGACCTCGGCGGTGAGGCGACGCCTGCGGCGGGCGCGCCGGCGGCCAGCCCGGTCCCGCCCGAAGTCCTGGCTCGCGTCGGCGCGGCGTTCGCCCACGCCACCACCGGGTACCGCTACGACATCTCGGCCGGCGGTGGCTTCATCCTCCGGGCTTCACCCGACGGCAAGGGCCTGGGCCTGGAGTTCCGCCACGACAACCAGTACGCCAAGGCGTGGCGCGTCCTGGCTGACTACGTGGTCGCCGAGGCCGCCAAGGGCACCATCCCACCGACGGTGGCGCCGCCCGCGGCGGCCCCGGCGGAGGGCGAGGCACCGGCCGCCGATGGTGACGATAGCTGGGGCTTCGACGATCTATTGGGGGCGGTCGGCGACGCGGCCACGGCGGTCGGCGATGCGGTGGTCGGCGTGGTCGAGGCGGGCCTCGACCTGCTCGCCAGCGGCCTGCAGATCATCGAGGACGCGATCGCCAGCGCGGTCGGGGCCACACCCGATGGTGAGCCGAGCCCCGATGCCCCGACGACCGACGCGCCGACGGCCGGCCCGGGGGCGCCGGCCGGGGAGCCCGACGCACCCTCGGCCGCGCCGGCCGAGCCGACCCTGGCCGACATGCCGGAGATGAGCCAGTTCATCTGGTACGGCACGCAGTTCCAGGATCTCGGCGTCGACGAGGTGTACACGGTCGCCAAGGTGCTGGCCGACGAGCTGCAAGTGGGCAGCGGCGTCGAGAAGGTCACCACGCCGGCCGCCGCGGTGAAGAAGAAGAACCCCAACCACGGCTACTGGTGGTTCAACGCCGACGGCAAGGCGGCCTGGGACGGCAACACGGGCGGCGGCACCCAGTACGTCTACGATCCGATCGGCGCGACGGCCACCGGCGCTCGGGTCAACCCGGTGGCGGCGTACCTGGCCGAGCACGCGCCGGGGCAGCGACCAGCCGAGATCACGTTCGGTGACACGCCGACGCCGGTGTCGACCACGGTCCAGAACCTGCCGCTGCGCAACGTGCCGGGGCCGTACTCGTGCTTCGCCACGTCGGCGGCGATGATGGCGCAGGCCGGGGTCCACGCCGTGGGCTCGGGCAGCGACGCCGGCATCACCGGCATCGTCACCAGCGAGACCTTCCGGCCGTGGACCGCGGCCGAGCTGGCCGACGCGGACAACCAGACCGATGGCGCGTTCGACGAGGCCAAGGCGCGCAAGCGCGTCAAGCGCCAGCTCGCGGCGGTGACCATCGACGCGGCGGCGGCGGCCAAGGCCAAGGCCTACATCGACTTCGAGACGACCAACGGCCGCCCGGTGTTCGTCGGCATCACCTACAAGGACTCGGACGTCAACAGCGACAAGGTCACCGACCACTGGGTGGTGGTGTCGGGCAAGGCCGGCGACGGGCAGTACACCTTCAACGATCCCGGCACCTCCTCGACCGACGCCGTCGACGCCAGCGCCAACGTGTTCGTGTGGGACGGCGAGAAGCTGCACAAGGAGATCGGCACCTACCTGTACGTGGTGTCGTGGGTGCGGCCCAACCAGGAGTCGCTGGCGGCGTGGAACGCCCACTGGGCCGAGCTCCAGGGCGGCGCGAGCGGCGCGCCGACCCCCGCGGGCGAGTGAGCTGGCGCGGCCGGGCGCTGGTCAGTCCCGGTCGAGGTCGTCGACGTCGTCGGTGTCGCGGTGGTCGCCGTGGCCTTCGTCGACGTCGCCGTCGTGGTCGTCGTCATCCTCGTCCTCGACGCCGACGATCGAGCCGTCGATGGCGTCGACGTTGACCTCCTTGATGCCGTGGTCGGCGCCGGTCGGGATGATCTCGATCGAGTAGATGAGGTGGCCGTGCTCGCGTTCGAGCTCGCTGGCCTTGACCTCGCCTGGGGTGTTGGCCAGGGCGATCGTGCGCGCCTCGGCGTCGGTGAGCTTGGCCGCGGACGGCGGCGGCGCGTCCCCGGCGCGGGCCGCGGGCTGGGTGGTCGCGCGGGGGTGGGTGCAGGCGGCCGCGACGACGATCGCGAAGATCCAGGTCCGGGTGGTTGGCATGTCCAGACGCTAGCAACGCGGTGGTGCGCGAGGCCGGGAGACTCCGTGAAGATTCCGTGATGCTGGCGGCCAGGCCGCGCCTGCGTCACCGCGGCACGAAGCCGATGATCAGGCGGACCACGTGGGCGGCGGGGCCACGATGGCTGAGGTAGGTATGGTTGCTGGTCACCGCCGGGCCCCGCTCGACGATGGCGGCGGTGCCGGGGACGGCGGGCATGACGAAGTACAGCTGGCCACGACGGCGGTAGTGGACCTCGGCCGCGGCCGGCGCCGGCGACAGGTCGACGACCACCTCGACCAGGCCGAAGCGCCCCGGTGGATCGTGGTGGGCCAGCACGTAGTCGCCGGGCCCGAGCCACCATGCCCGCACCTGCTCGGCCACCACCGGGAAGCCGACGCTGGGCTCGACGGCGCGGGCGGCGGCGGCGACCAGGTCGGGCTCGTCGGGCGCGACGCAGGCCTGGTAGCTGCCGAGATCGATCCGAGGGTAGCGCGCGTAGCCGGCCGCAGCCAAGCGCGCCCGGGCCGCGGCGGCGGCGGCGGGCGTGACGAGCGACTCGACGATCACCGCGGTGCGCGCGCTGACCCCGGCCACGCCCGCGTCGTCCCCGGGACGCGTCATGGATAGAACCAGCCGGCCAGCGACAGGCGCAGGCCGTCGGTCACCTCGTGCACCCGGTGGAGCGAGGCGTCGCTCACCGCGAACACCACCAGGCGGTTGGCGCGCGGCGCGATGCGGCGCGCCGACACGATGTCGACCAGCGCGTCGTCGGCGTGGCGGCAGGCGAACAGCTCCAGCTCGCCGCCGGTGGGCGGGTCGGGCGACGGCAGGTAGTAGGCGTAGGCCAGCCGCCGGTCGAGCGCGGCCTGGTGGTCGGTGTGCGGCAACAGGTAGTGGCCGGGGCGGTACGCGTAGGCGCGCAGGTCGGCGCGGGTGATGGCGACGTCGGCGATGCGGGCCAGGCGCGGTACCAGCGCCGCCGCGAACCCGTCGCGCAGCGCCCGCAGCGCCGCGGTCGCCGGCTCCGGCGTGGTGGCCTCGAACTCGTACAGATCGGCCTGGTAGCGCTCGACGGCTTCGTCGTCGACCACCGCCAGGAGCGCGTCGAGGTCGTCGGAACCGAGCAGGTCGTCCAGCACCATGTGCGGGAACGGCGTCGCCTGGCGCCACCGCCGCGCCAGCGCGCCGAGGTCGCCCCACGCCGGGTGCTGCACCCAGGCCTCAGGCGGCAACGGCGCGCTCATCACCGCGCGACGATAGCGCGGGGCCATCGGTGCTGTCGCGGTGCCCGCCCGACGAGCGCCGCGACGACCGACGCCGGCGTCGCCCTGGTGGCGGGTTGGTCGGCTCGGCGGGCGGCGGCGCGGTGGGTTGTGCGCCGGCGTCGGTTGCCGTCCGTCGCGCCGCGGCGCCCGGGCCCTTGGGGGTAAGATGGCGCCCTAACTCACACCGCTCGAGGGGGCACCTGCATGGCGCGTAAAGTCCTGTCCGGCCTGATCCAGGCATCGAACCCGATCAACGACGAGTCGAAGTCGGTCGCCGAGATCCAAAAGGCGATGCTCGACAAGCACCTGCCGATGATCCACGACGCCGGCAAGCAGGGCGTCCAGATCTTGTGCCTGCAGGAGATCTTCAACGGGCCATACTTCTGCCCGGGGCAGGACAAGCGCTGGTACGACGCCGCCGAGCCGTGCCCGGGGCCGCTGACCGAGCTGATGAGCTCGATCGCCAAGCAGCACCAGATGGTGATCGTGCTGCCCATCTACGAGCGCGAGCAGGCCGGCGTCTACTACAACACCGCCGCCATCATCGACGCCGACGGTACCTACCTGGGCAAGTACCGCAAGACCCACATTCCGCAGACGTCGGGTTTCTGGGAGAAGTTCTTCTTCCGCCCCGGCAACCTGGGCTACCCGGTGTTCAAGACCCGCTACGCGACCATCGGCGCGTACATCTGCTACGACCGTCACTTCCCGGAGGGGGCCCGCGCCCTGGCCTGGCCGGCGCCGAGATCGTCTACAACCCGTCGGCGACGGTGGCCGGGCTGTCGCAGCACCTGTGGAAGATCGAGCAGCCGGCCCACGCCATCGCCAACGGCTACTACGTCGGCGCGATCAACCGGGTCGGCACCGAGGCGCCGTGGAACATCGGCACGTTCTACGGCAACTCGTACTTCGTGAACCCGCGCGGCGAGATCATCGCGTGCGGCTCCGAGGACCAAGACGAGCTGGTGGTCGCGGAGCTAGACCTCGACATGATCGAGGAGGTGCGCCGCACCTGGCAGTTCTATCGCGACCGGCGCCCCGACGCCTACGGCCCGCTGGTGGAGCAGTAGCCATGCGCACGCTCATCAAGGACGGCACCGTCGTCACCGCCAGCGACACCTTCGGCGCCGACGTGTGGATCGAGGGCGCGACCATCGTCGGCCTGACCCACCCGTCGCAGCGGGCCGGCCTGGGCCAGCCCGATCGCACCATCGACGCCACCGGCAAGTTCGTCATGCCGGGCGGCATCGACGCGCACACGCACATGGAGCTGCCGTTCGGCGGCACCACCGCGTCGGACGACTTCGAGACCGGCACCATCGCCGCGGCGCACGGTGGCACCACCACCATCATCGACTTCGCCATCCAGCAGAAGGGCAACTCGATGCGGGCCGGGCTCGACGCCTGGCACGCCAAGGCCGAAGGCAAGGCCGCGATCGACTACGGCTTCCACATGATCATGACGGAGGCCAACGCCGACACCCTCGAGGGCATGGGCGCCCTGGTGCGCGAGGGCGTGACCAGCTTCAAGATGTTCATGGCCTACCCCGGCGTGTTCCTGGTCGACGACCAGCAGATCTTCCGGGCCATGCTGCGAGCCGGCGAGCTGGGCGCGCTCATCACCATGCACGCCGAGATCGGCCTGCCCATCGACGTGCTGGTGCAGCGGGCTCTCGCCGAGGGCCACACCGCGCCGGTCTACCACGCGCTCACCCGCCCCGAGGTGGCCGAGGCCACCGGCACCGAGCGCGCCATCGCCCTGGCCGAGATGGCCAAGGTGCCGGTGTACATGGTGCACCTGTCGGCCCAGCGCGCCCTCGAGCGCGTCATGGAGGCGCGCGACCGCGGCCTGCCGGCCTACGCCGAGACCTGCCCGCAGTACCTGTTCTGCTCGGAGGACGATCTGCGCGGCACGCCCGGCGACGAGTGGCAGGGCGCCGGCTACGTGTGCACGCCGCCGTTGCGGCCGGCCCACCACCACGAGCACCTGTGGCGCGGCCTGCGCAACTACGACTTGCAGTGCGTCGCCACGGACCACTGCCCGTTCTGCATGAAGGACCAGAAGGAGCTGGGCCGCGGCGACTTCTCGAAGATCCCCAACGGCATGCCCGGGGTCGAGACCCGCCTGTACCTGCTGTGGGAGGGCGTGCGCGCCGGCAAGATCTCGATGAACCGCTTCGTCGAGATCACCGCCACCGCGCCGGCCAAGATCTTTGGCCTGTATCCGCGCAAGGGGACCATCGCGGTGGGCGCCGACGCCGACGTGCTGGTGTGGGATCCGGCCAAGGAGAAGACCCTGGGCGTCGACTCGCTGCACATGCGGGTCGACTACTCGCCGTTCGAGGGCCGCCAGATCGTCGGCGTCCCGTCCCACGTGTTCTCGCGCGGCGACCTGGTGGTCGAGGACGACCGCTGGGTGGCCAAGGCCCGCACCGGGCGCGGCCAGTTCGTCAAGCGCGGCACGTTCGCGCTGTAGCGGCGGTCGCGCTACTCGACCGCGCGCAGCGCGTCGCCCAGCACGTTCACGATGGTGTCGATGTGGGATGTCTCGACGATGAACGGCGGTGCCAGCTGGATGGTGTCGCCGCCGTAGCGCACGTAGACGCCGCGCTCGAGGCACTTCATCGCGATCTCGAACGGGCGCTTGGCGGGCTCGCCGGGGACCGCGGCGATGGTGAGGCCGGCGGCCAGGCCGTAGTTGCGGATGTCGGTGACGTGGGGCGCGCCCTTGAGCGAGTGCACCGCGTCCTCGAAGTACGGCGCCAGCTGCTTGACCCGGTCGATGGCCTTGGAGGCCACCAGCAGGTCGAGGGCGGCGACGCCGGCGGCGCACGCGATCGGATGCGCCGAGTAGGTGTAGCCGTGGGGGAACTCGAGCAGGTACGCCGGGCCGCCGGCGGCCATGAAGGTGTCGTAGATGGCCTTGGTCGCGATGACCGCGCCCAGCGGCTGGCTGCCGTTGGTCACCTGCTTGGCGACGTTCATGATGTCGGGCGTCACGCCGAACGCCTCGGCGCCGGTGTACGCCCCGACCCGGCCGAACCCGGTGATGACCTCGTCGAAGATGAGCAGGATGTCGTGCTTGGTGCAGATGTCGCGCAGGCGCTGCAGGTAGCCGAACGGCGGCGGGATGACGCCGGCCGAGCCGGCCATGGGCTCGACGATCACCGCGGCGATGTTGGACGCGTCGTGGAGCGCGATGAGCCGCAGCAGGTCGTCGGCCAGCTCGGCGCCGTGGGCCGGCATGCCGCGGTGGAAGCCGCCGAGCTGGGTGTGGGGCAGGTGGTCGGCCTCGATGCCCTGGCCGTAGACCTTGCGGTTGGCGCCGATGCCACCGACGGAGATGCCGCCGAAGTTGACCCCGTGGTAGCCCTTCTCGCGGCCGATGAGGCGGGTCTTGGTGCCCTGGCCCTTGGCCCGCCAGTAGGCGCGCGCCATCTTGAGCGAGGTGTCGGCCGACTCCGAGCCCGAGCCGGTGAAGAACACGTAGTCGAGGCCGGCCGGGGTCAGCGCCTTGATCTTGTTGGCCAGCTCGAACGAGGCCGGGTGGCCGTACTGGAACGCCGGCGCGTAGTCGAGGGTCGCCGCCTGGCGCTGGATCGCCTCGACGATCTCGGTCCGGCGGTGACCCAGCCCGGTACACCACAGGCCCGACAGGCCGTCGAGGATCTGGTTGCCGTGGGCGTCGGTGTAGTACGCGCCCTCCGCCGCCACCAGCATGCGCGGGTTAGCCTTGAACTCGCGGTTGCCGGTGTACGGCATCCAGTGGGCATCGAGCCAGGCAGCATCGGTCCGGACCGTCGCGTCGTTGGTCATTGCGGCGCCGACGGTAGCCGTCGGCCTGCCCGGCCGCAACCCCGCGCGAGGCCGCGCGGCGGAGGTCATCGGTCGGTCAGTTGGGCGGGCGGCACAGGCCCATGTTGTTGCAGCTCCAGCCGCTCGGGCACTCGTTGCCGCCCGGCGTGCACGGCGAGGTGCAGCGCATGCCGACCTGCATGAAGTTGTGGCACACGGCGTTGCCGCACACCGCGGTGCACGCGGTGTTGTCGGTGCAGGTGATGGAGGCGGTGGGCAGGACGCACGCGCCGGGGGCGTCGATGGCGCTGCCGCCGTCGGTGGCGGCGTCGATGCCGGCCGTGGCGTCGACGTCGGCCGCGGCGTCGATCGGCGGGGTGGTCGTGTCATCGCCGGTGCAGGCGATGGCGGCAAGGCACAGGGTCAAGGCGAGGGCGACGCGCTTCATGCCGGCCAGTATCGCCAAAAACCCGGGGCGGTGGCGGTTACAGCGACGTGACAGTCGGGCCGGTCGTGGGTCGCGGCAGGACACCGAGGGTCACCGCGCGAACCGCGCGACGTACGCCGACGGCGCGCAGCCGACCGTCCCCTTGAAGTCGCGCGCGAAGTGAGCCTGGTCGGCGTACCCCAGCTCGGCCGCGACCGCGGCGATCGACGGCGCGGCCGGGGCACCCAGCCGCGCGGCCGCCTCGTGCAAGCGGTACCGGCGGATGACCCACTTGGGCCCGACGCCGATCAGGGCGCGGAACCGCCGCTCGAGGGTCCGGGGCGTGACCCCGACCAGGGCGGCGAGGTCGTCGACCCGGCGCAGCGACGCGTCGATGGCCAGACGCTCGGTCAGGTCGCGCAGCTCGACCGCGGCTGCGGTCAGGGGTCGCGCGCGCGGGACGAGGAACGCCTCGGCCGCGGCGACGCGGTGGGCCAGGTCCGGCGCGGCCTCGATGGCGCGCGCCAACGCGGCGGCCGCGGGGCCGAGCACCGCGGGCAGCGGCGTCACTCGATCGGTCAGGGCCGCCAGCGAGGTGTCGTGCAGCGCGGTGAAGCCGGCCGGGCGGAACTTCACGCCGAACACGTGGCCGCGGCCGGTCAAGCGCCGCTCGAAGCGGGCGGTCGCCACCCCGGTCACGGTCCCCCGCGACCGCTCGAACACCAGGTGGACGCACGGGTGCGGCAGGGTCTCGGCCACGAACGGCGCGGCCAGGTCCCACTCGACCCACCAGCAGTGGGCCACGACCTCGGCCAGGGCATCCGTCGGCGTCACGCGGCGGTGCGCCACGTGGCCGGGCGCCGCGTCGGCGTGGACCACCCCGCGGGCGGGCCCAGCGTCGGTGAGGGCGCGCGGCGCGGCGGGCACGGGGCCAGGCTACGAAGGTTGTCGGCTTTCTACAAGCCACGAGACCGGCGCTCCGGCAAGGTGGCGCCATGCCCACCGTCGCTGGTCCGTTCGAGGTCACCCGTCACGCCGAGCCGCCGTACCACGTCGCCGACGGCATCACCCTGGGCCGGTCGCGCTTCGACAAGGTATTCCACGGCGCCCTCGCGGCCCAAAGCCAGGTCGAGATGCTGGCGGCGGTGACCGCGGTGGCCGGGTCGGCCGCCTACGTGGCGATCGAGCGGGTGGTCGGGACTCTCGACGGTCGCGCCGGCACGTTCATCCTGTGCCACACCGGCACCATGACCCGCGGCACGCCGGGCCTGGTGGTCACCGTGGTGCCCGACTCCGGCACCGGCGCGCTGGTCGGACTGACCGGCGCCATGCAGATCGACATCGTCGACGGCAAGCACGCCTACACGTTCACCTACGCGCTCACGCCCTGACCCACGTTCGCCCGGCCGCGGTCCGGCGATCGGGCGCGGCAGGTCAGTCGCAGTTGCCCTGGGCGCACAAGCACGCGCCGGCGCACTCGTTGACGATCTCGCCGGTGGCGAAGAAGTGCGCGATCTGGCGGTGGCTGGCCTTCTGCGTGCGGGTCAGGTAGTGCATGCCGGTCTCGGGCGCCGGCTCGTTGGTGAGCGGCACCGGCGGCGCGGCGCCGTCCATCACCACCAGGGCACTGCCGTCGGTGATCGGCCCGGTCTGCGCGGTCAGGCCCCACGGCGTGTAGGTCGACGCCGGCGCCAAGACCGGGATGCCCATGGTGCGGGCCTGCCACTCGGTGGCCAGGTTGGGGACCTGATCGTCGCCCACCGCCATGTGCATCAGGATCTGCTTGGGCGGCGTGTCGGTCGCGGTGCCAGCCAGCACCACGTTGGCGATGCCGGCGGTCTCGGTGAAGTCCCACCGCTGCTGGAACAGGTTGATGGCCAGCACCACGTCGAACGGATCCGGGTAGGTGCCGAGCAGGACCGTGCGGTAGGTCGGCCAGTCGGTCGACCGCTCGAGCATGGTGGAGTAGTTGCCGCCGCCGACGCCGAGCACGCCGCGGCGGATCTTCTTGGTGTACGCCATGAACGTCGTGCCGAAGATGTGGCCCTGCGACAGCCCGTAGTAGTAGAGCTTGGTCGGGTCCACCAGCGACGTGCCGGCGACGCAGCCGGTGGCGGTGGCGTCGGCCGGGCGGCACACGAAGATGTCGTCGGTCAGGACCGTCTCCATGGCGCGCTCGAGGGCGACGTGGTTGGCCAGCCCCTGCACCAGGGTCTCGAAGATCCCGTCGCCCTTGTTGAGGTCCGACAGCGCCGACGCGATGTTGCCGAAGTCGAGCTCGCTCATGCCGCGCATGTCGGTGCCGACGCTGACCACGCAGGCCGCGGCGGCGGCGTCGCGCACCGCGCCGCTGGCGGCCTGGCTGCCCGAGCCGTTGAGCCCGTGGCCGTACATCATCATGCCGATCGGCGTGGCCGAGGTGTACGCGCACCCGGGGATGACCGCGGTGAACGGGATCTCGTACATGCCCTGGTAGATCGGCAGCCCGGCTGAGTCGAGCGCCAGCGTGGTGCCGGGCTGGTAGCTGCCGCCGTTGGTGAGAAACAGCGGCGCGGTCAAGAAGCCGTCGATGCGGCGCCCGGCGGTGACGTCGGCCGGGTTGTCGTCGACGATCCGCACGGTCTGGCGGGTGTCGGCGAGCCGGGCCACCACCTGATCCCGGGCCGAGGTCGGCATGCGCCGCACGAACTGGTCGGACGCCACCGTGAAGTCCCACGCCACCACCAGCTGGTCCTTGCTGACGCCGATGGCCTCGAGGCCGGCCAGGACCGCGGCGAAGCGCGGCCGCATACGATCGAGCAGCGGGTGCGAGATGGTGGCGCCGTCGCGGAGCGCGATGAACCCGTCGGACAGCGGCAGCGGCCCGCCGCCCTTGGCGCGCAGCGTGGTGCGGATGGCGACCGCGTAGTGGTGGCCGCCGAGCAGCCGTTGCGCGGGGCGGATGTACAGCGCCTGATCGTCGGGCGTGGCCGCGGCCGGCACGTCGAGCTCGGCGAAGTGGGCCACCCGCTGCATCGTGGTCAGATCGAGCAGCACGGTGGGGCTGGCGTCGGTGAGGCTGTCGGCGAAGTGCAGCTGGTCGATCAGGTTCGAGCCGTCGACGCCGCCGGGGAAGGCGGTGACGATGGCGGCCGCGGCCGAGAACCCGTCAGCGCGGTTCCACGGCGTGGGATCGACCGGGTCGCCGTTGGCGTTGGTCAAGAGGCCCCCGGCCGGGATGTCGAGCCGCACCCCGGTGGCGGTGCTTGCGTCGTCGACCTCGTAGGCCGACGACGGCCACGGCGCCATGCAGTGGGCGATGCCCAGCGGGTTGCAGTTGTCCGCCACCGGGAGCCGGGCGGGGGCGGAGCCGTCATCGCCGCACGCGGCGAGGGACACGAGCGAGCACGACACGAGCGACGCGAGCAGGCGCATGGGGCCGAACCTACCGCGCCGGCCCGGCAGCGGGGGAGGCCTGATCGAGCCGGGCGATGGCCCGCGACAGGTTGGACCGCGCCGCCGCGTCGAGGCGGGCGTGGGCGTCGTCGGAGTGGAAGATGCGCGGCGCCGCCAGCAGCCCGGCCAGGAACGTCCGCCGCCCGGCGCGGAACGCCGCCGGCGGGACGTGGGCGTACTCGACCGCGACCGCGGCGTCGTAGGCGTCGAACCGGTCCGGCGGGGCCGCCAGGATGGCCAGGTCGCAGTCGAGCAGGCGCGCGGCGTCGTCGTCGAGGGCCGGGCCGTCGACGGCGCCGTGGCGAGCGGTCAACAGGATCAGCTCGCGCACCCGCGCCAGGTCGAGTCCGGCGTCGGCCAGGTGGGCGGTGGCCAGCGCCGCGGCCAGGTCGGCGCTGCGGGCCTCGTTGTCCCCGGCGCCGGCGACGTAGATCGCGTCGTGGCAGCACAGCGCCCAGAACACCTCGCGCGGCCGGTGCCACGGGCGGCGCCGCGCGGCGTCGCGGTAGGACGCCAAGACCTCGCCCAGGTGGACCAGGTCATGGTACGCGCGCGGCGGCGATGACCACGCCGCCGCCAGCGCCTCGACGCAGGCCGGCGGCAGCGGAAACGGCGTGGGGTCGAGCGCGATGCGCATGGTGCCGAGCGTGCCACGCCGCGCCCGCGGTCAGGGAGCCGCGCGTTCGCTGAACGCGTCGACCGCGGCCAACAGCGCCTCGGCCTGCACCATGCCGCGGCGGAGCTGCTCGGTCGACAGCCCGGCGGCGGCGTCGGCGCCGAGCCGCGTGAGGTGGCGCTCGAGGGTCCGCCGCAGCTCCTCGGCGGCGCCACCTGGCACCGGCGCCGGCGCCGGGCGAGGCGGCCGCGGTGGCAGGGCGGCCGCGGTCGTGGCCACTGGGGCCGTCGGCGCGGCGGCGACGGGCGGTGGTGCGGTGACGACCGCGCGGGCGCCGCGGTGAGGCAGCGTGCCGTCGGCCTTGGCCAACAGCAGCGTGCACACCTGGTCGTGGACCGCGCGGATCTCGGCCGGCAGCTCGATCACGTGCAGCTCACGGTCGACCTCGTCCTTGACCTCGGCCAGCGCCTCGAGGGTCGGCGCCTCGAAGGTCACGCCGTGGTTGCGCAGGCGGCGGCGGAACATCGCCGCGGTCACCCGGGCCACGTCGTCTTCGGTGCCCTCGATCGCGGCCAGCGACTTGAGCCCCAGCGTCACGCCCTGGAAGTACGTGGCGAGGAAGCAGTCGAGGATCCCGTCGCGGGCGTCGGTTGGCGTGATCTCGGTGCGCTCGAGCCGCGCCTTGACGCGGGCGGCGTAGCGCTCCTGGATAGTGGCGGCAGGCTGGGTCAGCATCGGTTCACTCCAGATCGGCCAGGGCGGCCAGCAGGTTGTGGTCGGGCGACCGCCGGGTCCCGTCATCGTCGACGATGGCGTCGAGCGTGCGGGCCCGGGCGGCGACGCCGCGGGAGGTGGTGGTGGCCGGGCTCGGGGTGGGGTGCACCATCAGCGGCTGCGAGCAGCAGGCGCACCGGACCGCGCAGGCGTGGGCGCCGTCGGTGGGCACCCGACCCGGCGCGCCGCACGAGCAGGTGAACGCGAGCTCACCGTCGACGACGCGGCCGCTGATCTGGTGGCGCGCCGGCCCGTCGGCGCGGCTGGCGGCAAGCCACAGCGACACGGCCTGGGGCCCGAGCTGCAGCTTGCCGTGCGGCACGAGCAAGCTGGCGACCCCCAGCCCGGCGACGGCCGCGGCGGCGTCGCTGACCACCACGTCGCCGGCGTCGGTCAGGCGCGCCAGGCGCAGCGCCTGGTTGACCACGTCACCGAACAGTCCGCCGCCGCTGCCCAGCTGCACCTCGCCGAAGTGGACCGCCGCGCGCAGGGTCGCGCGGGCCTCGACCAGCGCGACCGCCGTCAGGGTGGCGGTCTCGGCCGAGGCGAAGTGCGCGAACAGCTCGTCGCCCACCGCGCGGCAGACCGTGCCGCCGGCGGTGGAGACCTCGGCGCCGAGCTCGGCCCGGGCCAGCTCGGCCTCGCCGTCGGGCTCGCTCGACGACACCACTAGCACCGCGCGCTCTTGGGTGGTCAGCGACGTGGTCGGCGTCGGCCCGGTGAGCCTCGCCAGCACCGCGGCGATCTCGCGGTGGGCGGCGGCGCCGTCGGCCGGCCGCGCGGTCGGGGCCTTGGCCAGCAAGCGCAAGACCAGCGCGTCGAGCCCGTCGATCGCCAGCCCCGGGCGCCGCTGCGACGGCGGGGTCACCTCGCCGTGGAGCTGGCGGTGGACCAGCGCCAGCGGCTCGCCGTGGCCGACCGCCGGCGCGCCGGTCAGCATCTCGTACAGCACGCCGCCAAGCCCGTAGACGTCGCACGCCGGGCCGACCGGCTCGCCGGTCACCTGCTCGGGCGCCAGGTAGGCCGGGGTGCCCATGGCGAACCCGTGCTGGGTCAGGCGCCCGCCGCGGTCGCGCAGCTGGGCCAGCCCGAAGTCGACCAGCTTCACCTGATCGTCGGCCCCGACCAGGACGTTGCCGGGCTTGACGTCGCGGTGGACGATCTTCTGCGCGTGGGCGGCCGCCAGGCCAGCCGCGATCTGGAGCGCCACGCCGAGCGCGCGCGCCGGCGGCAGCGGCCCGGTCGTCGCCACCAGCTCGTCGAGGCCTACCCCGCCCAGCCACTCCATGACGAAGTAGGCCAGCCCGTCGGCGATGCCGAAGTCGAGCGCGCCCACCACGTTGGGGTGCGCCAGCCGGCTGGTGGCGATGGCTTCGCGCCGGAACCGCTCGAGCAGGTCCCGGTCACGGCCGATCTCGGGGTGCAGCACCTTGACCGCCACCACCCGCTCGAGCGCGGTGTGCTCGGCCCGGTAGACCCGGCCCATGCCGCCGGCGCCGACCAGGGCGCGCAGCCGGTAACGTCCATCGAGCACGCGGCCGATCAAGGCCTCGGCGTCGGGGTGTCCGCACGCACCGCAGAACGCCGCGCCGGGGGCCAGCGGGTGCTGACAGCTCGCGCAGGTCGCCTGGGGCGCGGTCACCGTGGCTCCGTCAGCGCACGGTCAGCTTGAGCTGCACCGACTCTTTGCGCGGCTCGCAGGTGGTCGGCGTGCACAGGGCAAACTTGACCTTGAGCGTGACCTCGCGGTCGCCGGCGGTCTTCGGCGTCAGGACGAACTGGAAGCTGGCCCGGGCGTGCGTGACCGAGCCATCGCCGCGGCCGAGCTTGGCCTTGGCCACGGTGACGTCGGCCGGGGCGACGATCTCGATCGAGGTGGGGAACTCCTCGTTGACCTTGTAGCCGGGGCTGGGCGTGAGCGTCAGGCCGACCGCGAGCGGCGCGCCGGCGGTGGCCTTGTCCGACACCTCGGCGTGGAGCGCGAACCCGTCGCCAGCCAGGTGGGCGTCGGCGCGAGCGACCGCGGCGGCGGCGAGGAGGGAGACGGCGGCGATGGCGAGGGTGCGGGAGTTCATGAGGCCTCGGTGAGGGTAGCGTGGGACGGGACGGCGAGCACGCCGGCGTCGAGCCAGCGCAGCAACAGTTCGATGGCCCGAGCCGCGACGACGTCGTCGTCACCGGGCAGCAGCCCGCACAGCTCGGCGAAGGTGACCCCGCCAGCGACCGCCACAGCGACCGCGGCCTCGTCGGGCTCGAGGGTGCGGTGGCGGGCCTGGAGGTCGCGGCGCCACACCAGCACCACCCGGGCGCACGGCGCCGGCGGCGGCGGGGGCTGACCTTCCTCGACGGCGGCCCAGGTGGCGTCGACGGTGTACGCCAGCGGCACGACGGTGGCCGACGAGACCCACGCCAGCGGCAGCTCGGGCAGGCCGGTTGGATCGCTGGCCGCGAGGGCCGCGCGGTCGAGCGCGGCGTGGTCGGGGCCGTCGAAGGCGTCGAGCCGGGCCTGCTCGAGCCGAGCCAGCTCGGCGGCCCACGGCGGCGCGGCGGCGTCGCCCGCGAGGAATCCGGGCAGCCGGTCGCTCAGGTGGCGCAGCGTGAACGACCGTGGCGGGTGCGCGGCCAGGTAGCGCTCGGCCAGCGCGGCGAACTCGGCGTCGCCGAGCGCGGCGCGCAGCTTGGGGTAGTCAGTCGCCAGCGCGTCGTGCAGGCGCGCGCCGTAGGCGTGGGCGTAGATGCCTAGCTGTCCGCTGGCGAGCAGCCCGCGCGGATCGCCGCGACCGGTGACCACCAGCGCCTGGAACTCCCGCTGGAGCGTGCGCAGATCAGCCATGGGCGTGGACCTCGGCGGCGGTGGCGCGCAGCGGCGCGGCGGCCAGCGCGCGGGCCTGGGCCAGCTCGCCTTCGAGCACCGCCAGCGCTGGCAGGTTGTCGTCGCGCTCGATCATGGTGGCGACGCCCGGGAACCGCGCCGCGGCGGCGGCGTACAGCGCCCACACGTCGTCGCAGACCGGCTGGTCGTGGGTGTCGACCAGCCACCGTCCCACGCTGGTGTGGCCGGCCAGGTGGAGCTGGCCCACGCGCTCGACCGGGAGGGTCGCCAGGTAGGCAGCGGCGTCCCAGCCGTGGTTGGTCGCGCTCACGTAGACGTTGTTGACGTCGAGCAGGATGCCGCAGTCGGCGCGGCGCGCCACCTCGGCCAAGAAGGTCGCCTCGCCCAGCTCGCTGGCGGCGAAGGTCACGTAGCTCGACGGGTTCTCGAGCAGGATCCGACGACCCAGGCGATCCTGCACCCGGCCCACCTTGTCGACGACCAGCGCCAGCGCCTCCTCGGTGTACGGCAGGGGCCACAGGTCGTGGCTCTGGTGGCCGCCCAGCGTGGTCCAGCACAGATGATCCGACACAATGGCCGGCTCGAGCTCGTCGACCAGCGCGGCCAGCCGAGCCAGGTAGTCGTCGTCGAGCGGCTCGGCCGAGCCGATCGACAACGACACCCCGTGCAGCACCAGCGGCCCACGGGCCCGGACCTCGCGCATCACGCGCCGGGGATTGCCGCCCGCCACCATCGCGTTCTCGGTGATGACCTCCCACCAGTCGACCCGCGCCTCGCCCCGCTCGGCCGCGCCGTAGTACGGCGGCCGGAGGCCGAGGCCAAAGCCGAGACGGGGGAACATGGGCACGACAGCTGGGTCCTTCGAGAGCGCCGCGCGTTACGCGCTGCCCTACCTACGCCCCGGGCGCGACCAGGTTACGCCCGCGTCACCCTGCAAGATCACCATAACAGTAGTCGTTCTGAAGACCTGGAACGGCCTGCAGGCAGACCCCCAACGCCCGCCGCCGCCCCCGAATCCGTCGCGCGCCGGAACAGAGGTGGCCCCGCACCTCGATCGAGTAACGCCGACCAACCGGCTCGGGTACCCGCGTACCGCCCCGACTCAGGTACCTGTCCCGAGCACCCGCCCGGACGCTGGAGCCCACCCGGGAGCCTCCGCGGACTGGCCGTCTTGGCGGGGAGGCTCGTCGGGGGCGTGACCCCGACGAGGGGAGGTTTCGCGAGAAACCTCCCCATCAACTCAGTTCGCGCCGCCAGCGTCGTTCGAGCGCTTGATGATCAAGAACTCGACGCGGCGGTTCTTGGCCCAGGCGCTCTCGTTGTGGCGGTTGTCGAGCGGCTGCGTCTCGCCGTAGCCCTGCGACTCGAGGCGGCTCTGGGCGATGCCCTTGTCCACCAGGTACCGCTTCACCGCGGCGGCGCGGCGGGTCGACAGATCCAGGTTGTAGGCGTCGTTGCCGCGCTCGTCGGTGTGGCCCTGCACCTCGATCAGCTCGATGTCCGGGTTGCCCTCCATGGTGGCGGCGACGGCATCGAGGATCGGGAACGACTCGCTCTTGATGACGTCCTTGTTGTACTCGAAGAACACCTTGTCGAGGATCTCGATCTTGGTGCCGGTGACGACTACGCGGCCGCGGTCGGGGCAGCCGTCCTCGTCCTCGAAGCCGTTGCGGGTCTCGGGCTCGTTGGGGCAGCGGTCGTCGTTGTCGAGGATGCGATCCTTGTCGTTGTCGGGGTCGGGGCAGCCGTCCTCGTCCTCCCAGCCGTCCATGTCCTCGGGGTCGTTGGGGCACAGGTCGTCGACGTCGAGGATGCCGTCCTGATCGTTGTCGGGGTCAGGGCAGCCGTCCTCGTCCTGGAACTTGTCGAAGTCCTCGGGGTCGTCCGGGCACTGGTCGACGTCGTCGAGCAGGCCGTCGCCGTCGCGGTCGTTCTTGTTGCCCTCGGGGCAGCCGTCCTCATCCTCGAAGCCGTCCTTGTCCTCGGGGTTGAGCGGGCACTTGTCGTCCTCGTCGAGGATGCCGTCCTTGTCGTTGTCGGGCTCGGGGCAGCCGTCGCCGTCCTCGAAGTCGTCGAAGTCCTCGGGCTCGTTCGGGCAGGCGTCGACGTCGTCCTTGTAGCCGTCGCCGTCGCGGTCGCCGATGTTGGGTTCGAACACGATGCCGATGAACGCGCGGGCCCGCGGGTTGCCGGCCTTGCCCGGGACCACGCCGGCGCCGCCGCCGAGGGTGAGGAACGAGTTGCGGGCCAGGTACACCTTGATGCCGCCGATGGCCTCGAGCGGCTGGTAGTTCTGGCCGGCCAGCGGCACCGCGCCGTACAGCTCGGCGAGGATGTCGAACTTCTGCGGGGTCAGCGCGTACGCGGCGGCGATCCCGAACGGAATCTCGTTGCCGGTCTCGATGGTGGTGTTGGTGGCCGGCGACGGCGTGCCGTTGGCGGTGACGCCGGTGTCAGTGTACGCGACGGTGCCGGTGCGGACCCGGAAGCCGGCGTTGAGCGCGGCGCGGAACCGGCGCGACCGACCGAACTCCTTGTCGAGCACCGCCATCACCTGCGGCGCCAGCTTGCTCTCGCCGATGAACCGGTTCTTGTCGCCCAGCTGCTGCAGGTAGACGCTGCCGATCAGGCCGAGGCCGACCTTGGGGCCGCGCGACGTCTTGAGGAAGCGGGTCTTCAGGTGCAGGCCGATCGAGCCCACGCCCTGACCCGAGAAACCCCAGGCCTGGTCGTCGGCGGTGGTGTTGATGTCGCCCTCGAAGTCGGGGCCACGATCACCCGAGACGATCACGAACGGCACCGTGGCGCCGAACTCGAGCTCGGCCGGGCCCAGCTTGAGGCCGGCGGCGGCCAGCAGTGTCGGCGTCACGATGTGCGTGACCGTGAACGAGTTGCCGCCCTCCTCGAGGGCGACCAGCTTGTAGCCCCAGTCGGTCACCAGGCCGAACGCGAACTCCTTGTTCCCCAGCACCTGCGACGCGTTGACCGTCAGGTAGCCGCGCGAGTCCATCGCGTGGTGGAACGGGTTCACGTTCATATCGCCGGCCTGCGCCCGTGCGAGCGTCGGCGCAGCGACCAGGGTGGCGACCACGGCGGCGAGGCCGAGGCACAGGGTAGACCGACGAGCAGGCGATTCCATGGAGCCTCCGGGAGCGCGTACGCGAAAGCGCGCACGCCAAGGGGTGCCCTGAGTTACACCAGGATCCGGGAGGGGGTCAAACCGCCGGGCCGCGGGTTTCGCGGTCCCGGGGCCCTCGGATGGGGGCACCATGGGCAGGTAGTGCCCGCCGGCGCCAGGGCGGTTACACGGGCGCCGCGCC
Source organism: Kofleriaceae bacterium (assembly GCA_041389965.1). GTDB lineage: Bacteria > Myxococcota_A > Polyangia > Haliangiales > Haliangiaceae > UBA2376. Next base: position 21,799 of record JAWKQV010000006.1, on the reverse strand, counting down.
TGCCCCTGCCCCTGCCCCGCGCTGGCCCGCTACTGGGCCGGGTCGAAGCCGGCGGCCGTGAGGCAGGCCGAGCGGATCGACTGCTTGGCCGAGGTGGTCGCGCGGTTGTAGTAGGTCTTGGCCTTCGCGGTCTGCTTGGCGCGACAGGCCGACAGCGCGGCGATGCTGACCGCGCGCGCCACCTCGGACGGCGTCGGGTTGGCCTTGAGCGCCCGCTCGGCCAAGGCCAAGGCGTTGCCGTACTGGCTGTTCATCGCCGCGGAGGAGGCCTGCGAGATCAGCGTCGCCGCGTCGGCGCCGGCCGGCTCCTTGCCGCCCGGCTCCTTGCCGCCCGGCTCCTTGCCGCCCGCCGGATCACCGCTCGGCTCCTTGCCGGTCGACGGGTTCTTCCCGGTCCCGCTCGGATCGTTGCCACCGCCCGGCCGCGTGGTCGCGACCTGCTCCTCGCACTTGATGCCGCGCACCGCGTCGGCCGCGTCGCCGAACACCCGGCCGGCCTTGGTGGCGAGATCGTCGAGCTCCTTGCACTTCTTGCTCTTGGCCAGGGCCTGACCCTTGCTCGTCACCTCGCTCACGTACTGGTTGTGCAGGCGGTCGTAGGCGTCCCGCGCGTCGTTCTTGTAAGTCGACTCGAGTGGGATCTTCTCGAACGCCGCCAGCGCGTCCTCGTACTGCTTCTTGCTCGCGGCGGCCCGGAAGTCGTCATAGGCGAACGACGCGGCCAGCTCGCTCTTGGCCTGGTCGGCTAGCGTGCGGGCGTCGACGTTGCCGGGCTCGGCCTTGAGCGCCTCGTTGGCCAGGTCCGACGCCTTGGCCCAGTCGTTCTTGTCGATCGCGGCCCGGGTCTCCTCGAGGAGCTTGGCCACCGGCGACGCCGCCACCGCGGGCTCGCCGCCCGGCGTGTCGGTGCCCGCGGCCGGGGTGCCCGCGCCAGGGGTGCCCGCGGTGCCGGCCGCCACGGCCGGGGTCGGCGTCTCGGCGCCGGGGCTCACCGCGGCGACGTCGGGATTCTTCTTCTTGCCGCCGCCGCCGCTGCTGGCGACCACGGCGACCACGCCGCCGACCACCACCAGGCCCAGCAGCGCGAACAGCCACGACTTGCTCTTGGCGGTCGGCACGTCGACGATCTGCGCGTCGCGGCCGAACACGAAGTCTTCGCCCGGCTCGACGAAGCGGAACCGGACGTGGCCGAGATCGACCGTGTCGCCGCGGCGCAGCTCGACCTTGCCGTAGTCCTCGCCGTTGACCCGCACGCCGTTCGACGACTGCAGGTCCATGATGGTGTAGCGGCCGGTGTCCGGCTCGCGCACCACCTTGGCGTGGTTGCGGCTGATCGACCGGTGGTTGATGACGACGTCGTTGTCCTCGGTGCGGCCGATGACGGTCTCGGGCTTGGCCAGCGGGAAGTCGCGGCCGGCGAAGTTCGACGACAGCACCACCAGGCGACCGTGGCCGCCCACCGCGGCGGCCGCGGCCGGGGTCACCGCGCGCGCGGTCGGGTCGGTGTCGGCCAGGCTCATCGGCACCGCGGCCGGCGCCGCGGGCGGCGGGGCCATCGACGCCACCAGCTGGGCGGCGTCGAACCGCTCGATCGGCTGGGTGCGGGCGTCCTCGTAGTTGACCGGCTGCTCGACGCCCTCGGCCTTGAGCTCGATGAGGTAGTCGCCGATCTGAACCCGGTCGCTGACCGCCAGGACGGTGCGCTGGGAGATGCGGGTGCCGTTGACCCGGACGCCGTTGTAGCTGCCCAGATCTTCGATCGCGACCGCGCCGTTGTTGCGGCTGATCTTGGCGTGCTTGCGCGACACGTTCCGCTCGGTCAGGCGGATGGTGTTGCCCTCCTTGCGGCCGATGGTGATCTCATCGCGCACCAGGGGAACGACCGTGGTCTTTCCCTCATCATCCTGGATCACTAGTTTGAACATCGGCTCATCTCCACTGGCCCCAGCCAGCGCTCACCCGCGGAACGTCCGCGGTCTTCACTTGGACCCCAGCCAGCGCTGGGCGGTTTGGTAGGCGATGCGAAGCTGGTAGTCGTCCTCGAGCCTCGCCGAAAGTATCGCACGGTTGCCGGCGGGTTGCACCGGATCGTCGGCCTCGACCGGCGCCCCGGCGACGACCACCTCGGCCTCGAACTCTGGCACCTCGAGATCTGGCGTGATCCCGTGCCCTTCGACCTCGTGGCCGGCGGGCGTCAGGTAGCGGTTGGTGGTCAGCTTGAGCCCCGAGCCGTCGTCCAGGTCGAAGTAGGTCTGGATGACCCCCTTGCCGTAGGTCTTCATGCCGACGATCGTGGCCCGGCGGTGGTCCTGCAGCGCGCCGGCCAGGATCTCGGCGGCCGACGCGGTCTCGGCGTTGACCAGGGCGATGAGCCGGGCGTGGACGGCGAGGCCGCCGCGGTGGGCCTTGTGCACCTCGACCTGCGAGGTGCGGCCCCGGATGGTGGTGATGAGGCCGTCGTCGAGGAACTCGTCGGCCACCGCCATGGCCTGGTCGATGAGGCCGCCGGCGTCGCTGCGGAGATCGATCAAGATGATCTCGGCCCCGCCGTCGGCGGCCAGCTTGCGCAGCGCGTCGGCGGCGTCGCGGGCGGTGGCCTCCTGGAATCGACGGACCGACAGGTAGCCGATCCCGGGGCTCAGCACCTCGGCCGCCACCGACGGCACCTTGATCTGCGCCCGCACCAGCTCGAACCCGCGCGGGGTGGCCCAGCCGGCCCGCAGCACCTCGACGACCACCCGTGAGCCCGGGGTGCCGCGCAGCCGCTCATCCCAGAACCGCTCGTCGTGGTCGCCGCCCACGGTGGCGGCACCGTCGACGGCCACCAGCCGATCGTCGACGGCCAGCCCGGCGCGGTCGGCCGGCGAGCCCGGGACCACCCCGTCGACGATGGGCCAGCCGGCGGCCGTGGGCATGGCGTCGTCGGGGCCGCCCGGGCCGAGCTCGAGCCCGACGCCGCCGAACTCGCCGTCGGTGTCCTCGCGCAGCCGACGGTACTCGGTCGGCGAGAAGAACGCCGAGTACGCGTCGAGGCTCTGGACCATGCCGCGCGCCGCGGCGTACAGCAGCTGCCGCTCGGGCACCGGCTGGACGTACTGCTGCGACACGTACGACAGCGTCTGGGCGAAGGTGTCGAGGCTCCGGTAGCGCGCCGGCTCGGCGCGCCGGGGCCGCGCCATCGCCGACACGGTCACCGCGACGGCGCAGCCAGCGACGAAGCAAGCGGCGTGGGTCGCGCGCGACACCCGTGGATGGTAGGCGATCGACCGGGCCGGCGCTACTTGCGGACCAGGTACGGCTCAGGATCGATCGGCAGCCCGCCCGGGCCCACCGGCACCCGGACCTCCAGGTAGACGCGGTAGCGGTGGGCGCGGCCCAGCGCCTGGCCGGCCTCGACGTGATCGCCGGTGGCCACCACCGGCGGGTCGAGCTTGGCGACCACCGTCCACACGCCGCCGCAGTCGACGACCACGCCCTGATCGAGGCCGCGGATGGGACCGGCGTAGCGCACGATGCCGTCGGCCGGTGCCACCACCGACGCCTCGGCGTCGACCTCGAAGTCGAGCCCGCGGCGCGAGAGCACCGCCTTGGTGCTGTCGTGCACCAGGATGCCGAAGCGGCGGGCGATGGGGCCGGCGACCGGGCGGATCAGCCGCAGATCGACCGGCGGGGACTCGGCGCGGTCGCGATCGCGAGCGATGCGGGCCGCGGCCTGGTCGAGGCTGCCCAGCTCGTCGGCCAGGAGCGCCTCCTCGGCGCGGTCGCGGGCCAAGAGCAGGCGGGCGGTGGCGCGGCTGCGGGCCACGCCCAGGCGCTCGCTGGGCGCCACGGTCAACGGCGAGGTGGCGCCGCGCAGCAGCTTGTACGCCAGGCGCACACGCTGGGTGCGCGCGGCGTGGCGGTCGTCCCGCTTGCTCGCCACCTGGTCGCGGGCCTTGGCGACGGTCGCCGCCTGGGCGTCGAGCTGATCGGTCAGGGTCGGGGCCGGCGTGGCCGTCGGTGCGGGCCCGGCGTGGGCCAGCCCGAGGCTGGCGGCCACCAGCGCCAGCGGCGCGCTACGCATCGCGGGCCTCGGCCACGACGCCGCCGGCCAGGCCGAGGGCGGCGCCGATCGCCAGCGCCGCGCCGACCGCGGTGGGGGTCCACAGCGCCGGGTCGAGCAGGCCCGCCGCCAGGTCGGTCGCGGCCAGGCCGCGCGCGACGCCGACCGCGAGGCCGGCGCCCAGCAGGCCCAGCGCGATGCCCGCGCCGACGGTGGGCGCCCGGGTGAGCCATGGTCCGGCGCCGAGCAGGCGCAGGGTGGACCGGGCGGCGCGGTCGGCCGCCAGGTGCAGGCGGATGGCGGCGGCCACCGCGACCACCGCGCCGACGCCGACCACCAGAAACAGGAGCCACGCCAGCCGGGTCAGCCGCACCAGCGCGTCGGCCAGCGGCGCCCGGGCGTCGCGGGTGACCTCGACCTCGTCGACGCCGGCGGTGGCGCGCAGCTCGGCCACCACCGGGCTGCCGGCCGCGACCTCGGCCACGCCCGCGCCCAGGGTCAGCTCGAGCGAGATCGGCAGGCTGTCGGCCTCGACGCCGTCGAGCAGCTGGTCGCGCGCGCCCAGCGCGGCGCGCAGGCGCTGCTGGGCCTCGTCGGCGCTGACCACCGCGACCGCGTCGACCCCGCCCACGCCGCGCAGGCGGGTCGCCAGCGCCTCGGCCTGATCGACGGTGGCGCCCTCGTCGAGGTAGACCACCATCGACGCCTGCGGCCGCAGATCGTGCGACCAGGCGCCGACCTCGCGGGCGGCCAGGCGGGTGGCGCCCACCGCGAGCAGCGCCCCGGCGATGGCGGCCACCGCCCACAGCGTGGCGGTCTTGCTGCGGCCCAGCAGGCGCGCCGACCGCGTGGCGAAGGAGCTCAGCGCGGCGATCATCGCCGGTGCCCTGCCGAGCGGGCCAACGGAAACTGCACCACGTTGGGGATGGCGTCGGCGGCGTCGGCGGCGTCGGCCGCGGACGGGCGCTCGATCTCCGCCTCGATCAGCCCGGTCGCGTCGAGGGTCTCGAGCACCGTGGCCGGGTCGACCAGGCGGTGGGCGTGGATGGTCAGGGTGCGCCAGCCGCGGGCCGCGGCGGCGGCCACCAGGGCCGGGTCGCGCGAGGCCACCAGCGCCGCGCCGCCAGCGGCGGCCCGCGCGGTCAGCTGGTCGACCAACAGCGCGGTGCCGGCCGGGTCCTGGTAGCTGCTCGGCTGGTCGGCGATCAAGATGTCCGGTTCCCGGACGAAGGCCCGGGCCCAGGCGACCCGCTGCCGCGCGGCCCGGCCCAGGCGGGCGACCGGCACGTCGGCCTCGACCTCGACCGCGGCCAGGGCGGCGCGGGCGGTCTCGGCGCGGGCCCGGCGGGCCACGCCGACGATCTCCAAGGCGACCTCGACGTTGGCCAGCGCGGTAGCGCCCTCGGCGAGGACCAGGTCCTCGGGGATGATGCCGAGCCGGCGGCGCAGCCGGGTCAGCGACGACGCGCGCAGCCGCCCCAGGTCGCGACCGGCCAGGCAGATCTTGCCGGTGCCGGCCCGCTGACCGGTCACCAGCTCGATCAGCGCGGTGGCGCCGCTGCCGGCCGGGCTGGCCACCACCACGACCTCGCCGGCGGCGACGGTCAGGTCTGCGTCGACCAGCACCGGGACGACCCCGTGGGCGACGCCGGCCTGGTGGAGCGCGATCAAGGGCTCGCTCATCATTCTGGTGGTACGCCGCCTGGACGGTGGGGGCAAAAAAACGGTCGGCGGCGCGGCCGGGTGGCGGTGGCCGGCGTACGCTGGCCGGGTGCAGCCGCGGGCCCTGGCTAGCGTCGTCGCGCTCGCGGTCGCGGGCTGCCGGGGGACGTCGCCGGACCCGCGGGTCGACGAGCTGAAGCGCCGGCTGGCCGAGGCGGAGAGCCGGCTCGCCACCGTCGAGCGGACCGGGACACCGGTCGACGCCGCCAAGATCGCGCGGGCCCTGGCCGACCTCGGGCCCGGCTCGGTGCTGGCCGGGCCGCCGGGCCCCGCCGGGCCGCCCGGGGAGATGGGCCCACCCGGGCCGTTGGGGCCGGCCGGCCCGCTGAGCGTCGGCCCCGAGGGTCCGGTGGGCCCGCCCGGCGCGCCCGGCCCGGTCGGCCCCGAGGGCGTGCAGGGCATCCAGGGGCTGCAAGGCCCGCAGGGGCTGCAAGGCCCGCAGGGCCCCCAAGGCCCGCGCGGCCCGGCCGGCCCACCCGGTGCCTACGCCACCAAGCAAGACCTGTCGCGGCGCGAGGCCCGTGTCTCGGTCGGGCCCGGCCAGGTGGCCTCGGTGGTCGCGACCTGTGAGCGCGCGCGCGAGCTGGTGATCACCGGCGGCTGCTACGCCGATCCGATGTGGCTGGCCGAGCTGGTGGCGGCGCGCCCGGTCGGCCTCACCGACGGCGCCGCCGCGTCGAGCTGGCGGTGCGACTACCGCAACGGCTCGCCGGGCCAGGCCATCGAGGTGGTGGCCGAGGTCTACTGCGTCGCGCCGCGCGAGTAGCCGCGCCCCGGCCGGCCGCGTCCCCCGAAACGACCAACGCCCCGCCGGAATCCGACGGGGCGCCGCGGGCCGAACCGACGCCGTCAGGGCGCCGTGTAGTTGGCCGTGACCGAGTAGGTCGACGCGGTGTAGCCGTTGACCGCGACGTAGAAGGACGACGCGCCCGACGGGACGGTCAGCGAGCAGGTCTCGCTGGCGCCGTTGAGGTAAGGCCGGCACGCGAAGCGCGACCGGGTCGGCGCGTTGTTGAACCGGACGTACAGGTCGGGGTCGCCGCTGCCGGTCATGGTCACCGTCAGGGTCGAGCCGACCGCGACGCTGATGGGACCGCCGATGACCCGGAACTGGTTCAGCGCCAGGCTGCCGGACCAGGTCTGGGTCCCGCCGGTGGGCGGCGGGGGCGGCGGCGGGGGCGGGTTGCCGCCGCCCGGAGCCAGGTTGGCGTGGTGCGACGGTGGTCTGCGGTGACGACGTGACAGCCCGTCGCGGTGACCGTCGCGGGCGCGGGCGTTTTGCCTCGGCGTGATCCTGCGCCGGAGGCCTACAGTGTCGCTCCTCGACGGAGATCGCGGTCCATGGCCATACCGGCGGCGCCGGGTCGGGACGCGGCCCACGTCGTCCGCGATGTAGGACCGGTGCGCCGGGCGTAACCCCTCCACCCGCTGCAACCAGGTGGTTGCAGTGGGATCACCGTCGGAGATCGACCCGCACGAACAGCGCTCGGCCGGGCAGCGGGAAGCCGACCAGGTCGGACAGCGCCCGCGGGGCGTGGTCGAGGCCCGGACGCGGCGGGGGATCCAGCGGCACCTGTTCGATCCGGCGGTCGAGCAGATTCTTGACCTCGACCGACACGGTGACCGCGCCGGTCAGCTCGAGCTTGGTGCCCACGCCGACCAGCGTGCGGGCCGGCACCGCCGACAGGTTGGCCTCGTCGACGAACGCGCCGCCGCTGTACGACACGTCGGCGAACAGCGCACCCTGGCGACCGCGCCAGCGGCGCGCGGCGTCGACACGTATATACGCCGCGTCGGCGGGGCGGCCCGGCAGCCGCTTGCCGTCGAGGCTGGGCTGGGTCGAGCGCTGGCGCGCGTCCAGCCGGGTGTAGTTGCCGGTCACGGTGACGGCGCGCCAGCCGCGCACCGTGGCCGCCAGCTCGAGGCCGGCCAGCGTGGCGCCGGGCAGGTTGACCGGCCGCGTCACCAGTCCGCCGGTGGTCACCAGCGCGATCACGTCGACCGGCCGGGCCACGAAGCCGGCTGCCTCCACGTAGAGACGATCGAGTGCGCCGTAGCGCCGGGCCGGCGCCAGGACCAGGCCGAGGTCGCCGCTCCAGCCGCGCTCCGTGCGCAGGTCCGGGCGCCCGACCAGGTAGCCGCGGTCGCCGAACAGCTCGAGGGCGGTGGGGACCCGCGCGTAGCGACCGAGGCTGAGCTTGAACGCCAGGTCGTCGGTGGCCAGGGCCCGGGTGGCCAGCCGAGGGCTGAACAGCAGCTCGGTGCGCGCCGGGGCCGGGGCTTGCTGGGCGGCCGCGCCGTCGGCCAGCGGCACAGTGTGGAGCAGCTCCAGGCGGACCGCCGGCTCGATCGAGATCCGGCCGCACGCCAGCGCCAGGTCGTCGGCCATCGACGCTGCGGCGCCGACACGGCCGCCGGCGGTCGCGAGCCGGGCGGCGCTCCCCACTTCTCGATCCCGGTAGTAATCGGCCCGGAGGTCGAGCGCGCCGGTGCCGCGGTGGTGGCCGCGCCGGACTTCGCCGGCGGCCTGGCCGCCCAGGCCCAGCGTCAGGTAACGGCGATCTTGCCCGCTGGTGCCGACCTCGTCGTCGGGGTCGCGGAAGGCCTGGGCTTCGACCGAGCCGAAGCCGGCCAGCCGGCCGGTCGCGCCGGCGAGGTCGCGCGGCTCGTCCACGTCGAGCCGGCCGTCGACGAGCGCGGCCAGGGTCGTGAGGCGCGTGTGCAACGCCTGGTCCCAACCCGACCCGGGCACCCCCTGGCGCCGCGCGATGGCGCGGGCCCCCGCGCGCCAGCCGCCGACGGGCCGGGTGCCTCCGGCGCGCACGACGGCGTCGAGCTGGTCGTAGCCGTTGTTGACCCGGGTCGTGGTGCGGTCGTCCGCGGTGGTGAGGGTCGTGCCGCCGTCGTCGAAGAAGGTGTAGTCGCCGGTGGCGCCGGCGTAGCCGACCTCGGCGGCGATGGCTGCGTCGTGGACGTCGCCGTCGCCGTACCGCAGCCGCGCCGCGCGGGCGCCGAACGAGCCGCCGCCGAACATCAGGTGCCAGCGCTCGCCGGTCACGGCGCGGCCGAGCCGGCTGGTCAGGTCGAGGGCGCCGCCCACGCCAGCCCCACCCAGCGTCACCGGCACTGCGCCACGGTACAGCGCCACCTGGTCGAAGCTGTCGAGCTCGTAGCGCGACAGGTCGGCGGTCACCGAGCCCAGCCGCGACAGCGGCACGCCGTCGATGGACACCTGGGTGTGGCCGGGCGCGGCGCCGCGCACCGCCAGCGACGTGAAGCTGCCCAGCCCGCCCAGGGCCCGGGCGTCGGCGCCCACGGTGGCGCCCAGGGCCTCGGCCACGGTCCGGGTCTCGCCCTCGCGCTCGTCGACGTGGACCACGGTGACGAACTGGGGCGCCGCCAGCGCGCCGCGGCGATCGCGTGCGGCCGGGTCGTCGCTGGTCAGGTCGCCGGTGCCGCCGCGCGGGGCGTGGTCGACCACCACGATCACCTCGTCCGGTAGCACGGTCACGCCGGCAGCGGGCGCGGGCTCGCCGCGCGCCACCGCCGCGCTCGCGACCACGACCAGGGCAGCGGTGCGCATCGGCGGGCAGCCTGGGCGGCGACGCCCTCGCTGTCAACCTTGACCTGGATGGCGCCGGAGGTGAGCATGGAGGCATGCGTCACGCTTCGATGCTGGTGATCCCGGTGCTGGCGCTGTGGGGGTGTGGCGGTGATGACGCCACCGTGCCGGGCGACGACGCCGGCGCCACCGCCGACGCGCCAGCCGCCATCGACGCGCCCACCGCGGGCGGCGAGCCGCCGGGCCTCGAGGGGCTGGTCGCCGCGCACAACGCGGCGCGCGCCGCGGTCGGCGTCGGCCCGCTCACCTGGGATCCGGCCCTGGCCGCCATCGCCGATGCCTGGGTCCGCCAGTGCGTCGACCAGCAGGCCCCCACCGGGCTGGTCGATCACAACGCCAACCGCTCGAGCGGCTATCCGACGTACGTCGGCGAGAACATCTACGGCTCGAGCGGCACCGCCTCGGGCACCGCGGCGGTGGCGTCGTGGGTGGGCGAGCAGCAGAACTACCACCACGACACCAACACCTGCGACAGCGGGCGGGTGTGCGGGCACTACACGCAGGTGGTCTGGCGCGCCACGACCAAGGTCGGCTGCGCGCTGTACCGGTGCCCCGGCCTGCAGTTCGGCTCGACGGTGGTGTGCGACTACGGCCCCGGCGGCAACATCTCGGGCCAGTCGCCGTACTGAAGCGCCCCGAGACGGTTCGTCGCCCGGCCGCGCACCCAGGCCTGGTGCGGCAACGCGCCACGCCATTGTTGCCCGAGCGAAGTCCGACCGCGGGCCCTGGTGCTACACTCCGCGGCGATGTTTGGCATCGGCGGTACAGAGGTCCTCGTGATCCTCGTCGTGGCGATGCTGTTTCTCGGCCCTGACAAGCTGCCGGAAGCAGCCAAGTCCATCTCGAAGGGCATCCGCGACCTGCGCAAGCAGACCCGTGAGTTCACCGACACCATCGAGAACGACACCCAGATCGGCGGCGCCATCCGCGACCTGAAGAGCGCCCTGCGCGGAGAAGAGATCCGTCGACCGCCGCCGCGCAAGGTTGTGCCGCCGGCGGCAGTCGCGGCCGCTGCGGTGGTGACCGAGCCGGCCCTGGCGGCGGGCGATGCCCCCGCGGTGGACGCGGCGGGGACGCCAGCCGGCGCCGCCGAGGCCGTCGCTGCGGCGGCGCTTGGGGCCGATGCGCCGCTGGCCGATGCGCCGCTGGCCGACGCGCCGGTGGCGGAGGCCCCGGCCGACGATCCGGACCTGCACGACGGGCCGCTGCCCGACGACGTCGAACCGCCCGAGGCCGATGACGTCGCCGCGCTGATCCGACCTGCCAGCGGCGCCATCGGGCGCGATCAGGCGAGCTGACGTGCCGGCCGCTCCTGCGCGCGATCGCGACGCCGAGCTCGACGACGGCCGCATGCCGTTCCTCGAGCACCTGGCCGAGTTCCGCAACCGCCTGCGCAACGCCGCCCTGGCGTTCATGGTCGCCGCGGTCGGCTGTTGGTTCATCGCCGAGGACATCTACGACTGGCTGCGGGCGCCGCTCGACAGCGCGTGGAACCACGCCGGCCTGGGCACCGAGGGCGCCCAGATGGCGTACTTCTCGGTGACCGAGCCGTTCTGGGTCTACATGTCGGTCGCGCTGTGGGCCGGCATCTTCGTCGCCAGCCCGCTCATCTTCTACCAGCTGTGGAAGTTCGTGGCGCCCGGGCTCTACAAGACCGAGCGCCGCGTCGGCATCGTGTTCGCCGTGCTGTCGGCGGCGTTCTTCGTCAGCGGCGCGCTGTTCTGCCACACGCTCGTGCTCGAGCCGATGTTCGAGTACCTGCTGGGGCTGTCGAGCAAGCACGCCCAGCCGGCGCTGTCGATGAAGGAGTACCTCGACCTCATCCGCGACATGATGCTGGCGTTCGGCGCGGTGTTCGAGATGCCGATCCTCATCTACTTCCTGGCCAAGATCGGCCTGGTCACCCACAAGAGCCTGTGGCGCTTCAACCGGTGGTTCATCGTGGTCGCCTTCGTGGTCGGCGCCGTCCTGACGCCGTCGGCCGACGTGGTGTCGCAGACCATGATGGCGGTGCCGATGATCGTCCTCTACAACCTGTCGATCCTGGTGGCGTGGATGGTGGTCCGCAACAAGCAAAAGCAGCCCGGCGCGGTCCCGCTCGACGACTGACGCGGCCGCCGCGGTGGCCCCAGACAGGCTCGGGCGCCCGCGACGCGATCACGGCCAGCCTGCGTCGGGGCGGCGGGGTGACGCCACCGCGATGCGCTGGAACCGGAACAGCCGGGCCCGGTCGTGGTCGCCCAAAAGCTCGAGGGCCAGCTCGTCGAAGGTCACCGTGCGCACCCACCGGTAGCCGCAGCCGGCCAGCAGCGGGGTGATGTGGTCGCTGCCGAACCGGACCGGCTCGGCCAGGTCGCCGATGAAGTCGCGCATCCCGTGGTCACGCGCGGTCAGCTTGGCGCCCTCGGCCAGGTTCTTGCCGACGAAGTCGAACGCCACCAGCGATCGCGGGTCGAGGCCGCGCGCCAGGGTCGCCGCGGTCGCCCGCACCGCCGCCTCGGACAGGTACGGCACCACGCCCTCCCACAGCACCAGCGACGGCGTGGCGGTCGACAAGCCGGCCGCGACCAGCCGGTCGACCGGGTCCTCGCGCTCGAAGTCGCACGGCGCGTAGGTGGCAGCGTCGACCGGATAGCCGGGCAGGGTGGCCAGCCGCGCGCGCTTGGCCGCCTGGGTGTCGGGGTGGTCGACCTCGAAGTAGCGCACGCCGCTGACCGGCAGGCGCGCGGCGCGGGTGTCGTAGCCGGCGCCGAGGATCACCACCTGGCGCACACCCAGGCGATCGGTGGTGAGCCGGACCAACCGGTCGAGGTAGGCCACCCGCAGCGCCAGCCACTGCTCCATCGCCGGCCAGTGGGCGTCGAACGCCGCCGCGATGCGGAGGCCGTCGTCGCCAGCCAGGGCCGCGGCCCACGGGTCGGTCATGATCGGCGCCGCCCACGTCGACGCTCGCGCTCGGTAGGCGCACACCATGAGGGCGGTGCTGCTGGGTCCGTGCATGGCTGCGGTTGTACCGCGCGGGGCGGGTGGTGCCGCGGCGAGACAGGCGGGTAAGGTCGCCGGCTGTGCACGACGGGGTGTCGACCTGCGTCGACACTCCACGGCAGGCCGCCGGGCCTGGCTGTCGACCGCGGGCAGCGCTGCCCGGCGCGGTTTCGCGCACCTGGCGCTGGCGTGGTTCTCGCACACCGCCGGGCGATGCGCCTCGCCTCGATCCTCTTGTCCGCAAGCTGCTGCGCGCTGGTCGCGTGCGGTCCCTCGGTCGGCGCCGGCGGCGACGACGACGACGGCCCCTCGGTCGACGCCGGGCCCGGCGCTGGCGACGGCGGCGGCGACGTGGCCGGTTGCCCTGACGTCGACGTGCTGTTCGTCATCGACGACTCGGGCTCAATGGCTGATCAGCAAGACAGCCTCATCGCCAGCTTCCCCGGCTTCGTCGCCGGCATCCAGAGCCGGCTGCGCTCGGCCCAGAGCGTCCACATCGGCGTGGTCACCACCGAGGATTACGCCGCCAACCCGGCGGGCTGCCGCGGCATCGGGTCGCTCGTCACCCAGACCGGCGGCCCGTCGTCGAGCAACCGGGTGTGCGGGCCGTTCGCCAGCGGCGCCGCCTGGCTCGATGCCCGCGACCCCGCCCTGGCTGATCGGTTCGCGTGCGTCGGCAAGGTCGGCGCCGGTGGCAGCAGCGACGAGCGGGTGGCCCGGGCCCTGATGAACGCGCTCGACCCAGCCGCCAACGCGGCCGGCGCGTGCAACGCCGGCTTCTCCCGGCCCGACTCGCTCTTGGTGGTCGTGCTCATCACCGACGAGGACGACGTCCCCGACGGGTGCGGCGTCGACGGCGTGTGCGACTCCTACGGCTCAGGCGGCACCTCGGCCGATTGGTACCAGGCGGTGGTCGCGGCCCGCGGCGGTCGCGCCGACAACATCGTGGTGCTGGCGCTGATCGCGCGCCAGCTCGACAACACCTGCGGCGCGACCCCGGCCGCGCGCTTGCTGGGCTTCACCAACCGGTTCGCGCCCAACAACCTCGTCGGCGACGTGTGCGCTGCCAGCTACGACGGCTTCTTCCTGGACGCCCTGCCGGTGGTGTCGGACGCGTGCGAGCGCTGGGTGCCGTAGCGCGCGTCGACGGTCGCGGTCAGCGCACCTCGCGCGGTCAGCGCCCCTTGCGGGCCCGGTCCATCTCGCGCTGATCGTCGGCCGCGCGCTTGGTGGCGCGCTTGTCGTACTGCTTCTTGTGCGTGGCCAGCCCCAACTCCACCTTGACCCGGCCGTCTTTCCAGTAGAGCGCCAGCGGGATCAAGGTGAAGCCCCGCTCGCGGGTCTTGGCCGCCAGCTTGGTGATCTCGCCGCGGTGGAGGAGCAGCTTGCGGACCCGGCCCACGTCGTGGTTGTCGCGGTTGGCCCACGGGTACTCGTTGATCTGGATGCCGTGCAGCCACGCCTCGTTGCGGCGCAGCTCGGCCCAGCCGTCGGCGATGGTCACCTGGGCGCCGCGCAGCGACTTCACCTCGGAGCCGACCAAGACGATGCCGGCCTCGAACCGTTCGTGGATCAGGAAGTCGTGCGTCGCCTTGCGGTTCTGGGCGATGTACTTGTGCGCCGCGGTGCGGGCGTCGGCCATGGCCGGGCGGTCTTAGCACGCCCTGCGCGCCGACGGTCCGCAACCTTTGGCCGGCCCGGTCGATAGCTCGGCCATGCTGAACCTGGATGTGGCTCTGTCATCGCTGTTCGTGCCCCACTGCGCCGCCTGCGACGAGCGCGTCGCGCCAGCGACCCCGCTGTGTCCGCCGTGCGTGGGCACCCTCGAGCCGGTGGGGAGCGCCTGCCCGCGCTGCGGCGTCGCCCAGGCTGGGGGCCCGGCCAACACGTGCGCGACCTGCCGGACCACCGACTGGCCGCTCGAGTCGCTGGTGGCGCCGTGGCAGTACGGCGGCGAGCTGGCGCGGTCGCTGCGCCGGCTCAAGTTCTCGGCGCGGCCCCACCTGGCGCGCGACCTGGCGCCGCTGTTCGCGCCGTTTCTGGCCGCCGTCGTCGAGGCCGGCGCCATCGACGTGATCGTGCCGGTGCCGCTGCACGCGCGCCGGCTGGCCGCCCGCGGGTTCAACCAGGCCGACGCGCTGGCCCGGCACGCTCGCCGCGTCGCCGCCGTCCGCACCAAGGTCGACGGTCTGGCGCTGCGGCGGACCCGGGCCACCCCGCCGCAGACCCACCTCGACGGCGCCGCCCGCCGGGCCAACCTGACCGGGGCGTTCATCGTGACCCACCCGCGCCGGGTCGCCGGCAAGCGGGTGCTGCTCCTCGACGACGTCATCGCCACCGGCGCTACCATGGGCGCCGCCGCCCGCGCGCTCCTGGTGGGCGGCGCCGCGGCGGTGGTGGGGTTCGCCTGCGCCCGGGCCGATCGCTGACCGGCCGCCCGAGTGCCGCCGGGCCCGGGCTACTGCTGCCGCTCGAAGATGATGAACTCGACGCGGTCGTTGATCTGCGCCGCGCCCTTGGCGTTCTTGGGCACCAGCAGCCGCTTCGAGCCGATGCCCTTGGCGTCGAGGCGCTCCGGCTCCACGCCCCAGTTGGTCAGCCAGGTCCGGATCTCATCGGCGCGGCGCTGCGACAGCGCCTCATCGTCGCCGCTGCGAGGCTGGACGTGGACGGTGATGCGCAGGCGCTTGATCTTGCGATCGGCGCGCATGGTGGCACCGATCTGGCTCAGGGCCCGGCTGGCGCCCTTGTTCAGCTTGGCGCTGGTGCCCTGGAAGGTGATCGGCTCGAGCACCTCGATGCGGTCTGGCATCACCAGCAAGAGCGACTCGCCCTTGTCGGGGCAGCCGTCCTCGTCGGCGTTGCCGTTGATGGTCTCGGGCTCCATCGCGCACTGATCGAGCACGTCGGGGATGCCGTCCTTGTCGTTGTCGGGCTCGTCGCAGCCGTCGGAGTCCTCGAACCCGTCCTTGTCCTCGGGCTCGTTGGGGCACTTGTCCTCGGTGTCGGGCACGCCATCCTGGTCGTTGTCGGCGTCGATGCAGCCGTCCTCGTCCTGGAAGCCGTCCTTGTCCTCGGGCTGGTCGGGGCACTTGTCGGCGGCGTCGAGCAGCCCGTCGCCGTCGTTGTCGGCGTCGGGACACCCGTCGGCGTCCTGGAAGCCGTCCTGGTCCTCGGCGTCCAGCGGGCAGGCGTCGTCGGCGTTGACCACGCCGTCGCCGTCGTCGTCGTTGGTGTCGCGCGGCGGCGGCGGCACGATGATCTTGAGCGGGGCGTCGCGCCGGGCCTTGGGCGACAAGGTCAGCATGACGAAGCCGCGCGCCTTGGCCGCGCCGGCGCCGGCGCGGATGCCGGTGCCGCCGCCGACCGACAGCGCGAGGCTCGACGCCAGCCGGTAGCGCACGCCCACGGTGGCCTCGAGCGGGCTGGCCGCGGCGCTGTCGCCACCCGCCAGGCCCATCTGCCCGTAGCCCTCGGCCACCACCCACAGCTTGTCGAGAGTGCGCACCGACGCGCCGGCGCCGTAGGTGAGCGCGTTGCCCTGGGTGAGCGACGCGAACGACGACGCGCCACGGCCGAGGAAGCCGGCGTTGGCGGCCAGCATCAGCCGCTTGCCGGGCGTCAGCGCGAGGAGCAGGCGGCCGGCCGCGGTGGGCGTGCTGGCCCCGGCGAACATTCCGTCCTTGCCGGTGGGCGCCGTGACGATCACCGACGCGCCCAGCTTCACGGCCCGGCTGTCGCTGATGGCGTAGCGCGCCATCGCGGCGATGTCGCCCAGGACGGTGCCGCTGTCGCTGCCCGACACGCCAAGGATCATGTTGCTCGACCCACCCGCGCTCTGCAGCAGCAGCGGGACGCGCAGGCCGACCTCGATCTTGGGGTGGACCACGTACGCGAAGCCCAGCTCCAGCGTGGTGCGAGGACCGACTACGTCGGTCGAGGCCGTCTCGCTGTCGACCACCAAGGGCGAGGTCGCGTAGTTGGTCGCGAGGTCGAGCGCCCAGGCGCCCTTGGCGCCGAGGATCGGCGTCTCGAGGGCGAACATCCGGGCCTCGGTGGTCGGCACCGGCGAGAACGTCGACAGCTCGATGTCGCGACCTTGGGCGCGCGCCGCCGGCATGGCGAGCGCCAGCGCTGCCAGCGTCGACACCAGCGCCGCCACCCGGCGCCGCCGCCGGAGCGCGAGCGGGATGGCCGCCAGCATGACGAGCAGCCACGAGCCGCCGGCGCCGCTGGCGCTGCAGCCACCGCCGCCACGGACGGTCACGTCGACCGCCTGGATGGTGACCGGGATCTGAGCGTGGGGGAACACGTCGCCGTCGAGGTAGACGTCGACCATGTACGTGTGCGCGCCAGCGGTGTCGGCGGTGATGGTCAGGTCGTAGACCTCGGTGGCGCCGTTGCCCAGGGTGCGCGTGGCGGCGCCGATCACCGCCAGGTTGGCGCCGGGGCGGACCTCGATGTCGAACGGCTCGGCCGGCGTCGCGGCGTTGGTGGCGGTCAGCGCGTCGAGGCCGGGCTGGCCGTCGTCGAGCAGCTCGCTCAGCTTGACCGGCACGCCCACCGCCAGCTGCCGGCCGGGGGGGCCAGTCAGGGTCGCGGGGACGGTCACCGGGCGCGGCACCGAGCGACCGGACACGTCGACGACCACCATCGGGTTGCCGTCGTCGTCATTCATCAGGGTCAGGCTGCTGGAGTAGCTCTGGTAGGCCTCGTCGGCCGGGCGGAACTCGACGGTCACCGCCTGGCACACCGGCGCCGCGCCGGGGGCGCTGACGCCGGCCACGTTGAGCGACGACCCGCCCAGCACGTCGAACGGCGCCGCCGGATCGCTGATCATCGTCACGTTGAGCGGCGCCTCGCCGGTGTTGCACACCTGGATCTGCCGGCTGGCGCGGGGGTCGTCGGCCCGCGGGTTGCGGTAGACGTCGCCGAACGCGCCATCGGCGGTGACGTCGACGTGCTGGTCGATGCCGTAGCCGGTGACGATGACCTGCTGGCCCATGGCCTGCCGCACGCCGCTGGCGTCGAAGTAGCCGACCGCGTTCACCACCATGGTCTGCGACTCCGGCGTCGGCGACACCCGCTCGACCGACGGGTCGTAGGTGACCATCACCGTGGCCATCGCCCCGGGGGCCAAGGTGGCCGCCCCGCCGCCGGCGATGGTGAACGAACCCGACAGGCCGCTGGCGCCGGTCAGGTCGAGCGGCGCGTTGCCGGAGTTGGTGATGGTGAGGGGCAGGGTCTTGCCGCCGACCAGGTCGACGTCGACGCCGCCGAAGTCCAGGGTCGCGCCCGGGGCCAGGGTGATGCCCGGGCCGGTCGAGGTCACCGACAGGGTCAGCACCTTGACGTCGTTGGGCGCCGGCAACGTGGTGGTCGACGTCACCGTGGTGGTGAACGTGCCCAGCATGGTGTCGTTGGGATCGGCGGTGACAGTGAAGGTCCGGAACTGCCCGCTGCCGAGCACCGTGCCGTTCGGCGGCAGCCCGGTGACCGTGAAGTTGACCCCGGGGCTGGCCAGCACCGACGAGTTGATGGTGGCGGGCGCCCCGGCGATGTTCTTGATGCAGAACTGCTGGGTCGCGGTCGCGTTCCACACCACCTGCATGAAGTTGAAGCTGGTGATCGAGTTCGTGTCGCACACGCCCGCCGTGGCCCGGGTGTAGACCACGCCGCTGTCCTGGCCGTTGCCGGTCACGCTGAAGGCGACCGGGTTCCAGTCGGTGGTCAGGTTGACCGTGGTGGTGCCCTGGGTGGTCAGGGTCGGCAGGAACTGGATGCCCAGGGCCAGGTCGGTGTTGGGCATCACCACCGCCGGCAACGTCACCATCGGGGGCACGAAGGTGAAGCCCTGCGTGGCGCTGGCGAAGGCCAGCGCGCTGACGGTGACGGCGCGGTTGCCGTCGTTGCGCAGCGTCACCGTGGTCACCTTCGACTGCATCAGGAACGTGTCGCCGAAGTCGATCTGGTTGGGACCGCTGGCGTACGGGACCGGCGTGGCGCTGACGACGAACAGGTGGCCGCGGGTGGCCGAGCAGGTGACGCTCACGTCGACCGATGCATCGTTCGAGCTGTCGTTGTTGAAGGTGATCGTGGCGCTGCGAGTGCCCTGCGCCGTCGGCGCGCACTGCACGTTCCAGGTGACGTCAGCGCCACCCGAGGTGATCGAGGTCGACATGGGGCCCGTGACCACGAAGTCACCTGGGTTCGCGCCGCCCTTGGTCACCGAGGTCACCGACAGCGTGTCGGTGCCGGTGTTCCGGATGGTGATCGGCTGCATCGCCGACGCGGTCACCGGCGAGGTCACCGGCGTGTCCGCGAACGTGAGGCTGCCGCCGACCGTGGGCGGGGTGGTCGGCGTCGGCGTGACCAGCGACACCGTGGCGTCGATGCCGGTCCCACTGAGCGGGATGTTCACCGTCGGCGTCGACACGTCGTTCGAGGTCACCGCGATGTTGCCGGTCCGGACGCCGACGGCGGTGGGCGTGAACCGCACCGTCACAGTCACGGGGGCGCCGCCGGGGTTGATCGTGCCGGTGCACGCCGCCACCGAACAGGTCCGGCTGAAGTCTCCGGTCGGCACGCCCACCGTCCACGTGAGCGGCGAGGTCGTCGTCCCGACGGGGTTCGAGATGGTGAACGTGCGAATCGTCGAGCTCAGCTGACCGACCCGCTGGGTGCCGAAGTCCGCCAGCGGCGTGCCGGCGATCTGCAGGTCCGGCGTGGTGCCGTTGCAGGTCAGGGCCACCGTCCGGTTGGGCGAGGCCGGGTCGTCGGTCGGGATGTTGAGCGTCCCGGTCTTGGCGCCGATCGCCGACGGATCACACCGCAGCGTGATGGTGGTGGTGTTGCCGGGGTTGATCGGGGCCAGGGCCGGGCACGACTGGCCGCTGGTGCACGCGCCGAACGCGAACGAGAAGTTGGTGCCGGGGTCGCCGGTGATGCTCATGGCGCCCACGTTGAGCGACACGCCGCCGGTGTTCTGCAGCCCGAGCGTGCGGGTCACCCCGCCGGCGGTGTTGATGTCGACGTCGCCAAAGGCGAGCGGGCTGGTCGCCGCCAGGGTCGACACCGCGCCGGTGCCGGTGACGGCGATGACTTTGGTCGCGTCGCCCGGATCGGGATCGTTGGTCGTGACGGTGAGCGAGCCCGACCGGCTGCCGACCACCTGCGGCACGAAGCCCACCGTGATGGTCGCGCTACCGCCGGCGGCCACCGTGCCCGAGCAGCCGGGGTTGGTCACACAGACAAGCGGGAACTCCACCATCGACGAGGTCACCACCGCGTAGGTCAGCGGCGCGGCCCCGGCCGCGTTCGAGATCGTCACCGTCGCCGGCGTCGCCGGCGAGCCGACCCGGGTGTTGCCCGGGAAGTTCACCGCCGTCGGGTTGACCGTCAGCGTGGGCGGGACGCCGGTGCACGAGATCGTCGTGGTCTTGGTCGAGCTGGCGCCGCCGCTGGTGGGGTCGTCGCTGGTCACCGCCAGCGTCGCCGTGCGCGTGCCGGCGGCCGATGGCGTACACGTGACGTTGAAGGCACGGGTCGCTCCTATCGCGACGGTCGACGCGCCGCAGGTCTGGGCCGTGCAGCCGGCGTCGGTCAACACGAAGTCCGTCGCCTGGGCGCCGGTGATGGCGACGCCGCTCACGTTGAGCGACGCGGTCGCCGCCGCGCCAGTGTTGGTCACCGTGACCACCCCAGCGATCCCGGTTCCTTGCGGCGTCGAGCCGAAGTTGTAGGTGCCGGCGCTGAACCCCTGGTTCGACGCCACGCCGTTGCCCGTCAGGTTGGCCGTCGGGGTCGCCGCGTTGGCCGCCGTGGCTGACATGGTCGTCGCCTTGGCACCCGGGCTGGCCGGGTCGAACGTCACGGTGATCACCGTCGAGCCGGTGGTGGCCGGCAGGGTGAACGACGTCGACGACGCGGTGAAGCCCTGGCCGGGAGGGGCGAACGCCATGTTGACGCTGGCGGCCTCCTCGCCAGTGTTGGTGATCGTGAAGTCACGCGTCGCCGTCGTGAGGGTGTTCCAGCGCACGTCGCCGAAGTCGGTCGACGTCACCGGCGTGATCGCCAGGTTGGCCGCCGCGCCATCGCCGGCCGCGGTCATCACCCCGCCGCTGGACGGCCCGACCGGCGTGAGCACACAGGTGTCGGCGGTGCGATCGCTCGGGTCGTAGGTGACGTCGACTGTCAGGGTCTCGCCGTTCGCGAGCGTCGCCGGCAGCGCTGGCGTCGTCGTGAACGAGAACTCGCTGCAGCCAGCAGCCGGCGTGATCGCCGTGATCGTCGTGGAGCTACCTCCGTTGGTCAGCACGAACGGGTGCGCCGCCGACGGGCCGCCCGCCACCGACACCAGGCCGAAGTCGAACGAATCCGTCGCCGGGGACAGCGTCCCCGCATGGGCCGCTCCGGCACCCAGGACTCCCCCGACCACGAGAAACAAAACAGCAAGACGAGCGCGCATGTAGGCTCCGAAGGTTCCTGCCCCGAGCCCCCTGAGCCCGGCGCATTTTCGCTACCGAAAAAATGGTACCCGTCCCAACCGGCGATCGGAAGCCCTGTGGGCCCCCGTGTGACCTACCTAACCGCCCAGCCTGGCTGGCCTTTGCCGTGCCCGCGCCACGCCGGCGCCACACGGTTGCCCTTGCGTCGGCGCCCGGTCGGCCCCATGATGCGCCGAACCGCCCTCCCGGGCGGCGATCTCTGACAAGGGGGCGTACCGGTTTCGACGGGGATGTCGACGTCCGAGTTGCGTGCCGTGGCGCCCATGGCCACGTAAAAATGGGCAAACCTGCAACTGCGAACGATAACGCTGTTGCTCTCGCGGCCTGACCTAGTCAGGACCACGACGGGTGCGTGAGCTTCCGCCTGGAGCACACGTAGCCGAAACAATCAGGCTGGCCTGCCTGGAACGACGATCGCTGGGCAGGCGAGACACAGGATCGGCTCGCGTTGGTGATGGCTGCCATCCACCTCTCACCAAGGCCAGAC
Organism: Kofleriaceae bacterium; assembly: GCA_041389965.1. GTDB lineage: Bacteria > Myxococcota_A > Polyangia > Haliangiales > Haliangiaceae > UBA2376. Next base: position 434 of record JAWKQV010000006.1, on the reverse strand, counting down.
AAAACGAGCGATGGCTACGCACGTAGTGACTTTGATCGAAACATTCTCGGACGCGGGTTCGACTCCCGCCGCCTCCACAATTTTCGCACGTCCAGAGACATTGGAAGATGTCTCGGACGATGTCCACACAGCGGAAGACCGCGGTGCGGTAGGCCCTGACGGAGCCTGTCAACGAGATTGAGACACCGGAGTGCCTTAGTTTAGTGGTGCTGCCTCGGCGTGGTTCCGCGCGGCCGGACCGGCGTGCGGGTCGTGATCGGGTGGCCGCGCGGTGCGGTCCTCGCGCGAGGCGGCGGTCGAGGGCGAGGCGCCCGTCGGGGCCGCGCGCCTCGCGCTGCGGTCCGCGCTGGCGGCAGCTGTCGGCTTGTTGATCCAGACCTCTGTGGGCAGCGCCGCCGGCCGCGGGACGCCGCGCACGAAGCGCTCGGGATGGG
>JAWKQV010000005.1:0-507300 GCA_041389965.1 Kofleriaceae bacterium | reverse complement strand
TGTCGGCGGCGATGCTGCTCGATCACGTGGGCCAGGGCGGGGCCGGCGCGCGGCTGCGCCGGGGCATCGAGGTCGCGCTGGCAGATCCCCGCACCCGCACCCGCGATCTCGGCGGCGAAGCCGACACCCGGCGCTACACCGACGCCGTCATCGCCGCGATCGCCGCTACCTGACCGGCCGCCGACGCCCGGGCCCGCCTTCCGACAACGTCGGCCCGGACGCCGGGCTAGCCCGGCGCGGCCCCGTCCTTACCCGATCTGAATGCCGGGGCCCTTGCTGGCCCCGCCCGGCCGTGGATACTCCGGCCCGCGACGCCCCGCCGCCACGCTGGCGAGCCCCGCGTCGTGGAACCTGGTCAGGAGATAGTCACCGTGCGCACCAAGATCGTCGCTCCGTTCATCGCTCTGTTCATCGCGCTGGTCGCGCTGCCCGCGTGCAAGAAGGCCGCGGACCTCGCCAAGTACAAGGAGCAGGCCCTCGCGCTGGCGTCGAAGTACGCCCCGCAGATCAAGGACCTGCTCGGCAAGACCGACGGCCTGGCCGCGCGGGTGAAGTCGCTCCCGGTCAACGTGCCCGGCCTCGACAAGGTCGCCGGCATGCTCGAGAACAACAAGGCCGCGGTCGCCAAGCTCCAGGGCCTGGTCGACCAGCTCCCGGCCAAGGCCGCCGACGCGATCAAGACCGGCAAGAAGGCCGAGGTCGAGCAGGTCCTCACCGACACCGCCAGCCAGCTGGCCGGCGGCGTGACCCAGGTGAGCAACGACCTGGCCACCGCCGAGAAGGACGTCGCCGACCTCGAGGTCAAGGCCAAGGAGCTGGCGGCGGCGCCGGCCGACGCCGGCTTCTCGATGAAGCTCGACAGCGGCTTCGAGATCAAGGGCGCGGCCACTGGCATCGAGAGCCAGCTCGCGGCGTTCATCGCCGACGCGACCAAGGCCGTCGACAAGACCACCTGGTTCAACTTCGATCGCCTCACCTTCGCCCAGGGCGGCGCCGACCTCGACATGGACGCGTCGAAGGACCAGCTGACCAACATGGCCGAGATCCTGAAGGCCTTCCCCGCGGTCAAGCTCAAGGTCGGCGGCTACACCGACAACACCGGCACCGCCGAGGCCAACAAGAAGGTGTCGCAGGCGCGCGCCGAGACCGTCGTCAAGGCGCTGGTCGGCATGGGCGTCGCCGCCGATCGCCTCGAGGCCGAGGGCTACGGCCCGGAGCACCCGGTGTGCGAGGCCAACGACACCGACGAGTGCAAGGCGCAGAACCGCCGCATCGCGGTCCGCGTCACTGCCAAGTGATCGGCTGACGGCGCGAGGCTGGCCGCGCGCTGGCCGGCCGACGGGCTGCGGGAGACCCCGCGGCCCGTCGCGCGTTTCGGCCCGGAACGCTGATTGACAAAGTTCGACAACCATCGTAGTGAACGTGCGTGGATCGTCCTGACGTCAAGCGGCTGGCTCGCGCCTTCAAGGCGCTGTCGAACCCCAACCGCCTGCAGCTGTTCGTCAACCTGCTCGAGGAGAGCCGGCTCGACCTGGCGCGCGGGCGCACCCACGATTGCTTCCTGGCCAAGCTGCTGGGCGGCCTGGACATCAACGCTCCGACGGTGTCTCACCACGTCAAGGAGCTGGCCGACGCTGGCTTGATCGACACCGAGCGTGACGGCAAGCAGCTGATCTGTTCGGTCCGCCCGCAGGCGATGGCCGAGCTGCGGGCGCTGTTCGAGACCCGCTAGCCGGTCGCCCGACCGGGGGCGCGGCGTACGCGCAGTCAAACATTTCGATAATTCTGAAACTGTAAGGAGCCTATGATGACCCACCAAGAGATCGCGATCGAGACCTACGGCGCCGCGTCGACCCTGCGGGTGCGCGAGCGCGCGACCGAGCCCCCCAAGCCCGGTGAGGTCGCGATCGCGGTGGCGTACTCCGGCATCAACTTCGCCGACATCCAGATGCGCCTCGGCTTCTACCCCGACGCACCGAAGAAGCCGTTCGTGCCGGGCTACGAGGTGTCGGGCACGATCGCCGCGGTCGGCGCCGGCGTGACCGGGTTCACCGTCGGCCAGGCGGTGGTCGCCGGCACCTATTTCGGCGGCTACACCTCGCACGCGGTCATCCCCGCGGTGCAGGCGTTCGCGCTGCCGGCCCACCTCGACCTGGCGGCCGGTGCCGCGCTGCCGGTCAACTACTTCACCGCGCGGCTGGCGCTGGTCGAGATGGCGCGGGTCCGGGCCGGCGACCGGGTGCTGGTCGAGTGCGCCACCGGCGGCGTCGGCGTGATCGCCATCCAGCTGGCACGGCACCTGGGCGCCGAGGTGACCGGCCTCACCACCAGCCCCAGCAAGAAGCCGTTCATCGAGGGCCTGGGCGCGCGGGCCATGACCAAGGACGAGTGGCTGGCCGACGCCTCGGCGACCGGCTACGACTTCATCCTCAACGCCTCGGGCGGGGCGGAGATCCAGCCGCAGCGCCGGCGCCTGGGCATCACCGGCCGGATGGTGTGCATCGGGCTGTCGTCGGGGGTCAAGGACGGCCGCCGCAACCTGCTGAGGATGGGGCTGGCCGCGCTGCGCACGCCGCGGCTGTCGATCCTGAAGATGTTCGACGACAACACCGGGGTGTTTGCGCTCAACGCGCTCAAGGTCCTCGAGGACGCGACCTGGGTCGACCGCCTGACCCGCTCGCTGGGCGAGGTCGAGGCCCTGGCGCTGGCGCCGCACGTGGGGAAGGTGTTCCCGGCCGCGGAGGTCGCGGCCGCCCACCACCTGCTCGAGACCAAGGGCGCCACCGGCAAGGTGCTCCTGGCCTGGTAGTTGTGCGGGCGGCCCGGGCATGCCAAGTCATGGCCATGAGCAGCCACCACGCCACCGACTTCGCGGGCCCGATCGACGTCGCCATCGTCGAGGCCGTGCGCGCCAAGCTGCCCGACGCCGACGTGAAGGTGTCGGGCGGCGGCGGCCACTTCCGGATCGCGGTCACCTCGACCGGCTTCGCAGGGCAGGGGCTCCTGGCCCGCCAGCGGCTGGTGCTGTCGGCGATCAAGCACCTGCTGGCCGGCGACCGCGCGCCGGTCCACGCCGTCGACGAGCTGATCACCGAGACGCCGGCCTGACGTTTCGTTTGGCAACGTGGGCGGGGCCCGGCGCGCCGGCCTCACCCGATCTCGCGGGATTGCCGACCACCGCCGCCGGCACGGCGCCTGCTTGCGGTCCCGCCATGCGCGCCCTCGCTCTCGTCGCTGGCCTCGCCACCGCCTGCTCGACCGCCCAGCATCCGGGGACCCCGACGGTGGTCGTGACGCCGGGGCGCGTGACGCCGGCGCGCCCGACGGGCCCAGCGACGCCTCCGCCGACGCTGGGCCGGGCCTCGACGCCAGCCCTGGCGACGGTCCGAGCGGCTGCCCGATCCTCGGTGGCGCCGCGGTCGTGCTCGACGGCGACGATGATCTGGCGGCGTACCCCGCGACCCAGGTCGTGCCGCTGGGCGCGCCGGCCGCCGTCGACGACGAGCTGCGCGTCAGCTGGAGCCCGGCGGGGCTGACCGCGACGCTGCGGTCGAGCGCGTTGGCCGACCCCGCGCACCCGCTGCACCTGTACGTCGAGGCGGCGGTGGCCCTACCGGCCGCGGTGCCGGGCGCAGGCAAAGAGTACGGCGGACTGGTCCCGGCGCTGCCGTTCACCGCCACCCACCTCATCGCCGCGCGGCCCCAGGACGACTTCGGCACCGGCGGCTACGCTGGGGTGTACCTGCCCGGCGCCGGCCGAGCGTTCGTCGAGCGTGCCACCCCGCTGGTCCCCGGCGTCGACGTGTTCGTCGCCGCCGCCAGCTCGACGCTCTCGGTGCGGGTGCCGTGGACCGCCCTCGGCGGCTGCCCGCACGCCCTGCGCCTGGCGGCCCACGTCGTCAACGGCGCCATCGCCAACGAGTGGAAGGACGTCGCGCCGGCGGCCCACACGCCGTGGCAGGCGCCGGGCGGCGCCGCCTACACCCTCGACCTGACCGGGCCGGCCGACGTCGCCGGCTGGACCCCGTGAGCGTCACGCGCCGGTCGGGGCGAACCGCCAGATGGTGCCGCCGAGCGACATCACGTAGAGCTCGCCGTCGGCGTCGACCCCGAACGACGACAGCTGGGTGAGCTGGCTGCGCGGGTCGAGCGCGGCCTTCCAGTCCCAGTGATCCCGGATGCCGTCGGGGCGCCAGCGGAACGAGCGGAGGAACGCGGTGCAGTAGTCGGCGTAGAAGTACACGCCGTCGAGCGCCGGCAGCGCGCGGCCCCGGTACACGAAGCCGCCGGTGACCGAGCAGCCCTGGCTGTGGGGGTAGTCGGTGACCGGCGCGGTGAACCGGCTCCGGTCGCACGTGGTGGCGTCGTAGCAGTGACGCCCCTCGGCGACGTTCCAGCCGAAGTTGTGGCCGGTGAGCTGCCCGGCCGGCACCACGTCGAGCTGCTCCCACGCGTTCTGGCCGACGTCGCCGATGTACAGATCGCCGGTGGCCCGATCGAAGCTGTAGCGCCACGGGTTGCGCAGGCCGGTGGCGACCACGGTGGGCGTGGCGCCCGGCCGGTCGACCTCGAGGCGCAGCATCTTGCCCAGCAGCGCGTCGGGGTTCTGGCCGTTGCCGCGCGGGTCCCCGGCCGCGCCGCCGTCGCCGGTGCCGATCCACAGCGCGCCGTCGGGGCCGATCACCAGGTTGCCGCCGTTGTGGTTCGAGTACGGCTGCTCGACCGACCACAGCTCGCGGGCGGTGGCCGGGTCGACGTGATCGGGGTCGCCGGCGGCCAGCTGGTACTCGACGACGTGGGTGTCGCCGTCGCGGTCGGTGTAGTCGACGAACAGCCGGTGGTTGCTGGCGAACCCAGGGTGAAACGCCAGGCCGAGCAGGCCCTGCTCGTTGCCGCTCGAGATCTCGCTCGACAGATCCAAGACGACCACGTCGGTGCGTTTCCCGCCCTCGATGACCCGGATGCGGCCGGTCTGCTCGACGACGAACAAGCGCCGGCGCGGATCGTCGGGCGCAGCCACCAGCGCCACCGGACGGTCGAAGCCGGTGGCCACCACCTGCAGCTGCACCCCCGCGGCCACCGCCTCGGGCGGCGCGGTCAACCCTTCGTTCGGTGGCCCCAGCGCAGCCTCCAGGGCGGTGGCGGGAGGCGCCGCGAGCGGTCCAGCGAGCTGCCCTTCTGGCGCCGGCGGCGCGACCGTGGGCGCCGGCGCCGTCGGAGCCGGGGGCGGATCGCGCCGGCAGCCGGCCAGGGCGACGGTGATGGTGACGACGAGGATGGTTGTGCGCACGCGTGCTCCCGACGAAGAGGACGGACTCCAACGCGGCACCGTTACCAGCGGCGCACGGTGCCGCCGGCTACCGGGGTAGCCAGGTGGTGAGGACGGCCGGAGAGGTGGAGCCAAGTCGTTGAAACCTCGGGTCGGCCCTGATGGTACGCGATATGCTTTCCCCACGGGGCATGGCGCACCTCCGCACCGGCACCTCCACCGCGAGCTCGGACATCCGGCACTTCTTCGAGTACTCGGCGGCCGGCGTCGAGGTCATCGGCGACGGGCTCGAAGAGGTCCCGTTCGGTGAGTTCCTCGTCGACCGCGGCGCCATCGACCGCTACCAGCTGTTGCGGGCGCTGCAGATGCAGGACCGCCACCCGGGCGTCCGCCTCGGTGAGTGCGCGGCGGCCCTGGGCTACGTGCCGGTGGCCGACGTCGAGCGGCTCTACGCCGCGTGGCGCGGCCTGACGACGGTCGAGCTGCACTGAGACTGGGCGGTGGGCGGCGGGGTGTGGCGCGCGGGGCCGGTGGCGGCGGGCGGTGGGCGGCGGGGTGTGGCGCGCGGGGCCGGTGGCGAGCGAGCCCGGGCCGCGCCGATCGACCTGCGCGGCCCTCGGGATTTCCCGCGGCTGGTCAAAGCCCACGTGGTCGGGCATGATGCGGTGCCTTGGCTCGCGTCGTCCTTCTGTATTCGCCGGCGTCGACATCCACCGCGACGGTCTCGCACGCGCTGACCGAGCGCGGCTGGCTGGTGCAGTCCGCCGCCACCCTGGCCGAGTGCCAGGAGGCGCTGGCCGGCGGCACCATCGACCTCGCGGTGCTCGACGACCCGTCGTGGGCCCAGGCCCGCGAGCTGGTGCAGATGCTCGAGGCCGGTCCGGCGGCGGTGCCCCGGGTGTGGGTGTCGTCGTGGCCGGAGGCACCGGCGCACTCGGCCAAGCTCGGCGTCGACGCGCTGATGCTCGATCCCACTGACGTCGACGGCATCGCCCTCCACCTCGAGCGGCTCAAGCCAGCCACCCGCACCCGCAGCACCACCGGCTCGCGGTGGGCGCTGGGCTCCTCGCCCGCCTTGCACCCGATGGCCCCGCGCGACTTCGACGACGAGCCGACCGGCGAGCGCTGACCGGGTGCGCCGCGTCGCGGCGGGGCCCGCGATCAGTCGATGACCGGGCCGGGGCAGCCGTACGAGAACGCGACCTGGCCGACCGCGCCGGAGGTGATCTGCTGGCAGTAGCTGCCGAAGAACGTGATGGTCATCGCGTCGGGGTGGTAGTCCCAGCCGTTGGTGTGCATGGTCGAGCGCGGCACCGGCACGCCGTTGAGGGTGACGGTGACGTCGTCGGGCACCGGCGGCAGCGTCGCCAGCTGGTAGCTGCACGACGGCACGATGATGCCGCCCGAGATCGCCTGCAGCGCGGCGTCGAGCTCGCTGGCGCTGTTGGCGGCGTAGTAGTGGGGCGGGCCGCCCGGGCGCGGCACCTCGCCGGCCAGCGCGGCGTCCTCGAGCACGGTGCCGGTGGCGAAGGCGCCGCCGAAGCCGAGCACGAAGGTCTTGATGCCGGCCTGGGCCAGCGCGGTCACCGCGGTCACGGTGTGGGCCGCGGCGGTGGCGTCGTCGACGTCGCAGTTGGGCTCGCCGTCGGTGGCGAACAGCACGTAGCGCCCGGCCGGGTTGACCGGGATGCCCTGGTAGTGGGTCAGCGCCGCCTCGAGCCCCGCCGCGGCCGGGGTGTTGCCGTTGGGCGAGCGGCTGGCGAAGTAGCTGGCGATCTCCGGCGCCTGGCCGAGATCGATGGGCACCCGCACCGCGGCGTTCTGGTCGACCGCGCAGTCGTCGTTGGTGGGGAACTCGGCCAGCCCGAAGCGGATGTTGTTCTGGCGCTGCATGGCGACGTTGTTGAGGGCGTCGCGCATGATGGTCCACTTGGCGGTGAACGTCGGCGGGAACGTGATGATCGGCGCGGTCATCGACCCCGAGCGGTCGAGCACGATCAGCAGATCGGGCGGGTCGCCCAGGTTCTGGACCGCGATGTCCTGGGACTGAGCGCCGCACGAGGCGTCGGTGTCGTCGAACGGGGCGTCGGGGCCGCCGGTCGGCGCGTCGACGTCGGCTGCGGCGGCGTCGGGATCATCGTCGCCGGCGTCGCTGTGGCCGTACTGGGTCGGCCCACAGCCGGCCGCCAGGGCCAGGGCGGACGCGGCGAGCCAGGGGAGGGTGCGCATGGCGGCAGCATCGCCCGAAGTCGCCCCGCGGGGACGGACATGATCTGTCGCGGCGGGCCGCGGACGTAGCGGCCCGGCGGCGGCGGTCACGCCGGCCAGCTGCGCACCAGCAGCACCACGCCGGTCGTCAACAGCAGCCCCGCCACCAGCCACCGGAAGTGCGCCTCGCTGACCCGGTGGTGGACCCACTCGCCGGCGGCCAGCGCGACGGCCAGGACCGGCGCCACCGCCGCGGCGTAGCCGAGCTGGGTCGGACCGAGGTGGCCGTCGGCGGCGAGCCGGGCCACCACCAGGACGTTCAGCGTGAACCACAGGACCGCCAGCGTCGCGCGCAGCGTGGCCTTGCCGGGCAGCACGCGGCTGGCGACCGCCACCGCCAGCGGGCCGCCGGTGGCGAACAGCCCGTGGACGATCCCGGCCGCGCCCAGCACGCCGAGCTGCGCCGCCGGCGGCAGGACGCGGTGCGACGGCGGCGACGGCGCGGCCAGGCGGCGCAGGTCGCGCAGCGCGATGGCTACCACCAGGACCGCGAAGCCCAGCTTGGCCCGCTCGGCCTCGAGCGCCAGGGCCAGCGCGGTGCCGATGCCCAGCCCCACCAGCATCGCGGGCAGGATGCGCGTCGCCAGCACCTGGCCGGCGATGGCCCGGCGGTGGCGCACCGCCAGGTACGCCGACAGCACCAGGTTGAGCGGCAGGAACACCGCCAGCACCGCGGCGATCGGGAACTGGGTGGCGCCCAGGGACACGGCCACCACGGTGCCGCCGAAGCCGGCCACCGCCTCGACGAAGAAGCCGGCGCCCAGCATCACCGCCAGCAGCGCGAGGTGGCCCGAGGACATCCCGGGGTCATCGCACCCCGCCGGCGCCAGCGCAACGAAACGGGAGCCGCCGCGCGATCGGCGCGCCGGCGTTCGACGCCGGCCGGCCACGGCCCGTACACTGCCGACGATGTCTGCTGCGTCCGAACGTCGTGTCCGCGTCGCCATCGTCGGAGCCTCCGGCTACACCGGCGCCGAGCTGATCCGCCTCTTGGTGGCCCACCCGCGGGTCGACCTCACGCTGGTGGCCGCGCGCCGCGCCGCCGGCCAGCGGCTGTCGCAGGTGTTCCCGCACCTGACCGGGGTGTGCGACCTGCCGATCGAGGGCTTCGATCCCGACCAGGTCGCGGCGGCGGCCGAGGTGGCGTTCGCCGCGCTGCCCCACGGCGAGTCGGCGGTCGTGGTGGCCGCGCTGCGCGCGCGCGGCGTGACGGTGCTCGACCTGTCGGCCGACTTCCGCCTGCGCGACGCCGCGACCTGGGCCCGCTGGTACGGCGGCGACGCCCACCCCGATCACCCGGCGGCGGCGCTGTTGGCCGAGGCGGTGTACGGGCTGCCCGAGCGCCACCGCGCGGCGCTGCCCGGCGCCGGCCTGGTGGCGGTACCGGGCTGCTACCCCACCGCGACGACGCTGGCGCTCGCCCCCTTGCTGGCGGCCGGGCTGGTCGCGCCGCGCGGCGTGATCGTCGACGCCAAGAGCGGCGCGTCGGGGGTCGGGCGCTCGCCCGGCCTGGCCAGCCATCTGCCCGAGGCGGCCGAGGGCATCCGCGCCTACAAGGTCGGCGGCACCCACCGCCACACGCCCGAGATGGAGCAGGAGCTGGCGCTGGCGGCCGGCGCCCCGGTGGCGCTGTTGTTCACGCCGCACCTGGTGCCGATGTCGCGCGGCATCCTGGCCTGCGTGTACGCCGAGCCGACCGATCCGGCGCGCCCGGCGGAGGCCTACCGCGCCGCGCTGATCGCCGCCTACGCCGACGAGCCGTTCGTCGACGTGCTGCCGCCGGGCCAGCTGCCCGACACCGCGTTCGTGCGCGGCTCGAACCGCTGCCACGTCCAGGTCGCGTACGACGCGCACGCAGGCCGGGTGCTGGCGATGAGCGCCATCGACAACCTGATCAAGGGCGCGGCCGGGCAGGCGGTGCAGTGCCTGAACCTGGTGCGCGGTTGGCCCGAGACCGACGGGCTGGCGGCGGCGCCGATGTTCCCGTGACCGCGCGGGCGCAGGCGGTCACGACGCCTTGCGCACCGACTTGCAGACCTTGATGGCCGCCTCGCGCTCGGCCGGGCTGCCGGCGTTGGTGCCGCAGTCCCAGGCCTTGCCGTCGATGACCGTGCGGATCTGGATGCCGAACACCGGCGAGTCGGTCATCGAGGTGGCCTCCCACTCGAACTGCCACCCGTCGGCGGTCTTCTCCTCCTTGGTGAAGCCCTTGAGCTTGCCGACCATGGCCGCGTCCTTCTCGATGCCGGCCTTGGACTCCTCGAAGGTCGCCTTGATCATGCCCCAGTCGTCGGTCGAGAACGCCCCGGTGAGGAACGTGGTCGGCGTGGTCCAGATGGTGGCCGACGGGAACCCGGCGTTGGCGGAGTTGTCGTCGACGGTGGCGTCGGCCGGCACTTCGACCTCGAGGCCGGTCGCGCCGACCTTCTTGTACTCGAGCTTGGGGGCGGCGGCCGCGGGCTTGCCGGCCGCGGGCTTGGCCTGGGCGCCGCCCTCGGCGGTGGCGCCGTCGTCCTTCTTCTTGCAGCCGGTGGCGACGAGGGTGAGCGTGGTCAGGGTGGCGATGACGATCGTGCGGGTCTTCATGGGTGTCTCCTTGCCGGCACCCATGTTCACGGCCCGTGCCAGCGGCAACTGGCCGGATCCTCGTCGACGACCGGCCGGGCGTGGGTCCGGGTGGGCCCACGTGCGCGCGGCACCGGGTCGGCCCAGCCCCTACTCCATGCGGCCGCTGGCCGACAGCTTGCCCAGCTCGCGGTACTCCAAGGCGATCGCCCGCAGCAGGTGCTCCTGGGCCAGCGCCCGGTTCTCCTGGGCGGCCAGGAACGCGGCGCGCAAGGTCGAGTTGCGGATGTAGCCGCCCGACAGCGGAAAGCGTCGCGCCAGGTCCTTGAAGTCGAAGTCGCCGGCGATGGGGGTCGCGGTCGGGATGTGGGCCGCCCACAGCCGCACCCGCATGTCCTCGTCGGGGAACGGGAAGTGCAAGCGCAGCGACATGCGGCGCTTGAACGCCTGGTCGATCGAGCCCTCGAGGTTGGTGGTCAACACCGCGACGCCCTCGAAGGTGTCGAGCCGCTGCAGCAGGTAGTTGGTCTCGAGGTTGGCGTAGCGATCGACCGACGACTTCACCTCGGTGCGCTTGGCGAACAGCGAGTCGGCCTCGTCGAACAGGATGACCACCTGGCCGTCCTCGGCGGCGTCGAAGATCTCGGCCAGGTTCTTCTCAGTCTCGCCGATCCACTTGGACACGATGCGGGCCAGGTCGACCCGGTACAGGTCGAGCCCGAGCTCGCGCGCGACCAGGCCGGCCACCATCGACTTGCCGGTGCCGGGTGGCCCGTAGAACAGCGCGGTCAGGCCGCGCGAGGTCGACATCTTCTCGTCGAAGCCCCACTTCTCGTAGACGGTCTTGCGGTGGCGGATGCGGGCGATGAACTCGCGGATCGAGTCGTGGACGTCGTCGGGCAGCGCCACCTGCTCCCACTTGGCGAGGCGGGTCACGTGGGTGGCGATGTGGGCCAGCCGGGTGGCGATGTGCTGGCGCGCCACCTCCTCGAGCATCGGCCCGGCGTCGGCCTCGGGATCGGACTCGGGCGCGTCGGCCGGGCGGGCCTCGGTGCCGCGGCGCACCACCGCCTGGGCGATCACGTGCGAGATGACGCCGGGGCCGACCCGGTAGCGCGCGGCCAGGCCGTCGACGTCGCCGGCGCGCAGGCCGGCCTCGGCCAGCGCGGCGCGCCAGTACTCGGCCCGCTCGGACTCGGTCAGCGCCGGCACCCGCAGCGTTACGTAGCCGGGGTCGAGCGGGACCGAGGCCTCGGGCGCGGCGCGGATGATGACCGGGCCGGGGTGGGATCGCAGCGCCTGCTTGATCAGGTCCTGGCCCTCGGTGTCGGCCGGGTCGGCGATCTCGAGGCCGCTGACCACCGGCACCGCGCCGCGCAGCAGGGCCCGGAACAGCTCGTGGCGCAGGCCGATCGCCATGTGCTTGCCGGCCCGCGGCAGGCGGTGACAGTCGATGGCGGCGATGGCGCGGCCGACCCGCGCCGCCAGGGTGGCGACCACGGTGTGGCGGCCGGCGCCGCGACGGCCGCGCAGCACCAGGCGCAGCGGATCCTCGGGCGTGCGGGCCGGCGCCATCGCCAGCACCAGGTCGCGCTTGAACGCCGGCGGCAGGTGCAGCTCGTCGAGCGTGCGGGTGGTGGTGCGGATGCCGGAGATGTCGCCGATCTGCCCCACCGCGCTGCGACCGCGGATGCGCTCGATGAGCACCGGGTCGACGATGATGGCGCCGAACAGCGGCGAACCGCGGTCGGCGGTCCCGCTGCGGATGAGCCCGAACCGCGCCAGCGGCGCGTCGTCGGCCAGCTCGCGCGCCACCTGGGCTCGCTGCTCGCGCTCGTCGCCGGCGATCACCGTCTCGATCAGGTAGCGATCGACGATCGGGCGGTTCTCGTCGTTGCCGAGGATGCCGAACAGCCGCGCGATCTCGCCGCGCACCATCGGCGCGAGGGCCACGATCAGGACCTGGGCCGCGCTGGCCGACAGGTCGAACTCGCGGCACAGCTCGACGAACGGTAGGCGCCGGCCGGCGGCCAGGGTGGCGCGGGCCCGCCCGGCGGTGCGCGCGGTGATCGCCGCCAGCCGCTCGTCGGCCAGATCGATCTGATCGACCGCGTAGCCGCCGACGTGGCCGAGGATCGCCTTGACCTCGCGCTCGAACGGGTGGCCGTCCTCGGCCGGGACGCTCAGCCGGCCGCTGTTCCAGTTGTCGGTGATGGCCTTGGCGGCGCGGGCCGCCACCAGGTCGAGCAGCTCGTCGAGGTGCTCCTGGGCCGAGGTGTAGACCGGCCACGAGCCACTGGCGGTGATCTTGATCGGCGGCGGCGCCGCGCCCAGGCCCAGCGGCGGCAGGTCGGGGATCTCGATCGGCGGCGGCGGGGGCAGGTCGGGCTCGACCGGCGGCGGCTCAGCGTCGGCGGCGTCGGCCACCAGGTCGTCGGCCGACGCCATCAGCACGTGGCCGACCGCCACCGCGAGGTTGGGCGAGGCCTCGGCGGGCGTCCGCGGCGCGGTCTCGGTGCGGCCGCCGGCCACCGCGTGCAGCGCCACCCGGCGGCTGGCGGCGGCGGCGCTGAACAGATCGGTGAACGGCACGTGCAGCACCGGCGGCAGCCCGCCGGCGTCGGGCGTCGACGCCAGCGCCAGGTACTGGCCGTCGGCGTCGATGTCGAGATCGGCCACCGGCAGCGGCGCCGCCGCCTCGGCCTGGACCCGCCCGTAGCGCAGATCGACCACGACCAGATCGTTGCCGGTGGTGCGGATGACGCCGATGCCGCGGCTCTCCGCCACGGCCCAGCGGTCCGCGGCCGGCACGCTGATGCGGTGGATGAGCGCGCCGGTCGCCTTCCACACCCAGAACACGTCGCCGCCCTCGGTCCGCTGCAGCGCCACCATCGCCTGGCCCGAGAACAGCGCGCTGACGTGCAGCACCTCGCCCGGCTCGCTGGTCAGCACGCGGCCCACGTCGCCGCGGCCCAACTCGTGGATGCGCAGCCCGTCGGCGCCGGCCAGGGCCAGCCGGCGGCCCTGCAGCGCGAACGGCCGCACCGCGTCGACCTCGATCGCCTCGACCTTGGTGCGATCGTACAGGCCGTGGGCCAGCGCCGGCGTCGGCCCCATGACCACCGCGTGGTAGGCGCCGTCGCCCACCGCCGGGGCCAGGCCATGCCCGACCCGCGTCCCCAGGTCGATGGCCGGCTCGACCGGCCGGGCCGACTCGAGGCTGTAGCGCAGGATCTGGCCCGGCATCAGCACCCACAGCATCGACCCGACGCAGGCGAAGTCGACCAGGCCGGGGCACGGCAGCGGCGCCCGCGGCGACGTGCCCAGCGCGTCGACCAGCTCGACGGCGCCCTTGGCCCGCAGCGCCACGAACCGCCCGCTGCGCGACATCGCCACCAGCCGCTGCCACCGTCGTTCCGTCCGCACTGTCATGCCCCGACGTTCGCAAAAGCCGGGAGCACTCGCAAGCCGCCGGCCCCGGCGCTTCCGGCCGAGGTGGTAGCGTTGCCGCGTGGTCCGGCCCCGCGCCACCGTCATGGTCAAGCTGCTCGGCGCGTTCGCGGTGCCGACCCTGGCGCTGTTCGCGCTGTTCGCGGTGATCGCGCTCGAGGTCACCCGCCGCGACCTCGACGCCGAGCTGGGCCACCGGCTCGAGGCGGTGGCGGCAGCGACCTCGACCCAGATCCGCGGCAAGTACCTGGCCGACCTGGCGCTGGGCGACGTCGAGGACCGGGCCTACAAGAACGTCGCGGTCAAGCTGGCGGCGGTGGCCGAGGTGACCGGCGCGCATCTCTACGTGATCGATCGCGGGTTCGTGTCGCGGGCCGACAGCGATCCGACGGCCACCGTCGGCGTGCGCCACTACCGGGCCGAGCTCGATCGCGTCGAGCTGGCCCGGGTGTTCGCCGGGGCCACCGCGTCGTCGGTCACCTTCGAGGGCGACGGCGGCCGCACCTACAAGGCCGGGTACGCGCCGATCCACGCGTCGGAGACCGAGCCGGCGGTGGTGCTGGCGCTCGGCGTCGAGGCCCCGGCGGCGTACTTCGATCGCCTGGGCGACCTGCGCACCAGCCTGGTGTGGTGGGGCGCGGGGCTCACCGCGGTGGTGCTGGCGGCGACGTTCCTCGGCGCGCTGGTCATCACCCGCCCGGTGCGCAGCTTGGCGGCGGCTGCGGCCCGCATCGGCGCCGGCGATCTGACCGCGCCGGTGGCGCGCACCAGCGGCGACGAGCTGGGCGTGCTGGCCGACACCATGGACGCCATGCGGCGCCAGCTGGCCGAGCGCGACGCGCACATGCAGCAGATGCTGGCCGGCATCGCCCACGAGGTGCGCAACCCGCTGGCCGGGATCCAGCTGTACGCCGGCATCCTGCGCGAGGAGCTGGCCGACGACGCCCGCGCCGCCCACGCCGCCAAGATCGATCGCGAGGTCGGCTACCTCGACCGGGTGGTGCGCGACTTCCTCGACTTCGCGCGCCGCGCTGCGCCCGAGCTCGGGCCGGTCGACCTGGCCCAGCTGGCGGCCGAGGTGGTCGATCTGGTGGGGCCCGAGGCCGAGGCGGTCGGGCTCGAGCTCGAGCTGGCGGCGCCGGCGCCGGTCACGGTGGCCGCCGACGCCGGCCAGCTGCGCCGGGTGCTGCTCAACCTGGTCCACAACGCGGTGGCGGCGGCGGCCGAGGTCGGCGAGCGAGGCCGGGCGGTGCGGGTCACGGTCAGCGCCGAGCGCGGCCACGGCGTCCTCGAAGTGTGGAACCGCGGGCCGGCCATCCCCGACGAGGTCCGCGCCCGGCTGTTCGAGCCGTTCTTCACCACCCGCGAGAAGGGCACCGGGCTGGGCCTGGCCTTCGTCGCCGAGATCGTCCGGGCCCACCACGGCGTGGTCGAGGTCGACTCGGCCCGCGGCGAGACCCGCTTTCGTGTGATCCTCCCGGAGTAACCATGGCCGCCATCCTCATCATCGATGACAACCAGACCATCCGCGACGGGCTGGCGCACACCATCGGCAAGCTGGGCCACGAGGCGGTGGTGGCGGCGTCGGGCAGCGCCGGCGTGGCCGCCTACCAGGCACGCCCGCGCGGCTTCGACTTCGTCATCACCGATCTCAAGATGGACGGGCTGTCGGGGGTCGACGTGCTGCGCCAGATCACCGCGCTCGACCCCGACGTGCCGATCATGATCGTCACCGGGTTCGGCACCGTCGAGACCGCGGTCGAGGCGATGAAGCTGGGCGCCTACGACTTTCTGACCAAGCCGTTCGCGCCCGAGGTGGTCCGGCTCAAGGTCGAGCGCGCCATCGAGCTGGCCGGGGCCCGCCGCGCCCGCAAGAAGCTCGAGGCCGAGAACGCCTACCTGCGCGACGAGCAGCACGCCCAGTTCGCCGAGATCATCGGCGCCTCGGCCAAGATCGCCGCGGTGCTGCGCGCGGTCGAGAAGGTGGCGGCGGCCGACACCACGGTGTTCATCGCCGGCGAGAGCGGCACCGGCAAGGAGCTGGTGGCGCGCGCCGTGCATCGGCTGTCGCGGCGGGCCGCCGGGCCGTTCGTCAAGGTCAACTGCGGCGCGTTGACCGAGACCCTGCTCGAGAGCGAGCTGTTCGGCCACGAGAAGGGCGCGTTCACCGGGGCCATCAAGCAGAAGCTCGGTCGGTTCGAGCTGGCCGACGGAGGCACGCTGTTTCTCGACGAGGTCGGCGACGTGCCGCCGGCCATGCAAGTGAAGCTCCTGCGGGCGCTGCAGGAGCAAGAGTTCGAGCGGGTCGGCGGCGAGCAGCCGATCAAGGTCGACGTGCGGGTGCTGTCGGCCACCAACAAGGATCTCGATCAGGAGGTGGCCGAAGGGCGCTTCCGCCAGGATCTGTACTACCGCCTGCACGTGGTGCCGCTGCAGCTGCCGCCGCTGCGCGAGCGGCGCGAGGACGTCCCGGTGCTGGCCCAGCACTTCGTCGACAAGCTCGGGCCCAAGACCAACCCGCGGGTGCGCGCGGTGTCGGACGCCGCGCTGGGCCGGCTGATGGCCTACCACTGGCCGGGCAACGTGCGCGAGCTGGAGAACGCCATCGAGCAGGCGCTGGTGTTCGCCGAGGGCGTCGACATCGGCGTGGGCGCGCTGCCGGCCTTCCTGCAGGGCCCGGCCGCGGCCGACGAGGATCGCCTCGACGTGCCGCGCCAGCTCAGCCTGCCCGACATCCTCGACGATCTCGAGCGCCAGCTCATCCTCAAGGCCTACGACAAGGCCAAGGGCGTCAAGACCGAGACCGCGCGGCTGTTGGGCATCAAGACCAGCGCGCTCTACTACAAGCTCGAGAAGTACGGCATCACCTGAGCGGCGCCGGCCGGGCCCCGGCCTCGTGGGCCAGGAGCCACCGCTTGATGGCGACGCCGCCGGCGTAGCCGGTGAGCGATCCGTCCGCGCCGATCACCCGGTGACACGGCACCACGATCGGGATCGGGTTGGCGCCGTTGGCCGCCCCGATCGCGCGGGCCGCGGTCGGCCGGCCCACCGCGGCGGCCAAGGCGCCGTAGCTGGTGGTGGCCCCGAACGGCACCTGGCCCAGCGCGCGCCACACCTGCTGCTGGAACGGGGTGCCGATGCCCGCCAGCGGCAGCGCGAACCGGCGCAGCGCGCCGGCGAAGTACGCGGCCAACTCGGCCGCGGCCGCCGCCAGGACCGGGTGGTCGGCCGGGGCGCGCGCGGCCGCACCTGCCGGCGCGGCTTCGCCAGGGAAGTAGATCGCGGTGACCGCGGTCGGGCTGGCGACGACGGTGAGCGGGCCGATGGGCGAGGGCAGGGGGGCGTAGGCGAGCATGGTCATCCTCCTCGAGCGCGGCCGGCCGACGCGGCCGCCCACAGGTGCATGGCGGCGTAGGCTCGCCACGGGCGCCACCGCGCGGTGGCCGCCTCGGTGGCGCGGGCGGTGGTGGTGCCCAGTTGCCGGGCCAGCACCAGATCGCCGGTCGGGAACGCGTCGGGCCACGCCAGCGCCCGCATGGCCAGGTAGCGCGCGGTCCACGGGCCGATGCCGGGCACCCGCTCGAGCGCGGCCATCGCCGCGGCGGGATCGCGGGTCGGCGCCAGCGTGACGTCGCCGGCCTCCGTCGCCTGGGCCAGCGCGACCAGCGTGGCGGCGCGGGCCCGGGGCAGGCCGATCGCCGCCAAGTCGTCGACGGTCGCGTCCGCCAGCCTCGCCGCGGTCGGCGCCAGGTGGGTCAACCCCGGGTGCGGCGTGGCCAGCGGCTCACCGAAGCGCGCGACCAGCCGCCCGGCCAGCGTCGACGCCGCCGCCACCGACACCTGCTGGCCCAGCACCGTGCGCACCGCCACCTCGAAGCCGTCGATGGCGCCCGGCACGCGCCGGCCCGGCGCCAGGGCCACCAGCGCGGCCAGGCGAGGATCGTCGGCCAGGTGGTCGGCGATCGCCCGCGGCTCGGCGTCGAGATCGAACAGCGCGCGGACGCGGGCCACCACCGCGACCAGCCGCGGCGCCAGCCCGGCCGACACGGTCAGGCGGACGCCGGGCGGGGTGGCGTCGTCGAGGACCCGGACCTCGAGCCAGCCCCGGGCGCTGCCGTCGGCGAGGGTCCGGCGGTACCGGCTGCCGTCGACCTCCTCCACGCCGGTGAGCGCGCGCCCGGCGACGAACGCGGTGAGCGCCGCGCCGGCGAACGGGGGGCGGGCGTCGAGGCGCACCGTCAGGGTGCCCGTCGCGTCGGGGCCGCCGGCGCGGCGGCGGAACTGGCTCGGCGTGGTGCCGAACTGCGCGCGGAACGCGGCGTTCCACTGCCGCACGCTGCCGAAGCCCGCCGCCAGCGCCACGTCGGTCAGCGACGCGCGGGTGTCGTGCAGGAGCTGCTTGGCCAGCGCCATGCGGCGGGTGCGATCGAGCTGCCCCGGGGTCACGCCCAGCGCGGCGGTCACCGCCCGAGCGAGGTGGCGCGCCGACACGCCCAGCTCGGCGGCCAGGTCGTCCTGCGAGCGCCCGACCAGCGCGCCGCGCTCGATCGCCGCGACGCAGTCTGCTACCAGCCGATCGCGCGCGTCGATCGGCGCCGGGCCGGGCGCGACCTCCGGGCGACAGCGCAGGCAGGGCCGAAAGCCGGCGGCCTCGGCCTGCGCCGCGAGGGTGAAGTACCGGCACCGGTCGACCCGCGGCGTGCGCGCCGGGCACACCGGCCGGCAGTAGATCCCGGTGGTGGTCACCGCGACCACGAAGGTGCCGTCGAAGCGCGGATCGCGGGCGACGAGCGCGGCGCGGCAGGCATCGGCGTCGAGCGGCATGGGGTAGTTCTAGCCAGGCCGACCGACGGCGTCTGGCGGTTTCCGGACCTGGCAACGACCCGGGCCAGATCCCGGCGCCGCCACGGTTTTCTGAGGGCGCGCCGGGGCCGCCGCGGTTTTCCGGTGTGGGCGGTGGGGCCGCGGCAGTGGTTCCCCGACGTTGCCGGTGGCACGCGGGCTGCTTAGACTTTGCCCGTGTCCGCCCGCTGGTACCTCGCGCTCGCTCTCGCCGTCGCCGCCGTCGGCGCGGCCCCGGGCCCGGCGCGCGCGGACCGGCCCCGGCCGTCGGGCGACCGGGCGCTGCGGGTGGCGCAGGCGACCCCGGTCGAGCAGGCGCTGGCCGCGGTGACCCAGGCCCAGCGCGCGGTGACCGCGCTGGCGGCCGAGCGCGTGGTGGCGACCCGGCGTTACGACGCCGAGCTGGCCGAGATCGACCAGCTCAAGCGCACCAAGGCGTCGTGGCGGCGGGATCGCGCGCTGCGCAGCCGCCTGGCCAGCTCGCTGGAGACCGCCAAGGCCCTCACGGCGCTGACCGAGCGGGTGCGGCGGGCCGAGGCCGAGCTGGCCCGGACCAAGGCCGCCGCGGTGGCGGCCATCGATCGCGCCTCGACGACGGCGACCCCGGCGGTGCGCCGCGAGCTGGCCCGGCGGCGGCTGGCGCTGGCGCCGCCGGCGCCGACCCGTCGCATCGTGTTGCCCGACGACAAGCTCGATCCGCTGGCTGACCCCGAGGAGCTCGACGATCAGGCCGCGGCGCTGCGCGAGGCCGAGGCGGCGCTGGTCGCCGAGGTCGGCCGCCTCGACCGCCGGGCCACCCGCTTCGACCAGATCGCCGAGCTACGGCGGCAGCACGATCGCGCCGAGTCGATGACCCGCACCGACGACGACGACGTGCGCCGGGTGGCCGTGCGCGCCGGGTCCGCCGGCAGCGAGACCGCGGCGGCGACCAGCGACGCGCCGGCGTCGGGCGGGCCGCCCGGCTCCGACTTCGGCGAGGCCGGCGTGTCGGGCCGGGACCTCGCGATCGCCCTGGCGTCGGTGGTCGACGCCCGCACCGTCGACGTGCTGCGCCAGTCGGATCGCTCGCGCGACCCGGGCACCTGGGCCGCGGCGTCGCGGCAGGCCAAGGACGCGGTGGCGGCGCGCCTGGACGCGCTCCGCAAGCGGCGGTTGGCCATCGAGGCCCGGGCGCGCGAGCTGCGGCGGCCGTGAGCGGCGCGGCGGGGGCGGTGGGGCTGGCGGTGGCGTGCGCGGCCGGCGCGGTCGCCGCCGAGCCCTGGCACGGCGCCGCCGAGGCCGGCGTGGAGTACGACTCCAACGTCCGCCGCGTCGAAGATCAGCTGGGCCCCGCGCCGGCGCCGATGCTGCGGGCCAAGGCGGCGGTCGACGCCCGGGGCGGCAGCGTCCGCGGGCTGCGATGGACCGTGGCCCTCAGCGGCGGCAGCCGGGCCGCGGTGGCCGGCGCCATCGCCAGCGAGAACGCGGTGACCGGCGCGCTCGACACCACCGTGGCCCGGCGGACCAGCGCCCAGCTCGGGCTGACCGCCCGCGCCACCCACTACGAGGTGTTCCCGCTGACCGCCGAGCTGGCGGCGCGGGCCTTCGCGTCGAGCGGCGCCGACGTCGGCGCCGTGCTGGGCGACGACGGGCGCACGGTCACCGTCGCGGTCGGGGCCCGCCGCCTGGTGTACAAGCCCGACCCCGACTTCGACTGGACCGGCCCGGCGCTGGGCGTCGCCCTGGCCCAGCCGCTGTGGCGCGGCGCCGACGAACGTGCCCTCGACCTCACCGCGGGCTATCGGCTCGAGCGGCGCGGCTACCGCGGCCTCGGCTACGACAACGGCTGCGCGCCGGGCGTCATGCTCGAGGTCCGCTGCTTCGTCCCCGGTGACCGGCCGCGGTCGGATCTGGTGCAGATCGTCAGCGCCACCGTCGGCTACACCGGCACCCGCGCGGTGTCGCTCGGGTACGAGCTCACCGTCGACGACTCGACCAGCTTCGGCAGCTCGTTCGTGCGCCACCGCCTGAGCGCGGCGGTGACCGCGCCGGTGGTGGCCCGGGTGTTCGCCACCGCCACCGTCACCGGCCAGCTCGAGCGCTACGCCGATCCCCAGCTGGTCGCGCGCGACGTCGCCAGCCAGACCTTCGCGTCGCTCGATGACGAGGCGCGCTCGAGCGCCGCGCTGCGCCTGGGCCGCGGGTTCGGGCGTCGCTGGCAGGCCGAGCTGCGCTGGTCCTATCACCTGAGCGCGCTGGGCGACCCGGCCGCCGCGTTCCACCGCCAGCTGGTCTATCTCGGCGTGACCTGGGAACGCTGACCGCGCCGACCGGGCCCCGGGGGCGACGAACCGCCGGAGGGGTTCGCCCGACTGCCGCGCGGCGTGCTACGCCACCGCTCATGGTCGTCCGCTGTCTCGTCGCCGCCGCGCTGGTCACCACCCTGGCCGCGTGCAAGCGCCCGTCGGCCGAGTCGTGCGAGGAGGCGCTGCGCAACTACGCCCAGCTGACCTACTGGGAGGGCGCGGAGCGGGAGATCGCGGCGGCGGCGCCGGCCGACCGCGAGAAGCTGCGAGCGGCCAAGCTGGTCGAGCGCGACGCGGAGATCAACCGCGGGCTGGACTTCGCCGTCGGCCAGTGCCGCGCGGCGGCCGACTTCGAGGGCGTGAAGTGCATGAAGGCGGCGCGGACCGCGGCGGCTGCGCGGGCCTGCCGCGAGCCCTGGACCAAGAAGAAGTAGCCGCGGGCTAGCGGTGGTCTTGGGTCTGCGGCCGCGGCGCTGGCGTCCGGGCCCCGGCCCCGACGGTGATGGTGACGCCCGCGGCCGGCGTCTGGACGCCGACGCTGACGCCGGTGGGGAGCGCGACCGCGCCGCCGGTCGGCACCGCCACCGCGCCGCTGCCCTGGGCGCCCGTGCCTTGCCAGTACCCGGGCGTCCACCGCCACTGCCCGACCTGCCACGCCCAGTGACCGCTGGCCCACACGTAGCCCGGCATCGGCGGCTCGCCATACATCTCGTCGATCGGCTCGGGCATCGGCGTGCGCAGGCCAGCGCCGCGGCCGGTCAGTTGGGCCACCAACTGCGCCCGGGCACCCAGCGCGAGCTGCGCGCGCGCCTCGGCGGCGGCCTGGCGAGCCTCCCACGCCGCGCGATCGATCGCCTCCTGGGCATCGAGCTGCGCCTCCAGCCGCGCGTTGGCCTCGGCGGTCAGCGCCAGCTCGCGCTGGCGATCGGCCGCGGCCTGGGCCGCCAGCCGGCCGCGCAGCCCCGGGTCGGCGCCATACCCCACCAGGCGTCCCTGCAGCCGGCCGCGCGCCGCCAGCGCCAGCTCGACGCGGGCCTGGGCCTGGGCCCGGGCCTCGAACGCCAGCCGCGCGTCGCGGTCCCGCTCGGCCTGGGCGCGCGCCGACGCCTCGGCGGCCAGCCGGGCCCGCAGCGTCGGATCCGCACCCCGCGCCACCAGGCCGGCCCGCACCCGCAGGCGCACGTCGACGGCCTGGCGCGCCTGGGCAGCCAGGCGCGCGTCCTCGGCCGCGGCCGCCGCGTCGGCCCGCGCGGCGACGTCGGCGCGGATGGCCAGCTCCTGGGCCCGGGCCTCGGCCGCGACCCGCCCGCGGTACCCGGGATCGCCGCCGCGGGCCACCAGCTGCGCGCGCAGATCGGCGCGCACCACCACCGCGGCGTCCTGCGCTCGCACCGCCTGCCAGTGGGCGTCGTCATCCTTGCGGCGGACCTCGAAGGTGCCGGCCAGGGCGCCCTCGAGCCCGGGCTCGCGTGGGGCCAGCTCGACGACGCAGGCGCCGGGGTTGGCCTCCGGCACCAACAGGAGCGCGCTGCCGCGGCGCAGGCCCTGGCCCACGTCGCCGTCCGCCAGCGCCACGTCGGTCGACACCAGCGACGCGCCGACTGCCGCGCCGGCGGCGCCGCCGTCGACGGCGACCGTGGCCTGCCCCGCGGCGGTCGGGGTCACCACCTGCGCGGTCGCCGCGGCCTGGCCCACCACCGCCTGGCCGACGGCCTGGCCCACCGCGGCGGCGGTGCGCTGCTCGCGGGCGCGCATCGCCCGCAGCTCGGCCAGCCGCCGGGTCTGGTAGGCCTCGAACGTCTCGCCGATGACGGCGGCCTGGACCGCCGAGCCGCATCGCACCGTCAGGTCGACCTCGGCGGCGCGCGGCAGCCAGACCTGGTAGGTGACCCGGTAGGTCGAGTCGCGGTGGTCGGCCGGCAGCGGCACCGCGGCCGGCAGCCCGGCGTTCGGATCGGCGGCGGGCCCTACCGCGGCGGCGCTGCCGGCGACGACGACGCGGCCGGTGCCGACGGTGTTGAAGCGGGCCGACGCGCCGCACGCGGCGGTGGCCACAAGGAGGAGACACGCGCGACGAGGCGAAGCCATGCCAGGTGTCCATAGCAAGGTCGTGGCCAGGTCGAGCGCTGGCGCGCGACTTGCGATATCCCGGTGACATGCGCCTCGCTTCGTCTCCTGGGTCCTCAAATCACTCCCCTCGCGCGCTGGCTCCCACCGGGCGTGAACGCCGGGTGACAGTCCACCACACCACACTGCTGCGCCTCGGCGTCGGCCTGGTCCTCGCCCTCGCCGCGGCCTGCGGCGGCCGCCACACCGACACCTACCAGGCGGCCACCGCCACGCAGGAGCAGTGTTGCGAACATCTGGCCGGCGCGCCGCGCGACGCCTGCCTGGCCGAGATCGTCCGGGTCGACGACCCGGCCGCCGCCCGCACCAAGGTCAACCAGCGCACCTACGCCTGCGTCCAGGAGCACTTCGTGTGCGACCCGGCGACCGGGCGCGGCACCGCCGCGTCCAACCAGCAGCAGCTCGACTGCATCGCCGACTTGCCGTGATTGGCGAGACCGCGGGGGCCCGCTACGCTGTCGCGATGGGACCTGATCCGCGTCGCGCCCGGGCCGCCTTCGTGCTCGAGTACCGCTGGGCGCTCGCGTTCGGCGTCGCCCTCGCCGTGACCTTCGCGCTGGTGCCGCGGCGCCCGCCCGGCGCCTCGCTGGCGTGGGACGCGGTCCCGGCGGTGGCCCTCGGCGCGGTGTGGGTCGCGGTCGGGCTGGGCCTCGGGGCGCTGGCCCGGCGCTGGGCCCGCGCGGACCGGTTGGCCGTGGCCCGGGTCGCGCGCCGGTAGGCCCGCGCGCAAAAGGCCCGCGGGCGCCGAAAACACCGACGCCGGCGCGAGCGAACCCGGCCGGCGTCGACGTGGCCCGGGGGCCACCGTGGGTCTGTGGATCAGAAGTCCATGCCGCCCATGCCGCCCATGCCACCCATGCCGCCCATGCCACCACCGCCGCCGCCGGCGGGAGCCTTCTCTTCCTTCTTGGGCTTCTCGGCGATCATCGCCTCGGTGGTCAGCAAGAGCGCCGACACCGACGCCGCGTTCTGCAGCGCAGTGCGCACGACCTTGGTCGGGTCGATGACGCCGGCCGCCAGCAGGTCCTCGTACTCGAGGGTCGCGGCGTTGAAGCCGAACGAGCCCTGGCCGTCCTTGACCTTCGACACGACGATCGAGCCGTCGACGCCGGCGTTGGCCGAGATCTGGCGCAGCGGCTCCTCGACCGCGCGGCGGATGATCGACACGCCGAACTGCTGCTCCTCGCCGAGCTTGACGTCGTCGAGCGCCTTGAGCGCGCGGATCAGCGCGACGCCGCCGCCGGGGACGATGCCTTCCTCGACCGCCGCGCGGGTGGCGTGCATGGCGTCCTCGACGCGGGCCTTCTTCTCCTTGAGCTCGACCTCGGTGGCCGCGCCGACGCGGATGACCGCGACGCCACCGACCAGCTTGGCCAGGCGCTCCTGGAGCTTCTCGCGATCGTAGTCCGAGGTGGTGTCCTCGATCTGCTTGCGGATGGTGCGGACCCGGCCGTCGATGTCGGCCTTGGTGCCGGCGCCGTCGACCACCGTGGTGTTGTCCTTGGTGACCGTCACCCGCTTGGCGGTGCCCAGATCCTTGAGGGTCAGGTTCTCGAGCTTGAGGCCGAGATCCTCGGTGACCGCCTGGCCGCCGGTGAGCGTGGCGATGTCCTTGAGCATCTCCTTGCGGCGGTCGCCGAAGCCGGGCGCCTTGACCGCGCAGATGTTGAGCGTGCCGCGCAGCTTGTTGACCACCAGGGTGGCCAGGGCCTCGCCGTCGACGTCCTCGGCGATCATCAGCAGCGGCCGGCCGCTCTTGGCGATCTGCTCGAGGAGCGGCAGCAGCTCCTTCATGTTCGAGATCTTCTTCTCGTGGGTCAGCACGAAGCAGTCGTTGAGCACGACCTCCATGCGCTCGCTGTCGGTCACGAAGTACGGCGACAGGTAGCCGCGGTCGAACTGCATGCCCTCGACGACGTCGAGCTCGCTGGACAGCGACTTCGACTCCTCGACGGTGATGACGCCCTCCTTGCCGACCTTCTCCATCGCCTCGGCGATCATGTCGCCGATGGTGGTGTCGCCGTTGGCGCTGATGGTGCCGACCTGAGCGATCTCCTTGTGGTTCTTGGTCTCCTTGGACTGCGACCGCAGGTGGGCGATGATCTTGTCGACCGCGACGTCGATGCCGCGCTTGATCTCCATCGGGTTGTGCCCGGCGGCGACCAGCTTGGCGCCCTCGCGGAAGATCGACTGGGCCAGCACGGTGGCGGTGGTGGTGCCGTCGCCGGCGTTGTCGGAGGTCTTGGACGCGACCTCCTTCACCATCTGCGCGCCCATGTTCTCGAACTTGTTGTCGAGCTCGATCTCCTTGGCGACGGTGACGCCGTCCTTGGTGACCGTGGGCGAGCCCCAGCTCTTCTCGATGACGACGTTGCGGCCGCGGGGGCCGAGGGTGACCTTGACGGCGTTGGCCAGCACGTCAACGCCCTTGCCGACGGCGGCGCGGGCGCGCTCGTCGAAGATGATGTCCTTGGCAGCCATGATGCGCTCCTTCTCTGTCAGCCGATGACGCCGAGGACTTCGTCCTCGGACAGGATGATGTGCTCGACGCCGTCGAGCTTGATCTCGGTGCCGGCGTACTTGCCGAACAGCACGGTGTCCCCGGCCTTGACGTCCAGGGGCACCAGGGTGCCGTCGTCGGTCCGCTTGCCCGCGCCGACCGCGATCACCTTGCCCTCGAGCGGCCGCTCCTTGGCGGCGTCGGGGATGATGATCCCACCCTTGGTCTTCTCCTGTTCCTCGACGCGGCGCACCAGCAGCCGGTCCTGAAGCGGACGAACGTTCATGTGATTCCTCGGTACGTAGTTGGGGGCCGGCCCCAGGGCCGGCGGCGTCAGTTTGTTAGCACTCACGAACCGCGAGTGCTAATGGGGCGCATACTAAGCTCGCCTCCCCCTCGCGCAACCCCCTACCTGTTCGATTTCGTTCGATCGCCACTCCCGGGCAGGTATGTCGGCGACTTACACGCGGCGCAGGGCTGAGCCGGGTTCTGGTCGCCACCGCAACCCGCCAGGATGCTTCGTGAACTTGCACCAGCGCCCCGGTCGACGACAACTAGATCATGGACGCTGTTACACCTGCTGTGTCGGTGGATGGCTTCTTCTACGAAGTCCTCGCCGAGTCCCTGGCCGCCCTCCACCTGAAGGCGACCGAACCCGCGGGCTGGTACCTGGTGTCGCTCATGGGCGACTTCACCCGGGCCCGCATCTCGGATGCGCCCCTGGCGATCCGCCTGGCCGAGGCCAAGCTGGCGCCCCCAGCCGAGCGGGTCAAGACCCTCAAGGAGGTCGGTGACACCTCGCTGTACGTGGCCGGCTTCTTCGCCGAGTCGCTGTCGCGCAAGCTGGTCGACGTCGACTACTACGTCGGGCTGGGGCGCGGCGCCTACGCCGAGCTGGCCGGCCAGCTGTCGGGGTCGCTGACCGAGGTGTACGGCGAGCTGGCCGAGAACTTCCCCGACTTCGTCGAGGTGCTGGCCGAGGTCCGGCGCCGGGTCGACTTCGCCGGGGCTGACCTCATCAAGCTGTACGAGCAGTGGCTGCGCACCCGCGACGCGTGGATCGAGAAGAAGCTGCGCGCGCTGGGGGTGCTGGTCGACGCCGACCCGGCGATCGTGTCGTGACCACGGCGGTCCTGGCCCGGCTGCAGGGCGGCCTGGAGGCGCTGTACCGGGTCACCACCGGCCTGCCGGTCGAGGCGTTCCTGCTCGGCGCCGCCGAGCGGGCTGCCCTCGGGCTGGCCCGGGCCCCGCGCGAGCAGCTGGTGGTGGTCGAGTCGGTCGACGGGCTCGATCTGGGCCTGTTCGTCGACGGCGAGGTGCTGGCCCAGCTGGCCATCCACGATCCCGGGGCCCGGCTCGACGACCGCAACCTGGCGGCGTTTTTGTACGCGCTCGAGGGCGTGTCGCACTTCGTCTACGCCGCGGTGTGCGCCCAGGCCGATCGCGCGGTGTCGGCCCTCGAGCTCGAGCTGCAGGCCGAGGTCGACAAGTACGTCACCTGCCTGCTGGCCGGCGACCACGTCGCGGCGGTGAGCGCCAGCTGGCGCCAGCGGTTGTTCGACGACTGCGTGTTCGACGCCGACCTCGACGCCGACGAGCGCGACCGCTACCGGGTGGCCAACGACAACGCCCGGCGCTACGCCGCCTCGCTCGAGCGGCGCTACGTGGCGCCGCGCCGCATCGCCGACATGCTGGGCGAGCTACGCCGGTTCTACCGGCTGCCCCTCGGCGGCAAGCTCGCCGCCATCGCCCGGGCCGCCTGAGCCAGCCGGCGCCGCCGCCAGCGGCACGGTGACGGTGAAGGTCGACCCGACGTTGACCTCCGACGCCACCTCGACCCGACCGCCCAGCACGGTGGCCAGGCGGTCGACCAGCGCCAGCCCCAGGCCGACCCCGCCGAAGTTGCGGAGGTCGCCGCCGTCGACCTGGCGGAATGGCTCGAAGATGGTGGCGCGCTGGTGCGCGGGGATGCCGATGCCGGTGTCGGTCACCGCCAGCGTGAGCGCGCCCCCGGCGGTCGCGGCGGTGACCGTGACGTGGCCACCGGCCGGGGTGAACTTGATCGCGTTGGCCACCAGGTTGACCAGGATGTGGCCCAGGAGCCGGCGGTCGCCGCACACCTCGCCGGCGGTGGCCGCGGGGGCCACCGTGACGCCCTTGGTCTCGGCCATCCACGCCACCGAGCCGCACACCTGCTCGACCAGCTCGGCGGCCTCGAACCGGGTCGGGTGGGGCTCGACGCGCCCGACCTCGGCCCGCACCAGCGCCAGCAGATCGTCGACCAGCTGGACCAGCCCCTGGGCGCTGTGGCCGATGCGGGTCGCGGCCTGGCGCTGGCGGTCGGTGGTGGGGCCGTAGACCCCCGACGCGATCAGCTCGGCCAGGCCGGAGATGCCGTGGATGGGCGTGCGCAGCTCGTGGGTCACCGAGGCCAGGAACACGCTCTGTTGCTGGCCGGCCTCGAGCAGCTCGGCGGTGCGGTCTTCGAGCTGGCGCTCGCGGGTCCGCAGCCGGCGCAGGATGGCGGCGGTGAAAAACGTCGGGATGCCGATGGCCACCGCGGCGAACCCCACCGCCACCGCCACCTTGAGCGCGGTCAACGGCCCGGTGAACGCCGGCGGCGTGGGCGTCAGCACGCCGGCCACCTCGAGCACGCCCATCGCGCCGAACGCCAGCAAGATGCCGCTGGCGACCATGAGCGTCACGCCCAGGTTCGACAGCAACGCCACCACCGCCACCTCGATGACGTAGATGGCGACCAGCGGGCTCTGGACGCCGCCGGTGAGGTGGACCGCCGCGGTCATGCACACGATGTCGGCCGCGGTGTTGAGGCCCATGCACTCGACCGCGAACCGCCAGCGCCGCCGCAGCGCCACCAGCGCCAGGGTGTTGGTCGTGGCCTTGATGATCAGCAGCGCGACGAACTCGCGCCCGTGGGGGACCAGGCCGAAGCCGACCGCCGCGGTGGCCAGCACCGCGAACGCCGCGGCGATGAGGTAGCCCGAGTGGCACCCCGCCAGCAGCCGGCCGTGGAAGCTCGGGTGGCGCAGCTCCTCGACGAACGCCGGCAGCCGCATCAGGCCGCGGCGGCAGGGCCGATGAGCGCGTGGACCTGGTCGAGCAGCGCGCCGAGCGCGAACGGCTTGGTCAGGTAGCCTGCGGCCAGGCTCGGCGCGGCCAGCCGGTCGAGCTGGTCACGCGGCGTGTACACTGCGCTCATCAGCAGCACCGGCACCGCGGCGCCCTCGGGGCTGCGCTTGACCTCGAAGCACACCTCGAAGCCGCTCTTGCGGGGCAGCTGGACGTCGACCAGGAGCAGGTCGGGGCGCTCGGCGAAGAACTGGCGGACCCCGGCGGCGCCGTCGGTGGCCTGGCGCAGCTCGTAGCCGTGGGCCTCGAGGTAGTCGGTCAAGATCTGGAGGTTGACCGGGTCGTCTTCGACCACGAGGATCTTCTTCATGGCCATCGCCCGCCAGGGTACCGCCGCGCGGGCGCGGGGGCCACGCAGATCGGTGGCGTGCACGGCGCGCTGTCACATTTGCCCGCGACCCGCCTCTGTCCGGGCATGACGAACAACGGATACGCCCAGACCCAGTGCCCCAGCTGCGGCGCCACCACGTGGGCCATGTCTTCTCATGCGGTTCCCTGCCAGACCTGCGGCCGCAACGTGGGGCCGCTGGCCGCCGCTCCGGCGGCGTCCGGCTACAACCCGGCCGCCTACGGGGCGCCAGGGCAGGCCGCCTACGGCGCACAGGGCCCGGCCGCCTACGGGGCGCCAGGGCAGGCCGCCTACGGCGCACAGGGCCAGGCCGCGTACGGCGCACAGGGCCAGGCCGCCTACGGCGCGCAGGGCCAGCCGGCCCAGCCCGCCGGCCACGCCGCCCCGGCGGCGGCGCCGATGAAGATGTCGAT
The DNA here is from genome assembly GCA_041389965.1 of Kofleriaceae bacterium. Classification (GTDB taxonomy): domain Bacteria; phylum Myxococcota_A; class Polyangia; order Haliangiales; family Haliangiaceae; genus UBA2376. The sequence goes on along the minus strand of JAWKQV010000005.1, from coordinate 478,082 downwards.
GAACGTCGGCGGGTTCAAGGTGCCGCTGTCGTTCGGCAGTGGCGGGCCGTCGAAGCTCAAGATCTTCGGCGGCATCGCCTTGGCCATCGTCCTGGCCATCGGCGGGGTGTTCGTGAAGATGAAGTTCGGCACCGGCAAGGGGATGCTGTCGTACGCATCGCTCGGCGTCGATCGATCCAAGCCCGACGCCGACGCGTTGATCGCGGCGCTGGCCAAGCCCGCCGAGAAGTGGAAGCGCGACGCCATGTGGTGGTCGGCCAACTTCCAGTCGGTCGACGCCGAGGGGCGGGTCGACGTCAGCAAGGGGGCCGAGGTGGTCTACATCTCCGAGCACGGCGTGGCGTCGGCCTCCAAGTCGGTGCGCAGCGACTCGGTCAAGAAGTACGGCGCCACGGCCTCGGGCGTCTCGCACAAGCGCAAGTGGGGCGCGACCAACGCCTGGGAGGGCGTCGAGCGACACGCCGACGCCACGTGTGGCATCAAGGACGTGATGGCGCTGGTGGCCAAGGAGCTGCCGGCCGGCAAGACCGCGCGGGTCACCTTCGACCCCAAGTTCGCCGACTACTACGCCTGGCGGGTGCTGGTCGACAACCCCAAGATCGACCGCCTCTACGCCTTCTCCGACTGCGCCGTGATCAAGTAGCGGTCAGCACCCGGTTGTCGATGAGGCGGGTGGGGCCGACCCACGCCGCCATCGCCAGCACCGCGGGCCCCGCCAGCTGCGCCACCGGGGTCAGCTCGTCGACGTCGCGCAGCTCGACGTAGTCGATCCGGATGTCGGGCTCGGCCTCGAGCGGGGCCCGGGCCTGGGCCACCAGCGCCCCGGCCGCGCGCTCGCCGGCCGCCACCGCGCGGGCCGCCGCCGCCAGCCCGGTCGACAGCGCCAGCGCCTGCCGCCGCTGATCGGGCGTCAGGTAGGTGTTGCGCGAGCTGAGCGCCAGACCGTCCGGTTCCCGGACGATGGGGACGCCGAGGATCTCGACCCCGACGTCGAGGTCGCGGGACATGCGGCGGATCACCGCCAGCTGCTGGAAGTCCTTCTCGCCGAACACCGCCAGGTGGGGGCGGGTCAGGTTGAACAGCTTGGCGACCACGGTGGCGACCCCGGCGAAGTGGCCCGGGCGCGACGCCCCGCACAGCGGCGCCGCCAGCGCGCCGACGGAGACCTGGGTCTGGGCCCCGGGCAGGTACATCGCCGCGGGCGCCGGGCAGAACGCCAGGTCGGTGCCGCACGCCGCGGCCTGGGCCAGGTCGCCGGCCTCGTCCCGCGGGTAGCGCGCCAGATCTTCGCCCGGGCCGAACTGGGTCGGGTTGACGAACAGCGTGAGGACCACCACGTCGGCCCGGGCCCGGGCGGCGCGCAGCAAGGCCTGGTGGCCGGCGTGGAGCGAACCCATGGTCGGCACCACCGCGATGGTGCGGCCGTCGCGGCGCAGGTCCTCGACCCGGGCCCGCATCGCGGCCGGCTCGCGGATCACCTCGGGCGAGGTCACGGCTTGGCCACCGAGTACAGCGGGGTCACCGGCGCTGGCTCGCGATCCTTGGCGAAGCTCTCGGCCGGTGCCGGGAACGTGCCGGCCTTGACGTCGGCGAAGTACTGCTGGGCCGCGGTGCGGATCGTCGCCGACAGATCGGCGTAGCGGCGCACGAACTTGGGCTTGAAGCGCTCGTCGAGCCCGAGCAGGTCGTAGCTGACCAGCACCTGGCCGTCGCAGCCGGCCCCGGCGCCGATGCCGATGGTCGGGACCGCGACGGCGCGGGTGACCGCGGTGGCGACCTCGGCCGGCACGCCCTCGATGAGGACCGCGTAGGCGCCGGCGTCGACCAGGGCCCGGGCGTCGTTGGTCAGCCGCTCGGTGGCGCCGGGGTCCTTGCCCTGGACCTTGAAGCCGCCGAACTGGTGGTAGGACTGCGGGGTCAGGCCGATGTGCCCCATGACCGGGATGCCGGCGGCGGTGAGGCGGGCCACCAGCGGGGCGTGCTGGGCACCCCCCTCGAGCTTGACCGCGTGGGCGCCGCCCTCCTTGATCATGCGGCCGGCGTTGCGCACGCCCTGCTCGACGCTCTCCTGGTACGACATGAACGGCATGTCGCCCAGCACCTGGGCCCGGCGCGCGCCGCGGGCCACGGCCCGGCAGTGGTAGATCATCTCGTCGAGGGTGACCGGCAGGGTGGTGTCGTGGCCCTGGATCACCATGCCGAGGGAGTCGCCTACCAGCAGGATGTCGGCGCCGGCCTCGTCGAGGAGGCGGGCGAAGGTCGCGTCGTAGGCGGTCAGCATGGTGATCTTGTCACCGGCCGCCTTCTGGGCGCGCAGCGTCTGGATGGTCACGCGAGTCGTCATCGTGGCTCCTGGTCGCCGTCCGTGGAGTGGATCGACGCCACCCACAGTGTAGCGCCATCTGCCAGGCCCGGGGGCAGTGACACCCCAGCCGCTACCGGGCCAACACCGGCAGGCGCACCGTCGACCACGCGGGTCCGGACGCCACGGGCAGCCCCAGCTCGGCGCCGACCTGCTCGAGGCAGCGCAGCGCCTGGTCGCGGACGTCGGGGCCGCCTGGGGGCGGCAACGGCGCCACCAGGTAGTACGCGTCGAAGGTGGCGGTCGGGGCCGGCGCGGCCGGGACCGGCGTGCGCCGACGGCCCCGCGGATCCGGCTTGCGGACCGCGGCGCCGATGGTCGTGATGCGCAGCTCGGCGAGCCCGGTGGGCACCGCGGCCACGCAGGCGCGGAGCCGGCCCTCGGCCCGGGTGATCGCCGCCGCCAGCTGCGCGCGCCGCGCTGGATCGGCGTCGCCGCCCTGGATCGTCAAGCCGGCGGCCAGGCCCGAGGTCGCCACCGCGGCCAGGTGCTCGCCGGCGCGGGCCCGCCACGGCGCGTCGGCTGGGGCGCCGATGAGGTAACGCCGGAAGTAGACCTGGGCGTAGGCGGCATCGTCGCGGCTGCGTGCCGCGAACCCCAGCAGGTAGTCGGCGTCGGCCGGCGGCACCATCGGCACCGCCGCGCTCGAGGTGCGGGTCGCGAACGGGTCACGCTGGTTGGCCTGGGCGGCGGCGGCGGCGGCGCGATCGTCTTGCCGCGCGCGGTCGAGCGCCATCGCCAGGAGCCACGGCGCGGCGGCCTCGCCCGACGCCGCCAGCGCCGCCACCGCGTCGTCGAGGCGGCCCTGGGCCATGGCGATCTCGCCGGCGCGCAGCCACAGCTGGCTCGAGGTGTCGCCGCGGGCGATCGCGGCCTCGAGCAGCCCGCGGGCCGCGGCCAGCTGGCCGTCGCGCGACAGGCACAGCACCGCGCCGAGCAAGGCCGGGCGGCGCAGCGGATCGCGCGCGGAGGTGCGGCCCTCGACCAGCGCGGTGGGCAGCCACGCCGGGTCGAGCTCGACCACGCGGCGGTAGCTGGCGCCACAGGTGGCCCAGTCGCGCTGGCGCTCGGCGATGACCGCGCGGTAGCCCCAGGCGTCGGTCGAGGCGGGCGCGTCGACGGTGAGCTGGGCCAGGCCGGCCTGGACCTGCGGCAGCTCCGACGTCGACGGCAGGCGCAACACGCGCACCGCGTCGCGCAAGAGCGCCCGTCGGGCCTGTGCGCCGGGGTCGGTGACGTTCTCCCAGAAGCCGCCGCGGGCCTCGCGCTCGGCGTCGGGATCGACCCGCGGCTCGGCGCGGACGCCGCCGGCCGCGACGGCAGCGATCAACGCCAGGCCGGCCGCCGCCCGCGTCACCGTGCCCCGCGCCGGCGCGCCAGCCGTGCCCGCGCCGCCGCCACGTGCGCGACCGCGCGCGGTTGGTACCGCGGGTTGGCGCCGCTGGCGAGGTAGGTCTGGAAGTGCTCGAGGGCGGCGACGTCGTCGCCCAGGAACTCGGCGCCCAGCCCGAGGTAGTAGTAGACCTCGCCGGCCGGCACGTAGAAGATGCCGCCCCGGCCCAGGGCCAGCGGGAAGTCCTCGACGGTCGCGCGCCCCATCCGGGCCAGCACCTCGGCCGCGGCCTGGCGCTGCTCGTCGCGGTCGAGCGCGACCGCCAGCCCGTAGCCGTGGGCCACGTCGCCCGACAGGCCGAACGCCTCGCGGTAGTGGTCGATGGCGTCGTCGAGCCGGCCCAGCATCATCTCGGTCTCGGCCAGGTTGCCCAAGACGGTGGCGCGCTGGCCGACCGCCGACAACAGCGGGCTCGAGCCGGTGACGCCGCGCCGCGCCAGGAGGGTCTGGTAGTCGGCCAGCGCCGCCTCGAGGTGCGCACCGACGAACAGCTTGGTGTGGACGATCGCGCGGTCGAACAGGATGTGCTCCACCACCTGTGGGTCCATCGGCGCCAGCCGCTCGATGGCGTTCCACGCGTCGATCAACCGCTCGCCGGCGACCTGGTCGACGCGGTCGCCCCGGCCGTCGCACAGCGCCGCGTCGTCATCGGCGCGGCAGTCGACGTAGAACGCCCGCAGCGTGGCCGCGGCCCGCTGGTGCGGCTCGACCGCCTCGGGCCGGGCCATCGCCGCCAGCGCGTACGCCCGCAGCGCGCGCTCGACCAGCCGGCGCCGCGGCTCGCGCACCTGGCTGGCCACCGCGAGCGCCAGCGCGTCGTCGCCGGCCAGCATCGCCTCGTCGTAGGCCCGGGCCGCCTGGCGCTCGTCGGCGGTGGCGGTCTGCCACGCCGGGGTCGCGGCCGCTGGCGTCGCGGCCAGGGCCAGGGCCAGGGCCAGGGCCAGGGCGACGTGCGCGGCCCGCGCGATCACCGCGCGCTCCGCCGGGCCGGCCCCGGGTGACGCAGCCGGCGCAGCGCCAGGTCGGCGGCGCGCCGGTGTTCGGCGGCGCGGGCCGCGGCCGGCGCCCCGCTGCGCTCGTACGCCAGCCAGGCCCGGTAGGCGTCGCGCTCCGCGAACGGCGTCCCGTCGACGGCCAGGGCCCGGTAGTAGTGGGCGTCGGTGGCGATCGGTGGGGGGAACCACCGCAGCACCTCGTCGATGGTGCGCTGGTAGTCACCGGAGATCGGGGCGCGCATCCGGGCCAGCGTGTCGGCGGCCAGCGCGACCTGATCGTCGCGGTCGTAGATCACCGCCAGCGCCAGGTAGGCCGCGAACCCCGGCAGCTCGCCGGTCGCCGGGTTGGCCTCCTTGAGGTCGCGCAGCGCGGCGACGGCGGCGGTGACGTCGCCCGCGGCCTCGAGCGCGTGGGCCAACGCGATGCGGGCCCGGGTGCGGCGGTGCAGATCGGCGGGCTGCGCGGCGGCGACCCGGAGCGCGGCGATGGCCTCCTCGAGGTGGCCCTGGCGGAGCGCGATCCGGCCCACGAGCACCAGCGCGTCGGCGCGGCGGACGCCGGCCGGCGCCGCCGCCAGGTACTGGCGCAGGAAGCCCTCGGCGGCGACGGTCTGGCCGCCGGCCTCCGCGAAGGCGCCGGCCAGGAACGCCGAGTCCAGATCGAGGGGATCGAGCCGGTAGGTGTAGCCGGCCAGCTGACGCCCGGCGCCGATCAACGCGGTCCGGCTGCGCTCGTCGAGGTACGGGTCGGCCAGCTGGTCGAGCGCGCGCTCCAGCGATTGGTGGTGCTCGGCGACCTGTTGCGCGTTGGGGTGCAGGACCTCGCTCCAGAAGTCGGTCGGCACCGGCGGCGGCGGTTCGAAGTCGACCACGTAGTCGGCCCGCGCGGGAGAAACCGCCGCGACCAGGACCAGGGCAGCCAGCCAGCGCACCTGGTGAGTATGCAGCGGCTGCGCCGGGGAGGCCACCCCTCGGACTGGGGCCTGCGGGACGCGGTCGCGCCGCCGGCACCGGTGGTTCTGCTCCGCACCGGCGGGGTGAGGCATGGCCCGGCGCTTGCTTTTCGCCCGGGCGTGGATGGCTACTCGATCACCGCGGCCGCGCGCGAGCTGTTCGCGGCTCGGCAGTTCCCCGGGTGCGTGGCGGTGTGCGCCGAGGCCATCGCCACCCTCGCGCCGACCGACCGCAACGTGCTGGTGCTGCGCCTCCTGACCGCCCGCAGCCTGATGGCGCTCCGGCGCGACGCTGACGCGCAGCACGAGATCCGCGCGTGCCTCCAGGCCGAGCCGCAGTGCGGCCCGGCCTACCGGCTGCTCGGCGAGCTGGCGCTGCGCGCCGACGAGCTGACCTCCGCGAAGATCTTCCTCCGCGAGGCGCTGCGCCTGGGCCCCGACGACGACGAGGCCCGCGAGTGGCTGGCGATCGTCGAATCCATGGCCGCGGTGCCCGGCCGCCCCTCGACACGGCCGCCCGCGTCGGCGCCTGCGCCCGCGCCGGTGCGTCCGCGGCTGCGGGTCGGTCGCCTGCCGGTCCCGACGCCGGCGACCGCCGCGGGGACGCCAGCGCCCGTCGCGCCCCGGGGCCGGGCGTCCTCGCCGGCGTTGCCGCTCGCGGCCGGCTTCGGCCAGCACCTCGTGGAGGCCGGCTTGCTGACGCCGGTGCAGCTCAAGGCGGCGCTGGTGTACACCCGCTCGACGGGCGTGCGGCTCGGCGCGGCTGCGGTCGCCCTGGGCTTCGTGTCTGCGCCCAAGATCGAGTGGGCGTCGCTCGCGTACCACGGGCGCCACCGGCAGGGCGCGATCGCTCGCTGACAAGGCTTGTGGCTCGACCAATCAGATCGTACCATCGAGGCAGTGATCGAAGCGGGTTCCGTCGTCGCTGAGAAGTACTGGGTCGAGCGGGTGCTCGGCCGAGGCGGCATGGGCGTGGTGGTCGCGGCGACGCACCTGCAGCTGGGCCAGCGGGTGGCGCTGAAGTTCCTCAAGCCCGAGGCCGCCCGCGACGGCGAGCTGGTCGAGCGGTTCCTGCGTGAGGCGCGCGCGTCGTGTCGGCTGCGCGGCGAGCACTGCGGTCGCGTCATCGACGTGGGCACCCTCGCCGACGGGCTGCCGTACATCGTGATGGAGTACCTCGAGGGCAACGACCTCGCGACGGTGCTGGCGCGGAGCGGCCCGCTGCCGGTCGCCACCGCGGTCGACTACGTCCTGCAGGCGTGCATCGGCCTGGTCGAGGCCCACGCCGCGGGCTTGATCCATCGCGACCTCAAGCCGGCCAACCTGTTTCTCACCCGACGCCCCGACGGCACCGAGCAGGTCAAGGTGATGGACTTCGGCATCGCCAAGGCGATGGGGCCGATCGACGCGGCGATCACCGAGTCGGCCGCGGTCATGGGCTCGCCCGGCTACATGTCCCCCGAGCAGCTGCGCAGCGCCCGCGACGTCGACGTCCGCTCGGATCTGTGGTCGATGGGCGTGGTGCTCTACGAGCTGGTGACCGGCCGCCGCCCCTACGAAGCAGCGACCATCACCGAGCTGGCGGTGCTGCTGGCGACCGAGCCGGTCCCGGCGCTGCCGTCGACGATGCCGCGGGCCTTCGCCGCCGCGGTGATGCGGTGCCTCGAGAAGGAGCCGCGGCGTCGGTTCGCCACCGTCGCCGAGCTGGCGGCCGCGCTGGTGGCGTCGGGCGGACCGACCGCCGCGGCCCAGGCCCAGGCGGTCGCGCGGATCCAGAGCGGCCCGCGCGCGCCGTCGGCCAGCGACGGCGCCATGGCGCTCATGAACGCGACCACGTTGTCGCGGGCCACCTCGGCCCGCGGCCCCGGTGGCGGGGGCGCACCGGCGGCGGACGGCGGGCGGCGGCGCTGGCGGCTGCCCCTGGCGGGGGCCGCCGTCGCGGTGGTCGTCGCCGGCGTGGCGACCATCATCGCGGTCAGCGGCGGTGGGGGTGGTCCGGCGGCGCCCGCCGCCCAGGCCGCCAGCCCCGAAGTTCTGTCGCTGCCCGTCGACGCCGGCGTCGACGCGCCGGCCGCCACCGTCGAGGATCTGGCCGGCGCAGCCACCGCGCCGCCCGCCGACCTCGAGCCCGCGCCGAGCGGCAAGCCGTCGTCCGCGCGCCCGCGCCCCGGGACGAAGCCGGCGCGGCCGGCCACCGGCGCGGCCGCCACGTCCACCGGCGCGGCAGCCCCCACGTCGACCGGCGGGCCTGCCACCGTCCCCGAGGCGGGCACCCCGACCATCAAGCCCGCACCGCCGGTCGTGACGTCCACCCCGCCCACGGCCAGCAATCCAGCCCCCGCCGATCCACCGGCCAAGAAGCCCGGCATCCCCGACGACCTCGACGGCGACGGCATCCCCGACCGCCGCTGACCCCGTCGTGGCGGCTGGCCCTCGACCTGCGACCGAACCCCAGGACCACTCAATGATCCCACCCCGACGCTGTTCTCCTCGGTGCCGCCTGGCCGTCGCGTTGCTGCTCGGCGCCGGCCTGACCGCGTGCCAGTTCTCGCCGCCGCCCAACATCGACAGCATCGACGCCGCGGTCGACGCACCGGGCCAGGTCCAGCTGACCATCAACGTCACCCACACCGACGGGAGCGCCGGCACTGTCACCGTCGAACCCGGCGGTGGAACCTGCTCGAGCGAGTCCTGCAACGTGTTCGTCGAGGAGGGGGCGACTGTCACAGTCAGCGCCACCGGGGCGACGGCGCGCGATGGCGTCGTCGCGGTGTCGGGTGACTGCGGCACGCTGCCGTGCGCCGTTTCCGCGACTGGCCCGCGCACCGTCAACGTCGAGTTCCGTCGATTCGCGTGCGGTCAACCGTCGAGCCAGCGCTGCGACCTGGGCCAGCTCACCCAATGTGACGCCGATGGAGACTTCGTGACCTACGACGTCCCCAACGGTGCCCCTGACGGCAGCCCAATCACGCTGACCATGGACGGCTACCAGTGCCCCCTGGGTTGCTTCTCCGATGGTACCCGCTGCAACGACGTCGATGCCTCGAATGGCCTGAACGCCGCGATGGACTCGGCGTCCGTCGGTCCCACCGGCCTCGACCTCGTTCTCCCGCGGACGGGGAACGGTCTAGTAGGCACAGCCCGGCTCGACACGAACCAGTTTGATGCCACCACCGGGACGGTGCGGATCCGTGATACCGACGGACAGGACCTGGTGGTGCCGGCTGTCGTGGTGACGCAGGCCGGCGGCGCGCCTGAGCTTCTCGCTTTGCAGGTCCGGACCCTCACCGTGCGGCCAGGCACGACCCTCCGGATCGTCGGCGAACGCTCGATGGCGATCGTCAGCAACTTCGACGTGTACGTCGGTGGTGTCGTCGACGCGGGGGCCGATCTCGATTTCGCTGGCCCGGGTGCGCGGGCCGTGGATCCGGCTTGCTCGGGGAAACTCGGCATGCGTGGCTCCGGGGGCGGGGCGGGTGCTGGGGCCTTCTCAGACGGCGGCGATGGATCCGATTCGACCGACACGCACGGGGTAAGCATCGGCAGTTTCTCTCATCCACTCCGCGGTGGGTGCGACGGCTACTATTTCGGCTTCGGAGGGGGGGCGATTCAGGTCGTGAGTCGGCGGCGCGTCGCGATAGGAGCGGGCGGTGCCATCGACGTGTCTGGTGGCGGGGGCATCTGTTGGTCGCTCGACGTGGCGTTCCCATGTACGCCGTCCGGCGGTGGCGGCGCAGGCATGGTGGTGATCGAGACCCCGAGCCTACAGGTCGCGGCGGGGGCGGTCGTGGCAGGCCTCGGCGGCAGCGGCGCCGCGAGGAACACATCGATGCCTACCATCGGTGTTGTCGGGAACGACGGAGGAAGATTCACCAACTCATCGGCTGTCGCGGTGACCTGCCCAGGGTGCGGCGTGAGCGGTGCGGGGGCGACTTCGACGACCGTCGCCGGTCACGCAACGTTCGTCGCGCCCAACGGCTACGCTGGTGGTGGCGGCGGCTGTGGAGGCCTCGAACTGTCCGTCGCTGACGGACTGGTGCCCCCTGCTAGCGCGCTGAACATCAAGGTCAACGGCCGGCCAACACTGGGGCGACGCTGAGAGTCTCACGGACCGTTTCCACTCATGGACTACGGCGGGTGCGCAGGGTTCCCACCGACCACGACGCCCAGATCTTCGCCCCGGCCTCCGGGACAAAGGCGCCGTCAGGCGTGTTGATGCGAACGACGCCAACCGAGCCGCCACCCCCGCCCGCTGGACTGTTCGCATCCTGGGCAGGACTGCCGCTGCCCGGTGGCGCGGTCGCGGTGCCGCCGGCGCCACCGCGTGCGTGACCGGCGATCAAGTCCCATCCCCCGATGCGGGTAGGCCGTTGGTGCCCCGGCTGCCGTCTTCGCCGCGGCCGCCCCCGCCGCCCCCGCCGCCCCCGCCGCGGGCATCCAGGCGCACGCTCGTGTCGCGGCCGACCACGATTGGCGCCTCCCGCAACACGGACCCTCCTGAGCCGCCGCCACCTCCGGGGGCGAGCCCTTGCGAGTCAAACGAGCCGCCACCGCCGCTCGCGTCGATCTGCCCCGCACCTCGGATGTCGATGCGCCTGGTCGAGGAGATCTGGATAGCGCCACCGCCGCCACCCTCCGGGCCGACGCGATCGACAAGCCCGTAGCCCAGGCCTCCTGGGCAGCCCGGGATGAGCGGCTCGAGGGCTGCCCCGGACTCCGCGGCGCCGCCGCCGCCGCCCAGCTCGCCGGGCGCGGTGCCCCCGGACGCACCATCGGTGACATGGCCGCCGCCGCCGCCGCCGGCCCCTGAAGAGACGGGTCCTCTCGCTTCCGGGTGACGGTGTTTGCGGTGTGATCGCCAGCGGTTGGGCGACGGCGTGAAGCCACGCACGCTCGAGCGCCGTCCAGGGCAGGCGCGCAACGCGCGGCGCCTGCGGCGCCCCTGGACCGCGTCTCGCGGCGTGGCGGAGCACAAGCACAGCGCGCCGGCTGGGGCCGGCGTCGCCGTTGCGCCCAGCGAGCACCCGACCCGATCCATGGTGGGGTGTGGAAACCAACGTCCGAATCGGGCGGGTGCTCACGTGCATCCTGACCGAACACCTGTGCCCTGCCAAGGGGTGGCGTGTCGCCACGCTGGACCGAAGCCAATCCGACCGGGTGGTGGTGACGCTGGTCGCGACCAGCGCGACGGCGCTCTGCGCCGGGTGCGGCGAGCGCAAGACCCGGCTGCACGACGTGAAGCCGGTGCGGGAGTGGCGGCACCTGGACTGTTTCGGGATCTTGACGGTGATCCGCGCCCCGGTCCGCCGCTTCAAGTGCCGACGGTGCGGGATCCGGGTCGAGCGCGTGCCGTGGGCGCGGCCCCGGTCGCGGTTCACGCACGACTTCGAGGCCGAAGTGCTGCGCCGGGCGCGCGATACCTCGATCCTCGGCGTGTGCCCGCAACTCCGGCTGCACTGGACCTCGGTGATGCGGCTGATCGAGCAGTGGGTCAGCGAGTGCGCCGACCAGCACTTCCGGCGCCCGCTGCGCGTCCTCGGCGTCGACGAGGTCAGCTACGGGCGCGGCCAGCAGAAGTTCCTGACGATCGTCTGGGACCACCAGCGGTCGCGGATCGTGTGGATCGGCAAGGGCCGCGACCGCAACACGCTCGGCGGGTTCTTCGCCAAGCTCGGCCACCGGCGCGCCCATCGCCTCGAGGCGGTCACGATGGACATGGCGAAGGGCTACATCGCGGCGGTCACCGAGCACGCGCCGCAGGCGACGATCGTCTTCGACCGGTTTCACATCGAGCGCTACCTGACCCGCGCCCTCGACGAGGTGCGCAAGGCCGAGTTGTGGCGCCGCGGCGGCATCTACCGCGCCGTCGTCCGCGGCAAGAAGTGGTTGCTCCTGCGCAAGTTCGACCGGCTGCCCAAGCGCAAGAAGCTCAACCTCGCCGTGCTGCTCCAGGCCAACGCCCGCCTGTTCCGCGCCTACGTACTCAAGGAGCAATTCGGCGACGTCTGGACTGCGCGCTCCGTTGCCACGATGAAGGCGCGCATTCTGGCCTGGCGCAAGCTCCTCAACTACAGCCGCCTGACGCCGCTGATCGAGTTCTGGGAGCGCCTCATGCGGCACATCGATGGCGTCTGCGCCTGGGCGCAGCTGCGCCTCACCAACGCCGCCCTGGAGGGCAACAACGCCCGCGTCCGTGGCATCAGCCAGCGCGCCCACGGCTACCGCAACCCCGACAACCTCATGCTCGTGCTCTATCATGCGTCCTGGAAGTAGCTCGACGGGGCGTCACCCGGATGCGCGAAGAGCGCGAAAACCGAAAGGCGCCGGTATCCCGACGCCTTTAGGATCGAGGCAATGCGAGCTTAGTTGCGGTTGGTAAAGCCAACGATAGCGTGGCCGGAGATGGCAGTCACCGTTGGGGCGCTCTGTCCCATCAGCGTCGCACGGATAAACGTCGCCTGAATGCGCTTGATGCCGGGTCGCATCAAGTACGCCGAATAAGCCGCAGGAATAGTGATGCTGTTGGCCGCGGGACCGACGGCGGCGCACCGGATCGCGACCCGCTCCGTGGTAGGCAGCGGCATGTCAAACGGGCTGGCGCCAGGTGTCGTGTCGGTCGCGACAATATTCAGGATCGAGCCCGTCGCACTGCCTGACGCGCAGCTGCCGGTGCCACACGAGACAGTGAACTCGGAACCATCGGCCGGCAGCGCGTTCAGGAGGTTCGCGTCCGCGATATCGAGGGTGAAGTCGTCCCCGACGGACCCGGCCACGCCGGTGGTCGCGGTGAAGGCGGGGATGTTGGCGCCCGCGGCGTGGACAAAGTCGACGGACGCAACGTCCGCCAGAAATCCAGGGTCGGCTGCACTGGGCGTCGGTCCGACGCCGGCTAGGTTGATGTGACCACCGGTCGCCGGAATCGTCTCGGCCACGAACGCGGGGTTACCGTAGGCGATGGTGTTGGCGCCAGCGACGGCGAGGATCGGGAACACCCCGTTGTTTGCGGCGTTGGTCGCCCCGCTGATCCGCACATAGCGGTTGGTCGAGTTAGCCACGGTGAACATGGTGTCGAGGTCGGTCAGCGACGGAAACCCCGCGAGCGGGCCAGCCGGAATGGCGGCGATCGTGCCGCCCGTGCTCTGCGTCGAGACTTCGGGGCAAGAATAGCCGACGCCCGCGGTGAAGACGCAAGCCGGCAACAACGCCGTGGGGGCGCCAGCCGGGGAGTTGATCTGGATGGGGCCTTGGTCGAGCCCGACCGATGCGTCGATGGCCTGTTGGCGGGTGTAGACCCATGCCTTGCACCCAAGCGGCGAACCCGGCGCTTCCTCGAGGACAGGGCCAGGCACCTGGTCGCTTCCGGAGAAGGAGATTCCGACCTGGACGCCCTGCCCGAAGAAGGTTCCAGATGTTCCAGGGTTGAGGACTGCAGCTTCGAGCAGCGAGACGGTGCCACCGTAGGTGACCGCGGGCGCGTCGATCGGCGCGTCGATCGGCGGCGCGTCGACCGCGGCGTCGATGACGACGGCCGAGTCGGTGTTGTCGGCGGCGTCGATCGGGGTGGTGCCGGACAGGTTGTCACCGCAAGCGGCGAGGGCGAAAGGGATTGCAAGGCAGGCGAAACGCTTCATGGTCTTCCTCCAGACGGTCACGGCCGACGGCTGCGAGGAATCCTCGACGAGCGGCCGCCTCTCCGTTCAAGGCCGGACGATACGCGGTTTGGGCACGGCGGGCCAGTCGCAGCCGCGGGATGTGTCCCGCAAGTTCATCCGCGACGTGGGATGGCGCGCCGCGTCATGGCCCTGGCACGAACGCCATCGAGCCACCGCGCCGTCGCCCGGCGTCGCGTGCGGCGGGCGCGCGCACTCAACGGCTGCGGCGGACCAGCACCGGGTCGGCGCAGACCAGCCGGTAGCCGCCCTGGTCGGGGTCGGCCTCGATCGACAGCCCGGCCGGCCGCGCCAGGGTGCGCAGCCGCGACAGGTTCACGAACAGCGGGTTGTCGTGGCGGACGGGATCGTAGGGCCGGGCCCACGCGGCCTGGGTGAGCTCGTCCTTGGACAGGAGCTCGCCGGGCCGGGCCGCCAGGGCGTAGAGCAGCTTGCGCATGACCGGGCGCTTGCCCAGCGACAGCGTCGTCGCGCCGGCGATGACCTCGTGGCGGACGGCGTCGACCACCACCGGCGCCCGCGCGCCGCGCGGATCGCCGTCGAGCACGCCCAGGAGCGTGGGCAGCAGGTCAGCGTCGGCGGCACCAGCGAGCGCGGCGGCGGCGGCGCGCTGGGCCCGCGCCCAGGCGGCCGCCCCGCGCGCCTTGTGCCGGGCGGCCACGCCCAGCGCCAGGTGGGCCAGGGCCTCCTCGACGTGGTAGCCGGCGCGGGGCTCGGGGCGGATGGTCACGGCCTCGCCGCGAGCGGCCGCCGCGAGCGCCTGGAACGCGCGGGTGCGGACCGATGCGGAGGCCGCCGCCGCCGGGCTGTGCAGCACCACCGCCAGCCGCGCCACCGGATCGTCGTCGCTGCAGTACGCCGCGGCGCGGACCAACGCGTGGGCGCCCAGCGCCCGGGCCCGCTCGCCGACCCGCTCGAGGAGACCGCGGGCCTCGACCCGCCGGCCCAGGACGAACGAGATGCGGGCGGCGAAGATCTGCACCCACAGGACCGCCAGCGCGTAGCCGGCGTCCTCGGCGCGGCCGGCCAGCTCCAGGAGCGCGGCGGCGGCGGCCAGCCGGTCGCCGTCCTCCCACTGGCGCAGCGCGCGCACGCCGTCGGTGTGGATGCGCGCCAGCGGATCGTCGTGAGCGGCGAGCGCGGCCTCGAGCGCGGCCAGGGCCCGGGCGCTGTCGCCGGGCGCGGCCTGGATGTCGTAGCCGCCCAGCGCCAGCGCGCCGAGGGCGGCGGCGCGGTAGCCGTGGGCCGACGGCGCGCGGTTGTCGGTGGTGGGCAGCCCCGAGCGGTCCGCGCCGACCGCGTAGCGATCGAGCCACGCCAGGTAGGTGGCGGTGGCAGCCAGGACCGCGCGCCCGCCGCCGCGGGCGGTCTCGGCGGCGGCGGCCAGGCCAGTCAGCGCGGCGGCCAGCGATTCGGTGTGGAACCGGCGCACGGCGTCCAGCCCGGCGATCGCCGCGCGCACCGACGGCGGCGCCTCGGCGTCGGTGGCGGCCCGGGCCAAGGCCAGGCGGGCGTCCTCGAACCGGCCGGCGCACAGCGCCAGCGTGCCCAGCGCGGACAGCTCGCTGCCCGACGGCGGCCGCGCCGCCAGCGCCAGGCGCAGCGCCTTGTCACCCTCGACGACGTCGAGCAGCCGGGCCAGCGCGCGGGCCCGCAGCGCGGTCACCTCGCGATCGCTGGTGGTGCCGACCTCGGCGGTCAGCGCGGCCAGCGCCCGGCTGGCCCCCACGTCGAGCAGCGCCTTGCCGTGCGCCACCAGGTGGGCCCGGGCCCGGCTCGGCTGGGCCGCCGCCAGCCAGTGGCGCACCGTGGCGGCGATGGCGTCGGCGCCGGGGCGGGGCGCCAGCGCGGTCGCCAGGCGGCCGTGGAGCTCGGCCACCGCCTCGGCCGGCAGGGCCGCGATCGCCGCGCCCCGCACCAGCTCGTGCAATAGCGGCGCGCCGTCGCCGTCGAGATCGATCAGCAGCGCGCGCCGCAGGATCGTCAGTAGCGGCCGTGGATCGCGCCCGACCAGCGCGGCCAGCTCGTCGGCGCCCAGCGGCGCCGCGGCCAGGGCCACCGCGCCCAGGAGCCGGCCGGCGTCGGCCGGCAGCGAGCCGATCGCCGCCACCAGCGGATCGGGCCCCGACGGATCGCCGGCGTGGCTGCGGCGCAACAGGAACGGGTTGCCGCCCGACGCCGCGAACGCCCGCGCGAACCCGCCGGTAGCGCCGCGCAGATCGTCGAGCGCTGCCCACAGCGCGCGGGCCGCGCGCTCGGGCAGGCCGCCCAGGTGGATCTCGACCCGGTCGTAGCCCTGGGCGCCGGCCGGGCGCTCCCGCGACGTCGCGATCAGCCGGCCCCGCGCCAGCCGCTCGCCGACCAGCGCCAGGAGCCGCGCCTGATCGTCCGCCGGTAGCCGGTGCAGATCGTCGACCACCGCCAGCCCGCCCAGCTCGTCGAGGGTCGCCGCCAGCGCGGCGGCCCGGCTGTCGTCGCCCAGCACCTCGGGCGCCGGGCCCAGGCCGCGGCGCAGGTCGTCGAGGACCGCGCCCAGCTCGGGACGGGTCACGCCGACGTGGACGGTCGGCCCCGGCCACGCCTCGGCCAGGGCGTAGGCCAGGCTCGACTTGCCGACCCCGGCCAGGCCGCACACCACCGCCACCGGCACCCGGGCCAGGCCGCGCTCCAGCTGGCCGCGCTCGCGCTCACGTCCGACGAACAGGCTGGGCGCCCGCGGCGCCGCGGTCGGACGCCGGGTCCGCGTCCGCGTCGAGCTGCGCGCACCGGCCACCCGCCGGTGATACCACGCCGCCGCCCGGTCGCCGCGGCGCGCGGCCGCCGCGCTCACACGTCGAGGTCGTCGATCTCGTGGGCGTGCTCGGTGATCAGCTTGAAGCGCGCCGCCACGTCCTTGCCCATCAGGTCGGCGATGATCGCGTCGGTGCGCAGCTCCTCACCCGGCTTGACCCGCACCTGCAGCACCGACCGCAGCTTGGGGTCGAGCGTCGTCATCTTGAGGGTGTCGGGGTTCATCTCGCCCAGGCCCTTGAACCGGGTGATGCTGGGCTTGGCGTTGCCCTTCTGGTGCTGCTTGAGCAGGCGCTCCTTGTGGACGTCGTCGAGCGCCCACAGGGTCTGCTTGCCCAGGTCGATGCGGTACAGCGGCGGCTGGGCCAGGTAGATGTGGCCGGCGTCGAGCAGCGGCCGCATGTGGCGGAAGAAGAACGTGAGCAGCAGGGTCGCGATGTGGTGGCCGTCGGCGTCGGCGTCCATCAGGAGGAAGATCTTGCCGTAGCGCAGCTTGCCCAGGTCGAGGTCGCTGCCGATGCCGCAGCCCAGCGCGCTGACGATGTCGCCCAGCTCCTTGTTGTTGGACAGCTTGGCGTCGTTGGCCTGGAAGGTGTTGAGCACCTTGCCGCGCAGCGGGAGGATGGCCTGGGTCCGCCGGTCGCGGCCCTGCTTGGCCGAGCCGCCGGCCGAGTCGCCCTCGACGATGAACAGCTCGCTCTCGCCCGGGTCGGTCGACGCGCAGTCGGCCAGCTTGCCCGGCAGGTTGAGCCGGTGGCTGACCGCGGTCTTGCGGCTGACGCCCTCCTTGGCCGCGCGCGAGGCCTCGCGGGCGCGGGCGGCGATGATGGTGCGGGCCACCACCGCCTGGGCCCAGTTGGGGTTGCCGTTGAGGTAGTTCTCCAGCGCCGGGCGCACCAGCTGCTCGACCTGGCTGGCCACCTCGGGGTTGTTGAGCCGGTTCTTGGTCTGGCTCTGGAACTGCGGGTCGTGGACGTAGGTCGACAGGATCGCGACCACGCCCTCGCGGATGTCCTCGGCGGTCAGCGTCACGCCCTTGGGGTCCAGCCCGTGGGTGGAGATGAAGTTGCGCACGCCCTTGACGATGGCCGCGCGCAGGCCGGCGTCGTGGGTGCCGCCGTCGGGGGTCGGCACGCTGTTGACGTGGCTCTTGATGAGATCGTCGGTGGCCTCGGTCCACTGCAGCGCCAGCTCGACGCCCAGCTTGGCGTCGTCGTCCTTCTTCTCGAGGTAGAACAGCCCGCCGGTGGCCGGCACCGGCAGCTTGCCGCGGGCCGCGACCAGGGTCGGCAACCACTCGGCGATGCCCTGCTCGTGGTGGTAGCGGTGGGTCACCGGGCTGCGGGATCCGTCGTCGCCGCGAGCGGTCTCGTCGATGAAGACCATCTCCAGGCCGTGGTGCAGGTAGCTCTTGGTCTCCAGGCGCTCGGCGATGAGGCTGGCGTCGAAGCTCAGCTTGGAGCCGAACACCTCGTCGTCGGGCCGGAACTTGACGGTGGTCCCGGTGCCGCGGCACGGGCCGGTGTTCTTGAACTTCCCGGTCACGCCGCCGCGCGAGAACCGCATCTCGTGGCGGGCCCCGTCGCGCTTGACCTGGACCACCAGCTCGCTCGACAGCGCGTTGACCACCGCCGAGCCGACGCCGTGCAGGCCGCCCGACACCTGGTAGCTCTCGCCGCGCTCGAACTTGCCGCCCGAGTGCAGCGTGGTGAACACCACCTCGAGCGCGGTCTTCTTCCACTTGGGCATCAGATCGATCGGGATGCCGCGGCCGTTGTCCTCGACGGTGGCGCTCCGGCCGTCGGCGTGCAGGGTGACCTCGACCTTGGTGGCGTGGCCGTTGATGGCCTCGTCGATCGAGTTGTCGACGATCTCCCACAGCAGGTGGTGGTAGCCGTCCTTGCCGGTGCCGCCGATGTACATGCCCGGGCGCTTGCGCACCGGCTCGAGGCCCTCGAGGACCTGGATCTCGCTGCCGCTGTATTTCTTCGCGGTGGCCATGGCTACTTACCTTCCCCGGCCGTGGTCAGGCTCGGGATCGTGACCGGCTCGGCCGGGCGGGTGAACGTGGTCTTCTTCTGCAGCTGGTGGCCCTTGCCGCCGCGGCTGGTCGCCTGCTTGGGGTCGCAGGTCACCGTGAAGGCCTTGCCGGCGGCGTTCTCGATGACCAGCTGGGTGCCCTTGCCGCCCACCGCCACGCCGATGACGTGATCGCCGTCGCCGGTCTTGATCACGGTGACGCCGCGGCCGGGGCCCTCGAGCTTGTTGATCTCGGTGGCCGCGCACTGCAGCACGTGGCCGGCGCTGGTGGCGACCGCCACCACGTCGGCGTCGGTGACGCCCACCACCGCGACCACCTCGTCGCCCTTGGCCGGCTTGGCGTAGCGGCGGCCGGCCTTGGTGGTGACCTCGGCGTGGGCGGCCAGCGCGAAGCGCAGGCCGTAGCCGTCGCGGGTGATCGCCAGCATGGTGTCCGGCACCGGCAGCCGCGGGTCCATCGACATCGCGGCGACGATCCGCTCGCCGTCGCTCATCTTGAAGTACTTCTGGGCCGGGTCGCCGTAGCCGGTCGACGCCGCGATGTCGTTGATCTTGACCACGTAGGCCGAGCCGGTGCTCGACAGGAAGATGACCTTCTCCTTGGTCGAGCCGGGCAGCACCGCCATGACGCCGTCGCCCTCGCGGGTGCGGGTCTGGGCCGGGTCCTTGAGCTCGCGCACCCGCTTGATCCAGCCGTCCTTGGTGATCACCACGTGGGCGTCCTCGTCGACGATGAAGGCGTCGTCCGACACCTCGATCTCCTCGACCGCGCCGCCGGTCACGGTCCGGCGCTTGGTGGCCAGCTCGGCCGCCACCGCCTCCAGCTCGCTGCGGATGACGCTCCACAGCTTGGCCGGGCTCTTGAGGATGCCGTCGATGCGCTTGGCCTCGCTGGCCTTGTCGCGCAGCTCGTCGCGGATGACGTTGATCTCGAGCTTGGCCAGCTTGTACAGCTTGAGCTCGAGGATGGCCTCGACCTGGACCTCGTCGAGGCGGAACCGCTTCATCAGCTTGCCGGCGGCGTCGGCCTTGCCGTCGGAGGCCCGGATGATCTTGATGGTCTCGTCGAGGGCGTCGAAGATGGTGGCGAAGCCCTCGAGGATGTGGATCCGCCGGCGCAGCTCGGCCAGCTCGTACTCGAACCGGCGCCGGGTCACGTCCTGGCGGAAGTCGAGGAAGTGGATCAGCACCTCCTTGAGGCCCATCCGCTGCGGCTGGGCCGGCGGCTCGGGGGCGTCGGGCCCGTGCTCGGGCGGGCGCGGCTGCGGCACCAGCGCGGTGATGTTGAGGTTGAAGTTCACCTGCAGCGGCGTGTGCTTGTACAGGTACGCCATCACGATCGCCGGGTCGGCGTCGCGCTTGATCTCGAGCACGATGCGCACGTCGGTGGTCGACTCGTCGCGCACGTCGAGCAGGTAGGGCAGCTTGCGGGCCAGGATGACCTCGGCGATCTTCTCGACGATGTCGGCCTTGGTCAGGGCCCACGGGATCGAGGTGATCACCAGGTCCTGGCCGCCGCGCTTGCGCTCCTCGACCTTGTATTCGCCGCGGACCCGGATCGCGCCGTGGCCGGCCTCGTAGATGGCGCGCAGCTCGGGCTTGGAGTTGAGGATCTGCCCGCCGGTCGGGAAGTCGGGCCCCTGCACGTACTTCATCAGGTTGGTCGTGGTCAGCGACCGGTCGTCGATGAGCGCCACCAGCGCCGAGGTCACCTCGCGCAGGTTGTGGGGCGGGATGTTGGTGGCCATGCCGACGGCGATGCCGGTCGAGCCGTTGACCAGGAGGTTGGGGAACCGCGCCGGCAGCACCTGGGGCTCGGTGGTGGTGCCGTCGTAGTTGGCCCGGTACGCCACCACCTTCTGATCGAGCTCGCGCAGCAGCTCCATGGCCGGCGGCGCCAGCCGGCACTCGGTGTAACGGTAGGCCGCGGCGCTGTCGCCGTCGAGCGAGCCGAAGTTGCCCGAGCCGTCGACCAGCGGCAGCCGCAGGGTGAAGTCCTGGGCCATGCGGACCATGGCGTCGTAGACCGAGCTGTCGCCGTGCGGGTGGTAGCGGCCCAGCACCGAGCCGACCACCTTGGCGCTCTTGCGGTGCTTGGCCTCGGGCCGCAGGTGCTCGTCGTGGAGCATCGCGTACAGGATGCGGCGCTGGACCGGCTTGAGGCCGTCGCGGACGTCGGGCAGGGCGCGCGACGTGATGACCGACAGCGCGTAGTTGAGGTAGCGGGTGCGGGCCAGGTCCGCGAGCGACCCGTCGTCGTCGTCGCCGCCGCCGCCGTAGATGTCGGTGGGCGGGGGCGGCTCGTCCGAGCCGGAAGAGCGGACGGTGCGAGGGGCCACGGGTGATTTTCGGGACATGGTGCTCGTCGGGGGAGGATCGGAGATCGCCGGCGCGGTGGGCCGGCCGGGGGCGGCGACCTTACTTGCGTCGCCGAAAAGGTCCAGTTGCTCACGGGTCGCGGGGATCGGTCGGGTCACGCGGCCTCCGGGCGGCCGGCGCACACCCGCCGGGCGGTGGGGCCCAGGGTTTTTGCCGCCCGGGCCGCGGTCGTGGTAGTAGGAGCGTTCACGGAATCTGCCCGCATGGTCGACAAGCGATCCCTCCCGCGCAAGAAATCGGCACGCGCTCCCCTGCCGGAGCTCGGCGCCCGGGGCCCGGCCCGCCGCGGCACGGTGCGGGTGTTCTTTGTCCTGGGCGTGCTGGTCCTGGTGAACCTGTACGTCTTCCTGTGGCGCGACGGCACCAGCATCGGTGACGTGCGGGCCAAGGCCAACAGCGTCGGGACCTCGACCATCGATCCGGCGCCAGCGCCGCCGCCGCGGCCGGTGGCCGCCGAGCTGCCCGCCGACGGGCCGCGCTCGAAAAGCGGCGCCGTGGCGAAGGGCGACAGCCTGGGCAAGATCCTGCGCGGCACCGACGGCGCCAACCTGAGCGCGGCGGCCGCCGATGAGCTGATCCGCGCCGTGGGCCAGCTGTTCGATCTGCGCAACCTGCGGGTCGGCCAGACCTACAAGCTGGTGGTCGACGCGTCCGGCCAGGTGGTGTCGTTCGAGCTGGTGGTGTCCAAGACCGTCACCGTCAAGGTGGTGCGCGACGCCGCCGGGGTGCTCGGGGCCGAGAAGCACGAGGCGGAGACCACGGTGGAGACCGTCGAGATCGGCGGTCAGATCGAGGGCTCGCTGTACGCCTCGATCAAGGCCGCGGGCGAGGACGGTGGCCTGGTCAGCTTCTTCGTCGACGTGTTCGCCTACGATATCGACTTCTATAACGACACCCGGGCCGGGGACACCTTCCGGGTCGTGGTGGAGAAGGAGTTCGCCGGCGGGCAGTTCCTCCGCTACCGCCGCATCCTGGCGGCCGAGTACGTCGGCAAGGACGGCCCGTTCCGCGCGTTCTACTGGCAGGCCGGGGACAAGCCGGGCCGGTACTACGACGAGACCGGCGCCTCGGTCGAAAAGAGCATGCTGAAGACCCCGCTCAAGTTCGCGCGGGTGTCGTCGGGCTTCAACCCCAAGCGCATGCACCCGGTGCTGCACCGGGTGAAGGGCCACTTCGGCACCGACTTCGCCTGCCCGGTGGGCACGCCGGTGTGGTCGGCGGCCGACGGCACCATCACCCAGCGCGGGCCGGCCGGCGGCGCCGGCAACATGGTCACCATCCGCCACGACAACGGGCTGGTGACGCTCTACATGCACCTGTCGAAGTTCGCCCCCGGCATCAAGGTCGGCGATCGGGTGTCGGCCAAGACCGTCATCGCGTACTCCGGCAACACCGGCCTGTCGACCGGGCCGCACCTGCACTTCGGCGTGAAGCAAAACGGCAGCTACGTCGACTTCCAGTCGCTCAAGCCGACCCGCGCCGCCGGCGTCCCCAAGGCCGCCCTCGCCAAGTTCCGGGCCGAGACCGCCCGCCTGGTGGAGCGGCTGGCCCAGGTGCCGACGCCGCTGCTCCACGGCGGCGACGAGTCGTAGCGCCAGCGGCGATCGACCGGCCCGGTGTCGGTCGCGGTTGCCGAGCCCGAGGTTTGCGCGCATCCTGTCGGTAGGTGCTGAAGCTCATCCTCGGACTCATCAAGGGCGCGCTGGTCGGCGCGGCGCTCGGGTATGGCGCGTTCGCGCTGGGCCTGCACGGCGGCTGGAACTGGGTGACCTACGGCGCCGTGGGGGCCCTGGTTGGCCTGGTGGCCGGGCGGCCGCTGTGGGCGCTCATCACCGACAAGGACGGCACCACCTGGGTGTCGATCCTCAAGGCCATCTTCGGCTTCGGCGTGGGCTGCGGCGCCTACGCGCTGGTCGACCGGGTGTGGGGCGGCTTCGCGCTGTCGCTGTCGTTTCTGGCCGATGCCCCGCGCCAGGTGCAGGACTGGCAGCCGGTGTTCGGCGCCGCCGTCGGCGGGTTCCTGGGCGGCTTCTTCGAGATCGACGACGCCATCGGCGGCGACGCGCCGCCGGCCAAGGGCAAGGCGCTGCCCGCGGGCAAGCGGTCGAAGTAGACCTGGCCCCGGCCAGGATGCTACCCAGGTAGGCATGAAGCGCCTCGCCTGGTTGTGTTGTGTGGTCGCCGCGGTCGCCTGCGGCGGAGACGATGAGCACGTGCCGGTCGACGCCGCCGTGGTGCTCGACGCGCCGCCCCCGATCGACGCCGCCATCGACGCCGCGTTGGTCGACGCGGCCGTGCCGGATGCCCCCGTCACCGTCGACGCGATGCCACCCGACGCCGTGCCGCCCGACGCGGCCGCGGCCATGCTCAACGGTTGTACCCAGGCCGGCGCCGACGATCGCACCGGGGCCGCGGCCAGCCGGGCGATCGCGTTCGGCGGCGCGGCTGGCCTGGCCTACAGCCCCGCCTGCATGCGCATCGCCGCCGGCCAGGCGGTGACCTTCAACGGCTCGTTCGCGGGCCACCCGCTCCAGGCCGGGACCGTGGTCGGGGCCACCGCGCAGCCGATGTCCGGGGGCCCCATCACCGCGACCACGGTGGGCACGACCGCGACGTTCACGTTCCCCACCGCCGGTGCCTACCCGTACTACTGCGACTTCCACTTCACCGGCGGGATGGCCGGCGTCATTTACGTCGAGTAGCTCACGGCGTCGCCAGCTCGAGGCCGAGCCCGATCTGGTCGATCGACGTGGTGTGGGTGCCGAGGTTGGCGGGGGCGACGCCGCCGGGGAACGGGTTGTCGAGGGACAGGCCGGGGCCGGTGACGGTGACCGATCGGGCCAGCTGGCGCGACACGCCGAGGGTCAGGGTGGCGTCGCCCAGGGTCAGCTCGACGCCGCCGGCCAGGGTGTGGCCGCCGAGATCCGCGCCGACCGTCGCCAGGGTCGGCCCCGAGCTGGCCGGTGACGACCAGCGGTAGCCCAGCGTCGCCACGCGAAGCCGGGCACCGCGGCCACGTCGACGGCGGCGGCCACCGCGCCGTGGGCCCGCCGCGGCAGGCGGCTGGGGAGCGCGGTGAGCCGGGCCCGGGCGCCGCTTTCGTCGACCACCTCGACCCCGCGGATCGTCCAGCCGGTCGCGCCGGTGGGGTAGGCGGTCCAGCTCGCGGCGGTCTCCACCGCGTAGCGCTCGCTCAGCCAGCGGGCGCCGACCGCGGCGGTCAGCCCGGCGCCAAACCGCGCGGTCGCGGTCGGGGCGACCGCGGTCACGATCGGGCGCGGCCCGGTGGCGACCGCGGCGACCTCGCCGTCGACCCGCGCGTCGTCGCTCCACGCCACGCCGGCGGCCAGCTCGAGCTGGGCATCGAGCGGCGCGTACAGCAGGCCGACGGCGCCCCCCGGCACCAGGCCGTCGCCGGCGGTGACCGTCACGTCGATGTCGCGATCGGGCCGGGCCAGCGGATCGCGCCCGGCGAAGCCCGCCCACAGCCGGCGGCGCTCGGCCACGTCGACCTGGCCCAGGGTGACCGCCGCGCCGACCGCGAGCGAGTCGGTGAGGCGCACCGCCGCCGCCGCCGCCAGGGTGCGCCGGGTCCAGCTCGCGGTCAGGCCACCGTAGCGGTGCGGGTAGCGGGCCGCGACCTCGTCGGTCGGCAGGCCAGTGGCCGGCGCCGCCAGCTGGTGGTCGAACTGCTCGGTCGTGGCCAGGCTGACCGCCAGCACCACGGGCCCGAGGTGGCCCTGCGCGCCGAACAGCGGCCCGATGGCGGCGCCGCCGACGTCGTCGACCCGCGGGTGCGTCGCGGTGGTGAGGCTGGCCTCGTCGTCCTGGGCCACCGCGGCCAGCTGGGCGCGGCGCTGGTCGCGGCGGGCGATGGCCGCCGGGCACAAGAACGCGGCCGCGGCGCCGTCGTCGGACGCCAGGTTGGCGCCGGCGTGGCCGATGGCGCGCGGCGACAGCGTGCCGACCTCGACGCCGGCCCGCGCGGGGCCCGCCGCGACGACGACGGCGACGAGCGCGCCAGCGAGCCGACCGAACACCGCCTGAAAATACCCGCGGACCGGCCACCGACGCCAGGCGCGCGGCAGGTCCCGCTGCGACCTCGATCACGCTGGCCGCTGGGCCAGCGGTCCGCTCACGGGCCGGCGCAGCTGCAGCAGCGCTCGCCGGCGGCCTGGCAGGTGGCCTTGCCCGCGTCACAGCGCTGCTCGGCCCAGGCGTCGCCCGGCAAGGTCGCCGCCAGCTCGCAGATGCGGTCGGCGTTGCCGCAGATGGCGTCGGCCAGCGTGCAGACGTCGGTGCACGTGGTGCTGGTCGCGCGCACGCAGGTGGCGCCGACGGCGTCGGCTGCCATCGGGTGCGCCGCCGCCACGGTCGAGCGCGGCGACGCCGAGCTTGATCGCGGTCGCGCTGGAGCGCCGCGTCGAGCGTGTCGATCTCGGCGTGCACCTCGGCGACCGGCGCCAGCAGCCCACCGGCGGAGCCCGGCTGCGCATCGGTCCCGGGCGCCATCGCCAGGCGCTGCGCCGCGCCGCACGCCACCAGCGCGACCGGCACCAGCGCCGCGACCAGCCCCGCCGCGGCCGCGCCCAGGTCACGGCGCGACCTCGGCGGCAGCGCCCGGGCGCACCGCAGCAGCGCTCCTGCGCCTCGCGACACGACGCCTTGGCGCTGTCGCACGCTACGACCAGTCGTCGTCGCCCAGCTCGTCGGCGATGGCGCAGATGTCCTCGGCGTTCTCGCAAATGGCCGCGCCAACTCCTCGGCGCAGCGGGGCGGGGCCGGCGGCGCCAGCAGCACGCACGCGTGGGCCGCGGTGGCCACGCGGTGGTCCGCACCATCGCCAGCACCTCGGCGTCGTCGGGCTCGACCCCCAGGCCGGCGCTCCGCCGCCAGTCGCGGATCTGGATCGACAGCGCGGTGATCTCGTTGCGCTTGGCCTGCAGCTCGGCCCGCGCCACCGGCGCCTGGGGCCACGCCCCGCGCAGGCCGCCAGCGCCGCCAGCGCCAGCGCAGCCGCAGGCCCGCGCCCGGCCCGCCGCGCGGTGCCGGCCGGCGCCGACCGGCCGCTCACCGGCGCTTCCATCAAGCGGACCTGGAGCGCGTCGTTGATCGCGATCGACTTGTCGTAGGCGACGATGGCCTCGCGGCGCAGCTCGCGGGCCCGGGTGCGGTCGTCGGGGGCGGTGCTGGCGTCAACCGCGCGGCCTGGGCCTCGAGCACCTCGCCGCGCACGGTGTACAGGTTGGCGACGAGGAACGGCGCGGGTGCCGGCGGCGAGGCCGGCGTCGATCTCGCGCATGGCCGCGTCGGCCTCGCCCTGAGCCAACAGCAGCTTGGCCAGCATGGCGCGGGCGTCGGCCCACGTCCTCGGCCTCGGGCGCGCCGTCCAGGAACCAGGCCGACAGCACGCTTGACCGCGTCGATCGCCAGGTCGGGCTTACCATCAGCTCATGCCAGACCTTGGCCTTGTGGTAGGGTTTGGCCTGGGCCAAGGCCACCATCAGGCCTCGTCGATGGCGTCCTCCAGGGCAGTGACCCGGGTCACCGAGCCGCCGGCGCGGTCGGCCAGGGCGTCGCACGCCGCCGCGCCGGCCACCAGGGTGGCTTGAGGGCTGCGGACGCGAACCATCGTGCGCGGGTCATCGGCTGCCTCCTGCCATCGTACGATCTCGATACCCGCCGAGTCGATCGGCATGAATCGCGTCGATGCGATCGACCGCGGCACCGGCCTGGGCGGGGCGATGACGCCCACCAGGGCGTCGGCCGGGCGCGACCGCGCTCCTCGGGGAGCGCCGCGGCGGTCGTGGCGGTCGCGACGTCGGCGGCCGGGCAGCGGCGGATAACTCGCGCGCCCACAAAGCAGCGCCGCTGCCGCGACCAGGCTGGTGGCCGCCGCGACCAACCACGGCGCCCGGGCCGCCGTCGCGCAGCCGCGGCGCTGATCGGCACCACCGCCGCCGCGTCGCCGGCCCGGCCCGGCGCGGCCGGCGCGCCGCTCGATGGCGGTGGCCAGCGCGCCCTCGATCAGCGCCTCGGTCCGACGCGCCGGGAGGGCCGCCGGGCGCGTGGCGGCGCGGATCACCGTCGCCACCTCCAGCAGGTCCTGGTCTTCCGACGACACCGCGGCCGGGGGCCGGCCCGCCACCACCTTGTCGATCAGGTCCGCGAACGCGCGCGCGCGGGCCCGCTCGGCCTCGGTCGCGGGGCTGTCCTCGGCCGGCGTGGCCGGCGGTGCGGGGCGATCAGGTTCATCGGGGGTCATGGTCATCCAGCGCTCCGATCACCGTAGCGCTCCCGGAACGAGCGCACAGCGCGGTGGAGCAAGACGTCGAAGGCGCCGACCGTGATGGCCAACCGGCGCGCGCACTCGTCGCGGGACAGCTCCTGGATCAAGCGCAGCTCGATGGCGGTCCGGTAGCGCTCGCTCAGCTGCCCCAAGGTGGCGTCGATCTGGGCCCGGTGAGCGGCGCGCTCCTGGTCGGCCATCAGCAAGGCGTCGGCCGCGCCGTCGGGATCGGTCTCGACCGGCAGCTCCTGGGCCAGCGCATCCACCAGCCGCCGCGAGCGCTTCGTGCTCCGGTGCAGGTCGAACACCTTGTTGATGGCGATCTGCCGCAGCCACGGATAGATGGTCTTGCCCTGCCAGGTGAACCGGTCGATCTTCTCGACGGCGGTGGCCAGCGTGTCGCGCAGGATGTCCTCGGCCGCGACCGGGTTGCCCAGCCGCGGCAGGATCACCGAGGCGTACAGCGGCGGAGCGTAGCGTTCGAGGAGCGGGCGCATGGCGTCGAGGTCACCGGCCTGGGCGTTTCGGATGAGCCGCGCTTCTTCGTCGAGGGCGAGCTCACTGGCGGGTTCCGAAACCACGGGCGGTCATCTCCTCAACGTCACGTCCGCGGCCGAGCTTACACGAGGCGGTGGATAGAAGACCTCGACCAGGGTCAGCCCGTGGGCCGGGGCGGTCTGACCGGCCCGGGTCCGGTCGAGGCCGTCAAGGATCTCGGGGATCTGGCTGGGCGTGAAGCGCCCGTCGCCCACGTCGACCAGGGTGCCGGCCAGGATCCTGACCATGTTGCGCAAGAAGGCGTTGCCGACCACGTCGACCGCCAGCAGGTCTGGCTCGAGGTCGTGCAGCCGCACCTGGTCGATCCGCCGGCGGGTGGTGCGGGCCCCGCAGCCGACCGCCCGCAGGGCCGCGAAGTCCCGCTCGCCGACGAAGTGGGCGGCGGCGGCGGTCATCGCCGCGAGATCGAGCGGGTCGCGGCGATGCCACGCCCACCGGGCCCACCGCGGCGACCGGTCGCGCCGGTTGAGGATGAGGTACCGGTAGTGCTTGCCGGTGGCCGAGAAGCGCGGGTGGAAGTCGGCCGCGACCTCGGCCACGTCGGTGACCGCGATGCCTGGCGGCAGCAGCGTGTTGAGCCCGCGCCGCACCCCGTGCGGCGGGATCGAGCGGTGGGTGCGGAAGGTCGCCACCTGGCCCTGGGCGTGGACGCCGGCGTCGGTCCGCGACGCGCCGGTCACCGCGGTCGGGCTGGCCAGGAGCCGGGCCAGCGCGTCCTCCAGGCAGGCCTGGACGGTGACGGCGTTGTTCTGGCGCTGCCAGCCGCCCAGGCCGGTGCCGTCGTACTCGATGGTCAGCCGCAGCTGGCGCGGCTCGGGGGGCACGGCGTCGCTCACGAGCCGCGCGCTAGAACTCGAAGGTGATGCCGCCGAACCAGGTGGTGTCGCCCACCGACAGCTTGGACTTCTTGCCGAAACCGTCGATCCACCCGGCCTCGATCTCGGCGAAGAACCCCGCGTGCTCGATGCCGGTGTTGTGCATCGAGGTGGCCGCGGTGGGATCGATGCGCTCGGCCCGGATCGCCAGGCCCACGGCCGCGACCACGCCGATGGTGCCGCCGATCGCGCGATCCTCGCAGGTCGGGCAGCTCATCGCCACCGACAGCTCGTCGGCCGGGTTCTTCATCCACCACACGTTGTAGGCCAGGCCGCCGCGCACGTAGGGCACCAGGGGCAGGCCGAGCTCGTCGTCGAGGATGGTGGCCCGGTAGATGGCGGTCACGGCGGTCGGCACCATCGACACCCGGGTCAGGTTGCCGCTGGCGCGCGGGCGGTCGGGCTGGCCGGGCGAGGTGCCGTCCTGCCACGCCAGCGCCGAGTTGGTGAAGTAGCCAGCCGAGAAGCCGACCCCGAGCTGGCCCCGGGCCACGCTCCACACCCGGTGGACGTCGATCTCGAACAGCAGGCTGTCCTTGAGGAAGGTCCGGGCGTAGGGGCCGGGGTTCGACGCGAAGCTGGCGTCGATCGACGGCCGGTACGGCCCGAGCCGGACCTGGGTGATCCAGGTCGGCAGCGCGTCGCCGACCGCGTCGGTCGGGGTCTCGTCCCAGTACGGCGAGTAGGTCTCCTGGGCCGAGGCGACCGCCGGGATGAGCACCACCGCGAGGGTGATCGCCGCCGCGACGGCGCCGGCGCGCCGACGGCGCCGCCGCCGGACCGCGACCAGCGCGGCGAGGCCGACCAGCAGCGCTGCGCCCGGCGCCCGTCGGCGCCGACCTGGGCGACGCAGAAGCCGCCCTGGATGTTGCCGTCCTCGTTGTTGAGCTCCTCCCAGAAGTCGGTCACCCGCTGCGGCGTGATCGGCCGATCGATCGAGGTGGCCGCTATGTTGCGCGACCTTGTCGACCGCGGCGAGGACCACCCAGTACTCTTGCCCATCCTCCAGGTTGCCGAGCGCATCGACCGCGCGGTGCCGGCCGCCCGCCGCACACGAACGCCGCGTCGAGCTGGCCGAGCGCCAGCGGCAGGGTGCCGGGCGTGCCGGTGCCGGGGTTCTCGACGGTGGCCGTCGGGATCCTCGTAGCTGTAGCTCGCGCCGGCAGGTGCTGCGCGGCGTCTCGAAGCGGGCGCTGTTGGTCGGCGCGTCGTGGGCCTTGGTGCCGTCGGCCTTGCGCACAGCGCCTGGAAGTAGTCGATGTCGGTCGTGTCCGTGAGTGCGTCCCACCGACGATGATCCCGGCTCCGGCACCAGCCGGAGCGTGGCGGGCAGCGGCGGCGGCTGCATGTCGGCCGTCAGGATCGCTCTCGAACAGCTTGAACCGGTTCTCGCCGTCCCACACCGTGCCGGTTCGGGTGACCAGCCAGTGCTGGACGGCGCGCTTGTCCTCGGGGCACGTCGACCGGTCGGGCCACGAGGTCGCGCAGGTCGTAGTCGACCCGGGCCAGGGTGCTGATCGAGGCCGCGGTGAACAGCGGCAACGGCGTGCAGTTGGCGTCGCGCGTGGCCTCGGTGTCGGAGTCGCAGTTCTGGCCGGCCCACGGGTGGAGGTCGACCGACGGCACCGGGCTCGGCGGCGAGCCGCCGTCCCACGTGTACTCGACCTCGTACTCCTTGGTGGTGGTGTCGGTGTCGCACACGCACCGTGAGAAGTTGAAGTACCGAGCCAGGTAGGTCGCGCTGGGCGCCTCGAACCCGGTGCCACCGTTCTCGGGTGGCAGCTTCAGCTTCAGGGCGATCTTGCCGCCGCTGAGCTGGTCGGCCCGGGCGCTGGGCGCGACCAGCGCAGCCAGCGCGGCGAGGACGAGCACGGGCGTGAGCGAGCGGAACAGCATCGGACGCCTTGCAAGGGCAGTGCCGCCGACGGCGAGCGTCGAGGCGTGCCCCATGGCCAACATGCCGATCGCGACCACCAACTTCGTGGCCCCGCCCGCGCCAGATTGGCAGCGGGGCCTGCAGCCCAAGCGCGGCACGGTCAGCGTCCCGTGCGGGATCGCACGGCGGCGTCGATCTCGCCGGCCAGGCGGCGCGCGGTCGCGAGCACCTCGTCGTCGACGTGCGGCCGCCCCACTGACCGGCGTAGTACAGTTCGTCAGCGTGGCCAGCGGCGCCGCCCCGGCCACGCCACGCTCGGACAGCTCCCGGGCCGCTTCCTTCGCGCGGGGTGATCGCCGGCGCGGCCGCTTGCGCGCCGCGCGCTGGAACGGGCCAGCTCGGTCTGGGCCTGGATACGCGGCGCCGACTGCGAGCGGTGAGGCCGGTGCCCGGACGCCGGCGCCTCGGCCAGCCATGTGGCCAGTCGGCCGCGGGTACAGGCCGGCCACCACCGGCGGGCCGCGTGGCTCGACCTCGCGGCCGGCTGCCGCCAGCGCGCGCCCGGCCTCGGCGCAGCTGCTGACCGATCGAGCGGAACATCGACACCCGCTGGGTCAGGTCGTAGTCGATGACCCACTTGTTCCACTGGAACCGCAGGGTGTCGAGCCAGCGGCGCAGCTTGGCGAACTGCTCCGGCCGCGCCGCGGCCGAGTTGATCGACCTCGCCCGGACGGCGTGGCGTCGAAGGTGAGCCAGCCGAAGCCCTCGAAGTAGACCTCGGTCCACGCGGGCGTCGCCGGCCGCACCGTGATGTAGTCGTCGAACTCGTTCCACTCGCCGCCGAGGAAGCCGTTGACGCTGCGGGTGCGCAGGCCGACCGCGCGGCCCATCACCGCGAACGCCGACGCGAAGTACTCGCAGTGGCCGGCCTTGCGCTCGAACAAGAAGTAGTCGATGGGCTCGCGGCCGCCCGGGTCGCGCAGGTCGAGCGTGTAGCTCAGGTTGCCCTGCAGCCAGTCGCGCAGGCGCACCGCCTTGGCGTAGTCGGTGGTGGCCCCGCGACGATCTCCTGGGCCAGGGCCCGCGTCGCCGGCGCAGATCTCCGGGGCAGCTGGCGACGTCGTCGTCGGCGACCGTACGCCGGCCGACCGGGCCGCGCCCACGGCCTCCGCCGCCGGAGGCTCCACCGCCGACCACGCGCGATAGTGGATGGGGCTGTCGTGTCGCACCCGCACCTCGTCGTTGCGCTCGAGCGGGCCGCGGGTGCCGGCTGGCGGGCCGGACCTCGAAGCCGACCGGCGTCGAGGCGGCGAACATCACGTCCGAGCCGACCGGGTCGAGCCAGATGTCTTGCGCCACGGTCCGGGCCAGCGCCGCCTCGGGCGCTTGCGCCACGCTGCCCGGCCTGTACATCAGGCGCCGCTCGCGGTTGCCGGGCAGCCGCTCGCTCGCGGCCTGGGTCGTGGGCGCCGCGTGGCTCCATTGGCCGCGGGCGTAGTGATCGAACACCACGCCGCGCCAGTACAGGTACGGCGCGCGCCGGCCCCGCAGCGCCGGCGTCGACACCGTCACCCGCATCACGGATGCGGCCGTGGCTGCCCAGCTTGACCCCGTCGGAGTAGCCGGCCGATGCGCGGCCCCCCCTTGCCCCGGAAGAAGATGCCGGTGCCGACCCGGGGGATGGCTAGGAACATGCTCGATGGCCAGGACGAAGAAGCCGACCGTGGTGAACCCGGTGCCGACCAGGAACCGGCGATCGACGATGCGGCGCGACTCGAGGATGCGGCGGATCTCGACCCGCTGCGAGGCGCGCGGATCGGCGTGCTTGAGCAGGAAGTTGTCCTCCATCTCGCGCCGCAGGTGGAACAGGATGAGCGCCCAGGTGCCGGTGACGACGAAGCCGAAGAAGCACACCGCGTAGCTGATCTCGCCGTTGAGGACCGAGCCCGCCACCAGCATGAGGAACGCCAGCAGGTACAGCTGCTGCCAGTCGCGGGCGCTGCGCCGGGTGGCGGCGCGCGCGACGGTGAGGATGACCAGGAAGCCGCCGCCGTAGCCCAGGT
Organism: Kofleriaceae bacterium; assembly: GCA_041389965.1. Taxonomy (GTDB): domain Bacteria; phylum Myxococcota_A; class Polyangia; order Haliangiales; family Haliangiaceae; genus UBA2376. Next base: position 445,839 of record JAWKQV010000005.1, on the reverse strand, counting down.
AGTCGCCGGTGGTGACCGCCATGGTCAGCGCGTAGGCCAGCTCCGACTGCCGACGCCGCGGTGAACATCCAGGCGTAGCGCTCGATCCGACCCGCGGCGGCTCGATGAACCACGACCCGGCCAGGCCGACCACGCCGATGGCGAACACGATGGGCGACACCCATGCCGCCGCTGACCATGCACGGTAGCGCAGGCCAACGCCAGGTAGCTGGTGGTCTTGTGTGATGGCGAAGCGCACGCGGTCAGCCCACCACGATCGGCGCCAGGCGGCCGCGGGCCGCGACGCCGGCCGGCACGACCAGCACCCGATCCGGGCGGCGGGGCCGAGGGTCGGCAGGGGCGGCGTCGGTGGTGGCGGCGAGCAGCGCCAGCTCGCGCAGGATGCGGCTGCGCTGGCCCGGGCCGCGTCCGGCACCATCAATCCGCGCGACCACCGCGACCGCCCAGCCGCGCTCGAGGTAGGTGACGGCGTGGCTGGCGGCCACCGCGACCACTGTTCCAAGGCTCGGCCACCGCCGTCCTCGCGCAGCCGGGTCCCGGCCGCCAGGGCCTGGGCGACCGGCGGCGGCACCGCGTTGTCGACGGCGATGGTGACCTGCCGCTCGATCTCGTCGTGGAGCTCGCGCACCACCAGGCGGCCGGTGCGCGCGGTCGAGCGCCAGTGGATGGCCCGGCGATCGTCGCCGTCTTTCCACTCGCGCAGGCCGAAGAACTCGCCGTGGCGGCCCAGCCGATCGCTGGTGCCGACGCCGCGCTGGCGGCCGCGGTAGGGCCGACACCGGCACCAGGCGGGTACAACGACGTCGCCGGCGGCGGCGGTGTCGCGTGACTTGCGAAACAACGTGAACGGGAAGCGGGTGGCGACCCGGAACCCGTCGAACCGGTAGCGACCGCGCCGGCTGAAGGTGTGGCGGTACGACGTGCGCTGGGTGCGGCCTGGCGGGATCTTCAGGAAGTAGCACTTCTTGTCGAGCGGCCGGCCGTCGACGAGATCCTCGATCTCGATCGAGAACGACGCCAGCCCGGCCTTGGTGTTCTCGACGGAGATCTCCATCAGGAACGGCTGGTTGGCGAACACCTCCGGCGCCGGCCGCCGGGTGACCGCCAGGCCGCGCATGGTCAGCTCCGACAGCACGCCCGAGGCGATGATGAACGACAGGAGCCACGCCAAGAGCAGGTACAGCAGGTTGTTGCCGGTGTTGATGGCGGCCAGGCCGATGGCCAGCGCCAGGAACACGAACCAGTGACCGTCGCGGGTGAAGCGCAGGCGGCGCGGTGGACGCAGGCGCCGCCAGGTCCGGCGCCACAGGTCGGCGCGGCCGCCGGGTGGTCAGGTCGGCACCGGGCACCTGGCGACCAGCTCGGCGACGATGCGCTCGGCCTCGCCCGGGTGCGGCCCAGCGAGTCGTGGGTCGACGGCAGCGTGACGCGGTGGGCGATGGCCGGCACCGCCAGCTGTTTGAAATCGTCGGGCACGCAGTACGCGCCCTCGACCAGGGCGTGGGCCTGGGCGGCGCGGGTCCCAGGGGGCGCCGCGGGTCGACACCCCGACGGTGATCTGCGCGCTGGTGCGTGTCTGGTCGATGATGGCCAGGGCGTAGAAGTCGAGCAGCGGCTCGGCGATGGCGACCTGCTCGACGGCGCGCTGGGCCGCGGCGATCGTGGCGCGGTCGATGACCGGCGTCAGCGCCGCCACCGGGTCCTCGCTGCCGCGCTCGCGCAGGAGGGTCCGCTCGACCGATCGCTCGGGGTAGCCCAGCTGGATGCGCAAGAGGAACCGGTCCATCTGCGACTCGGGCAGCGGGTAGGTGCCGAAGCGCTGACCGGGTTCTGGTCGCCATCACCAGAAACGGCGACGGCAGGGCGTACGTGGTGTCGTCGATCGACACCTGGCCCTCGCTCATGGCCCGAGCAGCGCCGACTGGGTCCGCGGCGCGGTGCGGTTGATCTCGTCGGCCAGCACCACGTTGGCGAAGATCGGTCCGCGCCGCGCTCGAAGGCGCGGGCCGCGGTGTCGAAGATCGACACGCCGGTGATGTCCGACGGCAGCAGATCGCTGGTGAACTGGATGCGGTGGAAGGTGCCCCCACCGACGCCGCCACGGCCCGGGCCAGCGTGGTCTTGCCGACGCCGGGGATGTCCTCGATGAGCAGGTGGCCGCGGAGCGTGGTGACCGCGAGCCGGATGGCGCCGGACTTGCCGCGCACCACGGTGCCGACCTGGGCCTCCAGGCGCCGGATCGCGGCGACCAGCTTCGCGGTGGCGTCGTCGACAGGAACCTGGGCAACCGCGACCATGTCTGGCCAGTATAGCGAACCCGGGCGGCGCCGGCAGGGCGGAACGGCGACGAGCCCGGCCGCGGCAGCGGGGGCTCGTCGGGAGGCGCTCGGCCTGGCCGGCGCGGTCAGCGGCGGTTGAGCTCCATGAGGAGCCGCAGCACGTACCAGAACAGGGTCGCCACGGTCGAGAACAGCATCAGCGCGGCGGCCACGTGGGCGGTCGGCGGAAGCTCCGTGATGGAGCTGGTCTTGGTAGAGGATGTACCCGGCCATCGGGCGATCATCAGGCCGGTGAAGACGACGCCCAGCTGAACCCGAAGATGATCGACGCGACGATGACGCCCAGCGCCGCGAACGAGCCGATCACCAGGGCCCCGCGCATGAACGGTCCTTCTGGTGATGAACACCGTCGCGGTCAGCCCCACGAAGATGATGCCCGTGAGCACGCCGGTTGGAGGATGATGCCTGGAAGTCGGCGCCCGACTTGCTCGTCAGGTAGGCCACCCACAGCAGCGGTTGGAGGATCAGCGCCTCGGCCACGACGAAGATGGCCAGGCCCAGGTACTGGAGGCCGCGCGACGACGGTGACTGCGCCAGGCGTTGCGCGCCCCAGCCGACCAGCATGAACGCGCCCATCACCAGGAGCCAGGAGCCGCCCCCGGACAACATCGCCGCCGACATGCGCAGACTCCACTCGGTCTGCATAATGCCGGCGGTGAGCGCGGTCCACGCCACCAGCGCGACGCCGAGGTGCGCGTAGGTGCGGCGGAGGAAGGCCACGCGATCGCTGACGCCGAGCGTCGCGACCGCACCACGAATGACTCGAGCTTGTGCCAGTGCCATGGGCCGAGCCTAGCATGGCCTTGGCGAAGCCAAAGCGACGCGTGGTACCGTCGCTGCCGATGGCACCGCCGGCCGACGACGTCGACAGCGGCACCTGGCTGGTCGACCGGGGTGACGCGCCGGAGACCTTCAAGGTCCGGCGGTGCCGCCTGGAGGTGGTGGCGGGGCCGGATGCCGGCACCGTGCGCGAGGTGGCCGCCACCACCCTGGTCATCGGCCGCGGCCCGGCCGACCTGACCCTGGCCGATCGGCGGGTGTCGGCGCTCCACGCCGAGATCCGGCTCGAGGAGGCCGGCTACCGCCTGCGCGACCTGGGCTCGACCAACGGCACCTTCGTCTTCGGCATCCGAGTGGTCGAGGCCCTCATCGCGCCCGGCACCACCATCGCGCTGGGCGACAGCGCGGTCCGGTTCGTGCCGCTGACCGACGCGGTCGAGCTGCCGCTGTGGCGCGAGCCGCACTTCGCCGGGATGATCGGCGCGTCGCCGGTGATGCGGCGCCTGTTCGACGCCATCGAGCGGGTGGCCGCCACCGACGCCACCGTGCTGGTCACCGGCGAGACCGGGGTCGGCAAGGAGCGGGTGGCCGAGGCCATCCACGACCGCTCGGCGCGGGCGGCCCGGCCGTTCGTGGTGCTCGACTGCGGCGCCACGCCGGCCCAGCTGTTCGAAGACCAGCTGTTCGGCCACGAGGCCGGGGCGTTCACCGGCGCCCACCGCACCACGCCCGGGCTCCTCGAGGCGGCCGACGGCGGCACGCTGTTTCTCGACGAACTCGGCGAGCTGCCGCTCGACGTGCAGCCCAAGCTCCTGCGGGTGGTCGAGACCCGCAAGGTGCGCCGCATCGGCGGGGTGGACGCCCGCACGTGCGACGTGCGGCTGGTCGCCGCCACCAACCGCGACCTGGCGGCCGAGGTCAACCGCGGCGGCTTCCGCGCCGACCTCTACTACCGGGTCGCGGTCGCCCGCCTCCACGTGCCGCCGCTGCGCGAGCGCCGGGGCGACATCCGCCGGCTCATTGACCACTTCCTCGCCGAGCTGCCCGGGGCCGCGGCCCGGCCCCTGCCGGCCGGCTTCCACGCCTGGGCCGAGCAGCAGCCGTGGCCGGGCAACGTCCGCGAGCTGCGCAACGCGCTCGAGCAGGCGGTGGCGGCGCTGGACCTGCCAGGGTTCGACCCCGAGGTCGCGGTCGAGCCCGGGCTGACCATCGACCTGGCGGTGCCGTTCAAGGACGCCAAGCGCCACGTCATGGACGCCTTCGACCGGGCCTATCTGACGGCGCTCCTCGAGGCGCACGGTGGCAACATCTCGGCGGCGGCCCGGGCCGCCGGCCTCGACCGGATGTCGATCTACAAGCTGATCCAGCGGCTCGGCATCCGCGGCCCGACCTCGCGATGACGTCGGCACCGGCCGATCCGGCCCCGGTGGTGACCTCGCCGCGGGTGGTGCTCGGCGCGCTGGCGACGTTGTGCGCGCTGGCCATCGCGCTGGTGGTGCCGTTCACCCGCCAGCCGGCGTGGCTGCGGGCGGCCGCCGTCCTCGCGCTGGCGGCGCAGGCGACGGTGGCGGTGGTCCTGGCCCGGCGGGCCTGGCCGGGGCGCGGCGCCACCGCGGCGAGGTCGTCGCGCTGGTGGCCATCGCCGGGTCGGCCGCGGTGCCCGGCTACTTCTTCGGCCCCGACGCTGGGTTCGCCGCGGTGTGCGCGCTGCTGGTGGTCGCGGCCGGGCTGGTCACCGGCGCGACCGACGCGCGCGCGTCGATGGTCGCCGGCTGGCTGGTGTACGCGGCCTTGGCCGGCGGCCAGGCCGTGGTGGTCGGGCTGGTGCTGGCCGGCGTCATCGCCGACCGCTCGTTGACCGTGGTCGACATCCCCGGCCACCCCTGGTGGCACCACGCCGCCGCGCACCTGGCGCTCCAGCTCATCTACCTGGTGGCGTTCGGCGCCGCCCGGCGCTTCCAGCGGCAGTACCGGCGCCTGGCCGGCGAGGTGGTCGCTCACGAGCGCGTCGCCGCCCAGCGACGCTCGCTCCTGGCCGAGGCTCGCGCCGAGTACTCCCGGGCGTTGGCGTTCGGCAAGGGTGGCGTGTTCTCCGGCCAGGCGGTGGGCGGCTACACCCTGGGGCCGCTCCTCGGCCGCGGCGGCGCCGGCGAGGTCTACGCCGCGGTCGACCGCGCGGGCGCGCCGGCCGCGGTCAAGCTCCTGCGCGGCGATCGCCTCGACGACGCCGCGGCGCGGTCGCGGTTCGTCGACGAGACCAGCCTGATGGCACGGGTCACGAGCGACCACGTGGTGCGGGTGCTCGAGGACGGGACCGCGGCGCCGGTCCCGTACGCGGCGCTGGAGCGCCTCGACGGTGACGACCTGGCTGGCTACGTGGCCCGCCACGGCCCGCTGCCGCCCGACCAGCTGGCCGCGCTGTGCGACGCGGTGGCGGCGGCGCTCACCGCCAGCCACGCCGCCGGCGTCGTCCACCTCGACGTCACCCCGCGCAACCTGGTGCGGGCTCGCGACGCCGCCGGCGCCTGGCGCTGGAAGCTGTGCGACTTCGGCGCGGCCCGCGACGCCGCCGCCACCGCCACCGCCACCGCCGCCGCGCCGGTCGGGACCTGGCGACACCTGGCGCCCGAGCGGCTGGCCGGCGCCCCGGGGGACGTCCGGGCCGACGTCTACGGGTTCGCCTCGACGATCTACACCGCGGCCACGGGCCGCGAGCCTGGCGACGATCTGGCCGCGCCCACCGTCGCCGCGCTGGCGGCGGCCATGCCGGGGGCGCCGGCGGTGTCGCCGCCGCTGGCGCTGGCGCTGGCGGTCGGCCTGGCCCGGGACCCGGCCCGGCGCTTCGTCGACGTGGCCACCGCGCACCGGGCGTTCCTGGCCGGGCTGGCCGGCGTCGCCGACGCCCAGGTCACCGCGGCCGCCGCGGCGGTCTTGGCCGAGACGCCGTGGCGGCCGCTCGGGCCCCCGGTGCCAGCGCCGGTCCCACCGCGCACCGTCGCGGACGACGCCAGCGCCACCTCGTCGTCGGTCGCGAGCGCGCCGCCGGCCTCCGTGGTCGATCCGGCCTGGTTGGCGGCGTATCGCACCAAGATGCGCGGCTTCTACGCCGCGGTCGTCGCGCTGTGCACCGGCGGGGCCGCCCTGTTCGGCCTGATCATCGTCGACCCGGTCGCGCTGCGGATCGCCTGGACGTGCATGCTGGGCGTGGTCGCCGTCCTGGCGCTCCACCGGCGGCTGACCCGCGCCGACGCCGCCGGCTCGGTGTACTGGCCGTGGGCCATCATCGGCGCGCTGTCGGTGGGGCCGGCCTACGCGCTCGGGCTGCACTCAGGCTTCGCGGCGATCATCGCGGTGGTGTTGTTCGCGGGCGGCCTGTTCCGCGGCAGCCTGGGGACGGCGTGGTTCGATCGCCGCGGCTGGGTGCTGGCGGCGGTGGTCGTCGCGCACACCGTGGTGTTCGCGCTGATCGTGGGCGGGTGGCTCGCCGATCGCGGCAACGTCACCGTCGACCGCCCCGGCCAGGCGCCGTGGGAGCCCTTCGTCCTGCACGGCGCGCTGGTCGGTGTCTACGCGATCGCGTTCGCGGCCGGCGCCGCCATCGACGCCCGCCAGCGCGCGTTGCTGCGCCTGGCCCAGGCCGCCGTCGACGTCGCCGCCCGCCAGGCGGCGCTCCTGGCCACCGCCCGGGCCCAGCTCGACGCGACCCTGGCCGGCGAGCAGGTCGGCATCTTCTCCCACCTGCAGCTCGGGCGGTACGCGGTGGGGCGGCTCCTCGGCCGCGGCGGCATGGGCGAGGTCTACCAGGCCATCGACAGCGCGAGCGGCCAGGCGGTGGCGCTCAAGCTGGTGCGCGGCGATCGGGTGGCCGATCCGCGGTTCCTGCGGCGCTTCGCCCAAGAGGCCCGGGCGTTGGCGACGGTGTCGAGCCGGTTCGTGGCTCGGGTCCACGAGGTCGGCGGGCTCGATCGCGAGCCGCCGTACATCGCGATGGAGCTCATCGTCGGGGCGTCGCTGGCCGCGACCTTGCGCGGGCGCGATCGCCTCGCGCCCGCCGAGGTCCAGGCGCTGGTCGGGGACGTCGGCGCTGGCCTGGCCGACTTGCACCGCGCCGGCGTCATCCACCGCGACGTCAAGCCGCAGAACCTGGTCCACGTCGACGACGGCCCGGTGTGGAAGCTGGTCGACCTGGGGCTGGCCAAGGTCGGCGACGCGGGCACCTCGACCGCTCGGCTGGTGCTGGGCACGCCGGCGTACATGGCGCCCGAGCAGGTGCTGGGTGACGAGGTCGACGCCCGGGCGGACCTGTACAGCTTCACTCTGGTGGTCTACCGCGCGCTGGTCGGGCACCCCGCGTACACCGGTCGGGACCCGCTGGCGATCGCCCGCGAGGCCCGCGACCTCGGGCCGCCAGCCCCCGGCGCCGGCACCGCGGCGGACGTCGCCCTGGCGCTGCGCATCGGCCTGGCCTACGCGCTCGCCGATCGGTTCGCGTCCGCCGACGAGCTGCGTGAGGTGCTCGGCGCCGCGCTCGCCGGTAGGTTGCCGCCGGCGTGGCGGGCCCGCGGGGAGGCCCTGGTCGCGCGGTCGCCGTGGCGTGGGGCACCTGGTCCCACTGCAACCTGACCTGAGCATGGACCCGTCGACCTGCGTCGACACCCCCCGGCCAAGCCCCCGTCGCGCAAGCCCGCTGCGCCTGGCCACGGGGTTGCACTGTCGGAGTCCCGATGCGCCCGCCCACCGTCGTCGTCGCTCGGATCCCGTCCCTCACCGCCGCCGCGCTGGCCCTGGGCCTGGTGGCCTGCATGGGCGAGGCCCCACCGTACGATCCCGAAGGTGAGCGCGGCCTGTATGCCGCTGGCGAGTGGTCGTGCTCGGGCACCACCGGCCATGGCGCCAACCCCGCCGGCTCGTACTACGTCACGTCGTTCGGCTGCTGGACCGATGAGAACGGCGCCACTCACGGCGACGGCGAGGACAACTGCATCCCGTACTGCCAGTCGGCCGCGGCCGGGCAGGGACGCGGCGACGCGTACGACGCCCTGTGCGGCGGTCTGTCGGGGCGCGAGTGCGAGGAGCAGGTCAGCTGGTACGTCGCCGACTCGGATCGCTACGGCTGCATGACCCGCCTCAAGGTCACCAACCCCGCCAACGGCAAGGCCGCGGTGGTGGTGGTGCTCGACAAGGGGCCGTCGTGCTCGATCGAGCGGCGGGTCGACTACTGGGTGCTCGACAGCTCGTACCGGGTGACCGACTACCTGTTCGGCGGCGCGATGTCGGCCACCGAGCGGGGCGAGGTCAAGGTCGAGGTGGTCGCCGACGACACCCCGCTGGGGCCGTGGACCGGCCCGGTCGCGCCGCCTCCGCCGCCTCCGCCTCCGCCTCCGCCCCCGTCCACCGGCGGCAGCGACGCCAGCTGCCACGACCGGTCGACCTGTACCGTCGACGATGACTGCGTGTGCGGCGAGTGCAGCGCGGACCTGTGGTGTGGCAACCCGGCCAACTGCAACCACGACGGCGTGTGCGATCAGTTCGTCGAGGGCTGCGTGTGCGACGACTGCGGCAGCCACAGCGCGTGCGGCGGCGCGCCGACCCCGACGCCGACGCCGACGCCGACGCCCGCCGGCATCTGGCGGCCCAGCCCCGGCACCACCTGGCAGTGGCAACTGTCCGGCTCCCTCGACACCACGGTCGCCGCCGCCGTGTACGACGTCGATCTGTTCACGACCTCGACCGCGCAGATCGCCGCGCTCCACGCCGCCGGACGCAAGGTCATCTGCTACTTCAGCGCCGGCAGCTACGAGCCGGGACGGCCCGACTCGGGCCAGTTCCCGGCCGCGGTCAAGGGCAACGTCCTCGACGGCTGGCCCGACGAGCGCTGGCTCGACATCCGCTCGGCCGCGGTGCGGACCATCATGCGGGCCCGCATCGACCTGGCGGTCAGCAAGGGCTGCGATGCCGTCGAGCCCGACAACGTCGACGCCTTCGACAACACCACCGGCCTCGCCATCACCACCGCCAACCAGCTCGACTACAACCGGTTTCTGGCCAGCTACGCCCACGGCAAGCAGCTGTCGATCGGCCTCAAGAATGCGCTGGCCATCGTGCCGCAGCTGGTCGGCGACGTCGACTGGGCCCTCGACGAGGAGTGCTGCACCTACCAGGAGTGCGACGCGCTGACCCCGTTCATCGCCGCCGGCAAGGCGGTGTTCCACGCCGAGTACGTGGCCGCGTCGCGGGCGGCGGCGGTGTGCAACGTCACCCGCCCGCTGGGCCTGTCGACCATCATCAAGCGCCTCGACCTCGACGCCTGGCGCGTGACCTGCCCGTGACCGGCGGCCCGGCGTCGCCGACCGCCGGAGGCGTCAATCGTCGCAGAACTCCTGGGCCCGCGAGCCGGTCCGGAACAGAATCGAGTAGCACATCTCGGTGTCCGAGCTCTCGCCGTAGGTCACCGGCTGCGCGGTCGGGTTGTCCCAGGTGCACTCGGTGGTGATGCTGTCGCCCGGCATCAGCTGGATCGGCGCGAACGACTCGATCGCCTGGTGCTCGAAGCTGTAAGGCGCGTCGTGCAGGACCTGGGGCACGCCGCCGATGGTGAGCGTGGTCTTCAGGTGGGTGCCCAGCTGGTGCATGTGCGGGAACAGCGCGAACACCTGCTGCGGTTCGGTCACGGTGCAGGTGCCGCTGATGGTGGTGGTGGTGCCCGGGGCGATCGTCAGGTTCTCGGGGCCGGGCAAGAACAGGTCGATCTCGTCGACGACCGTGGCCGGATCCAGCTCGCGCACCTCGATGCCGGAGGTGCCGGACAGCTCCTGGTCGGACGTGTTGTAGACGTGGAGCTGGAGCCCCAAGAGCGAGCCGGCGGTCAGGCGCAGGGCGGTCCCCTCGGGGAACACCAGCGCCTCGGTGCCGACCCCCGACGCGTAGATGACGTTGGTGTTGGTCAGGCCGGCATCGCCGGTGGCCAGGAGGGTGTGGTGGGTGCCGACCGGCGCCAGCGGCCGGATAGCGGCGATCAGGCGGTCACGGTCGACCGAGGCCAGGTTGAGGTCGTCGGTGCGCTCACCGCCGGGCGGCAGCGACCAGCTGGCGGTGATGAGCGGCTGCCAGTCGCCGGGGCCGGGCTGGTCGCCCGGGGCGGGGTCGTCGGTGCAGGCGGGCAGGGCCAGGGCGACGGTGAGCAGGGCGTAGGCGCGACGCATCAGCATGGGCGGCATGCTACCCAGCGGCGCCGCCTGTGACCAGCGGCGCGTGGCGGGCCCGGCGACCCGCGCGATCGCGGTCACTCGGCCGGGAAGCCGCGCTTCTTGAGCAGCGCGGCGACCTCGGGATCGCGGCCGCGGAACTGCCGGTAAGCCTCGGCGCGGTCGGTCGAGTTGCCGGGCGCCAGGATGTACTGCCGCAGCCTGCCGGCCACCGCGGGGTCGAACAGGTCGCCGGCCTCGACGAAGGCCTCGCGGGTATCGGCGTCCATCACCTCGCTCCACAGGTAGCTGTAGTACCCGGCCGAGTAGGCGTCGCTGGTGAACAGGTGGTTGAACTGCGGCAGCCGATGGCGCATGGCCACCTCCCGCGGCGCCCCCAGCGCGGCCAGGGTGTCGCGCTCGAAGGCGGCGGCGTCGAGCGGCGCGGGATCGGTGCGGGTGTGCAGCGCCATGTCGACCAGGGCCGCGCTCAGGTACTCGACGGTGGCGTAGCCTTGGTTGAACGTGGCGGCCCGCTCGATCTTGTCGACCAGCGCCTGCGGCATCGGCTGGCCGGTGTCGACGTGCCGGGCGAACTTGTCGAGCACCGGCCGCGCCAGCACCCACTGCTCGTGGACCTGCGACGGGTACTCGACGAAGTCGCGCGGCGTGGTGGCCAGGCCCGGGTAGGTCACCTCCGACAACAGCGCGTGGAGCGCGTGGCCGAACTCGTGGAACAGGGTCTCGGCGTCGTCGAGCGAGATCAGGACCGGCGCGCCGGCGGCGCCCTTGACGAAGTTGTTGTTGTTCGACGCCAGCACGGTCACCGCCTGCCCGGTGAAGTTCTCGTGCCGGCGGTACGCGGTGGCCCACGCGCCCGAGCGCTTGCCGGCCCGCGCGAAGTAGTCGCCGTAGAACAGCCCGACGTGGGCCCCGGCGGCGTCGGTGACGGCCCACACCCGCACGTCGGGGTGGAAGGTGGGCACCGTGCCGGTGATCTCGGCGAAGCGGAGCCCGTACAGGCGCTCGGCCATCCACTGCGCCGCGGCGATCATGTGGTCGAGCTCGAAGTACGGGCGCAGCTGGGCCTCGTCGAGGGCGTAGGTCTTGGCCCGGACCTTTTCGGCGTAGTACAGGTAGTCCCACGGCTCGATGGTCAGCCGGCGGTTGCCAGGCTCCTGCCGCGCGATCGCGGTCATCGCCGCCACCTCCTCGCGCACCCGGGCCACCGCGGCTGGCCACACCCGCATCATCAACGCCTGGGCCTTGGCCGGATCGACCGCCATGGTGTCGGCCATGCGCCAGTGGGCGTGGCTGGGGAACCCGAGCAGCGCGGCCCGCTGGGCCCGCAACGCGACGATCTCGGCGATGAGCGCCTTGGTGTCGTTGCCGTCGCCGTGGTCGCCGCGGGCCTTGAACGCGGTCCACACCCGCTGGCGCAGGTCGCGCCGCGTCGACGCGCGCAAGAACGGGTCGACACTCGACCGCGAGTTCACCACCACCCACGCGCCGGGCAGCTGGCGCTCCTCGGCGGCGGCGCGGTAGCTGGCCTGGAGCGAGGCCGGCAGCCCGGCCAGGTCGGCCTCGGCGTCGAGCACGGTCCAGGTGTCCTCGTCGGCCAGCACCTTGCTCGAGAAGTCCGCGAACAGCCCGGCCAGGCGCTCGTTGTACCCGCCCAGGGTCCGCTTGGCCTCAGGGGTGAGGCGGGCCCCGGCCCGCACCATGCGATCGTGGCGCAGCTCGACCAGGCGCCGCTGCTCGGGCGGCAGGTCTGCCCGGGCCGCGTACACCGCCGCCACCCGGGCGAACAGGCGCTCGTCGAAGGTGATGCGGTCGTCGGCCGCCGCCAGCTTGGGCGACCACGCCTTGTCGACCGCCTGGACCTCCGGCGTCGACAAGTTCGAGGACATCACCCCGAACAACGTGTCGATGCGGTCGAGGTGGCGGCCGGCGTCGTCGAGGGCGGCGATGGTGTTGGCGAAGGTCGGCGACGCCGGGTCGTCGGCGATGGCGGCGATCTCGGCGTCCTGCACCGCCAGCGCCGCGGCGAACGCCGGGCCCACCTGCGCCACGTCGAGCTTGTCCCATGGCGGCACGCCCCCGTAGGGTCCGGTCCACGGCGCGAGCAGCGGCAGCGCGTCGGCCGCGGCCCGGAGCTGGGCCAGGCGCGTGGTGGCGGGATCGACCGGCACCGCGGTCGCGGCCGGGCGATCGGCGGGTTGCTTCGACGAGCAGGCCCAGGTTCCTCCCACGGCCAGGCCGAGGAGGGCGGCGGCCGCGGTGGCGACAGGGCGGAGGCGGGGAGCGCGCATGGGCGCACTCTACCCCGGGGCGCGGCGCGGCCGGCCCGCGCCGGCCCGGTCCCGGCCTGGGGCGGTCAGCGGCTGGCCTTGACCTTCTTGATCTCCTCGATCAGCTCGGGCATCGCCTTCTCCCAGGTCGTCACGACGCCGTAGTCGGCCACCTGGAAGATGGGCGCCTCGGGGTCCTTGTTGATGGCGACGATGGTCTTCGAGCCCTTCATGCCGGCCAGGTGCTGGATGGCGCCCGAGATGGCGACGGCGAAGTACAGGTCCGGCGCGACGATCTTGCCGGTCTGCCCCACCTGCCAGTCGGCCGGTACCATGCCGGCGTCGGTGGCCGCACGCGACGCGCCCATGGCTGCACCCAACAGGTCGGCCAGCTCTTCGAGGACCTTGAAGTTGTCGCCGTTGCCCATGCCGCGGCCGCCGGCCACGACCACCTTGGCCGAGGTCAGCTCGGGCCGGTCGCTCTGCTGGCTCTCGATGCGGTCGATGCGAGCGCCCTTGGCGTCGATGGCGCCGGCCTCGGCGGCGGTGACGGTGCCGGCCGCGCCGGCCGGCTCGGCCTGGGGGAACTCCGACTGGCGGACGGTCACCACCACGATCGGGGTCGACACCTCGATGGTGGCCGAGGCGTTGCCGGCCAGGATCGGGCGGGTGAACTGGTTGGCGGCGTCCATCCGCGCGATGTCCGACGCCATGCCGGCGTCGAGGAGCGCGGCCACCCGCGGCAAGAGGTCCTTGCCGACCGAGGTGGCGGTGGCGCACACCACCGTGGCGCCGTGCTCGCCGGCCAGGCGCGCCACGATCGGCGCGTAGGTCTCTGCGAGGTAGTGGCCGAGGTCGGCGTGCTCGACGGTGACCACCGTCGGCGCGTAGGCGGCCGCGGCGGCGCCGGCGGCCGCGGCCCCGGCGCCGATCAGCAGCGCGACGACCTGGCCGCCGTGGGCGGCGGCCGCCTGCCGGGCGAAGGTGAGGTTGGACAGCGCGGAGGCTCGCAGCGAGCCGCCGTCGAATTCACAGAACGCGAGGATGTTGCCCATGGCGCAGATCCTTTGGTGGACGAAAAGAGGGAGCGTCGGGACGACGGGTCAGGTGAGCGTCACAGGGCCTTGGCCTCGTCGACCAGCTTGGCGACGAGGGTGGGGATGTCGGCGACCTTCTGGCCGGCGGCGCGCGCCGGCGGCAGGGCCACCGACAGCTCGCGGGTGGCGGCGGTCGCGTCGACCCCGTAGTCGCTGATGGCCTTGTGGTCCATCGGCTTCTTCTTGGCGGCCATGATGCCCTTGAGCGACGCGTAGCGGGGCCCGCCCTCGCCGGTGCCGTAGCTGTGGTCGGCCGGGGTGACGTTGTTCTTCACCGAGGTCGGGGCCACGACCCGGAGGTCGACGGTGACCACGCCCGGCAGGGCGATGGTCTTGTACTCGACGCCGGCGTCGACCTCGCGGCCGACCGTGATCGAGCCCTTGTCGGCGGCCAGCTCGACGGTGGCGGCGAAGGTCGCCTGGGGCCAGCCCAGCCGGCCGGCCAGCATCTGGCCGACCTGGTTGGCGTCGCCGTCGACGGCCTGCTTGCCCATGACCACCAGGTCCGGCTGTTCAGCCTCGACCACCTTGGCCAGCACCGCCGCGACCACCCGGCTGTCGAGCGCCTTGTCCTCGCCGTCGATGCGGATCGCGCGGTCGGCGCCCATGGCCAGCGCCGAGCGGAGCTGCTGGCCGGCGTCGTCGGGGCCGATGGTCACCACCACGACCTCACCCAGGCTCTCGCCGGTGGCCGCGTTCTCCCGCAGCCGCAGCGCGGTCTCGACCGCGTACTCGTCGAACGTGTTGACCACCCAGCTTGCGCCGGCGAGGTCGATGGTGCCGTCCTTGAGCTTCACCTTGAGCTCGGGGTCGGGGACTCGCTTGATCGGGACCAGGATCTTCACGCAGGGCTCCTTCGTTCGAGACCAGTGGTGATGAGGGTCGCCGCCCAGTCGGCGGCGAGGTTGATGTCGAAGTCGGTGGGGGTGGCGGCGCGAGTCTTGCCGCGTTCGGCCCGGGTCGCCACCGGTGGCGGCGCCTTTTGCCCGTGGCGTCGTGGCGCACGCCCGAGCAGCCAGGCCAGGGCCAGCTCGTCGAGCATGCCGAAAATCATCCGCGCCGCGTGGGGCGCCGGCACGGTGTCGGCCAGCTCGCCCGCGGCCTGGCCCTCGGCGATGACCCCGGCCAGCAGGCGCAACAGCTCGCCGAACCGGTGCGGCGAGTACTCGCGCATGAACTTGGTCGACTGGCGCAGCTCGATGGTCAGGACCTCGGCGGCGGTCGGTTGCTCGGCGATGAGCGCCAGGTAGGCGCGCACGAAGGCGCGCAGCCGATCGCGCGGGCTGGTGGCGGCGGCGATGGCCTCGGCCAACAGCGCGTTGACCCGCTCCATGCGCGACTCGAACAGCGTGATGAGCAGATCGTCCTTGTTCTTGAAGTACAGGTAGATCGTGCCGTCGGCGACGCCGGCTTCCTTGGCGATGTCGGCCACCTTCGCGGCGAAGAAGCCGCGCTCGGCGAACACCCGCTCGGCGGCGTCGAGGATGCGATCGCGCTTGGCGGCGCGCTCGACCTCCGTGCCGCGACTGGCGCGGGCCTCCGATGAATGAACCGTCATTCAGTCAGTCTTGTACCCGGCGTGACGCAGAACGTCAAGGCGCCCACCGCCGCGGCGTGCTTGCGCTGGGGCCGCCGCCTCGCTACAACCCCCCTCGTGCAAACGCCGCGGAAGATCAACGAAAACCGCACCGTGTTGGGCCGCTTCGCCGGCCCCCTCGCCGCGCTGACCGCGCTCGGCTTTCTCGCCGGGGCGTCGTGCAAGAAGGACACAGCTGCGCCGGTCACCGATCCCAAGGACGTGGTGGCCGCCGCCGACGCCGCCAAGGGCCCGAACCCGGGCGCCTCCGCGCCGATCGATCGCACGCCGATCACGGGCTTCGACGTGGCCGGCCTGCCCGCGGCCAAGCAAGACCTCTTCTACAAGATGGCCAGCACGCTGTCGTCGCCGTGCGGCAAGGCCCACAGCCTGCGCACCAGCGTCGCCCAGGACCCGTCGTGCAAGCGCGCGCCGTTCGCCATCAAGCTGGTCCACGATCTCATCGTCGACGAGCAGGACGAGGAGACGGTCCGCGGCTACTACGAGGACCGCTACCTGAAAAACCAGCAGGTCCAGACCATCAACGTGGTCGACGCGCCCATGGCCGGCTCGGTCGATGCGCCGGTGACCCTCATCGAGTTCTTCGACTACGGCTGCCCGTCGTGCGTGCAGCTCAAGCCGTTCCTCGACCGGGTCATCGCCGACAACCCTACCAAGCTCAAGGTCTACTACAAGATGTACCCGCTGGTGTCGAAGCACCCCGACTCGTTCGGCTGCGCCCAGGCCGCGCTCGCCGCGCGGGCCCAGGGCAAGTTCCACGAGATGCACGACCTCATCTTCGAGAAGTTCGGCAACCAGAAAAAAGACGACCTGCGCAAGTACGCCGCCCAGCTCGGCCTGGATCTCGGACGCTTCGACGCCGACTTCGCCGCTGCCGAGCCGCGCATCAAGGCCGACATGAAGGACGGCGGCGCGGTGGGCGTCGACGGCACGCCGACCTTGTTCCTCAACGGCCGCCAGTTCCCGGGCCCGCTCGCGCCGGCCTACATCAACGCCGCGATCGACGAGGAGATCGCGGTGCGCGGGGGGCCCGCCCCGGCAGCGCCCGCCCCGGCAGCGCCCGCCCCGGCGGCGCCCGCCCCGACCCGCTGACCGCCACCGGCCGAGCCTCCGCGACCTGACCTCCCGCCGTGGCGTCGTCCGCCGCCTGAATTCCTCGCCGACTGGCGCGTCCCACAGGAGTACCCATGCTGGCCCGCACCCTGCTCATCGCCCTCGCCGCGACCGCGCTCACCTCCGTGCCCGCTGACGCCGGCGTCAAGAAGGGCGACCGCGCGCCCGAGCTCGACGGCGCCAAGGACGCCGCTGGCAAGGCCTACAAGCTCAAGGCGACCCGCGGCCAGTGGGTGGTGATGACCTTCGGCGGGTCGTGGTGCAAGCCGTGCAAGAAGGAGCTGCCGGCCTGGGACAAGCTGGCGGCCAAGTGGAAAGGGCGGGTCACCTTCGTCGCGGTCAACCTCGACAACGACCCGGCCAAGGGCAAGAAGTTCATGGACGGGCTCAAGCTGAAGAACTTGGTCCGGGTCTACGCGCCGGAAGAGAAGAGCTCGGCCGCGGACGTCTACGAGCCGCCGATCCAGCCGTCGAGCTACGTCATCGATCCCAAGGGCATCGTCCGCGAGCTGCACGAGGGCTACTCGAGCGGCGACGACGGCAAGCTCGACAAGCTCCTGACCACGCTGGTCAAGTAGCGCCCGGAGCACGTGGGGCGGGGCGCTAGCGCCGGGCCAGCTCGAGCCGGGTCGGCGCCGCCGCGCGGATCGGTGCGGACTCGCACCGGGCCCAGTCGTCGGGCGGCGTGACCGCGGTGACCTCGAGCGTGAGGCGGTCGGCGCGGCAGCTCACCAGCCGGGCCGGGCTGGTGCGTCGGCAGAACCGCGCGCTGCGCTCGTAGCGCCGGGTGACGGTGCCGCTGGCGTCGGTGCCGGTGGCCCGGGTCAGATCGATCACCGCGGGCGCGGCGACCACCCCGGGCGGCAGGTCGGTCGGCAGGTCGGAAAACATCGGGTACAGCTCGATCCGGCCGCCCCGGTCGAGCGCCTGAAAGTCACCGGCCGGGCCGCGCCACACGCCGGCCAGGTCGTCGCCGCACGAGTCGACCGGCGCCCGGCCGCAGCCGGCGGCCGCGACCAGCCCCCACGCCACCACCGCCCCGACCATCCGCCGCGGCCGCGACGCCGGCGCGTCGCGGCAGGTCACGCGTGGGCCTTGAGCTGGTCGGCCTGGTCGTGGGCCCGGAGCGCGTTGATGATGTCGCCGATGTCGCCGTCCATCACCGCCGGCAGGTTGTGCTTGGTGAGGCCGATGCGGTGATCGGTGACGCGATCCTGCGGGAAGTTGTAGGTCCGGATCTTCTCGGACCGGTCGCCCGAGCCGACCATGGTGCGCCGCACGTCGCGCTCGGCGGCCTGGCGCGCCGCCAGCTCGTGGTCGTACAGCCGTGACCGCAGCACCTTCATGGCCTTGGCCTTGTTCTTGTGCTGGGACTTCTCGTCCTGGCAGATGACCACCGTGTTGGTCGGCAGGTGGGTGATGCGCACCGCCGAGTCGGTGGTGTTGACCGACTGCCCGCCGCTGCCGCTCGACCGTTGGACGTCGATGCGCAGGTCCTTGTCGTCGATCTTGATGTCGACCTCTTCGGCCTCGGGCAGCACCGCGACGGTGGCGGCCGAGGTGTGGATCCGGCCCTGGGCCTCGGTGGCGGGGACCCGCTGGACCCGGTGCACGCCGGACTCCCACTTGAGCTTGGCGAAGACGTCCTTACCGTCGACCAGGAGGATGATCTCTTTCCACCCGCCGGCGGCGCCCTCGGACGCCGACAGCATCTCGATCTTCCAGCCCTCGCGCTCGGCGAACCGGCTGTACATGCGGAACAGGTCGCCGGCGAACAGCGCGGCCTCGTCGCCGCCGGTGCCGGCCCGGATCTCGAGCACCGTGTTCTTGGCGTCGTTGGGGTCCTTGGGCAGGAGCATCACCTTGATGGACTGCTCCAGCTCCGCCCGGCGCGCGTCGAGCGCGCGGACCTCCTCGCGGGCCAGCTCGCGCAGCTCCAGGTCGGGCTCGCCACCCACCATCTGCCGCGCGGCCTCGAGCTCGGCGCGCAGCTGCTGGTACGCCTGCCACGAGGTCACCAGCGGCTCGAGCTCGGCGTGCTCGCGCGACAGCTTGCCGAACTCGGCCCGCCGCGCGATCACGTCGGCGTCGCTCAACAGCGACGTGACCTCGTCGCGGCGCCGGGCCAACTCGGCCATCTTGTCGTGGAAGCGCGGTTCGTCGAACATCACAGCGCTCCGAGGTGGCGCTCCAGGTGGCGAGCGCCGCCCGCCGGCTCAGCTCTTCTTGCCGTACTTGCGGTTGAAGCGGTCGATGCGACCGGCGGTGTCCATGATCTTCTGGGTGCCCGTGAAGAACGGGTGACACTTCGAGCAGATCTCGACGGCGAAGTCGCCCTTGGTCGAGAACGTGTCGATGATCGTCCCGCACGCGCAGGAGATCTTGGTCGGGCGGTAGTGCGGGTGGCTAGCGGTGTCCTTCATGGCACGTCCTCTTTGGTCCCACGTGCCGGCGCGTGATTGCGACGGGGTGTGTGGGGCGCCGAGCGGACCGGTCTTCTAGCAGAATTGCGGCGGGTGGTCTACGGCACCGCCGTGCCTGTGAAAAGCCACTATGATTTCAAGTCCCTGGATGGCGACCGTGCCAGCTGGGGCGCGGCGCGGTCGGGGTACAGCGGCAAGATCTCGCGGCCGATCTCCAGGTCGCGGACCGAGCGGTAGCGGGCGGCCAGGTCGAGGCTGACGTAGACCTTGCGCGCGTCGGGCACGCCGAAGCTGGTCGACACCACCATCTGCTCGTCGCCGATGCGCTCGAAGCCCTCGGGGATGACGTCGTGGCCGTAGATGCAGATGGTGCCGCCCAGGGCCCGGACGAAGCGGGCGGCGGCGTCGGCGGTGGCCGAGCGGGCCCACAGGATCGGGCCAATGATCGGCGTGTCGAGGATGTCGAGCGGGCTGCCCAGCTCGAAGCCCTCGAGCGGCGCGGCCTCGATCTCGGCGATCGAGCGCACCGTCGCCGCCGGCGCGCCGTGGGTGAACACCGCGCCGCACGGCGCTACCGCGACCAGGGCGAAGCTGCGCAGCACGTCGCGCATGCGGGCCGCGGCCGCCGTGCCCATGCGCTGCTCGAGCAGCTCGACCTCGTCGGCGGCGAACTTGGCGGTGTGGGGCCCGCCGATGTGGCCGTGCTCGTGGTTGCCGACCAGGGCGTGGACGCGCCCGGGGTGTCGCATCGTCAACACCACCAGCTCGTCGATGACCTCGTCGGAGGCGTCGCGGTAGTACTCGCCGAGGAAGTCGGGCCAGTCGGCCGGCTCGAGGTGCGGCCCGTGGATCAGGTCGCCGGTGAACAGCAGGTGGGCGTCGCCGCCGGTCGCGGCGTCGGCCTCGTCGAAGATCTCGACGATGCGGTGGAAGTCGCGCAGGCAGCCCTGGAGGTCGGTGCAGACGATGAGCCGGCCGCGATCCGGCAGTCGTAGCACCCGGGCCATGGCCCACCATTATCCACGGCGGTCGCGGCGCTGCGAAGGTCTGCGGGGGCGATTCGGCGGCCGGCGCGCGTCGCCGGCTCAGGGCGCGGACAGCGCGGCGATCAGCGCGGCGCGATCGGCGGCGGTCGCGGCCGCGGCCATCACCCGCTCGACCGGGGCGGCGCAGGCCCGTCGCCACGCCGCCGGATCGGCCACCAGCGCGGCGCCCTGGCGCGAGAAGCTGGCGCCGGCGTCGATCACCGACGCGGCGGCGGCGCTGCTCCGGGTCAACACCAGCTCGGCCGAGGCGGTGTCGGCCAGGTCGTCGGCCAGGACCTCGTCCAGTCGTTGCCCCGAGTCGGTGGTCAGCGTGGCGATCACGGTCAGCGTGCCGGCGTCGACCAGCCGGCGCGGCGCCGCCCACAGCCGCCGCAGGCGCGCCACCGCGGCGGCGTCGAGCGCCCCGATCAGCGTGCGGCCGGTCGGCGCGGTCACCAGGTTGATGGCCCGCGCCAGCCGGCCCAGCGCGTCGATGACCACGATGGCGTGGCCGCCGCGCTCGGCCTCGCGCTTGCCGCGCTCGATCATCATTTCGGCCAGCTGCACGTGGCGGGCTGGCGCGTCGTCGAGGGTCGACACCGCGACGTGGCCGGCCAGGCCCGCGCCGAGCTCGGCGGCGTCCTCGGGGCGCACGTCGACCGCCACCAGCACCACGGTGGCGTCGGGGTGGTTGGCCACCAACGCCCGGGTCAGGTCGGCCGCCAGCGCCGACTTGCCCGCCCGGGGTGGCGCCTTGATGAGGATGCGCTGGCCGAGGCCGAGCGGCGCGTACAGATCGGCGGCCCGCACCGCCGCCGGGGCGCCGCGCAGCACGAGGCTGGTGGTGGCCGGGCCGGCGGGCCGCTCGTCGAAGTCCAGCCGGTGCGGGTGCTGGTCGGGGGGGCCATCCTCGACCGCCTCGACCCGCAGCAGCGCGAAGTAGCGCTCCGATTCTTTGGGCGCGCGCACCGAGCCGCGCACCCGGTCGCCGGTGCGCAGCCCGAAGCGGCGGATCTGCGACGGCGACACGTACACGTCGTCGGCGCCCGGCGCGAACGTCGCGTCGGCGTTGCGCAAGAAGCCGAAGCCGTCGGTGAGCACCTCGAGGATGCCCTCGGCGTGGGTCTCGCCGCGCCGATCGGCGTGGGCCTCGAGCACCGCGAGGATCAGGTCGGCCTTGCGCAGCTCGCGGGCGTCGTCGACCCCGAGCCGCTCGGCGGTGGCGGTCAGCTCGTCGGTCGACAGCCGCCGCAGCGCGCCCAGCTCGAGCGACGGCGGCGCGCCGCCGGAGGATCCGGCGGACGCAGAGGACGAGGGAGTCGGCGGGGCCACGGGCGGGTGCGACGTGAGGGGCGAGCAGCGTGAGTACGCTAGAGTAGGGATGTCCATGGCAGCCGGTCAAGCCACCCCGCCGACCCGCCGCGTCCGGGTGCGCGTGACCGGTCGGGTCCAGGGCGTCGGCTTTCGGGTCGCCACCGTCGAGGAGGCGGCGCGGCTCGGCCTGGCCGGGTGGGTCGCCAACCAACCCGACGGCGCGGTGGCGCTCGAGGCACACGGGGCCGCGGCCGCGGTGTCGGCGCTGGTCGTGTGGTGTGGGCATGGCCCGCCCCACGCCGAGGTCGCCGCGGTCGAGGTGGTCGAGGTGGTCGAGGTGGTCGAGGTGGTCGACCTGCCCGTCGCCGCCGGAGCGGCGGGCTTCGTCATCCGCCGCGGAGGCCGGCCGTGAGCGACCCGCTCCGTCGCCAGGTGTGGAACTGGCTGCCGGTGTTCGTCGAGATCGCCGAGGCCGGCTCGGTGGTGGCGGCGGCCCGCCGCCTGCGCCTGACCCCGGCCGCGGTGTCGCGCACGCTCGGCCTCCTCGAGGACCGCCTGGCCACCCGGGTGTTCGATCGGGTCGGCAAGCGGCTGGTCTTGACCGGCGCCGGGGTGGTGCTGCGTGACGCGGTGCGGGCCGCGACCCGCGCGGTCGAGGCCGGCCTGTCCGACCGGGCCGACGATCCGCTCGAGGGGACCCTGCGGGTCGCGTCGATCGGCGTGCTGACCGACCACGTGGTCGTGCCGACGCTGATCGCCGCCAAGGCCGCCCACCCGACCATCATGCCCGAGCATCAGGTCGCCGGGCCGGTCGAGGCCAACGCGCTGCTCGGCCGCGGCCTGCTCGATCTCGCCTTCTACTACGAGGAGCTCACCAGCGACGACCTGGCGATCGAGCGGCTGGGCGAGCTGGGCGCGTCGGTGTACTGCGGCCGCGGGCACCCGCTGTTCACGGCCCGCCGGGTCGACGCGGCGGCGGTCGCGCGCCACCCGTTCTCGGTGCCGCAGATCGGCGACAGCGGCCGGGTCCAGGATGGCTGGCCGGCCGAGCTGCCACGCACCGTCGGCATGCGGATCACGACCTTGCGCTCGAACCTGCAGGTGTCGCTGGCCGGCGTCCTGTTGACGGTGCTGCCCGACATCACCGCCGCGCCCCACGTCGCCGCCGGCGAGCTGCGGCGGCTGACGGCGGTCACGCTGCCGCCCATCCCGGTGTTCGTCGCCCGCCACCGCCGGGCGCGACCGCGCGCCGCGGCGGCGCTGATCATCGCCGGGGCCCGGGCCCGGCTGGTGGCGGCGGCGACACCCCGTAGCGCGCCAGGCCGGGCGCGATCACCGCGCCCCAGGTCGCGCTGACCACCGCGCCGACCTCGGCCGGCGCCAGGACGCCGAACCCGGCCAGGTCGGCGCGGCCGGGACCGGCGGCGACGTCGTCGGCCACCGCGGCCGCGCGCATGGCGTCGACGTGGGCGCCCAGCCACGCGACGTCTTGCTCACCCGCGCACCGCGCCAGCACCGCCCAGCCCAGGCGCGCGTGCTCGACCTCGTCTCGCTGGATCGCCGCGACCGTGCGGGCCACCACCGGGTGCTCGGCCCGCTCGGCCAGCGCCGCCAGCAGCGCGCACGCCAGGCTCTCGGTCACGCAGCCGATGGCCACCGCGGCGTACAGCACCCGAGGCCCGGCCGCCAGCGTGGCCGGGCCGAGCGGCACCGGCGGACCGGTCGGCGCCGGCAGCGGCGCCGCGGCGCCCAGCGCGTCGAGGATCGCGCCGCACCGGCCGACGTGATCGCGCTCGTCGTCGGCCGCCGCCGTGGCCCGGGCCGCGAGGTCATGCCAGCCGAGCGCCGCCAGCCCGCGCGCCAGCGCCGCGAAGCGCCGGGCGGCCTCGTGCTCGACCAGCGCCCGCTGGCGCCAGACCGAGGCGGCGGCCGCCGCGGCGGTCACGGGCACGTGGTCGACCAGCAGCACGCGAAGCCGGGCGCGACCACCGCCGGCGTCTGGCTGCGGTCGCAGCACGCGCCCTGATCGCAGAAGCACGGGGCCAGGTCGTCGCCGGCGTCGGCGCTGGCGGCGGCGTCGTCAGCGGGGCTGGCGTCGTCGGCCGGGCTGGCGTCGTCGGCCGGGCCGGCGTCGTCGGCGGTGGGGAGCGCGTCGGGGACGTCGCGGCGGACGTCGTCGGTGGCGGTGTCACAGGCGGCGGCGCCGCCCATGACGACCAGGACGTGGAACCATCGGTCGAGCTGCATGGCCTGACCGTAGGGGGTGGGCATGCCCAACAAAAGCAAGATATCGTCGGCGGTTCGTCAAGGAATCGTTGATGATGGGCCCGCCGCCACCGCGGTCACGCCCCCGGCGGCTCGGTGTCGCGCAGCCCGAACTCCTTCATCTTCATCTGCAGGCTCTTGCGGCTGATCTTGAGGAGCTTCGCGGCCTGGGTGACGTTGCCGCCGGTCTCGGCCAGCGCCTTGGCGATGAGCTCTTTCTCGACCCGGCTGGTCTCGGCCCGGACGATGTCCTTGAGCGAGGCGTCGCCGGCCAGCTCGACCGCGTCGTCGTCGTCGTCGTCGTCGGGCCCGCCCGGCCCGGCGGCGGCGGCGCTGGCGGCGGCGCTGGCGGCCGCGCACAGCTCCTCGGGTAGGTCGCCCCGGGCGATGGTGTCGCTCTTGCAAAACAGGATGGTGCGCTCGAGGACGTTCTCGAGCTCGCGGATGTTGCCGGGCCAGCTGTGGGCACACAGCACCGCCAGCGCCTCGTCGCTGATGCCGGTCACGCTCTTCTTGAGCCGCTCGTTGAAGCGGCGCAGGATGTGGCGCACCAGGAGCGGCACGTCGCCGCCGCGCCGGCGCAGCGGCGGGATCTGCAGCGGCACCACGTTGAGCCGGTAGTAGAGATCCTCGCGGAAGTTGCCGCGGGCGATCTCCTGCTCGAGGTCGCGGTTGGTGGCGGTGATCAGCCGGACGTCGACCTTGATGGTCTTCAGGCCGCCGACCCGCTCGAACTCGCTCTCCTGGATGGCGCGCAGCAGCTTGACCTGCATCTCGACCGGGATCTCGCCGATCTCGTCGAGGAACAAGGTGCCGCCGTCGGCCAGCTCGAACCGCCCCGGCTTGGAGTTGGTGGCGCCGGTGAAGGCGCCCTTCTCGTAGCCGAATAGCTCGGACTCCATCAGGGTCTTGGGGATGGCCGCGCAGTTGATCTTGATGAACGGCCCACCCTGGCGGCCCGAGCCCTCGTGCAGCGCCTTGGCCACCAGCTCCTTGCCGGTGCCGCTCTCGCCGGTGATCAGCACCGTCGACGGCGAGTCGGCCACCCGCTCGATGATGTCGAACACCGTGTGCATCTCGGGGGCGTCGCCGACCAACCCGAACCGGCCGCGCACCTCGTCGGTCGGGGGGTACAGCCCGGCCCGCGGCGCGGCCCGGTTGGCGGCGGCCTGGCGCACCGCCTTGTCCAGCGTGACCCGGATCTGATCCTGCTCGAACGGCTTCTCGATGTAGTCGAAGGCGCCGACCTTGATGGCCGCGACCGCCTGGCCGACCGAGCCGTAGGCGGTGATCATGATGACCGGCACGTGGGGGTGGGTGCGCACGGCGGTCTTCAACACCTCCATGCCATCCACGCCGGGCATCCGCAGGTCGGTCACCACCACGTCGACCCCGTCGAGCGCGGCGATGGCCTCGGCGCCGTCGGTGGCCAGCACGACCTCGTGGCCGGCGCGGCGCAAGATCGCCGTCAGCACGCGCCGCAGGTTCGGTTCGTCGTCGGCGACCAGGATCCGGACGGGCTCGGTCATGCGGTGGGGCCCACGGTAGCCCCGGGGCCGGCCCGACGCAAACCGGTCACGGCCGGGCCGCCCGGCTGGTCGGCGCGGCGGGCGCGGCGGGCGCGGCGTCGCCGTCGGGCTTTGGCCGCGCCGGCACCAACGGGTTGGTCAGCTGGCCGGTGATGGTGGCCGACGCTGGCGTGCCCGGCGCCACCGGCAGGAACACCGAAAACGTGGAGCCGGCCCCCGGCGTCGAGCGCACCTCGATGGTGCCGCCCGACTGGCTGATGATGCGCTGGGCGATGGCCAGGCCCAAGCCGGTGCCGCGCGCCTTGGTGGTGTAAAACGGGATGAACAGCTTGGTGAGCTTGTCGGCCGGGATGCCGTGGCCGGTGTCGCGCAGCCGGACCTCGGCGAACTGGCCGTAGCCCAGGCGCGAGCGGCGGCGGCGGGTGGTGAGGATGTCCAGCGCGCCACCGTCAGGCATGGCCTGCATGGCGTTGAGCCCCAGGTTCAAGAACACCTGGACCAAGGCCTCGGGGTCGGCCACGACCATCGGCAGCTGGTCGTCGTAGCGCGCGGTCAGCTCGACCTCTTTGGCCTCGGGCGCCGCGGTCAGAAGCGTCACCACCTTGCGCAACACCTGGTTCAGATCGATCGGCTGGGGCCGGGCGCCCTCGGCCCGATCGGCCCGGGCGTAGTCGAGGAACCGGGTCACGACGTTGTTGAGCCGGTCGACCTCCTCGAGGATGATGTCGATGAACTCGCCCGACTCGGGGCCGAGCGGCAGCGGCTTGCGATCGGGGCCGACCAGGAGCTGGGCCGCGCCCTTGATGGCGCCCAGCGGGTTGCGGATCTCGTGGGCCAGGCCGGCCGACATCTCGCCCAGCGCGGCCAGGCGGTCGCGCTCCTTGACGCCCTCGTAGGCCTGGCTCGACTCGATGACCCGGGCCGCCTGCGACGCCAGGGCCCGGAACACGTCGACGTCGTCGAGATCGAACGAGCCGTCGACCCGGTCGTCGCGCAGCGCCATGAACCCCAGCAGCCACGGGCCCTGCTCGGTCTCGGCGGTGCCCAGGAACGGGAACGCCAGGCCGGCCTTGAGCTCCTCGCAGGTGGCGATCACCGCGTCGAGGGTCTCGCGCCGATCGGCCGGGGCGTCGGCCGGCAGCGCGGTGCGCTCGCGCCGCAGCAGCTCGAGATCGACGTAGCCCGAGCGCAGCCGATCGATGAAGGCCCGGGCCGCGCCGGCGTCGAGCCGATCGAGCGGCGCCGCGCCGAAGTAGCCGCTGCGGTCCAGCCCGGCGCCGTCGGGATCGAGCAGGTACACCCCGGCGTCGGTGACCCGGCGCGACTCCTCGAGCGCGGTGATGATGCGCGCGACCAGGTCGCCGACGTCGACCACGCTGGCCAGCTCCCGCCGCAACCCCTCGAGGCGGCCGCGCATCTCGGTGCGCTGGCGCAGGAGCCAGCGGTTGATGCCGCCCTCGAGCCGGGCCCGCACCGGCTCGAATAAGATCAAGATGACGAACGACGCGACCAGGGCGTTGAGCAGGTACAGGCCGTTCTGGCCGCCGCCGACCCACGACAACAGCAGCGAGTAGACCGCCGACAGCATCACCACCAGCGACCCCAGCACCGCCATCTTGCCGACCAGCTCGTTGACGTCGATGAGCCGGCTGCGGAACAGAGTCTGGCTTATGAAGTACAGGTACAAGATCGACAGGACGTTGCCGAGCGCCGGCCACGCCACCCCGAAGCGCGGCAGCACGTCGGTGAGCGCCAGCGTCGTCGCGATGAAGCCGCCCAGGGCCAGGTAGCGGATCCGGGCCCGCTCGACGCGCTTCTGGATGGCCCGGTACTGCACGTACATGTCGTAGACGCACCGGTACAGGCCGCCGAAGACGTAGGCCCCGAACGGCACCAGGAACCAGTCGCTCTCGTGGATGGGCGAGATGACCGCGCCGTAGACTAGGCCGGCGTACGACACCAGGGTCCACGCCAGCGTGACCCGCGGTGGTCGGTGCGGGCCGCCGATCGACGGCTGGGCCAGGAACTGGCGGAAGAACGCGATCGCGGTGGGCGGGATGGTCGCCGCCGGCCACAGCGCCAGCCACCGCCACCAGGCCGAGCCGGTGGCCATCTCGATGAACGTGCAGATGTTCCAGATCGAGACGATGAACGTGAACGTCGCGAAGGTGACGTAGGTGCGGTCGCTGCGATCGCGCAGCAACACCGACGCGCCGATCGCCATGATCAGCAGCGCGGCCAACAGCGCGGAGACCGCCTGGACGTCCACCTGGGCACGATAGCAGCGGCTCGGGTACGATGCGCGGCGATGGTCGACCCGTCGGTCTCTGCCCAGCTCCGGACACTGCCGGCGGTCCACGAGCTGGCCGCCGCCGCCGGCTCGCTGGCCCCGACGCTGCCGCGGTGGGCGGTGGTCGAGGCGGCCCGCCGCGCCATCGACGCCGCTCGCGCCGCGCTGCGCGCCGGGCAGGCCGACAGCGTCGCCGCGGTGACGGCGCCCGCGGTGGCGCACGCGGCCGCGGCCCTGGCCACGCCGAGCCTGCGCCGGGTGGTCAACGCCACCGGCGTGGTCATCCACACCAACCTCGGGCGGGCGCCGCTGGCCGACGCCGCGATCGCCGCGGTGGTCGAGGTCGCCGGCGGGGCGGCCACGCTCGAGTACGACCTCGCCCGCGGCCAGCGCGGCTCGCGCCACAGCCACCCGGTCGAGCTGCTGCGGGCCCTGACCGGCGCCGAGGACGCCGTGGTGGTGAACAACAACGCCGCGGCCACCATGCTCGGGCTGGCGGCGCTGGCGGCCGGGCGCGAGGTCGTGGTGTCGCGCGGGGAGCTGGTCGAGATCGGCGGCTCGTTCCGGATCCCCGACATCCTGGCCCTGTCGGGAGCCACGCTGCGCGAGGTCGGCACCACCAACAAGACCCGGGCCGCCGACTACCAGCGGGCCATCGGCGAGCGCACCGCGCTCTTGCTCAAGGTCCACCGGTCGAACTTCGCGATGGTCGGCTTCACCGAGGACACCAGCGAGCGCGTGCTGGCGGCGCTGGCCGCAGCCCACGGCCTGGCGGCGATGGTCGATCTGGGCGCTGGTTGCCTCATCCCGCGCGCGGTCCAGGCCGCCCAGGGCCTGCCGCCCGAGCCGACGGTGGCCGAGGTCGTGGCCAGCGGCGTCGACCTGGTGTGCTTCTCGGGGGACAAGCTCCTGGGCGGGCCCCAGGCCGGCATCTTGGTCGGGCGCGCCGCCGCGGTCGACCGCTGCCGCCGCCACCCGCTCATGCGCGCGGTGCGCCCCGACAAGTTGACCCTGGCCGCGCTGGTGGCGACCCTAGCCCTGCACCGCGACCGGGCGGTCGAGGCCATCCCGGTGCTGGCCCGGCTGGCGGCCGATCCGGCCGCGCTGCGTCGCCGGGCCGACGCCCTGGCGGCCGCGATCGCCGGGGCGGGCGGCCCGGCGGTCACCGTCGTCGCCACGGTGTCGACCGTGGGAGGCGGGGCGATGCCGACCGCGGCGCTGCCGTCGTGGGGCGTCCGGGTCCCGGGCTCGGCGGCCGCGGTTGACGCCACCCTGCGCCAGGCCCCGGTGCCGGTGGTGGCGCGCATCGACGACGGCGCGGTTGTCCTCGACGTCCGCACCATCGCCGACGGCGAGTTTGCGGCGGTCGCTGCGGCCCTGGCCGGCGCTGGCGCCACCCGAACCTGAGGCGGCACCGACGTGTCGCCGGCCCCGGCCGCCGTGGTAGGGTCCGCCGCTCCATGACCTCTCGTGAGCCCTCGGTGGTCGCGGTCGGCGGCGGCAAGGGCGGCGTCGGCAAGAGCCTGATCGCCGCCAACCTGGGCATCTTCCTCGCCACGCTGGGCAAGAAGGTGGTGGTGGTCGACGCCTCCCTGGGCGCGCCCAACCTGCACCTGTTCTGCGGCGTGCCCCGGCCGACCCGGACCCTGTCGGAGGCGCTGGTCGGCGGCGGGGTCGCGTTGACCGACCTGGCCGTGACCACCCCGGTGCCGGGCATGCGCCTCATCGGCGGCGCCGCCGATCCGGCGTGGGTCGCCGACGTCGATCTGGCCGCGGCCCAGGACCTGCTGGCCGCCGTGCGCGAGCTGCCGTGCGACTGGGTCGTGCTCGATCTGGCCGGCGGGATGAGCGCGGTCGTGCTCGAGCTGTTCCTCGGGGCCGACGTCGGCCTGGTGGCCGCGGTGCCGGACCCGACGTCGGTCGAGCTGATGCACCGGTTCATCGGCGCCGCGTTCTTGCACCGCCTGCGCCAGCACGGCCTGGCCGAGCTGGCCGACCTCCACGGCGCACCCAAAGCCGGCATCGTCGGGCCGCTCGAGATCTACCTCGACGCGGTGGGCCGCGAGCACCCCTACCTCGATCACCTCCGGGCCGCCATCTTGGGCTTCGCGCCCCAGCTGGTCATCAACGCCGCGCGCTCCAAGCACGACATGGAGCTGGGGCGGGCCATCACCTCGGCGGCCCACCGGCGCCTGGGGGTGCCGATCGGCTACCTGGGCCACCTCGAGTACGACGAGGCGGTGTGGGCCTCGACCCGGCGCCGCCGGCCGCTCCTGGTCGAGCACCCCGAGGCCCGCATCACCAAGTGCATCGAGAAGGTCACCCGCAACCTGCTGGCGGTGCGGCCGCCGCACCTCGACGTCGAGCTGTTGCCGTCGGACGCCCACTACGATCTGCTCGAGGTGGCACCGTCGGCCAGCTTCGAGGACATCCGCCGCGCCAACCGCCGCATCCGCGACGTCTACGGGGCCGAGTCGATCGCCATCGCCGGCCTGTACGATCCGGCCAGCCTCGAGGCGGTCCACCGGCGGCTCGACCTGGCCTACACCACGCTGATGGACGCGGCCAAGCGCAAGGAGTACGACGCCGAGCTGTTCCCCGACGGCATCCCGACCCCGACCACCGCGGTGCCGGTCGCGGTGGCGATCGACCCGGTGCGCGACCGGGTGGCGTCAGCGACCCGGCCGCCGATGCCCGAGGTTGGCCCGCGCACCGAGTGGAGCGGGCCGCTGCTGCGCCAGGTGCGCGAGGCCCTGGGCATCGAGCTGCGCGAGCTGTCGGAGCGCACCAAGATCGGCATGGCCTACCTGGCGGCCTTGGAGGACGAGCACTGGGCCAAGCTGCCGGCCCCGGTGTACGTGCGCGGGTTCCTCGTCGAGTACGCCCGCATCCTCGGGCTCGACGCGGTGCGCCTGAAGGACACCTACCTCGAGCGCTACCGGGCCGGGCGGGGCCTGCCGCCCGAGGCGACCCGCGACGGCGACAGCGGCCCGGTCCGGCGCCGGTCCCGCACCGAAACCGCGGACTAGCCGGTGGGCGGGGGCTGGGCGGCTACCCCAGCGGGGCGAGGGGAGGCGGGCCGGCAGCTTGACCGGGTGCGCGCTGCCCGCCTACGATCCGCCCATGGCCAACTTGATCGACAACGCCAAGCGCGCGCGCCAGCTCGCGCGGGCGATCGCGTCGGACCTCACGCTCTACCACGAGGCCAAGATCCTCGAGGGCATCGCCAACGACAACCTGTTCGAGGTCATGCACGACGAGGTCAACGACGGCCGCGAGCTGTTCAAGAGCCGCGTCACCGAGGAGATCTTCGGGCAGAACATCTACGAGCGGGCCATCGTCGACGTCCTGGTGAAGTCGAAGGGCCACGTCAAGTCGAAGATCTGGTAGCGGGGTGACCGCCGCCCCGGCCGTGCACGCGTTCGTCGTGCCGGCCGCCGACGATCGGCCGCGCCTCGACGCGTTCGTCGCCGCCCAGCCGCTCGGCATCTCCCGGGCCCAGGTGCAGCGGCTCATCGACGAGGGCGACGTGCTGGTCGATGGGGCGCGCCCGGCCAAGGCCGGCGTGCGGCTCAAGCCCTGGGCTCGGGTCGAGGTCACCGTGCGCCCGCCGGTCCCGGTCGCGGTGGAGGCCGAGGCCATGGCGCTGGCCATCCTCCACGAGGACGACCACCTCATCGTCGTCGACAAGCCGGCCGGCCTGGTGGTGCACCCGGCCCCGGGCCACGCCTCGGGCACGCTGGTCAACGGCCTGCTGGCCCACGTCGACGACTTCGGCGGCATCGGCGGCGAGCTGCGCCCGGGCATCGTCCACCGGCTCGACCGCGACACCACCGGGGTGATGGTGGTGGCCAAGGACGAGGCCACCCTGACCGCGCTGGCCGCGGCCTGGCAGGACAAGCGCGAGGTCGAGCGGGTGTACCTGGCGGTGTGCGCGCCGGCGCCGGCCGAGCGGCTGGGCGACGCCGGCACCATCCGCACGCTCTACGGCCGGCACCCGGTCGATCGCAAGCGGTTCTCGTCGAAGGTGGCCACCGGCAAGGCCGCGGTCACCCACTGGCGCGTGCGCGAGCGCCTGCCGCTGGCTGCCGCGCTGGTCGAGCTGCGCCTGGAGACCGGCCGCACCCACCAGATCCGGGTCCACTTCGCCGACGCGGGCACGCCGCTGGTCGGCGATCCGGTCTACGGCCGCCGCTACGACGGCGCGCTGGCCGACGCGGCCGCGGCGCTGGGCCGCCAGGCCTTGCACGCGGCCCGGCTCGGCTTCGTCCACCCCGCCACCGGCGCGCGGCTGGTGTTCGAGACGCCGCCGCCGCCCGACTTCGCGGCGCTCTTGGCCACGCTGCGCGCCGCGGGGTGAGGCCGGCGCCGGCTCAGCCGCGCGGCGCGTCGGCGCCGAGGATCCCGGTCTCGCCCTCGGTGCGCGCGATGGTGACCGCGCCGACCGAGTCACCGAACATGTTGACCGCGGTGCGCACCATGTCGAGCGGCCGGTCGAACACGAACAGCAGGCCCATGCCCAAGATCAGGTCGCCGTGGGGGCCGGGCGGCAGCTGGGCCTCGACCGTGCGCAGGATGATGGCGATGGCCACCAGCGACGCCGACGGCACCCCGGCCACGCCGACGCTGGTGAGCAACGCCACCAGCACCACCACGGCCTGCTGGCCGAACGACAGCTCGACCCCGAACGCCTGGCAGATGAAGATGGCGGCCACGCACTCGTACAGCGCGGTGCCGTCCATGTTGCAGGTGGCGCCGATCGGCAAGGTGAAGCCGGCGATGCGCGACGACACTCCGGCCCGCTGCTCGACGCACTCGATCGTGACCGGCAGGGTGGCCGAGCTGCTGGCGGTCGAGAACGCGGTGACCAGCGCCGGCGTCATGGCCCGGTAGTGGCGCAGCGGGTTGACCCGCGCCACGAACCGCAAGATGAGCGGCATGGTGATCAGGAAGTGAACCATGAGCGCCGCCAGGGCCACCGCCGCGAACGAGGCGATGCCGGTCAGGAAGGCGGCGAACCGGCTGTCGGGCCACAGCGTCGCGTACTGCTCGGCGAACGTCCGCGCGATCAGGCACGCCACGCCGATCGGGGCCAGCCGCAAGATGAGATCGGTGACCAGGAGCGTCAGGTCGTAGATGGCCTCGATGAAGGTCTCGAGGGTCTGGCGCCGGGCCGGCACCAGCCGGGTCAGGAAGTAGCCGACCACCATCGCCACCACGATCAGCCCGATGAAGTTGCCGCCGGCGGCGGCGCCCACCAGGTTGTTGGGGATCATGCTGCGGAAGATGTCGAGGAAGTCGCCCAGCTCGCGGCCGTCGATGCGGCGGGCCACCTCGCCCTGGGCGTCCTGGAACGCCGACAGGTCCTGGCCCTCGAGGATGCCGTGGCCGTTGGCCAAGCCCGGGGTGAACAGGTTGACCAGCACCAGCCCGGTGAGGATGGCGATCAGGCTGGTCACGACGTAGTAGCCCAGCGTCTTGACGCCCAGCCGCCCGAAGTCGGCGTTGCCGCCGATGCGCGCCACCGCGAGCATGATGCTGGTCGTGATGAGCGGCACGGTGATCGCGAACAGCGCGTTCAGGAACATCTCGCCGCCCAGGCTGATCAGCCGCAGCGCCAGCGTCGCGCGCACCAGCTCGCCGCCGACCGCGCCGCGCCGCTCGGCCGCGGTGGCCAGCGGGATCCGGTCGACCGCCGCCAGCCCCAGCGCCAGGCCGACCAGCGCGCCCAGCGCCAGGCCCAGGAGCACCTGGGTGTGGAGCGGCCATCGCCAGAACTTCCAGGGCGGCGCCGGGCCGCGGTCGGGAGCGTCGCGCATCCATCGTCCATACCGCACCCTGGCCGGCGATGGGCCGCCGGCCGCCGGGGCGGCGGTCAGTACAGCCGGTGCAGGTGGCTGCCGCGGTAGTAGTGCGCCAGGATCTCGGCGTGGGCCTTGCCGGCGGCGGCCAGGCCGATCGCCCCGACCTGGTCCATGCCGACGCCGTGGCCGAAGCCGGCACCGCGGAAGCGGAAGCCGGTGGGGGCGGCAGCCGGGCCGATCGGCGTGACCACGAACAGGGTCGACTTCAGTCCGCCCAGCAGGCGGCGCAGGTTCAGATCGCCCTCGGCCACCACCGTGGCCCGCTCGCCGACGATCCGCAGCGCGCCCACCCGGCCACCGCGCGACCGCTTGATCGGCACCAGCGCCTTGAGCCGCCCCACCGACGGATACACCGCGGCGATGCGCTGGCCCAGCTCGGCCGCCGAGGCCTCGACGGTCCACCGGAAGTGCTTGGCGCCCCACCGGGTCGCGCCGCTGGGGAACCGCGCCGGCGGCGCATCGAGGAACGCCTCGAGGTTGCCGTCGTCGAGCACCGCGAACCGCTCGGCCAGCGCCCGATCGCTGGTGTCGACCGCGCCGCGCAGCGACGGATCGGCCGCCCCGCCCCAGATCCAGTCGTTGTCCTCGGTGTGGCCGCCGGCCGAGGCGCTGTAGCGGGCGTCGACCAGCCCGCCGCCGTCGCGCAGCATCACCAGCCCGCGGGTCCGGGTCACCGCCGCGGTGGTGCGCGGGTGCTCCTTGCCGGCCCCGGCGTAGACCTGGCACGCCTGGGTCGAGCACAGCAGGTAGGGCTCGGTCAGCGAGCGGTGGCCGATCTTCGCCAGCAGCTCGGTGCGGGCGGCGATGGCCTGGGCCTCGAGCGCGGCCTCGGGGGCGTCGGGGAAGATCTCGGCTGGCACCAGCCCCGCCAGGAGCTTGTCCTCGGGCACCGCGTTGACCGCGGTCAGCTTGCCGTCGGCGCCCAGCGTCACGTAGACCGCGCCCCAGTAGCGGCGGTCCTCGCGCCCGGTGGTGAGCTGCGAGCCGCCGGTGTTGGTCGGCACGTCGGCCACGGTGATGGTGTCGGTCGCCACCGTCGGGCGCAGCCACAACACCGACGGGTTGGTGACGGTGGTGGCCCCGGCGGTAGCGACCAGCGTCCCGCGCGGGCGCCGCACCAACTCGGCGTGGACCGACGTGGTGGCGTGGAACCGCGCCGCCAGGTCCCGGGCCCGGGCCGCGCCCTTGCCGGCGGCGACCGGCTCGATCGCCACCAGCACCTCGCGGGTGTCGATCACCTCACCGTCGACGGCGAACAGGGTGCCGGTCTCGAACGCGTGGGGGTCGAAGCCGCGCTGCTTCCAGGCGGCGGTGGCGGCGGTGACGCCGGCCGGATCGTCGGGGCTCAGGCGCTCGACCACCGTCCACTCGCGGATCTCGGCGGGCGCGGTGTCCCGGGCCCGGACCGTCCAGGTGGTGGCGCCGGCGACCGTGGTCGCGCTGCCGCCCAGGCCGTCGGGCACCAGGGTCAGCCCGCCGGGCGCCGACAGCGTCACCTGATCGCGGCCGCCGTCGATCTGCACCGTCACCAGCGGCAGCCCGTCGTCGGTGAAGGTGAACCGCGACGAGTACAGGATGCGCAGCTTGTCGGTGGTCGAGGTCTCGTCGGCCCGGCTGGTCGTCACCAGGGCCGCCACCAATGCCAGGCCGGTCAGTGCGCGCATGGGCCGAGGCTAGGCAGCGCCGGCGGCGGGGCCAACTTTTCGTCACCCGGCGCCGTCGCCGGGGCGCCCCGGTCAGGGGTTGGCAGTCAGGAGTTGGCCGTCAGGGGTTGGCAGTCAGGGGTTGGCAGCGGTCGGGGCCACGCCGTCGAGGTCGGGCCCGGCCAGGCCGGTGTCGGCGACCACCGGCCGCGCGGGGCGCGGCGGCAGCTCGACCCGGACGATGTACCGGAGGTTCAGGTAGTTGATCGCCGCGTGGGCGATCACCACCCCGGCCAGATCGCCGGTGAACTGCGCCAGCGCGCCGAAGGCCAGGCCCATCCCCAGCGCCCAGGCGGTCCAGATCAGGTGCCGGCGGTTGGGGCCGATGTGCAGCACGGCGAACAACAGCGCCTGAGGCAAAAGGCCGATCCACGGCAACAGCGCCCCGCGGAACCACAGCTCCTCACCGATGGCGCTGGCCAGCGCGAGGATGGTGATCTCTTGCGCCGACAGGTCGCCCAAGATGGCGCGGAAGTCGCGGTGCAGCGCCCGGGCCCACGCCATGCGGGCCACGACCAGCCGCGTCGCGGCCACCGTGGCCAGGCCGATGGCCAGGCCGAGCGCGGCCGACACCGCATACCACCACGCGGCCCGGCTCTCGTCGAGCCGGAACAGATCGGCGTCGCCGCGGCCGGCCGCCACCAGCAACGCCACCAGCGCCAGCCCGGCGTAGATCCCGATGACCAGGCTCGCCCGGCTGGGCGGCGGTTGGCGGGTACCGAGCATCCGCCCACTATGCACGATCCTGCGCAGCGCCGTCCGCGATCTGCACATCGGCGCGCGGCGGTTGGCGTCGCCGGGGGCGATCGGGCAAGGTGCCGCGGTGACGCCCGGCCTGTGGTTCATGGTCGCCGCCGCGCTGGCGTTCTCGGGGATGAGCGTGCTGGTCAAGCTGGCCAGCCAGACCCTCCCCAGCGCCGAGGTCGTCCTGGCCCGGGCCGCGGTGACGCTGGTGTTGTCCTCGATCTTGGTGGCGCGGCTGGCCCGGACCCAGGCGGTGTCGCCGTGGGGGCGGCGCCGGGCGGCCCTGATCTCGCGCGGGGCCTTCGGGTTCTTCGCGCTCGGCTGCTACTACTGGACGCTGGGCCAGATGCCCCTGGCCGAGGCCACCATGATCCAGCAGAGCTCGCCGATCTGGGGCGCGGTGCTGGCCTGGGTGTGGCTGCGGGAGCCAGTGGGGGCGACCACCGCGGTGGCCCTGGCGATCGGCTTCGTCGGCGTGAGCCTGGTCGCGCAGCCCAGCGGCCACGGCGTCGCCCGCTGGCGCTGGCGGTCGCGGTGCTGGGCGCGGTCGGCGCGGCGGCGGCCTACGTCACCGTGCGGCAGCTGGCCGCCACCGAGCACCCGCTGGTGATCGTGTTCTACTTTCCGCTGGTGGCGCTGCCGGCGGCGGTGGCGTGGGCGGCGCCGACCTGGGTGATGCCGGACGCCCGCGAGTGGCTGCTCCTGGCCGGCGTCGGCGCGTGTACCCAGGTGGCGCAGGTGTGCATGACGTACGGCCTGGCCCGGGAGCCCGCGGCCCGGGCCATGGCGGTCGGCTACCTGCAGGTGGCGTTCGCGGTGGCGTGGGGCCTGGTGGCCTTCGACGAGACCCCGGTCCTGACCACCTGGCTCGGGGCCGGCGCCATCGTCGTCGGCACCGCCGTCATGGCGCGGGCCCGGGCCCGGCGGTGATGGGCCCGCCGCGGTGACGCAACCGCCGGCGACGGCGGTCGATACCCGCCGTGATGAGCGCGCGGCTGGCGAACGTGGGCGTGGCGGCGGTGGTCGGCGTGGTGGCGGCCCACGCCGCCGGCCCGGTCGCGGTCGCGACGGTCGCGGCCGTGGTCGCGCTGACGCTGCGGCGGTGGTTGCCGCGGTCGGTCCTGGTGCTGGTCGCGGTGGTGGCGCTGGCGGCGCTGGCGGCGGCGCGCGAGGGTGGTCGTCCGGCGGTCCCGGACGGGGCGGTGCCCGACGATCGCGGCGACGATCAGGTGGAGGGCTGGGTGAGCGGGCCGCGCACGGCGCTGGCCGACGCCACCGGCCTCGTGGTCGACACCGGCGCCACCGCGGTGTGGGTCACCGTGCCGGGGGCGCCCGCGGTGTGGCCGGGCGATCGCGTGCGCGTGGTCGGCAAGCTGATGCGCCCGCGCGGCTTCCGCGACCCCGGGAGCCCGGATCGGGTGCAGATCGCGCGCGACCGCGGGGCGGCCTGGGAGCTGGCGGCGACGTCGATCGAGGTGAGCGCGGCCGCCGATCGCCCGAGCGCCTGGCGCTGGCCGGCGCAGCGGGCGGCCCGGTGGTCGCGGTGGATCGCCGACCGCGGCGGTGACGCGACGGGCAACGCGTTGATCCGCGGCCTGGTCGTCGGTGATCGCAGCGCGATCGAGCCGGCCACCGACGCCGCGTGGCGGGCCGCCGGCGTTTACCACGCGCTCAGCGTCAGCGGGCTGCACCTGGCGGTGGTGGCGCTGTTCGCGTTCGCGGTGGCCAGGCGGGCCCTGGCCTACGTCCCGGCGGTGGCGGCGCGGGTGGCGCCGCGCCGCGCCGCCGCGGCCGTCGCGCTGCCGCTGGCGGTGGGCTACACGCTGGTGACCGGCGGCCAGGTCGCCACCGTGCGGGCGCTGGTGGTGGTGGGCGTGATGCTCGCGGGCGAGCTGTGCGAGCGGCGGGCCCGCACCGTCGACGCTCTGGGCGCCGCCGCGGTGGTGGCGATCGGCGCGCGCCCGTCGGTGGTGTTCGACCCCGGCTTTCAGCTGTCGTTCGTCGCGGCCGCCACGCTGATCGCCGTGGCGCAGGGCCGGCCGCCGGCGACCGGGCCGCGGTGGCGGCGCGCGCTCGCCGCGCTGGGCGGCGCCGTGCGAGTGTCGTGGGCGGTGACCCTCACCACCGCGCCGATCACCGCGTGGCACTTCGGCGAGGTCGCGCTGGGCGGCGTGATCGGCAACCTGTTCGTCGGGCCCGCGCTCGAGCTGCTGGCCCTGCCGGTGGCGCTGGTGGGGGCGGTGCTGGGCGGCCTGTCGTCGACGGTGGGCGGCGCGCTGATCGATCTGGCCGTGGTGGTAGCCGCGCTCACCGCCCGCGCGGTGGCGGCGCTGGCGGCGTGGACGCCGAGCCTACGGGTGCGGGCGCCGACCGCGCTGGAGGTGGCGGCGATGTCGACCTTGGCGGCGGCGTGGGTCGCCGCGCGGCGGGGGCGTGGCGGCCGCGCTGTGGCCGCGGTGGCGGCGGTGGCCGCGCTGGTGCTAGCGGCGTCGTGGTGGCGCCACGCCGGGCGGCCCGCGACGCCGCTGCGGGTGACCTTCCTCGACGTGGGGCAGGGCGACGCGGCGGTGATCGAGTTCCCCACCGGCGAGGTGTGGCTGATCGACGCGGGCGGCGCCGCCGGGGCCCAGAGCCGCCGCGGCCAGCTGGCGCCGGGGCGGGCGGTGGTCGGCTTCCTCCAGGCGCGCGGCGTCCGCGCGGTCGACCTCGCGGTGGTCAGCCACCCCCACCCGGATCACTACCTGGGCCTGGTGGCGGTGGCCGCGGTCATGCCCATCCGCGCGCTGTGGGACGTCGACGACCGAGCCGTCGCGGCCGAGCCGTCCGCGGTGCGCGCCAAGCTGCCGTCGTACGCCGCCGTCCGGGCCGCGCTGGTGGCCACCGGGACCCGCCCGGTCGCGCCGGCCCTCGGCCTCCACTGGGTCGGCGACGTCGCGGTCGAGGTGCTGGCGCCGCGCGGGATCGATCCGGCCGCGCCCACGGCGGCGATCGATCCGGTGCGCACGGTCAACGACAACTCCCTGGTGCTGCGGGTGAGCCGGGGCGGCGCCGCGGTGCTGTTCGCCGGCGACCTCGAGGAGGAAGGCGAGCAGGCCCTGGTCGACGCTGGCCTGGCGCCGACCACCGTGGTCAAGGTGCCCCACCACGGCAGCCCGACCTCGTCGACCGCGGCGCTGGTGGCCGCCGCCCGGCCGCGCTGGGCGGTGGTGTCGCTCGGGCGCGCCAACCGCTTCCGCTTCCCGAGCCCCGCGGTGATCGCGCGGTGGGAGGCGGTGGGCGCCACCGTGCTGCGGACCGACCAGGTCGGCGCGGTCACCGCCGAGGTCGCGGCCGACGGCCAGGTGCGGGTCCGGACCTTCGATCGCCCGCCGGGGCAGACGCCGACCCAGGCTCGGGTGATACTAGCGCGGTGACCGACCTTGGCCCCGCGGGCGCGTCTTCGTTCGAGCGCGTCGACCAGCACCTGATCGCCGGTGGTGAGTTGCTTCGCCAGAGCCGCCTCGAGGACGCCCAGCGAGAGCTGTTGAGCGCGCTCGAGCTCGAGCCCGAGAGCACCAAGGCGTTGGCCCTGCTCGGCCTGGCGTACTTCCGCGCCAACAAGTTCGCCGAGGCGCTGCCGGTGTACCGTCGCCTGGTCAACCTGGCCGCCGGCGACGCCTCGCACCACCTGAACCTGGGCCTGGTGCTGCTCAAGCTCGGCGACGCCGGCGGGGCGGCCAGCTCGCTGGAGAGGAGCCGCGACATCGATCCCAGCCAGGGCCGCGCGGTCAGCTACCTCGGCCTGGCCTACGCGCGAGGCGGGCGCTTCGCCGAGGCCTACCAGGCGTTCTTGCAGGCGCGCCAGCACGACCTCGCCAAGGAGATC
Organism: Kofleriaceae bacterium; assembly: GCA_041389965.1. Taxonomy (GTDB): domain Bacteria; phylum Myxococcota_A; class Polyangia; order Haliangiales; family Haliangiaceae; genus UBA2376. The sequence goes on along the minus strand of JAWKQV010000005.1, from coordinate 406,416 downwards.
GCCGAGAACCTCACCGAGCAGGAGCGCCTGGCGATCGAGGGGCAGTTCCTGCGCCAGAGCGCGGCGCCGGCGGTCGCCGCCAGCGAGACCGAGTCGGTACGGTTCGTGTCGCCCACCGAGCCGCCGCTCGCCGCCCCGCCGGCCGCCCCGCCGGCCGCCCCGCCGGCCGCCGCCGACGCCATCGCCGCGTCCGACGACGCCGCGTTCGACGCCCTCGACAGCATGGCCGCGGCGCCGACGCCCGAGCCCGAGCCGCCGCGGGCTCCGACCCGGCCCAGCGAGCCGCCGCGTCGCCTGGGCGATCGGGTGTCGACGCCGCCGCCGCCACCGGCCGGCGTCGATCTGCTCGACGACCTCGACGGCGTCGTCGAGGAGGTCGAGCGCGGCGCCATCTCGCGCGCGGTGGCCCAGGTGGTGCCGTCTTTGGCCCACGGCGGCACCCGGGTCGCGGCCGGCAACCGGCCGCCCCAGCCGCTGTCGGAGTTCGCGACCACCCGGCTGGTCCGCCTCGAGGACGGCGACGAGCCGTTCGAGATCAGCAGCGGCGGCGTGCTGATCGTGCGGGTGGCGGAGCGCATGTACAGCCGCACCGAAGGCGTCGACGTCACCGGCGGTCAGCTGAGCTACGAGCCGGCCCAGCGGCGATCGCGCGGGCAGAACCTGGCCGATCCGTTCGCCTCGGACGGCCGGCCGATGTTCATCGTCAGCGGCCAAGGCCACCTGATCGCTGCGCCGCTGGGCGGGGTGTTCACCGCGGTCGATCTCGACGAGGACATCTTCTACCTGCGCGAGGACCTGGTGTTCGCGTTCGAGCCGACCCTGCGGTGGGAGAACGGCCACGTCCCCGGCTCGAGCGAGCGCATCTCGATCGTCCAGTTCCGCGGCTCGGGCGCGGTGGCGTTCCGCACCATCCGCCCGCTGGTGTCGGTCAAGCTGGCCCAGGATCGGGTGCTGTACGTCGACGCCGGCGCCCTGGCCGGGTGGATCGGCCGGGTGGTGCCGCGGTCGGTGACGCCGGCCGACGCCGGGCCCGGCTCCGAGCTGTTCGTCGAGTGTACCGGCGAGGGCGTGGTGTTGGTCGAAGAAGATCAGCCGCTGCGCCCGACGCCGTGACCGCCGTCGGTCCGGTGACGCCGGTGGCCGCCGCGGCGCGCCTGCGCGGCCAGCCCGGCCGCGTGCTGTGCCACGCCGCCGCCGACGTGGTGCCCGGCCGCGGCAGCGTGGTGGCGGCCTGGCCGTGGGCGACGCTCACCGTGTGGCCGGATCGCCTCGAGTGGGGCGCCGGCGGCGTGGCCACCGTCGAGCGCGGCGATCCGGTCGCGGCCATCGGCCGGTTCCTCGACGCCCACGCCGGCCCGCTGGCGGCCGCCGGTCCGCGCACGCCGCGGGTGGTCGGCTACCTGGCCTACGATCTGGGCCGCGCCGTCGAGCGGCTCGGCCCGCGCCCGCCCGGCCCGCCGGTGCCGGACGCCTGGCTGGCCGCGTACCCGGCGCTGGCGTGGTGGCCCGCAGGTGCGGCCACGCCGACGCTGGTCGGCGACGACGCCGTCGCGATCGCGCGCCTGGCCGCGGCCATCAGCGCCGGCCCCGACGTGCCGGGCCCGCCGCTGTGGCTGGGGCTGGCCACCGCCACCCAGCGCCGGCCGCCCACCATCGCCGCGCGCCGCCATCCGCGGGCAGCACGGCGGGCGACGTCTACCAGGTCATTCCGGCGCGCCACCTGGCCGCACCGATCGCGGCGCGCCGGGCGACGCGCTGGCGCTGTACGCGGCGCTCGACGCGGTGGCGCCGGCGGCCTACGGCGGCCTGCGGAGGCCGGGCCGGTGACGGTGGTGTCGGTCGCCCGAGTGCTTCTGCCGGGCCGGCGACCGGCTGGTGACCGCGCCGATCAAGGGCACCGGCCGCGGGCCGCCGCCGCTGACGTTGACGCCGCCGCCGCCGCCAGCTGGCGGTCCACCCCCAAGGACGCCGCCGAGCACCTGATGATCGTCGATCTCGAGCGCAACGACCTGGGCCGCATCGCCGAGGTCGGCTCGGTCGCCGTCGACGAGCTCGGCAAGGTGGTGGCGCTGCCGACGGTGTTCCACCTGGTGTCGACCGTGTCGGCCCGGCCCCGCCCGGGCCTGACCTGGGCGGCGCTGGTGCGCGCGACCTTCCCGGGCGGCTCGATCACCGGCGCGCCCAAGGTGCGGGCCATGCAGCTCATCGATCAGCTCGAGCCGGTCGCGCGCGGGGCCTACTGTGGCGCGCTGGGCTGGTTTGGCACCGGCGGCGGCCTCGACCTGGCGATCGCGATCCGCATCGCCCAGCTCACCGCCGACAACCTGGCCATCCACGTCGGGGGCGGCATCGTGTTCGACAGCGAGCCCGCGGCCGAGCTGGCCGAGACCGACGACAAGGCCGCGGCGTGGCGGGCCGCGCTGGCCCGGCTTACGGCGCCAGGCGCACCCGCGTGAACGTGATGGCGTCGGCGGCCACCGGCACGCCCGCCAGCGTGAACGGCCGGTCCGTGACGTCGCGGCCGGTCAACGTGTAGCTGCCGGGGGGCAGCTCGACCAGCACCGCGACGCCGGCCGGGCCGGTGCCGCCGGCCGGGACCCAGGCGCCGCTGGCGCGGTCGTAGAACGCCCCGGTGGCCGCCGCTGCCGGCGGGTTTACCGGCCGCCTTCGGCCGGTGCGTCGTCGTCGATGCAGCCACCACCACCGCGCCGGTGCCGCTGGCGCGCACTGGGTGCCGGTCGCGGCCACCAGCTCGAGCCAGGCCGCCTCGGTGGCCACCGGCGCCGCGACCCGGGTGCCGTCGTTGCGGACCGGCACCAGGGCCGGGATCAGGGTCGGCGCGCCGGCGCCGACCTCGAGGACCACCACCGCGTCGGTCAGGTCCAGGGTGAACCCGCCCGCGCCGTCGCTGATCGCGCCGGTGGCGTCGCCCAGCCGGCGGACCGTCACGCCCCGGGCCGCGGCCGTCGGGCATGCGGTCATGTCCGGAACTTCCGGACACCACGCACACCTGCCCGGTCAGGCCGGCCCCGGCGTCACCGCGATCGGCGTCGGCGGGGCCGCGTCGACCCGGCCGCCGACGCCACCGCCGCCGCCGCCGGGCGGGCGCACCACCCAGCTGTCGTCGCCGGCACCGCACGCCGCCGCCGTCAGGACATCGCCACGCACCAGATCGAGCGCATGGCGCAAGCATGCCTGGGCCGGGGCTGGTCGTCGAGGCCCGCCGACCGTCGCCGGCCGGCCGACGTCGCCTTCACCTGGGCGGTCAGGTCGCCGACGCGTCGCGGTCGGCGGCGGCCGCCGGTGGGGTCGCGGCCCCAGCCTTCGCCGCCTTCGTCGGCCTTGGCCTGCTTGCCGTCGCCGTTCACGTCGAAGAACATCATGCCGACGCCGATGACCAGCGCGACGTCGGCGATGTTGAACACCGGCCACTCCTTGGCGTGGTAGTGCCACAGGACGAAGTCGTCACCACGTCGAGCGGCCGCATCGGAGTGGTTGGTCGATCGCGCCACGCGACTATGCCCCAGGCGATCGCCCAGGCGCTGATCGTCTCTGGCCTTCTTCACCATCCACACCATCGCCGCCACCGCCAGCAGGCCGACGATCGACAGGAACCACCGCGCGCCGTTCTGGCTGTCGAACAGGCCGAACGCCGAGCCGGGGTTGAACGACAGCCGCCAGTCCCAGAACCCGTCGATGACCGGGTCCTTCACGCCGACGCAGGTGTGGGCCACGATGTCGGCCGGGATGGCGCACTTCTCGGGGTGCACCGGCAGCGAGTTCCGCGCCCAGTACTCTGCTCGCGGATCGGCGACCAAGGTGAGTATCGGGCACCAACAGAAACACTTCCAGCGACGGGGCATGGCAGGTCCTTATGCCGTGGGGAGCGCGGCGGCGCAACGGTGACAGACGTCACTGGGGTCGGCGGCCAGCGCCGGGTACCACTTCCAGCAGCGATCGCAGCGCACCCCGCCGTGCGCGGCGACGGCCACCGCCGGCTCGTCGGCGATGGCCAGGTCCACCGCCGAGACGATGTACAGGTCGGCCAGCTCGGCGTAGCGCGCCAGGACCGGTGCTCGGCGGCCGGCGCCAGGGTCACCGCCGCGTCGACCGACTTGTGCTTGGCGGCCTGAAACGGCTCGAGGGCCTTGGTGACCCGCTCGCGCCACGCCCCCAGCACCGCGAAGTCCGCCACCAGGGCGTCGTCGTCGGCCAGCGGCACGCCGACCGGGTAGGTCGCCATGTGGACCGAGGCCGGATCGCCGGCGCGCCGGGGCAGGTGGGCCCACAGGTCCTCGGCGGTGAACGCCAGCACCGGCGCGCCAGGAGCGTGATCGCCCGTAGCGCCTCGTACTGCACCAGCTGCGCGGCGCGGCGTCGCGCGGCCTTGGCGTCGCAGTACATGCGATCCTGATCACGTCGCCGTAGAACGCCGACAGCCGATGGTGACAAATCCCACCAGCGCGCGTGGGCGACGTCCCGTAGGCCTCGTAGGCCGCCACCACCCGCGCCACCAGGTCGTCGACCCGGGCCAGCAGGTAGCGATCGACCGCGGTCATGCCAGCGGCGACCGAGGCCTGGGTGTGGGCGTCATGTCGAAGTCGCCAGTTGCCGAAAGCACGAAGCGCGCGGTGTTGCGCAGCTTGCGGTACCACTCGGCCAGGCCGTCGAGCTGCTCCTGCGAGTACGGGATGTCGTTGCGGAAGTCGGTCGACCCGGTCCACAGCCGGAACATCTCGGCGCCCGACTTCTTGATGACATCCTCGGGCGGGACGTAGCTGACCTTCTTGCCCTCGGCCTTGGCCTTCTCGATCTCGCTCTTCGAGAACGGCACGCCGGTGGGGCCGTCGAGGACGAAGCCGTGGGTCAGCACCTGCTTGTAAGGCGGCCGGCCGGCCACGCCGACCCCGGTCAACAGCGAGCTGTGGAACCAGCCGCGGTGCTGATCGGAACCCTCGAGGTACAGGTCGATGTCGGCGTGATCCGGCGCCTGCGCGGCGATGGCCAGCCACGACACGCCCGACTCGAACCACACGTCGACGATGTTCATCTCCTTCTCGAACTGCGCGGCTGGCGCGCCGCACCCGCCGCACACCGTGCCGGGCGGCACCAGCTGGTCGGCCGGCCGGGTCCACCACGCGTCGGCGCCCTCGCGGCCGAACAGCTCGGCCACGAAGTCCATCGTCGCCGCCTCGGCGTGGGGGTGCTCGCACGTGCCGCAGTGGAACGCCGGGATCGGCGTCCCCCACAGCCGCTGGCGCGACAGCACCCAGTCGGGGCGGCCGGCGATCATCGCGGTGATGCGGTTCTCGCCCCAGGCCGGGATCCACCGCGTGGCCTTGATGCCCTCGAGCGCGCGCTCGCGGAAGCCGGCGTGGTCGATGGCGATGAACCACTGGGCGGTGGCGCGGAACAGGATAGGCCCCTTGCACCGCCAGCAGTGCGGGTAGCTGTGGGCGTAGCGATCGGCCGGCGAGTTGAGCAGGGCCCGCTCGGCCACCAGCCGCTCGATCACCAGCGGGTTGGCCTCGTCGGTCGACTTGCCTTGGAGCCAGGCGGGCGCCTCGCCGGTGTAGCGGCCGCGATCGTCGAGCGGCGCGAACGCCGGCAGCCCATGGGCGGTGCCGGTCTTGTAGTCGTCGGCGCCGTGGCCGGGGGCGGTGTGGACCAGGCCGGTGCCCTGCTCGACGGTGACGTAGTCGGCGAACCACAGCCGGAACGCCGGGTCCTCGGCGCCCGGCGCCGGCAAGAACGGGTGCTGGTAGCGCGCGCCCTCGAGGCCGCGCAGTGCGTCCTCGGGGATGGCCACCGCCTGGGCCGCCAGCGCGGGCGCGCCGATGGCGGCGGTGAACGCCTCGCACAACGCCGCCGCGCACAGCAACACCTCGTCGGGGTCGACCGGCGACGGCACCGCCACGTAGCCCAGCTCCGGCTTGGCGACGATGGCCAGGTTGGCCGGCAGCGTCCACGGCGTGGTGGTCCAGATCGGCAGCGTCACGCGCTTGCCGGCCAGGCTCGGCGCCAGCCGCGCGCCGTCGACGTCGACCAGCGGGAAGCGGACGTAGACCGTGGGCGAGGTCTTGTCCTTGTAGATGATCTCGGCCTCGGCCAGCGCGGTGCGATCCTTGGGGCACCAGTACACCGGCTTCTTGCCGCGGTACAGGTAGCCGCCCCGGGCGAACGCCGCCAGCGCCTTGACGATGGCCTGCTCGTACACCGGCGACAGCGTGACGTAGGGGTGCCTCCAGTCGCCGAACACGCCCAGGCGCTGGAACTCGGTGCGCTGGATGTCGACGAAGCGCAGCGCGTGGGCCTTGCAGGCGTCGCGCACCTCGGCCTGCGTCATGTCGCGGCGCTTGGCGCCCAGCTCGCGCTCGACCGCCAGCTCGATGGGCAGGCCGTGGGTGTCCCAGCCGGGGATGTACGGCGCGCGGAACCCCATCATCGTCTTGTGCTTGATGACGAGGTCCTTGAGCACCTTGTTGAGGATGTGCCCGTAGTGGATGTGCCCGTTGGAGTAGGGCGGCCCGTCGTGGAGGATGAAGGTCGGCGCCTCGGCGCGCGCGGCCTGGATCTGTCCGTACAGATCGTCGGCGTCCCACTGCGCGAGCAGCTCCGGCTCACGCCGCGCCAGATCGCCGCGCATGGGGAACGCGGTCTGCGGCAGCGTGACGGTATCTTTGTACTTTCCCTGACCCTGTGCGGACATGGCGCGCGCAAGCTAGCACGGTGCCGCGCGTCGTCGGAGGGGCAGGGTAGGTTTCCCGCCATGTCGCACGGCCAGCCCCGCGCCTCCTGGGACGAGTACTTCATGAGCATCGCCCAGGTGGTGGCGACCCGCTCGACCTGCCCGCGCAAGTTCGTCGGCGCGGTCATCGTCGGCAACCGCACGATCCTGTCGACCGGCTACAACGGCTCGATCCGCGGCATGCCCCACTGCTCCGACGTCGGCCACATGATGGAGGACGGGCACTGCGTGGCGACCATCCACGCCGAGACCAACGCCATCCTCCAGGCCGCCAAGAACGGCGTGGTCATCGCCGGCGCCACCATCTACGTGACCGCGTCGCCGTGCTGGAACTGCTTCAAGCAGATCGCCAACGCCGGGATCGTCCGCATCTGCTACGGCGAGTTCTACCGCGACACCCGCAGCTTCGACGTCGCGGCCCAGATCGGCCTGGAGCTGGCCCACGTGCCGCTGCCGGGCGTGAGCCTACCGGCCCCGGCCCCGGCCCCGGCCGCGACCTGATCACTCGGCCAGTAGGATCCCGGCGTGAGGCGCGCTCAGGCGGATCTCGGCCAGGATTCTTGATCCGCGCGCCGGCCTCGCCTAGCTTTCGTAGCTCCCCGCCATGAGGTCTCCATGAGCCTACGCCGCGTGCTTGTCGTCAGCGCCCTCGCGCTGGGGTTCCTCGCGTCCGGCCTCGTCGGCCCGGTCGGGCCCGGCCAGGTCGCGGAGGTGGCAGCCAAGAGCGCGTCGTCGGGGACCAAGACCAAGGCCAAGGCCCGCGGCAAGGCCGCGAAGGGCAAGGGCAAGACCGCCAAGAAGAGCCGCGCTTCGTCCCGGCGCGGGCAGGTCCGCTCCAACCGCACCAGCGGCAAGGTCAAGCTCTGCAAGGACGTCACGGTCCGCAAGGGCAAGAAGACCCGCACCAAGAAGAAGTGCTCCTTCGTGAAGGAGTTCCAGGGGCACGCGGCCGGCGCCCTCGAGACCGGCGAGCTGGCCAAGCCCAGCGGCCAGCTGTGGCTCAAGTCGAACAACCTGCAAGAAGAGCTGCGGGTCCAGATCTACAAGGCCGACGGCACCTACGACGAGGCCGCCCTGGCCCAGCTCGACAACATCTTCCGCTGCAAGCGCACCCAGGAGGTGCGGGCCATGGACCCCCGGCTCTACGAGCAGCTGTCGCGCATCCAGGACAACTTCGCGGGCAAGCAGATCGAGGTGGTGTCCGGCTTCCGTTTCGCCGAGCGTAGCTCGAGCCGCCACTACCACGCCTCGGCGATGGACATCCGGGTCATCGGCGCGTCGCTGCGGGAGATGTACGCCTACGCCCAGACCTTGGACCGCGGCGGCATGGGCATGGGCGTGTACCCGCACTCCGGGTTCATCCACGTCGACTACCGGGCGCCCGGCGAGCCCAGCTACCGGTGGACCGACTACAGCGGGCCCGGCGGCGGCAAGAAGGCCAAGAAGGGCAAGCAGAAGCCCGGCCGCACCGCCCGCGCCAAGCGGCCGACCAGCTGACCGGCCGTCCGCCGGTCACGCGCCGACGACGAACGAGACCGTCGCGCGCGCCAGCTCGGCCAGGACGACCGCCCGGTCCGGCAACGGCTCGACGCTGTGGGGCGGCGGCACGTCCATGAACGAGAAATGGCCGGCCCCGTCGATGATGCGGACCTCGGCCGTGGGACCGAGCGCGGCGGCGAGGTAGCGCGCCTGGGCGGGCGGGGTCATCGTGTCGCGCGTCCCGGCCCAGGCCACCACGCGCGCGCGCACCGCGGCCAGCGCGCCGGGCGCCTGGAAGTACCCGGTCGCCGGCGCGAACAGCGCGAGCCGATCCAGCCGGGGCTCGACCTCGATCGCCAGGCGCCGGCCCGGCCCCATCCACGCCTGCCCGCCGGCGAGGGCGAGCAGCAGGGTCGCGCCGATCGAATGCCCGACGCCGGCCACCGGCAGCGCCGCCGGCCCGCACGCGGTCAGCGCCTGGCGCAGGCGTCGCGCCCGGCGCTCCAGCTCCTCGGAGGTGGGCGTCGGCGACGTCATCCGGGCGAAGCACGGGGCCACCACCGTGGCGCCGCTGTCGGCCAGCGCCTCGAGCAGCGGCAGGTGGCGGGCGGGGTCGCCGCCGGCGCCGACCGCGAACAAGACGACGCGGGTCGGGGTCGCCGCGGGATGAACGTGGACCTCGAACCCGGCGCCGTCGTCGATGAGGGTGTGGATGGCCACGGCGGGAAGGTCGGCGATCCGCACCGCGGATTCAAGCCGGGTCCGGCGGTCAGTCCCACTGGCACAGGTGCAGCAGCACGCCGGTCGGGTCGTGGACGAACGTGACCAACGCGCCGTAGGGTTGTCGACCTGGCGCCTGGACCCGCGCCCCGGGGAACGCGTCGCCGGCCAGGGCGGCGGCCACGTGGGCATGCCAGGCTGCGGCGTCGTCGACGGTGACATGCAGCATGCAGTTTTCGGCGACGTCTCGCAGGTAGTAATTCTGGATGTAGAAGTGCTGGGCGTCGCACAGCTGTACCAGCGCCAGGCCGGGCGCCACGTCCTTGGTCGCCCACCCGAGGCTGGCGTAGAAGCGCTTGCTCTGCGCGTAGTCCTTGGCGGGAATGAACGGGCGGATGTCGGTCGCGGCCAGGTTGGGCATGGCTCCTCCTGCCGCCCAGGATAGGCGACGCGCGGACAGCGGGCGAGGCGGTCAGGTGCTCGGCACCGGGCCCAGCGGCGGCAGCGCGCGGCCGCGCAGCGCGGGATGATCGGCGGGATAGCTGGTCACCCGAAACACGCCCGACGCGCCGGGGTACGTGTAGCTCCACACGTCGGCGTGCCCCGGGGTGACCTCGAGGAAGCGCCCGGCGGGGCCTACGCACACCAGCGTGTTGCCGTTGGGCAGGCGTTGGGCACCCGAGATGTTGGCGGCGTACAGGCTGGTCGGCGGATCGGCCTGGTGTTGCCAGGTCAGGCTGGTGGGGCCCCAGCCACCCGCGCCTGATCCGTACGTGCCGTCGGCGGCGAGGGGGGGCGTGAGCTGATCGATCGTGGAGTAGGGGCGCGCTTGCTGGCTCCCATTGTTGAACACCAGGAGGTCGCCCGCGCCGTCGAGCCCGGCGCCGATCCACTGGGCGTTGTGCTGTCCGTAGAAGATCTGGTCAGCGGCCGTGCCGGCGCCGTAGCTGGCCGGGTTGCCCCACCGGTACAGCAGGTCTCCGCCGCGCCCGCGCCGCCCGCCGGTGCGCCCAGCGGCCTCGGCGGTGGTGGTGCCGTGATCGATGATCCACACCTCGTTGGCGTTGTGGGCGCTCACGATCAGCTGATCGAGCGCGGCGTCGTAGGCCACCGCGTTGGCGTGGGTCCAGTCGTTCACGCGGCGGGCCACCAGGTTGGCGTCGATCCGCTCCGGGTGGTCGGCCAGGGCCCCGTACCCGGGCTTGGTCGGGTCGCGGTCCTGGACCAGGTGATCGATCACGTGCCACTCCCACACGATCTGGTCGGTGGCCGGGTCGATCTCGATCAGGTGGTCGGCCCACACGTCACCGGTGGTCGGCAGGAGCGCGGCGTCGCGGCCGAACCCCAGCGCCTGCGCCGCCGGCACGGTCTCCCACGCCAGCATCACCGCGTGCCCGTCGGGCAGCCAGACCGCGTCGTGGTGGGCGTGGTGGGCCGCCGTGGCGTAGCTGTAGGTCCACACCACGGCGCCGTCCCAGGCATACGTGGTGACCGCGCCGCCGATGCCACCCGCGGTGAACGTGGACGACGGCAGCGCCTCGGTGCGCAGCAGGTGGCCGTCGTCGAGGAGCTGGACCGACTGGCCGGGGCGCCGGGACGATGGCCAGCTGTGGACCAGCTGGCCGGCACGATCCATCAGGTAGGTCGTCGTCGAGCCGATCGGCGCGAACAGCAAGTAGTCGGTGGCAGCCGCCGCCGCGTCGGGCGACGTCGCGTCGACCGCGGCGTCGACGACGGAAGGCGCGTCCACGGTGGGCTCGCCCGACGCGCCACCGCAGCCGAGCGCGGCAGCGAGGGTGAGCATCGGGAGCGGGCGGTGGGAACATCCCCGCGTCGCGGGGCGTCGGGTGGTCGACGTCATCGACCTACGACCCCGGCTGCGATCGCAGGTTAACTGCCGTGCGCCCGGTTGCGCTGACGCCGGGCTGCCACGACCTCGCGCTGGCGCCACACCACGCGCCGCGCCTCGTCGGTGAGCTGGTTCGTCGCCGTCGCCCCGAGCGCCTCGCGCCGCGCCACGATCGCGGCCGCCACGTCCTCGTCGAAGGTCGGGAACACCTGGACCTCGCCGTCGGGCCGGCACCGGGAGCGCGCCCGATCCGCCAGCGGCAGGTAGGTCATCGCCGTGGCCTCGCGGCACCGGTAGATGTCGGCGCCGACCTCGCGCAGCAGCCCGGCCGGCGCGGTGAAGCAGACCATGCCGGCGGCGCGGCTCATCCGCTCGCGGCTGGCGTCGGCGGCCGTGGGCCGGCGGTGTCGGTGGCGGTGGCGGTCGCGCGCGAGCGCGCCCGACAAGCCGAAGGTGTGCCAGCGGATGGTGGTCGGGGCCACCCGCGCCATCCGGCGCCGCACCTCGGCCAGGTGCGCGACCTCGAACCGGGTCAGCCCGGCGGGGATGATCGCGATCGGATCGCCGGGGTCGGCTTCGAACGGCGTCGCCACCACGTGCGGGCCGTCGATCACCACCAGCGTGTCGGCCTGGCGCTGGTAGGCCAGGCCCCACACCAGCCGCCCCATCAGCGCGGCGCCGGCGCAGCCGGTGAGGATGTGCCAGGTGTCGTGGAACAAGTTGGTGCTGAAGCGCGCCGCGCTGGCAGGGCGCGGCGACACCACCCGGTAGGTGACGCCGCCGACGGCGATCAGCCGCAGGTGGACCTTGAGCCCGTGGTCGTTGGCGGCGACGGCGGCGGCTCTCACGCCGGCCCCCGCAGCGCGAGCCCGCCGTCGGCGCCGCGGGCATAGGTGCGCACCGCCGCGCCCCGCTCGACCTGGTAGTGGGACCGGCGTCGCGTCGCGGCGTCGGTCGCGGCCTGGCCCTGGGCCGCGGCGTGGAGCGCGGCGGCCAGCCGGGCCAGCGCTCGGGTCAGGTTGGCGTGCTGCGAGCGCTCACCCGCGCTGCGTACCACCAGCCCCGTCGGCACGTGCTCGACCCGCACCGCCGACGACACCTTGTTGACGTGCTGCCCGCCGGGCCCACCGGCGCGGCAGGCGGTGACGATCAGCTCGGCTCGGGGCGGTGGCGCCGGGGCGGCCACCAGCGGCGACGCCGGGTGGACCGACACCGCCGCGAACCACCGCTTGCGGGCGGCGCGGCCGCGGCCGGCGCTCCGCTCCACCAGGCAGTGGGTGCCGACCTCGCCGGCCAGCGCCGTGGCGGCGTCGCCGTCGACGTGGAGCGCGATCGAGCGGGGGGCGTCGGCCACCCCGGTGGTGACCACCTCGGCGACCGTCAGCCCGGCGGCGGCGCACACCGCCTCCAGGCGCGTCGCCAGCTGCGCCACGAACCGACGACACTCGACCGGCCCGACCCCGGCGGTGAGCTGCACGATCGCCGCGGTCACAGCTTCACCGTCATCACCGGCGTGAGCGCGGCGATCCGGGTGGCCAGCTGGTGGGCCTCCAGCGCGGCGACCACCGGCTCGATCGCCTTGTACGCGTCGGGGTGCTCCTCGAACAACAGCGCCGGCTCGTCGCAGATCAGCCGGCCGCCGCCCTCGGCGCGCACCACCTCGCGCCGGCGGTAGCGGGCCTTGAGCTTGGCCACCGCCTCGGCGCGCTTCATCTTGCGGCCGGCGCCGTGGGCGACCGAGCACAGCCCGAGGGCGCTGCCGGTGCCGCGCATCACCCACGACGGCGCGCCGCGGCTGCCCAGGACCACCGTGGTGGCGTCGGCGTGGGCCGGGGCCACGCCCTTGCGGTGGATCCACGCCGGCGCGCCGTCGAGCGGTTCAGCCCGCACGTCGTTGTGGGTCAGGTCGACCGTGGTGCGCAAGGTGTGATCGCGGAGCGCGCCCAGCGCCACCAGCAGCCGGTAGGTCAGGATCAGCCGGTTGGCGCGGGCGAACCGGCAGGCGCCGGCCAGCTCGCCCAGGTAGCGCGCGCGGTCGTCGTCGACCAGCGGCCGGTTGCCCCACCGCACGCCGAGCGCGGTGCCCAGCCCCCGCGAGCCCGAGTGCGCCAGCACCACCAGCGCGTCGCGGGCCAGGCCGTGGGCGGTCGCCGCGGCGGCGTCGGTGACGGCGGTCACCCGGGCGACCTCGGCGAAGTGGTTGCCGCCGCCGACCGTGCCGAGCACCTTGGCGACGTCGGGCAGGTAGGCGCCCGGATCGCCGCTAGGCGGCAGCCCGTCGTCGTCGGGCTCGCGCGCCGCCAACCAGCGCAGCCCGTCGGGGAGGCCGTCGACCTCGGCCAGGCCGCGGGCGCCGCGGTGCCACGCCGCCGCGAACAGCGCGTGGACGTCGGCGTCCTCGACTGGCGAGGTGGTGAACTGCGCGCGCAGGCGCCGCTCCAGTTGATCGGGCGTGGCGCGGGCGACCGAGGTGACCACCAACCGGGCGCCGCAGCCGGCGTCGCCGCCGATGAGCTGCGGGTGCACGACCGCGCGGGTCGCGACCACCGCGCCGATGGGGTAGCCGCAGCCAGGGTGCAAGTCCGGCATGCCGACCGCGCGCACGCAGCCGGCGAGGGTGGCGACCGCCGCCAGCTGGGCGGTGGCGTCGCCTTCCATCCAGACGTCAGGGCTGGAGATGAGGGTGGTGAGGGCCGGAGGCGCCGGGGTCGGCCGGGTGCCGGCGTGGTTCGAGACCGTGTCCATGAGGCTCGGTACTGCGAGCGCTGTGCCGAGATTGGATGGGATTCAAGTGTTTGATTTTTCGAATACGCTCGGTCGGAATGGTCCACAGTAAACCATTCTGATATGGTTCACTACGAATCACGCATGGTCGATCGCGAACCAGTCAAGCGCCTGCTCGTCACCTGGGCCGATCGCGGCGTCGACGGCCCCGCGCCGTCCCATCACGTCGCCCGACCCGCCGGCGACCGCGGCCCGGTGCTCCGGCTCCTCGATGAGACCGAGCGCCGCGCCCGCTACCACCGGGCGATCGTGCTGACCGTGCCGCGCGGCCTGGCCCGGGCCACCGCCCTCGCCAGCGACATGGCCTCCCAGGTCGGCGCGGTCGAGGTCCGGGAGATCGCCGTCGAAGATCCGTCCGACTACCACGCGCTGTGGCAGGCGCTGGTGCCGCTGGCCGCCGACCTCGAGCGGACCGCGCCCGCCGGCGGGTGGCACATCGACGTGCTGCTGTCGGCCGGCACGCCCCAGGCCCAGACCGTGTGGGTGCTGCTGGTGCAGGCCGCCTTGCTGCGCGCGCGCATGCTGCAGGTCATCCCGGCGGCGTTCGTGCCGCACCCGCACCCGCGCGCCATCCGCGTGGTCCGCCTCGACGTCGACGGATTTCCGGAGATCCGGGTGCTGCGGGCCGAGGTCGCGCGGCTGCGGGCCGAGGTGCGCGCCCGCGACGCCCGCCTCGTCGCCGACAGCGAGCCGATGCGCGCGCTCCTGGCCCGGGTCGCGCGGGTCGCCGCCAGCGAGCTGCCGGTGGTGGTGCTGGGCGAGACCGGCAGCGGCAAGGAGCTGGTGGCGCGGGCCATTCACGACGGCAGCGCGCGCGCTGGGGGGCCGTTCATCGCCGAGAACTGCGGCGCCTTGGCGGAGAGCGTGCTCGCCAGCGAGCTGTTTGGCCACGAGGCGTCGGCGTTCACCGGCGCCGGCGCCCGCCACCGCGGCCTGTTCGAGCAGGCCCACGGCGGGACCATCTTCCTCGACGAAGTCGGCGAGCTGGCGCCCCAGGTCCAGGCCATGCTGTTGCGGGTGCTACAGGAGGGCACGCTGCGCCGGGTCGGCGGCGAGCAGCCGGTGCGCGTCGACGTGCGGGTCATCGCCGCCACCCACCGCGATCTGGCGGCGATGGTCGAGGCCGGGACGTTCCGCCAGGACCTGTACTACCGCCTGCGCGGCGCCGTCGTCCTAGTGCCACCGCTGCGGGCGCGCCCGGGCGACCTGCCGGCGATGATCAAGGCGTTCCTGGCCGAGGCCGCGGTGGGTACCCGCCCGCGGAGCTTGCCGGTGACGCCGGCGGCGATGCGCGCGCTGGCGGCCTACTCGTGGCCTGGCAACGTGCGCGAGCTGCGCAGCGAGGTCCAGCGGTGGGCGGTGTTCTGTGACGACGAGGTCGATCTGGCGGACCTGGCGCCCGAGATCCGGGCCGCGGCTTTGGCCGACACGATCGGGGCCGCGGCGGCGCGGCCGGCCCGCGCCGCCGCCGCCGTCTCCACCCTGGCGGCCGCAGTCCACGCCGCCGAGCAGGCCGCGATCGCCGCCGCGCTGGCCGCGCACGACGGCAAGCTGGCCCCCACCGCCCGGGCCTTGGGCATCGAGCGCAACACCCTCAAGCGCAAGCTGCGCGCCGCCCGGCAAGCGTAGCCCCGGGCCGGTTGCCATTGTTTGCCGGGGAACAACCGCCGCTGACGCCGTCGCGGCGGACATGTCCAAGCTCTCCACTGTTGTGTCGCGCGGCCTGGCGGCGCTCCTGGGGTCGGTGCTCGCCACCGGCTGCGTCCTGTCGCCGGTGTGGGGGGACGCGCCGTCGTCGCGCCGCGACCCGATCGACCTGACCGGCATGGCCGGCCACCCCAACGCGCCCCTGCGCCTCGAGGCGCGGAGCTACACGACCGGCGCCTACGAGCTCGTCCGCACCTTCTCCGGCACCTCGACCCAGTGGGCCGCGTCGCCCAACCTGTACGGCTGGAGCACCAACAGCGTCCAGCTGGCCGATCGGTTCTGGAGCCCGGGCGGGTGCGAGTCGTCAGGCATGGCCAGCCTGCGGGTGGTGGAGACCAACCCCGACGGCACCGAGACCACCCTGTCGACCTTCGACGCCGCCGGCAAGGACTGCCTGAACGCGCACCTGGCGGCCGGCGAGCATCCGGTCACCGCCGGGGCCGCGTGCGATCGAACCGACCCGACGATCGTGCTGTTCACCCCCGTGCAGTGCGTGGTGCCCACCTCCGTCGACGCCAGCCCGGCGGTGGTCACCGTGCGCCTGACCGATCCGACCCGGGTCTGGCAGGCCACCTCCGGCGGCGCCGACGTCGCGCCCAGCGGCGTGACCCGCACCAGCGTGCTGACCGCCACCGGCATGACCCGCGACCGCGACAGCAGCGCGGCGCAGGTCCGGCTGGTCGCCGATCTGAACGTGCAGTGCCGCCGCGCCAGCGACGGGCTCATCGTGCTGACGCCGCGCGGGTGGAACGAGCTGCGGACCCAGACCGCGCCGCCCGGCGCCCGGGCCCAGATCAGCCTCGACGCGAGCCGCGCCATTAGCATCCCCAGCCTGGTCGCCTCGTGCCAGGCCGGGACCTCGTTCGTGCGCCTCGACGCCGACCTGTTCGCGGTCGGCGCCAACCCGGCCGGGGCGATGGTCAGCTCGCCGCACCTGCGGTTCACGGTGCTGTAGCAGGCGGTCGAGCACGGACGCGCGCGTCCGGCGATCGCCGGCGGGGCGCACCTCGCGTCGGCGTGGCTACAGGTTCATGCCGCCCGACACCTCGATGCGCTGCCCGGTCATCCACCGCCGGCCCGGCCCGAGCAACATGGCCACCGCGGCGCCGATGTCGTCGGGCTGGCCGACCCGACCCAGGGCGGTCATCGACGTCACCAGCTGGTTGACGCCGGGGTTGTCGCGCACCATGCCGCCGCCGAAGTCGGTGGCGATGGCGCCCGGCGCGATCACGTTGGCGGTGATCTGGCGCGGCGCCAGCTCCTTGGCCAGGTAGCGGGTGAACACCTCGACCGCACCCTTCATGGCGGCGTACCCGCCCGAGCCGGCGACGGTGAAGCGGGCCAGCCCGCTCGACACGTTGAGGATGCTGCCGCCGTCGTTCAGGAGCGGCAGCAGGCGCTGGGTCAAGAGCACCGGCGCCTTGACGTGGACCTGGTAGGCCAGGTCGAGCTGGGCCTCGGTGACCTCGGCGACCCCGGCATGAAGCGCGCCGCCGGCGTTGTTGATCAAGAAGTCGAAGCGTGGGCGGTGCCAGGTGCGCTCGAGCTCGGCCGCCACGGTGGCTGCGAAGCCGGCGAAGCCCGCGCTGTCGGCGACGTCGAGCTGCAGCGCCACGGCGGTGCGGCCCAGCGCCTGCAGCTCGGCGCGCACCGCCTCGGCCTCGGCCGCGGCGGCGCGGTAGGTGAAGATCACGTCGGTGCCGGCGGCGGCCAGGTGCCGGGCCATGCTCTTGCCGAGGCCGCGGCTGCCGCCGGTGATGAGCGCGATGGGGGTGGACGTGGGCGTGGTCATGGTGGTTCCTCCGGTGGCGTTGTCGTTTCTGAGTGAACGATACGGCGTCCGCGTGCGCTTCCTAGTCCTGGGATTCCGACGCACTGTTTGTATTGTTGAACAATGTCGATCGACCTCGATGCGGTGCGGGTGTTCGTCAAGGTGGCCGAGCTGGCCAGCTTCACCCGGGCCGCCGAGCAGCTCGGGCTGTCGAAGGCGCGGGTGTCGACCCGGGTGCGCGAGCTCGAGCGCGACCTGGGCGGGCCGCTGCTCCAGCGCTCGACCCGGGCCGTGCGCGTGACGCCGGATGGCGAGCAGGTCCTGGCTCGTGCCCGCCGGCTGCTCGACGACGCCGACGCCCTGAGCGGGCTGTTGCGCGGGCCGTCGGCGCTGCGCGGGCGGGTCCGTGTCGACACGCCCCAGCACCTGGCCCGGTCGCTGTTCATCCCGCGCCTGCCAGCGTTGTTGGCCGCGCACCCGCAGCTCGAGCTGATGCTCAGCACCACCGACCGCCGGGTCGACCTCATCCGCGAGGGCTTCGACTGCGTGCTGCGGATCGGCCGGCTCGACGACTCCGGCCTGGTGGCGCAGCGCCTGGGCGAGCTGCCCATGGTCACCTGCGCCAGCCCCGCGTACCTGGCGCGCCACGGCATCCCGCGCACCCTGGCCGAGCTAGACCACCACGTCGTGGTCCACTACGCGGTCGGCTTCGGCGCCGACCCACCCAGCTTCGACTACCGGGTCGGCCCGGTCGACCACGCCCGACCGATGCGCAGCGTGGTCACGGTCAACAGCACGGACTCGTACCAGGCCGCGTGCCTGGCCGGCCTGGGCCTCATCCAGGCCCCGCGCCTGGGCCTCGACGGGGAGCTCGCCAGCGGCGATCTGGTCGAGGTGTTGCCGCAGCTGGCGTGTGCGCCGCTGCCGGTGTCGCTGGTCCACGCCCACGGCCGCCAGGTGCCACGGCGGGTCCGGGCCGTGATGACCTGGCTCGCTGCGCTGGTCAGGCCGCACCTGGCGTGACGGCTCGAGCAGGCGGAGCCGCGCCAGATATCCGGCGCTGCGCCGGCGTCTGCCGCCGGATATCTGTGGTCGGCGTGTGGGTCTAGCCGGGCTTGCGGTGGCACGGCGCGTGCTCATGATGGCGGCATGACGCCACGCATCGTGCGCCTCGGCGGCGCCGCGCTCGTGCCGGCCCTGATCGCTGCCTGCGGTGGCGGCGGCGAGCCCGCGACCATCGACGCGACCGTCGACACCTCCTCCATCGATGCGGCGCCGGCCGCGCCGGTCACGTTCCGCTTGAGCTACCAGAGCGACGTGCCTGACTCGATCTTCGTCCAGGCCGGCACCGAGGTCGGTGGGCAGGGCTGGTTGGCGGTGCTCGCACCGGGCGGCGACATGCTGACCATCCTCGACAGCTGTGGCCTGTGTGACTGCGCCGCGTGCGGCCAGTGCCCGGTGTGTGGCATCGGTCAGCCGGTGGTCACCGAGCTCCCGCGGGGCGCGTCCATCGACTGGACCTGGGACGCCCGGGTTTTCACGGCCGGCACCTGCGCCGCGTCGTCCATGGCCTGCGAGACCGCCGCGACGCTGGCGCCCGGGGCGTACGTCGCGCGGTTCTGCTGGTCGGCCACCAGCGACGGCGTGGGCCCGGGCCACCACGTCGGTCCGCTGCAATGCGCGGACGAGCCGTTCGTCTATCCGCCGCCGGCCGGGCCGGTCGTGCCCGTCGAGCACGTCGAGTGCGCGTGCGGGTGAGCGGCGCGGGAGCGTGAACCGGAGCCGTGAGCCGGAACTGTGATCCGGAGCCGGAACCGTGCGCCGGAGCCGGAACCGGAACCGGAGCCGGAGCCGGAACCGGAACCGTGCGCCGGAGCCGGAACCGGAGCCGTGAACCAGCGCCGCAGCCATGGTCGGTCGTTCTTCCGCCCCGACGCGCTATCGTCGGCGCATGTCGCTCGCAGCGCTCATCAAGGGCCGCCGGGGAACCAACGGCTTCGGCTTCGCGTCGACGGCCGACGAGGTCACCGCCGGCATCGACCTGACCGGCAAGCGCGTGCTCGTCACCGGCGTCACGTCCGGCATCGGCGCCGAGACCGCGCGGGTCCTGGCGGCGCGCGGCGCCCACGTGATCGGCACCGCCCGGACCGCGGCGCGGGCCGCCGCCGCCCTCGCGCCGCTCGGTCCGGGTACCACCGCGGCGGCCTGCGAGCTGGGCGACCTGGCCTCGGTCGACGCCTGCGTCGCCGGGCTGGTAGCCAGCGGCCAACCGCTCGACGTCATCATCTGCAACGCCGGGATCATGGCGCTGCCTCACCTGGCGACCATCCACGGCGTCGAGCAACAGTTCTTCACCAACCACGTCGGCCACGCAGCGCTGGTGACCGGCCTGCTCGACGCGCTGGCCGCCGACGCCCGGGTGGTCATGCTGTCGAGCAGCGCGCACATGTTTGCGCCCGCCGGCGGGATCGAGTTCGACAATCTGTCGGGCGCCCGCGGCTACTCGCGGTGGCGCGCCTACGGCCAGTCGAAGCTGGCCAACCTGCTGTTCGCGGTCGAGCTCGGCCGGCGCTTCGCCGGGACGGCGCGCACGGCCAACGCGGTCCATCCCGGCGTCATCCCCACCAAGCTCGGGCGACACCTGGGCGGCGCGCTCGCGGTGATGTCAGCGATCACCCGGCCGCTGGTCACCAAGACGATCCCCCAGGGCGCGGCCACCAGCTGCTACGTCGCGTGCCACCCTGGCGCCGCCGACAGCTCCGGCGCGTACTTCGCCGACTGCAACGTCGCGCGCGCGAGCGCCCACGGCCGCGACCGCGCCCTGGCCGAGCGCCTCTGGCATGTCACCGAGGAGATCGTGGCGCGCGTCCGCGCCGGCGCGTCGACCGCGGCGTAGCCTCAGCAGCCGGGCAAGCAGGCCACGCCGAGGCGGGCGGCGGCCTGGGCGCGGGCCGCGGTCGCCAGGTCGAGCACGGTCTCCATCGCGGCACGGGCGGTCTGCTGCTGCGCGGGCGTGGTGGCGTACTTGGCCAGGAGCGTCTGCCCGAGCGCCTGGTGGGCGCGCTCGTCGGGCTGGATGTACGCCTCGTAGATGCGCACGGTCTCGTGGTCGCCGCGGGCGGCGCAGTAGGCCATGAAGTGCAGGTTGACGCCGTAGGCGATCGACTCCAGCGTGACCAGCCCGGCGGCGATGCGCTCGACGGTGGTGGTCAGGCCCTTCAGGTACCCGAACAGCGGGTTGTCCGGCGGCGGCGTGAACGCATCGACGTCGACGCCCAGGGCGGCGAGCCGCGTGGCCACCAGCTGGAAGTGGCTCGCCTCGTCGCCGGCCTGGCGCGCGAACGCCAGCTTCACGTCGACCTCGGGCGTCGACGCCATCCACGCTGCCGCCAGCTCGCTGACGCCAAGCTCGTTGGCCAGCGCTACCCGCAGCAGCGTGGCGGCGTCGCCAGTCGGCGCGTCAGCCAGCGTCACGCGCCCGGGCTCCACCAGCGCCGCGAGCCGCGTCGCCTTGGCCGCCTCGAGCGTCTCCACGAACGTACGTCCATCCATCGCGGCAGTGTGCACGGTCCGAGGCGGGAAGGGGAGCTGCCGCGGGTGCTGCTCCGGTTCCGGTTCGGGTTCGGGTTCGGGTTCGGGTTCGGGTTCGGGTTCGGGTTCGGGTTCCGGTTCCGGTTCGGGTTCCGGTTCCGGTTCCGGTTCCGGTTCCGGTTCCGGTTCCGGTTCCGGTTCCGGTTCCGGTTCCGGTTCCGGTTCCGGTTCCCACGCGGGTTCGAGCCGGCGCTGCGCCGACCGGGGCGTGGCATGATCCCGACCCATGACCCTCGGGTGTGTCGTGTGCGGTGCCGGCATCGCCGGTGAGTCGTTCTACGCACGGACCGAGCGCGCCTACGCCAGGGCCGCCGCCGACCTCGACCGCTGGGAGGCCGAGGTCGCGCGACGGGCCAACGTCGGGGCACGCTAGGCCGCGGGCCGCGTCGCCTCTGCGGGCCGCGCCACGCGGACCGTCGGTTTTTGAAAGCCGCGCCCGCACGCCGGGGGGCATGCTGGTCTCCGAGGAGCGCACATGGAGCCTGTCACCAAACTCGCCTGGGTCGTGCTGGCGTTGATCCACGCGCCGCCTGCCGCCGTCACGTTCGCGCCAGGGCTGGTCGCACGGTACGGCGTCGCCGCCACCGGCGACGTGGCGCTCTTGCTCAGGCACCGTGGCGTGCTCTTCCTGGCCGTCACGGCGGTGTGCGCGCTGGCGGCGGTCGAGCCGTCCGCCCGGCGCGGGGCGAGCGTCGTGGTGCTCATGAGCGTCGTCGGCTTCCTGGTCGTCTACGCCCGCGGCGGCCTGCCGCCGGGCGCGCTGCGGACCGTGGCGATGGTCGACGGCATCGCGCTGGCCCCGTCGGCCTGGGTGGCCTACGCTGCCTGGTGCCGGCACGCGCCGTGACCGGTCCCCGGAGCCCCCCGCGCAGATGATGGTGTCGCCTAGCTCGCGTCGGTGGTCGGCGAGCTGCGCGGTGCGCGCGACCACGCGCGGCGCCGGCGGCCCGGGCCGCCTGGACGCCGGCACGCCCGGGCGAGCCTAGATGCCGCACCACGCGCCCCGGCCCGGTGGCGGCGGCCGGATCTCCATCGCCGGGGGCCGCGCCGCGTACGTCGGGCCCGCGCTCGATCTCTCGCCCCACCGGACCGCGGCCGCGGTCATCGCGATCGCGCTGCACACGCCGTTCGAGCTCACGCTGTTCACGCGGCCCAGGCCGGTCACGGCGACGCGCCGGCTCGCGATGATCCCACCCGCGACCTTGCACCATCTCCGCGCGACCGGGGCCATGGCGTTCGTCTACCTCGACGCGCTCAGCGATGACCACGCCCGGCTCCAGCGCCTCGACCTCGCCGCGGTCGGCGGCCGGCTCGCGCGCCTGGTGCGCGACGACGGCCCCGCCGTGGACGTAGAGGCGCTGTGCCGCGCGGTCGGGCTCCCGCAGCGCGTGATCCGCGACGCGCGCATCGCCCGGGTGGTGCGACAGATCCAGGCGCGCCCGCAAGACTTCGCGCGCGCCCGGCAGGCCGCGGCCCACGCCGGCGTGTCGGCGTCGCGGTTTCACGAGCTGTTCCGGGAGGCCGTCGGCATGCCGTTTCGACGGTATCGCCTGTGGCGCCGGATGGCGGTCGTCGTCCGCGACCTCGCCGGTGGGGCGTCGTTGACCCGGGCCGCGCTCGACGCGGGCTTCGCGAGCTCCGCTCACCTGAGCGCGGCGTTCAAGGCCATGTTCGGCTTGGCGCCGTCGCGGCTCCAGGCGCTCGCCATCCACCTCGACGTACGCTGACCTGCGCGGCCCGGCCGGTCGACGCGCGCGCCATCACGCGTGGGCCCGCGGCCGGCGCGCACCGTCGAGCAGCTCGGCGGCGTGGGCCTTGGCGCGGGGGGTGGCGTTGCCGCCCAGCATCCGGGCCAGCTCGTCCTTGCGCGCCGCCGACGTCAGCCGCTTGACCAGCGTCTCGGTGCGGCCGTCGGCCTCGACCTTGGCCACGTGGTAGTGGGCGTCGGCGTAGGCGGCGATCTGCGGCAGGTGGGTCACGCACAGCACCTGGCGGTGGTCGGCCACGGCCCGGATCAGCGCGCCGACCGCGTGGGCGGTGGCGCCGCCGATGCCGGCGTCGACCTCGTCGAACACGTAGGTGGCCACCTCGTCGGCGCGGCGCAGCGCCAGCTTCATCGCCAGCATGATCCGCGACAGCTCGCCGCCCGAGGCCACCTTGGCCAGGGGCTTGAGATCCTCGCCCATGTTGGCGGCCAGGAGCACCTCGACGTCGTCGGCGCCGTGGCTCGACAGCGCCGCGGTGCCCAGCCGGACCTCTAGCCGGGCCGAGGCCATGCCCAGCTCGGCCAGCGCCTTGCCCACCTCGCGGGCCAGCCGGGCGCCGGCCCGCCGGCGGCTGTCGGTCAGCGCCGTCGCCGCGCGCTGGCACCGCGCCGCGGCCCGCCCGCGCGCCACTGTCAGCTCCTCCAGGTGCAGGTCGCGGTGGGTCAGGCTGTCCAACTCGGCGCGCAGCTCGGCCGCCCGCTCGCACAGATCGGCCCCGGCGTGCTTGCGTCGCAGCCGCCGCAGCAGCTCAAGCCGATCGTCGATCCACGCCAGCCGCTCGGGGTCGCCCTCGACGCGATCGGCGTACCGCCGCAGCTCGGCGGCGGCGTCGTCGGCGATGACCCGGGCCTCGGTGAGCTGGCGCGCCAGCGGATCGAGCGACGGATCGAGCCGCACCAGCTTGTCGAGCTCGCGCGCGGCGTGACCCAGGCCGTCGAGGGCGCCGCCGTCGCCGTCGCCGCCGTCGAGCGCGGCCACCGCCGCCAGCGTGCCCAGGCGCAGCTCCTCGGTGCCCGACAGCCGCGTGCGCTCCGCTACCAGCCGCTCGTCCTCGCCCGGCTCCAGCCGCGCGGCGTCGAGCTCGTCGAGCTGGAACCGCACGAAGTCGGCCCGCTCGGCCCGCTGGCGATCGTCGCCCCCGAGCCCGGCGATCTGCTCGTCCACCGCGCGCAGCTCGTCCCACGCCGCGAGCATCTCGGCTGGCAGCGCCGGCTCGGCCGCGAAGGCGTCGAGGATGTCGCGGTGGCGGGCGGCGTCGACCAGGCCCTGGTGCTGGTGCTGGCCGGCCAGATCGATGAGCCACGCCCCCAGCTCGGCCAGACGACCGGCGGTGGTCAGCGCGCCGTTGACGTAGGTCCGGCTCCGGCCACCGCGCTGGATGACCCGGCGGATGACCACCTCGGCTGCCTCCTCGGTCTCGCCGCCGTCGTCGGCGAGGAGCGGCAGCCCGGCCTCGGCCAGGACCGCCCGCACCCGCGCCCGGAGGTCCAGCGGCACCTCGACGATGGCCTCGACGGTGGCCTCGGCCGCGCCGGCCCGGGGGATGTCGGCCGAGGCCCGCCCGCCCCGCAGGAGGTTGACGGCCTCGACGATGAGCGACTTGCCGGCGCCGGTCTCGCCGGTGAGGACCCCCAGGCCAGGCCCCAGCTCGAGCGTGACGTCAGACAGGATGGCGAAGTTGGTGACCCGCAGGTGGCGCAGCACAGAAGTGACTCTGCACCGTGCCTCTGACACTGGTCAAGTGTTCAGCATTCTCAGGCCCGGGCCAGGACGGCCGCGGCGTCACCGCGCGCCTCGCAAGCCCCAGTGCAGCTTGTCCCGCATGACATCGAAGTAGCTCTGGGGCCCCGCCAAGAGCCGCAGGGGGCGGGCCGCCGTGGTGATCTCGACCCGGTCGCCCGGTACCACCGGGCGGGCCCACTGACCGTCTACCGTCAGCACCACGTCCTTGGCCTCGGGGCGCAGCGCCAGCCGGATGACCGACCGCGCGGGCACCACCAGCGGACGATTGGTCAACGAGTGCGCGCAGATCGGCGTCAGCATCATGCCGCTCACGCCGGGGATGAGGATGGGCCCGCCGGCCGCCATGTTGTAGGCCGTCGAGCCGGTCGGCGTCGACACGATCAGTCCGTCGGCTCGGTACGCCGCGACGAACACGTCGTCGATCCAGGCGTCGCAGTCTACGATGCGGGCCATGGCGCCCTGGTGCAGCACGGCGTCGTTGAGCGCGGTGCGGCTGACCACCTCGCCATCCCGGGTGATCTCGACCGTCAACCGGGTGCGCTCCTCGACGCGCAAGTTGCCCGCCAGGGCCGCGGTCAGGGCATCGCGCGCTTCGGTCGGCAGGAACCCCGCCAGGAACCCCAGCTGCCCCAGGTTGATGCCCAGCACCGGGATGCCGCGGTCAGCGACCACCCGGCTCGCGGCCAGCATCGTGCCGTCGCCGCCCAGGGCGCACACCAGGTCCAGCGGGTCCGGCGCGTGGTCACCGGCCGGCATCGAGCCCGGGGCGGGCTGTTCCGCCAGCACCACCGGGGTGTGCCCGCACGCGGTCAACCAGGCCGACAGGTCCTCCGCGAGGGCATCGGCCTCGGGGGAGCTCGGTTTGAGAACGAAGCCGACCTGCGCCACGTGGCCGTGGTACCACGGGCCGCCCCCCGACCGGGCCGCCGGGCGGGCCGATCACCTCGACGTCACCGGCGTCAGGGGCTTGACTCCAGGCTCCCCAGCTTGTAGACGATCCCCCTTCGCCGCGTCCCCTCGGTCGCAGCGCCCGCGAACGGAACCGTCATGAGCACGACCCAGAAGAGCTTTTGGCTCACCAAAGAAGCCGGAGAGGCCCAGCGCGAGTGGTACGTCGTCGACATGCAGGGGCAGACCCTGGGTCGCGCCGCTACCAAGATCGCGTCGGTGCTTCGCGGCAAGCACAAGCCGACCTACTCGCCCAACGTGGACATGGGCGACTTCGTCATCGTGATCAACGCCGGGGGCTCCAAGCTCACCGGCGCCAAGCTCGATGGCAAGGTCTACTACAAGCACACGCTGTACCCGGGCGGCCTCAAGACCCGCACGGCCAAGCAGATCCTCGATGAGGATCCGGCGCGGGCCATCCGGGACGCCGTGTGGGGCATGCTGCCCAAGGGCCCGCTGGGTCGGCGGATCATCAAGAAGTTGAAGATCTACCGCGGCGGCGCCCACGAGCACGCCGCCCAGCAGCCGCGTCCGCTGACGATCGAAGCCTGAGAGCCGGAGAGACAACGACATGGCCACTGCTCCCAAGACCTACGCCACCGGCCGTCGCAAGACCGCGATCGCCCGCGTCTGGCTCACCGCCGGCTCGGGCGGCTTCAACATCAACGACCGCGTCGACGACGACTACTTCCGTCGCGCCACCGCGCTGATGGTCATCCGGCAGCCCCTCGAGGAGGTCGGCCTCCTCGATCAGTACGACGTGCACGCCACCGTGCGCGGCGGCGGCATCTCGTCGCAGGCTGGCGCGGTCCGCCACGGCATCACCCGTGCGCTCATGAAGATCGACCCGGACCTGCGGCCCAAGCTCAAGGCCGTCGGGTACGTCACGCGTGACCCCCGCAAGAAGGAGCGCAAGAAGTACGGCCAGGCGGCCGCACGCGCTCGCTTCCAGTTCTCGAAGCGCTAGTCGCTGGTTCGCGATCGTCCCGCCCGTGTGCGCCTCGGCGTACGCGGGCGTTGGTGTTTTCGGAAAGCGATGCCTCCGGGGGCCGGCTCCGGCTCACGGCCCCGGCTCCGGCTCCGGCTCACGGCCCCGGCTCCGGCTCCGGCTCCGGCTCCGGTTCCGGCTCCGGCTCCGGCTCCGGCTGGTTCCGGCTCCGGCTCCGGTTCCGGCTCCGGTTCATGCTCGTCCGCGATTCCTGCCCTCATACCCGCTGGGAGGTCTGGCTCGCCGGTACGCTCTCTCCATGGCCTCCACACGTCTGTCGTTCGCTCTCCTCCTCGCGGCTGCCGCAGCCGCCTGCGTCGTCGCTGCACCGCCGGCCGCGTCGCCCGTCGTCGCCGATCCCGATGGTGACGGCGCCGAGAACGGCCAGCCGATGGTCGGCGAGGGCACGCTGGCCCGCGGCGACAGCCAGACCTGCCCCGGCGGCAGCGTGTGCAACTGGGACTGCCCCGAGGGTGGCTGCGCCCTGACGTGCGCCGGCGGGGCCACGTGCAACATCGACTGCCAGGGCGGCGAGTGCCCGCTCCTGTGCGCGGGCGGCGCCGTCTGCAACATCGACTGCCCCAGTGGGACGTGCCAGATCACCTGCGCCGAGGGCGCCATCTGCAACGTCGACTGACCCCGCGCCTGGGCTCGCGCCAGGCTCGCGCCGGTCAGCCGTCGTGCGACGCGGGGTCGTGCCCCGCCGGGGCGGGCGACAGGGCGTCGGCGGCTCGCGCTTCGAACATCTCGGGGAGGGCATCGGCCAACGCCTCCAGCACGTCGAGGTCATCGCCGTGACGGTCCAATAGCTCGCGGCCGAGCGCCAGGTCGCGGTCCGCCCCGAACTGCCGAGGAACTGCGCCAGGCCGACCGCGGCCGACCGCAGGGCGCGGGCCTCGCGCAGCGGCGCCGCGGCGTCCCACGCCTGGTCAGCGTCGGCCGCCGCCCGCACGGCGTCGACGATCGCCTTGACCGTCGCCTCGTCTCAGCTCAGCGTGTCGGTGACCAGCTTGCCGCCGGCGGCGGCGGGCGGCGGCATCGACGATGGCGGGGCCTCGGTGGCAACCGGCGCCGGCTCCAGGGCCACCGCCAGCGCGTCGTCGACCTTGTTCATCAGCCGGATCTCCAGCTCGTTGCGGATCTCGGCCGGGATGTCGATCAGGTCCTTCTCGTTTTTGGCCGGGATGAAGGCGATCTTGATGCCCGAGCGGTGCGCCGCCAGGAGCTTCTCCTTGATGCCGCCCACCGGCAGCGCGTTGCCGCGCAGGTCGACCTCGCCGGTGATGGCGATGTCGTTGCGGACCGGGCGACCCGACAGCGCGCTCACCAGCGCCACCGTCAGCGCCACGCCGGCCGACGGGCCGTCCTTCTTGACCGCGCCCTGGGGCAGGTGGACGTGGAGATCGGTCGAGGCGATGTGCTCGTGCTCGATGCCCAGCCGGGCCGCGTTGGACCGCACCCACGAGTGGGCCGCGGTGGCGCTCTCCTTCATCACGTCGCCCAGCTGCCCGGTCAGGCGCAGCTCGCCCTTGCCCTGGTACTTGCGGGTCTCGATGAACATCACGTCGCCACCGACCGGGGTCCAGGCCAGGCCGGTGATGACGCCGACCTCGGGCTTGCGGTTGGCCAGGTCGTGGCTGAACTTGGCCGGCCCCAGGATGGCTGGCAGGTCGCTCGGCTCGAGGTGCACCGACTCGGCCTCCTCGGAGGCGATCTTGACCGCGGCCGACCGGCACAGCGCGGCGATCTCGCGCTCGAGGTTGCGCACCCCGGCCTCGCGGGTCCAGCCGTGGATGACCTCGCGCAGCGTGTCGTCGGGCAGGACCAGCTTGCCCTTCTCGATGCCGTGCTCGCCCAGCTGCTTGGGCACCAGGTGGCGGGTGGCGATCGCCAGCTTCTCCACCGCGGTGTAGCCGGGCAGCTCGATGAGCTCCATGCGATCCAGCAGCGGCCCGGGGATGGAGTCGAGCGAGTTGGCGGTGGCGATGAACATGACCTTGGACAGGTCGACCGGGACCTCGACGTAGTGGTCGGTGAAGTCCTTGTTCTGCTCGGGGTCGAGCACCTCGAGCATGGCCGCGGCCGGATCGCCGCGCATGTCGGCGGTCATCTTGTCGATCTCGTCGAGGACGAACACCGGGTTCATCGAGCCGGCCTTCTTCAGGCCGTTGATGATGCGGCCGGGCAGGGCGCCGATGTACGTGCGGCGGTGGCCGCGGATCTCGGCCTCGTCGCGCACGCCGCCCAGCGAGATGCGGACGTACTTGCGGCCCAGCGACTGGGCGATCGACCGCCCCAGCGAGGTCTTGCCGACGCCGGGCGGGCCGCAGAACAGAAGGATCGGCCCCTGCTTGCCGGGCGCCAGCTTGCGCACCGCCAGGAACTCCAGGATGCGCTTCTTGATCTTGTCGAGGCCGGCGTGCTCGGCCTCGAGGATGGCGCGCGCCGCCGGCACGTCGAGGGTGTCGTCGGTGTACTTGCCGAACGGGATGTCGAGCAGCGTCTCGACGTAGGTGCGCGCGATCGAGAACTCGGGCGACGCGGTGGCCATGCCGGCCATGCGCGACAGCTGCTTTTTGGCCACCGCGCGGACCTCGTCCGGCAGCTTGGCGGCGTCGACCTTGACCCGCAGCTCGTCGACCTCGGCGTTCTCGTCGGCCTCGCCCAGCTCCTCCTGGATCTGGCGCATGCGATCGCGCAGCACCTTCTCGCGGTGGTTGATGGACGTGGTGCCCTCGAGCTCGGCGCCGATCTCGCCCTTGAGCTTGAGCACGGTGGCGCGCCGCTCCAGCGCCGGTAGCACCTTGGCCAGGCGCACGCCGCTGTCGGTCTCGAGCAGGATGCCCATCAGCTCGTCGCGCCGCAGGTCGAGGTACGGCGTGGCGTGATCGACCACCAGGTCGGGGTCGGTGACCGCGGCCAGGGCGGCCAGCGCCTCGCGCGCGGTGTCGTGCGCGCGCGCCGGATCCTTGGCCTCCTTGCTCTCCTTGCCGGCCTCCTTGGCCTCCTTCTCCTTGGCCTCGCGGGTGGCGTGGGCGTCGGTGATGAGCGCGGTCAGCCAGTCGCGGGCGCGGGCCGCGTCGGCGGCGATCCGCTCGGGCGGGACGCTCGACGTGGCGATCAGCGGCGACACCGCGGCCACCAGGAACGGCTCGCTGGCGATGATGCTGTCGATCTTGACCCGGCGGGTGAAGCGCAGGACCGCGGTGAAGCGGCCCGGCGAGTGCTTGATGAGCGACACGATCTCGGCCAGCACGCCGACCTCGACCAGGTCGCGCGGCGTGATGTCGCGCAGGTCGGGATCCCGCTGGGGGATGACGATGAGCTGGTTGTCGTCGCGCGCGGCCGCCTCGACGGCGCGGATCGACGTCTCGCGCCCGATCTCGAGGGACGCGACGCGGCCAGGCAGGTGCATCTCCGTGCGGAGGGGCAGGACAGGGAACTGGCCGTGAGGCTGGGTAGGATTGGACATGGCTCCTCGGGGGTCGCTCGACCTTAGCCCGAGACGCCGGGCCTGTCGTGTCGTCAGCGGCCGCGATCGGGTCGCGGCCGGGCAGCGGTCACTTCTTCTTGCCGGCGACGGCGGGCCCCAGGTGGGCCGTGAGCGCGTGCAAGAGCTTGCGGCCCTCGTCGTCGAGGTCCTTGGGCACGTCGAGGTGGACGGTCACGTAGTGGTCGCCAGGGCCCCGGCCGTCGACGATCACCCCCTTGCCGCGCAGGCGCAGCTTGCGGCCGCTCGAGGTCCCGGGCGGGATCTTCACCGAGGCCGAGCCGTCGACGGTCGCGACCTCGGCCACCGTGCCCAGGATGGCGTGGTGGAACGGGATGCGCACGTCGGAGTACACGTCGGCGCCCTTCACCACCAGCCACGAACCGTCGGCGGCTTGGACCTTCGACTCCAGCGGCGCCGCCTGGGGCGGCGGCCCGCCCGCGCGCGACTCGAACGCCCAACCGCCGTCG
This sequence comes from Kofleriaceae bacterium, assembly GCA_041389965.1. Lineage (GTDB taxonomy): Bacteria > Myxococcota_A > Polyangia > Haliangiales > Haliangiaceae > UBA2376. Next base: position 376,362 of record JAWKQV010000005.1, on the reverse strand, counting down.
TCGTGGGCCTGCTCGAAGCGGACCCGGCGCTGGCCGGCGCCACCCGGCACCGGTCCGGCCGTGAACATCTGCGAGAACAGGTCGCCCAGGTCCCACACCTGGCCGCCGCCGTAGGTGCCGGCGCCGCCGGGGAAGCCTCCCGGCCCTCCCGGACCGCCGCGGGGTGGCATGCGGCCGCCCATGGCCCGCACCTCGTCGTACTGCGCGCGCCGCTTGGCGTCGCCCAGCACGTCGTACGCGGCGTTGATCTCCTTGAAGCGGGCCTCCTTCTTCTTGTCGCCGCCGGTGGAGTCGGGGTGGTTCTGCTTGGCCAGCTTGCGGAACGCGCGCTTGATGTCGTCGACCGACGCCTTGGCGTCGACCCCGAGGGCCTTGTAGTAGTCGATGGTTGGATCGAAGTCGATCGACATGGTCGTGTCGGCCGGGTCAGGCGGCCGCTCCGTTGGCGTGGGCGGGTTGGGCCGGGGCGGGGCCGGCGCGGAACACCAGCTGGTCATCGGGGCCGACGTCGACGACGATGGCGTCGCCGGCGCGGTACCGACCCGCCAGCAGCTCGAGGGCCAGCGGATCGATCACCAGCTTGCTGATCGCGCGCTTGAGCGGGCGGGCCCCATAGGTCGGATCGTACCCCTCCTGGGCGATCCGCGCGACTGCCTGATCGGTCAGCTCGAGCGTGAGCTGCTTGTCGGCCAGGAGCTTGCTGAACCGGGCGACCTGGATCCGCACGATGGGGCCCAGCTCCGCCATGCCCAGCGGCGCGAAGAAGATGATGTCGTCGATGCGGTTCAGGAACTCCGGGCGGAACGTCGCCCGCAGCTCGCGCTCGGCCGCCGCCTCCAGCTCGGCCGCGCTGGCGCCGTCGTCACGCAGCCGCACCAGGTGCTGGCTGCCGACGTTGGACGTCATGATGAGCACGGTGTTCTTGAAGTCGACCACCCGGCGCAGCGTGGTCAGCCGGCCATCGTCGAGCACCGCCTGGAGCAGCACGCCCCATACGTCAGGGTGGGCCTTCTCCATCGTCGAGCAAAGACGATGGGTAGGGCCGGCGGCGGACCGCCTCGGTCAGCTGGCCGCCCTGATCGTAGCCGACGTAGCCGGGCGGGGCCCACAGAGCTGGCGCGACTGCCATGTGCTTCTCCTGGTACTCGCTCGTATTGATGCCGGATCACGCCGGCCCGCTCGTCGTCGAACAGCAGCTCGGCCAGCGCCCGCGCCAGCTCGGTCTTGCCGACGCCGGTGGAGCCGAGGTACAGGAACGAGCCCAGCGGCCGGTTGGGATCCTGCAGGCCGGCTCGGGCCCGGCGCACCGCGCGCGCGACGGCGCCCACCGCCTCGGCCTGGCCGACCACGCGCTCGCCCAGCCGCGCCTCCAGCTGGCCCAGGCGGTGGGGCCTCGCCCTCGAGCATCTTCTCGACCGGGATGCCGGTCCACTTGGCCGCACGGTGGCGATGTCATTCGGTGACCTCCTCGCCGCGAGGAAGCCGCCGGCCTGCTGATCGGCGGTGAGCCGCCTTGCTGGCCTCGGCCAGCTCGCACTCGAGAAGCCGCGGGATGTCGCGGCGCTCAAGGCCAGGCGTAGTCGCCGGTGCGGGTCAGCAAGCGACCGCCGGCGGTGCTCGAGCTCCGCCGCGGTGGTCCGCTGGCGGCGATCAGCTCGCGCTCCTGCTGCCACTGCGCCCGCGCCGGACGCCTGCTGCGCAGCTCGGCGATGGCGCGGGCCACCTCCGGCACGGCCAGCGCTTCGACGCGTCGTCCTTCTCGCGCTCGACGCCGCCTTCTCGATCTCCAGGGTGGCGACCACGCTCCGAGGTTGTCGACCGTCAGCGCGCTCTCGATCACCATCTTCAACCGCGACGCCGCCTCGTCGATGAGATCGATAAGCGCCCGTGTCGGGCAGCTGGCGGGCCGGGATGTAGCGGGCCGACAGCGGCCAGGCCGCGGCTGCCAGCGCCGCGTCGCGGATGCGGATGCCGTGGTGGACCTCGTAGCGCTCGCTTGAAGCCGCGTACAGGATCGCCACGGTGTCCTCGAACGACGGCTCGACCAGCACCGGCTGGAACCGGCGCTCGAGCGCCTTGTCCTTCTCGATGTGCTTGCGGTACTCGTCGAGCGTCATCGTCGATGCATACAGCTCGCCGCGGAGCCAGCGCCGGCTGACATGTTGGCGGCGTCCTGAACGCCTCGGCGGCCGGCGCCACCAGCATTGTGCAGCTCGTCGATGAACGAGATCACCTGGCCCTCGGCGGCGGCCGATCCTTGAGCACCGCCTTCAGGCGCTCCTCGAACTCGCCGCGGTACTTGGCGCCCGCCACCAGCGCCCAGGTCGAGCGCCGGAAGCGCGCCGCAGGCTCTCCGGCACGTCGCCGGCGGCGTGCGCCCGGCGATACCCTCGACGACGGCGGTCTTGCCGACGCCGGCCTCGTGAGCACCGGATTGTTCTTCGGACCGCCGCGACAGGATCTGGATGGTCCGGCGGATCTCGTCGTCGCGGCCGATGACCGGATCGAGCTTGCCGCTCTGGAGCCATCGCGGGTCGGGTCGCGGGGTGTATCGATCGAGCGCCTCGTAGGTCGCCTCGGGGTTCTGGTCGGTGACCGTGCGGTTGCCACGCACCGCTACAGCACGCCAGGATCGCCTCGGGCGTGGCGCGGCGTTGCGCCAGGTCCTGGCCATGCGGTCTTGCCGGGCGCCGGGCCAGCAAGAAGTTCTCGGTCGACGGGAACTCGTCCTTGGCTTGCCGGCCTCGGCCGCGGCGGCCTCCACACGTCCTTGAGGCCGGGGGACATGCCGACGTCCACGCCGACGCCGGTGACCGTCGGCGGCTGCGAGGGCGGTGTCGAGGTCGGCGCTCACGACCCGGGGGTCGGCGCCAGGCTTGCCCGGGATGCGAGGGACCACCGCCAGTCCTGGGTGACGAGCGCGTGGAGGAGGTGCTCTGCTTGGACGGCCTCGGCGTGGCGGCGGGCGGCCGCGGGTCGCGGGCAGGGGCGAGAGCTTCCTGGGCCTTGACGGTCAGCTTGTCGAATCGCATGGCGACACAAGATGTAATCACCGCTACCAAACCCGCAAGGTGGCGCCCGCGATCACGGGGCGATCTGGGCGGGAGCGGCGCACCGCCAGGGTTTGGATCGGGGCCGGCTCCGGCTCCGGCTCCGGCTCCGGCTCCGGCTCCGGCTCCGGCTCCGCGTCCAGCTCAACACAAACCCACGCCCCACGTTCTTCTTCACTCCCACGCCACGAATCCGGGCCTTGGCCAGCGTCACCTTCAGCGCCTGCGTCTTGTCGGCCTTGACGACCTTCCGCTGGGTCACGTACCCGGCCAGCTTCACCTGCACCGCGAGGTCCTCGTGGGTCGCCGCGACCGTCATCGTGAGCGGCGTCGTGCCCACCTTGGTGTCGCCGCGGTAGACGTCCGCGCCCGACGGCGTCGACGTCACCATGATGTCCACCATCACCGCCGGCGGCTCGCGGTCCGCCTCGGGCGGCGGCGCCTCGACCGGCACCTCGGCCACCGCCTCGACGGGCGGCGCCTCGACGGGCGGCGCCTCGACCGGCGCGCTCTCCACCTCCGCCAGCGGGGCCGCCGGCGCGGTCGCGGGCGTCGTCGCCGCGCCGCTCGGGTGACATCCCGCGGTCCCCAGCATCGCCGCGGAGGACACCACCGTCGCCCAGATCACCGACGTCGCCGAGCGTGTGCGCTTCATCCAACGAAGGTAACGTCGGCCCGCCCAGCGATCAACGTCCCGTGAACGTGCCAGGCTGCCGCGCCGCGAACGCGCGCAGCCCCTCCTGCATGTCGTCGGACGCCAACAGCGGCTGCAGGTCCGGCATCAGCCGCGCGGCTGCCTCGGCCTCGGCCGCGGCCAGGCCCGCCCGCGACGACGCCAGCGTCGCATACACGCCCAGCGGTGCGGCCGCCGCGATGCGCTCCGCCAGCGCCACGGCCCGCGCCAGCGGCGCCTCCGCCGTCACCTCCTGGACCAGCCCGATGCGCAGCGCCTCGGCGGCGTCGAACCAGTCGCCGGTCAAAAGCCAGCGCATCGCGTTGGCCCACCCGCACTCGCGGGGGAACCGCAGCGTCGCCCCGCCCACCGGGTAGATGCCGCGCTGGATCTCGATCTGCCCGAACCGCGCGTCGGCCCCGGCGATGCGCAGGTCCGTCGCCAGCGCCAGCTCGATGCCGATGGTCAGGCACGTCCCGGCGATGGCCGCCACCACCGGCTTGCGCACCCGCGGACCGGTCAGCCCCAGCGGATCGAGGCCGCCCTCGACGACGTGCCACCTGCCCGATGCGAACACCGGCGCCCACTGCGGCAGCTCGAGCCCGCCGGTGAAGTGCGCGCCGTGGGCGTGCAGCACGCCGACCCGGAGGTCGTCGTCGCGATCGAGCTCGCCGTAGGCGCGGCACAGCGCGTCCCACAGCGGCAGGTCGAAGGCGTTGCGCTTGGCCACGCGGTCCAGGCCCATCAGCAAGACGTGGCCGCGACGCTCGAGCGAGACAGTGCCGGTAGTCATGCCCCGACGCTACACCGGCGGTCGCCGGTTCACCGGCGGCGCGCGCGCATCTCGGCCTGGATCGTCGCCGCCACGTCGTCGGCCAGCGCCGCCACCGCCGGGAAGATGACCGCCTCCTCGAGCGCCAGGTGCGACGCGAACGCCGCCGCCAGCGCCGCGGCCGCCTCGGCCAGGTGCGCGGGCGCGCACGCCGGCGTGGCCACGATCGCCTGGCACGCCGCCACCACCGGCGCGATCACCGCCGCGTGTTCGGTGTGCTCTCGGGCCAGCAAGACCAGCGCCGCGTCCACCGCGGCCGATGCCCCGCGCAGCCGCGGCCCGACGCTGTCGTCCTCGTCCGCCGCGTGCAGCGGCAGCGCCACCGTGAAGTAGCGGACCACCGCCGCGGCCGCCTCGCGCCGCTCCGCCAGCGGCGCCGACGTCGCCTCCGCCAGCCGCGCCGCCAGCGCGGTGAACCTGCGGATGCGTTCGTGACACCCCGCCAGCGCGGCCACCAGCGAGTCGTCCACCGGCGCCGCGGTGAGTCCGGGAGAGCGGATCATGCCGCCACGTTGCCCCATGTGCGCCGGCCGTCCAACCCCGGCCGATCGGTGCCCGCTAGGGCCCAATAAATCGTCGATCTGTGGGGACTTTCCTCTTGATCTGTTCCGGTTCGGCCTGTTATTCGGAATGAGCATCGCTTGATGAAGGTTTAGGCATTTTAGAGGCCTTGCTGTGAGGGAGTTCGAGTTGGTCGTTCATTTTCGAGATGGAGAATGTCAATGGTTGAACCGCGCCGGGCTTCTGTGCGGCAGGTCACCCGGAGATCGCTCCCACGCAACCGTCGGCGAGCACGGCCGATAGCACCGTCACGAACCAGGCGGGCACGGGGCCCGGTGCTGGCATCGCGAGGAGTCTCAGGTGCAGTCAACGTCAGCGGCGAGTCAGGTGGCCGGCACCCCGGCGTCAACCGTATGGATGCCCCCAGGCGTCAGCTCGGTAGCGGTCTTGTCAGACCTGCACCTGGGCGCCTTCGGCATCGCCGGGCGCGGCGCCAGCGTGCTCGACGTCAAGGACGGCCGCGACCCGATGGGGCCAGATGGCCCGTTCGAGCGCTTCCTGCGCGACCACGTCGGCCGCCACGACGCCGTCATCCTCCTGGGTGACATCCTGGAGCTGGCCCTCGCCACCTACGACCAGACCGCCCCGCGGGCGGCGCGCCTGGTGTCGCTTCTCCGCGAGCACTGCACCGACGCCGTCTACTTCGTGCCGGGCAACCACGATCACTACGCGTGGACGCTGGTGCAGGACGCCGACGCGGTGACGCGGAAGTTCCCGCACTTCTCGTCGAACTACTTTCCGACGCACCAGATCGGCCAGTACAGCGACACCTTCCTCCGCACCATCGGCATCGATCACGTCGCCTACCCGACGCTGGCGTGGCAGCCGCCGCGGAGCGCGGCTGGCACCGCCGCGGCCAGCTATCTGTTCCACCACGGGCACTTCTGCTCCGAGACCTACACCTTGGTCTCGAGCTTCTACCGCGATCTCTTCGACGGGCAGGTCACGCACCTGGCCCAGCTCGAGGGCATGAACGCGGGTTGGCTCAACCTGGTCTGGTACCACTTGGGCCAGGCTGGCATCGGCGTCGGCGCCAACGGCCTGGTCGAGCGCATCTACGAGGAGCTGCGGGCCACGGGCACCTCGCCCGCCGTCGAGCGCGCCATCGAGCGGCTCTACCGGCTCAAGCTCGCGGCGCCGGTCCGCGAGGCGCTGCGCCGCTACGCCGGTGAGACCTGGTGGCTCACCGCGGGCGCCGCCACCTGGCTAGCCGACCGCCTGGACAAGGTCATGCCCGCCTGGCTGACCAAGGCGGTGCTGGCCTACGCCGAGCACGAAGAGCACAGCGGGGGCCGCGGCGTCTCCGTCGATCGTTGGCGCGCGCTCGACGCCGGCCTCGTGGCCCACGCCGACGACCTGGTGCGCCTGGTCGCGGCGTCCGAGCCGCGCCTCGCCGCCGGCGCCACCACCTTGGTCTTCGGCCACACCCATATCCAGGGCGAGGCCCACAGCGACACGGCGCGCTACCTCAACACCGGCGGCTGGGTCACCACGACCAGCGGCGGCTGGCCCGATGCCTTCGTCTTGTCGATCGACGCCGCCGGTGTCGCTCGCTTCATTCACTACGACGGCGCGGCTGCCGTCGAGCCGCAGCGCCGGGTCGGGTAGGGCGCCGTGAACGCCAGCGGCGACCACGTCAACCGTCACCAAGCAAGCAGAGGGATGTTCATGAAACACACGAGCAGGGTTTGGAGAGTGGCCACGGGCGTCGCGCTTGTGGTGTTGAGCATGACCGCTACAGCGGCGCTGGCCCAGGTTCCGGCTCCGGCTTCGGCTCCGGTTCCGGCTCCGGTTCCGGCTCCGGCTCCGGCTCCGGCTCCGGTTCCGGCTCCGGCTCAGGCTCCGGTTCCGGCTCCGGCTCCGGCTCCGGCGCCGTCCCCTGCCGCTCTCGCGGCCTACCGCGACCAGGCTATCTACTTCTCCGAGGAGGAATACGCGGAGCTGACCGTGTACGGCTCGGGCAATGTGGCCCAGGGGAGCATCCCCGAGCCGACCTCGGTCTCGATCAGCCCGCTGGTCACGCCCACCGCTGGCGGTCTGGTCGTCGCGGGGGCGTGGTGAGCATGCCCCAGCCCGCGGCCACCCACCATCTCATCGACCGGCCGCACGGGCGGCCACGCACCGGGGGAGGACATCATGTTGCGTGAACGCGCGATCGCATGGAACCGCGGCTACGCCGCCAAGCTGGGGTGGACCCCGGCGGACCTCGGCGCCGACGCCTTCGACGGCGTCCTGTTGACTCGTGTCGCGCAGGTCCAGCACGACCTGGGCGTCGAGGCAGACGGCCTGTTCGGCCCGGCCAGCTACGGCGCGTGGCTGACCCAGCGCGCGACGGCGCTCAGCGCCGAGCTGGCCGCCGCGATGGGAACCGACGCCGGAGCGACAGCCGCGGCGCTGATCTTGGGCGGCCAGGTCGCGCTGACCACGGCCAAGGCCCTGTGGCTCCGCACCGTGGTCGACCCGCCCGACGCCAGCGACCGCTACGCCGCGTCCCGCGCCGTGGTCGACGCACTCATCCGCTCCGACGACGGCCTGGGCTGGTCGTGGGAGAAGCCCTACCGCCGAAACGGCGACTACGAGTGGTGTGGGTCCCTCGCCGCGTGGGGCTGGCGGGCCGCGGGCGTCCCGCTGGCCATCCGCAAGCGCTACTTCTCCTCGACCTACCGCCTCGACCGCTTCGCCCGCTACCGGGCCACCGGCGACGAGACCCCGCCGGCGCCGCCGGACGACGCCCGCCGCCTCCTGGTCGAGCTCGACGAGGACGCCGGCCCCGACGACGCCGTGTTCCCCGACGGCACCGACCCGCGCGCGGGCGACATCCTCCTGGTCGGCGGCGAGCGTACCGGCTACGGCAAGCACATCTGCCTGGTCGAGGCCTACGACCCCGCCACTGGCCTGTTCACCACCATCGAGGGTAACGGCACCGGCGCCAGCCCGCGCGGCGGCCGCATCCACGGCATCGTGCGGGCCCAGCGCCCGGTCGGCCTGGGCCGCGACGAGCCGCGCACCCGCTACCACGCCCGGCGCCTCATCCGCCCCTCCATCCACGACCTCACCGTCGTGGGCGCGTCCGTCGACCCCGGCGGCCGCCGCGCCGCCGACCGTCGCCCGGCCTCGCCCCCCGGCGCCAGCAGCGCCGCCCTCGAGGTGCCGCGATGACCGGCACCGACGACTCCACCGCTGCCACCGAGCCCCTCGCGGCCCCGCCGCGCACCTCGACCACCCATCCGTTTCTCGACGACGCGACCACGCGCGGCCGCGTCGTTCTAGCCACGCCTGACCTGCGCGACCTGGGAGCCTGACGATGACCACCGCGATGAAGCTGAAGCTGAAGCTGTACCTGGCCCTTACCATCGGTGACCTGCAGACGCAGGATGCGCCCCTCGCCGGCGCGCTGATCGGCGAGCTGGGCAAGCGCAACGTCACCCTCGACGAGAACGAGCCCATCGGCGCCAACGTCATGGTGCGCCAGCTCATCGAGGAGGGGCGCCTCGAGCAGCTGGTCGGCCTGTGTGCGCTGTCGGAGGCCGACTCGGCCAAGCTACTCGGCGCAAGCTCCATCGACGCCCTCGACGAGGCCCAGCTGACCAAGGACTTCTCGGCAGCCTCGGCCGCCACCGTGGGCAAGATGATCGAGCGCTACTTCGTCTGCGAGGAGAACGTCGACCTCGCCGTCGCGTTCGGTCAACTCGCCGGCGCCCTCAGCAACGCCTCGATGGCGGTGAAGCCGGTGTCGTACTGGCAAACCTCTCTCCCCGGGAAGATCACCGTCGACAAGCTCCCCGCCGGGTCGACCTACGCCACCGCAGCCGAGGCCATCGCCCGCCGGCTCGAGATCCTGTACCCGGGCTGGGCCATCCTGGGTCGGATCGCGCCCATCGTCGACTCCCTCCAGAAGACCGCCCTCGACGCGCTGGTGGTGCTCGAGGCCAAGAATCCGGCCCGGTTCGCCGGCACCTTCGCGGACCTCGACGTGTCAGGCGTCGCCTCGAACACACTCCCCACCCTGGAGATGCACTGGAACCAGCTCCTGAAGATGGTGCGGTGCTACCCCGGCCTCGGCCTCGAGCAGGTGTTCGACAACTACACGCAGACGACCGGCGTCCGTTTCACCGAGATGTCGACGCGGGTGAGCAAGTTCGTGACGGCCATCTCCTCCGCATCGGAGAACTCCGCGCGCTTTGACCCGCTGTCCCTCGACCTGTCCAAGGGCAGCAAGGAGTGGTCGCGGTTCAACTTGACGACCTACGCCGACAACCTCAAGTCCACCATCCGCGCCTACCAGCGCATGCGCGTGGTCGGCAAGAACATCGACGTGGCGGCCCAGCTCCTCGCCGCCGGCCACTCGTCGGCGCTGTCGATCGCCCGGCGCCCGAAGCAGGACATCCAGGCGCTGCCCGGGCTGGCCGGCACCAAGGGCGAGCAGATCTGGGAGACCGCGCGCCAGCTCGCGACCGACGCAGGCCTGTTCGTGGCAGGTGTCTCCGACGTGATCGGCGGCGCGTTCGACCCGTTGCCCACCCGGCCGGTGCCCAGCGTCGGCCAATCGCTCGCCGCACTCGACGGCTTCGCCAGCCTGTTCGGCAACCAGTCGTACTGCGACTGCGCCCACTGCGCGTCCATCCTGGGCCCGGCCGCGTACTTCGTCGACCTCATGGACTTCGTCAAGCACGAGGTCGCGTCGCAGGTGCCGACGAGCAGCCCGTCGTCCCTCAAGTCCCGGCGCCCGGATCTGTGGACCTTCCCGCTCACCTGCAGCGCCACCACCGCCTTGGTCCCGACCCTGGACATCGTCAACGAGGTCCTCGAGAACGCCATCGCCACCAGCGGTGGCTACGCCGGGAGCTTCGCCGATCGCCCGGCGGTCGAGGACGCGGTCTACCAGGGGGCCGGCGGCCTGCCGGGCCGCACCGCGTCCTTCGCGCAACCGTTTGCCCTGGGGCTGGCCCGAACCTCGGCCCTGCTCGACGCGTTCAGCATCGACCGGCCGGCGCTGGCGGCGGCGGTCGGGGCCCCAGCGAACCGGGTCTCGCGCATCACGCTGGGCATCAGCACGGCCGTCGAGGCGCTGCTCACGACGCCGCGGACCACCAAGGCCAGCCTCGAGGCGGTCTACGGCCTCACCTTCCCCGCCTTCCCAACCCACGATGGGGACACCGAGGCGTCCGTGCTCGCCGCCAAGATGGGCCTGGATCGCGCGGGCCTGGGCGAGGTCGTCACCTCCTGGTTCGTCCGGCAGGGCGCGGCGACCCCCACGATCGAACTCAAGCTCCGCAGCACCGACAGCATCCAGAACGATGTCGAGTGGGTCAACGGCCTCACCATCGCCACGCTCGACCGCATGCACCGGCTGGCGCGCCTGGCCCGGGTCACCGGCCTCGCGGTGCCGCACCTGGACCGCCTGCTGAAGATTCAAGGGGACACGTCCTTGGGGTCTCTCGAGCAGATCGCCCACCTTCGCGCGTTGACCGTGCGCGTTGGCGCGTCGTTCTCCGAGGACGACGACGCCTCCTTGGCCGGTCCCCTCGATGCGGCCGGCCTCGCCCGCTTCAACCGCGGTGTCCGCAGCCCCGACGACGCCTGGCCGCCGCCGGCTTCCCAGCCCGCTAAGAGCCGGTTCATCCACCCCGGCCTCACGACCAGCGGCGTCACCGCCGGCGGCGGCGCCGCGGTCCGGCTGGCGTCCGCCTTGGGTCTGACCGACGGCGCCACGCTCGCGCTCATCCGCTACCTGGCCCCCCACCTGGCCCAGGAAGCCACGGCTGGCTTCGACCCGGCCAACCCCGACGAAGCCCAACGCTATTTCCTCTTGTCCGTCGCGAACCTCTCGCTGCTGGACCGTCACGCCCGCCTGACCCGCCTGTTCGGCGTCTCCGCCGACGAGCTGGTGCGCTTGATGGACCTGGCGGGGCTAGCCCAGGTCGTCGAGCTGGCCGGGGCCGTGGCGCTCGGCCAGGCGGTCGACGCCTGGCGCGCCAGCGGCCGCACGCTCGACGCGCTGGTGGCCGCTACCGGCGGCACGCCCCGACCCGGGACGCTGCTCGACGTCACGGCGGCCGCCTCATCGATCCGCGCCCAGGCCGCGACCGCGCTGGTGGTGACCGACACCCTCTTCGCGACCGCGCTCGGCATGTCGACGGCCGACGCCCAGACGCTGCTCGACGACAACGCCGGGCTCTTCGTCGTGATCGACGGCAAGCGGTACATCGTGGTCGGGGACGTCACGGGTGCCGACGTCACGGTGCCTGCGGGGCTGGAGGTCGTGGTCGATGGCGCGACCCGCGGGTTGGCCGCGGCGGACGTCGTGGGTGCCCTCGCGCCCCACACCGCCCGCGCCCTCCTGGTCCAGGGCGTGGCGATCGCGACCGGACGCGACCCGGCCGAGGTCGAGCAGCTCATCGCGCTGGCCGGCTTCGACATCGACGGTCAGATGGCCAAGTCGATGCGCGACGCAGTTTCCGGCAGCGAGCTGGAGGGCGCCCTCGCCGCGGTCGCACCGGTCGACGTCGCCACCCGCGGCTGGTCCGCGGCCGGCCTGGCCCAGCTGGTCAGCTCGCCCGTGCTGTTCGGTCCTGGCGCGTGGCCGGCGCTCGACCCGTCCCAGCCTGTCCCCCCGACCTTCACGTTCACCCAGGCCACCGTCCTCGGCCGCGCCGCCGCCCGGGGCACCGGCCCGGACCGCCAGGACGCGCTCCTCGCGGTCGCGGCGCACTTCGACCCGGTGACTGCCACCTTCGCGGCCGCCGGGGACGCCGACCTGGCCGCCTTCCTGGGCACCACGCCGGTCACCATCGCAGGCCTCCGCGGCGCCGCCGCGCTGCCGGCCGGGCTCACCGCCGCCCTCGACCGCATGGCCGCGCTGGTCGCCCTGGCCGATCGCCTCGGCGTCGACGGCGGCGCCCTCAAGGGCCTGGTGTCCGATGTCGACAGCGAGCGGGCCGCCGCCGCCGCCGCCATCGAGCACGCCGCCGAGCTGCGGGCCGAGCGCGACACCACCGAGGCCACCCGCCTGGCCGACGCTCGCAACCTGGTGCGCGAGCAGAAGCGCGACGCCCTGGTCGACTACCTGACCCACGGGGCGGTCGCTCCTGCCACCGCCCCCGCCTTCGCCAGCCATGCCGCGCTGGCCGGCTACTACCTCATCGACGTCGACGCCGGCGGCTGCGCCACCACCTCCCGCGTGGTCGCGGCCACCAACGCCGTCCAGGAGTACATCAACCGCATCATCCTGGGCGTCGAGCTCACGGCCGCCTCGGTCGCCGTGACGCTGAGCGACGCCGCCCTCCGCAGCTGGGAGTGGCGCCGCGCCTACCGGATGTGGGAGGCCAACCGCAAGGTCTTCCTGTGGCCCGAGAACTACCTCGAGCCCGGCCTGCGCGACGACAAGACCCACCTGTTCACCCAGCTCGAGGACGCCCTCGGCCAGAGCGAGCTCGACGAAGGCAGCATCCTCTCGGCCTACGCCACCTACCTCCAGGGCCTGGACGAGCTGGCCAGCCTCAAGGTCGCCGGCGCCTACCACGACATCGCCGCCGACGGCTCGAGCGACGTCCTCCACCTGATTGGCGTGACGCCCAGCGATCCGGCGACCTTCTACTACCGGAGCGTGAGCGATCTGCAGTCCATCCTTACCAACCCGACCAAGTCCGTGGTCTGGGGCAACTGGCAGAAGCTCGATCTATCGATTCCGTCGCGCTTCGTGTCGCCTGTGGTGTACGAGGGACGGCTGCATCTTTTGTGGACAACGATGCGCACAAGTCCAGCTCAGTCGTTGCTTGCCGGGGGGGTGCTGAAATTCTCTGGGTACAAGCACACTCTCGGAATTGAGATGTCCACGCTTCAGCCGAATGGCGCATGGAGTGGCTCGCAGACGCTTGAGATTTCATCGTCGAACCATGAGCGAGATGGGTTTGTTCCAGATGTTGGCATGGTATTTGACGAGGTTTCTGATGACGCTGTGCGCCTGCCACGGCTGCAGAGTCAGACGGTTCCTGTCCATTTGGATCCATTGGACGGATATTCGTTGCGTGATGCCACTTGGCGTAGCGTCTGGCCGAGCGTTGGGGTGAATGGGATGGGGATCGTGTACCGGAACTTCCGCGTACATGGCACGATTGATCTCTTTGAGCGTCGCGTGACATCTCTTGGTTGGGGGGCTTCGCCGTCACCACGGCGACTCGTGGCATGTGATGGCCTTCGGCTTTTTTTGGCGCCTTTGCCGACGTCGCTACATTTGATTTGGCGCTATGTTCACGGCGAGTGCATTGCAAACGTCTTGATCGATCGGCCTCGAGTGTGGGGGGTTATTTCTGATATCGACCTTGCCGCGACTGCTCATTCACCGGGCAACGACTTGGTCGGGGAGACGTACACGGGCCCGGCCGCGACGTTGTTCTCTCAGCCGGAGGCACTCGCGATCCCGGGTGCCCCACACAACGCAATCGTCCAGGTCGCCGGTGACGTGCTGCTCTGGCAAGACGTCGAGGCGCAAGACAAGTACCTGGTTCGGCGCCTCGGGACCACCGTCGTCAAGGGGTTGGCGAGAACGCTTTTTCAAGATGGCATCGACGGCTTGATCGCGACGTCGAAGCAGTTGTCGATGGCCGAATCAGCGTTGCCGATGCTTGTCCACACGAGCAACGTCGCTGGCGACCCCGCCGTCGGTTCACTGAATTTCCAGGGGCCGGTAGGAATCTATCTCCGTGAGCTTTTCTTCCACATCCCCATGCTCATTGCCACGGCGCTGGCGGGCCGCGGGCGCCATGCCGACGCCCGCCGCTGGTTCCAGCGTGTGTTCGACCCCACCTCCACCGAGCAGATCGACACGACGGGCGCGCCGCCGGCCGAGGTGGCACACCGGCAACTCGATCGTGTCTGGCGCTACCGCGAGTTCCGTGAGCTCACGGTGGACCGCGTTCGCGACGTCTTGACCGATGGGGCCGCCCTCGACGCCTATCGCGCCGACCCGTTCAACCCCCACGCGATCGCGCGACGCCGGGTGTCCGCCTACCAGCGCAATACGTTTGGGCGCTATGTCGACAACCTCCTCGAGTGGGGTGATCTCCTGTTCTCTCAGTTCACCCGCGAGTCTGTCGAGGAGGCGAGGAGCCTCTACCAGCTGGCCGCACAGCTCCTCGGGGAGCGCCCGGCACGTCTCGGTGACTGCGATGAGGGCGAGGGCGAAGCGGCTCCTCGGACCTATGCGTCCATCGAGCCGGCGCTGTCGACCGGCGACGCGGCGCGCCGCGCGGCAGAATCGGAGGTGATGGCCAAGCGATCCGCGCTGCCGGCGGCCCCGGTGTCGACCGCCGTGCCCGTTCTCGCCTCCGTTTCGCGCCTCACCAGGGCCCGGCAATCGCCGTGGGTGGCTCCGGCTGCGGCCTCGAAGCCAACGTCCTTCGGTCGTAAGTGGCTCCAGGGGCGCACCGGCGCCTGGGCGCCTTCCAAGGCGGTCGGCGCTGTCGACGGTCCGCTCGGCCTCGGTGGCCGGGTCGGCTCGCCGGCTCGTGCGGCGACCGACGACTCGCTGGCCAGCAGCGTGCTGGCGCAGCTCGGGTCTGGGTTCTGCGTGCCGGTCAATAAGTCGCTTCTGGCGCGGTGGGACCGCGTCGAGGACCGGCTGTGGAAGATTCACCACTGCCTGGACATCGAGGGTGTCCGCCGCGACCTCGCGTTGTTCGCGCCGGAGCTGGATCCCATGACCCGTGTCCAGGCCACGGCCCTGGGGCTTACCCCGGATGACTTCGGTGGCGAGTCTCCGGACGACGTCCCGCCGTACCGGTTCGCCTACCTCATCGAGCGAGCCAAGGGCTTTGCGTCATCGCTCGCAGGGTTCGGCGGGGCGCTCCTGGGCGCCCTCGAGCGCCGCGACAACGAGACGCTGTCGCGCCTCCGGCAAGAGCAAGGCCTTGCGATGGCGCGGCTCACGCGGCAGCAGCGTGTTTGGGACATCGAGATGGCGCAGGAGGGGTTGTTCGCGCTCGAACGTCAGATTCAGTCTGCGGAGTTTCGACGTGACTATCAAGATTCGCTCCTCCGCGAAGGCATTAGCTCCGACGAGGATTCTGATCTGACGAAGCGAAGGATGGCTGGTCCGTACCGAAGGACTTCCGTGGGTTCGAGTCTCGCAAGTTCGCTGGTGAGCATTCTCCCCGAGTTCAATCACCCGTGGTCGGTTTCTTTTGGTGGCCGAGAACTCAGTTCCGTTGCCTCTGGTCTTGCGAATTGGTTTTCCGGGCAAGCGTCGATGCTGGAGGCCGATGCGTCCATCAGTGCGACGCAGGCCAACTACCAGCGCCGCTCCCAGGGCTGGCGCCACCAGCTCCAGCTCACCAAGGACGAGCTGGCCAGCATGGCCCGCCAGCGCCAGGCCGCTGCGCTCCGGGTCAAGGCCGCCGAGCAGTCGCTGGTCGCCTACGACGAGAGCATCCAGCAGCTCGAGGACGCGCTCGCCTTCGAGAAGGATCGCGTCACCAACCTGGCGCTTCACACCCGTCTGGCTCAGCAGCTGAAGCTGCTCTACCGGCTGGCCTACGGCCACGCGCTGGCCCTGGCCCGCCTGGCCGAGCGCGCGTACCGCTACGAGCGGGGCGACGTCGGCCCCAGCCTGGCGCCCACCTACTGGGACGCCAGCATGGGCGGCCTGTTGGCCGGCGAGCACCTGCTGAGCGACCTGCAGGCCCTCGACCGCCGCTTCCTCGAGACCAACCACCGCGAGCTGGAGATCGACCAGCCCTTCGCGCTGTCGCAGCTGGACCCCGCGGCGCTTCTTCAGCTCCGCCAGCACGGTACCTGCCAGATCGCCGTGCCCGAGATGGCCTTCGACGTGTCCTACCCCGGGCACTACAAGCGGCGCCTGCGCGCTGTGCGGCTGACCATCCCGTGCGTCACCGGGCCCTACGTCAACGTGGGCGCCACGCTGACGCTTCTGAGCAGCCAGGTCCGTCCGACGGCCACCGCGGCCCTCGCCCCGGTGCCGCTGGCCCACGGCACCACCATCGCCACCAGCACGGCCCAGGCCGACGGCGGCGTGTTCGAGCTGTCGTTCCGCGACGAGCGCTACCTGCCGTTCGAAGGGCAAGGCGCAGTGTCCGAGTGGCAGCTCGAGTTGCCCAGCACCGTGCGGCCCTTCGACTACGGCTCCATCACCGACGTGGTCATCTCGCTGGCCTACAGCGCCAAGGCCGACCCGGTCCGTCGCGCCGCGCTCGAGGACACTGCCGACGGCGAGGAGTCGATCCTTCATCACTACCGCACGACCGAGACCACGCGGATCATCAGCCTGCGCGAGGAGCTGGGGGCCACGTTCCTGCGGCTTGTGCGCTCGGCGGCCGCCTCGCCGGTGGGGCTTCGAGCTGACCGACGAGATGCTGGCGCCGGTCTACCGCGACCGCGCACCAACCTCGTCACGGCCAGCATCGGGCTGCGGCTGGCCAAGGGCGTGTCGCCCGGCGCGCTGGCCATCAGCCTCGACGGCAGCGCGACAGGCGCGTTCACTGCGAACGCCGCGCTGGGCGGCCTGTATGCGGCGCCGATCGCCGCATGGTCGGCGTCGACCTGGACCGGGGCTCACACGCTGACGCTCACGGCCCCGGGTGGCCTGGGTGGCGACCCGGACACCCTCGATCCGGCCAAGGTCCTGGACATCCTGCTGGTCACGACCGTGAAGCTGGCGTGACCCGTGTGCCGGTCGATCTCACCGAATTCTGCATGGCATCCGCACCCCCGAGGAAGGTAGGCTCACGATGATGACGGGCAACGGCGAGGCGACGCCGGTCGCGAAGGTGGCGTACGAGGTGACCGTCGACGAGCACAGCGGCGGGGCCGGGGTGCGGGTGCCGGTGCCGACGACGGCGGCGCGGGCGCTGACGCCGCAGCTGGCGCTGGCGGGCGGCGGCGGCGGCGCGGCCATCGTGGGGCATGGCTGGACCGTTACCGGGCTGGCGTCGGTCACCGTCGACGCCAGCGAGCACCTGCCGCGGTGGGATGGCACCGACGGGGCGGCGCTGGGCGGGGTGCCGCTGGTGGCGTGGCTCGACGCGAGCGGGGCGCCGCGGCGGCGCGTCGAGGGCGGGTACCAGGTCGACACGCTGCGGCCACGGTCGGGCTTCGCGCGGGTGCGGGTCGAGCGGTGGACCCACGCGGTCACTGGCGACGTGCACTACCGCAGCCGCGACGAGGCCGACGTGCTCACCGTCTACGGCGCGCGGCCGCAGGCGGCGGCGCGCGTGGTCGACCCGGCCGATCCGGCCCGGGTGGCGGCGTGGCTGCCGGAGCTGCAGGTCGACGCCGACGGCAACGCGCTGTGGCTCGACTACGCGCCCGAGGACGCGCGCGGCATCGATCGCACCCAGCCGTGGGAGCCGTGGCAGCCGGTGCGCGCGCAGCGGTACCTGACCGCCATCCGCTACGGCAACGTCACGCCGCTGGTGGTGACCGACGACGTCCTCGCCGGGGTGGCCCCGGCCGGGCGCTGGGCGTTCCACCTGGTGGTCGACTATGGCGACCACGGCGACGCCGGGCCGAGCGCGCTGCCCACCTTCGCGCCCGACCGTCCTTGGCCGGCGCGGTCCGACGCGTTCTCATCGGCGCGGGACGGCTTCGTGGTGCGCACGTACCGGCGGGTGCGGCGCTTCGTCTGCTTCCACGACCTGCCGGCGCTGGGCCCGGCGCCGGTGCCGGTGTCGGCGCTCGAGCTCGGCTACGACGACGACCCGGCCGGGGCGCGGCTGACGTCGATCACCCGGGTCGGCTTCGTCGGCGACCAGCGCACGGCGACGGCGCCGCTGACCTTCGGGTACGCCGGGGCCGGCGTCGACGAGACGTTCCTGCCGGCGTCGACGACGACCGGGCTCACCGCGGCGCGCACGCAGCTGGTGGACCTGTACGGCGAGGGGCTGCCGGGCATCCTCTACCAGGGCGAGCGCGGGTGGCTGTACCAGGCCAACCAGGGCGGCGGGCGGTTCGCGGCGCCGGCCGCGGTGGCGACGCAGCCCAACCTCGAGCGCGGCGTGGCGCTGGCCGACGTCGACCGCGACGGCGACACCGAGCTGGCGGTCACCACCGGGCGCCAGGCCGGCTCGTTCGCCCTCGAGCGCGAGGAGCGGCGGTGGGCCGGGTTCCGGCCGTTCGCGGCGTGGCCCAAGCTCGAGGGCACCGCGGGGCGCACGTTCTGGATCGACTGGAACGGCGACGGCCGCACCGACGCGGTCATCGCCCGGGGCGACGCGCTGGTGTGGTTCCCGTCGGTGACCGGCCCGCTCGACGAGCGCGAGGTCGAGTTCGGCGAGCCGGTGGTGGTGCCGCTGCCGCGCGGGGCCGAGGCGGCGCCGGGGTGCGGGCCCAACCCGCAGCTCGACCTGTTCTTCGCCGACATGACCGGCGACGGCATGCAGGACCTGGTGCGGGTGCGGCGCGGCACCGTCGAGTACTGGCCATCGCTGGGCAACGGCCGCTTCGGCGACCGGGTGGTGATGGACGGCGCGCCGACGGTGCCGGGCGTCACCTTCGACAGCGCGCGGGTGCGGCTGGTCGACCTCGACGGCAGCGGCACCGCGGACGTGCTGTACCTCGACGACGGGCGGCTGTGGCACTTCCCCAACCTGGGCGGCCGGGCGCTCGGGGCCCGGCGGCTGGTTGGGCACCTGCCGGCCTTCGACGGGCGGACCGCGGCCATCGCCGACCTGGCCGGGGACGGGCGGCCGTCGCTGTTGTGGTCGTCGGCCACGCCGCAGCGCGCGCACGCGCTGCAGTACCTGCCGCTGGTGCCGCCGGTGCCGCCGGGATGCTGACCTCCATCGACGACGGCTGCGGGCGCCGGACGGAGCTGGGCTGGGGCAACTCGGCGACGCACTACCTGCGGGACGCGGCGGCCGGGGTGCCGTGGGAGACCCGGCTGCCGGCGCACCGGCCGGTGGTCGACCAGCAGGTAGAGCTCGACCTCATCGGCGGGACGTCGGTGACCACGCGTACCGCTACCGCGACGGGTTCTTCGACGGCGCGGGCGGGGCGTTCCGCGGCTTCGGGCGGGTCGAGATGCTGGACGTCCCGCGCACGATCTCCCCGCGGGGGCGCCGCCCGTCGACGAGCCGGCGTTCGCGCCGCCGCTCCTGACGCGGACGTGGTTCCATCTGGGCACGCCGATGTGGAACCACCACCGGCCGTTCGAGCCTACACCGGCGACGCGCCTGGCGCCGCTGGCACCGCACGTCGAGGCGCCGGGGCCGCACCGACCGGCGATGCGTCCGCGGCGCTGCGCCTCTGGCGGGCTCTGTCGTCGGCGCGAGCGCTGGTCGGTCGACGCCGACGAGGCGCCGGTCGCGCACCCGATCGACGTCGAGGAGGCCACCACCAGGTGGTCCGGTCTCAACCGCCGCGGCGCCAGCGGCCGGTGTTCGGCGTGGTGCCGCGCGCCAAGCGGGTCGCCAGCTACGAGGGCGTGGGCGGCGATCCGCGCGTCACCGAGAGCTGGTCCTGGCCCACGACGCCTGGGGCGCGCCCACGCGCACCGCGACGGTGGCCTACGCGCGGCGCGGCGCGGTCGACGACGCGGCCCAGACGCGGACCTGGGTCACCGTCACCGACGCCACCCGCGCGGACATCGACACCGACGGCGGCCCGGCCGCGCAGTTCCTCCTCGGCGCCGAGGTCGCCACCCGCCAGTGCGAGCTGGTCGGGGTCGCACCGGTCGCCGGCCGCATCACCCCCGAGGCGCTGACCTCGCCGGCGGCGACGGACGCGCTCGCCGCGCCCGCGCCCTTCGAGCAGGCGCTGGATCCGGCGGCGACGGCGCCGGCCGCGCGCCAGCTGGCCTGGCAGCGCACGTACTACTGGGACGCCGCGCGGGCCGCGGTCGCGCCGCTGGGCGCGGTCGCGAAGGCGCCGCGGGTCCACCACACCGAGGTCGCGTGCCTGACGCCGGGGCTCCTCGCCGCGACGCTGGGCACGCGGGTCGACGCCGCCGCGGTGGCGGCCCTGGGCGTACGTCTGGCCGACGGCCACTGGTGGCAGCGCGGCCCCACGCAAGAGGTGGCCGGCGCGTTCGAGCTGGTCACGCGCACCGTCCGCGGCGACGGCGCCGCGGCGCGCCTGATCTACGACGCCGACGAGCTGGCCGTGGTCGAGACCATCGACGCGCTGGGCCTGTCGACCGCGCTGACCATCGACTACCGCGTGCTGGCGCCGGCGCGTACCGAGGACCCCAACGGCACGGTCGCTCACGCGATCTTCGACGGGCTGGGGCGCCCGATCGCCGGCGGCACCGAGGGCCACATCGGGGCGCATCCGTGGGGCAGCGGGCCGCTCCCCGCGTGGGCGCCGCCGGCGGGCGCCACCACCGCCAGCGTCCTGGCCGACCCGGCGGGCTTCCTGGGCGCGGCGGCCACCGCCACCTGGCTCGACGACCAGGCCTGGGTGCGTGAGCACGCCGGTGGCCCAGGTGACGGTCGCCCGCAGCCGGCTGGTCCACGACGGCGACGGCGGCGGCGACGCCGGCGGCCCTCGAGGTGCGTGCGCTACCTCGACGGCTTCGGCCGGGTGCTGCAGGAGAAGGTGCGCGTCGAGCCCGGGCCGGCCATCGCCCGCGACGCCAGCGGCGCCGTCTCGGTCGACGCCAGCGGCCAGCCGGTCTTGGCGCCCGCCGCCGAGCGGTGGCGCGTGTCGGGGCACGTGGTCTACGACGCCAAGGGCCAGCCGGGCCGGGTGTACGAGCCGTACTTCTCGCCGAGCGCGGCCTACGAGGGCGACGCCGTCCTCGCACGCTTCGGCGTGGCGACGATGACCACCTACGACGCCGCCGGGCGCCCGGTGCGGGTCGACCTCCCAACGGCACGTACTCGACCACGGCGTACGGCGCGTGGGCGACGACGGCGTCGAGCCCCGGCGACAACGTGCTGGGCTCGACGTATCGCCTGTTGCGCGAGACGCGGCCGGCGGGGACGCCGAGCGCGCGGCCTACGAGCACGCGGCGGCCCACGCGGCGACGCCGACGGTGAGCTACGTCGACGCCCGGGGCGCGGCGTGCCGGACGGCGGCCGTGGGCGACGCGACCGCCGCCACCCGCGTCGAGCGAACGGTGACCGATGCCAGCGGCCAGGTGACCGCGCTCGTCGACGGGCGCGGGCTCGTCGCGTTCACCTACGCGCGGGACCTGCGCGGGCGGCCGTTGGCCGAGACCAGCGTCGACGGCGGGCCGGCCTGGGCGCTGGCGGACGCGTACGACCGGCCGGTGTGGACGTGGGATGGGCGCGGGTTCATCGTCGAGCGGCAGTTCGACGCGGCGGATCGACCGGTGGCGGTCCACGTGCGGGGCGGCGACGCGTCGACGGCGCTCGACGCGGTGGTCGAGACGGTGACGTACGGGGACGCGGCGGCCGACCGGGCCGCGGCGAAGGCGGCCAACACGCTGGGCCGCGCGGTGCGCGTGCGCGACGAGGCCGGCGAGGTGGAGACGCTGGCGTGCGATCCGGCCGGCGCGGTGCGGTCGACGTCGCGCCGGCTGCGGGTCGACGTCGACGAGGCGCCCGACTGGCGTGGCGCGGTGACGCTCGAGGCGCCGGCCGAGGCGCTGACCGCCGCGGCGCGGATGGACGCGCTGGGGCGCGTGGTGTGGGCGCGGCTGGCCGACGGCACCGAGCGGGTGGACGCGTTCCATCCCGGCGGCGCCTTGGCGGCGGTGCGGCTGACCACGCCGGACGGTGCGCTGGTCGATCAGGCCATCGTCGACGGCATCGTGCGCGACGCCCACGGCCGGGTGGCGGCGCAGCGCTGGGCAACGGCTGCGCGGTGACGTGGCGGTACGATCGCGAGACCGGGCGGCTCGTCGAGCAGGACGCGGTGCGGGCCGGCCGGCAGTGGCAGGGGCTGCGCTACACCTACGACGCCGACGGGCTGATCACGCGGGCGCAGGACGTGGCCCAGGACGGCGCGGGCGCCATCGTGCCCGCGGCGGTGAGCGCGCGGCGCGACTTCGCGTACGACGCCCACGGCCGGCTGCTCGAGGCCACCGGCCGCATCCACCAGGCGCTCTTGCCCCAGGACGGCGGCCCGGCTGCGGCAGGGAGCGGCCTGGTCGGCGGCGCGCGGCACCTGTCGCTCAACAATGGCGCCGCCCTTGAGCGGTTCACCCAGCGGTTCACGTACGACGCAGGCGGCAACCTGCGGCGGGTGCAGCACCTGGGCACCACCGCTAGCTGGGCCACCGACTACTGGGTCGCGGCAGGGTCCAACCGGTCGGTGCTGGCGGTCGACGGCAACGGCGTGCCGGTGTCCGACGTCGACGCGGCCGCGTCCTTCGACGCGCGCGGCAACCTGACCCGGCTGGCCCACCTGCGAGCCATGACGTGGAGCTGGCGCGGCTGCCTGGCGGCGGCCGTGACGGTCGAGCGGGCGGCAGGGCCGGTGGACGATGGCGAGCGGTACGCGTACGGCGCGGATCGCATGCGGGTGCGGAAGGTCGAGACGCGCCTCGTCGCGGCCACCGGCGGCGGCGCCGACGGCAGCCAGCCCGTCATCGAGACCCGCGATGTCGTGTACCTCGGCGGCGGCCAGGAGCGCGTGCGCGTCCGGCGCGGGAGCGGCGCAGGGGCCGACACCATCATCCTCGAGCGCTGGACCACCCACGTCGAGGACGGCGAGCGCCGCGTCGCCGTTCTCGACCGCCACACCGTCGACACCTTGGCCGCCGAGGTCGACACCATCGGCCCCGCCCGCGTCCGCTACCAGCTCACCACCCCCCAGGGTTCCGCATCGGTCGAACTCGACGACACCGGCCGCCTCATCTCCTACGAAGAGTACCTACCCCACGGCGCCAGCGCGTTCATTGCCGGCGACGACGCCCGCGAAGTGGCGCGGCGAGACGTCCGCTACGCCGGCAAAGAGCGCGACCGCGCCACCGGCCTCCAGGCCTACCCCTACCGCTACTACGCCCCGTGGCTGGCGCGGTGGTTGACGTGCGATCCGATCGGCCCGAAGGACGGCCTGAATCTGTATGCGTTCGTGGGGGGAGATCCGATCGGGATGGTGGATCCGGAGGGGACGGAGAAGTCAGGATCAGATGATGCGGGCATGATCAAATATCGGCACACAGCTACTCAGCCATGGTTGGTTAAGGGCAGTGACGCGGAGGCGTGGTCTGCCTCGCAGCGCGCCGATTGGGTGCGCGCACAGGGTAACGGTACCGGTCGTCGATTCGCCATGTTAAGCGAGGCGGATCAGGCGCGATATGTTGCTGCGCAGGAACATCTAGCGTTGGTGGTCAATGCCGACCCGCGAAGTTCGGAAGAGCGGCCTGCATTGTTGTCGATCGACGTGTATCGGAATAATTGGGTGCCCGCGCGCCAGCAATGGCGAGCAGAGAGGCGCGAGAATCTGGTGCTCGGGATTCCGAGCAACAATCCAGAGGCGATGGTACGGCAACTCGATGGCGGTGGCGGTGGCGGTGGCGGGTCTGATAAGGAAGAAGTGCCCAAATCAGCGAAGGTGGCAACCGCAAATGAGGGTAGCAAAAAAAGGCGAACGACGACAATGCATCCGGGAGCGGGCGGCGATGGGAGTTCTGCCGCAGGCTATGGAGGTGGGGATGATAACGGGACAAGCGATGCCCAAGATGCCGGTGTTGCGGGAGCGCCAGATGTTGGGCCGGGGATGGCAGCCTGGGCTCGTATCGCCAGACAAGGCGCCGTGGATGATGTGAAGGGACGGCAAGGCGGTAGCGTCAGTGGCACTGACTTCGGCGACATCTCAGGAGGATACGGCGGTACTTCCGGAGGCGTTTTGGGTGGCGTCATTGGAGGCACCCCCCATGCAAATGGTGTCGCCGACGGCGGGACTGGCGTCCAGCGTGATAGCGGTGCACGCGATGGCCTCGGCTTGCGTCCGGGGCGCGGTGCGGGTGGCGACGCCGGGGATATCGTTGGGGCGGGGGGGGGGGAAGGCCGGCGCTCGCCATCCCAGGGCGGTGTTCGAAATTTGTTTGCGCCGCCCGCCGGGGCAGTCATTCGTAGATCCAACGGTTGGGACATTCTCACAGACATCAGCGCCATTGCCAATTTCTCGAAGCCGAGCGGCTCCGTTGGGGGAAGCGACGAGGGAGTCGCGGGCGGTCGTGGTTGGCTGTCATGGCTAAAGGGGCGACCGGTACAGATCATCCTTGCAGGCGCTTCGGTTCTGAACTCGATTTTCACATTTTTGGGTCTGGCTGAGTTGGTCGCCGGGCTCGCTTGGGTTGTTCGAGGCCTCGGGAAACTTCCCGGGATACTGGGATCAACACTTGGGAAGGTTTTTGGTGCGCTGGGGCGTGTTCCTGCAGCGATCGGCCGGATTCCTGGTCAGGTTGCGCGCATTTCCGCTGCCGCCAAGTCGGGAGTCGGGCGATTGTTGAATGGTTTTCGAGGTGCAGGCGGCGTCAGAGGGGCGGCGGGTAGCGGGGAAAGCGTCGGGTCAAGCGTTGCGGAACGCATGGCAGAGATTCGGAGGCAGGTTGCCGAGGAACTGGGCGATGACCTTGCAGATGTCGAGATGTTTTTGCACGGTACGACCGACGCGGTTGCACCCAATTTTCAGCTCATGCCAGGTCGGGACTTCTTTGCAACATTTCAACTGACAACTGCCAAGTTGTTTGCTGCCCGTTCTGTTGCTAAGTCCGGCAGTGGAAGCGTCGGCCTAGTGGTTTTGGTACTGCCGCGAAGTGTCGTGGCGAATCTGCGAGCGCAGAAATTCCTTATACCGAAGTGGGTTGACGATATGCCGGGTGTGCTCGAGTGGGTTTTCTCATCCAGTGCCTACGAGGCAATTGTCAAGCACGGTGAATTCGTCCATGTCAAAGGAGTGTTGAAATGAGTCTGCTGGGTGGTTCTTGTTTGGCCGATGCTGCTCGAATCGACCTGCCTCTTGTTAATGGTTGGCTGTTCATGTTTGTGCGGCGCAATATGCCCGGTTCGCATCCGTGGTGGAATGAACTGTTTTGTATTTTTGACTCTGTTCGGCTCTCCGATGGCGACTGGAAACCTCACGATAGTGGAGGGAGTTTTGTGTTTGTTGACTTGTCAGATGTTCGTCTGGAACTCGTGCATCTGTTGAAAAATGCGCCCTGTGTTCTGACCTCTGAGTTTCGGAGTCTTCGGCGCGTTAGTCTTGCGTCGGATGAGAAGCTGATGCGAATCCGCGTTGTACTGTTTCGCGACCCAGCATGAGTCTCACTGAGAGGTCCCAGACCATGGGGGGAAATAGGGTCGCAGCGCTTCGGGGAGGGATAGGGTCGCAGCGGGATGGATAGGGTCGCAGCGGTCCGGAAGACGCGAGCCTTCTGGTGACGTGTTGCGCATACACTCTGTTCGGGTGATCAGATAGGAGGATGCATGTCGTCGCGAGTTGTTTGTCCATGTGGTCAAATGATTGTTGTCGGTGGATTTCCCAATGCATATGTGTCCCGGGTGATTTCCGAGGCGTCCTTCGATTCAATCGAAGATCCATTGGATAGAAAAAAGCTGGGTGTCGTGTTCTTGGGTGGGCGACGGCTAATCGAGTGCCCAGTCTGTCAGCGCATTATGATCAAGCCAAAAGATGGCGATGGATACGTTGTCTATGTCATTGCGGATAGTCCGGAGGGGTAGGGTCGCGCCGAGGGACTGTATAGGTTCGGCGTGAACGTGACGGGCCCGGTTGAACGATACGCAGATGGGTGCGGCTCTTCTGGAGCGGTCGTCGACGGGAGCAATTTCGATCACTTGACCGTACGCGCTGCACGAACCGCGTCCTAGCGTGACGGGATCGGGCCAGGCAGGGTAGCTGCATGGCGATGACCGAACTCGACGCAGCGCAGTGGCAGCGACACGTGACCCGGTGGCGGGCCAGCGACCAGACTGTGCCGGCGTACTGCGAGGCGCATGGGCTGCGGCTCGCGACGATGCGGTACAAGATCCGGCGGCACGCGGCGGCGCCGACGGTGCGCGTCGCGCGGGTCGAGCGCACGGCGGATCCCGAACCGGCGCCCACGCTGGCGGCGAGCGCTATCGTGATCGAGGTCGGGCGAGCGCGGGTCCGCGTCGAACGCGGCGTGGACGCAGCGGGATAGAGTCGCAGCGCTTCGGGAAGAAGGGGCCCCCGCGCCCGTTACACGCGGAGGCCCGGCAGCGGGCGCTCCCGGTACGACGCGGTCTGGTGCCCCAACGCGTTTCACCGTTCGGGGGCGCGACCATGGTACGCGCTGCATGAACCGTACGCGCTGCATGAACCCCGGCCTGTTGAGGCGGCGCGCCGTCGTGCAGGGTGGCGGGGATGGCGGCCAGGGATGGGTCGCAGCGGTTCGGAAGAAGCGGATGGCAGCGAGCCTGTCGTCGAGACCCGCGAGGTCGTGTACGTCGGCGGCGGCCAAGAGCGCGTGCGCGTCCGGCGCGGGAGCGGCGCGGGGGCAGGGACCGGCACCATCATCCTCGAGCGCTGGACCACCCACGTCGAGGACGGCGAGCGCCGCGTCGCCGTCGTCGACCGGCACACCGTCGGCGGGATAGGGTCGCAGCGCTTCGGGGCGAAGGAGGTCATAGAAGAAGGGTGAACGACGTGCTGGTCGGGTCGCGGAATTGGTGTGCCGTCGCACCCCGAAAAGGTGTCCACCCCAACCCCCGCGGGGTGAGCCGGGCGGCCAGGGGAGGCGGAGTTGGGGAGCGGGTCCAGGTGGCGCGTCAGCGCAGGTGTGCGAGCGGCGGCCCTCAG
Source organism: Kofleriaceae bacterium (assembly GCA_041389965.1). Taxonomy (GTDB): domain Bacteria; phylum Myxococcota_A; class Polyangia; order Haliangiales; family Haliangiaceae; genus UBA2376. Next base: position 349,538 of record JAWKQV010000005.1, on the reverse strand, counting down.
GCCACCGCGAGGTCGGCGTCGTCGATGTCGCGGAGCCAGGCCCTTGCCAGGCTGGCGGGGGCGCGGATGTACCAGCGGGGCCGGGCCAGGGCGCCCCTGGGGTACTGGGCGGGGACATCGACCCATTCGGTCGAGGCCATCCCGCAGAGCCGGCTCGACGCCTCCTTGCAATGCGCCGTGAACGCCGCGAAGAAGTCAGAGAAGCGCTTCCAGATCCGCGGCGTCGACGCGTGGCACAGCGGGGCCCGGGACCGCTTGAGCGGCCAGCTCTGCTCAGGGTCCTCTGCGACCACGGCGGCCGCGCCCCTGACCCCCTGGCCAGCGTGCGCCTCCTCGATCATCCGCACCTGGCGCAGGTGCTCGGCGCGGAGCAGGTCGGGCGACAGGTGCTCCCACACCGGCAGCGGCGCCAGCTCGAAGGTCACGTCCTCGGCGATCTCCTCGAGCGGCAGCGGATCCTTGCGCTGCTCGTTCCGGCGCGCGGCGTCGAGCGATCCGTACGTCGCCGGCACCACCATGTCCGCCACCTGTGCCTGCGCCGACGAGGCTCCCGGCCAGTCGAGCGGCGACGCCACCAGCCCCGCGGCCGGCCCCTGGCCCAGGATGTACGCGAGGCGCTCGATCTGCTTGGCCTCGTCGACGATCGGCACGATCGAGGTGCGCCGGCTCCAGAACACGCCGGAGCGGCCACGCAGCTTGTTGAGCTGCCGCGCGATGTTGCCCAGCATGTAGTCGAGGAACAGTGGGATCTGCTCCGGCATCGTCGCCGAGAGCATGTAGTGCCGGTGGTTCGACAGCGCCGTGAACGCGTGCATCCGCACGTCTGGGTACAGCGTCAGCGCCTTGCCGATGACGCCCTCGATGATCGCGTTGCACGCCGGGTCCGGCCGCAGCCAGAACGCCCGCCCAACGTCCGACTCACCCCCTCGTAGACGATCCGCTCGATGTAGAGCCGCAGTCGATGCCCCATACGCCCTCCGCGGTCCTCGAGAAGCAAGCCGCCTGCCAGCGTGAACCCCGCGTCATGACACGGACGCGCTGTCCGGCCGCGGCCGGTCCTCGGCCATCCGTCCGGGATTCGGACAAACGTCGCCCACCGCATCGGGTCCTCCGCGTCCGGGCCGCCGCGTCGTGTCGAGCGGTACCGGCTTTCGTTGCCGATCTCCATCATAGTCGCGCGTGGCGCCAGGCCCCCCGGTCCTGCGACCCGGATTCCCGCGACCCGGATTCCCCCGCCTCGACTCCGACCCCGCGGGGTGAGCCGGGTAGCCAGGGGAGGCGGAGTTGGGTAGCGGGGCCAGATGGCGTGTTAGCGCAGGGTGCGAGCGGTCGCACTCAGGCCACCGCGAGGTCGGTGTCGTCGAGGTCGCGGAGCCAGGCCGCGGCGAGACTGGCGGTGGCGGGGATGTACCAGCGGGGAGGATCCGAGTCGCGGGAGGATCCGAGTCGCAGCCCCACGGATCGGCCCCACGGATCGCCCACGGATCGGCGCCACACGGATCGGAGGGCTACCAGCTCGCCGTGTTGTGGGACACGTAACGGTCGTAGCCGACCAGCAGGTCGTCCTGGTTCGCGATCGGCCGCGCGCCGTTCTTCTTCATCGACGCGATGAGCTTCTCGGCGTCGGCCTTCGCGACGCGCGCGTCCCACAGGCCGACATTGCAGAGCCGCTTGCACGACAGCAGGGGCGTGATGTCCTTGACCTTGGTGCCGCCGAGCTCGAGGTGCTCGAGGGTAGGGTGGCCGGCGAGCGGGCGTAGATCAGCCACGGCCGTGCGGGTGAGCGTGAGCTGGATCAGCGGCAGTTTGGCCAGGGGCGTCAGGTCGGTGATCTGGCTGTCCGTGAGGTCGAGCGCGCGCAGCTGGGTGAGCGCGGCGAGCGGCGCCAGCGCCTTTGCCCCGGCGACCTTGGCCTTGCGGAGGGTGAGCGTGCGCAGCGCGGGGAAGCGCGAGAGGATCGACAGGTCGCCGAGCTTGAGGCCCTGTGGGTCCAGCTTGATCAACCAACGGGCGTGGTCGTCTTGCTCGAGGAATTCGAGCACTTGCTCCCGCATCGTCGCGGTCCATTCTGCGGTCTCGAGCACGCGCAGGAAGCCGTACTTGAATGACGTTCCGAACCGGAAGTCGGGCCTTGAGAAGTGCCAGAAGTTGGTGGCGATGCGTGCGTAGCGCGGCGCGAGGTTCGCCTCGACGTAGGCGTCAAAGCGCTTGGCGGCGCCCGCCGCGAACGCGCGCTTCTTCTCGGCGGCGGCGTCGGCGGTGATGACGGCGCCGAGCGGATGCCCCTGCTGAGTCAGCCACGCTCCGTACTTCGCGAAGTCGGCGGGCTTCCCGGCGGGCAGCGCGGCCTCGAGCTTGACGTCGTGCGGTAGCCGACGCGGATCGGAGGCAACGACGGCCAATGCGTCGCCGAGGAACGCGGGTAGATCGAACGACTCGCCACGGGGCGGCACGAAGCGACGCGCCTTGGCCCAGGCCGCCAGCGCCGGCCGCGCCGACGGCGCGTTGGCCCAGATCGCGTGGTTGCGCTTCTCGACCTTGATGATCCGGGGGCCATCGTGGTCCAGGTCCGGCACGCTGGTCGCACACCTCGACCACGCCTGCACGAACGCGGCGAGGCTGGGTGCCAGCAGGCGCGCCACTCCGCGGGGGTCGAGGTGCACGATCGGGGTCGCGCCGGTCGCCAGCGCGACGACGCAGCCGCCGTTCGAGAGGGCGAGCAGCGTGATCGCCACGTCCTTGAGCGTGGTGGGGGCGGCCTTGGCCAGCGGCCCGGTCAGCCGGTCGATGTGGACGCCGGCGAACCAGCCCAGCGACATCTCGGCCTGGGCCCCGACGAACGTCGCGAGCTGATCGAGCGCCGGGGGCAGAACCAGCTTGCCGAGGGGGCGGCGCGTGACCTTGTACAGCTTCGGCGGCTTCTTCATCCGACGAGCGTCGCGTGCGTGTGCGCGCGGCGTCAACGCGCGCCCCGGACTGTCGAGCCTCGCGGAGTCTCCAGCCCGACGGTGCGCAAATCTCGAACGCTCGCGCACGATTGCGACGATCGCGCGGGGAGTTGGTCGCCAGGGGACCGGGTCGCAGCGGTTCGGCGGTTCGGCGGAAGAAGAGAGCAAGGCTTCATCGCAGGAGGGTGAACGCGTGCATCCGCACGTCGGGGTACAGCGTCAGCGCCTTGCCGATGACGCCCTCGATGATGGCGTTGCACGCCGGATCCGGCCGTAGCCAGAACGCCCCGCCCAACGTCCGGCTCACCCCTTCGTAGACGATCCGCTCGATGTACAGCCGCAGCCGATGCCCCATATGCCCTCCGCGGTCCTCGAGAAGCAAACCGCCTGCCAGCGTGAACCCCGCGTCATGACACGGCCGCGCTGTCCGGTCCGCGGCCGGTCCTCGGCCATCCGTCCGGGATTCGGACAAACGTCGCCCACCGCATCGGGCCCTCCGCGTCCGGGCCGCCGCCTGCGTCGAGCGGTACCGGCGTTCGTTGCCGATCGCCGGTCCGGGTGGCTGCGACCCGGATTCCCTGATCTCGATCGCCCCGATGCGCACGATCAGCGCCGCTGCCGGAGGCGTACGCGCCGGGACCAGCTCGACGAACGTCGGCGCCGGCGCCGTCGGCGCCGTCATCGCACCGTCCTTGACGGCCGCGTCGGTCGCCGCGCGGATCCATCCATAGGCCGTCGACACCGGCACGCCCAGGCGCGCGTCGGCCGCCCGGACAGGCTCCCCCCGTCGCATCACCGCCCGGATCATCTCGTCGTGCTCGTTCCGCTCGTAGGTCTTCCGCATCCCGCCAGCGTCGACGCCGCCGCGAAGGCCACGTGGGGTTCACGCAGCGCTTACCGTACGGTGTCGCTGCCACGTGACCGATCAACGACACCGGGATGACGGCGGCCGGCGACTGTGCCGGGGCGAGGGCGTTGCCGGGCGCGCGATCAGCGCAGCGTCCGCTTGAACGCGGCGGGCGTGAGCTGCTCGACCGGCAGCGCGAAGACGTCGCGGTGGGTGCCGAGGCGCTCGAGCTGCCACTGCGCAGCGTCGAGTTCGGTCATCGCCATGCAGCTACCCTGCCTGGCCCGATCACCTCACGCTAGGACGTGGTTTATGCAGCGCGTACGCTACGTCAGGTTCACGCAGGGCGTATCCATTTTTTCCCAGTCGTCGTAGAGGCCACGAAGATCGATCGGCTGGCGGCGTATGGCACGGTAGGCCTGGATTGCCATTAACCTCACCGGGTTGATTGGTGCCATTCCGGGCCCAATGAGCACCGGCTGGCCGTAGTCGGCGCACTGCTCGTCCCAGAACACCTGGTGCCAGCGGATACAGAGGAGGTTTCTCAGGACGACTTCGGCCACGTACATGCCCAGGTCCATTCCCAAAAAGAGCGTTCTGTTCACGAGCTCGTCAGCGAGCGCCGCATCGCCCGCGTCTGCCACCTCGCCGCCAGGATCGTCCGCTTCCGCCTGGGCCTGTAGCCACTGGCCCAGGCCCTCCAGCGACGACGGCGACCGATCAGGCTGCCACCCCTCGAACCCCGGCGTGCGCTGGATAGCCCGTGCCAGCTCCGCAATGCGCGCCGGCGTCACGTCGTGGAACCAGGCCGCGTACGCGCGGAGCTTATCCTCCGTCATGTACGGAAACTGCAACGTGAAGGGCGGACGGAGGAAAGCGTAGCTTGCCAGACTGCGGCTGCGTGTCCGTGGCCCCTGCCCGCCGCGCCCGGGATCCCTGGCCTGGAGCTTGGCACGGAGCACCGCGAGGTCCCCAGGAACCACGCCGTAGAACTCATGCATACTCGTCGCGACCATGCAGAACTCGCCCCAGCTACGAGCGAACTCAAGCATCGTGATGTCCAGCCCGGTGATTGCGTCCTCGATCTCGTCCCCGGTGATCACCAGCGCGTCCTGGATCTGACCTCGACGCTGGACGAATTCAGGCGTGAACGGCGCGAACCGCGGAAGGCCCAACCCGGCGCCATTCATACGTGATTGCCAGCGACGGTCAATCTCGCGCCCTGTCGCGTCAAATGGCTCGTGACAGGGCTGAGTCGGCAACTCGATCGCATCTTGATTGCCAACCAAGTCTGAGGCTGCGATGGCGAGCGCACCAACCATGAGCGCCGCCTCCTTGCCGTTGAGTGTGACCTCCCACGCTGCAACCCGTCCCGCCTCGAGGCGAGCCTGGAGCAGCCCCACGTCAGTGCGATCCAGTCCATACCACTCGAGCGGGCCGGGGGCCAAACCAAGAAACCTATCCCAGTTGCTGGAGAACTCCAGGTCGACGAGAGTCAAAGCGGCGATCGCTACGTCGAGTTCGGAACTCCTGACCACAACCGCGTCCGGCACCGTGCCTCGCTGCGCGACGAGTTCGGGCGTCCCCATGTCCGGTGGATACCAGAGCCGCGCCACCTTGAGACGCGCCTGCCACCGCGAGTACACCGCGTCGCCAACGGGCGACACGCGCCGGCGCATGTCGGTGGTCACAAGTGCCCGTGCCGCCGGCTGCTCAAAGGACCAAAAGCCAAAGATTGAGAGTGCCCCGGCCAGGAGCGCCGCCTCGCGCCCGTTTAGTGTAATCAACGATTCCTCCATGTCTATTACGCAATGCTACAGCGTTCCGAAGACTCTCCCACCGTCCATCGCAATAATTCTTTCTATCCGCTCTATCGCCTCACGCTTGGTGGCTGTTTGGCCTCTGGACAAAGACCTCGGCCCCCCTCCTCCAATATCGCGACCCCAGCACTGTAGTACTGGGAACACTGGACTCTGTGAAATTCTTTATATACTTTGCCAATTCTGCACACTTGTATTGTAGCGCCCCGGATGGTCACGAATCACGTGTGCCGCAATATCGTCCCAGCGGGGATCGGGTCGCCGGGGATCGGGTCGCAGAGCGGGGATCGGGTCGCAGCGGTTCGGAAGAAGAGAGCAAGGCTTCATCGCGGGAGGGTGAACAGCGGATCGGTAGGGTCGCGGAATTGATGTCCCGTCGGGGGATCGGGTCGCAGCGGTTCGGGAGAGCGGGGATCGGGTCGCAGCGGTTCGGGGTTCGCCGCATTCGAAGGGCGGGGTCGAGATATCGCACGCCGTTCTTGCCCAGGGCGCGCCGGTGCGAGCAGCGGGGCAAGCTGATATCGCTGCAGCTGGGGGCAGGTTCTTGGGGTTGGAAATTTCTCCGAATAGTGGACACTACATGAACGACGCATCAGTCGAATGTCTGCAGGTGTTGTTGAGGCTGGCCGCGAGGCGTTCGCAAGACTAGGGGTATTCTTTCGATGATTAATGTGAGTCAAGTGCTGTCGATGTCCGCATCTGAGTTGCGTGTCTTGCATGAAACGCCGCTTGGTGACGACTTTTCCTGGTCTGCGCTCGGTGAGGCCGCGGCGATCGCTGCCGCTTCCGCGCCCGATCTTGAACCGGATAGGCGAGTGGCGCTAGCAGAGGTCGCGCTTCTTGCGCTACGGAAGAGCTCGCGGCAGGGCGCGGATGGAACTGGACTTCTGCTGTCAGAAGTGGTCTTGCGTGCTGGTCTTGTCGCGCGCTTTGGTCATGTGGTTGATACTCCACATGATGGCAATGAGCTTATGAGGATCTTGGAACATGAGATTGCGTCTGCTGAGCCGCTTCGCGCGAAGCTGGGCGATGGTCCGCTGAATATCGTCGACGAACCGATCTCTGTGGTGCGGGTGCTTCGTCGAGTGAAGAACTTGCTGCGAAGTGCGGAGCCGGCGCTTCCTCTGCTCCCATTGCCGCCGGTGTTGAGTTGGTGGTGGGAGAGACGGCATTTGTTGCCCTAGAGCGGGATCGGGTCGCCGGGGGATAGGGGGGATCGGGTCGCAGGGGGGATCGGGTCGAAGCGGTTCGGGAAGAGTGGGGATCGGGTCGCAGCGGTTCGGGAGAACACAGCGGTTCGGGGGAACACGGCGAGTCCGAGGAGTACAACGTCATGGCCTCGAAGGCGGGCCGCACCGCCCTCGAGGACGCCGGCGTCCCCTTCGGCGAGATCGAGCAGGCCTTCGCCGGCTACGTGTTCGGCGACTCGACCTGCGGCCAGGGCCACCCCGTCTCCGTCGGTCGCCAGCCGGGCCTCGAGCGCCGCGACTACTTGCCCGAAGTCGCCGGCCAGGCTGCGTGGCCAGCAGGCGGCGTTGACCCCGGCGCGGAAGCGCACCGCCGCCAACGCGGCGAAGCTGTCGACGCCGCGGAGGCAGGGTTCGGCGGGCAGGCGCCAGCGATCGTGGGTCATCGCGCGGCCCGAGCCTGTCGCGGATCGCCTCGCCAGCGCAAGCCATCGCCGTCAGCCCCTCGGTCCGGTTGGCCGCGCGATCCTGGTGGGCAGCCCCCGCGAGCCGGGTGGCCGTTAGTACCCCGGTCCCCGTCCCTGTCTCCGTCGATCGCTGTCCCACCGCGCGGCGCCGCGCGTACGCTCGCGGCATGCGGATGCCGACATCGCCCCTCGCAGCGTCGCTCGCGATGATGGGGTGCCACGCGCGCCCGCCCGCCCCGCCGCCGGCGGCCGCCGGTGCGCCGGTCTCGACTGCGGATGGCGTCACGCGCTGCGGCCCGCACGCCGCGCCGTCGGAGCCGTCACCGACGAGCCCGCAGGTCGAGCCCGTTCGCGAGCCGATGTCGCTGACATCGCGACCGGCGTCGACCGGCGCCGCGGCGCTCGATTCTGGCGATCCGGTCAGCGGCGTGGTCGCGCGTCGGCGGCACAAGATCCTCGCCTGCTACCAGGCGCTCGTGGCCTGGGAGCCGGATGCGGGCGGCGAGGTCCAGACCACCTTCGTAGTCAATCGCGACGGCTCCGTGAGCGACGTGGAAGTCCGCGGCTTCCAGGGCACGATGGACGCGTGCGTGTGCGAGGAGCTCGCTAGCCTGCGGTTCGGGCCGAGGATCAGGGGCGTCGTGCGCTACCCGCTGATCTTCAGCCCCGGTAGGTGACGATGGTCGCACATCGCTCGCCTGCACGCGACGATCGCGCGCCGCGCGGCCGCGCAACGGCGGCTCGACCGCGGCGCCGATGGAGAGCGGGTCGCACCGCTTCGCCACAGAGCTACGGTTCACCGGCCGAGCACACGGACCGTCGGCAGGTGCGATCCGCGCGCCGCGGCGCGCCAGGCCCGCCAGCGGCGCGCGAGCACGACCAGGCAGCCGGCAGCTGCCGCCAGCTCGATCACCAGCAGGACGAGATCGAACTGCAGGTTGCCGTCGCTGATGTAGACCGAGTCGGGCAGGTAGCACTCGGCGCCGTTGCACCGGACCCCCACGACGGCGCCGCGCGGGTGGCGAGCGGCCTGGTCGTCCGTGAGCTGGATCGTGTAGGCCACCTCGGGGCGCGTCGGGTCGCCGAGCTGGTACTCGGCAGCGTCCCGCGCAATGCTCCGCGTCATGCCCTCGACAACGAGCGCGCGCACCGGGACGTCGCCGAGCTCGCCGCGCATGCGCGCCATCACCACCAGCTTGTGCGTGGTGAACGCGGTCAGTCCGAGAGCGGTCACCGCGACGAGCGCGAGCATCCGGTACGCGGGCCGCGGCGGCGGCGCGTGACGGGTGGTCGGGCGGAGCGACGGCGGCATGGCGAACGACGGGAGCATACCGTAGCCGCTGGGGGGCCAGCGGTGCTCGCAACGCTGACGCCGACCGGCTCGGCGGAGCGCGGGTGGCGGCGCTCGGAAGAAGGGGCTGCCGGCTGCTGGTCGGGCTTCACCTGGACGCCGCGCTGTCCCCGGGCGGCGCGCTACGGGCCGAGCGCTACCTGCCAGCTCGGGACTGCGGGGCATCACCCGTAGATTCGGCGAGCCCCATGCCCGGGTTGCTGCTCCTACGACACCTCCGACCGACGACGCTCGAGGCCGCGATCTACGAGCCCGTGATCGGCCTGATCTTGCGAGGAGAGAAGGAAACGATCTTGGGCGAACGCATCGTTCGTTTTGGCGCCGGCGAGTCCCTGATCGTCAGCCACACGCTCCCGGTCGTGTCTCGGATCACCAAGGCCAGCAGCGCCGTTCCCTACCTCGCAGTGATCTCGTCGATCGACCTATCCCGCCTGCGCAGCCTTCATCACGAGCTAGGAGACGTCGCTCTCGCGCCTGCGGGCGCGCGTTCCCTGGAGGTAGGCAAGACCGATCTCGCGCTGCTCGACGCCTTCGCTCGCTACCTGGCGCTCGCCGACGAGCCGATCGCGGCGCGTGCGCTTGCGCCTCGGGTCCTCGACGAGATCCACGTTCGCCTGCTGTTGGCGCCGCACGGCGCCATGCTGCATCAGTTGATCGCCCATGACAGTCAAGCGCGCGGTGTCGGCCGCGCCATCGAACACATCCGTCGCGAATTCAAGCAGCGCCTGGCCATGAGCGACCTCGCCAAGCTCGCCGGCATGAGCACGTCGAGCTTCTACAAGCACTTCCACTCGATCGCCGCGACTTCGCCCCTGCAGTACCAGAAGGACCTGCGTCTCCTCGAGGCCCGCCGCCTCCTGCGGACCGAGGGCTACACGGTGTCGAGCGCGGCGTACGAGGTCGGCTACGAGAGCCCGACGCAGTTCAGTCGCGAGTACGCGCGCAAGTTCGGCCAGCCGCCTCGGGCCGAGTTCGCGACCGCCTGAGCGTGCGAGTGCCGACCGCATTCGTCGCGGGATGATGCGAACGCGATAGAGCGTCCCGGTGCGCGCCGCTCAACCGCCTGGATTCGCCAGGGCGCCTCAGCGCGTCCGCATGCTGCAGGGCGGCTTCTGCGTCAGGACTCGGTGAGCCCCGCGTCCTGAGCGCTCGGGGCGCCCCTCACGGCGTGCGTGCTCCCGGTGGCAGCCGACCGGAACGAACATCGGTCTGCCGCCGACCGGAACGAACATCGGTCTGACCCTTGCGGGGGATACGGCGCCCGAGCTACGCTGCCGCGGAGATGGATGAGGCGACGTTGCGGACCTTGGTGGCGACCCTGGCGGCGGCCCCTGACAATCTCGGCTTGCGCGTCGTGGTCGTGAAGGCGCTCCTCGACGCCGACCAGCCGGCTGCCGCGCTCGAGCACGCCGCCGGCGATGCGCCCGAGCTGGCCGTGCTGCGCGCCCGCGCGCTGTTCGCCACCGGCGATGTCGACGGCGCGCGCCGCACCTACGACGCCGCAGTGGCGACCAACCCGACGCTCGAGGATCGCGGCCTGCGCGCGCAGCTGGCGACCCGCGCGCCGGTCGGCGGCACCGCCGACAGCCGCCGTCTGCGGGTGGTGTCCAACGACGACACCGCGGCCGCCGACGCCGCGCTCGCCCCCGCGGCGCCGCCGGTCACCTTCGCCGACGTCGGCGGTCTTGACGACGTGAAGGCGCAGATCGACAAGCGCATCATTTTGCCGTTCCAGAAGCCATCCTTGTTCGCGCGCTACCGCAAGAAGGCAGGCGGCGGCATCCTTCTGTACGGCCCGCCAGGCTGCGGCAAGACGCTTTTGGCCCGCGCCACCGCGGGGCAATGCGCGGCGACGTTTCTGAACGTCGCCATCGACGACATCCTCGACATGTGGCTGGGCGAGAGCGAGCGCAAGCTGCACGCGGTGTTCGCCAAGGCGCGCGCGACCCCTCCAGCGGTGCTGTTCTTCGACGAGCTCGAGGCTCTGGCCGGCAAGCGCCAGCACAACCGCGATCAGACCAGCGCCAAGCTGGTGAGCCAGTTCCTGGCCGAGATGGACGGCTTCGCGCAGAACAACGCCGGTGTCCTGATCCTGGCGGCCACCAACACGCCGTGGGCGATCGACCCGGCGTTCCGCCGCCCCGGCCGCTTCGAGCGCGTGCTGTTCGTGCCGCCGCCCGACCGCGCGGCGCGCGCGTCGATCCTGGCGCTGCACCTGCGCGACCGTCCCGTCGCCGCCGATGTTGACGTGGCGGCGCTGGCGCAGCGCACCAGCGGGTTCTCGGGCGCCGACCTCGAGCACCTGGTCGACACCGCCGCTGACCGCGCCATCGCCGACGCCCTGGCCCGCGGCGCCGAGGTGCCGATCGACGCCGACCACCTGGCCGGCGCGCTGACCGAGGTCAAGCCGACCACCGGCGAGTGGTTGACCACCGCCCGCAATTACGCACGCTACGCCAACGAGGGCGGCCAGTACGACGAGGTGCTGGAGTTCCTGGCGAGGCACGGCAAGCGATGAGCGCCGGCACGTACGTCGTCGCCGACGAGCCGGGTCCCAGCGGGCTGCGCGGCCTGGTTGTGTCACCCAGCGTGCCGCTGCTCGCGGCGATGTTGTGCGGCGGCTGGTTGACCTGGCCGTGGTTCATCGTCAACGCGCTCGCGCTGGCGGGCCCGACCCGGCGCAAAGAGATCGTGCTCGCGCTGGCGGCGATCGCCGGGACCGTCGTGCTGGCGCTGGTCGCGCTGGCGCTGGTCGACGCTGGCGTCATCGCCACCGACACCACCGCGCGGCTGGCGGTGCTGGTGCTGACCGGGTGGAAGCTGGGGATGGCGTACACGGTGTCGGCGCTGCAAGGCCGGACCTTCCACCTGTACCGCTACTATCACGGCGTGGTGCGCAACCCGCGAGCCGTGCTGATCGCCGGACTGCTGCTGCGCCCCGTGGTGATGGATCTCTTCGACGATCGGCTGTGGCGGATCATCGTGATGTGGGGCGTGTGATGGACTCCCGCCGCTTCGACAACCTGTTCACCCGCGCCGACGCCGCCCGGCTCCGCGGCGACAACCGCACCGCCCTCGACCTGTTGCGCGAAGCGCTGGCGATCGATCCCGATCACGCGCGCGCCCACGCGCTCCTGGCGCTGGTCCTGGTCGACGCTCGCCGGCCGCACGGCGCGCGAATCGAGGCGGGGCTGGCGCTGGCTGCCGATCCGGACGAGCCGTTCGCCCACCTGGCGATGGCCACCGTGGCGTTCGCCGAGCGCCGCCTGGCCGACGCATGGCTGCACCTGACGCCGGTGCTGACCGACGACACCGTCGCCGTCGACGCGACGCTCCTGGCAGCCGAGTTGCGCGACCTCGAGGGCGACACCGCCGCGGCCAGCGAACTCCTCGATCGTGCCCGCGCGCTGGCGCCGGACGCAGCCCGGGTCCTCGCCCGGTGCGCGATCCACGCGCGCTACCGCGGCGATCACGCGGCGGCGCGCCGCCACGCCGACGACGCCCTCGCCGCCGGGCCCGACAATTCGCAGGCCCACCTGGCGGCCGGCTGGGTCGCGCTCGACGCCGGCGCCGTCGACGCCGCCGAGGCCCACGTTCGGAGTGCCCTGGCCAGCGACGCGGACGACCACGACGGCCTGACATTGCTGTCCGCGATCAAGGCGCGCCGCTCGCTGTGGCTGGGCCTGTGGTGGCGCTGGAACACGTGGCTCACCGCGCGCAGCGACGCCGGGCGGGTCGGCATGCTCCTCGGCTGGTACCTGGGCGCCCAGCTCCTCATGATCGGCGGCGCCGCCCTGGGCTGGACCACCGTCGAGTCCGTCCTCGGCTGGGTGTGGATTGCATTCTGCGCGTACACCTGGATTGCGCCGGGGCGTTTCCGTCGCATGGTGGATCGCGAGCTGGCCCGCGTCGAGCTCTCCCCCGAGTACTGAGCAACCGCCGCCGCCGTCTGGCAACGGCGCTGTGGCTCGACGGGGCGGGATGGTGATGGTGCCTGCTATCTAAGCGCCTCCAGAGGCGCAACATGTTCGAGCGGGGCGCTTCGCACTCGACGGTGCACCGACGTGGTGGCTTACGTCACCTCACCGCGCAGGACGTGTCTCATGGCGCGCCGACGCATCGAAGCGCCGCGACCCGGACGCCGTTGATTGGCGGCGTCCGACCTGCCCCACCACAAGCATGCCCCGGGAAAAATACTGAATTTTCAGCCGTTCCAGAGATGGCGATACAGCCGGCGCATCCAAGACCAAAATAGGCGATTCTCGACCCGTGAGGATCTGTGCACTTTCTTTGGCGGCGCTCGCTGGATGCGGCGCCAGTTCGGCAGGACCCAGCATCACGCCGCCACGTGCGCGCGTTGCGGAAACGCCGTTGGCCGCGCCGACCTCTAGTCCGCCGATCGTCACCGACAACGAGCCCCTGCCGTCATCAGCCGTCGTCGTTGCAGACGTGGTTCCGGAACGTGCAGCGACCTCCTCGTGCTCGGTCTCATCTGAGGACGGTTCGGTGAGGATGACCGTCTCTCCGCCGGGAATGCCACCATTCGAGCTGTGGGGTATTGGAATGATGGCTCGTGTCGAATTGGGCGGTCAGGATGATGGTGCGGTGATGATCTCGGCACCACTGGCATTCTCCGCACGTATCTCAACGCGCACGTTCCATGCGGCCCGCTCCGCGGACCTTCAGGGAGGGTTACTCCATCTTGGGGCTGGCCAGTTCCTCCATGACGTCCGGACCGATGGGGGCACCGGCGCCATCGCCACCATACCGCTAGGGGATGAACTCGAAGCGGAGGTTGTCGGGGCTGAGGTCTCCTGCGATCTGCTCGCGCTCGATGACGATGGCGCGGACGCCGAGGGAGCACCGTCCGGTCCGCCGGCGAGTCGGTTGAGCCGCTGGGGCCCACGCCATGACTCTGTTGCGTTCCAGGCCAAACCCGGGGCGGGTCCTTCGTTGTTGGTTTCGTTCCCGGGCCGTCGCAACGGTGCGTTCAGAGAGATCGAACGACGGGGCCGATTTCATCGTCTCATCGTTGGCGATGACGCGCAGTGGGTCGTGGGCTGGGTCGACGAAAGCAACCTCGTACGGGCGAAGCCTGGCAATCGCATTCAAAGTGTTCTTTATGGATTTGGTCAGCCGGCGGCGCCCCCCGGAGGGTTCAGTGGGCCGCGGCGGGTCAAAGGCGGAACAGTTGTATTTGGGGCTGCTGGCGGAATTGGGCAGTGGGCTGTCGTCCCCGTGGATGCCGTGTTTGATGTCGTGTCTGAGAAAGACGCACGATGGGTGGAGCTGACTGGTACAATCCGCGCCGGGATTTCAACGAGACTCTTCTCTGACGACCTGCGCGGTCATGCGTGGATTGCGGCCGATGCCGTTGCCCCCTTCGAGCCTCCACCAACCGCACGACGGCCTTCTTGAGGAAGGGTATGCAGCGGTCGAGGTGCCTGCGATTTCTGGCAGGCCGGCTACAGGCGGCCACCGTCAAGGTTCGGACGACGGAGGTGTCGGTGTGAGAGGTGCCGTGCCGCCAGGGGGCCTGGATGTTCCGGTGGCGGCGATCGGAGCGGGGGGCGTGATCTCGGGTGGCAGGCGACCGGAACGAACGGGCGCGGGCGACCCTGGCTCCCCGCGGGTGGCGGCCGACCGGAACGGGGAACGGGCGCCCCTGGCTCCCGGTGGCCGCCGACCGGGCGGGGACTTGGCTGCCCACCGCGATCGGGACGGGCACCTTCATGCCGCCGGGGCCGGGCGCGCCCTCCGCGTGTGCCCGACAGCGCGGCTTGCGTGATCGCGGGGTTACCACTCGAATTGTAGGTCCAAATCGACTTTCCGGAATCTGACCTACAACGGCGCGGGGCGAGCCATGCCGAAAAGCGGCCCAGTCATGCTGTTTTCGCGTTGACCCGCCCCCCCGGCCGCGCGTAGAACGGATCTCGGCACCCACGTCGGTGCGAGGTCGGACCGCGATGTCAGCTCCCAAGATCTCTCGAGATCAACGCGAAGCGCGCCAGTGGCAGGGCCCCGGATCTGGCGTTGTCCCCGACGACGCGGCCGCGGCACCGGCGGCGGTCTGACGTAGCAGGCACAAGCAGGGCCGCGCGCGGCGGTCGCAGGTTGGAGGTTGCGCTCGATGCTCCATCGTCTCGAGAGGAAGTCCCGGCACCACGCGCTCGCGGTCGCGGCGCTGCTCGTCGTCGCCTGTGTCGCCGCCTGCGCCGCTGACGATGGCGGCCGCGACGGCGACACCGGCGGCACCGTGGGCGGGCGCGTGCTGATGACGCTCGACGGTCCGCTGGTGGGCGCCCGGGTCTCCATCGATCACCTCGAGTACCTGGCCGCCACGCCGGTCATCCGCTCCCACGTCGGCGACCTCATCACCGACGCCACCGGGGCCTTCGCGATCGCCACCGGCTCCAGGAGCGGCTACTTCCTCATCACCACCCACGGCGGCCAGTTCCGCGACTACGCCACCGGCGCCACCGTCGTCCTCGACGACTCGCGCTGACGGCGCTCCTGTACACCGACATCCTCGAAGACCTGACCACCGGCCTGGTCACGCCGATCACCCACCTGGACTGCCGGTTGATCGTCGCGCATACGCGACCAGCGCCGACACCACCTGGTCGACTCGCACGCGCTGGTGAACGAACACCTCGACGCCCACTTCGGCGGCCTGCTGAGAGCGCACGCCGTCGCCGACCTCAGCGTGGCCGCGCCCAGCCCACCGACGACGTCCGCGCCGCGTTCATCCTGGCCGCGTGGTCGTTCATGGCCCAGGACATCGCCCAGGCGGCCGGCGCCTGCCGCGCCGACCAGCAGGTCAACCCGTACACCCTGGCCATCGACCTGGGCCACGACCTCGCCGCGCCGCCCTTCGACGGCGACGACGGCAGCGACCGCGCCAGCGGCGCCGGCCATCCAGCTGGCTGACCCGTGCCCGCCGGTGCCGCAACCGTGCGTGCCCGACGGCGCGTGCGCCCTGGGCGCGTGCCGGACCGCCTGCGACGCCTACGCCGGCACGCCGCGCACGGTGCTGGCCGCCGCGCTCACCTCGCTCATCAACGACAACGGCCCCGGCGGGCGCAACCAGACCGGGCTCTCGGTGGCCGATACGTTGAGCCTGCCGCGCGCCATCGCCAGCAACAGCGACCCCATCCTGTTCGGCGACGCCTGCGTCGACACCCTCGACCGCACCCCGCCGACCTTGACCTGGGGCGCCACGCCCACGGCGGGCGCGGTGGTCCGCGGCGCGGTGCCCATCACCGTCCGCGCTACCGACGACATCGACCCGATGCCCAGCGTCGCGTGGGAGGGTGGCCTGGCCGACTCCGATGGCGCGGTGTCGTCCGCCGCCACCACCCTGGACACCACCGTCGCCGCCGATGGCCCGCGCGCCGTCGCCGCGGTCGCCACGGACGCCACCGGCAACACCACCCGCGGGGAGCTGACGCTGGTCGCCGACAACACGCCGCCCGTGCTGACGCTCGACCCGAGCGCGTTCCTCGTCGACGGCGGCACCTGGTGGACCACCGTCGCCGACCCGCACATCGCCGGCACCGTGACCGACGCCCACGGTCCCATCCGCATCACCGCGACCGTCTTGGGCTCGGAGATCGCCGCCGCCACCTTCCCGGGCGGCGCGTGGGAGCTGGCGCTGCCGGGCGCGATGATCGCCGCCACCGGCAGCACCGTCGAGGTGCGCGCCACCGACGTGGTGGGCAACGTCACCGCCGTCACCGCGGCCACCTCGCCGTTTATCCGCGTCGACGCGGCGCCGCCCGCCCTGGTCACTGTCGGCCAGCCGTTCTACAGCGAGCGCGCGGACGTCGTCTCGTTTGGCGCAGGTGATCGCCCCTCGCACACCCACAGCGCGGGCGCCATGCTGACCCTGGGCGGGCAGACGGCCAGCTGCCCCGTCGTCGCGAAGCACGCCTACCTGACCGCCACCGCGCCTGCCGGCAGCGAGCTCCTCGGCGGCATCCCCTACGACAACGCGCTGCGCTTCGCGTTCACCATGAGCGACGCCGGCATCGGCGTGGACCCCGCGACCTTGCGCTACACCGTCACCGCGCCGTCGGGCGCCGTGGCGGGTCCGTTCGCCCTCACCGCGACGCCCGTCGCCGGCTCGCCGGGGGCGTACGACGCCACCATCGTGCTCCACCGCGACGGCCCCCAGGCCGTGCCCGCGCTCGGCGTCCCCGCCGTCGTCGAGGAGAGCACCGGCCCCGCCGGCAGCCGCACCCGGTTCGTCGTCACCGTCCAGGTCGACGACCGCCTGGGCCAGCGCGCCACCTCGGCCCCGTGCTTCGAGTACGAACCCCTGGCCCCGCCGCTCAAGGTCACGTTCACCGGAGCCGCGACCCGGCCCGCCGGCAGCGCCGTCACGCTCCTCACCGACTACGACCTCGCCAACGGCCCCACCTCCCAGCTCCTCAACGGCACCGCCGACGGGGGCATCCTCGAAGTGCGCGTCAAGAACCCCACCGCCGACCCCGCGTACATCACCGTCACCGCGCCAACCCCGCCGGCCGCCACCTACACCAAGCGCATCACCTCGTACCTGCAACCGACGACCCAGGTGAACTCGTCGAGCCCGCTGTGCCTGTACGACCCCACGCCGGCCCAGCTCGCGCCCATCTGCGACTACCCTTCTCCCGTCATGGCGGACCTCGTCGTCGGCACCACGCCTGTCACCGGCTGGGTTCCCAGCATCCGCGTCTACGACGTCACCTCGGGCAACCTCACCGGCGCCCGCCTCGCCCCGTGCGCCGGCTGCGCCCCCACCGAGTGGGACGTGCCCCCCGGCCTCCAGCGCGCCATCGTCGTCGGCGCCGCCCGCATCGCCGACCTCGCCCCCGAACCCGCCGGCCCCTACAGCGAGATCGACGGCGACTTCACCGGCGTCGCCACCACCGGCACCCCCGAAGCCTGCATCCAGCTCGAACCCCCCGGCAGCGCCAACGACCCCTCCGGCAACTGCCTCCGCCGCCAGCGGTATCGCCAGAACCGCACGCTCAAGCAGGCGACGGTGACGCTGAGCCCGGTCGGCCAGTCCGCGATCGAGTTGGACTGGATAACTTCCGCGAGTGCCACCAGCGCCGTCTCAACACCGGCCCCAGACGTCAGCGCGCGCCGTCTGTCGACGGCGTCCTGGACCACCTCGGAGAACTAACATGAAAACCGCCATCACGATTCTAGCCTCAGCCATCGCCGGTGCATTCCTCGTCCTTGCGTGCAGTGACGATTCTCCCGGTGATGCCGACGCCGCAGTCTGCGACTGCCCCGCCGCCGAGGCCCCCATCACGGCGACGCGACTCCACCGCGTCGATAGCACCGTGGTATCAGCGGCATCAAACTCGATTACCTCCCCCTTGGCACAATGCCCGACTGGCGAGCTGCTTATCGGGGGGAGCTGCTACATCGATCAAGACAGTACGGCGCGTGCGGTGAGCGTCGTGCAGTCGGGAGCCTTGCCACCTGAGGGCGCTCAGGAGGCGCGAATTTGGAGCTGCTACTTCCTGAACACCTCGCTCACCGCAACCGCTCAGGTCCGGGCCCAAGCCCTCTGCCTCCGGCCCTGACCTCCCAGCATGGCCGCGGAGCTTGTCAGGCGGAAGCCTGACGCGTTTCGGAAGTACGGCTCTCCTCCAGGTTTAGTGGGTCAGCGAAGGCTCGCGGAAGGCCCCGCAGCGACGGGCGAGCGTGCGGCGTGACGCGGGTGGCGACGAGGCGAAGTGCGCACCGTGGCAGCGGTAGGGTGGTGGTTCCTACACCGTTCACTCAACCGAAGGTCCGCCGTGCGCATCACCACTCTACTCTCTGACGTGCTCGGGTTGGAATACACGCGCGTGCGCAGTTGCGCGTTCGTCGACGATGGCCTCGTGGTGTACGTCGCCCCGACCTGGCGCGCCCCGCGCTGCTCGGGCTGCGGCAAGAACCGTCCCGGCTACGACGGGCGCGAGCGGCGCTGGCGGCACCTCGACCTCGCCGGGATGAAGTGGCACCTGCGGCATTCTTCCGAACCGCTGCGACCCCATCCAACGCTCGGTCCTCGGTCGGGAGCGATCGGGGCGGCGCCATCGACGCGGGACCCGCGGAGCGGCCTTCGCTCTCCGCGAAGCGGTCACGATACCCTCGCGCAGTAGCCCGACCGCGCGGCGCGCGTCCGGGAGCAGTTTATTCGTCGGCGAACGTGGCACCTTGAGGACCGTGCTGGATCCTCGTGATCGCCCAGCGGCCGCGAGCGAGGTCACGAGCGGGTGCGACGAGCGTGGCGATCGACTGGCACTGGATGGTCTCCAGGTCGCGCAGTACGGCAGCCTTGTTGTTCGAGTCCAAGCTCCAGATCCCGTCGATCAGCAAGATGGTGGGAACGAACGCGGCGCGCTGGTCGGCATGGAGCGCAGCCAGGGCGATCGCGATCAGCCATTGGCCGCTGGTGCCTATGGCTCGTAGGGACGCCGGGAAGCCGTCGCGCACCGTCACGATCTCTCCGTCGTCGCCAGCGCGAACACTGCCGACGAGGCGTGGAAATCGACGTGGGGCGTCCGTCAGCAGACGAGCGATGACGGCGGTGGGAATGCCGAGCCAGAGCGACATCCAGTCCGCGTCGCTCATGCCGGCGGCACGTGTCGGCGGCTCGAGGACGGGACGGACGCTGACCGGCAAGGGGCAGAACGGCACCGCCTTGCCGTCGAAGCGCATCGTCAGCGTGCCCTCACTGAGGTCGACGTCGAATGTGTGATCGTCCGGATCATGGATCCTGATCGTGAACGCGAGCGTGCTCCTGCTCCAGCCCCAAAGATGTGCTTCATCACCGACGCTCGCCAACCACTCGCAGAGCGCGGTCTTGCCATCGCTGTTGTCGCCGATAAGGAGCGTGACCTTGGCAAGGTTGACCCGCGCGCCCGCCTCAAAGATCGGAGCCCGACCAGCGGGCGCCGGGCTGGCTCTGACTTCCAGCGACTCCACCCAGCGCACCGATGGGCGCTGGCCGTCCATCTCCGCGCGGGTACGTGCCTCGTGGAGAGCACGCCATCCCAGCAACTTGCCTGCCGGATACGCGCGCCCGGCGTTGGTATCGACGAGCCTCGCGTGCGCGGCGCACGCCCAGAAGCCGTTCGCGACCGACCGCAGCTCGGCCGTGGTCATGCCTCCGGTACCGCGCGGTCCCGCAGCCGCGGCGCTGAAGATGTGGCACGCCTCGCCGATGGACGCGACTTGGTCGGCCCTCGCGCCGGGTCCAATCGTGAGCCGCCGGCAGTTCGGCACGCTACAGTGAAAGCCGGCGCGCATCGCGATAGCGCGCCGAACGGACGCCGTGAAGTCGTTCTTCCTCTTACTCACGTCGCTCGCACCCTATGCTCACGAATGGAGAATCGGGAGCATTGAGCATTGCTACCATCTCGCGCAGTTCCGGCACTCGGCGCGGCTCGGGCAGTTCGTCAATCCGATGTGGTTCACGTTTGAGGTCTATGAACGAATGGCTAGCGGCATCGTCATCCGCCCGCAGGCACGGCACGCCGAACGCTTGTCGAGGATCTGAAAATCGAACTTCATCTTGGTGCCTGTCGGCAGTCAGCGTTATTGAGTGGCTGGGGGCTCCCGCTCGGTGCTAGGAAGGCCACCCTTTTGTGAGAGGGATCTTGACGGGGCGAGGCGCCGAGGCGCCAGCCTCGAACGATACCGCTACGACGTGCTTGAGAAACACGTCTGGGTAGTCGCACTTCGCAGCTGGTCCCGTCATCCACCTGGCGATCCACTGGCCGAGCTGCTCGTTGAACATCAGCATTTCGAGGTGCGAGATGGCGTGCAGGATTCCGAAGTCGAATCGGTCCGGATCGATGTAGTCGGGATACGACTCGGCGAACGCCGCTGCGACGTCAAGGGGATCGTATTGGCCCAGTAGCAGCGGGCGGCCATCGACTCCGACGAGCGGACCGGAGCAGCTCGAACTCTTCCCAGTCGCGGGATCCGCCCCCATCACCCAACTGTGAAGAAGCACGTCGGTCGGCTTCGTCGCGGCCAATACCTGCTCGAAGAAGTCACTGCTCAAGTCGCCCATGGGACTCTCCTGTCTTGGAAGCAAACCACGGTCGTATGACATTCGGGCGGATGCGAGGTCGGGGACTGGCCAAGGATTCAGGTCGACTTCCGAATAGCCAAGCAACGACGCGCGGATACACTGCGCTGCGCACGCGAGCTAGCGGACCCACGCCGGCCCTCGAGGCGAATTGCGTCCTGGCGGGCCGGGTTGGAGCTTCGTCAGTAGGTCGGCGTACCCTCCGCCTATGCTCCATCCCACCAAGTCAGCGATCGTTGCAGAAGCCAGACGCGGGCTCCTTGCGTACTGGGAGGTCGCCGACCAAGCAACCGAGGACGAGCTTGCGATGGCGGCTCGACGACATGTCGAGACCGTGTGGCCGCGCTTGTCCTTCTTCGTCGCAGTGCGAGAAAGCGGCTCCGGCCCAGTCACGCATCTCACGCTGACAGCTCGAGCCGCATAGCTCTACATGGGCCTGCTTCGCGCGGATTCACCGCCGAGGCGAAGCCGCAATCACGGAGAGTGGTCGCCATGTGCGGGGGAGCTCGGCGGTCGTTCTCCAACCGGCACGCGCCCGGTTCGCGTCGGCCTTCTTGTTCTTCAGGCGCAGGTTGACCCATGGATCCATCCAGCGATCTCGGCCCTGGTCGTGGACGACATAGTGAAGCCACGGGTCGCCGTCGAACTGGCTTACGCAGACGATCGCGCGGTCCTCGATCGACGCCCATCGCTCGCGCCAACCCGTGCGCTGAGAACCGCCCCTAAGAGGTCGCAGCCGAAACTCAAGTGGGGAAAGCGCCGCTCGCACGATGCGAAGCAGCTCCTTCCTCGGATAGCCGGTCGTCTGCGCGCGCTCCTTGTCTTCGAATCTCGTCAGGGCGGTGGCGAAGGACTCGCCAATCACGGAGGCGACGCACGCGACGCCGCATCCCATGCTGTAGCCCTTCTGACTTACGAGGCTCGTTCGCCGGACTCGAGATCCAATGGTAGTTGTCATGGTGCGGCAGCAATCCTGCCAGGCCGGCCAGACAAGATCTAGCGCTGGGCGAGCGCGAGCAGGTGCAAGAGGAGGAGCACCACGGCGCGCACGCTGAACATCGTGGGTTTCCGGGTCGCAGCCGATCGGATCGGGGCGGTGTCGCTGCCGGGGCATGCGGTCGCCGCGCTTCGGAAGAGGAAGAGGAGCCCGCAGATCCGATCGGGCCCCCCGATCACCCCTTCGCGGCCGGGGACCAGGCGCCTCGGGCCCGAAAGTCGAATAGTTTCAGGCCCCGTCCTCGAAGTGATCACCCCCGATCCGATCGGCTGCGACCCGGAATGCCGCTGGATCACTCCTTGGCGGTCACCGTCGGGTGGCCTCGGTTCCTAAAGTTGAGGAGTTCCAGACCACCACCCCAGAGATGATCACCCCCGATCCGATGGGCTGCGACCCGGAATCCCCCGGGCCCGAAAGTCGATAAGTTCCAGGCCCCCGTCCTCGAAGTGATCACCCCCCGTTCCGATCGGCTGCGACCCGGAATGCGGGTCCTAAAGTCGAGTAGTTCCGGCCCCGTCCCCGAAATGATCACCCCCAATCCGATCGGCTGCGACCCGAAATCCTGGAACCGCTGCGACCCTATCCCCTACGAACCGCTGCGACCCCATCCCCCCGCGACTCTATCCCCCACCCGCTCCGATCGGTTGCGCCCCGCTTCCCCGCGTGCGAGACTTTCAAGATGGCGAAGGTGCCCGGCGACAGTGACCGCGACATTCGTTTTGATAGCGTCACGCGAGTGATAGAGGTACCTGCAGGTACGGACAACGTCGTCGAACCGCCTGGTGCCCCACCCCAACGACAGTACACGGTTGAGGCCATTGGGGCACCAGAGTTCATACTCGCGCTGGCCAAGCGATCGAGATTCCTCGACGAAGAACGTTCGAAGCGATTGCACAAGAGTTGGGGTCGAGAGCGGCCGGCACCGCGCAACCGATCGATCGTGGGGCTGTCGCTTCCGTCGAGCGGCTCGAGTCGTCCAACTCTCGTGGAAGCCGCGGAATGAACTCTGGGGCACGGTTTGTCGTCCCAGTCGGCTAAGAGCCTGGCCTCCTATGCCACTCAGGAGCCAGAACGGCCCGTGTCCTCTTCATGCGTCAGTCTGCCTGGCCAAATGCAGCCCATCCTCATCATCCTCATGGCTAGCGGCATGCCATTTTCTGGTCCGGTATTCTCCGACGATCCTCTTTTCACGTTCGCCCGCTCCGATTCACTGGGCAAGACCACCATCGAGATCACAGCGTGGTTGTGGAGTATTCCCTTCAGTCGCGGGCCGACGCGCGAAAGAAGATGCGGGATCAGTTGCCAAGCTTGCGGCCAGCGCGTCGAACAGCCCGCGGTCGCCCGCCGCCGCGGTAGCGAACTGCACGTGCGATCCGAACGGTTGAGACTCGTTCCCTAGGCCCAGGCCCGCAGAGGCAAACCCATGAAGAAGCCGAAGAAGAAGTCCGAGTCCACGCCGCCTGCGACCAGCAGATCTTACCCCGCCCTTCTACTCCGTCAAAACAAGCATCGCTTCTACTTCACCACCATCCCCGTCGACGACCTATTCGATTACTGCTTCGTCGCCCGCCGCAAGGAAGACCCCAAGCTGGGCTTTCAACGCGAGCTTAATGAAGAACGTGCGAATGACATTTCGCGCTACCTCGCTGCCGGCGACGGCTCCATCCCAACGAACATTGTTCTCTCCGCGCAGACAGAAGCACGCTTCGCCTATACACGATCTACAAAGACAGTCTCGTTCAAGCGAACGCCTGGAGCATTCCTTGTTCTTGATGGGCAACACCGACTCTGGGGCTATCACAAGTGTCCGCTTCGCCACCGTGTTCCCGTAGCCATATACCAGGAACTCGACCGCGAATCGGAAACGAAGCTCTTTATTGACATTAACACAACTCAGCGGGGCGTCCCAGCAGCACTCTTGCTGGACATCAAGAGTCTTGCCGCAATTGAGTCCGGCCGAGAAAAGATCTTGCGCGACCTCTTTGACCGATTCAAGAGCGATAGCAAGTCGCCGCTGCACGGCAAGCTGAGTCCGGCAAAGTCACTTGCTGGAAAGATCTCACGGGTGACCTTCAATCGCGCAGTGAGCCAGACACTGAACAGCAACCACATGACTCCGCTAGACGGGGACATGCGGTACCGGGTCCTCTTGAACTACTTGAACAGTTTCGATGCGGAGCTGGCTGCAGACAACAAGAAGGCGCTCGTTCGCTCCGCCTTCTTTGAGGCGATCTTTGACATTTTCGATGACGTACTCAGAGAAACGATTGCTCGAAAAGGAAACCTAAAGGTCGACTCGCTGCGAGAGACAATCCAGCCATTGGCCAGTATTGACATGACTGCGTCTACGTCTCAGCCAACGAAGCGTACAATTGTATTGGCCATGCGCACCGCCCTCAACAAGAGTTCTCCGATATCCAGCGGGATGCTCTAAAGATGTCGCCAGGGGTCGCATTCCCGCGAGGCGTTGTCTGGCAGGAGATTCGAGCCGCAGCGCTGGATACCGTGCCAGACAAGTATCCGTTGACACCTGCCAGCATGCACTCGTTGTCTGGATGGTTAAAGGCAGGCAGTTTTCAATGCCAGTCGGAAGCGAAATATGAATTGAATCTCCTTGTCTATAGCAGTGATATCGGCGGCGCGCTGCTCGGCGATGCTGAGTATTTCCTGAATCACGCGACAGAGCATCGCATTGCATCGTTTTCAGCAGTAGAGAAGGGGCGGCTCCCTAGCGACACTTGGCTTCTGGTCACATACTATTATTGGGCCTATTTCTCGGCGCTTGCCATCACTCGCATGACTGGCAAATCTACATGGTTTCTTGATGGGAATCATCTAAATCTCTTACGAGGGACCTTGAGCGGTGGTGGAACAGGAGGAGCAGGGACCTATGTACTCGACCTCGAACCACCGCAGAATTCTACGCAGCGTGTACTTCGCCTCAAAAGATCGAAGGATCGACTTCATGAAGCGGTGTGGGACCGCCTATTCAGGTCCTTGGACATCTGGGTCACGGCCGCCAACGCAAGGGGAGCGCGAACCCTGGAGGCGCGAATGTACGAAGCACTGCTGCGTACCTCGGCACGCCATGGCCGTGATTGGCCGAGCGCGCTGCGCAACGTTGTCAACTACCGACCGGGGATGGCTTATGACGCAGTGGCCGGATCAAGGCGTCTTCGGATGATGAGTGCCACGAGCAGCTCCCCCTCTTCAAGAATCGATGTCGTCTCTGCGCACGAGTCTGCATTGCAGGAGGTCGGATCGAAGATCGACCCATCGACCAATGGCCTTGCTTGCGCTCGCCTCTTGATTTCTCTTTGTTATGTGCTCGATGATTTGGCAACCACTTTGCACGACGAACTGCTAGACCGCTTGACTCTAGCTCGCTCGTGGTCGAAATTGCGCAAGAGCTACGTCGCGGAGTACATGCCCATTGGCTCCGGCTGGCCGCTGGATTGATGCATCGGGCGATGCGATCTCGGCTATCTTGATTCGAACAGTTTTGGCAACTCAAAAGCATCGATCACGCGCGTATATTGTGCTGCGCGACCTTTGAATGTATTTTCGCAATTTCCGCTCTTCGCGGATCCGGGTGACGCCCCGTCGAGGTTTTCCGGGTCGCAGCCGATCGGACCGGGGGTGATCATGTCTGGTGGCATTCCGGGTCGCAGCCGATCGGATCGGCGCCCGGCGCCTACGACGTGGTCATCCCGCTGCACCGCGACGGCGCCCAGGCCGTGCCGCAGCTCGGCGTCCCCGCCGTCGTCGAGGAGAGCACCGGCCCCGCCGGCAGCCGCACCCGCTTCGTCGTCGCCGTCCAGGTCGACGACCGCCTGGGCCAGCGCGCCACCTCCGCCCCGTGCTTCGAGTACGGGGCATTCCGGGTCGGGTTTTCCGGTCGCAGCCGATCGGACCGGGGGTGATCATGTCTGGGGAGGGGGGCTGGAACTATTCGGCTTTAGGATCCGGGGTTGCTCGATTATGACCGCCAAGGGGTGGCCGGGAGGGCTCCATCAGCGGACGTCGACCGGCAGTGCCGCCAGGCCGAGGCAGCGCCCCAGGCGTGCCCTGGGGCCTACCTGGCCCGCTTCGCGGTAGCGCGGCGCGACGACGATCCGGGACTCTCTTCCGAAGCGCTGCGACCCCATCCCGCGCTATCACCGACGCGTCGACGTCGTTGGCCACGATGAACTCCGGGGTCAGGCGCTGGATTCACCCATCGGCTTGCCGGGGATTCCGGGTCGCAGCCGATCGGATCGGGGGTGATCATGTCTGGGGCTGTGGCCTGGAACTACTCGACGTTAGGACCCAAGACCACGCGATGGTGACCGCGCAGAGGTGACAGGACGGGACTCACCGGTTGGCCTCGACCGCCGGTGCCCAGACCGCCGGTGCCTAGACGCCGGTGCCCAGACCGCCGGTGCCCATACCGCCGGTGCCGACGGGTCGGGGCAGCGTCCCAGGCGTGCCCGGGCGCCTCCCTGGCCCGCTTCGCGGTGGCGCGACCTCCGGGGACGATTCTCGATTGACAATATAGGACTCCTAAGTTACAAGTTTGGTCATGAGCCGTTCGAGTCTGCCGTACTTCGACGAGGCCGCCGCGCCGCTCTCATCGAGGATCGCCACCGGTCTGCACAAGATCGGGCTCGCGATGAAGCAGCAGGCGTGGCAGCAGGCCAGCGACGCCAGGCTCTCTCCGACGCAGGGGCAGATCCTCGCGGCGCTGGTCACGCACGGGGCGCTGACGGCCTCGGAGCTGGGGCAGCGGTTGGGCGTCACCGTGCCGACGATCAGCGATTCGGTCCGCGTGCTCGTCGAGAAGGGACTGATCAAGAAGTCCCCGGATCCACGCCATCCGCGGGCGAGCTTGCTCACGCCGACCGACGCTGGCACCCGCCTCGGCGCGCAGGCCCGGTCGTGGCCCGAGTTCATGGCTGCGGCCGTGGAGGACCTGACCGTCGAGGAGCAGCGCGCGTTCTTCGCTGGCGTGGTGAAGATGATCCGCGCGCTGCAGGAGCAAGGGCTCATCCCCGTCGGTGGCATGTGCGTTACGTGCGTGCACTTCCGTCCGAACGTCCGGGCCGGCGCGACGCCGCACCACTGTGCGCTGGTCGACGCGCCGCTGGCCCCGGCGCAGGTCCGGCTCGACTGCCCCGAGCACGAGCAAGCCGACGAGGGCACGCGCAGGGACCTCTGGGAACGCTTCGTGAACGGCACCTGAGCCAGCACCCGAGGGCCTCCCGAACAGGCAGTTCCGCGGCCACGTCGGCCTGCGGCGAAGCGGAGCTTTGCTCCGAGAAGGATACCGAGTCATGAGCAGCATCCCTGGCTACACCCACGGCACGCCGACGGTGGCTACGTCCCCGGTGACGATGGCCGACTTCGCGCAGATGAAAGCGAGCGTCCTGTTTGGAGATGACGACGTGCGTTACCTCCGGATGTCGCACGACGTCGTGAAAGATCAGGTCGAGGCGATCCTCGACGTCTGGTACGGCTTCGTCGGGAGCCAGCCCCACCTGCTCGCGTCGTTCACCGGCAAGTCGGACGGCCAGCCGCTCGGCGACTACCTCGGCGCGGTGCGCAAGCGCTTCGGGAAGTGGATCCTCGACACCGCCCAGGCCAACTATGATCAGCCGTGGCTCGACTACCAGCACGAGATCGGCCTCAGACATCACCGGGCGAAGAAGAACCAGACCGACGGCGCGCCGTCGACAGAGCTCGTCCCGTTCCGGCACCTGTTCGCGCTCATCTTCCCGGTGACCTTCACGCTCCGACCGTTCCTGGCGCGGGGCGGGCACTCGGTCGATGACGTGGAGAAGATGGCCCAGGCGTGGGTGAAGTCGTGTCTCCTGCAGATGACGCTGTGGAGTCATCCCTACGTGAAGGACGGCGATTTCTGACCGGCTCGCCGCGGTGGGCCGGCGTGGTCGGGTGGCGCCGCTGCGTGCCGGCGCACCTCAGCAGATCAAGATCAGCCGGCGCTGCCCGGGGACGTCATCGGGGGCGCGGTGGATGCACGGCGTCGGGCCGCCGGGCCACGCGGTCGCGAGCCGCCACAGGTTGCCCACGCCGAACGACCACGGCCGCGCACCGGCGCGTGGCGCGAAGTGGAGGTCGTAGCTGCGCTCGCGCAGGTAGTCGTCGAACGCCTCGCCCTCGTGGCCGCCGAACTCGGCGCGCAGGCGGGCCCGGCAGGCAGGGTCATCGACCCGCGCGCGCGCCTGGTCCGGCGAGAGGCCGAGGCTGGGCGCCCCGTGGTAGGTGCACAGCCAGGTGTCGAGCTCGTGGGGCGCGCGATCGACGTGCCACGAGCAGACGTCGGTAGCGATGACCGCGTCGCGGTCGGCGCGGGGGTATGCACGCACGAGGCTGAGTTCGGGTTGGAGCCCCAGGTCCTCGAGGGCGCGCAGGTCGCCCCGGAGGGCTTGGACCGCCACCTCGCCATCGGCGTCGAGTGGCAGCGCGGCCAGCGCCGCTTCGTCGACCCGCACCACGGCGTCTCCGTCGGTCGCGAGCCAGGCGTCGAGCCGGTCGACCACCTTGCCGAAGTCGCCGGCCAGGTGGCGTGGCCAGCAGCCGGCGTTGACCCCGGCGCGGAAGCGCACCGCCGCCAGCGCGGCGAAGCTGTCGACGCCGCGGACGCACGGTTCGGCGGGCAGGCGCCAGGGAGCGTGGGCCATCGCGCGGCCGAGCCTGGCGCGGATCGCCCGGCCGGCGCAAGGCATCCAGCGGCAGCCCCGACCGGGTTGGCCCCGCCGCCCGCCTGGCACCGCCGCCGCTCGCCGGCGAGACGACGGCGGGCGCTGGTCACTCGAGGTCCCGGCGGGCGCCGGCGCGCTGGAGGTCGTGGTCCCGGTGGCGTAGCCCGAATCATCGGTTGGCGCTGGCGCGCCGCTTGCTGTGTCCGGCCCCGTCACCGCCGACCGCCGGCGCGAGGTTCGCGCGGCGCGCGGCGACGCTTGCCAGGAGCTTGTCATGCGAATCGTCTGTGCGCTTTTGCTAGTGGGGGGGTGTGTCGAGGCGGCCGAGCCCCTGTCGCCCGCGACCGAGGCCGCATCTCAGCAGGCACCTGTCGATGGGCTCGGCGACCCGCCCAGTGACAACACCGACGGTGGCGGACCGGCCGTGTGCCGAACCGTGACCCTGACCGGTCGCGCCATGTACAACGATCTGCGCGAGGCCGGTCGGTTCGCCGACCGGTCGACGCTGCTGGTGAACGTGGCGGGCAGCCGGGACGCGTGGGCGACGTCGCCAGATCGCCAGAACTATCTCGGCCTCAAGGGGGCCCGCATCTTGTTCTACGAGGTCGACGCGACGACGCCGCCACACCAGGGGTGCGCGGCCACGGAATACGTCGGCGCGACCCAGGCCGACGACGACGGCGTGTGGTCGTGGACCGGGACCGTCTGCGACATGTGCCGGGTGGACGGCGAGGGCGCGCAGGACAACGGGGTCTCCGTGGCGGTCCGGGTCGCGCTCGATCACTGCGCCACACCAGGCGAGGGGTGCGTTTCGGTCGACGACCCCGGCACGGCGGGGCTCACCGACCACTACGCGGACGCCTGGAGCGGCACGACGTGGTCGCGGTGGTGGCGCGGCGCGGACACGTCGAGCCCGCGGCGGATCTTCAACGGGACGCCGGTGTCGGTGGGCGTCGACTACTTCCAGGCCACGGCGCCGTCCGCGCCGATGGTCGTGACCGACCTGGCCGCACAAGCCGCCAACGTCTTCGCGTCGTTGATCGACGTCACCCAGCGAGTCCACGTCAGCGAAGGCGTGCCCTTCGACCAGGCGACGTGGGGGAAGATCCACGCCTACTTCCCGTCGCCCATCGGCGGCTCGGCGCACTCCCACCAGGCCGGGCGGCTGTGCATCGCGGCTCCGCAGTGGCGCGACGACGCCGATCCGTCGCTCTACCAGGCGCGCAATCCACAGACGTGGGTCGGGGGGGACGAGGCTGTGCACGAGTACGGCCACCTGCTGCACTACTGGCGCTGGGACGGCTTCGGCAAGTGGCAGTCGTTCTGCTTCGACAGCGACGGCGACGGCTGGATCGATCAGGTCGACGCCCAGGGCCGCGACATCGACTTTGGGCTCACCGGCGATGGCGACGGCGCGGACGAGTGCGCCGAGTCGAGCGAGCAGCGCGAGCATCCCGGCGCCGCCTTCAAGGAGGGCTGGGCCAACTTCATCCGCCGGGTCACCTTCGACGGTGCCAACGTCGGGCTGTCGTGCGGCTCGATGAACGGCCGCACCTCGAGGGCGTCGACGTTCGCGCTCGGCGACGGGACGCCGGTGTGCCCCGTGGCGGGCGTCCCGTGCGAGGCAGGGAAGCACTTCGCCGGGGACGTGGAGCACGCGCTGTGCGAGATCTGGGATGGCGACCTGGACGACACGTTGCACGCCTCCTTGTCGGACATGCTCGACGCGGTGGCCAACATGTGGGACGTCGCCGACGTGAGCGTGCAGGCCGACCTGGAGGCGGCCGATTCGTTCGGTCCTGGTCGCACCGCGATCGTGCCGATGGGGCTCTGCAAGTTCACCGGTCGCCTGCGTCGCCACGTCGGCGTCGCACAGGCCGACATCGACAGCGCCCTCGCCGTGGCCGGGGTGGTCTGCGATCCCTGAGCGCCCGGCTCACCCGCGCGCGACCGGCGGGGCGGTGGCTCGGGCGCGCCGGGGCGACCGCGGTCGCCCGTCAGTCCGGCTGGAGGACGAGCTCCGCGTCGATGGTGACGCGGATGGCGTCGCCCACGACGACGCCGGGGCCTTCGCCGGGGAACTCCCACGCCAGCCCGAAGTCCTTTCGGTCGACCGTCGTGGTGGCCTCGACGCCGCGCCGGATCCCGCCGGCGTGCTCGAACGGTGGCGGCGCGGTGATCGCCAGGGTGACCGACCGGGTGATGCCGCGGATGGTCAGGTCGCCGGTCGCGGTGTAGGCGGTGGCGCTGGCGCGTGCCACCGCGGTCGACACGAACGTGACCGTGGGGAAGCGGGCGACGTCGAAGAAGTCCGCGCTGGTCAGGTGGCTGTCGCGCTCGGCGACCCCGGTGGTGACCAGGCTCGGGTCGAGCGTCGCTTCGATGTGGGTCGCGGCCGGGTCGTCTTCGTCGAGGAGGACCGTGCCGGCGGGCAGCGGGAACAGGCCGCGGACGTTGGAGCGGACGTGCTTGCACACGAACGACACCGAGGAGTTCTCCGGATCCAGCGCCCACCGCGACCGGCGCGGCACGGCGGGCACCGGCGGTACCATCGCGGCGGGGGTCGCTCCGGCTGACGCCGCCCCGTGGGCTGGGGCGCCGGCCGGCGCAGCCCCGGGAGGAGCGGCCTGGCCAGCGTCACGCGACCCGCAGCCCAGCCCGACCAGCATCACGATGGACCCGATCCACGCGAGCCAGGCCCCGCGCAGGGGCTCGGGGAAGCGACCAGCGCGCGGCGGCGACAAGGGAGATGACTCGACCGGCATACCCGCCAGTGGCTCGACGACCGGTCGACCTGACATGAAATCGACCGGCCGGCCGCGGTGCCGCCGGTTCGCAGGGCTGCGGCCATGGCGGCTCGGTCGCGCCAGCGAGATCGGGTAGCCTCGACGGCCATGGCGAGAACGACCACCGGCGCGACGTCGGCCACCCTGGCAGACCCGACGAGGTCCTTCGCGACCGCGGCGGCCTGGGCCGCCTGGCTCGCGCGACACCACGCGCGCTCGTCGGGCCTGTGGCTCAAGCTGGCGAAGCAGGGCTCGGGCACCGCGTCGGTGACCTACCCCGAGGCGGTGACGGTGGCGCTGGCGTGGGGCTGGATCGACGGGCAGAAGCGGGGGTTCGACGCCACGTTCTGGTTGCAGCGGTTCACGCCGCGCAAGCCCAAGAGCTTGTGGTCGCAGATCAACCGGGACAAGGCGCTCGCGCTCATCGCGGCCGGGGAGATGCAGGCGCCCGGGCTCGCCGAGGTCGAGCGGGCGCAGGCCGACGGGCGCTGGGACGCCGCGTACGCCGGCGCGCGGACCATCACCGTGCCCGACGATCTCACGGCGGCGCTCGCGGCGAACCCGCGGGCGGCCGCGGCGTTCGCGGCGCTGGGCGCGGCCAACCGCTACGCGGTGTTGTTCCGCGTGCACACCGCCAAGCGGGCCGAGACACGGGCGCGGCGCGTCGCCCAGCTCGTCGAGAAGCTCGCCCGCGGCGAGCCCCCGCACGCGTGACGCCGGGGCCCAGCTCGACGGGTGGGCCCGCGACCGACGGCCCCGGTGCGCAGGCTTCGGCCGGTCCCGCCGCGCGCCCGCGTCACTCGCCGCAGGAGAAGGGCAGCGTCGCTTGGCGCTTGCTCTTGATGCCCTTGCCGGACAGCGTCGCGGTGACGACGACGTCGGTGCATCCGACGCCAGTCAGGATGAGCGGCACCGTGATCTGAGGGCGCGCTTCGTCGAAGAAGTCGCTGACGGCGAAGGTCTGGCGGGCCAGGCGCATGCGCCCAACCTTGGCCTCGACCACCAGCTTGCCGGTGGCGTTCGCGAAGCTCGGGCCCGTCAGGTCCACCTTGACCAGCACGGCAGACGCGGGCTCCCCGGCGTCGCCTTCGCCGATGATCGTGTTCCACAGCGCGACGGTGCCGTCGGTGATGTCCTTGCTGCCGAAGGTACCGGTGCCGTGGAAGTACAGGAAGGCATGGATACCGGCGACCTGGTAGGTCGCGGGGGCCGGGGCGGGGGCCGGCGGCTTGGCGGCGGGCTGGGCGCGCACCTCGGTGACGGTGGTCGCGACGGCCAGCGAGATGAGCGCAGCGGCTGCAAATTTCATCGGCATAGGCTACTCCAACGCGCCGCCTGCGCTGGGTGTTCCCGGCGGGCAGCGTCGGAGGGCGGGTGGTCGCACCGGCGTGGTCAACCCACCAGCGCGTCGCGGCGAGCGAACAGGAAGTCCCGCACCGAGCACGGCGCGGTGCCGGTGAGCCGCTCGACCGCCGTCGACGTGCGGGCCAGCTCGCCGTTGGCGATGGCGCGATCGATGCCGGCGTAGGCTGCCGCGGCTGGCGCCGGGACGCCACCGGCGATCAGGCTGGCCTCGCGCGCGGCCGCCGTCGTCGGCGCGTGGGCCACCGGCCGCCCGGCGAGCTCGGTCGCCAGCGCCGCCAGGTCGGCGCTGGTCAGCGCCGCGGTCCCGGCGACGTCGACCGCGCGGCGCCCGAGGGCTGCCTCGAGCAACATGGCAGCCGCCACCCGGGCACAGTCGTCGCGGCAGATCCACGCCACCGCACCCGCGCCGCGCGCGTCGACCAGCTGCCCGGAGGCGATGGCGGCGGACACCTGCGCCAGCACCAGCTCGGCGTACAGGTTGTTGCGCAGCACGGTGAAGTCGAGCGGGGACGCCTGCAGCGCCGCCTCGGTCGCGCGGTGATCGGCCGCGATGGGACCGAGCGAAGGCGCGGCCGGGGCCGAGGTGTAGACCAGGTGCTGGACCCGCGCGCGCGTCAACGCGTCGATCGCCGCCTGGTGCTGGGCGACCCGCCGCCCGCTGCCGTCCAGGGCGTCGGTGCTGATCAGCAGCGCGCGCTCGACGCCGGCGAACGCCTCGTCGAGGCCGCCCGGGTCATCGAAGTCGCCGGCGCGCACGACGACGCCGCGCGCGGCCAGGTCGGCGAGCTTGGCCGGCGAGCGGGTGACCGCGACCAGCGTCCGGTCGCCCGGCACGTCCAGCAAGATCTCCAGCACGCGCCGGCCGAGGTGGCCGGAGGCGCCGGTGACGAGCAACACAGGATCGGACATGGGGCGAGCCTGCCGTGAGTTCGCCCCGGTGCCAACCGCGGTGGCGCGGCGAGTGCTCGGTCGGCCCGCGGCGCGGTGATGGCGCGACGTCCGACCCGGCCGCCAGGCCGAGGACGCTCGACGAATTGACCATGGCGGCGGGCCGGCCGGTCCGGTCAGATGACGCCACCGGCCAGCCCGGGGGAGGACCGATGCCCATCGCCGACGTGACCACCGCCGCGCTGTTCGACCTCGACGACGCCCACTTCTGGACGCGCACCACCGCCGCCCCCGCCGAGGACGCCGCGGCGTGCTACGTGTGGGCCCTGATGTCGCTGCGCGACGACGCGGTGTCACCCGACGCCGTGTTCCAGTACATCGTCGGCGCGACCACGCGCCCGCAGCTGGCGGACTACCTGGCGCCGCGCCTGCCGGCGCCGAGGTGCGCCGAGGTGCTCGACCTGTGCGACGTCTACCGCCAGGAGTTCGAGCCCTTCAGCATCTCCCACGAGCCGCCGGTCGCCGCCAGCGTCGCGTTCGGTCAGCGGCAGGCGATGATCGAGGCGATCTCGCCCAGCGTGTTCGAGCTGCTGCTCGAGTGCAACGGCTTCACCCTGTCGCGCGCGCCGACCGACTACCTGGTGTGCATGCACTTCGAGTCGGACGGCGTCGGCATCCAGGGGCCGAACTTCACGCACATGTGGCTGCGGTACTTCGACGTGGCGATCCAGACCATCCCCGGCGTGCCGCTGGTGGTCGCCAAGCACGAGGTGCAGCACGGCGGCTACGTGGTGTGCCGACGCTACGTCACCGACTTCACGGCGACCCAGAACGCGCGGATCGATGCGCTGGTCGCCGACCGCAACGCCCAGGCGCTGGCGGTGCGCGGGGCCCGGGCGGTGGCCGGCGGGATCGTGCTCGCATCGGCGCCGGCGGCCTGGCCCATCCGCAACCTCGACGGCCCGTGACGACCCGGGGCGCGGCCGCGGCGCCGGATCACCACGTGGTGGCGTCGTCGCCGAGCGGACCACGCTGGGCGCGCACCACGCAGAAGCGGTGCCCGGTCGGGGCCTCCATGACCCACCAGGTGCCGACCTGCTGGTGGCGGCGCGCGCCCAGAGCCTCCAGGCGCGCGACCTCGGCGTCGACGTCGTCGGTCTCGATGTCCAGGTGGACCCGGCTCGGGTGGTCGACCCGCTGGACGAACACGATCGGCTGGCCGGCGCGGTCCTCGAGCGCGGCGTAGTCGCCCTCGACGTCGGCGACCGGGCGGCCGAGCGCGGCGCTCCAGAACCTGGCGGCGGTGGCCGGATCGGCGCCGTGGCAGTCGATCCCGATCGAACACAGACGGCTCTTGTGCATGGGCCCGGTGATAGCGCAGCGCCAGCCGGGGGTCACCGCCACGTCGTCACGGTCGCTACGATCCCGCCTGCGGTGATGGCACACTGCCGCCATGGCCAGCCCCGCGCCGCCACCCGGCATCCCGAAAGTCATCGGCCGCGCGCCGCTGCGCGCGCTGGCGCGCGCCGGCTTGACCACCCTCGATCAGCTGGCGACCCGGTCGAGCCGCGAGGTCGAGGTGCTTACCGGCATGACGCCCAAGGCGCTGGCGCAGCTGCGCGCGGCGCTGGCCACCCGCGGCAAGGCGTTCGCCGACGAGCGGTGACCGCCGCCGCCCCGCGGCCCGGCTGGCGGCCGGTCGACACGGCGCCCATCCCGCCCTACGCTTGCGCGGTGACCGACCTCTTCTTGGACAAGGCCCACGACTGGGACGCCCGCCCGGTGCCGCTGCAGATCTCCGCCGGCGTCGGCGCGGCCCTGCGGGCGCGCGTGCCGCTGTCGCCCGAGCTGCGGGTCATGGACTTTGGCGCCGGCACCGGCCTGGTCTGTGCGCAGGTCGCGCCGCAAGTCGCGGTGGTCTACGCCGTCGATATCTCGGCGGCGATGCTGGCGCAGCTCGCCGCCAAGCCAGAGCTGCAGGACAAGGTCCAGATCCGCTGCCAGGACATCCTGGCCCAGCCCTTGGCCGAGCCGGTCGACCTCATCGTCAGCGCGATGGCCATGCACCACGTGGCCGACACGCCGGGCCTGATCGCGGCGTTCGCGGCGCACCTGGCGCCCGGCGGTCGCATCGCGCTGGCCGATCTCGACCGCGAAGACGGCACGTTCCATCCGGCCGACGCCGAGGGCGTGTTCCACCACGGCTTCGAGCGCGCGGCCCTGGGGGCCGAGCTCGCGCGCCACGGCTTCACCGAGGTCGAGTTCGGGACCGCCGCCCAGGTCGCCAAGGACGGGCGCAGCTACGACGTGTTCTTGGTCACCGCGGTCCGCGGGTAGTTCCCCGGGGCCGGCGTCGATCAGCGCGCAGCATCGAGCCGGGCCGCCACCTCGCGGCCCAAGGTGGCCGCGCTCGCGTCGTCGGGGCGGCCGGCCTGACGCCACACCACGGCGCCGCTGGCGTCCACCAAGAGCGCGTACACGGAGCGGTCGTCAGGGAGCGCCAGCGCGCGATTGAACGCGGCCGTGTCGAGATAGAGCGTCAGCGTGCGCGCGCGCGCCTCGCGCCCCGGGATCCCGCGGCGCATGCCGTCGTCGATCCAGCCCCGGGCCACCTGCCAGCGCGCCGACAGGGTCGGCAACTCGTAGACCCGGAAGCCAGCGTGCCGGCGCTCGAGCCCGAGCCCGATCGTGAGCCACGGGTCGAGGTCGGCCTGCTGCTCGCGCTGGTATGCGATCAGAAACAGCTTGAGCTGACCCGGGAGCGTCGCCGGGATCTTCTGCCGGTCGCCGTTGAGGTCGTCGGTGACCAGCGCGGGGAACCGGACCGCCGGCGCGGTGGGCGATGCCGCTTCCAACGCGGGCGCCGCCGGCGCTGCTTCCGTCACTGTTGGCCGCGCGACGGCCGGGGCGGGCCCGTGCGGCGCCGGCGACGCGCACGCGGCCACGAGGGGCAGCGACCACCAGCGGAGCGCGAGCATGGTGATAGGACGACGCCGCTCCCCCGCACGTTACGCCGCGCGCTGCGGCGTCGACCTACTTCGCGTGGACCATGCCGCCGTGGGCGGTCCCGGCGCGCGGGCGCTGCCGGGCGGTGGCCGACGCGCGCGCCGGCGGCGCCGACGGCGCGCGGGTGCGCGGCTGCTCACGCCCGATGATGACCGTGCCGATGTTGGTCACCTCGACCGAGTTGAACAGCGGTCCGACGCAGTCGGCCACGGCGGTCACCGTGCTGGTGATGGTGACCGGGTCGTCCTGGGCCGGGGTGTTGGCGGTGATGTCGTCGACGCGGACGTCCCACATCGCGCCGACGTTGCCCGGGAACGCGTCGGTGCCGCCGTAGGGGATGCCGTTGATGGTCAGGTTGTCCTCGGCGGGCTGCCCGTCGAGCACCATGTAGGTCATCTTGGCGCTCTCGTAGCCCATCGGCACCGGCACGTCGGTCAGCTCGGTGGTCATCGGCACGCCCTGCTCGTACAGCGCGCCGTCCTTGATCTCGATGAAGTTGGTGCGGGCGTCGTTGGGATCCTGGTAGATGACCACGAGGCTGACGCCCTGGCTGTCGGGGCCGCTGAGGTTGGACGGGATGCCGGTCACGGTGTAGGTGCCGTTGCCGGTGATGAGCGAGGTCACGTCGGCGCGGTAGAGCGTGTTGATCCCGATCCCCCAGCAGGTGTCGGGCGTGATGCCCAAGATGGTGCCGGTGACCGGGTTGCCGTTGATCTGGACGTCGGTCGTGGTGGTGCCGATGACCGCCCAGTACAGCCAGGCGTGGACGATGACCGCGTCGCTGGCCAGCCCGGCCACCGGCAGGGGGGCGTTGGGTACGACCATGTGCGAGTAGCGCCCGGCGGTGGCGAGGCCGACCGTGTACAGCCCGCCGCCCGGGATCTTGCCGGCGATCTGCGGGTTGAGGACGCCCTGGCAGGCGTTGCCGACCATGTTGCCGTCGTCGTCGGCCTGATCGGGGTTGACCTGGGTCCGGCAGTTGTCGGTGGCGTCGGCGACGCCGTCGTTGTCGTCGTCGTCGTCGCAGGCGTCGCCGATGATGTCGCCGTCGAGGTCCGACTGGTCGGTGTTCGGGGTGAGCCGGCAGTTGTCGCTGATGTCGTCGACGTCGTCGTTGTCGTCGTCGGGGTCGCACGGATCGCCGAGGCCGTCGCCGTCGACGTCGGCCTGGTCGGGGTTGGCGACGGTGGGACAGTTGTCCATGGTGTTGAGGATCCCGTCGCCGTCATCGTCGACCGAGGCGTCGGCCGAGGCGTCGGGCTCGGTGACGCCAGCATCGCCGATCGGGTCGACCGAACCACAGGCGGCGAACAGCACGGCGGCCAGGCACATCCAGCGAGTACGTAGGAGAATCATGGAGGCTAGAGTCGGACGGACGCGGCGCGGACGCAACGGATAATGACGGCCACGATCGGTTCGCCGCAGGTTGCCGGGTTCGGCGCCGTGGGCGACGCGTGATCTCGAGCGCGTGCATCCGCTGATTGGTAGATTCGTCACACCCGCGGGGACGATCGCCAGCATCGCGCAGGTGTAGGGTTCGTCGATGTATTACGAGACCGGTCAGCAGATGAAGAAGCAGCTCGGGCAGGTCGAGCTGTGGCTCGACGCCACCCGCGCCTACGCCGACACCAAGAAGGTCGCGCCCGACCTGTTCGCGGGGTTCCGCCTGGCGCCGGATCAGTTCCCGTTCCTGCGCCAGGTGCAGGTCACGTGCGACACGGCCAAGCTTGGCCTGGCCCGCCTCACCGGCACGACGGCGCCGACCCACGCCGACACCGAGCAGACGCTCGAGGAGCTGCGGGCCCGGGTGCGGTCGGTGATCGCGTTCATCGACACGCTGACCCCCGCGGACTTCGAAGGTGCCGCCGCCCGCGAGGTGACCCAGCCGAGGTGGGAGGGCAAGGTCATGACCGGGGCCGACTACTTCCGCGAGCACGCCATCCCCAACTTCTACTTCCACTTGACCACCGCCTACGCGATCCTGCGCCACAACGGCGTCCCGCTGGGGAAGCGCGACTACCTCGGCGCGCTGACCATGCGCGCCCCGTGATCGACGGGCGCGC
The DNA here is from genome assembly GCA_041389965.1 of Kofleriaceae bacterium. Classification (GTDB taxonomy): domain Bacteria; phylum Myxococcota_A; class Polyangia; order Haliangiales; family Haliangiaceae; genus UBA2376. The sequence continues at coordinate 311,030 of JAWKQV010000005.1, read as the reverse complement.
CGGCCCGTCGACCGTGACGGCGGCGGGGCCGCGGTGTCACCGCCCGACGGTGCCCTGCAACCCGGCGAAGGCCGACACGCCCCACGCCGGCGTGAGGTCGCGCAGGGCCATGGGCGTGGCGTAGAACGAGCGGGCCACCTCGACCCGCGCGGAGGCGTCGAGGTGGCGGGCCAGCCGACGCGCGATCGCCACCGCGCCGCCACCGGTGAGCCCGGCCGCCGGGGTGGGCCGACCTGGCACGTGCGCGGTGGTCCGGGCGACGGCTGCGTCGACGGTGAGCCGGGTCGCCCCCGCGGCGTGGTCGAGCGCCGCCACCAGCCGGGCGTCGACGGTCACGAAGCCGCCGGGTGCCATGCTGACGTCGTGGGTCGCGCGCACCTCGGCCGTGGTGGCGCCGTCGCCGATGGCCAGGGCCACCAGCCCGCGCGGCGCGGTCACGGCGATCTCGCGCTCGACCGACGACACCCACGCGCCGGCGCTGCCCGAGGCGATGCCGAGGCCGCCGCTGGCGCGGACCGGACCCAGCGCCAGGCCCTCGAGCTTCACGCCCCACACGTGGATGATCGCGCCGGCGTCGTTGAACTCGCCGCCGCCGGACGCGATGATCAGGCTGAACGGTCCGTTGACGTACTCGATCGGGATCGCCTCGACCTGATCCAGGTACGCGGCGTCGCCCCGGCCCGACGCGTCCCACAGCTGGGTGTGGCGCACCTCGACGTCCATCAAGATCACGTCGCCCTGGGGCAGCTGGGCCTCCTCGGCCGGCGTGCGCGGCGGTGGCGGCGGCTCACCCTGCTTGGCGGCTTCGCCGCGCTCCATCGCCGCCAGCAACCTCGGCAACGACGCCCGGAGCGGTCGCCAGTGGAAGCGGAGCGTCTCGCGCCGGTTGAGCTCGGGCCGCAGGCCCAGCGGCGCCAGCAGGGTCGGGTGAACGTCCCACTCCAGGTGGTGTTCGATCTCCATCACCGTGATGGGCAAACAGACGCTGGCCCACTGCTCGGCTGACACCCGCGCGCTGGCGCTGGCGCCGATCCGCGCCTGGGCGCCGACCCGGACGTAGTCGCACCGTCCCTGGTAGCGCAGCTCGCCGCCGACCGCACCCGACGCCTCGATCTGGTCGGCGCCGAGCTGGGCGAAGCCCTGGGCATGGAAGCCGCGGGCGTCGTCGTCGACGAGCGCCACGTCGCGCAGGGCGCGCTCGACGGTGTCAGGCTCGGCGCGGAGCGGCGCGACGTGCGCCCACACCACCACACCTGCGGTGATGAGCGTCGCTCGGGTGATCATCGTCCGGCCACCAAGCAAGGCGCTTGCCAGCGGCTTCACGACGACCGCCGGGCGTGAGCGCGCCTGCAGGTACCGCGCTACCCGCCCGTACCCACTGGCCGGGGCGTCGCCGTGCGCCACCGCGGCGTCGCCAGCGGGAGTCGAAAAATTGCCCACCACCACCAACGATGGTTGCGTAGTGGCGTGGAGGGACCGCTCATGCACAGCTCGGCGCGACCGGCGACCGACACCTGGAGCGGGCCGACCGTCGTCGAGCCCCGGCCGCGCGGCCGCGACCACGGGCCGCGCCGGACCGGCGAGCGGCTGGGTGACTACGAGGTCGAGTGCCTGCTGGGCGAGGGCGGGATGGCGTCGGTGTACCTGGCCCGTCACGTGGTGATCGATCGCCCGGTGGCGATCAAGCGGCTGGCGCCGGAGCTGGCCGATCTGCCCGAGGCGCAGGCGGCGTTCCTGCAGGAGGCGCGGATCACCGGCGCCGCGCGCCACCCCGGCGTGGTCGAGGTGTTCGACTACGGCTTCGACGAGCGCCAGCGGCCGTACTTCGTGATGGAGCTGGCGCGCGGGACCACCCTGACCGAGCGGCTGGCCCGCGGGCCGCTGTCGCTGGCCTACGCGCTCGAGATCGCCATCGGCGTCACTGACGCGCTGGCCGCGGTCCACCGCGCCGGCTTCGTCCACCGCGACGTGAAGAGTGACAACGTCATGCTCACCGACGACGGCCGTCGCTACGTGCCGCTGCTGATCGACTTCGGCATCGCGTGCAGCCTGGGTGAGGCCGGCCTGGCGACCGCCGCGGGCGTGGTCGGCACGCCGCGGATCATGGCGCCCGAGCAGGTCGCGCGCGAGCCGGTCGACGGGCGCGCCGACGTGTGGGGCGTCGGCGTGCTGCTGTACGAGATGATCGCCGGGCAGCTCCCGTTCGCGGCCGGCGAGACCTGGCGCGACGATCTGCTGGCGGTGGTGACCGAGCCGGCGCGGCCGCTGCCCGACGACGTCCACCCCGAGCTGGCCGCGCTGATCGACGAGTGCCTGCGCAAGGATCCCGACGAGCGGCCCGGGTCGGCCGAGGGGTTGCTCGAGGAGCTGCGCTGGGTGCAGGCGCTGCACCTGGCCGCGGTCGGGCTGACCGCGCGCCGCTGGCACCCGACCTTCACCTGAGGCGGGCCGCGGCTACGGCGCGTCGACGCCAGCGTCGGGCCCGGCATCGAGCCCGGCGTCGACCGGGTCGACGTAGGGGCGCTGGCGCTCGCACGCGAGCCAGACCGAGAGCGTCGTGCGCTCCTCGGCGGTCGGCTGCGCGCACGCCCGATCGATCGGCCCGCCCGGGGTGCTCGGGCAGCGCGCCGTCGGCATCACGGTGTTGTGGGCATCGGGGCCGAACCCGGCGTACTCGTCGACGTGGTCGATGACCTGCCGCACGCCCAGCAGGGTGTCGAAGTCGTGGAACACCGGCGCGCCGTTGCGCTGCGACCGGGGCAGCGTGCTGGCGTGGCACATCGTGCAGTACCTGGCCATGAAGTCGCGCCCGAAGCTGTCCCACGTGAGGGTCATCGGGTCAGGCGTCGGGCACACCGCCCCGGTCGGGCCGCGGGCGTCACCCGCGCCGCACGCGGCGAGCGCCGCGACCACGACGAGCCCGGCCAGGCACCGCACGGGCGACCTCACATCCCCTTCTGGGTGATGTACTCGGCACACGCGGCCGTGACCTCGGTCGGCGTCGCGCTGGCGGCGTCGAGGTTGGTGCCGAGGTAGGCCTCGCAGGCCGCGGCGGCGTCGCCGCACACCGGGGCTGCGGTCCCGGCGATCTCGTGCTCGAGGCAGCACACCACGATCGCCTGCTGGACCGGCAGGGCCTCGACGGTGTGGTGGTCGTCGTAGCAGAGCTGGAACGTGGCGTAGGGCTCGGGCGCGTGGTCGTGGTCGTCGCAGCCCGCGGCGGTCGCGCCGAGGGTGACGAGGGTGACGAGGAGGCCAACGGAAGACGTGGAAACAGAGCGAGGACGCATGCAGAGACTCCGTGTACAGCAGCTGAGCAGGCGAGCGCGTCGTCGCTTCGGGCGGTGACGGCTCGCGGAACGTAGGGTCTGTAGGCGACGAACCGGCCCCACGCTAGGCAGGGGCGGCGCGACGCGCGGGCGGCGGCGCCGGGTGCGGCATCGGCACCGTGAAGAAGGCCTCGATCGACGCGGTCGGGATGGTCGGCACGGCCGGGGCCACCGCCAGCACGAACGCCGCGAGGCGCGGCGCCTCCGTCGACGCCTGGCGGCATGGCCGGAGCGTGGTGGGCTGGCCCGCCGTGGGGTGGTGGTCGGGGCAGCGGCAGCTCGCTGGCGACGGGCAACAGCACGCGCTGGTCGCCGCGGCGGCGACCTCGAGCTGGGCCACCGGGAGCGCGACCACGACCCCGAGCGCCATCAGCCAGGTGGCGACGAGCGTGGCGAGGCGGCGCAGCTCCACGGCGGTACCTTTCCACGCGGGCGCCGAGGTGTCAAAGCCGGGGCACTGCTGGTGCTCGAGCCTCAGGCACCGATGGACTCTGTCGGCTGACGCCGCTACCAGACGCGCCGCGGCGCTGCCGGTATGCTCTCGATCATGATCGTCGTCCACCACCTCGAGGCGTCGCGGTCCCAGCGCGTGCTGTGGGCCCTGGAAGAGCTCGGCCTCGACTACGAGGTGCGGCGCTACGCGCGCGATCCCAAGACCAGCCTGGGCCCGCCCGAGCTCAAGGCGGTCCACCCGCTCGGCAAGTCGCCGGTGGTCACCGACGGTGACCGGACGCTGGCCGAGTCGGGCGCCATCCTCGAGTACCTGGTCGGCACCTACGGCGCCGGTCGGTTGATTCCCCCGGCCGGCAGCGCCGAGCGCGACCGCTACACCTACTGGCTGCACTACGCCGAGGGGTCGGCCATGCCGCCGCTGTTGCTCAAGCTGATCTTCACGCGCATGCAGTCGGGCCGCGGCCTGCCGTTCTTTGCGCGGCCGCTGGTGCGCGCGGTGGCCAACAAGGTGCTCGACAGCTTCGTCGATCCGAACCTGACCCTGCACCTCGACTGGATCGAGGCCGAGCTCGGGCGCAGCACCTGGTTCGCCGGCGAGGAGCTGACCGCCGCCGACATCCAGATGAGCTTCCCGGTCGAGGCTGGCGTGACCCGGGCCGGCGGCGCGCACAAGCGGCCGCGGATGGCGGCGTTCGTCGAGCGGATCCACGCCCGCCCGGCCTTCCAGCGCGCCATCGCCAAGGGCGGCCCGTTCGAGATCCTGGGCTAGCCGCGGCGGGGCCAGCCCGGGTGGCAGCTGGGCGCGCGACGGCGTGCCGCTACTGCTTGACCCAGCGGGCGGTGCCGCGGGCGACCTCGACCTGCGCGGCCTGCACCGGGTCGGCCGGCGTCGGGTCGATGAGCTCGGCCTCGGTCAGATGGAAGAAGGTTCCGCGGACCCGGGCGTGGTCGATGTCGAGGATCACGAAGCCGCGGCGCGAGACCTCGGCGAACTTCAGGTGGCGGTTCTCGGCCAGCCGGCTGGCCACGGTGTCGGCGAAGCTCTCGGGCAGACCGGGTGACGAGATCGCCGGCGTCACCAGCTCGACCGCCAGGCTGCCGCGGCCGGTGGCGGGATCGTAGGCGGCGACGTCGGCGGGATCGCGGGCGAGGTCCATCGCCCACGACGAGTGGATGTCGCCGGTGAGGACCACGACGTCGTCGACCTGGGCCTGCTCGAGCAGGTCGAAGAACCGGGTGCGCGCGGCGGGATAGCCATCCCACGCGTCGGGGTTCACGAACTGCGGCAGCTGGCCCATCATCACCTGCTGGCCGATGAGCCGCCACGTCGCGGTCGACGCCGGCAACACCTCGGCCAGCCACGCCTCCTGGACCGCGCCGAGCAACGTCCGCGCCGGATCGTCGATGGGGGGGCCGCCGACGTCGCTCTGCACGTCGCGGCCGATGAGCCGGGTGTCGAGCATGAACAGGTCGACCAGGTCGCCAAAGCCCAGCTGCCGGTAGATGTGGCCGTCGGCGCTGTCGCGGATCGGCATCCACTCGCGGTAGGCCTGGGCCGCCGCCATCAGCCGCGCCGAGAACGGCCCCTCGGTGTCGGGCTGGTGGTTGTTGGCTCCGCCGGCGTAGGCGTTGTCGGCGACCTCGTGATCGTCCCACACCGGGATGAACGGGTGGGCGGCGTGGATCGCCTGCAGGTCGGGGTCGCCGCGGTACTGGGCGTAGCGGGCGCGGTAGTCGTCGAGGGTGAGCGCCTCGTGCGCCGGCTGGTACGGTCGCACGTCGCCGTACTCACCGGTGCCGTACTCGTAGATGTAGTCGCCCAGGTGGACCACCGCGTCGACGTCCTGCGCGGCGAGCGCGCGGTAGCAATGGAAGTAGCCGTGGGCCAGGCTCGAGCACGACACCACGCCGAGCCGCAGCGACGCGGTGGCTCCGGCGGCAGGCAGGCGGACCCGGCCCGCCACCGAGGTCTCGCCGAGCGCGGTGAAGCGGTACCGGTAGGTGGTGCCGGGCGTGAGGCCGGTGGCATCGAGCTTGACCGTAAAGTCGCGGCTGGCGTCGGTGGTGACCACGCCGGCCGCCGCGGTGGTGGCGAAGTCGTCGGCCGAGATCTCCCACGCGACCTCGACCGGCTCGGCCGGCGTGGGCGTGGTGACCCGGGTCCACAGGATGACCGCGGTGGAGGTAGGGTCGCCGCTGGCCACGCCATGCAAGAACGCCACCGGGTCGGGGTCGGCGGCGTCGGCGCAGCCGGTGCCCAGCGGCAAGACCGACGCCAGCGGGAGGGCCACGGTGCCTTGCAGGAAGCGGCGGCGCGAGATGCTCATCGGCCTCGACCGTGCGCGCCGCCTGCAGCGCCAGCGTCGCCGATCTGTCACAGGACGGTGAACAGGTCGACGATCGGCGGCGGCGCCGCCTGCGACCTACTGCGGCAACAGGACGGTGTCGATCACGTGGATGACGCCGTTGGCGGCGACGACGTCGGCCTTGATCACCGTGGCGTCGTTGACGCGCACGCCGGCCGAGGCGTCGATGGCCAGGGTGCCACCTTGGAGCGTGGTGGCGCTGGTCATGCCCGCGACCTGGGCGGCGCGGACGTCGCCGGCGACCACGTGGTAGGTCAGCACCTTGGTCAGCGCGGCCTTGTCGGCCAGGAGCGCCTCGACGGTGCCGGGCGGCAGCTTGGCGAACGCCTCGTCGGTCGGGGCGAACACGGTGAACGGGCCGGGCCCCTTCAGGGTGTCGACCAGGCCAGCGGCCTTGACCGCCGCCACCAGCGTGGTGAACGAGCCGGCGGCGACCGCGGTGTCGACGATGTCGGCGGTGGCCGCGGGCTCGGTGGCCGGCGCCATCGCGGCGGGCTTGGACGAACCGCCGCAGGCGGTGGCGGTGAACGCGACGGCGAGGAACAGCGAGGGGATGAGCTTCATGGCAGCTTGGAGGCGGCCGGCTCCGAAAGGTTTCGCGATCTCGGTCGCGATCGATCGAGACGGGACTCGCGTACCCTCACGCCATGTCCATCGTGCTCTACCACCATCCGTTCTCGCGTGCGGCGACCGTCGTGTGGATGCTCGAGGAGGTCGGCGTCGACTACCGCCTCGAGTTCGTCGACATCCGCACCGGCCAACAGAAGACCCCGACGATCCTCGCGCTCAACCCGATGGGCAAGCTGCCGATCCTGACCGACGGCGACGCCGTGGTCACCGAGACCGCGGCCATCGGGCTGTACCTGGCCGACCGCTACGCCGCCGGGCGCCTGGCGCCCGCGCTCGACGATCCGCGCCGCGCGCCGTACCTGCGGTGGGCGCTGTTCGCGCCGTCGGTGATCGAGCCCGGCGCGATGGCCAAGCAGGCCGGCTGGGACTTCAAGGATGGCCAGGCCGGGTGGGGCGCCTACGACGCGATGGTGGCGGCGATGGTCCACGCGGTGACCGACCGAGACTACCTGCTCGGCTCGACCTTCTCGATGGCCGACGTGATCTTCGGCGGCACGTTGCGCTACATGCTGATGTTCAAGATGATCGAGCCGCGGCCGGCGCTGCAGGCCTACGCCGACCGCCTGGCGGCGCGACCGGCGCTGCAGCGCGCCGAGGCCGCCAACCGCGCCAGCGCCGCGGCCCACGGCCTGGGCACCTGATCGAAACGCGCCGGCGTGATCACGGCGCCACCAGCCGCAGGCGCAGCCGGCGCGTCGCGGCGCCGCCGGACACCCTCACCACCTCGGTCCCACCGACGGTCAGCGCGCCCGGCCCGACGACATCGACCACCAGCCACCTGCCGTCGGTGGTGAACGTGATCGGCGCGCCGTTCCAGGCCGCGCCGCTGGCGGCCACCGCGCCGGGGCCGCGGGTGTAGGCCAGCCCGCCCGGCTCGGTCAGGGTGCTGGCCGGCCCGGGCGTGGCGGCGCACGGGTAGATCCACACCTCGCGGTCGTCGCCGATCGACGCCGCGGTGACGATCCCCGGCGCGGCGTCGACCACGGTGTCGACCTCGGGCGGGTAGAGCGCCAGGACCGCGCAGTCGGGGACGAAGGCCGGGATCTCGGTGGCAGTGGCGGTCGCGGTGTGCGGCGCGGCACCGTCGCTGACCACCGCTGCGCCGTCGAGCAGGCCGTACCAGGTGCCGGCCGGCAGCCGCACGTCGCGGGTGGTGGCGCCCTCGACCTGGACCGGCGCCACCGCGATGCGATCGCCCAGGAGGTACTCGTCCGTGATGCTCCAGCCCGGCGCCCAGGCCGGGTAGTCGAGGACGAACGGACGGAACAGCGGCGCGCCGGTCGCCGCCGCCGCGGCGGCCATCGTCAGCTGGTACGGCACCAGCTGCATGTGCAGCCGGGCCCAGCGCGCCAGGTGCGCCGTCGACGCGGCGTCGCGCTCCCAGTTCCAGTTGTCGCGGGCGCTGCGGCCGTGGTGGGTCCGCATCACCGGTGACAGCGCGCCGAACGTCACCCAGCGAAACCACAGCTCCTGGGTCACCGGCACCGTGGTCTGGCTCATGTAGCCGGCGATGTCATGGCCGAAGTACGGGAACCCGGTCAGGCCCAGGCCGATGCCCATCGGGATCACCGACGGCAGGCCGTCGCCGTCGCTCCAGTCGGTCTGCTGGTCGCCGGCCCACAGCACCTGGACGTAGCGCTGCGCGCCGAGGTGGGCCGCGCGGGCGAACGTGAGCCGCTCGACGCCGTCGGCGGCCTCGGCGTCGCGCACCAGCTCCCAGTTGAGCTTGGCCCAGTCGACCGGGTAGCGGTTGTGGTAGGTGAGCGCGTCCTGGCCCGAGGCCAGCTGCGCGTCGGTCGGCAGCCACTCGGCGAAGTCCGCCATCCACCCGTCTGAGCCGAGCGCGATGGCCTCGCCGTAGACGCCCTTGGCCCACGCCACCGCCGCCGGGTTGGTCAGGTCGAGCATGGTCGAGTCGCGGAACTTCACGCCGGTGAACAGGTACGGCGAGCCGTCGGCGCGCTTGATCTCGTGGCCCAGGGCCAGCGCCTCGGCGTAGACGTCGGCCTGGCTGTCGATGAACGTGTTGGCGTAGGTCAGGAACTTGAAGCCGCGCTGGTGCAGGTCGGCGGCCAGCCCCTCGAAGTCAGGGTAGATGTCGCGCGCGACCCGCCAGTTCTCCTCGAGCACGTAGCCGCCGCCGCCGGCGCTCTCGTCGTTGCCGCCGCGCCAGTCCTCGGTCCACAGCGCGCTGACCGGGACGTCGGCCGCGCGCAGCGCATCGGCGACGCGGCGGACGCTGGCCTCGCCGTAGATGGCGTCGAGCCACGGCGCGAACGCGAACGCCGGCGGCACCTCGGGCCGGCCGACCCACGCGGTGAGGCGGTCGATCGCCTGGCGCGGGGTGGGCCCGACGAACAGGTGGAGCGCGAGGGCCTGGTCCCACGTCTCCAGCCGGGCGGTGGCGGGGGCGGCGGCGCACAGGTCGAACACCGCCCGGGCCGACGTGTCGATCGCCAGCGCCCAGCCGCGCGACGACAGCATCATCGGCATCGGCGTGTGGGTCGAGTGGCGCCGGCCGGTCAGCGCCCACACCCCCTCGTAGTCGTCGTCGGCGACGTCGAGCTTGCCGATGCCATCTTCTTGCACCCACAGCGGCACGGCCTGGCCGCGGTGGTCGATCGCCCACGACTGGCCGCCCAGGCCGAGGAAGTGCTCGTCGGCGGTGCATCCGAACGCCAGCGCCGCGCGATTGCCCGCGGCGCTGGCCAGGTCGAGGCTGAGCACCAACTCGCCGCCGTCGTCGGCCGCGCTCAGGGTGGCGGTGCCGCGGCCGAGCGCGGTGCCGTCGTCGCCGGCGAGCGCGAAGCTGACCGCGTCGGGGCCGACCTCCAGCCCGCGCAGCGCGGTGACGCCCTGCCACGGCGTGTCGGCGTCGGGGCCGAAGCGGAACGACCCGAAGCTCATCTGCACCCCGCCGGGGTAGCCCGGCAACGTCGGGGCGGTCTGGCGGGTGGCGACGAAGCCGGTGCCGCCGGTCCGGCCCGGTGCGGTCTCCCACACCACCTCGCCGTCGCGGACCAGCGCCAGCCGCGCCGGCGCGTCCCACACCCGCAGCTCGAGGTGGCCCTGGACCACCGTGGCCACCGGCGGGGCCGGGTCGTCGCCGCACGCGGCGGACAGGGTGACCACGCAGGTGACGACCAGCGGCAGGCGAGGCGGCATCGGGCGGATCGTACCCGCGATCGCCGGGCGGCTGCCGGTAGACTCGCGCCATGGTGATCCGGCGTCAGCTCACCTTGTTCGTCGAGCCGGCCGCGGCGGTGGAGCTCGAGCGGGCCCGGCGGGCGTGGAACCCGGCCCAGGCCGCGCTCATCCGCGCCCACGTGACGCTGGCGCGCGAGGACGAGCTGGCCGACGAGGCCCGCGTGGTCGCCACGCTGGCTGCCGGCGCGCTGCCGGCGCTGACCTTGGGCTTCGGCCCGCCCGAGCGCTTCGATGCCGGCCGTGGCGTGCTGCTGCCGGCGCGCGCCGGGCTGGCGGCCTACGCGGCGCTGCGTCGACAGGTCCTGGCCGGCGCGGTGGCCGAGGTCCGCCAGGCGGCGCCACACCTGACGCTCATCCACCCCCGCAACGGCACCTGCACCGACGCGAGCTTCGCGGATCTCACGGCGCGCGCGCTGCCGACCGAGCTCACGTTCGCGATGGTCGAGCTGATCGAGCAGCGTGCCGGCGGGCCGTGGCGCTCGCTCGCGCGGTTCCCGCTGGCGCGACCGCCGCGGTGAGCGCGGACGACCGTCGCCTGGTAGGGTCGGCGCCGTGACGATGGTCGAGATCCCGGCCAGCGCGGCCCGGCTGGTCGCGCGGTGCTTCGGCGCTGCGGCCGCCGCCGGCGGCCGGGACTTGCTGGCGCGGGTCCATGTGGTGAAGCCGCCGCCGTGGCCGGTGGTGGCGCGGGTGGCCGAGCACGTGGTGACGGTGCGGTACCAGCCGTCGGGCGAGGTGCTGCGCGGCGAGTGTACGTGCGCGGTCGGCGCCGACTGCGCGCACGCCGCCGCCACGGCGCTGGTGGTGTTGGCCGACGAGCGTCGGTACGCCGAGGCCGAGCGCGCGGCCGCGCACCAGGCCCGGGTCGGGGAGTGGCTGGCCGAGCTGGGGCGCCACGACGCGCCGGCGCCGTCGCCCGCGCCACCGACCAACCACGCCGTCGCCTACGTGCTCGACGGCGACGACGGTACGCTGGGGCTGACGGTGGTGCCATGCACCCGGCTGCGGACCGGCGCGCTGACGCCCGGCTTGCCGATGGCGGCGCTGGCCGATCCCCAGCGCGGCGCGCCGCGCTGGGTCGAGGTCGACGACCTGCGCCGCATCGCGATGCTGCGCGCCGTGACCCGCGCCATGCCGCAGGTGACGCGGCTGCGGATCGACGCGATCCACGGCGAGCTCTTGGCCGAGCTGGCCGCGACCGGGCGGCTGTTCTGGCAGCGCCCCGACGGCGTCGCCCTCGGGTGGGGGCCGCCCCGCCGCGCACAGCTGGCGTGGCACCCGGTCGCCGATCCGCCGGGCAGCTTCCGGCTGGGCCTGCCGCCGCCGCAGCTGGTGGTGCCCGCGGCGACGACGCACTACCTCGACCCAGCCGCCGGCGAGCTGGGGCCGCTCGACGTCGGGATGCCGTCCGAGCTCGCCCAGCGCCTGGTGACCAGCCCGCCGGTCCCGAGCGCGATGCGGGCCACCGTCGAGCGCAGCCTGGCGCCGCTGTGGCCGGGCGCGGTGGCGCTGGGGACGCGCGCGCCGGCGCCGGCGCCGCTCGTGCCGCGGCTGACCGTCGGCCTCGACGCCGACCAGCGCAACACGCTGACCGTGTGGGCCGAGGCCGGCTACGGCGACGAGCACTTCGAGCTGGGCGTGTGGCAGCCCGAGCGGCCGGCGCCGCGCGACCTGGTGGCCGAGGGCCGGGCCCGGGCGCGGCTCGATCGCCTGCTGGCCCAGCTGCCGTATCCGGTCGCGGCGCCGTCGAGCCTGGCCCTGTTGGCCAACGCCCGGGCGGTGGCCCACCTGATGATCCCGGCGCTGCGAGCGGCCGGCTGGACCTGCGTGGTCGACCCCAGCTTCCCGCTCGAGGCGCCCGCGGTCGAGGTGACCTGGCTCGAGGCGGTGCGGCCGATCGGGGAGGGCACCGCGTGGTTCAGCCTGGCGCTGGGGGTCACCATCGATGGCCGCACGGTGCCGCTGTTGCCCGTGCTCCTGGCCGCGATCCGCAGCGGCGAGCTGGTGGTCGAGCCGGGCGGCGCGCTGCTCGCCGGCGCCGGGATGAACCTGCGGTTGCCCGAGGGCGAGCTGGTGTACGTCAGCGGCGAGCGCCTGGCGCGCTGGCTGGGCCCGCTGATCGAGCTCGAGCTGCGCGGCCTCGATGCCGACGGCTTACTCCGGTTGCCGGCGCCGGTGGTGGCGGCCCTCGACGGCGTCGACGCGCCGGCGCTGGCCGCGGCCCGAGCCCAGCTCGAGCGCCTGGTGGACCTGGCGCCGGCCACCCCCGGCGCCGGCTTCGTCGGCACCCTGCGGCCGTACCAGCAGGTGGGCCTGGCGTGGTTGCGCGTCCTCCACGAGGCCGGCCTGGGCGGGGTCCTGGCCGACGACATGGGCCTGGGCAAGACGGTCCAGGTGCTGGCGTTCCTCGACGGGCTGGCCCTGGCCGACGGCGCCCCCGCCCTGGTGGTGGCGCCGCGCAGCGTGGTGGGCAACTGGGCCGCCGAGGCCGCGCGGTTCGCGCCCGCGCTGCGTCCGGCCATCCACCTGGGCGGCGAGCGGCCGGTCGCCGCCGCCGCGGTGGCGCGGTCGCCGCTGGTGATCACCTCGTACCAGACCCTGGCCCGCGACCTCGAGGTGCTGGGCGCGATCGCGTGGACCACCGTCATCTTCGACGAGGCCCAGGCCATCAAGAACGCCGACACCCAGCTGCGGGCGGCCGCCGCCGGGCTGGTGGCGCGCAGCCGCTTCGCGGTCACCGGCACGCCGATCGAGAACCACCTGGGCGAGCTGTGGTCGCAGCTCGACGTGGTGGTGCCCGGCCTCCTGGGGCGGCGCGCGGCGTTCGACGCCCGCTTCCGCCGGCCCATCGAACGCCACGCCGCGACGCCGGTGCTCGACGCCCTGCGCCAGCGGATCCGGCCGTTCCTCTTGCGGCGCCGCAAGCCCGAGGTCGAGCTCGACCTGCCGCCGCGCACCGAGATCGTGGAGCGCATCGAGCTCGACGCCGCCCAGCGCGATCTGTACGAGAGCCTGCGGCTCAGCCTCGACGCCGAGGTCCGGGCCGCGCTCAAGGCCGCCGCGCTGCCCCAGGTGTCGATGGCGATCCTCGACGCGCTCCTCAAGCTGCGCCAGTGCTGCTGCGACCCGCGGCTGCTCAAGCTGCCCCAGGCCCGCGCGGTCACCGGCTCGGCCAAGCTCGAGCACCTGCTGGCCAGGCTGGCCGAGCTGGTCGACGCCGGCCGCGCGACGCTGGTGTTCTCGCAGTTCACGTCGATGCTGACCCTGATCGAGCGGGCCTGCGCCGCGGCCGGCCTGGCCACGCTCAAGCTGACCGGCGCCACCCGCGATCGCGAGCAGGTGGTGCGGCGGTTCCAGGCCGGCGCGGCGCCGATCTTCCTGGTGAGCCTCAAGGCCGGCGGCGTCGGGCTCAACCTGACCCGCGCCGACACCGTCATCCACTACGACCCGTGGTGGAACCCGGCGGCCGAAGCCCAGGCCGCCGACCGGGCCCACCGCATCGGCCAGGACCGCCCGGTCCACGTCTACAAGCTGGTGGCGCGCGGCACCGTCGAGGATGCCATCTGCGCGCTGCAAGACGACAAGCGGCGGCTGACCGCGGCGGCGCTCCACGACGGCGGCGCCACCCACCTGGCGCCGGCCGACCTGCAGGCGCTCTACCACCAGCTCACCGTCGCCGGATGACTCGCGGCTCACGCCATCTGCGCCAGGTCCTCGAACGACAAGTAGTAGCTCTTGCGGAAGGCGGCCAGGGTGGCGCCCGAGGCCGCGGCGCGGTGGGTGACCAGGTTGCGCACCGCGGCCAGCGTGTGGAGGCGGTGGGCCAGGCGGATGATCTGGTCGCCGCCCTTGGCCGGCAGCTTGAACAGGTTGCGCACGCCCGACGGGTGCTCGACGGCGAAGAACACCAAGAGCCGGGCCCACTCGGTCACCGACAGCGGCGAGTCGAGGCGCTTGCGCTTGCGATCCTGGAAGTCGCGCAGCGTGTTGGGCAGCGCCCGGGCCGGGACGTCGACCCGGGCCGAGCCTAGCTCGACCTGGTCTTTCCAGCGGTCGCCGACGTAGCGCTGGTAGCTGCCCCAGGCGGCCGCCAGCTGATCGACGTAGTCGAACAGCGCGGTGGGGTCGCGCTGCACCGTCGACAGCCGGGCGCCGAGCCAGGCGTGGACGTAGTTCTCGAGCACCTTCATCCACAGCACGATCGGCGGCGACTGGTCGGCGTCGGCCAGGCTGCCGGTCGAGCGGTACAGCGCCTCGGCGGTGCGGATGCTCTTGACCAGGGTGTCGAACCCCTTGAGGCGCACGAAGTGCTCGAACGACGGGAACGCCCCGATGATGGCGGCGTCGATGTCGGCGGGGTCGGCGCCGCCGCCGGCGCGGGCCTCGAGCAGCTCGAGCTTGGCCGCCAGCACCGGCTCGTAGGCGGCGTCGTCGGGGCCCAGCCGCCCCAGCGTGGCGTCGAGCCGGGGCAGAAAGTGCTCGGCCTCGCCGGGCGGGATGATCAGGTGGCCGGCGACGTGGGCCCGGGCCGCGTCGTCGCCGTCGCCGCCGACGTAGCCGATGACCTCGTCGAGGGCGCGCCGACCACCCAGCTCGATCAGGGCCCGGGCGGCCCGCTCGTGGATGGCCGGGTCGGCGTCCTGGAACGCCGCGATCAGCACCGGCTCGGCGTCGCGCACCGCCAGCCGGCCCAGCGCGGTCAGCGCCTCGGCACGGACCCGGGCCGAGCCGTCCCCGGCGAGCTTGAGCACCGCCGGCGGCGTCACCGCGCCGCGGGCCAGGCCGGCGATCCGCACCGCGGCCTCGCGCACCAGCGCGTCGGCGTGCCCGAGCAGGCTGGTCGTCCGCCCGGCGATCGGTCCGAGGTCGAGCGGCAGCGACGGGTGAGCCCCGACGATCGACGACAGCGCGCGCAGCGCGGCCACCAGCACCCGGGGCGCGCTGCTCCCGGCCAGCGCCCGGGCCAGCTCGAGCGTGTCGGCGAACGCCTCGGCCGCGCGCAGCTCGCCCAGCGCCACGAACACCGCGATCCGCTGGTCGTCGTCGGTGTCGCCCCGGGCCGCCGCGACCAGGGCCGCCGCCAGCTCGGTCAGCGCCAGGTTGCCCGCGACGTACGCGGCGCGCCGGCGCACCAGCGGGTCGGCGTCGGCCAACAGCCGCGTCACCGTGGCCACCACCCGCGTGCGGGCCGGGCCGGCCAGCTTGCTGGGCCGGGCCGCCAGCTGTAGCGCCCACAGGTAGGCGCCGCGCAGGCCGGGCGCGGCCGCGGTCGCCAGCGGGCCGATGCGGGCGTCCAGCTCGTCGAGATCGGCGAACGCGCCCATGGTCTGGGCCGCGGCGATCCGCACCGCCTCGGGTTGGCCGGCGTCGGCGATGATCCCGGCCAGGGCCTCTCGCTCCCACGGCTGGTTGGCCTCGATGGCCAGCGCCGCGCGGGCTCGCACGACCTCGGGCAAGGCGGCGCGCCCGACCAGGTCGAGCAAGAACCGGGTCACCTCGGGCTCGCGCAGCTCGGCCAGGATCTGCACGACGCCCTCGGCAGCGTCGCTCAGGAGCACCTCGGCGTGCTCGAGCACCTCGGCCACCGGCACCGTGCGCAGCCGGCGGGCCAGCGCCGCCCGCACCGCGCGATCGCGCTCGGTCAGCGGGACCAGGAACCGCTCGCCCGCGTCGCGCGCCTGCTCGGCCTTCCACACCCGCGACGCGAAGCTGGCCGCGGTGCGCAGCGCCGGATCGTCGTCGCGCGCCAGCCGCCGCAGCGCCGGCAGCACCTCGGCGGCACCCAGCTCGGCCAGGTAGCGGACCGCGGCGATCGTCACCTCGGGCTCGACCTCGGTCGTCAGCAGCGCCGTCGCCTCGGCCACCGCCACCGGCGAGCGGATCTCGGTCAGCGCGGTGAGCGCGGCGGCGGCCTCGCGGGCGTCGCCAGCCACCAACGGCGCCAGCCGCGCGGCGGCGCCCGAGCTGCCCATGCGCCCCAGCGCCGCGATCGCCGCCAGCCGCTGCGGCGCCGGCGCGTCGTCGACGACCAGCTCGGCCACCGCTTCTTCGAGCGCCGCGAAGCCGAGCCCGCCGGCCGCGCTGGCGGCCGCCGCGACGGTGGCCGGATCGGGATCCGACATGCGGCGGTGCACGTAGGGCAGGAGCCACGCGTTGCGGAAGCCGCGGCCCATCGCCACGATCAGGGCGCGGCACTCGTCGGGCGCGTCGACGATGCGGGCCAGCTCGAGCAGCGCGAAGGCGGCCCGTTCGGCTACCTCCCACGGCGCGCCGAACGCCCGCCCGGCCAGATCGCCAAGCAGGTGGTACGCCTGGGTCCGGTGCCCGCGGGTCGGCGCGCCGCGCGCCAGCTCGACCAGCGCGGCCAAGCCGTCGCGTGGTGTGGTGGTCCCGGCTTCCAGCGCGGCTCGCACCGCGCGCGCATCGGTGGCTGTCCCCATGCCTCCAGTATCACCGCATCGACGCCGCGGTGGCGTCGAGCTGGTGGGCCAGCGCGCCGATCTCGGCCGCCAGGCGGGTTGGCTGCTCCAGCGTGGGATCGTGGCCGCTGCCGTCGACGATGGTCGGCCCCAGCGTCGGGGCCCGGGCCGCCAGCGCGGTGGCGAGCTGCCGAAATTTGCCGTCGTCGGCGCCGACGATCAGGCGCGCGCGGCCGGCGCGCGCCACCAGCGCGTCGGCCAGGTCGGGCATGGCGCCGAGGCCGAGCACCGCCATCGCGGCGGCCAGCCCGGTGGGCTCGAGCTGGGCCCGGGCCCGGCGTCGGGCGGCGCGGCGCTCGCGCGGGGCGCGCGCGGCGGTGGCGAAGATGGGCTGGGCCTCCCAGGCGTCGAGGACCTCTGGCCACGGGCGGGTGCGCAGCGCCTCGATCCACGCGGCGTCGGCGGCGCGGCGCGCCGCGCGGTCGGTCGCCGACGCCAGCCCCGGGTGCACGCTGATCAAGATCGCGCCGTCGATCCGATCGGCGGCCAACAGGCCCAGCGCCAGCCGAGCCCCGAGCGAGTAGCCGATGACCAGCGCGTGTGCGGGCAGGCGCGCGGCCAGGGCGTCGATGGTCTCATCCCAGGTAGCGCCGAGCGGCGCGTCCGCGGCGTGGCCAGGCAAAGCGAGGGCGGCGGCGTCCAGCTGCGCGACGAGGTCGCCCCAGGCGGTCGGGGGCTGGGCGAAGCCGTGGAGGAGCACGCGCGGGCGCACGCGTCATCTTCCGTCGCGATCCCCGGGCGAGGCAAACCACGGCGGGGCAAGCGCGGGTGGCTGGTGACGACAGACCCCGGGCGGTGCGGCTGATCGATCAGCCAGCGGACTGGCGACCCCACCTTCCGTTCGCATCTAACATGCTGAAACAATAAGACGATGGACTGGCAAAGCACTTGCTTGATGGTCCGACCATGCGCCTTTCCCAGCTCACACCCATTCTCGCCCTGACCGTGGCTGCGTGTGCGGGGGACCCGCCCGTGGTCGACTCCATCGATCAAGCGAACGCCATCGACGCGTACATCCGCGGGCTGGCGTTCCTGCCGGCGGACTCGCCCGGCATCGCCGAAGGACCGTCGAGCGCGCCGGCCCGGGAGGGCGACTACCAGTGCGTGCGCCAGAACCTGCAGGAGACCCGGCAGTTCGATCGCATCGTGGCCTACGCCGCCAACTCGGACTCGATGTGGCCGGGCGCCATCGTCGCCGGCGAGTCGGTCTACGCCGGCCTGTTCGCCCAGGTCGGGTTCGAGCGCAAGCCGCTCACCATCTCGATCGGGCTCGAGAACCTGGCCGGCTCGAAGAGCGCCGTCCTCGAGCACCCCAGCCTGTCGAGCTACCGCAACGCCCTGGCCGGCATTCTCGACAGCGAGCTCGACGGCGCCACCCCGGCCAACATCTACTCGGAGATCGAGGAGGTCCACTCCGACGAGCAGCTGGCGCTGGCCCTGGGCGCCGAGGTGTCGTGGCTGGGCTCGGCCGGGCGCATCAGCGCCTCGTTCGATTGGAGCTCGCAGCAGACCCGCAGCCGCTACCTGGTGAAGTACACCCAGGCCTACTACACGGTCGATCTGGACGCCCCGGCCCGGCCCAGTGACTTCTTCAGCGACGCCGTGACCCTGGCCGACGTGGAGGCCCGGCTGCCCGACGGCAACCCGCCGCTGTACGTGTCGAGCGTCACCTACGGGCGCATGGTGGTGTTCACCTTCGAGTCCGAGTACTCGGCCGAGGAGATGCAGGCCGCGCTCGACTTCGCCTACTCCGGCGGGGTCGACGTGTCGGGCGACGTGTCGGTCACCTACAAGGACATCATCTCCAAGTCGAAGATCTCGGCGTTCATCCTGGGCGGCTCGGGCGCCGAGGCGGCCCGCACCATCGACAGCTACGACGCGCTGATCGACTTCATCAAGGCCGGCGGCGACTACTCGAAGGACTCGCCGGGCGCGCCCATCGCCTACAAGCTGAGCTACCTGGCCGACAACTCGCCCGGCCGCATCTCGCTCACGACCGACTACGAGGTCAAGAACTGCGAGCGGGTCAGCCAGAAGGTCAAGGTCACGCTCAAGAGCATCCGGGTCGAGAGCGACGGTGGCGACGCCGGCAACGACCTCGAGCTGTACGGGCGGATCACCGCCGAGGGCGACTCGGCGTCGACCTTGTTCGACAAGGGCACCGGCAACTACGTCACCATCGCCGAGGGCCAGACCTGGCCGCAGGGAACCTTCATCAGCGAGGCGATCCTGAACGTGCGTCCCCAGGGCGGCAACGCGATCAAGTTCAGCCTGGACCTGTGGGACTACGATCCGATCGGCGCCAACGACTCGATGGGGCGCGAGGTGGTGCTGGCGGCGTTCGAGGCCGGGTGGCGGCGCGACGTCACCGCCATCCTCACCGGCGACGGCGCGCGGGTGGTGGTCACGTTCGGCCTGCAGCCGATCTGAGCCACGTCCGGCCCAGCGCCGATCGCGCCGCCGCGCGGCCAAGACCCGCGGTAGAGTCGCCGGATGTCGGTTCGGCCGCGCAGCTTGCTCCTGACCGCCGCGGCGCTGGCGGCGGTCGCGGTGGTCGCGGTGCTGTCGTGGCAGCTGCTGCGCGTCGACGGTGCCGACCGCGCGGTGGCGATGGCCGCCGCGGTCGAGATCGCGGCCCTGGTGGCCTGCCTGCGGTGGCCGGGGATCACGACCACGGCGGTGCTGGCGGTGGCGACCCTGGCGGCGGCGGTGGTGCGGTGGGACGGCGTCGTGGAGATCGCCTGGGTCATCTGGGTGGCGACGATGCTGGGCCTGGGCGCGATGAGCCGCGCGCTGGCGGCGCGGGGGCTGCCCGAGGCGGTCGCGCGTCCGCGCCGCGACGCGAGGTAGGCGTCGCCGGGTGATGTGCGCCGACGTAGGCGCGTCGGCGGTGCGGCAGCCGTCGAGCGTGCCGTGGTATGGTGCTCGTCGTGCGCGCTGCGCTGGCAGGCTTGGTCGTAACGGGCGCGCTCCTCGGCGGGGTGGCCCGTGCGGATCTCGTCAGCGACGAGGCCCGCCAGCTGGCGTCATCGTCGAGCTACAAGCGCCGGGTCGCGGCGGTGCTGGTGCTGGCCAAGAGCCACGACGGCCGCGCGGTGCGGGCGCTGGCCGCGGGGCTGCGCGGCGATCGCGAGCCCCAGGTCCGCCGGCTCGCGGTGCTGGCGCTGGGCAAGGCGATCGACGCGTCGACCCCGGCCGACGCTCGCACCGACGCGCTGGCGGCGTTGGCGGCAGCCGCGCGCGACGGCGACGCCAAGGTGCGCAGCCTGGCGGCGACGACCCGCGCCAACCTCGAGCGGCAGTTCGCGCCGGTCACGCCGGTCGCCAACGCGCCCGCGATCTACGTCCACACCGGCGCTGGCGCTGACCTGTCGCGCAAGGCGCCGGGGGACGCGGTCGCCAAGCTGGCCCGCACCGTCAAGGCCACCGTCGCGCGGCGCACGCCCGGCGTGTCGATCGAGTGGCCGGGCGCCGCGCCCACCGAGCGCGAGCTGGCGGCCGCCGGGACCCGCGCCTTCGTGGTGGCGCCGACCATCGCGGTGCTCACCGTCAGCACCCGCGGCACCCGCGCCGAGATCGCGTGCACGGTGACGGTGCGGGTGGCGCCGTGGAGCGGCGTCGACGGCAGCGAGAAGTGGACCGAGCAGCGCGCGGCCTCGGCCAGCGGCTCGGGCAAGGCGATGACCTCCACCGACGCCCGCGGCGTGGCCGGCGGCATGAACGACTGCGTGATGGCGGTCGCCGAGGAGCTGACCGCCAAGCAGGTGGTGCCGTTTCTGCGCAAGCTCATCAGCACCCGCTGAGCAATCCGTCGGGCGGCGCGGTACCGTCGCCCCATGTCCACGTTGCGCCTCACGTGCCTCGGTGTCGTGCTGGGCGGCCTGGCGGTGACCGCCCAGGCCCAGCCCGGGCTCGGTGCGCCGCCCGTCGCTCCGATCGCCCCGGCGCCGCCGGTCGCCTCGCCGCCGCCGGTCGCCTCGCCGCCGCCGCCCGTCGGGCAGCCCGCCTCCGTCGATCCCGGCGCGGCGCCATACCAGGAGGGCTACGCGCGCTTGGTCGCGGGTGACTTCGCGGGCGCCCGCGCCAAGCTGTCGCTCGCCGCCGCCACCGCGACGGATCCCGAGCTGCGCGGCGCGGCCCGCGAGCTGGCCCGCTTGGCCGACGCCTACCTCGCCAAGCAGGGCCGCCTGCTGTTCGGTGCGGCGGCCACCGCCGCCGACGCCGGCGAAGACCCCGCCGACGGCCGCGCCAGCTTCGTCGTCACCACTACGCTGGCGTCGATCTACGCCGGCGTCGTCATGATCGACGTGACCGACAGCCAGGTGCGCGGCGGCGCTGCCATCTTGCTGGCCTCGACCGGCGCCGGCCTGGTGGGCAGCCTGCTCGGCACCCGCGACCGCCACATCAGCGGTGGCGTGGCCGAGGGGTACTCCACCGGCATGTTGATCGGCGGCGCCAACGGGATCTTGCTGGCCTCGCCGGCCGGTGCCCAGTCGAGCGAGGCGTTCCAGGGGGCGGTCTTGAGCGGGCTGGTGCTGGGCGGTGTCGGCGGGATGGTCTACGCCGATCGGGTTCAGCCGACCCGGGGCCAGATGACCTTCGTCGGGACCCTGGCGACGCTCGGCTTCGCGACCGCCGGGCTGGGCATGCTGACCGTCGAGCCCGACGTCGAGGCCGACACCGTGCTGGTGACCATGGCGCTGGCCCTTGACGCCGGCGCGGTCGCCGGCCTGGTGCTGGGCAAGGATCTGACCTGGTCGTCGGGGCGGGCCCGGCTGGTGTGGCTCGGGGCGCTGGTCGGCGGCCTGGGCGGCTTCGGGTCGGCGGTCCTCCTCGGCGGCAACAACAGTGACAGCCGCGGCGCCGCCGGGCTCACGCTGGCCGGCACCTGGGGCGGGTTCGCGCTGGCGACCTACCTGACCCGCGGCATGCGCCCGGACCGGCGCTACCTGGGCGGCGCGCCGTCGACGATGGTCACCGCCATCGCGGTGCCCGACGGCGCTGGCCTGGGCCTGGCCGGCAGCTTTTGAACCGCGCCGCGCGCCGGCTCGCGCCAGCGGTCCCTGCGTCCGGCGTTCAGTGGGTGCCGGTGACCGTCAGGACCACGTGGACCTGCGGGTCGGGGCTCACCAGCGCGGAGATCGGCTGCGGCTGGGTCGACCCGCAATCGGGCGCGCGCAGGTACGTCGGGCCGCTCTCGGCGGCGGCGTTCGAGCCCAGGTACAAGACGTTGCCGATGGCCCGGCCGTCGGGGATGAACGCCTCGACGACGACGGTCGAGCCGGCCGGGGCCAGGCCGGCCGGCGCCAGCGGGATCTGCATGACCGTGTTGGTGGCGCTGTCGGGCACCGTGACCAGCTGACCGGCGATCTGGGTCAGCACGCCGGCCGGGAACGTGCCGGCCACGGTGTAGACCTTGACCTGCATGGACTGGCTGCCGCCGACGCCGGTGGCCTGCTCGATGCCGACGTCGACCCGGGTGGCGGTGAACGCGTTGGTGACGCCGAAATCCGCCAGCCGGAAGGCGCGGTAGTAGCTGTTCTCGGCGGTGAAGCCGGTGGTCTGGTTGGAGCAGGCCACGGTGTGCAGCGCGGTGATCGCCATCGACGACGACTGCGACAGGGTCACGGTCTGCACCGCCGGGGCGTCGACCGGCGGCGGCGCGTCGGTCGGCAGCGGCGCGTCGACCACCTGGGGCGCGTCGGTGGACGATCCACCGTCGCTGCGGGCGTCGATCGGGTCGTCGTCGCCGACGCCGGTCCCGGCGGCCGTCGCGCAGCCGGCGACGAGCAGGAGCGGGAGGCACAGCTGAGAAACGCGCATCTCGCTATGGTGCCCCTGATCGACGGGCGGGAGCAACCTCTTCACGCCGGGCCGCCCCGAGCGCGGCGGCCTGGGTCACACCGCCAGGCGCGCCGGGGCCCGGGGATCGAACGCGGGCTGCGCCGCCAGGTGGGCGTCGGCCTCGCGCAGATCAGCGGCCGTGTCGATCTCGCACGCGTAGGCCGAGCCGATGTCGACAGCCTGGAGGCCGACCCCGGCCAGCACCAGGTCCTGGAGGACATCCTCGTAGTAGAGGTCGGCGTGGGGCCGCAGCGCCATCGCCGCGAACAGCCGGCGTGAGGTCGCCGCCGACAGCAGCTGGATGCCGATGGCTTCGCCCATCGCGCCGCGCACCGGGACGTCCTTGCCGAGCGCGACCACCCGATCGCCGGCGTCGGCGACCACCTTGACCTCTTCGGCGCCCAGGGTGCCGACCGAGCGGACCGCCACCGCGTCGGGGCCGCCCTCGACGACGCGGGTCATCACGGCCGGCTCGAACACCACGTCGCCGTCGATGAGCAGGAACGGATGGCCCAGCAGGTACGGCCGGGCCAAGGCCAGCGACGCCGCGGTGCTGGTGGTGCGAAACGCGGGGTTGTCCACGTAGGTGACGTCCAGGTCGGGCCACCACGAGGTGACCGCGGCGCGCACCTGGTCGGCCAGGTGACCGACGACGATCACCACCTGCTCGACGCCGAACCGCTGCAGCAGCGTCAGGGTCCGGCGCAAGATCGGCACGCCCGCGACCGGCACCAGCGTCTTGGGACGCGCCGGTGCGTCGGGCACCAGGCCCGGGTCGTAGCCGGCGGCGAGGATCACAGCCTTCACGCCGCCACAGCGATGCAAGTCCCGTGCGCTCAGGATCGGGCCCAGCGCACCCGGTGCCGTGGCCGGCCTGGTGGAAACCTGTCAGCTCGGGCGGTCGCCGGGCCCATCGGGTGATGGATCTTCCCCAGTCCTCGACGGTGGTCGGGCCTACAGAACTGTCGTCGATGCCCGCGGACTGTGGCCGATCGGCGCCGCGTCGGTGACGCCGGGCTGTCGCCGCTCGCGACCCGCGCCCGCGGCTTGCAGCGCTGCCATCACTGGGAGTACCTCTGTTGCCCATGTCACTCGCCGCCGTCGTCCTCGCCGACGCTCCGGGCGCCGACGCGCGCGTGGTCGGGCTCCGGCTCGCGGAGCGTGCGCGCCGGGTCGCGGTGCGGGCGGGGGCGACGCGGGTGCTGGTGGCCCGGGCCCGCGGTGACATCGCGGCGTTCTGGGCCGACGCTGGCTGCGACCAGCTGCTGGTCATCCGCGCCACCGACCAGGTCGTACACACGCCGCTGGTGACGCCGCTCGCCGGAGCGACGCTCCCCGCGGTCGCGGTCGCGGCGGCCGAGGCCATGGCCACCGATCTGTCGCCCGGGTCCTACGCCGGGGCCTTCCTGGTGGCCGGCCGCGACGCGGACGCGGTGATCGCCGAATTGGCCGCGGGGGCCGACGACCGCGCGCTCGGGGCGCGGCTGCTCGCCGACGGCGCCACCGCGTGTCCCCACGCCCGCATCGCCCGCCACCCCGCGACCACGCCGGCCGAGCGTCGGGGCGCGGCGCGCCTGCTGTACGAGATCATCCACAAGCACCAGGACACCGCGATCACCCGGTACCTGTTCCGCCCGGTGTCGATCTTCCTGACCAAGTTCGTGGTCGAGACGCCCATCACGCCCAACCAGGTGTCGATGGTCACCGCGGTCTTGGTGGTCATCGGTTGCTGGCTCACCGCGCGCGGTCCGATCGACAGCGCCATCGCCGGCTCGGTGGTGATGCTGGTGGCGTCGTACGTCGACTGCATCGACGGAGAGATCGCCCGGCTCAAGCTGCTGTCGTCGAAGTTCGGGGCCTGGCTCGACACGGTGGTCGACGAGCTGTCGCAGATCGGCTACCTGGTCGCAGTCGGCATCCACTGCCGGGCCTACTTCGGCGTCGACTACTTCGGCCACCTGGGGTTCGACCCGTGGTGGTGGGCCATCGGCGTCGGCGTCGCCACCTACGCCATCTCCATCTACTGCGTGTACTGGAACATCATCGTCTTGGTCGGCTCGGCCAACAGCCAGGACTACGTCGGGCGGTTCGAGATCGCGCCGGGCGCGGCCCCGGGCACCGCGGCGCTGCGGCCGGCGGCGACCACCGCCATCGCCTTCGGGCCGGACACCCACCCGGTGATCCGGTTCCTCGCCACCTACGCGCCGTACATGGTGCGCAAGGACTTCATCACCTGGTGCGCGGTGGCGCTGGCGGTGGCCCACCTGACCCAGATCGCCTTCGGCATGCTGGTCGTCGGCGGCGTGCTCGCGGTGGCGGTGGTCGGCCGCGACCACCTGCGCGCCCGGGGCCAGCTGGCCGAGGTGCGGCGCCGGCAGCTGGTGCTGGTCCAGCGCTGATCGCGCCGCGGCCCGCGCGCGGCTATTCGACGCGCTTGATGATGTGCAGGCCGAAGTCGGACTCGACCACGCCGACCTCGTCGACCTCGAGGCGCAGGCCGAGCTGGCGGAACTCGATGACCAGCTGGGCGTCCGGCGCCACGTCGTAGGCCTCGCCGGTGGTGGCGCTGCCGGGATCCTCGGAGTGCAGGCCCATCAGCATCTCGAACTCGGCGCCCTTGGCGATCTGGTCGAGCAGGCTGCGGACCTGGCGCTCGGCGTCGCGCCGGGTCCGCGCCAGGGCCCGCGGATCGGCGCCGGGCTTGCCGTCGACCTTGTCCTGCCACGAGATCAGGATGTGCTTGACCCGGGCGTGGTTGGTGCGCGGCTCGCGCTGCAGGATCTCCGTCGACACCACCGAGGCCGAGGCCAGCTGGGTCGACACCTTGCGGTTCATCGTCGGGCCGGTCATGCCGGTGGGGCCGCACGCCACGAGCGAGGCGGACAACAGGGCGAGGGCGAGGCGCATAGGCCGGGGAAGCTACCAGACCCCTTGCGCCGGTGCCCGAACGCCGGCACGGTGCCGCCATGGCCGAACACGAGTCCGAGCGCGCGGTGGCCCATGGCGAGCTGCTGGCGTTGTTGCCGGCCCGGGTGTGGCACCTCACCTCCACCGGGGGCGACCTGTGGTGTCGCCGGCCGTACTCGTTCTTCTTCTCCAGCGACCAGGCCGCGGTGGCCTTCGCGGCGGCGCTGGGCGTGGGCGGCGAGCTGTGGCCGATCGGCCTCGACGCCTCCGCCGTGGTGTCGGCCGAGTTCCTGGCCGGGCTGCGCAACCTCGACGTCACCCGGATCTTCCTCGATCCCGACATCGACCCGACCACCGGCGACGTCCACGGCCGCATCCTCCGCCTCGAGCAGCTGATCAACTAGCCGGCGCGGGCGATGGCCACTCTCTACGGCTACGCCGATCCGGCCGAGCAGGCCGCGATGGTGCTCGACCGGGTCCGGGTCGACGCCTACGCCCGCGCCATCGCCGCCACCGTGCGCCCGGGCGACGTGGTGCTCGACCTGGGCACCGGCACCGGCCTGCTGGCGATGCTGGCCGCCCGCGCCGGCGCGCGCCGGGTGTTCGCGGTCGAGCGGACCGGGGCCATCGCGCTGGCCCGCGAGCTGATCACCGCCAACCAGCTGGGCGACGTGGTCGAGCTCATCCGCGCCGACGTCACCGAGCTCGACGCGCTGCCGGAGCCGCCGCGGGTGATCGTCAGCGAGACCCTCGGGCACTTCGCGCCGGCCGAGCAGCTGCACCGGCTGTTCCGGCACGCGCGCCGGCTGGCGCGGGCCGACGCGGTGGTCATCCCCGCGGCCTATCGGCTGGTGTTCGCGGCGGCGCGGCCGCGCGGGCTGGCCGCCGACGTCGACGCGCTGCGCGTCTGCCACGGCCTGACGCTGGCCGCGCTGGCGGCGCGGCTCCTGGCCCGGGTCGGCTACGCCCGGCTGACCGCCGCCGAGCTGGTGGGGCCGGAGACCACCGGCGCGGCCATCGCCGTCGACGCGCCGCTGCCGGCGGTGCTCACCGGCACCGCACCGGTCGCCGTGGCCGGGCCGGTGACGGCGATCGCGGTCAGCTTCGTCGCGACGTTGGCCGCGGGGGTCGAGCTGAGCAGCGCCATCGGCGCGACCGCGACCCACTGGGTCCAGGCGGTGTTCCCGATCGAGCCGCCGCTCGAGGTCGCCGCCGGCGCGGTGCTCGAGGTCGAGCTGGTCCCTCGGCTGGCGTTCGCCAGCAACAGCTGGGCGTGGACGGTGCGGGCCGGGGCCGAGGTCCGGCGCGGCGACGCGGTCGATGCGCTGGTCGGCGAGCAGGCCGACCTGCTGGCGCAGCTGGGCCGCCGTCGCCCGGGGCCGATTCCGGCCCCGCCGCCGCTGCGGGCGTGGGCCGCGGCCCTGGGAGCCACCCCGCCCGAGCTCCTCGACGTCGAGGAGTTGACCGATCGCCTGTGCGCGGCGATGCCGGTGGTGTTCGCCGATCGCGACCAAGCCCGGCAGGAGGTCCTGGCGCTGGTGCAGGCCCTCGATCGCGCCGGGTGACGCGCGCGCGTCCTCGGCCTCTGCCCACGGGACGCACCGCTGGGCCGGCTCACTTAACGTCCGCGCGGGCTCGGGGTCCCACCCTCCATGAGGACATCTCGTTGGCGTGTGTGCGGGCGAGCCCCGCATGGTGGACCTGGGCTGGCGCTCGTCGCCGTGTTCGCGGCCGGGGTGACGGGCTGTGGCGGTGTCGACCTGGTCCCGGCCGGCGACGCCGGCGCTCCCGGCGACGCGCAGGTCGACGCCAACGCGGTCGACGGGGCTGGCCCGGCGCTCCTCGGCGCCTGCGCCGCCACCGCGGCGGTGGCCAGCGGCACGCTGTGTGCGCTGCAACCCAGCGTCATCGATCCGGCCACGCTCGACGTCGCCGGCACCGCGTCGTCGGCCGATCAGGCGATCGGATACGGCTACCACCTGGTCGGCCTCCCGACCCACCCCGACCCTACGAAGCCGCTGTGGATCCACTTCGGCGGTACCTACGGGCGACCGTACGATCAGGCGACCGGCGGCATGGCGTCGGAGCTGTGGCTCGGCGAGCTGATGGCCCATGGCTACACCGTCGTGCAGGTGGCGTATGCCAACCGGTGGAGCGTCAACGACCGGTGCCAGGCGCCCAACCCGGGCGTCGATCGCGACGACTGCGCCGGGCAGATCCGCGACGAAGTCCTGACCGGGATCGACCGCACGCCCTATCAGGACACCGACGTCGCCAACAGCGTCGACCACCGGCTCGCGGTGCTGCTGGCGTTCGTCGCCGCCAACGGTGTGGCGCTGCCGCCCGGGGTCGACCCCGCCAGCCTGGACTGGTCGCAGGTGCGGGTGAGCGGGCACTCCCAGGGCGGCAACCTGGCCTACTTCAACGCGCGCCGGCGCGGGGTCACGTTCGCGTGCATGCTGGCGTCGCCCTACGACGTGCCCGACAGCGTCGCCCCGGGCCCGCGACCGATCGCCGACTGGTTCACCGCGGGCACGAGCCTGACGCCGGGCGCCCAGCTCGGTCAGCTCATCACCACCGAGGACCCCAGCGCGACGGCGTTCCGCGCTGCCGGGAGCCTGATCGGCGTCCCGGCGGGCCAGGCCATCGAGGTGAGCCGCCCGCCGTACCACAACCCGGTCGGGGCCGAGATCGACGGCCACGCCGCCCCGCTGGCCGATCCCAGCCTGGCGGCCGATCGGGCCCAGGCCTGCCTGCGCTGACCGGCGTCAGCGTGGGTAGACCGTCCACCGCAGCACCGGCACCTCGGCCGGCAGCGCCGCCGAGCGGTAGGCCAGCGCCTCGACGGTGGCGCCCTGGTCGGCCAGCCACGCCGCCACACCGGGGGCGTCGTAGGTGGTGCGCGCCATCGCCACCTGCCAGGCGTCGGCCAGCGACTGCAGCTTGGCCGCGATGTTCACCGTGCCGCCGAAGTAGTCGATGTTGGCGTTGAGCCGGACCGCGATGCACGGGCCGGTGTTGAGCGAGATGCGCAGGACCGCCGCCGAGTCGGTACAGCCCGGCGGGAACCGCGCGTGGATGGCGCGGGCGCAGCGGACCGCGTCGAGCGGATCGCCGAACGCGGCCATCGCCGCGTCGCCGATGGTCTTGACCACCGCGCCGCGGTGGGCGGCGATCAGCTCGAACAGCGCGGTGAAGTGCTTGCGCACCTCGACGAAGGCCGCCGGATCACCGCGGGTGGCGTACAGCGAGGTCGAGCCGACCATGTCGGTGAACAGGATGGTCTGCTCGCCGATGGCCAGCTGGACGTCGTTGCCGAGGTACTCCTCGCTGAACAGGTCGCGGAACTCCTGGAACGACAGCAGCCGCCCGGGCCGCAGCGCCACGTCCGACCACTGGGCCTCCTCGACGACGAACACCGCGTCAGCCGGGCCGTCGTTGGTCAGCTCGAGGGTCGGCGTCGGCGCGGTGATCGCGACCGCCGGCTCGGCGCTGGCGGCCCAGCGCACCGCCTCGGCCCCGGCCGGGGTGACGTCGAGGTAGCCGTAGCGCTGCTCGCCGTCGACGCGCGTGCGGTAGCGGCGCGGCGCCAGCGGGGCGGTCACGTGGGTGGTGGCGCCGGCCGCGACCACCCGCTGCACCTTGACGTGATCCTTGTGCGACGGCTCGGCGCTGCAGAACTGGCGGGCGGTCACCGCGCGGATCGACGGGTGCACGCGGAAGGTGATCTCGACGGCGTTGTCGCGATCGGTGCCGAAGTCGATCGTACACGCCGCGCAGTGACCGGCGGCCGGCAGCTCGCCCAGCGCGCCCACGCCGAAGGCGCCGCGGCAGTGCGGGCACACCAGGTCCCACGACAGCTCGAGCAGGCCGGCCCGAGTCGCGTGCAGGAACACCGCCAGCAGCCGGTCCTCGTCGACACCCCAGGCCCGGGCCTGGGCGCGCACCTGGATCCGCGCCAGATCGAGCTCGTCGCCGGTGGCCACCCACTCGACCAGCTGGCCGACCGCGGCGCGATCGAGGCCCTGGCGCTCGAGCTCGGCGCGGATCGTCGCCAGCCGGGCCTGGGTCGCCGGCGGCAGGCTGGCCGGCGCCACCACCAGCGGGCCTGGCACCAGCGCGGTCATCTGCCGGTCGAGGTCGGCCAGCACCTTGCGGTACGTGCGCTCGAGGCCGCCGAAGCCCAGCTTGATGGCGGCGGCGGCCAACCGGCTGCGCGGCAGGAACCCGAAGTAAGCGGTGAACCGGCTGCCGTCGCCGCGCGGGGCGACCCGCTGCACGGCGTGCATCACCCGCGGGTAGCCCCGCTGGTACACCCGCACGCACTCGAGCCACTCGCCGGCGACCCAGTTCCACGGCAGCTCGCGCCACACGTGCAGGCGCCCGCCGCTGCGCGCCCGGCCCCACCGCTCGCCGTCGCGCACCTCGAACTGCATCGGCGCGGTGCCCAGCGCCCGGTTGAGCCGCGACGTGTCGCTGGTGATCCGCCAGACGTCGGCCGGGGCCGCCGCCAGGTCGACGTGCCACAAGAACTCGACGCGCGGCCCGTCGCCGTGGTGGGCCGGCCACGGGTGCAGCGCGTGCAGGTCGTCGAGCGTGGGCGCGGGCATGGGCTAGACTCGGCCGGATGGCCGACACGCATTATCGCAGCTGTCCCCTGTGCGAGGCTACCTGTGGCGTCGCGATCGAGGTCGACGGCGACCGGGTGACCAGCATCCGCGGCGACGCCGCCGATCCGCTGTCGCGCGGCTACCTGTGCCCCAAGGCCACGGCGCTGGCCGATCTCCACCATGACCCCGATCGGCTGCGCCGGCCGATGATCCGCGACGGCCAGGCCTGGCGCGAGGTGGCGTGGGACCACGCGCTCGACGTGGTGGCGACCGGGCTCCAGCGCGTCCGGCGCGACCACGGCAAGGACGCCGTCGCGGTCTACCAGGGCAACCCGACCGCCCACAACCTGGGCCTGCTGACCTACGGCCAGCTGCTGTTCCGCCGGCTGGGCACCAAGAACGCCTACTCGGCGACGTCGCTCGACCAGCTGCCCCACATGCTGGCGGCGCTGACGATGTTCGGCGACCAGCTGTTGATGCCGGTGCCGGACCTCGATCGCACCGACTGCCTGGTCGCCATCGGCGCGAACCCGCTGGCGTCCAACGGCAGCATCATGACCGCGCCCGACGTGAAGGGGCGCCTCAAGGCGCTGCGGGCCCGGGGCGGGGCGCTGGTGGTGGTCGATCCGCGCCGGACCGAGACCGCGGCGCTGGCCACCGAGCACGTGCAGCTGCGCCCGGGCGGCGACGCCGCGTTCCTGCTGTCGGTCCTGCACGTGGTGGGCGCGCGCGGCCTGGCGCGGCCGGGCCGGCTGGCCGAGTTCACCGACGGGCTCGAGCTGCTGGCGACGCTGGCCGCCGCGTACCCACCGGAGCGCACCGCGGCGATGACCGGCGTCGCGCCGGCGGTGGTGGTGGCGCTGGCCGAGCGCCTGGCGGCGGCGGCGCACCCGGTCGTCTACGGCCGGCTCGGCGTGTGTACCCAGGCCTTCGGCGGGCTGGCGGCGTGGCTGTGCTACGCGCTCAACGTGGTGCTCGGCGCGCTCGACGCGCCGGGCGGGCTGATGTTCACCACCCCGGCGGTCGACGCGCTGCCGCTGGCGCGGACCCTGGGCTTCGACGGTGGCTTCGATCGCTGGCGCAGCCGGGTGCGCGGGCTGCCGGAGTTCGGCGGCGAGCTGCCGGTGGTCACGCTGGCCGACGAGATCGAGACGCCGGGCGCGGGCCAGGTGCGGGCGCTGCTCACCTGCGCCGGCAACCCGGTGCTGTCGGCGCCCGGGGGGCCGCGCCTCGAGCGGGCCCTGGCGTCGCTCGACTTCATGGTGGCGATCGACCCGTACCTCAATGAGACCACCCGGCACGCCCACGTGATCTTGCCGCCGACCTCGGCGCTCGAGCGCTCCGACTACGATCTTGCGTTCGCGGCGTTCTCGGTGCGCAACGTCGCGCGCTACTCGCCCGCGGTGTTCGCCCGCGGCGACGAGCAGCGCCACGACTGGGAGATCTGCGCCGAGCTGGCGGCGCGGTTGTACACGCCGGCGCCGCTGGCGGGCCTGGCGGCGCGGGCAGCGCGGGCGCTGCCACCCGAGCGCCTGGTCGACCTCGGCCTGCGGGCGGGGCCGTACCCGCTGACCCTGGCCGCGCTCAAGGCGGCGCCCCACGGCCTCGATCTGGGGCCGCTCGAGCCACGCCTGCCGGCGCGCCTGCGCCACGCCGACAAGCGGATCCAGCTGGTGCCCGAGCTGTACCGGCGCGACCTGGCCCGCCTCGACGCCGCGCTCGCAGCGCCGGCCGCGGCGGGGCAGCTCGTCCTCATCGGTCGTCGCCACCTGCGCAGCAACAACTCGTGGATGCACAACAGCGCCCGGCTGGTGAAGGGCCCGCCGCGCTGCACGTTGCTGATGCACCCCGACGACGCCCAGGCCCGGGGCCTGGCCGACGGCGCCCTGGCGCGGCTGGCCTCGGCCACCGGCGCGGTCGACGTCCCGGTCGAGCTCTCCGACGAGATCATGGCCGGCGTGGTGAGCCTGCCCCACGGCTGGGGCCACCACCGCGCCGGCACCCGTCAGGGCGTCGCCGCGGCCCACGCCGGGGTCAGCGCCAACGACGTGCTCGATCCGGCCCAGGTCGACGCGCTGACCGGCACCGCGGCGCTGTTCGGGCAGCAGGTCACCGTCGCGGCTGCCGCGCCGGCGGTGACGTCGTGAGCCTGTTCGACGAGGTCGGCGCCGATCGCCTGCGGGCGATGGTGGCCGATTTCTACCAGCGGGTGTTCGCCGACGTGATGATCGGCTTCCTGTTCGCGGGCAAGGATCAGGCCGCGCTGGTCGAGCGCGAGTGGGAGCTGGCCGCGCGCATGCTGGGCGGCGACGTGCCGTACCGCGGCCGGCCCATCCACGCCGCCCACCGCCGGGTGCCCATCCTCGGCGGTCACTTCGACCGCCGGCTCCAGCTGTGGAAGGACGCCATGCGTGATCACCGCCTGCCGGCCGAGGCCCAGGAGGTGTTGATCCGCCACAACGTCGCGCTGCGCGCCCAGGTCACGCGCGATCCGACCTCGGACTGCAACCACGCCCAGGTCGAGCGGCACACCGAGGTCGGCGCGCCGGTGGGCCTGACCCAGCTCGGCAAGCGACGCGGTTAGGTCTACACTCGGGTCGATGACCACCGCCGTGCAGCTCTCGGGTGTCCGCCAGGCGGTGTTCCGCAGCGCCTGCGTCGCCACTGGCGCGTGCGCGCTGGTCGGCGCGGTCGCCAGCCTGCTGCCGGGCACCGCCTGGGCCAGCGACATCGTCGGGCCGGGCGGCATCCAGACCGTCGTCGACTACCAGGTCGCTGGCGGGGTGCTCCTGACGGTGGTGCTGGTGGCGGTGGCGCTGGTCGCCGCGATGGGTGCGCTGGCGCCGCGCCGGGAGGCCGTGGCGTTCGTGGCCGGCGCGCTGGCGGTCCTGGGCTTGCCGCTGGGTATGTGGCTCGGGCTGGGCGCGGTGCGCGATCCCGGCGTGATGGTCGAGACGCTGCCGCCAGCCGCGGTGCTGGTGGCGTGCGTGCGACCGCTGGTCGTCGTCGGGCCGGCGCTGGGCCTGGCCTGGGTGGTGCTGGCTCGGCTCGAGCGCCGCGCCCACCGCCCGGTGCCGCGCGCCCGCCAAGTGTAGCCGGCCGGCGCGCGCGGCGTCGACGGCGGGACGCAGGTCTTGCCATGCCGGGCGCCTGCGATAGGATGCGATCTCCATGTGGTATTGCAACGGCTTGGTCCCGCACATGCCCGACGTTCGCGCGGCGTGAGATCCTCGATCTGCTCGCCCGCACGCAGTACGTCCAGCCCCCGGAGCTCCCATGGATACGCTCAAGACCATCGGCCGCGCGCCCGCCGATGAGCCGGTTCGCCACCTCAAGCCCGCCGTCGACCCGGCCACGCTCACCTACAAGCAGCTGCTCGACGGCCCGTTCTGGCAGCGCATCCCGGCCTACCGGGACGTCGACGAGGCCACCTTCCTCGATCACCAGTGGCAGGCCAAGAACACCATCACCAACCACCAGAAGCTCCTGGCGGCGGTGCAGGACCTGGTGCCGCAGAGCTTCTACGACGACGTCGCCCTGGGCTTCCAGCGCGCGCCGATGTCGATCCGGGTGTCGCCCTACCTGCTGTCGCTCATCGACTGGAACGCGCCGTACGTCGATCCGCTCCGGCGGCAGTTCGTGCCGGTGGCGTCGCGGCTCTTGCCCGATCACCCGAAGCTCACCCTCGACTCGCTGCACGAGCAGGCCGACGCGCCGGTGCCGGGCCTGACCCACCGCTACCCCGACAAGGCGCTGTTCCTGGCGCTCGATACCTGCCCGGTCTACTGCCGCTTCTGCACCCGCAGCTACGCGGTCGGGGTCGACACCGACGGCGTCGAGAAGGTCTCGCTCAAGGCCACCGAGGATCGCTGGGACCGGGCCTTCGCGTACATCCGCTCGCGGCCCGAGCTCGAGGACATCGTGGTGTCGGGCGGCGACAGCTACCAGCTCAAGGCTCGCCAGATCACCAAGCTCGGCAACGCGCTGCTCGACTGCCCCAACGTCCGCCGCATCCGCTTCGCGACCAAGGGCCCGGCGGTCATGCCGATGAAGCTCGTGACCGACACCGAGTGGGTCGAGGCGCTGGTGGCGGTGGTCGAGCGCGGCCGCCGCGAGCACAAGGAGGTGGTGGTCCACACCCACTTCAACCACGCCCGCGAGCTGACCGAGATCACCCGGCGCGGCCTCAACCAGCTGTTCGCGCGGGGCGTCATCGTCCGCAACCAGTCGGTGCTGCAGCGCGGGGTCAACGACACCGTCGAGGACATGCAGCTGCTGGTCAAGCGCCTGGGCTACTGCAACGTCCAGCCCTACTACGTCTACGTGCACGATCTGGTCACCGGCGTCGAGGACCTGCGCACCACCATCCAGACCGCGGTCGACCTCGAGAAGGCGGTGCGCGGCTCGACCGCGGGTTTCCACACCCCGACGTTTGTGTGCGACGCCCCGGGCGGCGGCGGCAAGCGCGTGGTGCACTCGTTCGAGCACTACGACCGGGTCACCGGGGTCTCGGTGTACGCGGCGCCGGCGGTGAAGCCTGGGCTGTTCCTGTACTTCGATCCGATCGACACGCTGGCGCCCGAGGTCCAAGCCCGGTGGAAGGTGCCGGCCGAGCAGGATCGGATGATCGCCGACGCCATCGCGGCGGCCCGGGGCCAGGCCGCGGCCACCCGCGCGGCCAGCTCGATCGCGCTCGGCCACGATCTGTAGGTCGGGAGGTGGTCGGCGCGCCCGACGGCCCGCGCGACTGACGTGTAAGGCGGGCCTGGGCGCGGCGTTATCGAGGGGCAGCGACGCTGGCGGCCGATGGTCGCCGCGCTCGCCCCGGTCGAGCCGCCGGCCCGACCGTGGCCCACCCTTGCCCGGAGGTCCCACCATGCGCGTCCGCGCCGCCTCGTCCCTCGTCGTCTCGCTCGTCGTCGCCGCGTCGCTCAGCGGCTGCGGCGCGCCCCGCTCGCTGCGCAGCACCTTGGCCCAGGGCGACGCGCCACCGCCGCCGCCGGCCCTGGCGGTCGATGTCGCGGCCCCCGCCGACCCCGCCGGCGACGTCCACGCCGACCCCGGCCGCAACCCCTGGGTCGACGCCGCGGTCGATCCGCGCTCGACCTTCGCCGCCGACGTCGACACCGCGTCGTTCACCTACAGCCGCCGGGTGATCGAGGGCGGCCAGCTGCCGGTCCCCGCCGCGGTGCGGACCGAGGAGTTCGTCAACGCCTTCGCGTACCAGTTCCCGGCCCCGGCGCCGGGCTCGCCGTTCGCGGTGGTGATGGACGCCGCGCCGTCGCCGTTCGTGCCCGGGCGCCACCTGGTGCGGGTGGGCGTCGCGACGCCGCGCCGGGCCGCCAGCGCGCGCACGCCGATGCGGCTGGTGTTCCTGGTCGACGTGTCGGGCTCGATGAGCTCGCCCGACAAGCTGGGGCTGGCCAAGCAGGCGCTGCGGCACCTGGTCCGCTCGCTCGGCCCGCGCGACACGGTGGCGCTGGTGACCTACGCCGGCTCGACCGGCGTGGTCCTGCCGGTCACCCGCGGCGACGAGCACCGCGCGCTGGAGGCGGCGATCGACCGGCTCGACGCCGGCGGGTCGACGGCGATGGGCTCGGGGCTGGCGCTGGCCTACCAGCAGGCCCAGCTCGACCTGCCGCCGGGCACGCCCAGCCGGGTCATCGTCATGTCCGACGGCGACGCCAACGTCGGGCCGGCGTCGCTCGACGAGCTGATGGCGGTCATCGACGGCGGCGTGCGGGCCGGCGTGACGCTGTCGACGATCGGGTTCGGCATGGGCAACTACCGCGACGATCTGATGGAGCAGCTGGGCGACCGCGGCAACGGCAACAACTTCTACGTCGACTCGGCCGCCGCCGCCGAGCGGCTGTTCACCACCGACCTGGTGGCGATGCTGGAGGTGGCGGCCAAGGACGTGAAGCTGCAGGTCGAGTTCGATCCGAACCAGGTCGCGCGCTACCGGCTGTTGGGCTACGAGAACCGCGCCATCGCCGATGATGACTTCCGGGTCGACCGGGTCGACGCGGGCGAGGTCGGCGTGGGCCACCAGGTGACCGCGCTGTACGAGGTCGAGCTGGCCGCGGGCGCGGGCGCGGCGCCGCTGGGCCTGGTCCGCATCCGCCACAAGGCGCCGGCGGGAGACGTCGCGACCGAGCAGGCCTTCGCGATGGCGGCGGCGCCGGCCGCGACCTTCGCGGCGGCGTCGGCAGATCTGCGGTTCGCCGCGGCGGTCGCGATGTTCGCCGACTACCTGCGCGGCGCCGACGCGACCTCGCTGGTCGAGCTGGCCGCGGTGGCCGAGGCCAGCGCCGGGACCGATCCGGACCGCCAGGCGTTCGTCGCGCTGGTCAAGCGGGCCGGGAGCCTGGGCCAGCCGGCCAAGGCCATCGCCGTGGCCCGCTGAGCCGCGCGGTCACACCGCGACGTCGACCAGGACCGGCGCGAGCACCCGCACCAGCTCGGCCGGGTCGAGCTCGACGAGGAAGCCGCGCTGGCCGCCGTTGACGTAGATCTGCGGCAGCGCGGCGATGGTGCGCTCGCAGTAGATGGGCATGGCGGTGCGCAGGCCGAACGGCGAGGTGCCCCCGACCTGGTAGCCCGAGTGCTTGTCGGCCACCGCCGGCGCGCACGGCGCCACCGCCTTGACCGCCAGCGCGCGGGCCAGGTTCTTGGCCGACACCTCGCGGTCGCCGTGCATCAGGATGCACAGCGGGCGCCGCCGGTCGTCCTCGAAGATGAGCGTCTTCACCACCTGGTGCTCGTCGACGCCCAGGTGCCGGGCCGAGGCCGCGGTGCCGCCGTGGGCCTCCCACGGGTACTGGTGTGGGACGAAGGCGACCGCGGCCCGACGCAGCGCGCGGATCGCCATGGTGACGGGGTGTCCTGGAGCCACGGCGGGATGCTACTGCGACCGGCGCCACCTGGTATGCTGGCGCGGTGTCGACCCCGAGCCTCGACGGCGCGCACGCGCTGACCGACCACGCCCACCACGGCGATCTGGCGGTGGCGGCCACCCAGGGGGAGCGGCGGACCGCGTGGGTCGTCGGCATCACCTTCGCGACGATGGTGGCGGAGCTGGTGGCGGGGCACCTGAGCGGCTCGCTGGCGTTGACCGCCGACGGCTGGCACATGGCGTCGCACGCGGGGGCGCTGGGCCTGGCGCTGGTCGCGTACTGGTTCGCGCGGACCCGGGCGGCGTCCCGGCACTTCAGCTTCGGCACCGGCAAGGTCTACGCGCTGGCCGGCTTCACCAGCGGCGTGCTGCTGCTGGTGGTCGCCGGGTGGATGGCGATCGAGGCGGTGTTGCGCCTGCGCGAGCACGCCCCCGTCGCCTATGGCGAGGCGATCCCGGTCGCGGTCGGCGGCCTGGTGGTGAACCTGGCGTGCGCGCTCATCCTCGGCGTGGATCACAGCCACGATCACGGGCACGACGGCCACGCGCACGCCGGGCACGCCCACGACCACGCCGGGCACGACCACGCCGGGCACGCCCACGACCACGCCGGGCACGACCACGCCGGGCACGCCGGCGACGGGCAGGTCCGCGACGCCGTCGCGCCGGCCACCGATCACAACCTGCGCGCGGCCTACGTCCACGTCCTGGCCGACGCGCTCACCAGCGTGCTGGCGATCGGCGCGCTGGTCGCCGGCCGCTACGCCGGGCTGTGGTACCTCGACGCCCTGGTCGGCTTGCTCGGCGGCGTGGTGATCGGACGGTGGGCCCTCGGGCTGTGTCGCTCGGCGGCCTCGCCGCTGCTCGACGTGGTGCCGTCGCAGCGGCTGGCCGAGGCGATCGAGGCCCGCCTCGAACAGATCGACGACGTGCGGGTCGCCGATCTCCACCTGTGGGACCTGGCCCCGGGCCGGCGCGGC
The DNA here is from genome assembly GCA_041389965.1 of Kofleriaceae bacterium. Taxonomy (GTDB): domain Bacteria; phylum Myxococcota_A; class Polyangia; order Haliangiales; family Haliangiaceae; genus UBA2376. The sequence goes on along the minus strand of JAWKQV010000005.1, from coordinate 273,330 downwards.
TGCATCGTCGCGTTGGTGACCGCGGCGCCGCGCGACGTGCAGGTGTACCGGCAGGCGATCTTGGCGGCGGCGCCGATCGCGCACCTCACCGTCGAGGTCCACCGGTGCGCGCGGGCTCACCCGCCCGCTGCGTAGCCGCCGCGCGGACCGCCCCACGCGGCGTGCAACCGGTCGGCTGCACAAGCGTTGCGCACCGAGGCTGCCGTGCTGCGCTGATTGTGCACACCATGTAGGTGCATCGTCGAGACGGACCTACGCGCCCCCGCATGGTTCGTTGGATCCGTTACGGTTTTCGACGGACGGGCGAGGCGCCGACGTCACGCTCGCGTGAGCACTGGCGAGGCCGGGGTCGCGCTCCCGTGTGCGGCGAGCAGGCACTCTCCTGCCCGGGGAGTCACGCCAAGGAGCAACACGCATGTCGAACGGGACGACCGACAACACCGCGGTGAGGGCGCTGATCGAAGCGGCGCAGGGCAAGCACGTCGACGCTGACGACGCGCTGTTCGAACCCGCGCGCAAGCCGCTGCTGCCCCCGCCGTTCCCGGCCCGCGCGGCCCGCGCGTCGATGCCGCCGCCGCTGCCCCGCCACCGGGCGCCGTCGTCGACCCGGACTGACTTGCACGCCGCGCCGCCGCCCGCGCCCCAGGTCGCGGCGCCGGTGGTCGCGCGCCGGCCCAGCGAACACGAGGTCCCGACGCGGCCGTTCGATCAGATCGAGCTCGACGAGCTGACCGAAGAGCCGACCCTGCCGCCGCCGGTGCTCCCCGCGCCGGCGGCGCGGATCGTCGGTGCGCCGACGGTCCGGGCGTCCGCGCCACCCGTCGCCCCGCGCCCGTCGATCGCGCCGCGCCCGCCCGCCGCTCCGGTCGACCGCACGCCCAGCGTCGAGGCGGCGTTCTGGGCCGCGGGTGACGCCGCCAGCGTCGACGTCGACCTCGCCGACGTCGCTCCGGCCGCGCCGGCCCGGCTGCGCGCGGCGCGCCGGTACGCCCCCCGCGCCGAGGCCACCCAGATCGCGCGGATGCCACGGCCCGGCGACAACCGCCGCGCGTGGATGTGGATCGCGGGCTCCTTCGTCGTCGGTGTGACCGCGACGATCTTGATCGTCGCCGCCGGCCGCGGCCCGTCGGCGTCGGCGCCGGGCTCCGCCGCAGCACCGGCGGCCGCGGCGGGGCTGCCCGCGGTGGCGCCGCTGGCTGCCCCCGTCGTGCAGCCGCTGGCGATGCCGGTCGACACGGGGGCGCCGCCCCCGGCGGCCGTCCCGGTCGCGCCGGCCGAGGTCGCGCCGGCCGAGGTCGCTGCCGCGGACGTCCCCGTGGCCGACGTCCCGACCACGGTGGAGGCCGCGACGGCGGCCCCCGCCGTCGCCCCGGTAGTGTCGCCGCGCCCCGCGTCGCCGGCCCGGCCGCCCCGGGGCGCCGCGAGCGCCCAGCCGAAGGCGCCGATCCGGCCGCGCGCGTCGACGCCCGCCGCCCCGCCCGCGCCCCGCGTCGCCGCCGCCACGCCCGCGCCCCGCGCCGCCGCCGCGCCCGCCGCTGGCGGCGTCTTGCAGGTCGGAGCGAAGCCGCCGTGCGAGATCGTCATCGACGGTAAGGCCACCGGGCTGACCACGCCCCAGCGCGCCATTAAGGTCGTGCCCGGCGATCACCGCATCACGCTCATCAACCGCGCATACCGCATCAACGAGAGCGTCACGGTGGTGGTGAAGGCGGGTGCGTCGGTCAAGGTGATCAAGGACCTGACCAGCAAGATGAAGCGCTGACCCGCCCCCGCCAGCGGGCGACGATCTGGGCTGCCGGCGGCGCCGCCAAGCTGGTATCGTCGCCGCGCTCGTCTCTTCGACCAATCGGGGGTCCCATGCGCTCGCTTCGCTCGCTCATCACGCCGGTCCTGTTCACCACGCTGGTCGCCTGTGGCGGCGGCGGCGCCGACGACGTCTCGGCGGTCGACGCCGGTCCCGGCGAGATCGACGCGCCGCCGGCTCCGGCCGACGGCTTCCGCATCCAGTCGCCCGACCTCACCATCGAGCCGGGGCAAGAGATCACGTACTGCTACTACACCACCATCCCGACCACCCAGACCCTGGGCATCAAGCGGTGGTCGTCGACGATGACCCCCGGCAGCCACCACCTGATCTTGTTTTTCGGCGGCAACCAGCCCGACGGCACCATCGAGGCGAACTGTGGCTTCGGCAACGGGCTGCCGCTGCCGGTGTGGACCTACTCGGCCCAGACCCCGACCAACGAAGCGCTCATGCCCGACGGCGTCGGCATGACGGTGCCGGCCGGCCAGAAGGTGTTCGTGCAGATGCACTACCTGAACACCAGCGACCAACCGCTCCAGGCCCACGTGGTGATCGACGCCGAGGCCTACGCGACCGGGCAGCAGTACACGCCGGCCGCCGCGTACATCACCTACAACACGCAGATCAACATCCCGCCGATGTCGGCCGGCACCGCCGGCGGTGACTGCGCGGTGCCGGCCGGCGCCAAGTTCTTCACCCTGTCGACCCACGCCCACCAGCGCGCGGTCCACACCCAGGTCATGGACGGCGCGGCCATGGTGTTCCAGTCCGACGACTGGGAGCACCCCGGCGCCACCGACTGGCGGGCCGCGCCCAACTTCACCTTCGCGTCGGGGCGGCTGACCTACCGGTGCGACTACCAGAACGACAGCGCCTTCGCGGTGCGCACCGGCGACAGCGCCGCCACCGACGAGATGTGCATGGCGGTGGGCTACTTTTTCCCGGCCACCGCGCCCAAGTACTGCATCAACAGCCAGACCTTCTGAGCCGGCGACCCGGGGGCGGGTGAACCCGTCGCCGGTGTGCCGTACACTTGGCGAGACGTGAGCGACGCGCCGACCCCAGTCGATTGGAACCCCGACGATCCGACGGTGGACATCGGGTCCGGCTCGGGCGCCGGGGTCGCCGCGGCGATCGACGTGGGGCAGCGGTTCGGGCGGTTCCGGGTCGACGGCGTCCTGGGCGCGGGCGGCATGGGGGTGGTGCTGTCGGCCCACGACCCGGTGCTGGATCGTCAGGTCGCCATCAAGGTGATGTCGCACGCCGGCGACGACACCGCGGCCGAGGCCGTCGAGGCCCGCATGGTGCGGGAGGCCAAGGCGATGGCGCGGCTGACCCACCCCAACGTGGTGCGGGTCTACGAGGCCGGGCGCAACCGCGCCGGCGTGTTCCTGGTGATGGAGCTGGTCGACGGCGAGCCGCTCAACCGGTGGCTCGAGACGCCGCGCCCGTGGCCGCAGGTCATCGCGCGGTTCGTCGCCGCCGGGCGCGGCCTGGCCGCGGCCCACGCCGCCGGCTTGGTCCACCGCGACTTCAAGCCGTCGAACGTGCTGGTGTCCGCCGACGGGCGGGTCCAGGTGGCCGACTTCGGGCTGGTCAGCGTGAGCCGGGCGCCGACGCCGGATGCCAGCGCCGCCGCCGATCTCGGCGCCGCCGCGCTCGACCTGTCCGCCGAGGCCACCCTGGGCACGCCGCGCTACATGGCGCCGGAGCAGCACCAGCGCGGCGAGATCGATCCGCGCACCGATCAGTGGGCGTTCTGCGTGGCGCTGTGGGAGGCGTTGTACCTGCGCCACCCGTTCGCGGCCGATAGCGCCGCGGTGCTGGCGATGCAGGTGTGCGTCGACGACGTGCGGCCGCCGGCCGACGAGCGCGGGGTCCCGGCCCACCTCCGGGTCGCCCTGATGCGGGGGCTGGCCCGCGCGCCGCGCGACCGCCACCCGTCGATGGACGCGCTGCTCGCGGCGTTGACCCACGATCCGCGCCGGCGCCGCGCGCAGGTGGTGCTGGCCGGCGGCGCCGTCGTGCTGGCCGGCACCGCCGCGTTCGGTTGGCTGCGCGCGCCGACGGCGCCCGCGCGCGGCCCGTGCGACGCGCTGGTGGCGCCGGGGTGGACCGCGGCCGAGCGGGCGGCCATCGCCGCCGGCTTCCAGCGCGCGGTGGGTGACGCCGGCGCCGACGCGCTGGCCCGGGTCGAGGGGCAGCTGGCGACCTACGCCGCGGCGTGGGGGCAAAGCCAGGCCGCGATCTGCCGCGGCGACCGGCCTGCGTCACCGACGAGCCTGGCGCGCGCGGCGTGCCTCGCCTCGGCGCAGGGCCAGGTCGCCGCGCTCACCGACGTGCTGGTCACCACCGCGACGCCGGCGGTCGTCGACGGCGCGGTGTCGGCGATGGCCAGCCTGCCCGATCCGGCGGCGTGCCAGACGGTGACCGCGTCGGTGGGCCTGGTGTCGCGCACCCCGCAGCAGGCGGCGGCGGCGGCGACCGTCGAGGCCCACGTGCGGCGGACCGAGGCCCGCTACCGTGCCGGGCTGTTCGTCGATGCTCAGGGCGAGGCCGACCTGGCGGTGGCCGCGGCCGACGCCAGCGGCGACGACGGCCTGCGCGCCATCGCCGCGCTCAACCGCGGCGTGGCGCTGCGCTCGTCGGGCGACCCCGGCCGGGCCGAGCCCGATCTGCGCGCCGCGGCGGCGCTGGCGGCGCGGGTCGGCGACGATCGGACCGTGGTGCGGGCCTGGCTCGAGCTGATGTGGGCGCTGGGGCGCCTCGATCGCGGCGCGGACGCGCTGGTCGTGGGCGATCTGGTCGCGCCGCTCCTGGCGCGGCTGGAGCCGTCGGCCCGCGAGCGCACCGAGCTGGCGTTCTACACCGCCGCGGCGCTGGTCGAGCTGGGGCGGTACCCGGACGCGTCGCGCAAGCTCGAGGAGGCCATCGCCATCGCCGATCGCGAGCTGCCGGCCGGCGATCCCGAGGTGGCGCGGATCCTGATCACCACCGCCAACGTCGCCTCGTACCAGGGCCGGTCCGAGGAGGCCGACCAGCTGTACCAGCGGGCCCTGGCCATCGACGCCGAGACGCTGGGGCCGGAGCACCCCGCCACGCTGCGGGTGCTGGCGGCCCGGGGCACCATCGACTACGAGCTGGGCCGCATCGAGTCGTCGCTGGCGCGGTGCCAGAAGGCGCTCGCCGCCAACCTCCGCGCCGGCGCCGCCCCCAGCCCGACCGAGCAGTACTGCGTCGGCCGCGCGCTCATCGACCTGGGGCGCCTCGACGAGGCCGGCCCGATCCTCGCCGCGGCGGTGGCCGCGGCCGGCACCGGCGCCTACTCGCAGAACGCCGTGCGTTACCTCAGCATCTACGAGACCGAGCGCGGCCACCCGGCCCGCGCCCTGGCGCTGATCGAGCCGCTGCTGCGCGACTTCGACGACCACGTCGAGCAGCCGCTGTTCGTCGGACAGTGGGGCCGGGCGCTGATCGATCTGGGTCGCGGCGCCGAGGCCCGGGCGCCGCTGGTGGCGGCGCTGGCCAGCTACGTCGGCCCGGCGCGGCTGGTGGCGCGGCTGCAGTTCGACACCGGCCGCGCGCTGTGGACCGAGCGCGCGTCCCGGGGCCGCGCGGTCGAGCTGGTCGAGCAGGCCCGGGCCACCGCGGACCAGTTGGGGCTCACACGGTTCGCGGCCGAGATCGACGCCTGGCAGCGCGCCCACCGCCGCCCGTGACCGGCCCGGTGACGAATGGCGCCGGGCGGTGGCACCGGCCGGCGGTCCTGTCGCACAATGGGCCGACCTGGCCACGCGCGGCGTCTGGGTGGGCCCACCGCCGCTGGCCATGCCGACCTTCTCCGAGGAGACCTCGATGACCGTCCGTCGTTCCCCGCTGTCCACCGTGGGTGCTTGCCTGTTGGCCGCCGTCACCGCCTTCGCCTGCGGCAAGAAAGAGGGCGCCCCCGCCGCCGGCTCGGCCACGCCGCCGCCGTCCGGGAGCGCGGCGCCCACGCCAGCGGGGGGCACCGCACCGGCGCCGGCCCCGGCCGGCGGCGTCGCGGCGGCGGCCCCGATCCCGGGCGAGGTCGATCCGTCAGCCACAAGCGACGTCAAGCCGATCGATCTCACCGCCGCCGACCTCGAGGGCGTCGAGCTGGCGGGCAAGCGCGAGCACGTGGTCGGCTGGACCGACAAGAATGGCACCGGCGCGCTGATCATCACCACCCAGCCGCAGCGCGACAACGGCGGGCTGCTCGTGGCCACCCTCCTGTACCGCGAGGGCGACGGCAGCTGGACCACCGATCGCGAGCTCAAAGAGCTGGTCGACGCCTGCGAGTTCGACCTGACCCTGGCCGCCCAGGTCGGCGACTGGACCGTGCGCGACCTCGACGGCGATGGCCGCGCCGACATCACCGTGGCGTGGAACGCCGGCTGTCGCTCCGACGTCAGCCCCATCACCCACAAGGTGCTGGTGGTGTCCAAGGGCGAGAAGTACGCCTTGCGCGGCGACACGCTGACCGCTGGCGTCGGTGGCACCTTCAAGGCTGACCCGGCGTTCAAGGGCGCCCCGCCGGCGCTGCTGGCCCACGCCGAGCAGGTGTGGAAGGCGACCGTCGACGAGGGGATGTAGCGGCGGCGCCGGACGGCGCTACTTCACCAGGCGACCGTACAGGTCGGGGCGGCGATCGCGGAAGAAGCCCATCGACGCGCGGGCCCGGGCCAGCCGATCGAGATCGAACGTCGCGGTGATCACGCCGGCCTCGGCCCGCCCCAGCTCGGCCAGCTTGTCGCCGCGCTGATCGCAGATGAACGACGCGCCGTGGAAGGTGATGGCGCCGGCGCCCTGACCCTCGACGCCGGTGCGGTTCGACGCGACGACCCCGACCTGGTTGGCCACCGCGTGGCCGATCATCACCCGCTGCCAGCTGTCCTTGGAGTCGAAGTCGGGCTCCTCGGGCTCGGTGCCGATCGCGGTGGGGTAGAACAGGAGGTCGGCGCCGGCCAGGGTCATGGCCCGGGCGCACTCCGGGAACCACTGGTCCCAGCAGATGCCGACGCCGATGGTCGCGTAGCGGGTGTCGAACGCGAGGAACCCGCTGTTGCCCGGCTTGAAGAAGAACTTCTCCTGGTAGCCCGGGCCGTCGGGGATGTGGCTCTTGCGGTAGGTGCCCAGGTGGCGTCCGTCCGCGTCGAGCACCGCCACCGAGTTGTAGTACTCGGGGCCCTCTTGCTCGAAGAACGACACCGGGATGACCACGCCAAGCTCGCGGGCCAGCTCGGCCATCTTCCAGATGGTGGGGTGGTCGTCGAACGGCCGGGCCCGGGCGAAGTGGGCTTCGCGCTGGTCGCGGCAGAAGTACTCCCCCTCGAACAGCTCCGACGGCAACACGATCTGCGCGCCCTGGGCCGCGGCGGCCCGGACCAGCTCGGTGATCCGGGCCACGTTGGCGTCGACGTCGTCGGTGAGGTCGGTCTGGATGGCGGCGACGGTGACGGTGCGGCTCATGGCGCGGGCTCCTGCTGGGTGGTGCAGTGGAAGCCGCCGCCGCCGACCAGGATGGGGTAGCAGTCGACGCCGACGGTGCGGCGGCCGGGGAACAGCGCGGCGATCGCCGCCACCGCGGCGTCGTCGGTGGCGGCCCGGTAGGTCGGCACCACCACGGTGGTGTTGCCGATGTAGAAGTTCATGTAGCTGGCCGGCATGAGCGCGCCGTCGCCGTCGAGGACTGCCCCCGGCGACGGCACGGTGACCACCTCGAGCCGGCGGCCGCGGGCGTCGGTGGCGGCCCGCAGATCGGCCAGGATCCCGTCGAGCGCGTCGCGGTTGGGATCGGCCGCGGCCGGCGCCATCGCCGCCACCACCCCGGGGGCGACGAACCGGGCCAGGGTGTCGATGTGGCCGTCGGTGTGATCGTTGGCCAGGCCGCGATCGAGCCAGACGACCCGGTCCGCGCCCAGCGCCGCCTCGAGCAGCGCGGTCGCGGCCGCCTGGTCGAGGTCCGGGTTGCGGCTGCCGCCCAGCAGGCACTGCTTGGTGGTGAGCACCGTGCCCTCGCCATCGACCTCGACCGCGCCGCCCTCGAGGACGAAGCCCTGCGGCCAGGCCGGCAGCCCGGCCGCGCCGGCCACCCAGGTCGACACCGCCGCGTCGCCCGGCATGAGGTACTTGCCGCCCCAGCCGTTCCACTGGAAGCACGCCGCGACCCGCTCGTGGTCGCGCACCACCACGATCGGCCCGGTGTCGCGCAGCCACACGTCGCCGTAGTAGGCCCGGTGGAACCGCACCCCGCCGGCGGCGGCGCCCAGCCGCTCGCGGGCGTCGGCCTCGGCCACCGCGTCGATGCACAGCAGCTCGACCCGCTCGCCCCGGGGCCCGGTCGGGCCGCGGTCGACGATGGCCGCGATCATCTGGGCCAGCGCGTCGCGCGGGCCGTCGAGCCCCTCGGCCCACTCCTGGCTCAGGTGCGGCCACGCGGTCCACACCGCCACGTGCTGGGCCCACTCCGCCGGCTGACGAAAGCCGTGATCCTTCGCGCGCATGGCCGGTGGATAGCACACCGGGCCCGCCCGCCGCAGGCCGCCGAGACAGACGATGTGAGGCGGCCGGCCCTCGATTTTTCGGCGGGCCCAGAAAAGCCGGGTGATAACGTGCGCCGTCGCCTACCCCCTGGAGAAGCCATGCGCACCTCGCTCGTCACCACGTTCGCCCCGCTCTTGTGCCTGTGTCTCGCCTGCGGCCCCTCGCTCGGCTCGGGCGGCGACGACGACGACGTCACCGGCGACGCGGGCGCGATCGACGCCGGCCCGGGCGGCCCCGACGCCACCGACCCGCCGGTGAACGAAGAGTGCCGCAAGATGGACCTCATCTTCGTCATCGACGACTCGGGCTCGATGGAAGAGGAGCAGAGCAACCTAGCGTCCAACTTCCCGATGTTCGCCACGCTGCTCAACAGCTACACCATCTCGACCGGCGAGACCCTCGACTACCGGGCGGCCATCACGACCACCGGCATCACCGCCAACATCACCATCCAGCCGCCGGTGATCCCCGGGTTCCCGCCGTTTCCGCCGATCTCCCAGCCGCAGACCGGCCTCGACGGCCGCTTCAAGCAGTCGTGCGGCATGACCCGGCCGTGGCTCGAGCGCACCGATCCCAACATGGCGTCGACCTTCGCCTGCGCCGCCAACGTCGGCACCAGCGGCCCGGGCATCGAGATGCCGCTGCGGGCCAGCCAGCTGGCCGCGACCCTGGCGACCAACCCCGGCTTCCTGCGCAACGACGCGCTGCTGGGCATCATCATCCTCACCGACGAGGACGACTGCTCGCGCACCGCGACCACCTTCGAGACCGCCGGCGACAACTGCGCCACCAACGGCGACACCGGCCTCGAGATGCCGTCCGAGGTCATCGCCACCCTCGATCAGATCAAGGGCGATCGCGGCCGGTGGGCCGCCGCGGTGATCGCGGGCCAGACCGCGTGCTCGTCGACGTTCGGCATGGCCGAGGAGGGCATCCGGCTCAAGCAGTTCGCCCAGCAGGCCGGCCCCAACGTGGTGTTCGGCGACATCTGCGGCGGCAACCTGGCGCCGGTGCTGCAGCAGGCCCTCGAGTCGTTCCAGGCGGCGTGCGAGAACTTCCCGCCGATCGGCCGCCAGCCCACGCCGGCGCCGACCTCGAGCCCCGCCGCGGTCCGCTGACGCGCGCCGTCGGTTCAAGCCGCGCGTGGTTGCGGCCTGCGCGGCGTGCGCCGACAGTCGGGCCATGACCGAGCTCGTCCTGTACGTCCCGCCCGGCCGCGCCTGGGGCGCGCCGCACATGTCCCCGTTTTGCGCCAAGCTCGAGACCTACCTGCGCATGACCGAGACCCCGCACCGGGTCGAGGCCGCGTCGTTCCGCAAGGCGCCCAAGGGCAAGATCCCCTACGTCGCCCTCGACGGTGAGCTGATCGGCGACTCGCAGCTGGTCATCGATCGGCTGGAGCGGACCTCGGCGCGTCCCCTCGACGCCGACCTCAGCGCGCATGACCGCGCCGTGGGCCGCGTGGTCCGGCGCATGCTGGAGGAGGCCACCTACTTCACCGGCGTGTACCTGCGGTGGTCGACCGACGCCGGCTTCGCCCACGTACGAGCCGAGCTGGGCAAGGTGATGCCGGCGCCGGTGCGGATGCTCATGCCGATCATCCGGCGCAAGGCCAAGCAGGCCGTGGTCGCCCAGGGCACCGGCCGCCACGCCGTCGAGGACGTGTGCGCGATGGCGGTGGCCGACTTCCAGGCCTGCGCCGAGGTGCTGGGCGACCAGCCGTACCTGCTGGGGGACCGGCCCCACGTGTGCGACGCGACCTTGTACGCGTTCCTCGAGAGCGTGCTGCGGTTTCCCAACGACACCCCGGTCAAGCTGGCGGTCGCGGCGACGCCCACCCTGGTGGCCTACCGCGATCGCATCCGGGCCCGGTGGTGGCCCGAGCTCGACGCCGCGCCGGCGGCCACCTGAGCCCGGTCGCCTCGGGCCGGGCCGGGTCGGGTCGGGTCGATCAGTGCCCGTCGGGGCCGTGATCGATCGGCGGCAGGTCGCGCAAGAAGTCGGCGCCGTCGGTGAGATCGACGTGGAAGTGGTCGCGGTGGGCCGCGTTGTAGTTGGGCGTGAGCACGATCGTCCAGGCGTGGTCGGCCTTGAGCGCGCAGATCAGCTGGTGCAACCAGGTGTCTTTGGCGCCGTCGGTCGCCGCGGTGCAGGTGGCGTCGTCGGCCGGATCGATCACCCAGTCGGTGGCGACGGTGTAGGTGGTGCCGTCGGCGTGGACGAACGCGGCCAGGTCGATGGCCTTGGCGTAGGCGTGCTGGGAGATGCCGTTGGGACAGTCGGGCGGGGTGCCGCCGCCGATGCACCGGTAGTTGTAGACGCCGAGATCCTGCACCTCGACGACGCCGCGGCTGCGCCAGTGCGGCGCCGCGCGCACCAGCGACCGGGCCAGCGCGCAGTCCATGAAGAAGCGCGGCCGCGGTCCGCTGTTGCCCAGGTAGCGAAACGGCATGCCGTTGATGGGCGTGGCCACGGTGACCGGGTCGTCGACGCCGGGGTTGGCGGGCCCGACCTGGTAGGCGACGCCATAGTGATCGAGCCAGGCCCGGCAGGTCGCCAGCTCGGGGTCGACCACGGTGACGTCGACCGTCGCGGTGGCCAGCGCGAGCCCGTCGGCGTCGCGGGCGGTGGCGGTCAGCGTGGTGGCGCCTGGCGCCCGCAGGAAGCCGTCGACGGCGCCGGCTGGGTCGGCGACACCCACCAGCTCGTCGGCGACGGTCACCTCGACCACCGCCGGCGCGCCGGCGACGGCCAGCTGGATGGCGACCGGCGCGGCGACCCAGCCGTCGCCGGGCTCGAGCACGTCGCGCGACAAGGTGGCGCCGGCGGTCGGGCTGGTGAAGGCCACGGTGACGTCGACCGGCGCCGGGGCGTCGTCGCCGTCGGCGCCACAACCGACCAGGGTGACCAGGGCGAACAGGCCGATGGATGCGGCAGCGGTGCGCATCGGCGGATTCAAACCCGAAGCCAGCCGAGGCGCAAGCGAGAAGGTTGAATGGTCCGATGACGTGTCTATGTGTCTAGAAATATTCTAGCGATCCGCTGACGCAGAGTGGTCTCCAAGCCGTTTCGCGTTCGTCACAATCTGGCGACCGCTTGGTCTCATGGTGCGCGCATGAAGCACTCTCTGCTTTTCCGCCCCGGCCTCGCGCTGCCCCTCGCCCTCGCCGGCCTCGCGCTGGCTCCCGCGGTGGCCGCGGCCCAGCCCGCCGACCTGCCGGGCCTGGAGCCGGCCGAGCCGGCCGAGCCCGTCGAGGCAGCCGCGCCGATCGAGCCGGTCGCGGCGGTGGTGCCGGTCGAGGCCGCGCCCGCCCCGGCGTCGGCCGACGCTGGCGTCAAGGTGAGCTACGACAAGGGCCTCACCTTCGAGAGCGGTGACGGCGACTACGAGCTCAAGCTCGGGCTGCGCTCGATGTTCCGGTTCGAGACGGTCCGCCCCGACGGCGGCGAGTTCCAGTCGCGCTTCTCGACGCCGCGGCTGCGCTTGCAGCTCGAGGGCCACGCCTACGGCGCCGCCAACGGCTACAAGGTCGAGTTCGACTTCGCCAACAAGGGCGCGGCGCTGCTCAAGGACTTCTACGTCGAGCACGCCTTCGCCAAGGACCTGCGGGTGCGGGCCGGCCAGTGGAAGAAGCCGTTCAACCGGCAGGAGCTGGTGAGCGATTTCGGCAGCGACTTCCTCGAGCGCTCGATCGTCAACGAGTTCTCGGGCGCGGGCCGCGACCTCGGCGTCGCGGTCCACAACAACTACGAGAAGTCGCCCGACGGCCTCGAGTGGGCGGTCGGCGTGTTCAACGGCGCCAGCGAGAAGCCCAAGACCGCGATCACCTGCCAGCCGGGCACGCTGCCGACCGATCCACCCACGTGTACCCTGGGCTCGCCCAGCAACGTGCCGAGCGACTTCGGCCCGGCGCTGGTGGCCCGGGTCGGCTGGAACGCCGGCGGCATCAAGGGCTACAGCGAGAGCGACCTCGAGGGCGGCGGCCTGCGCTACGCGGTGGGCCTGAGCTACCGCAACAACCTGCGCAACCTGGCCCGCGACGCCAACGACGACCTCACGATCGAGCACGCCGTCGTCCTCGACGGCATGGTCAAGGTCGAGGGCCTCGACGTGACCGCGGCCGTCGCGGTGGTCAAGGACGGCGCGGCCGACGCCGAGCTCGGCTTCTACGGCCAGGCCGGCTACATGCTGGCGCCCAAGCGGCTGCTCGGGTCGGTGCGGTTCGCCCAGATCCCCAGCGGCGCCGGCACCCTCAACGAGATCCTCGGTGGCGTCGACTACTTCGTGAAGGGCCACAGCTTCAAGTGGATGCTCGACGGCGGCGTCCTCCACGACACCAACGGCGCCGGCACTACCGGCTTGCAGATCCGGACCCAGCTGCAGTTCGTGCTGTAGCCGCCGCGCCGCGCGCCGCGCGGCTGATCGTGAAGTGATCGACCAGGACCGCGCCGCCGACCCGGTCGACCGGCGGCAGCTGGCCCAGCCGGAACAGGCGCTGCCACCAGGTGGCGCCGACCGGCCCGGCGCCGGCGCCGATCACGAAGACCTCGGCGCGATCGCGGGTGAGCTTGATGCGCACGAACTCGGCGTAGTCCACCACCCGGGCCGCGCCGCCGGCCTCGTTGCCGTGGGCGTTCCACTGCAGCGCGAGGAGGAAGTACCAGCCCAGCCACAGGCAGGTGAGGTAGGCGCCCCACAGCGTGGCGATCGGGATCGACCACCACGGCGGCGCCGGCAGTCCGTCGGTCGGCGCCGCCACGATGGGCGCCAGGGCGAGGCCGGCCACCACGACGGCGTACCAGGCCACGAGCGCGGCGCGCCGCACCCCGGCGCCGGCGGCCAGGCACGGCTCGATGGCCAGCTGCAAGAGGCGGTAGATCGGCAGCACCGCGAGGAGCACCCACCGGGTGCCGCCGGCCAGCAGGACCCGGGTCCACGCGTAGGGCGTCCACACGATGAGCGCGGCGGTCAGCACCGCGAGCGCGGCCAAGAGCACGCGCGCGACGACGCCGCGGTGGGTGACGACCGGGTGCGCCGCGCCGGCGGCCGCGCGCCGGGTCTTGACGCTCGGCGCCACCAGGGCGCCCAGGGCGCCGTGGGCGACCACCAGGACCGTGACGACGACGTAGACTGGCACGAAGCCGTCGGCGGCGTCGCCCAGGGCCGACCAGCGGAACGCGACGGTCGCCAGGGCCGACCACAGCGCGCCGATGGTCAGCCAGGCCGGCGCGGTCACGGCCACCGCGTGCACGTTGTCGCGGTGCGCGCCCAGCCGCGACGCCAGCCACCACACCGGCCGGCTCGCGACCAGGCGAGCGCACCCGCGCTGCCAAGAGCGTCGGGTCGGCCCGCCCGACGCCCGCAGCCAGCGGCCGAGCGCGATGGCCTTGAGCGACAGCGCGGCGGCGGCGAGCACCGCGACCACCACCGCCGCCACCCGCAGGAAGTGGCCCAGCTCGGAGGTGCCCCAGGTCCGCATCAGCGGCAGGTCCAGCACGTTGTGCGGGTAAAGATCGCCGGCGGCCTCGCGCCGGGCCAGGTACGTCAGCGCGAAGCACAGCGTCGCCAGCGCGGCGCCGGCCAGGCCGACCGCCCCGGCCTGGAACACCGTCACCGGGCGCAGCAGGCGTCCCCCGACGGCCTGGCACGAGGCGCGCGCGCGGGGCCACGATCGGCGCGGCGGGTGCCGATCGGTCCGGATCTGGCCGGGGTGGTGGAACGCCCCGCCCAGCCCTGACACCACCGAGGCGTAGTTCCCGGCGCTGGCCGGCGCGCCGCGGCTGTCCTCGGCGATCGGCGTGGGCGCGGCCGGGGCGGGCGCGGCCGGCGGCGGCGGGAGCGCGTCGAGTGCGGGGGCCAGGTCCTGGCGCTGGATCGCCTGGGCGGCGTCGGCGTCGTCGCCATCGACGACGGTGGCGCCGTCGACGCCCCAGTACCGCTCGTAGACGTGGACGTCGCCGCTGAGATCGAGCCGCAGCTGGTCGGGCGCCAGCGCCCCGTCGCGCAGGAACGGCTGCGGGCCGGCCAGCCCGACCTCGTCGAGGATGGTGGCCAGCTCGCCGGCGTGAGGCGACAGCCCGTGGTAGACGACCGCCGGCTTCGACGTGACCACGATCCGGGCAGCGTCCGGATCCCGGACGTGGAGCTCGCGGAAGAACCCGGCCTGGCGTCGGTCGAGGCCGCGGAACTCGACGTCGAGCCCCCACAGCTCCCAGCCGTGGGGCAGGGTCAGCGCGAAGTACGACGCGGCCTGGACCCGGCGGTAGCCGGGCAGCGCCAGGGTCGGGCCCGGCGCCGGCGGGGCGGTCGCGGCCGGCGCCCGGAACATGCGCACGTGCCCGGCCAGATCGTTGTAGTAGTCGTGGTTGCCGGGGATGGCGACGATCGGCACGTCGCGCGGGAGGTCGGCGCCCTGGCCGTCGGCGCGCAGCTGCTGGCGGGCCCACACGAACGGCGCGCGCACCCGCTCGAGCAGCGCCGTGTGATCGGCCACCGGGTACGCGGTGTCGCCACCGATCACCAGCGCCTGACCGCGCGGCAACCGGGCCGGCAGCGGGGCGCCCCGACCGTCGACCACGTCGAGAGTGGCCTGCTGCAGCAGGTAGGCCAGGCGGTACACCAGCAGCGGCGAGTCGCCGGTGTCGGCCAGGAAGTCGAGCCACATGGGCTGGTCGTCGGTCGCCAGCGCGGTCAGGTCGATCGGCCCGCCGGCGTCCATCCAGTCGCGCACGTCGGCCTGGGTCAGGCTGGCGGCGACCATGTCGCGCATCGACGCGGTCAGCTGGGTGCCGAGCAGCCACGCGGTCGGCAGCGGCCAGGCGGTCGCGGTGGCTGGGCGCGTGGCCAGGTGTGCGGGCAAAGGCTCGCCGTCGTCGGACGGATCCGGACTCCCCATCCGCTCATTGTCCGCCGCGGGTGGCCGGAGGCAATCACCGCGCCGGGGTGAGCGCGTGGCTCCGACCGTGACCCGTCAGGCGGTGACCCGGCCGAACACCACGGTGGTCGGCACCAGCCACGGGCTGTCGAGGCCGATCCATCCGTACGAGGTCACCACGCCGGCCGCGTCGGTGACGAACAGCATGGTGCCGATGCCGAAGCCGCCGTCGACGTCGGCGGCGCGGGGATCGTCGCCGTGGCCACCGCGGGTCGAGTCGGCGATGCGCACGGCGTAGGCGCCGGGCCACCCCGGCAGCTCGACCGGCCAGCCGACGATGACCCCGACGTGGCCGGTGATCTTCGAGGTCGACAGCGGCGAGCGCAGGAACGCGAACAGGTCGCCGGGCCGGGCCTCGCGCACGTGGGCCAGGCGCTGCCAGCCGCGGCGGGCCTTGCCCACCGGAGCGGCGACGATGGCGCGCACGTAGTCGCGGGCCACCGGGCGAGCGCTGGCCACCGCGGCCCGGGCCCGCGGCGCGGCCCGCCTGAGCAGCCAGGTGGTCATCCCCGAGCAGTCCCACCGGTACACGCCGCGGCCCGCGTCGACCACCGTGCGGGCCTGGTACGACGAGTCGGTGAGCGAGGTGGCCACCGCGGCCACCGCCGCCACCAGCCGGGCCCCGGCCCGCGACCCGGCGTCGGCCGGATCCAGGCTCTCGCGCACGACGACGGCGCCGCGGTCGAACGGCGCGACCGCGCCCAGCTCAGGCGGGGTCTGGGCGGCCGCGGTCGACCAGGCCAGCAAGAGCGTCAGGGCGAGGCCGCGCGCCATGCCTTCGAGCATGCGCGACCGTCGCGTCGATGCAAGGCGAACCTGCGGGCGGTCAGCGGGGCGCGGGCGGCGGCGCCGGCGGCAGCGCCGCGGGCGGCCGGGGCTGCCCCATCGACCGCGCCGCGATCCACACGATCATGCGGCGCGGCACGAACCGCAGCATCCACATGCCGACCTTGTTGCTGGCCCCGGCCACCACGTTGCGGCGGCCGCCGAACAACGCGCGCAGCCCGATCGCCGCGCACCGCTCGGCGCTCATGAACGCCAGCCGCGCCATCCACCCCGGCACCGCCTGGCCGGCGACCTGGTGGAACTCGGTCGAGGTACCGCCCGGGCACAGGCTGCACACCCGGACCCCGCGCGGCGCCAGCTCGTGGGCGATGGCCTCGGTGAAGTCGCGCACGTAGGCCTTGCCGGCGGCGTAGGTCGCGTAGGTGGGCGCCGGGGTGTAGGCGCCGATCGACGCCACGTTGAGCAGGTAGCCGCCGCCGCGGGCCGCCATGGCCTGGCCGAAGCGGTGCGACAGCTCGGTCAAGGTCACGACGTTGAGCTGGAGCTGGGCGGCCACGCGGGCCCAGTCCTGCGCGACGAAGTACTGGTGCTCGCCGCAGCCGGCGTTGTTGATGACGATGTCGATCGGGCGGTCGGCCTGGGCGGTGCGTGCGTACAGCTCGGCGGCCGCGGTCGGCGTGGCCAGATCCAGCGCGATGACCTGGATCGCCACCTGGTGCGCGCCGGTCAGCTCTGCCGCCAGCGCCACCAGCGCGCCTTCGCGCCGCGCGACCAGCACCAGGTCCGCGCCGGCGGCCGCCAGCTGGCGCGCGAACGCGGCGCCGATGCCGCTCGACGCGCCGGTCACCAGCGCGGTCTTGCCCGTGAGGCGCATGGTCGAGGTCAGAAGCCGAGGTTGCTGCCCAGCTCGAACAGGATGGCGTCGGTGAACTTGCCGGCGTCGCCGGTCTTGAGGAAGCGCAGGTCGCCGACGATCTCCGCGCCCGAGCCCCACCCGTAGTAGGTGCCGCCGATGGTGAGCTCTTGCTGTCCGATGGTCCCGTCGGCGCGGCCCGCCACCATGGCGAAGCGCGCCGCGGCGCCGAACGACGGCGTCAGCAGGTAGCCGGCCTGCAGGTGGAAGCCGATGTAGGCCAGCTCCTGATCCGACAGCGGGTGGACGCCGGCCTGGCGGGTCATCGCGTAGAACGCGCCGTTCGAGGAGAACCCGTTGACCTTGAGCACGTAGTCGATCTCGACCTTGTCGTTCGACTGTTGGTCCTGATCGAAGTCGGTCTCGGCCCAGAAGCTGGCGCCGGCGGCCCACCGCAGCGGCCCGCCCTCGAGGTCGGCCTCGGTGTAGGCCTTGATGCCTTCGGAGTTGAGCCCGACCCGGCCGATGAACGCCGGCTTGAACTCGGTCGGGACGTTGGTCGCCGGGGCCGTGCCCGACGGCGCGGCCACCGGGCCGTCGCCGGTCCCGTTCCACACGCCCACGGTCCACTCGATGGGCGGCGACGCCTCGTAGTCGTTGCGTAGCGCGATGCCGACGTCGCGGCCGGCCCCGAACGCCTTGTCGGTGATGGCCCGGTCGGCCAGCTCGAGGTCGGCGAACGACACCATCCGCTGGCGCGAGAACGGACGCCGCCACTGCCCGGCGCGGATCCACACGTCGCCATCGAGGTGGGCCTCCAGGTAGGCGTCCTTGAACAGCGTGACGCCGCGGTCGAAGCCGAGCTGGAACCGGTAGCGCAGGTGGTCGCCGTGGAGGTTGCCGTCGAGGTTGATCCGGGCCCGGCGCAGCTCGAACGCGCCGGTCAGGTCGTTGCGCCCGGGGGTGGTGCGGGTCAGCGTGTAGAACGGCTGGATGCTGCCGCGCAGCCGGAGGCCGAACTTGCCGTCGTCGCTGCGGATGTAGAAGCCCTTGTCGTAGCCGGCGGTGCCGGTGGTGACCGCCGGGGTCGCGGCCGGTCGGTCGCCGTCGTGGTCGCCGTCGCCGTGGTCGCCGTCGTGGTCGCCGTCGCCGTGGTCGCCGTCGCCGTGGTCGCCGTCGCCGTCGTCGGGGCCGATCACCTCGTCGTCGGTGTGAATGGTCCCGGCCTCGTCCTCGTCGGCGGGCTGGGCCGCGGCGGCGGCCGGGAGCAGGAAGCGAGCAGGGCGACGGCAGCGCGAGGGGCTTCATCGTGTCCACGATTGTAGACAGGTTCGGCCGGCCCCGACCACCCGTGGGCCCGTGAAGTCGCGGCGGGGGCCGCGGCCGGCCGGCTCAGCCGAAGCGGCCGGCGATGTAGTCCGCGGTCCGCGGATCGGCCGGGCGCCCGAACAGGGTCGCGGTGTCCGCCAGCTCGACCAGCTCGCCCTGCAGGAAGAACGCGGTGCGCTCGGCCACCCGCTGGGCCTGGCCCATGTTGTGGGTGACGATGACCATCGAGTAGTCGCGCCGCAGCTCGAGCAGCAGCTCCTCGATGCGGGCAGTGGCGATGGGGTCGAGCGCCGAGCACGGCTCGTCGAGCAGGATCACGTCGGGGTTGACCGCCAGCGCGCGGGCGATGCACAGGCGTTGCTGCTGGCCGCCCGACAGGCTGGTGCCGGGCTGGCCCAGCTTGTCCTTGACCTCGTCCCACAGCGCGGCCTGGCGCAGCGCCCGCTCGACCACATCGGGCGCGTCCTTGCGATCGTAGCGGTGGGTCAGGCGCAGGCCGGCCACCACGTTGTCCTTGATCGACATCGCCGGGAACGGGTTGGGCTTCTGGAACACCATGCCCACCCAGCGCCGCACCAGCACCGGGTCGACGTCGGCCTGGTAGATGTCGGTGTCGTCGAGCAGCACCTTGCCGGAGCAGGTGGCCCCGGGGACCAGCTCGTGCATGCGGTTGAGGCAGCGCAGGAACGTCGACTTGCCGCAGCCCGACGGGCCGATGATGGCGGTGATCTGGCGGCTGGGGATGGCCAGATCGATGCCCTTGACGACCTCGTTGTCGCCGAACGAGGCGCGCAGGCCTTTGACCGTGATCTTCATGCCGGGGCCATTATGTACGACGGGCCTGGGTCCGGTTGCGCAGCCAGATGGCGAATCCGTTCAGGATGAGCAGGGTCGCCATCAGGACCAAGATGCCGGCGGCGGCGTTGTCGAGGAACTCGCGCTTGGGGTTCGAGGTCCACTGGAAGATCTGCATCGGCAGCGCGGTGTACGGCGAGTCGACCCCGTCGGGCCCGTACATGATGAACGCCACCGCGCCGACCACGACCAGCGGCGCGGTCTCGCCGATGGCGCGCGAGATCGCCAAGATCGCGCCGGTCAGGATGCCGGGCAGCGCCATCGGCAGCACCACCTGGCGGGTGGTCTGCCACCGGGTCGCGCCCAGGCCCAGCGCGGCCTCGCGCAGGGCGTCCTTGACGGTGCGCAGCGCCTCGCGGGCCGCGGTGATGACGATGGGCAGGATCAAGAGCGCCAGCGTGAGCGCGCCGGCCAGCACCGTCTCGCCCAGCGCCATGGTGTGGACGAACAGGCCCAGGCCCAGCATGCCGTAGACGATCGACGGCACGCCGGCCAGGTTGGAGATGGCCAGCTCGACCAGGCTGGCCAGGCGCGAGCGGCGGTCGTACTCCTCGAGGTAGATGGCGGCGCCGATGCCGATCGGCAGGGCCACCGCCGAGGTCAGCACGATCAGCCACAGCGAGCCCATGAGCGCCGGGCCCAGGCCGCCGACCTTGGCGTTGAGCTGCGACGGCGCGTCGGTCAGGAACGACCCATCGATGCGGCCGACGCCGTCGACGAACACCCGCAGCAAGAGCCAGCCCAGCATGGCCAGCGGCAGCGCCACGCCCAGCCGGCACAGCCACGGGAACAGCCGCTCGGCCAGGATGCCGTCGCGGCGGCTGGTGAGGTCGATGGGACGGCGCATGGCGAGGCTCCTAGGCCCGGCTCTGGGCCCGCAGGCGGCGCGACAGCCGGAACGCGATCATGTTCATCGTCAGCGTCATCACGAACAGCATCGCGGCCACCGCGAAGATGGTCTGGTAGGCCACCGAGCCGTGCGGGGTCTCGCCCTTGGCGATGTCGACGATGAACGCGGTGGCGGTCTGGCCCGGCTCGCGGGCGTCGAAGGTGAAGCTGGGCTGGTTGCCGGCGGCGATGGCGACGATCATGGTCTCGCCGATGGCCCGCGACACCGCCAGGGTCATGGCCGAGGCGATGCCCGACCACGCCGACGGCACCACCACCCGGCGGATGGTCTCGAGCTTGCCGCCGCCGAGCCCGTACGACGCCTCGCGCAGGCTGGCCGGCACCGCGTAGATCGCGTCCTCGGACAGCGACGCCACCAGCGGCACGATCATCACGCCCATCATGATGCCGGCCGACAGCATGTTGCCGCCGGCCAGCCCCGGGACCCAGCCGGCCAGCGACGGCGTCAGCACGGTGATCGCGAAGTAGCCGAACACGATGGTCGGCACGCCGGCCAGGAGCTCCAGCGCCGGCTTGATGACCCGGCGGGTGCGCGCGCCGGCGTACTCCGACAGGTAGATCGCGGCCAGGATGCCCAGCGGCGTCGCCACCACCATGGCGATCACCGACGTGGTGATGGTGGCCGCCAGGAGCGGCCACACCCCGTAGTGGGGCGCCTCGCCGATGAGCGGCGTCCACTTGGTCGAGCCCAGGAACTCGGTCAGCGAGACGTGGGCGAAGAACGCCGACGACTCGTTGGCCAGCACCACGACGATGCCGATCGTGATCGCGATCGACAGGAGCCCGCAGCCGCGCAGCCCGACCTCGATGACGCGCTCGTACCAGCGGGCGGCCCGGCGGTGGGGCCGGGCCGGCGCCGGGGCGGTCCGGGTCGACGTCATGGCGGCGGCCGCTTCGCTCACTTGGTCTCCGTCGCCAGCAGCTGTTCCAGGGTCACGCCGACGGTGGAGCCGCCGACGAAGGCCGAGCCGGTCTTCTTGGCGGCGTAGCGGGCCTTGACCAGCTCGGCCACGTTGCCGGGCAGCGCGACGTAGCCGACCTTGGCGGCGACCTCGGCGGTCTTGGCCAGGTAGAAGTCGACGAACTTGGCGACGTGCGGCTTGCCGGCGGCGGCCACCGACACGTAGATGAAGATCGGGCGGGCCAGCGGCTGGTAGGTGCCGTCGACGATGCTGGCCGGGCTCGGGGTGATCGGTCCGACGCCGTCCTCGCCCTTGCCGTCGTCGATCGGGACGATCTTGAGCTTGTCCTTGTTCTCCTGGTAGTAGGCGAACCCGAAGTAGCCCAGGGCGTTGACGTCGCTCGACACCCCCTGGACCAGGACGTTGTCGTCCTCGCTCTGGCGGAAGTCGCCCCGGCTGGCGTGCTCCTTGCCGACCACCGCGGCGGTGAAGTAGTCGAACGTGCCCGAGTCGGCGCCCGGGCCCAGCAGGCGCAGCGGCGCGTCGGGGAAGCCGGGGCGCACCTGCGACCAGTTGGTGATCTTGCCCTCGGCCTCGGGGGCCCAGATCGCCTTGAGCTCGTCGACGGTCAGGTGGTCGACGAAGCTGTTGCCGGTGTTGACCACGACCGCGATGCCGTCGTAGGCGACCGGCAGCTCGACGTAGGTGATGCCGGCCTTGGCACAGGCCTCGGCCTCGCTGGGCTTGATCGGCCGCGACGCACCCGAGATGTCGGTCTGGCCGGCGCAGAACTTCTTGAAGCCGCCGCCGGTGCCCGACGAGCCGACCGTGACGTCGACGCCGATGGCCGGCTTGGCCAGCTCGGCCATCGCCGCGCTGATGAGAAACACCGTGCTCGACCCGTCGATGGTGACGGTGCCGCCAGCGGCCTTGCGCTTGGAGCAGCCGCCGGTCGTGGCGAGGAGGGCGATCAGGGAGACGCAGACGGTGGTGAGGCGCATCTGCGACGCAACGTAGGAGCCGAATGTGTCAGGACGGCGACGGCGCCGCGACAGTTCGGCCATCGTCCGAAGGCGGTCGAGGGAGATCACAAAAGAACACCGAGCCGTGAGGCAGGTTCGCGTCGACCCCGACGATTCCCCCCATGGATTCGACGAGATGCTTGACGATCGACAGCCCCAGGCCGGTGCCGCCCTGGTCGCGGCTCCGGCCGGGATCGACCCGGTAGAAGCGCTCGAACAGGCGCGCGCGGTGGTCGGCCGGGACCCCGGGGCCATCGTCTGCGACCTCCAGCCGCACCGTGGCACCCCGGCGCCGGGACCGGATGGTGACGTGGCCGCCCATGGGGGCGTACTTGATCGCGTTGTCCAGGAGGTTGACCAGCACCTGATCGAGGGCCTTGGGGTCGGCGAGGACGGTGAGGTCGGCCGCCACGTCGACCGCGATCGACGTGCCCCGGGTCGCGGCTGGGTGCTCGACCGCGGCCACCGCCTGGGCCACCGCCGTGCCGACGTCGACCGGCGCGCTGTCGAGCCGGTAGTGGCCGGCGTCCAGGCGGGACAGGTCGAGCAGATCCGCCACGATGCGGGCCAGCCGCTCGGCGTTGCGGTGGAGGCCGTCGATCAAGCGGCCGGCGAAGGCCGGATCGTCCTTGCCGCCGCCCTGCAGGGTCTCGGCGTTGGCCCGGATCACGCTGACCGGCGTGCGCAGCTCGTGCGACACGTTGGCGATGAAGTCGCGGCGGATGGTCTCGAGCCGACGGATCGCGGTGACGTCGTCGACCACCATCAGGCGCCCCTCGCCGGACCGCTGGGCGGTGACCCGGGCCAGGGCGCGCAGGTTGCCGGCGGTGGTGAACTCGGCGGTGGTGTCGATGCGGCCGGTGGTGATCAGCGCGCGGGCGTCGGGCTGCGCGATCTGGTCCTCGAAGCGCTCGCCGATCGGCACCCCGGGCAGCGCGAAGATGTGACGCGCCGCCGGGTTGATCAGGGTGATGCGGTGGTCGCCGTCGAGCGCGATCACCCCCTGGGTCATGCTGTCGAGCACCGAGCCCAAGAGGTCGCGCTCGGCCCGCAGCGCGTGGAGGGTCTTCTCGGCGTCGTCGGCCATGCGGTTGATGAGGGTCCCGACCGGGTCGACCTCGACCCCGGCCTGGCCCAGCCGGCGCGGCCCGCCGGCGGTGACCTCGGCCGCCGACACGGCCAGCCGGCGCAGCGACCGGGTAGTCTCGACCATGACCACCAGCCCCACCAGCGCCACCGCGCCGAAGCCGAGGGCCAGGACGATGGCCACCTGGGTCAGGAAGGAACCCGCGGTGATCAGGGCCACCACCGTGGCGGCGCCGGCCGCCGCCGCCGCCGCCCACAGCGTGATCCGCCCGGCCGGCGAGCCGGCCACCGCCGGCGGCTGCGCCCGGCCGCCCGCCCTCATGCGCCTTCGGGCTGGTCGCGGAAGCGGTAGCCGACCCCGCGCAGGGTCTCGATGTAGTCGCCGACCTCGCCCAGCTTCTCGCGCAGCCGCTTGACGTGGGTGTCGACGGTCCGGGTGGTGACCTCGGCGTCGATGCCCCACACGTCCGACAGCAGCGCCTCGCGGCTCTGGACCCGGCCCTTGCGCGACAGGAACGTGTACAGCAGCCGGAACTCCAGCGCGGTCAGCGTGACCTCGACCTCGTCGATCCACACCCGGTGCGCCTCGCGATCGATGCGCAGCCGGCCGAAGCGCAGCGACTCGGCCTCGACGTCGGACCGGTTGCTCCGGCGCAATAGCGCGCGCACCCGCAGCGCCAGCTCGCGCACGCTGAACGGCTTGACCACGTAGTCGTCGGCCCCGACCTCGAAGCCGACCACCCGGTCGATCTCGGTGTCCTTGGCGGTACACATCAGGATCGGCAGGTCCCGGGTCCGCTCGTGCTCGCGCAGCCGCCGGCACACCTCGGTGCCGGGCAGATCGGGCAGCATCAGGTCCAACACGACCACGTCGGGACCGGGCTCGGCCATGGCCGCGGTCAGGGCGGCGGCGCCGGTGTGGGCCACGGTGACCTGGTAGCCCTCGCGGTGGAGGTTGTATTCGAGGGTGGTCGCCAGATCGACCTCGTCCTCGACGATCAAGACTCGGCCGTGCATGGACCCTGGGTAGCATGCCCCGCGTGACGGGCCGGTGACAACGCCGCAACCAATCGGATCTGTTGACCGGCCCGGGAGGATGACGGCGGCGGCCCGGCAGGGCACTATCGCCGGGCGCCGGGCGTCCGTGACGATCTCGTCGCGGTCGTGTTACGAGAGCGCATCGCGCCAGGAGGCCTCATGTTCGGTCGGTTCCTCCCTCGGGAGACCAGCTTCTTCGACTTCTTCGAGCAGCACGCGGCGCTGACGGTCGAGGGCACCAAAGAGTTCTTGTCGTTGGTCACCACCGGGACCAACATCGAAGCCAAGGCCCGGCGCATCGCCGACATCGAGCACGAGACCGACGTCATCACCCACCGGTGCGTCGAGGCGCTGCACAAGACGTTCATCACGCCGATCGACCGCGACAGCATCCACCGGCTGATCACCCGGATGGACGACGTCATGGACTTCATCGAGGCCGCGGCCGAGCGCATCGCGCTGTACGAGCTGACCACGATGACCACCGACGTGCGCGACCTGGCCGACGTCCTCACCCGGGCCGCGATCCAGGTCGAGATGGCGGTCAAGGGCCTGCGCAACCTGAAGGATCCGCAGTCGATCCTCAAGCAGTGCATCGACATCAACCGGCTCGAGAACGAGTCGGATCAGATCATCCGGCGGGCGGTGGCCAGGTTGTTCCGCGAGGAGAAGGACGACCCGATCATGGTCATCAAGTGGAAGGAGGTCTACGAGAACCTCGAGGACGCCGCCGATCGGTGCGAGGACGTCGCCAACATCATCGAGGGCGTGATCCTCGAGCACGCGTAGGGCTGGCCGCCATGGACGTGTCGACCGTCGTCGTCATCACCATCGCCGTCGCCCTGGCCTTCGACGTCATCAACGGGTTCCACGACGCCGCCAACTCGATCGCGACGGTGGTGTCGACCCGGGTGCTGTCGCCCCGCCTGGCCGTGCTGTGGGCCGCGTCGTTCAACTTCCTGGCGCTCCTGGTGTTCGGCACCGGCGTCGCCAAGACCATCTCGGGCATCATCCACATCAGCCCCGACGATCACGCCTTCGTGTGGGTCGTGCTGTGCGGCCTCGTCGGCGCCATCGTCTGGAACCTGCTGACCTGGTGGTGGGGGCTGCCGTCGTCGTCGTCGCACGCGCTGATCGGCGGCATCGGCGGCTCGGGCGTGGCCTACGCCGGCTGGAACATCCTGGTGTGGAAGAAGATCAAGCTGGTGATGATCTTCATCCTGGCCGCGCCGCTCATCGGCCTGCTCCTGGGCTCGGCCATCATGCTCTTGCTGTCGTGGATCTTCCGGAGGTCGCGACCGGTCAAGGTCGATCGCACCTTCCGGATCGGGCAGCTGTTCTCGGCCGGCGCGTACTCGCTGGGCCACGGCGGCAACGACGCCCAGAAGACCATGGGCATCATCGTGGCCGTCATGATCGCCGGCGGCCTGTTGCCGGCCAAGGGCTACCACGTGCCGTACTGGGTCGAGGTGGCCTCGTACGCGGCGATGGCGTTCGGCACCGCCATCGGCGGCTGGCGCATCGTCAAGACCATGGGCATGGGGCTCACCCACCTGAAGCCCATCGGCGGCTTCGCCGCCGAGACCGCCGGCGCGGTCACGCTGTTCGTGGTGACGTTCCTGTACAAGGCGCCGGTGTCGACCACCCACACCATCACCGGCGCCATCATCGGCGTCGGCTCCACCAACAAGCTGCGCGGCATCCGCTGGGGCGTCGCCGGGCGCATCCTGTGGGCCTGGGTGTTCACCATCCCGGCCGCGTTCCTGGTCGGCTTCGGTTGCCTCAAGCTGGCCGACCTCCTCGGCGCCTGGCGCTAGGTCGGCGCCAGGTCGACCCGGGCGCGCGCCGAACCGGTGACGCCGGGCGCCGGGCGTGGGATACTGGAGGGATGTCGACCGCCGACGACCTCCGGGGGGCCGTGACCCGCGCCATCCTGACCGGCGTGAGTGGCACCGCCGCCGTGGACCGCCAGGCCGCCTACGACGGCAGTGGGCCGGCCGGGAGCGCCGCCTACCTCGACCAGGTCCGGTTCGCCGCGGCCGGCATCAGTGACGACGACGTCGGGGCGCTGCGCGCGGCCGGCCTCGACGACGACGGCATCTTCGAGCTGACCGTGGCCGCCGCCGTGGGCCACGCCGATCGGCAGCGCGCGGCCGCCGAGGCCGCGCTGACCGAGGCCCTGGCCGCATCGGGAGGCGCGTGATGCGGCTGCCGGCGATCGAGCGCGGCGGGCTGAGCGATCGGCTGCTCTATGGCGTCATCCGCCTCGCCAGCGGCCACCGGGCGCCCGACGTGATCCGGACGCTGCGGTTCCGGCGCCACCTGTTCGGCCGGCCGATGAATGACGTGTTCCAGCGCGTCATGCGTGGCCCGTCGGCGTGGTCGATCGGCGAGCGCGAGCTGTTCGCCACCTGGGTATCGAAGAAGAACGAGTGCGAGTTTTGAACGCGGGCGCACGGCGCGGTCGCGTCGAAGGTGCTCGGCAACGCGGCGGTCGACGCGGCGATCGACGGTGACGTCACCGCGCTGTCGCCGGCGGCGGCGGCGGTGCTGCCGCTGCTCGCCAAGGTCACGCTCGATCACATGGGGCTGACCGCGGCGGACCTCGCGCCGGTGCTGGCCGCCGGCGTGAGCGCGGCGGCGATCCGCGAGGCGCTCGACGTCGCGTGGGCGTTCAACATCATCAACCGCCTGGCCGACGCATTCGAGTTCGGCGTCGGCGATCAGGCCTCGTTCGACGCCAGCGCCCGGCACCTGCTGACTCGCGGCTACAAGTAGCGCGCCGGGCGCCGGCTCGCGGCCGCCGCCAGCGCGGCGATCACCGGCCGCCGGCGGCCATCGTCGCCAGATCGCGACACAGGGCGAGGCCGACCTCGGGCCACCGGGTCAGCGCGCGCTCGAAGGTCGCGCGCTCGATGACCAGCACCTCGGTGGCCGCGGCGGCGCGCACGGTGGCCGCCCGCGGCGCGTCGTCGATCAGCGCCAGCTCGCCGACCACCCGGCCGGGCCCCAGGGGCGCGGGATCGCCGTCGACGGCCAGCGCGCCGCTGACCACGACGTACATCTCGGCCCCGGGCTCGCCGTGGCTGATCAGCACGTCGCCAGGCGCGAGATGGCGGCGCCCCGCGCGCGCCGCCAGGTCGTCGGCGTGCCGGCCGGGCAGGCCGTCGAAGCAGCGGCAGGCGCGGAGCGCGGCCAGGGCCGGCTCGCGCGCGCCGTGCGCGCCATCCAGGAGGCCGGCCAGCCAGGGCTCGAGCGGCGCGTGGCCTCGCGGCGCGGTCGGGCCTGGCGGGCGCAGCGCGGCCTCGATGGCGTCGAGGGTGCGCAGCTCGACGGCCGACAGCTCCTGCACCACGTCGAGGGCCCGGCGCCGCGCCGGCTCGGACGCGGTCACCAGCCGTCGCGCGGCTGCCAGCACCGGCGCGGGCGACCAGCCGGCGGCGGCCGAGGCCAGCGCGACGGCGGTCAGCAGGCGATCCAGCGCGGCCCGCAGCGCCCGCTCGACCTCGGCGCCGTGCAAGGCCGGGGCGTCGCCGGGTCTAGGCCGGCGGCGGTCCAGCGCCACCACCTCCGCCCGCTCGCGCTCGACCAGCCGCGCGCACAGCTCGGTCGTCGGCGGCGCCCAGCCGGCGCGGGCTTGCCGGCCAGGCTGCGCGCAGCGCGGCGGTGCGGACCTCGTCGTCGAGGGTCCTCGGCCAGGGGTCGCGAGCAGCGGGCCCGGGGTGTCGTAGGCGGCCGGGCCCAGGCGATCGCTGCACGCTGGTCGGCGCCAGCGCAGGCAGCTGGGCGTGCAGGTGGCAGGCAGCCGGCGTCGTCGAGCGTCGCGATCGCCAGCGCCGCGTCGCGGTCCCCAGCGGCGAGCGCGTCCAAGCAGCGCGGCGACGGTGGCCGGGCCGCCCGCGGTGGCGGCGGTCAGCCCGTGGCGGCGGCGGTCGCCGCCGGCAGCGAGGGCCGCGGTCACGGCCGCGTCCGTAGCGTGCCATCGGCGCGTCCGACCAGCGCAGCGGCCCAGGCGCCGTCGTACGCGACCAGGTGGGCGGCGGCGGCGGCGCGCGCCCCGCCGTGTCGCCGTCCAGCTCGGCCTGGGCGCGGTCGGGGCCAGGGTCACCACCGGGTGGTCGGGCGGGCGCCGCCCGAGCGCGACCAGGGCGTCGCCCGCGCGGTGCGCCGCCAGCGCGCGGATCGCGGCCAGCAGGCAGGCCTCGTCGTCCTCGATCGCCGTCGCGGCGGCCAGCTCGCCCCGGGCCTCCGGGCGTGGGCGGGCCGCGGCCAGCAGGTACAGCGCGCGTCGCACCGCCGGTTCATCGTGGGCGAGGTGTGGCGTGATCTCGTCGGCAGCGCCGCCGGCCCGGGCCAGCGCGGCGCGCGCCGCGCCGGCGACCAACGGATCGGCCTGGCCGGTGGCCGCCACCATCCGGATCAGGAGATCGAGATCGAGGTGGGCCGGCTCGCGCCGGGCCAACGCGACCGCCCGCATGCCGAGCGGCGCGGCTAGCGCGGCCAGGAAGCGCGCGGCCGCGTTGCGCACCGCCACCAGCCAGACCATCACCACCCCGGCCATGACCATCGCGACGCGCGGCCCGGTGATCGTCAGCGGGCCGAGGGCGATCAGCGCGCCGCCAGCCAGCGCTGCGCCGAGCGGCGTCCCGGCGCCCCGCAGCAGCACCTTCCAGCGGGCCCGCGGAACCGGCGGCAGCGCCGACAGCGCCAGCTCCTGGCCGGTGCGCGACGTCGCGGCCCGCAGCACCCAGTCGGCCGAGCGCACCGCCGCGACGCCGGCGAACCCGGTCGTGGTGGACAGCAACACCGTGCCCAGGCCGGTGACCGCGGGGTGGATCGACATGGTGATCGGCAACCGGCGGCTGGTGAGCAAGCGCGGGATCAGCGCCGCCTGGAGCGCCAGCAGCACCACGTGGGTCCCGCCGTAGAACAGGCTGATCGCGGTCGCCAGGTCGGCGCCGGTGAACCGTCGCTTCATCGCCGCCCCAGCCGGAACTCCAGCAGCGTCGCGACCGCCGATTCGAGCACCGCCGCCGCGACCAGCCAGCGCAGCAGCGCGCGATGATCGAGGGTCAGCGCGGCGTCGGTCCCCGGGCGGCGCGGTCGCGCCAGGTGCGCCCTGGGCGGCGAGCGCGCGCTGGACCATCACCGCGACCGCGAGCGCCACCAGCCCGGCGCCGCCGGCCAGCCACGTCACCGGCCGGACGCCGACCCGGTGGCTCACCGCGGCGGCGAACAAGCCGGCCAGCGCGCCGCCCAGGGTCACCGCGGCGCCGGCCCGCGGCGGCATGCGTCACGCGCGTCACGCCCCGCCACGCTCGCCGCGACCAGGTTCCACAGCGCGAGGTTGACGACCGACGACAGCGCGACCACCGCGAGCGCTACCACGAACGGCGGCCACGGCCGCGCTCGACAGCGCCGCGGCGGCGCGTGACCTCAACGCCGCCACCAGCGCGAGGCTCGGCCCGCGGCGCCACCGCCTTGCCAGGTCACGAGGTGTTTGGTCGTCGGCGGCGAACGCGGCGGCCTGGCTGACCAGGTACAGCGGCAGCTCGCCTGGACCGTAGGCGCCGAGGAACGCGGCCTCGGCGAACGCGCGCAACGCCACCGCCGCGACGTTGGCCGCGAACACCGCGAGCACGCCGAGCAGGAACGCCGGGCGATTCATCGGTCCTGACGGATCTCGGCGGCCAGCCGGCGCGCCAGCGCGCCCGGGCCGCGGCAGGGTGTTCGGCGAGCACGTCGACCACCTCATCAGCGTCGAGCTCCAGCACGACGCCGGTGGCGCGGGCGACGGCGCGCTCGCGCACAGCCGCCGGGGCCAGCACGCCAGCCAGGCCCAGCACCGCGCCGGGGCCTCGCGGAGCGCGCCCGTCGTCGAACACGCCCTCGGCCACGACCAGCGCGAAGCGGTCGCCGTCGCGCTCGGTCGAGACCTCGTCGTCGACCGGCACGGGCCGCGCGCGGGCCCGCTCGGCCAGGACCAGCAGGGCCGGCGGCGCGATCACCCCGAAGACCTCGGTGGCGGCCAGCGCCTGGACCCGAGCGAGGAGGTCCATCGGCGGGTTACTTCCGCGCCAGGATCTTCTTCTGGTTGGCGATGATCTTGTCCTGGTTGGCGCGCACAGCGTCGAGCTTCTTGCCGTTGGCGACCAGGGTCTGCTGGTTGGCGAGGACGGCGTCGATCTTCTTGCCGTTGGCGAGGACGGCGTCGAGCTTCTTCTGGTTGGCGAGGATGGCGTCGATCTTCTTGCCGTTGGCGAGGACGGCGTCGAGCTTCTTCTGGTTGGCGAGGATGGCGTCGATCTTCTTGCCGTTGGCGAGGACGGCGTCGAGCTTCTTCTGGTTGGCGAGGATGGCGTCGATCTTCTTGCCGTTGGCGAGGACGGCGTCGAGCTTCTTCTGGTTGCCGGTGATGTGGGCCTGGTTGGCCAGGATCTTCTCCTGGTTGGCGATGATGGTGGCCTGGTTGGCGATGATGGTGGCCTGGTTCGCGAGCGCAGCTTGGTCCATGTTCCCTCCGGCTCCATCATCAAAGTGAAAGCCGCGGCCGGCAACCTGACGCGGGAACATCCGGCCGGCGCTCCTGCCGCGGCGGCGCGGCCACCGCCGGCGCGGGGCCGCGCTGGCCGCGGGCGCGGTCAGGGCCCCGGCGCGGTGACCGGCTGCGGGCCGAGCAGGTCCTCCAGGAAGAACGCCGCCAGGTCGTTGCGGCCGCCCAGGCCGGCCTTCTTGTAGAGCGCGCGGGCCTGCTGGCGCACCGTGGTCTCGGCGACGCCGCGGGCCTCGGCGATCTCCTTGTGGGACAGACCCTTGAGCAGGAGCAACGCGACCTCCTTTTCGGCGGCGGTCAGGCCCCAGCGCACGAGCTGGGCATCGATCGCCCCGGCCAGCCCGGCGATCAGATCGTGTGACTCGCGGCGCCAGCGCTCGGCGTCGGCCCGGCTGGTCGCCAGGTGCGAAGCCAGCTCCTCGGCATGCGCGCGCAGCTGGTGCGCCTCGTCCGCGAGGGCGCGCGCCTCCCGGGCCAGGACGCGCACGCGACGAGCGTAGACCGCCGCGGCCGCGATCCCGCCGGCGGCGAGCGCGGCCTCGGTCAGCGCGTGAGCCCCTGACACGCTGCGGGCGTCGAGCACCAGGTCGATGATCGCGAGCGCCGCGATCATCAAGAACACGCCGGTCAGCAACAGGCTCGACGTCAGCTCCCGGCGCACGTCCGTGGCGGTCATGGGCTCCAACTTGGCGAAACGGCTTGCATGCTACGTCCGTGGGATGGCGGTGTCAGGCCGCGGGCCGCATGGATGGCATCACCATGCCGCTCCATCCCAAGCTCGTCCATCTCCCGATCGCCCTCGCGGTCATCATGCCGCTGCTGAGCCTCGGCCTGCTCCTGATGTGGATCCGCGGCGTCCTGCCGCGCCGCACCTGGTTCATCGCCCTCGGCCTCCAGGCGATGCTGGTCGGGTCCGCGTACCTGGCCTTGCGCACCGGCGAGGACGATGAAGAGCGGGTCGAGGCGGTGGTCCCCGAGGCCGCGCTCGAGGCCCACGAGGAGGCCGCCGAGGTGTTCCTGGGCGGGGCCGTGGTCGCGCTCGCGCTGGTCGGGGCCGCCGCCGGGCTGCGCCGTGAGGGCGCTGCCCGGATCGTGGCGGGCGGGGCGGTGGTCGCGACCCTGGTCGTGCTGGGGCTGGGCTACCGGGTCGGGGAGGCCGGGGGCGCGCTGGTCTATCGCCACGGCGCGGGCTCGGTGTTCGCCACCGGCGGAGGCGCCGGGGCCGGTCCGGGCGCGGGACCGGCCACGACCACCCGCGGCGACGATGACGACGACTGAGCTGCGCCCGCGCGTGCGCATTTCCACCCTCAGGACCCCCAGGAGCCTATGTCCAAGGACCGCCCGAACACTGATCGTCCCTCGACCTCCTTCACGGTCGCCGTCGCGGCCACCACGCTCGCCGTCGGCGTCACCGCCGCGTCGTGGTTCGGCTGGATCACACCAGCGAGGCGCGCGCCCGCAGCCGAGTCCACGCCCACGCCCGCCGCGCCCACGGAGGCGCCCGCCGCGCCCGCCGTGGGGCCGGTGTTGTTCGTCCCGATCTCGCCGACCGCGCCGGCGGCGGCGCCGGCCGAGCCCGAGCTGATCTTCGCCACCGCACCAGCGGCGCCTCCAGCGTGGGGCGGACGCGATGACGACGACGATGAGCGTGAGCACCATCGCGGGCGCCGCGACCACGGGGAGCGCGGGGGTGACCACGATGACGACTGAGTCGCCCCGGCCCCGGGCCCGGCCGCGCCCCGGCGTCGAGCTGCGCCGCTGGATCATCGCCGCGCTGGCGCTGGCCCACGTCGCGGTGTGGCGGGTGGTGGTCAGGCCGGCTGGGGATGCGGACGCGGCCGCCGACGCCGCGCGGCCGGTCGACGCGCCCGGCACGCCGACCGGGATCTGGCTCGACGACCTCCCGGTGAGCGAGCGCCCGAGCGTGGCCGTCCCGGTCGGCTGGCAGCTGGTCGATCGCCACGCCGTGCAACCGACGCTCGCGCCGGCGCGCCCGCGGCTGGTGCGCGCACCAGCCGCGCGGCCGCGTCGGGTGCGGACGAGGACCTCGTGATGTGGACGTTCACCGCCATGAACACCGAGGTCGCGGTCGCGGCCCCGGGCCTGGCCGAGACCGCCGCGCACGCGCTCGCGGGGGAGGTCGGCGACCTGTTCGCGGCCGCCGAGGCGCGGTTCAGCCGGTTCCGGCCCGACAGCGAGCTGGCGCGGCTCAACCGCGCCGGTGGTCCGACGGTGGTGTCGCCCGCGCTGTTCGACGCCCTGGTCGACGCGCGCGCGCACGTCGCCGCGACTGGCGGCCTGTTCGACCCGACCATCGGCGCGGCGTTGTGCGCGGCCGGCTACGACCGCTCGCGCGTGGCCGGGCCGCTCGACCGTCCCGACGCACCCGGGCCGCCGCCGCCAGTCAGCTTCGGGGCGGTGACGCTCGACCCGGCGACCCGGAGCGTGGCGCGGCCCCCGGGGGTCGTGCTCGATCTGGGCGGCATGATCAAGGGCCGTACCGTCGACGCCGCCGTGCGCTTGCTCGCCGACCGCGGCGCGGACCTCGCCCTGGTCGACGCCGGCGGCGACGCGGCGCTGGTGGGCGCGGGCCCGACCGGCGACGGCTGGCGCATCGACGTCGAAGATCCGGCGCAGCCAGCGCGGACCTTGCTGACGTTGATCGTCCGCGACCGCGCGGTCGCGACCAGCGGCACCAACCGCCGGCGCTGGCACGTCGGCGGCGTGGTCGCGCACCACCTGATCGATCCGCGCACCGCCCGGCCGTCGACCTCGGCGCTGGCGCAGGTGACCGTGCTCGCGCCCACGGTCGAGCAGGCCGACGTGCTGGCCAAGGCGGCGCTGCTCGCGGGGGCCGACGCCGGCGCGCGGCTGCTCGGGTCGTTCCCGGCGGTGGCGGCGGTGCTGGTGGCGCACGACGGCGAGCTCCACCGCGTCGGTGCGCTGGAGGTCGACCATGGGTAGCCGCGCGCGGGCCGGGGTGCTCGGCGTGGCGGTCGGGCTGCTGGGGTTCGGGCTGCTGGCCGCGCTGGCCCGGCGGGCGGGCGTGGCCACCGTCGAGCTGCCGCGCGTCGCCGGCGCGGAGCCGTGGTCGACCGCCCGCGCGCTCGGCGTCGTCGCGTACCTCGCGCTCACGCTCGACGTGCTGGTCGGGCTCGGGCTCACCACCCGCGCGGGTGACCGGTGGCCGGGGCGCGCCGCCGGCGTCGACCTCCACGCGTGGCTGTCGCCCCTCGCGCTCGGCCTGACCGCTGCCCACGCCGTGGCGCTCCTGGCCGACGCCTACATCGGCTTCGATCTGGTCGACCTCGTGGTGCCGTTCGCGTCGAGCTACCGTCCCGTCGCCGTCGGGGTCGGGGTGCTGGCGGCGTACGCGGCGCTCGTCGTCCACGGCAGCTTCGCGCTGCGCGGGCGGCTCGGCACGGCGTGGTGGCGGCGGCTGCACGCGCTGTCGTTCGTCGCGTACGTGCTCGCCACGGCGCACGGGCTCGCCGCCGGTACCGACGCCCGGGCCCCGTGGGCGCGCGCGTTGTACCTGGTCGCCACCACGGCGGTCGCGGTGCTGGTCGTGCGCCGCGTGGTGCGCGCGCTGGCGGCTCGGCGCGCGGCGGCCCCGTGATCGTCGCGACCACCGCGCGGTCGGTCAGCAGCGCTCGAGCACGACCGCCGAGCCGACGCCGGCGGCGCCGCTGACCGCGGCCACCCCGTAGCGGCCGCCGGTGCGCGCCAGGTGGGCGACCACGTTGCCGGCCAGGATCGCGCCGGTGGCGCCGAAGGCGTGGCCCAGCGCCAGGGTGCCGCCGTCGGGGTTGAGACGGTCCGCACCCAGGCAAAGCTGACGTCCCAGGCGCACGCACAGCGCGGCGAAGGCCTCGGCGAACTCGACCACCGCCAGATCGTCGACGGTGAGCTGGGCCCGGGCCAGCGCATGGACGATGGCGTCCTGGCCGGCGGTGAGCATCGCCACGGGGTCGGCGCCGACCGACGCGGCGGTGACCACCCGCGCCAGCGGCGTCAGGCCCAGGCGATCGGCGGCGGCCCGGTCGCCGATGACCAGGACCGCGGCGGCGTCGGCCAGCGGCGGCGAGGTGGCCCGGGTGTGGTCGTGGCGGATGGCCATTTGCCCCGGCACGTGGGCCAGCGCCAGCGCGTCCTGGCCGTCGGCGCCCAGCGCGGCGAACGCCGGCGGCAGCGCGGCCAGCTCGGCGGCGGTCGGTGCGTAGTCGCCCAGCTCGTCGTGGGCCAGCGTAACGGTGCCGTCGGCGGCGCGCACCGGCAGGGTCCAGGCGGCGAGGCGGCCGGCCGCCGCCGCGGCGCGGGCCCTGGCGCGGGTCGAGGCCGCGTACGCGTCGAGCTCGGCGCGCGTGGTGCCATCGAGGGTCGCGGCCAGGTCGGCGGCGACGCCCATGTGCAGCCGCCCGACGCCGGCCTGCCACCACGGCCCGCGATCGGCGAACAGCGGCACCTGCGACACGCTCTCGACACCACCGGCGATGACCACCTGGGCGTCGCCGCACCGGACCCGGGCCGCGGCCATGGCGATCGCTTCCAGGCCCGACGCGCAGAAGCGGTTGACCATGGTGCCGCCGGCGCGCGGCGCGAACCCGGCCGCCAGCGCGGCGGCCCGCGCCAAGTTGCCGCCCTGGGCGTCGAGCTGCGACGCGCAGCCGAGCACCACGTCGTCGACGGCGTCCGGCGCGAGGCCGCGCTCGCCCAGCGCCACCAGCAGCTGCCGCACCAGCTCGGTCGGGGCGACGCCGGCCAGCGCCCCGCGGGACGAGCCCTTGCCGCGCGGGGTGCGCAGCTGGGCCAGGACGAAGGCATCGCCCATCAGGCCGGCGCCCAGCACGCGTGGGTGCCGCTGCAGATGCGCTCGGGCAGGCGGACGCGGGCCACCGGCCCGGCGCCGATCCGGTCGGCGGCGAAGATCTGGCACTCGCTGGTGTCGGTCCGGATGTCGGACACGAAGGTGACCAGCCAGCCGTCGTCCTCGGCGGTGGTCCCCGGCCGCGGCGCCAACGGCGCCTCGCTGGCGTAGACCCCGTCGGGGAACCGGTAGCGCTCGACGCCGCCGCGCTCGAGGTCGAGGCGGACCAGCCCGTCGAACAAGAACCAGCCGGGCCGCGCGGTCATCGACCAGGCGTAGCGGTGGCGGCGGCCGGCCCGGCGCGGGTCGATGCTGGGGAACTCCGACACCTCGTCGCCCAGCGGCTCCTCTCGGGTGGCGCCGGTGCGCAGGTCGAAGCGCCACCGGTGCGGCCGCGCGCCCAGCGCGGTGACGTCGACCATCTTCTTCAGGCCGGCCCACGGCCCGTCGGCGGGATCCGGCCGCGGCATCGGGTCGTGCTGGAAGTAGCCATCGAGGACCACCTCGTCGCCGTCCTCGTACGCGTTGATCCAGTGCAGCACGTAGGTGGGCGCGGCCTCGAACCAGCGCACGTCGGCCCCGGTCCCGCGCCGCGGCATGACGCCGAAGCGCGCCGGTTGGTCGCGGTAGAACCGTGGCCGGTGCACGCCCTCGGCCAGGAGCGCCGGGTCCCAGTACAGCGGCAGATCGTTCCAGATGACGAACCGCTCGGTGAAGGCGACGTCGTGGGGCAGCCGCGGCCCCGGCAGCGGCACGTCGGCCTGGTGGACCAGCGCGCCGGTCGGGTCGACCACGCCGTAGCGCAGGTACGGCGCGGTGGTGCCGTAGCTCCACACCAGCAGCTCGCCGGTGGCCGGATCGAGCTTGGGGTGGGCCGACACGCCGCCGGCGAAGGCCGCCGCCCACGGCGCAGTGCCGGCGGCCGCCAGCGTCGCGGGCTCGTGCGCGTAGACGTCGCCGCACTGGTAGAACGTGGTGAGCGCGCGGCCGGCGTGGACCACGACGTCGGTCGACGACGCATCCTTCATGCGCCCGCGCGCGCCCCAGCCGTCCCGGGTCGACCGGGTGGGCGGCTCGATGATGCCGGCCCACAGCGGCTCGCCGGCGGCGAGCTCGGCGGCAAGCCCAGCGGTGCGCACCATGCGGTTGCGGTAGCGGGCCTGGCCGTCGGCGAAGGTGATCGCGTGGAGCATGCCGTCGCCGTCGAACGGGTGGTACCGGCCGATGGCGTCGTGGATCGGGTTCTCGGTGTTGCGCAGGTAGGTGCCGGCCAGCCCGGCCGGGATGGCGCCCTCGAGGACGTCGAGCTGGTCGGCGTCGTACTCGACCAGGTTGGGGCGCCACGCGCCGGTCCGGTACGGGTGGTCGTCGTCGGCCGGCAGCCGGGCCGGCCAGCGGTGGACCTCGCGCACCTTCACGCCGCACCGCCCACGACGAAGGCGCACGCCGTGGTGCCGCTGCCGCCGATGTTGAGGGTCGCGAACCGCCGCGCGCCGTCGACCTGGTAGGCGCCGGCCGAGCCGTGGCACTGGCGGGCCGCGTCGAGGACCATGCGCACGCCGGTGGCGCCGACCGGGTGGCCGCCGCCGATGAGGCCGCCCGACGGGTTGATCGGGAAGCGTCCGCCTCGGGCCACGGTGCCGTCGTCGAGCGCGCGCCCGGCCTGTCCCGGCGGGGTGACGCCCAGGTGATCGATGGCGAGGTACTCGGTGATCGTGAAGCAGTCGTGGACCTCGGCGCCGTCGAGCTGGTCGGGGCCGGCGACGCCGGCGCGGCGGTAGGCGTCGGTCACCGCGTCGCGCAGGTGCGGCAACAGGTAGGGCGCGTCGGCGGCCCGGGCCAGCTTGGCCGCCAGCGGCAGCCCGGCGGTGCGGTGGCCCCAGCCGAGGATCCGCGCCAGCGGCGCGCGGCGCGCGACGAACCCGGCCGACGCCACCACGATCGCGGCGGCGCCGTCGGTGACCTGCGAGCAGTCGAGCCGGCGCAGGCGGCCGTCGATGATCGGGTTGGCGACGTCGTCGGCCCACCGCTCGGTGAACGCGTCGTCGGGGAAGCCCCAGCTCCGGGTCTGGGCGTTGGGGTTGGCCCGCGCGTTGGCCAGGTTCTTGGCGGCGATGGCCGCCAGGTGGCGCGGCTCGAGGCCCCACCGGGCGGCGTAGGCGTCGGCGATCTGCGCGAACATGTGCGGCCACAGGAACCGGGCGCCGGCCCCTTCATGGCCGGTCCACGCGGCGGTGCCCATGTGGCGGGCTGCCTGCTCGCCGGTGACGTTGCGCTCTTGCTCGACGCCCAGCACCAGCGCGCAGTCGCACCGGCCGGCCTCGATCGCGCTCATCGCCGCCAGGAGCGCCACCGAGCCCGACGCGCACGCCGCCTCGTGCCGGGTGGCGGGGACGCCCCACAGCGCCGGCCGCGCGGTGGCCGGCATCGCGCCCAGCTGGGCCTGGCCGGCGAACAGCTCGCCGAAGGCGTTGCCGACGTGGATGGCGCCGATCTCGCCGGGCTCGACGCCGGCCGCGGCCAGCGCGCCGTCGACCACGTCGCCGACCAGATCGACCAGCTCGTGGCCCGCCCGCGCCAGGTTGCGCGCGAAGTCGGACTGGTAGCCTCCGAGGACGAACACCGGCGCCGTCATGGCGCCAGGCTAGCACCCGGCTGGGGCCCGCGGGCGCCGCGCGCGACCGCGTGAGCCGCGGTCCGCCACAGCCCCGGGCTGTCCGGAAACCGGACCAAGAGCGCGGTCAGGAACTCGGCCCCGGCCGCGGTCAGGGCCAGGGGGCCGAGCGAGCGGGCCGCCGCCAACGCCCAGCGCCCCGCGTGCGCCCGGCGCAGGGCCCACGCCCGCTCGCCGTCGAGGCCGCGGATCGAGTCGAGCGCCTCGGGGCAGCGCTCGGCCGCGGCGTGCCGCAGGGCCCACGCCTGATCGTCGTCGCTGGCCGCCACCGACCCCAGCACCGTCCGCGGCGCCCGCGCCAGCCAGCGCGCCCGCCAGCGCCAGGCCCGCTCGTCGTCGAGCCCGGCCAGCGCCGCCAGCGCCGCCACCGGCGCGGCCGCCCGGGCGCCACGCCGCCAGGCCCACGCCTCGGCCCCGGGCACGCCAGCCACCGTCGCGCACGCCAGCTCGGCCAGCGCCGGCAGGCCCCACGCCGCGGCCTCGCCGTGCTGCGCCAGCCAGGCCCGGCGGATGGCCCACGCGCGTTCGCCGTCGAGCCCAGCCACCGATCGCACCAGGTCGGCGCCGTCCAGGTCGGCGCGGAGCTGCCACGCCAGGTCGTCGTCGCGGCCTCGCAGCGCGCGCGCGACGTCGGCCGGCACCGTCGGCGCGAGGGCCGTGGCCCGGGCCGCGGCCTGGACCTGGCGCGCCGGCGCGACCGGCGTGATCGCCAGCGGTGACGTCGCCGCCAGGTACGAGCGCACGATGGGGCCCGGCGCCACCGCCTCGAGCTGGCCGCGCAGCTGCCACGACACCTCGTCTTGTTGGTTGCCCAGGCCCCCGGCGATCGCCAGCGGCGCGCGCGCGACCAGCGCGAGCCGTCGCGCGTCCCAGTCGGCGCCGGCCAGCCCGCCCAGGAGGTGTGCGGCCAGCGCCGGCTCGCGCACCTGGCGCTGGTCGATCCACCGCCCGAACGCCGCGGCGGCCAGGTCGAGGTCGGGCGCCCGCGGCTGTGCCACCGGTGTCGGCAGGCACGCCCGCGCCGCCGCGACGTCGCCGCCGCCCGCCGCGGCCACCGCCGCCACCAGCGCGCCGACCAGCTCGTCGAGGTCCGCCGCGGTGTTGTCGACGACCAACCACCGCGCCGGCTCGGCCGCGGCCCGAGCCAGGTAGCCGTCGCGCAGGCGGTGCTGCAACCCGACCCCGGCCTGGCCCTTGCGCGACGGCGGGCGCGCGTCGGGCTGGCCCTGCTTGGACACCTTGCGGCGGGCCCGGGCGACGAACGGATCGACGTCGACCAGCACCACCAGGTCCGGCTCGAGGCCACCGCGCGCCGCCGCCACCACCGGCGCGACGTCGGCCGCCGGCACCCCGCGCCCGCTGGTGGCCAACAGCTCGGCCGTGTAGAAGAACCGATCGGCGATCACCACGTCGGCGGTGGCCAGCGCCGGCGCGGTGGCCTCCTCGAGCAGCTGGATCTCCCGGGCCAGATAGACGAACAGCTCGGCCCACGGCGTCATGGCCAGGTTGCGCGCGTCGCGTCCCAGCTCGCGCACCGCCTGGGTCACCGTCGACGCGAAGCGCCCGCCCTCGCGGACGTGGGTCACCGCCTGCCCGCGGGCCCGCAGCGCGCCG
This sequence comes from Kofleriaceae bacterium, assembly GCA_041389965.1. GTDB lineage: Bacteria > Myxococcota_A > Polyangia > Haliangiales > Haliangiaceae > UBA2376. Next base: position 233,539 of record JAWKQV010000005.1, on the reverse strand, counting down.
GCTAGCGCGTTGGACAGCGTGGTCTTGCCGCTGCCGTCGATGCCCTCGAACACGATCAGGGTGGCGCGCCGCGCCGCGCGGTGGTCAGGCGAGTTCGTCATCGTCGTCCTCGATCAAGGCCCGGGCGACCCGGAACAGGTGGTTGCCGAGGTGCTCGTAGGCGTCGACCAGCTCGGCCACGCCGAGCGGCACCGTGCTCGATTGGCGGTGAGGCCCCGGCGCCGGGCTCGGCCGCTCGCCGCCGCTGGCCTCGAGCTGGTTCATCTCGATCTCGCGACCGCGCGCGGCCTCGAGATCGAGCGGCTGGGTGCCGGCGGTGGCGGCGGCCAGCGCGGCCAGCGACGCCGCCGCCAGATCGTGCAGCGCGGTCAACCGGGCCAGGTCGTCGGCCGTCAGCGCCAGGCCGCGCTCGACCCCCAGCGCGGTCACCGCGACCAGCCGCTCCATGGCCCGCTGGATCTGCACCGTGCCGACCGCGGCGCGGCGCTGGCGCCGCTGCAGCGCGGTGGTCGGGCGCGCCGGCGCGGCGGCGAAGGCCTGCTCGATCGCCCGGCGGGTGTCGGCCAGGCCGGCGTCGACGTCGCGGCTCAGGTGGTCGCCGGCGACGGTGGTGGCCAGGCAGGCGTCGACGGTGGCGCGGTAGCTGGCGAACGCCGCGGTCAGCACGCCGTCGATCGGATCGCCGGGTCCGTCGGCGGTCGAGCCACGCGCGATCACCCGGCGGCTCAGCGCCGGCACCGCGACCAGCGTCCACGCCGCGGCGATGCCCAGCTGGCTCGCCGCGAAGGCCACCGCCAGGTGCGGCGACAGGTGGGTGGCCATCACCGCGCGGTGGTAGTCGAGCGCGGCCGGGTCCCCGGGGGCCACCGCGCGCGCCACGGCGATCGCCGCCGGCGCCAGCGCCAGCCCAGCCACCGCGGCGAACACCCCGAACGCCAGATGGGGCAGCGCGAGCGCGCGGGTGCGGCGAGTCGCGCTGGCGACGATCGCCACGCCGAGCGCGGCCCCCAGGCTGGCCCCGGCCAGGATCGCCAACAGCGTCGCCAAGGTCAGCGCCCCCGACACCTGGGCCAGCCCCAGGGCCAGGCCGTACACCGGCCCCGGCCCTTGCAGCACCAGGCCGCCGAGCACGCCGACCCCGGCCGCGAGCAGCACCGGCCCGAGCCCGTCGTCGCGCAGGTAGCCGACGAACGGCAACAGCTTGGGATCCGCGAACAGCGGCTCGACCCCGGTCTGCACCAGGTGGAGCCCGAGGAGCACCAGGCCCACGCCGAGCACCGCCTGGCCCAGCGCGCGCCCGCGGCGACCGTCGGCCAAGAGCGTCCAGGTGACGCCGACCGCGACCAGCGGCAGCGCCTCGGCGGCGAAGCCGAGCGGCAGCAGGGCACCGACCAGGGCGCCGCCGAGCTGCGCGCCCACCAGCACGGCGACGGTCGGCGCAAGCGCCAGGAGCCGGGCCTCGATCAGCCCGACGGCGACCGCGCTGGCGGTGGTGGTGAGCTGGGTGGCGGCGCCCAGCGCGACGCCCAGGCCGAGCGACCGACCGGTGGCCGCGGTGAGGCGGCCGAGGTGATCGCGCAGGCGCCGACCAGCCAGGGCCCGAAAGCCCGCGGCCAGCACCCCGAACCCGTAGAAGAACAGCGCCAGGCCGCCGGCGGTCTTGCCCCACGCCGTGCCGTGGTTGGAGGTGCGGACCTGCAGGTCCCACGCCTTGCTCTTGCGGTCGCCTTGCACCAGCCGCAGCGGCGCGCGGCCGGGCGGCGCCTCGGGCGGCACCTGCACCACCACCGCGTGGGCCTGGCGGTCGACGATGCGCGCGCTGGCGCCGCCGATCCGCGCCAGCAGCGGGACGTCCGGATCGGCGTTGTCGAACCGCACCACCACCGCGTCGCCCGGGCCGACCTCGGCGTCGCTGATCATCAGGATGCGCAGGCGGGGCTCGTCGACGCCGTCGTCGCTGGCGGTGGCCACCAGGTGGTCGTCGTCGCGGCGGGTCAGGTCGACCACCGCGATCGCCGCGATCAGCAGCGTGAGGCCCCAGGCCAGCGCGCGCCGCAGGCGGGAGCGACGCGGGTCAGCCATGCACCGCGATCGAGGCTGCGGCGAACTTGCTGAAGTCGACCGGCGTCAGGGCGCGCGCGTCGAGCACGTCGCGCAGCCAGCCCGGCGCCGGGCCGCGGGTCTTGACCTCGAGCACGCGCCGCGCCTCGGTCGCCACCGGCGTGCCCAGCGTCTCGCGCACCAGGGACCGACGCCGCGCCCACAGGTCGGCCGGCGGCCGGAACATCCCGAGGCCGTGATCGAGCGTCAGCCGGAGCTGGCCCAGCTCGTCTTGCCAGGCCTGCCGGCGGTAGTTGACCAGGCAGTCGGCCTGAAGCGGTTCGGCGAAGCCGTTGCACAGGGTCGCCACCGCGGCGAGGGCGGCGTGGGCGTCGGCGCCGTAGGCCGCCTCCTGGATCTGGCGCATCTCCGGCGACAGGCGGCCCTCGGTGAAGAACCCGGGCACGTCGACCTTGGGCAGGCCGATGCGTTGCTTGCCGGTGAACCCGGCGTCGCGGCTCTTGATCTCGAGCCACAAGATCGGCTGGTACCGCACCAGCTCGGCCGGATCGGTCGCGGTCTCGGTCAGATCGGGGTGGAGGTCGTAGTACTCCTTGGCGCGCAGCTTCAGGTGGCGCTCCGACCGCTGGGCGGCGTCGAACAACGCGCGGCCGGGGGTGTCGAAGTAGACGGTGGTGACGAAGTGGCGCGCGCCCGGCAGGCTGTTGGCGCCGGCGCCCCGGTAGCGGTGCGGGCGCAGGTAGGCGCTGGCCGCCACCGCCACCGCGCGCGCGTCATCGGCGGCGAGCAGGTATTTCTCCTCGCGCCGGTGCGCGGTGAGCTGGGCGTCGAGGTCGAGGCCGGGAGGAGGGAAGGAGGCCATGGGCGAGGCGGGCGCCGCCGAGCGCGGTCACCGAGTCGCCGCGATGATGTCACACGGGCGCGACGATGTGCCACCAGCGCCGGGCGGCGCGGGGCCTGGGTCACGCATGGCCCGCGGCTTCGGTCGGCGTCAGGTCGGTGCGCTGCACGCGCGCCCGGGCCGCCGTCGCGGGGGCGCGACCGTCCCCGCCGTTAGCTCGCGCTCGCGCTGCGCGGCAACAAGATGCGCGGCTCGTCGGGATCGGCCCGGTACAGCAAGATCGTGCGGCCCAGGACCTGGGCGATCGCGGCCTGGGTGCGGGCCGCCAGGAGCTCGGCCGCGGCGTCGCGATCCAGCTCCAGCGTCTCCAGCAGCTTGACCTTGACCAGCTCGTGGTGGGCCAGCGCCTCGTCGACGGCCGCCACCACGGCGTCGGACACGCCGCCCTTGCCGATCTGGGTCACCGGGGCCAGGCCGTGGCCGAGGGCCCGCAGGTGTCGTCGTTGCTTGCCGGAGAGCGTCATGGGCGGCGTGAGTACCCCAGGCGCCGGCGCGGCGCCAGCGGCGCGTCACCGGGGCCGCCGACGGCGGTGGGCCCGCGCGATGCCGCCAGGTACAGTCCCCGCCATGCCGGACCTGTCGACCAGCGCGCGCCCCCGCCACGACGCCACCGCCATCCCGCCGACCCACAGCGCCACGCCGACCGAGCAGGTCGCGCTCGACCAGGCGGTGGCCCAGCTGCGCGAGCGGGCCCGCGCCTTCGCGCGGCTGGCGCCGGCCGCCAAGGCCCAGCTGGCCCGGGCCTGCATGGCGCGCATCGTCGACTGCGCCGAGGTGTGGGCGGCCACCGGCAGCAAGGCCCGCGGGCTCACCGGCGCTGACCAGGCCGAGGAGTGGATCGCCGGGCCGCTGCCCACGCTGCGGCTGGCGCGCCTGTACGCCGACAGCCTCGACGCCATCGCCCGCGCCGGGCGGCCCCCTCTCGGCACCGGCGGCTGCGTGCGCCCCGACGGCCGGGTCGAGATCGACGTGTTCCCGGTGTCCAACCTGGACCGCCTGGCGTTCCTCGGGTTCCGCGGCACGGTCCTCCTCGAGCCAGGGCTCGATCGGGCCGAGGCCGCGCGGCGCCAGGCCGGCTTCTACCGGCAGCGCGACCCCGAGGGCGGGGTGTCGCTCATCCTCGGCGCCGGCAACGTGTCGTCGATCCCGCCGATGGACGTGCTGTCGAAGCTGTTCGTCGAGGGCTACGTGGCCCTGCTCAAGATGAACCCGGTCAACGAGTGGGCCGGGCCGATCCTCGAGCGGGCCCTGGGGCCGCTGGTCGACGCCGGCTTCCTGCGCATCGTCTACGGCGGCGGCGAGGTCGGTCAGTACCTGGTCGGCCACGACGGCGTCGACGACGTCCACATCACCGGCTCCGACCACACCCACGACCGCATCGTGTGGGGGCCGCCCGGCCCCGAGCGCGAACGGCGACGGGCCACCGGCGAGCCGCTGCTGACCAAGCCCATCTCCAGCGAGCTGGGCAACGTGAGCCCGGTGGTGATCGTCCCGGCCGACTACGCCGACCGGCAGCTGGCCTTCATGGCCGCCAACCTGGCGACGATGGTCACCAACAACGCGTCGTTCAACTGCAACGCCGCCAAGATGGTCATCACCGCCCGCGGCTGGGCCCAGCACGACGCGTTCTGGGGGCTGGTGGCTCGCGCGCTGGCGGCCACCCCGGCCCGCGCCGCCTACTACCCGGGCGCGTTCGATCGCTACGCCCGGCTCACCGCCGACCGCGACCTCTTGGTGCCCGGCCGCGCCGGCGCCGGCCAGCTGCCGTGGACCATCATCCGCGGGCTCGACAGCGCCGCCGCCGAGCCGCAGTTCACCGTCGAGCCGTTCTGCGGGATCGTGTCGGACCTGGTGTTGCCCGAGGCCGATCCGGTGGAGTTCCTGGCCGCCGCCACCCGCTTCTGCAACGACCGGCTGTGGGGCACGCTCAACGCCGCGCTCATGATCCACCCGCGCCACGAGCGCGACGGCGTGGTCGGGGCCGCCCTCGAGCGCGCCATCACCGAGCTGCGCTACGGCACGGTCGCGGTCAACCACTGGCCGGCGCTGGGCTACGGCGTCGGCTCGCTGCCGTGGGGCGGCCACCCGTCGGCGACGCTGCGCGACATCCAGAGCGGTCTGGGCTGGGTCCACAACAGCTACATGCTCGAGGGCATCGACAAGGCCATCATCCGCGGCCCGCTGGTGGTGCGCCCGCAGCCGCTGTGGTTCACCGGCAACCCGCGGGCGCTGGCGGTGGCGCGGCTGATGATCCAGCACGAGCGCCGGCCGACGTGGACCGGGCTGGCCCGGGTGGTGGTGGCGGCGGTGACCTGATGGCCCGCGCGGCGGCCGGTGGTAGAGTGGGCAGGTGCTCCGTCTGGTGCTTGCCGTCGCAGTGGCGTCCGCGATCGGGTGTGGCCCCAAGCCCACCCCGGCCCCGGCCAAGCCGGAGCCGTTGACCCCCAAGCAGATCGTCGAGCGATCGAAGCCGGCCATCGTCCGGGTCGAGGTCGGCGACGATCGGGTCGGCACCGGTTTCGTCATCGACGGCGCCGGGGTCATCGCCACCAACCTCCACGTGGTGGTCGGCTCGGCTGACATCCGGGTCCGCACGCTCGACGGCGCGGTGCTGACCGTCGACCGTATCGTCGCCCTCGACCTCGACCACGACCTGGCGCTGCTGGGGGTGACCGTCGCGCGGCCGCTGCCCGCCCTGACCCTGGGCGACAGCTCGGTGGTCGCCGCCGGTGATCCGGTGCTGGCCATCGGCAACCCGCTGGGCGTGCTCGACTACACCGTGTCCGACGGGCTCATCTCGTCGGTGCGCGAGGTGGCGCCCGACGTGACGCTGCTACAGATCTCGGCGCCCATCTCCCAGGGCTCGAGCGGCGGCCCGCTGTTCAACGGGTTCGGCGAGGTCATCGGGGTGTCGACCGCGGTGTTCACCGAGGGCCAGAACCTCAACTTCGGCGTGCCGTCCAAGTACGTGGTGGCGCTGGCGGCCCGGCGTCAGCCGATGAGCGTGGCCGAGTTCGCCGCCCTGACCCAGCCCAAGGCGCCGGAGATCATCGTCGACGGCGTCCGCATCGTCCGCGCCGTGCCGGTCCACGCGCCCACCATCTTCGACGGCTGCGCGCCGACGGCGATGGCCGAGGCGGTCCAGGCCATCGAGGCCGCCATCCAGGTGGGCGCGCCGATCTACAACCGGGGCGACCGCGACGGCTGCTTCAAGATCTACGAGGCCACCTCGGTCAAGCTCGAGCACGACTCCACCTGCAAGGGCATCCGCGACGCGTTCGGCGCCGGCCTGCTGCGGGCGTCGACGCTGCCGACCTCGGCCGAGAAGGCGTGGGCCCTGCGCGACACCTTCGACGGGCTCCTGGGCGCGGTCGACCGGTGGAGCCACCGAGCGCCCGGCTCGTGATCGCCTACCTGTTCGACATCGACGGCACGCTGGTGCGCGCTGGCGGCGCCGGGAGCCGCGCGCTGGGCGCGGTGATGCAGGCGCGCTACCAGGTCAGCGGGGCGACCGACGGCATCGCCTTCGCGGGGCGCACCGACGGCTGGATCGTCCGCCAGCTGGTGGCGCGCGCGGCGGGCCGCGAGCCCGACGCCGACGAGGTCGCCGCCATCCTGGCGGCCTACCTCGGGCACCTCGAGGCCGAGCTGCCCAAGACGCTGCGGGTCCTGCCCGGCGCCGACGCCACCCTGACGTGGCTGGGCGCGCGGCCCGAGGTGCGGCTGGGCATCGCCACCGGCAACGTGCGGGCCGGCGCCGACGCCAAGCTCGTCCACGCCGGCCTGGCCCACCACTTCTCCTTCGGCGGCTACGGCTGCGACTCGTCGGAGCGCGCCGCGCTGGTGGCCCGCGCCATCGAGCGCGCCGGGGTCGGGCCGGGCGACACCGCGGTGGTGGTGGGCGACACCGTCCACGACGTCGCCGCGGCCAAGGCCACCGGGGCCCGCTGCGTCGCGGTGACCACCGGCGGCGACGACCGCGCCACGCTCGAGGCCGCCGGCGCGGACGTGGTCTTCGACGAGCTGGCACCGATCTGCGCCTGGCACGCCGGCCAGTTCCCGGGCTGACGCGCGCGACCCGCGCGAGGGCGGCTCGCGCGGGTCGGGGTGGCCGGGGCCGAGCCGTGGTCAGCGGCGCGCGGCGGCGCGGCGGCGGCGCCGGCCCGACAGCGCGATGGCCGCCAGCACCAGGGCCGCGGCGCTAGGCGACGGCGCGCTCGAACAGCCGCCGCCGGTGGTCGGCGCCTCGGTCACCTCGGTCACCTCCGGCGGCAGCTCGCCGTCGACCACCGCCAGGCCGTTGACCTTGAGCGCGATGGCGCCGCCGGCGTCGGCCGCGAACGTCACCAGGTCGGCGGTGCGCGCCGCCAGCGGGTCGAACCCGTCGAGGCGCCAGGCGTACCAGCCCGCGCCGGCCGGCAGCGCGCGGCAGGCCTGGGCGCGCGCCGTGGTCGACTCGACGCACACCGTTCCTGCCCGGCTGGCGTCGACGTGGGCCACCAGGTAGCGGTGGGTGGAGAGGTCGAGCGGCCGCGCCAGGTGGCGGGCCACGCCGGCCAGCTGATCGACCGCCAAGGCGGTGGTCTCGGCGCAGCCGAACCAGCGGATGGCGGCGCCGGCGGCCAGCGGATCGGTGGCGCAGGTGGTGGACGTGGTCGGCGTGGTGGCGCCGCCCCACAGCCCGTCGTCGTAGCGCGACCAGGCGCCGTCCGACAGCCAGACCCGGTCGAGCACGCCGCGGCGCCCGACCAGCTCGACGGTGACGTCGGCGAACAGCGGCAGCGTGTCGCGCACCGCGACCTGCGCCCCGTCGGCCACCGCGCCCAGCTCGACCACATGCTCGCCGCGCTCGGCGTCGGCGCCGACCAGCCGCAGGGTCAGCGGGCCGTCGGTGAACCGGCGCTGCACGGTGAGGTCGAGCGTCTCGCCCAAGAGCCCGCCGGCGCGGACGAACGCGGCCGGCGCGCTGGTGGCGGTCCGGACCGGCAGCGGGGCGGCCTCCTCGTCGGGGGCCGGCGGCGCGGCGGCCACGATCAGCCCGCGCCGGGCCCAGTCGCTGGTGAGGCTGGCCACCAGCGCCTGCAGGTCGGTGGCGTCGGCCGCCCACACCTGCAGGTTGACGACGCGCTGGCCGGCGGCCACCGGCGAGTACGACTCGGGCAGCCAGCCGCCCTCGACGGCGACCTGGTCGCCCTGGGCGTACAGCTTGAGCGCCACCGCGTAGTCGTGCGCGCCGTCGGCGCGGCGGAACCGCGTCATGACCATGGCGTGGCCGTCGATGGTCAGGTCGGTGGCCAGCTCGAGCGCGGCGCCGTGGGCGCGGTCGCAGATCTCCTTGGAGTGCTCGTACAGCGCGCCGTCGCTGGCCACCAGCAGCACCGAGCCGCGGTTGGTGCCGGCCCCGTCGACGAAGTCCAGCCCGTAGACGTCGGCGGCGTTGGTGACCTGCGGCAGGTCGGCCGGGGTCGAGATCACCGCGCGGGCGCCGGGGAGGCTGGCGCCCTCGGCCCACGCCGACAGCGTGCTGGCCGCGAACCAGGCCCGGGGCGTGATGCCGAAGCGCTGGCGGATGGCGCGCTCGGCCAGGGCCGCGGCCAGCCGGCCGTTCGACTCGAGCCCGCCGGTCGAGGCCGGGGTGCTGCCGGCCCAGTACTGGGCGCCGTCCGGCGTGCCGTCGCCGTCGCTGTCGGGGTCGCTGGGGTCGGTGCCCAGGGTGCAGCGCTCGACGAAGTCCGAGACGCCGTCGCCGTCGGTGTCGACCAGCGGGTCGACCGCGGTGACCTGGATGTTCGACGTCGTGCTGCCGCCCAGCCAGGTGTAGGTGTCGAGGTAGGTGTTGTTGCCCTTGCCGGTGGCGGTGAAGCTGCCCCAGGCCCGCGCCGACACGTTGGGCACCGGCGTGGTGCCGTAGGCCCCGGGCGTCATGCCGGCGGCGCCGGGCGAGACCAGGCTGGTCTGGCCGTTGGGCATGGTCAGGCTCAGCGACTGCACCAGGCTGTCATCCCAGAACATCGTCAGCGGCGTGCGGGTGCCGCCCACGCCCACCTCGTACAGCCGCATGCCCAGGTAGCTGGTCTCGATGTCGCGGCCCACGTAGTGGAACTCGCCGATGGTCATCTCGACCTTGCACGGGTACGTGCCGGGAGCGACCGGCGTGCCGTTGACGCGACCGTCCCAGCTGACCACGTTGAGGCCGACCTGGGTGGTCCCGATCACCAGCAGGTCGTCGGGGTTGGTGGCCGTCATCTGGCCGTCTCCGTCCAGGTCGCACTGCAGGTGATAGCTGCCGGTCGCGGTGGCCGTGAACTGGAACAGGCCCTCGGACTGCCCGGGCGCGATCTGATCGCACGGCGTGATGGCGGCGCCGTTGACGTCGGTCGAGGTGCCGCCGACGTAGGTCAGGCCGTACGCGGCGGGGTCGGCGTGGTCGAACGTGGCGATCGACGGCACCCGCAGGTAGATCGGAAACTCCGGCGTGACCGAGTTGCCGGACATCGGCACGCTCTTGCCGCGCAGCGGGCCGTCGATGCCGATCGAGTTGGCGTTGATGTCGTAGACGTAGCCGGCCAGGCCGTCGAGGGCCAGCTCGATGACCGGCCGGAAGCTGCCGCCGCCGCCGTCGACGATGGCGTAGAAGCTGCCGTAGGTGGCGGCCGCCGGCGCGTACGAGCCCGCGTCGAAGGTCCAGTTGTAGGAGAACACCCGGCCGCCGCCGTCGGTCGGGTTGGTCGCCGACAGGTCCCAGCTCGAGCCGGTCACCTGGTTCGACGCCACGGTGACCCGGTACGCGCCGGCCGGCTTGCCGGTGAGCGTCGCGGTCTGCCCCGAGCTCAACGTGGCGACCGCGGTGCCGTTGGGGTCGACCACCGCCACCGTCCCGGTGCCGGTCCACCGGATGCCCTCGGTGGCTGGCGCGACGATGTCGACGTACAGCACTGCACCTGCCCGCAGCCCCTGGGCGGTCCCGAGCTGGGCCGTCCCGTCGGCCCGGGCCTCGGTTCCAGCGGCCAGGGTCAACAGGGAGGTGACGAGAGCGGACGGCAGCCAGCGACGTCGGAGAAAATTCATGGCGACGAGCTCTGCAACCCCAGGGCCGCGGCGCAACCACGCGAACCGCGCCGGTCGGCCCGGCTCCGAGCGGCGGGCCTTGCTTCACCCTGGAACGACTACCCGACGGATGCCCGTCTCGGATCGGAACGGTCAGCGCGTCGGCGGGACAGCGTCGACCCGGAACACCGGCACCAACCCGACCTGCTCGTCCCACGCGGCGCTGCGCTGGTAGAACCAGTCGAGCCGGCGCGCGGGGTCAGCGGCGAAGGCCGGGTCGGCCAGCGCGGCGGTGAACGCGGCCTGGGTCGCCGGATCGGTCAACATCTGGCGGGCCAGCTCCTCGGCGACATAGCCCTCCATGTACTCCTTGCGCTCGAGCGCCGCGTTGAACACGCCCCACGCCACCAGCGCGTCGGGCGCGGTCGGCTCGAACAGGTGCAGCACCAGCCGGGCGTGGGGCTGGGCGATGGGGACGAACAGCGCGTTGCGATTGACGACCCGACGCTCGCGGGTCCAGGCGCCGGTCACCTTGACCGTGGTGCGGCCCTCGAAGGTCTTGCCCAGCGCGCCAGGCGGCAGCCGCCAGGTCTCGACGTCGAGGGTCGTGTCGGTCGCCAGCCGCTGGTAGCGGAGGCCGTGGGCGTCGAGCCGGGCCGCGACGTCGTCGGCCCAGCCGGCGCCGACCAGGTAGCCGGCGCCCGGCGCGCGCACGGACAGCGCCGGGACCAGGTGATCGCGCAGCGGGATGTGCCACACCTCCGGTTGGGTCTCGTCGTAGCGGGTCCACGTGCCGCCCGACACCTCGGACGGCACCCGCTGGTAGCGGTAGCCGCGGAACGCGATGGTGCGCGCGGTGCCGTCGGCCTGCGCCGACAGCGCCACCTCGCGGCCCGCCAGCCCCGCGTCGGCCGCGTCGGCCGCGTCGGCCGCGTCGCGCCAGGCCCGGCCGTGGGCGACCGCCTCGGCGAACAGGGCCTCGAGCACGGCCCGGGTCGCGGCCACCCGCTCGGCGTAGCGGCGCCACGAGTGGGTCTCGACCAGGATGCCCAGCCGACCCCGCGCCGCGGCGTAGGCCTGCGAGAAGCGTGGCGGCGCCTCGCCATCGGTGAAGCCCGACGCCGGATCGTCGTCGACGTCGAACGAGGGATAGAAGCCCAGCGGCAGGTGGCCGGCGGCGGTGACCCGCGCGAGCAACGCCGTGGCCAGCGCGCGGCCGGCGGCGTCGAGCGCGTCGTCGCGCCCGGCCCGCGGCGCGACCATCACCGCCACGTCGTGCTCGAACTTGGCGCCGTCGGTGGTGTGCAGGTCGACGAACACCGTTGGGTCCCACCGCCGCCACAGGCCCAGGAGCGCGCGCATCTCCGGGGTGTCGGCCTTGGCGAAGTCGCGGTTGAGGTTCTGGGCCGCGGCGGTGGTGCGGAAGCCCATCTCGATCGGGCCGCGCTGGTTCGGGCGGTTGTTGGGGCCAAACCGCTCGTGGCCGTCGACGTTGAAGATGGGCACGAACACCACCGTGGCGGCGTCGAGCAGGCCCGGCGCCGCGGTCCCGGCGAGCAGGTCGCGCACCAGGGCGAACCCGGCGTCCTTGCCCTCGATCTCGCCGGCGTGGATGCCGGCCTCCACCAGCAGCACCGGGACGTGGTCCCGCGCCAGCGCGGCCGGCTCGAAGCCGTGGGCCGACAGCACCAACGCCACCAGCGCGCGGCCCTCGGGCGAGGTGCCGAAGGACTCGCACCGCGCGCGGCGCGGGTAGCTCGCCGCGGCGTCGTGGCACAGCCGCGCGGCCTCCTCGTAGCGGCCGGTGGCGGTCCAGCCCGAGCGCTCGCTGGCGGTGGTCAGGTCGCGCACCGGCGGCGTGCGGGCGGCGCAGGCGGTGGCGGCGAGGGCAGCGGCGGCGACGACGGATCGCATGCGGTAGTGCTACCGCACCCGGTGGGCCCGCGGGCCTCAGCGCGTCAGCTTGCGGTACTCGTTGATGTGGCGGATGGCCGAGCGCGAGTCGCCGCTCTGGTCGAACAGCGTGGCCAGGTTGTAGTGCGCCTCGGGCAGGGCCGGCTCGAGCTCGAGCGCGCGGGTGTAGTAGACGATCGCGTCGGCCTCGCGGCCGTCGTCTTGGGCCACCACGCCCAGGTTGTACAGCGCGGTGGCGTCGGTGGGATCGAGCGCCAGGGCCTGGCCGAAGCACTCGGCGGCGGCCGGTCCGGCGCCGGCCTCGGCGTGGAGCCGGCCCAGGTTGATCCACGCCTCGACGTGATCGGGGCGCAGCCGCAGCGCCCGCCGGTAGGCGTCGATGGCGGCCTCGGTGTCGGTGTCCTCGAGGAGGATCGCCCGATCGAACCAGTCCTCGCCGGTCAGCGCCGGCGCCGGCTCGGGGGCGGCCACCGGCCGGGTCGGCAGATCGCGCAGCTCGCCCGCGGGCGCGGCCGTCGGCGCCGCGAACGCCAACGACAGCTGGCCGGTCACCGGCGCGGCCTCGCCCCGGACCGCGACCCGACCGTCGCGCACTTCCAGCGCCACCTCGGCGATCGAGGTGGACGCCGGCAGCCGCTGGCGCAGGCTGACCAGCTCGCGGCGGACCCGCCGCAGCGGGACCCCGGCGGCGACCAGGGCCTTGACCGAGCGCAGCACCGTCAGATCGCGGAAGCACAGCCGCAGCGGCAGCTCACCGGGCGCGGCGATCACCCCGGCGCGCGCGAGCCCGCGCACCGTCGACTCGGGCAGACCGAGCAGGGCGGCGGCGTGTCGCGGCGAGTAGCTCGACCACACGCGGCCATGATTTGCCCACCCCTCGACCAGAGTCAAGGAACTGCCGGGGCCGGGAGCGCTCCCGCCCACGCGGCGATGGCCGCTGCGGTCACCTCGACGGGATCGACCCCGGCGGCGCGCGGCACCGCCAGGCCGTGATCGGCACCGGCGATGCTGTGCAGCTGCGCCCGCGGGCCCAGCGCGGCCACCACCCCGGCCAACAGCGACGGCGTGGCCAGCTTGTCGCGGTCGCCGTTGACGAACAACATGGGCTCGGCGATCGTCCGCAGGTGATCGGCCCGGGCCGTGGCCGGCGCGCCGGCCGGGTGGAGCGGGAAGCCGACGAACGCCAGCCCGCGCAGGCCGGGGATCGGCGCCGCGGCGTGGGCCTCCGAGGTCATCCGCCCACCCATGGACTTGCCACCGGCGACCAGCGGCAGCGGCGCCAGCGTCGCGCCGTAGCGCACCGCGGCCCGGGCCAGCGGGCGCACCACCGCCGGCCGATCCGCCAGGCGCTTGCCGGCGGTCATGGCCGGCATCTCCCAGCGCAGCGTGGCGACGCCCCGGGCCGCCAGCGCGGCGGCCAGCGCGACCATGAACGGGTGGTGCATGCCGGCCCCGGCGCCGTGGCCGAGGACGTACAGGGCCCGGGCGTCGGGCGGGCACCACCACCGGCCGGCGATGGGCGCGGCCTCGGTCGGGATCTCGACGGGCACGGCGGCGTCGGCGGGCGAGGGCGTGGGCGCCATCGCGGCAGCGTATCGCGTTACCCTGCGCGGCGTGCATCGTCCGGTCTTCGTCGCGGCGCTGGCCGCCGCCGCCTGTCACAGCTCGATCCGCTACCAGGACACCCGCATCGGCGAGGCCCGGACCCGGGTCGCAGAGGACCGCGCGCGCGCGCTGCCGCCGACGGCGACCCTCGACCTCGACGGCACCCTGCGGCTCGTCGCGCCGCTGGTGTGCCCCAGCGTCATCGCCACCGACGTCGCCAGCTTCGACGTCGACGTGGTCCGCCCCAACGCCGCCGCCGTGGTGGTCGGCGTCATCCTCGCCGGGGTCGGCGTGGTCGCCGGCGCCAGCGGGCTGTCGGCCGCGGCGCCGGGCAGCTCGCCGCTGACCTACCTGGGCGGCGGCGGCGTGGCGGTCGGCATCCCGGTGGTGATCGGATCACTCGTCGGCGGTCGCACGGTGCGCACGCCGACCGGGACCCAGGTGGTCGAGCGGGCCGGGCCCGAGGCGCGCTGCGGCGAGCGGCCGGTGGCGGCCCGCCACGCGGTGGTGCTGTGGAGCGGGCTCCACGTCGAGAGCGGCGTCGACCCGGCCGGCCGCATCGCGGTGTCGCCGTTCGACGTGATCGACGCCTTCGAGGCCCGGGTGCCGTCCCTCGATCTGGCGGTCGACGCCGACGCCGACGCCGGCCGGCTGCGTCTCGACGTGGTGATCGACGCGTCGCACGTGGCGGCGGCGCGCCCCGGCTTCCTGGCCGCCCGCGGCGTCGACGCCACGGTGCCGCCGCTGGCCCAGCTGGGCAAGCTGGCCCAGTACGAGCCGGGGCCGCTGGCGGTGAGCCTGGCCGACGGCCCGGCGCTGCGCGTCAGCCTGCCCCTCACCAACGTCGGTCCCGGCCCCGGCTACGGGGTGCGCATGGCGCTGGCGTCGTCCAGCCCCGAGGTCGACGGCCGCATCGCCTACGCCGGCGTGGTGGCCCCGGGTGCGACCGCGACCATGACCGTGACCATCGCGCTGTCGGCCGAGGCCGCGCGCGCCGTCGCGGGCCCCGACTTCACGCTGGCGGCGCTGGTCAAGGACGGCCACGGGCTGGGACCGTCGACGCCGGTGCGCCTGCGCTCCGCCGTGCTGCGAGCGCCGCGGTAGCCGCCGCGCCGACGGCGGCTACGGCGACGGCGCCGGTGTCTCGAGGTTCGCCCGCAGGTCGTCGAAGGCGACCCGGAGCCCGGCGGCGGGCTGGGCCGGTACCCGGGCGCGGGTACACCACGCGCGGCGGGCCCCGCTGGCGTCGAGGGCGAGCTGCCAGCGTCGTGTCACCACCGCGCCCAGGCGTCCGAGGTCGACCTCGCGCACGGCGAAGTCGGCGGTGACGACCCGACCCGCGGTCGCCGGCACGTCCATGATCGGATCGACGACGCCCGCGCGCACCAAGCGCCCACCTTCGGCGGTCGCGCGGCGGACCAGCGGTACCCGATCCCCCGGCAGCTGGGGCAGCGGCGCGTAGCGCCAGTCGGCGACCGTCGTCGGTGGGGGCGGCGCCGGCCGGGGCGTCGCGCGACGCCCGCGTCCCAGCGCGTCGGCGACGACGCGCTCGATCGCCCAGCCCGTGTTGGCGAGCTCATCACGGATCACCGCCACCTCCTCGATCGCCTCACCCATGACCGTCTCGGCGGTGACCTCGGGGACCAAGAGCCAGCCGGCCGCGTCGCCGGTCAGGCGCCACAGGCTCCAGGCCGGATCCGGACGGACGACGTCCGCCGGGCGGCTGATGCTGCGGACGCCGAACGAGTCGGTGACGTGCAGCGACGCGACGCGGTGGAGCCCGCCGCTGGCGAGCTCCACCGGGACCACAAACCAGTCGCTCGCATAGCCGAGGGCGACCTCGAGGAGCAGCGCGGTGCCGAGCTCGCCAGGACCGTACGTGAGGCGGGTCAGCTCGGTGACGTCGTCCTCGAGCTCCCACACACGCGAGGTGGGCATCCCGGGGATCTGCAGCGGAACCGGGATGCTGGTCGTCGCGGTGGGCGCGGCCGGGACCGCCCCGCTCGGATCGCTCGCCGCGACCTCGAAGGCGGCCCAGTCGAGACGCCCGCCTGGGTAGCTTGCGGCCGCGAGCGTGAGCGCGCCAGCTCCCGTCGCCACCTGCGCCGCGAAGCTGTGCTCGAGCTGCGCCGGCTGCCACGCCGAGGGTCCCTCCAGGTGCGCGCGACTCGACCACCACGCGTACCATTGGGTCCCGACCTCGTCGCCAGCCGCGAGCTGGTCGGGGCGGAGCTGGAGCGCGGTCGCGAGCTTCCCGGCGCGGCAGGCGTCGGCCAGGCGCGCGCCGTCGGGCCAGCGTCGGGCGGCCTCGGTCACCACCTTGACGATCGCGCCGGCATCCATGCCGACCTCGGGGTCGAGCCAGCCCAGCGCGTCGCGTGCCGCGCCCAGGGCGTCGCCGAGCCCAGCCTCCTCGAGCAGGGCCACGAACAACTCGCCGCCGCGGATCCGCAACCGGAGATCGACCTGGTCGGGCTCGGCCTCGACCAGCGACTCCCACGGCACCCCGGGCTCGAGCGTGCGCAGGACGCCGCCGATCGTCAGCGCCGTCACCGTGTGGTGCTCCATGACCAGGTCGGCGCTCACGGGCACGCCGCCGTCCTCGCCCCGCAGCTCGCCGAGCGCCAGCTGCTGGCCGAGCAACCACAGCGGATCCGCGATGTCCCCAGCCAGGCCGCGGGCGAGGCCGGCCGCAGGATCCAGCGCCTCGATATCGGGCTCGAGTCTGCCCCACGTCGTGATCGGCATGTCAGCCTCGGATCTCCAGGTTCACGGCCACGTCGGTCATCGGCGTCGAGACCGTCGTGTCGTCCTGGCGTTCGGATAGGTACAGCGCGGGCAAGCTCGGGCCCCAGACCTCGGCGGGGCGGGCGCGACGAGCCGCGACCAGATCGAAGGTCTCGAGCACGACGTCGAGCACGCTCGCCGGCGACCACGCCGCGCCCAGGACCGGCGGCACCGCCAGGAGGATCGCCTGCGGCGCGCGGGCCCGCGGGGCGTCGTGGTGGATCGCGACCGCGGCGTCACGGCTCGCCCGCGGGCGGCCCTCGGTCCATGCGTCTAGGCGCAGCACCGGCGAGGTCGCGGTCAGCGGTGCGCCGACGATCAGCGCGAGCCCGCCCTCGGGATCCGTGCCCGACGTGACCGGGACGCTCGCCGTCATCGTGATCAACTCGAGGCCGGCCAGGGGGGCGCGGACCCGCGCCGCGTCCGCGAGCCAGGCGATGTGCTGGGCCGGCTTGGTGAGCTGCGTCGACGCGGTGAACGCCACGGTCGACGTGCGCGGCTCGGGCAAGCCTGACAGCGCCTGTCCCAGCGGCGCGTCACCCGCGGTCGCTGCGGCCAGCCGCGACGCGGCGAGCGCGCGCACCGCGGCGCCGTCGGCGCTCGCGCCCCCGAGCCACCCGTTGAGCCGTCGCGTGCTGACGTCGTCCGGGTCCGCGATCAGCGCCTCGATCAGCGCCGTCGCGGCGACGGCGGCACCGCTCGGCGCACCCGTCGCCGGCTGGCCTCCGAGCGGGATCGCCTGGGCCAACGCCTCGCGGAAGCCGCGCGCGGTGACCACCGCGGCGGCCAGCGCGGTCGACGGCGTGACCTGGGGTGTGGTCGCGGCCGGTGCCAGCGCCGCGAAGGCCGCGGCCAACGGTGAGCTCGCGAAGTCGTCTCCGCCGAGGGCGCACAGGTCCAGCGCGCACAGATCGAGGTCGAGGACGGTGCGCGCCAGGGACGTGGTCACGCCATCGACGCCGTACGCGATGGTCACGCCCAGCGCTTGCGGGGGCGCGACCAGGGCCACGAGGGCGCCGTTGAGCACGGGGTTGGCGACGGCGCGTACCCGCGACGCGTCGCCGGGCCACCCGGCGGGCGCTTGGTCGAACGCCCACAGGACCTGGGTGCGCGTCAGGTCACCTTTCGATGGCGTCTCGACCACGGCACAGCGCGGCGGCGCGACGGTCCCGGCCGCGATCGCCTCGAGCGTCGCCCCGGCGCGCTCCGGGTTGCCGCGCACGTGCTGGTGGATGGTCTCGGCCAGCAGCACGTCCGCAGCGCCGTCGATCAGGTCGGCGACGGCCAGCGCGACCGGGGCCAGCGCGCCGGTCGGCGGCGTGGCGCGCCACGCCAGGTGCGCGGCCAGCCCATCGAGCCGGGCCCGGTTGGGATCCGGGTCCCCGGCCGTCGACAACGGGAACTGCTGACGCAGCGTCTGGATCAGCGCAGCGTTGGCCACGCGCCGTTCGATCTCGTAGCCGAGCAGCTCGGCCAGGCCGTGGCCGGCGCGCAGGCCGTCGAACAGGTCCTGGCTGCGCGCGACGCGGCGGGACGACAGATCGACCGCCAGGTCGGAGGTCGGGCGCGCCTCGAACGCGGCGCGCAGCACGGCGGCCGTCCGCGCGTGGTCCAGCGAGGGTGCCAGCATGAAGCCGCGGCTGCCGCGGTCGGCGACCGTGCCCTCCACGACGGGGGCGAGCGGGACGGGCGGTGCCGTCAACCATGCGTACGCGCCAAGCAGCACGCCTTCGGGCTTGGCTGCCCGCATGGCGCCGAGGCGCTCGGTGGCATGAGCGGTGATCCACGCGTCGAGGCGATGCGACGTGGCGTCGATCGTCGCGCGCGTGGCGCGCTCCAGGTCGGCGCGGCTGCCGGCCACGAGCACGCGCAGCGCGTCGCGGTGGGCGCGGAGCGCGGCGTACTGGTCGCCAGGAAGGTCCTGCTGGAACAGCGCACGCGGGGACTGGCCGCCGTGGCTCGCCAGCGGTTGATCCATGCGGTCCCACACCGATTCGGTCTTGGCGACCTGCACGTCCGGTTCACGCCAGTCCGTGGTCGCCAGTCCGGCCAGGCGATCGGAGGTCCGTCCCAACACCAGCAGCGTCGCGTGACGCAGGAGGGAATACAGCACGGTGCGTGGGGTCGCCCCGGCGATGCCGTGGGCGCGGAACGCCCAGGGATCGGTCAACGCCGCGAGCGCCGCGAGGTACGGCGGGGCGCCGGCCTGGTCGTCGGCGGCCACCAGCGGCATCGTCAGCTCGTGGGCTGACTCGCCGTGGATGAGCGGCGTGATCGCGGTCGGGTCGGGGACCGCGACGCCGAGCGCGACGAGCTGCGCCGCCAGCGGGCCGGCCAGGATCGCCTGGAGCGCGCGGCGTCGCGCGTCATCGAGGTCCTCCCCGAACAGGGCGGCGGCGGCCACGTCGAAGGTCAGGGCCCGGCGCAGCTGATACCGCGCGGACTGGTCGTGGCGCGACAAGATCGCCTGCAGCGCGGGCAACGCATCGCCGGTCGCGGGCAGGCGCGGCGCGGCGCCGCCAGCGCGCTGCCAGGCCGGGAGCAGCGTGGTGAGCGCCTCGACGAGCGGCGCCGGTGTGCCGTCGGCCTTGCGCCAGCGGGTCACCGCCGTGGTCGGCAAGAGCCCGTAGGGCTGTCGTCCGATGGCCAACGCAGGCAGGGGGCCCAGCGGGCGGACGTGGTCGACGAACAACGCCCGCCCAGCGTCCCGCATCGCGGCGGTGATGGGTGAGCCCACGATCGACTCGAGGAAGTATCCCCAGGTCGTCGGCCACATGGCCTGCGCCATCGCGCGCGGGACCGCGTCGGTGTCGTGGCTCGCGCCGGCGACCAGCGTCATCGCGTGGCGCGGCAGGCCGAGCGCGGCTGCCACCCGCCCGCCGTCGCTGCGCTCGGCGAGCACGGCGTCTGGCTCTACGCTCGGCCGCGCGGCGCCCCCGGCTTGCAGCTGCGACCCCGCCGGCAACAGCGTCACCCCGCGGTCGATCGCGTGATCGCGCAACAGCGCCTGGACCACCGCCTGCTCCGCGCCTGGGTCGTCGCCGCGCAGGCCAAACACCACCACGTGGGTGAGCTGCGAGGCCACCGCGCGGTCGATGACCAGCCGCATCGCCAGGCCGATCGCCTCGGCGGTCGCGAAGTCGGTGGGCTCCAGGACGGCGATCTCCTCGGGCACGACCGCGCCCCAGCGCGAGCCGACCACGGCGGCGTCCGCGCACAGGGCCACCGCGAAGCGGTTCGGCAGGCCGCGCGCGATCGCCGTCGGGGCGGGCGTCGCGTCGGGCGCCGGAAACGCCGGCTCGCCTCCGGGGCCGGTCGTCGGCCACAGTCGTTCGCGCAGCCAGGCCGCGCGCGCGGTCCCGAGCGCGCCGCACAGCGCGGTCCAGCGGTCGCCGGCGGCGGCCTCGCCATCAGCGACGCGCGTGCGCCAGTACGCGATCATCGCCTCGCGCTCGTCGTCCGTCACCGCCGCGACGTTGGCCACGTGGACGGCGTCGGGGAAGATCCGCACCCGGAGCTCGAGCTCCTGGGCGACGGTCGTGGCGAACCACCGGGTCTCGACCCGGACCGGCAGCAGCACGAGCGGCACGGGGCTTCCGTCGTCGCGCCACGGTCGCGGCGCGCCGGGGTCGAACACCTCGCCGCTCACCTTCGGGTCGATCGTTCTCGCCATCACACACCTTCCGGGATCAAGTCGGCCGCATGAAACGCGACCCGCATCGGCCGCTGCCGCGTGATCGCGGCCTGATGGGCGCCATCGACGGCCCAGCCGACACCGCCAGGCGAGCTCGGGACGGGCACGCGGGCGCTGGCACTCACGTAGCCGCCGGCGAGCGCCACGTGTCCCCAGGTGAGATCGTTCCAGGTCTCGAGGGCGCCACCCTCTCCTTCATCGAGGCCGAACCAGGTCCCGGCCGGCCGCTCGGCGAGCACCAGGTACCAACCCTCGCCACCCTCGCTGCGGAGCTGCGCCGGCGTACGGTCGATGCCCACGAACATCGTGTCGTCGGTCGCCATGCCGCGGAACATCGGCTCTCGCCAGCCGGTCGCGGAGGGCCGGCGGCGCGCGCCGACGCGCTCGGCAGGGGCGGCATAGACGACCGCGTCGGCGAAGCGCCGCACGAGCTCGCCACGCACGACCATCACCGACACATCGGCGACCGTGAGGTGCGCGCCCAGGCTGCTGCCCGCCGCCCACGGCGCGACCGGGCCGAACTCGCGCGGCGGCCGTGCGCCGCGGCCCCGGACGTCGAAGAAGCGGCCCAGCGGCGTCGCCTGCGGGGCCACCGCGGCGCCTCGCCAGCGCAGCTCGCGCATCAGCTCGTCGTTGGCGCCGACCATCACCGCCTCGATGAACGGGGCGTTTGGTCGCAGGACGCCCACCGCGTCGGGCGGGATGTCCACGCTGGCGATCAAGAAGCGCGCGTCGCGTCGCCGCAACAGCTCGCTCACCGGGACCTCGAGGCTGACCTCGCCGACCAGCGGCCGCGTCGCGTCGAGCTGGGTCACGGCGTCGCCGGGCTCGAACCGGCCCTCCTGGCGCGCCAGAGCGCGCGACTCGGTCAGCGCGGCGGTCGCGACGGCCGCCACGGTGGCCAGCGCCAGCGGCTGTGGGCGGTCGACGACCACCGTGTCGAACGCCTGCGCGCGCAGGCCTTCGGCCTCGGCCAGGACCACGTCGCGTCGCTCGGCCCACGGCGAGTCCTTGTCGGGCACGCTCGCCGCGGCGAACTTGGCGAGCAGGTCACCCAGGGTGGCCGTCGTGGCCAGGTCCTTCGGGGTCGGTGGCGGCTCGCCGAGGCGCGAGGGCGCGGCCGCCACCGCCGCGACCAGCCCATCGAGGGACCCGCGCTGTCCGCGCGGCAGGCGCGCGCGCCAGCGGCGAAAGCGTGGCGACAACAGCGCCCGCGGCAGCGTGCTCGCGTCGACCTGGCGGCCGAGGGGGGTGGCACCCTGCCGTAGCCGATGCAGCCCGTTCGCCGCCAGGAGCACCTGCGCGCCGGCCGTGAGCGGCGCGACGTGCTTGCTCGTCCACCGCGCGTGCACCAGGGCAGCGAGGCGCGCGAGGTCGCGCTCGCGGTTGGCGCGGCGCAGATCGCCGAGCTGGTTCCACGCCTCGGCCACGAGTTCGTCTTGCGTCTCGCGGACCGCCTCGGCCCCGAGGCCGGCGGCGGCGCGGTGGTGCGCGCCGAGGTTGAGCTCGTGTCGCCATCCTGTCGCGGGGAGGGTCGCGCCGCCGGCGCTGGCGCCGTAGACCGGCGGCCCGAGCATCGGCGCCGAGCCGCCCGCACCATCCAGCCAGGCGTCGAGTTGTGGCGCGGTGCCGTCCGGCGGCGCGCTGGCCACGTAGTCGGTCGGCACCAGCGCCGTGAACAGCGGCGTCCGGCTCGCGGTCGCACCCGCGGCGCCGTAGTCGACCGTCGATGGTCGCGCGCTCGCGCGCAGCACCGCGGGCTTCAGCCGACGCGCCAGCGCCTCGAAGTCGCCAGCGTCGCCGGTGGTGAAGTACCAGTGATCGTACACCGGCAGGAACGCGTCGACGCCGGCGGTCCACGACGGTGCCTCGGCGCGCGGGTCGGGCACCGGCAGGCCGAGCCCGGCGAGGCGCGCCGACTCGTAGCACGGCACCAGGCACGCCACGTACCGCGTCCGCGGGGCCAGGCGGCGGGGTGCGACCACGCGCGCGAACCCGCCCTCGAGCTCGCCGTCGGCTCCGACCTGGGCGTGGCACCACAGCCCGCGCTCGTCCCACCGCGGCAGCTGGTCGCCCGGGATCTGAATGGCGGGCAACGGTCCCCCCGAGGCGATCAGCGCCACCTCGGGGGCCTCTCGGATCAGCAGGGCGAGCCAGGGCGTCGGCCCGGACGACATCCGCCACGGCAGGTCGGGGCTGCGGAGCTCGACGAAGGGCATCATGTTGGGGGGGACGTCGATCGCCCCGGGCGCCGGGGCGCGGCGGAGGAGCTCGGTGCGCTCGACGCCGATCACGTCACCCGGGCCGAACGTCGCCAGCTCGATCGACGCCTCGTGGCCTCCGGCGCGGACCACGAGGGCATCGCCGAGGCCCGCGCGCCGGGCGTGGGCGACCAAACCGATGGTGCTCATGCGACCTCCTGCATCGGCACGACCTCTCGATGTCCACCCTGACGCACCCACCCGAGCGCCGTCGCGTACCGGTGACCCTGCGAGATCACCTCTCCGGCGCCGTCGATGACCGCGTACTGCTCACCGCGCACCCGCGGCGGCCGCCGCGGCGGGTAATGCTGGGCCGCGAGCTGGTGCGGGTCCAGCGACGCCGCCAGCACCGTCACCAGCGGCTCCAGCACCCCCGGGCGCCGCCGCTCCGGGGGATTGGCGCTGTCGATCACCAGGTCCTCGCAGTCGAGGCTGGTCATCACGACGGGGCCCGCTACCAGCGGGCGGGTCACCTGAACGCCGCCGGGCAGGGCCTCGAAGGCGCGCGCCGCGAGCTTCTCCTCGTCGGTCAGCGCGAAGAACATCCCCGGCGCGAACTCGCCGTCGAGAGACGCGGTCGTCCAGGCCGCCGCGACCGGCCGCACCACCTCCACCGTCAGCGTCCGTGGCGACGGCAGGGGGGTGCTGTTGAAGTGGGTGATCGGGACGTCGAGCGGGACCACCTCCTGGCTCACGCGCAGCGGCGCTGACGGCGAGGCCCACAGGCCCGCGCGCTCGGCTGGACGCAGCAGCAGACCAGGCGTGCCGCCGCTGTCCCAGCTCGTCGGCTCGAGGATCGCCGCGACCAGCTCGTCGGCCGGGTCGCGGCTGGCGCTGGCGCTGGCGCCATGCAGCCCCAGCCGGACCGTGAAGCGCGGGGTCTCGTAGTCGAACAACCACAGGGAGATCTTCGCGCGCCCGCGCAGGACGGTCGTCGGGAAGTCGAGCTCGCCCTCGAACGACGCCCCCAGGAGCCGACGCGAGCCGAGGTACAGGGTCACGCCGACCCGGATGCCGATGATGAACTCGAACGACGTGCTGAACAGGGCGTCGAAGCCGAGGTTGCCGAGGATGCCAAACCCGGCAAAACGCACCAGCAGCGTCGCGTCGATGCCGGCGTGGAGCGCGCCCGGGGTGCACGCAACGTACGCCTTGCATTCCAGGCGCAGGTGGTCGCCCTTCTCGATCAGGAGGCTCAGCCGCTCCGGGATGTGCAGGTCCGGTCCGGGCGCTGTGTAGCGCGGGTGGAACCCGCCGACGCTCAGCAGCCGCACGCGCTCGGCGCGTCCGTCGTCGCGGTCGGGGTCGCCGCTGAACAGCAGCGCCTCGCCGGTCAGGTCACCGCCCATGGCCCGCGAGTTCACCAGGGCTGCGCGGAGCTGGTACTCGTCGCGGGCCTGGTCCCACACGCCCAGCGCCGCGACCTCGATCCGGCAGACCGGCTCGTCGAGGGACGGCAGGCGCACCAGCACCCGCGCTAGCAGGTACGCTCGATCCGTCGGGCCGCGCTCATACATCACGCCGAGGTCGACCTGCGCCTTGCCCCCGAGCGCCTGGAAGCGCAGGAAGCCGCCGGCGACCCAGTGGCCCTCGGCCGCGGGCAGCAGCCGGCCCAGGGTCGTGAGGTACGCCGGGCCATGGACCCCGATGTCCTCAGGAAACAGCACCGCCGCGAGCTCGCCGGCCGCGACGGCCGCGAGGAGCGCATCCGGATCGGTCGTGCGGTGCTGCGCGAACAGCAGCCCCACGCCCTTGGGAACGAACCACGCCGGGCTGGGGAAGGTGGCGGACGCCAGGGCCAGCCAGCTCTTGGCGCCGCCGGTTGGCGTCGGCTCGCACAGGAACATCGCGCTCAGGGTGATGTCGCGCCGCGCGATCCGTGCCACGAACTCCCCGCCGCCCGCCCAGCGGTCGGCCTCGGGGTCGTACGCCGCGAAGCCGCCGCCTCGGAACGACGGGCACTCACACGTGATGCCGATGCGCTGCGGCAGCTTCCAGCGCCAGCCGGCATCGACGACCCCCAGCAGGTTGCCGTCGCCCTGCTCGGTGGCGCCGATGCTGACCGTCGCGCCGACGCCGTCGAGCGACAGGTTCCACGCGCGGACGCCGGCGATGATGTCGCCGGTGATCTCGAGCGCCACGTGGCTGGGGCCGTCGCCGCTGTCGCCGGCGCGACCGGCCTTGGCCTTGATGCGCACCTGGCGGATGCCGACCCGCGCGTTGTCGCCGCCCAGCGTGTGCTGGAGCGGCACCACCAGCTCGGCCCCGGCCGAGCCGCGGAAGCCGAACTCCATCGCGCCGCCGATCGGATAGTTCAGCAACACCCCGACGTCGAAGGTGGCGCTGGCGCCGTGGGGGAGCACCGCGCTGAGCCACGGGATGCGGCCGATGGTGAGCGTCGCGCCCTCGAGGTCGGCGCGCACGGAGAAGACGCCGGCCGCGGATGGCGAACTGGATAGTGTCCCGTCCACGCTCAACCGCGCCTCGACGCCGAACCGGTCGACCGTGAGGCTCACGCCCTCTGGATCGGGCTCGGCCCGGTCGCGCTGGCCGGTGGTGTAGCGAAGGAGCCCCTCGAGGGCCCCGGTGACCTCGACAAACGAACCGGCTGGGGTCCAGTTCCAGTTCCATGGAAAGTCCCAGGTCATGAGGGGTGCCGGTGCCAGGATTCCTGCGTCGCCGTTGACCGACGCCTCAAGTGTGTCATCGCCGAGGTGCCACGCCTTCGCGTAGCTTCCAGCCACACCGATGTGAACCATCGCCGGCCGCGACAGGTCGTCCGCATCGAACCGCCACGAGGGAGGGACTGGCACGATGGTCGTGCGGAAGCCGACGGTAGCCGGTGGGGGTGGGGACGAGGGACCGTCGAACGCGTCGTAGCTAATGTCAGTGAGTCCCCCCCAGCCGTTCTCGATCGCCACGGTCCAGCGCGCGGACTCGCGCGCGACGGCGAGCGGGTCGACGATAGGGGGCGTGCCGACGGGGGGCGGCTCGTACGCCGGAACGTCGAAGCCCGCGTATACGCGCGGTGCGGCGAGATGTGTGTGTTTGCGGAGTCTTCGAACGATCAACCACTCGATGACGAGCTCAACGGCCACGAGCGCCACCGCCGCCTTCGCTTCGTCAGTGGCGTACTCCTCGATGAGCGCCCACAGGCCGTGCTCGGTGCGATGTACCGGTGAGGCACCCAGGAGCGATTCCTGGACCCGGACGTCCATGAGCAGCATCGCCGCTGCACCCACGACAAGTCCCTTCGTGAACCAGTTCCACTCTTTTGTCTGGGTCGCCGCCGTGAGCAGGTACAGCGCGACCAGTGGGCGAAACACATAGAGCGGGTCCGCGTCGTGGTCGCCCAGCGCGGCACGGATGCGATCGGCCCACATGTCCACCAGCAGCAGGACCTGCGCCGCGCGCTCGGCGTCATCCAGCGCGTCGGACGCCAGCTCACCGCGGACCCGCGCCACCGCGGCGGACCAGTCGCTGCCCAGGTCCAGCGGGGGCAGGTTGAGGCCGCTGGTGAGGTCCTGCATGCGCCAGAACTTCAACGACGAGGTGGCGGTCTGGAGCACATCCCAGGTGACGTTGACGATCTCGCGGGCCAGGTCCTTGGCGTTCATCGCGGGCCCCCTTCCATCGCCGCGCGGGTCATGGGACGACCCCGCCGTTGCAGTCGGTCGATTCTTCCGGGAGTGCGACGCCGTACCGCCCAGGGTTCCGTCTCCCCCCGCCCCCGGGGGGAGACGAGAGGCTATTGAACTCGAAGGAGAGCTGAGCGCCAAGCCAGACCTCGTCCTCGCCCTGGCGATCGGGGGCGTAGGTGGCGATCAGGTCGAGGGACAGGGCGTGGAAGTCGCCGGTCTCTTCGCCGTCTGGGCCAGAGAAGAGGGTCTCTCGCGTCCGGTGGCTGTCGAGCACGGAGGCGAGGCCGATGCCGGCCTCGGCGATCCAGCGGTCGGTGATGCCGTTCCATCCGCCGGCGAGGCGGCCCTTGAGGGCGTAGGACGTCCGGACCTCTCCATTTCTGATGGCTCGCGACGGGCCTTCGTGAAAGAGCCACAGGGTCTCGGAGGCGGCGAGGAGCGACGCGCTGGCACCGCGGATGGCGCCGTCCACGGTCAACGACGTGCGCACACGGGGCCAGCGGAGACAGGGCCCCGCGCCAATCGCCAGTGCGAGGTGGGCCTTTGGCACCTTTTCGGCAGCGGTGGTTCCGTCGGTCTTCAGGTTGCCCATCCCACCGATGGCCGCGCGATAGGTACACCCGGCGCCACCGGCCAGGCCGCACGACGCCAGAACGAGTGCCAGTGCTCTCATGGTGACTCCTGGGCGGCGGGAACCGCCGGCGCGACCTCGTCGCCCCCGCGGTGAGCGGTGCGTCGACGACGACGTAGGGCCGTCCCGGCGACCCTGGATCCGCCAAGTCAAATGTATACAGGCTGTGCCGCGCGACCGGGGCGTCGCTGGTGCCATGGAACGTGACGACGCCGACGTTCGAGCGCGGGATCCATCGCCGCCCAGGCGCCTGCTGGGCTTGCCAGCGGACCCGGCTGGCCACGGACTGGGCCATGAAGCCGATCCCATCCTCGACGGGCGCAGCGGCGGCGGCAAGAGCCCGGCCAGCCGGTCGAGGTCGTCACGGCGGTCCTCGAGGATCTCGCGGCGGTAGGCCCAGTCCGGGGGCGCTGCTGCTGCGTGCCCGGTGGCAGGGCGCGCGCCGGCAAGACGATGGGCTCGTTTTGCAACAAGAACACCAGGCGCTGGTTGAAGCGTCACCGGTCCGCTCGCCGGGGTGTCACCGGATCTGCGCCGACGACCTGGTGCCAGCCCAGGCGCTCGATGGGGACCGCGAACGCCCGCGCGAGCATCTGCACCAGCTCGAGCGAAAGGATCTTGGCCTTGCCGGCCTCGTCCTGAAGCCGCTGGAGGTGAACTGGACGAAGCGGGTGGTCGCGTAGCTGGCGCCGTCGCGCCGCCAGTAGGTCATGGCGTGCGAGCAGCCGTAGTGAACATCACCCGACAGGAACACGACCCGCCGGCGCGCGCTCAGGCGCGCCAGCAGGCGCTCGAAGGTGCGCGGCACCATGCCCCAGTGCTCGGGGTCTTCCGTCACGCGCCCGAAGTGCGTCGCGCTGCGATAATCCTGCCAGCGTCCGGGTGCGACCGGTGTCTTCATGTCGAGGTACTGCATGAACGGCAGGTACACCGACTCCTCGGGTGGGAAGCCAAACACCGGGGCCGCGGCGATGACGATGCACAGCCCGTCGGCGCCGACGCCGGGGGCGGGTGTTTCTGGGATCTGGCGGTCCAGGCTCTGGTCGGTGACCAGGGCGGCGTTGGCGTCACCCGTGAACGGCTGGCCCAGCTCGGGGTCGGCCTCGGGCTCGTAGCTGCGCTCGGTGCGAGAGTCCAGGGCCAGGACCTCGACGCCAGGGGCGTCGAAGCGGAAGTTCCACCGCATGCGATGGGTCTCGGCCGGCGGCGCGGTGGTCAGCGGCTGGTTGGCGAACCGGAGGTCCAGGTCGGCCTCCGCGGCGCCGGGCGGCGCGCTGTGAGCGTGGCCGCTCGCGTCGATGAGCGTCGCGACGATCTCGGCCAGGGCCGCCGACTGTGGCGTGCCTACGCCCGCATAGGCGCGGGGATCGTTGCCCCAGCCCTGGAACACGGCGAAGGCGGCCAGGCCGTTGCGCAGCACCTGGCGCCCCAGCGACGTGCTGCGGACCTTGGTCACCCAGCCGGCGGTGATGTTCCAGTCCTCGCACACCTCGTGGTCATCGAACACCATGTACGTGGCCACGTTGGCCAGCGCGCGCCGCACCCGCGGCACGTTGTCGAGGAAGTGCTTGAGCTTGTGGAGCCGCTCGCGGACCTGGTCGGAGACCAGGTCGCGGGGCGGCGCTTCCCGCGCCTCGTCGCGCTCGACGCCGAAGGTCTCGTTCCCCGCCCACCACGACGGCGTCAGCGTGCGCGCGAGGAAGCGCAGCGCCTCCTCCGGGGACGCGCCCGGCGCGGGCTCCGGTCGCTCCGGCTTGAGATCCTTGAAGCGATCGTACAGCGGCGAAAGGACGGCGCTGCTCTTGGCCTGCGCCCAGAACGACTCCCACGATTTCCCTTTGTCCTGGTTCCTGGCGGTCTCGTCATCCCACTGGGCAGCGACGTCGGCCGCGGTCAGGTTGGCGTCGATGGCGCGCGCCGCCGCCGGCGTCAGGCGCCAGGCCTGGTAGTAGTGGTGTGGCTCTTTTGGGAGCTCTCTTAGAACCCTGCTGGCACCTATTAGCTCCTTTCGAGCCGCCGAGTCCGGAGCGCGTCCGATCAACGCGTTGTGGTGATCCTCGACCACCTTGCCCAGCCGCTCCATCTCGTCCTGCTCGCTCTGGAACTCGGCCACCGCGACGCCCCGCGCCTGCAGCTTCACGAGCAGATCGGGCCACACGTTGGTGTGCCACGCCGCCAGGTACATCGCCGCGAACTCGCCGAAGCCGATCGAGGCCGCGGTGTTGCCCTCGGCGGTGAACCCGCCCACCCGGTTCATCAGCATCAGCCGGCGCCCGGCCGGGAAGTGGTAGCCGTCGAGCGGGTAGGTGTACTCGGTGCCCGCATCTTGATCGGTCAGCGAGACCCACTCGCCGCCAGGCCCGGTGCCGGCGACCAGCCCGTGCCCCACGACGGTGCACGCCTCCATCAGCTCGGGCGCCGCCGAGTTGGCGTAGATCTGATCGCCCGTCAGCCAGAGCTGTTGCAGCCGCTCACCCGCGTCGGCGCGGTGGTCGCGCAGCAGATCGTCGACGATGACCATCGCGTCGCGCCCGGGGCCGTCGTCCCGGCGGCACGAGCCGTGGGCCAGCCGCAGGTCGCGCGGCTGCGCCGCCGGCAACATGAAGCTCGGCAGATGCCCAGGTTGATACCCCAGCGCCAGCCCTTGCCGAAGCTGGCCGAACCAACCCGGATACTCGCTGTCCACGAGCATGCCCAGCTCGTCCAACCCGACCTCGCCGCCGCCGTCATCCGGCGTGATGCGCAGATCGTAGGCGTAGATCGCGCCCCAGGCGAGCGGCACGGCCGGCTCGAACATGACGACGGCGACGTGGAGCCCCGCGCCGATCCGCAGCGTATGCCCGGCCACATGGGGCGCCGCCACCGGAGTCGGTGTCGTCGTGGGCAGGACGGCTTCCGTGGGGCGGCGTGGCCCGAGCCCCGGGAACAGCTCGAGCCGGACCGCGGCCGGCTTGCGCAGCGCGATCCAAACCGACGCCAGGGTCGGCTCGACGCGGCGTACGATCGGCCCGGCCAGTACGTCCCCTGCCCCGATGCTCATGTCACCTCCATCTCACAATCCGATAGAAACGGCAAGGGCTGAATTCTTGGATTCTGCCAACGCGCGCGGCGCGGTTTGCCGAAGGAACGCCGCTCACAGCGCCTGGGCCTCGCGCCACGCCGAAACGATCGGTGCCATCGACAGCTCTCGCTGGGCAGAGTGGACGAAGGCTGAGCCGATGCTGGCGCGTGCGGTGGCGGTGACCACTCGAAGCGAGGGCCGTCGCCGCTGCCAGCCGATGTGGTGTGACCATGCTGACGACGGACCGGCGGCGTCGGGCCATCGTCGCGCGGGTCATGGGACGACCCCGCCGTTGCAGTCGGTCGATTCTTCCGGGAGTGCGACGCCGTACGGCCTGTGGTTCCGCTCCCCCGCCCCCGGGGGAGACGAGGCTATTGAACTCGAAGGAGAGCTGGGCGCCGTTGAAACCTCGTCCTCGCCCTGGCGATCGGGGGCGTAGGTGGCGATCAGGTCGAGGACAGTGCGTGGAAGTCGCCGGTCTCTTCGCCGTTGGGGCCAGAGAAGAGGGTCTCGCGTCCGGTGGCTGTCGAGCACGGAGGCGAGGCCGATGCCGGCCTCGGCGATCCAGCGGTCGGTGATGCCGTTCCATCCGCCGGCGAGGCGGCCCTTGAGGGCGTAGGACGTCCGGACGTCTCCATTTCCTTGATGGCTCGCGACGGGCCTTCGTGTGGAAGCACGCCAGGGTCTCGGAGGCGCAAGTGAAGGGATGAGGCTGATGCCGCGCAGGGCGAAGTCGAGGGTGAGCGCGGTCGGCGTACGCGGGGCCAGCGGAGGCAGGGACCGGCGCCGACCGAAAAGATCGGGCCACCGCTAGGTGCCGTTACGATGCCGAAGGTATTGTCGCCGTGGATCCGGCCGTGGCCACCGATGGCCGCGCGGTAGGTACACCCGGCGCCACCGGCCAGACCGCACGACGCCAGAACCAGTGCCAGTGCTCTCATGGGGACTCCTGGGCGGCGGGAACCGCCGGCGCGACCACGTCGGCCCCCGCGGTGAGCGGCGCGTCGACGACGACGTAGGGCCGTCCCGGCCTTGGCGTTCATCGCGGGCCCCCTTCCATCGCCGCGCGGGTCATGGGACGACCCCGCCGTTGCAGTCGGTCGACGCGCCGGTGCGCGCGACGCCGTACCGCCCTGGTTTCTGCCTCCCCCCCGCCACGCCGGGGGGAGACGAGAGGCCGTTGAGCTCGAAGGAGAGCTGAGCGCCAAGCCAGACCTCGTCCTCGCCCTGGCGATCGGGCGCGTAGGTGGCGATCAGGTCGAGGGACATGGCGTGGAAGTCGCCGGTGTATTCGCCGTCTGGGCCAGAGAGGAGGGTCTCTCGCGTCCGGTAGCTGTCGAGCACGGAGGCGAGGCCGATGCCGGCCTCGGCGATCCAGCGGTCGGTGATGCCGTTCCATCCGCCAGCGAGGCGGCCCTTGAGGGCGTAGGATGTCCGGGCAGATCCGTCGCCGGTACGGCGCGCCGGGCCTTCGTGAAAGAGCCACAGGGTCTCGGAGGCGGCGAAGGGGATGAGGCTGACGCCGCGCAGGGCGAAGTCGAGGGTGAGCGCGGTGCGTACGCGGGGCCAGCGGAGGCAGGGACCGGCGCCGACCGAAAAGATCGGGCCACCGCTAGGTGCCGTTACGATGCCGAAGGTATTGTCGCCGTGGATCCGGCCGTGGCCACCGATGGCCGCGCGATAGGTACACCCGGCGCCACCGGCCAGGCCGCACGACGCCAGAACGAGTGCCAGTGCTCTCATGGGGACTCCTGGGCGGTGGGAACCGCCGGCGCGACCTCGTCGGCCCCTGCGGTGAGCGGTGCGTCCACCACGACGTAGGGTCGCCCCGGCGACGCTGGATCCGCCAAGTCAAACGTATACAGGCTGTGCCGCGCGACCGGGGCGTCGCTGGTGCCATGGAACGTGACGACGCCGACGTTCGAGCGCGGGATCCATCGCCGGCCAGGCGCCTGCTGGGCCTGCCAGCGCACCCGGTCTGCCACGGACTGGGCCATGACGCCGATCCCATCCTCGACCGGGCGCAGCGACGGCGGCAGGAGCCCGGCCAGCCGGTCGAGGTCGTCACGGCGGTCCTCGAGGATCTCGCGGCGGTAGGCCCAGTCCGGGGGGCGCTCCTGCTGCGTGCCCGGTGGCAGGGCGCGCGCCGGCACGACGATGGGCTCGTTTTGCAACAAGAACACCAGGCGCTGGTTGAAGCGCGTCACCGGTGCTGGAGGTGAATGGACGAAGCGGGTGGTCGTCCTCATGTCGAGGTACTGCATGAACGGCAGGTACACCGACTCCTCGGGTGGGAAGCCAAACACCGGGGCCGCGGCGATGACGATGCACAGCCCGTCGGCACAGACCCCGGGGCTTCCGGGAGCGAAGGAGTGCGGCTCACAGCGCCGCGCCAAGTGCGACACCGAAACGATCGACGCCGTCGACATGCTCCCACGTCACCTGTACGAGTCCGTGGTTGATGACTGCGCCGATGGTGGCGCGTGCGCCGTGGCGATATCCGATCGACTCGAGCGTCGCCGACGCGGCGCGGCTATGTGGGGTCACCATGCTGACGATCGGACCGCCGGCGATGAACGCGTAGTGGCCCGCGGGCCATCGCAGTCCGAGTCGGGCCTCGAGCTGGTAGGTCACGTGGGATCCGGCCGTCGACTCGGGGAGGCCGGCCCGCGGGGCCCACAACCGCAGGCGCGCCATGCTGGCTCCGATGGCGGTGAACGCGCGCGCGCCGAGCGCGCATGCAGCGAACGGCCGGCTGGGCACCCCGGCGTACAGTCGTGCGCCGAGCCCGCGCTCATCGCCTTTGCGCTCGTGCACGATGGTGAGCTCGGCCAGCGCCACGTCAACGTACGGCAACGCGGGAGCGTCGGCGTGGGCGGTGTTGAAGGTGGCCGCTGCGACGGTCGCAGCTACGGACATGCGTCGACTCACAGGGCGTACCCGAAGGCGACGCCGGTGTACTCGAGCCCGTTGGCCCGCTCCCAGGTGATCTCGATGGTGTTGGGGGCTAGCAGCCAGAAGAGCCCGGCTGCGATGTGGCCCAAGTACTGGAAAGGTTGGAGTGTCAGGACGTTGTCGTCGTAGTTGTCGTCGTCGTCGGGCCCTTTCGTAATCATCTCCAGTGCTGCTCGCCGCAAGACCGGTATGCTCACGCCGGCGGCGAGCCGCGTCGTGAGGTGGTGGTCCACACGGTCCACGCGATTGCCTTCGTCCGCGGACGATCGTAGCCAGCCCACACTGGCCGACAGATATAGGTAGAACAAGAACTGGTCATTGTCGTGGTCGTCGTTGTCATCGTAGAGCGCGATTCCTGTCCGAATCTCGGGTGCCAGTGTGGTGGTTTTTTCCCTGGTTTCCCCCGTGACAGTGCGGTGGTAGAGACCGCCAATCGCACCCAGGGCGCCCACGCTCGCGTACCAGGCGCGGTCGTTTCGTGCCGGCGTCAGGTTCCGCCACGGGACCCACGCCGCCGAGAGGCGCAAGTTCTGGCCGCCCGCCTGACCGAATCGTGGCCCGATGGTCCCGTCGATGGTCCATGGGCGCATTCCTTCGTGCCGGTCTGCGGCGGCTGGTGACGCGAACGCGAGTGTCAACCAGATCAGCTGCTTCGCACGCCGCGTCCGGCCGGTGCTTGTAATCCTGCCTTCGCCCTCGCACATGCAGCGGCTCTATGCAGAGCCCGTTCCCTTGCGCGAAGTCCTCCCACGGTGCTGTTCGGCATTGGTTCAGGGTGAGGTGAGTTGAGAAATTGCCGATCCTGTGAATTGGTGGTCAAAATTTGACAGTGGTGGCTCGTGACATGTGCGGCAGTTTGCCGTCAGGGCAGGTGTCCGCTGGCGCAGTCGGTCGGTGCGTCCGGTGCTGCAGCGCCGTAGCGCTGCGCACGCACCAGGCGTTTCCCGGAGGCTGGGCCTTGCTCGAATCGGCCGACGTCAAACCCGACTTGTGCGCCGAGCCACGTCGCGTCCTCACCGTCGGGGCTGCGTGTGTGCGTGGCTGTCGCGAGAATAAAGATTGCGTTGAAGGCGCCCCCCGTTTTCGGCGAGGCGTAGTCCCCTGCCTGGAACTCGAGGTCAGTCGCCCACGCAAGTCCGACCCCAGCCTCCACCATGCTAGCATCGGTTAGCGGGTCGATTCCTACGGCGAGACGTCCAGTCAGCCCGAGCAATTCGCGGCTTACCAGGGAGGTCGGCGTCGCGGCGCGAGCGTCCCCCTCGACTGCCAGCCACGTCAGCTCGTTCGCCACGACCGCAAGTGCGCCGGTGGGTGCCAAAAGTGCCATTTCCATCGCCAGCGACCAGCGTAGCCTGGGCCATCGTCGACATGGGCCCCCACCAGCACGTAGTGCCATAGCGCCTCTTCCAGCGCCTTCGAACTTGGGGCTCGCTGTGCCAGCGACTCGGCCACCCACTCCGAGTGCCGCGTGATACGTGCAGCCGCTGGTGCCGGTGAGCAACGCCGTCGTGGCCAGTCCGAGCACGAGCCGTCGACTACCTCGATTCGCTTGCCTGAGGTCCATGGCAAACGTCCCTGCAGTGGGCGTGCCGGCTGGAGAGGAGCCCATGTCATCAGCGAGGCAGGCCCGTAGGGCGGGCGCCCTGTGCCTCGCGCGCGCCCGCGGCAGCGTGCTACGCATGTGGCGTGCCCCGTCCGCGCGTCCTGGTCATCGGCTCCGGCATCGCCGGCCTGGGCGCGGCGCGGGCCCTGGCCGGCCGGGCCGACGTCACCGTCCTCGAGGCCGCGGCCCGGCCCGGCGGGCACGTCTACACGGTGGACGTCGACGGGACGCCGGTGGACATGGGCTTCATCGTGTTCTCGCGGCCGAGCTACCCCCGGCTGTGCAAGCTGTTCGACCAGCTGGGCATCGCGTCGCGGCCCACCGCCATGTCGTTCTCGGTCAGCCTGCCCGACGACGACCGCCGCTTCGAGTGGTCGAGCGCGTCCCCCGGCGGCTGGTTCGCCCAGCCCGGCAACCTGCTGCGGGCGCGCCACTGGCGCTTTCTGGTCGAGGTGGTCCGCTTCCTCCGCCTGGGGCAGCGTGACCTGGGCAGCGAGCGCACCCGGCGCGCGACCCTCGACGAGTGGCTGCACGATCGCCGGGTCTCCGCCGACATCCGCGAGCGCTTCGTGGTCCCGCTGGCGGCGGCGCTGTGGTCGCTGGCGCCGGCCCGGTGCGGCGCGTTCCCGGCCGAGACCTACCTGCGCTTCATGGCCCATCACGGCATGCTGCGGGCGACCCGCCCGCACCCGTGGCGCACCGTCCTGGGCGGCAGCCGCACCTACCTGCGGGCGCTCCTGGCCGAGGGCGGCTTCGCGGTCGAGACCGGCGCCGCGGTCACCCAGGTCCACCGCGACGACGCCGGCGTGACGGTGGTGGCCGGCGGGCGGGAGCACCGGGCCGACCGGGTGATCCTCGCCACCGCCGCCGACCGGGCGCTTGCGGTCCTGGCCGATCCGACCGACGACGAGCGCCGCTGGCTGGGCCCGCTGTCGACGTCCGAAAACCGGACCGTCCTCCACAGCGACCCGCGGGTCATGCCGGCGGCGCCCCGGGCCTGGGCGTCGTGGAACTACACCCGCGGCGCCGACGACCAGCGGGTCGCGGTGACCTACTGGATGAACCGGCTCATGGGCCTGCCGGCTGCGCCGCCCTACCTGGTGACGCTCAACCCCGACCGGCCCCTCGAGCGGGTCCACCACACCGCGCAGTTCCATCACCCGCAGTTCGACTTCGCCGCCCTCGACGCGCACCAGGCGTTGCCGGGGTTGCAGGGTGCCCGGCGCACCTATTTTTGCGGCGCCTGGACTGGCTTCGGGTTCCACGAGGACGGCCTGCGCTCGGGCCAGGTCGCGGCGGCGCGGCTCATGACCGACGAGGGGCTGTGACCGGCTCGACGGCCGCATCGGCGCTGTACCGCGGCCACCTGGTCCACGTCCGGCGCGACCAGCACAAGCGGTCGTTCCGCTATCCCATCGTCACGGCCAGCCTCGATCTCGACGAGCTGCCCGCGCTGCACCGGCGGCTCCGGCTGTTCTCGTACAACCGCCCCAACCTCAGCTCGCTGTACGACCGCGACTACGACGACGCCGGCGCGACCCTGCGCGACGGCTACCACGCGCGCCTCGCCGCCGCCGGCCTGCCGCGCCCGGCCACCGCGCGGCTGGTCACCCAGCTCCGCACCGCGCACTACGTGTTCAACCCGGTCAGCTTCTTCCTCGGGTACGACGCCGCTGGCGCGCTCACGTCGGTCATCGCCGACGTCCAGAACACCTACGGCGGGCGCCACCGCTATCCCCTCGGGCCGGCGGTCGCGGTCGCGGCCCGGCCCGGTCGTGCGCGGTACCAGGTCGACAAGACCTTCTTCGTGTCGCCGTTCATCCACGGCCCGGCCACCTACGCCTTCGAGTTCGACGCCGGCCCGCCCGATCCCGCGCGCCTGGATCTCCACATGGACGTCGAGCGCCCCGACGGCGCGCCGCTGTTCGTGGCCCACCTGCGGGGTGAGCGCACGCCGCTGACCGACCGGGCCCTGGCCGTCGCCGCGGTGCGCTACCCGCTCATGAGCGTCCAGGTCATCGCCCTCATCTACGGCGAGGCGCTGTGGAACCACGCCCGGCGGATGCCGTACCGTCGGCCGGGCCCCGACCACCGCCCGACCACGGTGTAACGTCTCTCGCGCTCATGCATCCAAGCCCGAGCATGCAGTCCCGGCCCGCCGCCCCCTCGTCGATCGCCCTCGGCCATCCCCTGCTGGTGCCGATGCCGAGGTGGAGCGCGCCGCTGCGCGCGCTGGCCCGGCGCACCATGCTGGCCGCGCTCGGGCGCGGCTGGCGCGACGGCCGGCTCGACGTGGTCCTGCCCGACGGTGAGCGCGTGGCCTTCGGCGGCGCCGGGCGGGCCGAGGCCACCGTGCGCATCCGCGACGAGCGGGCGTTCGTGCGGATGCTGCTGCGCGGTGAGCTGGGCGCTGGCGAGGCCTACACCGCGGGCGACTGGGACGCCGACGACCTGACCGCGGCGGTGCGGCTGTTTCTGCGCGCCACCGGCGCTCGCGGGGTCGAGTCGACGCTGACCCGGTTGGCGCGGCTGACGACCCTGCGTCGCCACCGCCAGGCCGCCAACGATCGCGCCGGCAGTGCCCGCAACATCTACGCCCACTACGACCTGGGCAACGCGTTCTACCGCGAGTTCCTCGACGAGCAGCTGGTGTACTCGTGCGGCATCTGGGCCGACGGGGCCACCACGCTGGCCGAGGCCCAGACCGCCAAGCTCGAGCGGCTGTGCGCGCTGGCCCAGCTCGGCCCCGGCGATCACGCCCTCGAGATCGGCTGTGGCTGGGGCGCCCTGGCCATCCACGCCGCGCGCACCCGAGGCTGTCGGGTCACCGCCATCACCGTGTCACCGGCCCAGCTCGAGCTGGCGCGCCAGCGGGTTGCCGCCGCCGGCGTGGCCGAGCTGGTCACCGTCGAGCTGCGCGACTACCGGGACGTGGTCGGGCAGTTCGACGCGGTGCTGTCGTGCGAGATGCTCGAGGCGGTGGGCTACGAGTTCTTGCCGCGCTACTTCGCGGTCGTCGGCCAGCACCTCAAGCCGGGCCGGCGCGCCGCCATCCAGTCCATCACCATGCCCGACGAGCGGTTCGCCAGCTACCGGCGGTCGGTCGACTGGATGCAGACGTACATCTTCCCGGGGTCGCTCATCCCGTCGCTGGGCGCCATCCGCGGCGCGCTGGCCGGCAGCGGCCTGACCCTGACCTCCGCCGACGACATCGGCCCCGACTACGCGCCGACGCTCGCGGCGTGGCGCCAGCGGTTCACCGCCGCCTTGCCGACGGTGCGGGCGCTGGGCTTCGACGAGGCCTTCATCCGCGCCTGGCACATGTACCTGGCGTTCTCGGAGGCGGCCTTCGCCGAGCGGACCCTGGCCGATCACCAGCTGGTGTTCACCCGGACCTGACCCCGGCCAGGGGCCGAGCTCACGCCTCCAGGCGCTGGGCCACGCTGCCGAGGATGAACGTCCAGCCCTCGCCGTGCTGGCGGCCGAACTCGTCGTCGGGGACACCGGCGTGGCGGATGGTCACCTGCGTGCCGGCGCCGGCGCCGTCGAAGGTCACGGTCACCACCGACTCGAGGCCCTGGGTCGCCTCCGACATCCACGTGTAGGCGGCGACCACGCCGCGGTCGAGCCGCAGGAACCGGCCGTAGTGGTGCCACCGCCGGCCCTCGTGGTCGACCGCGAAGAAGTACAGCTTGTCGACGCCGGGCTCAAAGATGAGCTGCGCCGCGCCGAACCAGGGCCCGCCGGGGCAGGCCGGGTCCATCCACACGTCGTAGACGGCGGTCGGGCTGGCGGCGATGGTGCGGGTGACCACGACCTCGGTGGTGGGGATGGGGGCAGGGACGCTCATCGATCGGACTCCTTGTGCGCAGCGAAGTGGGCCTCGAGGCGGTCGAGGCGATTGTTCCAGAAGCGTTCGAACTGGCCGGCCCAGCGCGCCACCTCGCGCAGGGGCCCAGCGTCGAGGGCGATCTGGTGCGTGCGCCCGGCGCGAGTGCGGGTCACCAGGCCGGCCTGCTCGAGCACCTTGATGTGCTTGGACACCGCCGCGAGCGACATCACGAACGGGCGCGCCAGGTCGGTCACCCGCGCCGGACCGCCGGCGAGCTGGCGCAGCAGCGCGCGCCGGGTCGGGTCGCCCAGGGCCGTCAGCACGTCGTCGAGGTCGCCATCATTCAACTTGTTGGTTGAATATCAAGCACCGGCGTCGTCGTCAAGCCGTCCCGGCGCCGGGGGCCGGCGAGCGGGCCCCGGTCAGGTCGCGGCGAACCGATCCTGGCGGTGGTCCGTAACTGCAGGGACCCCGCCGCGTAGAAACCTTCGAGCCACCGCCGACGTCTCGGCTAGGCTCTACCTGGAGATCACCCTTGGCCGACCGTCCACTCTTCGATCAGTACCCTGAGGCCGCGCGCAGCTGGGACCGGCGCCAGTTCGTCAAGACCGCCGCGGCCGGCACGGTCATCGCCGCGCTGGGTGGCGCCCTGTGGCGCATCGCCGGTGACGACCTCACGCGCAAGGCCCGGGCCGAGAAGCGGGGCGACGGGCGGTCT
This sequence comes from Kofleriaceae bacterium, assembly GCA_041389965.1. GTDB lineage: Bacteria > Myxococcota_A > Polyangia > Haliangiales > Haliangiaceae > UBA2376. Next base: position 194,828 of record JAWKQV010000005.1, on the reverse strand, counting down.
CGGCTGCCCCCAGGTCAGCGAGTCATCTCGAAGTTCCGCAACATGGGCGGCGACGAGGGCTCGGGCGACGTGAAGACCTTCTCGTTGCGGGTCCACGGCGAGGTGAAGACGCCGTTCACGCTCGACTACGCCCAGCTGCTGAAGCTGCCGCAGGTCGAGCAGGCCGCCGACGTCCACTGCGTGACCGGGTGGTCGTGCCTGGGCTCGCTGTTCAAGGGCGTGCTCATCTCGACGCTGGCCGAGAAGGCCGGCGTGAAGGGCACCGCCCACCACGTCATCTTCGAGGCCGCCCACGGCTACACCGCCAACGTGCGCCTGGCCGAGGCCACGGGGCCGGCCGGCATGGTCACCTACCGCATGAACGGCAAGCCGTTCGCCATCCAGAACGGCGCGCCGGTCCGGGGCTTGGTGCCCGACCTGTACTTCTGGAAGAGCGCCAAGTGGCTCACCGGCATCAAGTTCGTCACCGCCGACGAGCCCGGCTACTGGGAGGTCCGCGGCTACCACAACCACGCCGACCCCTGGCGCGAAGAGCGCTACGGCTGATCGGGCCGGGCGCGCGGCGAGCGCGGGAGGCGGGCGCGGGACGAGCGTGGCGTAGCGTGGCGTGGCGTAGCGTGGCGCGGTGGCACCGGCGGGTGGTGGCCCGTGCCACCATCGCCTGACTCGATCGTGGGCGCGCGGCGCCCGAGGAGACTCTCGTGGACAAGACAGACGTCGCGACGCCGGGCCGGCGCGTGTGGGCCAGCGTCAAGAAGCGCTGGCGCGGCTGGGTGCGCGCCATCCACCGCGACCTGGGCTACCTCGCGGTGGGCCTGACCTTCATCTACGCGATGAGCGGCCTGGCCATCAACCACATCAACGACTGGGACCCCAACTTCAAGACCTACGAGCGGGCCCAGGTCATCGCGCCGATCAGCGCCGACGTCCCCGACGACCAGGCCATCGCCACCGCGCGCGCCGCGCTCAAGCTTGGCACGCCGAGGTCGACCTACCGGGCCGGCGACGAGATCCACCTCGAGTACGACTACAAGAAGTTCGTCATCTACGGCGACAGCGGCCAGGTGACCGAGCAGGGCCGCCAGCCGCGGTTTCTGCTGCGGGTGGCCAACTGGCTGCACTACAACCGCGGCAAGCGGGCGTGGACCTACGTCGCCGACGCGTACGCGGTGCTGCTGTTGTACCTGGCGGTGTCGGGCCTGTTCATGATCAAGGGGCGCAACGGGCTGCGCTGGCGCGGCGCGATCCTGGCGCTGGCCGGCATCGCGGTGCCCGTCGGCTACGTCGTGTGGTCGGGCGGCCCCGAGGCCAACAACCGCGCGGCCGCCGCCAAGGCCGCGCGCGACGACGCGGGGCCCGGCCCAGATCCGGCCCCGGCGGCGGACGGCGGCGACGAGGACGACCCCGCGTTCGCGCGGCCGCCGATCCGCCGCCAGCCTCCTGCGGCGCCGGCCCCGGCGCCGACCAGCGACGACGGCCCGGCGGGCGGCGAGCTGCAGGGCAACCCGCTGCGCGGCGACGCGCCGAGCCCGGTGGCGCCGGTCCCGGACGGCGCGCCCGGCGCGGCGCTCCCTGCGCCACGGTGAGCGGCGCGGCCCGGCGCCGGTGGGTCGGTGACCGCGGCCACACGGGGCGGAGGTGACCGGTGATATCGTGGTCCGATGAAGACGTGCGCCTGGTTCGTGCTCGCGGTCGCCCTGGTCGTGAGCGGCTGCAGTGACAACAGCCCCGCCATCACCGACGCCGGCATCGACAGCGGCGGCGCCGACGGTAGCGTCGACGGGCCGGACGTCGACGCCGGCCCGGCCTGCGCCGGCCTCGATCAGGCCACCTGCGCGGCCACGGCTGGCTGCGCGGTCGACCTGTGCGCCGGCTGTCTGTGCGACGCGCTGTACAACGGCTGCCGGGACGCCGCGACGCTGCCGGCCGAGTGCCCGGTCCTGGGTTGCCCGATCAGCACCACCTGCTGCCGCTCCACCGCCGACTGTGGCGGGCTGCAGTGCGCGACGCCGGACGACCCGCCGGGCTGCGGCATCTGCCAGGACGTGCCGTCGACCTGCACCACCGATCTCGACTGCCAGGTGGCCACCTCGGCCGGCATCGGCGGCGTGCCGATCTGCGAGCCGGTGGCCTGCGCGTGCAACCCGGCGTCGGCCTGCGTGCCGGGCTGCGTCGACGACTCGACCTGCGGCGAGGCCGAGGCCTGCGACGTGCCGAGCGGGCGATGCCGGCCCCAGACGTGCGACGCGGCCACGCCGTGCCCGCTCGACTTCGACTGCGCCGCCGGAGCCTGCGTCCGCCGGACCTGCACCGACGACACCGCCTGCGACAACTTCTGCGTCGAGGGCGCGTGCCGGGGGGCGCTCGGCATGTGCACGATGCCGCCGGCGTGAGGCACGCGGCGCGCCGGGGCCGGCGATGAGCGTCCGGATTCCGGACGCCGTGCGCAGCGCGGCGGCGGCCAGCCGTGGCCCGGTGCTGCTGTACGACCTGGCCGCGATCGCCGCCCGGCTGGCGGCGGTGCGCGCGGCGGCTGCCGCGGCCGGCGTCGAGGTGGTCGCGGCGGTGAAGGCGCTGGGGGTGCCGGACATCGCGGCGGCGGCGGCGGCCGCCCTCGACGGGCTCGACCTGGCCGGCCCCGACGAGGACCGCGCGGTCGGCCCCGCGGTCGGGCTGGTCTCGGTGACCTATCCTGGCGGCGCGACCGCCGCGCGGCTCGCGGCCCTGGTGCGGCCCGGGCGGCGCGTGGTCGTGACCTGCGAGACGCCGGCGCAGGTAGCGGCGGCGGCCACGGTCGTCGGCGTCGAGATCCTGGCGCGGGTCTCGACCAGCGCCCTGGGAGAGCTGGCGCCGGGGGGGATCCGCGACGCCGCGGGCGGGCACGCCTCGCGCTTCGGGGTCGACCGCGACCAGCTGCGCGCCCTGTGCGCGGCGGCGCCAGGCCGGATCCGCGGGCTCCACCTCCACGGCGGCCCGCTCGCGGTGAGCCCGGCGCGGCGGGCGGCCCGGGCCGCCGCGGCGCTGGCGCTGGCCGACGCGGCCGGTGTCGCCGTGGCCCGCCTCGATCTGGGCGGCGCGCTCCACGGCTTCGCGCTGGCCGCCCCGGCGGCCGGCCAGGCGACGCTCGCCGCCGCGCTGGCCGCGGTCCGCGCCGTGGTGCCGGCGTCGGTCGAGCTGTGCGTCGAGCCGGGGCGGGCGCTCACCGAGGGCTGCGGCTACGCCGCCGGGCAGGTGCTGGCGGCGCGCGCCGTCGCCGGCCATGAGGCCCGCGTGCTGGAGCTGTCGCGGCTGTGTCACCTGCGGTGGTCCACGCCGGTGCTGGGCGGCGCGCCGGTCGCCGCGGGCGCGGGGCGGCGTGTGGTGCTCCTCGGCGCCACCTGCTGCGAGGACGACGTCATCGGCGATCCGGTGGTGGCCGACGACGACGTCGTGGCGGTCGGGACCCGGCTCGTCCTCGCCAGCGTCAGCAGCTACGCCGCGGCGTGGAATCACGGGTTCGCCGGCGTGCCCCCGGCCCAGGTCGTCGTCGTCTAGCGCCGGCGCCGGCTCCGGCTCCGGTTCCAGGTCCGGCTCCGGTTCCAGGTCCGGCTCCGGCTCCGGCTCCGGCTCCGGCTCCGGCTCCGGCTCCGGCTCCGGCTCCGGATTGTGTTTACATCGTAAAATTTACGTTGTACATCTAACGCGGTCATGGCCCGCACCGCTCTCCAGCCCGCCGACATCGCCGCGACCCGGGCGCGGCTCACCGCCGCCGCCACCCGGCTGTTCGCGCGGCACGGGTTCGAGGCGGTGACCATGCGCGCGGTCGCCGCCGAGCTCGGCGTGAGCGCGATGACGCCGTACCGCTACCTGGCGGGCAAGGACGAGCTGTGGGCCATGGTGCGGGCCGATGCGTTCGCGCGGTTCGCCCAGCACCTCGACGGCAGCAGGGCGGGCGGCGGCGGCGCGGTGGGGCGCTTGCGGCGGCTCAAGGCGGCCTACCTGGCGTTCGCGCTGGCCCACCCCGATCAGTACCGGGTGATGTTCGAGCTGACCGCGCCGGTGGCCGACGCGCGCTGGCCGGCGCTCGAGGCGGCGTCCCGCCGGGCCTTCGGCTGCCTGCTCGACGCGGTCACCGCCGGCATCGCCGCGGGCGACCTCGTCGGCGAGCCGCGCGACGTCGCCCAGCTGCTGTGGGCCCAGACCCACGGCCTGGTGTCGCTGCACCTGGCCGGCCAGCTGTCGGCCCGGGCGCTCGAGCGCCTGGGCCGCGTCGATCACGAACTGGCCGGGTTCCGCCCGGTCGCCGCCCGCCCTCGGAGTCGCACATGACCGCTCGCCTCGGACGCTCGTACAAGCAACACGGCCTGCCCGATCCTGGCCCCGGCGGCTGGGACGCCATCGTCATCGGCTCGGGGCTGGGCGGGCTCACCGCGGCGGCCATGCTGGCCCGCCACGCCGGCCAGCGGGTGCTGGTGCTCGAGCGCCACTACACCGCCGGCGGCTTCACCCACACCTTCCACCGGCCCGGCTACGAGTGGGACGTCGGCGTCCACTACGTGGGCGACGTCCACCGGCCCGGGTCGCTGTTGCGGCGGGCCTTCGACCACCTCACCGATGGCGCGCTGGCGTGGGCCGACATGGGTGAGATCTACGACACCATCGTCCTCGGCGACGACCGCTACCCGCTGCCGGCCGGCCGCGAGAACTTCCGCAAGGCCATGCACGGCTGGTTCCCGCACCAGGCCGCCGCCATCGACCGGTACCTCCAGCTCATCCGCGAGACCGTCCACGCCAGCCGCAAGTTCTTCCTCGAGAAGGCGCTGCCGCCGACGCTGGGCGCCCTGGCCAGCCCGGCGCTGCGGTGGCCCGGCCTGCGCCACGCCCGGCGCACCGTGCGCGAGGTGCTGGCGACGATCACCGACGATCGTCGGCTGACCGCGGTGCTCACCGGCCAGTACGGCGACTACGGCCTGCCGCCGGCCCAGGCCAGCTGGTTCATGCACGCGCTCCTGGTCGGGCACTACCTGGGCGGCGGGGCCTACCCGGTCGGCGGCTCGGGCCAGATCGCCGCCACCATCGTGCCCGGCATCGAGCGCGGCGGCGGCGCCGTGGTCACGTCTGCCGAGGTGGCCCAGATCGTCGTCGAGCAAGACCGCGCGGTCGGGGTCCGGCTGGCCGACGGCGTCGAGGTGCGCGCCCGGCGGATCGTCAGCGACGCCGGCGTCGCGCTCACCTTCGGACGCCTGCTGCCGGCCGAGGTCGCCGCCGCCCACGACCTCACGCCCACGGTGACCGGGGCGCCGCCGTCGTACGCCCACGTGTCGCTGTACGTCGGCCTCAAGGAGGACGCCGCGGCGCTCGGCCTCACCCCGTCCAACCTATGGGTCTACGCCGACGACGATCACGACCGCGCGGTGGCGCGCTACCAGGCGGATCCGGCGGCGCCGCTGCCGGTGGCGTACCTGTCGTTTCCGTCGGCCAAAGATCCCGACTTCGCCCGGCGCTATCCAGGCCGCGCCACCGTCGAGGTCATCGGGCTGGCGCCCTACGCCTGGTTCGCGGCCTGGGCCGACACGCCGTGGAAGAAGCGCGGCGCGGCGTACGAGGCGCTCAAGGCCAACCTCCACCAGCGCCTGCTCGACGCGTTGCTCGCGCAGTGCCCGCAGCTGGCCGGCAAGATCGATCACGCCGAGCTGTCGACGCCGCTGTCGACCCAGCACTTCGTCGGCCACCCCCACGGCGAGATCTACGGCCTGGCCCACACGCCGGAGCGGTTCGCGGCGCGCCACCTGCGGCCGCACACGCCGGTGGCCGGCCTGTTCTTGACCGGCGCCGACGTGTGCACCGCCGGCGTCGGCGGCGCGCTCATGGGCGGCATCCTGACCGCCGCCGCCATCACCCGGAAGAACCTGATCACCGCCATCGTCGGCGCGCGCCGGGCCTGACCACGCTCAGTCGCCGGTGCCCAGGCCGCCGAGGATCGAGCCCTCGCCGGGGCCGCCCATGACGCCAGCGGCGACGATGCGCCGGGCCAGGCGCGCGAACGGCAGCGACTGCAACCAGATCTTGCCGGGGCCGGTCAGCGTGGCGAAGAACAGCCCCTCGCCGCCGAACAGCGCGCTCTTGAGCCCGCCCACCCACTGGATGTCGTAGTTGACCCTGGGCTCGAACGCCACCAGGCACCCGGTGTCGACCCGCAGCGTCTCTCCGGCCGCCAGGTCGCGGGCGATGATGGTGCCGCCGGCGTGGACGAACGCCAGGCCGGTGCCCTCGAGCTTCTGCAGGATGAAGCCCTCGCCGCCGAACAAGCCGGCGCCGATCTTCTTCTGCAGCGCCACCCCGACCTTGATGCCGCGGGCCGCGCACAGGAACGCGTCCTTCTCGCACAGGAGCGTGCCGCCCAGGGACGCCAGGTCCATCGCCACGATCTTGCCGGCGTAGGGCGCGGCGAAGGCGACCTTGCGCCGGGCCGGCGACTTGTTCTCGTAGATGGTCATGAACAGCGACTCGCCGCTGATGGCGCGCTTGCCGGCGGCGGCCAGCTTGGCGAAGAAGCCGGCCTGCTCGGCCTGCTTGGTGCCGTCGCCGAACACCGTCTGCATCTCGATGCCCGGGTCCATGTAGAAGAACGCACCGGCCTCGGCCACCGCGGCCTCGTTGGGGTCGAGGGTGATCTCGACGAACTGCATCTCCTCGCCGATGATCTCGTAGTCGATCACGTCGGCGGCCTGGGGCACCGGGGCCGGCCCCGGCGGCGGCGGCGGCGGCATGTTGGGCGCGCCCGCGAACGCCTGGGCGAACCACGGCACCTGGCCGATCGGCGTCCACGCCGCCAGGCTCGGCCCGTAGACGTAGGCGGTCTGGGCCAGCTGCCCGGCGCGGATGAGGCCGATCACCTGCTGGGCGGTGAGCGGGCCTTGCTGGTTGCCGTTGACGCCGATGTACCAGAGGGTGTTCTCGTTCACCGGGCGACGGTAGCACCACCGCCGCGGCAACGGCGCGCGGCCCGCGCCGCGTCGCTCAGCTGCGCCGGGCGTTGGCGACCACCGCCTCGACGTGGTCCTGGACCTCCTCGAACCGGCGCTGGGCGTCGGCCTGCGCCAGGTCGAGCGCGGTGGCGATCTCGCCCAGCGCGTCGAGCTCGGCGTCGTCGAGCTCGAGGTCGCACAAGGTCACCACGCACGCCAACGTGTACGCGCTCATCCGCGCGTCGGCGTCGAGCCGGGCGGCGGCCGCGGCCAGCCGGGCGGCGCGGCCGTCGGCGGCCAGCGCGGCCATGAACCGCTCGATGACCGCCTCGACCGCGTCGTCGGACAGCTCGCCGCCCAGCCACGACGCCAGGGTCGCGCCCAGGTTGTCGGCCTCGGGGTCGGTGATCTCGCCGTCGGCGGCCGCGGCCAAGAACGCCACCTCGAGCATGGCCTCGAGCCGGGCCACGTCGGCGGCCTGGGCCGGGGTCAGGTCGGCGTCGCTGCCCAGCAGCGGCGCGGCGCCGCCGAGGTCTGCGGTGAGGCCGGTCTTGGCGCCGATCGAGGTCCGCTGGCTATCGGTGATCGTCATCGTGGTTCTCCTTGTGGCGCCGAGCATACGTCGGGTCGCTTCGGCATACTGGCCGGATGCAGAGTCGATGGTTCCACCGGCCGCGGCTGCACCGCCACGGCCAGGCCGAGAAGCGAGCGACCTGGCTCGAGCTGTTCTACGATCTGGTGTTCGTCGCGGCGTTCATCCAGCTCGGCACCGCGCTGTCCGAGCGGGTGTCGCCGGCGGGGTACGGCGGGTTCGCGCTGGTGTTCGCCGCCATCTGGGTGGCGTGGACCGGCTTCACCTACTACGTCAACCGGTTCACCGTCGACGACTTCGCGCACCGGCTGCTGGCGTTCGCGCAGATGTTCGCGGTGGTGGCGATGGCGGTCACCGCGCCCGAGGTGTTGGACGGCGACCCGCACCGGTTCGCGCTCGCGTTCGCGGTGGCGCTGGCCATCATCGCGGTCCTGTACCTCCGGGCCTACCGCCAGGTGCCGGCCGGGCGGCCCTACGCCCGCTACTGGGGCACGTCGTTCGCGGTCGGCGCGGTCGCGCTGGCGATCTCGGCCGCGGTGCCGACGCCGGTCACCTGGGGCCTGTGGGCGGTAGGCCTGGGCTGGGTGCTGACCGCGCCGTTCCGCGCCGCCGGCCGGGCCCTGACCGCGGCCGAGCCGCCCGACGAGGAGCACGTCAGCGAACGCTACGGCCTGCTGACCCTGATCGTCATCGGCGAGTCGTTCGTGAAGGTGGTCACCGGCCTCGAGGCCGGCGGCGGCGCCCTGGGCCCGATCGTGCAGGCGTCGCTGGCGCTGCTCATCACCTGCTCGATCTGGTGGATCTACTTCGACGACGTGGCCGGCTCGCGGCTGCGCGACCACGCCATGGCGCCGATGTTCTGGTTGTACGGGCACCTGCCGCTGCAGCTGTCGATCACCGCCACCGGCGTGGCCATCAAGAAGATCGTGCTGTTCGATCTGGGCGCGCCGGCGCCGGCAGCGTACCGCTGGCTGGTCGGGGTCGCGCTGGGCGGCACGCTCCTGGCCACCGCGCTGCTCGACGCGGTGACCGAGCGCCGCCAGGCCGAGCTGTCGGATCGGCTGCGGGTCAACGTCCGGGCCGCCTCGGGCGTGCTGGTGCTGGTGCTGGCGCCGGCCGGCGCGGGCATGGACGCCGGCTGGTACGTCGGCGCCATCGTCTGCGTGTGCGTGGCCCAGGTGCTGTTCGACATGGCGCTGGCGCCGTTCGAGGAGACCGCCGAGGACCGCGAGCGCGAGACCATCGCCGACGAGGTGCGCCGGCTGGCCGCCGACGGCCAGCACCGCAAGGGCCCGCCGGTGCGCATCGGCCAGGGCGGCGCGGCCATCGTCCGCCTGGGCACGCCCAGCTCGCTGCGCAGCGACTTCTACTTCTGGCTCATCTCGGGCGGCTGGGGCCGGTTCTTCGTCGTCGCCGGCACCCTGTTCGTGGCCGCCAACGCCTTCTTCGCCGGCCTCTACCTGATCGAGCCCGGCTCGATCGCCAACGCCCGCCCGGCCTCGTTCGCCGACGCCTTCTACTTCAGCGTGCAGACCCTGGCCACCATCGGCTACGGCAACCTCAACCCGGCCACCGACTACGGCAACGTGGTCGCCACCGTCGAGGCCGGCGTCGGCATCATCGGCGTGGCGCTGACCACCGGCCTGGCCTTCACCAAGCTGGCCCGGCCCCGGGCCAGCGTGCTGTTCTCGCGGCCGCTGGTCATCACCCGCATGGACGGCCGGCGGGTGATGGTGTTCCGCGCCGGCAACGCCCGCGGCAACGACGTCATCGACGCCTCGGTCACGGTGTCGGCGCTGGTCGACTCGCTGACCGCCGAGGGCCAGCACCTGCGCAAGCTGATCGATCTGCCGCTGCGCCGCGCCCGGTCGCCGCTGTTCCGGTTGTCGTGGGTGATCATGCACGACCTCGACGACGGCAGCCCGCTGGCGGCGATCGACTGGGCCAACCTCGACAGCGGCCTGGGCGCCAACATGTTCATCAACGTCACGATCATGGGCCACGACGGCACCTACAACCAGACCATCTACGCCCAGCACACCTACCGCCCCGAGGACATCCGCGTCGGCCACCGGTTCGTGGACGTCATCGGCCAGCTGCCCGACGGCCGGATGACCATCGACTTCTCGCGCTTCCACGACACCGAACCCGAGCCGGCGCCGCCGCCGGCCGCGACGCCTGCCCCGGCCGCGTGAACTGGCGCCGGCGGGGCGCTTGGCAGCGCAAGCATTGTACAATGGCGTGACCTCTCGGTGACACCCAGCCCCAGGCCAGCGGTAGGCTGACGGCGGCTCGGCATAGCGCTTGCTCTTGTCCGCCTGCGCTGTGCGCGTCGATCGATCGAACCACCCGGCACACGCCCCGCTCCCGCCCGCGCCATGGACGACTCCGCCCACGATCCAGCGACCGCTTCGACCGTCGGCACCCAGGTGGACGTCCGCGCCGGCGAGTCGTATCTCGAGGCGGGCTCGATGGTCGGGGAGTACCAGGTCACCGGCGCGATCGGGCGCGGCGGCATGGGCGTCGTCTACGCTGGCGTGCACCCGGTGATCGGCAAGGAGGTCGCGATCAAGGTGCTGCGCGCCGGCGTCCTGCACGGGCCGGGGGTCGCGGAGCGCTTCGTCCAGGAGGCGCGCGCGGTCAACCAGATCCGTCACCCCAACATCATCGACGTCTTCGCGTACGGCACCCTCGCCGAGCGTCCCTACATCGTGATGGAGCGCCTGCACGGCCGGACCTTGGCCGCGCGCATCGCCCGGGGGCCGCTCACCCTCGATGAGATCGCCGCGGTGATCGTGCCGGTCACGCGCGCGCTCGAGGCCGCCCACGACGTGGGCATCATCCACCGCGACCTCAAGCCCGACAACGTGTTCCTGGTAGACGACGGGCCGACGCCGGTGGTCAAGCTGCTCGATTTCGGGATCGCCAAGGTGATGCCCAGCGGGCCGGCGACGGCGGTGGTGACCGACACCGGCATGATGCTGGGGACGCCGCGCTACATGGCGCCCGAGCAGGCGCGCGGCCAACCCCTGGACCCCGGCGTCGACGTTTACGCGCTCGGCGTGATGCTGTACGAGATGCTCGTCGGCGAGGACCCCTTCAAGGCCGACAACGCCGCCGACGCCATCGCCATGCACCTGTGCGAGGTGCCGCCGCGGGTGGCGCAGCGACGTCCGCTCCCGGCCCGCCTCGACCAGCTGGTCGCAGACATGCTCGCGAAGGAGCCGGCCCAGCGCCCCGCGCTGGCCACGGTGCGCGCGGTGTGCGAAGCGGTGGCCGATCACGACCGCGCCCCGGTCCGGCGCGCGCCCCGCCGCGGCGCGGTCGTCGGGGCCGTCCTGGTAGCCGGCGCCGGCGGCGCGCTGGGCTGGTGGCTGCTGCGCGGCGACGCGCGCCCCGCGCCGCCGCCCGCGGTCGTCACCGCGCCCGCGCCCGCGCCCACGGCGGTGACACCGGAGGGGCCGGTCGCCGAGCTGCCCACGACGGCGCCGCGGCCACCGGTCGACGCGCTGGTGCCGGTCGAGTTGACCGTCACGCCACCCGTCGCGACCGTGAAGGTCGGCACCCAGACCATGCGCCTGGTCGACGGCCACGCCAGCCTGGCGCCTCCCGGCCGGGACCCACCAGGCGGAGATCAGCGCCGTCGGCCATCGCTCCACCACCGTCGACCTGGCGGTCGGCCGCGCGCCGCTGGCCCGGGTGGTCACGCTGCAGCCGGTGCCGGCCACACCGCCGCGGCGTCGCAAGCCTCCGCGCGCGGCGCCGCCCGCGCCCCTGCCCAAGGACGGGCTCATCCACGACCCCTACGCTGCCGCCACCCCGGAGCAACCATGATCCGCCGCCTGCCCGCCGCCGCCATCGTGTGCGTCACGCTCCTCGCCAGCCGCGGGTCGGCCCGGGCAGAGGACGCCTCCGCGACCTTCGAGCGCGGCCTCAAGGCCTACGCCGAGGGCCAGTACGCGGACGCCGCCGAGGCCTTCGAACGCGCCTACGCCGCGCGGCCCGCCGCCGGTGTCCTGTTCAACCTCGCCCAGGCGCGACGCAAGGCCGGCCAGTGCGCCGCCGCGGTCGAGGCCTACCGTCGGTTTCTGCGGGCCCCGACCGCCGACGCCAAGGCCACGGCCGAAGCCAACCTGATCGAGTCGGAGGCGTGCGCGGCCAGCGTCGAGGCGGGGCGGACCGAGCCGGTCAGCGTCGAGGCGGGGCGGACCGAGCCGGCCAGCGTCGAGGCGGGGCGGACCGAGCCTGACCGCGCCGCGCCCGGTGGCGCCACGCCGCTCGGCCCACCGCCCGGCGGCGCCGCGCCCGGCAGCACCGCGCCGGTCGACGCGGCGCCGGTCGACCCTCGGCCCGCCGCGCCGGCTGCGACCGTCCCCGATCAGCGCAGCCGACGGATCCGGACGCTCGGCCTCGTCACGGGGGCGGTCGGCGTCGCCGCCATGGCTGCCGGCGGGATCATCTACGGGCGGAGCGCGGTGGTCTGCTATGCCAAGTGCGACGAACCGGGCGAGGAGCGCACCCGGCGCAACAACGCCACGCTCTCAGGCGGCTTGCTCATCGGTGGCGGCGTCGCGGTCGCCACCGGTGTCGGGCTCTACGTCTGGGGCTACCTCTCGGACACTCCGTCCAAGGTCATCGTCACGCCCACCACCGGTGGGGCCGTCGCCGCGGCGTCCTGGGCCTTCTAGCAGGCGGTTGACGACCTGATTCCGACCGGTCCGGTGGGCGTGGGCGCGGCCAGACCGGTGCGCCGGAGCGGTCCCGCGCGTTCAGGTCCCGCGGCTGACAACCTGCTAGAACGCCGCCCATGGACTACCTCCGTGAGCATTTCGGGGCCACCGGCGCCGCGTGGATCGAAGGCGGCGGCATCCTGCTCCTGGCGATCCTGGCCGGGGCGGTGGTCGGCACGCTGGTGCATCGGCTGCTCGCCGCCGGTGCGCGGCGCAGCGCCGCCACCTGGGATGACGCGCTCATCCCCGAGCTGCGCTGGCCGCTCAAGGTGGTGCCGGCGGTGGTGGCCGGCTGGCTGGCGCTGCCGGTCCTGCCGCTGCTGCCCCACGCGGCGCACCTGGTGTCGGCCGGGCTCAACGTGGTCACGACGCTCGTCGTCATCTGGCTGGCGTGGCGCTTCATCGACGTGGCGCGCGCCACCCTGGCCACGCGGCCCTGGGCGGCCGAGCGCCCGGCCACGCTGTCGCTGGTGTCGATGGGGGCCCGGCTGAGCAAGCTGTTGGTGGTCATCTTCGCGGCGATCACCGCGCTGGCGGCGCTCGGCGTGCCGGTGGCGAGCCTGGTGGCCGGCCTCGGGATCGGCGGGCTCGCCGTGGCGCTCGCCGCCCAGAAGACCCTGGCCAACCTGTTCGGCGCGATCTCGATCGGCGTCGATCGGCCGTTCCGCGAGGGCGACTACGTCAAGGTCGGAGACATCGAGGGCACCGTCGAGGCGATCGGCCTGCGCTCGACCCGCATCCGCACCCTGGCTCGCACCGTGGTGGCCATCCCCAACGGCGACCTGGCCGACACCCGGACCGAGTCGTTCGCGCTGCGCGATCGGTTCCAGTTCATGACCACCATCGGCGTCGAGTACGGCACCCGCGAGGCGACGCTGCGCGGCATCGTCGAGGCGTTGCGCGCGATGCTGCAGGGGCACCCCCAGGTGTGGCCCGAGCGGGTGCGCATCCACTTCGCCGGCTTCGCGGCGTCGTCGCTGGATCTGCGCATCCAGGCCTGGTTCCTGGTGGCGGACTTCGACGAGTTCCTGGCCATGCGCCAGGACGTGCTGTTCAAGATCATGGAGATCGTCGAGGGCGCGGGTGCCGACTTCGCGTTCCCGACCCAGACCATTCACCTGGCCGGCGCCAGCGCGGCGACCGCCGCGAGCACGTCGGCCACAGCGGGGTGATCGCCGGCGGCGCGCGAAGCGTAGCGGTAGCGGATCGCGCCGCGCTCGTCGACGACCGCCACGCCGCCCTGCTGGAGCGCGTGCCCCTGGGTCGCCCCCTGCCGGAAGCCGCCGCGCACGGCGCGCACCGCGTGGGCCGCGACGCTGGGGCGCAGCACCGACCCCAGGCCGCGCCGCAGCCGCAGCACCTGATAGATCACCAGCGACGGATCGGTGTACAGCGGGCCGTCGTACCCGGTGGTGCGGCGGAAGTCGCTCAGGTACGTCGGTGCGCCGTTGCCGATGACCGCCAGCGAGGCGCCGGCCGCGGCGAACGCCGGCTGGTGACGGTGCAACTGCACCACCTGCTCGCGGCAGAACAGTCAACCGAAGTGGCGGACCAGCGCGAGCACCACGGGCTGCGCGCGCCACAGGCTCGCCACCGCGACCGGCGCGCCGGCCTCGTCGAGCACCGTCAGGGCGGCCAGGTCCATGCTGGTTCGACGCGCGCGGTGGCCCCAGGTTACCGGCCGCCCTCGACGACGTGCAAGCTGGCGAAAGTCCATTGTCCTGGCACCCTCCCTGCTCCTATGCTGTCGGGGTGACCTGGGTCGTCCCCCTCAGCCTGGGTGGGCTCGCCATCGCGGTGATGGCGCTGTTCACGATGCTCGGCGCGCGCAAGGCGCAGCGGGCCCACGTCCAGGCGGTGCAGGCCGGACCGCGCATCCTGGTGCACGACATCAACGACGACCGGTGCACCGGCTGCGACGCCTGCGTCGCGGTGTGCCCGACCAACGTGCTGGACTTGGTCGACAACAAGAGCCGCGTGTTGCGGTTCCACGACTGCATCCAGTGCGAGGCCTGCATGTGGGCGTGCCCGACCGAGGCGCTGGTGATGTTTCCCGAGGGCGCCGAGCCGCCGCCGCTCAAGGTGCCGGAGCTCGACGAGGCCTACCAGACCACGGTGCCCGGCCAGTACCTGATCGGCGAGGTGGCGGGCAAGCCGCTGGTCAAGAACGCCGCCAACCTGGGGCGCGCGGTGATCGAGCACATGCTGCGCACCGGGCTGCGGCCGGGCGCGCTGGGCCACCACGGCGGCATGGTCGACGTGGCCATCGTCGGCTCGGGGCCGGCCGGCCTGTCGGCGGCGCTCACCTGCATCCAGCGCGGGCTCAGCTACGTCGTCCTCGAGAAGGAGCAGGCGATCGCCTCGACGATCACCCGCTACCCCAAGGGCAAGCTGGTGATGGCCGAGCCCTACGACACCCGCAACCTGTCGCTCCTGCCGGTGTTCGACTCCAGCAAGGAGCAGCTGGTCTCGATCTGGCGCGAGCTGCTCGAGCGCACCGGGCTGCGCATCAACCAGGGCGAGGCGGTCGAGGCGGTGCAGCGGCTGGGCGACGGCAGCTTCGACGTGCGCACCACGGTGGCCGGGTACCGCGCGCAGCGGGTCATCCTGGCCACCGGCACCCGCGGCAAGCCGCGCACGCTGCAGGTCCCGGGCGAGAACCTGCCCAAGGTGGTCAACCTCCTCGAAGATCCCGACGAGTGGCGCGGCCGCGACGTGCTGGTGGTGGGCGGCGGCGACTCGGCGGTCGAGGCGGCGGTGGCGCTGGCTGACGCTGGCGCGCGGGTGATCATCAGCTACCGCGGCAAGTCGTTCAACCGCGCCGCGCCGCGCAACAAGCAGACCATCGAGTCGTACGCGGCGCAGCAGCGGCTCAAGACCAAGTACGGCTCGCAGGTGGTGGCGTTCGAGCCCGAGGGCGTGGTGCTGCAGCTCGAGGACGGCTCACAGAAGCGCTACCCCAACCACGGCGCGTTCGTGTTGATCGGGGCCGACCCGCCGGTCACCTGGCTCGAGAAGCTGGGCGTGCGGTTCGTGCTGCGGCCCCACCAGTACTCGCTGGGCAAGTCGGACGACTTCCTGCGCCGGCTGGTGCCCGACGCCGGCGATTGCCCCGAGGACGCCGCCCAGGCCGCCGCGCTGGTCACCGGGCGGCCCCAGGCGCCGTCGACCGCCGGCGCCCACGACCGGCTGCCGTCGGAGGTCGAGCGGGCGCTGTCGGCGGTGTCGCTGCCCGACGCCGCCAGCGGGCCCAAGAAGTGGCTGCGCGCGGCCACCGGGTTGTTCGGCAGCGCGCCCAAGAAGATCGACCAGCCGGTGCCGCTGTCGGAGTTCGCCAAGCGCCAGCGCACCGGCGTCAGCGGCGGTCGCCGCGACGCGCTGTCGGCCGGCGAGCGCACTCGCGTGCTGCGCATGCTGCGCGACGAGGGCGGCCGCCTGGCCGACGAGGAGTCGCGGGTGTCGTTCGTCGACCTCGCCGCGCTGCGGGCGGCCGGGCCGGCGCCGGATCCGACCCCGCCGCCGCGGCGCCAGCCCCAGCCGCCACCGCGGGCCGCGCGCCCGTCGCGCCCGCCGCCGGCGGTCGAGGAGATCGTGGCCAAGCCCGCGGTCATCGTCGGCCTGGCCAAGGCCACCGCGGCCGGGCCGCGCAACCGGTCGGCCCGCGCCGACGAGATCGAGCTGGGGCCGGGGGTGCGCATGAAGCCGGGCAAGGCCCAGCGCGAGGCCGCCGCTGCCGCTGCCGCGCCGCCGCGCCGCGCGCCGATCACCCGGGCGCCGCCGGTGGCCCAGTTCACCGAGGAGCCGACCCGCCAGGTCGATCCACCCGGGCGGCTGCTGCGCCGCACCGCCAACCACGACTTCCAGCGCGACGACCCGACCCGGATGGCGCAGGTCGATCCGCGCCTGCTGGCGGCCAGCGGCGAGGATCCCACGCGCATGACGACGCTGGACCCGCGCGACCTCATGGCCGCGGCCGACCGGCTGACCAGCTCGGACGACGCGACCCGGATGTCGACCCTCGACCCGCGGGCGTTGATGGCGTCGGGCGACGCCACGCGGATGTCGAACCTCGATCCGCTGGCGCTGTTCGACGAGGAATCGACCCGGGCCGACGACGGCCTGTTCTCGGGCGAGAGCGCCACTGGCTCGATCGACCTCGGCCCACGCGAGCAGTCGCGCCGCTTCGCCAAGCTGCCCGAGGAGGAGTCGACCCGGCTGTCCGACCTCAACGCGCTGTTGGCCGCCGAGCGCGATCGCGGGCGGGGCAGCCGGCCGGCGCCGGCGCCGGCGCGCGGCTCGGTCCACGAGGACGCGACCCGCGCGGTCGACATCGGCCGCGCGCCCAGCATGAGCGACGTCGACTGGGATCTCGACTGACCTGCGGCGGCCCGGCGGTCGCGTAGACTGGGGCGATGCAGGCCACCTCCGCCGACGGCGTCGCCATCACGTACGAGGTCACCGGCGCCGGCCCGGTGGCGCTGGTGTTCGTCCACGGCTGGCTGGGCTCCAAGCGGTGGTGGGACGCGACTCGCGACGACTTCGCCGCCACCCACACGGTGGTCGCCCTCGACCTGGCCGGGCACGGCGACGCCGGGGGCGAGCGCGCCGCGTGGTCGGTCGCGGCCTACGCCGCGGACATCGCCGCGGTGGTGCGGCAGCTCGCCAACGCGCGGGTGGTGCTGGTCGGCCACTCGATGGCCGGGGCCTACGTCGTCGAGGCCAGCCTCGGGCTGCCGCAGGTGGCGGCGGTGGTGCTGGTCGACACGCTCAAGAACCTCGACCGGATCATCCCGCCCGACCAGGTGGCGCAGATGCTGGCGCTGTACCGCACCGACTACCGCGCCACCGTCGAGAACGTCCTCGCGCCGTACCTGTACGCGCCCACCACGCCGCCCCAGGTCCAAGCCCGGCTCACCGCCGAGTTCCTGCAGGTCGCCGGCCCGCGCGCCGCCCAGCTCCTCGAGCCGCTGTACCGCACCGACATCCGGGTCGCCGCTGCTCAGGTGACCGTCCCGGTGCGCGCGATCAACGGCGACCTCCACCCGACCGACGACGCGGTCAACCGGACCTACTTCCGCGACTACGCCAGCACGCTCCTGCCCGGCGTGGGCCACTACCCGATGCTCGAGCAACCGGCCGCGTTCGCGGCGGCGCTCGCCGACACCCTCGCCGGCCTCGGCCTGGCCTAGCCTGTCGCTCAGCGGTCGGGCAGCACGACCTGCAACTCGCCCAGCGTCGCCGGCAGCCGCGGCAGCGACCAGGCGCGGACCACCTTGGCGTGGCACGCCTTCACCCGCCGCAGCGCCGGCGGGGTCGTGCCGCTGCCGTCGGCCGCGTGGTACGGCCACGCCGGCAGCCAGGCGCGGGTGCGGCCGCGCCGGGTGTCGACGGTGACGCGGAGCGTGCGGGCGGCCGGCGTGCACGCCGCCAGGGCCGCGCGGTCGGCCGCCGCCGCGGCCGCGATCGTCGCCACCGGATCGCGCCACGCGGTCCACGCGGGGTCCGCCGGCGGCGGCGCGCCGATGGTGTAGGCGAACGACAGCTGCGCGAGCCCCGGTGGCAACGGCGGGACGGTCAGCGACCCGACGACGTCGCCGAGGCAGCGGTCGGCCGGCGTCGGTCCCCGGTAGCCCAGGTACGACAGCGGCAGGCCGGCGCGGGCGGTGCCGTCGCGCGCCGTGGTCACCGTGACGCCGATGGTGCGCGTTCGCCCCGGCACGCAGGCCGCCAGCTGGGCGTCGATCGGCGCCACCAGCGCCGCGATCGCGGCCTCGGTGTCGGTCCACGGCGACCGGGCCGGCCCCGGCGTCGGCTGGGCCAGGGCGGGCGCGGCCAGCGCGACAGCGGCGATCAAGGTCAGAAGGGCAGGGGCGCGCGCGGGCATCGCCTCGATCTGTCATCGACCCGCCGCCGGGTGTCGCGCGGTTCGCGCCGGCGCGGAGATCTCCTCCGTCGCGCGCGGCGCCACGCGCGGCGGTGCCTTGGGTAGATTGCGGCCATGGACGGGACGCTCTCGCTCACGCTGGCGCCGACGCCGGATCCCAGGATGTTCGTGGCCCCCGACGGACGCCGGCTGACCGCGCCGGCCGATTGGGTGTGCCTGCCGCCGGGCGACGCCGGTCTGACCCGGCGGGTGAAGGCGGCCGGGCCGAGCTGGCAGGTCGTCGAGAAGCGCGGGCGCAAGGTGTTCTCGCGCGGGCTGTGGGCGCCGGCGGCCAACGTCGCGGCGGCGCGGGCCGCCCTCGACGCCGAGCGCGCGACGCCGGCCTACGCCCGCAAGCGGGTGGCCGACGTGGCCCGGCGCGAGCGGGCCCAGGAGGCCTACGTGGTGACGTTCGAGGCCGAGGTGCAT
Source organism: Kofleriaceae bacterium (assembly GCA_041389965.1). Taxonomy (GTDB): domain Bacteria; phylum Myxococcota_A; class Polyangia; order Haliangiales; family Haliangiaceae; genus UBA2376. The sequence goes on along the minus strand of JAWKQV010000005.1, from coordinate 176,207 downwards.
CGCTTCTTGCGGTTCGCGCCGCGGTGGAGCGCGCTGGCACAGACCGTGGCCCGGCGGGTCGCGGCCCACGCCACGCCGGTCGGCAGCGGGACGGTGGCGCGCACCGAGCGCATCCCGGTCGCCGAGCGGGCCGAGGCCGCGGTGATCGCCTGGATGCGCCACCAGACCACCACGTACGATCACATGTCGATCCCGCGGGTGGCAGGCATGCGGCGCGAGGTCCGCCGCGAGCTGGCGCAGATCTCGCGGCAGCTCCTGGACCTGCACCGCGTCGACGCGCCCCACCTGGCGCGCAGCTGCCCGCTGTGCGCCGCCGCCGCCGACCCGGCTCAGGGCGCGAGCTGATCGCGGTAGGGCGCGCCGACCGCCGTCGAGGGTGTCGCTGCCAGTAGCCGCGCCGAGTCGGCCAGGGCCCGCTTGCCCACCGCGCCGCCCTCGCTGCGGGCGATGAGGCGGAGCATGGTGAACGCCACCGCGGTCTGCTCGGCGGTCGCGCCGCCGTGGGTGATCAGATCTTCTGGCGTGCGGCCGTCGGCGATGGTGGCCCACCGCTCGGCGACCCCGGGGCGCAGCCGCCGGGCCGCGTCGCGGGTGAGCGCCGCCGGGTCACAGCCCAGGCCGATGGCGTCCTGGGCCAGCTCGGCGGCGCGCCGTCGATCGCCGCGCGACGTGCGCCAGCGCCAGGTCGCCAGCGACGCCACGGTGACGCCGCCGTAGACCAGGGTCGCCAGCGACACGCCGCCGGCCACCGTGGCGACCGAGCCGACGACGCCGACCAGCGTGCCCCAGGTCCGGCCGTACGCCGCCGCGATGCTGCGGCCCGACACCCGCATCGGCAGCACCTGGGCGCTGTCACCCAGGTCGCGCAACACCCAGGTGGTGCCGAGCGGGATGATCGGCAGGAAGTAGACGTGCGCGAACCCGGTCTGGGCGTACTGGTCGCCCAGCCGGTCGATCTCGCCGTAGCTCCGTCGCCCATAGATGACCAGCACGCCTCGATGCTACCGAGGCGCCGCGCGGTTGGGAAGGCTCGCGCGCGGGGCGGGCGGTCGCCGCGGTCTCACGGCGTCGGCGCGAGCGGCACCGCCGGCGGCGCCTTGCCGCCCGACCGCTCGCGGCGCAACGACCCCGACGGCGACGACCACAGCAGGCCGGCGATGATCACCAACACGATGCCACCGACGATCAGCAGCGCGCCGAACGGCACCCGGTCGCCCAGCGTGCGGCGCCCGAAAAACCGCCCGGCCGAGCGGCGGCGGATGGTCTCCTCGACGGAGGTGCCCAGGTCCGCGGGCGCGGCCGTCGGCGGCAACGCCTTGAACACCGCCAGGCCGTCCCGGAGGTCGTCGACCTCCGCCTGCAGCGCGGGGTCGGCGGCCAGCGCGGCCTCGACCTCGGCGCGCTCGGCCGGGGCCAGGGTGCCGTCGACGTAGTCCGACAGCATCGCGGCGAGCCGCTCGTCGGCGCTGGCGGTGGTGCTGTCGGTCATCGGGATCCTCCAGTGAGGGTAGCGCGGACGGGGCGGGCAGGGGACGGGGCGGCCATCGGCGGGGCGGTCACACCAGGTGGCGGGTGATCTTCTTGCGCAGGGCCAGCCGGGCCCGGTGCAGGCGCGACTTGACCGTGCCGTCGGGCAGGCCGGTGATCTCGCAGATCTCCTCGATCGACAGGTCCTCGATCTCGCGCAGCACCACCACGGTCCGGTGGTCCTCGTCGAGCGACGCGATGGCCTCCTGCAGCACCTGCTCCATCTGGGCGCCCTCGACCGCGCGGTCGGGGCGCTTCATCGGTCCCGGCGGGCCGGCGGCCGCCACGTTGCCGGCGCTCTCGTCGAGCTCGTCCTGGCTGCGGTCGTGGCGGCGCGCCAGGTACTTGATCCGGTTCTTGCAGTGGTTGACCGTCACCCGGTAGAGCCAGGTCGAGAACTTGGCCTCCTCGCGGAAGGTGTCGACGGTCTTGAACACCGAGATGAACACCTCCTGCGTCACGTCCTCGGCCTCGCCCCGGTTGCCCAGCATGCGGAAGGTCAGGTTGAAGACCCGGTCGCGGTGCTCGGCCATCAGCTCGCGGAACGCGCGCTCATCCCGCGCGCGCAGGCGGCGGATGAGCTCTCGGTCGCGGTCGGACATGGTCGGGGGTCGAGCATAGCCTAGGCCCCTCGACCCAAGCATCGACACCGGCCGGCCCATTCGGTTCCCGCCGCCGACATCGCGCCGACGATCGCGGGACCGCCCGCGGCGCCGCTACTGGCGTGGCCCGAACACCCGCAGGCTGCCGATGACGGTCAGCGCGTCGCCGTCGGTGACCTGCTTGCGGACGCCGACGTCGAGGGCGAACTTGACGGTGGCGATGCCGAGCCCGCCGGTGACGAACGTGCCGGCGGCGACGTCGTGCACCACGCCGGCGCGCACCGGGTAGCCGGTCTGGCCGCTGGCGGTGGCCACGAAGTACTCCGCGCCGCCGCCGTAGCGTCCGGTGGCGCCGTCGGTCGACAGGTTCCACTTGGCGTCGAACAAGGTCACCAGCGCCGGCAGCGGCCGGAAGCTGAGGCCGCCGCTGACGGTGCGGGCCACCGCGGCGTTCTCGGTGCCGAACAGGTTGTTGCCGACCACCGCGAGGTTGAGCTGCTCGGTCAGGCGGATGGCGCCGCCGACGTCCCAGTTGAAGCCCTTGATGTCCTCGCTGCCGTCGGCGGCCGCGCCGGCGTAGTTGATGTAGCGGGCCCCGGCCCCCAGCATGACGCGGGCGTTGAGCGGCCGCGACAGGGTCAGGCCGGCCACGTGGGAGCGCTGGTGGCGGCCGTCCACGGTGTCCCCGCCCGCGTAGCGGTAGTAGAAGCACCCGGGGGCGACGTTGGTCGAGTCGCACGCCGACAGCGACACCAGGGACGCCGCGTCGCTGGCGCGGTAGCCGTAGCTGCCCTCGAACGCCAGCTCGCGGGTCAGCGGCAGGCCGGCGGGGTTGAGGGCGGCGGCCTGGCCGCCGCTGACGTCGGCCCGGCGCGCCTCGCCGGTGGCCAGCTCGCGGGGCCCGAGGCCGTCGTCGAGCGCGTCGGCCGCGACCCGATCGACCGGCACCACGGCCAGCGCGCAGGCCGCTCCGAACACGTACGCGAGGCTCCGACGCATGGCCGCAGCCTCCCAGGCCGATCGCGTCCGCGCAACTAAACGGCCGTCATGTGCCGGTGGTCACGGGTGGTTGGCCCGCGGCCCACGCGGCGATCGACACCAGGCCGTCGTCGGCCACCACCACGTGGTCGATGATGGGGATGCCTACCAGCTCGCCCAGCTCCTTGAGGCGGGCGGTCAGGGCCAGGTCCTGGTCGCTGGGCGTGGGATCGCCCGACGGGTGGTTGTGGACGCACACCCCGGCGGCGGCGCCGGCCCGGAGCAGCGGTCGGAACACCTCGCGCGGGTGGACGTCGACCCCGGTCAGGTGGCCGCGCGCGATGTCGCGCTCGACCACGACGCCGTTGCGGGCGTCGATGCCGATGACCACGAACACCTCCTGGGCCAGGCCGACCAGGCGCGGCCACACCCGCCGGCGGACGTCCTCCGCGCAGTGCAGCACCGCCGGCTGGGTCCGGCCGCGGTCGACCGCGCGCACCCCGAGGCCGATCGCCGCCACCAGCCGGGCCGCCCGGGCCGGCCCCACGCCGGCCACCTCGGCCAGCTGTTCCGGCCCGACCCGGCTGAGCCCGTGCATGCCGCCCACCTCGGCCAGGATGTCGTGGGCCACCGCGGTGGCCGAGCGGCCGGGGCGTCCGGTGCCCAGCACCAGCGCCAACAGCTCGGCGTCGCTCACCTGATCACACCCGCGCCGCCACAGCCGCTCGCGCGGGCGCTCGCCGTGGTCCGCTGCCTGCATCGCTTCACCCATGCCGGCCCCCAGAGCAAGGCGCCGGCCAGGTGCAACCACGCGGACCCTGGCGCCCGATGTCCGAAAATCGGACAGCACGCCGGCGGCGCGGCCGAGCCTCGGCCACCACCCGGACGGACGCCGGCGTCCAGCTCGGACCGCGGCCGCGGTGGCCGCGCGGGGGCGGCCCCGGTGCGGCGATCTCGACGGGCCTGGGGGCCGGCGCGGTGTTACGCTCCGAGCCGCATGTTCGTCTGCCCAGACTGTGGTCACAGCCAGTCCGTCGCCGGTGCGTGTCCTGCCGATCAGACCACCCTGATCAACCGCGGCGACGACCAGCTGGTCGGCACCGCGGTCGGCGTGTACCGCATCGCCAAGCTGCTGGGCGTCGGCGGCATGGGCCGCGTCTACAAGGGCGTGCACCCGCAGATCGGCAGCCGGGTCGCGGTGAAGGTGCTGTCGCGCGAGTGCAGCGACCGCCCCGACCTGGTCGAGCGGTTCTTCTCCGAGGCGCGCGCGGTCAACCTGATCCGCCACGAGAGCATCGTCAACGTGCTCGACCTGGCCCAGCTGCCCGACGGCCGCCCCTACATCATCATGGAGTACCTCGACGGGGCGCCGCTGTCGGACCTGATCGAGAAGCTGGGGCCGCTGCCGCTGGGCGGCATGGCGCGCCTGGTGGGCGAGTCGCTCGACGCGCTGGGCGCGGCCCACGCCAAGGGCATCGTCCACCGCGACCTCAAGCCCGACAACATCTACGTGACGCCGGCCGGGCGCCCCAAGGTGCTCGACTTCGGCATCGCCAAGCTGCGCCCCGACCTGGGCGGCTCGGCCACCCAGACCGGTTCGCTGCTCGGCACGCCGCACTACATGTCGCCCGAACAGGCGCTGGGCCACCCGGTCGATCTGCGCACCGACATCTACGCGATGGGCGTGATCCTGTTCGAGTGCGCGACCGGCCGCAAGCCGTTCTCGGGCGACTCGCTGTTCGACCTGCTCCGCAAGCACATCGACGAGCCGCCGCCGCCGCCGCACCTGCTGCGGCCCGACATGCCGCCGGCGATGGAGCAGGTCATCCTGCGCGCCCTGGCCAAGGACCCGGCGCACCGCTTCGGCTCGATGGCCGAGCTGGCGCACGCGCTGATGCAGTCGACCCAGGGCCTGCCGCCCGACGCCTGGACCACGGTGTCCGCCGCCAGCCTGACCCGGCATGCCGCCGGAGCGCAGGGCTGGTCGCCGACGCCGGCCAGCTGGCCAGGCGGCGGCACGCCGATGCCGCTGCCGGGGCCCGCGACCGCACCGGGGGGCCCGCCGCAGATGCACGGCTCGACGCCGATGCCGCACTACCAGGGCGCGCCCGGCAGCTATCCGCCGCCGCCGTCGGCGTCGGTGGCGTCGGCCGCCGGCCAGGTCATGCCGCCGGCGGTGCGGCGGTCGAGCAAGGGCGCGCTGGTCGCGCTGGTCGGGGTCGCGCTGGTCGGCGGCGGCGCCGCGGCGGCGCTGGTGCTGGGCGGCGGCGGTGGCACCGCCTCGACCCCGGGCGGCGGCTCGGCGACCGATCCCGCCACGCCGACGACCATCGCCGCCAAAGATCCGACGCCGGTGCCGACCGCGCCGACGCCGCCGATCCCGACGACGCCGGACCTGGCCCAGGCGATGGACCAGCTCGACCAGGCCAGCCAGCAGCTCCAGCAGCTGGGCCAGGGGCTGGTCGAGGCCGACGACGGGGCCGGCGGGCCGAGCGGCGTCCGCCCGACGGTGAAGGTGCCGGCCGGCAAGGCCCCGACCGGCAACGTCGGCACCGCCCCGACCGGCGTCGCGCCGCCGCTGCCGACCGGGTCGGCCCCGGCCGGGACGCCTCCGCCCGCCGGCACCAGCGCGCTCGCCAAGAAGGTGGCGGCGTTCTCGAGCGGGGAGGCGGCGTGCGATGACTTCGTGCGGGTGATGTACGCGATGAGCGAGTGCGATCGTCTGGCCGCCAGCGCGGAGCAGATGCGGACCGGCGTCAACGGGATGATGCAGGCCTACGGGCGGCTGTCGGCGATGGACCCCGATCTGCGGGCGACCACCGTCGAGGCCTGCGCCAGCAGCGCCACCCAGATGCGGTCGACGCTCAAGCAGTTCGCCTGCGCGTACCCGCCGGCGCCCCGGCTGGCGGTGGCGGCCGGCGCGCCGCCGCCGCCCGACCCCGATCCGCCGCTGCCTGTCGATCGACCGCACAACATCCGCATCCCGGGGTTCAACCCGGCCTCGTTCGACTACATGGGGTACCTGCCGGCGGCGCTCGCCGAGGCGCGCAAGATCCTGCCCGACGCCCAGCTGGCCCGCCTCGACGCCGGCGGCGTCGGCCCTGACGGGCGCGCGCACCTCAAGGTCTCGGACGACTTCAAGGTCCTGTACCGCTTCGTGTCGCCCAGCGCCGCCAAGGCGCCGCCCGATCATCCCAAGGGCGTGAAGTGGGAGCCGCTGTGCATGGTGCAGATCTACGTCGAGGCGGACCAGGTGATGGTCATCCCGATGAAGGGCTTCGGCTGCGACAAGGTCATCCCGCAGCCCAGGTGCACGGCCAAAGAGATCTGGGCCAAGGCGATCGCCAAGGGCGCGCCCGACGCCAACGCCTATGCGTCGCTCTGGTACGGCTACGCGGGCGGCAAGTGGAGCTTCTCGATCGACGGTGACTTCTCGGACACGTTCGTCGACGGTTGCTGACCGGCTGGGCCGCTGTCCAACGCTTGCACAGCGGGCGCCCGCGGCGCGTGTCCGACGGTTGCGCAGCGGGGCGCCGCCGGCGCTTGTCCATCGGTTGCGCACCACCGTGACCGCGCGTCGACAGCCGCGGTAGCGGCGCGGCCTGGAGGTGGGGCCGGGGCGAAGCGTGGCGCTGGCACCGCCCTTGCTCAGGACGGCGACCGATGTCCGACGCCGTCCACGTGCTCCAGTCGATCGGCCACGCGCTGATCCGTCGCCATGCGACCCGCCCCGGGCGAGTCATCGGCGCGGTCGCGCCAGCCAGATCCGATGACGAGATCACGGTGGTGGCGTCGCCGTCGCTCTCTCGACGAGCCCGGGGCACCGGCGCTCCCTCACCTGACAGGACCTGACCATGAAGACACTCTCGATCTCGCTGTTCTCCCTCTGCTTCGCGACCGCTTGCGTGGACCTCGGCTCGTCGGACGGCAGCCTGTCTGGTCGCGGCGCGTGCGATCGCACTGGCTCCGGGCTGACCTGCGCGGCCGACACCGACTGCGCTGCCGACGAGGAGTGCGATGACGCCGTCTGCAAGCTGCACGAGAGCGCGTGCGGCAGCGGCGGCGGCGACGCGTGCACGGTGGACGCCGACTGCGGCGCCGGCCTCGAGTGTGAGCACGGCGCGTGTGCGCCGCACGGGGGCAGCGGCAGCGGCAGCGGCGGCGGCGACGCGTGCACGGTGGACGCCGACTGCGGCGCCGGCCTCGAGTGTGAGCACGGCGCGTGTGCGCCGCACGGGGGCAGCGGCAGCGGCAGCGGCGGCGGCGACGCGTGCACGGTGGACGCCGACTGCGGCGCCGGCCTCGAGTGTGAGCACGGCGCGTGTGCGCCGCACGGGGGCAGCGGCAGCGGCAGCGGCGGCGACGCGTGCACGGTGGACGCCGACTGCGGCGCCGGCCTCGAGTGCGAGCACGGCGCGTGCGCGCCCCACGGCGGCTGAGCCGCGTCAGCGGCGGAGATCCTCGACGTGGTCGAGGTCTCGGTCGGCGGGGACCACGATGTCGACCTCGCGGTCGACGCCGAGCGGCGGGTTGACGAAGCGCAGGCGGTGGCGCCCCGGCGTGAGCGCGAAGGTGGCGATGGTGTCGTGGCCGTCCGCGCTGCCGTCGACGTAGACGGTGGCCCACGGGCGGGCGTTGACGCGGACCCGGCGGGTGGCGGGGGCGGGCGTGCTGGCGTCGAGCGGGCGCGGCCCGGCGTCGCGTGGCGCCGGGGGGGGTGGCGGGGTCGGGTCCCGGGGCCGTGCGTCGAGCGGCGCGGCGTCAGGAGGCGGCCCGTCGAGGGGCGCGGCGTCGAGGGGCGCGGCGTCGAGGGGCGCGTCGTCGAGGGGCGGCGCGTCAGGGGGCGACGCGTCGAGGGGCGCGGCCGCGTCGGAGCGGACGGGCGCGGCGCGCCGGCCAGCGCCGAGCACCACCCAGCCGCCGACGGCCATGCCGCCGACGGCCAGCGCACCGACGACCAGCGCGGCGCGGCGCGACGGGGGCGGGCGCGCCGGCTCGGCGGCCACACCGGCGCGATCGGTCAGCGCGGCCGCCGCGGGGGACCCCGGTGGCGGGGCGGACGCCTCGGCGGTGGGCGCCACCGGCGCGTCCTCTGTCGCCAGCATCGACCGCGCCGTGCCGGTGCCCAGCTCGCCGTCGTCGAGGAAGCTCACCAGCGGCGCCGCCGGTTCCTCCAGCGCCGCGGGGGCGGCGTCGTCATCGCCGGCAGCCGGGCCCCAGGTCGCGGCCATCCACCCCGCCAGCTGCTGCGCCGGCGGATCACCCGCGGTGGTCGCGCGGGTGGCCACCATGTAGCCGTCGAGCGCGGCCAGCATCGCGCCGCAGTCGGGGTAGCGCGTCGCCGGCGTCGCCGCGGTCGCCCGGCCGATGATCGCCATGAGCGGCGCCGGCACGCCGGGCGGCCACGGCGGCAGCGTCCCGGCGCGGGCCACCTCGACGACCTCTGCGCGGGCGTCGCCGGGCCGGACCCGGACGCCGGTCACCGCCTCGCGCACGACCAGGCCGAGCGCGTAGACGTCGGTGCGGGGATCGGTCGGCTCGCCGCGGGCCTGCTCGGGCGCCATGTACGCCGGCGTCCCGGCCAGGTGCCCAGGCGCGTCGTCGGCCAGGCCGGCGATGCCGAAGTCCGTCAGCTTGACCTCGCCCGACCACGACACCAGGACGTTGCGCGGGGTGACGTCGCGATGGACGATCCCGAGGAGGGCGCCGTCGCTGCCGCGCCGGGCGTGGGCGTAGGCCAGCGCCTGGCAGCACTCGGCGGCGATGAACGCGGCGACCAGCGGCGGCAGCGGGCGCGTGGGCCCGGCCTGGGCCAGGCTCGACCCCAGATCGCGCCCCTCGACCCGCTCCATCGCCAGGAACACCTGATCGCCGCTGCGCCCGAAGTCGAACACCGGGACGATGTTCTGGTGGGTCAGGCCCATCGACAGCCGCGCCTCGCGCAGGAACAGCTCGAGGAAGCGGGCGTCGGTCGCGCGCTCGCGGCGGATGCGCTTGATGACCAACAGCTTCTCGATGCCGCCGGCGCGCCGGCGCGCCAGGTAGACCTCGGCCATGCCGCCGCGGGCGAGCGGACGCACCAGCTCGTAGCGTCCCAGCGCGCGCGACATCGCGCTCAGTATATCCCCAGGTTGACCCCGGCCTCGGTGGGTCCCAGAATCCGGGCGTGCGCACGGTGCCCTTGCTGGTGGCGGCCGCCGCGATGGCGGCGACGGCCGGGCGCGCGCGCGCCGAGCCGGCCGTGACCTTGGTGGTGGCGTGGACGCCCGGGCTCGAGCGCACGCCGCTGGCGGCCGCGGCCCAGCAGGCCGGGGTGGCGTGGCTCGATCGCACGCCGGAGGCGGCGCCGGCGCCCGCGATCGCCCGCGACGTCGCCCGGGCCGTCGACGCCTACGACCGGCTCCAGCTCGACGACGCCCGCGCCGCGCTGGCCACCGCCGAGGCCGCCCTCGACGCCAGCGGCGGCGGGGCCGGCGCGGGGGGCGCGGTGGCCGACCTGTTCGTGTACCGCGCGCTGGTGGCGGCCCAGCAAGATGATCTCGCCACCGCGTGGGAGGCGTGGACCACCGCGGCCGCGGTCGCGCCGGCGCGCGTGCTCGATCCGGCCCGGTTTCCACCGCGCGCGGTGGCCGATCACGAGCGGGCCCGCACCGCCGTGCTGGCCCGGGCACCGGCGGCGCTGGTCGTCGACGGCGCGCCCGGATGTCCGGCCTGGCTCGACGGGCGCACGGTCGCGCTGGCCGCGCCGATCGCGGTGCCGACCGGGCCGCACTGGCTCCGGGTCGAGTGCCCACAGGCCCAGCCGTGGGGCCGCCGGCTCACCGTCGTCGAGCCCACCACCCGGGTGACGGTCACGGCGACGCCGCTGGTCGCGCCCGGGGACGACGAGCTGCGGGTGGTGGCGCGCGGCGCCGGCGCGTTGGCCTACGCCACGGTGGTGGTCGCCGGGCCGATCGTGATCCTCCAGCGCCTGGGCGCCGATGGGCGGGTCCGCGCGCAGCGGACCGTGGCGCTGGCCGACGGCGCGGCGCCGGTGGCCGCCGCCCTCGCGGCGGTGCTGGCCGTGGGCCCGGACCGCCCGCGCCGGCCCTGGTACCAGTCGCGGTGGGCCTGGGCGGCCGGCGCGGCGGTCGGCGCGGCGGCGGTCCTGGTGCCGCTCACGCTGGTGCTGGCCGACGACGGCGGCGCGGGCTCGGCCGTCGTCGTCGGACCGGGGCGCCTGTGACCGCGGCCGGCGTGCGCCGCGCGGTCGTGCTGGCGGTGGTCGTCGGTGGCTGCACCGACGGCGTGGTGGCCATCGCGCCGGTCTACCAGGTGCCGGTCGACGATCCCACCGCCACCGCCAGCGGCCTCGACGAGCTCCAGCTGTCGGTGGCCCGGGCCGGCAGCGACGACGACCTGGTGTCGGTCAGCTTCGCGCCCGGCCAGGCCATCGAGCTGGCCGGCGTCCCGTTCTCCGACGACCTGGTCATCCACCTGGCCGGTCGCATCGGCGCGACCGACGTCGCCTACGGGCGTACCTGCGCGTTCGCGGTGCGCGCCGACCAGCCGGCCCCGACGCCGCACCTCCTGTTCGCCCGCAACGTGAAGTTCGCGACCATCCCGGTGGTCCTCGAGCCCCGGCGCGGGGGTGCCGCGGTCACCGCGGCCGACGGCAGCGCGCTGGTGATCGGCGGCGATGCACCGTCGGCGGGCGCGGTGGTCGAGCGCTACGATCCGGCGACGGCGACGGTCACCGCGGCCGCGGCGGTGAGCCCACGGCGCGACGCGGTCGCGGTCGGCTTTGGGACCGGCGCGTCGATGCGGGTCACCCTGCTGGGCGGGGCCCACGCCGACGGCGCCGGGGCCGCCGAGGTCGAGCACCTGCGCGTCGACGGCGCGGCGATCCTGGTCGATCGGCTCGACGAGCCCCGGCTGGCCCGGGTCGAGCTGACCGCGACCGCGCTGACCGACGGCCGGGTGGTGGTCGTCGGGGGCCGTCCGCCGGGCGGCGCGCCGACCGGCGCGGTGGAGGTGATGGCCGAGCTCGGCGGGGCGACCGAGGTGCGGCCGGCGCGGTCGACCCTGGCCCAGCCGCGGGCCGGCCACACCGCGACCCGGCTCGGCGACGACGTCGGGGCGCCGGTGCTGATCGTCGGCGGCGTCGACCCGGCCGGGGCGCCGGTGGCGGTGGCCGAGCTGTGGAAGCCGCTGGCCGGCGATCTGGCCGACCCGGCGGTGTTCGCCCCGGCCATGGTGGTGCCGCGGTCGCACCACCTGAGCCAGCTCATGCCCGACGGCAGCGTGCTGATCATCGGCGGCGTCGACGCCGCCGGGGCCGCGGTGCGGACGCTCGAGCGGTTCACCCTCGACGCCGGCTTCGTCGCGGTGGGCGACCTGCCGGCCACCGTGGGCGTCGTCGAGCTGTCGGCTACCGGGTTGCCCGACGGGCGCATCCTCTTGGTCGGCGGGCGCGCCGGGCCCGGCCTGCCGCCGCTCGACACCGCCGCCATCGCCCGGCTCGATCTGATCGACGGCTCGGTCGACGTGGTCGCCACCGATCGCCTGGCGGTGCCGCGGGCCGGGCACCAGGCCGCGCTGTTGTGCGACGGCACCGTGCTGATCTCCGGCGGCACCGCGGCGCCGGCCCGGGCCGAGCGGTACAACCCGCCGCCGACCGGCCGGCGCTGACGGCCCGCCGCCTCGACCGCCCTCCCCATGCCGGGGGCCCTACCCGCGCGGCGGCGGCTTGAGCCCGTACTTCTCCATCTTGTAGATGAGCGACCGGCGCGACAGGCCCAGCCGGCGCGCGGCCCGGGTCTGGTTGTCGCCCTCGGCCGCGAGCGCGGCGACGATGGCGGCCCGCTCGACGTCGGCGATCTGGCCGCGGACGTCGTCGGCGGCCGCCGGATCGGCCGCGGCCGGCGTCGCGTCGCGGATGGCCTCGGGCAGGTCGCTGACCCGCAGCTCGTCGTCGCACAAGATCAACGCGCGCTCCATGGCGTTTTCCAGTTCGCGCACGTTGCCCGGCCACGGGTAGGCCAGGAGCGCGGCGCGGACCTCGTCGGTCAGGGCCGGCGCCGCCCGGCCCAGGCTGGCCGCGATCTGGCGCGCGAAGTGCTCGGCCAAAGGCACCAGCTCGGCGCGGCGATCGCGCAGCGGCGGCACGGCGACGGTGAAGCCGGCGACCCGGTACAGCAGGTCCTGGCGGAACCGCCCGGCGCGGACCTCGGCGTCGAGGTCGCGGTGCGTCGCGCACACCACCCGCACGTCGATGGCGATCTCGGCGGTGCCGCCGACCCGGGTGAGGACCCGCTGCTCGAGCACGCGCAGCAGCTTGGCCTGGAGCGCCGCCGGCATCTCGCCGATCTCGTCGAGGAACAAGGTGCCGCCGTGGGCCACTTCGAAGAAGCCGAGCTTGCGCTTGTCGGCGCCGGTGAACGCGCCGCGCTCGTGGCCGAACAGCTCGCTCTCGAGCAGGGTCTCGGCCAGGGCGGCGCAGTTGAGCCGGACGAACGGCTGGGCCCGGCGGTGCGAGCGCTCGTGCAGCGCCGCCGCCACCAGCTCCTTGCCGACGCCGGTCTCGCCCTGGATGAGGACGGTCATGGCGGCGTCGGCGATGCGCTCGACCATGGCGTAGAGCTTGGTCATCGCCGGGTCGAGCACGATGGGGCGGGCCGGTCCGGCCGGGGCCAGCGCCCGCGCCGCGGTCCCGGTGCGCAGCGCGTGGCGCAGCGCGGTGATGACGCCCGGGGCCGAGGTCCCGGCTTCGGGCACCACCAGCGAGGTCGCGGTGACGGTGGCGCCCAGGGCCCGGGCGCCGTCGACTAGCCGCGCCAGGATGGGCGGGCCGGTGGTCGCGTCGAGCTCGGGCATGATCACCAGGTAGTCGTCGCCGCCCAGCTCGGCGGCCAGGTCCATCGGCCGCAGCGACCGGGCCAACAGCTCGACCGCGGCGTCGTCGGCGACCCGCACCAGCGCGACGTGGACCGGGCGCCGGTAGCGCACCGCGCGGTCGACCTCGGCGACCAGCCGCGCCGCCCCGGCGGCGGCCGGGGCGATCGCCGACGGGCGACGCAAGCCGCTGACCACGCTGACGGTGGCCTGGATGGGCCCGAGCGCCAGCTCGTCGCCGGCCGCCAGCGTGCGCGGCGCGGTGATGCGCTCGCCGTTGACCCGGGTGCCGTTGCGGCTGGCGAGGTCTTCGACCTGGATGACGTCGCCGCGCCGGGTCACCCGGGCGTGCAGCCGGGACAGGCTGGGGTGCTCGACGGAGATCACCGCGCCGCGCGACCGGCCAAACGTGAGGTCGGCGCCGTCGGCCAGCTCGACGACCGACGAGCCGTGGTCGGGCAGGTCGACGTACACGACCAGTGACGTGCGCGGTCCGTCGCTGGGAGCCAGCGAGGTCCCGACCAGATCTGTGAGGAGTTCAGTCGGCATGTTGTACAACCGCTGCGCAATCGCCGGCCCGGGGCCAGGGCGACGGCGTGGATTCGAGGTCTTGGCGCAGGACGATCACTGGTATCCTGGTTGCAAACAAGGTTTATGCCATGCGCTTCGCGGCCCCGCTCACGTTGCTCGCCCTGCTCGCCGGATGCCCCGGCGACGACCAGGGCGGTCCCGACGCGATGGCCGGCAGCGGCCTGGTGGTCAGCTGGTTGCCCACCCCCGCCGCGGTGCCTGGCCCGGTCGACGACAAGCTGGCGCTGACCTCGGCCCGGTTCGCGCTGCGCAGCTTCCGCGTCATCGGCGACGCCGGCGCCGGCGATCCGCGCACGACGGTCGACACCGCCCTGGTCCGGTGGGACGCCGGCGTGGCGCCGATGCCGATCGGCCTGGCCGCCGCCCCGCCTGGCCTGTACGCCCGCATGGCGTGGGAGCTCGACGGCGGCGCCGGCCTGGCCTACGAGCTGACCGGCACCGTCGAGCAAGACGACGTGGCCACGCCGTTCGCGATCCGCGACGCCGAGGCGCTGCCGGTCTCGCTCGATCTCGCGGTGACGGCGGAGCCCGGCGTGGTGACCACCATCGTCATCCGCGTCGAGCTCGACGCCATCGTCGACGCCGTCGACTTCGAGGCGGTGCCGCTGGTCGGCGGGGTGCGGGTCCTGGCCGCCGGCGATCCGCAGCTGCCGCGGGTCCGCACCGAGGTCGCCAAGGCGTTCGGCTTCCACGACAGCGATCAGTAGCGGCCCACGCCGGCCGGCGCGAGCGTCGGCCTCACAGCAACAGCGCGTCCTCGATCTCGTCGAAGGCGCCGGCCCGCCACCGCGCCAGCGGGCTGCGACCGCGCAGCAGGTTGTCGGTCTCGGCCAGCACCGCGTCGAGGTCGACCAGCCAGCAGTAGGGATCGGCGGTCGACCGCGTCGCGATCTCCTCGGGGAGATCGGTCGGCGGCATCCACGCCGCCATCTGCTGGGTCGCGCCGGCCAGCAGCCCGCGCACCGCGACGTTGGCTAGTCGGCTGCCCAGCAGGCGATCGAACGCCGACGGGCGGCCGCCGCGCACCACGTGGCCCAGGACCGTCACCCGGGTCTCGATCACCGACGGATCCGAGCCCGGCACGCGCTCGGCCAGGCGGGCGTCGACCGCGTGCTTGAGCTGGTCGATCGGGATGGCCACGCCCTCGGCCTTGATGATGATGACCCGGCGCGACTTGCGGGCGCGCTGGCGCACCGCCAGCACGGTGTCGACGATGGCGTCGACGATCGCCGCCTGGTCGCGGCCGGCCTCGGGGAACAGCGCCAGGTCGGCGCCGGCGGCGATGGCCGAGGTCATCGCCAGGTAGCCGCAGTCACGCCCCATGACCTCGATGATGAACGTGCGATCGTGGGCGGTGGCGGTGTCGGCGATCTTGTCGCACGCCTCGACGATGGTGTTCATCGCGGTGTCGACGCCGATCGACAGCCCGGTCAGCCCCAGGTCGTTGTCGATCGACGCCGGGATGCCCACCACCCGCACCGGGTCGGCGCCGGCCTCGCTCGGATCGGCCAGGCGCTGGGCCCCGGTCAGCGAGCCGTTGCCGCCGATCACGACCAGCCCGGAGATGGCGTGCTGGCGCAAGATGGCCCGGGCCCGGTCGCGCACCTCGCGCTGGTGGAACTCCTTGCAGCGGGCCGAGCCGAGCACGGTCCCGCCCTCGCGCAGGATGCCGCTGACGTCGTGCGCCGCCAGCGGCACGATGGCGTCGTCGAGCAGGCCGCGGTAGCCGCGCTCGATGCCGACCACGTCGACCCCGGCCGCGCGCGCCACCAGGGTCGCGGCCCGGATGGCGGCGTTCATGCCCGGCGCGTCGCCGCCGCTGGTGAGGATCGCGATCCGCTCGAGGGGGGCCATGGGCTGACTCTACCGGGTCGGCCCTGGTGTGGCACAGTGCCCGGGTGACCATCCACGTCGAGCGGACCGGCCCGGTGACCACGATCATCCTCGACCGGCCCGACGTGCGCAACGCGGTCGACCGGCCCACCGCCGAGGCCTTGGCCGACGCCTGCCGTGGCTTCGACGCCGATCCGGGCGCCGCGGTGGCGGTGCTGGTCGGCGCCAACGGCACGTTCTGCGCTGGTGCCGATCTCAAGGCGATCGCCACCGGCCGCGGCAACCGGGTGGCCGCCGACGGCGACGGCCCGATGGGCCCGACCCGCCTGGTGCTGACCAAGCCGGTCATCGCCGCGATCAGCGGCCACGCGGTGGCCGGCGGCCTGGAGCTGGCGCTGTGGTGTGACCTGCGCGTGGTCGAGGCCGACGCCGTGCTCGGCGTGTTCTGCCGGCGGTGGGGCGTGCCCCTCATCGACGGGGGCACCGTGCGCCTGCCGCGCCTGATCGGCCACGGCCGCGCCCTCGACCTGATCCTGACCGGGCGCGCCATCGACGCCGCCGAGGCGCTGGCCATCGGGCTGGCCAACCGGGTGGTGCCGCCGGGGCAGGCGCGGGCCGCCGCCGAGACGCTGGCCCACCAGCTGGCCGCGCTGCCCCAGGGTGCGCTGCGCGGCGATCGCCTGAGCGCCTACGAGCAGTGGGACCTGGACCTGTCGGCGGCGCTGGCCAACGAGCTGGCCCACGGCGGCCGGGCCCTGGCCGAGGGCGTGGCCGGCGCGGCGCGGTTCGCGGCGGGCGCCGGGCGCCACGGGGACCCGGCGTGAGGGCGATCCTCGTCGGCGCGCTGGTGGCGACGCTGGCGGGCGGCTGCGTGGTGCGCTACCTGCGCGGGCCCCAGCTCACCGGCACCTGCGCCGGCGCGTGCGATCACTACGTCACCTGTCGCGGCGGCGACCCCGGCGGCGTCGGCGACGCCTGCCGCGCCGAGTGCCCGCAGGTGTTCGGCGATCGCGACAGCCTGATGGCCTTCGAGAGCCTGTCGTGCGCCAAGACCGTCGAGTACGTCGAGGGGCCCAGCGGCCGACCGCCGGGCGCGCCGCCGACCCCGGCGGTCGCGGCGCCGTAGCGAGGCCACGCGGCGGCGGCGGGTCAGCCCTGCTCGAAGTGGACGACGTCGATCAGCACCGTCGAGCAGAACAGCAGCGCGCGCAGCCGTGGGTCGGTGACCTGGCCGAAATCGACCCAGAAGTTGTCGGCCTGGGTGAACAGCTCCTTGCCGAGGCCGCTCCACTTCTTCTGGATGAGCCCCACCTCCGTCGGCTGGCCGGGCAACATGACCTTGAACGTCCACGGCCGGAAGAACGGCCCGAACAGCGTCGCCAGCTCGGTGCCGGCGGCGTCCTCGACCGTGTAGCGGCGGCGGAACCAGGTCCACCGGCGTTGCAACGAGCCGATCAGCTCGCCGTCGGGGGTCGACACCTCGAGCCGGTGGAAGAAGAACCGGAACGGACGGCGGAGGGTCAGCACGGTCCGCGCCTGGGCCAGGTCTTCGACGTGCGAGCGGAACGGTCGCAGGGCCCGCAAGAACAGGCGCTTCATCAGGTTGCCGAACCCCTTGCCCTCCTCCTGCACGTTGAACACCGGGTTGCCGGCCTCGTCGTACACGGCGTAGGTGTTCTTGGCGTCGAGCGACGTCAGGATCTCGAGCCAGCGCTTGCGCTGACGGACCGACAGGCGGTGGGGGCGAGCGAACGGGGCGATCGCGGCCTCGACCGCGGGGATGAGCGCGTTATCCACGCGCGCACGATACACGGCGCGGGCGGCGCTGTGCGATGGTCGGGCGTGCTGGCGATGGAGCGCAGCCATCTGCTCGGCGACGATCTGGCGTGGATGCCGGCGTCGGTGGCGCGGGCGCGACGGCTGGGGCGGGTGGCGGTGTGGGGCGGCGCGGCGGCGCTGCTGGGCGGCGCCCTGGTGACGGCGCCGGCCGTGCTGATCCTGTGGAAGGCGATCGTGCTGGCCGGCGCCGGCGCCACAGTGGCCGGCCACCGCGCCGGTGAGGTGCTGTACCGCCGCCAGCTCGGGCGGATGGCCCGCGGCGAGATCCCGTTGGCCCAGCTGGCGGCCCGCGACGAGGGCGAGCTGGTGGTCGTGCGCGGGCGGATCGAGGCGGCCGCGCCGTTGACCGGCCTCCTGGTGGACCAGGCCGGCGTCTACCGTCGCCTGGTGTGGGAGCCCGACGGCGCGTGGGTCAGCGAGGCCGCGGTCGACTTCGCGCTGGTCGACGCCGCCGGTCACCGCGTGCTGGTGCAGGCGGCCGGGGCGCGCTGGCTGACGTCGCCGCGCGAGCCGTGGGCCTATCCGCGGGCGCGGTTCGAGACCTCGCCCAGCGCCCAGGTCCGCCAGCTGGTGGCGCGCTCGACCCGGCCGGCCGTGAAGGCCGCCGAGCGCGTGCTCGAGGTCGGCGCCGAGGTCCAGGTGGTGGGCTACAAGACCGCCGCGCCCGACGTCGGCGGCGCGGTGGTCGACTACCGGCTGCCGCCGCAGCGCGCCACGGTGCGCTCGGGTCCTGACCTGCCGCTGGTGATCTCCCGCGCCGCCGATCTCGACGAGCCGGACCGGGCCTGACCTGCCGGCCCCGCGACCACCATCCGCGCGCCGGCGCGGCCACCCGCGCTACACTCGCGCATGCGCTTGACCGGCCTCCGCCTCGAACGAGCCCGCGCCTCGGCGCGCTACCGCGACGGCCGCTTCCACAACACCCACGACGTCCGCGCCACGCTCGACGGGCCCGCGCTGCCGATCATGAAGGCCTGGCTGTTCGATCGCGCGGCTCGGCGTCCGACGGCGGCGCTGCCAGTCGAGCGGCCCCTGGCCACCTGGGCCACGCCGGTGTCGGCCCACGGCCTGCGCGTCACCTGGCTCGGTCACAGCACGGTCCTCCTCGAGGTCGACGGCCTGCGGGTGCTGACCGACCCGGTGTTCGGCGACCGGCTGGGGCCGGTCCGCTTCGCCGGGCCGCGGCGGTTCCACGCCCCGCCGGTGGCGGTAGCCGAGCTGCCGCCCCTCGACGCGGTGCTGGTGTCCCACGACCACTACGATCACCTGTGCGCGTCGACCATCCGCGCCCTGGCCGCGCGCGCGGTGCCATTCGTCACCTCGCTCGGGGTGGGCGCGCACCTCGAGGCGCTCGGCGTCGCGCCGGCGCGGATCACCGAGCTCGACTGGTGGGAGACCCACACGCTGCCGGGCGGCGCGCTGGCGTTCACCGCGACCCCGGCCCAGCACTTCTCGGGACGCCTGGGCGGGCGCAACGCCACCCTGTGGTCGTCGTGGGTGCTCGAGACCGCCAACCGGCGGGTGTTCTTCTCGGGCGACACCGGGTTGACTCCGGAGCTGGCCGACATCGCGGCGCGGTTCGGGCGGTTCGACCTGACGATGCTCGAGATCGGCGCGTGGCACCCGGCGTGGGGCAGCGTCCACCTGGGGCCCGACAACGCGCTCAAGGCCCTGGCGCTCCTCGGCGGTGGCACGCTGGTGCCGGTCCACTGGAGCACCTTCGACCTCGGCCTGCACCCGTGGGCCGAGCCGGCCGAGACCTTGTACGCCGCGGCCGCGGCCACCGGCGCGCGCGTGCTCACGCCGATGCTCGGCCGCCCGTTCGAGCCGGCCGCCGTCGAGCGGCTCGACCCGTGGTGGCGCGCGGTCGCCGGCGCGGTCGCGGTCGATCAGCCGGTGCCGGCGGCCTGAGCCGGGTCGGCCGCGCCGGCCTCGTCGGGCGCGGCGACCTCGTCGCCGTCGTCGTCGTCACCCAGGCCGCGCGCCGCGTCGGTGTCGCGCACCGCCCACCACCGGCTCAGCTGCGGCCACAGCCCGCTGGCCGCCTTGCGCGACACCACCGCGCCGACGTGCCCGCCGCGCAGCTCGAGCTGGGCCTTGTCGGGCGACGCCACCCGGTCGAGCAGCGCGGTGGCGGCGGCGGTCGGGACGATGTGATCGTGCGCGAAGGTGACCGCCAACACCGGGCAGTCGATGTCCTCGAGGCGCGCCGGCTTGCCGCCCAGCCGCATGGTCCCGGCCATCAGCGCGTTGGCGCGGTACAGGTCGCCGATGTAGCGCCGGTAGCACGCGCCGGGAAACGCCACGTTGTCGTTGCCCCACCGCTCGGTAGCCAGGAAGCCGTCGAGGAACTCGTCGTCCCACGCCCGATCGAGGAGCCCGACCAGCTTGGCCAGGTTGGCGGTGGGCTTGAGCAGGTGAAACGACGCCTGCATGAGCGGCCACGGGACGTTGCCGAAACCGTCGACCAGCGCGTCGACGTCGAAGCCGGGGCTGCGGGTCCACGTCGCCAACAGGCCGCCGTGCGCGAAGTCGATCGGCGCCGCCAGCGCCACCAGCGACGCCACCCGGGCTGGCTCGGCCGCCGCGTAGATCGTCGCCAGCGTGCCGCCCAGGCAGTAGCCCAGCACGTGGGCCACGCCGTCGGGACCGAACGCCGCGGCCTTGCGCACCGCCCGGCCCAGGTAGCGGTGGCACACGTCGTCGAACGTCAGGTAGCGATCCTCGGGACCCGGCGTGCCCCAGTCGATGATGAACACGTCGTGGCCCGCCGCCACCAGGTGCTCGACGAAGCTGCGCCCGGGCGCCAGGTCCAGCACGTAGTACCGGTTGATCAGCGACGGGACCAGCACGATCGGCGTCCGCCACCGGTCGGCCGCGGCGACCACCGGCCGGTAGCGCAGCAGCCGCCACTTGTTCTCCCGCCACACCTCGTCGGCCGGGGTCTGCCCGACCGCCGGCAGCCCGGCCCGCGCGCGCCCGGCCAGCGCGGCCAGGCTGGCCAGGATCCCGGGGGCACGTCGTTCCGCCATGTCGTCCCGGCCGAGGGTATCGCTCGGCCGCGGCGCCAGCCAGCCCGCCGCCACAGCCGGCGCTCGATTTCTGCGGCAGGGTGTCGGCACCTGCCCGGCCGCCGCCCGGCGTTACAGCCCGACCACCGGCTCGAGCATCGGCACCAGGCACGCTCGCCGCCGCGGCCCGGTGGGACACTCGGTGAGCTGGTAGTGCCGGCCGTCGATGACGACCCGGTAGGCTCCGCCGACGTGCTCGAGGTCTTGCACCAGCACGTTGCGCATCGCCTTGTCGATCCGCGTCGGCACCCTGGTCGCCTGGATCAGCCGCGTGCGCGGGGTGCCGCGCTTCGCCCCGGTCGCGCGCCAGGTCGCCCCGAACACCAGCCGCGCCGCCGCCTGGTCGGTGAGCCGCCGGGGCAGCGTGGCGGTCGGCGTCCGTCGGTACACCACCGGTGGCGGCAGCGCCGCCAGGCGCGCGTCGCGCTGCTGCTGCTCCATCATCGCGTCGTACTTGGCGCAGCGCCGGGTCGGGTCATCGGGCGGTGCCGGCGGGCACGCCCGGGCCACCACCACCGCCGTCGCCAGCGCGGCCAGGGCCGTCGCCATCGCCAGCGCCATCGTCATCGGCCTCCGCGTCATCCGGCTAGTAACGCACCCCGGAGGGCGCCGATCTACGGCGCCGACGGTCGCCTTGCGCGCGGCGGCGGCGCTCGTCACACTGCGGCCCATGGTTGGCAACCCGCTCCTCGACGACCGCGACGTGGCGCTCTTGCTGGGGCCGGCGTTCGACCTGGGCGCGCTGACCGCGCTGCCATACTTCGCCGAGCACGACGCCGCCACCTTCGCCGCGGTGATCGACGGGGCCCGGCGGCTGGCGCGCGACGAGCTGCTGCCGGCCTACCGCGCCCTCGACGAGGCGCCGCCGCGGCTGGTCGACGGCCGGGTGGTGGTCCACCCGCGGCTGCACGGGCTGTTCGCCCGGCTGCGCGACCTCGACCTGATCGCGGCGCCGCGGCCGGTCGAGGTGGGCGGGCAGCAGCTGCCGCTGGCGGTGTTCACGCTGGCCACCGCGTACCTGATGGCCGGCAACGCCGCCGCGTACGGGTACCTCGGGCTGACCCAGGGCGCGGCGCACCTGCTCGAGGCGTTCGCCGACGAGCACCTCCGCGCCACCTACATGCCGCGGCTGTACCGCGGCGAGTGGACTGGCACGATGGCGTTGACGGAGCCCCAGGCCGGCTCGAGCCTGGCCGACGTGGCCACCACCGCCACGCCGACCGCCGCCGGGCACTACCTGGTGCGCGGCGCCAAGATCTTCATCTCGGGTGGCGACCACGACCTGACCGACAACGTGGTGCACCTGGTGCTGGCCCGGCTCGACGGCGCGCCGCCCGGGATCAAGGGCGTGTCGCTGCTGTGCGTCCCGCGGCGCCGGGTCGAGGGCGACGCGCTGGTCGACAACGACGTGGCGGTGACCGGGGTGATCCACAAGATCGGCTGGCGCGGGCTGCCCAGCCTGGCGCTGGGGTTCGGCGAGCGCGGCGACTGCCGGGGCTGGCTGGTGGGCCAGCCGCACCAGGGCATCCGCTACATGTTCCAGATGATGAACGAGGCGCGCATCATGGTCGGCGTCAACGGCGTGGCCACCGCGTCGGTGGCGTTCCACGCGGCGCTGGCCTATGCCCGCGAGCGCCCGCAGGGCCGACCGGTGGCGGCCAAGGATCCGGCCGCGCCGCCGGTGCCGATCACCGCCCACGCCGACGTCCGGCGCATGCTGCTGCGGCAGCGGGCCATCGTCGTCGGCGGGCTGGCGCTGCTGGTGCGCACCGCGCGCTACGCCGACCTGGCCGGCCACGCCACCGACCCGGCGGCGCGCGCCCGCGCCCAGCTCCTGCTCGATCTGTGTACGCCCATCGCCAAGACCTTCCCGGCCGAGCGCGGCTTCGAGGCCAACGCGCTGGCGGTGCAGGTCCACGGCGGCTACGGCTACTCGAGCGAGTACCCGGTCGAGGCGTGGCTGCGCGACCAGAAGCTCAACTCGATCCACGAGGGCACCACCGGCATCCAGGCGCTCGACCTGCTGGGCCGGCGGGCGGTGGCCGGCGGCGGCGCCGCGCTGGCGGCGTGGCGCGACGAGCTGGCGGCGACGGCGGCGCGCGGCCGGGCCGCGGGCCTCGACGACTGGAGCGCGGCGCTGGTCGCCGCCGGCGATCGCGCGATCGCGCTGACCCAGGCGCTGGCCGGGCGCGGGTTGGCCGGCGACGTCGACGGGATGACCGCCCACGCCACCGACTTCCTCGACCTGGTCGCGACCGTCGCGGTGGCGTGGCAGTGGCTCGAGCTGGCGGCGGCGGTCAGCGAGCGCGACCACGACCTGGCCCACCGCGCGGTGACGCGGGCGTGCGCCGGCTACTGGTTCGCGACCGAGCTGCCCCGGGTCGAGCAGCTGGCGACGCTGTGCGCCTCGGGCGAGCGGTCGTTCCTCGACCTCGACCCGGCCTGGCTGTGATCGGGCGGGGCGACGGCTAGGGCGTCGCCGCGACCACGGCGGCCCACCGCGCCTGCTCGGCGTCGAACATCGCCTCCAGCGCGGGGCACACCCCGCGCAGCCCGTCGATGACCTGGGCGGTCCACGCCGCGTAGGCAGCCCGCCGCTCGGGCGGCCAGCTGGCCGGCGGCGCGTCGATGAGGTCGCGCAGGTTGCAGATCTTGTCGGCCAGCTTCACCAGCTTGGCCGGCGTCGACAGGTGCGGCGCGTGCTCTACCTGCAGCTGCTTGCGGCGGTCCTTGGGCAGCGACTTGTCGTCGGTGACCTCGGCCACCGTCGCCGCCACCTCGGGGCCGAACCGCGCCGCCAGCTCCGCGGTCGAGGTGGCGGTGTCCTCGACGGTGTCGTGCAGGAGCGCGGCCACGAGCGTGACCGGATCGCGCACACCGCCGACGTGCCACAGCACCTCGGCCAGGGCGATCGGGTGGTTGATGTAGGGCGACGCGGTGGCGTCCTTGCGCCGCTGGTGGCGGTGACGGTCGGCGGCGAAGGCCAAGGCCGAGAGGAGCTGTCCGGTCGCGTCCATGGCCCGAGCGTACGCCGGGCCGGCGCCGGCTGGTGATCGATCCCCGGCCATCGCGCCCGGGCGGCCGCTGCGCTACCGTCGGGCATGTCCAGCGTCCGATGGCTCGGTCTGTTCGTCGCGGGGGTCCTGGTGGCGTCGCCGGCGGCCTGTGGTGGCCCGGCCGCGCCGGCGGTGGTGCCGTCGTCGCGGGTCGCCCCGGCGGTGCCCATCGACCAGGCCAGCCTCGAGCAGTTTGTGCGGACCCGGTTCCCGGCACAGCTCGCCAGCGGCCTGGTGACGCCCGACTTCGGCTCGGCCGGCGTCGCCGCGCAGATCGTCGAGGAGCTGGCGATCCTGGGCATCACCACGATCGATCAGCTCGCCGCGATCGTCCCGGCCGACTTCGAGGCCCGCGGATTCGGCGCGCTGGCGCGCAGCGCCGACCCGTCGACGACCCTGGCCGGGTTGTTGCGGGACCTGATGCTCATCCACGACGCCCGCGGCTACGTCGACCGCGCCTGGCGCGACAACTGGACCGCGACCCCAGCCGATTTCCCGATGCCCGTGGCCTACGGCCTCGACCTCGCGATCTTGCGCGCGGCCGGCGTGGTCAGCGACGGCGCCGACGACGAGTCGCGCGACGAGTAGCCGGCGGTTCAGCGCGGACCCTGGCGCGGCCGACGGAACACCACGCTCGGGATGCCACGCCACGCGGTGCGCACGACCTCGCGGAAGCCGGCCTTCTCGGCCACCCGGATCGACGGCGCGTTGTCGGGATCGATCAGGCACGCGATCTCGGGATCGTCGAGGTTGGCCTGGGCCCAGCCCAGCGCGGCGGCCAGCGCCTCGCTGGCGTAGCCGCGGTTTTGGGCCCACGGCGCGATGACCCAGCCCGCCTCGGGGGTGCCGTCGAGCGGCGGGTCGAGCTCGCGCATGAAGTCGGCCACGCCGACCTCGCCGACGAAGCGGCCGCTGTCGCGCTCCTCGACCAGCCAGTAGCCGTAGCCGTTGAGCGCCCAGTGGCCCAGGTACTGGGCCAGCCGCATCCACACCACGTCGATCGGGGCCGGCTGGCCGCCGATGTAGCGCACCACCTCGGCGTCGCCCCACAGCGCGGCGCACACGCCGAGGTCGTCGCGGGTGTGGCCGCGCATGCGCAGCCGGGCGGTGGTGAGCACGGGGACGGGGACCGGGACAGCGGGGGAGGCGCCCATCTGGCTATCGTCATCCAGAATGGCGGCGATGGCGAGCGCACATGCGAGTTCCTCGCGCCCCCGCCGGATCGCGCCGCCGTCCCCCGGCTCAGTCGGACTCGTCGAACACCTCGGCCAGGGGCCGGCGCGGCGCGGTGCGCTCGACGGGCGGCGCGTAGCCCAGCCGGAGCACCATCTGCGGCATCGACGCGGACCCGGTCAGGTCTTGGACCGCGGCGTGGAGGTCTTCGTACTCGAGCAGCTGATCGACGAACGCCGCGGCCAGCCCGTCGACGGTCGCCCGCAGGAGCACCGCCTCGAGGGCCTGGCCGCAGTCGACCCAGTCCAGGTCGTCGTCGCGATCGGTCGCCAGGACCGCCACCAGCGGCGCGCTGGCGATCCGGTCTTCTTCCAGCGAGCCGGCCTGGGCCCCGAGGTCGGCGTCGGCCAGGGTCTTCTTCTGCGCGAACCACCCCGCCGAGCCGTACTCTTTCTCGACGAACGGGATGCCGTCGGCGCGGCGGCGCCCGGCCGGGACCAGCCACTCGCCGACCTGCTGGCGGTAGGCGGGCTCGGCGAAGCGGCGGCGATCGCACTCGGCCACCAGCGCCGCCAGCGCGCGCTTGGCGGCCGGGGCCAGCCGGAACAGGTGGACCCGCTCGGCGGCGGCGGCGTGGGCCAAGGCCTCGGCCTGGGGCGCGGCCACCGGCCGGTCGAGGAAGCGCCGGCGGTTGGTGTGCCGACGCGGGATGGCCGCCACCAGCGCGCGATCGAGGTCGGTGGCCGCCCGCGGCAGGCCGACCCGGACGACGGCGATCAGGTTGGGCTGATCGGGCCGCGGCAGCACGTCGACGCGCTCGGTGAACCCCTCGGCTCGGATCGCGACCCGGGCGTTGTACAGCGCGCAGCCGCAGCTGATGAACAGCTGCCGCCGCATCGGATCGATCACCGCCAGCTGGCGAGCGTCGTCGGCCCACAGCTCCACCACCTCGCCCCGGCGGCGGAACCGCCACGGCTGGGTGTTGTGGGTGCTGGGCGCCAGCACCGCGCAGGCCACGGCACCTCGGAGGATCTCGACCGCGCGGGACGCACCCATGCCCAACCACCATGCAAGGCGCCGGCCGGGCTGGACCCGCCAACCCGCGCAGCATCTGCGGTCGCGCGCGAACCGCGGGCGGCCACGCGCAGCGCCTGCGCTCGCCCCGTGGCCGCGGCCATCACCGCACCGCCAACCACACGCCCACCGCCGCCACCACCAGGCCCAGCCCGCGCACCGGGGAGATCGACTCGCCCAGGAGGAGCACGCCCACCACCGCCAGGGCCGCGACCACCGCGGTGTTGGACAGGGCCGCGGTGTTGCTCATCGCCCACCCCGAGCGGTACGCCAGGAAGTACCCGCCCTCGATGGCGACCAGAGACAGCGCCAGCACCCCGGCCGCCAGCAGGCCGCCGCGCGGCAGCTCGAGGGCGACCCGGCCGGCCCGCACCCACAGGGCCGCGCACACCAGGAACGCCAGCCCGTAGGCCGGGGTGAGCACCGCCCACGGGGAGCCTCCGGACGCGGCCCGGATGGCCAGGTGATAGACGACGCCACCGACGACGATGAGCAAGGCAGGCACGACGAACGGGAACATGGGAGGCACCTTAGGGCCGCGGTGGCGATGCGTCCATTGCATGTTTCTCATGCAAACATGCGCCAGACGCATAGTAGTGGTACCGTGCTGCCATGGAGCCGTTGTCCCAGGACCAGCTGGCCGCGTTCGCGGCGGTGGTGCGCACCGGCAGCTTCACCCGCGCCGCCGCCGCGCTGCACCTGACCCAGCCCGCGCTGTCGCGGCGGGTGGCCGCCCTCGAGGAGCGGCTGGCGGCGCCGCTGGTCTTGCGCGGGGCGCGACCGATCAAGGTGACCGACGCCGGGCGGCGCCTGCTGGGCTTCGTCCAGGCCCAGCGCGCCCTCGAGGATGAGCTCCTGGCCGAGCTGGCGCCGGCCCCGGGCAGCCACCGCGGCGCGGTCCGGGTGGTGGGGCTGTCCTCGGTGGTGCCCGACCTGGTGGTGCCGGCGCTGGCGCCGTTTCTGCTCGCCAACCCGACGGTGCAGCTCGAGCTGCACCACGTCGACGACGACGATCGCGCGGCGACCGTGGCCCGCGGCGGCGCCGACTTCGCGGTGTCGTACGACGAGCCCGAGCACCCGCGGCTGGTGCGCGTGCCGCTGGGCGTCGAGGAGTACGTGGTGATCGAGCGGGCCGACGGCCCGGCCCGGGCCGACGTGTTCCTCGACACCAGCCCGGTCGACCGCGCCACCGACTGGTTCTTCGCCAACCAGCCGGCCCGGCTGCGCCCAGCCAGCTGGCAGCGGTCGTTCCTCGACGACGAAGCCGGGATCTTGCTCGGCGTGTCGCTGGGGCTGGGCCGGGCGGTCAAGGCCCGCCACGCGCTGCCCCCCGCCGGTGGCGTCCGGGTCGATCCGCGCTTCCCGCCGGTGGCGCGGCCGGTGTTCCTGTACTACCGGGCCCAGCGGTACTACGGCCGGCTGCACGCCGAGGTGGCGCCGCTCCTCGAGCGCGAGCTGCGGGCGCGGCTGGCGCTGGCGAGCGCGGCGACCGCCCCGGCCCGGCCGGCGCAGGTCGGGCTGGTGCGCCCGCGTCGGGCCCGGGGCGGCCGTTGACGCCTCCGCGCCGGCGCCGCCGCACGACATGCGCTAGGCTCGCCGACCGACTCGACCCCATGCTGACCCTCCCCCTGTCTCCACCCTCGCGCCCGGCGCGGCCCGGCGCGGCCGGCGTCCGACTCGAGGCCGCGTGAACCTCGACGACGGCCCGCTGACCTTGGCGCTGGCCATGCTCGCGGGCGTGATCGCCCAGGGGGCCGCCCGCCACGCCCGCATCCCCGGCATCGTCATCCTGCTGGTCCTGGGCGTCGCGCTGGGCCCCGACGGGCTCAACTTGGTGCGCCCCCAGCTGCTCGGCGAGGGCCTGGCCGGCTTCGTCGGCTTCTCGGTCGCCATCATCCTGTTCGAGGGCGCGCTGACGGTGCGGCTCGAGGCGCTGCGCAAGCAGGCCCGCTCGATCCAGCGGCTGGTCACCGTCGGCGCGCTGATCACCGGCATCCTGGCCACCGCCAGCGCCGCCGCCTTCATGGCCTGGAACTGGCGGCTCGCGGTCCTGTTCGGCACCCTGGTGATGGTGACCGGGCCGACGGTGGTGAACCCGCTGGTGCGGCGCCTGCGGCTGTTGCCGCACCTGAGCGAGATCCTCAAGGCCGAGGGCATCTTCGTCGACGCCGTCGGGGCCACCGTCGCGGTGGTCGCCCTCGAGGTCGTGCTGGCGTCGACCGGGCGCGCCGCCGCCGGCGAGGCCCTGACCATCTTCTTGCGGTTCGGCGCTGGCGCCGCCATCGGCGGGGCCGCCGGCCTGTTGCTCGTCGGCGCGCTGCGGGTCAAGCGCCTGGTGCCGGCCGGCCTCGAGAACGTCCTGGCCCTGGCGGTCGCGGTGGCGTCGTTCCAGGCCGCCAACGCCATCGTCAGCGAGAGCGGCCTGACCGCCGCCATCGTCGCCGGCCTGGTGGTGGGCAACATCCCCAACCGACGCCTGGAGCAGATCGCCGAGTTCAAGGAGCAGCTCACCGATCTGCTGGTGGCGACCCTGTTCGTGTTGCTGTCGGCCGACGTCCGCCTCGACGACATCTTGGCCCTGGGCTGGCGCGGCATCGCCGTGGTGGTGACGCTGATGGTGCTGGTGCGGCCGGTGTCGGTCTTCGCGTCGACCCACGGCAGCGAGCTGACCCGCAACGAGCGGTGGTGCCTGGCCTGGATCGCGCCGCGCGGGATCGTGGCCGCCGCCGTGGCGTCGCTGTTCGCGACCGAGCTGGCGCATGCCGGGATCGCCGGCGGCACAGAGCTGCGGGCGCTGGTGTTCGTGGTCATCGCCACCACCGTCACGCTGCAGGGCCTGTCGGCCGGCGTCGTCGCCGGCGCCCTGGGGGTCCGGCTCAAGCCCAAGAGCGGCGTGCTGATCCTGGGCGCCAACCGCCTGGCCTGCTTCGTCGCCAAGATCCTGCACGACCGCGGGGTGCGGGTGACCCTGGTCGAGTCGCGCGAGGAGCTGTGGGCGGCGGCGCGCGCCGACGGCCTCGAGGTGGTCCAGGGCGACGGCCTCGACATCGACACGCTGCTGGGCGCCGACGTCGAGAACGCCCGCTGGTGCGTCGGCCTCACGCCCAACGAGCACGTGAACTTCCTGTTCGCGCGGCTGGTCACCGAGGAGCTGCGCGCGCCCGGCGCGATGATGTTGCTCGAGCGCCACGAGGCCGGCATCACCCCGGCCATGGCCGATCACCACGAGATCGGCGTGCTGTTCGGGCGCGAGACCAACGTCTTGCACTGGCTCGACACCGCCCGCCGCGGCGAGCTGCTGGCCGAGCGCTGGCGGCTGACCGGCGGCGACGTCGCCCAGGCGCTGGCCGAGCAGCCGCTCGACGACGTCCTGGCGGTGGCCCACGTCCGCGGCGGCGAGGTCACGCTGGTGTCGCCGACGCTGTCGCTCAAGCCGGGCGACGAGGTGGTGTTCGGCGTGGTCCGATCGACCCACCGGGCCGCCACCGCCTGGCTGGCGTCGCGCGGGTGGACCCAGATCACCGACGTGGGGGCCGCCGCCACCGCCGCGCCCGCGCCGGCCGCCCTGCCGGCGGGGTGAGGCGCCGCGGCGTGACCGACCCGACGGCGGCGACCCTCCCCGGGCCGGTCGCGCCGGTCGGCCGCGCGCCGGCCCGCCGCCCGTGGTAAGGGTCCCCATGGCCAAGGCCAAGGTCGCCCTCCTCCGCACCACTCCCGCCACCGTCCTCGCCGACTACCACCGGGCGATGAACCTGGCCGGGTACCAGGACGTCATCGCCAAGGACGCCGACACCGCGCTCAAGGTGAACATCTCCTGGCACTTCTTCTACCCGGCGTCGTCGACCACGCCGTGGCAGCTCGACGGCGTGATCCGGGCGATGAAGCAGGACGGCTACGATCCGGACCTGATCCACGCCTGCCACAACCGCACCGTCGTCATCGACGCCCACCTGGGCGAGCGCGAGAACAAGCAGCTCGACGTGGTCGCCGCCCACGGCCTGCGCAACGTGCACCTGTACGAGGGCGAGGAGTGGGTCAACGTGCGCGACGTCGTCGGCGATCTGGCCAAGGACTTCTTGTGCCTCAACGACGTCTACCCCAAGGGCTTCTCGATCCCCAAGCGGTTCATCGGCGAGAACATCATCCACCTGCCGACGGTGAAGACCCACGTCTTCACCACCACCACCGGCGCGATGAAGAACGCGTTCGGCGGCCTGCTCAACGAGCACCGTCACTGGACCCACCCGGTCATCCACGAGACCCTGGTCGACCTGCTGATGATCCAGCAGAAGATCCACAAGGGCATCTTCGCGGTGATGGACGGCACCTTCGCCGGCGACGGCCCCGGGCCGCGCTGCATGGTGCCGCACGTGAAGAACGTGATCCTGGCCTCGGCCGATCAGGTCGCCATCGACGCGGTGGCCGCCAAGCTCATGGGCTTCGACCCGCTGGCGGACTGCAAGTTCATCCGGCTGGCCCACGAGCGCGGCCTGGGCTGCGGCGACGTGCGCGACATCGAGCTGGTGGGCGACCTCGACGCCGCCCGCGAGAACTGGCACTTCGAAGGCCCGTTCAAGAAGATGACGTTCGCCTCGAACATGCAGCACAAGATCTACTGGGGGCCGCTCAAGAAGCCCATCGAGTGGTCGCTCAAGACCTGGCTGGCGCCGTGGGCCTACGTGGCCTCGGTCGCCTACCACGACCTCTACTGGTACCCGTTCCAGGGCGAGAAGCGGATCCAGGCGGTCCTCGAGAGCGACTGGGGACGGCTGTTCGCCAACTGGGGCAAGGTCGCCGCCGACGCAGCCCAGCAGGGCTTTCCGGAGGTCGGCCCGGCCAGCCCGGAGCTGACGCGCATCGGCCTGAGCCACTTCCGGGAGGGGCTGCGGCTCATCGGCATGGCCGTGGCCGAGTCCCCCGAGGTTCAGGCCCGCCAGCGCGCCCGCGCGGCCCGCTGACGAGCGCCACGCGCACCACGTCATCTCGCTGGGTTCGACGGCCGGCGGGTGGGGGCGGGGCCCGTGCTGGCTGAGTGATCCGGCCCACGCCAAGGTGGCCGGTGGCTATCCAGAATGCGTAAACATTTCACGCTCGACGTGTCCCCGTCACGGGCGCGCCTCGATGTGTCAACCACTGCTTGTGATTCCTGCCTCGACATAATAGCGTGCGGCCATTGCGTTTGACGCGGTCCGCCCAAGACCGCACCTAGCCTCCCGCCGAGCCATCCCTAGTGGCCTCTTTCCCGCGCAGGACCCACCTGCTGATCGCCCTCGCCGTCGTCGGCGTGGCCATCCTGGCCGCGGTGATGGTGCGAAGGCACCAAGCGCCAGCCGCCAAGCCAGCGGCGGTCGCCACCGGCGCCGATCCGTGGGGGGCCGGCCAGGCCGACAGTCCACGGGCGGGCCGCCCGCTGGCGGCGGTCGCGGCCTCGCTGGGGCTGCGCGCGCGGCCGGCCGGTCCGCCGGTGACCGTCACCGGGACCGTGCGGCTGATGCCCGCCGGCACGCCGGTTGCTGGAGCCGAGGTCGCGTTCATGAGCGACACCGGGGAGAACACCGCAACTGCCGATGATCAGGGCTTCTACACCATCCAGGTGGCCTCGGGAATCCGGTGGAGAGTCCACGCGCGCAGTGAAAATGCTGTCGGGGCGCCCGAGGGCTTCGTGGCCAGCTCCGACAACGCGCACCGCGATCTGGAAGTGCGCCCGACCGCGATCGTCCGCGGGCGGGTCGTCGATATCCGCGGCCAGGCCGTGAGCGGCGCCACCGTCAACGTCGAGGTCGCGGCCGACGATCGCGGGCTGCTCGAGGCCGCCCTGCCCATGTCCACCACCGCCGACGCCGGCGGGCGCTTCGAGCTGGTCTCGGTGCCGGGCGCGCTGAAGGTGCGCGGCAGCCGCGGCCTGGCCCAGGGCGTCACGGTGGTCGAGGCGCTGGCGCCGGGCGCCACCCTCGAGGTCGAGCTTCGCTTGCTCGACCCGATCACCGTGACCGGCCGGGTCGTCGACGGCGCGGGCGCGCCGGTCGCCGGCGCCAAGATCCTGGCGGCCGCCACCATCTCGACCGGCGGGCCCACCGAGCGCCTGCAGTTCGACGCCGCCGACGATGGCTCGTTCACCGCGGTGACCCCGGCCGGCTGGCTGCGCCTCGAGGCCCGCAAGGGCGGCGACCTGTCGCCGGCGATCGCGCAGTGGATCGGCTCGGGCGAGCGCCGAGACGATCAGGTGCTGGTCCTGACGCCGCCGGTGACCCTGACCGGCAAGGTCATCACCACCGCCGGCACCCCGGTGGTCGGCGCGCGGGTGCGGCTGGTCGCCAACGCCGTGTACGACACCATCACCGGCTCGAACGGCACCTTCGACATCGGCGCTCCCGGCACCCAGCCGTACACGGTCAAGGTCAAGCACACCGACGGCGAGGTCGTGCGTGACGTGGCGGCGTGGACCGGCGAAGAGGTGTTCGTGATGCGGCAGTTCGGCACGGTCCACGTGGTGGTGCCGGGCGTGTCGACCGAGGTCACCGTCGCCATCGACGGCTTCGTGGCCGACGGTGACGCCGCGGCCCGCGCCCCGGCCGTGGCCAGCTTCCGGGGCCCGGGGGGCCAGGTCACGCTGAGCAACCTGGTGCCGGGTCGCTACGACCTGACGGTCGCGGCCGAGGGCGCCGGCGCGGTGCGGGTGCCGCGGGTCGTGGTCGACGACGGCGCCAGCCGCGAGCTCAAGGTCGCGCTGACCCCGGCGGTGGTCGTGCGCGGCGTGGTCAAGACCGGCGCCCAGCCGGTGGCGGCCGCCCAGGTGTCGATCGGCGGCCGCACGGTGTTCACCGACGCCAAGGGCCGGTTCGCCGTGCCTGACGTCGCCACCGGGCCGGTGTCGGTCGCGGTGATCAAGACCGGCTTCGCGACTGCCTGGGCCGGCGCGATGGCCGGCCCCGACGCCGCGCCGGTGGCCATCGACCTGCGCCCGGCCGATGGCACCGGGGTGGTCGACGGCATCGGCGTGGTGCTGGCGCCAGCGCCGGCCGGCGCGGTGGTGGCCCAGGTGCTGCCGGGCAGCCCGGCCGACGGCAAGGTCCGCCCGGGCGACGTCATCGCCGCGATCGACGGCACCGACGTCGCCGCCGCCGCCATGGACGACATCGTGGCCCGCCTGCGCGGCAGCGCGGGGTCGAGCGTCACCCTCACGCTCGGCCGCGGCGCCGACACCACGGCGGTCGATGTCGTGCGCAAGCGCCTGGTGGTGCCGCCCGGCTCGCCGCCGGTCGCGCTGGCGCAGCAGGCGGCCCCGGGAGGTGCCCGGTGCTGAACAACGCCCTCGCGCTCCTGCTGCAGGCCCTGGGCCTGGTGCTGTTCTTCAACCGGTTCGTCGCCGGCATCATGCTGCGTTACCTGCGGCGGTCGGCGTTCGACGAGGCCGACTACGGCTTCCGCCCGACGGTGACCGTGGTCGTGCCGATGTACAACGAGGGCGCCGAGATCCGGCGCACGCTGGGCAGCCTGCTGGCGCTCGACTACCCCGCCGAGCTGCTCGACATCGTGGTGATCGACGACTGCTCGTCGGACGACAGCCTGGCCCACGCCACCGCGGTGGCCGCCACCAGCGGCGGGCGCCTGACGGTCTTGCGCAACAAGGTGAACCTCGGCAAGCGCCGCTCGATCAACCGGGCGGTGATGGCGTCGCGGTCGGAGATCATCGTGTCGGTCGACTCCGACGTGGTGGTCGGGGCCACCGCGGTGCGCGAGCTGGTGGCGCGGTTCGTGCGCCCCGACATCGCCGCGGTGGGCGGCTGGGTCGACGTCCGCAACAAGGGTGACAACTGGCTCACCCGGATGCAGACCATCAAGTACTTCTTCTCGTACCACTTCTTGAAGAACCTGGAGTGGGCGTTCCGCCGGGTCATGTGCCTGTCGGGGTGCCTCACCGCGTACCGCCGCGACGTGCTGGTCGAGCTGCACCCCATCCTCGAGCACCGCGAGATCTGCGGCGTGCCCATCAAGTACGGCGAGGACCGCTTCCTGACCCGGCAGATCGTCAAGGCCGGCTACCTGACGACCATGACCCTGAAGGCGGTGTGCTGGACCGGCGCGCCGACCCGCCTGGGCGACTACTTCTCGCAGCAGCTGCGCTGGCGCCGCTCGAACATCGTCGACTACGTCGGGGCGCTGTCGCACGTGTGGCGGCTCAACCCGGTGATCGCGGTCCACTACTTCTCGCTGTTCGCGATGCTCCTGGCCTACCCGGCGCTGCTGATGACCGCCATCGCCAAGGGCAAGCTGTTCGCGATGATCTGGCGCCAGGTCGTGGTGGCGATGGTCATCGGCCTGGGCTACTGGTGGAAGGTCCGCAAGCTCGACGTCGACCGGGTCCACCCGCTGTGGTTCGTGCCGATCGCGCTGGTGCTGCCGGTCATCTACGCGCTGATGACGCCGCTGGCGCTGTTCACCCTCGACTCGGGGAGCTGGGAGACCCGCCACCACGAGGAGACCGACGAGCCCGAGCCCGAGCCGCGGCGGGTCCGCCGCGACGACGACGAGGCGACCGACGCGGTGCCGGCCCGGCCCATGCTCGACCCGGTGTCGATCTCGTCGTCGGTGTCGGCCGCGAGCCAGCCGGCGGTCACGGTGGCGCGGGCCCAGCGCCCGGCCGCCTGAGCTCGGCTGCCCGCACCCGGCCGCGCCGGGCGCCAGCGGTGGCGGCGGTCACGGGCAATCGGCGGGGACGCCGTTGCCGGGGTCGGTGGGATCGAACCCGTCGGCGCACACGTTCTCGGGAGCCTGGGCGTAGTGGGCGTCGATGAACCGGCCCACGGCGTCCAGGTCGAGGCAGTCACCGGTCAGCGCGTGGCCCCAGGCGACGGCGGCGAACCGCGTCGGTAGGGCCGGATCGGGCGTGACGATGAACCGGTTGCGCACCGCCGCGGTGCACAGCGGATCGGCCGGCCGGGCCGCCAGGTACGCGGTCAGCGCGGCCACCTCGGCGGCGCACCCGGCCGGGCAGTTGTAGGCGAGCACCACCGCGCCGTGCTCGAGGCCGTGGACCCAGAAGCCGCGCGGCACCCGCGTCGCGTAGGTCTTGAAGCGCGCCCACAGCGGGTAGTGCGGACCCGAGGTCGGCGGGTTGGTGGCCCAGGCGATCGGCGTGCACTGGGCCACGTGCACGCCGGCGGCCAGGGGCGGCGCCACCTCGGTCGTGGTGCACCCGGGAGCGTCGGTAGCGGCGTCACCCGGTGGGGCGGCATCGGCCGCGGTCGGCCCGTCAGTGGCGGCGTCGCCGGGCGCGTCGAGCGCGCCCGCGTCGACCTCACCCGCGTCGACCTCGCCCGCGTCGACCTCGCCCGCGTCGACCTCACCCGCGTCGACCTCTCCCGCGTCGACCTCGCCCGCGTCGACCTCGCCTGCGTCGGGCCGCGCCGGCGCCGCCAGGTTGTCGCCGCAGCTCCACGTCGCCACCGCGATCAGCGCACACCAGGCTCGTCGCATCCAGCGAGGATCGCCAGCCGCCGCCGCCCTCGTCAAGCCGACGGCGCGTGCGATACTCGCCGGCGATGAAGCTCGACGCACGGATGACGATGTTCGTGACCCTGGTCGGCGTGTTCTTGACCTGCCTCATCGTCGGCAACCTCATCGGCGGCAAGCTGACCTACCTGCACGTGTTCGGGCGCGACTGGGTCATCTCGGTCGGCGAGATCCCGTTCCCGCTGACCTTCATCCTCACCGACCTCATCAACGAGTTCTACGGCCGCAAGACCGCGCGCCGGGTGACCCTGCTCGGCTTCGCGATGATCGGCCTGACCGTGGCGATCATCCAGATCGCCAACCAGCTGGCGTGGTTTCCGCCGGCCTACACCGACCCGCACTGGGCCGACTCCAACATGACGCCGTTCGCGTTCACCAACGTGTTCATCGGTGGCGTCACCATCCAGATCGCGTCGATGTTCGCGTTTTTGACCGCGCAGTACGTCGACATCGGCGTGTTCTTCTTGGTCAAGCGAGTCACCGGCGACCGCTTCTTGTGGCTGCGGGCCACCGGCTCGACCGCGGTGTCCCAGCTGATCGACACCGTGGTGATCATCTGGCTGGCGTTCGGCTTCGACTACGGCGGCGCCGGTGGGTTGATCCACCGCAGCCCGATGCCGGTCGACACCATCATGACCATCGTGATCACGTCCTACGTGGTCAAGGTGTCCGTGGCGGTGCTGGTGACCCCGGTCATCTACGCCGCCCACGAGCTGATCGAGCGGGTGTGGCACCTGCACCCGCTGCCGGCCGAGATCGCGGCGGGCGATCTGTAGCGGCGGCCGGCGGCGGCGGTCAGCGCGCCGGCAGCGGCGGGACCGGCGCCGGCTTGACGTCGCCGCGGGTCAGCGCCCCGGCCAGGACGAACATCATCGTCCGCCGCGCCGCGGTCGGCCCCTTGTACGTCAGGGTGGCGCCGTCGGCGTTGAACATCGGGTGGTCCAGGTCTTCCAGGAGCGGCCCGGTGATGGCCCCGGCGTCGTCCATCGTCAGCTGGGCCGTGCCGTCGAGGATGAACGCCGGTGCCGGGGTGATCTGCAGGTTGGTGCGCTGGCCGCCCGACAGCACGGAGCCGTCCTTGGTCAGCACCAGCGCGGGCCCGCCGTCGCTGGTCAGGCGGCCCTTGGTCGTGACGGTGACCAGCGCGGTGCCGTCGACGGTGACCTGCCCGTCGGCGGCCAGCACCACGCCGTGGCGGGTGCCGGTGGCCTCGACGATGTCGAGCTGGGCTGGCCCGAGCGCCAGCGTGATCTGGGACGCGTCCTTCACGCCACCGCAGCCGGCGCCGAGCGCCAGCACACCCAGCGACAACCCCAGCGCGCGACGACGCAGCGAGCCTGTGGTGGCGATCATGGGGCGCAGCATACCGCCTGTGGGCGTCACTGCCACATCGCGATCAGCGGGCAGTCGGCGAGCCCGGCGGCCTGGGCCGCCTGGGCCAGCGCGGCGCGCCGGGCGGGCTTGTCGCCCCCCAGCTGCGCGAAGCCGACCAACCAGGCCCGGCCGGTGTCGCTGACGATCTCCTTGGCCAGCCAGTTGGCGATCAGGTAGCCATGGTTGGCCTCCTCGTCGGCGGCGGCCCCCGAGCGCTCGAACGCGTTGCACAGGCTGTCGGCCTCGGCCTTGCTCAGCGTGGCCATCACCGGCGGCCCGGCGGCGGCGTTGGCGTTTTGCGGCGCGCCCGGGGCGGGGGCCCCGCCGGGCGGGGCGGTGCCGGACTGGCAAGCGGCGAGGGCGGCGAGGGTGACGGCGGCGACGGCGAGGCGCATCGGCGGGCAGCATGCCCGACCGATCGCGGTGCGTCCATGTGGCTCCGGAAGGTGCGAAGGCCACGCCGGATCTGATATGACTCCGGCCGGCGACCCTTGTCGCCCGCCAAGGAGATGGTTCATGGCCTACGTCGTCGCTGACCCGTGCGTGAAGTGCAAGTACACCGATTGCGTCGCGGTGTGCCCTGTCGATTGTTTCTACGAGGGCAAGAACTCCCTCGCGATCAACCCGGACGAGTGCATCGACTGCGGTGCCTGCGAGCCGGAGTGCCCGACCACCGCGATCTTCGAGGAGAGCGAGCTCCCCGGGAAGTGGGCCATCTACAAGGACATCAACGCGCTGGTCACCGGCATCAAGAGCGCCGGCGACATCGACAAGGCCAAGCTGCCGGCCGCCCTGGCCGACGCGGTCGACGGGGCCTCGGCGTGGCCCAACATCACCGAGCAGAAGAAGCCGCTTCCGGGCGCCGACGACGCCGCCAAGGAAGACGGCAAGCTCGCCGCGCTCTCGCTCGATCCGGCCTGAGCCGCCGCGCCGCTGCCGGCCCAGCCCGCGCCTCGGTCCGCTCGCGCGGGTGCGGTGATGCACCCTCGCTGAGCCGGTCTCAGCCGCGTCGGCGATGACAACGCTTGGCGCCCCGGCCAGGTTGGTCCACGATCGGCGCGATGTTCTTCGACCACGCCTACCGCGAGCAGGCCACGCTGCGCGACGGGCGCACGGTGCTCGTGCGGCTGGTCGGCCCCCACGACAAGGGGCTCCTGCGCGCGGGCTTCGCGTCGCTGTCGTCGGAGAGCCGCTACCGCCGCTTCTTCTCGGTCAAGACCGAGCTGACCGACGACGAGCTGCGCTACCTCACCGAGGTCGACGGCGTGCGGCACTTCGCGCTCGGCGCGGTGTCCACCGATGAGACCGAGGGGCTCGGCGTGGCCCGCTTCATCCAGATCGACGGCGAGCCCGGCGTCGCCGAGGCCGCGATCGCCGTGGTCGACGCGCTGCACGGCCAGGGCCTGGGCTCGCTGTTGTTCCAGCGGCTGGTGGCGGCGGCGGCCGAGCGCGGCGTCACCCGCTTCCGCTGCGAGATGCTCGGCACCAACGCCGGCATGGGCGAGCTGGTGCGGTCGCTGGCGCCGGCCGCGTCGGTCGAGGTCGCCAGCGGCGTGGTGCGGATGGAGTTCATGCTGCCCGCGCTCGAGCCCGACAACCCGGCCGAGCTGCCGCCGCGCGACACCGGCCTGTACCGGCTCATGGCCCTGGTGGCCAAGGGCGTGTTCGAGTGGCGCGCGCGGTGGCAGCGCCTGGGCGAGCGCCTGTTGTGGGGCGATCCGCCGCCCGAGGTCACCGCGTCGATCGGCGAGACCGCCGCGG
Organism: Kofleriaceae bacterium; assembly: GCA_041389965.1. Lineage (GTDB taxonomy): Bacteria > Myxococcota_A > Polyangia > Haliangiales > Haliangiaceae > UBA2376. The sequence continues at coordinate 137,942 of JAWKQV010000005.1, read as the reverse complement.
CCGAGGCCGATCTCGACGACGGCCTGGACTGACCGGCCTCGACGGTCGGCCGCGGAGCGGGGCGGCGGCGGCGCGATCAGCCGTGGGTGACCAGCACCGAGCACGGCGCGTGGCGGATGATCCGGGTGGCGACCGAGCCCAGGAGCAACCGCCGGACGCCGCCGCCACCGCCGGTGCCGGTGGCGATCAGATCGAACCCGCCGTCGGTGGCCGCGTCGACGATGACGTCGGCCGCGTCGCCGTGGCGGAGCTCGAACGTGATGGTGCGGCCGGCCGCCGCCTCGGCGGCGACCAGCTGGGCGCCGCGGGTCTGGGGCCCCTGGGTCAGGGCCTCGCGCAGGGCCGCGGTGGCGTGGGTGCGCTCGCCCAGCGCCGCCAGCCCCAGGCTGCCCGCCGGGTAGTGCCACGCGTAGACGGCCTGGACCGCGGCCGCCGGCGCGGCCAGCGCCTGCGCCGTCGCCAGGGCCTGCTGGGCCGGGGCGGCGAAGTCGGTGGCGACCAGGATCTTCGCGAAGCCCGCCGTCGCGTCCTCGGCGCCGGTGCCGCGCACGATCAGCACCGGGCGCTGGGCGCTGTGGGCGATCTGCTCGGCCACGCTGCCCAGCACCAGCCGCTTGAGCCCGGTGTGGCCGGCGCTGCCGACGACGATCAGATCGACGTCCAGCTCCTCGGCCAGGTCGCGCAGGGTGTCGCCCGGGCGGCCGTGGCGAAACACCGAGGTCGCGTCGACGCCGGCGGCCCGGGCCCGCTCGACCCGGGCGGCCAGCTCGCGCGCCGTGAAGTCGGCCAGGGTCCGCTCGAACTCGCCCAGGGCGACCGGGTTGGGCTCGGCCGCGAGGTGGGCCAGGTCGTGGGCGGGCTCGACGGTGGCGATGGTGAGCCGCGCGCCGGTGTGCCGAGCCAGGCCGATGGCCCGGGCCAGGGCGAGGTCGGAGGGCGCGGACAGGTCGGTCGCGGCGAGCAGGTGGCGCATGCCTCCACGATGGCGATGCCGCCGGCAGAGTCAACTGCCGCGACCCGAACGCCGCCGGCCTCACGGCGGCGGTGCGGTTCGGCATGTTCACCTGGTGAGCCGCGGCGGACGTCGACCGGACCATCGCAACGCTGCACGCCTGGCCCTGGCGCCGGAGTTGCATTGCTGGTCGAGCATGTCGACGACAATGGACAATGGTGAAGGGTGGCGGCGGTCGCTGACGATCCTCGCGCTCGCGGTGACAATTTTGGGCGGCTGTGCGGCAGACGACGGCAGTGGCGTGACCACATCGCTGACCTTCACGGCCGGCGATGCGCCGCAGATCTACCTGGCCGTCGCCGACGGAGACGGCCCCTGGCAGCAGGTGCCGATCGCTGCCGGGGCGACCGTCACGGTCGACATCAGCGGCGCCTTCTTCGCGTACGCGAGGGGGTGCGGGTCGTCACTTGGGCTGCCGTCCTCCGTCGCCATCTTGCGCGATGCCGGCGCTCCGGAGGCGGCGATCCAGATCTGTCCGACGGCGCCGGTCACCAGCCTGGCGACGCTGTCTGGGACCGTCACCCCGGCCACGGCGGAGGTCAACATCGGCACGTACTTCGTCGCCAACGGCGCCAGTCCGACGTACTGGGTCCGCGCGCTGACCGGGCGCTACGACATCATCGCCACCGACACCGTCAGCCCGCGGATGCTGGTCGTGCGCGGCGTCGAGCTCGACGCCGATCGGACGCTCGCCCTCGATCTGGCGGCCGGCTTCGACCGGGTCGACGCCACGCCGGTCGTGACCGGGGCCGAGGGCACCACGATCTACCTGGTGAGCACGCTGCACACCGGCGCTGGGGCGGCGGCGCTGGGCAGCGTCGCGCCCGGCCAGGTGGGCCTGGTCCCGGCGGCCGAGCGTCAGGCTGGTGATCGGCTGGAGGTCCGGGCGGTCGCGCGGAGCGGCGACGCCTGGCGGCTGATCGACCACGACGTCGCTGACGTGACCGTGCCAGGTTTCGACTTCACGCCGATGCCGGCGCTGACCGTCGACCGCACCGGCTTCGGCTGGGACGGCCTCCACGCCATCGTGTCGACGGTGGCGAGCCAGGCGCCGCCTGCCGCCGAGAGGGTCGGCTCGCACCAGGCGGCCACCGCGGCGTGGCAGATCGCGACCGGCCGCCAGCAGTTCGCGTGGGTCGACCCCGGCGAGCTACCTGGCTGGGGCGCCGGGTGGGGCCGGTTCGAGGTCGGTGCGCCGATCAGATACTCGGTCACCGTCGACGATCGCGCGTCGGATGGGCAGCAGGCGGGGCGCTCGCTCGCGGGCACCTGGTAGCAGCGGTCAGCGCCCGGCGGTCAGAAGATCTGCCACCACTTCTTCTTTTTCTTGGGCGGCTCGTCGGTGGGCGGCTCGGTGGCCGGCGGTGACGCCTCGATCGTCGGAGGCGTCGCCGGCGTCGCTGCGCCCGTGGCAGGCGGCGGCGCGGACGTCGCGGCGGCCCCCGCACCGCTGGCGCCACTGGCGCTGCTCGGCGCCTTGGGCTTGGGCGGCGGACGCCGGGCCGGCTGCCACCCGTGGCGCGCCGCCAGCTCGCGGGCCTTGGTCGCCAGCGCGGCGCCCTTGGCCGGGTCCACCATGTGAACGTAGTTGGCGAAGCCGATGATGGCGGCGAACAGATCGGGCGAGTGGCCCCAGGTCTTGCCGGCCGGGCCGTCCTTGTCGATCTGGAACAGCAGCGCGCGGAACCGGCGCAGGGTCGCGCGATCGACGCCGAGCTGCTGGTTGACGACGACGCCGGTCACCTCCTGGCGTCGGCCGCGGCGGAGGACGCGGGTCTTGTCGGGATGCTCCACGAAGCCCTCGGCGGTGGTGACCAGGCGGACCCGGTCGAGCATGGCGCCGACGTCGGCCGTGGCCGGCCCGCTGAAGGTCAGGTCGTCGGCGTAGCGGGTGTACGCGAAGCCGAGCTTGGTGGCGGCGCCGTGGAGGCGGGCGTCGAGGCGGCGGCACACGATGTTGGTGATCATCGGGCTGGTCGGGGCGCCCTGGGGCAGCCGCCGCACGCCGCTGGCGACGAAGAACGCCTGGCCGTCGAGCTCGACCTCGTCGACCTCCGGCTCGCTGCACAAGAGCGCGAAGACGGTGGCGGCCGCCTCGCTGTAGCCGAGGCCGCGGAACACGCCGCGGATGCGCGGGTAGGTCAGCGTCGGGAAGAAGTCGCGCAGGTCGACGTTGATCACCACGCCGGCGCCGACGTGGGGCGCGGCGTTGGTGACGATCGAGCGCGCGGCCCGGAAGCCGTGGGCCGCGTCGTGGACCGCGACCTTGGCCAGCACGTGGTCGAGCACCCAGCGCTGGGCCGCCTTGAGGCGCGGCATGGGCGCGGAGATCCGGCGGGTGCCGCCGGTCTTCTTGGCGACGTCGAAGCGCCGGTAGTGCGACACCGTCGAGGTGGTGCGCGCGAAGGTCAGGAAGCGGAGCTGCGGCACGGTGAGCCCCATCGCTGCCGCGACCTGGGCCGGGGTGTGGAGCGCGGGGACGCCATGGCGAGCCAGCATCGCGGCGTCGCTCTGGCGCGCCTGCAGGCCGCCCGAAACGCCGGCGCCCAGGTAGCCGATGTCGGTGGCCTTGGCCGCGGCCCAGGCCTGGGCCCGGGCCAGCCGCTCCTCGGCGCGGCGCTCCTTGGTCGCCCGCTGCTTGGCGCGCGACGCCTCGAGCCGCTGCTTGCGCAGGGCCCGCTTGATCGCCTCGATGTCGTGGAGGCGGGCCTGCTCGGTCCGCAGCGCGGCCAGGCGCCGCTCGAGCTCGCCCCGCTCGCGGATCTCGCCGGCCGGGTCCACGCCCGGCTCGCCCTGGGCCGGCCAGAAGCCCAGGCGGATCATCTCCTCGAGGATGACCTCATCCTTCGAGGACGCGCGGATGCGCTCGTACAGTTCTTGGCGCTTGTCAGCCATCGAAAAAAATCACGCGCAGAGCGTCAGGCGGACCTTCGAACACTCTCGGGACTGGCTCGGTCAACTCAAGCGACGCCGCCCTCGGTGCGGGCATGGAATACTCGGGATTGACCCCGGCATCCCGCACCGAGGGCAGGCGTCGCACAGTCAAGATCGGGCCAGTGATGCATGTCAGGCCAGGTTGCATGGGCGGCGATCCACCGCCCGGGTTGCAAGATGTCTCCGCCTGAACGCTCCGCGCGCGAAAACTCCTTTCACCTCGAGCCGTGCTGCGTCGCGCCGCCGAACCTCGATTCGTGCAGGCGCAGCGCGAGCATGTGCTCGCAGGGTCCCTTGTGCAGCTTGTTGTGCTGGTAGAAGTTGCAGCCGCACTCGCCCTGGACGATGCGGCCGTCGGGGTCGAGCACCAGCGCGGGCCGATAGCCGTGGCGTCCGTCGGCCACCGTCGCGGTGACCTCGAAGCCGCCGTCGCTGGTGGGCCGCCGCGTCGTCTGCATCTGCTGGTTCAACAGTAGACGACTTGCCGCCTCTTCGCGCGGGCTGGCGAAGCGAAGTTGCTCCATCGGCAGCGGGTCGCGCGCCAGCTCGCGGGCCCGGTAGACCCCCTTGGCCAGATCGAACATGGCGCGCCCGGCCTGGGTCCACGCCCCCAGCGCGCTCAGCACGGTGGCCCGGGGCAGGCCCAGCCGCATCGCCAGCTTGTCGGGGGTGTCGAACCAGGTCTCCTTCAGGCCGGCGAACACCCGCTGCTGCGTGTGCGGATCGACCGTGGCCCGGGGCGCGAGCAGGTCGAAGTTGCCGGCGGCGGCCCAGTCGTTGGTGGTCCACCCCGACAGGCCCAGCGTGAACGACAGATCACCCAGGTCGGCGACGTAGAACGACGGCATGCCGGAGCCGAGCAGGTGGACGGTGAAGCGGTCGGCGATCGGGATGAGCCGCTCGAGGATGTGCAGCCGCCGCCGGCCCCACACGCGGATCTCCTCGGCGGTGGTGCCGCGGTATTCGGTGCGGCGGCACACCACCTCGATGCCCCACGGATCGAACACCACGCGCACCGGCTGGCCCGGGGTCAGGCAGTAGCGCATCGAGCGCGGCCCGGTCTTCTCGCGGTGGCGGCGCAGGACGAAGCACAGGTTGTGGACGTCCATCGGGTGCAGCTCGAGGGTGCGGGCCGGCAGGCTCATCGCGCTGTTGACCTGGAGGAAGCCGCGCACCCACGAGTCGGGCAGGTCGATCTTGACCTCCTTGAAGCTGGCCTCGCCGGTGGTCTGGACCTCGAACCCCGACGGGTCGACCTCGAAGGAGGTGGTCTTGTAGCTGCGGATCTTCTGGAACTCGTCGTACAGCGCCGCCGAGTAGTCGATGTTGGTTGTGCCGCACGCGAACTCGCCGACGTCGCGGAACACCTGGTAGCTGGCGCCCAGCCGGCCGTACGACGACTCGTCCTGGCTGAAGCACTCGAAGAACAGCTCGTCGGGGTGGACCGTGATGACCGGATCGAGGACGAACCAGGCGTCGCGGTCCTTCTGGTACAGGTAGTCGAAGTACGCGCGCTGGGCCTTGAGGAACGGCGCCCGCCGGGCCGACGACTGGCGCTGGAGCGTGGCCAGGCGGTCCTGCAGCTCCTTGAGCTGGGCGGCCACGCCGGTGCGCTGGGCGGTGATCTGGGTCCAGTCGACCGCCTCTTGCTGGGCCGCCCACGCCTTGTACGCGGTCTTGTCCTTGGGCTTCCACCGCAGGTCGGACACCACGACGTCGTGCAGCGCGCTGATGGCCTCGCGGAACGCCACGCTTTTGCCCAGCACGCCGGAGAAGTACGTGGGCGGCCGCTTGGTGTCGGGCGAGAACGACAGCGCGGTGGCGTCGGCGCGGTTGGCCACCGCCGAGCTGCGCTTGAAGGCGTAGTCGAACTCCATCAGCGACCTCCCGCCGAGCGCGCCATCCGCGGCGGCGCCGGGCGGACCGCCACGGCGCGCACGGTGATCGGCAGCGGCACGTCGGGCCAGGCCCGGTGGATGGTCATCATGGCCTCGATCGCGGCGGCGCGGCCCTCGATCGAGATGGTCGCGGCGATGCGGAACACCAGCGGCATCACCACCCGGGCGGCGGCCTCGTCGCGGGCACCCTCGGCGGTTAGGAAGCGCCACACCCGCTGCTTGGCGACGCGGCCCTGGTTGACCCGGGACAGGACGCTGGTGAAGTACGGCACCAGCGCCTCGAGGCGATCGAGCCGGCCGGTGGCGAAGCGCGCCAGGTAGTTGGTGGCGAACAGCTGCACCGGGGTGCCGGGGTGCTCGGCCAGTCGGACCAGCAGCGCCGGGCCGTCGGCCTCGTCGAAGTGGCGGTTGAGCAGCTCGCGGCCGAAGCCCTGGACGTCGGCTCGCACCGAGTCGATCACGCCGAGCAGCACGTCGGCGGTGAAGTCGGCCGGCCCGAACTCGTCGCGGCGGAAGAACGCGAACGCCCACCGCCGCGAGTCGTCCCACCGGGCGTCGACGATGCGCACTGCCCGCGCCAGGTCGGCGCGCACCCGAGGGACGTCGCGCTCGTACATGGCCCAGGCCGCCGCGCGCACGGTCAGCACCTCGTGGCTGGCCAGGTCGACGATCTGCTCGAGGGTGAGCTGGTCGGGCGCGACGTTGGTGACCAGCAGCCGGCCGCCCAGCTCCTGGGCGTGCGGGGACGCCGACGCCAGGAGCCGCAGCACCGTGGCGGCGTCGATGGCCGGATGGCCAGCGGCCAGGTCGTCGAGCAACAGCCGCAGCACGTGCTGGGGTACGTCGTCGGGCAGGCGCCGGCGCACCAGCGCCTCGATCAGGCCGGCCACGATGTGGTCGCGCGCGGCCGGGTCGCGGGCGATCACCCGCGCCACCAGCGGGCGTGCCGCGTTGCGGATGTCGGCGTTGCCGTCGGCGCACATCCGCACCAGCAGCGCGTCCATGGTGACCAGCACGTCGTCGGGGAGCTCGGCCACGAGGCGCAGGCCCAGGGCGCGGACGTTGCCGTGCGGCGAGTGGAGCACCGTCACCAGCAGGTCGACCGGGATGAGCCCGCTGCGCGCGTCGTGGCGCAGCAACAGCTCGGCGCCCAGCTCCTGGACGCCGGCCAGCGGGTGCGCGAGCAGATCGCGGATGACCGCGACCGTCACCGTGGCCAGGTGTGGGCCCAGCGCCGCGGCGATGGTCTGGGCGGTGTCGTCGGCGATCGCGGCGGCGTCGCCCGCGCGCGCGCCGTCGGCCGGCAGCGCGAGCAGGCCCGCGACCAGCCGGCCCATGAGGGCCTGCCCGACGGTGGCGGCGAGCGGCGTCGCCCGCAGCAGCCGGCGCGCGAACTGCCGGGTGTCGGCGTACCCCGCCAGCACCAGCGCCGCCAGCAGCGCGCTGTCGGCGACGGCCGCGCCGCGCTGGGCGTCGATCCAGGTGATGGCCCGAGCCCGGCCCGGCGCGTGGGCGCAGGTGGCGACCGCGGCCACCAGCTCCCAGTCGGGCTGGGCGGCGGTGAAGCGCGCCTCGGCGATGCCGAAGCCCAGCCGCGCGGTGGCCTGGTAGGGGCGGCCCAAGAGCAGCAGGACGTCGTCCCGGTCGAGCTCGGCCAGGAACGCGGGGCAGGCCGCGAGCGCCTTGGCCGCGAACTCGTGGACCGGTGTGCACGCGCTCTCGGCGCACAGCTGCATGAGCGGCGCCGGGTTGCGCTCCCACAGCGCGGGGAAGGCCTCTTCGCGCTCGGCCGGGGCGACGTCGCGATACGGCCGCCGCATCTGCCACGCCCGTCGGTTGCGCCGCAGCTCGTAGCGCGCGCTGGTGCCGTAGAGGATGTGGTTGAAGGTCAGGTGCGACGCGAACCGGTCGTAGCGCGTGCGCCCGCCGTCGTGGGTGCTGGTGCGAGGCTCGCCGCCGTCGGCGTCGGTGTAAGGCAGGAGCAACCCGGCGGCGAGCTTCACGTAGTCGGGATCGCCGGCCTGGCCCAGCCGGCGCAGCACCCGCCAGGTGCGGGCCCGCAGGTAGCCGCGGGTGGCCGGCGTGAACGCGGCGACCGGCTGGTTGGCCGCGTTGCGGAGCGTGGCCAGGCGGTACCCCAGCAGGCCGAACACCCGGGCGTCGCCGCGCAGCTCGGCTGCCTTCCAGATGGCGCGCAGGTCGCGGGTGATCGCGGCGACCAGCGGCGCGTGCCGGAGGAAGTGCAGCAGCCCGGGCCGGGTGGTGGGGCCGTCGGCCAGGTAGACCTGGTAGAGCACGTCGGCGTGGGTGGCCAGCGGGAACGCGAGCAGCGCGGCCTGGAACGCGGCGGGGTCCGCGCCGGCCGCGAGCGCCGCCAGCGGCGCCGGCAGGCGCGCCGCCACGTGGGCCTTGAACTCGGCCGTGGTGGCGTCGTCGCCCAGGAGCATCAGCGCCTCGCCGGCGATGCGGCGGACCTGGGCCGGCTGGCGGGCGTCGCCATAGAGCCGGGTCAGCGCCTCGAGCGACGCGGCGCTGCCGCAGCGGCCCAGGGCCCAGGCGATGCAGTAGTCGCGCATGCCCTTGCCGCCGCCGGCGACCTCGGTCGACGTGGCGGTGCCGATGAGCCGGAGGAGCAAGGGCTCGGCCTCGCGCAGGCGCAGCTCGCCGGCCCGCCAGATCGCGCGCTCGAGCGGCCAGGTCGAGCCGCCGTCGCGGGACCGGAACCAGCGTCGCTCGCTGCCGGTGGCGGCCAGCCGGGTGAGGATCTGCTGGCGGCGGGCGTCGCCGGCGGTGGCGGTGGCGGCGGTGCCGGGCGCGGGCGTCGTCGGCGCGGCGACCGTCGGCGCGGGGCGCGGCGTCGCCTCGTCGAGGTAGCCGGTGTCCAGCTTGGACTGCACCAGCTTGGCGAACACCCGGTCGGCCTCGCCGCGCTTGACCGGGGCCGGCGTCTTCGAGCCGTCCTTGAGCGCGCCGCCGCGCTTGCCGTAGCGGAAGTTGACGACGAACTGGTCGGCGCCGACCTCGCACAGGTCGACCTCGTACACCTTGTCGCTCTTGCCCTCGACGAAGGCCAGCCGGGTCTGCTTGACGAGCTTCATCAGGCCGTGAGCTTCCGGATCGCGCCGTGGGCGCGGTAGAAGCCGCCGGCGCCGCTCTCGCGCAGCCCGTCGACGACGTAGCGGGCGCCGGCCTCACGCAGCTCCTTGGGGAACTGCACGTTCCAGTCGGCGTGGTAGCCGGGCGAGGCCGGGCGGACCCGGAGCTTGCCGCCGTCCTGGTAGCACTCGACGACGACGCCGGCGCCGGCGTCGCGGGTGGTCTCGACGGTCGTGGTCGGCACGATCGCGGCGGTGGTCGGCGCCTTGACGGTGTGGACCTCGGGCACGGTGCCGGCCTGGGCCGCGGCGATGGCCGCCTCGCTGGCGTCGATCGCGGCGAAGTAGCCATCGGTGGTGACGATGTACAGGCGGCCCTGGAAGAACTGCATCGAGAACGCCGAGCCGCAGCCGGTGTTGAGCTTCCACAGCCGCGTGCCGGCCTCGTCGAAGCAGTACACCGACGAGCAGTTGTCGCCGGCGAAGACGTACTTGCCGTCCTCGGCCGCCGCGCACGAGAACACCGCGGCGTCGCACGGGTAGGTGCGCGGCTCGAGGCCGCGCTTGCTGAAGCGCTGGACCTTGCGGTCGGTGGTGGCGGCGAACACCGTCGACTCTTCTTGCCAGCCGAACATGACCGAGCCGTCGGTGGGGACCCGCCAGATCTCCCGGCCGTCCTCCCAGTCGTACATGGTGATGCCGGCGGCGTGGCCGTGGTAGACGCCGACCTCGTCGCAGCGGACCATCCACCCGGCGCTGCCGCCGGACTTCTTCTTCCACTGGGTCTCGTCCTCGTGGTTGAACACGCTGACGTTGCCGGCGGCGTCGGACACGCCCAGGACGCCGTCCTTGATGTCGAGCCAGAAGATGTCGATGTCGTCGGCGATCTCGTAGGCGACCCGGGGCGCCTTGCCGCTCAGGTCGTAGACCTTGCCGTCGTCGCACCCAGCGTACAGCCAGTCGTCGTCGGCCACGATGCACTTCACGCCGTCGGGCAGCTTGAACCGGTCGAGCACCTGGCCGTCGTGCCCGAGCGCGTAGATCTCGCCGGCCTCGTTGCCCATCCAGCAGCGCGCCTCGTCGATGAAGACGCCGAAGGCGCGGCTGGGGGCCGGGCGGAACTTCCAGATCACCGGCGCCACCGTCACGTTGCGCGCGGCCGGGGCCGACGTGATCTCGCGGCGGGTGACCGAGCGCTTCTGCCGCTGGCCCATGACCGCCTCGGCGTAGCCCTTCTTGCGCTTCTCGGCCAGCTTCTTGGCCGCCTCGGCCTGGGCCTTGTCCGCCGACGGGAACTCCTTGACCTGGGTCTGGCCCTTGTCGCCGATGCGGCCGTAGCGGATGGTCAGGGTCGCGTCGGCGACCACCACCTCGTAGAACTTGTGCGACCCGCTGTCGCCTTCCGAGAGCTCGAGGTAGGTGCGTGCTTCGCTCATCGCCCGATCGATCCTACAAGATCTCGGCGTACCCGTCCGCGAGGCGGGCCGCGATCAGCCGGTCGGCGTCGCGCCACGCCGCCGGCGCGCTGGCCGAGCGGCGGGTGGTGGTGTCGACGGTGCCGTCGGCGGCGTGGTCGGTGACGGTGACCGCGCGGCCGTCGAGCTCGACCGACCACCGCGCGTCGCCGCGGGCGAAGGTGCGGCGCGGTCGATCCGCGTCGGCGAAGGCCGGCGGCTCATCGGTGACGGCGGCGCCGGTCGCGGTCGCGGTCGCGGTCGTCGGTGCGACGCGGGCGTCCGTCGCGGCCTGGGGCCGCGCGCCGTCCGGCGGCCACGCCACGTCATCGCGGACGCCGACGTACGACGGGAACCGCGGCACGCCGTCGGTGCTCAGCTCCTGGTAGCGGTAGGTGATGATGGCGCCGACCGGCGGCGGGTGCGTGCGCTCGTGGTCCGTCAGACCGGTGCCGACATTGAACACCGTGCCGTCGGGCAGCGCGCACTGCAGCGCGCCCAGCCGGGCCGCGTGCTTGCCGGCGCCGCGGACGTGGGCGATGACCCGAGCCTCGGCGTCGTGGAAGGTCTTCACCTTGCGCAGCGACCACGACCGGCCCACCTGGTAGCGCGACCCGGGCTCGCGCATCATCAGGCCCTCGCCACCCAGCGCCTCGATCCGGGCCAGCTCCGCCCGCAGGTGGTCGAGGCCGGCGCAGCGATGGTGGGGGTGCCACCGGGCGTGGGGCGGCTGGTGCTCCTCGACCAGCGCGCGGACGAAGGCCAGCCGGTCCTCGAACGGCCCGTCGACGTCGGGCGCGTCGAACACCACGTAGGTCAGCTCGCGCCAGGCGTCGCCGGCGTCCTGGCGCCGGGCGATGCTCACCGCGCGCTGGAACTGCTTGCGGCCGGCCCACAGCTCGCCGTCCAGCGGACGGGCCGGCAGCCCGGCCACGAACCACGGCGGCGCGATGAATGGGTTGCCCAGGCGGGACATAAACTGCGCGCCGTTCCAGTAGGCGCGCACCCCGTCGAGCTTCTCGCTCATCCACCACCCGGTCAGATCCGTGGCGTGATCCCACGCGTGGGCCAGGAGGACCGGGGGCGCCACCGCGGCGGCGATCGCACCGACGCTCGCGCCCGATGCGGCGGCGGTGCTCGGCCGGGTCCGCGTCGTCGGTGCGCCGGCCAGCGGGCCGACCCGGGCTTGCTCCGCGTCGTCGCCGCGCAGCGCCCGCAGGTGCTTGCAGGTGCGGCGCTCGATGGCAGCGCCCTGGTTGCGCCAGGCCGGGCACGAGCACGAGTACACCCCGCCCACGTTGCGCAGCACGTACGGCTGCGCGCCGGACCCGGCCATCGTCGTCGTCTCCCCGTCGGCCAGCTCGCGCGGCCCGGCCGCGATCGGCGCGGCGGCGGCGTCGTCGGCGGCGGTCGCCGCGCCCGCGGCCCCCGGCACGGCGGTGTCCTGGGCCTGCTTCCACCACGGCTTCGGCTTCGTCACCGCCCCACCATATCGCCGCCGCGGGCCGCTGTCGGCCCGGCGACGGCCGCCTCGAGCAGCCCGCGCGTCGCCGCGGGCGCCTGGGTCACGGCGGGGCGGCGGCCAGGTGTGGGGCGGGGGCGACCGGGGCCGGATCGAAGGCGCGGTAGGCGGCGGCCTCGACCAGGTGGGGGCGCTCGATGGCGTCGGCGCCGGCCAGGTCGGCGATGGTGCGGGCGACCTTGATGATACGGTCGATGGCGCGGGCGCTGAGCGTGCGGCGGGCGTTGACCAGCCGGCTGAGGGCGGCCTCGGCGGCGGGGCCGAGCTGGCAGGTGGCGCGGGTGGCGGCCGGGCCCATCGCGGCGTTGGTGGCGACCTGCCACCGGGCCAGGCGGGCGCGCTGGCGATCGCGGGCCTCGACGACCCGGGCCCGGACGGCGGACGACGACTCCCCGGGCGCGGCGCCGCGCAGCTCGGCCAGGGTGACCGGCGGGACGTGGACCTGGAGGTCGATGCGGTCGAGCAGCGGCCCCGACATCCGGCCGCGGTAGCGTTCGACCGCGGCGGCGCTGCAGGTGCACTCGCGCAGCCTCGAGCCGGCCCAGCCGCACGGGCACGGGTTGGCGGCGGCGACGAACAAGAAGCCCGCCGGGAACCGGAGCGTGGCGTGGGCCCGGCCGATGACCACCTCGCGATCTTCGAGGGGCTGGCGCAGCGACTCGATGGTCGAGCGCTGAAACTCGGGCAGCTCGTCGAGGAACAACACGCCGTGGTGGGCCAGCGTGATCTCGCCTGGGCGCGGTACGCTGCCCCCGCCCAGGAGCGCCGCCGCCGACACCGAGTGGTGGGGGGCCCGGAACGGCCGCTCGCTGACCAGCCCGGGCGGCGCCGCGCCGATGGCCGAGTAGACCTTGGTCACCTCCAGCGCCTCGTCGTGGCTCATCGGCGGCAAGATCGACGGGATGCGCCGGGCCAGCATCGACTTGCCGATGCCGGGCGGCCCCACCAGCATCAGGTTGTGGCCGCCGGCCACGGCGACCTCGAGGGCGCTGCGCGCCACCAGCTGGCCGCGCACGTCGGCCAGGTCGACCGGCGCGGCCGGCGCGGCCCGCGGGGACGCCGTCGCGCGCGGCAGCGGGGCGACCCCGGTCACCATGGCCACGACCTCCTGCAAGTGGTGGGCGGCGTAGACCTCGAGACCGTCGACCACCGCGGCCTCGCCGGCCGACGCCGCCGGCACCACCAGGCCGCGCAAGCCCAGGTCGCGCGCCATGATCGCCGCCGCCAGCGTGCCGCGCACCGGCCGCAGCGTGCCGTCGAGGCCCAGCTCGCCCAGGAGGACCAGGCCGTCGAGCGGCGCCGGGTCGAGCTCGCACTCCGCCACCATCACCCCGATGGCGACCGGCAGGTCGAACCCGGTGCCGGGCTTGGGCAGGTCGGCCGGCGCCAGGTTGATGGTGATCTTCTTCTGCGGCAGCGCCTGGCCGACCGCCTCGAGCGCGGCCCGGATCCGCACCGCGCCCTCGCGCACCGACGGCGCCGGCAGCCCGACCACGTGGTAGGACGGCAGGCCGCCGACGACGTCGACCTCGACCTCGATGGGGGTGGCCTCGATCCCGCGCAACGTCGACGACCGCATCCGCGCCAGCATGGCGACCGGCTCTGCAGCCGGCGTGCCGGCGGCAACCGCCGGGAACCCCGTCCGCGCGCCGTCCGGATCGTCCGAAATTCGGACAACCCGGCCGGACCTCGGCCGGCATCGTCCGGCAACGGCCGCCGGCGCGGGAAGATCGTCCGGGGCCGGACGCCTGACCGGCACACGCGGCGCGCGCCGCCGCACCCGAGGACCCCATGTCGACCATCGATCTCCGTGGACACATCCAGTACGCACCCGGCCCGTGGGGCCTGGCCCGGCCCGTCGCCGGGGCCCAGCTCGAGGTGCTCGACCTCGACGTCGGCAACGGCGCCGACACGCTGTGGACCGGCACCTCTGATTCCCATGGCAACTTCACCGCGACCAGCACCACCGACTGGCGCGACAAGATCCGCGTCACCGTGCCGGGCCTGCCGCCGCGGCGGGTGGACGTTCCCGACCCGAGCGATCTGCTGGTGGTGGCCGTGAAGGTGCGCGCCGACGGGCGCGAGGTCACGCTGCCGCTGGGGTTGTCGCACGGCACCGTGCCGGCGCCGCTGGTGGTGCCGTGGGCACCCACCGCCATGCTGGGCCGGGTCGACGGCACGCCGGTGTTCGACGGCCCCGGCGTGTTCGCCGCGGTCCAGGCCCACATCGCCGCGGACGACCCCTCGATCCCGCTCGAGATGTACGGGACGGAGTTCCAGGTGTTCGAGCCGCTGACCCGGACCGAGGCCGAGCTGACCGCGTGGCTGCGCCAGCGCACGCAGATCCAGGGGGCGGTCGGCGCCGACGACGCCACGGTCATCCTGGCGATCGCGGTCCTGATCCTGGCGGTGGCGGCGCTGACCGCGGTGACCCTGTTCGGCCTGGCGGTGCTGCTGGCGCTGTCGAGTGGCTACGAGGCGGTCGACTGGTCGATCGCCTTCGGGGCCAACGGGCAACCGACGCTCAAGCTCACGCTGCGCAAGCGCCAGTAGCGTCGGCGCAGGCGCCGGTCGCGGCGCCGGCCACCACCGCGTCGCCGGGTCGCGGCATCACCCGGCCCGGGGCGGAGGCGTGGGCGAACCGGCCGACGAAGACCTGGGCGTGGCGTCGACCGCGCGGCCGACGACGGTCTGCGGCTTCGACATCGCGTGGCGCGCCCGCAGGTGGGCGCAGGAGCGCCTGGTCGCAGCCCGGTCATCTTGCTAGGTGGCTAGAACTAAAGGCGAATTTTGCCGCGATCGGCGCTGTCAACCGAGCCGGCCCCCGGGGGCTCCTTACCGTTACAGTGTTCGCGCGAGGTACGCTCCTGTTGACCCAAGACTCTGTGTCCAGCGCGCCGGGCCTGTCCGAGGCCCGCGCTCGGCTCTTGACCGAGCTGGCGGCGGCGCCGGCCCGCCGGGCCTACGGCATCGCCTATGACCTGCTCGGCAACCGGGCCGAGGCCGAAGAGGCGGTGCAGGACGCGCTGGCGCGCGCGTGCGAGAGCCTCGCCGAGCTGCGGGATGCCGAGGCCGCGCCCGCGTGGTTCTTGCGCATCGTCACCACCACCTGCCTGCGCGTGCTGCGTCGGCGCCGGCTCCGGCGCGCGGTGTTCGGCCGCTGGCTCGAGCGGGTGAACGACGCCGGCGAGGCCACGCCGGTCGAGGGCGACGGCCTGCCGACCGCGGAGCTCGGCGCGCGCCTCCACGGCCGGGCCCCGGCCACCGCCGACGTCGCGCTGGATCACCACCACGACATCGCCGCGCTCCTGCGCGGCCTCGACGATCTGCCGGCCCAGCAGCGCGCCGCCCTGGTGTTGCGCTACGGCCACGACCTGCCGGTGCCCGAGGTGGCCGCGGCGCTCGACGTCGGCGTCGCCACCGCCAAGACCCACCTGGTGCGCGGGTTGGCGCGGCTGCGTGCGCTGATGGAGGTGACGGCGTGACCGCGTCGCGCTGCAACCTGGTCGCGGGCGCGGTCGCCACCGGGGCCCCGCTCACCGACGCCGAGCGGGCCCACCTCGACGGGTGCCCCGACTGCGCCGCGCTGGTGGCCCTGCCGCGCGCCCTCGCGCGGGCCGCGACGACCGGCGCGCCGGCCGCCGGCTTCACCGCCCGGGTGACCGCTGGCGCCCACCGTCGCCTGGTGGTCCGGCGGCGCCGCCGCGTCGCGCTCACCGTCGTGGCGTCGGCCGCGGCGGTCCTGCTGGCGGTGGTCGGCGTGCGCCGGCTGCGGCCCCAGCCGCGGCCGCCGGCCCCGCTGCCGGCCGCCACCTTGCCCATGACTCCCGAGCAGACCGCGCGCGCGCGCGAGCTGCTCGACCTCACCCGCTTCGATCGCGCCATGGCGCCGGCCGCGCCCTGGCACGACATCGAGGCCCCCTGGGCTCGCACCGAGCCCTCCTGAATCACATCCGCTCGCACGCTGGAGGACCCCGATGAATCGCTCTCGTCTCGCGCTCGCCTCGATCTTGACCGGCGCGCTGGTCGCCGTCGCGGCGGCGCAGCCCGCGCCCCCGCGCCCCCGCGCCCCCGCGCCCCCGAGCCCGACCGCGCGGCCGGCCAAGCCCCCAAGCCGCCGCGGCCGCCCGCGCCGCCCACGGGCGGAGCGGTCTTCGACGCCCAGGGCGACTTCGCCGACGCCATGGCCGAGGCCATCGCCGGCGTCGAGAGCGACCCCAGCATCCCGCCCAAGCTGCGCGCCTCCATCGTCAAGTCGCTCAAGCAGGCCCAGCGCGGCGACCTGTCCAACCTGGGCGACCTGGCGAAGCTCGCCGAGGGGTTCGGGGACGATCTGAAGGACTCGATCCAGGACGAGGTCGAGCAGGCCCTCCGCGACGCCGGCATCGACGTCGACATCGACCTGTCGGGCAAGCGCGGCTCGTTCAGCATCGACCTGAACGGCAAGGGCAAGGCCGGCCGCGGCAAGACCAAGGGCGTCCAGGCGTGGAAGTGGAACTGGAACGACGACGACGACGACGACGACGTGGCGTCGCCGTTCGACGACGACCGGCTGGACTGGCTCAAGGGCACGCCGTTCGCCCCGGGCGGGCGCGGGTCCAGCGCTGTCCTCGACCAGCTCGACCTCGACGACGTCCAGCTCGACGCCGCCAAGCTGGCGGCCCTCAGCAAGATCGCCGGCGACGAGGAGAAGGTCACCAAGCCGGCCCAGCGCAAGGTCGAGGAGCTGGGCCGCCAGCTCACCGTCGCGGTGGCCGCCGACAACCCCAACCAGGCCGAGATCGATCGGCTGGTCGACGCCATCACCGCCGAGGAGGCGCGGATCCGGAAGGCCCGCCTCGCCGCGATGACCCAGAGCCGGAAGCTGCTCGGGAAGTAGGGCGCGGCACCGCCTCGGCCATCAGCGCCACCGCGCGGTCGAGCTCGGCCGGGGTGTGCGGCGCGAAGACCAGGCGCACCGCGCCCGGCTCATCGCCGCCGAAGGTGTAGCGGGCGCCCGGGCCGATCTGGACCTGGCGGGCGGCGCACGCCGCGGTCCACGCGGCGACGTCGAGGTCGGGCGCGACCGTGGCCCACAGCGAGATGCCGCCGCGCGGCACGGCGACCGTCACCTCGGCCGGCAGGCGGCGCGCGAGCGCGGCGACCAGCGCGTCGCGGCGGGCCTGGTAGGCGACCCGCATCCGCCGCATGTGGCGCTCGAGCTCGCCGTCGGCGATGAGCTCGGCGACCGCCGCCTCCATGGCCTGGTCGCCCTGCCGGTCCATGGCCGAGCGCCACCGGGCCAGGAGCGCGATCACCGGCGGCGGCGCGACCACGAAGCCGAGCCGC
The DNA here is from genome assembly GCA_041389965.1 of Kofleriaceae bacterium. Taxonomy (GTDB): domain Bacteria; phylum Myxococcota_A; class Polyangia; order Haliangiales; family Haliangiaceae; genus UBA2376. The sequence goes on along the minus strand of JAWKQV010000005.1, from coordinate 120,699 downwards.
AGCCCCGGCGCCAGCACCTTCGACAGCGTGCCCAGGTACACCACCTGGCCGGTCGGGTCGTCGGCCGCGAGCGGGGCCACCGGGTGGCCGGCGTAGTGGAACTCGTGATCGTAGTCGTCCTCGAGGACCAGCATCCGGCGCTGCCGGGCCAGCGTCATCAGCGCCAGCCGGCGCGCCGCGCTCATGGTGACGGTGGTCGGGTACTGGTGGTGCGGCGTGACGTAGACCGCGCGTACGGCGGGCAGCCGCGCCAGCGCGTCGACGTCGAGGCCAAGGGCGTCGACCGGCACCGGGACCGGCACCGCGCCGGCCAGCGCCAGGGCGTCCCACGCCGGGCGGTAACCCAGCGCCTCGACCGCGACCCGGTCGCCGGGCCGCAGCAACGCCCGCGCGCACACGTCGAGCGCCATCTGGCTGCCGCGGGTGCACAGCACGTGCTCGGCGGTGGCCGGCACCCCGCGGGTCGTGCGGACCAGCTCGGCCAGGCCGGCCCGCAGCGGCGGGTGGCCCTCGGCTGGGCCGTAGGTGAGCAACGTGCGCGCGCTGCGCCGCACCACCCGGCGCCAGGCGCGGGCCAGCGCGTCGACCGGGAACAACCGCGGATCGGGGATGCCGGCCGCCAGGTTCAGCACGCCGCGGCCGCGCGGCGCCAGCCACACGTTGGGCGCCACCGGCGGGGCCGGCAGGTCGAAGCCCGGCGCGCTGCGATCGCGCCCGGCCGGCGCCACCGTGGCCGGCAGCGCCGACGACACGAAGGTGCCGCGGGCCGGGGCGGTGACGATCCAGCCCTGGGCGGTCAGCTCGTCGAGCGCGGCCAGCACGGTGTTGCGGTGGACGCCGAGGCGCGCGGCCAGGGTGCGGCTCGACGGGACCCGGGCCCCGGGCGGCAGACGGCCGCGGCGGATGTCGTCGGTGAGGGCGCGGGCGATGGCCAGGTAGCGCGGCGCGGCGGGCACCGGATCAGGGTAGGGCGGGCGGCCGCCGCCAGGACACTGGTCTAGCTTGATTCGCGAGACTGGTCCTGCCGCGGGGACCAGCCCGTCGGCATGGTGTCGGCATGCGCCGCCGCGAATTCGCCATGACCCCGGCCGAGGCCCGCGCCTTCCTGGCCGACCAGGCCACGTTCCACCTGGCCACCACCACCGCCGACGGCCAGCCGTTGTTGCGCACCCTCCACGGGGTGATCGTCGACGATGTGCTGGCCTTCCACAGCGCGCCCAAGGGCGAGAAGACCGGCGCGCTGGGCCGGCCGGCGGTGGCCGTCGCCGAGGAGGTGGTGGCCACGGTGCCGTCGACGTTCTTCGATCCGGTCAAGGCCTGCCCGGCCACGACCTACTACCGCAGCGTGAGCGTGCACGGAGTGATCGAGGAGCTGACCGCACCCGATCTGAAGGCGCGGGCGCTGCAGGCGTTGATGGAGAAGCTCCAGCCCGACGGCGGCTACCGCGCCATCACCGCGGCTGATCCGATGTACCGGCCGGCGGTCACCGGGCTGCTGGTGGCCGGCCTGCGGCTCGAGCGTGTCGACGGCAAGGCCAAGCTGGCGCAGAACCGCTCGCCGGCCGAGCTGGCGGCGCTGGTGACCAGCCTGTGGCGACGCGGCGACGCCGGCGATCCGCGCGCCATCGAGCTCGTGCGCGCGGCCAACCCGGGGATGCCGACGCCGGCCTTCCTGGCGGCGCCGGCCGGCGTGGCGCTGCACCCGTGGCTGCCGGCGGCGGCCGCCGCCGACGCGGCCGCCCTCCTCGACGGCACCTACTGGAACACCGGCTTCACCCGGGCCCAGCTGGCCGCGGCTCACCGCGGCTCGCCGGTGTGGGTCGGCGCGCGCGACCCGGCCGGCGCGCTCGTCGGCAGCGCCCGGGCCATCACCGACGGCGCCAAGCGCGCGTGGATCTACGACGTCATCGTCGCGCCGGCCTGGCGGGGCCGGGGCGTCGGCAAGGCCCTGACCCGGCTGGTGCTCGATCACCCGCTCATCCGCGCCACGGCGACGGTGATGCTCGGCACCCGCGACGCCCAGGGGCTGTACGCCGGGTTCGGCTTCGTCGACGTCGCGGCGCGGCCGCCGCGCGGCTTCACCACCACCGACATGGTGCTGGTGCGCGACGCCCCGGCCGCCGGTTAGCCCGGTCGGTCGGCGCGCTACAGCTGCGGCGTGATCTGGTTGCCGGGGACCCACAGCGGCAGGTCCGCGCCGCCGATCTCCAGCTCGTAGTACCCCTGCATGGCCGACAGCACGGTGCCGGCGTGGAGCAGCCCGTCGGCCAAAGACACCAGCACGCGCGTGCCGACCGCGAACAGCGGGCGATCGGGCGACGAGGTCGCGCCGTCGGTCGGCGCGGCGGCCTCGGCCGGCGGCGGGGTGACCGCGCCGATCTCGCCCGACACGCTGGTGGGCGGGCCAGCGGCGGCGGGCTCGGCGCCGCTGGGCGGAGGGATCGTGCCCGAGGCGCGGCCCGGCGAGATGGTGCCCGACGCGGTGGACGAGATCTCACCCGACACGCTGGTGGGCGGGCCGGCGCCGTTGGTCGGCGGGACGGTGCCCGCCGCGGTGGGCGGGGCGGCGTCGTCGAGCGTCGCGGCCAGGTCGTCGCTGGCGCTGCCGCCGATCCACCCCGACACCTCCTGCGGCTCGAGGTTGGCGCCGACGTGCTGGACCGAGAGGTCGGCGAACCGGACGAACTCGACGCCGAACACCGCACCGCAGGTCGGGTTGTACGACGACAGCTCGTCGGCCAGCGCCGCGGTCACCGCGGCGTCGGTGACCACCTTGACCGTGCCCGCCGCCGCCACCTTGCGCGGCAGCACCTTGACCAGCATCCGCTCGACGCTGCCGGCCACGCTGGCCAGCAAGCCGTCGTTGACGCGGTCGAACGGCAGACCGACGAACTGGGCGATCAGCAGGCCGGGGTCGGCCACGCGCACCAGCACGCTGCCGCTGGCCCGGAGCGTCACCTGGGCGCCGGTGGCCGGGATGACGAACTGGGTGACCATGTCGAAGGGGACCTCGACCGGGCCGGTCAGCACGAAGTAGACCGCCAGCGGCTTGGTCGGTTCGGGCGACTGCCACTGGTGGCGGCCCGGCCCGAGCAGGCCGCTGACCGCCCACGCCGGGCACATGACCACCACCTCTTCGTCGCCGCACGCCACTTCGACCTGGGGGCCGAGGGAGAATGGGTACACGTAGACGAGCTGGTCGGCGGCGACGGCGTCTCGGGCAACCAGCATGGACCGCCCCAGTGTAGCGGACCGGCCCCGGCGATCACAACCGGCGATGGGCGGTCAGCGGTCGGCGGCCGGGCCGGTGCCGGGCAGGCCGACCGGGTGGATGCGGACCCGGCGGACCCGGCGCGGCGACGCCTCGATCACCTCGAGGATGGTGCCGTCCTCGGTGGTCAGCCGCTCGCCGGCCTGGGGGATGGCCTGGGCCAGGGACATGCAGAGGCCGGCGATGGTCGTGCGGTCGGCGCCGACCGGGAGGTCCAGGTCCAGGGCCCGGTTGACCTTGCGCACCGGGGCCCAGCCCAGCGCGATGGCGGTGCCGGCCGCCTCCCGCTCGACCAGGGCGTCGGGCTCGTCGTCCTCGCTGAAGATGTCGCCGACCAGCTCCTCGATCAGATCTTCGACGGTGACCAGCCCCGACAGGCCGCCGTGCTCATCGGTGACCACCGCCATCTGCACCCGCCGGCGCTGCATCTCGCGCAGCAGATCGAGGGCCCGGGTCCGCTCGGTGACCACGTAGGGCGGGCGCAGGATGTCGTCGAACTGCACCAGGCCGCGCTCCCAGCTCAGGGCGAGCACGTCGCGCGCCACCACGTACCCGACGATGTTGTCGATGGAGCCGTCGTGGACCGGCATGCGCGAGTGGCCCTCCTCGAGGATGACCCGCTGGATCTCCTCGGCGGGGGCGCCTTTGCGCAGCGCCACCACCCGGTTGCGCGGCACCATCACCTCGGCCACGGTGACCGCCTCGAAGTCGAGGGCGCGCGAGGCGATCTCCGACGCGCGCGGGTCGACCGAGCCGGTCTTGGCGGCCTCCTCGACCAGCTCCTGCAGCTCGTCGCGCGACAGCCGCGCCTCGGTGAAGGTGGTCTTGTCGCCGAACAGCCGCAGCACCAGGTTCGACACGCCGGTCAGGAACCACACCAGCGGCCGCATCACGTGGGACAGGAACAGCACCGGCCGCGCCACCGCGAACGACACCTGGTCGGAGAACCGCAGCGCCAGCGACTTGGGCACCAGCTCGCCGATGATCAGCTCGGCCATCGAGATGGCGACGATCACCAGGCCCAGGGCCACGGTGTCGGCCGATGGGCCCATGCCCACCGAGCGCAGCAGCTTGGCGATCGCCCCGGCGCCGTGGGCGCCGCCGAACGTCGCGGCGGCGGTGCCGACCACGGTCAGGCCGATCTGCAGCGTGGCCAGGAACCGCTCAGGCTCGTTGCGCAGGGCCTGGACCGCGATGGCCCGGCGGTCGCCGCGGCGGATGTACTCGGACAGCCGGGTCTTGCGGACGCTGAGCAGCGCGATCTCGGCCCCCGCGAACACACCGTTGCCGATGACGAGGGCGAGGATCAGGACGAGGTCGAGCATGCCAGCGAACGGCCACCACCCGGTGGCGGGCCGAGTGTAGCCGAACCTGGGGGCGGGGCCTACTGGTTAGCCCGGGAGGTTGACGCCGGGGGCGCCGGCGCTCGTGCCGGCTCGCCGCCGCGGAGCCCCGGGCGTAGGCTGCGGCGATGGACCCCGCGGCGCCCCGGCCCGATCGTGTGACCGAGCGCTGGGTCGTGACCGGCGCCAACCGCGGCATCGGCCGCGAGCTGGTCCGTCAGCTGGAGGCCCGCGGCGACGCCGTGGTGGCGATCGTCCGGAATCCGGACAGCCTGGCGCCGGCGCCGGGGCGCCGGGTGCTCGGCTGCGACGTCGCCGACGGCGCCCAGGTGGCGGCCCTGGCCGCGGCTCTGGCCGACGACGCGATCGACGTCCTGGTCAACAACGCCGGGGTCTGGCCCGACGACGGCCAGGCGCTGGGTGGGCTCGACTTCGACGCGCTGGCCCACAGCTTCGCGGTCAACGCCCTGGGGCCGCTGCGGGTGACCGAGGCCCTGGTGCCCGCGCTGCGGCGCGGTCGCGGCCCGCGGGTCGTGCACCTGTCGTCGGGGATGGCCTCGATCGCGGACAACACCAGCGGCGGCTGGTACGGCTACCGCATGGCCAAGGCCGCGCTCAACATGGCGGCGCGCTCGCTGGCGCGCGACCTGGCCGGCGCCGGCATCGCGGTCGCCGCGCTCGATCCGGGCTGGGTCCAGACCGACATGGGCGGCGCCAACGCGCCGACCACCGTCGGGGCGTCGGTGGCCGGCCTGCTGGCCCAGATCGACGGCCTGGCCCTGGCGACCAGCGGCCGCTTCCTGCACTGGCGCGGCGGCGAGACCCCGTGGTGAGCGGCGCAGCGGGCCGGCCGGCCGCAGGCTAGTCGGCGGTCAGGCCGAACAGCACCACGCGGCCGTCGGCGGCGGGCGACGTCGCCTGCGTGGTCGAGCCGACCAGCGTCGCCGGGCCGGTGGCGCTGGCCGCGGTGAACCACCGAGCGCCGCAGCCGGGGCGCACGGTCACCTGGCCGAGGCGCACCTGGGGCGCGCGCTCGAACCCGGCGTGGCGCGCCCCGGCCACGGCGCCGTCGCCGTCGAGGTCGACCAGCACCAGGTTGGACAACGCCGGCGGCAGCGTCACCGCCAGCTCGGCCGCGGTCCCCGGCTGCGCGACCCAGGCCCCGACGCCCTCGACCAGGGCCGCGCCGCGACCGCTCGCCAGCAGGTCGAAGGCGGCGCTGGCGCGGGCCCAGGCGAAGCCTCCGTCGGCTGCCCACGCGCCGAGGGCGTAGGTGATGGTCGCGGCGGCCGGGATCACCCACGGCGCCGGCGCCACGTCGAACGTCAGGTCGTAGGCGCGGGCGGTGACCTGGGCCACCAGCTGTCCGTCGAGCTCGGCCAGCGGCACCGGGGTCGGTCCGTTCTCGTACGAGATGACGCGGGTCGCGTCGAGCAGGGTGCCGGCGTCGGCGTAGCGCGCGACGAAGGCGTCGGCCGCCGGATCGTCGTCGGACGAAGCGCTGACCAGGTCGCGGCTCGCCGGCGGCTGACCGAAGGTGGCGAGCTGGCCGCGCGGGAAGGACCCGTAGCGGCCGGCCACCGCCACCTCGCCGTCGGGCCGGGCGAGCAGCGTCGTGACGGCGCTGGTGGCGGTGCCGGTGATCGCCTGGACCTGGCGCACCCGGCCGGCCGCGTCGAGCGCGGCGAACCAGCCGTGGCCGGGCTCGCCCGGCTGCCCGGTCGGGTACGCCTGCGGCGCGCCGGTGGTCGTGATGGTAAGGGCGTCGCCGACGATGGCTCCGCCGATCAGCACGCCGCCGGTCGGCGTCGGGGCCAGCGCCAGCACGGTCCAGTCGAGGCCGCCGGTCAGGGTCGCCACCAGCGTGACGCCCGCGGGCCCGGCGCGCACGAGCAAGAGGGTGAGGTCGACCGGCGCGAGGGTCAGCGGCCGCGCGGCGCCAGCCGGATCCAGCACCACGTCGCCGCGGGCGAAGATCGCCACCCAGGCGTCGCCACCGCCGGCGGCCACCGCCCGCGCGCCATCGGCGTCGCCGCGCAGCAGGGCCTGGCCCCAGGCGCCGTGGCCGGCGGCGTCGACCGCGATCGCGACCAGCGTCGGCTTGGGCCCGGTCGCCGCGACCGCGACGCCGGCCAGCTCGAGGGGCGCCGTCGTGGTCGCGGTGACCAGGGCCACGCCGTCGTCGAGGACGGCCAGGTCGACGAGCTCGCTCGGTGCGGTGGCCTCGACGGCCCAGGCGACCGCGGCCGGCGCCACGCCGCGCAGCGCGACGGGTGGATCGGCGCAGGTGATGGCGACCGGCCCTGCGTCAGCGCCCGGGGGAGCGTCAGGGCCGCCGCACGCTGCGGTCAGGATCGCGAGCACGGACAGGCGCGACCAGGCGCAGACGAGGTTGTGCATGGCGTCACCCTACGGGACGCGCCGGCCTCGCCAGCCGCGGCGGGCTTAAATGCCACCTTAAACGTCAGGCGCCGGCGCGGCGCGGCTACTTCGGCCGGACCCCGCGTGGCAGGAGCGCCCAGTAGCGGCCGGGCCCGCCCAGGTGGCCGGCCACGTCACCGTCGGCGGCGTCGGCGCCCCAGTACAGGTCGGCGCGCACCGCGCCCTTGATGTTGCCGCCGGTGTCCTGGGCGATGACCAGGTGTTGCCACGGCTCGGTGCCGCGGGCGCCCACCCGGGGCGCCGCGCCGTCGATCCACAGCGGCGTCGACGCGGCGATGAAGCTGCGATCGACCGCGGCCGAGCGCTGCGGCGTGAGCACCACGTCCTGCGAGCCGATGGCGCCGGCCCGGGTGCCCAGCTTGAAGAACACCATCGAGGCGTCGCCGTCGATGATCTCGTGGACGCCGTCGCCGTGGGCCGCCAGCGCGGCGCGGATCCCGGCCATCGTGCCCTGGCCGCGCGGCAGCTCGCCCCGGTCCCGCAGCAGCCGGGCCGGGCCGGTGTAGGGCTGGCCGTTCTTGCCGTCGTACTCGACCCACACCTCGGTGCCGTCGTCGAGCCTGGCCCGGCCCGAGCCCTCGATGCGCAGGAACAGCTCGTCGATGGGATCGTCGACCCACAAGAGCTCCAGGCCGCGGCCGGCGAAGGCGCCGGCCCGGATCTCGGCCCGGGTCGGCAATGGCACCAGCGCGCCGGTCGCGGGATCGAGCTTGCCCCACTGCTTGCGGCCGCGCCCGGTCGGGCTGCACTTGGCCAGGTCGATCATCGCCAGCTCGGGTGGTCGGCGATAGATCGGGTGCTGGTACTGGTCGTGGCGCGTGCGCGAGGCGCGCAGCGGCTGGACGAAGTACGCGGTGAGCTTGCCGACCGGGCCGCGCCGGCCGGCGACCTGCCACGGCCGGAACCCGTGCTCGAACATGGCCCGGGCCGCGGCGTCATCGCCGGCCGGCACCGCGGCGGCGGCGGCGCAGGCGGCGCGCCACTGCCCGGCGCGGCCGAAGCGGTGGTCGAGCCCGACCCAGGCCTTGTCGTCGAGCTCGGCCAGCTTCGCGCACGAGGCCAGGAACGCGGGCACCGCCGCGGCGTGGTGATCGTCGGCCCAGCCGGGCAGCGCCGCCCAGGTCGCCGCGGTGAGCCGCATGGTGTCGACCGGCGCGGCCGGGCGCGGCACCACCTTGGGGCACGGCGGGGTCACGTCGATCGCCGCGCGGGGCGCGGCGGCGCTGGCCGGTGGGGCCGCCGGCGCGGCGGCGTCGGGCGCGCGGGCCGGCGCGGCGTCGCCAGGCGGGGACGCGGCGTCGGGCGGCGGCCCGGCCGGGGCCGAGCGGCCACCGCTCCCGCCGCAGGCGAGCGTCACGAACACCAGGGCTGCCAACGCGCGCACGCCTCGATCGTACGCGGTCGCCGGCCGGTTTGTTCCCGAGAAGCGCTCCGGGCGGCCGCGCCGCCGCGCCGGCGCTGGCGGCAGTACACTGCGAGCGCATGTCGATCCGCGATCGCAAACCCCGCCCGCCGTCGGCGAAGTACATCACGCCCGAGGGCGAGCGCCGGCTGCGCGCCGAGCTCGACACCCTGTGGACGGTCGAGCGGCCGCGGGTGACCCAGCAGGTGGCCGACGCCGCGGCGCTGGGCGATCGCAGCGAGAACGCCGAGTACATCTACGGCAAGCGCAGGCTGCGCGAGATCGATCGGCGCATCGAGTTCCTGGCCAAGCGGCTCGACGTGCTGACCGTGGTGCGCGAGGCGCCGGCCGACCGCGGGCGGATCGCGTTCGGCGCGTGGGTCACGCTCGAGGACGACGCCGGGGACGAGGTCTGCTACCGCCTGGTCGGGCCCGACGAGTTCGATCCCAAGCAGGGCTACATCAGCATCGACTCGCCGGTGGCCCGGGCCCTCCTGGGCAGGCGCGACGGCGACGAGATCACCGTCGAGCGGCCCAAGGGCGCGGCGTCGTACACCATCGTCGGCGTACGGTACGGAGCGGCGTGACCGCGCCCGGCGCCGCCGCCCGCCTCGACGAGTCGACCTCGCTGCTGGCGGCGATCGGGCGCTACACCCGCAGCCTGTACCGGCTGCGCCGGGGCAACACGCTGACCCTGTTGCGCAGCGGCGGCGAGGCCTTCCCGGCGATGCTGGCGGCGATCGCCGCCGCCCGCGCCAGCGTGGTGCTCGAGACCTACATCCTCGAGGACGATCGCACCGGGCAGCGGTTCGCCGACGCGCTGTGCGCGCGCGCCGCCGCCGGCGTCGCGGTCCGGGTCCTGTACGACGCGGTCGGCGGGCTCGGGCTGAGCGGCGCCTACCTGGCGCGCCTGCGCGCGGCCGGGGTCGAGGTGGTCCAGTTCCACCCGCTGGCGCCGTGGCGGGCGCGGTTCGACTGGTCGCACCGCGACCACCGCAAGATCCTGGTGGTCGACGACGCCGTCGGCTTCGCCGGCGGCCTGAACATCTCGGACGACTACGCGCCGCTGGCCGACGGCGGCCTCGGCTGGCACGATCTGCACTGCGAGGTGCGCGGCCCGGTGGTGCGCGATCTGGCGCGGCTGTTTCGGGCCACCTGGCTGGCAGCCGGGGGCACGCCGTACCCAGCGCCGCCCCGGGCCGACGCGCCCGACGCGCCGCGGGTCGGCGCCACCGCAGTGCGGGTGGTCGACAACCGCAAGATCCGCCGGCGTGGCGCCATCCGCCGGTCGTACCTGCGCGCCATCGAGGCGTCGCGGACGTCGGTCCACCTGGCCAACGCGTACTTCCTGCCGGACCGTGGCCTGCGCCGGGCGCTGATGCGCGCGGCCCGGCGCGGGGTCGACGTGGCGGTGATCGTGCCGGGCCGGTCCGACGTCCGCACCGTCGCCTACGCCGGGCTATACGTCTACCACCGCCTGGCCAAGGCCGGGGTGCGCATCCTGCGCTGGGACGGGCCGATGATGCACGCCAAGAGCGCGGTGGTCGACGGCGTGTGGGCGGCCATCGGCAGCTACAACCTCGACGCCCGCTCGCTGCGCTACAACCTCGAGGTCATCGTCGAGGCCGTCGACGGCGACGTCGGCGCGACCATGGAGGCGCAGTGGTTCGCCGACCACCTGCACACCACGCCGTTCACCGCCGCCGACTGGGATCGGCTGGCGTGGTGGCGGCGGGCCCTGGCCTGGCTGGCGTTCCGGCTGCGCCGCTGGCTGTGACCGCGCGGGCTTGCCCCCACCGGCCGCGCCGCTGACAATGCCGCCGATGTCGGAGCCGCGCCCTCGACGCCGTCTCGGCGGAGCCGTCGCGGTCGGCCTGGGCATCTTCCTGTCACGCATCGCCGGCCTGGCGCGCGAGCGGGTCATCGCCCACTACCTGGGCCTGACCGAGGCGGTCGGTGCGTTCCGGGCCGCGCTGCGCATCCCCAACTTGCTGCAGAACCTGCTGGGCGAGGGCGTCCTGTCGGCGTCGTTCATCCCGGTCTACGCCCGGCTGCGCGCCGAGGGCAAGGACGCCGAGGCCCGGGTGGTGGCCCGCGCGGTGGGCACGCTGCTGGCGCTGGTGGCCACGGCGATCACCCTGGTCGGCGTGCTGGCGGCGCGGCCGCTGGTGGCGGTCATCGCCCCCGGCTTCGAGGGGGCCACCCACGAGCTGACCGTGCGCCTGGTGCAGATCATGTTCCCGGGCGTCGCGCTGTTGGTGCTGTCGGCGTGGTGCCTGGGCGTGCAGAACAGCCACCGCAAGTTCTTCCTGTCGTACGTGTCACCGGTGGTGTGGAACGCGGCCCAGATCGCGGTGCTGGTGGTGGCCGGCCGCCGCCTGGCCGGCCACGCCGACCGGCTGGTCGAGTGGCTGGCGTGGGGCGTGGTGATCGGCTCGGCCGGCCAGCTGCTGGTCCAGCTGCCGACGGTGTGGCGGCTGCTCGGGACCCTGCGGCCCAGCCTGGCGGTGGGCACGCCGGGGGTGCGCTCGACGGCGCGCGCGTTCGGGCCGGTGCTGATCGGCCGCGGCTCGGTGCAGCTGTCGTCGTACCTCGACCAGCTCCTGGCCAGCTACCTGGGCGGCGCGATGGTGGCCGGCATGGCCTCGGCCCAGACCTTGTACCTGTTGCCGGTCAGCCTGTTCGGGATGGCGATCTCGGCCGCCGAGCTGCCCGAGATGGCCGGCGCCACCGGCGACGAGGCCACGGTCGCGGCCGCGCTGCGCGCGCGCCTGCGCAGCTCGCTGCGGCGGGTGGTGTTCCTGGTGGTGCCGTCGGCGGTCGCCTTCGTCGCCATCGGCGACGTCATCGTCGGCCTGATCTTGCAGTCGGGGCACTTCGACGCCGGCGACACCCACGCGGTGTGGATCATCCTGGCCGGGTCGGCCATCGGCCTGTCGGCCGGCACCCAGGGGCGGCTCCTGGCCTCGGCGTTCTACGCGCTGGGCGACACGCGGACGCCGCTCCACGCCGCGCTGGCGCGGGTCGCCATCACGTTCGTCGCCGGGTGGGCCCTGGCGCTGCCGCTGCGCCACCACTTCGGCTACGCGCCGGTGTGGGGCGCGTTCGGCCTGACCGCCAGCGGCGGCGTGGCGGCGTGGGTCGAGTACGAGCTGCTCCGGCGCTGGCTGGCGCGGCGCATCGGCGGCGTGCCGGTGCCGGTGGCGCTGGGGCTGGGCGCGCTGGGCGCGGCGGTGGTGGCCGGCGCCGCGGCGTGGCTGGCCGTCCACGCCATCGCGCCGCGGGGTGTCCTGCGCGCCGCCGCGATCGCGCTGCCCATCTATGGCGGCCTGTACCTGTGGGCCATGGCGGCGTTCCGCGTCCCCGAGCTGCGCGCCCTGCGCCGGCTCGGGCGCCGCTGAGGGTCGCGGGCGCGCCGCGGGGCCACCGGGCGGCCCACCGACCCCCACGCGCCTCGCCCCGCGCGCGGCTGCGCCGCGGTGACGCAGGTGCTCCGCGGTGGCGCACCCACCGGCGGGCAAGTGGTCGACCGCGCGGGGCGGCGCGGTGGCGCGCGACCTGCAATCGCACCGTCGGGTCGGCGAGGTCGCTTCCCCTCGTCGCAGGAGTCTCCATGGCCAACTTGCTGTCCGTTCGTTTCCACGGCGTGCGCGGTTCGATCGCCGCGCCCGGCATCGCCACCGCACAGGTCGGCGGCAACACCAGCTGCGTCGAGGTGGTGGCCGGCGCGACCCGCATCGTGTTCGACGCCGGCACCGGCCTGCGCGCCCTGGGGGACCGCCTGGTGACCAACGGCCCGTCGGCGACCACCGTGTTGCTGTCGCACCTGCACTGGGACCACATCCAGGGCCTGCCGTTCTTCACCCCGCTGTACGTCCCGGGCAACTGGATCGAGGTGGTGACCGGCGCCAACGGCGTGATGCCTCTCGAGGCGGCGCTGCGGCGCCAGATGTCGGCGCCGTTCTTCCCGGTCGAGTTCGACGAGGTGCGCCCGCAGCTGCGCTGGCGCGAGCCGCGGGTGGGCGAACCGTTCAACGTCGACGACGTCCGCGTGACCATGGCCAAGCTCAACCATCCCGATCCGGTCTACGGCTACCGGCTCGACTACGCGGGCGCGTCGGTGGTGTACGCCACCGACACCGAGCACTTCGCGTGCGTCGACCCCGCGCTGGTGCGGCTGGCGGCCCGCGCCGACGTGCTGATCTACGACGCCCAGTACACGCCCGAGGAGTATCCCGGCAAGGTCGGCTGGGGCCACTCGACCTGGGAGGCCGCGGTGGCGCTGGCCAGCGCCGCCGGGGTCCGGCGTCTGGTCCTGTTCCACCACGATCCGCGGCGCAGCGACGAGCAGGTCGCGGCCATCGAGGCCCGGGCCGCGCTCGCGCGCCCCCGCACCAGCGCGGCCCGGGAGGGGACCCTCCTCCACGTCGAGGCCGGCGGCACCCGGCGCACCGAGGTGACGATGGCGGCGGTGTCGGTGGCGTGATCGGTCCAGGGCCCGACGCCCGCGCTATGCTGCCGCCGCGACGGATGAGCGAAGACGAGCAACGCTTCGAGCTGCTGGCCGACCTGGGCGCGATGATCGCGCGCGAGGTCGAGCTCGACGAGCTGCTGGCGTCGTGCGCCGAGCGGGTGGCCCGGGCCATCGGCGCCGAGCGGGCCACGCTGTGGGTGATCGACGGCGCCACCGGCGAGCTGCGGGCGCGGCTGGCCGACGCGCTCGATCCCGGCGACCTGCGCCTGCCGGTCGGGCGCGGCGTGGCCGGCGCGGTGGCCGCCACCGGCGAGCCGGTGATGCTGGCCGCCGCCGCCGACGATCCGCGCTGGGAGCGCAACGTCGACGAGCGCACCGGCTACACCACGCGGTCGATGCTGTGCGTGCCGGTGCGCGGCCCTGACGGCGCGCGGCGCGGCGTGCTCCAGGTGCTCAACCACCGGGCCGGGGCGTTCACCGAGCGCGACCGCACGTTCGCCGTCGCGCTGGCGGATCAGATCGGCCGGGCGCTGGAGTTCACGACGCTGCGCGGCCACCGCGAGCGGCCCGGCGTGGCGGTGCGCGGCCGCTACAACCACGTGGTCGGACAGTCACCGGCGATGCGTGAGGTCTACGACGTCATCGCCCGGGCCGCCGCCACCGACGCCACCGTGCTGCTGCGCGGCGAGACCGGCACCGGCAAGGGCGTGTTCGCGCGGGCCATCCACGTCAACAGCGAGCGCCGCGCCGCGCCGCTGGTCGCGGTCGACTGCACCACCTTGCCGGCCAACCTGGTCGAGAGCGAGCTGTTCGGGCACGAGCGCGGGGCGTTCACCGGGGCCGACGCGCGGGTGCTGGGCAAGGTCGAGGTGGCCGCCGGCGGCACGCTGTTCCTCGACGAGCTGGGCGAGCTGCCGCTGCCGCTCCAGGGCAAGCTCCTCCGGCTGGTGCAGGAGCGCCGGTTCGAGCGGGTCGGCGGGCGCGAGACCCTGACCGCCGACGTGCGGCTGGTGGTCGCGACCAACCGCGATCTGGCGGCGATGGTGGCGGCCGGGCAGTTCCGCAGCGACCTGTACTTTCGGGTGCGCGTGGTCGACGTCGAGCTGCCGCCGCTGCGGGCCCGGGGCGACGCCGACATCCTCGAGCTGGCCGAGCACTTCGCCGCGCTGTACGGCCGCCGCCATCGCAAGGCGGTGCCGGCCCTGTCCGACGACGCGCGCCGGGCGTTGTGTCGCCACCCGTGGCCCGGCAACGTGCGCGAGCTCGAGCACGCCATCGAGCGCGCGGTGGTGCTGGCGCGGGGCCCGACTCTCGACGCGGCGGCGCTGGGCCTGGGCGGCGGGCTGCCGGCGGCGGCGGTGGCCGGCGTGGTGGTCCCCCACGAGCTCGCGCTGGCCGAGGTCGAGCGGCGCTACGTCCGCGCCGCGGTCGAGCGCGCCGGCGGCAACCAGTCGGCGGCGGCGCGGGTCCTGGGCATCAGCCGCAACCGCCTGGCCCGCCTGCTCAAGTAGCCCGGCGCCCCTGCGACAGCCGTGCGACGTCTCAGGCGCCGGCGGCCAGCGGCCGACGCCCCCGCAAGTAGCCGTCCGCACGTGCCGGTCGGCCCGCGACGGCTTGGCCCGCGACGTGAAATAGCTCGCCTCGCCGACGCGCGTCATCCGACCGCGCGCCACCGGCATCCAACCGGACGAAGGAGCCACCCATGACCACCGCCACCCGCTACGACGCCATCATCGTCCGCAACCGCCACCACCGCACCCGCGACGTCGGGTTCGGCTGCGCCCTCGTCGCCCTGATCGCCCTGGCCCTGGGCGCCATCGGCAGCGCCGACCACGCCCAGGCCGCCACCCGCGACGCCGGCGCAGCCCGCGCCTGCCTGGTCACCGACGCGGCCTGCTGATCGCCCGCGGCGCGATCGGTCGCGCGTCCCGCCGACATCCGAGCGCCGACGCCTGGCAGGCCGCGACCGCGTGCTACCATCGCCCGACGTGTACGGCGACCACGCACCGGCGATGAACACCTGATGTGGGCCGCGATCCGCCTGATCCGCGCCATGCGGGTGTTCGGCACCATCTTCATCAGCTACCTGTGGTCGATGTCGTGGGCCCGGCTGTGGCCGTCCCGCTACGGCACCGCCGAGCGCTGGAAGAAGGTCCACCGCAAGAACGCGCGGCGGATGTACAGCGGCTTCGTTCGCCTGCGCGGCGTCTACATCAAGCTCGGCCAGATCCTGTCGATCATGGGCACGTTCTTGCCGCGATCGTACACCGAGGAGCTCGAGGGCCTGCAGGACGAGGTCCCGGCCCAGCCCTACGGCAAGATCGCCAAGGCCTTCGAGCGCGCGCTGGGCAAGTCGCCCCAGCAGGCCTTCGCCAGCTTCTCGAAGCAGCCCATCGCGGCGGCGTCGCTGGGCCAGGTCCACGAGGCGTTCACCGCCGACGGCGAGCGCCTGGCGGTCAAGGTGCTCTACCCCAACGTCGCCGACATCATCCGGGTCGACCTGCGGGTGCTGGGCTGGGCCCTCCGGGTCTACCGGACCTTCGTGCCGATCCACCAGATCGAGCGGGTCCACGAGCAGCTGGGCGACATGCTGGCCCGCGAGACCGACCTGGCCAACGAGGCGCGCTGCCTGACCCGCATGAGCGCCGCCTTCGCCGACGACCCCGACACGCTGTTCCCCACCGTGCACCCGGCGTGGAGCTGCAAGACCGTGCTGACGATGACCTTCATGGACGGGGTCAAGATCAGCAAGAAGGACGCGCTGTCGACCTTGGGCCTCGACCCCTACGCGGTCGCCACCAAGCTGACCCAGGTGTTCTACAAGCAGCTGTTCATCGATCGGTTCTTCCACGCCGACCCGCACCCGGGGAACTTCTTCGTCCAGAAGGGGCCGGCCGGGCAGGTCCGCATCGTGGTGCTCGACCTCGGCTCGGCCACCGAGCTGTCGGCCAACCTGGCCGACGGCATGCTCGACATCCTCCAGGGCCTATTGACCAAGAACGACGACATGGTGGTGCGCGGCATCGAGACCATGGGCTTCGTCGCCGAGGGCGGCGATCGCGAGCTGCTCGAGCGCACGGTGCGCAAGTACTTCGAGAAGCTGCTCAACCTCAACATCACCGACTTCTCCAAGATCGATCCCAACGTGGCCCAGCAGCTGGCCGACCCCGACATGAAGCGCGACGATCTGCGCGACCTGATGAAGTCGATCGCGTACCCGCAGGGCTGGTTCTACGTCGAGCGCGCCGCGCTCATCATGTTCGGGTTGTCGTCGCAGCTCGCGCCCAAGCTCAACACGGTGCAGGTCGGCATGCCCTACGTCATGCGCTTCATGATGGCCAAGACCGCCGAGCGTCATGCCGCGCCGGCGCCGGCGGTGGCCAGCGTCGAGGCGACCTCGTAGGCGGCCGGCCGATCAGGGGGCGGCCCGCGGCACCGACGGCGACATCGCGCCGGTCTTGGCGCGGACCAGCCGGCCCAGGGTCAGGCCCTGGATCAGGATCGAGAACACGACGACCGCGTAGGTCACCGCCAGGATGGTGGCCCGCTCGGGGCCTGGCGGCAGCGACAGCGCCAGCGCCACCGAGATGCCGCCGCGCAGGCCGCCCCAGGTCAGGATGGCGACCGTGCCCGGCACCTCGCGGCGCAGCCGGGGCAAGAACGTCGTGGGGATCAGCACGGAGATCCAGCGCGCGGCCAGCACCATCGGGATGGTCAGGCCGGCCGCGACCGCCAGCGGCGTGGTCAGCTCGAGGTGGACCACCTCGAGCCCGATGAGCAGGAACAACACCGCGTTCAAGATCTCGTCGATCAGCTCCCAGAACGTGTCGAGGTGGACCCGGGTCTCCTCGGACATCGCCAGGCTGCGGCCCTGGTTGCCCACCAGCAGGCCGGCCATCACCGCGGCGATGGGCGCCGACAGGTGCAGCGCCTCGGCCAGCGCGTAGCCGCCGAACACCATGGCCAGGGTGATGAGCAGCTCGACCGAGTACTGGTCGATGCTGCGCAGCAGGCGGAAGCCGACGTAGCCGACCGCCAGGCCGAACACCGCCCCGCCCAGGGCCTCCTGGAAGAACAGGTGGGCCACCGAGCCGGCGGTGGGCTCGCCGCCGGCGGCGACGCCCATGACCACCAGGAAGATGACGACGCCGACCCCGTCGTTGAACAGCGACTCCCCGGTGATGGTGACCGCGACCGCGTGCGGCGCGCCGGCCGACTTGAGGATGCCCAGGACCGCGATGGGATCGGTCGGCGAGATCAACGCGCCGAACAGCAGGCACGAGATGAACGAGATCGGCATGCCGAGCGCGCCGAACAGGTAGTACGCGCCCAGGCCGACCAGGGCGGTCGACAGCGCGGTCGCGCCCAGCGCCAGCGCGATGATCTGGGCCCGCTGTTCGCGCAGGTCGCCCAGGTTCACGTGGAGCGCGCCCGCGAACAGCATCACGCCCAGCATCCCGTGCAGCAGGGCGTGGGCCAGGTCGACCCGGATCAGCAGCAGGTCGACCCGCGCGGCCACGTCGGTCACGCCGGCGGCGTCGAGGGCCAGCCCCACCAGCGACGCCAGGAGGGCGGTGGTCATCAGTCCGATGGCCGACGGCAGGCGCAAGATCCGGGCGTTGATGTAGGCCAGCGCGGCCGTCAACGTCAGCAGGACCGCCGCCACCTGGAAGTCAGTCATGCGACGTTTCTGCGCACGTCGGCCCGACCCGGTCAAGGTCCGCGCGTGGTAGTCGGAGGACCATGGACCCGGTCCCGGCAACGGCGTCGGCGCGGCTGCGCCAGGACCTGGCGCGCCACGGCCGCGACGCGGTCGCCTACCAGGGCCTCGAGCCGGGGCTGTCGGCGTGGTGCGACCCGGCCGGCGCGGTGGCCTACCTCGACACCGGCGGAGCCTGGATCGCGGCCGGCGGCCCCCACGCCGCGCCGGCCGACCGGGCCGCGGTGGCCCAGCGGTTCGTCGACGCGGCCCGGGCCGCGGGCCGCCGGGCGTCGCTGTTCGCGGTCGACGACGAGCCGGCCTGGCCTGGCTTCGACCGGGTGCTCTTGGGCGAGCAGCCGGCGTGGGATCCGCAGCAGTGGGACGCCATCGTGCGTGGCCACCGCAGCCTGCGCGAGCAGCTGCGCCGGGCGCGGGCCAAGGGCGTGCGGGTCCGGCGGGTCACGCCGGCCGAGGTCGCGGTCGGCACGCCGCTGCGGCGCCAGCTCGACGCCCTGGTCGACACCTGGCTGACCGGCCGGGCGATGGAGCCGATGCAGTTCCTGGTCACCCTGGTGCCGTTCGCCGAGCCCGAGCTGCACCGCTACTACGTGGCCGAGCGCGACGGGCGCGCGGTGGCGTTCGCGGCGCTGGTGCCGGTGCCGGCCCGGCACGGCTGGCTGATCGAAGATCTGATCCGCGGCGACGCGGTGCCCAACGGCACCAGCGAGCTGCTGATCGATCTCGCGCTGCGCGACCTGGCCGCCGACGGCTTCCGCTACGCCACCACCGGCCTGGCGCCGCTGGCCGGCGCGGTGCCGGCGTGGATGCGCCAGCTCGGGCGGGTGGGCGGCGCGCTGTACGACTTCGAGGGGCTGCGCCGGTTCAAGGCCCGGTTCCACCCGCCGCGGTGGGACCCGGTGTGGTTGTGCTACCCGGCCGGCGAGGCGGCGGCGCTGCACCTGCTCGATGCGCTGCGCGGCTTCGCCGGCGGCGGGCTGGTGGGCTTCGGCGTGCGCACGGTGGTCAAGCACCCCAGCGCGCTGGCGTGGGTGCTGGCGGTGCCGCTGGTGCCGTGGACGGCGCTCCTGGCGATCGCGGCGGCGACCGGCCGCGCCGGCTGGTTCGGGTACGGCCCGGGCACGCTCTTGGCGTGGGCGGCCTTCGACGGGCTCCTGGCGGTGGCGCTGTGGCGCGCGGCCCGACGACCGCGGCCGCGGCTCCTCGGGGCGATCGCTGGGGCGGCCGGCGTCGACGCGGCGCTGTCGCTGGCGCACCTGGCCCAGGGCGGCTTCGGCTCGGGGTGGGCGGTGGTGGCGCGCCTGTTGGCGACCGCCGCGCCCATCGTCGGCTGCGTCGGTCTGGTGTGGGCGCGGCGCCAGGCCCGTCGGCGAGCTCGCCAGCGCGCGGCTCAGGCGGCGGCGGCGACCGCCAGCGCGTAGGCCAGCCCGATGGTCTGGATCACCACGAACGCCACCAGCCCGACCGGCGCGAACCGGAAGAAGCTGAACTCCAGCGGCGCGCCGTGGCGGTCGGTGATGCCGGCCTTCTCGGTCATGATCTGCGCCATCGGCCCCGACGTGGCCGCGGTCAGAAACAGCGAGCTGCCGGCGCACACCGACAGCGCCAGCCCGACGTAGACCGCGGTCGGCGACATGTCGCGGGCCAGCAGCTGCGCCACCTCGAGCAGGCCGGCCATCGACGGGCCGGCCGAGAACAGCCCGGTCAGCACGCCGGCGAACACCAAGAAGATCGCCAGCTGGGCCATCGGCGACACCGGCAGCTGGGTGAGCCAGGTCGCCAGCGCGGCGAAGGTCCCGGCCCGGCTGACCGCGCCGACCATCACGAACAGCGCCAGCAAGAACAGCGCGGCGTCGACCTCGATGCGGGTCCGCAGCAGCCGCTCGGCGGTGCGCGGCGCGGTGGCCAGGGCGGCGCCCACGCCCAGCCAGCAGATCAGCTCGGGGCCGACCCGGGTCGGCGGCACCGTCACCCACGCCACGATCATCGCCACCATGGCCGCCGCCGCCGGCACCAGCAGGCGGCGCTCGAGCGTGACGCGGCGATACAGCGCCTGCATCACCGCCAGCGTCATCCGCCGGCGCAGCGGGCTGTCCTCGAGATCACGGGTCGGGCGCACCACCACGACCGTGATCACCAGCACCACCGCCAGCGCCGCCGCGGTCGGCGGGGCCGCCGCCACCAGGTAGTCGACGAAGCCCATCCGGCCGCTGCCGAGGAGCAGGATGGCCGGAAAGTCGCCGATCGGCGTGGCCGCGCCGCCCAGGTTGCACGCCACCAAGAGCACACCCAGCGACCACGACAGGTAGCGCTGGGTGACGCCCAGGAGCTGGTACAGCCGCAGCAGCACCGGCAAGACGAACAAGATCGCGGTCAGGTTGTTGACCAGCCCGCTGACCAGGTACATCCCGACCGACGACATCACCAGCAGGCGGAGGGGGGCCGCGCCCGAGCGGCGGGTCGACGCCAGCGCCAGCGCGCCGAACAGCCGCGACGCCACCAGCAGCTCGGACAGCAGGCCCAGGGCGATCAGCATGATCAGCACGTCCCACGGCACCGCGGCCAGCAGCTGGCGGGTCGAGGCGGCGCCGGTCAGGCTCGTCACCAGGCACGCGGCGCCGGCGCCGGCGGTCACGATGGTCAGCCGGAACCGCGGCCACACCGCCTGGCCGCCGAGGGCGACGATCAAGATCGCGGTGGTGAGCAGGGCCGCGCTGGTCATGGCACGACGTGCGAGAAGTCGGCCAACGGCGCCTGCACCAGCCACCGCGGGTAGACGAACATCTCGCTGCCCAGCACGTCCCACCCGATCAGGGTGCGGAACTGCGCGCGGACGTCGCCGGCGATGACCCTCAGCCAGGTCGGGTTGACGTGGGCGCTGGAGGCGCGCACCCCGTAGAGGAAGGTGACCAGCGCGCCGCGGCTGCCGGCGAAGCGCTGGAACGAGGCCAGGTCGCACGGCACCACCCGGCCGCCGTAGTTGGCCAGCACGCGGTCCCAGTCGACGTCGAGCTCGCTGTGGGTGAGCAGGCCGACCTCGGCGTCGAGCGCCGGGACCAGCGCGTCGAGGAAGTCGGCCTCGAGGCCGACCACCAGCACCCGCGCCGCGTCGGCGCACGCCGCCACCACCGGGGCCGGATCGACCACCGGGGCCAGCTGGCCGGCGAGGTAGCGGGCGCACACCGCGTCGAGCACCGGGAACTCACGGCCCAGGTAGTCGCGGATGGTCGCGACCTGGGCGGCGCCGCCCTCGGCGGCCAGCTCGCGCACCAGGAGCCACGCCGCGCTGCACATGCCGAGCTCGGCGGCCGCGGCCAGGAACGACTGGGTCAGCGACGGATCGATCACGCCGGCGGCTCGGCCGAGGCCAGCAGGGCGTCGAGCAGGCACAGCATCGCGGCGTTGGCCAGCGCGTGCTGGGGCGGGCCGTCGGTGACGCAGTCGACCATGGCGTCGAGGGTGGGCGACCCGGGCGGGGCCAGCCGCTCGAGGACGCGGCGGGGGAACGCCAGCGGGTAGTCGGCGTCGTCGTGACCGGCCGCCAGCCGGGGCGGGAGGCGGATCGGGACCGCCACCGTCGGGCCCAGCGGCGTGGTCGGCGCGTGGCGCTGGGCCAGCAGGCCGAGCAGGCGCAGCAGCACGAAGTTGGTGCCGCGGTGGTGGGCCGGCCCCTCGGCCAGGATGCAGCGCGCGACGAAGGCGCGGTCGGCCGGCTCGGCCAGCCACGGCGCCAGCAGCGCCTCGATCTCGGACGGGACGATGAACGAGGTGATCGCCGACGACGGGACGTGGCGCCCGGGCGGGTGCGGTGGCGGCATCGCCCGACTATCCCCGACGGCGGGCGGCGGCGCGACGGCCCGGGGCGCGAGATCGCCGGGCCGGTCGTGACCGGGCTTGCGGATTTCGTAAATCAGATTTACAAAACAGACTGTGAGTCAGGAAGTGAATCAGTCACCGCCTCGGGCCCGGCGGCGCCAGGCCAACCTGGGCCGCATCCTCGACGCGGCGCTGGCGCTGGTCGGGCGCGACGGGCTCGACGGGCTGCACATGGCGCGGCTGGCGGCGGCGGTCGACTACACGCCGGGCGCGCTGTACCGCTACGTGGGCTCGAAGGACGCCCTGGTCGCGATGCTGGTGACCCGCACCGTCGAGGCGCTGGGCCGGACCTCGGCGGCGGTGGTGGCCGAGCTGCCGGCGCGCGCCACGCCGCTGGCCCGGGTGTTCGCCCTGGTGGCCGGCTACCGGCGGTTCGTGCAGGCCGAGCCGCACGGCGCCGGGCTCCTGGCGGTCGCGCTGGCCGAGCCGCGGATCTTGGTGGCCGACCCGGCCCTGGCCGCGGCCACCGGGCGGGCGGTGCTGGCGGTGGTGGCGCCGCTGGTCGAGGCGCTCACCGCGGCGATGGCCGGCGGCCACCTGGCCGCGGGGCCGGCCGTCGAGCGCGCGCTGTGCCTGGCCACCATGCTGCACGGTCAGGCCCAGCTGACCAAGCTGGCCCGGGCCGCGCCCGCGCCGTTCGACGTCGACGGGCTGGCCCGGGCCGGGACCCGGGCGCTGATTATCGGGTGGGGCGCGTCGCCCCGGGCGGCCGATAGCGCCGCGCGCACGTTCGCAGAAAGGATCGCCTCGTGATCGCACTCGCGCTCGCCGTGGTCGTCGGCATGGTCGCCTGGACCTTCCTCGAGTACGTCATCCACCGCTGGCTGGGGCACCACCGCCGGTTCCGCGGCAACCCGTTCGGCGTCGAGCACGTCCGCCACCACAGCGAGGGCAACTACTTCGCGCCGTCGGTGAAGAAGGCCGGCGTGGCGGCGGTCGTGGCGGTGATCGCGGGCGGCCCGGCGCTCGCGCTCGGCGGCGCCCGCGGCGGCGCGGTGGTGGCCGGGCTGCTGGTGATGTACGTCGGCTACGAGGTGCTGCACCGTCGCGAGCACACCCACGCCGGCATCGGTCGCTACGGGCGGTGGGCGCGCCGGCACCACTTCCACCACCACTTCGTCGACCCCGCCACCAACCACGGCGTCACGTCGCCGCTGTGGGACCTGGTGTTCGGCACCTACCGGCGGCCGGCGGTGATCCCGGTGCCGCGGCGCCTGTGCATGGCGTGGCTGCTCGACGATGCCGGCGCGGTCCACCCGCGGTTCCAGGACCACTACCGGCTGCGCCCGGGCCGGTGAGCGCGCCGCGCCGGGTCACGGCAGCGGGATGCGCATGCGGATCGCGCGCTGCCCGGCGCTGTAGCGGCCGACCTCGATCGCCACCGGCTCGAACCCGGCATCCAGGTACATCCGCTGGGCCCGCAGGTTGTCCTCGGCCACACACAGCCGCAGCTCGGTCAGCTGACCGACCTGGGCGGTGGCCCGGGCCAACCCCATGGTGTGCTCGAGCAGCGCCCGGCCCAGGCCGTGGCCGCGCCAGGCCGGCTCGACGGTGATCGCCAGCAGATCTGCCACGTGCTCGGCGGTGTGGTCGTCGCGGTAAAACGCCACCAGCGTGAACCCGCGGCGCGGGGCAGGATCGTCGACGTACGCCGCCACGTTGGGCTGGCGCAGCCAGGCCGGCAGCACCTCGCGGTAGTCGCCCAGGTCGGCGAAGGCGGCGGCGCCGAGCTCGATCATCCAGGCGTGATCGAGCGCGCTGGCCCGGCGGATCGCGGGCGGCGGGATGATGGTCCGGACCGCGCTGGCCACCGCGGCAGTGTCGCGCAGGTCGCCGGCCGGTGCACGGCTTCGCGCCGCCGACCTGCCGGGGCGCGCGAGGATCAGCCCGCGGTGCCGGCCGGGCGGGCCGCGTCGGGCCGCGGCGCGTCGTGGCGCTTGGCGGCGGGCAAGGCCGCGGCCCGCTCGTGCTTGAGACCGCCGGTCATCGGCGCCAGCTCGCCGGCCGGTGCCGCCGCGGCGACCAGCGCCCGCAGCGTGTAGCGCCCGGGCGCGGTGCGCACGAACCGCGACAGCTCGCCCTGGCGCTTGATGTCCATGGCCAGGTCACGCGCGACCACGGTGTCGGGAGTCTTCGACTTGCTGGGCAGCCGCGCGCCGGCGCGCTCGACGATCTCGCGCACGGTCATGGGTGCGCCGGTGTCCCGCAAGATCTCCTCAACCACGGCTAGCGTGCTCATCGTGTGTCCCCCGTGTGGGCGTCCCGCGTGGGCGGCGACCCCTCAGCCGATGCGTTCCAGGTCCGCCCGAGCGCGCGCTCGAGCTGGGTCATCCTAGCCAAGACCCACCGCGAGACCAGTCTTGACATGATGGAAAAGCTCGACGAGCGAGCCGCGCGGAAATGCACGACGACCGGCGTTTACAATTCGGTGCGCTGGTGGCAGGGGCGCCGCGCGCGTGCGACGCTGCCGCCATGACACCCGACGCAAGCATGATGATGAGGTTGTGGGAGTTGGTGCTGGCCGCGATCATGGGCCTGACCGGCTTCTCGATAGCGCCGAACCCCAAGGCCCCGCCGGCCGCGGTGGTGCTGGCGCCCGCTGTCGACGAGGCCGACCTGGTGGTCCACCTCGATCTCAAGCCGACCCTGATCGACAACTACCCGGTGCTGGCCAAGCTGGCCGACGAGCCGCTGGTCGCCCAGGCGCCCGAGCTGGCCGACGGCGTGCGCCAGGCCCTGGCCGGCATCGAGGCCGGGCGGTCGATGGTCAAGGGGCTGGTCGGCATCGATCCGGCGACCGACCTGACATCGCTCACCTGGTTCGTGCAGGTGGCAGGCACCGCGCGGCCCAACATGCTGCTGGTGGTGCGCGGCAAGGTGCCGGCCGATCTGCCGACCCGGCTGGCCCAGAACGTGGGCGGCACGGCGGTCACCATCGACGGGCGGGCCGCGGCGTCCACCGACGACGGCCTGATGCTGGGCCTGACCCGCGACGGCGCGCTGCTGATCGGCACTCGCGCGTGGGTCGAGCCGCGCCTGCACGACGGCTGGAAGACGCCGGCCCGGCCGCGCGGCTCGAGCTGGGAGCTGATCGGCAAGGCGCTCGACGCCCGCCCGTTCTTGCTGGTGGCGTCGAAGCCGTCGGCCGGTGCGCTGCAGCTGATGGCCGGCCGGGTGCCCGACAGCTTCGGCAAGGAGCTCCTGACCCAGCACACCCTGGCGATCGTGGCGCTCACCGCCACCGGCATGAGCTGGACCTACCAGGCGCGCGACGCCGCCTTCGCGGCCCGGTTCAAGCTGGCGTCGGAGGGCTGGATCGAGCTGATGCGCGCCGCCCACATCGTCCCGCGCGGCCTGGCCGCGCTGGTGGTGGCCGCGCTGCCGAGCTACGCCGGGCGGGCCCCGGCGCTCGACGCCGTCATCCGCGATCGCGACCGGCTGCGCTTGGCGGTGTCGCAGCTGACCGGCGACGGCAAGTTCGCCGCCACCGTGACCCAGCAGGGCACGCTGGTGACGGTCGCCGCCAAGGGCCGGCGGTTGTCCGAGGTCCTCCCGATCGGCCTGGTGGTCGGGCTCGGCGGCCTGGGCGCGTTCACGATGCGCGCCAGCGACGCGCCCCCCGCCGCGGTGGGGCCGGCGCCGACCGAGGCCTCGACGCCGGTGCGGATGGCGACGCCGCCGCGCCACCCCTGGCCCCTGGGCCCGGCGACGCCGCGCCGGTGACGGGCGCCGGCCGAGGCTAGCCGGCGACGCGCTCGAGGATCCGGGTCAGGTCTTCGAAGTCGGAGTCGGTGGCGCCGGGCGGCATCGCGAACACCGGCGCCGGGGCCGGCTCGCCGCCCTCGACCGTCATCTCGACCAGCATGTCGTCGTCGATCGTGACCCACTCGCCGTCGCGCAGCTCGCGGCGCTGGCCGACCCGCCGCTCGTACTGGAACACCCGGCTGTCGGCCTTGCCGAAGCGCCGGTCGCCGGTGCGGCGCTCGCGGGTCAGCGCGGCGCGGATCTCGGCGATGGTCGGCGGCACCGGCTCGAGCGCCTGGACCTGGCCGTGGCACGAGAAGCACACCGGGTGCCACGCGCCCACCAGCTCGACCGAGCGCAGCACCCGGCGCCGGCGCTCCAGGCACAGCACGCAGCGGGCCCCGGCGCCGACCGGGCGGGCGTCGGCCCACCGGGCGTAGCAGCCCCAGCAGCGACCGCGGCGCAGCTCGTGGACCTTGGCATGGCAGACGTCGCACTCGTGGGTCGTGGCTACCATCGTGGGATCGGTGGTACGCGGCGAGGTGGCGCCGGGCAAGTTTTCGGCCCGGGCGCGGCGCCGTGCTAGCGTCGACGCGGGATGCCGTCGACGCGCGCGCTCATCCACGCCCCGTGGTCGGCCTCGAAGGTCTCGACCGCGTTGCGCTGCCCGCGCCTGTTCCACTTCCGGTACGTCGAGAAGGTGCCGGAGCCCGAGGTGATGCCCGAGGCCCGCATCGGCAAGGCGGTCCACGTCGCCCTCGAGCACGCCCTGCAGGGCACCCCGCCGGCCGAGGCCAACGCCAAGGGGCGGGTGGCGCTCACCGACGAGGACGAGCAGCTCCGCTACGACGCCCTCACCGCCGGCGTCGCGCCGTTCACCGAGCGCATCAACCGGTTCAAGCGCCAGCGCCGGGTCCAGCGCCAGTTCGTCGAGTACTCGCTGGCGGTGCGCGACGATCTCACCACCACCCCGTTTTACGCCGGCGATGCGTTCTACCGAGGCGTGGTCGACGCGGCCTACCTGTACGACGACGAACACCTGGCGGTGGTCGATCACAAGACCGGCCGACGCTTCCCGGGCTCGTCGATGCGCGACCAGCTCGAGGGCTACCTGGTGTTGTCGGCGGCGTGGTGGAAGGCGGCCCGCAGCTTCTGGCTGGGCATCCACTGGGTGGCCGAGCGCGCCGTCGAGTGGTCGCCGCCGGTGGCCGCCGCCGAGGTCACCGAGCGCCTGGCGTCGTCGCTGCTCGACAACATCGAGGCCGCCGCGCTGGCGGTCGACGACGGCCCCCGCACCAACCCCGGCCCGTGGTGCGACCGCTGCGCCTACCGCTCGCTGTGCCCGGCCAGCCAGGAGCGGTGGGAGCCGGTCTACTACGAAGACGACGACGACTGATCAGGCGCCCCGGCCGGGGCCGCGCCAGCGCAGGACCCGGGGCGGCCACGGCGGCAGGCCGTCGGCGGCGCGCTTGCGGGCGCTGCGGGCGGTCAGGCGGCACAGCATGCGCAAGTCGTCCTCGGCGTCGGCCGGGGCGGCGGCGCCCGCGGCGGTGAGCTCGACGGCGCCGGCGTCGGTGAGCGTGGCCTGGTAGCCGTGCTCGACCTCGGCGGTCAGCACCCACGCCGCGTAGGTGGCGGCGTCGTCGGTCGCGGTCAGGCGGTCGAGCAGCAGCCGGGCGCCCACGTCGGGGCGCAGCCGGCGCCGCTCGGCGTCGGCGATGGCCACGCTACTCGCCCAGGTCCTGGGCGAACTGCGCGGTGACGTTGGCGGCGTTGCCCCACGCCGCCTTCTTCCAGTCCTTGTTGAACGCGCGCAGCGTCCAGAACGGATCGAGCACCGTGCGGCCGCCGATCGACGCGGCCGCGCCGTCGGGCAGCGGCTTCATCTCGTCGGGGTCCTTGGCGAAGTCGTAGATGCGCAGGTTGGAGCCGCCCGACACGCGGATCTTCCACGGGCCCATGCGGGCGCCGTGGCTGTCCTCGTACATCGACGAGAACGACAGCCGCCCGTAGCCGGCGCCCACGCCGTTGGCCAGCGGGATGAGCGACTGGCCCTGCCACTCGGGGTCGGCCTTCACCCCCAGCGCGTCGGCGATGGTGGGGACCACGTCGATGAGCTCGGTGCCCTCGGCGTGCTTGCCGGCCGGGAACATCGGCGGGTAGTGGATCAGCAGCGGCACGTGGACCAGCATGTCGCGGCTCGACGCGCCGTGGCCGACCCGGCCGTCCTCCCACTGCTCGTCGCCGTGGTCGGCGGTGATGATGAGCATGGTCTGGTCCCAGATGCCTGCGTCCTGGAGCTTCTGCACCAGATCGCCGAGGACCTGGTCCTGGTAGCTGACGTTGGAGTCGTACAGCGCGCGGACGTGGTTGCGCTCGGCGTCGGTCAGGTTGCCGCCCTTGGCGGCGGCGGCGGCGTCGGCGCCCGAGAACACGTCCTTGAAGCGCCCGGTGTAGCCCGGGTCGTACTTGCCGAGCCACGGCTCCTTGGCCCGCCACGACACGTGGGTGTCGACGGTGCCGAGGTACAGAAACCACGGCTCCTGCTTGGCGCCGACGAACTTCCAGCCCTTGTCCAGGATGTCCTGCGCCTTGAGCCCGAGCGCCTCGTGGATGTGGTTGGAGTAGGCGTCCCAGGCCTGGCCAAAGCCCCACCGCTTGGGATCGACGTAGCCGTTGGCGGTGGCCCCGGCGACGTACTTGCCGGCGGCCTTGGCCACCTCGTCGACGGTGGTCCACTTGAGGTCGAGCTTCTCGCTGGCGCCGATCATCGAGTGCTTGATCGGGTACAGCGACGACCACAGCGAGGCGTGGGACACCCGCGACTCGTTGCCCTGGACGTACTGCTGCAGGAACACCGCCGAGGTTTCGGCCAGCTTGTCCCAGGTCGGGACCTCGGGGCGCGCGCCCGGGGTGAACACCTTCACCCGATCGGCCCGCAGCGAGTCCATCACGAACATGACGACGTACTTGGGCGGGGCGCCGCGGGCCACCGTGGGCTCCGCCCCCGGCTCGACCAGCGCGGCGTTGGTCAGGGTGGCTTGGGGGCAGCCGCTGGCGACCAGCTCGAGCCGGACCGCCTTGCCGGCCACCGCCGTGAGGTCGACCGCCGAGCCTACGCCGCGCAGCGTGCCGTCGGCGCCGGTGCCGTCGGCCGCGGTGGCCTTGACCCCGACCGCGCAGGCGCCGTCGGCGAGGTCGCCGGTGAGCAGGGCCCCGTCGGGCACCTGCAGGTAGTACGCGAGGCCGCCGCCGTCGGGCAACGCCAGACCCTTGGCGGCGGTGTCGTAGAAGCGGGTGGCGCCATCGGCCGGCGCAGTGCCGCCGATCTGGATCCACTCGACCGCCAGGCCCGGTCCGCGGGTGAACAGCAGCAGCTCGTTCTCGCCCTCGCGCCACAGCTCCTTGCTCGGCGCGAACTCGACCACCTGCCAGCCGCCGGTGAGCTGACCGGCGACGTCCTTGCTGCCGTTGACCCGGATGCTGAAGGCGCGCGGCGCCTCGGAGTAGGCGCGGATGCGCACGGTGGGGCCGTCGCCGATCTCGGCCTTGGTCATCGGCACGTCGACCCGCGCCGACGCGCCGCTCATGACCGCCACCTTGGCGTCGCCCTGGCTCTGGCGCAGCTGCCAGGCCGGCGTCTTGATCTTCTCGGTGTTGCCAAAGCGGGTGTACTTGGCGAAGCCGTTCGAGCCGCCCGGCAGGAGCAGCCCGCCGCCGCGCAGCAGGTGGGCCGCCAGGCGGTTGTCGACCAGCGAGTAGACGGCGTGCTCCGGGCCGCGGGCCGCCGCCTTGACCGGGGCCTGGGTCGGCTTGCCGCTGGGCGCGGCGCCCCCACCGCCGGCGGCAGGCGTCGGGCCGGCCGTCGGTGCGGCCTTCTTGTCGCCGCCCTTGCAGGCGAGCAGGAGCGTGGGGAGGAGCGCGGCCACCGTGGACGCGCAGATCTTCGAGGTCATCGCCGAACCCTAGGCATGAGGTGGATCGCCGCGCAAGTTACCGGCTGCGCCTCGCGCGCGGGCTGGACGCGGCGGCAGGCAACGCCGCCGGGGCGCCAGATATTCCCCCGCCGGGGCCGGCGTCAGGTGATGCGCCAGCCGTGGCTGTACACGTTCAGGCGCCCGCCGCGCACGAAGCCACACAGGGTCACGCCGAACCGCTCGGCCACGTCGACCGCGAGCCGGCTGGGCGCCGACACCGACGCCACCAGCGGCACGCCGGCCAGGACCGCCTTCTCGAGGAGCTCGTAGCCGGCCCGACCCGACAAGACCAGGACGTGCTCGGCCAGCGGCACCGCCCCGGTCGCCAGCGCGGCGCCGATCAGCTTGTCGACGGCGTTGTGGCGGCCGACGTCCTCGCACGCGGCGGCGATGTGGCCGGCGCGATCGGCCAGCCCGGCGGCGTGCAGCCCGCCGGTCGCCGCGAAGGCCGGCTGACGCGCGCGCAGCCGGTCGGGCAGGGCCGCCACGGTGGTCGCGGCCAGCTGCCAGTCGGCGGCCACGGTGCGGGCCCGCCCCTCGAGGGCCGCCAGTTCGAGGCGGCCGCACACCCCGCACGCCGCCGACGCCAGGACCGTGCGCCCCGGCAACTCCGCCGGGTCGGCGTCGAGCTCGACCCGGTGCGGCTCGACCTGGGTCAGCGCGCGCGCGGCCAGGGCCGGGCCGACCTCGGCGAACAGGAACCCACGGACCAGGGCGACATCATCACCCGGGGTCCGCATCAGCGTGGCGATGGGCTGGCCGCGGGCCGCCACCACCAGCGCCGCCTCGTCGACCAGCAGGTCGTCGGCGGGCGCGCGGGCGCCGGTCGCCGTGTCGAGCCGCTCGATCTGACGGGAGATCACGCCCCTGTATACGTCGGGGCGGCCCGGCGGCAAAGTTGACATCGGCCGCGCCACGGTCGAGGTTAGGGCGTGCGAGACCGCGTCTTCCGCGATCCGGTGCATGGGCTCATCGAGCTCCGCGGCGACGATCGACCCATCGCCGACCTGCTCGAGACCCGGGCCATGCAACGGCTGCGGCGGATCCGCCAGATGGGGTTGGCCTGGCTGGTCTACCCGGGCGCCGAGCACTCGCGCTTCTCCCACGCGCTGGGCGCGCTGCACATCGCCCAGCGGGTCACCCGGCAGCTCCGCCTCGACCCCGAGCTGGCCCTGCACGTGAAGGTCGCGGCGCTGTGCCACGACGTCGGCCACGGCCCGTTCTCCCACGCCTGGGAGCACGTGTTCCCCGGCGGCGATCACGAGGCGTGGGGCGGACGCATCGTCGCCGAGGACGCCGAGCTGCGCGCCGCGCTCGACGCGCTGGCGCCCGGCCTGGCCGACACCATGGGCCGGTTCTGGGCCAAGACCTACCAGCCGGCCTTCGCGCGCAAGCTGGTGTCGTCGCAGCTCGACGTCGATCGGCTCGACTACCTGCTGCGCGACGGCCACTACTCGGGCGCCGGCTACGCCACCTACGACCTCGACTGGATCCTCCACGCGCTGGCGGTCGAGGACGTCCGCGTCGGCGATCCCGATCCGCGCGATCTGGTCATCGACTACCGCCGCGGCATGTACGCGGTCGAGCAGTACCTGTTCGCCCGCTCGTACATGTACGCGCAGGTCTACCACCACAAGACCGTGCGGGCCGCCGAGTGGATGTTCATCAAGGTGTTTGAGCGCTACGCCACCCTGGCGCGCTCCGGCGCCGAGCCGGCCGGCCTGCCGGCCGCGGCCCAGCTCGCCCGCGGCGCCCCGCTGCCGGTCGACGACTACCTGCGGCTGCACGACACCTCGGTGACCGCGGCGCTGGACGCCTGGGCCGGTCGGGGCTTCGGCGCCGCCGCGAGCGATCCGGTGCTGGCCGATCTGTCGGCCCGCCTGGTCGATCGCCGGCTGTTCAAGACCTTCGACCTCGGCGACGACCCGCGCGTGGTCGAGCGGGTGCGGGCGCCGTCGCTGGCGGTGGCCGAGCAGCGGTTCGGCGCCGCCGCCGGTTCGTACCTGGCCATCGACACCACCCGCCAGGTCGGCTACGCCGCGGCCGACGACGAAGAGCTCCACGTCGTCGATCACCCTCGCTACGGCGCGGTCACCCTGGGCCGGCTCCTCGAGGACATGCCGCTCGGCCAGCCCATGGCCACCATCCGGCTCATCTGCGCCCCCGAGCTGTGCGACGCCATGCGCCCGGTGGTCGAGGCCGCGCTCGGTCGCCCGCGCGGTCGCCGCTGATCGCGCGGTCGCCGCTGACCGAGCTCGTGGCGAGCGGGTGGGCCGGCGGTGCGCCGGCGCGCTCGTCGCGGCCGAAAATGCGTTCGGCGGCCGCAACCGGCCGCCGAGCGTGGCGTGTCCCCTTCGAAGGTTCGCGAGTCGTGAACACCGAGTCCGTCGCGCGTCACCGTGCGGCGGGCTGGCCTCTCCTGGAGCTGACTGCCCTGCGAGTCTTGTAAGAGGAGACGTAGCGACGCTATCGGGTTACGTCGCAGCCTCGGCGCCTCGCCATTTCGGACGGGCCTCGCGGCGTCGGTCTCTTCCGTCTGCCCGGCTTCCAAGGAAGTCGGGGTCATCCTCGCGTGGGTGGTGGTGCTCCTCCAG
Source organism: Kofleriaceae bacterium (assembly GCA_041389965.1). Lineage (GTDB taxonomy): Bacteria > Myxococcota_A > Polyangia > Haliangiales > Haliangiaceae > UBA2376. The sequence continues at coordinate 88,856 of JAWKQV010000005.1, read as the reverse complement.
AGTTCGTCGTGTTCACGTCGGCCCGGCGCCTTGCGTTGCCGAGCGCCTCCCTTGGGGTCTGGCTCCTCTTCGCGACGTCAGCACCTGGAGTCCACTGGCGCCGAGCTTCCCGGCTCGGCTTGGTTCCGCCCGCAGCGTTTCGCACGCTCTCGACGGCTTGCTCCTTCAGGTGCCTTGCAGATCTGTTTCGCTCTGCTGCCACGTCCAGGATTTCGCGGTGGTGTTGTTCCCCCGGCCTAGCTGCGCCACCTCGTCGGTGGCCATGCCCTCTCGCCGTTGGCGCCGTGCGCTCTATCGTCGGTTGCCCGACGACGCCAAGCCACGTCGCGTCGACCTCAGGACCTTGCTCCAGGCCGGGGACCCGGTACGTGGGCCGAGGGGTTAGCCCCGGTGCCATGCCCGTATCCCATCGCGGTTCGCTCCTTCGGACTCTAGCTGCCGACCTTGCCCCGGCGGTGAACCGTGGCTCCGCTCATCCTTCGCGAGCGCCGCTCGAGTGCTGCGCTGGCTGGATGCACGTATCGATCGACCGACAGCGTCGATGCTCTATCTCTAGATCATCCTTCCGTTCGAGATTTATGGCCTGCCGGAGCGCCGGTTGCCCGGCCCGACCGACGAGGCCGGCCACGCTCAGCGGTCCGTTGCGACCGCCGAACGAGCCGATGTAGTGCAGGCGCGGTGCCAAGATCTGGCGCGGCGGAACCGGGCATGATCGCGGGGGCGCGCCGTGGCCACCCTGTCGCCGCTCCCGACGGGGCTGTGGAGAACCTCTGGGCAGCGTGTGTACGGTCGCCCGGGGCTTGTCGAGATCGCGGCCGGTTGGCGGCCGCCTGTCGTCGGCGCCGACAGTGTCGGGAGCGGCGACACGCGATCTCGCTTCCCGAACCGCTCGACCCTCGCGCGGGCCCGTCGTACGTTCGGCCGGCCATGCGCATCCGCTCCGTACTTCCGTTCCTGCTCTTGTCGGTCGCCTGCGGCAACGCCGCGGAGGAGGGCGCCCGCGAGGCCAAGCGCGAGGCCGAGGCCGAGCGCGCCAAGGCCGCCGCCGAGCTCAAGCCGGTCGACCGGGTGAAGCCGCCGGTGCCCCAGGGCACCAAGCTGCGCTGCGATCAGGTGATCGATCCCACCGTGTACGGCGAGGCCCTGGCCGAGCTGGACCCGCTGACCGTGCGCGACGCCACCGGCGCGATGGCCGACGCCACGGTGTCGTGCTCGCTCATCCGTGGCGGGGTGCGGCCCGACGCCAAGGCCCAGGAGAAGCTCATCAAGAAGTACGGCCGGCTCGGCGTCTTGCCGGGCGACGAGCTGTGCAACGTGACGCTCTATTGCTGGGTCCTCGAGGACGCCGCCAAGTTCAAGGAGCGCTGCCGCGCCACGCCGACCGAGGTCAAGACCCCCGACGACAGCGCCACCGGCGGCTTCGCCTGCCGCGAGACCCGCCAGGCCGGCGAGTTCGACCTCGACGCGTTCAAGTTCTACGACGAGGACACCAAGTGCGTCATCGGCGTGCGCGGCGGCCCCAGCAACACCGACAACGACAAGATCGCCGCGTGCGCCCGCGCCGCCCGCGAGTCGATCGGCGCCGAGCACATCAAGCCCGACGCGGCGCCGCGGTACAGCGACGCGCCGGCCGCGCCCGCCGCGCCGTGAACCGCCGCCGCTGACGGCGCCGCCCGGCCCGCGGCGCCGTGGATTGTCCCCGGCCTGGGTTGCCGTGGTCCGCGGTGGCTCGTACGGTCACCGCCGGAGGAACTATGCAAGCACCCGCGCAAACGCGGTGGCGCCGGGCCCTGGCGCTGTCGTTCGTGATCGCCACCGCCGCAGCCGCGGTGGCGACCGCCCCGGCCGCGGCCAAGAAGGCCCCGCCGCCGTCGACCGATCCGGTCATCACCCACGAGGCGTACACGCTCCCCAACGGGCTCGAGGTCATCCTCATCCCGGACTCGACCGTGCCGCTGGTGGCGGTCAACGTCTGGTACCACGTCGGCTCCGGCCACGAGGTGGTCGGCAAGACCGGTTTCGCCCACCTGTTCGAGCACATGCTGTTCCAGGGCTCGAAGAACGTCGGTGAAGATCGGCACTTCGCGGTGCTGAAGAACATCGGCGCCAGCGAGGTCAATGGCACCACCAACTCCGACCGCACCAACTACTTCGAGACGGTGCCGTCCAACCAGCTCGAGACCGCGCTGTGGCTCGAGAGCGACCGCATGAGCCACCTGCTCGAGCTGCTGACCCAGAAGAGCCTCGACAACCAGATCGACGTGGTGCGCAACGAGCGGCGCCAGCGCTACGACAACGTCCCCTACGGCAAGGCCCGGTTCGCGCTGTACGAGGCGATGTACCCGGCCGGGCACCCGTACCGGTACCTGACCATCGGCCGCCACGAGGACCTGGCTACCGCGTCCCTCGAGGACGTCAAGAACTTCTGGCGCACCTGGTACGTCCCGGCCAACGCCACGTTGACCATCGCCGGCGACTTCGATCCGGCCGCCGCCAAGGCGCTGGTGGCCAAGTGGTTCGGCCCGCTGCCGTCGTCGGTCCGGCCGGTGCCGGTGGTGGTGCCGGCGCCGGCGCCGCGGGCCGAGCGCCGCACGGTGACCGACGGCTTCGCCAAGCTCCGACAGATCACGTGGGCGTTCCACAGCCCGGCCTACTTCGCGCCCGGTGACGCCGAGCTGGACATCCTGTCGAGCGCGCTGGGCGCGCCCGGCACCGGCCGCCTGTACAAGACCTTGGTCCACGAGCGCCAGCTGGCCCAGAACGTGGGCGTGTACCAGGCCAGCGCGATGTTCTCGAGCATGTTCGTCGTGTCGGTCACGCTGCAATCGGGCGCCGATCTCGCCGAGGTCGAGCGGCTGGTCACCGAGGAGCTGACCCGGGCCAAGACCACGCCGCTGGCCGACGTCGAGATCCGTCGGGCGGTGACCGGCATCGAGGCCGATCAGATCTGGGGGCTGCAGGGCCTCATGGCCCGGGCCAACCTGCTCCAGATGTTCAACCACTACCTGGGCGACCCCGATCGGCTGAGCTGGAACCTGGCCCGCTATCGGTCGGCCACGCCCGAGGCCATCCGCGCGGTCGCCGATCAGGTGCTGACGCTGGACCGCGCCGTCGTCATCGTCACCGAGCCCGGAGGTCCGACGTGAGCCGCCTGTACCGTCCCGTCCTAGCTGGCCTCGCGGTGGTCGCCGGCAGCGCGTGTTGCCCGACCCCGGCGGCCAAGGCGCCGACGCCGCCGCCGCCGCCCGATTTGGGCGAGGTCGCGCCGCCCCCGCCCCCGCCGGAGCCGCCCATGCCGCCGCCCCCCGTCATCCCGACCCAGACCGCCCAGCCGCAGCTGCTGACGTTCCCCGACGAGCCGTTCCGGGCGACCCAGCCGCCGGCGACGGCGCCGCGGCCGTTCCAGCTGCCCAAGGTCCAGACCTTCAAGCTGGCCAACGGCCTGCAGGTCTACCTGGTCGAGCAGCACGCGCTGCCCATCATCAGCCTCGACCTGACCTTCGAGGGCGGCAGCGAGAACGATCCGGGGGGCAAGGAGGGCCGGGCCTCGGTGTGCATGTCGCTGGCCAGCGACGGCACCGAGGCGCTCGACAAGATCGCCCTGGCCGAGGCGCTGGCCGACACCGCCTCGTCGGTCAGCTCGTACGCCGGCGCCGACACCCAGGGCGTGGCGATGTCGACCCTGACCAAGCACCTCGACGCCACCTTCGGGCTGTTCGTCGACACGCTGCGCCGCCCGGGGTTCCGCACCGACGAGTTCGACCGCGCCATCAAGCGCCGCCTCGAGAGCCTCAAGCAGGCCAAGGGCAGCGCCGACGCGGTGGCGGCCCGGGTGTGGGGGCCGGTGCTCTACGGTGCCGGCCACCCGTCGGGACGGGTGATGACCGAGGCCTCGCTCAAGGCGATCACCGTCGACGACTGCAAGGCCTACTACGCCCGGGTGGTGCGCCCGGCCGGCGCCCGGCTGGCGGTGGTCGGCGACCTGACCGCGGCCGAGATCAAGGCGCGGTTCGCGACCCCGGCGCTGGCCGGGTGGACCGGCAAGGTCCCGGCCCGCGCCAAGCTGCCGCCGCCGGCGATGGCCAAGGCCCGCATCGTGTTCGTGAACCTGCCGGGCGCGGCCCAGTCGCAGGTCGGCCTGGCCTACTTCGGCCCCAAGCGCACCGCCGCCGACTACTTCCCGACCGCGATCATGTCCGGCATCTTCGGCGGTGGGTTCACCAGCCGCCTCAACATGAACCTGCGCGAGGACAAGGGCTACTCGTACGGCGCCCGCGGCGGCGTCAACTACACCCGCGACTACGGCGTGGTGACCGCCGGCGCGTCGGTGCGCAGCGACGCGACCTACCAGGCGCTGCTCGAGCTGGCGCGCGAGCTGCGCGAGCTCAAGGGCGGCACCCGGCCGGTCACCGACGAGGAGCTGACCCGCGAGAAGGACGGCGCCATCCTCAGCATGCCAGCGCGCTTCGCGACCGCCAGCGCGTCGCTGGCGATGTTCCGGTCGCTGGTCTACTACGGGCTGCCGCTCGACTACTGGACCAGCTACGTCGGCAAGGTCGGCAAGGTCACCAAGGCCCAGGTCGCCAAGGCCGCCAAGCAGCACTTGGCCGACGCCAAGGCGGTGTACCTGGTGGTCGGTGACGGCGCGGCGCCCGTGATCGCGCGCACAGGCGCGACCGACGCGCCGCTCATGGTCGACGGCAAGCAGCTGACGCTGCGCGAGGCCCTGGCCAAGCTGGTCGCCGACGGGGCGCTGGGCGCGGGCGCGCTGGTCGAGCTCGACGCCGACGGCCAGCCGGCCAAGTGACCGGCGCGCGGCCGGCGCCGGCCCGGCGGCGGGGTGCTACCCTCCGGTGGTGATGAGGGTCCTCGCTCGTACCGCGTCGCTGTCGTTGTTCCTGCCGGCGTTGGCCTGCTCGTTCGAGCCGGCCGGGTCGGCGGCGGTCGACGCCCGGTCGGTCGATGTCGCCGTGGCCGACCAGGACGGCGACGGGGTGGCCGATGCGGTCGACAACTGCCGCGAGGTCGCCAACCCGGACCAGGCCGACGCCGACGGCGACCACCTGGGCGATGCGTGCGACAACTGCCCCACGCTCGACGTGACGTCGCAGCACGACGAGGACGGCGACGGCGTGGGCGACGCCTGCGACAACTGCCCGACCGTGGCCAACGCCGACCAGGCCGATCACGGCGAGGTCGACGTCGGCGCCACCGCCGACGGCGTGGGCGACGCCTGCGATCCGGCCCCGGCGGTCGGCGGCGACCGCGTCGCGCTGTTCGTGCCGTTCGCGGCCTCCGACGCGCGCTGGGTGGCGACGCGGGGCACCTGGAAGTTCGAGGGCGACGGCGTCGAGGTCGACATGCAAGACAACGGCATCGGCGTCCTGGCCTGGGGCGGCGACCCCGTCCCGGGGGCGACCGTGGTCGAGGCGGTGGCCGAGGCCACCTCGGCGATCGCCTCGGGGCGGACGTTGGTGGTGATGTCGTCGTGGACCAAGGTGGCCAACTCGTCGTGGGACCGGGCCTACGCCTGCCAGGTGTTCCAGACCGGCCAGGGCGCCGGCGCCAGCGCGCTGTTGGCCAACGTGTTCCGCTTCGACGTCGAGGCCGTCACTGGGATCACCGGCGCCGCCGGGCCGACGTCGCCCGAGGTCGCCCCGGGCCCGGTGTGGCGGCTGACCCAGCGGCTCGACCCGGCGGCGCGTAACTGCACCGTGAGCACCGACACCGGCCTGACGCTGGCCGGCCCGCCGGCGGCCGACTCGGCCGGCACGCTCCCGGCGGGGACCTTCGCGATCCGCGCCAACTACATCAAAGCCCGCTTCCACAGCGTCATCGTCTACGCCCGCTGACGCTCGCGGCGTGGCCCCCAGCGGCCGCCGGCGCGCGCTTGCCAGGTGTGGGCCTCGCCCCTACCGGTGCGAGACCACTCACATTTCCCGGCGACGCGGCACCCGATCGCTACCCCGGTTTCCGTTTGGATCGATCGTGCGTTCCTGCGACACTGAACGCGGGGACGTGCGGTCGCGCGGCCTCCGATCACCATGGAACGACGAGCTCACCCCACCTCTCGCCGCACCTCTCGCGCCCGCCACCGTCGCGGCAGCGCGATGATCGTGGCGCTCATCGCGCTCACCGCGCTGGTCACCTTCGCCGGCCTCACGGTCATGTCGATCCAGGGCGGCATCACCGCGGTCAGCAGCGATCGATCGAAGTCGGTGGCGTTGTACATCGCCGAGTCGGGCGCGGCCGCCGGCGCCGACTACGTGCGCAAGAACGTCAAGGCCGCCCCGGTGTTGTTCAGCGACCTGGTCGAGCCCAACAACGTCGCGCCGCAGCGGCCGGCCGATATCATCGGCAACGGGGCGCTGCCGGGCACGCCCCTCAACATGTTCTCGGCCGACATGAACGCCTGGTACGAGGTCGAGATCCTCAACAACGTCGACGATCCTGGCTTCGCTACCGGGGCCGACACCGATCGCACCGTCATCGTCCGCGCCACCGGCCACGGGCCAGGCGGCGCGCGAGCCCAGGTCGAGCTGTACGTCAAGGCCGAGGCCATCACCGGCCTGGGGCCGCCGTGCAACGGCTACGCCCAGGGCAACCAGAACGCCGCCAACAGCGGCACCAGCAACTGCGACACGCTCTCCAACCTCGGAGACGTGGCCACCTACGCACCAGGGGCACCTTGACCATGCGTCGATCCACTCGCTCCCCCGTCGCCCGGCTGTCGCTGCCCACCCGCGCCCTCGCGGCCGGGCTGGCGGTGGCGCTGTTCAGTTCCCCCCTCGGCGCGACCACGGTGTGCCCCCAGACCTCGCCGGTGGCTGGCTGGTCGGGCACGACCCTCGACACGGGCACCGTCAAGAACGGCGTGGTGTATGACGGTAGCGGCGCTCGGCTACAGCTCCAGAACGGCGCCGGCCAGTTCAAGTCGACCTCCCTCGGGATCACCGACCACACCGTGTTCGCCGCCGTGGCCGACTTCGACCGGGACGGCTGGGACGACTTCGTCGGCGCCGACGAGCCGGGCAACTACCTCCGCATCTACAAGAACCGCACGTTCGACAACCCCGAGCCCGACTGGTCCGACGTCAACGCGGTCCGCACGCCGAAGTTCGTGTGCGGCGCCACCGACCCGTGCCGCCTGATCTCGCCCGAGGGCACCAACAGCACCTCGATCGTCAAGCGGCGGCCGACCGTCGCGGCGGACTTCAACGGCGACGGTTGGCCCGACGTGGTCACCTTCAGCGCCGACGTCACCGGCACCTACACGGAGGTCTTCAACTCCGGCAAGGTCTACCTGAACAAGGGCATCAACAACGCCGGCTACCCGACCTGGAAGTCGTCGTACAACGCGCTGGCGTCGGACACCACGTTCACCAACGTCGGCCAGCAGCCGTGGGGCGGCACCACCATCAAGGCGGTCGACTACAACGGCGACCGCAAGCTCGACATCATGATCTCCTCGGGCGACTCCGGCGGCACCATCCGGGTCCTGCTCAACAACTGCACCGCCTCGACCAGCTCGCCGCCGGCGCCCGCGCCGCTGCTGTGCCGCGACGGATCCCAGAAGTTCACCCAGACCGGCGCCGGGGTGATCCCACGGCCTCGATGGGGCTGGGCGCGTCGGGCACCGCCCGCCACCCGGTGTTCGACTTTGCCGACGTCGACGGCGACGGCTTCAAGGACCTGGTCGCGGGGGCCCCGAGTTGCTGCACCACCGCGACCGACCGGCTGCGGTTGTGGAAGGGCAAGTCGGGCGGCGGGTTCACCTCGACCCCGCAGTCGATCACCTACCCGGGCGGCGCCACGGTGGTGTTCCTCAACGACTTCTCCGGCGACGGCAAGCCCGATCTCATCGTCGGCGCCGACAACTGGAACTACAACTCCGGCCATGGCGGCGACGCCTACTACTGGACGAACAACGGCACGGCGACGCCGTTCTCGACCTCGCCCCAGCAGCTCACCACCCACGACGACGTGACCCTGCTCGATTACGACGTCGGCTTCATGTTCAACTACGATCACGATCCGGCCAACACGATGGACCTGATGATCGCCGACGGTAACCACACCGGCAGCTTCTTCGTCCAGGTCAACCGGGTGGCCGCGACGTACGTCGACTGCGGCCAGGCCGCGTCGGGCGTGCTGGATCTCGGGGCGCTGGCCACCAGCGAGATGGTGGTCACCGCGGCGCGCATCCACCCGACCTACACCCTCAACGGCGGCTCGATCGCGTTCTACATGTCCAACGAGACGCCGGAGAACTGGGTGCTGGCGACGCCGTGCCCCGACAACGCCAGCGACCTGTGCGCCAGCTTCCCCAAGCCGGTCGGGCGCGAGGTGCGGTGGAAGGTCGAGATGTGCTCGAACGCCACCCACACCAAGACCCCGTCGCTGTCGAACATCACCGCGACCTTCGACTACACCGCGGCCCGCGAGCACTTCCGCGCGGGCGTCGTGGTCAACGACGGCGTCGCGTACCTGGGCGGCTTCCGCCAGCCCGGCGATCGCGGCCACCTGTACGCGGTGAACGCGGCGCTGTCGCAGACCTACTGGGACGCCGCCGCCGCCATCGACAGCGTGTCGGACTCGACCCGCAAGATCTACACCGCCACCACCAGCGGCACGACCCGGCTCGACTTCACCACCGGCAACGCCAGCAACAGCAGCCTGCAGTCGACCCTGGCGGTGACCGACGCGACCCAGGCCAGCAGCGTGATCAGCTGGGTCCGCAGCGCGCGTTTCGGGGTCGGCAACGCCAGCATCGCCCAGAGCCGGCTGGGCTCGATCGAGACCTCGACGCCTGCGGTGCTGTCGCCGCCGGGGTTCCCGTCCTGGTACCTCCAGGCCACCGCGTCCGACAAGCTCAAGGTGGATGCGTTCCGCACCGCCCAGGCCAACCGCCGGACGTTGGTCTTGTTCGGCTCGAAGGACGGCATGATCCACGCGGTGCAGTCGGCGCCGAGCTCGATCACCACGGCCCCCAGCGGCAAGGAGGCCTGGGCCTTCGTGCCGCCCAAGATCGCGTCGGGCATGATCGCCGACTACACCAACAGCCAGTCGACCGGCATCACCACGGTGGCGTCGTACCCTGACGGTTCGCCGACGCTGGTGGACATCCAGCGCCCCGACGGCACGTTCAGGACTGGCGCTGGTCGCCAGCAGCAGCGGCGGCAAGAGCCTGATGGCCCTCGACGTGACCCAGACGGTGAACCCGTCGACCGGCGCCATCATCGGCCCCACGCCGTTGTGGAACCAGGTCCCGGGCGAGGCCGAGGCCGGGCAGGCCACCAGCAAGCCGGCGGTGGCCCGGGTGTTGATCGCCGGCACCGAGAAGTTCCTGGCCATCGCCGCCAGCGGCATCGCCAACGACAACTCGGCGCCGCCGTACACCAAGGGCCGCGTGGTCGCGGCTTACGACGCCAACACCGGCCGCTTGCTGTGGCGGTTCCAGACCCAGTGCCCGGTCACCAGCGACCCGGTGGTCATCGAGACCAACGACGAGAGCGGCACCACCTACAACGGCTTCATCGACCGGGCCCTGTTCGCCGACGCCTGCGGCTACGTCTACAAGGTCGATCCGGCCAAGGACCTCGACGGTGGATGGAACGACAACACCGGCCTGGGCGCGATCGCCATCGACCCGGCGACCACCGTGACCGCGAGCGGGTCGACGTCGACCGCCCAGTACGCGCTGTTCTCGACCCGGCTGACCCCGGGCGCGCTGGGCGCCGATCGCCCCATCGCCGGCACCATGGCGGTGTCGGTCGACGCTACCACCCGGGCGGTGGCGTTCTTCGGCACCGGCGGCATCGAGAGCTACTCGCCGACCGAGACCAACGAGTTCTACGCAGTGTACGTCGACACCGGCGAGCTCCGCTCCAAGATGGCCGGCGACTGCACCTCGGCCGGCTGCGAGAAGTTCTACGGCGGCGTGCTGGCCACCACGTCCGACGTGGTGATGACCCGCACGGTCGACCCGCTGGTCGGCACCAACACCTGCGACACCGGCACCAGCAAGGTGGCCGTGCTGTCGCTCAACGCCGACACCGACGGCTCCTTCATCGAGGAGAGCACCCAGTCGGTGGCGTCGGCTGCCGTGGGTTCGATCTACGGCCAGGGCGGCGCCATCTACTTCGCCACGCTGTCGGGCGAGGTGGTGCGCATCGGCACGCCGCGGGCCGCCAACGCCGGCGGCGACTCGGCCAACCCGTCGGGCGTCCCGGTGTTCGGCCAGGGCAACGAGTCGACCACCACCGGCACCGTCGGCACCAACATCCCGCTGACCCTGCTCGGGTGGCGCCAGGTCTACTGACCGCCGGGCCCACCCGAGGCGCCCACGCCCATGGACATCCTGAACCTCCTCCGTCGTCCCCGGCCCGCCGGCTCCCGGCCGCCGGGCGGCGCCGCCCCGGCCCGTCCCCCGGTCGGTGCGCGGCACCGCCGGGGCTTCACGCTGATCGAGCTGTTGGTCACGCTGGCCATCACCGTGGTCGGCCTGACCGCGCTGATGTCGTTGCACATCGCGACGGTCAAGGGCAACGAGCGGACTGCCACCAGCGGCCAGGCGGTGGCGATCGCGCAGGAGACGCTCGAGGACATGCGGGCGCTGACCCTGCCCAAGCTGCTGACGTACTTCTCGGTGGCGGCCTTGCCCATCGACGCCAGCGTCAACACCGTCATCGGCCGCGGCGGCGTGGTGTTTCGGCCGCGGGTCCAGGTGCAGGAGCTCACCGCGGTCAGCCCCGATCTGATCAAGATCCGGGTGGTGGTGGCGTGGAGCGACGACAACGCCAACGGCGCCGGCACCGGGGCCGGCACCATGGCCGCGCTCGATCACCAGGTGGCGCTGGAGCTGATCCGGACCGCGGGGGACGGCCTGTGACGCGGCCCGGTCAGCGGGTGCGGCGGCCGGCGCGCGGCTTCACGCTCATCGAGCTGATGATCGCGCTGACCATCAGCGCGCTCCTGGTCGGGATGATCCTGTCGATCTTCACGCGCATGTCGACCGCGTACCGGACCCAGAGTCGGGTGGCCGACCTGCAGCGCACGCTGACCGCGGCCCAGGACGTCATCCAGCGCGACGTGCGCCAGGCCGGGTTCGGGATGATCGACGGCGTGCGGGTGGCGTCGGCCAGCACCATCCGCGCCGCGGTCGAGCTGCGCGACAACGGCAGCGGGTTCGGCCCCGACGAGCTGCACGTGTTCTACGCCGATCCGTCGGCCCAGGCCCGGGTCGTCAGCTTCGACAGCACCAACGCGCTCACCCCGTTCGCGTCGTTCACCGTCGACGATCCCGACCTGTTCGTGGCTGGCGACGTCGTGGTCATCACCAACCGCTCGCTGGTCGCGCTGGGGCCGGGCGCCGACAACGTCGTGGCCCACGATCGGGCGTGCGTGGTGCAGCTGGCCCGGGTGACCGGGACCAGCTTCGTCGCCGCCACCACCGGCAGCTGGGGCACCTCGAACAACGACCAGTGCGACGAGGTCCGGGTCGGCCACCCCACCACGGTGCCGGCCAACACCTCGATGGTCTACAAGTTCGTGGCCCGCGGCTACCGGCTCGACCCGGCGCGGCGCAGCCTCGGCGTGCTGCAGCAGTCCCCCAGCGGCGGGCTGTTGGCCAACGACTGGCAGGACCTGGGCATCGGCTTCACCGATCTGCAAGTGGCCTCGCGCTGGTACGAGGGCGAGGACGACAGCGGACGCCAGCTGGCCGACAGCGCCGACGTCGACACCGACCCGCTGCGTGAGTGGTACTCCGGCGCCGACCAGGACGCGCTGACCGCGCCGCTCGCCGGCGTCGACTACGCCCGGCCGCTGCTGATGCAGGTCCGGGTCAGCCTGGTGGTGCGCACCCGGGGCACGCTCGACGCGGTCGGCTCGGCCCAGACCCCGGCGCTGACCGACACGGCGCGACCCAGCAACAACGACGTCGGCAACCGCGCCGCCATCACCCTGGCCGGCGTCCCCGACGCCAGCCGGCCCGAGGAGCTGCGCGGCGACGCGCTGTACCGCTACGCCACCATCGGCATCGACCTGCGCAACCTGGCGGTGTCGCGATGACCCGCCGTCGGTCCGCCGGGTTCACGCTGATCGAGCTGATGATCACGGTGACCATCGTCGGCGTGCTGGTCAGCGCTGCCTACGTCTACCTCAAGCCCGACCCCCAGCCGATCGACGTGGCCGATCAGACCGCCAGCATGGTGTCCGAGGCGTCGCGCCGGGCGGTGCTGGGTGGGGCGGTGCGGGACAACGTCGCGACCGCGCTGGGCGTCACCGCGCGCACGCGGCTGATCATCGAGGGCGGCACGCCGGCGGTGCTGTCCATCGAACAGCTCGAGGAGGATCCCTCGCCGAGCTCGACCGCGGCGTCGTGGATCGAGATCCGGCGCGAGGCGCTGCCCAAGCAGATCACGGTGTCGGGGTGGACCGCGCCGGCGGCGCTGGGGTCGAGCGCGCCGGCCAACCCGCTGCCGGCCGGCTCGAGCAAGGAGATCTATTGCGAGTCCAACGGACGTTGCACCGGCGCGATCGTGTTCTTCGCTGGCCGCCACAAGCAGGCGCGGGCGGTGATCCTGCCGCTGGGCGGCACCCCGGTGACGTTCACTTCGTGGTGACGTTGCGCGGCGGCCGGGAATCTCCGAAGCTTGCGCCGATGGCATCGCGGCGCTCGATCTTGGTCCTGGTGATGGTCCTGGTGGCGGGGATGCTGGCGGGGTGCAAGCCCACGCTGCCGCGCTACGACTACGCGGGCGAGCCCGACCCGCGCACCCGCGAGTGGGTGCTGGGCGTCGGCGACCAGCTGTCGATCAACGTGTGGGAGAACCCCGGGCTCACCACCGACGCCACCATCCGGCCCGACGGCACCATCACCATGCCGCTGGTGGGCGATCTGCGCGCGGTGGGCGAGACCCCGACAAGCCTGAAGGCGCTCATCCGCACCCGGCTGACCGACTTCATCAAGCTCGGCTCGGGCGCCGAGATCACCGTCGCGGTGCGCGGCGCCAACAGCTACCGGTTCACCATCGTCGGCGAGGTGACCCGGCCCGGCGTGGTCCAACTCGGCTACTACGTGACGGTGGTCGAGGCCATCGCCATGGCCGGCGGCTTCACCCGGTTCGCGCGGCGCAACGCGATCAAGCTCTTGCGGCGCGACCCCAAGACCGGCGTGACGCGCACCATCCCCATCGCCTACGACTTTCTGGCCGACGGCAGCCACCCCGAGATGAACATCGTCATCCTGGCCGGCGACTCGCTGTTCGTGCCCTGACCGGGCGTGCCGCGCGTCGGCGCGGGCGCGGGCTCTGGCTCGCAGGTTCTGGCTTGCAGGGTCCGGCTCGCAGGGTCCGGTCCGGGGCCCGGCGCCGGCTCGGTTCCGGCCACGCCGGGGAACTCCGGGGCGAGATCTCTTGCTACCCTGTCACCATGGAGCCGCACCCCGCGCTGCAGCAGTTCCTGTCCGAGTGGAAGCGGGTGGCCAGCGCCATCGTCGACAGCTACTTCATCGTCGACAGCGAGCGCCGGATCGTCGACTTCAACCGCGCGTTCTTCGCGATGCTGCCGCGGCAGATGGCGCGCGGCCTCAAGGGCAAGCACTGCTTCGACGTCATCGAACTCAACATCTGCAAGAGCGAGTGCATCGCGCAGCAGTGCTGGGCCGACAACCGCCACGTCCGCCTCGACGAGATCAGCGGCAAGGTCCTGGGCGACGCCGAGGCCAAGCAGCTGCGCTTCATCCTGTCGGCGGTGCCGATCACCGACGACGCCGGCGCCGCGGTCGGGGCGCTCGAGATCCAGCGCAACGTGACCGACGAGGCGGTGGTGCAGGTGAAGTACCAGGAGATGCTGGAGACCGAGGCCCGCGAGCGCGAGCGGCTGGCCAACCAGATCCGGGCCCGCACCAAGGAGCTGCTCGAGACCAACCAGCTCCTGCTCAAGACGCAGAAGGACCTGCTCACCTACAAGAAGGGCCTGGCGGTCTGAGCCAGCGGCCCCGGCGGGCGACCGGCCGGCGGGCGACCTGCCGCGCGGGCGCGCGACGCGCCCCGGCTCAGCTGGCGATGAGCAGGAACGCCAGCACGCCGATCGCCACGATGAGCACCGCCACCAGCACGTAGATGAGCGTGCTCGACCGCGGCTGGGCCGGACGGTCGCCGACGATGCTGGCGCCGAACGCCGGCGACGAACCCAGGCTGGCGGCGCCGGGGCCGCCCACCGACGGCAGGCTGACGCCGCTCGGGCGGGTGGCGCCCTGGGTGCCCTGGAAGGAGCCGACCGCGCGCATGCCGGGCTGGGTGGCCCCGGTCACCGGCGCGATCGACGGGCGGCTGCCCTTGCCGGGCAGCTGGGGCTGGCTGCCCGACGGGCGCGAGATCGACGGCAGCGACGGGACGCTGGGCAGCGAGGAGATCCCGCTGCCGGTCAGGTTGGTGCTGGAGGCGCGCGACCGCACCTTCTTGTCGGCCGCCTCGGCGGCGCCGAACTCCTTGATGACGCCGTTGATCTTGTCGGCCTCGGCGATCTTGCGCTGGTTCGACAGGAACGCGAAGTACGAGTCGGCCATGTCGTCGAAGTCCATGACCAGGTCGCACTCGTCGCACCGGCAGGTCGGCGGCTCGTGGGGCGGCGGCCCCATGTCGGCGGCGTCGACCAAGAGCACCTTCTCCTCGTCGCAGTCGGGGCAGAAGTACGGGACGTAGAAGCTCTTCACCACGCCGGAGCCGGTGAAGTTGTTGACCAGGTTGATCTGGGCGACGATCGCCGGCGAGCACTCGACCAGGACCGCCTTGGTCAGCTGGCCCTCGAGCTTGGTCAGCCAGTTGACCCAGTCGCGCACCCCGCACGAGTTGATGCGCTCGATCTCGCCCAGGTCGATGACCGCGGTCCCCGACGGGATCTTGTCGGTGATCGAGGTGAGCTCGTTGTCCTCGTCGATGACCCCGGCCAGCTTCACGTAGCTGACGTCATCGCGGTGGTGAACCGACGCCTGGAACTTCTGGCTCATTGCGTCTCCGTCATCGACACGAACGCCCGCGCTGGTGAGGGATTCGGGATCGGGGCGTAACGCCCGTGGTCCGTCTTACACATTATGCATCCCTTTCTGCGCTTGTCGCGAGCATATCGCGAACTGCCGTGACGAATCTAGCGGGCGGCCCCGCCTTGCGAGGCCCGCCGGGCCCCGCGGCCCCACCCCTACCCGTCACGCCACCGGCGCCGCCAGGTGCTCGCGGATGCGCTGGTAGTCGTCGGACAGGTAGAAGCGCACCAGGTCGGCCCCGCCCAGCACCGCGCCCAGCGCCACCGTGGCGTCGTGGGACAGGAGCATCTCGCCGGAGATGCGGGCGATCATCCAGGTCGCGGCGGCGAAGTCGTCGCACGCCACCAGGCCGCCGCGCTTGGTCATCGCCAGCATGCCGTCGATCCAGGCGTCGCCGTCGAGGTCGGCGCCGGCGCCGGCGTGGCGCTCGAGCACCCGCTGGGCTCGCTTGGGCAACGTGCGCACGAACTCGTTGGTCGGGCCCGGCCGCTCGGCCTCCGGCAACAGCAACGACTTCAGGAACGCGGCCAGCTCGCTGCGCTGCTTGCGGCCCAGGTGGTGCAGGAACGCGTAGCCGCCGCGCAGCGCCTCGAACGCCCACCCCAGCAGGTAGCGGCGCGGGCCGTCGGCCTCGGCCAGGAGCGTCCGGTCGATGACCACTAGCTTGCGCGGTGCGCTGACCATGCCGATGAGGCCCGGCACCCGCTCGCCCACGAACACGTCGGCCTCGACCCCGGTCAGGCGGGCGACGTCGACGATGGCGATCCGCAGGCCGGCGTCGTCGACGCCCATCGCCGGCACCAGGTTCTCGCCCAGCACCGGGGTCGGGTACAGCCCGGCGATCTCGTCGCTGGCGGCCGCCAGGATCTCGCCGAACACCTCGCGGGCGGCGGCGGTCACCAGCAGGCGCTGGCGCAGCTCCTCGTCGAGCCCGCGCGCCACCGGCGCGTAGGGCAGCTGGCCCCGCACCCGGGCCGCCTCGGCGCGGTCGCTGTCCTCGGCGAAGCCCAGCTGCTCCATCACCGCCAGCGCCCGCGCGGCCCGGGCCACCTCGGCCTGCCGCAAGTAGTAGGACGCCAGCTGGCGGTAGACCGGCGCGTGGTGGATGGTGCGGTCGAGCACCTTGCGCAGCTCGCTGATCGCCTTGGCCGGGTCGTCGATGGCGTAGATCTCGGCCAGCGCCACGCGATCGGCCGGGCTGTCGTCGACGCCGAGGATGCCGCGGTAGGCCTCGATGGCGGCGGTGCGCTCGCCGGCGGTCAATAGGATGCGGGCCAGCCCGCGCTGCAGCGGCACCGCGGCGATCGGGCCGTGCTTCTCCATCGCCGCGTGTGCCGCGTCGATGAGCAGGGTCTCGGCGGCGGTGCGGTCGCCGGCGTCGGCGGCGCGGCGGGCCAGGGCCAGCGCCGGCGGGGCGTAGCCGGGGTCGTACTCGCAGGCGCGGCGGTACTGCGAGGTGGCGCCGCGAGCGTCGCCGCCGACCTCGATGATGCGGCCGCGGTAGTAGTAGTACCGGGCCAGGCTCTCGGGCGCGATGGCCGAGCCCGGCGCCGCGGCCAGCTCGATGACCCGATCGATCGCTGCCTTGGCGTCGGCGAATCGGCCCAGCGCGAAGTACTCCTGGGCCTGCAGGTAGTAGGCGTGCTCGTGGCTGGGATCGAGCTGGATGACCGCGTGCAAGACCGCGATGGCGCGGGTGGCGTCCATCTCGCCGTCGGCGTGGATCTCGGCCTGGCGCATGAGCGCGGCGATCCTGACCGCCAGCGGCGGCGGCGGGGTGGTGCCGACGAACGCGGTGATGGCCGCGGTGGCCTCGCCCCAGCGCCGCATGTTCACGTCGAGCGTCACCCGGGCCGACAGCACCGAGAAGTCGTCGGGCGCCAGCGCCAGCGCCTCGGCGTAGATGGCCTGGGCGCTGTCGAGGTCGCCCTCGCGCTCGAGCACCGCGGCCTGGGAGATGCGGACCCGCGCCAACAGCGGGCCGGCGTCGTCCCGCTTCTTGTATAGCTTGTCGAGCTCGCGGAACACCGTCTCGAAGTCCCAGGCGTCGGGGCGGGCCCGCTCCAGCTCGAGCAGGTTGTCGAGCGCCTCGAGGTTGGTCGGCTTGATCTCGAGCGCGACGATCAGGCTCTCGGCCGCGCCGCGGGCGTCGCCGGTCTCGCGCTGCACCACGCCGCGGCGGCGGTAGAACTCGCTGCGGGTGTTGGGATCGCCGTCGCGCATGGCCTTGACGGCCAGCGCCTGGGCCAGCGGCAGCGCCTGCGACCACTGGCGCGCGTCGTAGAAGTGCTCGAACAGCGCCTGGTTGGCCGGCAGGCACTCGGGATCGACCGCCAGCGCGCTCTCGTAGTAGTGCATGCCGCGGCCGGGGTCGCCCAGGCGCTGCTCGTAGATGCGGCCGATCTGCGCGAACACCCCGGCCCGCTCCTTGTCGTCTTGCCAGAGCTTCACCTCGAGCTCGAGGGTCTGATCACCCGCGGCCAGTCCTCGCGGCGGCGGTACAGGTCGCGCAGGCCGTGGACCGCGGGCAGGCACGACGGCGAGGTCTTGATGGCCGCGTCGTAGTAGCGGATCGCGTCCTCCTCCTTGCCGAACTTGGCCTCCATCACCGAGCCGCACTTGAAGTACAGGAGCGCCTTCAGGTTGCGATCGGTGGTGACCCGGATCTGGCGGCGGGTGACGTCGACGAACTCGGCCCACTGCTCGGTCGATTCGTAGATGCGGCCCAGCGCCTCGAGCGCGTCCTTGTTGGCCGGGGCGATCTCGAGGATGCGCTGGTAGTGCTCGGTGGCCTTGTCCTCGTCGCGCAGGCCGTCCTCGGACACCTGGGCGATCCGGCGCAGGATGGCAGTGGCGGCGTCGCCGGCCGGGGCGGTGGCCAGCCGCTTGCGCAGCACCTCGACCAGCTTGCCCCACTCCTGGTTGCGATCGTACCAGCGCTCCAGCGCGTCGAGCGCCTCGGCGTCGGTGGGGTCGGCGTCGAGGACCTGCTGGTAGAGCCGGGCGGCCTCGACGAAGTCGCGCAGCTTGGCCGCCGCGATGCGGGCCGCGCGGCGCAGGGTGTCGAGCCGGCGCTCGTCGTCGCGCACCAGCCCGGCCCGCTTCTCGTACACGGTGATCAGCCCCGACCAGTCGTGCTTCTGTGAGTAGATCGACTCGAGCAGCTTCACCGAGGTGTCGTTGTCGGGATCGATCTCGATCACCTTGGCGTACGACGCCGCCGCGGCCTCGGGCTCGCCCAGGTACTGCAGCTGGACCTGGCCCCGGCGCGCGTACAGATCCGACAGCCGGTAGGCCCGCGACTGGCCGTGCTCGATCAGCTCGATCGCGGTCTGGTACAGGTCCATGGCCGCCGCCCACCGCTCGTGCTTGTAGCAGAGCTTCTCGAGCGAGGTGAACACCTCGCGGTTCGACGGATCGGCGGCGAAGGCGTTGGCCGCGGCGGCGATGGCGCCGTCGACATCGCCGCGGTTGGCCTTGACCGCCGAGATCCGCGCCAGCAGCAGGCCCTGGGCCGCGCGGTCGGTGGTGGCGTCGGCGCGCAGCTCCAGCACCCGCAGCAGGTCCTGGTCGCGGCCGGCGGCCTGGTACAGGTGCTCGAGCGCGTCGAGCGCCGGCAGGTGGTGCGGCGCGCGCTCGAGGACCGCCTCGTAGACCAGCGCGGCCTCGGCCGGCTTGGCCAGCTGGCCGGCGCGCAGCTCGCCCAGCCGCAGCAGGGTGGCGAGCTGGGCCTCGGTGGCGGCGGCCGGGGTGGCGGCCAGCTCGCGCTCGAGGGCCGCCTCGAGTTCGGGCCACCGGCCGGCGCCCTCGAGCAAACGGACCAGCTCGCGGTGACTGTCGGTCGGCGCGCCGTCCTGGGTCGCCAGCGCGTGGTAGCGGATCGCGGTATCGACGTCGCCCAGCTTGGCCTCGGCCAGCCGCGCCAGCGCCGACGCCAGCCGCGGTCGATCGCCGGCCGGCGCCTGATCCAGCTCGGCCTGGCGCACGCTCGACAGCTCGGTCCACGCCTCGAGCTGCTCGAGGGCGTCGGCCAGGACGTGGAGGTTGGCGAGGGTCGGCGGCGCCGCCCGGAACACCGCGGCCACCTCGCGCCAGTGGTGGCCGGCGCGGCCGCTGCGCTCGACGCCGGCCAGCGCCTGCTCGTGGCCCGGCTCGATCGACGCGGCGTCGGCGAACGCGGCCACCGCCGCCGCGGTGTCGCCGCTGGCCTGGTGGAGCCGGCCGGCCTCGAGCTGGACCACCAGCCGCCGCGACGGCTCGACGCCGCGGGCCAGCTCGGCCGCCAGCGCGGCCAACACCGCCGGCGTGCGACCGTGCTTGCGGTGCAGCGCGGCCAGCGCGCGCGGGGGCTCGGGGCTGCGCTCGTCGAGGGCGGCCGCCCGCTGGAACGCGGCCTGGGCGGCGGCGTCGTCGTCGCGGTGGGCGTCCTCGAGGCGGCCGATCTCGAGCCACAGCTCGGCCTGGCGCCGCGGGTCCTTGGTGCGGGCGATGATCTGCCCACGCAGCGCGATCGCCTTGGCCCAGTCGGCGGCGTGCTCGCACAGCCGCGCCAGCTCGTACGCGACCTCGAGATCGTCGGGCGCCAGGGCCTGGGCCTGCTCGAGCACCGCGCGGGCCTGGCCCAGCTGGCCGAGCTCGCCGGCGAGGACCGCGCCTTGCTCGCGCAGCAGGGCCGCCTGCGAGCTCGGCGCGACCACCAGCTTGGCCAGCTCGCCGAGGGCGGCGGCCAGCTCGGTCCACCGCTCGCCCTTGCGGTAGATCGCGGTCAGCGCCATCGGCGCGGTGGGATCGGTCGGCGCCTGGCGCGCCGCCGTCGCGAAGATCTCCTCGGCTTCGAGGAAGCGGCCCCGGGTCAGCTCGAGCGCGCCGGCGACGGTGAGGTGGCACGCCGCCGCCCGCGCCTCCTTGGCGGCGCCGGCGGCGCTGCGGTGCAGCTCGGCCAGGTCGGCGCGGTCGGCGCGGCGGCGGGCCAGCCGCAGCTGGTGATCGAGCTCGCTGGCGCGGGCGGCGGCCGGGCGCTCGCCGCCGGCCATCCGCATCAGGTCGGCGGCGCGCGGCTGATCGCCGGTGCGGGCCTCGACCACCAGCGCGGCGCGCCGGTGCTGCCGGGCCGCGACCAGCGCGGTGATCAGCGGCTCCGGGTCGCCGACCAAGAGCTGCGCCGCGACCAGGCGAGCCCCGGGCGCCGAGCGGGCCGCGGTCAGCGCCAGCTCGCCCAGCTCGACGGCGGGCAGGCCGTGGGCCGATGCCAGCTCGAACGCGCGCCAGGCGTGGGCGCCGGCGGCGATGCCCAGCCCCGACGCGCCGGCCAGCGTGTGCAGCTCGCTGACCGCGTCGGCCCAGCGCCCGGCCAGGATGGCCACGGTGGCGGCCGCGGTGCGCGCGGCGATCGCGCCGAAGTCGGCCTCGGGGGCGATGGCCCGGTAGCTGGCCAGCGCGGCGCCCAGGTCGCCGGCGGCGCGGTGTGCGTCGGCCAGCTGGAACCGGGCGGCGGCGGTGGCGCGCGGGGCGCCGCCGTCGGCCGCCAGCAGCGCGTGGCGACGCTCGAGCAGGGCGACCCGATCGCCGGGCCGCGCGCCGGGGGTGCGGGCGTGCGCCTCGAGCGCGAGATCGAGCGTGCGCAGCACCTGGACCGGGCTGCCGCGGCCCGGCGGCGCGCCCAGGACCGCGGCGGTCAGCTCGGCGGCGCGCGCTGGCTGCCCCAGGCGATCGAGCGCCAGCGCCTGCGCGAACGCCAGGTCCTCGGGGGCCGCGCCGGCTTTGGTCGCGGCGGCGAAGGCGTCGTCGGTGAGCGGCCGCCACGCGCCGGCGGCGACCTGGGCCAGCGCGGTGAGGTCGCGCAGCTCGGCCGCCAGCTCGGGATCGCCGCCGTCGTCGACGGCGGCCAACCCGGCCAGGGCCTGGTCCGGCGCGGCCTGGCCGTACAGCCACACCTCGGCGAGGTCGCGCCGGACGCGCTGCCGCTCGCGCACGTCGGTGATCGCCGCCAGGCTGCCGGCGGCGGCGGTCAACAACGCCGGGTCGCCGGTCAACGCGCCCAGGCCCAGCCGCAGCCGCGCGGTCAGCGGGTGGCGGTCGGCCAGCTCGAGGAACCGGCCGGCGCCGTCGAGATCGTCGAGCACGTCGGCGCAAAACAGCGCCTGGCGGACGTTGATGTCGGCCAGGCGCTCGTCGGCCCGCGGCGCCTTCGAGCTCAGCAGCGCCTCGGCCTCGCTGGCCAGCAGCTCGAGCGCGGCGTCGAGCATCGCGGTGGCGCCGGCGCCGTCGATCCGGCGGGTGTGGTCGCCGGTGGCGTCGTCGTCGGCGGCCACCCGCGCCGGCGGGGGTGGCGCCGGTGGCGGTGGCGCCGCCGCCGGGAGCGTCGGGGGCGCGCTGCTGGCGGGGCGGGGCGCGGGCGCCGGCGCGTCGCGGCGCGGGAGCGTCGGGAGGCTGGGCAACGCGGGCAGCGGCGGCGGGCGCTGCGGGCGATCCGGCGGTGGCTCAGCCATCCCGCGTATCGTAACAGGGCTGGCCCGCGGTTGCGCGGATCCGTCGGCCCAGGCGCACGGGACGGCGGCCGGGCCGGTGGTCGAACGGAGGTTTGACCCCGCCCGGACCGCGCGGGTAAGCTAGCCGAGATGTCCGGCTCTGTTCGCGCCGTGTGCGTCACGCGCAGTGTGGCGCTCCGGCGTGGCCTGCGGCGATCGCTGCACGCGGCCGGCGCCACGGTCGAGTTCGTCGACGAGGCCGTCGAGGTCGATCCGGGGGCCGCGCTGGTGGTCATCGATCGCGCCACCCACGCCGGGTTGACCGCCGGCGAGCGCGCGGCGCTGGCGGCGGGGCGCGCGATGATCGTCCTCGGCGCGTCGCTGACCGAGGACGCCACCGTCGCCGGCCTGCGCGCCGACGGCTGCAACCACGTCATCGTTGATGATGATGAGTTTGACGACGGCGAGCTGGTGGTGACCTCGAGCAAGCTGGCCTCGGGCGACATCTTCGGGCTCGAGAAGTACCTGGCGTGGGGCGTGCGGGTCAGCCGGTGCGAGGTGGCCAGCTACCAGGACAAGCGCGCGGCGTTGGCGGCGGTGACCGCGTCGGCGCGTGACGCCGGCGCCCGCCGGCCGATGCTGGCGCGGGTCGAGAGCGTGGTCGACGAGCTGCTGATGAACGCGATGTACGACGCGCCGGCCGAGGCCGGGCAGCAGGTGCCGTACGTACCGGCCCTACCCGGCGAGCGGGTGGCGGCGCCGGCCGAGCTGCGCTGGGCCTCGGACGGCCGCTACTTCGCAGTGTCGGTGGCCGATCGCTTCGGCGCCCTGGCCAAGGGCGCCATCGTCGATCACCTGCAGCGGGCCCGGGACGAGCGCGGCCGGCCGCGCTCGCCCAGCGAGGCGGCCGGGGCGGGCCTGGGCCTCTACTTCATCGTGTCGTCGGTGACGCGGTTCATCGCCAACATCGAGCCCGGCGTGTGCACCGAGGTGATCGGCCTGTTCGATCTGCGCCAGGCCGGCCGCGACGCCGATCCGTGCGCCCGCTCGTTGCACGTGTTCGCGCGCTAGCCCGCGCGCGCGGCCGCGCCGGTCACGCCGCGGCGCTGGGCCGGCGGCGGGCCAGGACCACGGCGGCGGCGACGGCGCCGCCCCCCACCATCCACGCCGCGGTCGGCCCTGGCGACGGGCTGGCGACGATGGCGATGACCGCCGGCACCACGCCCCACACCGCGACCCAGGTCGCCACCACCGCGCGCCCGGCGCGGGCCACGGCGCCGGCCGCCAGCGGCAGCGTCGCCGACGACCGCGGCAGCTCGATCGGGTCGCGGCGGATCGCCCCGGCCAGGGCGGCGGCGACCGCTGCCGTCGCCGCGGTGACCGCGGCCAGCCAGGCGTCGGCCGCGTCGGGGCGTCCCCACCCGATGGCGATGGTCGCCACCGCGCTGGCGGCTCCGGCCAGCGCGACCAGCGGGTAGCGGCGGCGCACCAGGCGAACCATCCGATCGAAGACCAGGCGCGCCGGCCCCAGCCGATCGCGCACCGCGGCCTCGATCGCCGTGGCCGGCGCGATCTCCAGGTGGGCGAGCACCTGGCGGTCGAGGGCGGCGACCTCACGCATCGTGAGCGGGTACACCCGCGGCGCCGCGCGGGTCGCCAGGCCGGCGGCGATCGCGGCCACCAGCGCCACCCCGCCGACGGTGGCCAGCCCGCGCAGGTCGCCGTCGGCGAGCCAGCCGCCGGTGGTGGCCGCGGCGATGACCACGCCGGCCATCGCCGCCCCGGGCAGCGCGCCGAGCAGCGTGGTGCTGGCGACCGCGGCCTCGCCGGCGAGCGCGCGCGCGGTGGCCGCGGCCTGCCCCGAGGCCACCACCGTCGCTGCGGCCAGGCACACCGCCGGCACCAGCCCGATCGAGGCCGCCGCCAGCGCCGCGACCAGCGCGGCGGCCCGGCCGGCCAGCGCTGGATCCACCGCCGCGGTGACCAGCAGCGTCGGGGTCGCCGCCAGGACGCCGGCGGCGGCGGCGCGGGTCGCGCGCGCCAGCGCCACCCACCACAGCGCCGCGCCGGGCAGCGGCATGCGCGCGATCATCGCCGCGTCGCGCCGCCAGAACATCCGGTGTGGTGCCAGGAGCATGCTGGGCACCAGCGCGGCGAGCGCGACCGCGATCAGGCTGGTCGCCGACGGCGCCACGCGATCGGCGGCCCAGGCCCGGGTGTGGTTCGCCACCAACCCGGCCAGCGCGAGGCCGGCGGCCAGCGCCACCAGCCAGCCCCCGGCGGGGCGGCCGCCGCGCCGGCGCCGCTCGTCGGTGTCGGCCCAGGCCAGGAGCGTGCGTCCGTCGACCATGATCAGGCCACGCCGCGATCGGCGACGGTCGCCACGTACAGCGCCTCGAGCGCGTCGGGCCCGGTCGCCAGCTGGTCGGCCAGGGCCGGGCCGGCGAGGTCGACCACCAGCTTGCCCTGGTCCATGATCAGGACGCGGGTGGCCATGCGGGCCGCGACGTCGAGCAGGTGGGTCGACATGACGATGGCCGCGCCGCGGGCCGAGGCCGCGGCCAGCGCCGCGCGGGCGCGTCGGCCGGCGTGGGGATCGAGACCGTTGAGGGTCTCGTCGAGGAGGATCAGCCGGGGCTCGGCCACCAGGGCGGCGGCCAGGCCGACCCGCTGGCGCATGCCGAACGACAGCTCGCGGCACGGCCGGTCCGCCACCGCGGCCAGGCCCAGCTGGTCGAGCAGGGCCCGCTCACCGGCGCGATCGCCTCCCCCGCGGACGTCGGCCACCATCGCCACGTGCTCGGCCACGGTGAAGTACTCGTACAGCGACGGCGGCTGGTCGGCCAGGCCGAGCCGCTGCTTGGCGCCCAGCGGATCGCGGGCCAGATCGATGCCGCCGATGGCGATGTCGCCCCGGCTGGGCTGCAGGCCGCCGGCGATGGCCAGCAGCGCCGTGCTCTTGCCCGCGCCGTTGGGCCCGAGCAGGGCGACCACCGCGCCGGCCTCGATCTCGAGCGACAGGTCGTCGACGGCGACCCGCCGTCCGTACGCCACGGTGAGGTGGTTGATGGTCAGTGCCCGCATTGCTCCTGGCTCCAAAAGTACGCGACGCGATACACCACGAGCGTGTGCCCGTGGGCCGGCACGGTGGTGCGCAGGCGGACCTGCTGCTCGCCGAGCTTGGCGATGTCCGGCGTCGAGTAGTACACGATGCGCCAGCACCGCCCGCGGTACAGGTGCTCGCGCGCCACCACCTCGGCCGGCCGATCGCCGCGGTTGGTGAAGGTCAGGCGGATCTCCTCGAACAGCCGGGCCCGCCCGCGGTCGACCTCGAACATGCCCTGGGTCCGGCGCCCGGACACGTCGGCGGTCGTGCCGACCTCGATGGTGGCCACCTGCTCGGCGCCCTCGGACAGCGGCAACAGCGTGCCCTGGCCCCGCCACACCAGCGCGCCGGTGGGGTCCACCGCGAACAACCGCACCGGCCCGGCCGGCACCGGGCGGCGGCCCAGCTCGGCCAGATCGATGGCGATCGACGCGGCGAGGTCGGACGACCACGCGGCGACCCCGTAGCGCGGGTCGTCGTTGTGGCGCGGTCCGTCGGTGTCGAGGCGATCACCGACCGGGTCGTAGACCAACGTCGGGCGGAGCCGCAGGCGCCGGCGGCCGACCCCGGCGTCGACGCGCTGGACCCCGGGCTCGAGGCGCACCGGGCCCGGCAAGCGCAGCCGGGCGGTCGGCTCGTCGGCCCCGGCCAGGGCCCGCGGTCGGGATCGGTCGAGCACGGTGATCGCCGCCCGGGGCCAGCGCCGGCCCGACTGGTTGTCGATGGTCAGCGCCGCGGACAGCCGGCCGTGGCCGTCGCCGTCGTCGATCAGCGTGTAGGCGACCTGCCAGGCGATGGCCGAGGTCGGGTAGCGCACGACCACCGACGCCGCGCCGGCGCCGGCCCGGGCGCGGATCCGCAGCCGGGGGCCCGGCTGCGCCACCCGGCCGCTCGGCGCCAGCACCAGGCCGTCGGCGGTGGCGACCGTCAGCCATCCGTCGGGCGCGCGCCTGACCACCCGCCCGGGCGTGGCCGCGGCGCCGGCCAGCACCTGCGCCGGCGCGTCGCCGGGCCCCACTGACCAGCCGACGATCGCCCCGTCGTCGCTGATCACGTCGAGGTCGGCGCCGTCGATCCCGGCCGGCAGCGGCGCCTCGCCGACGCCGTCGGCGTCCAGCGCGATCGTCAGCCGCTCCTCGACGGTGGCGCCGTCGCGGTAGATGGTGAGCTGCGCCGCACCCGGCGCCAGGCGCCCCGCGACCACGGCGTGGCCCGCGCACCCCGTCGCGATCGCCACCAGCGCCAGGCCCGCGGCGCCTCGCCCCGCCGCCCTCACCAGTCGTACTGGACGGTGAAGGTCACGGCCTGCGACTTGCCAGGCGGGATCCGCAGCCGGTACTCCTGCGCGCGATCGTCGACCCGCTGGCCCTTGGCGCTCTCGCGCACGATCTTCCAGCGCGACCACCGGTACATGTACTCGCGCACCACCACCTCCGCGGCGGCGGCCCCGTCGTTGTCGATGCTGATCTTCAGCTCTTCGCGCAGCGAGCGACCGCCGGCGTCGGGGATGCACTGCACCTGGCTGCGCTCCCCCGCCAGCGTGGCGGTGGCGGGGTCGCTAGTCGGGATGCGCGCGACCTTCGCCGCCGAGGACGTGCGCAGCTGGCCCTCGCCGACCGCGGTGGGCTCGCCGCCGCTCCGGCGCAGGACGCGGACCCGACCGTCGGGGAGCGGGCCACCGACGTCGACCTCGAGGAAGGCGTCGAGCCGCGGGTTCTGCGGGACGTAGGCGTCGCAGTCCGACGTCGGCGCCACGTTGGCGGCGGACGCGCCGTCGATGAGGCCCTCGAACACCAGCACCGGGCGGGCCTTGGCGGCGCGCTGGCGCGGCGCCAGCTCGACCTTGACCGTCTGGTCGGCGTGGAGGTCGACCGGGCCCGGGACCCGCCAGGCCCGGGGCGGGTTGGGGGACGCGGTGCGCGCGTCGGGGACCACCCCGGGATCGGTGAGCGTGAGCTCGACGCCGTCGAAGTCGACGCCGGTCTGGTTGGTGATGCTGGCCCAGGCGGCCAGCTCGACGGTGCCGTCGTCGCCGATCACCGCGGCGTAGTCGGGCTGCCAGGCCAACCCGGCGGCGCGGTAGCTGGCCTCGATGGTGTGGCGGCCGGGCTTGGCGGTGGCCACGCGCCACTCGAGCGTGGGCGCCGGATCGACCGCCGCCGCCGGCAGCGTGATGCCGATCAGGTTGGCGCCGCGCGGCACGATGGTGACGGCGTGATCGGGGGTCTCGACCACCAGCGCGTCGGCGGTGACCGCGCGCAGCGTGCCCGCCACCGCGCCGGTGGTCAGCGTCACGGTGATGGGCTTGCCCAGCTGACGCGCCACCAGGGCGTCGGAGCTGAGCAGGTCGTTGTTGAGCCGCTGCTCGACCACCCGCGTGCCGGTCGGGTCGGTGACGCTGCGGAACTCGACGGTGTCGGGATCCAGCGTGGCGGCGACGCCGACCAGGCGCACCAGCCCGTCGGCGCCGACGTCGACCTCGCGGCGCTGGGTGACGAAGCCGGCCGCCGGGCGGGCCGCGTCGTCGTCGTCGCGATCGACGCCGCCGTACCCGGATGCCAGCTGGATCGAGATCGTGGTCCGCTGGTCGCGGCCGCCGGCGCGCGCGTGGTGGGCCACCGCGATCGCCAGCGAGGCGCCGATGACCAGCGGCAGCGCGGCGCGCCAAGACGAGGTCGTCATCGCGCGCCAGCATAGCAGCCCGGTCGCGCCGAGGCCGGCGCCCACGGCTGGCGAATTCGGCGCGGCGCCCGGTATAGTCCGCCCGTGCCGCCGACCCCCTCGCCCGCGACCCTGCGCGGCCCGTCGCCCTACCGCGCCGAGGACCGCTTGGCCCTGGCCGGTCGGGCCGGCGAGCGCGACGAGCTGGTCGGCGCCATCGTCGGCGACGGCTTCCGCGCGGGGCTGTTGTACGGCGAGGCCGGCGTCGGCAAGACGTCGCTGGTGCAGGCCGGCGTCATCCCCGAGCTGATCGACCAGGGGGTGACCGTCGTGGTGGCCGACGATCGCCTGGCGCCGGCCGACGCGCTGGCCCGCCAGTGGGCGACCCGCGGCCCGGGGCCGACCCCGGGGGAGGCGCCGTCGGCGTACCTGGCGCGGGTGGCCGCCGGGCTCGGCCCGACCGAGCTGGCGGTGTTCATCATCGACGATGTCGACGTCATGCTGGCGACCGGCGGCGAGGCCGTTGTGGCCGAGCTCAACGAGGTCTACGCCCGCGTGATGGGCCGCTCCGGCGGTCGCGCCCGGTTCCTGTTCGCGTGCGCCAGCGAGCGGGTGCACGTGCTGGCCGCCCTCGAGCGGCGCACCGGTTCGCTGTTCCCGCCGACGGCGCGGTTCGAGCTCGGCCGGTGGTCGGCCGGCACCGCCGCCGAGGTGCTGGGCCGCGTGCTGGCCGACGCCCACCTCGGCAGCGAGGCCGGGCTGGTCGAGGCGCTTGGGGCCGGCCTGGCCGGCGAGCGCGGCGTGTCGCCGGCCGAGCTGCAGCTGGCCGCGTGCGCGCTGCGCGATCTGCGGGTGACGAGCCCGGCGGCGCTGCGCCGGCTGGGCGGCGCGACCGGGCTGTGGCAGCCCTGGCTCACCGCGGCGGCGCGGGCGGGCGGCGACGAGCGTGTCGGGCTGCGGATCCTGGGCGAGCTGGTCGACGGCCCCGGGGCGACCGCCGCCGAGCTGGCGGCGCTGCTGGCGGCGCCGGCGGTGGTCGTCGAGCGAGCGGTGGCGGCGCTGGCCGACCGCGGCGTGGTGGTGCCGGCCGGCGCCGGCTGGCAGCTGGCGCACGCGATCCTGACCGCGCCGGTGCGCGAGCTGACCTCGCTCGATCGCGCGCTGGCGCGGCGCGGCCACGAGCTGCTCGGGCGCAAGGCCGAGGCCGGCGCCCGGCTCACCGCCGCCGAGCTGTGGACCATCCGCCGCGAGGGCCTGGCCGCGGTGACCCCCGGCGAGCGCGCGGTCATCGAGCGATCGCGCCGGTTCTTCCGCAACGTGGGCGTCGTCGCCGCGGTGGTGCCGGTGGCGATCCTCGGCGCGCTGTGGTGGGCCCAGCGCGGCCACGCGTACCTCGCCGTCGACGGGCGCGACCGGGTGGTGGTGCGGGCCGGCCGCCCGGGCCTGGCGGCGTTCGACTGGCTGCCGAGCTCGCCGGGCTTTGGCGACGTGGTGGCCGATCCCGGCCTGTCGCGCTCGATGCTCACCGCCGACGCCTGGCGCCGGGTGCGTGACCGCGAGGTGGTCACCGAGCTGGGCGGCTGGGGCCCCGCGCTCGAGCGCGCGCTCGAGCCGCGCCTGGCCGCGCTGACCAGCTACGCCAGCGGCGGTGACGCCGGCCCGCTCGAGGTCCTGGCCAAGACGCTCGAGACCGACGACGCGCTGGCCGAGCTGCTGATGGCGATCGCGCCGGTGGCGCGCGGCTCGGCGGCCGAGGTGCGGGTGGTCGAGGCGGCGCTGGCCCGTCCGTCGCCGGCGGTGCGCCACGCCGCGATCATCGTGGCCGGCCAGGCCGCGCTGCGCACCGACGGCGCTTACCACGACACGCTGGTGCGGGCGCTGTCGTCCGACGATCCCGAGCAGCGGCGGGTGGCGATGACCGCGGCCCGGCGCATGCCGGCGCCGGCGGCCCGCGTCCTGTTCGACGCGGCGCTCAAGGGCCAGCTCGATCCGGCGATCCGGCGCGAGCTGCTGGTGGCGGTGGCCGGCGCGCCGACCGCCGACGTCGAGCCGTCGCTCGACGACGCGGCGGCGATCCTGGCCGATCCCGACGCCGGCGCGATCCTGCGCGACCAGGCCCAGGGCCAGCTGCGGCGCGCCATCCGGGGCGAGCGAGCCCAGGCCGCCGAGGCCGTGCTGGCGGCGGCCAAGGTGTGGGGCGACGAGCAGGCAGCGACCGAGGCCCGCCTGTTCGCGATCAAGCTGGCGCTCGACGAGTTCGACATCGGCACCGGCGGCGCGCCGACCCTGGCCCCGGCGGCCCGGGCCGCGCTGTCGTCCAAGCGCGAGGAGGTCCGCGCCGCGGTGCTGCCGCTGTACGCCCGCGCGGCCCCGGCCGAGGCGGCGCCGGAGATCCAGCGCCTCGCCAGCGAGCGGCTCAGCCGCACCATGCGGGTGGCGGTGACCCTGGCCTGGGGCGAGCTGGCCCGGGCCCACGTCGCCGCGGCGGCGCCGGCCCTCGACAAGCTGATCAAGGATGACAGCGCCGAGGTCCGCGCGGCCGCGGCCGAGGCGTCGGGCTTCCTCGGGCGCAGCGCCCAGGACCCGCTGATCCGGCTCATCAAGATCGATCGGATCGAGGTGGCGGTCGGGGCCTGCCGCGGGTTGGCCAACTCGGCGGCGGTCGGCGCGTCGACCAACGTCGCCGTCGACGGCATCGCCCAGCTGTGGAAGCGCAAGGGGCGGGCCCGGCGCGAGGCGGCCACGGTCTTCGCCGAGATGGCCCGGCGCAGCCCGGGCCCGATCATGAACTACCTGGTGGCGGCGGCGCGCACGCCGGAGGACGCCGCGCTCCATCCCATCGGCACCGCGGGGCTGTGCGCCGCGGCCAACGGCGGCAACGCCGAGGCCCGACGCCAGCTGCTCAAGGTCGCCGACGACCCGTCGGCCGAGGTGCGGCGCATGGTGATCGCGTGCGCCGCCGACGGCGCCCAACCCGGCGCCAGCGGTGTGGCCGCCGCCACCCGGCTGATGCGCGACCCCGACCCGTCGATCCGGCTCGAGGCGGCGCGGGTCCTGTCCCAGGCGGCCGGGCGCGGCGGCAAGGTGTCGGGCGGCGTGGCCGACAGCCTGGTGGCGCTGGTCGGCGACGGCAACCGCGACGTGCGCGCGGTGGCGATCCGCGCGCTGGCCGGCAGGGCCGCCGACGCGCCCAAGGCCGCCGGACCGGCGCTGACCAAGGCCTACGGCACCGCCGACGAGACCGAGCGCCTGTTGCTCATCCGCGCCGGCCGCGCCATCGGCACCACCGACCTGGTCGAGCTGGCCATCGGCGACGCCTCCCCGCTGGTGCGGGTCGAGGCGGTCGACACCGCCCTGGCCACCGGCGAGCGGGCCGCGCTCATCGTCGCCGCCGCGCTGGCCGACGCCGATCCGCAGGTACGCCGGGCCGCCCTCGATCGCCTCGGGCGCAACCAGGACGCGCTCGATCCGGCGGCGATCGATCGCGCGCTGGCCCTGGCGATCCGCGACCCCGACCCCGAGCTGCGCCAGATCGCGCTGACCACGATGGCCCGGGTGGCGCCCAAGGACACCGTGGCGGCCCGGCTCGGCCGCGCGCTGGCGTCGCGGGCCGAGCGCGAGCGGGCCCAAGGGGCGGCCGCGGTGATCGGGCTGGTCGATCGCGACGCCCCGCTGGCGGTGACCCTGCTCAGCCCGCTCCTCGACGATCCCGCGCACGACGTGCGGGTCGCGCTGGTCGGCTCCCTGGGCGCCGCCTACGCCGCGGTCAACTCACCCGATCAGCTGGCCCAGCTCCTGGCCAAGTCCGAGCGCCACGCCATGCGGCGGCTGGCGGTGGCCGCGGCGTTCGTCATGCTGGCGCGCACCGAGGCCGGCCGGGCGGCGGCCCTCACCGCGCTGGGCCGCCTGGCCGAGACCGGCCCGGTCCTGGCGCGGCGCGAAGCCCGCCTCGCGGTCGGCCTGATCGAGGGCAACGCCGACGGCATCACGTTCTTCGAGCAGCTGGTGCCGTGACCGGCGCCGTCCGCGTCACGGCGCGGTGACGGTGACCACCGTGGTGATCCCGCCGCGGACCCAGAACTTGCCGGTGACCTTGATCGCGCGCGGCGCGATGGCCGCGACGATGTCGTCGCAGATCTGGTTGGTCACCGCCTCGTGGAAGGCGCCGCGGTCGCGGAAGCTCCACAGGTAGAGCTTCAGGCTCTTGAGCTCCACGCACAGCTGGTCGGGCGTGTACTCGATGAGGATGGTCGCGAAGTCGGGCTGGCCGGTGATGGGGCACAGGCAGGTGAACTCGGGGCACTCGAACAAGATCGAGTAGCCGCGGCCCGGGCGCGGGTTGGGGAAGGTCTCGAGCGCGGTGCTCGGCTGGGTCGTCATGGCCGCCCTATACCGCGCCGACGGGGCGCCGAAAAGACCGCGGGCCCGCCGAAGCGGACCCGCGTAGCTCGTGCGTCACAGGCCCGGCAGCGGGCCTGCTTGCTCTTGCAGACGGAGAGAACGGTCAGCTACGACCGTCCCTCCTCAGAGCGCTGTTTGGTACTCGGCATGTCTTGCGTTGCCTCCCCTGGCGTTAGCCAGAGCCCGGCGGACGGCCCGCAGGCGTGCGGCTCCCGTGGCCGGGCCTTCGTGATGGGCGCTCTGGCCCGTTTCGAAGCCCACCCAGCTCGTTCGCCAAAGGCGATGGGCCGGTGTTCTCGGCGACATGATCGCACGGAGATCGTAGGGCATGTCGATCGAGGGCGCCACAAGGTCTTTTTGCGGTGCATCTCCTACCAGGGCGCACATGGAGCAGCATGCCGCGCCGGTCGCCGCGGTGGTGAGCGCCCCGAAGTGATCGGATTGATCGGTTCGGTGTCAGACCGCGGTGGTACATCTCTCGCCAAGGCGGGTACCTACCTATAGTAGCTCGTCCTTGACGGTACCCTACCGGTAGCGTAAGGAATCAATATGGCGAAGAAGCAAACGCGGCGGAGCATCAGCGTCAGCCGCTCGACCTATGAGCGCCTGAAGGCGTTCTGCGAGACCAGCGGGATCTCGATGAGCCAGTTCGTGGAGAGCCGGGTCGGCGACTTCCTGGGCGAAGATGGCCAGGCGACGGTGGTCTCGGCCTCGTCGGCAGGGTTGGCCAACGAGCGCATCGCGAACGAGCGGCACGCCAACGACCGCGTCGGGAGTGACCGCCTGAGCGACCGGTCGTCGCGGTCGGCGCCCTCGGCCCAGGCGACCCGCCCCCAGGCGGCGCCGATGCGGCCGGCGGCTGCCCCGCCGCGGCCCGCCCCGCGGCCTGCGCCGATGACCTCGGCCGCCGCCCGGTACGCGGTCGATCCGCCGCCGCCGATCATCAAGAAGTCGGAGCAGCCGGCGCCCAAGGCGCCGTCGATGCCGAAGGCCGACCAGATCTTCACGTTTTAATAGAGAAGGGCTGTCGTTAATAGAGAAGGGCTGTCGCCAGCCCTTCCCCGTCGGGCGGAGCCCGACGGGGCCCCATCCAAGACGCGAGAGCGTGGCGCGGGTGGTGGTGGAGGGGCGATGCGTTGGTGCTGGGGCGACGGCGCCTTGAGAGACGCGAGCGGCGCCGCTGGGGCCCCCATCCAAGACGCGAGAGCGTGGCGCGGGTGGTGGTGGAGGGCGATGCGTCGGCGTTGATCGAGAAGGGCTGTCGCCAGCCCTTCCCCCGTCGGGCGGAGCCCGATGGGGCCCCATCCAAGACGCGAGAGCGTGGCGCGGGTGGTGGTGGAGGGGCGATGCGTCGGCGTTGATCGAGAAGGGCTGTCGCCAGCCCTTCCTCCGTCGGGCGGAGCCCAACGGGGCCCCCATCCAAGACGCGAGAGCGTGGCGCGGGTGGTGGTGGAGGGGCGATGCGTCGGCGTTGATCGAGAAGGGCTGTCGCCAGCCCTTCCTCCGTCGGGCGGAGCCCGACGGGGCCCCCATCCAAGACGCGAGAGCGTGGGGCAGGTGGTGGTGGAGGGGCGATGCGTTGGTGCTGGGGCGACGGCGCCTTGAGAGACGCGAGCGGCGCCGCCGGGGCCCCCATCCAAGACGCGAGAGCGTGGCGCGGGTGGTGGTGGAGGGCGATCCGTCGGCGTTGATCGAGAAGGGCTGTCGCCAGCCCTTCCCCGTCGGGCGGAGATCCCGCCGGGGCCCCCATCCAAGACGCGAGAGCGTGGGGCAGGTGGTGGTGGAGGGGCGATGCGTCGGCGTTGATCGAGAAGGGCTGTCGCCAGCCCTTCCCCCGTCGGGCGGAGCCCGACGGGGCCACCATCCAAGACGCGAGAGCGTGGCGCGGGTGGTGGTGGAGGGGCGATGCGTTGGTGCTGGGGCGACGGCGCCTTGAGAGACGCCAGCGGCGCGGGCCCCCATCCAAGACGCGGGAGCGTGGGGCGGGTGGTGAGCGGGTCGGGATGAGTCCGCCCGCGGCGTCGCGCTAGGTCGGGGCGAGCGTGAGGACGAACCGGGCACCACCGCCCGGGGCGTCGGCGACGGTGACGTCGCCGCCGTGGCTCGCGGCGATGCGGCGCGCGACGGACAGCCCGAGGCCGACGCCGTCGCCGACGGCCTGGTCGGAGGCGCCGGTGCCGCGCGCGAACGGCCGGAAGATGCGCTCGCGATCGGCGGGCGCGACGCCGGGGCCGTGATCGTCGACGGTGATCGCGACGCGGCCGGCGACCGCAGCGGCCGTCAGCGTGACCGCGGTCTCCGGCCGGGTGTGCCGGACGGCGTTGGCCAGCAGGTTGGCCAGCGCCGCGGTCAGGGCGTCGCGGTCGCCCTGCACCACCAGGTCGTCGGGCGCGTCGGCGACGACCACGTCCGCGCCGCGCTCGCCCAGCCGCGCCACCGCGTCGGCCAACAGCTCGTCGACCGCCACTGGCTCGCGCACCGGCGCCACCGTCTCGGCGCGGGCCAGCCGGAGCAGCGCCTCGACGGTCGCGCTCATCCGCTGGACCTCGGTCAGCGCCCGCGCCCCGACCGCCTCCCACTCGGCCGTCGGCCGGCGATGGCGGCCGGCCACCTCGAACTCGGTCGACAGCACGCACAAGGGCGTGCGCAGCTCGTGCGACGCGTCGGCGACGAACTGCTGCTGGGCCACCGCGGCGCGCTCGAGGCGATCGAACAGCGCGTTGAGGGCGCCGGCCAGCCGGTCGAGCTCGTCGCCCGACCCCGACAGCGGCAGGCGCTCGTCGAGGGCGTCGTGGCTCATCCGGGTGGCCTGGGCCACCACGCCGTCGATCCGCTCGGTCAGGCCGCGGGCCAGACGGCGGGTGGCCAGCGCGGCCAGCACCAGCACCACCGGCGCCGCCAGCGCCAGGCTGATGCCCAGCTCGACAGCGACCTCGTTGGCCGCGCCCGGCTCGGCGCCGCGACCCGGCCCACCCGCGTGGGCCTGTTCGTCGCGGGCCTCGGCCGCTTCGTGGCTCCACACCACGACCGCGGCGATGAGGGCGAACACCGCGACCGCCAGCCCCGCCACCAGCGCGGCGTTGGTGGCGAGGCGGCCGCCCAGGGTGGTTCGCCGGTTGGTCACGGGCCCTCGACGCGCAGCCGCAGGCCGGCGCCGCGTACGGTGTCGATCACCACCGGCGTGCCGTCGAGCTTCTTGCGCAGGTGGGCCAGGTGGACCTCGATCACGTTGGTGCCGGGATCGAAGGCGTAGCCGAACACCTCGCGCAGCACCTCGGGCTTGCTGACCACCGCGTCGCGCCGGCGCCACAAGAAGCCGAGCAGGGCGTGCTCGCGCGGCGACAGCACGATGCGCACGTCACCTACCCGCAGCGTCAGATCGTCGTCGAGGTTGAGGCCCTCGTCGGCCCGCAACGACCAGCGCGGCCCGTCGGCGCGCCGGGCCAGCGCGCGCAGCCGGGCCACCAGCTCGGCGAACACGAACGGCTTGACCAGGTAGTCGTCGGCGCCGGCGTCGAGCGCGGCCACCCGCGCCGCCACCGCGTCGCGGGCGGTCAGCACCAGGATCGGCACGAACACCCGCCGGGCCCGCAGCCGGTGGATCACGTCGACCCCGTCGAGGTCGGGCAGGCCGAGGTCGAGCACCACCACGTCGGCGGCGGCCGCGCCGGCCAGCCCGGCGGCGCCGTCGGCCGCCACCGTCACGGTCATGGCCTCGTCGCGCAGCCCGGTGGCGACGGCCTCGGCCAGGCGCGGATGATCTTCGACCACGAGCACGTGCATGACCACAGGTTACCGCCGTCCCATCGCCAGCGCCGCCAGGCCGGGCAGCACCACCAGGGTCACCACCGTCGACAGCGCCAGGCCGCCGATCACCGCGATGGCCAGCGGGCGCTGCAGCGCCGCGCCGGCGCCGAGGTTGGCGGCCAGCGGCGCCAGCCCGGCCACCGTCGCGCAGGTGGTCATCAGGATGGGCCGGGTCCGTCGCGCCGCGGCGTCGGCCAGCGCGGCGGCGAAGGTGGCGCCCGCGCGCTGGGCGTCGAGCGCGTGTTCGAATAGCAGGATGCCGTTTTTGACCACCAGCCCGACCAGCAAGATGCAGCCGGTCAGCGACGACACGTCGAGGGCGACGTCGGTCGCGACCAGCGCCGCCAGCGCGCCGACCACGCCCAGCGGCGCGCCGAACAGCACGACCAGCGCCAGCCGCAGCGAGCCGAGCTGCACCAGGAGCACCACCAGCACCAACAGCGCCCCCACCGCGCCGACCACGATCAGCTCGTGGCGCGCGGCCCGGGCCGACGCCGCCTGGCCGCCGACCTCGTAGCGCACACCGGGCGGCAGCGGCAGGGTCGCCAGGGCCTGCCGGACCCGGGCCTCGGCGCGGCCCAGGTCGCCGTCGGGCACCGCGGCCGTGACGATCACCGCCTGCTCGCGGTCGTCGCGGCGCAGCACCGACGGCGAGGCCGGCCGATCGAAGCTCACCACCGCGCCCAGCGCGATGGGATGATCGGGATCCCCCACCGGCAGCTCGGCCAGGGCGGCGGCGTCGAGCCGGACCGCGTCGGGTAGGCGGACCCGGACCCCGATCGAGACGCCGCCGTGGACCAGCTCGGCCACCACCCGGCCCCGCACCGCCACGGTGAGCTCGTCGGCGATCGTCGCTGGATCGAGCGCCAGCCGGTCGGCCGCGACCCGGTCGACGGTGGCCCGCAGCATCGGCACGTCGCCGTGGACGCCGTCGAACAGGTCGGCCAGGCCGGGCACCGTCGCCAGCCGCGCGCCGGCGGCGGCCGCCGCCGCCTCGAGCACCCGGTCGTCGTCGCCCAGGAAGTGCAGCTCGATCGGCGCCGGGTTGCCGGCCAGATCTCCCAGCACGTCCTGCAGCACCTGCACGAACTCGATCTCGATCTCGGGGGCGGCGTCGGCCAGCCGGGCGCGGACGTCGTCGATCACCGCCGCGATCGGGCGGCGCCGATCGCGCGCCACCAGCCGCACCATCACGTCGCCGCTATTCTGCTCCGTGGCGGTGGCCGGCCCCATCTCGGTGCCGGTGCGGCGGGTGAACGTCACCACCTCGGGGGTCGCCGCCAGCACCCGATCGATAGCCGCCGCCAGCCGGTCGGTCTCCTCGAGCGAGGTGGCCGGCGGCAGGTGGAAGTCGATCACGAAGGCGCCCTCGTCCATCGCCGGCAAGAACCCGGTGGCGAGCCGCCCGGCCAGCCCGACGCCGGCCAGCGCCAGGACGACGACCGGCGCCACCGCCAGCGCCCGGTGCGCCACCAGCCAGCGGATGACCCCGGCCATCCGCTCCGAGCGCGGCCGCGGCGCGCGCGCCCGCAGCACGTGGCGCGCCACCAGCGGCGCCACCGTCAGCGACAGCACCATCGACAGGCCGACCGCGATGCATAACGTCGCCGCCAGCGAGCGCAGGAAGCTGCCGGTGATGCCCGACAGCCAGGCCAGCGGCGCGAACACCACCATGGTTGTGATGGTGGTGCCGACCACCGCGGCGAACAGGTCGACCACGCCGCGCTCGGCGGCGACCGCCGGCGGCGCGCCGGCCTCGAGGTGGTGAACCATGCCCTCGGTGACCACGATGGCGTCGTCGATCACCAGCCCGATCGAGATCGCCAGGCCGCCCAGCGACATCAGGTCCAGCGTCAGCCCGAACCACCGCATCAGCGCGAACGTCATCACCAGCGTCAGCGGGACCGGCACCGCCGCGACCAGGCCGGCCCGCAGGTCGCGCAGGAACAGGCCGATCACCACCAGCGACAGCGCGACGCCGAGGAGGATCGCGTCGCGCACGCCGGTCATCGACTCGGTCACCAGCGCCGCCTGATCGTAGACCGGCTCGACCGTCACCCCGGCCGGCAGCGCGTGGGCGGCCACCAGCTCGGCCAGCGCGGCCCGGGCCCCCGCGACCACGTCGACCGCGCTGGCGCCGGGCAGCCGGGCCACCGCCACCACCACCGCCTCGCCGCCGGGGGCCGCCACCAGCACCGTCGGGTCGGCCCAGCCCATCGCCACGTCGGCCACCGCCGACAGCGGCACCGGCCCGGTCGGCCCGCGCGCCACCGGCAAGCCGGCGATGCCGTCGAGGTCGGTGGGGCGGGCATCGACCACCACCGGCATGGTCTGGTGCGCCTCGCGCACCCGGCCCACGCCGTCGAAGCGATCCTGCCGCGCCACCGCGTCGGCCACGGCGGCGGCCGACAGGTGCAGCCCGGCCAGCGCGCCCGGGCGCAGCTCGATCTCGACCTCGCGCTCGCGGCCGCCCTGGAGCTCGACCGCGCCGACGCCGGGCACCCGGGTCAGGCGCGGCCGCACGATCCGCTCGGCCGCCTCGCGCAACACCCGGGGGTCGGCCCCGGTCAGGTTCCAGGTCGCCACCGGCACCGACGTCGGCAGCACCCGCTCGAGCTCGACCTCGACGTCGGCCGGCAGCCCGGCGCTGGCGACCGCGGCCCGGCAGTCGGCCTCGCCGCGGATCGGCGACACCCCCGGCGCCAGATCGATCGACAGCTCGGCGGCGCCACGGATGGTGCGCGACCGCACCCGACGCACCCCCGGCACCACCGCCACCGCTTCCTCCAGCGGCCGGGTGACCTGGCGCTCCAGCAGGTCGGGCGGCAGGTCGGCGCGCCGCGCCACCACCATGATCCGCGGGAAGGTCATCTCCGGGTAGATGCCAGCCGGCAGCGAGCCGAGGGACGCCACGCCGAGGCCGACGCCGAGCACCACCAGCAGCCACACCAGCGACGCCCGGCGGGCCAGGCGCGCGACCAGCCGTGCGATCACGGCAGCCCCGGCGGAGGCGTGGGCATCGGCGCGGCCGTCGGCGTGGGCGCCGGCGCGGTGTCGGCCTGCGTGGTCACCGCGGCGCCGTCGGCCAGCGCCAGCACGTGATCGACCACCACCTGCTCGCCGGCGACCAGGCCGCCCACGGTGGTGACGTCGGCGTGGCGCGCCCCGACGGTGACGGCGCGCACCTCGACTCGATCGATCGGGTCGCCGGCGCACACCAAGACCTCGTCGGTGCCGGCCAGCGAGCGGCGGATCGCCACGGTCGGGATGGTGATGCCGGTCGGCCCGCGGTGGGCCACGGTGGCGACGCCGGCCAGGCCGACCGCCAGGTGCAGCCCCGCCGGGATCTCGGTGAGGCGCACCCGCACCAGGCCGAGCCCGGTGGCGTCGTCGAGCGCGGGGGCCACCGCGACCACCGTCGCTGGCAGGGGCAGGTCGGGGCGGGCGTCGATCACCACGGTGGCGGCGCCGCCGACGGCCAGGCCCAGCAGCTCGGCGCCGGTCAGCTGGGCCGACAGCTCCAGCGTCGACAGATCCGCCAGCTCGATGATGGTGGGATCGCTGCCGTCGACGACCTCGCCGGCGCGGCGCCGGACCCGCAACACCACCCCGGCGCGGGGCGCCCGCAGCTCGGCTCGGGCCAGGTTGCCGCGGGCCAGCGATCGCCGCGCCGTGGCCGCTGCGACGTTGGCGCGGGCGGTGGCCTCGCGGGCGTCGGCCTCCTCGAGATCTTTGGCTGGGGAGATGCCCTGGGCCACCAGGCCGGAGCGCCGGACGCGCTCGGCGGTCGCGGCTTTGAGCTCCGCGGTGGCCACCGCCAGATCCGAGGTGGACTCGATCGCCGACGCGCCCAGCCCGGGATCGTCGAGGACCGCGACCAGCTGCCCGGCAGAGACCTGGTCGCCCTCGTCGACCAGGACCCGGCTGACCCGCCCGGGGCCGGGCGCGGCCACCACCGCGACCGCGCGTGGCGGCGGCGCGATGCGACCGCGCAGGGTCAGCGGTTGGTCGCCGGCGGTGGTCGCCACCGGCGCGCACTGGACGACGATCGGCGCCGCGGCCTCCTCCTCGGACGGCGCGGCCTTGTGGCTGCACCCTGCGACCGTCGCCAGCGCCGCCAGCGCCAGGGCCCTCACAGCCGCCCCTCGGCCGCGGCCAGCTCGAGCACCGCGGCGCTCACCGCCAGCTCGG
Source organism: Kofleriaceae bacterium (assembly GCA_041389965.1). Taxonomy (GTDB): domain Bacteria; phylum Myxococcota_A; class Polyangia; order Haliangiales; family Haliangiaceae; genus UBA2376. The sequence goes on along the minus strand of JAWKQV010000005.1, from coordinate 49,177 downwards.
CGTCGACGGCGTCGGTGCGCACCGCGACCCGCTCCCGCTCGGCGGCGATCACCGACGCGAGATCGATCGCGCCGGCCTGGTAGGCGGCCCGCGCCAGCGCGGTCGCGCGCTCCTGGGCCGGCACCAGCTCGTCGCGGTGGCGGGCCGCGTAGCGCAGGGCCAGCTCGACCGCGCGGCGCGCGACGGCGGTCGCGGTGGCTACCTCGCCGACCACCGCCGTGGCGTCGGCGGTGGCGCTGGCCACCGCGGCGCGGGCGGCCGCCACCTGGTCGTGGCCGCGGCCGAACAGCGGCAGCTCGACGCCGACCAAGATCCGCAGATCCGGCGGGCCACCGTCGGGGGCGAGCGCGTCGGCCTCGAGCTCGAGGTGGAGCGCCGGTCGGGTCGCGGCCTGGGCCGCGGCCACCGCCGCGGTCGCGGCGTCGACGTGGCGCTTTGCGGCGCGGGCGGCGGGCGAGCTGGCCGCGCCGGTGGTGGCCGTCGGCAGCGCGCCGCCCGCGATCAGCTCGTCGTCGGTGGACCAGCCCAGGCGCCCGGCCAGCCGCATCGCCGCCAGGGTCACCTCGCCGTGGGCGCGCTCGGCCTCGGCCCCGGCCCGGGCCGCGGCGGCGACGGTGGTGGCGACCTCGGCGTCGGCGGCGTCGCCGGCCTGGTTGCGGGCGGCGGTGATGCGGGCCAGCTCGATCAGCTGGGCGTGGCTCTCGTCGGCGAGCGCGGCCATGGCCCCGGCTCGGTACAGCGCCAGCCAGTCGGCGGCGGCGTCGCGGCGCAGCTCGCTGGCCACCACCGCGTCGTCGGCGGCGACCGCGGCCGCCTCGGCCTGGGCCGCCGTCCGCGCGCGGCGTTCGCGCCCGAGCACCGGCAGCGGCAGCCGCGCGGTCGCCACCAGCCGGCTGGTCCGGGCCGCGCCGATGGCGAACTCGGTGGCCGGCCACGCGCCGGCGCCGGCGACCAGGGCCGCCGCGGCCGCGGTGTGGGCCCGCGCCGCCACCGCCCGCGGCGCGGCGGTCGACGCCGCCAGGGCCTCGTCGAGGGTCACGGTCCGCGGCGCGGCGTGGACCGGGGCGGCCAAGACCGCCAGGGCCAGGGCAACAGATCGCATGACGCCAGCATTCATCCAGGGACCCGTCCCGTCTGTTAAGGCAACGTGAAGCTGCGCCGGGCCGCCGCCGGCGGCGGTGTCGACCGCGCGCCGCCGTCCCGTCGGCCCAGGGCTTGGCGACCGACCCGCGAAGCGGGGTAGGCTGCGCCGCCGTGCCCTGGTCGCCGCTGCCCATCGACGACGTCCTGCCTGCGCTGGTGGCCGCGGTCGCCGCGCGCGGCGCCGCGGTGCTGGTGGCGCCGCCGGGGGCCGGCAAGACCACCCGCGTCCCCGGCGCGCTGCTCGACGCCGGGCTGGCCGGCGCCGGCGACGTCGTGGTGCTCGAGCCGCGCCGCCTCGCCACGCGCCTGGCCGCGACCCGGGTCGCCAGCGAGCGCGGCGCGGCGCTGGGCGGCGAGGTCGGCTACGAGGTGCGCTTCGATCGCAAGGTGAGCGCCGCCACGCGCATCCGCTTCGTCACCGAGGGCGTGTTGACCCGTCGGCTCCTGAGCGATCCGACCCTGCGCGGCACCGGCGCGGTGATCCTCGACGAGCTCCACGAGCGCCACCTGGCCGGTGACCTGGCGCTGGCGCTGGTCGAGCGGCTGCGCCGGACCCACCGCCCCGACCTCAAGCTGGTGGCGATGTCGGCCACCCTCGACCCCGGCCCGGTGGCCGCGTTCCTCGACGCGCCGGTCATCGTGTCCGAGGGCCGGGCGTTCCCGGTCGAGGTCGAGCACCTCGCCACCCCCGACGAGCGCCCGCTGGGGCGGCAGCTCGCGGCCACCGTCCGCCGGCTGTGCCAGGGCGGCCTCGACGGAGACGTGCTGGTGTTCCTGCCCGGCGCCGGCGAGATCCGCCGGGCCGCCGACGACCTGGCCGAGGTGGCCGCCACGTTCGATCTGCTGGTCGTGCCGCTGTATGGCGAGCTGCCCACCGACGAGCAGGACCGGGCCATCGCCCCGGCAGCGCGCCGCAAGATCATCCTGGCCACCAACGTGGCCGAGACCTCGGTCACCATCGACGGCGTGGTGGTGGTTGTCGACAGCGGCCTGGCCCGGGTCGCGCGCCACGCGCCGTGGTCGGGGCTGCCCAGCCTGGTCGTCGAGCCGATCGCGCAGTCGAGCGCCATCCAGCGCGCCGGCCGCGCCGGTCGCACCCGCCCCGGCCGGGCCCTGCGCCTGTACACGCGGCACGACTTCGACACCCGCCGGGCCCGCGACACCCCCGAGATCGCGCGCACCGATCTGGCCGAGGCCGCCCTCGAGCTGCACGCCGCCGGCTTCGCCCGCCTCGACGACGTGCCGTGGTTCGAGCCGCCGCCGCCGGCCGCGGTGGCCGCCGCCGACGAGCTGCTGGCGCGGCTGGGCGCGATCGACGGCGCCGGCGCCATCACCGCGCTGGGCCAGCGCATGCTCACGTACCCCGCGCACCCACGGCTGGGGCGGTTGCTGATCGAGGCCGAGGCCCGCGGCGTGGCCCGCGAGGGCGCGATCATCGCGGCGCTCCTGGGCGCCCGGGAGCTGCGGCTTGAACGGCGCGGGCCCCGCGGCGCGGCGCGCATCGCCGCCGACAGCGACCTCGTCGAGGACCTCGACGCCATGCTCGGGGCGCGGGCCGACCGGCTGCGCCCCGCGGCGCTGCGCGACGCCGGCCTCGACGTGGCCACCGCCCAGGGCGTCGACCGGGTGGCGCAGCAGCTCGAGCGGCTGACCCGGCGCGGCGGTCCGCGCCCGGCCGATCCCGCCGCGGTCGACGAGGCGCTGTGCTACGCGATCCTGGCCGGCTACCCCGACCGGGTGGCGCGCCGGCGCGGTGGCTCGGCCGACGTGGTGTTCGCCGGCGGCGGCGCCGGCACGCTGGCCAGCTCGTCGGTGCTGTCGACCGCGGCCGGCGCCGAGTATCTGGTCGCGGTCGACGCCAGCGACACCGGCCGCGGCCAGGTCAGCGTGCGTCGCGCCAGCCGCATCGAGCCGCTGTGGCTGCTCGACCTCGATCCCGATCGCGTGGTCGACACCGACGAGCTGGTGTGGAACCGCGCCGCCGAACGGGTCGAGCGGGCCCAGCGCACGCGCTACGGCGCCATCGCGCTCGACGAGCGGATCGACCCGGCCGGGGCCCGCGGCGATCCCCGCGCGGCCGAGCTGCTGGCGCGCGAGGCGATGGCGGCCGGCATCGAGCGCTTCGTCGACGCGGCGGCGCTGGCGGCCTGGCGGGCCCGGGTCGCGTTCGCCGCCGCCCACCTGCCAGGCGTGACCCCGCCCGACGACGCCGGCCTGGCCGCGACCCTGGGCCGGGCCTGCGCGGGGATGAGCTCGTTCGCCGAGCTGCGCAAGGCCAACCTGCTGGCGTTGCTCGACGCCGAGCTGGCGCCACACCGGGGCGCGCTGGATCGGGTGGCGCCGACCCACGCGCTGTTGCCGCGGCGCCGGCGCGTGCCCATCCACTACGAGCTCGACCGCGCGCCGTGGATCGCGTCGCGGCTGCAGGACTTCTTCGGCGCGCCCCGGGGCCCGGTCATCGCCGACGGCAAGGTCGCGGTGGTGTTGCATCTGCTGGCGCCCAACCAGCGGCCGGTCCAGGTCACGCAAGATCTCCCCGGGTTCTGGCAGCGTCACTACCCGGACCTCCGGCGTCAGCTCATGCGGCGGTATCCGCGCCACGCCTGGCCCGAAGATCCGATGGTGTTCATCGAGGGCTGACCGTTGGATCTGCAAGGTTCGGCCAATCCCGGTCGATTCGGGTTGTGCGTCGGCAGCTTCCACGCGATGGTGATCCATGCTTCGCGCAACGAGTTCGATCTGGTCGGCGGCGCTGGTCGCGCTGGTGGTGGTCGGCAGCGGCGGCTGCCCGGGCGGCCCGGCGGCGGGTCCCGACGGCGGCGGCGACGCCGGGTGTGATGGGGCGTGCGTGCCGCTCACCTGCGGCGACGGCATCGTGCAGGCCGGCGAGGCGTGCGACGACGGCAACACCGTCGACGGCGACGGCTGTGATCGCACCTGCACCGCGACCGCGTGCGGCAACGGCGTGGTCACCGCCGGCGAGGCGTGCGACGACGGCAACGTGTTGTCCCACGATGGCTGCAGCGCGACCTGTGCGGTCGACACGGCGCTGCCGGCCGAGGTCGAGCCCAACGACGACGGCTCGCCGTCGACCGGGGGCACCGGCGACGTCGGCAACGACTTCGGCGGCGCCGCGGCGTCCAACGCCACCGCCCAGGGCGTGCTGCGCGCCAGCGCCGGGCGGACCACGCGGATCGGCAGCCTGACGCCGGCCGGCGACGAGGACCTGTTCGCGATCACCAACGACACCGCCGCCGAGGTCCTGGTGTCGGTCGACCTGTGGAGCCGCGCCGCCGGCTACGGCATCGGCGTCCCGTGCGGGGTGTCGGCCGACACCGCGCTGCACCTGCGCGACGCCCAGGGCACGTCACTGGTGGTCAACGACGACCGCAACGGCTTCGGCGACCACTGCTCGGCGGCGACCCGCATCATGGCCCCGGGTGAGACCATCTACGCCCACGTCATCGAGTTCAACGACGACGAACCCATCCCCGGCTACGCGATGGTGGTCGACTTCATCCCCGCGCCGTACCGGGTCATCCCGCTGGCGTGCGTGGACATGACCGGCGCCACCACGCTCCTCGCGACCGGCGATTCGTCGTCGGCGCCGCGCGCGCCGCTGCCGTTCCCGGTCACGCTGTACGGCGCGCCGATGACCCACTTCATGGCGTCGGTCAACGGCTTCGTCGGTCTGTTCCCCACCAACGCCGGCCAGAACTCGTCGCTCGACATCCACCCCAGGTCGCTGCCCAACACCGACCCGCCCAACGCGTTCCTCGCGCCGTTCTGGGACGACCTGGCGCTCGAGAACACCGGCCTGCGCAGCAACCTCACCGGCGCCGCGCCCGATCAGGTGTTCACCGTCGAGTGGAACGCGACCTTGTTCGAGGCCGCCGGCTCCAACCTGGTCATGCAGCTCCAGTTCCACCAGGGCGGGCGCATCGAGTTCCACTACTGCGCCGGGTCGCCGGGCACCGCCGCCAACGGTCCGGCGCGGCTGTCCGGCAGCCACGCCATGATCGGCTCGGAGAACGCGACGGGGACCATCGGCTACGCGCTGGCGGTCGACCTCGCCGGTACCATCACGCCCGGTACCTCGGCCTACCGGTTCGTCGCCCCCTGACCGCCCCGGCGGCGGCCGGCGCGGTTCGCGGACGGTCGCCTTGCGCCGGGCCCGAGCGGGCACTACCGTCGGGGCGATGCACGGGGGCACCGAGTGGATCGTCGACGCGCGCGGGTGCGCGCCGGCCCAGCTGCGCGATCCGGCTGCGCTCACCAGCCTGTGTGACGGCGTGGTCGCTGCGCTGGGGTTGACCGTCATCGGCGCGCCCCAGGTCCACCACTTCGGCGGGCCGGGTGGGGTCACCGCGCTGTACCTCCTGGCCGAGTCGCACCTGGCCTGCCACACGTTCCCCGAGACCGGCATCGCCACCTTCAACCTGTACGTGTGCCGGCCGCGGCCGGCGCCGGCCTGGGCCGCGCTGTTGACCGCGGCGCTGGGGGCGGCCACCGTCGACGTCACCACGCTGGCCCGGGGAGGTGCGGCGTGAAGGTCGGCTGCCCCACCTGCGGCGCCGAGGTCGAGTTCCGCTACGACGACAGCTTCGTGCGGGTGTGCGACAGCTGCCAGGCCGCGGTGGTGCGCGGCGACCGCGGCGTCGAGACCCTCGGCAAGGTCGCCGATCTGGTGCCGACCGCGTCGCCCCTGGCGCTGTTCGCCGACGGACGCTGGGCCGGGCAGGGCTTCATCCTGGTCGGGCGCGCCCAGTACCAGCACCCGGCCGGCGGGGTGTGGGACGAGTGGTACGCCAAGCTCGACGACGGCCGGTGGGGCTGGCTGGCGGAGGCCCAGGGCCGCTTCTACCTGACCTTCGAGACGGTGGGCGCCGGCGAGCTGCCGTGGTGGTCGCACGTCTTCCCGGGCGCCACGGTCCCCCTCGAGGACGACGGTCCCCGGCTGTACACCGTCGGCGAGCGCGGCATCGCCACCCTGGCCGGCGCCCGCGGCGAGATCCCGTTCCGGTTCGAGCCGGGCCGGCGGTTCGCCTTCGCCGATCTGGCCGACGGCCACGGCCGCTTCGCCACCATCGACTACGGCGATCCCGACGACACCGACGCCAGCGACCGCGCGATCTACCTGGGCCGCCAGGTCACCCTGGCCGAGCTGGGGCTGCGCGGTGGCGAAGCCGAGGTGGACGCGGCGGCGCCCCAGGCCGGCCGGCGCCTCAGCTGTCCCAGCTGCGGCGGCGCCATCGAGCTGCGGGCCCCCGGCCAGTCGATGCGCGTGGTGTGCGGCTACTGCTCGACCCTGCTGGCGTGCGAGGGCGAGCTGGCCATCCTGGCCCAGCTCGAGCCGGATGCCGATCCGGCCCATGTCCCGCTCGGCAGCGTCGGCCGCTTCGACGACGTCGACTTCACCGTGGTCGGTCGGATCCGCCGGGCCACCCACGGCGACGGCTTCTTCGCCTGGAACGAGTACCTGCTGTACGCGCCGGCCGCCGGCTTCCGCTGGCTGGTCGAGTCCGACGGCCACTGGACCTTCGTGACCACGCTGCCGCCGGGCTCGGTCGACGTGCGGACCCACGCGCCGCGCTACGACGGCCGCACCTTCCGGCTGTACGACGAGGGCACCGCCGTGGTCCAGCGGGTGTGGGGCGAGTGCTACTGGCGGGTCGAGGTGGGCGAGACCGTCACCACCGCCGACTACGTCGCGCCGCCCGCCATGCTGTCGGTCGAGACCAGCGCCACCGAGATCAACGTGTCGCTGGGCTTGTACCTGTCGGCGGCGGAGGTCGACCGTGCGTTCGGCGGCAAGCTCGAGCTGCCGGCGCCCAGCGGGGTGGCGCCGGCCCAGCCGTTCAAGCACAAGCGCATCACCGTGGCGCTGGGGTTGGTCGCGGTGGCCCTGGTCGCGGCCATCGTCGCTCGCGGCGCGCTGGCGTCGAACCGCACCGCGTACCAGGCCGACCTCGTCCTCCAGGAGCCCCCGGCCGAGGCCCTGGCCGAGGCCGGCGTCACCGGCGATCACCGGCTGGTGTTCTCGGACTCGTTCGAGCTGGCCGGCCGCAAGAACGTCGAGATCCAGCTGCGGGCCGACGTGCACAACAGCTGGATCTTCGTCGCCGGCGACCTGATCCACGAGGACTCCGGCCAGCTCCAGACCTTCGAGCAGGAGATCGGCTACTACTCCGGCGTCGACGGCGGCGAGGCGTGGTCGGAGGGCCGGCGCTCGGCGCGGGTCTACTTCCCGGCGGTGGCGCCGGGGCGATACCTGCTGCGGCTCGAGGTCCAGCAAGCGCCGGGGAGCAACATCACCGCCGTCGGCGTCACCGTGCGCCAGGGCGTGCTCCGCGGCCGCCACGTGCTGATCGCGGCGCTGGCGGTGGGCCTCCCGGGCCTGGTCCTCGGCCTGTGGTACTGGTGGTTCGAGCGCCGCCGCTGGAGCAACAGCGATCACGCCCCGACCGGGCTGGGGAGCAGCGAATGAGCGAGCGCGGACCCGACCTGCCCCGGATCCCGACCATCGGCTGGTCGTGGGTCGTGAAGATCTACCTCGCGCTGGCGCTGGGCGCGGTGGCCGCGTTCGCTGCCGCCGGGGTGCTCGGCTGGGAGTTCCGCGACGGCGTGGTCGATCGCGCCCCCGGTAGCGCCCGGCAGTCGCCCGGCGGCTACCGCACGTATCACTTCTGGCACAGCGGCTACCACGGAGGAAAGTGAATGAAGATCGATGATCTCGGAGAAGCCTTGGTGTCGTCGGCGGCGTTCGCGGGCGTCGGCATCGCCGTGTTCGCGGCGTCGTTCTGGCTGATGACCAAGCTGACGCCGTTCTCGGTCCGCAAGGAGATCGAGGAAGACCAGAACACGTCGCTGGGCATCATCATGGGCGCGGTGATCATCGGCATCGCCATCGTGGTCGCCGCCGCGATCTCGGGCTAGCCATGCCCCCGGCCGCGCCTGTCGAGCCGCCCGCGCCGGCCGGCGCCGGTGGCGCTGCCGCGGCCGCGCCGGTGCCACGCCGCCCGCGGGTGCGTCCCGAGCTGCTGCTGTACCTGAACGTGCTGGTCGTGGCCAGCTGCGGCCTGGTCTACGAGCTTTTGGCCGGGACCCTGGGCAGCTACCTCCTGGGCGACTCGGTCACCCAGTTCTCGCTGGTGATCGGCCTGTACCTGTCGGCCATGGGCGTCGGCGCGTGGCTGTCGCGCCACGTCGACGGCAACCTGGCCCGGCGCTTCGTCGACGTCGAGCTGGCGGTGGCGCTCATCGGCGGCCTGTCGGCGCCGGTGCTGTTCCTGGCGTTCGGCCAGGTCGACAACTTCCAGCTGGTGCTCCTGGCCTTCGTGTTCGTCATCGGCACCCTGGTCGGGCTGGAGCTGCCGCTGCTCATGCGGCTGCTCGAAGACCAGGTGACCTTCAAGGACCTGGTGTCGCGGGTGCTGACCTTCGACTACCTCGGCGCGCTGGCGGCGGCGCTGGTGTTCCCGCTGGTGCTGGTGCCGCGGCTGGGGCTGGTGCGCACGTCCTTGGTCATCGGGCTGGGCAACGCCGCGGTCGGCCTGTGGGGCACGTGGATCCTGGCCGCCCAGCTGCGCCGGCCCACCGGCGCGCGGGTCCGCGCCGGCGTGGTCATCGCCATCCTGGTGGCGGGGCTGGGCTACGCCGACCGGTTCACGTCGTGGGCCGAAGATCGCATGTACGCCGACGACGTGGTCTACGCCAAGACCTCCGCCTACCAGCGCATCGTGGTGACCCGCAGCCGGGCCGGCTTCCAGCTGTTTCTGAACGGCAACCTGCAGTTCGCCTCGGCCGACGAGTACCGCTACCACGAGGCGCTGGTGCACCCGGCCATGGTCAGCGCGGCGGTGGCCGGCCACCCGCCGCGGCGGGTGCTCATCCTAGGCGGCGGCGACGGCCTGGCCCTGCGCGAGGTGCTGGCCCACCCCGGCGTCGAGCAGGTCACCCTGGTCGACCTCGACCCGGCCATGACCCACCTGGCGCGCACCTTCCCGGCCCTGGTGACGCTCAACCACGGCTCGATGACCGACCCGCGGGTGCGGGTGGTCAACGACGACGCGATGGTGTGGCTCGAGGACGCGCCCGGCGGCTGGGACGTGGCGATCGTCGACTTCCCCGACCCCAACACGCTGGCGCTGGGCAAGCTCTACTCGCGGCGCTTCTACCAGCTCCTGGCGACGAAGGTCGCGCCCGACGCCGCGGTCGCGGTGCAGGCCACCTCGCCGCTGTTCGCGCGCCGGTCGTACTGGTGCGTGATGGCCACCATGCGCGCGGCCGGGTGGCAGGTCCAGCCGTACCACGTCGCGGTGCCGTCGTTCGGCGAGTGGGGCTTCGCGCTGGCGATGCGCCACGAGTTCGCGCCGCCGCGGACCGTGCCGGCGGTGCCGCTGCGCTTCCTCGACGGCGCCGCACTGGCGGCGATGTTCCAGTTCGCGGCCGACATGACGCCGGTCCCGGTCGACGTCAACCAGCTCGACAACCAGATCTTGGTCCGCTACTACGAGGACGAGTGGCGGCGGTGGCAGTAGGCCGGCCATGACCGCGTGGTCGCGGCGCGACTTCATCGCCGCGGTGCTGGGCGCGCCGCTGGCGGCGGCGTGCCGCGGTCCGGGGCCGGCGCTGCCCGCCGGCGAGCTGTACACCCCCGGCAAGGCGGCTGGGCACCGGCGCCTGCGTGACCCCGGGCCGGGGGGCGATGTCCGGAAGCCGGACGTCTGGCGCCAGGCCGAGGTAGTGGTGGTCGGCGGCGGCGCGTCGGGGCTGGCCGCGGCGTGGCAGCTCGGGCGCCGCGGCGTGGCCGACGTGGCGGTGGTCGAGCTCGACGACGTCGTCGGCGGCACCGCCCAGGCCGGCGCTGGCGACGGCTTCGAGTACCCGTGGGGCGCCCACTACATCGTCGCGCCCCAGGCCCACCAGCGGCACCTGATCGACCTGCTGGGCGAGCTGGGTGGGCTCGACGGGGTCGACGCCGACGGCGCGCCGGTGGTGGCCGAGGTGCTGCGCTGCCGCGCGCCCGAGGAGCGGTTGTTCTACCGTGGCCGCTGGTACGACGGGCTGTACCCGGGGGCCGGGGCCGACGCCGAGGCCCGGGCCCAGCTGGCCGCGTTCGAGCGCGCCGTCGACGGCTGGGTCGGCTGGCGCGACGACGCCGGGCGCCGCGCGTTCACCCTGCCGACCTCGGCCGCCACCACCGCCGCCGAGGTGACCGCGCTCGATGGCCTGTCGATGGCGGCGTGGCTCGACGCCCGCGGCCTGACCTCGCCGCGGCTGCGGTGGTGGGTCGACTACGCATGCCGCGACGACTACGGGCTCCTGGCCGCCGACACCAGCGCCTGGGCCGGCCTGGCCTACTTCGCGGCGCGCCGGGCGCGGCCCGGGGCCGAAGCCCAGCCGGTGGTCACCTGGCCCGGCGGCAACGGCGCCCTGATCGCGCACCTGGCTGGCCAGCTGGGCGATCGGGTCACCCCCGGGGTCGCGGTGACCCGGGTCGCCGCCGTCGACGGTGGCGTCGAGGTGGTCGGCTACCACGGCGAGCGCGCGGTCGGATGGCGGGCCCGCCGCGCCATCCTCGCCATCCCGCTCCACGTCGCCCGCCACGTCGCCCCCGCCCTGGGCGCCCGGGCCATGCCGGCGGTCGATCGCGGGGCCTGGGCGGTGGCCAACCTGCACCTGACCACGCGGCCGCGCGAGCGCATCGGTGACGCCCCGCCGGCGTGGGACAACGTGCTCCACGACTCGGCCAGCCTCGGCTACGTGGTCGCCACCCACCAGACCGGGCGCACCACCGCGGGCGTCGCGCAGGGCCGTGACCGCGGGCCCACCGTGTTCACCTGGTACTACCCGTTCACCGGGCCAGCCGCCGACGCGCGCCGCGACCTCGACGGCGCCGGCCGCGACGAGTGGGCGGCGGCGGCGCTGGCCGACCTGACCCGGGCCCACCCCGATCTGCCGGGCCGCGTGCGCCGCGTCGACGTGACCTACTGGGGCCACGGCATGCCGCGGCCGCGCCCGGGCGCGGTGTTCGATCCGGCGCTGGCCGCGCTGCGTGCCCCGCTGGGGCCGATCCACCTGGCCGGCACCGACCTGTCGGGGCTGGCCTTGTTCGAGGAGGCCCTCGACCACGGCGTCCGCGCCGCCGACGAGGTGGTGGCCGCGCTGGCGGTGCCGGCGTGACCCGGCCGTGGATCTTCTCGCGATCGATCGACCTGGCGGTGTTCGGCGCGCCGGCGCTGGTCGCGCTGGCCCTGGTCGCGCTGGCGCCGTCGCTCGGCCTCGCCGGTGCCGACAGCCCGGAGTGGGCCTGGGTGGTTGGGGTGGTGCTGGTCGACGTGGCGCACGTGTGGTCGACCGCGCTCATCACGTACCTCGACGGCACCGAGCGCGCGCGCCGGCCCACGCTGTACGCGCTGGTGCCGCTCCTCGGGTGGGCCGCCGGCGTCGCGGTCTACGCCGCGGCTGGGCCGGCCGGGTTCTGGCGCGCGCTGGCCTACCTGGCCATCTTCCACTTCGTCCGCCAGCAGTACGGCTGGGTCGCGCTGTACCGGGCTCGGGCCGGCGATCGTGAACGCCTGGGCGGCGTCATCGACGGCGCGATGATCTACGCCGCCACCCTGTACCCGCTGGTGTGGTGGCACGCGGCGGCGCCGCGCCGGTTCGCGTGGTTCGTGCCGGGCGACCTCGCCGTCGGCTGGCCCGCCGCGGTGGCGACCGCCGCGGGCGTGCTCTACGCGGCCATCGCCGTGGCCTACCTGGCCCGGGCGGTGGCCGAGGCCCGGCGCCGGCCGGTGCCGTGGGGCAAGCACCTGGTGGTCGCGACCACCGCCGCGTGCTGGTACGTCGGCATCGTCGCCACCGACGGCGACTTCACCTTCACCGTCACCAACGTCCTCATCCACGGCGTGCCCTACGTCGCGCTGGTCGTGCTGTACGGCCGTGCGGTCGCCGCCACCACGCCGACCCGGCCGTCGCTGGGGGCGCGCCTCCTGGCCCGGCCCGCGGTCGTGGTGGTGGCCACCCTCTGGTTGGTGGCGTTCGTCGAGGAGCTGCTGTGGGATCGCGCGGTCTGGCACGACCGGCCGTGGCTGTTCGGCGCCGGCCTCGAGCTCGCCGACCTCCACGTCCTGGTGGTCCCGCTGCTGGCCTTGCCGCAGCTCACCCACTACGTGGTCGATGGCTTCCTGTGGCGCCGCCGGTCCAACCCGCGGGTCGGCCTGTGGTTCGCCGGCCCGTAGTCGGCGCGGCGCGGCGGCGCGGGCGATCGCCCGAAACGTTCGGGGCGCGGCGCGGTCTACCTGGGGAGGAGGTCCTCGATGTCGACAGCTCGCCCATCCATCCCCTGGTCGGCGCCACCGCGCGCCGATGGCGCCGCGCCGCGAGGGGCCCGATGACCGTCGCGCGGGCTGCCTGGTGGACCGGGCCGACGGCCCCGAGCCGCCGCGTCCCCGGTGCTACCATCGTGCGCGTGGAAGACCCGGACCTCGACCTGGTCACGCGCTGGCGCGCCGGAGATACCAGCGCCGGTGAGGCGCTGTTCGCGCGCCACTTCGACGCGCTCTACCGGTTCTTCGCGACCAAGTGCGACGAGGCGGCCGATCTGACCCAGGCCACGTTCCTTGCGGTGGTGCGGTCCCGCGAGCAGTACGCCGGGCGGTCGTCGTTCCGGACCTACTTGTTCACCATCGCCCGCCACGAGCTGTACGACCACCTGCGCGCGCGCCAGCGGACCCAGGCGTTCGACCCGGAGGTGTCGTCGATCGTCGAGCTGGTGACCACCCCGGCCACCCAGCTCGACCGCAGCGCCGCCCACCAGCGCCTGTGCGCCGCGCTGCGCCAGCTGCCGGTGGCCCAGCAGACCCTCCTCGAGCTGCACTACTGGGAGGGCCTCGACGCTGGCGCCTTGGGCGAGGTGTTCGACGCGCCGCCCACCACCATCCGGACCCGGCTGCACCGCGCCCGCCTGGCGCTGCGCGAGCAGCTGGAACGCGACGGCACCCGGGGCCAGGCCCTGGCGTCGGTCGAGGAGCTGGACGCCTGGGCCACCCGCCACGGGGCCTGAGCTGACCCGAGGGCGGCGCGGCCACCGGGCATGCGCCGGCACGGCCTGGAAAAAGTCGGGAACGATCGAGCCGGTGCCCGGTCTACCTGTGGGACCGTCCACCATCAGGAGCCCCATGCGCACCCGCCACTTCCTCGCCAGCCTGTGCTTCGCCAGCCTCACCCTCGCCGCCTGCGTCGACACGCCGGAGGTCGAGACCTCGGTGGCGATGGCCTTGAAGCCCGACGACCCGACGTGCACCGGCTTCCACTGCACCGGCAACTCGCCGATCATGGAGTTCTACGACTTCCACGAGCTGAGCCCGACCTCCTACAACTCGGCGGGGCTCAAGCTCGACGGGCTTTGGAAGGGTGGCGTCAAGTACCGACCGATCGTGACCGGGTCGACGTTGTCGGCGACGCGGCTCGGGTTGCCGATGCTCATCGGGCCGTCCCTGGTCGGGTCGTACCTGAGCGTCAAGACCATGCCCACCGCGACGTCGCCCGCGGTCGAGTACCAGATCCACATCACCGCGTACCACCAGACCCAGCCGTACTGGACCGGGCCGGCCACGATGGTCGACACCTACGAGCTGCTCTACAACAAGGCCGGTGGTCCGTCGAGCCTGACGACGTTGTGCGAGAATCCGCCCAACCGGTCCGCACCCGACGGCAGCACGTGGGCGGCCCCGGCCGAGGCGATCCTGTTCGCCGGCGACCGCTACAGCGACGCCAAGCAGATCACCGCGTCGACCTACGCCCAGAGCGGCGACTGGTTCAACATCGGCTGCGCCGGCGGCGCCCTGGCCAAGATGCACCTCAACCGCTTCACCACCGCGAGCCAGCTCGGCGGGCTGTCGACCACCCGGGCCGAGCGCCAGGACGTGCTGAGCATGTACACCGGCAACGTGTGCGGCACCGGCGTCTCCTACACGGTGCCGGCCACGCCCTTGACCTGGGAGTCGCGCAACGGCCTGCGCACCCTCGCCCCGTACACCAGCGTCGAGGCGATCTGGAGCGGCGGCCGGGCCATCTGCATGGACACCTGGCGCCTGGAGGCGACCCACCCGACGCTGGTCACCCAGATGCGGGACGAGTGCGAGCAGGCCGGGCTCAAGCTCGAGCCGTGCGGCGATCTGGCGTCCTGGCGGGCGCGCGGCACGGTGCTATCGGCCAACCCCTGACGGCGCCGAGCCGGTCGCCAGCTGGTCCAGCGTGCGTGCGCGTCGTCGGTACTCGACGGCCGACAGGCCCGGCGCGGCCAGCGCGAGCTGCGCGCGGGCGTACCTGACCTCGGCCGCGCGGGTGGCGTCGTCGCCGCCGGCGCGCGCGACGGCCGCGGCTGCGATGGCGCACTCGATAGCGAACGAGCGCAACCACCACGGCGAGTCCGGCGCGATCCGCAGCGCCGCCCGCGCCGCGGTGAAGGCCGCGATGGCGGTCGTCACGTCGCCGGCCGCCGCCGCGGTCAGGCCGCGCGCGCGCGCCAGCAGAGCCGGCGTCTGCGAGGTCGCCATGGCGGCGGCGTGGATCTGGGCCCAGCGGCCGGCGTCAGCCGCGTCACCGGCGATCAAGGCGAGGAGCGTCGCCTCCGCGCTGCACTCGCTCACGCCTGCCCGCAGCTGGCCGTGGACCGTCGCGAGCGTCCGACACGGTGACGCGAGCGCCGTCCGGACCTGCTCGTCGCTGGGACCGAGCTGGGCCACGTAGATCTGGGCGAGCAACGTGGTCGGATGCTCGGCGCCCAGGCGGGTGCGCTGGAACTCCACCAGCGCGGCGCCGTCGCGGGCCACCGCGACGGGATCGTCCTCCAGCGAGAGCGCGCCCTGCCGCACGAACGCCAGCTCGATCGCCGCGGGTCCCGTCACCGCCGGCAGGGCTGCCGCGGCCTGCGCAAAGCGGGCCCTGGCGGTGGCGCGGTCGCCCTGGTTGAGCGCGATCGCGCCCAGGTTGCCGAGGAGCAGCGCGCGGGCGGCGACGCCGTTTTCGCCCAGCCGGTTGGCCAGCGGCTCGATCAGCGTCAGCCCGTCGACGGGCTGCCCGCGCGTGCCGGTCACGCTGGCGAACGCATGCCGCGCGAAGGCCTCCACCGCCAACAGGTCATCGCCGGCCCCCAACGCCAGGTTGGTCGCGGCGACGAAGTCCTCGTCCCCGCGGGTGCCGGTGAGCGACGTCAACGCGACCCGGCCCCGGGCCAGTCGCGCCCGGGCCACCAGCGGGGGATAGGCCAGCTGCTCGGCGGCGGCGACCGCGTGGTCGGCCGCGGCCCGGGCCTGGTCGATGCGCCCGGCGTCGCGGAGGACGGCCACCTCGGCCAGGCGGTCGTCGACGGCAGCCACCGCGGTCACCACGGCCGCCGGCGGCGGTGCCACCGGCGAGGCCAGGGCGCTGTCGTCGTCGCACCGCGCCACCGTCGGCAGCGCGGCGACCGCCTCGACCAGGCCCGGCAGGTCGGCGGGGGTGGCGGTGGTGGCCAGGTCGGTCACGGCGGCCAGCGAGGCCCGCGCCTGAGCCAGGCACTGGCCACGGCGGTCGAACAGGCCCGCCGCGAGCTCGCCGCGCCCGTGGGCCTGGCACGCGCCGCGATGGCTGAGTTGCCAGGCCCGCGCGTAGCCGTCGAGGGTGTCCATGAGCCGGGCCCCCGCCGCGCTCGCGTAGTCGCCGCCCAGGCCGGCCAGGTGCGACGCGACCTGGGCCCGAGGCTGCGTCCACGTCGTGGCCATCAGCGCGGCGCCGCCGTCACAGCGGAGCGACGGAGCAGTGGCCCGGCCCTGGCCGATCACGACGCCGGCGACGCCCACCGCCACCACCAGCCCGGCCACGCCGCGGCGGCGCCACACCCGCCGCGGGTCGCGCCCCAGCGCCTCCGCGAGCGCGTCCATCGACGGGAACCGCGCCGCCGGCTCGGCCGCGCCGCCGCGCTCGACGATGGGCCGCACCCACCGGGGCAGGCGGTCGCCCAGCGCCTCGCGCAGCGACGCGCACAGCGCGTACTGATCGACCGCGGCGGTGACCGCGCCGGCCCGCTGCTCCGGCGCCATGTAGCGCGGCGTGCCGGCCACCGAGGTGCCGGGGGCGGCCTCGGAGACCGCCAGCCCGAAGTCGAGGACCCGGACCCGGCCGTCGGCGCCGACCACCGCGTTGTCGGGCTTGAAGTCGCGGTGGATGAGGCCCGCGGCGTGGGCGGCGGCCAGGCCCGCGGCGGCCTCGCGGTAGGCCCGCACCACTGCGCGGACGTCGTCGGTGCGCGCCGCGTACGCGCGCAGGGTCTCGCCCGCGACCAGCTCCATCACCAGGAACACGCCGTGGGCGCTGTCGACCACGTCGTAGATCGGCACCACGTTCGGGTGCGACAGGCGGGCCAGGGCCCGGCCCTCGTCGAGCGCGCGCTGGCGCGCGGCGGCGTCGCCCGCGGTCGCCAGCTTGAGCGCCACCGAGCGGCCCAGCTCGTCGTCCTCTGCCGACCACACCGCCCCCATGCCGCCGACGCCGACCCGCGCGCGCAACCGGTAGCGCCCGATCCGCAGGCTGGGGTCGCGTCCGAACAGCGCCGCCGCGGCCGCCGCCCGGGCCACCTCGCGGGTCAGGGCGTCGACCGCAGCTCCCCCGGCGTCGATCAGGTCGACGCTCGGATGGGCGGGCGGTGGATCGTCGGCGGCCATCGGCGGCGGCACGGACGATAGCGTGAAACCTCGCGCCAGCGCCGGCCGACCGTCGGCGCGACCGGCGCGGCATCCGCGGTCATCGCTCGATCGCGGGCCGCCCGCGTCGGCCCACCGCGCGAGCGCGGCGATCGACCGCGCACCTCGGGCGGCATGCGGCGTGAGCGCCGGCGCCGGTCACCGCGGCAGCTGGTGGACGCTGGCCGCGGGGAGGGCCGGACCCGAGACCTGCTTGAGCGAGCCGGCCAGGAACACCAGCCAGGCCGGGCGGTAGCGCAGCTTGTAGTGGCCGCCGGGGCTGAGGTCGGTGTGGAGCGTGCCGACCGACGTGCGCGAGGTGAACAGGTAGGGGTACCAGGCCTCGAAGACGTAGCGTCCCGCCGGCAGCGTGAAGGTGTGGGTGCCCCACTTGCGACGCTGGGCGTGCCCGTTGATCGAGATCGACGGCGTCACCAGGAACAAGATCCACATCATGAAGAAGAACGACAGCTCGATCTCGACGGTGGCGGGCGGCTGCCCGGGGACGGTGGGGTCGGGGTGCATGGCCCGCGATGGTACGGCGCCGGTGGGCGGCGTGGGCTGCGCCGGGCGATTTCTCCGCGCGGGTCAGTCGAGCGATCGGGCCCCTGGGTTTCGGCGCCGGCGTGTTGCCGCCGGCGATGGAGCTGTCACGATGGACGACCGTGACCCGCGCTGTGCCTGGCCGCGCCGCCCTCGCCTGTCGGCGCCTCCGCCGGATCGGGCTGGCGGTCGCGGGCGCGACGCTCTTGGTCGCCGGCGACGGCCGCGCCGAGCCTCCGCCGGTGTCGCCGGCGCGTCGGGCGGCGGCGGTCGGGCTGGCGGCGGTGCCCGGCCTGGTGGTCCCCGGGCTGGGGGCGCGGACCGTCGGGCAGCCGCGGGCGGCGCGGCGCCTGCTGGTCACCGCCGGGGTCGGGCTGGGCCTGATCGTCGTCGGCGGCGTGCCGATCGCGGCGACCTACGGCTCGGGCAAGGTAGTGGTGCCGGGCGTGCCGATGGTGGTGACCGGCGTCGGCCTGTTCCTCGGGCGATGGTGGGCCGACATCTACACCGCCGCCGGCGGCCACGGCGCGCCGCGTGGGCTGCCCGGGCTCGAGGTCGGCGTCGACGGTCGCTGGCGTCGGCACCCCTACCTGGGTGACCAGGGCCAGCTGGGGCTCGACGGACGCTGGCGGCGCGACCGGTGGGAGCTCCGCGGCCACGCCGAGCTGGCGCCGACGGGGTTGGCCGGGGCGCGCCTCGACGGTCGGGTCCGGCTGTGGGCCCCGCGCGGTCGCGTCGTCGCGGTAACCGGCACCGCGGTCGATCTGCGCGTGGGCACCCTCGGGCGGCGCGACCGGTCGGTCGATCCCACCCGCTACACCGGCGAGGTGGCGGTGCGGGCGCGGCTCGACCTGGCCGACCTCGACCCCGGGTTGGGCGGCTCGTTTCTCGACGGCGAGGCCGGCCTGGGCCTGGAGCTCACCGACTACGCGGTCGGCGACCCCGACGTCAACGGGGTGCTGCTGTCGCGGGTCGGGTGGGGTGTCTACCTGCCGTGCGGCCGCGGCGAGGTGGCTGGCTTCTACGACCACCGTCGCGACGGCCCGGCCGGCGGCCTCGCGGCCGGCCGCGCGGCGGGGTTCTTCGGCTCGGTCGGCGTCGCCGCCGAGGTCGTCGTGACGCCGGCCTGGACCGCGGCCGCCACGGTCGAGGTCGGCGGGGCCTGGGTGTCCACCCTCGGGATCCGGAGGAGCCTGTGACGCGATCGTCGGTCGTCCTCGCGTGCGCCCTGGCCGCCGCGACGTGTACCCGCCCGTCGGAGGAGCGCGCCGGCGCCGAGCACGAGGTCGGCCACGCCGCGGCCGCCGGACTCACCGTCGACGTGACCGACCGGCTGGCGGCCATCCGCACGCTGGCGCCGGGCCAGCTCGCGCTGTGGGCCGCGGCGCCGGCCATCGAGGTGACCGTCGAGGTGACGCCGGCAGCAGCCGGGCGCTGGCGCCTGACCGTCGGCAACGTGGTGCCCGACGCGGTGGTCGCTCTCGACGGGGCCGCGCTGACCGCGGCGCTGCCCCCGCCGCGCCCGACGGTCGTCGTCCGCGACCTCGACCTGACCGCGGGCACCCACACCCTCCACGTCGGCGCGGCCGACGCCGGCGCAGCGGGCGGCTTCCGGGTGGTGGCCATGGCCGACATCCAGACCGGGCTGCCCACTGTCGACCAGGTGTTCGCCGCCATCGCCACCACCCAGCCCCGCTTCGTGGTGTGCATGGGCGACCTGACCGACCGTGGCGAGCTGGCCGAGTACGCGCTGCTCGAGGCGCAGCTCACCACCTTGCCGGTGCCGTTCTACACCACGCTCGGCAACCACGAGCTGTGGGCCGACAGCGCGCGCTACCGTGACCGGTACGGGCCGGCGACCTTCCAGTTCACCTACCGCGGCGTCGCGTTCACCTTCGCCGACAGCGGCGACGCTGGCCTCGATCCCACCACGGAGGCCGACGTCGACGCGCTGTTGGCCCGGGCCGCCGATCGCACCCAGCTGTTCCTCACCCACTTCCCCCCCATCGACCCCATCGGCGTCCGCGACGGCTCGTTCCGGGGCCGGGCCGACGGCCAGCGCCTCATCGGCAAGCTGGCCGCCGCCGGCGTCGACCTGGCCCTGTACGGCCACATCCACAGCTACTACGCCTTCGAGCACGCCGGAATCCCGGCCTTCGTGTCCGGCGGCGGCGGCGCTCAGCCCGAGCGGTGGGACGGCATCGGTCGCCACTTCCTGGTGCTCGACCTCGCGGCCGGGGCGCCACCCATCGTCGGGCTACGCCGGGTCGACTGACCTTCGCGACGACGCCTGCCGACGCCGCGGTCGACGCCGGTCACGGCAGGACGTAGATCGGCGAGGTCCAGGCACGCTCCTGGATGGTGCGGGGCACCGTCGCGTCGCGGCAGGCGGGGGCGGCCGGCGCGGCGGCGCAGTCGTAGGCTGACCACCGCGGCGTCGCGCGCTCGAGGACCCGCGTGTAGTAGAGCGACGGCACGCCGGCGACGAAGGTCGGGTCTCGCCAGAACCGACAGAACGACTGGCGCTCGCCGGCGCCGAGCGAAAACGACGTGGTCTGTGACTCGGGTTGGCCGCTGGCGCCGGTGCGGAGGCGCACGACGTCGAACGAGGCCAGCGGCGTCTCGTCGGCGACCGCGGCGACGAACAGGTAGGGCGCGGTGGCGGCCGGGACGTCGCCGCCCATCGGCGCGGCGCCGGCGTCGACCAGCGCCTTGGGGAACATCGGATCGGCGCACATGGCCCGGGCGGCGGCGTCGTCGGGCAGCGCCAGCGCGTAGGTCCGGACCGCGATGCGCGGCCCCGAGGTCGCGTAGCTCTCGCGCCGCTTGAGCGCCCCGAAGATCTCGGCCCGGGTGTTCTCGGGGGCCCACACCGCGGTGATGCCGCCCGGGCTGAACGCCGCGCGGTCGAGCCGCTCGCGCGGGGTGTCGTCCTGGGCGCCGCCGTGGCCGGCCCAGGCGTCCTCGTCGACCGCGCCCGGCGTGCCGTTGTGGGTGTCGGTGGCGCCGACCAGGCCCATCCGCAGCGGGTTGACGCCGGTCGCCGCCAGCGTGCCCAGCCCGGCCGCCAGCGCGTCGCGCACGTAGCCCGGCGCGTCGGCGCTGGTGCCGCCGCCCAGGTACTCGAAGGCGCAGCCGTCGTCGGCCAGCGGGCTGCCCGGCAGGCACTCGCTCGCGGCCTTGTGCTGGTAGACCTCGACCAGGGTCTGGTACCGCGCCATCAGGTCGCGGGTCACGGCGTCGTCGTCGGCGTCGGTCCACATCTGGCCGCCGCTGTAGTTGGAGTTGTGCGGGATGGTGATGGCGTCGCAGCCGTCGGCCGGCCGGCACCCGGCCGCCAGCGCCTGCCACAGCGCGCGCGGCGTCGGGTACGCCAGGTAGTCGTACGGCTGGCTCGGCACGGTGGCCGATCCGAAGATGACGTTGCGGTGCAGGTTGTCGCCGTCGGTGGTGGCGGTCCACTCGTAGCCGATGAGCGACGTGAACCCGCACGGCTCGTCGGCGGCGGCCGCGGCGGCCCGGGTCGCGCTCCACGCGGTCTGCTGGGCCACCAGGCAGTCGGCGGCGTCGGCCCCGCTGCAACCTTGCAGCGGCGGCGGCGACGGTCGCAGCAGGCGGGCCAGGCTGCCGAAGATGAAGGCGCGCTGCTGGCGCGAGCCCTGGTCGAGGTAGTCGGCGCACACCTCCTCGGCCCCGGGCGCGCCCAGCAGGCAGGTGCCGGTCACCGACAGGAACTCGCCGTGGTCGGTCACCGCCGCGAAGTCGAGCGCGCGGGTCAGCGTGACCTCCTGGGTGCCGCCCTCGCCGGCGGCGATCACCGCGCTGGCGCCGCGGGCGAAGCGGTAGGCGTCGGCCGGGTCGTTGCGGTTGCCGAACCCGTACGAGTCGATCGAGTACGAGGTGTGGACGTGCAGGTCGCCGAAGTAGACGTGCTTGTACGGGTCGCGCCCTGGGCACGGCGCGACGACCGCCGGCGCCGCGCTGGCCGCCGGCGTCGGCGTCGGGGTGGCGGCCGGGTCGAGCGGGGGCGGCGCGGGTTCGTCGTCGGGGCCCGCGCCGTCGCAGGCCAAAAACGCGCACGACAGGGACATGGACCAAAATGAGAGACGCAGACGTGTCATGAGACCTCCAGACCGAGTGAGACCAAGGCGCGCTGGATGAACCACGCGGTCGCCAGCGCGCCCGCGCCGTACGCGACGGCGTGCTGGGCGAGCCCGACCAGGCGGATCCGGCGCAAGAGCGAGACCACGGCGGCGACCGCCAGCACGAACGCCAGCTGGCCCAGCTCGACGCCGAGCCCGAAACCGACCAGCGCCCACGCGGCGTGCGCGTCGGGGGCGCCCAGCTCGCGCAGCCCGCCGGCGAAGCCGAGGCCGTGGATGGCGCCGAAGCCGAACGCCAGCGCGGCCAGCTCGACGCGGGGTGGCCGTCGGGCCGGGTCGCCGACGTCGAGCGCCAGGAGCACCAGGCTGAGCGCGATGCACGCCTCGGCCGGCGCCGACGCCACCTGCAGCCAGCCCAGCGACGTGGCCGCGAAGGTCAGGCCGTGCGACAGCGCGAAGGCCGACTCGGCCATGATCACCGCGCGCAGCTCCCCGGCGTAGAGCACCAGCAGCACCAAGAACAGCAGGTGGTCGACGCCGGTCAGGATGTGGCGCAGGCCCAGCCCGACGTGGGCCCGGGCCACGGCCAGGCGCGCCGGCGGCCCGGTCAGGCGCACGGCGCGGCTGCCGGCGGTGAGCACGGCGTTGACGGTGGTGCCGTCCGTGCGCTGCACCCGCACCACCGCCTCGGAGATGGCAGCGCCGAGGCCGACCACGCTGACGGTGACGCCGTCGAGGCCGTGCGGGCAGCGCCCGCGCCAGGCCCGGGCCAGGCCGACGTCCTCGGCGGCCGCGGCGGCGGCGCCCAGCGGGCCGAGCGCGCAGCCGTCGAGCTGCGGCGCCAGGGTCGCGTCGACCACCACCGCGGTCAGCGTGACCAGCACGTCGCCGCTGGGCTGCTCGATGATGTCGACCGTCGCGCCGCGCTGGCCGTGAGCGCGGGCCCGGGCCGGCGCGAGCACCAGCGTGGCCAGGACCAGCGCCGCGACCGTGCCGGCGGCGCGCATCAGTCCTCCACCGACGGGGCGGTGCGCGGGGCGACCCGGCCGGTGGCCACCAGCGCCGGCGCCGGGGCGCCGTCGACGGTGATGACGTAGCGGCGGGCGGCGTCCTCGACGAAGGCGGCGATGGCGGCGCGGCGCCGGGCCAGGCGTAGCTCGCGGGCCACCTGGGGCCGCACCTGGTCGAGGCTCGCGGGGTGGGCCGCGGTGCGGGCCACGACCCGCACCAGGTGGACGCCGTGGAGCGACGCGATCGGCGCGCTCCACGCGCCGACCGGCACCGCGGCCAGCGCGTCGGCGAAGGCGCGCCCCCAGCCGCGCCGCAGCTGGTCGTCGGTGAGCGTGGCGTGGCGCGCCACCGGGAACCCGCGCCCGAACGGCGGCACGTCGCCGTCGGGGTGGGCCGCCGACCAGGCCGCGACCTGGGGCGCCAGCGTCGTCGCCGTGGCCACGTCATCGGCGACCACGTGGACGAACTCGACCTGGGCCGGCGCCTGGTAGGCGTCGGCGTGCGCGGCCCAGAACGCCGCCAGCTCGGCGTCGGTCGGCGCCCGGTCGATCCCGGCCAGGTCTTCCGCCACGAACAGCATCTTCTGGACCAGGCGGCTGCGGATGATGTCGTCGCCGTGGTCGAGGCCGAGCCGCAGCGCCTCGCGCACCAGCACTTCATCCTCGACGGCGCGCCGCTCGATCTGGTCGCGCACCGTCGAGGTCACCGGGCCGGCGGCCTGCGCGGCGGCCTGGGTCGCCAGCGCGTCGAGCCGGGCCCGCGACAGGTGGATGCGCTCGCGGCCCGGCGCCGGGGCCGGGGCCAGCCCGAACAACACGGCGCCCAGGACGGCGAAGTGGGTCAGGCGGCTGCGGGCGAGCCCGCGGAGGCCGGCGACCAGGCGTGGTGGGGCGGTCATGGCGGACTCCTCAGCGCGCGCAGGCCAGCGTGACGTCGAACTCCCGGCCGCGCGGGCCGGTCACGGTGGCGGTGCCGTCGCCGCGGTAGGTCCACGACAGCTCGCCGCGCGTCGCACCCACGGTGACCGTGCCGGCGGTGGGGCAGGCGTCGAGGCAGCGGGTCACCCCGACCGCGGCGACGGTGATCGCGCGCGCGGCGCCGGTGAGCGTCGCCGTGGCGGCGTAGCTGGCGCAGCCGTCGGCCAGCGTCACCTGCGCGCTCGACGTGGCGTGCACCGTGCGGCGCGGCCCGGCGATCGTCAGCTCGCCGTCCCACTGGTAGGTCGCGCCGGCGCTGGTGGCCAGCGGCGCGCGCACGGTCCAGGCGCCGTCGAGGGCCGTGGCGTTCACCGTGAGGCCGGTGGTCGCCACGCGGTAGTCGAGCGCGGCCACGCACGCGGTCGGGCCGCACGGCGTCGTGACCAGGTTGACCTCGGCGCGCACCGTGCCGGTCAGCTCGGCCAGGCCGCGCGGCCCGGTGCAACGATCGAACGTCACCTCGACGTAGCTGCGCTGGTCCGACGTCACCTGCGCGCACGCCGGCGCGGTCAGGTCGGCGCCGAGCCGGGCGGTCAGCGCGTCGACCAGCGCGGGGAACGCCTCGGCGACCGGGCGGCCGGCCACCGCCGCCGCGTCGACCGTCACCAGGCGCGTGACTACGGTGGCGTCGGCGGTGGACTCGACCACCAGCGAGGCCTGCTCGGCCTCGGCGTCGCCCTCGGCCTCCACGCACGCGCCGGCGGCGAGCGGCACGAGGAGCGACGAGGTGCAGGCGAGGCGGCGGAAGGTAGATCGCAACATGCCCGTCGGTATTGCGGGCCGCGTGCCAGGCCACGCTCGTGCGATGTCAACCGGTTGCCGTGCGGCGGCGGCCGACCCCTTGCCTGGAGTCAAGGGTCGCCAGGCAAGGGTGGCGCCGGCCGGCTCGGCCGGTCACGGGCACGCGGGCAGGGCGTCGGTCGGGCAGCGCGAGGCCAGGCGCCCGTCGCACACCACCGGCACCTCGAGCTGCCCGTCGGCGCTGCGGGCCGGGTCGCCGATGCCGCACAGGCCGACCTCGCCGGCGCAGCCCTGCTGCGGGAAGCCGCGCACGCGGATCCGGCTGAGCGACGCGGTCGACACGTCGAGCACCGGCTGCGGCGCGGCCGCCAGCTCGGCCTCGAGACCGGCCAGGGTGCCGGACCGCGCCACCGCCAGGCAGGCCCGCGCCAGCTGACAATCGGCGCCGTCGCGGGTGGCGCCGATCGCCACCAGCTCGACGCTGACCACCGCGCCCAGCTGCAACACCGGGCACGCCGGGACGTCGTCGATCAGGCGCAGCGTGAGCGGCGTGACCGCGGCGTCGTCACAGGCCGGCGTCATCGCCAGCGCGAGCGCCAGCGCCAGCGCCCCCCTGCGCGGGCGTCGGGCCATCACGGCGCGAAGCCGATCTGGGTGCGGTCGTCGGGCCCGGCGCGCGTCACCACCACCGCGGTCACCACGCCGGCCGCGATCACGGCGGCGGCGCCGCCCCACCACAGCCAGCGGTGATCGGCGGGCGCGGTCGGCTTCGCCGGGGGCGCGAGCGGCGCGGGTGGCTGCAGCGCGGCGGCGGCGGTGGGGCGCCACGGCTCGACCTGGTGCGCGCGGAGCAGGCGCGCGCCGCGGGCTCCGACCAGCAGCACCTCGTCGGCGTCGACCGCGCGGCCGGCGGCGCGCGCCAGCGCCTGCGTCGACGGTCCGTCGGTGTCGAGCAGGCCGCGCGCCGCCAGCGGGGCCAGGCCGGCGGTGGGCGCCCCCGGCGCCGGGGTCAGCGCGATCACCAGCGGGCCCGCGTCGACGTCGACCAGCGCCGCGGTAGGCTCGAAGCCCGGGGCCTCGGCCAGGATGGCGTGCAGGCCGCGGCGGAGGAAGCGCGGGGCCTGCGGCTCGAGCAGCGGCTGGCCGTCGACGACGACGACCGCGTCGGCCGGCGTGACCTGGACCCGCGTGGCGGCGGCGACCCGGCCGGCCAGCGCCTCGGCCGCCAGGGCGAACGCCTCGTCGATGGCCGGCGGATAGGTCGCCGGGCTGGGCCGCCGCGTCGGCGCCAGCTCGAGCGCGAAGCCGAACCACCGGCGCGCGCCGGCGGCGTCGCCCTGCGAGCTGGCGGCCAGGCCTCGCAAGAACGCCAGCTGCCACAGCGCCGCGGCGTGCTCGGGGCGCGCCAGCAGCGCCAGCGCGTCGGCCTGGGTGGCGGCCAGGCCCGCGTCCATGTCGGCGTAGCGCTGGGCCAGCCACGCCGCCCGCGCGGTGTCGAAGGCCGCCTCGACCGAGCGCAGACGCGCGGTGTCGTCGACCGTCGGCAGTGTCACGGTGACCGGGGTGCGGCCGGCGGCGCGCGCGGCGGCGGTGGCGGCGGCGAGGTCGGCCTCGGGCGTGACCGCGATGACCGCCAGCCGGCGCCCGTCGGCCAGCGCGTCGCGCCCCACGATCGCGAGCCCGATCAAGGCGAGCAGGGTGGTCGCCACGCCGCGGGACATCGCGCGCATCGTAGCCCGCTGGCGCCGAGGCTCGCAACCGCGCCCCCGGTGGTCCGCGGTCGGCGTCACGCGGCGGCGCGCCAAGCCAGGGTAGGATGCGCGCGTGACTCCGCTGGGCCGCTACCGGATCGGCGCGCGGCTGGGCGCCGGCGGCTCGGCCGACGTGTTCGCGGCCGAGCTGATCGACGGCGGCGGCCGGCCGCTGGCCATCAAGCGCCTGCGCCGCGAGCTGTTCGGCCCGGCCGACGTGGCCGCGGCGTTCGCGGCCGAGCTAGCGCTGGCGCGGCGCCTACACCACGGCGGCATCGCCCAGCTGTTCGATCACGGCACCGACGCCGACGGCGCGCCGTACCTGGTGATGGAGCGGGTCGACGGGATCTCCCTCGACGGGCTCACCGCCCACCTGGCCGCCACCGGCGACCGGCTCGCGGTGGCCGACGCGCTGCAGATCGTGATCGACGCCTGCGACGCGCTGGCCTACGCCCACCGCCTGGTCGGCGACGACGGCGCCGCGCTGGGCGTGGTCCACCGCGACGTGTCGCCGCGCAACCTGCTGGTGTCGCGCGACGGCGTGGTCAAGCTGGTCGACTTCGGCATCGCCCGGGTGGCCCGCGGCGGCGCGGCTACCTTGCCCGGCGTGGTGCGCGGCTCGCTCGGCTACCTGGCGCCGGAGCAGTACCGCGGCGAGCCGGTCGACGGTCGCACCGATCAATACGCGCTCGGCGTAGTGCTGTTCGAGCTGGTGGCCGGCACCAACCCGCTGGCGGTGACCGAGCTCGCCGCGGCCGGCCCGGCGCTGGCCGCCGGCCTGCCGCCCTTGCCGGTGGCGGTCGACCGGGTCCTCGGTGATCCCGATCCGGCGCTGGCCGCCATCGTGGCCCGGGCCACCGCGCCCGCGCTGGCCGAGCGGTTCGCGACCATCGACGAGCTGGGCGCCGCGCTCACCGAGTGGCGCGCGGTGCGCGGCGTGCGCGCCGATCGCGCGCGGCTGGCGGCGCAGGTGCGGGCGGCCCGCGGCGAGGTCGCGGTGGCGGTCCGCGCGCTCGACCACGGCCTGCGCGAGGTGCTGCCCGAGCCGCCCGGGCCGGTGGTCGCTCCCGCGAGGCGGCGCCGGGCTCGGCCGGTCCTGGTGGTCACGGCCGCGGTGGCCGCGGCGGCGGCGGTCGCGACCGCTGTCGTGGTGGTCCGGCGCGGCGCGGTGGCGGCCCGGTCCGCCGGGACGGTCGCGGCCATGGTGGACGCCGGGCCGGCAGACGCCGGCGCCGCGCCCGGGCAGGCTCCGGCGCAGCGCCCCGACGCCGCGGTCGCGGTCGACGCCGCCGCGCCGCCCGGCCTGGCGGCCCTCGCGCCGCCGCGCCACCCCGACGCGCGCGCCACGTCGACCGGGCGCCTCAAGGTCAACCTGGTGCCGTACGCGGTGGTGCGTCTCGACGGTCGTGCGCTCGGCACCACCCCGCTCGACGTCGAGGTGCCCGCCGGGCGCCACCGCCTCGAGCTGGTCAACCCGGCGTCGGGCCGCGCCGCCACGCGGCCGATCGTCGTCGCCGCCGACGGCACGACCGAGGTGACCGCGTGGTGAGCCGCGAGCCGTCGCCGCACACGCTGCCCGTGGTCCAGGACGGCCGGGTGGTCGGCCTGCGCCGCCGCCGGCTGCGGGTCGAGGTCACCGCCGGTCCCGACCGCCGCCTGGTGCGCGAGCTGGCCGACGACGACGCGGTGATCGGCACCCACCCGGCGTGCCAGGTGGTGCTGACCGATCCCACCGCGTCGCGCCAGCACCTGGCCATCGAGCTGGTCCCCGACGGCTGGCGCGTGCGCGATCTCGACTCGACCAACGGCGCCTACCTGGGTCCGGTCCGGTTCCACGACGTGACCATCACCGCCGACACCACGGTGCGGCTGGGCGACACCACGCTGCGGATCCGTCCGCTGGCCGACACCGTCGACCTGCCGGTGCCGACCGCCGCTGGCTTCGGCGGGCTGCGCGGGACCAGCGTGGCGATGCGCCGGGTGTTCGACGTGCTGGCCCGGCTGGCCCCGTCGGAGCTCACCGTGCTCATCACCGGCGAGTCGGGCACCGGCAAGGAGCTGACCGCGCGGGCCCTCCACGACGCCAGCCCGCGGCGGGCCGGCCCGTTCGTGGTGCTCGACGGCGCCGCCCAGGCCGCGACGCTCATCGAGAGCGCGCTGTTCGGCCACGCCCGCGGCGCGTTCACCGGCGCCGACCGAGCCCGGATCGGCGCGTTCGAGGCGGCCGGCGGCGGCACCCTGTTCCTCGACGAGATCGGCGAGCTGCCGCTCGAGCTGCAGCCGCGCCTGCTGGGCGCCATCGAGCGGCGCGAGGTGACGCCGGTCGGCACCACCGCGCCGCGCCCGGTCGACGTGCGGGTGCTGGCCGCCACCAACCGCGATCTCCGGCGCGAGATCAACCGGGGCACCTTCCGCGAAGACCTGTACTTCCGGCTGGCGGTGGGCACCGTCCACCTGCCGCCGCTGCGCGACCGTCCCGAAGACATCGCGCTGTACGTGGCCGACTTCGTCGCAGAGCAGGCCGGCCTCGGCCACCCGGTGACCCTCGGCGCCGACGCCATCGCCGGGCTGGCCCGCCACCGCTGGCCCGGCAACGTGCGCGAGCTGCGCAACGCCCTCGAGCGCGCCGCGGCCCTGGGCCAGCTCGAGCTGGCGCCGACGGCGGTCGCCGCCGACGAGCTGCGGGTCACCGTCGATCCCAGCCACCCGTACAAGGCCGCCAAGGCCGCGCTGGTCGAGCAGTTCGAGCGGGCCTACGTCGCCGCGCTGATCGCCGGCCACGCCGGCAACATCACGCGGGCGGCCCGGGCCGCCGAGCTCGATCGGGTGTACCTGCTGCGGCTGCTCGATCGCTTCGGGCTGCGGCCGGGCCGCTGACCGGCCGCGCCCACCCGCGCCCCGGCGCCGTGACGGCGATGCGCGCCGCGGTCAACGGACCAGGCGGTGTAGCGGGCTGGTGTCGCTCAGGTACGGCAGCAGGTCCTTGGCCGACCACACGAACGTCCCGGCCGGCTCGCACGCCTGCACCGCGTGCGGGAAGTCGTACGGGTACTGGAACGCGACCCCGGCCTTGGTCACCCACACGTCGTCGAGGTGGGCCGCGGTGAACGTGCCGGTGAACAGCTCGCCGTCCTCGACCACGCAGTCGCCGCCGGCGCGCTTGGCCTGGACCAGCTCGGCCTGGAGCTGGCGGTCGATCGCCGCCACCAGCTTGGGCACCGCGTCGGCGCGGAACAGCGCGGCGCCGGTCAGCCGGGCGCCGGTCGAGGTGTCGAACAAGAAGTGATCGGTGTGCGTGTCGGGGTAGGCGCCCATCGTCTCGTGGATGATCGAGATGTCGAGCAGCCCGTCGGCGTTGTAGCCGACCTCGAACTCGTCGCCCACGTCCCCGTCGGGCTGCAGCTCCTCGGCGGTCTCGGGCACGCCGAGGGCGGCGTTGATGGCCTTGGACGCGTCGCGGTTGCCCGGCACGGTCACCAGCGGGCGCCGCATCATCACCGGGTCGCCGCCGTCCTCGCCGGGGAAGGTGCGGGCCAGCGGGGTGATCGACGCCGGCGGCGGGGCCTCGGGCAGCGCGACCGGGTTGGTCGGTGACGTGGCGGCCTTGCCGCCGCACGCGGCGACGGCCAGCGCGAGCGTGGCCACCACGGCCGCGCCCATTGCGTGACGGGAGAGACGGTTCATGCCGCGGTATATAGCGCACCGGGCACCCCGGCGTGGGGCCACGGCCGTCCGCGCCGCGCGGTCAGTGGTGCTCGGGCCAGAACGCGTGGTAGGCGCGGTGGCTGAGCAGCAGCTGGGCGTACTCTTCGAGATCGCCGCCGGCGTCGCGCAGCACCGAGAAGTTGAAGTCGACCAGCGCCAGCCCGTCGGACAGCGTGGCCAGCAGCTCGTCGACCCGGGGCTCCTCGGCGCGGTCGGTGGCGAGCTGCGACAGGCGCCCGCGCAGCCGGTCGAAGCTGGGCCGGCTGCGCGCGTTGAGCTGGAGGATGCGCGCCGGCCGCAGCCACGACAGCACCATCGACGCGATGGCCCGGGTGTCGGCCACCATCGCCTCGAGCGACAGCGACGGCTCGACCAGGCCGATCATCGCCGGCTGCGCCATGTGGGTCTCGGGCGTCGCCTTGAACAACAGCGCGCCGGGGTGGACGTTGTTGTGGGCCATGCCGTTTTCGTGCAGCAGCGCCACCTGGCGGGTGATCAGGAACCCCAGCGACAGCGCGCCGTCGACGTGGAGATCGACCTCGGCCAGCTGGGCGCCGAACTTGGGGTCGTCGATGAACTCCGAGAACAACAGCAGCGAGCCGGTGTTGGTGTCGAGGATGACCTTGTGCAGCGTGGTCATCATCCCCTGGCGCACCTTCTTCAGGGTCGGCAGGTACACCTGCTGCCAGGCGTCGACCAGCCCGCGCGGGTCGGGCAGCTGGTGCAGATCGATCACGGTCACCAGCTTGGGGAAGGTGTTGGCGTCGGGGAACTTGCCGGCCGCCAGCAGATCAGGGCGCGGCGTCGCCACGTAGATCGGGTGGCCCTTGACCCGGCCCAGGCTCTTCTGCAGCTCGTAGCCCCAGGTGTCGAGCGAGGCGTCGGCCAGCTCGATCTCGGCCTTGGTGATGGTCTCGTCGCGGCGGCGGGTGAACACCCCCTGCAGCCGGGCCGGGCGATCGAGCACCGGCGCGCCCAGGGTGGCCGAGAAGAAGAACCGGCTGTCGACCGCGCGGTCATCGAGGTCGGGCAGCACCGCGCGCAGGTCGGCCACGATCGACGCCACCCGCTGGTAGCGCTGGGCCGGGTCGCGCTCGAGGCAGCGCTCGATGATCGGCCGCAGCGGCCGCGGCACGGTGTCGGGGTAGTGGACCCGGCTCTTGCCGTCGATCACCACGCCCTCGCCGATGCGCATCAAGAGGCCCCACATGTCGTCGGCCTTGCCGTAGGGCAGCTCGTCGGTGAACAGCCCGTGCAGCGCGCCGCCGACCGCGAAGATGTCCATGGCCGGCGACACCGGGAGCTCGGCCAGGCCGGGGTCGACGGTCTCCGGCGGCACCGAGTAGCCCGGCGAGCCGAACACCCGGCCCCGGTAGTGGGTGGCGTAGGTGCCGCCGTGGATGTCGTCGAGGGACAGCGCCAGGTCGAAGTCGAACAGGTAGGCCACCGCGGCGCGATCGTCGAGCAGGATGTTGCGCAGGGTGAAGTCGCGGTGGAGCAGCCGCACCTCGTGGAGGTTGCCCAGCGCGTCGAGCGCCTGCATCAACAGCTGGGTGCGCTGGCGCGCGGTCAGCTTGTGGCGGTTGATGGCCTCGAGCAGCGTCACCCCCATCCGCGGCGTGACGAACAGGTAGTTGTCCGAGATCGGCGACACCAGGTACAGCGGCAGCAGCCCCGGATGCGACAGCGCGGCGATGCGGCTCACCGCGTTGAGGTTGATGGCGTGGTCGCGCCGGGTGACCTCGTCCGAGCGCAGCTGGTTGAGGTACGAGCTCTGGAAGGTCTTGCCGACCACCGCCTCGACCTCGCCCTGGTTGTCGAGCCGGCGCTCCATCTCGGACACCGTGCCCATGCCACCGGCGGCCAGGTGGGTGCCGAGCGTGCGGTAGAAGTACCGACCGTGGCGGAACACGTAGTCCGCGTGGGTCAGGTCGTCGGCACGGAGGGCGCCGAGTTGGGTGTTCTCCACCCAGGGAGGGGGCTGCATCGGGACGGGGGTGGCTCCGGCGACCGCCGGGTCAAAGACTGTACCGCCGGGGATGGTGCGGCGGCAATCCGTGGAACTCCCCGAACCGTCGCGCCGCGAACCAGCCGGCCCCGCTACGATCCTGCGGGTTTCGGGGTCAGGGTGAGGCCGTTGGCGGCAATTTGTCGCAGCGGCGAACGATCGCGTCGTGCTGGCCGCCGCCGCGTGGTACCCGTCCCCTGCTCGGTGCATCCCACCGGGACCTATGCTGGAGAACCGTCTCGCCAAGCTGGTCGCCTTCATGGCGTTCCTGATGCTCATCATCGGGGGCACCGTGAACGCCACCGGCTCGAGCCTGGCCTGCGAGTGGTCCGTGCGCTGTAACGATCACTTCTTCCCGACCATGTCCGGCGGGGTGCTGTACGAGCACGGCCACCGGCAGTTCGGCTGGATCCTGGGGCTGTTGCAGATCGCGCTGACGGTCACGCTGTGGCGGCGCCGTCCGGCCGCGCGCCGGCTGGCCATCCTCACCTTGGTCATGGTGTGCGTGCAGGGCGTGCTGGGGATGGTGACGGTCAAGTACAAGCTGCCGTGGATCGTGTCGACCATCCACCTCCTCCACGGCATGGCGTACTTCGGCGTGCTGCTGGTCATCGCCTACCTCACCCGGCCGGTCGTCGGGCCGCTGCCGGAAGAGGCCAACCTCCAGCGCGATCGGGTGGCGGCGCTGGGCGTCGGTCGCCGGTGGGTGCTGGTCGTTTTGGGCATGCTGTTCGTGCAGATCACGCTGGGCGGCCTGGTGCGGCACTTCGAGGCGACGCTAGCGTGCCTGGACATGCCGTCGTGCCAGGGCGGCGCCTACTGGTCCGAGGCGTTCGTGCAGCGCATCCACATGATCCACCGCGGCTTCGGCTGTCTGACCGCGCTGGTGATGATCGTCGCCGCCGTCGCAGTGTGGCGGCGCGCGACCGCCTGGCCGGCGCTGCGCGCGCTGATGGTCGCGGCGCCGATCGTCGTGGCCGGCCAGGTGACCCTGGGCATCTACACGGTGCTGACCCTGCGCGCGGTCCCGGTGGCGGTCGCCCACTTCGCCGGCGCCACCACGCTGTGGGGCATCTGGCTAAGCGCGCTCTTGCTGAGCGGCGCGGGCCGGCGGATCCTGCCGGGCGCGAGCCGAGGAGCGATGATCCCGTGACCGCGATCGCCGTCCGTGACACCGCCGCCCGCGACCTGGTCGCGCTGGTCAAGCCGCGCATCGCGTTCATGGCCCTGCTCACCGCCGCCGGCGGGCTGAGCCTGGCGCCTGGGCCGTTCGTGCTCAGCCACGCCATCGTGCTGCTGGTCGGCACCGCGCTCATCGTCGGCGCGGCCAACACGCTCAACATGTACCTCGAGCGCGACGTCGACCGGCGCATGGCGCGCACCAAGGACCGGCCGCTGCCGGGCCAGCGCATGGCGCCCGAGGTCGCGCTGGCGTTCGGCCTGGCCCAGGCCGCGATCGCGGTCCCGGTGCTGTCGTTCGGGCTCGGCGCGACCGGCCCGCTCACCGGCCTGCTGGCGGTGATCGCCTTCGTCAGCTACGTGCTGGTGTACACGCCGATGAAGCAGCGCACCCACCTGGCGCTGTGGGTCGGCGCGGTGCCCGGCGCGATGCCGGCGCTGATGGGGTGGACCAGCGTGACCGGCTCGATCGACGCCGGCGGGTTGGCGGTGTTCGCGGTGCTGTTCTTCTGGCAGATCCCCCACTTCGACGCGATCGCGCTGTACCGGCTCAAGGACTACAACCGGGCCGGGCTGATCACCGTGCCGGGCGCCCGCGGGGTGGCGGCGGCGCGCGTCGAGATCGTGATGTACGCGCTGGTGCAGCTGGCGGCGAGCCTGTTGCTCTACTCGCTGGGCGTGTGCGGCCGCGGCTACCTGGTTATCGCCACCGTCGCCGGGCTCGGCTTCGCGGCGCTGGCGGCCCGGGGCCTGTGGCGCGGCGACGCCCGGTGGGCGCGCTCGGTGTTCCTGGCGTCGATCGTCTACCTGCCGACCGTCTACGCGGCGATGGTCGTCGACGGTCGGCTGTGACCGACGCCGTCGAGGGCACGCCGCCGCCCGCGCGGCCGTTCTTCGGGCAGCCGTTCGGGTGGCTGGTGCTGGCGGTCGGGCTGGCGCTGGTGCCGCTGGGCGCCGCGCTGGCGCGCACCGGCTGGGCCTGGACACGGATGCACCCCGCCATCAACGCGGTGCTCAACGGCTCGGCGGCGGTGTTCCTGATCGCCGGCGGCGTGGCCATCGCGCGCCGGTCCCTCGAGCTGCACAAGCGCTGCATGCTGGCGGCGGTGAGCTGCTCGGCGGTGTTCCTGGTGAGCTACCTCATCCGGTTCGCCACCACCGGGGCCCACCGGTACCCCGGCACCGGCGCGGCCAAGACGTTTTACCTGGTGCTGCTCGGCACCCACACCATCCTCGCCGCGGCGGCGCTGCCGCTGGTGCTGCGCGCGCTGTGGTTCGCGCTCACCGGCCGCTTCGATCGCCACCGGCGCGTCGCCCGCTGGACCTACCCGGTGTGGCTGTACGTGTCGGTCACCGGCGTGCTGGTGTACCTGATGCTCTACCACTGGGCCTGACCGCGCCGCGTTCGGCTTGCGGCGCTCGGCGATCCGCGCCAAGGTCGGCCAAACCAGCGTCGGGCCCGACCGTGTGCGGGGCCCCCGCGCTCTCGGAGGATCCCCATGGCCGATGTGTTCATCTACGACGTGGTCCGCACCCCGCGCGGGCGCGGCAAGGCCGGCAAGGGCGGGCTGTCCCAGCTCCACCCGCAGGAGCTGTTGGCCCAGACGCTCAACCACCTGGCTGGGCGGCTCGCTCTCGACAAGCGCCTGGTCGATGACCTGTCGGTCGGCTGCGTCACCCAGGTCAAGGAGCAGGGCGCGTGCATCGCCCGCAACGCGCTGATCGCCGCGCAGTGGCCCGAGGAGGTCACCGGCTTCACCGTCAACCGCTTCTGCGGCTCGGGCCTCGAGGCGATCAACTCGATCGCCGCCAAGATCGGCGCCGGCTTCATCGACGGCGGCATCGGCGGCGGCGTGGAGTCGATGTCGCGGGTACCGATGGGCGCCGACGGCGCGATGATCGACGGCCTCAACGAACACCTGCGCGAGCGCCTGTTCATGGTGCCGCAGGGCATCTCGGCCGACCTCATCGCCACCCGCGAGGGCTTCACCCGCGCCGACGTGGACCAGTTCGCGCTCGACAGCCAGCGCAAGGCCGCGGTGGCCATCGAGGAGCAGCGCTTCGCCAAGAGCCTGTTCCAGGTCCACAACCTCGACGGCACGGCCGCGCTGGCCCGCGACGAGCACCCGCGGCCCGACACCACGCTGGCGTCGCTGGGCGCGCTGGCGCCGGCGTTCGCGCCGATGGGCGCGGCGCCGATGGGGCCGGGCGGCGCCACCATCGACGCCATGGCGCTCAAGATCTACCCCGACACCGCGGCCATCGACCACGTCCACACCGCCGGCAACTCGAGCGGCATCGTCGACGGCGCCGCCGCGGTGCTGATGGGCTCCCGGGCGTGGGGCGAGCAGGCCGGGCTCACGCCACGGGCCCGCATCCGCGCCATGGCCACCATCGGCGCCGAGCCGGTGATCATGCTGACCGCGCCGGCGCCGGCCTCGGCCAAGGCGCTCAAGCGCGCCGGCATGACCCCGGCCGACATCGACCTGTGGGAGATCAACGAGGCGTTCGCGGTCGTGCCGCTGCAGACCATCCGCGCCCTCGACCTCGACCCGGCGCGGGTCAACGTCAACGGCGGGGCCATCGCGCTGGGCCACCCGCTGGGCGCCACCGGCGCCATCCTGCTGGGCACCGCCCTCGACGAGCTCGAGCGCACCGGCAAGGCGACCGCCCTGGCCACGCTGTGCATCGGCGGCGGTATGGGCATCGCCACCATCATCGAGCGGGTGTAGCCGCTGTCGATGCGCGCCGCGGCCGGGCTCGCGCTGGCGGCGCTGGCGTGCGCGCCGGCCGCGCCGGCGTCCGGGCCCCCAGCGCTGGCGGCGTCTCCCGGCGACGTACCGGCGGCCGGTCCGCGCCTCGGCCTGGGTGGCGCCGGCGCCGGGCTGCCGCCGCTGGCCCGGGCGCCGACCTGGCTCGACCCGGTGCCGGCCCGGCTGGTCGCGCGCGGGGCCGCGGTGTCGACGCTGCCGGGCGTCGCGGTCGCGGTGTGGATCGATCCGCTCGACGGCGAGCGCCTGGTGATCCAGGTGGAGGCCGGCACCGACGCCGCCCCGCGGGCCGGCCTGGCCGCGTTCGACCTGCACGCCGATCGCTGGCGGTGGGCCCGGGTCGACGGCTGTGCGCCGGGCCGGGTGGTCGGGGTCGCGCTGGCCGGCCCGGTGGTGGCGTGCGCGACCCAGGCCGCGGGCGTCGCTGGCGCCGCGGTCACGGCGCTGGCCACCGACACCGGGATCACCGCGTGGACCTGGCGCGGCCACCCGGTCGAGCAGGTCCGCGGCGCCGGCTCGGTGGTCGCGCTGGCCGGCGCCGAGCAGGTGACCTTGCTGGACGCCGCGAGCGGCGGGACGCTGGCCCACTGGCAGGTGCCGGCCGCCGCGGCGGCGTCGCTGGTGGTGGTGGCGCGCGCCGACGACACCGCCGTGGCCTGGCGCGACGGCCCGCGGATCGTCCAGCGGGCGCGCCGGGCGGCCTGGCAGCCGACCGCGGCCACCATCGTCGATGGAGAGATCGCGCTGTTGACCGTCGTGGGCGACCGGGTCGCGGTGGCGCTGGCCGACGGCACGCTGTACTTCCTCGCCGGCGACGGCGCCGCGGTCAGCGCCGGGTCGCTCGCGGCGGTGTGGAGCCCGGCCGGAGATCGGGCGGCGGCGGTCGCGCCGGTGCCCGGCGGCGCGCGGCTGCTCGCGGTCGACCCCGCCGGGATCCCGCGGGCCGAGGTGGCGGTGGCCGGGGCCGCGCCGGGGGTGGTGGTGGCGCGGGCGTCCGTGGCGGGCGCGCCGCTGGTCTGGGTCGACGCCGCCGGCCGGGGCACCGTGGTGGTCGAGGGCCGGTCGTCGGCCGACGTGGTCGACCTCGGGCCCGGGCCGCCGCCAGCGTTCGCCACCGTCGTCGACGGCGTCCCGGTCGCCGGCGCGGTCCTGGGCGAGCCGGTGCGCGTCGTCGAGGTCGCCGCCCCCGGTCGGTGAGCGCCCGCCGAGGCCGCCCGCTGAAATCGCGCGCCGGCGGGCCCGGCGCGGTCGGCGCTGCGATACGCTGTCGCCATGGCGCTTCCCCTTCGTGCCGCGCTCCGCTCTGCGGGACGCTTCGTGGTCAAGAACCCCACCACCATGCTCAGCATGGCGCGCCACGCGCTGGGGATGCGGATCGCCGTGCCGCTCGACGCGGTCCGCTGGTTCATCGCGTCGACGCCGCCCAGCAAGAAGGCCCCGCAGGACGTGACCGTCTTGGCCCGGCCGCCGGCGGTGGCGGTCGGCGCCACCATCGACCTGATGGGCACCACGGTGCGGGCCTCGGCGTCGATCAAGGTCGAGACCATCGAGGTCGCGCCCGAGCAGCTGAAGGTGAAGATCCGGCTGGCCAACATCGACCTCAAGGTGCTGGGCGACGCGCTCACCCCCGTGGCGGCGCTGATCAAGAGCGGCGCGCTCGATCTGTCGAAGCCGGGCAACCTCCTCAAGTTCATGCCCAAGAAGCCCGACGTCTTGCTCGAGGCGCAAGACGACGTGATGGTGCTCGACCTGATGCGCAACCCCAAGGTGCGCCAGAACGAGAAGGTGCGGCGTGTGCTGGAGACCTTGACCCCGGTGGTCAACGTCACCGGGATCAGCACCGACGGTGACTTCCTGGTGCTGCAGCTGCGGGCCACCCCGCTGGGCATCCCCCGCGCGTTCAACGCGGCGCGGGCGTTGGCGTCGGGCTGACCGCGCCGGTGCCAGCGGCGCGTTCACAGCGGGCGAGCGCCGGGGGCCCGGTGCGGGCGGCGAGGTGGTGGGGGGCTGCGCTCGTGGCGGCGGCGGCCGTCGCCGGGTGCGGCGACAAGCGCACGAGCGACAAGGCGCGGACCGAGCCGATCGGCGCTCCGCCCGGCCCCGGCACCAGCGCGCCGGCGCCGACCGGCGAGCTGCCGCCGACCCCGGCGGCGACCGACGACGACGACGACGACGGCGACGACGCCGAGGACGTCGCGACCGGGACCGTGGCGGTGTGGCAGGCGGTGATCGACCGCGACCGCTACCTGGCGCGGCGAGGGCAGGGCGCGGTCCTGGCCGGACGCTTGGGCGGCGAGGCCATCGCGCCGGGCGCGCGCGGCGTGATCCGCTGGCTCGTCGACGAGGGCGAGGGCAACGGCGCGCTGGCGGTGCGGGTCGCGCTGCCCGGGGCGGTCCCGGCCGAGGGCGCCCGGCTCGCGGTGCGCGGCGCGTGGGCGCTGGACAACCAGCGCCGCTGGTACTGGCAGGCCGAGTCGAGCGCGCCGCTGACCGGCCCGGCGCCGCCGGCGCCGACCGACCCGCCGGTGCCGCCCGGCCACCAGATCACCGCGGGGCCCGCGCCGGCCGGTGCGCGGCCGGTGTCGCGCGGCAAGGACGGCGGCGTCATCACCTTCGGCGTGGTGCGGTCGTCGACCGGCGACGGCTGGCTCATCGGCGACGACTCGTTCTCGCCGATCATCGCCACCCTGCGCCTGCCGGGCGAGCGGCCCAGCTACGGCGGCCACGACCTGCGCCACGACGACGAGCGCTGGCAGCTCAAGCGCGGCGTGCAGTACTGGGTGCGCGTCGACCGCTACCGCCGCAAGTCTCCCGACGCCCGGGCCTCGCTGCGCGCGCTGACCGCGCCGGTCAAGGTCCCGTAGCCGACCCCGCGCGCCGCTTCGCCCGTGCGCCAGCCGGCGCGGTGGCTTATGGTCCGCGGATGAAGCGTTGCGTGTTGTTCGTGCTGGTGGCCCTGGCGGGTTCGTCGACGGTGGCGGCCCAGCCCCGGGGCCCCGCGCCTCCCGGCCATCCCCGGCTGTTCCTCGACGCCGAGGTGCGCGCCGCGTGGACCGCCCAGGCCCGCCAGACGGGCTCGGCGGTGGCCGGATCGATCGCCGCGTGCACGGCGATCGCGGCTGACCGCGACCGCTACGGACGCGACCTCTACATGGGGCTCGACTGGGCCCGCAACCTCCAGCACTGCCTGGTGGCGTGGGCCGCCACCGGCGCCGACGCCCACGCCCGCACCGCCCTGGTCTACTACCAGGCGCTGCTCGACGATCTGGTGGTGCCGGGCGACGGCAAGGGCGGCGATCAGGCGGCCAACCGTGACAGCGGCTTCGCGATCCGGGCGCTGGGGCCGTACACCGCGATCGCCTACGACTGGCTGCACGATCATCCGGCCATGACCGAGGCGCTGCGGGCCAAGGCCCGGCGGCGGTGGGCGGCGTGGACCACCTGGTACCTCGCCAACGGCTACCGCGCGCGCAGCCCGTCGACCAACTACCACGCCGGCTACCTGGCGGCGGTGACCTTCATCGCCATCGCCCAGCGCGGCGAGGCCGACGCCGCCGGCGACGCGCTGTGGCGGCTGGTCACCGACGAGCTGTGGGGCAAGGACATGGCCAAGGCGCTGGCGCCGGGCGGCGTCCTCGACGGCGGCGACTGGGGCGAGGGCTGGCAGTACGGGCCGCTGGCGGTGGTCGAGTACGCGGCGGCGGCGCGGGCCATGGCGGCCCAGGGCGTGCGCGTCGACGGGGTCCGCGCCTGGGCCGACGCGGTGCTGGCCCGGTGGGTCCACGGCCGCGCGCCGGGGGGCGGCATCTATCCCGGCGGCGACACCCAGTGGGAGGAGCCCAACCTGCCGCCCAACCCCAACACCCTGTACGCGGTGCTCATCGCCGGGGCGTCGCCGGATCACCAGGCCTGGGCCGCCGGCGAGCTGGCCGGGGTCACCGCCAAGATCGAGTTCCCGCTGTGGGCCGCGTTGGCCGCCGCCGCCGGGGTCAAGCCGACGCCGGTGCCGCGGGCCAGCTGGCCGACCTCGTACCTGGCCGGCGGCACCGGGGCCTACTTCGCGCGCACCGGGTGGGGCGCCGACGCCACCTGGGTGGTGAGCCAGTGCAACCACACCATCGACGTCGATCATTCGCACAACAACGCCGGCAACTTCGTCCTGTCGCGGGGCGCCGACGACGTGATCGTCGATCCGACCCCGTACGGCTCGCTGTCGACCCTGACCGGCAACGCCCCCACCGTCGAGTCGGCCCAGCTTCCGGCCGAGTACAAGCCGAGCCAGGCGTGGTGGAGCGAGCGCACCGGCTTCGCCTGGGCCCGGCAGACCGCGTCGGGCGTGATCGCCACCCGGTGCGACTACGCGGATCAGTACAAGTTCCAGGATCGGCCGTCGGACGTGCCGGCGGCGGTGCGTGACCTGGTGGTCATCCCGTGGGGCACCGGCGCCACCGCGGTGGTGATCGATCGCGCCGCCAGCGGCGACCCGGCCCGGGCGCTGCACCTGCAGTTCCGGACCCCGGCCGCGCTGACCGCCAAGGGGGCGCAGGCGGTCGGCGTGGTCGGCAAGACCGCCCTGCGGCTGACCACGCTGGCCACGACCGGCGGCACCGCGGCGGCGTCCCACGACGGCGCCGGCAGCTGCTTCACCGACGCCTGGACCCGCGGCAACTGCGCCGCGGCGCGGTTCCCGGTCGATCAGTGGCGGCTGCAGGTGCCCGGGCCGACCATGGCCGCGATCCACGTGATCGACGCGGTCGATCGCCAGGCCGGGCTGCCCAGCACCACCAGCACCCGCACCGGCGACGTGACGGTGGTGGCGGCCCCGGCGGCGGGCTTCGCGGTCGTGGTCGGCGGCGGCGCCGCGCTCGGCTACCGCGGACCGGCCGCGGCGCGCCACGTGGTCCTCGACGGGCCGACCGACGCCACCGTCGGAGTGAGCGCGGTCGCCGACGGCGATGGCTGCAAGGTCACGGTGGCGGCCGGCACCGCCGGCGTGGCGATCAGCGGCCGGCCGCGGGTGTTCGCGGTGGGCGCCGACTGCGC
This sequence comes from Kofleriaceae bacterium, assembly GCA_041389965.1. Taxonomy (GTDB): domain Bacteria; phylum Myxococcota_A; class Polyangia; order Haliangiales; family Haliangiaceae; genus UBA2376. Next base: position 8,477 of record JAWKQV010000005.1, on the reverse strand, counting down.
GATCGCGGTCGACGCCGCCGCGCCCCAGGCGGCCACAGCGGGCCCGCTGGTCGACGGCGGCGCGGTGGTGCCGCCGGACGCGGCGTGGCCCGACGGGCACGCGCCGGCCGACGGCCCGGTCGCCGCACCGGCGTCGCCCCGCTCGGCCCGCAGCGGGTGCTGCGGCGCCGAGGCCGCGCCGGGCGCGCCGGTCGCCATGGCGGTGGTGGTGGGCTTGGCCTGGCTGGCCCTGGGCCGGCGGCGTCGGCGGGCCTGATCGCCAGCGGGCGGGTGGTCAGTCGGCCGGCGGCGCCAGGTGCGCTGCCAGCGCGAGCCGCACCGCGCCGCCGTCGGCGATGACCGCGGCGCGGGCGCGATCGATGATCAGCGCAGCCGGCGCCTGGGCCGCCTCCACGCGGCGGGCCACGAACAGCTCGGTCAGCGTCGTCGACAGCGCGGCACCCAGGGCGGCGTGGGTGTCGCCGGTGGCGTCGCGGATGGCGTCGAACACCACGCCGTAGCAGGGCTCGAGCCGGTGCGGCGCCGGCGCGCAGGTGGCGTCGAGGCCGGTGATCGCCACCGCGGCGGCGATGGCGTCGCCGCCGGCCAGCCCGATCTCGGCGCTGCCGATGGCGGTGGCCGGGGTGGCGCGATCACCGTCGGTGATGGTCAGCGCCGCCACCACGCCCAGCCGCAGGTGATCGGGCGGCGCCGGCGCCACCACCGGCGGCAGCGCCAGCCGCGGCGCCGCCAGCCGCAGGCTCAGGAAGCCGGCCACCGTCGGGTGCTGGTTGAAGCGGTCGGCCAGCGCCAGGCGGTCGAGCTGGCGGTCGAGCTGGCCGGTGCGCCACAGCTCGTAGAGCAGGCCGTTGACGCCGTCGAGATCGAGATCGATCGTCAGGTCGGCGTCGGCGTCGGGCGGCGGCCACGCCACCGGGCCCCGCGCCGGCGGCCGGATGGCCACGCCGTCGGCGGTCGGCACCGCCGGACCCAGCTGCCACGCCAGCGGCAGCGCCGCGTAGGCGCCATCGACCACGGCGACCGGGCGATCGCGGCACAGCGCGATGGTCAGGGTCTGGCCGTCGGGCAACACCAGCGGCGGCGGCGGCCCCAGCGTCGACACCAGCGCGCGGTCGAGCTGGCCCCGGGCCAGGCGGGTGGCCAGCCGGTCGACGCCCAGCCGATCGACCAGCCACGCCAGCGCGCGGTTGTCGACCGCGAGATGGGCCCGGACCCCGACGGTGAAGCCCAGCTCGCCGCCGTCGGTGCGCGGCAGCGCGCCCACCACCACCACCAGCTTGAGGCGGTCGAACGCCACGGTGGCCTGGGCCCGGAGGTAGCCGCCCGGCGTCGGCGCCCGCACCGCCTGGCGCGGGAACATGCCGGCCTCCGCGGGCCGGTCGGCCAGGCCGGTCCAGCGCAGCGACACGTCGTCGACCGAGCGGAACCGGCCCAGCCCGAACACCTCGGTGCCGTCGAGCGTGGCGTGCAGCTCGCGCCGCAGCACCGCGATCACCGAGCCGTCGTCGGCGCGGTCGAGCAGCCGCTGGCTCACCACCAGGCGCCCGCTGCACGGCGGCGCCGCGGGATCCTGGAACGGCCCCACCAGCGTGGCCGCGGTCGCGGTGCGGGTGACGCCGCCGCGGTAGTGCGCGGTGAAGCGCGTGGTGACCAGGCCGGGGCCGTCACCGTCGCGGGTGACCTCGGCCGCGACGCCGGCCGCGACGGTCCCGGTGCCGGGCGTCTCGGCGGCCAGCCCGGTCGGCCAGGTCACCGCCAAGCTGGGCCGCGCGGTCGCCGCGATCCACGCTGGCAGGAGCGCCAGGTGGGCGGCGGCCACCGCCACGCCGAGCCCGACCGCGGCGCCGCCGGCGCGGCCGCTCATCGCGCCAGCACCCAAATCACCGTCGCCAGCTCGAGGGCGACCACCCACAGCGTGCACGCCACCACGCTGGCGGTCATGCCGCGGGTCACCGCGTCGGCGTCGGGCTTGGTCGAGGTGCCCTTGGCGACCACGTCGGACGCGATGCCCCAGCCGTACATCCACACCAGGAACGCCGCCCGCGCGGCGTAGGTCGCGCGCTCGGGCAGCGGGTCGACCAGATCGGCGGTGAGCAGGCGCCACGCGTCGGGCATGCCGAGGCCGCGGCACACCAGGTATCCGCCGACGATCATCCCCAGCGCGAACACCGCGGCCACCACCAGGTAGGCCAGGCCCAGCGCCAGCCAGGCCGGCGCCCACAGGTACGCCCGCTGATCGATGCCCAGCGCCTCGAGCGCCAGGGTCTGTCGCCCCAGCGCCATCGACCCGAGCCACGCGTTGGTGGCGCTGCCCGACGCGGCCACGAACAAGATCGCCGACAGCGCCGGCGCCAGCGCGATCACGTAGCTGCCGCCGATCTGGCGGATGAGCGCGTCGGGCCGGACCCCGGCCCCGCCGATGCGGCTGATGACGTAGAGCACCGTGTAGCCGATCAGCGTCGACACGATCGCGTAGAAGATGAGCGGTCGCACCAGGGCCTGGGCGCCGACCCGGCCGGCCACCGCGGTGGCGTCGCGCGGCCGCCGGGTGAGCTGGGCCGGCAGGTGGCGCAGCGCCGCCGCGGCGATCGCGAACGGGCGGGTCACCGGCGCCGCGACCGCGCCCAGCCGTCGGGCCAGGGCCCGGCCGCGCGGCGCGCGGCGCGGCGGCGCGCGATCGCCGTGGGTCTCGAGGTGCTCGACCAGCGCGCCCTCGAGGGCCAACAGCCACCGGCCACGGGTGGCCTCGTCGACGTCGGGGCGCTCCACCGGTCCGGGCCAGGTGTCGGGGAACATCCGCACCAGCGTGCGGTCTTCGAGCGACAGCAGGTACAGCGCGTCGGCCACGCCGGCGGCCAGGGCCACGTCGTGGGTGACCACGATGGCGGCGGCTCCGAGCGCCTCGACCTGTTCGCGGATCAGCCGGGCCAGCTGGCGCACCCGGTGCGGATCGAGCCCGACCGACGGCTCGTCGAGAAACAGCAGGCGGCGTCCCGACGCCAGCACCCGCGCGACCGCGACCCGCTGGGCCTGGCCGCCCGACAGCGAGCCGACCGCCACCCCGGGCCGGGCCACCTCGGGCCCCAGGCCGACCCGGGCCAGCCACGACGCGGGATCGCCGTCGGCGACCTCGGCGTAGCGCAGCGCCAGCGCCACGTTGCCGGCCACGTCGAGGTGATCGAACAGCGCGCCCCGCTGCGGCACCAGGCCCAGCTGGCTGCGATCGAGCTGGAGCTCGGTCGCCTCGACGTGGAAGCCGGCCGCGTCCAGCTCGGCGCGCTCGAACAGCACCCGGGCGAAGGTCGACTTGCCGGCGCCCGAGCCGCCCAGCAGCACGGCGATCTCGCCCGGGGCCAGCGTCAGCGACAGGTCGTCGATGAGCACCCGGCCGTCGGGCAACTCGACGCGGAGCCCGCGGACCTCGAGGCGGGCGGCGGCTGGTTCGCTCACCGGCCCACACTACCGCGGCCCGCGCCCGGGTTACACTCGCGCGGTGATCACGGGACAGCCCGCGCCGCCGGCGGTCGATGACGAGGTCCAGCGCCTCGCCGCGCTGCAGCGGTGGGACGACGCCGCGGCCCTGGTGATGCGCACCTACGGCGACGAGCTGCACCGCTACCTGGTGGCGATCGCCCGCGACGAGGCAGACGGCGACGACGCGTTCGGACAGTTCGCCCTCGATCTGTGGCGCGGCCTGCCCGGGTTCCGGAGCCAGGCCAGCCTGCGGACGTGGTGCTACCGGGTGGCGCGCCACGCGCTGGCGCGGCTGCGGCGGGATCCCACCCGGCGCCGCCAGGTGGCATCGCCGTCGGCGCCGCTGGCCGCGCTGATCGACGAGGTCCGCACGCGCACCGCGACCTACCTGCGCACCGAGGTCAAGGCGCAGGTCCGCGATCTGCGGGCCAGCCTGGCCCCCGACGATCAGGCCATCCTGGTCCTGCGGGTCGACCGCGACCTGGCGTGGCGTGACATCGCCCGGGCGATGGCCGACGACGACGCCGAGCTGACCGAGGCCGAGGTGGTGCGGCGCGCGGCGTCCTTGCGCAAGCGCTTCGAGCGCATCAAGCAAGACCTGCGGACCCGGTCGCAGGCCGCCGGCCTGGGGCCGGAGCGTCGGTGACCGCGGGGCCGGTGTCGTCGGGCCCGCCGGTCGACAGCGTCGCCGCGACCGAGCTGGCCGGCGGCGACGCGGGCTCGCTGGACGGCCTGCTGCGCGACGTCGCCAGCACCGGCGGCGTCGACGAGGTCGCCCTGGGGACGGTGCTGGGCGGTCAGTACCGCGTGGTGCGGCCGCTCGGCCGCGGCGGCATGGGCGTGGTGTACGAGGCCGCCGACCTGCGGCTGCACCGGACCGTCGCGGTCAAGCTGGGGGCCCACCGGTCGCGCGCCGCGCTCGACCTCTTGGTCCGCGAGGCCGGCGCCCTGGCCAAGCTGACCCACCCGAACGTCGTGGTGGTCTACCAGGTCGGCGAGCACGACGGCCGGGTGTTCCTGGCGATGGAGCACGTCACCGGCGGCACCGCGCGCTCGTGGCTGCGGGCGCAGGCTCGCGGCTGGCGCGCGATCGTCGCCCTGTTCGCCGCCGCCGGCGAGGGCCTCCACGCCGCCCACCAGGCCGGCTTCATCCACCGCGACTTCAAGCCCGACAACGTGCTGGTCGGCGACGACGACCGGCCGCGGGTCGCCGACTTCGGGCTGGTGCGCGCGATCCTGGCGTCGCCCGACGAGGCCGCGCTCGCCACCGGCGCGACGGCGGCGGCGGCGACCCGCGCCGGCGCCATCGTCGGCACGCTGGCCTACATGCCGCTCGAGCAGCTGCGCGGCGAGGTGGTCGACGCGCGGGCCGACCAGTTCGCGTTCTGCGCGTCGCTGTGGGAGGCGCTGCACGGCACCCGGCCGTTCGGCGGCGCGACGCCGGCCGAGGTCGAGGCCGCGCTCGCGTCGTCGCCGCCCGATCCCGGCGACGAACGCCACCGGATCCGCGGCGTCCCGCGCCACGTCCTGGCCGCCCTGCGCCGCGGGCTGCGCCCGGCCGCGGCCGAGCGCTGGCCGGCCATGGACGTGCTGGTGCGCGAGCTGCGGCGCGATCCCACCGCCGGGCGTCGCCGGATCGCGGTCGGAGGCGCGGTCGCGGTCCTGGCGTCGGCCGTCGCCATCGCGGTGACCGTGCGGACCCAAGGCCACACCGCCCCGTGCGGTGACGGGGCGGCGCTCCTGGCGCCGACGTGGAGCCCGGCGCGCGGCGCCGCGCTCGCCCGCGCGCTGGGGCCGCCGGTGGGCGCGCGCACCGTCGCCAGCCTCGACCGTTACGCCCAGCGCTGGACCGTCGCCCACCGCGACGCCTGCCGCGCCACCCGCGTCGCCGGGTCGCAGAGCGCCGAGATGCTCGATCGGCGGATGCAGTGCCTGTTCGCGCTGCGCGCGCAGTTCGGCGCCGCGGTGGCGACCCTCGAGGCCGCGACCCCTGCGCTGCGCGCCGCCGCGGCCGACGTCGTCGGCGGGCTGGCCGATCTGACCGCGTGCGCCGACGTCGCTGCCCTGGCCGGCCAGCCGCCGTTGCCGACCGACCCCACGGCCCGGGCCAAGGTGGATCAGGCCGAGGAGCGCTTCGCCGACGCGGCGGCGGCCGCGACCGACGCTGGCCAGCCCGATCGCGTCGCCAAGGCGGACCACGCGCTGGCCGCCGCTCGCGCCGCCGGCTGGAAGCCGGTCATCGCCCGGACCTTGCTGGTCCAGTCCGAGGTGCTGCGCGGCGCCCGCCGCCTGCGCGAGGCGCGGGCCGCCCTCGAGGAGGCGTGCGCGATCGCGGTGGCGGCGGGCACGCCCAGCGAGGCCGCGGTGGCCTACGCCGATCTGGCGCGCATGCTGGCGGACGCGCACGACGACGGCGCCGAGCTAGCGCTGCTGACCGCGCGGGCGTTCGGCGAGCGTGCCGGCCCCGGCGTCCGGGTCAACGTCCTCGACGCGACCGCCGAGGTCGCGATCATGGCAGGGCGCGTCGACGAGGGGATCGCGGCGCGCCGCCAGCTCATCACCCTGGCCGACCAGGCCACCGAGCCCGGGCTGACGCCGATGATCAGCCGGTTCAACCTGGCGGCGGCGCTGTCCAACGCCGGCAAGTTCGAGGAGGCGCAGGCGACCTGCGCCGAGGCCATCGCGTGGGGCGAGCAGCACGTCGGGCCGGCCCACCCCGCGGTGGGGCAGTACCGCAGCGACCTGGCCGGCATGCTGCTCAACCGCGGCAAGCTGACCGAGGCGATCGCCGAGGCCGCGCGCGCGCTCGCGATCCTCGAGGCCTGGTACGGCCCGGACGACGTCCGCCTGGCCGACACCCTCCGCCACCTCGGCGACGCGTACATGCGCAGCGGCGATCCAGCCAGCGCGCTGCCGTTCCTGGAGCGCGGCCTGGCCTGTGCCCAGCGCGGAGAGGACCTCCGCGTGGTCGAGGACATCCAGAGCCAGCTGGCGATCTATTACGCGCGGATCGGCCAGTTCGAGCGCGCCGCGGTGGCGGCCGCGGCGCTGACCGACGCGGTCGAGGCCCGCGCTGGGGCCGAGGCTGCCGGGCTCATCAACCCGCTGCTCATCAGCGGCCGGGTCGCGCGCGAGCTGGGGCGGCTCGACGAGTCCGAGCGCACGCTCCGGCGCGCGCTGGCCATCTGCGCGGCCAACGTGCCGGCCGATCACCCGGCCACGCTCAACCTGCGCAACGAGCTGGGCATGACGCTGGTCGCCGCCGGCCGCTTCGCCGACGCCCGGGCGCTGCTCGAGCCGCAGGCCCACCAGCTGGCCGGGCGCGGCGACGTGAACCCCGGCCTCAGCGTCGAGGCCCACGCCACCCTGGCCAGCGCGCTGTGGGGCCTGCGCCAGCGCGCCGCGGCCCGCGCCGCGATCGCCGTCGCCGCGCGCGCGGCGGCGCAGGCGGCCGATCGAGGCGACCTGACCGCGCAGGTCGAGGCCTGGCGCGCGGCCCACCGCTAGCGGCGATGCCGGTCAGGTGCCGATCACCGGCTCATCGATGCAGCGGGCGTAGGCCTGGCCGGTGGCGGTCGGGCGGTAGGTGCCGACGCACTGCTCGTGGCGCGAGCAGCTCCAGGCGTCGAGGCCGGCGCAGCCGGTGACGCTGTCGAGGTTGAGGTCGGTCGGGTAGCAGCCCAGGAACGGCGTCAGCAGGGCGCAGGTGCCGACGCCGAAGAAGCAGTCGTGGTCGTAGGCCCCGCGGCACCCGGGCGTCTGCAGACACGCTGGCTCATCCAGCGTGCGGCAGGTGCTGTCGCAGCGCCCCCAGGTCGAGGTCGGCCCGGCCGAGCAGGCGTCGTCGCTGGCCTGGGTCTCGCACGCCAGGGTCGACGGGTTGATCACCTGGGCCGGCGGCCCGTTGGGATCGCAGCCGGTGTCGTCGCCGCCGTACAGGCTGCACGCGGGGGCGACCATCAGCAGGCACAGCAAGGTGGCGCGCATGGGCCGAGTAGACCAAGCCCTGGTGGCCGCTGGCCAGCGCAAGCGGGGCGTCGTCGCGCGCCGCGTGATCGGGGTGGCATCGACCCTCAGGAAACCGCCGTCGGCGTGGCCAGGCCTGCCGGAAAATCCGGATCAGATCGCCGTGCTACCTCCTCCCCATGCGGGTGCTCCACACCTCGGACTGGCACCTCGGCCACGCGCTGCACGATCTGCCGCGCGACCGGGAGCACGCCGCGTTCCTGGCGTGGCTGCTCGACACGCTGGACCGCGAGGAGATCGACGCGCTGCTGATCAGCGGGGACGTGTTCGACGCCGGCAACCCGCCGGCGTCCGCGCTGGAGGCCTGGTACGGGTTCTTGGCCGCGGCCCACCGCCGCCGGCCGCACCTGATGGTGGTGGCGATCGCCGGCAACCACGACTCGCCGTCGCGGCTGACCGCACCGGCCGCGCTCCTGGCCGGGGTCGGCGCCCGGGTGGTTGGCGCGGTGCCGCGGCGCCCCGACGGCACCGTCGACGCTGCCGCCCTGGTGGTCCCGCTGGCCGACGCCACCGGCGCGGTGCGGGCCCAGGTGGCGGCCGTCCCCTACCTGCGGCCGGGCGACCTCGACGACCAGGGTGGCGCGAGGGCAGACGCGGTGCGCGAGCTGTACCTGCAGGTGCTGGCGGCGGCGCGCGCGGCGCGGGCCCCCGGGCAGGCGCTCCTGGCCATGGGACACTTGCATCTGGTCGGCGGCCTGGCGTCGGCCGCGTCCGAGCGGCGGCTGGGCGGCGTCGACGTCGGCGATGACGGCTTCGGGGCCGACATCGCCTACGTGGCCCTGGGCCACCTGCACCGGGCCCAGCGGGTGGGCGTCGACCACGTCCGCTACGCCGGCTCACCGATCCCGCTCAGCATGGGCGAGGCGGGGTACGCCCACCAGGTGGTCGTGGTCGAGCTGGCCGACGGTGCGCTGTCCGGTTTCCGGACCGTGCCCGTGCCGCGGCTGATCGAGCTGGTCCGGCTGCCGCGGCGCGGC
>JAWKQV010000004.1:0-665693 GCA_041389965.1 Kofleriaceae bacterium | reverse complement strand
AGAGCCGGAGCCGAAGCCGGAGCCGTATGCCGGAGCCGCAGCCGGGGCTGGCGCCGGTGTCGGTGCCGGAGCTGGAGCCGGGAGCCGGAGCCGGAGCCGGAGCCGGAGCTGAGAGCCGGAGCCGGGTGCCGGAGCCGGAGTCGGAACCGGAACCGTGAGCCGGAGCTCGATCCGGAGCCGGAGTCGGAACCGGAGCCGTGAGCCGCAGCTCGATCCGGAGCCGGAGCCGGGAGCCGAGAGCCGGAGCGGACATCGATGTCGCGCTTCGCCGGCGCCGGCCTGAGCCGGCGGGCGAGGTCGATCGACGCCTGGCTCTTGGTGCCCGACGTGGCCGCGCCGGCGCCGGCACGTCCCGGACCCCGGCTCGGGCCAAGCGCCCAGGTGACGCGGAGCGGCGCCGCGATAGGCCTGGGAGGGACCTGGTGAGCGGAACGGGAGGCCGCGGCTTCGAGCGCCCACGCCAATTTTTCGCCGTCCTGTGACACCAGCCGCACCGCCGGCGATTTGTTTTGTTCTATAACGCCGCCAACCTCGCCGCCCCGGCGAGAGGAGGCCGTACCCCATGCTTCGCTCGCTTCGCCTTGTCCACGTCTCCCTGGCCGCTGTCGCGGCGCTCGCACTCGCCGCCGGCTGCCGCGACACCGGCGGTGACGACCAGCCTGGCACCGACGGCGGCATCGACGCGCCCCAGGGCAGCTTGACCATCCAGGACGTCCAGAGCGACACGATGGTGCCCGGCACCCCGGTCGAGCTCAAGGGCAAGGTGGTCACCGCCATCGACAACTTCGGCAGCCGCAAGGGCAACTTCTGGATCGGCGAAGAGGGCGGCGGCGAGTACTCCGGCGTGCTGGTCTTCGGCGCGCCCATCGATCAGGTGGCGCTCCTGGCCGTCGGCGACAAGGTCGACATCAGCGGCGCGGAGAAGACCGAGTTCGCGCTGACCTCCGACACCAGTGGCCGCACGACCACCGAGCTCCAGCCCGTCGCTGGCGGCACCATGTCGGTCACCAAGGTCGGCACCGGCACTGTGCCGACGCCCCACGTCATCGACAACGCGGTGCTCGACAACATGGACGAAGCGACGCGCTATGCCGAGTTCGAGAAGTGGGAGGGCGTGCTGACCCGGGTCGACAACGTCGCCGTCACTAGCGGCATCACGCAGATCGGTGGCGCGATGCCGGACCCCACCTTTCGCGAGTTCGTCGTCACCGGCGGACTGCACATCGATTCTTCGCTGGCGGCGATCCCGACCACGGCTGACGGCGGGGCCGATCTCGTGAGCCTGCGCGACTGTCTAGCGAGCGTGACCGGCATTGGCGACTACTTCTTCAGCTACAAGATCCTGCCGCGGGCCACGACGGACGTCGTTCCCGGTGGCACCGGTTGTGCGGCAGCATCGTCCTCGACGATCGAAGAGGTTCGTACCGGGCAGGTCACCGGGCTGGTCACGATCACGGACGTCATCGTGACGGCGCTCGACCTCAACGGGACAAACTCCATGGGCTTCTGGGTCCAGCAAGCCGAGCAGGCCGCCGCGAACCGGGGCGTGCTCGTGTTCACCCGCACCGTCGCGCCAAACGTCGCCATCGGCGATCACGTCAACGTCACTGGCATGGTTGAGGAATTCGATTTGACGCCGGGTGGGGACACTCTGACGGAGATTACCGGTCCGACGGTCACTGTCGTCTCCGGAAACACGACGCCGCTGCCGTTGGCCGGCATCGCTGTGACGACACTGTCGGACATCGGCGCGGCCGGCGAGCCCTACGAGAGTGTGCTCGTCACCTTGACCAACCTCAGAGTCACGCTGGTCGAATCGGGCGATCGTTTGACGTTGACCGACGGGACCAACACCATCGTGATGGACGACGAGTCGTTCAACTACGGGCCGGCGGATTATCCGGTTGATACCTGCTTCGCGTCGGTTACCGGCGTCATGGGAGTGAACACCATTGACGACCAGCGACGGATCTTCCCGCGAAACGCGGCGGACCTGGTCACGGGCACGGGTTGCTTGTAGGCCGGAGCGACGGTTGACCGCGCCGATGGCGTAACGGCGCGATTCCGCCGGGTGGACCCAGCGTCGAGGGAACCGCTCGCACGACGAGGCGACTGAGGCAGGCTCCTCCCAGAGTCGGCGGGCTATCGGGGCCAAGAGTGCCCCGGCCCGTCGGCAGTTATGGGATGGTGCGCGCTCGAATGACTATGTCCGCGCGCGCGCCGCGAATGGCCGCGCCGTTCGCCGGTTGCACAGTCCCCGCCCGTGTCACCAGAAGGATGTTCCCGGCTGCGCCGCCGCCGCCGCCGCCGCCATCGCTGCCACCAAGAGCAGGCGCGCCGTCCCCTGGACCGCCGAAGAGTGCGCCGTGGCCGCCCGGGCTCGATGAGGGACTCGTCCCGCCCTGAGCTTCCGCCGGCCCCGTTCCGCCATCCTGACCGGGTTGCGCGAGCTGCGATGCCGAACTCGCGCCACTCCCACCGCCACCCTTGGTCGACAGGACCACGTTGGATCCGTTGAGCACGACCTGTGGGGCTTCGAGCACGATGGTACCGCCGGCGCCTCCTCCGGTGCCGCCGAGGTGAAGGCCGCTCGGCTCGCCCCCGCCGCCGCTTGCGTCGATCCCTCCACCTTGCTCGATCCGAATGGTGGTTCGACTCGTGATCTGTATCGCACCCCCTCCACCTCCACCATATCGCTCGTCGAACGCCCAGTTGCCGCCGCCTGCACATCCCCCCGCGAGCGGTTCCATCCCTGGGTGAGCGATCCCTGGAATGCCGCCGGCTCGCTGGTTGACATCTCCCCCGGTCCCTCCTGGCACGCTCCCACCGCCGCCGCCGGCGCCAGGGGACGGCGCTGAGTCAAACACTGGACGCCCGATACAGGCGGCGCCCTGAGAGTGCTGGATGTCGACACCTGGCCACCCGCCCGGGCCGGCCAGTGAGCCGGCAGCAGCGATCGAGATCATGCCGCGCACGGTGACGTCGCCAAGTGAGAGGACGGCGATTGGGTATCGACGTTGAGGGGACGCCGCGATGTCGACGCGGGTGTCAACGGTCATCGACTTGACCACGAACACTCGGAGTGCCGGTTCGCCAGGCTGGGTCACCGGAACAAGAAAGGTTGGCATCTCGAGCTCGACGCCATCATCGAACACCAGGCCGGTCACCGGATCGATCGTCGCTTCCCCGCGGAGCACGACGTCCGGCGGGTCCTCGACCATGTCGAGGTACATGGCCAGGCCGTTGTGGGGATCGATGTCGAGGCACTGCTCGGTGTCGGTGGCGCAGCCCAGCGGGCAGGTGAGCTGGCGGACGACGGTGCCGGTGGCGTCGCACTCGGTGTAGACGCCGGCGGCGTCGTCGCACACGACGGTGGACGGTGTGCACGGCGGCGGGGCGTCGACGGCGTCGATCTCCCTGGCGTCGACCGGATCGATGTCCCTGGGGCGGCTGAACTGGCAGGCGGCCAGGAGGGCCAGGGGTAACACGGGTCCAAGGCGCCACATGCGGTGATCGGACCAGATCAGCGCGCGCCGGGTCAAGGCCACCCGCGGCTGTCAGAGGCGGGTGGTACGTCCGCACGATGCGAGCCCCCGAGGCAGCGGCGCAGGCGGCGACGGGCGGCGGGTATGCCGGGCTGCTGCTTTCGACGGTGTTGTTGCTGGTGGCGGTGAGCGTGATCGCCTACGTGGCGGTGCGGCTCTTGCGCCGCGGGCTCGAGGGCCGCGCGGTCGGGGCGCAGCTCGTCACGGTGCTGGCGCGGACGCCGCTCGAGCCGCGCCGGGCGCTGTACGTGGTGCAGGTGGGCGGCAAGACGCTGCTCCTGGGCGCCAGTGAGGGTGGGCTGGCGCTGTTGACCGAGCTCGACCAGGACGCGCTGCCGGCGCAGCCCGCGGCGGGGGCGTCGCGGTTCGCCGAGCTGCTGGCCGCGGCGTGGGGCAAGCGGCGGTCGCCGGCCGTCGGCCCGTCGCCGGACGACGGCGACATGGTTCCCCCGGCGGGGTCGGCGTGAGCGGCGGCGACGTCGCGACCATCGCCGCGGTGGCGCTGGTGCCGCTGGTGGCGTTGACCTTGTCGGCGTTCGTGAAGACGTCGGTGGTGATGGCGTTGCTCCGCAACGCGCTCGGCGCGCCCCAGGCGCCGCCAGATCTGGTGGTGACCGGGTTGGCCCTGCTGCTGACGGTGTTCGTGATGACGCCGGTGGCGCGCGACGTCATCGCCGCCGTCGAGGCGGCGCCGGCGGTCGCGCCGGCGAGCCCGGGGGCGCCACCGCCGACCCCGTACCAGTTCGATCCCGACGTGGCGCCGCCCGGCGGCTGGCTGGCGGCCGGCGAGCGGGCCGCGGCGCCGGTGCGCGCGTTCCTGGCGCGCCACGCCCACGCCGACGACAAGGCGGCGTTCGCCCAGGTCGCCACCGAGCTGCGCGGGGCACCGGTCGGGCAGGACGACCTGACGGTGTTGTCGGTGGCGTTCGTCGCCAGCGAGCTGGCCGAGGCGTTCGCGATCGCGTTCCTGGTGTTCCTGCCGTTCCTGGTGATCGATCTGGTGGTCGGCGTGGCGCTGGGTGCGCTCGGGCTCTCGACGGTGCAGCCGCAGACGGTGGCGCTGCCGGTGAAGCTGATCTTGTTCGTGGCCGTCGACGGCTGGCGGCTGTTGCTTCTGGGCCTGGTGCGAGGGTACGCGTGACCCCGGCGCTGGTGGCGCTGGTCCGCGAGGGCGCGCTCCTGGCCCTGGCGCTGGTGGCGCCGGTGGTGGTCGCGACGCTCCTGGCCGGCGCGATCACCGCGGTGGTCGGCGCGGTCACCCAGGTCCGCGACCCGGCGCTCGGCTTCGGCCCGCGGCTCGTCGCGGTGGTCGTGGCGATCGTCATCACCGCGCCGGTCGTGGCCGGGCGGCTGGAGGCATTCACGCGCAAGGCCCTGACCGCGATCGCGGTGGTGGGGCAGGCGGGGACGTGACCGCCGCCGAGGCGTGGCCGGTGGTGGGGCCGCTGGCGGTGGCCCTGGCGCGGGTGGGGCCGGCGGTGTTGATCGGGCTGGGCGCGGCCCAGGTCGGCCTGACCCGCACCGTCGGCGCGGCGGTGGCGGTGCTCGTGGCGGGGGCCATGGTGGGGCTGGGCGCACCGTCCCTGGCGGGGGCGGCCGACGTGCTGGCCGGCGCGCCGCTGAGCGGGCAGCTGGCGATCCTGGCCCGCGAGCTGGCGATCGGCGTGGTCCTGGGGCTGACCGCGGCGGTGCCGGTGGTGGCGGCGGAGCTCGCCGGCGCCTGGCTGGCGGCGGCCGCGGGCGAGGCCCCCGGCGACGGTCCGTGGGCGCGGGCCACCGGGCTCCTGGGCGCGCTGGTGTTCTTTGCGCTCGGCGGGCACCGCGCGGTCATCGCGGCGATCGCGGCAAGCTACCGGGCGGCGCCGGTCGCCGACGCCACCTCGCTGGTCGACGCCGGCGCCGCGCTGTTCGGGACGGCGCTGGCGCTGGCCGCGCCGCTCCTCGGCGCGGTCGTGGTGGCGGCGCTTGTGGTGGGCGCGGTCGACCGGTCCAGCGGCCTGGGAGCGGGCGCCGTGCCGACGGTGACGCTGCAGCGAAGCGCCGCGGTGCTGGCGCTCGCCGCGATGGCGTTTGCGTTCGCGTACGGGGTGGCGGCGCTCACGCGCGGGCTGCCGGCCGGGCTGCTCGCGCTCAGCCGGGGCTGACGCCGACCGCGGCCAGGAGGTCGGCGACGGCGGGCAGCTGGGCGTCGGCGATCGCGCCGGCACCGGCCGCCAGGGCGGTGGCCAGGGTCGCGTCGGCCACCAGCGGCACCCGCGCCGCGCGGGCCGCGGCCACCAGGCGCCGGGCGGCGAGGTCGCGCCCGACCCGGGCCACCGTCGGGCGGGCGGCCGGTTGCCAGGCGAGGGCCACCGCCAGCTCGTCGCCCAGGACCACGACCCGGGCGGTGGCCACCAGCGCGCGATCGTCGACGCGGGCGCCGCGCAAGGCGCGCCGGGCGTGCGGATCGCCGCCGCTGGCGCGTGCGTCGTCGCGCCACTCGCGGGTGGTCATGGCCAGGGCCTGGCGCAGGCGGTAGGCGCGCCAGCCGATCTCGACCAGGGCCAGCACCACCGCCGCGATCGCCACCGTGGCCATCGTCGCGCCGGCGGCGCCGAGGAGCGCGCGCCCGGGCCCGCCGGCGGTGGACGCCAACGCCGGCAGGCGGCCGACCAGCGCCGCGGCCGCCACCGCTAGCAGGATCGCCGCGCGCCCGAGGGCCAGGAGCGCCTCGACGGTGCGCTGGCCCGCGGTGGCAGGTTCGGCGCCCACCGTCGGGGCGCCGGCCAGCGTGCGGGTCGGGATCCACAGGCCCCGGGCCAGCGCGCCCTGCGCCAGCAACGCCCCGGCGGCGGCGGCGATCACGATGGGCGCCGCCAGCGCCAGCACCTGGAACGGCACCGCCGCGAGGGCCGCGCCGGCCCCAGCCACGGCGCCGTCGTCGGTGGCGTGGGCCAGGCGCGCACGGGTGACGGCGGCCACCGCCTCGGCCGACGAGGCGACCACGCCGATGGTGGCCACCACGCCGGCCCCGAGCGCGAGGGCGGCGACCGCGGCCGGGCTGGTCAGCACGCGCCCGGCGGCCCGGGCCAACGCGCGCCGTCGGGGACTGGGCGGATGCGGTCGATCCACCGGCCGACGCTACCACCGACCTCCGACGGCGCGTGGCCTGGCGCCGGCTGCTACAGTGCGCGCCCCCATGCACGCCGGCTACTGTGAGGTCGCGGTCGCGTTGCCGGTCGCCGGGCTCTACACCTACGCGGTGCCGACCGCCCTCGACGACGGCGCGGTGGTCGGCGCCCGGGTGCTCGTGCCGTTCGGGGGGCGGGGCATCTCGGGCGTCGTCGTGCGCCGGCCGGCGCCGGCCCCGCCCGACGGCGTGGCGGTGCGCGCCATCTCGGATCTCACCGGCGCGCCGATCAGCCCCGAGCTGGTCGGGCTGGCGGTGTGGCTGGCCGACTACTACGAGGCGCCGCCGGGTGAGGCCCTGCGGCTGGTGCAGCCGGTGGGCTCCGGGGAGTCGAGCACGTGGGTGGTGACCGTCACCGCCGCCGGCCAGGCCATCCTCGACGGCGACGACGCCAGCGGGGCGCTGCCGCCGCGACAGGCGCGGCTCCTGGCCCGGGTCGGCGCCAGCGCCCGGCCCCTGGCGCGCGCCGAGCTGGGCCGGGCCCGCGAGGAGCTGGCGGCGCTGGTCGCCCGGGGCCTGCTCCGCGAGGACGACGCCCGGACCGTGGCCCGCACCCGGGGCCGTCGCGAGAAGTGGGCGGCGCTGGCGGTCTCGCTCGACCTCGCGCGGGCCGCCACCAGCCGAGCCCCGGCGCGGCGCGCGGTGGTCGACGCGGTCGGCGCGGCGCCGGCCGCGGTGGCCACGCTGACCACGACGCTGCCCGGCGCGGCGGCGGCGGTCCGCGCGCTGGCCAAGGCCGGGGTCCTGGCCATCACCGAGCGCGACGTCGCGCCGACCGCGGTGGCCATCGGCGACGGCCTCCCCGGGGCGGTGGCGCCGCCGGTCCTCACCGACGAGCAGGCCCAGGCGGTCGCCGTCATCACCGGCGCGGCGGGCTTCGCGGCGGTGTTGCTCCACGGCGTCACCGGCGCCGGCAAGACCGAGGTCTACCTGCACGCCATCGCCACCGCCCGCGCCGCCGGGCGCGGCGCCATCGTGCTGGTGCCCGAGATCTCGCTCACGCCGCAGCTGGCGGCACGGTTCCGGGCCCGCTTCGGCGATGAGGTGGCGATCCTCCACTCGGGCCTGGCCGAGCGCGATCGTCTGGGCGAGTGGACCCGGCTCGAGCGCGGCGACGCGCGCATCGCGGTGGGCGCGCGCTCGGCGGTGTTCGCCCCGGTGCGCGACCTCGGCATCATCGTCGTCGACGAAGAACACGACGGCTCGTTCAAGCAGGACGAGGGCGTGCGCTACCACGGCCGCGACGTGGCGCTGGTGCGGGCCCAGCGGGCCGGCTGCGTGTGCGTGCTGGGCTCGGCCACGCCCAGCCTCGAGTCGTACGCCGCGGCCCAGGCCGGGCGCTACCGCCTGGTCGAGCTGTTCACCCGACCCACCGGCGGCCCGTTGCCGGCGGTCGAGATCGTCGACCTGAAGAAGTACCAGGCCGACGCCGAGGCGATGCTGTCGGCGCCGCTGGCCGCGGCCCTGGGCGAGGCGCTGGCCACCGGCGATCAGGCGATCTTGTTTCTCAACCGACGCGGCTTCGCGACGTTCATCATGTGCAAGGGCTGCGGCCACGCGTTCCGGTGCGAGGCGTGCGCGGTGTCGCTCACGTACCACCAGACCTCCGACCGCCTGCACTGCCACTACTGCGGCCACAGCGAGCGGGTGCCGGTGGCGTGCCCGACGTGCGGCGCCGAGAAGATCGATCGCAAGGGGCTGGGCACCGAGCGGGTGGCGGCGGCGGTGGCTGCGCGCTTCCCGGCGGCCCGGGTCGCGCGGCTCGACCGCGACGTGGCGACCGGGGCCAAGGTCGAGGCCGTGCTCAGCCGGGTGGCGCGGCGCGAGGTCGACGTGCTGGTCGGCACCCAGATGGTCACCAAGGGCCACGACTTCCCCGGCGTGACCCTGGTCGGCGTGCTGCTGGCCGACCTGGCCCTGGGGCTGCCGGACTTCCGCGCCGCCGAGCGCACGTTCCAGCTCTTGACCCAGGTGGCGGGCCGCGCCGGCCGCGGCCACCGGCCCGGGCGCGTGCTGATCCAGACCTACCAGCCGACCGCCGACGCCGTGGTGTGCGCCGCCGGGCACGACTACGCCGCCTTCTACGCCGCCGAGAGCGTCAACCGGGCGGAGCTCGACTATCCGCCGTCGGGCCGGGTGTGCGCGGTCCGCATCGACGGCCGCGACCCGGCCCGGGTGGCCGACGCCGCGACCCGGGTGGCGACCCTGGCGGAGGCGGCGGCCCGGACGGTCGACGCCGAGGTCACGGTGCGCGGTCCGACCCCGGCGCCGCTGGCCCGGCTGCGAGGCCGGACCCGGTGGCAGGTCTGGCTGCGCAGCCGCGACCGCGCCGCGCTGCGCCGGGTGATCCGGAGCGTGCTGGCGGTCGACGCCCCCGGCGTGACGGTGGCCGTCGACGTGGATCCGTTGTCGACGCTGTAGTAGAACCGGTTGCGCGGATGCCCAAGATCCTCCTGGTTGCCAACCCGGGTGACCTCGACGAGCTGTCGGCGGCCCTGACCGGCGGTGACGACGTCCTCGCCGGGACCGAGATCGTGCGCGAGATCGGCGATGACGCCACCCTGGCGCGGTTCGTCGAGCTGGCCCCCGACGTGGTGGTGGTGGCGGCGACGCTCGACGATGGCGACGCGCGCGCCCTCATCTCGGCGATGCGCGACGCCATCCGGCCGGCCAAGGTGTTCGTGGTGCTGGTCGGGGAGGTCGACGGTCCGATCCGCACCGCGCTCGACGCGCTGGGCGTCGGGGTCGAGCGGTTCGTGGCGCGGCCGCTGTCCGACAAGGCGCTGCGCTACGCCGTCACCGCCGGCCTGTCGGGCCGCACGCTGGCCTTCCCGCCCAGCCCGCCGCAACCCGCACCACCGGCCGCATCGACGCCGGCGCCGCCCGCGGTGCCGACCCTGCCATCCCCGGGCCCCGATGCGCTGCGCGCCCGGTGGGCGGCGTTGGCCGATGAGCTGGGTGACGACGAGCAGCGCACGCCGCCGCCGGTCGCGGCCGCCGCGGTGGTCGCTGACGAGGCGCCCGGCACCGCCGGTGAGGCCGCCGACGATGAGGCCACCGCCGACGAGGCCGCCGATGAGCTGCCCGAGCTGGCGTCGCCGGTGGTCGCCGCGCCGCCGCCGTGGCGGCCGGGCTCGACCGAGGTGCCGGCCGACCCGGGCCTGCCGGTCCGCGAGCCGACGCTCATCCTGTCCGAGCGCGCGGTGGTGGCTGGCGGAGACGACGAGCTGGGCTGGGCCGATCGGCCGGCCTCGGAGGCCGGCGCCTGGCGCGCCTCGACGCCGGCGCCGCTGGCCGACGACCTCGACGACGACGACGCGCTGGGCGACGTGGCGGCGGGGCTCGACGACGAGCTGTCGGTCGATCTGTCCCCGGCGACCGCGCCCCGGGCCGCGCCGGTCCCGCCGCCCGCGGGGGGCGACTTCGCGCGCGAGCTGCGCAAGAAGATGTCGCAGATGGCCGAGCGGCTGTTCAAGGTCAGCGACCTCCCGGCCTTGCCGGTGGCGATCGGGCCGGCCCACGATCACCACACCGAGATCGATCTGGGCGGGCTGGTCGACGGCGACGACGACGTCGACCTGGCGGCGGCCACCTTCGTCGGCGTCGACGAAGGGCGCGTCACCGACCCGCTGCTCGGGCGGGTCGCGGCTGGGGGCGAGGCCGGGGAGGCCGGCGCGCTGGCGCGCGGCGTGGCCGATGCGCCGGCGTTGATCGCGCGGATGTTCGCGAGCGACTTCACCGGCCGGGTGGTGTTCCGCGCCGACGGCGCCGAGAAGGTCATCCACTTCGAGGGCGGCCGGCCGGTGTTCGCGGCGTCGAACCTGGCGCGCGATCGCATGGGCGAGCTGCTGGTGCGGGAAGGCAAGATCACCCAGGCCCAGCACGATCGCTGCCAGGACCTGGTGCGCGACACCGGCCGGCGCATGGGCGAGATCCTGGTCGACCGCGGCTACCTCAAGCGGCGCGAGCTGCTGCCGGCGGTGCGCCGCCACGTCGAGGACATCATCTACTCGCTGTTCGCCTGGGACGTCGGCGACTACCGGGTGGTGGCCGGCGACGGTGCCACCGGCGAGCGCATCCGGCTGTCGCGCCACCCGGCGGCGATGGTGCTCGAGGGCGTGCGCCGCAAGCTCGACCGCGCCACCCTCGAGCAGCTGGTCGGCCCGCCGTCGACCGTGGTGGTCACCACCGATCGCGACAAGCTGGCGGCCATCGCCGGCGTGGCCGACCTGTCGGCCGAGGAGCGGGCCGCGCTGGCGGCGCTCGACGGCAGCCTCGACCTGGCCAGCGCGGCCCGGGCCACCCACCTGGCGCTGGCCAGCCTGTATCCGCTCGTGTGGAGCCTGGAGCTTCTGGGCCTGGCCAGCGCGCGGCGGCGCCCGGGCGACGACGACGGCGACGCCCCGGCCCTGGTCGGCGCCAGCGATCTGGCCATCGATCGGGCGCGGGTCATGGCGCGGGCCGCGCTGGTGGCCGACGCCGACTACTTCGCCCTCCTGGGCGTGCGCCGTGACGCCACCGGGTTCGAGGTCAAGCGCGCCTACGAGGCGGCCCGGCGCGACTTCGCGCCCGACGGCTTCCCGGCCGAGCTCCGCCGCGAGCTGGCCGGCGCGCTCGAGGAGATCGGCGTGGTGCTCGACGAGGCCTACCGGGTGCTGCGCGACGACGCGCTGCGGGCGGCCTACCGCGACCACCTGCGTGACCCGGGAGCCGCCGCGTGAGGTTGGTGTTCATGGGCTCGCCGGACTTCGCGGTGCCGTGCCTCGAGGCCGTGGTCGCGGCCGGCCACGACGTGGCGCTGGTGGTGACCCAACCCGACAAGCCGGCCGGGCGGGGCGGGGCGCTCACGGCGCCGGCGGTCAAGCACGCCGCGCTCCGGCTGGGCCTGCCGGTGATCCAGCCGCGCTCGGCCCGCGCGCCCGAGGTGGCGGTGACGCTGGCCGCGACCGGCGCCGAGCTCGCGGTGGTGGTGGCGTACGGCAAGCTCTTGCCGCCGGCGGTGCTCACCGCGTTCCCGCGCGGCTGCATCAACGTGCACGGCTCGCTCCTGCCGGCCTACCGCGGCGCCGCGCCGATCCAGTGGGCGGTGCTCGACGGCCGGGCCACCACCGGCGTCACCATCATGCAGCTCGACGAGGGCATGGACACCGGGCCGATGCTCCTGACTCGCGAGGTGGCGATCGGCCCGGCCGAGACCGCCGGTGAGCTGTTCGCTCGGCTGGCGCCGCTGGGGGCCGCGACCCTGGTCGAGGCCCTGGCCGCGCTCGAGGCCGGCACGCTGGTGGCGACGGCGCAGCCCGCCGCCGGCGCCAGCCACGCGCGCATGCTCACCAAGGACGACGGGGTGATCGACTTCGCGCGACCCTGCGCCACGGTGGCGGCCCACGTCCGCGGCGTCGATCCGTGGCCGGGCGCGGTGGCCACCCTGGGCGGACAGGTGACCAAGCTGGCCGGCGCCCGCGCGGTGCCGGGCGCGATCGACGCCCGCCCCGGCACGGTGGTGGCCATCGACGCCGACGGCGCCCACGTGGCGTGCGCCGACGGCGTGGTGGTCGTGCGCGAGCTGCAGCTGCCGGGGCGCAAGCGCATGACGGCGCGGGATCTGGCGAACGGCCGGCGCCTGGCGATCGGCGACGTCCTCGCGCCCCCGCCGGCGGCCCCGTGATCAACCCGCGCGAGGTCGCCCGCCGCGTGGTGGGCCGGGTCGGCGAGCACGGGGCCTGGGCTACGCTGGCGTTGGCCGGCGAGCTGGGCCAGGCCGGCCTCGACGAGCGCGACCGGCGCTTCGCCACGGAGCTGGTCTACGGGACCTTGCGCCACCAGGGCCGGCTCGAGCGCGCGCTGGCCGCCCACGCCGACCTGCGCAAGGCGCGCCCGCCGGTCCGCGCGGCGCTGCTGGTGGCCGCCTACCAGCTGGTGTTCTTGCGGGTACCGGCCCACGCCGCCGTCGACGATGCGGTGGCCGCGGTGCGGGGGCGGTTCGGGCCGCGCCTGGGCGGCTTCGTCAACGCGGTGCTGCGCAAGGTGGCGGCGACCGGCGAGCCGCCGTTGCCTGACGAGCCGCGGGCCCGCCTGGCCGCCGAGCACTCGCTGGCGCCGTGGCTGGTCGACGAGCTGGTCGCCCAGCTGCCGGCCGCCGAGGTCGCCGGCGCGGCGGCCGGCCTCAAGGCCCAGGCGCCGCTGTGGATCCGCGTCAACCGGACCCGGGCCACGCCGGCCGCGGTCGCCGCCGCGCTGCGCGAGGACGGCGCCACCGTCGAGGCGACCCCGCTCGACGATCACGCGCTCGCGGTGCGCGGCCTGGGCGATCCGGCCCGCGCCGCGTCGTTCCGCGCCGGCCTGTGGACCGTGCAAGATCTCGCGGCCCAGCTGGTCGGTCGGCTGGCGGCGCCGTCGCCGGGCGCGCGCATCCTCGATGCCTGCGCCGGGGTCGGCGGCAAGACCACCCACCTGCTCGAGCTGGTCGCCGGCGGCGCCACCGTCGACGCCGTCGATCCGCTGGCCGAGAAGCTGGCGCGGGCGGCGGCCTCGGCGGCGCGGCTCGGCCTGGGCGGCCTGTCGACCCACGTGGGCCCGCTCGCCTCGCTGCCCGCGGGGCCGCCCTACGACCTGGTGGTGGTCGACGCACCGTGCAGCGGCGCCGGGGTGCTGCGGCGACACCCCGAGGCCGCGCTACGCTTGACCCGGGCCGACGTCGACGGGCTGGTCGCGCTCCAGCGCGAGCTGCTGACCCTGGCGGCGGCCCGGGTCGCGGTCGGCGGCGCGCTGGTCTACGCGGTGTGCACCATCACCGCGGCCGAGGGGCCGGGGCAGCTGGCGTGGTTCGTGGCGACCCATCCCGGCTTCGTGGTCGAGCCGGGGCCGATCCCGGCGGCGGCGGCCGACGGCGGCGCGGTGCGCACCTGGCCGCACCGTCACGATGCCGATGGCTTCTTCGCGGTCCGGCTGCGCCGCGCCGCCTGACCCGGGCCCGCTTGTGCGGTAGCGTCCCGGCGTGCGCCCCATCCGCATCGCCCCCTCGATCTTGTCAGCTGACTTCGCGCGCCTCGGCGACGAGGTGCGCTCGTGCGACGCCGGCGGGGCCGACTACGTCCACGTCGACGTCATGGACGGTCACTTCGTGCCGAACCTCACCATCGGCCCGGTGGTGGTCGAGGCGGTCCGCCGGGTCACCGCTTCGCCGCTCGACGTCCACCTGATGATCGAGGAGGCCGATCGCTGGGTCGAGGCGTACGCCAAGGCCGGCGCCAATCTCATCGGCGTCCACGCCGAGGCCTGCCCGCACCTGCACCGCACGCTCGCCGCCATCCGCGAGCTGGGCAAGCGCGCGTGCGTCGTGCTCAACCCGGCCACCCCGCTCGAGGCCATCCGCTGGGTCCTGGGTGACGTCGACCAGGTCCTGCTCATGAGCGTCAACCCCGGCTTCGGCGGCCAGGCGTTCATCCCCGCTGTCCTCGACAAGATCCGCGCGCTGCGGCGCGAGCTCGACGACCGCGGCCTCGACGTCGACATCGAGGTGGACGGCGGCGTCAAGCTCGCCAACGTCGGCGCCATCGCCGCCGCCGGCGCCAACGTCTTGGTCGCTGGCTCGGCGGTGTTCTCCACCCCCGACTACGGCGCCACCATCGCGGCCCTGCGCGCCGCCGCGGTCGCCGGCCAAGCCACCGCCTCCTGAGCGAGCCCGGGTTCGCGTCGAAGGTCGCGCGACCTCCCCGTCCGCTCAGAACGTCCCGAACAGCTCGGTCAGGCGCACGTCCAGCGCGGTCGCCACCTTCCACAGCGACGACACGCTGGCGCTCGACTCGGCTCGCTCGATCTGCGACAGCAGCGACACAGACAGCTTGGTCCGCCGCGACATCTGCTTGAGCGTCAAGCCGCGGGCCTTGCGCAGCTCCCGGATGGAGCGGCCGATGGTGGCGTGCAGCTCGTCCTCGCGGCGGAGGATGAGCCCCTTCTTCTTGGCGATGCGGGTGATCGCCTCGCGGAAGTCGTCGACCGAGAACGGCTTGCGGATGTAGGCCGAGACGTCGCGCTCGATCGACGAGGTCGCGGTCTCGAGCGACGGGTACCCGGTCAGGATGATGATCGCGATGTCGTCGTCGATCTCGCGGATCTGCGCCAGCAGGTCGATGCCCGACAGCTTGGGCATCATCAGATCCAGCACGGCCAGGTGGAACTCGTCGCCGCGCAGCGTCGCCAACGCCCGGGTCGGGTCGTGCTCGACCGTCACCGTGTACCCTTCGGAGGTCAGAAAATCGTGCAGATACTCGCAGACGTCCGGGTCGTCGTCGACGACCAGCACGTTCAGCGCAGCGATGTCAGGACGCTGGGGACTCGTCGCCACCACCCTCCACCAATATCACGACGACGGCCGCGTGCGCGCCGTCTCGGGAGCCCCACCTGTGACCAGCCGACCCCGATGAAACGTGAAAAAGAGCGGTTTCGACGCGGTCGCCGCCGACCCGTCAGCCTCGGCCCGAAGGCCTCGACTGACGAACGCTGACCCCCACCTGCGTCCCTTCCACCGATTCTCGAAAAATTGTCGGGGCGAGAGGATTTGAACCTCCGACTCCTTGGTCCCGAACCAAGTGCGCTACCAGGCTGCGCTACGCCCCGTGGCCCGAGAGAAGTACTCCTGGCAGCGCATCGTGTCAACCGCAACCAGCCGAAGATTCGGCGATCACCACCGCCAGGCCGGCACCGCCAGGCTCACCCCCACCTCGACGAAGGCTCCCGGCCCGTCGAGCCAGCCGACCCGCACCACGGGCTGGATGCCAGCGAAGCCCCACAGCGCCACCGCGCCGCCGCCGCGCGGGTGGTGCGCGACGCCCAGCTCGACGGTGGGGCCCGCGGCGACGCCGAGCAGGTAGCCGCCGACCGCGCGGGTGCCGAGCGTCGCCTCGAGCCACAGCCGGCCGCCGTCGCGGCTGGCGTAGTGAGCGGCGCCAAACCAGCCCCCGACGGTCGCCAGCGTCCGGTGCTCGCTCACCCTGACCACGCCGACGGTCCCGCCCCAGGTCGACTCCCAGCGGCCCTCGACCCGGGTCGCCAGGCCGCCCGGCCCGAGCCACAGCTGGATGCCGTCGAGATCGGCGCTCGACCGGGTCGGGGCGGGATCGCCGCGCGCCACCCCGACGGCGCCCGCGAGGACCACAGACACCGTCAGCTGGGACCAGCGGCTCCGATCGCGGCGACGAGCGGACCCCGACCGACCGACCAACCTGCTACAATCGCCAGCGTTTTCATTCCATGCCCCCCACGGCCCAGCCTTTGCTTCGACGTCGCCTCGGGTGTCCGCTCCGTCACCGTTCCCGGCTAGCGCTGCCATGAATTCACCTGGTGGCCCGAATCCAGCTCGTGGTGTCGGCCCCGGCCCCGGCCTGGCGGCTGGCATGCACGGGGGTGACGCGGCGGCGATGCTATCACCCGTCCACCGGGCGGGCTATGCCCAGATCCGGTCCTTGCCGCTGTTCGACGGGGTGCCCAACGACATCCTCGCCGGCGCGCTGGCCTCGGGCGACCTGACCATCCGCGAGGTCGACCGCGACGAGATCGTGGCCGACCCGCTGGGCGGCGGCGCCGGCGCACCGGCCGCCCCGGTCCTGGTGTTGGTGCGGGGGCAGGTCGCGGCCGGCGTGTTCGACGCCCACGAGCTGGCCGAGCGCAAGGCCCACCAGGATCAGTTCGCGCGGATGACCGTCGACGAGCGCGAGTCGGTGTCGCTCATCAAGCCCATCCCGATGGCGCGCCTGGCCAAGAAGAACCTGGCGCTGTTCACCGACGGCGATCTGTGGAACAGCGGGGCGGTGGCGGTGGCGCGCGATCAGCCGGTGGCGCTGTTCGCCACCGCGCCGTCGACGATCGTCGGGCTGTCGCAGCGGCTGGTGGCCGACGTCGCCGTGCGGTTCCCGTTCTTCGAGGCCCGGTTCCGGCGCGCCATCCAGCTGGCGCGCCAGCGGCTCCACGGCATCACCGGCGTCAAGCAGGAGATCCTCGACTTCTTCGTCCGCCAGGGCATCTCGGTGTCGGGAGAGGCGGTGCGGGTCCGGCAGCTCGATCGCTGCATCGACTGCAAGCAGTGCGAGATCGCGTGCGAGGAGCGCTACGGCGCCAAGCGCCTCACGCTCGGCGGCTACCAGCTGGGCATGCTGGACTTCGTCTACACCTGCCGCACCTGCACCGATCAGCGCTGCATCGATCCGTGCGCGTACGACTCGATCAAGTTCGATCCCGTCAAGAAGGAGGTCGTGATCAACGACGCGACCTGCACCGGCTGCTCGGCGTGCGCCCAGAGCTGTCCGTACGGGGCCATCGACATGATCGATGTCGAGGACGGCAGCCCGGCGTTCAACAAGGACTTCCGGGCCCGGCTCGACAAGGCCAAGGCGCTGGCGTTCGGGCCCGGCACCGGCCGAGTGGCCCGGGTCCGGCGCATCGCAAACAAATGCGATCACTGCGGCGCCTACGGCGACCAGGCGTGCGTGTCGGCGTGCCCGACCGGCGCGCTCATCGAGATCTCCGCCTACGATCTGTTCCGCGAGCGCTCGCCCCAGAGCGTGGCGGCGGCCCGGGCCGGCTTCGACCAGGAGATCGACAGCGATCGCCGCGAGGTGCTGCCGACCCACCCGTTCACCGACGGCGTGGCCGAGCGCTCGGGCGGCGCGGCCAAGGTCCGCCGCGGCCGGTGGGGCCCGATGATCGTGTGGACGCTGGGCCTGGTCGCGTTCCTGGTCGCGCTGGCCGAGGTGCTGCTCCGCCTGTACGCCCCGACCTTGTCGTACCAGTACGCGCAGCTGCGGGCCACGCCGGAGCTGGCGTCGCTGCCGGCCGAGCTGGTGGTGCAGAAGGTCGGCTTCCGCTCCGGCAACGAGCTGGCCATCCAGTGCGGCCTGGTCGGCACCGGCCTCATGATCATCGCCGCGGTCTACCCGATGTTCCGCCGCATCCGCGCGTTCCGGTACATCGCGTCCAACACCATGTGGTTCGACTTCCACCTGATGGCCGGCACCGTCGGGCCGCTGTTCATCGGGCTGCACTCGGCGCTGCGGCTGTCGAGCTGGGTGTCCGCGGCGTTCTGGAGCATGGTCATCGTCGCGGTCTCGGGCTTCATCGGCCGCTACCTGTACACGCAGGTCCCCGAGCTCTCGAGCGGCCGCGAGCTCGAGCAGCTCGACCACGAGCGGGCCTTCGCGCGGTTCCGGTACCAGCACCCGGTGGCGATGAGCGAGCTCGACCGCGAGCTGTGGGACCACGGCCAGCGCGCGGCCCACGTGGCCCATCGCTACGGCCTCGTGCGCAGCCTGGGCTGGCTGCTCCTCGAGGACCTGCGCCGGCCGGGCCGGGCGCTGGCGCGGCGGGCCCGGCTGACCCGGGTCGGCATCACCGGCAAGGCGCGGCGCGAGCTGGTGCGGCGGACCGGCCGCCTCATGATGATCGGCCGCGGCACGGTGATCGCGCCCAAGGCCAACCTCTTGCTCAACTCGTGGAAGAAAGTCCACGTGCCGTTTACCGTGCTGCTCACGGTGTTCTCGGTCGCCCACATCTACATCTCCTGGGATCGCGCCTGGTAGGCTCGAGGCCGCGCATGCTCCGTCCGTCCCTCCTCGCGCTCGTCGTGTGCCTCGCCGGCCTGGCGCTGGCGCCGCGCCGGGCCCTGGCCCAGGGCGACTTCTTCAGCTCGTCGCCCGGCGCGCTGTCGGCCAGCCACGCATCGATCGACGGCCCCGATCACTGCAACGACTGCCACAACAACGGGCGCGAGGCCATCAACGACAAGTGCCTGGGCTGCCACGACCACAGCGACCTCAAGAGCCGCATCGCCGCCGGCAAGGGCTTCCACGCGTCGAGCCAGGTCCGGGGCAAGCAGTGCGCGTCGTGCCACAACGAGCACAGCGGGCGCGGCTTCGATCTCATGGGCTGGGCCGCCATCCCCGGCGGCACCAAGTCGTTCGACCACGACCTGACCGGCTGGAAGCTCGAGGGCAAGCACACCGCGGTGGCCTGTGAGGACTGCCACAAGACCAAGAACCGGCAGGGCCTGCGCACCTACCTCGGCGTCGACAAGCTGTGCGGCAACTGCCACAAGAACGACCAGCCTCACGGCTTCGATCGCCGCGAGATGCTGGCGTGCGAGCGGTGCCACAGCCAGAGCGTGTGGAACCCACCCAAGTCCAACCAAGACTTCGACCACAACGACAAGCGCGACGCGTCGATGCCGCTGCTGGGCTCGCACGAGGACGTGTCGTGCGCCAAGTGCCACCCCAAGGCGCTGTTCAACCTGAAGGGCAACAAGCCCGACTTCTGCGGCAACTGCCACGACAGCCCCCACGACGGCATGCTGTTCGGCAAGCGCGACTGCGAGTGGTGCCACTCCCCGGCGTTCGGTGCCCTCGACAAGTTCAAGTTCGACCACGACAAGAAGACCCAGTTCGCGCTGGGGCGAGCCCACGGCGCCATGAAGTGCGAGCAGTGCCACACCAAGGCGCTGGGCGAGCGCAAGCCCGACAAGACCTGCCAGGCCGGCGGCTGCCACGCCGACGACAACAAGCACGGCACCCGGTTCGGCGCCTTCGGTGATCCGCCGGCGTGCGCGACCTGCCACCAGTCGAGCACGTCGTGGGTGAAGGGCGCGACGATCTTCAACCACGACAAGCGCACCAAGTTCAAGCTGACCGGCCGCCACGACGAGGTGACCTGCCGCTCGTGCCACCGCGGGCGGACCGCGGCCGACTTCGAGCAGTTCAACCCGGCCACCGTCGGGTGCCGCGGCTGCCACGAGCACAAGAACGTGCACCCCAAGGAGAACTACCCCGACTCGAAGTGCCTCACCTGCCACGAGGGCGCCGGCAAGATCGGGCTCAAGCCGGCCACGGTCGAGACCTACCACGGACCCAAGTCGGCCTTCCCCCTGGTCAAGGGCCACAAGGCGGTGAAGTGCGCCCAGTGCCACCCCAAGGACTCGTTCTCGAACACCCCGGCAGAGTGCGGCGTGCGGTGCCACGAGGACTCGCTCCACAAGGGCTCGCTGGGCGACACCTGCTCGCGCTGCCACAAGGCCGGCCAGTGGGAGGCGGTGACCTTCGATCACGCCGAGGACACCAAGTGGCCCCTCGAGGGCATGCACGCCAAGATCGCCGACTGCAGCGACTGCCACCCCAAGCGCAGCTACACCGGCACGCCGACCACGTGCTCGGCCCAGGGCTGCCACGCCAAGGACGACGTCCACAAGGGCCGCCTGGGCGACGCCTGCGAGCGCTGCCACAAGGTCACCGGCGACAACGTGTTCAACCACAACACCATGTCGGCGTTCCCGCTGACCGGGGCCCACCTGACGGTGCGCTGCTCCGACTGTCACGCCTCGCAGACCTTCAAGCCGCGCCCGACCAACTGCTTCGGCTGCCACCCGGAGCCGGCGGTCCACAAGGGCCAGTACGGCACCACCTGCGAGTCCTGCCACGGCACCGCCGACTGGACCGACATCAAGCCGCTGCACGACGTCGGCGGGTTCTCGCTGACCGGCGCCCACGACAACCTGGCGTGCGCCCGGTGCCACAAGGACAGTCGGCCGATGGCCGGCAGCGGCAACCTGTGCATCAACTGCCACCGCCAGGACGACATCCACCAGAACGCGCTGACCCCGCGCTGCGGCGAGTGCCACACCCAGGTGTCGTTCGCGCCGGCGCGGTTCGATCACACCACCGTCGGCTGCAACCTGACCGGCTTTCACCGCACCATCGCCTGCGCCGACTGTCACCGCGCCGGCAACTACGGCGCCATCACCGGCGAGTGCGCCAGCTGCCACCGCGACGACGCGCCGCCGTCCCACGTGCCGGGCCGCATCGGCAGCTGCGCCGGCGGCGGGTGCCACAACCCCAACGTGTGGACCCCGGGCCTGGGCCTGGGGCGGGAGTCGATCTGTCGATGAGCGCGCGCCTCGCCCTCGCGCTCGGCCTGGTGGCCGCGGCGGCCGGCACCGCGCGGGCCCAGGCCGACGAGGCCGACCGCTTCTACGCCGACAAGGCCGACGACGATCGCGACGGGTCGCTGTGGCAGGGCGCGCTGACCTCGTCGAGCCTGGCGTTCGCCGAGGCAGCGGCCGCGGCCGATCCGCTGGTGGCCGGCGGCGCCTCGGCCGAGGTCGCCAGCTCGGTGGCGAAGCTGTGGACCGAGCTGCGGCTCCAGCTCGACGGCCGCCACCTGAAGGGCGGGCGGTGGGACGTGCGGGTCGACACCCGCCTGCGCTACGTGGCGTCGGCGTTCGACAACCTGAAGGGCGACGCCAACCGGATCCAGGCCGGCCTGTTCGGGACCAACGAGTACGAGCTGCGCGAGCTGTACGCGGTGCGCGGCGGCCGCCGCACCGACGTGTTCGTCGGTCGGCAGGTGGTGGCCGACCTGGGCGCCATCCGCGTCGACGGCATCCGCGTCGACTACGCCAAGAACGCGCGGTGGACTTACCTGGGCTTCGCCGGCGCGTACCCGGCGCGCGGCTCGCGCTCGGTCGCGACCGACTACCCGCGCGGCGTCACCATCGCGCCCGATCCGGTCATGCCCGGCGGGATCGCCGAGACCGCCACCGGCCGGGTCATCCCGATCACCGGCGGGTTCGGCGCCGCCTACCGGACCCAGAACAGCTACGGCGCCATCGGCGCGGTCACCATCGTGCCGACCAGCCGCGACGAGGGCGCGGGGGGCAACGGCACCTACGAGCTGGCCCGGCTGTACCTGGCGGCCAACGGCTACTGGCGCAAGTCGGCCAAGCTCGACCTGTGGCACTACGTGGTGCTCGATCTGTACGGCACCGCGGGCGTGTCGCCCACCAACGCGTCGGTGGGGCTGCAGTACAAGCCGACGTCGCGGCTGCGGCTGCAGCTGGCCGGCAACCAGATCGACACCGAGGCGCTCAACGTCCAGGTGCGCGCGCTCCTCGAGAACGACGCCCCGCAGGGCGGTCCGATCATCAACAACTACCAGGTGCAGCGCATCGGCAACACCATGGTGCGCGGGGCGGTGTCGGCGCTGCTGGGGCGCCAGCGCCGGTTCGAGCTCACGGCGGCGCTGCACGGCCGG
Source organism: Kofleriaceae bacterium (assembly GCA_041389965.1). GTDB lineage: Bacteria > Myxococcota_A > Polyangia > Haliangiales > Haliangiaceae > UBA2376. The sequence continues at coordinate 643,910 of JAWKQV010000004.1, read as the reverse complement.
CGTCGACCCGACGTCGTGCTGGTGGGCGGCGCCGGTCCCCAGGTGCTGCCAGCGGCGCAGTCGCTCGAGGTCCACGGCCAGCTGGTCGATCGTCACTTCTACGGCGGGCTGCGGGCCGAGGCGTCGGTGATGCGGTCGGTGAGCCTGGGCCAGGCCAGCTACGCCCGCTCGGTCGCGCAGGTGATCCGTGTCGGTGGCACGCGCGAGCTCAAGGGCGGTCGCGCCCAGGTGACCGGCGACCTGTCGTGGGTCAGCTCGGCCGACGACAACGCCGGCAAGACCTGCTCGCCGGGGATGGTGGCGACGTGCTACGGCAGCGCCAACACCAACGCGTTCCAGCTGAGCGCGCTGGGTTACTACCGCTGGAAGGCTGACTGGTTCGTGACCGGCTCGGCCGGGCTGGGCCTGCAGCAGATCACCGTGACCGATCCGATCGGCGGTGGTGGCGTCGCGCAGCCGGCGATCAAGAGCGTCCAGCTGTTCGCCCGCGTCGGCTATCGGTTCTGAGCGAGGCAGCGCCGGCAGGGCTCCGGGGCGGGCTCCGGCTCGGCTCCGGTTCCGGTTCTGGCTCCGGCTCCGGTTCTGGCTCCGGCTCCGGTTCCGGCTCCGGGTCCGGCTCCGGTTCCGGGTCCGGCTCCGGGTCATGCCGGTTGGCGCGGCGGCCAGGCGGGGCCGTCGTCGTGGCCGCGGTCGTCGATCCGGTAGCTGACCTGGTGGGCCTCGTCGGGCGTCGGCACGGTCCATCGCTCGAGCATGCGGTCGAGCACGGCGGCTGGCACCCGGGTGGCGTCGGGGCGGGCCCGGTTGCGCGCGTGCAGCGCCGGGGCGCTGGCCTCGCAGTACACGACGTGCGTGCGGAACCGGTAGTCCCGGCACAGCCCCAGCACCACCGCCCGCAGCGCCGGCGACAGGTTGGTGGCGTTCCACGCGAACGCCCGCCCGGCGCGCAGGTAGCCGCGCGCCAGCTCGCGGGCGGCGGCGATGACGGGGCCCTGGGGATCGGCCGGGTCGACGTCCAGCTCGACGCGCAGGGCGTCGAGGGACACCAGCGGCAGCGCCGGGCGACTGGCGAGGTAGGTCGACTTGCCCGACGCCGGCAGCCCGCTCAGGATCACCGCCTCGGCGACGGTGTCGTCGTGGGCGGGCACGTCGGGGCTGCGGGTGCCCGAGGCGTCGGTCAGGTACACCAGCTGGCTGTGGGCATCGGCGAACCGCGGCGGCGCGGTCAGCACGCCCAGTTCGTCGCACAGCTCGCGCCACAGCGCGCACTGGTCGACGATGCGACGCTGGTCGGCCGGGTCGGCGCAGCGCCTCCCGACCGCGTCGGCGGTCGCGACCACCGTCAGCCAGTCGTGCCGCAGCGTCAGCGCCAGCCGGCGGGCCAGACGCGCGGCGTCGGGGCGGTCGACGCCGAAGAACGGCACCTGGTGCCACCGCACCAGCGCGCACACGTGCTCGCGCCAACCGAATCCGACGCCGGCCCGCCACAGCGCCACGCGGACGTCGTGCTCGCCGCGGGCGCTGTGGCCGCGCGACGTGATGCGGCCGGCGGGCTCGTGCCGGGTGGTGGTGGCCTTGCCGACGTCGTGGAGCGCCACCGCCGCGTAGGTGACGGTGCGGCCGACCACGTCGAGGGCGGCCCACGCCGGATCGGCCACCAGCGCGGTGACCGCCATGGCGGTGTGTAGACCGACGTCGCCCTCGGCGTGGAAGCCGGGATCCTGCGGCGTCGCCGCCAGCACCGCCGGATCGAGCACCGCCGCCACCGCGGCGTCGACGGTGGCCCGGCTGGGCGCGGCGCCGGGCGCCGGCGGGCGCAGCGCGTCGATCACGCGGGCCCCGGTGCGAACAGGTCGACCCCGTCGGCCAGCTGGTTGGGGACGATCGGCCGCGCCAGCCAGTGGCTGCCGGAGTCGACGACGCTGGTGAGGAAGCTGGCGCGGATCCACTTGTAGCGGGCGGTCACCACGTCGTCGGCCTCGACCTTCACGTACAGGCCCTCGGCGTGATCGCTCGGATCGGTCTCGCGGGCGCACTGCGCGTGGTCGACCGCGGCGGCGACGGCGGCGGCGGCCAGCCGGTCGCGCCACCGCGCCGACTTGTACAGCGACGGTGCCACCAGGCCGGGCAGCGCCTGCGGATCGTCGAGCTGGCCGGCCCACAGCACCGGCACGCTGCGCACCGCGTGGGCCGCGCCGACCGCGGCCAGGTGGGCCTGGCGCCGCGCGGTCGACCAGAACTGGCCGTCGGCGTCGCGCAGGTCGAACTCCATGAAGTAGTGCGGCAGCTGGTCGTAGAACACGGTGTGCTTGGCGTAGAGCCACTCGCCGTAGAGCGTGGCGCCGCCGCGGCACACCGCCGCCAGCGCCCCGGCGTGGGCGGCCGCCCACCGCTTGAACAGATCGAAGTGGCGCTCGCGCGGCCCGCCGGTCAGGACGTGGCCGCGGCTCTGCAAGCGCAGGCGGCCGTCGGCGTCGAGCGCGATGCCGCAGTTGGCGCCGTCGAGCTTCTCCTCGACCACCACGTAGGCGCCGGCCAGCGCCGCCAGCGGCACCTGGGCCAGGTCGTGATCGCCTGGCTGCAGGCGCGAGCCCTCGAGGTGCGGCGTGCGCGGATACTTGTGCAGCGCGCTCATCGGTGGGCCACTACCACGAAGTGGCCGCGCACGCCGTCGACGGTGACCCGCCGGGCCCCGGCGCCGGTCCACAGCGCCACCAGCGCGTCCCGATCGAACAGCCGCAGGTGCTCGGGGTTGTCGTCGGGCTGCGACGGCACCGTGGCCACCACCGCCCGGGTCGCGAGGCGCAGCGCCTCGGCCGCCGCCGGCGCCGGATCGGCCAGGTGCTCGAGGACCTCCAGCACTGTCACCACCTCGGCCGCGCCGTCGACCAGCCCGGCCCGGGTCGCGTCGGTCCGGATCACGGACAGCCGGGGGACGCCGCCGCGGGCCACCGCGGCCAGCCCGGCGGCGCGGTGGGGCAGCACGTCGAGGGCGGTCACCGCCAGCGCCGGCAGCTCGTCGAGCACCGGCCACAGGAACGCGCCGCGGCCGGTGCCGACGTCGATCAGGCGGGTCACGCCCAGGCCGCGCAGGATGCCCAGCACCGCGCGCACCCGCGGCAGCCCCGCGGTCCGCTTGAACCGGTGCAGGCGCAGCCCGGCGGCGGCCGCAGCCGTCAGCGCGGCGGCGTCGTCGACCGGGCCCAGCCCGAGGGCGCCGCGGGCGTAGCACGCCGCCAGGTGGCGGTAGTGGGAGCCGTCGTCGACCATGACCCGGCCAGGCTACCGCGACGCGGCGCCCGCCGGGTCACTCGAACTTGATCGTGCGGTAGCCGAACAGGCGGACCCGGCGCAGGTACAGGTCGAGGATCATCAGGGCCAGCATGCCCAAGAGCACCCAGGGCCACAGGTCCTGGGTGTAGGCCACCGACTCGTCGCCCGGCTTCCAGGCGTCGGCCGGCGCCAGCTGATCGGCGCCGCCGGTGACCACCGCGGCCTGGCGCAGCGCGCGGTCGTCGGGGCTGGTGCGCAGATACTCGAGCGGGTAGGGCAGCGCCACCGCGCCCTGGCTCTCGGCCACTACCTTGCCGGCGCGGCTGTGGATCGCCTTGAGCAGGAAGCTGCCGTAGCGCTCGATGGGGAAGTCGGCCTCGTAGCGCCCGGCCGCGGTCTGGGTCATCGGCACGGTCTGCTTGACGGCGTTGGTGGCCGGATCGATGACCTGCAGCGCGGTGTCGAGCTCGTTGACGAACTGGTCGCCCGAGTCGATGGCGTCGACGACCACCTTGGCGCGGCCGTCGTCGACGCTGGCGGTCAGGTCGTAGCTGTCGTAGACCTTGCGGCGCATCGTGGTGCGGATGAGCTGGGCCCAGAACTTGGGGTAGCCGCCCCACGCGATCCAGTCGGCGCTCCACCGGTTCTTGACGTCGGAGGTCCACGCCACCGAGGTGCCGGCGCCGTGGCGCCACCGGGCCAGGATCGGCTCGCCCAGGTCCGACACCAGGATCACCTCGGCGGTCGGCTTGGGTTTGGTGGTCACGTAGCCGTGCAGCGGCGGCGCGCTGTCGATGGCCACCCCCTCGATGGCCTCGACCCGCTTGGCCACCCGCACCTTGATGGCGTCCTCGACCAGCTGCGACTTCTGCGCCTCGTTGGTCTCCTTCATGAAGATCCGCGGCAGCGCGCCGATGTCGTCGGTCATGTACAGGCGGCCGTCGCCGTTGTCGGCGATGATCGACAGCAGGTTGCGATCGGCGCCGGTCACGCCGACCGCCGACACCGTGATGCGGGCCGAGCGCATGTCCTGGACCAGCTCGACCAGGCCGTCGTAGGGTGCCTCGCCGTCCGACAAGAGGATGACGTGCTTGACCTTGGCGTTGATGCCCTCGAGGAGCTCGAAGGCCTCCTTGAGGCCGGGGTAGATGTTGGTGCCGCCGCCCGGCTGCAGCCGCGAGATGTCGGCCGAGATGCGCATCTTGTTGGCGGCCCGCTGCGGCCGCACGAAGACCTGGGCCTCGGTGTCGAACGCCACCACCGCGAGGATGTCGTTGGGCGACAGCGCCTCGGCGGTGGCGCGGGCCGACTCCTTGGCCGCCTCGATCTTGGGGCCCTGCATCGACCCCGAGCGATCGATCACCACGCACACCGCGATGTCGGGTTGCTCCCGGGTCTTCTCGGAGTCGAACCGGACCGGCATGATCTGCTCGATCTTGGTGCCCTGGTAGCCGCCCGAGCCGAACGAGTCCTCGCCGCCGGCCATGATCAGGCCGCCGCCCAGGCTCGACACGTAGCTGTCGAGCGCCGCCATCTGGTTGGCCCCGACGAACTGGGCCGGCACGTCCGACACCAGCACCAGATCGTACTTCTCGAGCTCCTTGGCGGTCCCGGGGATGCCGCGCGGGCCGCGCACCTCGACGTCGATGTTCTCGTGCTCGAGCGCGCGCTGCAGGTAGCCGGCGCTGCCGGGCTCGCGCAGGACGCCGCCCTCGACGTACAGCACGCTGGGGCGCCCCTTGACCGGGGCGGTCATCACCGCCTCGTTGTTGGCCTTCTCGGTGTCGTGGGCGAACTTGGCCAGCCGCGGCCGGAAGGTCGTGGCGCCGGCCCGCTTGGCCTCGCTCTTCCACGCGATGCGGTTGACGCCCTCGACCAGGTCGACGGTCTGCTGCGGCTGGAGCGCGTTGGGGAACTCGTCCTGGCGCAGGGTCAACGTCACGGTCTCGGCGTGGGTCGACCACACCTCGGAGGTCAGCTCGAAGGGCTGGCCGACCTTGATCTCGTCGGGCAGGCGCAGGCCGACCACGCGGATCTCCTGGACCTGGTCCTCGGCGAACGTGCGCCACGACAGCCGCACGCCCATCTCCTTGGCCCGGTAGGCCTCGGTGACCACGTCGCCGCGGGTCTGGTTGCCGTCGGACACCACCACCATGCGCGGCAGCCGGCCGGCCGGGAACAGCCCGTAGCCCAGCTGGATGGCGGCCTGGACGTCGGTGCCGGCGCTGCCCTTGGCGGCCCCGGTGGTGTGGCGCGCGATCTGGAAGTGGCCGTCGGTGCGGGCGGCCACCAGCGGCTTCTCGGCGAAGGTCACCACGGTGATCCATCCGTCGCCCTTGGCCGCCTCGAGGTCGTCGACGTAGCGGCGGGCGGCGGCCAGCTGGGCGTCGGACACCGAGGCCGACACGTCGACCAGCACCACCGTGGCCACCTTCGAGTCGCGGGTGACCCAGGTCGGGCGGGCCAGCGCCAGCGCGGCCACCGCGACCACCAGCGTGCGCACCGTGGCCTGGACCAGCTGCTGGGTCACCGACAGGTCGGTCAGCGACCAGCGCCGGACCAGGAAGAACAGCGGCGCCAGCGCGACCAAGCGCAGCCAGCGGGGATCGAGCAGCTCGATGGGGCGCGGGCCCACACCGGCCACCACCACGATCGAGCGGCCGTCGAGCCAGCGGCCCACCGCCCAGTAGATGGCCACCGCGGCTGCCACCGCCACCGCGACGGCGACGAGCGAGCCGCGATCGAGGCGACGGCGGAGACGGTCGAGCAGCCCGGGCATCAGACGGTGATCCTGCGATGGTAGGTGATCCATTCGATGCACAGCAGGCCGATGACCGCCAGCACCAGGTACAGCCACAGGTCGCGCCGGGCGCTGACCGCGAAGGTCGGCGGCGCCTCCAGGGTCCGGCCCGACAGCACCAGGTCCACCGCCGGGGCGATCCGCGACTCGGCCGGCGAGCTCAGGTTGGTGGCCACCTCGAAGCTGGCCAGCGGGGTGGCGTCCGCGGCGTCGGGCGGCGTGCCGGGCGGGTAGGCGATGATCTGGTGGATGCCGATCTGGTGGGTCACCAGCGTGACCGCGCCGTCGACCACCGGGGCCTGCCCGCGGTGGCCGAGGGGATCGACCACGGTCACCTCGGTGAGGCCGGCCAGCCCGTCGAGCGGGATGCGCAGCCGCGTGCCGGTCGGGTAGGTGGTGACCAGGTCGGAGTCGTCGCCGGCGAACCAGTCCAGGCTGTTCACCAGCAGCAGCGGGAACGCCACGCGCAGCATGAGGTCGGTGCCGGCCAGCGACCACCCGAAGCCGATAAGCTTCCGCCCGGCGTCGCGCCGGGCCACCGCGATGGCGTCGCGCACCGACCGGACCAGCGCCACCTCGCCCTTGCTGGCGTCGACGGCGAACACGTTGGCGGCGTCGAAGTTGACGTCGGACATGGTCACCCACTTCATCACCGGGTGGGTGTCGGCGGTGTCGGTGATGCGCGGCCGCGGCAGCACGCCCCGGATCGCGAACGGGCTGGCCGCGCCGTCGGGGTGGAACCACATCACGTTGATCGGCGGCGGCGGGATCACCGCCGGGGTCACGTCGTCGAACACCACCACGTCGTAGGGCTTGCCGGTGGCGGTGTTGGTCACGGTCGCGGCCGGCGCGGCGTCGTACTCGGCCGGGGTGGCCTTGTAGACCTCGATGTTGTCGTACACCAGCATCGCGCCTTCGAGGTACAGGTTGTCGTTGGTCACCAGCAGCACGTGCTGCTTCTTGCGCGCCGGCAACAGCGCCCAGGCCTGATCGTCGAGGGGGAACGGGTCGGATCCCCCCGGGCCGTCGACCGCGCGCAGCTCGGCCGACAGCTGGCTGGCGCCGCCCGGCAGCTGCCGGTAGATGAGCCGCTTGCGCTCGCCCGGGGCCAGCTCGATCGGCAACAGCTCGATCGCGGTGTCGCCGTCCTTGAGCGCCAGCTGGCGCCGGGCCGGCTCGGGGCCGAAGTTCTCGACCTCGATGAACACCTCGAACGCGGCCTTGTTGGCGATGTAGCGGCGGACGTTGAACGCCACGATGCCGACGTTGTCGGCGCGGGTGCCGACGCCGAGGTAGCGCACGTCGATGCCGGCCAAGTCGACCGCCGCCAGCTGGGCGGTGGCGAAGCTGGCGGTGGCGTCGTCGGGATCGGCCCCGGCCGCCGGCGGCGGGGCGTCGGCCGGCGCGGCCCAGCTGACCTGGTTGCGGTCGAGCTCGGGGTAGGCGCCGTCGGACACCACCACGATCAGCGGGTTGGCCCGGCCGCGCAGCGCGTCGGCGGCGGCCGACAGCGCCCGCGGCAGGTCGGCCCCGGTGTCGGACGGGACCAGCTCGTCGAGGGCCTTGCGCAGCATCGGCTTGTCGCTGGCGAACCGTGACACCGGGGTGGCCTGGGCGTCGACCCGCATGATCATGGCCTGGTCGCCGCCGCCCAGGGCGTCGATCAGCGCGGCGGTGCGCTCCTGGGCCCGGGCGAACCGGGTCAGCGTCGGCCGCGCCGGATCTCCGTCGACCGCGCGCATCGACGCCGAGCTGTCGACCAGGACGACCACGTTGCGGGCCCGGCGATCGGTGACGCCCAGGGTCGGCGCCTGGATCGCGGCGATGATGAGGCCGGCCATCGCCAGGGCCAGCAGCAGCGACAGCAGGCGACGCAGCTGCTTCCACAGCGAGTTGGCGTCGCGCTGCTCGAGCACCCGCTTCCACAGGTTGGAGAACGGCACCTCGAAGCGGCGGCGCCGCATCTTGAGCAGGTAGGCGATGATGACCAGCGCGGCGGCCGCCAGCGCGGCCAGCCCCACGGTGCGTCCGGCCAGGGGCGCGAGCCAGGTCACCGGAGGAACCCTCCCGAGCGGAAGATCCGGAGGACCAGTTCGTCGAACGGGATGCCGGTGTGGGTGCGGAAGAACGGCACCGCGCGGGCGGTGCAGAAGTCCTCCAGCTCCTTGCAGTACTTCTCGTGCTCGCGGGTGTAGGCGTCGAGCAGCGCCTTCGACACCGTCACCTCGCGCAGCTCGCCGGTCTCGCAGTCGACCAGGGCCAGATCGCCGTGCAGGTTGGGCGCCGCCTCCTTCTGGTCGTAGACCTGCAGGACGAACGGCTCGAACTTGTTGTAGCGCAGCGTGTTGATGCCCTCCTCGAAGCCGCGCGGGTCGTAGAAGTCGCTGATGAGCACCGCCAGGCCGCGGCGCTTGTGCTGGCCGACGAACATCTTCATGGCGTCGGCCACGTCGGTCTGGCCGCCGATGTCGACGGTGCGCAGGAAGTCGAACACCCGGAAGATACGGTTCTTGCCGCGGGCTGGCGGCATCCGCCCCAGCATCTTCGACGCGAACGGCACGATGGCGACCCGGTCGAGGTTGGCCAGGCCCACGTACGACAACGCCGCGCCCACCTTCATCGCGTAGTGCATCTTGGGCGGCGTGCCGATGGCCATCGAGTCCGAGCAGTCGATGAGGATGTAGATGTGGAGGTCCTCCTCCTCCTCGAACAGCCGCAGCAGCAGGCGATCGAGCCGGCCGTACAGGTTCCAGTCGATGTAGCGGAAGTCGTCGCCGCGCGCGTAGGTGCGGTGGTCGGCGAACTCGATGCCGCTGCCGACCTTGCGGGTGCGCCGCTCCGCGCGCAGGTTCCCGGCGAACACCTTGCGCGACACCATGTGCAGGTGCTCGAGGGTGCGCAGGAACCGGTCGTCGAACAGCGCCGACCGGTCGGCGGCGCGGGCGGCGCCCGCCGTGCTCACCACCGCCGGCTTGGACTTGGCCAGGAGTGCCATCAGCGGCCCGGGATCACGCGGTCTCGCGGGTCGAGGCGAGGATCTCGGCGATGATGGTGTCGGCCTTGACGCCCTCGGCCTCGCCCTCGAAGTTGAGGATGAGCCGGTGGCGCAGCGCCGGCGCCGCCACCGCCTTGATGTCGTCGATGGCCACCGCGTAGCGGCCCTCGAGCAGGGCCCGGATCTTGGCCGCCAGGATGATGGCCTGGAGCCCGCGCGGCGACGCGCCGTACCGCAGGTACTTCTTGCTCTGGGTGGTGGCTTCCTTGGTCTCGGGGTGGGTCGCCTGCAGCACCCGCACCGCGTAGTCCTGGATCTTGCGGGCCAGCGGCACCCGCCGGACCAGGTCGCGCAGCTCGACCACGCGGGCCTTGTCCAGCACCGCCTGCGGGGCCGGGGTGTGGTCGCTGGTGGTGCGGTCCAAGATGGTGTGGAGCGCGTCGTGGTCGGGGAACTCGACCACCAGCTTGAAGAAGAAGCGGTCGAGCTGGGCCTCGGGCAGCGGGTAGGTGCCCTCCATCTCGAGCGGGTTCTGGGTGGCCAGCACGAAGAACGGCTTCTCGAGCTTGTGGGTGGTCTTGGCGACGGTGACCGAGCCCTCGCTCATGGCCTCGAGCAGCGCCGACTGGGTCTTGGGGGTGGCGCGGTTTATCTCGTCGGCCAGCACGATGTTGGCGAAGATCGGCCCGCGCTGGAACTCGAACCGCTTGCCGGCGGCGTCCTCGACGATGACGTTGGTGCCGACGATGTCGGCCGGCATCAGGTCGGGCGTGAACTGGATGCGCGAGAAGTTCGCGTGCAGCGTCTCGGCCATGGTCCGCACCAGCATGGTCTTGCCCAGCCCGGGGACGCCCTCGAGCAGCGCGTGGCCGCCGCCCAGCAGGCAGGTCAGCACCCCCTCGATGATCGCGTCCTGGCCCACGATCATCTTGCCGATCTCTTCGCGCACCCGGCGCAGGTCGGCGGTGAAGGCGGCGACGGTGGCTTCGACGTCGCGGTCGGTGGCGGCAGCGGGCTGGGACATGGGCAGTGAGCTCTCGCGGTTGCGGGTGGTGGCGTGCGGGGGCGGTGGTCGTGGCGCGGCGGGCGCGCGCCGGCGTCAGTCCATCGCGTGGGGCTTGATCTTGGTGAAGTACTTCTTCACGTAGTACTTGTAGCTGGCGGGGACCTTCTCGGACTTCATCACGTCCTCGACGATCTTCTTGTAGTCGGCGTAGACCTGGCGGTAGCTGGCGGAGGCGTACCCCTTCTGGGCGGCCGACAGGATGGTCTCGCGCCGCGACGGGCCCTTGCGCCCTTGGGCCCCGGACACGCTCTCGTCCTTGGTGTTGCCGGTCGTGCCGGTGGCATCGCCGACCAGGTTGTCGTCGTGGCCGGTGCCGTAGTTCTTCGAGGGACCGTCGGGCTGGTCGCCCTGGCCGCCGTTGCCCTGGCCCTGCTGGCCCTGGCCCGGCTGCCCTTGGCCTTGGCCTTGGCCGGGTTGGCCCTGGCCCGGCTTCCACGCGCCCTTCTGGCCCTGGCCGCCGGCGGCGCGCTTGGCGAAGTCCTGGTTCTTGCCCTGCTGGTTCTTGCCGAACGGGCTGCCGCCGCCTTGCTTGCCGCGCTGCTTGGCGCGCCGCATGGCCTCGCGCAGGTCGTCCATCTGCGACGCCATCTTCTTCTGGGCGGTCTGCTTGCGCTGGTCGCGGTCGACCTTGCCGGTCTCGTCGGCGACGTCGCGCATGCTGCGCGAGGCCTGCTTCTGGTTGTCCTGGTTCTGCTGGTCCTGGTTCTTTTGGTCGCTGGGGTCCTGCTTGCGCTGCAGGTCCTCGGCGGCCTTCTGCATGTCCTTGTGCAGCCGCTTGAGCGCCTCGCGCTGGGCCGACTGGTCGCGCTGGGCCTGGTCCTTCTGCAGCTTCTGGAGCTCGTCCTTCTTCTTCTCGAGCCGGCGCTCGGCGTCGGCGCGGTCCTGGTCGGTCTTGGCCTGGTCGCGCTCCTTCTCGAGCTTGCGCAGCTCGTCCTCGGCCTTGGCGGTCTGGGCCTGCTGCTGCTTGGCCTGCTCGTCCTGCTTCTGCTGGTACTGCTTGGCGGCCTGCTCGAGGGTCTTGGCCAGCTGCTCGCTCTGTTGCTGGGACAGCTCGCCGGCGTCGAGCTTGTCGGCCAGCTTCTCCATCTCCTGCTTGGCCTTGTCGAGGTCGCCCTGCTTGAGCGCGGCGCCCAGCTCCTTGGTCAGCTCGTTCTTGGCCAGCTCGGTGCCGGTCTCGGCCAGGTCCTTGTCGATCTGCTCGGGGTGATCTTCGGCGTGCTGATCGAGCTCGGCCTGGGCCTGCTGCATGGCCTCGAGCAGCTCGTCTTTGGTCAGCTGCCCCTGGTCGGCCAGGTCGAGCAGCTTCTCGATCTTGGCGGCGTACTCCTCGAGCTCGGGCACGTCGTCGTGCTTCGCGGTGGCGCGGAGGTCGGCCACCAGGTCGCGCATGTAGGCCTGGTCGTCGGGGCTGAGCGCGACGGTGTTGTCCTTGAAGTTGCGGGGATCGTCGTCGGCGATCACCTCGAACGGCACGGCGCCGAGGCGCTTGCCCCGGGCCCACACCACCAGCTCGGTGGCGCCCAGCTTGGCCCCGGCCGGCACCGTCACGCTGACGCCGCCGCCGGTCCAGGCCACGATGGGCGCGGCCACCGCGGCGCCGTCGTCGCCGACGTAGACCAGCGCGGCCTCCGGCGAGCACGGCGCCGTCGGGGCGGCCTTGGCGCCGCACAGGCGGGCGCCGCTGATGACCACCTCGGCGCCGCGGCGGGCGGCGGCGGGGACGGCGGCGGTGACCACCGGGTCGCGCGGCGGCAGCGCCACCCCGAAGCTGGCGGCGACGGCGGCCACCGCGGCGAAGGCGAGCGCGATGGTGGTGTCGCGCGGCCTGGTCAGCGGGGTGGCGGCCTTGACGTCCGCCCGGGGCGCGGCCGCCGCGGCGTCGCGCATGGCAGCCCGCATCAGGTCGGCGGTGGCGGCGTCGTCGGCGCTGGCCGTGCCCAGGGCGCGCTCGAAGGCGATCGCGCTCGACAGGCGGTCGGCCAGGCCCGAGGCGCGGTCGATGCGGCGCGCCACCAGCTCGTCGTCGTGGCGGCCCAGGGCCCCGACGAGCGCCCCGACGCCGATCACCCCGGCCGAGGCGACCAGCAGGCCGACGCCGGCGCCGGGCGATACCGCCTCGGTCCTGACCAGGAACACGGCGGTCAAGGCGCTGGCGGAGGCGGCCACCGCGCTGGTGGCGGCGCCCTCGAGCGCGCCCTGGACCCGCAGCCGAGCCCGCGCCGCCGCGACCAGGGTGCGGACCTGGCTCAGGTCGATCGGGGGCGGGGTGGTGGCGTCGTCCATGGGGTTACCGCTCCTGCGCTCGAGTATTCGACCGTTCGAGAGGCGCCGGCATTCCGCGAGGTCCTGACACCGACAACGCAGAGCATAGCACCTTCATTCGACGCACCGCCGCGGCCCTCGGTCTACGACGCGCGCGGCGCTGCCCATGGTGGTGGGACACCGCGACCCCGCCGGCGGTTTCCTGGGCGGCGGCAGATCGTCGCCGGGCGCGCGGATCGCGCCGTGCGCCGGCCCGGGCCGCGCGCTACAACTGGAACTTCGCCAGCGAGAACTTGTTGCTGGTGGTGTCGATGACCTCGACCGTCTCCTTGGCGGTGGCGGTCGGCAGGATGGTCTTGAGCCCGCCGGGACGGCTGGCCTCGGTCACCACGTAGAACGTCCGGCCCTCGGGCGCGATCGAGCGATCGTTGAGGTAGCGCAGGAAGGCGACGTTGTCGGTCTCCTTGAGCGCGGTCTTCATGGCCGGGGTCGGGCCGTAGATCTCGTCGCCGCTCCAGAAGTTCTCGCCGCGCCAGTACAGCTGCCAGGCGATGAGCCGGTCGGCGTCGACGATGCGGTACGGGCACGCCAGGCGGTTGGGGCGCGGCCGCGCGGCGCACGGCTGCCAGCGGTCCTTGCGGTGGCGCTGCACCGCCGCGGCGATCGGGCCGAGCTGGCCGGCGGCGAAGTCGACGCGGAGGGTGTGGTCGCCGACGACCCGGCCGGTGCCCTTGGCGACGAAGGCGGCGTCGCTGGCGGTCGCCGCGGTGGTGCCCTGCACCTCGATGCGCACCGCCAGGGGCTGCCCGTCGAGGAAGTTGTCGGGGATCTTGGTGTCGAAGTCCCAGGAGGTGCGGTTGCCGTCGATCACCGGGGCCCAGTCGTCGGCGAACTGCCGCGGCGACGCGTACACCAGCTGCTGGCCGTAGATCTGCCGCTCGCGGTAGTAGGTCTCGACCGCCTCGCGCATGCCCCAGTGCTGGCCGGCGATGGGCATGTAGACGTGCATGGCCCACAGCGCGGTGCCCAGCGCGGTGGCGCCGACACCCAGCACCGCCAGGCGCCGCAGCCGGGTGCCCAGCAGCAGCGCGGCGCCGGCGCCGGCCAGGCCGATCACCAAGAACGCGTCCGAGGTGTCGATGCCGTACGGCGGGTTCGACGGCCAGGCCCGGTCGTAGCGGTAGACGAACATCTCGATCCACTGCTTCTCCTCGTGCATCATGTCGCGCGCGAGGAGCAGGACCACCGCCGCGGCGAACCCGCCGACCACCCAGGTCGGCTTGACGCGCCCGGCCCACACGTCGTCGAGCCACAGCGCCACCAGGATCGCCATGGCCGGGACCGCCGGGAAGATGTAGTGGTGGAACTTGGTCTGCGACAGCGAGAAGAGCGCGGTGGCGACGATGGCCCAGGTGGCGATGAGGAATCGGACCCGGGCTGCGCGCTGGGTCAGCGCCGGCACCAGGGCCGCCCCGGCCAGGGCCATCGGCACCAGCGCAACCCAGATCATCATGCCGTAGCCGGCCTGGCCTAGCACGTAGTCGAAGGTGCCGCGGTCGCCGTGGACGCCGGCGGCGGCGCGGTTGAGGTTGTGGGTGAAGACCCACTCGCTGATGAAGGTCGGCCCGTCGCGCAGCCACATGGCGACGTGCCACGGCAGGATGATGACCAGCAGCAGCACCAGGCCGCGCTTGATCTCGAAGCGGCCCGCGGCCAGGTCGCGCCACCGGTTCTGGAAGGCGACGAACGCGGCGCAGGTCACCCCGGCGATGCCGAGCCCTGGGATGCCCTTGCCGAGGACCGACACCGCGATGAAGGCCCAGAAGAAGATCATGTAGACCTGCCCGGTACGTCGCAGCGGCGCGGCCTCGGCCGGGCCGCGGGCGCGGGCGTGGGCGGCTGACCAGCCGTCGCCACCGGCGGCCATGAACGCCAGGCCGAGCGGGTACGACAGCAGGCCGGGGGCGCCCAGGCGACGGGCCGAGGCCCAGGCTTGGGGCACGCCGCGGGCCAACTGCACCGGCCAGATCACGGCCGCCCGGGCCAGCGCGAAGACCTGCGGCACGAACACGTACAGCACGGCGAGGATCATCGGCACCGCTAGCGCGATGCCCGGCTGGCGGATGGGCGGGACCCGGAACGCCAGCGGAAACCGCGCGATCTGGAAGTACCAGAGGTAGTAGATGGCCTGGACCAGGATGAAGCCGCCGACCAGCGCGCCGGCGACCCAGCGCGCGTCCCACGCGATCCACCGTCGACGGCCCAGCGGGATCAGGCGGCCGAACGGGCGGAACCCGTCGTCGCCGTCCTCGCTGGCCAAAAGGAACATCGAGAACGCGCCGAGCAACATCGACACCAGCGTCATGTCGGTGATGCCCTGGCGGGCGATGAAGAAGAAAAACGGGCACGTCCCTATTGTCAGCAAGGCCAGCCACGCGGCGCGGCGGCTGACCAGCCGCGCCAGCATGAGCCAGGTCAGCGTCAGCCCCATGATGGCCAACAAGACGAACGGCAGCCTGATCGCCAGCATGATCGTCGGCGAGTCGGTCATCTCACCCGAATAGCCGCCGTGCTCGCCGTGGCCCAGCGCGCGCAACGAGGTCGCCATGAGCCAGAAGGTCAGCACCGGCTTCGAGCGAAAGCCCTCGTTCTGCCAGTCGGTGTGGACCCAGTCGCCGTCGTTGAGCATCCGGCGCGCCACCTCGCCGTAGTGGGTCTCCCAGGGATCGACCAGGCTGTAGCGCCAGATGCCGGGCAGGAGCAGGGCGGTCGCGACGATGACGACCAGCGCCAGCTCGAGGCCGAGGCGCGCGCGGCGCGCTGGGACCGCCGAGATGGTCATCGGAGGGGAGGCGTCCATGGGTCGCGGGACCTTACCACCGGTCGTGGACGGCCCGGCACCGGCGGGCGAACCACGCTACGATCGCCGGCGATGGCGCTGCGCGACGAGCTGGCCCAGGTGTTCGCGGCGGCGGTGGCGGCGTGCGACCCGGCTGCGGCGGTGGCGGCGGCGCTGGCCGCGCGGCCGGTGGCAGGCCCGGTCCGCCTGCTGGCGGTGGGCAAGGCCGCCGTGGCGATGGCGAGCGGGGCGGCCGCCGCGCTGGGTGAGGCGATCGTCGACGGGCTGGTGGTCCATCCCGGGAGCGCCGCGACGCCCCTGCCGACGGCGTGGGACGTCCGGGCCGCGGCGCACCCGGTGCCCGATGCCTCGAGCGAGGCGGCCGGGCGGGCCGCGCTGGCGTTCGCGGCGGCGACCCCGCCGGGGCACGTCCTGCTGGTGCTGGTCTCCGGTGGGGCGTCGGCGTTGTGGTGCGTGCCGCGCGCCGGCCTGGGCCTGGCCGACAAAGTGGCGACGATCACGCGGGCGCTGCGGTCGGGGGCGCCCATCGCCGAGCTCAACCGGGTCCGGACGACGTTGTCGGCGGTGAAGGGCGGGCAGCTGGCGGCGGCGTGCCCGGCGCCGGTGGTGACGCTGGTGGCCAGCGACGTCCCCGGCGACGATCCCGCGGTGGTCGGCTCGGGCCCGACCGTGCCGGGCAAGCCGGGCGATCGGGTCGAGGTGGTCGCCGGCCTGGGCGCGCTGGCCGCCGCGGCGGCGCGGGCGCTGCGGGCCGCCGGTGGCGCGATCACCGTCGAGCCGGTCCCGCTCGCCGGGGACGTGCGGGCGGTGGCGGCCCGGCTGGCGACGGCGGCGCGCGGGCTGCCGCCGGGCGGGCGCTGGGTCGGCGGCGGCGAATGGACCGTGGCGCTCGACGGGCCGGTCGGGCGGGGTGGGCGGGCCAGCGAGCTGGCGCTGGTGCTGGCCGAGGCGCTGGCCGGCACCGACCGGGTGGCGCTGGTGGGCGCGTCCGACGGCGTCGACGGCACCGGGCCCGACGCCGGGGCCATCGTCGACGGCGACACCTGGGCGGCGCTGACCGCGCGCGGCGTCGATCCTGCCGCGGCCCTGGCTCGGCACGACAGCGGCCGGGCGCTGGCGGCGCTCGACCTGGCGCTCTGCCCGGGCCCGACCGGCGTCAACCACGCCGACCTGGTGGTGCTCGCCCGGCCCGGGTCTGTGGTACCTGACGGGCGTTGACCACCTGGACCACCGCCGCCGTCCTCGACTGGACGACCCAGCGCTTCACCGACGCTGGCGTGGTGGGCGCTCGGCTCGAGGCCCAGGTGCTCCTGGCCCACGCGCTGGGCTGCTCGCGCATGCAGCTGTACACCGGCTTCGATCGGCCGCTGGCCGAGGCCGAGCTGACCGCCGCCCGCAACCTGATCAAGCGGCGCCTGGCCGGGGTCCCGCTGGCGTACCTGGTCGGCGAGCAAGAGTTCTGGTCGTTGCCGTTCACGGTGACGCCGGCGGTGCTCATCCCGCGCAGCGACACCGAGACCGTCGTGCAGCTGGTGCTCGACCGGCTGGGCGCCGACAAGGCGCGGCCGCGGCGCGGGCTCGACCTGTGCACCGGCTCCGGCGCGCTGGCGGTGACGCTGGCCCGCGAGCTGCCCGGGCTGGCCGTGATCGCGACCGACCTGTCGGCGGCGGCCGCCGCGGTGGCCACCGGCAACGCGGCCCGCAACCAGGTGAGCGCGCGGGTCGAGGTCCGGGTCGGCGATCTCTTCGCGCCAGTCGACGGGCTGTCGTTCGATCTGATCGTCGCCAACCCGCCGTACATCCGCACCGACGAGCTGGCCGGCCTCGATCGCGAGGTCCAGCAGGAGCCGCGCTTGGCGCTCGACGGCGGCGCCGACGGCCTCGACCTGTACCGGCGGCTGGTGGCTGGGCTGGCGCCGCACCTAGCGCCGGGCGGGCTGATCGCCCTCGAGCACGGCCACGATCAGGGCCCGGCGGTGGCTGCGCTACTCGACGCCAGCGGCGTGACCGGACCGGCGGCGACGGTGACGGACCTGGCGCGGCGGCCGCGGGTCACCTGGGCGTGGGCCGCCGCCGCTGCCGCCGCGTGATCGCGGCCAGGACGGCCAGCGTCAGCACCGCCGATGGGCCGCCGGGCGCGGGGCCGCCGTCGCAGCCACAGCCGCGACGCAGCCTCGGCAGCCGTCGCTCGGTGGCGGCGGCTAGCTGACAGGCGCGGTCGACGCCGGCCGCGCAGGCGCGATCGTAGGCGGCCACCGCTGACGGGCCGTCGCCGCGCGCGGCGTGGGCGGCGCCAGCGGCCAGGCAGGCATGGGGATCGCGGCCGACGCAGCCCCGATCGAACCACGCGAGCGCGGCCGCCGGGTCGCGCGGGGTCCCGATGCCGTCGGCGTGGAGCGTGCCCAGCACGTACGCGACGTAGGGGTTCTGGCCGGCCTGGGCCTGGGCCAGATCGAACGCGCGGAGGCCGGCGCGGGCGCGCGTCGCGCGATCGGTGGCGGCGAGGGCGGCGCCGCGACAGCCGGCCGGATCGGCGGCGTCGCAGGCTCGCTGGTACAGGCTGGCGGCCTGGCGGCGCTCGGACGCCGTGCCGACGGCGAGGAGATCTGCCAGGTCGGCGCAGCCGGCGACCGCGCCGTCGGTACACGCCGCCTGGTACAGCGGCCGCGCGGCGGCGGGGTCGGGCGGGGCGCCGACCCCCAGCTCGATGAGATCGCCCAGGTTCGTGCAGGCGAACTCGTCGCCGTCGTCACACGCGGCCCGGTACAGCGCGCGGGCCTGGCCGACGTCCCACGGCGCGCCCTGGCCGGTGTAGTGCGCGAAGCCGAGCGAGGTACACGCGCTGGGCAGCCCGTCGGCGCACGCCCGCGCGAACAGGCGGGCGCCGTCGGCGGGGCGATCGTCGTCGGCGAGCAGGCCGCCCAGGCGCAGGCACGCCACCGGCACGTCGTGGTCGCACAGGTCGGCGTAGCGGGCCCGGGCCTCGGCCAGGTCGGCCACCACGCCGGCGCCGGTGGCCAGGTCGTCGGCCGCGATCAGGCACGCGCTGCGGGCGCCGCGGCGACAGGCGTCGACGGCGATCGCGTGGCCACGGCTGGGTTGCGCCGACGCCAGCGCGCCGCCCTGGAGCAGCTCGGCAGCCAGCGCGCCGCACGCGCCGTCCCCCGGCGGCGAGGCCGCGCAGGCGTCGGTCAGGGTGGCCATCGCCGCGGCCCGCGCGTCGGCGTCGTCGACGGCGGCGGCGCGCGCGTCGAGCGTCCCGCAGGCATCGCCGTCGCCGAGCTGGCAGGCCCGGCGCGCCGCCGCGAGCTGATCGGTCGGCTGGTCGCTGGCGTCGGCCCAGCTGGCGCACGCCTCGGCGTCGGCCTGGGGCGCCTGGCAGCCGCGCCGGTAGGCGTCGAGCGCGGCGGTCGGCGCGTCGGGGCCCAGCCGGCCGGTCGCCAGCGCGTCGCCCCACTGGGTGCAGGTCTCGCCGCGGCCCAGCGCGCACCCGGCCTGGTACAGGCGGGCGGCCGCGACCGGATCGGGCGGCGCGTGGTCGAGGTGCGCCAGGGCCGCGTCTTCGCACGCCGCGGCGCTGGCCCGCACGCACCCCAGCTCGAGGAGCGCCTGCGCGCGCACAGGGTCCCGCGCGACCAGCTCGCCGTCGGCGTGGGCCCGGGCCGCCTGGTAGCAGTCGGCGCCCGAGCCGGTCTCGCAGGCGCGGGTCCAGATCCGCACCGCCAGCCCGCCGTCGGCGACGGTGCCGGTGCCGTGCGCGATGCGGGCGGCGGCGGCCGAGCAGGCCGTGGCGTTGCCGGCCTGGCACGCCGCGACGTAGGCCGCGGTGGCCCGCACCTCGTCGCGCACGCCGCCCTTGCCGGTCGCGAACATGTACGCGGTGAGGTCGCACTGCGCGGTGGCCAGCTGGCAGGCTCGCGCCGCCAGCGCGGTCAGGCGGGCCGGCTCGGCGTCGGCCTGCTCGGCCAGCACCTCACCGGCGGCGTGGCAGCCCTCGGCGTTGTCGTAGCGCTGGCAGCTGCGATCGAAGTAGTCGAGGGCGCGCGCGGCGTCGATCTGCCCCAGCCGCCCGTCGCGGTGCAGCTGGCCCAGCGCGAAGCACGCGGCCCCGGTGCCGCCGTCGCAGCCGGTGGCGAACGCCGCGGCCGCGGCCAGGGGATCGACCGCGGCGCCGTGGCCGTCGCGGTAGGCGGTGCCGAGCGCGTAGCACGACGGTCCGGATCCCGGACACTCGGCGGTGAGCCGGGTCACGGCCCGGGCGAACAGCGTCGCCGCCTGGGCCGGGTCGTGGCCGACGCCCAGCGCCCGGTCGTACTTGCCGGCCAGGACGTAGCAGCCCTTGCCGCTGCCCAGCTCGCAGGCCCGCGCTAGCGGCGGGATCGCGCGGGCCGGCTCGGGCTCGCCCAGCAGGCCCACGGCGTACAGGCTCGACAACGCCAGGCAGCCGTCGACGTCGCCCAGGTCGCAGCCGCGCTGATAGCGCGCGGCGGCGTCGGCCGGCCGGGGCGGGCCGGCGCGGCCGTGCTCCAGCACGAAGCCGAGCAGCGTGCAGCTGGGTCCGTGCCGGGCGCCGCAGGTCGCGGCGAGGCTGCGGGCGGCGGCCGTCGCGGCGCCGGGGCGGCCGCTGTCGAGCTGGGCGCTGGCGCGGTAGTAGCGGTCCTCGGGGCTGGCGGCCACGGTGACCCGGGCCGCCATGCACGCGCCCAGGTTCGGGCTCCAGGCCTGGCCCGGCGGGCAGTCGCGATCGATGGCGGCGGCGTCGCCGACGTGCGCCAGCAGCACGGCCGCGACCACCGCGACGCCGCGGTTCACGGCGCGCGCCCCGGCAGGTCGAGCGCGCACCGCACGCCCAGCTCGGGGTCGAGCCGATCGGGCGCGACCGCGGCCCGCGCGGCGACGGTGGCGTACCAAGGGTCCACGCTCGACACGTTGTAGCTGGCGCCGCGGGCGATGCGCGCGGCCGGGGTCCCGTCGCTGGTCCACTCCATGACGTTGCCCAGCAGGTCGCACACGCCGTCGGGCGTGCAGTCGCCGGGGTGGCTGGCCACCGCCGACGGGCCGGTGACCCCGGGCCCGCGCAGCGCCGCGTCTCGCAGCGGGCCGCGGCGCGCGGCGAACTCCCACTCGGCCTCGGTCGGCAGGCGCTTGCCGAGGGCCCGGCAGGCGTCGCGCGCCATCACCCAGCTCACGCTCTGCGCCGGATGATCCGGCGTGTCGGTCGGGGCGGGGGCGCGGCCCAGCGCGGTGGCCAGCTCGATGGCGGTGAGCTCGTGCCGGTCGAGGAGGAAGGGGCCGACCTCGGTGGTCTGGGCCGCGACCGCCATCGGGTAGCGACGGACCACGTCGGGCGGCGACCCGAGGGTGAACGTGCCGCCCGGCAAGGTCGCCATGTCGAGGATGGTCGCGGCGTCGACGGGCGGTGCGGCGTCGACCAGCGCGACCGTGCCGGCGTCGACCGGCTCCGGCCGTGGCCGCTCGCTGCGGCCGGCCCGCGCCGCCACCAGGTACGAGGCCGCGGCCGCCGCCAGCCCGCCGGCCGCGAGCATCAGGCCGCGCCGTGACCGGGCCCGGGTCGACAGCTGCACCGGCCCTGGCGCGGTCGAGCGCGCGGCGGCGCGCTCGCGGCCGGCCTCGGGGCCCGGCGTGCCCATGGCGGTGGCGGCCGCGGTCGGCGCCGACGCCAGCTCGCCCCCGGCGCGCCCGCCCGCGAACCGCGGCACCGGCGCGTCGCGCACCGCCGCCGGCAGGGTCGCATAGGCAGCCTCCCACGCCTCGCGCAGCAGGTCGGCGTCGGCGAAGCGGTCGGTCGGCGCGTCGGCCAGCGCGCGGTCGACCAGCTGATACACCGCCTCGGGCAGCCCGCCGCGCACGCTGCGCAGCGGCGCCAGGTCGCGCGACAGCACCTTCGACAGGATCTCGGTCATCGAGTCGGCGGCGAACGGCGACGCGCCGGCCAGCATCTCGTAGATCATGACGCCGACCGCGTAGACGTCGCTCCACGCGCCGATCTCGCCGCGGTTGCCGGCCACCTGCTCGGGCGCCATGTACGCCGGCGTGCCCATCAGCGCGCCGGACTGGGTCAGCGTCGACGCCGCCGCGGTCCGGGCCACCCCGAAGTCGAGCAGCTTGGCCACCTCGCCGTCGTCGGTGCGCGCCAGAAAGACGTTCTCGGGCTTGAGGTCGCGGTGGACGATGCCGGCCCGGTGGGCGGCGCCGAGGCCGCGCAGGATGCCGTCGACGACCAGCCCGATGCGGGGCAGCGGCATCAGCTCGGGCGGCCGGCCGATCTCGCGGCGCAGCGTGTGGCCCTCGAGCAGCTCCATCACCAGGTACAGCGTGCCGTCGACGTCGCAGCCGAAGTCGTAGATGGTGACGACGTGGCGGGTCCGCAGCGCGGCGACCGCCGCGGCCTCGCGCTGGAAGCGGGCCCGGGCGTGCTCCTCGCCGGCGCTGCCCCCGTGCAGCACCTTGATGGCGACCTCGCCGTGGGTGTCGGGGTTCTCCGCCCGGTACACCGCGCCCATGCCGCCGGCGCCGAGCAGGCGATCGATGCGGTACTTGCCGACGGTGGGCCCGCGCAGCAGCTGGGCCTCGTCGGTGGGGCACCGCTTCCACCCGTCGGGGTACGCTGATCGACAAGCCGGACAGTACACGCGTCCCGAGTGTACCTGGGCCGGCGTGCCCTCGGGTGCGGCGCGGCAGAGAGGTTCTCATCGCCGGCCCCGCCAGGTACGATGTCGGCAGGTGAGTTCGCGCGGCGCCCCGGCACTGTGGACACTGGTCGCCCTGGCCGCGAGCGGGGGAGTGGCGCGCGGGCAGCCGCGCCAGGCGGCTCCGGCTCCGGCTCCGCCTCCGGCTCCGGCTCCGGTTCCGGCTCCGCCTCCGGCTCCGGCTCCGGCTCCGGCTCCGGCTCCGGCTCCGGCTCCGGTCCTCACCGCGCCCTCCGTCGGTGATCCGCTCGCGCGCCACCCGCAGGTCCGTGGCGAGGCCCGGTCGGCGATGCGCGCGGCGTGTGGCGACGGCGCGCCGGGGTGCGATCCCATCTCGCTGCTGGGCGGGCTCGAGCGCGCCGCGCTGACCCAGGCCTTGATCGAGCGGGGCCTGACGCTCCTCGACCAGCCCGACGGGCGGCGCATCGGCACCATCCACGTGGTGACCCTGCCGGTGTTCGGCGACGAGGTCCGCTTCTTGCGCTGGGCCAACGCGCTGCACATCCGCACCCGCACCGACGTGGTGCGGCGCGAGCTGGTGGTCGCGCCGGGCGATCGCTGGGATCGCGACGCGATCGACGAGTCGGTGCGCAACCTGCGCGACCCGCTCAACACCTCGCTGGCGGTGGTGGTGCCGGTGGCGCCGGCCGACGGCGCCGGCGACGTAGTCGATCTGCTGGTGGTCACCCGTGACGTGTGGAGCCTGCGCACCAACTACAACGGCGAGCTGCAGGCCGGCACCTTCACGTTCCTGACCGTGTCGCTGTCGGAGAACAACTTCCTGGGCCGGCACAAGCTGGCGGCGCTGGCGTTCCGGATGGACCAGGCGGTGTTCTCGCTGGGCCCGGTGTTCGTCGACAAGAACGCCTTCGGCCGCCACCTCGACGTGCGCTTCACCGGCGGGCCGCTGTGGAACCGCGACACCCTGAAGGTCGAGGGCAGCGAGAGCACGGTGGCGATCAGCCGGCCGCTGTGGTCGCTGGCGACCCGGTGGGGCGTCTACGCCGACTGGAGCCACCAGAACGCCATCGAGCGGCGCTTCGTCGGCAACCGCCTGCGGACCTTCGACGCGCCGGCGACACCCGCCGACGACGCGCTGCCGTGGGCCTACCGCGATCGCCGGTGGGCGGCGGGGCTGTCCGTGGTCCGGGCCTACGGCACCACGCTGCGCCACCGGTGGAAGCTCGGGTATGCCCTGGCCAGCGAGCGGCCGTCGGTGCTGCCCGACGTGGTGGGCGATCCGGCCGCCATCGCCGACTTCGTCGACCAGGTGCTGCCCCGGTCCGAGCGCGCCGGCCGCCTGTACGCCGGCGTCGAGCTGTTCACGCCACGCTACCGTGAGTACCGCGACATCGACTCCTACGATCTGGCCGAGAGCGTACGTCTGGGGCCCCGGCTGCAGGTGGTGGCGGGCGTGGCGGCGCCGTGGCTGGGCTCCGATCGCACCTTCGGCACCCTGGCGCTCGAGGAGAGCTGGGCCTGGCCGCTGGGCGGCGACGGGGTGGTGACCACCTTCGGCGGGGTCGGGCTGCGCCTCGAGGCCGGGCGGGTCATCGACCGCAGCTTCACCCAGTCGGTGCGGCTGGTGGCGCCGCGGCTCGGACCGCTGCGGCTGGTGTCCGAGGCCAAGGCGTCGGGCCTGTTCCGCGAGGAGGCCAATCGGCGGTTCTTCGTCGGCGGTGACAACGGCCTGCGCGGGTTCCCGGTCGGCGCGTTCGCCGGCCAGCGCGCCCTGATCTGGCAGTCCGAGATCCGGACGCTGTCGCGGCGGCTGGTGTTCGGCATGCAGTGGGGGCTGGTCGGGTTCTACGACCTGGCCGGGGCCGGCGACACCATCGGTCAGGTCGCGGTCCACCACGATCTCGGGATCGGCCTGCGCAGCCTGACCCCGCAGCTGTCGGCCGAGGTGTTCCGGGCCGATCTGGCGGTGCCGCTCGACGGACCCGGCCGCGGCCGGCCGCGGGTGATCCTGGGCTACCGCCAGGCGTTCTGACCGCGCGCCGTCGCGCCCCGGCCCGGGGCCGCGATCACGCGCCCTGGGCCAGGCGCAGCCCGTTGGCCAACAGCGCCCGCAGCGACCCGGGAAAAACCGCCTCGGCCTCGCGCTGGACCTGCTTGGTGACCGCGGCCGCGCTCGACATGTCCCGCTGGCGCGCCTGGCGCTCGAGCAGCTGGTCATCGCCGCCAGGGCCGAGGCGCCGACGTTGTGGGCGGCGCCGCGCAGGGTGTGGGCCACCCGCTCGACGGTGTGCGCGTCGTCGCGCCCGACCGCGGCCGCGAGCCGGTCGAGCATCTGCGCGGCGTCCTCGAGGAACAGGTCGACGATCTCGGCCGACACGTCGACGCCGACGTCGGCCGCCACCACCGCCAGGCGCTGGGCCAGGCGCTCGGTGCGCGAGCGGGTGGCCGAGGCGTCCTCGTCCACGCCGCCCAGCCCGGGCGGCAGGACGTGCGACAGGTTGGTCGTGGTCGTGGTGCGCGGCCCCGGCGGGACGGTTGGCGCGGGCAGGCCGTCGCCGGTGATGGTGCGCGCCGTCGAGCGCTCAGCCCGCGGGTGGTTGGCGGCGGCCACCAGCGCTCGGCGCAGCTCCTCGCGCTGGATCGGCTTGGTGAGGAAGTCGTCCATCCCGGCGGCCAGGCAGGCGTCGCGGTCGGCCCGGGTGGCGTTGGCGGTGAGCGCACACATCCACGGCCGCTTCGCGCCCATGCGCGCGACGATGGTCCGCGCCGCGCCGAGGCCATCGAGCCGCGGCATCTGCACGTCGAGAAACACCGCGTCGTAGCGCCCGCTCTCGACCGCGGCCACCGCCTCGACTCCGTCGGCCACCACGTCGGCGCGGTAGCCCAGGCGCTGCAACAGCAGCGTGGCCACGCGCTGGTTCACCACGTTGTCCTCGGCGACCAGCAGCCGCAGCGGCGGCATCTCGACGTCGGCGATGGCCGGCTGCGACGGGCGCTGCGGGGGCGCTGCCCGGCCGCCCAGCGCGGCGGTCACGCTGGCGTGGACCCGGTGCCAGCGCAGCGGCAGGGCCACGCTGGCCCAGGCCGGGGCGCCGTCGGTCGACGCGGTCGACCGATCGCTGGCCAGGATCAGCCGCGGCGCCAGCGCGCGGCGCCGCAGCGTCGCAAGGTCGCCGTCGTCGAGCGCCAGCGCCAGCACGACGTCGCCTCGCTCGGCGGCCGGGATCGCCGCCAGGTCGGGGTAGCCGACCGCGACCCCGCCCCAGCCGGTCAGCATCGACAAGACGCGGGCCCGGCGGCGGGCGGCGGCGTCGACCACGACGACCCGCCCGGGCGGCAAGGTCGGCAGCTGGACCGGGGCCGCCGGCGCGTCGTCGATCGGCAAGGTGAAGGTGAAGGTCGAGCCGCGGCCGACCTCGCTGGTGACCGAGATGCCGCCGCCCATCGCCTCGCACAGCCGCTTGCAGATCGCCAGGCCCAGGCCGCTGCCGCCGTAGCTGCGGCGGGCGCCGGTGTGGACCTGGCTGAAGGTCTGGAACAGCCGGTCCATGCGGCGGGCGTCGATGCCGATGCCGGTGTCCTGCACGGCGAACACCAGCTCGGCCCGGCCGGCGGCGCCGACGCGGCGGGTCACGTCGAGCACCACCTCGCCGCGCTCGGTGAACTTGATCGCGTTGCCCAGCAGGTTGACCAGCACCTGCTGGAGCCGCATGGCGTCGGCCACCACGGTGGCAGGGACGTCGTCGGCCACCCAGGTGGTCAGGTGGATCGGCTTGCCGTGGGCGGTGGCCTGCACCACGTCGGTGGCGGCGTCGATCGCCACCGCCAGCTCGAACGGCGCTTGCTCGAGGTCCAGGCGCCCGGCCTCGATCTTCGACAGGTCGAGGATGTCGTTGATGAGCGCGAGCAGGATCTCGCTCGAGCCGCGGATGGTCTCGACGAAGTCGCGCTGCTCGTCGGAGACCTCGGCGTCGAGCAGCAGGCTGGTGGTGCCGATGATCGCGTTGAGCGGGGTCCGGATCTCGTGACTCATGTTGGCCAGGAACTCGGACTTGGCCTTGGCGGCGTGCTCGGCGTGGTCGCGGGCGGCCGCCAGCTGGACCTCCGAGTCGCGCAGCTCGCGGTTCATGCGCTCGAGCTCGGCGTTGGCCAGCCGGGCGTGGCTGGACTGGCGGCGCAGCTCGATGGCCAGGTTCTTCACCTCGGTGATGACCTCGTCGCGCTGCTGCAGCATGTTGAGCAGCTCGACGGTGGGGTTGTGGGGCGCGAAGTCGTCGAGCGACAGGCCCAGGTTGGTCAGCTCGGTCGTGCTCGCCACCCACGGCGAGCCTAGGAACACCAGCGCGTCGTCGTGGGCGGTGAACTGGCCGCGCATCACCAGCCCCGACGGGTGCTCGATCAGGTAGAGCCGGTCGCGGACGATGGCGCCCAAGGTGAGCGGCGTGGCCGGCTTGCGCGCGGTCATGACGTCGCCCAGGGGCCGCCCGACCGCCCCGGCCAAGAGCCGGCCCAGCGCCGGGCCACAGCCCGCGATGATCCCGGCGCCGTCGACCCGGATGTGGAACGGGAACGCCCGGTCGAAGAACTCGGTGGTCATCGCCACGGCGCACCCCGGAGCAGCGTCGGCTTCATCCCGGCCGCTGCGCGCGGGCGGCGGCGCGCCGACCCGCGCGCGGAGAGGCTGCAGGCGTCCACGGCGCGAGCATATCCTCTGGCGCCGGTGGGTGCCATGCGCCGCGCGCCCACCGGGGTGGGCGCGGAGCGGACGTGGCAGCGAGAGCAGGGCGCGACCATGGGGCTGGACCTACGCGGGCGGCCGGCCGCGGTTCACGACGCCGCCACCGCGGCGACGTCGAACTCGATGTCGGTGAGCGCCGCCAGCTCGGCGGTGGGCAAGAACGTCTCGCGCCACGTCCGCACCATCGCGACCTCGGCGAACCGCGGGGATCGGCGGCAGCGCCTGCCCAGGATGTCCCGCACCGCGTACACCGGCATGTCGACGCCCGCGGCCACGGTGAGCGGCATCGTGCCGGGGAAGCGCGGGTTGATCTCGAGCAGCAGCGGCCGCCCACTGCGGTCGCGGCGGAACTGGATGTTCGCCACGCCGGTCAGCCCGACCACGCTGGCGATGCGCTCGGCGAGCTCCTCCAGATCCGCGGCGTGGACCGAGCGCGCCGCGACCGCGACGCCGGAGTCGACCTTGAGCCGCACCCGGGGGACCGCCGCGACCACCCGCCCGAGCTGCGTCGCCAGCACGTCCACCGAGTACTCCTCGCCGCAGGCGTACTCTTGCACCATCAGGTCGGGGCTGCGCGGCACGCGGGCCAGCTCCTCGGCCGACTCGACCAGCACCACGCCGCGCCCGCCGCTGCCGGTGCGCGGCTTGACGATCACCGGGTACTTCCAGGTGGCGTCGAGCGAGCCCTCGCCCAACAGCTCGGTCCGCGGCACCGGCGCGATCGGTGCCACGGTGCGCACCAGGCTGAGCTTGTCCAGGCACAGGCGCAACGCCGCCACCGGCGCCACCAGCACCCGCGCGCCGACCTCGGCGAAGCGTCGCTGGGCGAGCGCCACCGGCACCAGCTCGGCGTCGACCGTGGGGATGAGCAGGTCGATCGCGTGGCGCTTGCACAGGGCCACCAGCCGCCCGATGAAGTCGGTCGCGCTGGCCGGGGGGATGAGCAAGCGTCGCTCGGCGACGACCAAGAACAGGCCGGCCGCGTAGGGCGACATGTCCGCCGAGAACACATCATGGCCCACGGCGGTGAGCCGTTCGATCAGCGCCACGGCCGCGGCGCCGCCGGCGCCAGTGATCAGGATTCGCGACATCAGGTGACCTCCTGGTCGGAGGCCTTGCAGGTTGCGGGCCGACGGCGGGGGCGCGGCGACCCCGGCGGGATCAGGTGGCGATCCCGTAGCGCTTGAGCTTGCGGTACAGCGTGGTGCGGCCGATTCCCAGATCGCGCGCGACCTGGGTCAGGTTGCCGGCGGCGCGGGCCACCGCCGCGATGATGGCGTCGCGCTCCATGTCGTCGAGGGACGCGGTCTTGCTCGGGTCGAGGCTGGTCGCGGTCGCCGCCGCCGGCTCGGCCGCCGTGGCCGCGTGGCTGGTGACGATCCGCGCCGGCAGGTGCATCGGCTCGATGACGCCGGCCTCGCCGCAGGCCACGGCGGCACGGTGGAGCGCGTTGTGCAGCTCGCGCACGTTGCCGGGCCAGTCGTACGCGACCATCACCGCCACGGCGTCCGGGCTCAGCGACACCGCGCGGTTGAGCTCGCCGCCGATGCGCGCCAAGAAGCTCTGCGCCAGGAGCTCGACGTCGCCGGCGCGGCGGCGCAACGGCGGCAGCTCGAGCTCGAACACCGCCAGCCGAAAGAACAGGTCTTCCCGGAACTTGCCGGCCCGGACCGCGCCGCCGAGATCGCGGTGGGACGCCGCGATCACCCGGACGTCGACGGAGATCTCCGTGGTGCCACCGACCCGGTAGAACCGGCGCTCCTGGAGCGCGCGTAGGAGCTTGGCCTGGAGGCCGGCCGACAGCTCGGCCACCTCGTCGAGGAACAGCGTGCCCCCGTGGGCCTGCTCGAACCGACCCGCGGCCCGCGCGGTGGCGCCGGTGAACGCGCCCTTCTCGTGACCGAACAGCTCGGACTCGTGGAGCGACTCGGGGATGGCCGCGCAGTTGACCGCCACAAAGGGCTGGCTGCGGCGGCTGCCATGATCGTGGATGGCCCGGGCCACCAGCTCCTTGCCAGTGCCGCTCTCGCCGTGCAAGAGCACAGTGATGTCGGTCGCCGCGACCTGATCGAGCTCGCGGTACAGGTGCTTCATCGCTGGCGAACCGCCGACGATGCCGCGGTAGCCGGCGCCGCCCGCCTCGCGCTCGAGCTGGGCCAGGCGCACCGTCATCGCGTGTCGTTCGCTGGCGTTGCGGACCGTGGTGATGAGCTTGGTGGCGTCGATCGGCTTGACCAGGTAGTCGTACGCGCCCCCGCGCATGGCCTCGACCACCGAGTCGATGCGGTCGTTGGCGGTCAAGACGATGATCGGCAGGTGCGCGTACCTGGCCCGGATCTGCGTGATGAGCGCCATGCCGTCGCTGTCCGGGAGTCCCAGATCGGTACACACCACGTCCGGCAGTGACCCAGAAAGGCTCAACAGGCCGGACGCCGCGTCGGCACACACCGCGACGTCGTAGCCCGCCCGCTCGAGCATCGCCCGCAGCATGAGCGCAACACTTCGATCATCCTCGATGAGGACGATGCTTCCAGTCGGCACACGTTCCGCCACGGCTCGATCGTACTCGAGACTCGCGGGGTTGGTGCGGTGCTTGCTGGGGTAGTTTCGCGATGGCTTCCGCCCTGCGCCGGATCCGGGTGTGCGTGGTCACTGACCCGGCTGGGGTGACCGCGTGGCCGCCCGACCTGGACGCACACCGGTTCGAGGTCTGCCTGGTCGATCGCGTCGAGGCGGCGGTCGAGATCGCTCGCCGGGGGCTGGTCGACGCGGTGCTCGGCGATGCCCGGCTCGAGCCGGTGGCTGAGGCGGTGGCGCAGCTCGGGCTGCGGTGCGTCGTCGCGGCGGCGGGGGCGACCGCCGCCGCGGTGGCGGCCGAGCTGGCGGCGCCGCTTCCGGTGCCGCGGGCCGTCGGCAGCGGGACCTTCGCCGCCGCGCCCCTGGCCGCGCCGGTGGT
The DNA here is from genome assembly GCA_041389965.1 of Kofleriaceae bacterium. Lineage (GTDB taxonomy): Bacteria > Myxococcota_A > Polyangia > Haliangiales > Haliangiaceae > UBA2376. Next base: position 614,289 of record JAWKQV010000004.1, on the reverse strand, counting down.
GTGGCTGGCGCCCATCGTCAGCGGCGATCACCGCGTGGTCGGCCACCGGGCGATGGCCGAGGTAGATGTCGACGCCCCCGCCGGGCAGCGCGCGAACCAGTGGGAGCTGGCCCATGCCCGCATGGTCGCCGCCGATCGTTCGTGCGGCCTGGTAGGCCCCCTGCTCGTGCCGATCGACGACTCGACCCACGGCCGACCGGTCTGGCGGGGACCGCTGGCGGCGCTCAGTCCACGCCTGGTCCTCGACCTGCCGGTGGGCCTGGCCGCGCCGGTCGGCGACTGGCGCTGGCAGGCTCGAGTCGCCGGCTGTCGGTTCGCGATGGCGTGCGACGCGGTGGCGCAGGTGCCGGCCCTGCTGGCGTGGGCGCCCCGCTTCGTGCGCGTGCTGGTCGACCGCTTCGGCGACCAGCGGGCGGCGCTGGCCGAGACCGTCAGCCTGGCCCACCGCCTGGGCGCCACCGTGATCGCCCAGGGCGCCGACCCCGCGGCGATCGGGCGGCTGGCCCGCCTCGGCGTGGACCAGTTCTGCGACACCGACCTCCCACGTGAAGGAACCCGATGATCGACCTCGCCGAAGACATGCACGTCCACTCGACCTTCTCGGACGGGCGCGGCTCGCTGGCCGACAACGTCGCCGCCGCGACCGCCGCGGGGCTGGCCCGGCTCGGGTGCGTCGACCACGTCCGCCGCGACTCGGCCTGGCTGCCGGCCTTCGTGGCCGCGGTGCGTGAGGCCCAGGCCACCACCGCGATCGAGCTGCGGCTCGGCGTCGAGGCCAAGTTCCTCGACGGTCACGGCCGCCTCGACGTCCCGGCCGACCTGGCGGGCGTCGCGCGGGTCTACGCAGCGGACCACCAGGTGCCCTTCGGCGACGGCTGCCACAGCCCGCGCCAGGTGCGCACGTGGCTGACCACCGGCGAGGTCACCGCCGCCGCCATCGTCACCACCCTGGTCGACGCGACCCTGGCGGCGGCGGCCAGCTACCCGCTGGTGGTGGCGCACCTGTGGAGCGTGCTGCCCAAGATCGGCCTGTCCGAGGACGACGTGGCCGAGGTCGAGCTGCGGCGCCTGGCCGACGGCCTGGCGCGTGCCGGCGCCGAGGTCGAGATCGACGAGCAGTGGTCGAGTCCCGGCATCCGCACCGCCCGGGTCATGCGCGACGCCGGCGTGCAGCTGCGGGCCAGCTCCGACGCGCACCTGCCCGAGCGCATCGGCGTCTACGCCCACGTCCGGGACGTCGAGCGGGCGCTCGGCGCCGGCCGATGAGGCGCGCCGGCCTGGTGGTCGCGGCGGTGAGCGCGCTTCGGTGGCGCGCGGCGCGGCGGCGGCTCCGCCGGTGCGGACGGCGACCGCGGCGCCGGCGGCGGAGCCCGGCGCGGCCCTGCGCGCGGCGGTGGCGCTGCGGACCGCGGGCGATCTGGTCGCCGCCCGCCGCGCCCTCGAGGCGCTGGCCGCCACGACCCCCGACGATCCGACCGTGTGGATCGAGCTGGCGGTGACCTGCGCGTGGGCTGGCCAGCTTCCGAGCCGGCGTTGGCCCACACCACAGCGCCGCGCTGGCCCCGACCTCGGCGGCCGCGCGCAACGGCGTGGCCCGCCTCCGGCTGGCCTGGGCACGACGCCCAGGCCCGGGCCGGCTTCGGCGCGTCGCTGGCGATCGCGCCCGATGACGTCGAGGCGATCTTGGGGCTGGCCGGCCTGGCCTGCGCGTCGGACACCGCCGCCGCCCGGGCCTACTACCGGCGGGCGCTCGCGGTGGCCCCGGGACAGCCCGAGGCGGAGGCGGGGCTGGCCGCGCTCGACGCGCTGCGGCGGGTCGAGCTGCGCCTCGCCGTCGAGCGCGACCTGGTCGACGCCGGCCCGCTGCGCGGCGAGGCGGCGGTCACCGTCGAGCGCGACCGCGGGTGGCGCTACCGGCTGGGCCTGGCCACCGTCGACCGCGGCCAGCCGCTGGTCGACGATGCCGGCGACGGGTGGTTCGGCGCGGCGGGCGTGCAGCGCCGCGGCCGCGCGCTCGCGGTGGCGGTCGGGGCCGAGCTGGGCCGCGACGCCGGGGCCGGCTTCGTCGGCGCCACCGGCGAGGTGGGCTACCGGTTCGGCGCGGTCGGGGTCAGCGCGGCCGGCCGGCTGCGGCGCACCGCCGACGCGTGGCGCGACCTGTCGTCGCTCGGCGTCGAGGCGCCGGTCGGCGGCGGCGTCGTGGTCGGCGCTCGCGGCTTCGTGGCGATCGCCGATGGGGCCCAGGCGGCGGTCGGGCAGCTGGGCTGGCACCGCGGCGCGCTGGCGACCCGGGTCGAGCTGACGGTGGCGCCGGGTGGTGCCGCGCTCGACGGCGTCGGCGCGATGGCCGGCGTCGATCCTGGTGGCCGTTGGGCCGTGGTGGCGCGGGGGCGGTGGCGCGCCGAGCCGTCGGTCGCGACCGTGGGCCTCGAGGTCGTCACCCGCTTCTGACCTCGCTCGGTCGCGACCGCGCGCGGCGGCCGGCCGGGCGTCGCCGCGCTGCGGTCGCGCAGCCGACGTCGCCCGAGACGGAACGCGAAGCCCAGCGCGGTCAAGACCGCCAGCGACAGCACCACCACGCGCCGTCGCGGCCGTAGCGCCGCTTGCGTTCCTTCGAGACCACCGGGGCCGGCCACGCTGGGGCGGCGGCGGCCGGGCGGGCGGCGGTGCGCGCGTGGTCGGCCACGTCCAGCGCCACCCAGCGGTCCAGCGCCACCACCGCCCGGGCGCCGACCAGCGCGGGATAGGTCGGGGCCGGCCACGGCGTGGTGGCGGTCGCCAGCGGGCTGACCCGCAGGCGCAGGTGGTCGCCGTCGACGGCGATGGTGGCGTTGGCGTGGGCCGCGTCGAGCGGGAGGGCGGCGGCCGCCGCGGCGGCGCGGCGGTCGTCGACGGTCAGGTCGGTGTCGACCCGCAGGCACCAGGCCTCGTCGCAGCTGGCGGCGAACTGCCATCGACCCACCTCCCGCGCCGCGAACGGGGCGGTCACTGCCGCCAGCGCCGCGACGGTGCCCCACGGCAGGGTCGCCCCGGTGACCAGCACCGGCCGGCGGTCCGTCGTCAGGTCGATCAGGCTGGCCAGCCCGGGCCACCGCGTGCGATCGGCCGGCACCCGCAGGTAGCTCTCCGGCTCGATGACCACCGCCCCGGCGATCCGATCGGCGTCGCAGCGCGCGCCTTCGGGCGAGCGCATCCGCACCGTGACCACCAGGTCCCACACGTCAGCCTGCCACTGCGCAGCGGGGATGCGCACCGCCAGGTGGTCGGTCTGTCCCTCGACGGCGGGCAGGGGGAAGCTGGCCACCGGTCGGCCGTTCACGGTGACCGCCAGCTCGCTGCGGGCGTTGTCGACGTGGCCGACGCCGATGCCGGTCACCGCCAGGTGCAGGGTCGGATCGGCGCGCGGCGTGATCGTCAAGGGGCGCACCCAGCGCAGCCGCGCCACGTGATCGCCGTCGCCGCTGGCGACGAACCCGTCGGGGTAGCCGAAGTCGTCGAGGCGGACCACGTCGCGATCGTCGTCGGTGGCGCTGGTGGGTGGCGCCGGCGCGCCGGCGACCCGGCACCGCGCCGTGGTGCACGCGGCCACGAAGCGCGGGTCCGCGATGGCGGCCAGCGCGGCCACCGCACCGGCGGCGTCGACGGCGGTGATGGTCAGCCCGCCGGTGCCGGGGGTCACCTCGGCGACCGCGCCGTCGGCGGCCGCCGGGGCACCCCAGCTCACCGCGATGGCCGCCGGCTCGCCTGCGGCCGCGCGCACCGCCGTCCCGCCCAGCCGGCGCACCGCGTGGTCGGCGGCGACGTACACGCTGGCGGTCGCTGGGTCGGCGCCGGCGTCGTCGCCGATGGCCACCGCGACCGGGGTGTCGCGCCGGGCCTGCAGCTGGGTGACGGCCGCGGCCAGGGTGGGGTGGTCGGCCAGCGTCCGGGCCACCGTGCTGCCCGCCTCGACGACCATCCAGTAGCGGTCGGGATCCAGGCGCTCACAGGTCGGCTCGGGCCGCTGGAGCCAGGCTCGCACCCCGACCTGGTGGAAGCCTTGGGGCAAGGTCCCCGAACGCCCCCGCAGCGTGTGACCATCGGCGGCGAGCTGGGCGATGGTCCGCACGGCGATGGGGCGGCCGTCGATGGTCAGCGCCACCGACGACGTCGGGGCCAGCTCGCTCGACCATCGCAGCACGACCGCGACCTCGATGGGGCCAGCCGCCTCGTTGGCGACCGTGTGGGTGAATGCCGGCCGGTCGCCGACCAGGACGACCTCGTCGGCGGTGAGCGGCGCCAGGTGGGCGTCCCCGGGCACCGCCAACCAGGACAACACGGCGAGCGTCGCAAGCATGCTCGATCACTTCGCAACCTGCGTGCCAGGGGAGCGCGCACACGGGTTGCATTGCCGTCCGGCCGTGACCAGCGAGCGAGATACGGTCCGTCGCGAGCTCCGGGCGGTCGCCTCCGAGGCCCGCTGGCTCAAGCGGATCGCCACCAGCCTGTTCGTGCTCGAGGTGATCATCGGACTTGGGTATCTGGTGGTCCACGGCTACGTTCACCTGCCACTGTGATCACCCCGCGTGAACCCACGGACCTGTCGGTCGAGGTCGACCTCCTCGACGGTGTCGACGTTGGGCTCCGCAGCCTGTTCCGCCGCCTGGGGCCCATCATCCCGGCCGATCCCCACGTGCTGGTCACCATGTGGCCCGATCGGCGCCCGCCGACCAGCGACGAGCTGGCGCGAGGCATCGATCGCCTCCTCAAGCGGCGCGTCCTGCGCATCATCTTCCTGGCGGGCGAGCCCCACCTCACCGCGCTGCCCCGCTATGACACGGCGTCGGACGGCCGTGCCGGAATGGAACACGAGCCGGCGCCCGAGCTGGTGGCGAAGGGATCGGCGCCCGCCGCCCTGGGCGCCGGTGCGGCCGCTGCCGGTTCGACGTCGGCCGAGGCCGACGCCTCGGCCGAGCAGATGCAGCTCGAGCTGGCCATCGACGCCGAGCGCGAGCGCGTCGTGCTGTACCGGGTCATCATCGTGATGGAGGTGCTGGCGGCCCTGGTGTTCGCGCGCTTCCTCTGGCTGTGACGGGCCGCCAGCGGGCCGCCCCGGCGAGGCCGGCTTGTCGGCGCGCGGGCGGTCTGCGACGCTTCCCGTCCCATGGAGATGAGCCCGGCCTACATGGCCGCCACCGCCAAACACCTCGAGGACAACGGCTGGAAGGTGACGCGATCGACCGAGGATCGCGTGCGCGACGGCGCCCCGGTGTTCACCGCCGCGCGCTACCGCGTCGAGCGCGGCGCCGACGAGGTGCTGTCGTTCGAGGCGCTGACCTACCCCGACGGCGTCCACGCCTACTACCTGGCGATCGACGCCTGGCACGGCGTGACCTGCACGTCGTTTCCGGTGGACTCGTGGAAGCACCGCCCCGACCGCGTCGAGTGGAAGTTCTACGTCCACCCCAAGACCAGCCTGGGCCTGTCGTTCGTGGTGCAGCTGGTCGCCAAGCCGCCGGGCTGACGTCAGCCGACCTTGCCGGTCTTGACCGTCTTGTCCCAGGTCATCGACGCGCCGCGGGCCTCCTTGATGTAGGCGCCGACGGTCACCGCCGACAGGAACGCGCCGTAGCCGCCGGTGTAGAGCGCCACCCGGGCCACGCGCGGCCAGGTCTTCTCGAAGTGCCGGCCCAGGTACGCCACCGGCATGGCCAGCGCGACCCAGGCGTACGCCGCCAGGGTCACCGCGGTGCGCGGCCCGGCCGGGAGGTTGGTCCAGGCCGCGGCCAGCTTGGGGACCAGCATGGCGACGATGATCGCCAGGGACACCACCCCCGGGAACACGATGCCCTCGAACCACGAGCGCCGGCCGGTCCATGGGTCGACCACCAGCGACGCGACCAGCACCAACAGGTACTGCAGCCCGGCGATGATCCAGAAGCCGCGGAACACGTCCCACGACCACGCCGGGTTGATCGCGTACAGGCCCAGGAGCGACAGCGCGGCCAGGGTCTGGAACACCGGGGTCAGGAACAGCGAGAACCACAAGATGGCCATCGACGGCGAGCCCAGGCCCTTGTGCTTGCTGGGCCGGAACCACAGGTCCTTGTAGGTCTTGGTGATCTGGACGTTGCCGCGGGCCCACCGCACCCGCTGCTTCCACAGCATGTCGAGGCTGTCGGGCTCCTCGGCGTACACGATCGCGTTGGGCTCGAAGTGGGCACGCCGCCCGGCCAGCTGGGTCTTGAAGGTGGTGAAGGTGTCCTCGGCCAAGGTCGCGGTGAAGATCTGCCCGCCGATCGCCATCAGGTTGGCGCGGCTGTGCAGCTGGGCACCACCCGATAGGCAGGCCAGGAAACCGAGGACGTTCTGGGCCCGGCGCGACACCGCGGTGGCGGTGATGTACTCGAAGGCGATGTAGCGCTGGACCCAGTTCGGGTTGTGGCTGCCCTCCTTGATGTAGGCGGTCACCGCACCGATGGTCGGGTCGGTCAGGTGCCGCGCCATCCGCCGCACCGTCGTCGGCGTGTAGATCACGTCGGCGTCCATGATGAGCACCGCCTCGGTCCAGTCGTCGAGCCACAGCTGGTCCAGGCCGTAGTTGAGGGTGTGGGCCTTGCCCTCGCCGCCGGCCACGCGCCGGATGTGGATGACCCGGCCGCGGTACTCCTTGGACTTGTCGATCGCCACCGTCGGGGTCTCGTCCGACGAGCCGTCGTCGATGAGGTAGACCCGCAGCCGGTCGGGCGGGTAGTCGAGCTTCATCAACTGATCGATGGTGGTGCCGATCACCGCGCCCTCGTTCCACGCGGGCACGATGACCGCGACCCGCGGCGTGTTCTCCTGGCACCGCTCCAGGTGCGTCACGAAGTAGGACAGGGCGACCGTCCCGTACTGGTACAGGCCCGACGCGATCGGCAGCGCGGACAGCACCACCAGGAAGGTCAGGAACACCGCGACAGCGTCGAGCAGCATCGGTGCGATCTCTTGCACGTCGCGCGCCGGGCATCGCGGTTGCAAAGGCTCTCGGTCAGGAGGAAACGAGATGCCGAAAATCCTGCTGGTGGAAGACGATCGCACGCACGCGCGGCTGGTGTCGGCATGGCTCACCCAGGCCGGCCACGACGTCCACGTCGAGGCCGGCGTCCAGTCGGCCTTGGCCCGGGCCCACGAGGCCTGGGACGCGGTCATCTCCGACGTCCACCTCGAGGACGGCGAAGGCACGGAGATCGCGGCGCGGATGAAGGCCATCCGCCCCGATCTGCCGGTGCTGCTGGTGACCGCGCAGCCCAGCATCGACGTGGCGCTGGCGGCGCTGCGGTCGCGGGTCGACGACGTGCTGCTCAAGCTGGCGCCGCTGCGGCCGGCCGACCTGTGCCTGCGGGTCGACACCCTGATCGAGGCGGCCCGGGCCGCCCGCCGGGCGTCCAGCTCCGAGGTGGTGCTGGCCATCGGGGCCCATCCCGACGACGTCGAGATTGGCTGCGGCGGCGTCCTGACCCGCCACGCCGAGCGCGGTGACCAGATCATCATGGTGAGCGTCACCGGCGGCGAGGGCGGCGGCGACCCCAAGCTGCGCCACGTCGAGGCGGCCCAGGCGGCCGATCGGCTCAAGGCGACCCTGATCCTCGGCGACCAGGTCGACCAGCGGGTCAGCGAGGGGCCCGACACCATCGCCATGATCGAGAAGATCATCCGGGCCCACAACCCGACCACGCTGTACATCCACGCCGCATCGGACACCCACCAGGACCACCGCAACACCCACCGCGCCACCATGGTGGCGGCGCGCCGCATCCCGACCGTGTTCGGCTACCAGTCGCCGTCGACCACGGTCGACTTCCGACCCAACCGGTTCGTCGACATCAGCCGCGAGCTGGCCACCAAGCTCGAGCTGATCGGCTGCCACGACAGCCAGGCCAGCCACCGCAGCTACCTCGACCCGGAGCTGATCGCGGCGACCGCGCGCTACTGGGGGCGCTTCAACCAGTCGACCGCGGCCGAGCCGTTCGAGGTCATCCGCTCGTCGCGCGAGATGTAGCCGGGCGGCGGCTCAGGTGCCGTCGATGCGGTGGGGCCAGCGCGCGGCCAGGGTCGCCAGCGGCGCGCCGGTCAGGCGCTGCACGGTCCACCCGTCCTGCGGACGGGCCCCGAGCGCGCGGTAGAACTCAAGCGCCGGCTGGTTCCAGTCGAGCACCGACCACTCGAACCGGCCGTAGCCGCGGTCGACCGCGATGCGCGCCAGCGCCGCCATGAGCGCCAGGCCCAGGCCTTGGCCGCGGGCGGCCGGCTCGACGAACAGGTCCTCGAGGTAGAGCCCGGGCCGGCCCAGGAACGTCGAGTAGCTCTGGAAGAACAGGGCGAAGCCGTGGGCGCGGCCGGCCACCTCGACCAGCAGGACCTCGGCCGCCGGGCGCGGGCCGAACAGGGTCGCGGCCAGCGCCGCCTCGTCGGCCACCACCTCGTGGGCCAGCCGCTCGTAGTCGGCCAGGGCGCGGATGAAGCCGAGGATGGTCGGCACGTCGGCGGCCCTCGCCACCCGCACCACGGCCGGGGGGGTGGGCGCCGTCACGCCAGCCGCCGTCCCAGCGACCGGGCCCCGGCGCTGCCGCCGTCGCGCGCGGCCTCGACCTCGGGCAGCACCGGGCGACCGACGGTGAGCTGGACCGAGCAGCCGAACTCCTCCTCGAACAGGTCGCGCTTGCGCAACAGCTCGGCGGCCGCGACCGGCCCGGTGCCGGTGGCCGACGACACCAGGTCGAGCACGACCGCGTCGCCGGCCCGCGACGCAACCAGCCCGTCGAAGCGGTGGCGGTGGCCGGAGTCGAGCCCGTCGGCCAGGCGCAGCAACGCCAGCAAGCGGCGGGCGATGCCGCGCTGATCCTTGGGCAGCGCCGACTCCGCCACTACCCGCTTGGCCTCGCTGGCCGACTTGCGGTGGCCCCGGGCCAGCACCGCGACCAGCTCGCGGTCGGCCTCGGCCAGGCCGGGGATGCGGCCCCAGCGGATCATGTACTCGCTGTGCTTGTGGTGGCCGCGGGTGTGGACCACCTCGCCGACGTCGTGCAGCAGCGCCGCCACCTCGAGCACCACGCCCAGCCGCTCGGGCAGCTGGTGCAGGTCGCGCAGCTGCTGGAACAGCGCCTTGGCCAGCTGGCGCACCTGCTCGCCGTGGGTGGTGTCGTGATCGACGCGGCTGGCGAACATGCGGGCCGCGGTCACCACCGCCTTGTCCTTGTCGCCGTCGGCCGCGCCCGGCGCGTCGTCGACCGCCTCGGCCAGCTCGAGCAGCACCGCGTCGCGGATGCCGACGCCGGGCACCTGGAAGCGGGTGATGCCCAGCTGGCGGCCGACGGTGGCCAGCACCAGCGCCGCCACGCCCAGCACCTCGGCCCGATCGCGTCGGACCCCGTAGCGCTCCATGCGGCCGTCGACCGACAGCCCGAGCAGCTCGGGCAGGACGCGCTCGAGCGCGGCCAGCTCGAAGCTCGGGATGAGCAGCGGATCGGGCGGGGTCACCGCCAGCAGCTTGGCCAGGGCCTCGGCGTTGCCGCCGCACGCCGCCGCGGTGCCCAGGTCGCGGATCGGCGGCAGCACGGTCTGCATCACCGTCGCCGCGTAGCGCCGGACCATGCCGGCCTCGTTGTCGCCGATGGCCCCCTCGAGGCCCATGGTCTCCAGCAGCCGGACGGTGCCGATGGGCGCCGAGTAGCCGCGCCATCGGCCGCGGGCCGGATCGTGGAGGTTGACCTCGAGGCTGCCGCCGCCCAGGTCGATCACCGAGCGGGGCAGGGGCCGCTGGCCGAAGGCGTGGACCACCGCCTTGCGCACCAGCCGGGCCTCCTCGTCGCCGTCGATGACGTCGAGCTCGATCGCTGCCTCGTGGACCAGGCGGTGCAATAGCTCGTCGCGATTGTCGGCGGTGCGCACCGCCGAGGTGGCCACGGCTCGGTAGCGCGCCACCCCGTAGCGATCGAACGCCGCGCGGAAGCGCTGGAACGCGGCCACCGCGTCGTCGATGACGCCCTCGTCGAGCACGCCGCGGGTGAACGCCCCGTGGCCCAGGCGCACCGGCACCCGCTCGGCCTCGATCCGGGTGAGCCCGGTCGGGGTCAGCTCGGCGACCACGACCCGGATCGCGTTCGAGCCGGCGTCGATCGCCGCAAGTATGGTGCGGTCGGTCACGAGTCCTCGCGGGAGTGGTACCACGGGTGCGCGGGTCCCCGGCCGCCGGGGCGATCTCCGCCGGTCACGCCAGCGCGCGCATCCCCGGGGCCTCGCGCCCGGTCGACGCCACGTACTCCTCGTAGCTGCCGCCGTACAGCACCGGCCCGGTCGGCGCCAGCTCGAGCACCCGGGTGGCCAGGGCCCGGAGGAACTGTCGATCGTGGGACACGAACACCAGGGTGCCCTCGTACTCGGCCAGCGAGCTGATCAGCGCCCGCTTGGTGACGATGTCGAGGTGGTTGGTGGGCTCGTCGAGGATGAGCAGGTTGGGGGCGTCGTACAGGAGCTTGGCCAGAGCCAGCCGGGCCTTCTCGCCCCCCGACAGCACCCGGATCGGCTTCTGCACGTCGTCGTCGTGGAACCCGAACGCGCCGGCCAGGTTGCGCAGCGTGCCCTGGTTGGCGGCCGGGGCGTGAGCCATCAGCTCCTCGAGGATGCTGTGGTCGGCGGTGAGGCCGTCCATGGTGTGCTGCGCGTAGTACCCCAGCGCCACCGCGGCGCCGATGGTGACGGTGCCGGCGTCGGGCGGCAGCACCTCGGCCATCATCTTGAGCAGGGTCGACTTGCCGGCGCCGTTCTCGCCCATGATGGCCCACCGCTCGCGGCGGCGGACCGTGAGGGTCAGGCCGTCGTGGACGGTGCGATCGCCGTAGGCCTTGCGCAGGCCCTCGCAGCGGATGACGTCGTCGCCTGAGCGGGTCGGTGCCTTGAACCCGAACTTCTTCTCGATGATGCGCCGCGGCGGCTCGATCTTCTCGATCTTGTCGAGCTTCTTGACCCGCGACGCCACCTGGGCCGCCTTGGCGGCGTGGGCGGCGAACCGCTCGATGAACCGGCTCTCCTTGGCCAGCATGGCCTGCTGGCGGGCGTACTCGGCCTCGTAGCGGGCCGCGGCCTCGGCCCGGGCCCGCTCGTAGAACTCGTAGTTGCCGGTGTAGGTCCGGACCGCGCCGCCGTCGATCTCGATGATCTTGGCGACGATGCGGTTCATGATCTCCCGGTCGTGGCAGGTCATCACCACGGCGCCCTGGTACGCCTTGAGGAACTGCTCGAGCCACAGGATCGACTCGAGGTCGAGGTAGTTGGTCGGCTCGTCCAGCAGCAGCACGTCGGGGTTGGCCAGGAGGATCTGGGCCAGCGCCACGCGCATCTTCCACCCACCCGACAGCGTGCCGACGTCGTCGCCCATGCGCGCGGGCGCGAAGCCCAGGCCGGCCAGGATGGCGTGGGCCCGGCCCTCGAGCTGGTAGCCGCCCAGCTCGCTGTAGCGGGCCTCGACGTCGGCGAACCGCTCGACGGTGCGGTCGAGGTCGTCGCCGCCGGCCTCGAGCGCCGCGGTCAGCGCGGCCAGCTCGATGGCCAGGTCCGACACCTCGCCGGCGCCGGCGCAGGTCTCGGCCACGATCGAGCGGCCTTTGAGCTCGCCGACGTCCTGGCGGAAGTAGCCCAGGGTCAGCTTCTTGGGCCGCTCGACCTGCCCGTCGTCGGGCAGCTCGTCGCCCACGATCATCCGGAACATCGTGCTCTTGCCGGCGCCGTTGGCCCCGACCAGGCCGATCTTCTCGCCCGGGTTGACCTGGAACGACGCCTCGACGAACAGGAGCTGGCCGCCGTACTGCTTGGTGACGTTGGCGAACGCGATCATCGCGCGCGTCCTAGCATGATTCGGCGCCCGCTTCTGCTGGTAGGCTTGGGCACGACATGAGGATCGAGGGCATCCGCCTCAAGAATTTCCGGGCGCTCCAGGACGTGACGATGAAGGACCTGCCGCCCTTCGTCGTGCTCCTCGGAGCGAACGGGACCGGCAAGTCGACGCTGTTCTCCGTGTTCGCGTTCCTGCGGGATGCGATGGCGTCGAACGTGACCGCGGCGCTCGGCCGGCTAGGTGGGAGCCGGGGCTTCCAGGAGGTCCGGTCGCGGGGGCAGACCGGGGCGATCGAGATCGAGCTGAAGTTTCGCGCCGACATCGGCGGTCGCGGGACCAAGCTGGTGACGTACCTGGTAGAGATCGACGAGGAGGCGGGCCGCCCCATTGTCACAAGGGAGGTGCTGAAGTACCGGCGGGGCTCAAGCGGCAAGCCGTGGCACTTCCTCGACTTTCAGCGTGGCGAAGGGGAAGCCGTCACCAACGAGTCCGACACGGTAGTCGACGAGGCCGAGCTGCAACGGGAACATCAGAAGCTCCGGAGTCCCGACATCTTGGCGATCAAGGGACTGGCGCAGTTCGAGCGCTTCCCGGCCGCCGTCGAGCTTGGGCGCTTGATCGAGCAGTGGCACCTGTCGGACTTCCACGTCAGTCGGGCCCGGCCCGAGCCCGAGGCGGGCTACGCGGAGCACCTGTCGGTCGACGGCAGCAACCTGGCGCTGGTCGTCGAGTACCTGTTCAAGCAACACCCACAGGTCTTTACAGACATCCTCGCGCGGCTCGCCCGCCGGGTGCCGGGGGTCTCGAAGGTCGAGCCCAAGGTCACCGAAGAGGGGCGCGTGTTGCTCAAGTTTCAGGACGGCGTGTTCGAGGATCCGTTCTTGGCGCGGCACGTCTCTGACGGGACCATCAAGATGCTGGCCTACCTGGTCATGCTGCACGACCCGTCGCCGCATCCGCTCCTGTGCGTCGAGGAGCCGGAGAATCAGTTGTACCCGTCGTTGCTGTACGAGCTGTGTGACGAGTTCCGGGCCTACGCGCGCCGAGGGCACCAGGTGTTCGTCACCACCCACTCGCCGGACTTCTTGAACGCGGTCCGGGCCACCGAGGCGTACTGGATGGTCAAGCGGGACGGCTACACCAGCGTACGCGCCGTCGCCGGCGACCCTCAGCTGGTCCGGTACCTGGACGACGGCGACCAGCTTGGCGCGCTGTGGAAGTCGGGGTTGATCGAAGGAGCCGATCCAGGGTGACGACGCTGGTGTGCTTGCTCGAAGAGCCTTCGGCGAAGGCGCTCCTGCAAGGCCTCCTGCCGCGGCTTTTGGGCACCACGGTGCACGTCGTGTACATGGTGTTCGAGGGCAAGCAGGACCTCGAGCGCCGGATGGCGAAGCGCATGAGCGGCTGGCTCCAGCCCGACTCCCGCTTCGTCGTCCTGCGCGATCAGGACGGCGGCGACTGTCGCAAGGTCAAGGCCGGTCTTCAGGAGCGCAGCATGGCGGCTGGCAAGCCTGACGCGCTCATCCGCGTCGCCTGCCGCGAGCTCGAGGCGTGGGTCCTGGGCGACCTCAAAGCGGTGGGCGAAGCCTATGGCCAACCGGCGCTCGGTGCCCACCAGGCCAAGTCCAAGTTCAGGACGCCCGACGCCCTCGGCAACCCGTTCGAGGAGCTGCAGAAGCTCGTTCCCGACTACCAGAAGGTCGACGGGGCCCGTCGGATGGGGCCCCGGCTGAATCCCGACACGAACCTGTCGCGGAGTTTCGGCGTGTTCTGCGAGGGCGTCAGGCGGCTCGCCGCCATCCGTTGACGATCCGAGGCGGCAGACGACCGCGCCGTCGGCCGCCGGTCGAGGGCTGTGGCCCCGCGCCGGCCCTGGTCAGCGGCGGCCGCCGGGGCGGCCTGGGCCCTTCATCGACGCCGGGCCGGCGTTGTCGGGTTGCTTGAGCTTGTCGGTGGCGGTGACGCCCTCGAGGACCTCGGCCCAGATGCCGTCGCTCAGGCCCAGCTTGACGTCGCGCTTGGCGAACTGCTTGGGCGCGGTCTCGACCTCGACGAATTTCTTGCCGTCGGCGAACTGCACCAGGGCCTCGCGCACCGCCAGCACCTGGGTCCGCTTGTCGAGCACCACGTCGGCGTTGGCGCTGTAGCCGGCGCGGATGAACACGCCGTCCTTGGGCGTGATCGACGCCTTGATCTCGAACTGGATGGCGCCGTCGATGGCGTTGCCCTTGGGCGCGATGTACTCGAGCTTGCCGGCGAAGGTCTCCTTCTCGAGCGCGCCGATCTTGATGGCTAGCTCCATGCCGACCTTGATCTTGCCGACCTCGGACTCGTCGACCTGGCCCTGGAAGATCATGTCGCCCATGTTGGCCACCACCGCGATGGTGGTGCCGGGGTTGAAGTTGTTGGACTCGATCACGCTCTCGCCCTGCTTGACCGGCACGTCGATGACCATGCCGTCGACGGTGGCGGTGACCTCGACGTTCGAGGCGCCGCCGCCGGTGCGGGTCGCGCCGTCCTTGACGATGGTCAGGCTCGACCCGGCCGAGCTGAGCTCTTGCTGGCGCAGCGCCAGGTCGGTCTCGTACCTGGCCAGCTCGGCCTGGGCGATGACGCCCTGGCTGTACAGCTGTTGGGCCCGCCCCAGCTCCCGCTTGGCGTTGTCGTAGGCGATCTTGGCGGCCTGCACGCCGGACTGGGCCCGCTGCAGCGACGCCGCGTCGGGGACGATCCGGATCTTGGCGATCTTCTGGCCAGCCTTGACCGTGGCCCCGGGCTCGATGAACAGCTCCTCGATGACGCCCGACACCCGGGGCTTGAGCTCGACCTCTTCCCGCGGGACGATGGCGCCGGTGGCCACGGTCTTCTTGACGATGTCCTTGACCTCGGGCGACTCGGTCTTGGCCACCACCGGCGCCTTCTGCGACTTCTTCCACAGCCACCACATGGTGGTGGCGCCGGCGCCGACGATGGCCAGGACGATGAGGGCGGGGAGGATGCGTTTCATGGGTAGCTCACGGGGTCATTCGTCGCGCAGCGCCTCGACCGGGGAGATCGCGGCGGCGCGGACAGCAGGGATGAGGCCGGCCAGGGCCCCGATGACGACCAGCGCCGCGGTGGCGACCACCGCGAAGCCGAACGACACCTTGGGCGGCGCCAGCGGGAAGTCGGGGCCGAGCTTGGCGACGACGCCGGCCCCGTAGCTGATGGTCAGCACCCCGACCACCAGGCCGATGAACCCGGCCAGGATGGTCAGCGTCACCGCCTCGAGCACGACCATGGTCACCACCGACACCGGGCGGGCCCCCAGGGCCTTGCGGACGCCGATCTCCTTGGTGCGCTCGCGCACGCTGATGAGCATGATGTTGGACACGCCGATGGCGCCGGCCAGGAGCGACAACAGCCCGGCCACCCCCAGCACCACGTTGATGGCGGTGAACAGCTTCTGGGTCTTGGCGAACTGGGCGCCGACGTTCCAGCCTCGGATGGCGGCGGTGTCGGTGGGCGCTACCTTGTGGCGCTCGCGCAACAGCGCGTAGACCCGCTGCTCGAGGTCGAGCGCGTCGACCGACGACTTGCCAGTGACGGCGAACCACGCCACCCGGTTGCCAGCGTGGAACGCCTGCTGGAAGGTCGAGAACGGGATGAACACCGAGCGCACCTGCTGGTCGCCCTGCTGGCCGGTGGCGTTGGTGCCGAACACCCCGGCGACGATGAAGTGGATGCCGTTTATCTCGATGGCCCCGCCGATGGGGTCTTCTCCCGGCTCGAACAGCTCGGCGGCCACGGCCTCACCGATGACGGCGATCTTGCGACGGGCCTCGATGTCGCCCAGGTTGATGAAGCGGCCGGCCCGGATGATGGGCAGCATGATGTACTGGATGTCCGGGTAGTCGCCCGAGACCTGGAAGCTGCCGACCTTGGCGCCCCGGCGGACCACGTTGCCGGCCCGGAACCCACCCAGCATGTTGCGCGGCGCGACGTACTCGATGCCATCGAGCTTGCGCAGCGGCTCGATGTCGTCGTTGTCGAAGGTCACCGGGCGGTTGGCCGGCAGCCCGGCGTAGGGCTCGGTGGTGCGCTGGCCCCACAGGAACACCGCGTTGGCCGAGAACCGGTTCATCTTCTGGCCGATGCCGTCGCGCAGCGAGCCGCCGAACGCGACCATGAACATGAAGATGATGACGCCGAAGAACACCCCGACCGCGGTGAGCACGGTCCGCAGCTTGTGCCGCGCCAGGCTCGACACCACCTCGAGGAAGCTGTCCGAGTCGAACACCGGCTACCGGTCCTTCATCGCTTCGATGGGGCTGACCCGGGCCGCCTGGTAGGCCGGGAAGAAGCCGGCCACGGCGCCGGCGACGACCAGCACCACGTTGGCGTACAGCGCCAGCCGCAGATCGATCTGCGGCTCGCCGAAGAAGTCGTTGTCGGGCACCACCTTGGAGATGAGCGTCAGCGCGCCGACGCCAGCGATGAGCCCCAGGTAGCCGGCCACCGCGGTCAGGAAGATCGACTCCTGCATGATGGCGCCGACGATCGACAGGGGCGGCGCGCCTAGCGCCTTGCGGATGCCGATCTCCTTGGTCCGCTCCTTGACCGTGATGAGCATGATGTTGGCGACGCCGATGACGCCAGCGACGATGGTGGCCGCCCCCATCGCGGTGACGAACAGCTCGATGAGCCAGAAGATCTGCTGGAAGGTCGCGTACTGCTCGAGGTTGTTGCGGACCCGGATGGCCTGAGGGTCGGCCGGGTTGAAGCGCATCCGCTCGGCCAGCGTGGCCTTGACCTCATCGAGCAGCTGGTTGGTCTCGGCCACGCCCTTGTCACCGACGGTGAACAACAGCGCGTTGAGGCGGTCGGCGCCGTTCCACGCCAGCTGGGCGGTGGTCACCGGCACGTAGATCATCTGCAGCTCGCCGTCGTCGCCGCCCTCGTCATCGAACACCCCGACCACGTCGAACGACACGCCGCCGATCTCCAGCGACCTGCCGATGACGTCGGTCGAGCCCCAGAAGAACTGGGCTACCGGGATGCCGATGACGGCGGCCTTGCGCTTCTCGTCGAGGTCGGCCTGGTTGATGTAGCGGCCGGCCTTGACCAGGGTCTTCTCGAGGTACAGGTGGTCGGGGTGGACCGCCCGCAGGTCGAAGTCCTGGGTCTTGGCGCCGACCCGCACCTTGAGCGAGCCGCCGAACGGACGCCCGCCGCTGCCGGGGAAGTACCGGCCGGTCAGGCGCTCGACGCCATCGAGGTGGCGCAGGTTGGCGTAGTCGGCGTTGCTGAACGTCAGCCGGCGCCCGACCGGCAGCCCCTGGTACGGCTGCGAGGTGGTGCCGCCGAACACCCACACGCTGTTGGCGGCGTCGTCGGCGAACTGGGTCTCGGCGCCCTTGCGCAGGCCGTGGCCCATGCCCAGGAGGAACACCAGCATGAAGATGCCCCACGCCACCGCGAACGCGGTCAGGATGCTGCGCAGCGGGGCCCGCGCCAGCGTCGACAGGACCTCCTGCCAGCGGTCCAGTGAGAACATCAGCCGGCCTGCGCGATCGGGTCGTCCTCGACCCGTCCGTCCTTCAAGCGGATGGTGCGCCCGGCCTTGGCCGCGACGTCGGCCTCGTGGGTGACCAGGATAACGGTCATGCCGGTGGCGTTGATGTCGGCGAACAGCTGCATGACCTCGTCCGAGGTCTTGGAGTCGAGGGCACCGGTCGGTTCGTCGGCCAAGACGATGCGCGGCTTGGTGATGAGCGAGCGGGCGATGGCCACGCGCTGCTTCTGGCCGCCCGACATCTCGGCCGGCCGGTGATCGGCCCAGTCGGCCAGGCCGACCTTGTCGAGATACTGCAGCGCGACGCGGTTGCGCTGGCGCCGCGACACGCCCTGGTAGTACAGCGGCAGCGCCACGTTCTCGACGGCGGTCTTGAAGGGCAGCAGGTTGAACGACTGGAACACGAAGCCGATGAGCTTGTTGCGGTACCGGGCGCCCTGGGTCTCGCTGAGGCCGCGGATGAGGGTGTCGCCCAGCCAGTACTCGCCGGCGTCGTAGCCGTCGAGGATGCCCAGGATGTTGAGGAGCGTCGACTTGCCGGAGCCCGAGGCGCCCATGATGGCGACCATCTCGCCGTCGCCGACCTCGAGGTCGACGTCGCGCAGCACGTGGAGCCGGTGCGCGCCGACCGCGTAGTACTTGTTGATCTTGGACAGGCGCAGCATCGGGCGGGCGCTGGACCGTAGCGCCAGAGCGCGGCCCACGCTACCCAACCCGGTCGAGCGCCGGGCTATTCCCGCTCAGCCGGCCCGGGCGGCGGCCAGCGCGTCGGTCACGTCCTGGGGCTTGGCGCGGGTCAGGGTCGCCGTCCCGTCGGGGGTGCGCAGCTCGATGACCGGGGCGTCGGCGCACTTGTCCAGACACGGGCGCACCCCGATCGCGAAGTCGCGGTGGCTCTCCCAGTCGGCCACCGCGGCCTCGATGCAGTCGAGCGCGCCCCAGCTCTGGCACTTGCCGGCGCACGCCACCAGGGTCACCGGTGCGGTCGGCAGCTCGACGTCGCTGGCCAGCGCGACGGCGACGTAGTAGTGGCTGGCTGGCTTGCCTTGCTCCTCGGCCAGGGCGATGACGCGGTCGGGGGTCACCGGCCCGCCCTCGGCCAGCTCTTCGACCTCCAGGCCCAGGCCGGCAAGGCGGGCCAGCTCGATGTCACGGTGGGTCGGCGACCGGTTCGGCGTGTTCATCGCGCCCTCTTACCGCATCGGCCGCGGCGAGGGGAGGGCCTGGTACCGCGGTCGGCGGCCGGCCGCCCCGCGGTCAGTTCGACGCCAGGACCGGCAGGCCGAGCGACCGCAGCAGCCCCTCGAGCTCCCCCGACAGGCCGCGGCGGCGGCTGACCTTGTCGGCGCCCAGCGCCTCGCGCAGCCGGGTGCGGGCTTCGTGCATGCGCCAAGCGATGGTGCCCTCGGTGACCTGGGCCACCACCGCCGCCTCGCCGTGGGACATGCCCTGCAGCGCCACCAGCACCACCGTCGTGCGCATCTCGGCCGGCAGCCCGTCGAGGCCGCGCAACAGGCGGCGGTAGGTCTCGCGCAGCTCGGCCGCCTTGCGGGGATCGCCGTTGGCGTCGACCGCGACGGCCAGCTCGACGCGGGGGTCGTCGTCGAGCGGATCCTCCGGTCGTCGGCTGCGGTCGCGGCGGACGTTGAGCGAACAGTTGACCGCCATCCGGTAGACCCAGGTGAAAAACTCGCTCTTGCCCTCGAAGCCCTCGAGCGCGCGGTAGGCGCGGACAAACACGTCCTGGGCGATGTCGTCGGCGTCCGACGGCGACCCGGTGAGGTGCAAGGCCAGGGCAAAGATGCGGCGCCGGTAGCGCCGGACCAGCTCCTCGAACGCGCGCAGGTCGCCGGCCTTGGCCAGGCTCACCAGCCGGGCCGCCGCCGCCCCTTCACGTTCTGCGGGAGTCATGGTCACTCCCTTGGACGTCCTGGCATCGCTCGAGCTTGGCACAAAGTTCGGTCACCCCGGGAAATCTTCTAACCCAAAGCGATGATTGCGACTCCCGGCCTGGCCCAGCCCGGCCCGCGCGTCAGAACGCCCGCGCGTACCAGTCGCGGATCGCCTGGGTCACCGCCGCCGGCTGGACCTCGGGGATGAAGTGGAACGCGCGGCCGACGTCGCGGGCCTCGGTCGAATGCCACGTCGCCGCCGCGCGCTGGGCGACCGCAGCCGGCGACAGGAACCCAGGCGATGAATAGAGGACCAGCTTGGGGATGGTCGAGGTCTCGAGCCAGCGAGCGTAGTCGGCGAGCATGGGCGCGAAGGTCGCCGGCACGCCGTCGACCGGGACCAGGGCCGGCCCGTTGGCGAGGTGGAGCCGGCTGGCCGGCGTCGGGAAGGTGGCGCGGTAGGCGTCGAGGGCCGCCGGGCTGGGCGGGCACGGCTCACCGGCCAGCGCGTTGTCGATGAAGAAGTTGCCGTCGACGATGGCGCTCTGGCCGGCCGGGCTGCGGAAGAACAACCACAGGCAGGCCGGCGCGTCCGGCATCGCCGCGGTGCACCCCGACGGGCTCTGGGCCACGCTGGCCGGGATGGTATCGGGGATCAGGCTCTCCATCGCCACCAGGCCGCGGACCCGGTCGGGGTGCTGGGCGGCCCACGCCAGGCCGGCGACCGAGCCCAGATCGTGGACGACCAGGATGACGTGATCGAGCGCTAGCCCGTCGAGGAACGCACCCAGGTACGCGACGTGCTCGGCGAAGTCGAGATCGCGATCGGGGTGATCCGACGCGCCGAAGCCGATCAGATCCGGCGCGACGACGCGGCCCAGCTCGGCCAGGCCGGGGATGACGTTGCGCCACTCGTACGACGAGGTCGGGATGCCGTGCAGGAGCACGAAGGTCGTGGGGCCGGTGCCGGCCTCGACGTAGCGCATGGTGACCGTGGGCAGGCCGGGCGGCGCCAGGACCTGGTCGTGCATGGGCCGGGGCTGGACCGCGGACACCGCCGGGCAGGCCGCGGGCGGGGCGTCGACCGGCCCGTCGGGGGCGGGGGCGTCGACCGTCGTCGCGTCGGCCGCGGGGTGGGCGGTGGTGCCGCAGGCGGACACCGCGAGCAGGGTTGCGGCCAGCGCCAGGGAGGCGACGTGGGCCGGGGCGGCGACGTGGTCGCGCAGCGTGAAGGACATGGTGCATCTCCAGGTGGGTTGTGTGGGCTCACGATGGGCCACCTGGATGTCTCCGGGTAGGTGACAAATGGTGGATTGACTATCACCGATGTTGTGACAAAACCCAGCGTGCCTTTCGATCGCCTCGCCGACCTGCGGACCTTCGCGCGCATCGTCGACGCCGGCAGCCTGGCGGCGGCGGCGCGGACCCTCCGGCTGTCGACCAACGCGGTCAGTCGCCGGCTGATGAAGCTCGAGGACGACCTCGGCGTCCGGCTGGCCCACCGCACCACCCGGGCCCTGGCCCTGACCGACGAGGGCCGCGCGCTCTACGCCCGCGCGGTGCGGGTGGTGGCCGAGCTCGACGCCGCCGAGGAGGAGCTGCACCCGACGGGGGATCCCATCGCCGGGGTGGTGCGGATGGTGATCCCGCCGGCGGCCGCGACTCCCACGTTCCTGGGCGCGCTGCGCGGCCTGCTCGATGGGCACCCACGCCTGCACCTCCAGCTGCAGATCGCGAACGTGGGCATCGATCAGCTGGCCCACGGCGCCGATCTCGTCCTCCACGTCGGCGCCATTCCCCAGACCTCGATCGTCGCGCGCCGGATCGCGACGGTGACCTGGTGGCTGGCGGCGACCTCGGCCTACCTCGATCGCCACGGCCGCCCCCGGCGCCCGAGCGACCTCGCCCGCCACCGGTGCCTGCGCTACCTGGGCGAACGCCCGCAGGACGCGTGGCAGCTGCTCGATCGCGCGGGGCGGACGGTGGTGGTCCCGGTCGGGGGCACCTTCGAGAGCGACGACAGCCGGGTGCTGGGCGACGCCACCTACGCCGGGCTGGGCATCGGCGTCCGGCCCCGGGCCGAGGTGGTGGCGGCGGTGGCGGCCGGGCGGCTCGAGCGGGTGCTGCCGGCCCACGTGTTCGACCGGATCGTCCTGCACGCGCTGTTGCCACCCGGGCGCCTGCGCGTGCCCCGGGTGGCGGCGCTCCTCGACGCGCTGCGCACCACGCTGGCCGACCCGGCCGGCTGACCCGCTAGGCCGCGGCCGGGGTGATCGTGACGATCGTGATCGCGCCGCTGCCGTGGCCGACGGCGACCCGGGCGTCGTCGAGGAAGGCCAGCGCGGTGACCGGCGCGTCGACCGCCAGGGTCGCCTGGATCGCGAACGTGGCGGTGTCGAACAGGTAGAGGTTGTCCTCGCCGGCGACCACCCACCGACCATCCGGCGACAGGGCGATCGGGGCGTGAGGCAAGATCACCATGGCGGCGGCGATCGGCGCGCCGGTGGCCAGGTCGATCAGGTCGACGCTGCGGTCCCACCGCGACGCCACCAGCTGGGTCGCGTTGGCCGCCACCGCGTAGGTCTCGGCCTTCGCCGTGTGGGCCGGCAGGCGGATGGTGCGGACCAGCGTCCGGGTCCGCAGATTCCACAGCTGGAGGTCGGTCTTGCGGTAGCCGGCGACCACGGCGTGGTCATCGGCCAGCGGCACCAGGTACTCGAGCCAGGTGTCTTCGTCGACGGTGCGGCGGTCGGTGACCGCGCCGGTCGCGGGATCGAGCCAGACCAGCTCACCGCGCGAGCCCACGACGTAGGCGTCGCCGGCCGCGCAGGCGATCTCGCTGCGGGCCAGCTCCGCCTGCCGCCAGACGGTGGCCCCGCTGGCGCGGTCGATGAGCGCCGCGCCGGCGCCGCCGGTGACGAGCAGGTGCGCCCGGTCAGGCGCGATCGCGATCGCGTCGCCGCGCTCGACCTCGGCGGCGCCGAGCGTGGCGCGGCAGGCGCCGGTGGCCGCGTCCCACACCACGATCGTGCCATCGCTGGCGCCGCTCACCAGCTCGTCGTGGCCGGCGACCAGCGTGGTGATCTCGGCGACGTGGCCGGTGCCCGTCCGAGGGCGCGGGGCGTCGCCGTCCCAGGCCACCACGATCCCCAGGTCGCCGCCCGCGAAGGGCGCGCCGGTGTGCGGATCGACCGCCAGGGCGAAGATCGGCGCGTCGTGGCCGGCCAGCGCGACGACGTGGCCGTCGTCGAGGTGGATCCGGTGCAGGCCGCCGTCCCACGACGCCGCGAACAGGTGGCCGTGAGCGTCCCACCGGGCCCGGGCCACGTTGGCCAGCGGGAACCGGCGCTGCTCGTCGAGGGACAGGTCGACGAGGGCCAGGCCGCCGACGCCGGCCACCGCGATCTGGTCGCCGGCCGGCGACACCCGCAGGTCGGCGGTGCCGTTGCGATCGCGCCGGCGCACCCGCGGCGTGGCGCCGAGCTCGACCACGCCGAGCTGCTTGTCGGTGCCGAACACGACGGCCGACTCGTCGGGCAGCCAGTCCACCGCGTTGACGTCGAACGCCTCGGTCACCCGGTGGACGACGGCCCGGGCCTCGACGTCCCACACGATGAGCGTCTGGTCGTCCGAGCACGACACCAGCCGCTTGCCCGACGGCGAGAACCGGACCTTGCGGACGCCGGTCGGCACGCCGCGGTGGCCGCGCAGGTCGGCCAGGACGTCGCCGCTGGCGACGTCGAGCAGCAGCAGGTGGCCGGCGTGGAGGCCGACCGCCGCGACGCCGCCGTCCGGGTGGACGTCGATGTCGTAGGCCCACCCACGCACCGCGGAGTAGGTCGCGACGCGGACCCCGTCGCGATCGAAGGCGGCCGGCGCGCCGCCGTCGCCGCCCACGACGTACAGGCGGTCGCCGCTCGGCGCGAAGCACGCGCCGTTGATCTTGGCGCCGAACCCGAAGCGGCTCACGCCGAGGCGCGCGGCGGTCAGGGCCACCGTAGGGGCCGCCGGCGCGGCCGCGGGGCGGCGCTGCGCGAGCCCACCGGGCCGGCCGCGCAGGCGCTCGACCAGCTCGCCCGCGCCGTACTTGAGCGCCTCGCGCATCATCGGGTTCGGGTGGGTCAGCACCTCGGCGGCGAAGTCGTCGGTCGCCGGCCGGCCCAGCGTGGCGATCGCCTTGATCGTCGCCAGCGCGCGCTCCCACGTGTCGAGCACGTAGGTGTAGCTGTAGCGCTCGGGCGCGCACAGGGTCCGGCCGTAGGCGACCACGGCGGCCACGACCGCCGCGTCGTCGATCGCGCCGGTCTCGATGGCCAGGTCCACCAGGTTGTGCCGGAACACGCCGGTGGCGTCGGCCAGCGCCGCGATCAGCCAGGCCGCGCCGCCGGAGGCGAAGCCCGCGTCGGCGGTGACCCGGTCGAGGTAGCGAGGCTCGACGCCGACCGGCGCCAGCGCCTGGCGAGCGGCCCGGCGGACCCGGGGCGACTCGGCGCCCAGGAGCTGGGTCAGCGCGGCGCGGTCGGCCGGCGCCGTCGACGACGCCAGCAGCCCGATGGCGATCTCACGCAGCTCGGCGTCCTCGTGCTTGTTGGCCTCGACCACCCCCAGGGCGAAGCGGCCCACCTCGCGCTCGGCCTCGCCCCGCTCGGCCGTCGGCACCAGCGCCGCCGCCATGACCTGTTCGTAGATGCACCGCTCGCGGGCGCCGCGGAGGCCGTCGACGACGGCGCGGGCCCGGGGCAGGGCGGCGTGGGCGCCCATCCGGGCCAGGCCGTAGAGCGCCGGGCGCCGGTAGCCGGTGTCCAGGTGCTCGAGGAGGCAGGCGCGCGCGTCGTCGCCGCCGACCGCACCGAGGCAGGCCAGCGCCCGGGCCCGCAGCTTGGCGTTGGCGCCGCGCGCGATCGCGACCAGGCACGCCTCGGCCCGGGGATCGCCCAGCTCGCCGAGCGCCGCCAGCGCCGCCAGCCGCGGCTCCTTCTTGCCGATCGCGGCGACGTAGTCGTCGGGATCGTAGTCGAGGGCGTCGACCAGCGCGCACAGCCACGGCACCACCTCGGCGTCACCGGTGGCGGCGGCCGCAGTGGACGCGGCGGCCAGCCGCCAGGTCATGCCTGCGCCGCGGCGGCGCAGGCGCTCGGCGATGAACGGCAGGGCCCGGCGGTCTCGCATGGCGCCGACCGCCTCGAGCATCACGTCTTTGGTCAGGAGCAGCGGGGCCAGCCATGCGTTGGCGGGGGTCCCCAGCACCTCGGCGAGCTCGGCGCGGTGGCGCTCGAGGTCGGGCTGGTCCTCGACCGGCTCGAGGACGAACTGGGCCCGGACCCAGGCTTCGGGCGACGGCGGCGCGGCCCCGATCGCGGCGTAGAGAATCGGGATGACCACCTCGTTGCCGACCTCGGCCCAGGCCAGGTCGATGAGCCCCGCCACGTCGTGGGCCGCGACCATCGCCTCGGCGCGGGCCCGGTCGGCGTCGGCCTTGGCCTCGGCGGCGGCGGCGGCGGCGGCCTGCTCGCGGGCCCGCGCCTCGGCGCGATCGGGGTCGAGATCGAGCGCCAGGAACTCGCGGCGCAGCGCGTGGATGTCCTCGATCGCCCCCAGCTCCTTGCGGCCGGCTTGGAGCTCGGCGACCAGCGCCGCGGCGTCTCGGATGATCGGGTTGTCGCTGGTCTGCGCGATCGCGATGGCCTGGGCCAGCTGCGCGGCCTTGTCGAAGAAGAACAGGCGCCACAGCGTGTACAGCGCGCTGGCGGGGAAGCGCTTGAACCACGGCCCGTTCATGACCTTGTCGGCGTCGAACGTCGCCTGGTCGACGATCGTGAACATGCCGGGCACGTCGCTTAGCCGGCGGTTGCGGAGGAGCTGCTGGATCCACAGCGACCGGTAGAAATAGTAGCGGGCCTCGACCGCACCGCTCCACGCGGCGCCCTCGCCGTCACCCTCGCCGTCGCCCTCGTCCTCGTCCTCGTCCTCGTCCTCGTCCTCATCGGCCTGCCCCAGCTCCTTCAGGCTGTTGAAGTGCCACGGCAGCTTGCACCGGGCGCGGATCGTCGCGAACCGCGCGGCGATCGACGACACCGACGTGGTGCCTTCGTCGTCGCCGTCAGCGCTCTCCGCGTCGTCCTTCGCCTTGACCTGGGCCAGCAGGTGGTTGGCGTAGACCATGGTCGCCACCGAGTCGGCCAGCGACCACTCCAGATCGTTGGTCTCGTGGTCCCAGTAGTAGACCTCGGCCCGGTCGACCCCGGGCATGAGCGCGGCGAAGTACGCGTCGCCGTTGCCCAGGCTGCCCAGGTACACGCAGCCGCAGAAGTACTCCAGCAGGTCGGTGCTCAGGTAGTTCCGCTGCCCCATCGCCACGACCTGCTCGACCAGGTTGCCCTGCGCCGGATCGGGCAGCCACACGTCCTCGCCGAAGATCCGCAGCTCGCCGACGCTGTGGTAGCCGAACTCGAACTGGTCGCGCATGGCCAGGTAGCCCCGGAGCTCCGCCGGCATCGACAGGCCGTGGTAGGCCGCGAAGGTCGCCGCGTGGTCGGTCGGGGCGGCCTTGGGCTCGAGCCCCCGGGCGCGCAGCTCGGTCACCAGGCCCGCTTCCAGGAAGCGCACGGCGGCCGGGACCGGCTCGTGCGCCGGCTGCCAGCCGGCCTCGATGTGCTCGCGGACCAGCGCGGCGGCGCGGGCCTGGGCGTCCTCGGTGGAGGCGCAGGCCTCTCGGGTCTCGGTGCCGGCCTCGCCCAGGCCGCCCTCGCGGAGCACCAGCTCGGCGCCCTCGCCAGCGATCTCACAGAAGCGAGGCTCCAGGTTGCCTTCTACGTTGCGTCGGACAAGTCGGGTCATGGGGGGGTACGCGCACTCCTCTCGTTTTGACGGGTAGTCGCGCCAGCCGCCAGGTTGCTCCCTGCGAACGCGCGCGCGGGGCGTCGCCGGACCGGGTCGCGGTCCGGCCGCCATCACGCCCCCGGGCCTGCCGGCCGGTCAGTCGCCGAGGAGGCAGGGCACCGCCACGACGGTGCTGACGAACACGTCGAGCACCAGCGGCGTAACCACCAGCGCGTCGACGCCATCGAGGGTCTCGCCCAGGCCCAGGTCGGCCGCGATCAAGGCTGCGTCGACCCCCAGCCCGGCCAGCCAGTACCCGGCGGCGCATGCGCGAAACTTCGAGACCGGCTTGGCGCTGGCGCCGGCCTCGTCTTCGGCTCGGTAGCGCTGCCCCATCCCGTAGATGGGCAGCGTCGTCGCGCAGCCGCTCGCCGTCGCCAACGCGTACAACAGAACGGTCAGGCGCATGTCGTGAGTGTACCAGCGGCGACCGGCCATATCCGGGAACCGGTCCCGGGCGCGTGGGAGGCGTCACGCGGTCGCCCCGACTCACCCGGCCGCGGTCAGCGGCGGCCAGGCGTCAGTTCATCGCCGAGGCGGGGCGCCCAGGGGCGACCAGCGAGAACGTCGCGATCTCGGCGTCGAAGCCGGCGCCGTCGTCGCGCACCATCTGGTAGCTGCCGTGCATGGTGCCGATCGGGGTCTTGAGCACGCACCCGGAGGTGTACTGGAAGTGCTCGCCGGGCTCGAGGCGGGGTTGCTCGCCGACCACGCCGTCGCCGCGCACCTCCTCGATCGCGCCGCGACCGTCGGTGATGACCCAGTGGCGGGTCCGCAGCTGGGCCGGACGCTCGCCCCGGTTGGTGATCGCGATCGAGTAGGCGAACACGTAGCGCCCGTGGTCGGGCGACGATTGCTCGGGCAGGTACCGCGAGCGGACGGTGACCTCGATGCCCTCGGTGGTTGCGGAAGAGGTGGCCTGCGCCGGCGCCAACATGGCGGGCACCATGCCGCGGCAATCCCGCCGGCGCAAGACCTGCCGGCGCCGGCCGCCCGCGGCTCAGCGCTCGCTGAGCGGCACGTAGGGGCGGTGAGTCTCGCCGGTGTAGATCTGGCGCGGCCGGCCGATCTTGGTGCCCGGATCGTCGACCATCTCCTTCCAGTGAGCCAGCCAGCCCGGGATGCGGCCCAGGGCGAACATCACGGTGAACATCGGGGTCGGGATGCCGATCGCCCGGTACAGGATGCCCGAGTAGAAGTCGACGTTGGGGTAGAGCTTCTTCGAGATGAAGTAGTCGTCCGACAGGGCGACCTCCTCGAGGCCCTTGGCCATGTCGAGCATCGGATCGTCGATGCCGAGGTGGTTGAGCACCTCGTCGGTCATGTTCTTCAGGATCTTGGCCCGCGGATCGTAGTTCTTGTAGACGCGGTGGCCGAAGCCCATCAGGCGGGTGTTGGACTTCTTGTCCTTCACCTCGGCGATGAACTTCTTGTAGTCGCCCTGGTACGGCCCGTTGGGGTCCTTGATGGCCTCGAGCATCTCGATGACCGCCTGGTTGGCGCCGCCGTGGAGCGGTCCCCACAGCGCCAGTATGCCGGCGGCCACCGCGGCGTAGACGTTGGCGTCCGAGCTGCCGACCATGCGCACGGTCGACGTCGAGCAGTTCTGCTCGTGGTCGGCGTGCAGGATGAGCAGCTGATTGAGCGCCTTGACGATGATCGGATCGGGCTCGTAGGGCTCGGCCGGCACCGCGAACATCATGTGCAGGAAGTTCGCGCAGTACGACAGCACGTTGCGCGGGTACATGATCGGCTGGCCGATCGTCTTCTTGTACGAGAACGCGGCGATGGTGCGGACCTTCGACAGGATCCGGGTCAGGTGGAGGTCCATCGGCGCCGACCGGTCGAGACAGTCGGGGTAGTACGCCGACATCGACGTCACCATGGCCGACAGCACCGCCATCGGGTGGCTGCCCGGCGGGAAGCCCTCGAAGAAGTGGCGCATGCCCTCGTGGATCATCGAGTGCCGGGTCAGCTTGACCGAGAACTCCTCGAGCTCGGCCTTGTTGGGCAGGTGGCCGTTGATGAGCAGGTAGCTCACCTCGACGAAGGTCGACTTCTGGGCCAGGTCCTCGATGGCGTAGCCGCGGTAGCGCAGGATGCCCTGCTCGCCGTCGAGGTAGGTGATCGCGCTGGTGGTCGCGCCGGTGTTCATGTAGCCGGCGTCGATGGTGATGTGCCCGGTCTGCGAACGGAGCGCGCGGATGTCGATGGCCGATTCGTTCTCGGTGCCGACGACCACCGGCAACGTGTGCTCGGCGCCGTCGGGCAGGATCAGCTTGGCGGTCTTACCGGACATGCGGGTACTCCATCGGGACGGTTGAGGTGGGCCGGGCGGCCGGCTCCACGATGTGATGCCGCGGCGCGGCGAACGGACGCGCGGAACCTAGCAGATCTCGACCGCCGCACCCCGTCCCACCGGGCGCAAATTGAGGTGCAAAATGCGTCGGGCGTGTGGTTCGTGTACGTGCTCGTGTCACCCGGCGGCCGCACCTACGTCGGCATCGCCACCGACGTGACCCGGCGGCTGCGGCAGCACAACGGCGAGCTGGCCGGCGGCGCCCGCGCCACGCGGGCCAACCGACCCTGGCAGGTCGGGCGGATCGTCGGCCCAGTCGACAGCCGCGGGCGCGCCCAGGCGGTCGAGGCCCGCATCAAGCGCCGGCGCGGGGGCGACCGGTTGCGGCCACATCCGCTAGACTCCGAGCTGTGAGCAGCGATCGCGAGACGGCCCTGGTGCTGGTGGGCGAGGCCCCGCCGTGGCGGGTGTCTCGCTCCCTGTCGGACGCCAAGCCAGGTGAAGTGCTGCTGCTCGACGATCGCGGCCAGGTGATGGGTGAGCCAGCCATGCGCCGCCAGCAGGCGGTGGCGTGGGCGGCGGTCGGTGGCGTGGCCGGCATCGGCGTGGCCGCGATGTCGCTGGCCTCAGGGCCCCTCATCGGCGCGGTGGCAGCGGCGCTGTTCGGCGCGGTGCTGTGGCGGCAGAGCCGGGCCTGGCGCCGGGCCCGGGGAGCGCTGGTGCTGGCCTCGGCCGGCCGGCGCGACGAGGCCCTGGCGGCGGTCGAGGCCCTCGAGAGCGGGCGGGTCGGCGAGCCCCTGCGGCCGTTCTTGGCCTACCTCCGCGGCAAGCTCGAGTGGCAGCGCGGCCAGTTCGACACCGCGCTCGCGCTGTACGACCGGGCGATGGGCGCGGTGGCGCCGCGGCGTCGGCGCGCGATGTACTGGGTGTGCGCGTTCGATCGAGCGCAGCTTTTGGCCGTCATGGGGCGCGTCGAGGCGGCGCGCACCGCGCGCACCGAGCTGACCCAGGCGCCCAGCGGCGACTATTTTACCCTCGAGCTGGCCCTGACCGACCTGGTGTTGGCGTTTTGCGCCGACGACCCGTCGGAGCTGCCGGCCGACGAAGAGCTCTACGACTGGGCCAAGGTTGCCCTCGGCTGCAGCCGGTTCGGGACCAACCTGGTGCTCCTGGCCTGGGCCCTGGGCAAGCGCGGCGACGCGGACATGGAGACCCTGCTGCTGCGCGAGGCCGGTCCCCGGCTGGCCACGGAGTTTCTGTCGGAGAGCTTCCCCGCGCTGCACCGCTTCTTCGAGCGGCGCCGGGTCGAGGTCGGCGCCGATCGCCCCGACGCCGACGACGACTGAGCGGGGGTCACCTACTGCAGCGTGAACAGCGGCGAGCTGCCCAGCGGCGTGTTGAACCGGCGGGTGTAGCCGATGGCGAAGTAGGTGTTCCGGCCCGGGGTGTCCAGGTTGTAGAAGCTCGGGCTGCCGGTCGAGTCGTTGCCGCCGGTGGCGGCGGTGTAGAAGTCGGCGCCCAGCCCCAGGGTGATGACGTTCTCGAAGCGCTGCCCGAGCGCGTACTCGAAGCCCAGCTCGCCGCGGACGCCCAGGCGGGCGAACGAGTCGCTGGTGTCGTCGAACGCCGGGCCGATCGCGCCGATGTGGAGGCCGACGAGCGGCTTGAGGCAGATCCGCCGACTGCACAGCTCCTTGTACGCGGCGAGCCCCAGGTCGAACACCTGGACGCCGACACCGCCAGCGTCGGCCCCGACGTTGTAGAACGTCAGGTAGCCCTGGGCGCCGAAGCCGGAGCGGGCCGACAGCATGTAGTCGCCGGTCACCCGGAGGCCGGCGGTGCCGCTGTTGTAGTCCCCAGCGTAGCCCTCCTTGGTGCCCAGCGCCAAGAGCTGCCCGCCGAGGGTCCACGTGTAGGCGTGGCTGGGCTTGGCCGCCTTCTGATCGAACAGCGACGGCGGCGGCGCCACGGTGAAGTTGCTGGCGCCGGTGCCGGTGTTCCCGGTGCCGGTGTTCCCGGTACCGGTGTTCCCGGTACCGTCGCCGGTGCCGGTGTTCCCGGTGCCGGTGTTCCCGGTGCCATCGCCGGTGCCGGTGTTCCCGGTGCCGGTGTTCCCGGTGCCATCTCCGGTGCCGGTGTTCCCGGTGCCGTCGCCGGTCCCGGTGTTGCCAGTCCCAGTCGGCGGCGCGTCGGGATCGATCCCGGCGGCGCGCATCTGCGGCACGATGTGTTGGTCGACGATGTTCTTGGCCTGGGCCACCTGATCGCCCGAGCCGCCCCGGGGGCCGACGGCGCGGCACGCCGACAGCGCCTCACCCAGCTTGCCCTCCTGGTACAGCGACATGCAGAAGTTCAGGTAGAAGCGCCCCTCCGGCGACAGCTCGATGGCCTGCCGGAACTTGGCGCTCGCGCCGGCATAGTCGCGGCTGCGGATGAGGAGCTTGCCCTGCTCGTTGAGCTGGGCGGCCTGGTCGGCCGGGGATTGGGCCGAGGCGGGTGCGGCGAGGGTCGGGACGAGCGCCAGCGAGACCGCGAGGCCCAAGAACAGTCGAGTCGAAGCCATGTTTCCTCCGGACAGTCGGCGCGGTGACGGCCCGCGTCGACAAGCGTGTGACGGCGCCGTCATCATATCATTCAGCGGATCGCCGTGCGGCCCGCCGCGCTGCGCGATCGATCACGATCCGGCGCGGCTGCGGAGCGCCTCGACCAGCACCATCCGGGCCGCGGTGTGGGCCTTGAGCTGCCACTTCTCCGGGTTGCCGAGGATGACCGACACCGAGAGCTGCGGCTTGCTGGTGGGGGCGAACCCGACGAACCACGAGTACTGCATGTAGAAGGGCTCGGAGCCCGACAGGGTCCCGGTCTTGCCCGCGACCTCAACGCCGGGGATGCGATCGCGGCCGGTGAACGCCTTGGCGGCGCTGCCGTCGGTGCAGGTCTCGGCCATCATCACCGCCAGCTCGTCGGCGACGGTCTCCTCGAGCACGCGCTCGGGCGCGCCGGCCTGGCTCGGGGTCTCGGCGTCGCCGTCGAGGTAAGCGGCGATGAGCCGCGGCGGCGCCGCGACCCCGCCGGTGGCGACAGTGTTGGCGAGGAGCGCGCCGCCGACCGCCGACAGCTCGACGCCGGTGAAGCCCGCGGCGGTGCGCGCGAAGTCCAGGCCTTTGGTGTCGGGCACGTCGACCTTGCCGAACTCGGCCGCGGTGGGCAGGGGCAGCGCGCGCCCGAAACCCAGACGGCGGGCCACCTCGGCCAGCTGCCGCGGCGCCACGTGCTGGTGGACCAGCTTGGCGATGATCGCGTTTTGCGAGTGCGACACACCGAAGGCCAGGTCTTCGCACCGGCTGTCTTGCGGCGAGTTGCCGAGGTTGGACTCGGTCACCGACCGAACCCCGCCGTGGTAGCAGACCTTGTCGCTGCGCTTGACGCCGGCTTCGACCAGCGCCGCGGCCGACACCACCTTGAACACCGAGGCCGACGGCGCCCACGCCTCGAGCGCCATGCGCGGATCGTCGATGCCCTCGCCGGCGCCGGTCGGGTCTTCGGTGCGGCGCCCGGCCAGCGCCAGGATGCGCCCGTCAGGGTGGGTGACGACGATGGCGCCCCGGGGGGCCCGGGCCCGCTTGAGGACCTTCTCGGCCACTGCCTGGATGGCGGGATCCAGCGTGAGCACCGCGGTGCGGCCGTCGCTCATCGGCGCGACGAAGCGGTCGCCGCGCAGCTCCATGCGGGCCAGGTCGACGGTCGGGCCCGCCGGCGCCGCCAGGGGGGCCGGGCTGGGCCGGGGCGGTGGCAGGACCGGGGCGGCCTCGGGCACCAGCACCGGCGCGGGGGCCGGGGCAGCGGCCGCCACGGTGGCGGGCGCCGCCAGCTCGGCGGGCGCCGCGTTCGCGACGTCGCTGCGACCGAGGTTGGCGGCGACGCGGTCCTCGTCACGGCCCAGGGCCAGCACCGCCGCGGCCAGGGCCACGCCGACACCGAGGACGAGATTTCTACGGACCCTGCGAGCCATCGGGACATGACTGCTTACCGCACCCGCCCAGGGACGCGCAACTAATGACCGTTCTGGTACCGTCTGGGCCCCATGCCGACTCCGATCACGCTCGACCTGAACGGCCTCACCGCCGCTGTCCTCGGTGACCACGGCCTCACCGAGGCCGATCTGGACGGGCGCGCTGCCGCCGCCGCCGCCGCGGTCGACGCCATCGCCGCGCGGCGGGCCGCGGGCGAGATCGGGTTCATGGACCTGGTCGACGATCGCGGGCCGGCCCGGGCCTGTCTGGACTACGCCCGCGGCCTGCCGGCCGACGTCGACACCATGGTGGTGCTCGGCATCGGCGGATCGAGCCTGGGCCCCAAGGCGCTCTACGGCGCCCTGGCCCGGCCGCTCGACGCGCTGCGCCCGCGCTCGCCCGGGATGCCCCGCCGCCTGCTGTTCCCGGACAACGCCGATCCGTCGACCCTGGCGGCGATCCTCGAGGTGTGCGACCCCGCGCGGACGGTGTGGAACGTGGTGACCAAATCGGGCGGGACCGCCGAGACCGCGTCGCAGCTGCTGGTGGTCGCCGATCACCTCGAGCGGACGCTGGGGCCGGACCGGGCCCGCCAGCACCTGGTGGCCACCACCGATCCGACCGCCGGGGCGTTGCGCGCGACTGCCACCGCCCAGGGCTGGCCCACGTTCGCGATCCCCGCGTCGGTGGGGGGCCGGTTCTCGGTGCTGACCGCGGTAGGGCTCCTGCCAGCGGCGGCGGCCGGCCTCGACGTGGTCGGGCTCCTCGATGGCGCCCAGGCCATGCGCGATCGCTGCGTGGGCCGGGATCTGAGGACCAACCCGGCGCTGCTCTTGGCGACCATGCTGCACCTGCACCACGTCGAGCGCGGCCGGCCGATGGTGGTGCTGATGGCCTACGCCGACGCGCTCTACGATCTGGCCGACTGGTTCCGCCAGCTGTGGGCCGAGAGCCTGGGCAAGGAGCGGGCGACCGACGGCCGGCTGGTCAACGTCGGGCCCACGCCGATCGCCGCGCGCGGCGCGACCGATCAGCACTCGCAGCTGCAGCTCTACGTCGAGGGTCCGCGCGACAAGGTGGTGCTGATGATGGCGCCCCTGGCCCGGGAGGTGGAGCTCACCATCCCGGCCACGGCGCTCGCGGCCAGCCGCCCCGAGTACGCCTACCTGGCCGGCCGCGGCATGGGCGAGCTGCTCGACGCCGAGCTGCGCGGCACGATCGGCTCGCTGGTCGGTCGCCAGCGCCCCACCGGGGTGGTGGCGCTGCCGCGCATCGACGCCCACGCGGTGGGGCAGGTGATCATGCTGCTCGAGCTGGCTACTGCCTACGCCGGGCCGCTGTACGGCGTCGACCCGTTCGACCAGCCCGGCGTCGAGGAGGCCAAGCGCCTGGCCTACGCCGCCCTCGGGCGGGACGGCTACGCCGAGCTGGCCGGCCGCGTCGGGCCGCTGCTCGGCGAGGGCCGCTATGCGCTGTGACCGGGCCGGGCTGACGCTGGCGGTGACCGCCGCGCTGATCGGCTGCGGCCGACGCCCGGCGCCGCGCGGGCCCGACGTGACCCGGCTGCCGACCCCGCAGATCAAGCTGGGCGAGTGTGCGCCACCCGAGCAGGTCGGCGCGGCGGCGGCCCGGCGTCACGCCGATCTCGACCTCGATGGCGATGGCACCGTCGAGACCATCGTCGCCGACGGCGCCCAGTGCCAGGGCGACAACTGCTACTGGCACGTGTTCATCGCCGATCCCGGCAGCGGCTGCACGCGCTTCGCCGGGACCGTCGCGGGGACCGCGCTCCAGCTCGAGCCGGTGGCCGAGGGCCGGTGGCCCGGGCTGCGCACCTACTGGCAGCTCGGCGGCGATCGGACGCTCCTGCACACCTACCGGTTCCTCCGGGGCGGCTACCAGCTCACCGACGCCCTGGTGTGTCGCGCCGCCGGGGCCGATCGGGTCGAGTGCGCCGAGAGCCACGGGACCGCGAGCGCGCCGTGACCGGTTGCGCTACGATGAGGGCCGCTTGAGCGACACCGGCCGCCAGAAGACCGTCGTCACGGCGATCTCGAAGATCAGTGATCGGCCGGCGGCCAAGGAGGCCTGCCTGGTGGTGATCTACGGCCTCGAGCTGGGCCGCAAGTTCAACCTCACCCGGGCCCAGATCATCATCGGGCGGTCGAGCAAGGCCGACATCCAGATCGATCAAGAGGCGGTGTCGCGCAACCACTGCAAGATCCTCAACTCCAACGGCTCGATCGTGCTGCGGGACATGGGGTCGACCAACGGCACCTACATCAACGACGAGCTGATCGACGAGTACCTGCTGCGCGACGGCGACTTCATCAAGGTCGGCCGGTGCATCTTCAAGTTCCTGTCCGGATCGAACATCGAGAACGCCTACCACGAAGAGATCTACCGGCTGACCACCGTCGACGGCCTGACCCAGATCTACAACAAGCGCTACTTCCAGGAGACGCTCGAGCGCGAGATCGGCCGGGCCCAGCGCTACCGCCGCGACCTGTCGTTGATCATGTTCGACATCGACCGGTTCAAGCACGTCAACGACAGCTTCGGCCACCTGGCCGGTGACTACGTGCTCAAGCACCTGGCGACGGTGATCAAGCAGCACATCCGGCGCGAGGACGTCCTGGCCCGCTACGGCGGCGAGGAGTTCGCCATCATCTTGCCGGAGATCGATCACCACAACGCGATGCAGTTCAGCGAGAAGGTGCGGCGGCTGGTCGAGACCACCGGGTTCCGCTTCGAGGACACCGACATCCCGCTCACGGTGTCGGTCGGGGTCGCCACCCTCGGCGTCGACACCGTCGACTGGAACGCCTTCGTCAAGCAGGCCGACGACAACCTCTACGCCGCCAAGGCCGGCGGCCGCAATCTCGTGGTCGGCTGACGGTGGCCGCCAAGGACGGCGACCCGCCCGCGCCGGCTGACCGCGATCTGGTCGCGACCCTGGTCCACGATCTGCGCAACCCACTGGCCGCCCTGGCCGGGAACCTGGCGCTCCTGCGCGAGGAGCTGGGGGAGGCGCTGGCCGACCACGCCGGCGGCTACCTCGACGACTGCGACGCGCTGGTGAGCCGGGCCCTGGCGCTGGTCGGCAACATCGTCGACGCCGACGCGCTGGCCCGCGGCACGGTGGTGGCGCGGCCGGCGCCGGTCCGCATCGCGCCCGCGCTCGCGCTGGCGCTCACCACGGTGGCCGCCGACGTCGAGGCCCGCGCCCTGGTGGTCGAGCAGGACGTGCCGCCGCTGTTGACGGCGGCGGTCGATCCGCGCCTGCTGGGCCGGGTGCTGCAGTGCCTTCTCGACAACGCGGTCCGCTACGCGCCCCGGGCCGGCCGGGTCGCGATCCGCGCCGCCGCCGCGGGGCCCGGCGAGCTGGTGCTGGCCATCGGCAACTCGGGCCGAGCCCTCACCGACGACGAGCGGCAGTTCCTGTTCGAGCGCGAGTTCCGGGCGGCCGAGCGCGCCGCCAGCGCGCGGCGGGGGCGGGGCCTGGGCTTGTACTTCTGCCGGGTGGTGGCCGAGGCCCACGGCGGCACCATCACCGTCGAGTCACGCCCGACGCTGCCGGTCGAGTTCGTGCTGCGCGTGCCGCTCGCGTGATCCGCGGGGCCGGTCAGGTCAGGCCGCCGCGCAACAACGTCAGCGCCGGGCTGCGCGGCGGGCGGGTCGGCTCGAGCCCGCTGCGCAGCAGGGTCGAGCTCGGGCACCGGGCCAGCCCGGCCACCAGGGCGGCTCGGGCCTCGTCGGTCCGGCCCAGCGCCTGGAACAGCGAAGCCTTCTCGAAGTACAGGTCCTCGAGGAGCCACGACTCGGCGGCGCCGATGACCTCGAGCGCGCACTCGATGGCGACCAGCCCTTCGGTGACGTGGCCGAGATCGCCGAGCAGCGCGCCGCGCCAGTAGTGGGCCTCGGCCGACCCCGGCGCGTGTCGCAGCGCCGCCTCGGCGGCGGCCAGCGCGGCGAGATCGTCGCCCTTGGCGCTCAGGATCTGGCACTTCACCAGCCACGCCGGCGCGTGGTCGAGCGCCAGCGCCAGCGCCTGATCGACGGCCTGGTTGGCGCGGGTCAGCGTGCGCTGATCATCGCCCTCGCCGAGGAGGCCACGCGCCACCTCGAGCCACTGCGCCACGGGATCTTCGGCGTCGTCCACTTGCGCCTCGGCCTCAAGCCTAGCACAGCGGATCCGCCGGCACGGCGCAACCGCCACGGCTGCAGGCGGGCCGGGCTCAGCGGCGCCGCAGCGCGTCGACCATGTCCTGGACCTGGCCGCGCACCTGCTCGGCCAGCCTCCCCACCAGCAGGCGGTCGTCGGCGGCGGCGGCGCCGTGCTCGGCGGCCAGGTCGATGGGGGCGCCGAACGCGATCCGCCACTTGCTGGGCAGCGGCAGCAGGCCGGCGGGACCGAGCCACGGAAAGGTCGGGGTGATGGGCACGTACGGGATCCCGACCGACTTGGCGAACCAGGTGACCCGACCCAGCAGCGGCACCGCGGCCTCGGCGCCGACCACCGCCACCGGGATGATCGGCGTGCCGGTCTTGAGCGCCAGCTTGATGAAGCCGCCGCGGCCGAAGCGGGCCAGCCGGTAGCGGTCGCGCCACAGCTTGCTCATGCCCTTGACGCCCTCGGGGAAGACCGCCACCAGCTCGTCCTTGTTGAGCAGGCGCTCGGCGTTCTCGGGGCACGCGCGGACGCCGCCGATGCGGTTCATCAGCGGGCCCAGCCAGGGCAGGTGGAACACCGCGTCCTCCACCAGCGGCCGCACGTCGCGCCGGGCCGGGTGGTCGCGGCGGACCGCGTGCATCACCATGGCGCTGTCGTAGGGCAGGCTGCCGCCGTGGTTGGCCACCAGCAGCGCCCGCCCGGTGGCCGGGATGTGGTCGAGGCCGGTGACCTCGGCCCGGAACCACCGGCTGTACAGGAAGTCGATGATCCACTCCCACCGGGCGGTGGCGATGGGGTCGCGGCCGAAGTCGTCGACCACGTCGGCCCGGCCGCGCATGGCCAGCGCGCGCCACCGCTTCCACACGAACTCCAGCGGCAGGTGGCGGCGAGCGTCGAGCGGGTACACCGGCGTGCGGCCCTCGTCGAGGCGGCGCTCGATCTCGCGGGCGGCGGCGGCGGCGTCAGTCGAGTTGCTGGCGTCGCTCGGGTAGGCCTCGTACGAGTCACCCGACGCCAGCGAGTCCTCGCCGCCCAGGTAGAAGTCGTCGAGCATGGTCGGCCACCCGTCGTCGGGCAGGCCGGCGTCGGGCGCGCCGGCGTCGCTGGCGCCGGGGTCGATCGGGTCGGTGTCGTCGGGGGGCAGGGCCATGGTCGGGGGGACGGGCGGGTGGCGGGTGGCGGGTGGTCGGGCGGGTGGCAGTTGGTCAGGCGTACGAGCTGGCGACGTCGGTGGCGCCATCCTCGGGCGACGCGCCGACGAAGTCGAGCAGCGTCCGCTTGATGGAGAAGCGCGCGGTGAAGCCCAGCTCGCGCCGGGCCCGGGCGCCGTCGGCCACGCACACGTACAGCAGGTAGTCCAGCAGGCTGGGTGGGGACGACAGCACCTGGGTCGCCCACAGCGCCTTGGCGGCCTGGCGCGCGATCAGGTACGGCACCGGCAGCGGCACCCGCCCCAGCATCGCCAGCACGGTGGTGTAGGGCAGCACGCCCTTGCCGACCAGGTTGAACGGCCCGGTGGCGTCGCTGTCGACGGCGAGCTTGAGCGCCCACGCCGCGTCCTGCTCGTGGATGAACTGCATCAGCGGATCGTGGCCAGCCATGACCGGCGCCATCAGCCGCGAGTAGAATCGGGTGTGCAGGTTGTTGACCGTGGGCCCCAGGATGGGCGCGAAGCGCAGCGTGGTGACCTGGGTGTCCGGGTGCTCACGGGCGAACCGGTAGGCCTGCTTCTCGGCCCGGACCTTGTCGTTGATGAAGCGCGAGTCCTTGTGGCCGCGCAGCTCGGCGCGCTCGTCGAGGAAGTTGGGGTTCTCGGGCTGGGCCCCGTACACCATCGTGGTCGACACCATCACCACCCGGGCTGGGGCGGCGGCGGCGCACGCGTTCATCACGTGCAGGGTGCCGACGTCCTCGAACTCGTGGGCCCACTCGGTGGCGTGGGTGGGGTGTGACAGGAACGCGCCGTGGACCACGGTGTCGACCCCTTCGCGGGCCAGCAGCGTCGCGATCTCGCCGTCGATGGTCGGCTGGGTCAGGTCGATCGGGAAGAACCGCGCCTTGGTGGCGGCGCCGGTGGCCAACAGCGTCGGGGCCTTGACGTCGAGGACCAAGATCTTCGCGTAGCGGCGATCTTCCTCGAGCCGGCGCAACAGCTCGGTCCCCAGGTAGGTGCACGCCCCGGTGATCGCCACGACCCGGTCGGTCGCCGGGCGCGAACGCGGTGTGCCGACGGGGGCGCTGACCATGGCCCGACCTTATAGAAGGTGGCGGGCCGGCGCAATTTGCCGGCGGCGGTTCCGGCGCGCGCGGCGACGGCCGGCGCGGCGGGCTTTCGGTGGCGGCGCGGGCGTGCTACGCGAGTCGCGTGGGTCGTGTCGCTGTCTTGCCCGATCAGGTGATCGATCAGATCGCCGCTGGCGAGGTGGTCGAGCGCCCGGCGTCGGTGGTCAAGGAGCTGGTCGAGAACGCGCTCGACGCCGGTGCCACCGCCATCACCGTCGAGGTCGAGGGCGGCGGGCGGCGTTCGATCCGGGTGGTCGACGACGGCAGCGGCATGACCGCGGCCGACGCCCGGCTGGCCTTGACCCGCCACGCCACCAGCAAGCTGCGCGCGGTCGAGGACCTGACCACGCTGGTCACGATGGGCTTCCGGGGCGAGGCCCTGCCGTCGATCGCCTCGGTGTCGCGGCTGACGCTGACCACCCGGCTGCCGGGGGAGGACGAGGCGGTGACCCTGGCGGTCGACAACGGCGTCATCACCGCCGAGGCCGCCGCCGGCGCGCCGCCCGGGACGACCGTGGTCGTGCGCGACCTGCTGGCCAACGTGCCGGCGCGGCTCAAGTTCATGCGCGGCGAGGCGACCGAGGCGTCCCACGTCACCGAGGCGGTGATGCGGCTGGCGCTGGCTCACCCCGAGGTCGGCTTCCGCCTGCGCCACAACGGTCGCCCCGCCCTCGACGTGGTGGCGCAGCCGCTGGCGGCGCGGGTGCGCGCGGTGCTCGGCGCCCGGCTGGCCGATCGGCTGCACCCGATCGAGCACAGCGAGCACGGCGTGACGGTGCGCGGCTTCCTGGCGGCGCCCGAGCTGGCGCAGTCGACGTCGCGCGGGCTGCACCTGTTCGCCGGGCGCCGGTGGGTCCGGGACCGCGGCCTGCTCCAGGCGGTCACCATGGGCTACGGCGAGCGGGTGCCGCGCGGGCGGTACCCGGTGGCGGTGGTGATGGTCGAGGTCGCCGGCGGCGACATCGACGTGAACGTCCATCCCCAGAAGCTCGAGGTGCGGTTCTCGGACCCGGCCACGGTCACCGGCGCGGTGCGGCACGCGGTGCGGGCCGGGGTGGCGGCGGCGCCGTGGCTGCAGGAGAGCGCGGGGCGATCGCCGGTGCTGATGCCGGCCATCGCCGGCACCGCGCCTCCAGGCTGGACCGGGCCGCGGCCGCGCCGCGCCGACGACCTGGCGGGCCGCTACGCCGACGACACGATGCGCGCGCTGTTCCCGGCCGGCGGCCTGGGCCGCGCGCCCAGCCAGCAGCGGGCCCTGGCGCTCGGCCGCGAGCCGGCGCCCACCTGGCGGACCCCGGCCGGGCGCCGCCGTCGGCCGCGCCCGCGCCGGCGGCGGACCGCGCGCCGGCCGAGTCGTCGATCGCGCGTGTGCGGTCGCCGGCCGCGGCGGCAGACGCGGTCGCCGCGGCAGCCCCCGAGCCGCCCGGCTACTTCGCCAGCCTTCGCTACCTGGGCCAGCTCGATCGCACCTACCTGCTGTGCGAGGGCGACGGCGAGCTGGTGCTGCTCGACCAGCACGCGGCCCACGAGCGGATCGCGTTCCAGCGGCTGCGCGAGCGGGCCGAGCAGAACGACGTGGCGGTGCAGCGGCTGCTGTTCCCGACGGTGATCGAGCTGCCGCCGGGGGAGGCCGCGGTGGTGGTCGAGCGGGCCGAGGTGTTGACCAAGGTGGGCTTCGACGTCGAGCCGTTCGGCGGCTCGTCGATCGCGGTCAAGGCGGTCCCGGCCGGGCTGCGCCACGACGCTGGCGCGGTGCTGCGCACGCTCCTGGGCGAGCTGGTCGAGCAGGGCGGCTCGCGCGCGGTCGAGGAGCACTTCGACAGCGTGCTGGCGACCGTGGCGTGCCACTCGGTGGTGCGCGCCGGCGACACCCTGGTCGCGGCCGAGGTGGCGTCGCTGCTCAAGCAGATGGACGGCGTCGACTACCGCGCCCACTGTCCGCACGGGCGCCCGGTGCTGCTCCGCATCGGCACCGCCGAGATCGCGCGCCGGTTCGGGCGGTGACGCGGTGACGCCGCGGCTGGTCGTGATCGTCGGGCCGACCGGCGCCGGCAAGACCGCGCTGGCCCTGGCCCTGGCCGCCGCCGTCGACGGCGAGGTGGTGAGCTGCGACTCGCAGCAGGTGTACGCCGGCATGGACGTCGGCACTGGCAAGGCGACCGTGGCCGACCGCGCCGCGGCGCCGCACCATCTGCTCGACGTCATCGCACCGGATCAGGAGATGACCGCGGCCCGCTTCGCGGCGCTGGCCGACGCCGCCATCGCCGCCGTGGCCGCCCGGGACCGGCCGGTCATCGTGTGCGGCGGGACCGGCCTGTACGTGCGGGCCTTGCTGTACGGGTTGTTCGAGGGGCCGCCGGCCGACCCGGCGATCCGCGCCGCGCTCGACGCCGAGGCC
Source organism: Kofleriaceae bacterium (assembly GCA_041389965.1). GTDB lineage: Bacteria > Myxococcota_A > Polyangia > Haliangiales > Haliangiaceae > UBA2376. Next base: position 572,946 of record JAWKQV010000004.1, on the reverse strand, counting down.
GACCAGGGCGGGCCGGTGGCGCTGTGGCGACGCCTGGCCGAGGTCGACCCCACCAGCGCCGCGCGGATCGATCGCAACGATCGCAAGCGGCTCATCCGCGCCCTCGAGGTGCAGGCCGCCACCGGCGTGCCGCTGTCCGAGCACCACCGTCGCCACGATCACCGCCAGGTCCCGCCGCGCTACCCGCACCGGCTGGTCGGCGTCGCGCCGCCACGCGATCAGCTGTACGCCGCCATCGACGCGCGGGTCGACGCCATGATGGCGGCCGGGCTGCTCGACGAGGTGGCGGGGCTGCGTGCGGCTGGCTTCGCGCCGCCGCTCCGGTCGCAGCAGGCCATCGGCTACGCCGAGCTGCACGAGCACCTGGCCGGACGGCTCGACCTGTGGCGGGCCGTCGAGCTGATCAAGCGCAACTCGCGCCACTACGCGCGGCGGCAGCTGTCTTGGTACCGCAGCCAGGCCGAGGTCGAGTGGGCCGCCAGCCCGGGGGCGGTTGACCTGGCCGACCTGGCGGCGTACCTAAGGCTCCCGCACCATGAGTGACGTCGCCGTCGTATCCGATCGCCAGGTCCTCGAGTTCGAGCGGCCGCTCATCGATCTCGAGCGCAAGATCTCGGAGCTGCGCGGGCTGTCGACGCCGACCGTCGATTTCTCCTCGGAGATCCGCAAGCTCGAGCAGAAGGCCAAGAAGCTCCAGAAGGAGATCTTCGCCGAGCTGTCGGCCCACCAGAAGGTCCAGCTGGCGCGCCACCCGGGTCGGCCGTACACGCTCGACTACATCCGGCTGCTCACCGAAGACTTCGTCGAGCTGCACGGCGACCGCAGCTTCCACGACGATCCGTCCATCGTCGGCGGCATGGCGCGGTTCGACGCCTGGGAGGTGCTGGTCATCGGCCACCAGAAGGGCCGCAACACCAAGGACAACCTCCACCGCAACTTCGGCATGGCCCGGCCCGAGGGCTACCGCAAGGCCACCCGCCTGATGCGGCTGGCGTCGCGCTTCAACAAGCCCATCTTGTGCTTCATCGACACCGCGGGCGCCTACCCAGGCAAGGGCGCCGAGGAGCGGGGCCAGGCCGAGGCCATCGCCAAGTCGCTCCAGGTCATGTCCTCGCTCGACTGCCCGATCGTCGCGGTGGTCATCGGCGAGGGTGGCTCGGGCGGGGCGCTGGCGCTGGGGGTGGCCGATCGCATCCTGATGCTCGAGTACTCGATCTATTCGGTCATCACCCCCGAGGGCTGCGCGTCGATCTTGTGGCGCGATCCGGCCAAGGTCCCCGACGCCGCCACCCAGCTCAAGGTCACCGCGCCCGACCTGGTCAGCCTGGGCATCTGCGACGAGATCATCCCCGAGGCTGCCGGCGGCGCGCACCGCGACGCCGCGGTGACCGCGGCCCGGCTGCGGACCTCGCTCAAGCGCCACCTGCGCGAGCTGACGGCGATGACCCGCGACCAGCTGGTCGAGGCGCGCTACCAGAAGTTCCGCGCCATGGGCCGCTTCTACGACCCCGGCGCGTGAGGCGGCGGTGGCCGTCGGGGCGGCCACCCACCACCAGAAACTCGCCCGCCGCGGCGCGCCTGGCTAAGATCCCGCCCATGGTCCGCGCGCTGGTGCTGGCTCTGGCTGTGGGCATGATCACCACGCCTGCGGCGGCGGCCGACGATCGCTGCCACGACGAGCTCGACGCCCGCGGCGTGGCGTGGTCGCCGGCGCGCCGCCCCGGCATCGTCGACGCCGTCGCGATCCATGGCCCGCTCGGCGGCGTCGCGTGGATCGCCCCCGGGCGCGATCCGTTGGTGGTGGACTGCTCGCTGGCGGTCAGCCTGGCCGCGGCGGGGCGGTACTTCCTGGCGGTGGGGTTGACCGAAGCGCGGTGGAGCTCGGGCTACTCGGTGCGCAACGTCCGGGGCACCACCAAGCGCTCGAAGCACAGCGTCGGCCTGGCGGTCGATCTGCCGCGGCTGGCCGGCCCCGAGGTCGGCCTGCTGGCGGTGACCAGCGACTACGAGCCCGGCCTGGGCGACGACATCGATTGCCTGGGCCAGCCGCTGACCGCGGGCGGGGCCGTGCTCAAGGTGCTGCAGTGCCAGCTGGTGCGCTCGGGCTTGTTCTTCCTGGTGCTGTCGCCCGACTACGACGACGCCCACCACGATCACTTCCACCTCGAGGCGCGGCCGTGGGCCGAGCGGCCCCAGGTCGTCGATGCGCGGGCCGCGATCCACTGAGCTGTGGGCCATGCTGGCGCTGGCAGGGTGCGGCGTGCGCGCCCCGGTGATCGGCCCGCCGGCGACGCCGCCGCCGTTGTGGCCCGCCGCCGCGCAAGTCGCGGTCGCGACGCCGGCGCCGGTGCCGTCGTCCCCGGCGTGTCCGGACGGCGGGTGCGCCGACGCGCCAGCCCCGCCGGCGGTCGCGGTCGACGACGGCGCGCTGGCCGACGCGGTCGCGCGCATGCAGGTCGAGTTCCGGACCGGCGCGCACGCCCTCGATGGGGCCGCCCAGGCGCGGCTCGACCAGCTGGCGGCGATGTTGACCGCGCACCCCGAGCTCGAGCTGGTCGAGCTGGGCGGCCACGTCGATCCGCCCGAGCGGCGCGCCGGCCTCGACCGGCTCCGGGCCCAGGCGGTGCGCGCCTACCTCGTCGCGCGCGGCGTCGACGGCGATCGCCTGATCGCGCGCGGCTACGGCGCCACCGCGGCGCGGTCGGGCGGCGCGATCAACCGGCGGGTCGAGCCGCGGGTGCAGCTGGCGGTCCACTGATCGAGGCCCCGGCCAGCTCGCGGCGGCGCAGCCGGCGGAACAGCACGAACAGGATCGCCACCGACCACGCGAGCCACAGGCTGGCCCACAGGATCACCGCCCAGCGCGCGTCGGTGCCGACCGTCGCCAGCGCCATGGCGTGGGCGTCGGACGCCCGCACCGGCTTGCCGTCGACCACCAGATCCGCCTCGAACAACACCCGCACGTCCACGATGGCCCCGATGCAGGCCTGGGCGGCGATCAGGTGGGCCAGCCCCAGGTGCAGCCGGGGCCACGGCGTGATCGCCGCCGCCGCGACCGCGGCCGCGGTGGCGCCGATCGCGACCTGCCCGAACCGGTTGTCGAGCGAGCCGAGCGCGGTCGCGCCCAGCACGATCGCCAGGCCGACGAGGACCCGCCGGCCGCGGCGCGCGTCGCGGGCCAGCCACACCATCGAGACACCCGCCAGCGGGGTGCCCATGTAGCCGGCCGCGGCGATGACCGCGGACGCGACCGGCCCGGCGAACGACGCGGCCCGGGCCAGGCCGCTGCCGTCGGAGAACACCTCCATCCGCGCGAACCCGGCGCCGGTCACGACCATGGCCAGCGCGTGGCTGCCCTCGTGAAACCACGTGCCCAGCAGCTTGAACGGGTACAGGAGGTAGGGGCCGTAGGGGACCTGCCACAACACCACGCTGGCCACCAGCGCGACCGCCAGCGGCCGCAGCGCGTCCGGGCGTGGGGTCACGGCGCCGTCGGGTGCTCGTCGTGCCACGGGTTCAGCTCGGCCCACGACGGCCAGGCGTCGCCGACGACGATCCCCACCGCCGCGCCGACCACGGCCCCAAGCCCAGCGCCGGCAGCCGCCAGCGCGACCCACCCAACGGCGCTGGCGGGGATGACCTCGTTGGGGATGGCGGCGACGATCATCAGCCCGGCCCCGGCGACCGCCAGGGTGCGCGCGCCGACCACCGCGGCGCGCCGGCGCCCCCGGGCCTGGCCGGCCTCGGCCGCGAGCCGCGCGATCCCGCCTCCGGTCAGCGCGATCGGAATCCCGGCGAACACCGCGACCAGGCGGATGACCGCGACCGCGCCGGTGGTCGCGACCGGGTCGGAGAGGCCCCCACGTATCGCCAGGAGGGTAAGTGAAATCAACGGGATAAGAAGCAGGGCGGCGATCGCCGCGCCGGCCGGAAACGCCCAGCGGCGACGGCGCGGCCGGCGGCCCGACCGTGGTCCCGAGGGGAAGGATTTCACGGGAACTAGCGTATCATGGGGTGATACGGGCCGTTGTGCGCGGCCGCTCACTTGGAACCGACGGCGAGGCCCCAACCATGACGCAATCGCAGAGCTCCACCGGCCCCGAACTCTACTCGTCGGCGCAGTTCGCCATCGAGCTCGACGGCGACAAGAGCCTCACGTCGCTCCGCTCGATCGATGGTGGCCACGCCAAGACCGAGATCCTGACCTACCACAGCGGGACCAAGAACCTCGGCGTGCTGCGCCAGAACGGCAAGCGCAAGTACGAGGACATCAAGCTCGTCATGGGCATGGCGGCCGGCCCGGCGATGTGGAACTGGATGAACTCGTTCATCGCCGGGACGTGCGAGCGCCGCAACGGCGCGCTGGTGGCGGCCGACAAGAACTACGTCGAGAAGGCGCGGCGGTTGTTCAAAGAAGCGATCATCTCGAGCATCGACTTCCCGTCGTTCAACTCGACCGACAAGAACCCGGCCACGGTCACGGTGACGGTGTCACCCGAGACCATGGTCTACACCGTCGGCGACGGCGGCAACATCGCCGCGCCCGATCCCGATGGCGGCCCCACCGGCGAGAACCAGCGCCAGAAGCACGTGTCGGCGTGCAACTTCCACTTCAGCTACCACGGCGCGTCCGACGGGGCGATGAAGCGGGTGACCAAGGTCGACGCGTTCAGCGTCAAGACCAAGATCGTCGAGTACCACCACGCGGGGCGGCACGAGCCGATCAAGCTGGCCGGCAAGGTGGAGTGGCCCAACATCGCGTTCTACCTGCCCGAGATCGAGGCGCAGTTCTTCATCGACCTGCACACCAAGACCATGTCCGGCCAACCGGCCCCGATCGGCGCGGCCGAGCTGTCCTACTTCGATAACAATCGGCGCCCCCGCGGCGTCGTCGAGTTCGAGGGCTGCCGCATCTTCTCGGTCGCCCCCGACAAGCACGACGCGACCAACGAAGAGGTCCGCCAGGTCAAGGTCGAGATGGCGGTCGAGTCGATCACGGTTAAGCCCAAGGGCTCGTAAAAAATTTGCCCCGGCGGATCGGGAGTGCGAGCGTGTCCCATGGCCGCCGAGACTGTGTTCGCCAGTGGGTTCACCCCCGATCCCGGTTGCGCGCTCGACGTCCTGGCGTTCGTCTTGTGCCCACCCGAGGTGTTCGCCCCGACCGGTGACCCCGAGGAGGTCGCCGCCGTCGCCGAGCTCATCGAGCCCGCCAAGGCCGAGGCGGTGCGGCGCTGGCACGCGCTCCACGACGTCGTGATCGTCACGACCGCGAACTGAGTTGATGGGAGGGTTTCTCGGTTGATGGGAGGGTTTCTCGCGAAACCCTCCCTCGTCGGGGTCACGCCCCCGACGAGCCTCCCTCCCAAGACGGCCAGTCCGCGGGCGCTCCCGGGAGACCTCGTGCGGCCGGGCGGGTGCTCGCGACGCGTACCTGAACCACGGCGATGGTCGGCGGGGTCACGGAGCCGGTCCCGGAGGTCGGAAACGGAGCCGGCCCCGGAGGTCGGAACCGGAGCCGAAGCCGGAACCGGAACCGGAGCCGGAGCCGGAGCCGGAACCGGAACGGGAGCCGGACCCGGCCCCGGAGGTCGGAACCGGAGGTCGGAACCGGAACCGGAGCCGGAGCCGGAACCGGAACCGGAGCCGGAGCCCGTGGTCAGAGCCGGACCCGGCGATCAGGACCGGCACCGGCGCCGAGTCGAGATCGTTTGTCGTCAAACTGACTCAAGCGACGCACGGATCGGCGCCGCGCCCGCGGCGGCGCGCCGTGACTACTGGCCGAGCAGCGGCTTGCACAGCGCCTTCTGGCGATCGGCCATGGCGTTGGGTGACTCGAACATGCCACCCTGGCGGCCGGTCAGCTCGAGGCAACGCAGGTAGGCGCTGGGATCGCTGGCCTGCGGGGCGGCCGGGGTGGCGGTGTCGCCCTTGATGGTGCCGCTGCCGCCGGGCAGCGTGATGGAGGCTTCGCCAGAGGCGCCGCCGGTGACAGAGGTGAGGTCCGAGGGATCGATCGAGGAGAAGGTGGTCATGGTGAGCCTCAGTGGTGGGAGCGTGGACGTGGGATGAGGAACAACGAGGGAACGCATCCAGTGATGCGACTACTGCTTGTTGAGCAGCGGGCCACACAGGTCCTGCTGCCGCTTGGCGACGTTGTCGGCCGACTCCATCATCCCGGCCTGCTTGCCGACCAGGTCGAGGCAGCGGATGTACGGGTTGGCGTCCTTGGCCTGCGGGTTGGCCGGGGTAGCGGTGTCGAACTTGACGTTGCCGCTGCCGCCGGGCAGCTTGACGCCGACCTCGCCGGTGGCGCCGCCGGTGACGGTCTCGAGGGAGGCGGGATCGATGGTGACGAAGTTCGACATGGGCGTGGCCTTTCGTGGGGACGGTAGGGATGGAGGTGGTGGGCGGCGACGCGCCCGGGACGACAACGCTCCACTGCACCTCACGTGCCGACTCGTCACCGCGCGATCTTGCGCACTTCGGTTCCTGGCCTCGTCCCGCGCCCGCTACCCAGGGTCGGCGACGTGGTCCCTCGGCCCCCCACGCTCGCGCGCCCCGGCCACAGCGGCACAGGCCGCGCCGGCGGCAGGCCGTGAGGACGCGGCGCGGGTGGAGACCGCGGCTGCTCGATGGGCGGCTCCACGCGCTGGTCCGCGACGATCGACGCGCGCCCTTCCCGCCCAGCTCCTCGCGCACCTGCGGCAGCCGGACGGCGCGCGCCGGCCCAGGCTCACCGGCCGCCACGGCCCACGGTGGCCCCGCCGCGCGAGCACGCGCGCTCCACCACGTCCACGGCGGCCGCCCGGCGCACGCTGGGCGGGCCGGGCACGGGTCGAGCTGCCGTCGATGCGACTCAGCTCGGCGGCTTGTCGCAGGACGCGCGCCGATCTTTTTTGACGCACTCACCGACCGCGGTGTGGTTCGTCGGGCCCCATCCCCACAGCGAGGTGTTGGCGTTGGTGCAGGCCTGTCGAACCGACTCGACGCACGCCTTGTAGTCGGTCTGCGAGGACTCCGAGCGCACCGTGATCGGACCGACGGTCACCTCGCGTCGCTCGGTGCTGACGCCTCCCCCGGTCACGGCCTCGAGGAGCTCGATGGCGAGCACCTGGAGGCTGGGTAGCTGGGGCGTCAGCGTGCGGCGGCTCACGGCTGAGCCCCGGGCGGCAAGCCACACGTGGCCCGGATGTCGGCCGGCCTCGCGTCGGGCATCTTGAGGACGCCGTCGGCGCAGGCCTTGTAGTCGGTCACGCTCTTCGAGGCCTCGCCCTGCACGCCGATCTTGCGCTTGCCGTCGTCGTAGCCGACGTTGAAGGAGCCGCGCGCCTGGTTTGGCGCTGGCGGGGTGTCATTGCCGCCGGCGACGGCGACCAGCGCGGCGGGATCGATGGTGGTGAAGTTCGACATGGGTCGAGGCCTTTCGTGAGGGGGGATGGCGGGAGGTGGCGTGCGCACGGCGCGCACGTCCTAGCCAATTGCAGCGCGCGTGCCGACGCGCGCGCCAGCCACGCCGCCGGCTTGCACGCCGCGCCCGCCTCGACTCGCCACCCGCGGTCTGCACGTCGAGGTCGCGCCTCCCAGCGACCACCGCCCCCCCCCCGCGCGTCGCTACTTCTTGAGCCGCGAGAACAAGCCGCCCTTTTTTCCCTTCACGTCCTCGCCCAGCTCGGTGGCCAGCTCGCGCATCAGCTCGGCCGCCTTGCCGGAGAGCTTGGCCGGGATCTCGACCTTCCACCGCACGACCTGGTCGCCGCGCCCGGTCTTGCCCACCCGCGGCACGCCCTGGCCCTTGCGCACGACGTGCTCGCCGGGCTGGGTGCCGCCCTTGATCTCGACGACCGCGGTGCCCTCGCAGTTGTCGTCGAGCACCGGCACCTCGACCTCGCCGCCGAGGGCGGCCTTGACGAAGCTGACCGGGACCTCGGTCAGGATGTCGTCGCCCTCGCGGTGGAACCGCTCGTCGCCGACCACGTGGAGCACGACGTACAGGTGGCCGGGGTTGCCGCCCGAGGCCGCCACCTCGCCCTTGCCGGCCAAGCGCAGGGTCTGGCCGTCGTCGACCCCCGCCGGCACCGTCACCGCGAGCACCGAGGACTCGCTCTGCACCCGGCGCCCGTTGCACTCGACGCACGGCTCGCGGACGATCTTGCCCTCGCCACGGCAGCGCGGGCACACGCTCTGGACCATGAAGAAGCCCTGGCTGTGCACCACCTGGCCGCGGCCGTTGCAGCCGCTGCAGGTCTCGGGTTGGGTCCCCGGCTTGGCGCCCGAGCCGCTGCACGTCCCGCACGGCACGTCGCGGGAGATCTTGATGTCCTTGGAGGTGCCCCACACCGCCTCGGCGAAGGTCAGCTGCAGGTCGACGCGGAGGTCGGCGCCGCGCGCCTGGCGTCGCCCGCCCGAGGTCCGGCCCCCGAAGAAGTCGCCGAACATGTCCCCGAACGCGGAGAAGATGTCGTCGACCGAGTTGAAGCCGGTGCCGCCGGGCCCGCCACCGCCGCCGCGCAGCCCGTCGAGGCCGAACCGGTCGTAGCGCTCGCGCTGATCTTGGTCAGACAGCACCTGATAGGCGTTGGCGGCCTCCTTGAACTTCTCCTCGGCCTCCCGGTCGCCCGGGTTCAGGTCGGGGTGGTGCTGCTTGGCGAGCCGGTGGTACGCCTTTTTGATCTCGGAGGCGCTGGCCTCTTTGGCCACACCCAGGACTTCGTAGAGGTCTCGCATGGTCGGTTACAAACCGCGCCCTACGTAATGCGTGTGGCCAGGTGTGTCAAGGCGCCGCAAAAATGAGTTCGCGCGTGTAGCCCGTTGCGCATGACGCAGCGCACCGCGCCGTCCCCCTCGATCGTCGACGGATCTGTACTGGTGCGGCGCCTTGATCACCCCGGCAGGGGTTGGTACGAAGGCCGGCATGGGCATCAAGAAGGTCGACTCGATCTGGCTCGACGGCAAGCTCGTCCCCTGGGACGACGCCACCGATCACATGCTGGCGCACACCATGCACTACGGCGTCGGCACGTTCGAGGGCATCCGGGCCTACCAGCGGGCCGACGGCCGCACCGCGGTGTTCCGGCTGCGCGAGCACATCGACCGGTTGTTCGACTCGTCGCACATCTGCACCATCGACGTGCCGTTCTCGCGCGAGCAGGTGATGAGCGCCTGCACCGAGGTGGTGCGGGTCAACAAGATGACCTCGGCCTACCTGCGGCCGCTGGTGTACCTGGGCTCGGGTGCGCTGGGCCTGGGCTCGCTCGAGCCGCCGGTGCGCACCATGGTGGCGGCGTTCGAGTGGGGCGCGTACCTGGGCGACGACGGCCTCAAGAAGGGCATCACCTGCATGATCAGCGGGTTCACCCGGGCCAACGGCAACGCCATCATGAACAAGGGCAAGATCTGCGGTCAGTACGTGACCTCGGTCCTGGCCAAGCGCATGGCGAAGAAGAGCGGCTTCGACGAGGCCCTCATGCTCGACCCTCAGGGCGCGGTGGCCGAAGGCACCGGCGAGAACATCTTCGTGGTCAAAAACGGCGTGGTGCGGACCCCGTCGACGGCGGCCGCGATCCTGGCCGGCATCACCCGCGACACCGCCATCCAGCTGTTGCGCGCCAAGGGCATCGAGGTGCGCGAAGAGCCGGTGGCGCGTGACGAGCTGTACGTCGCCGACGAGGTGTTCCTGACCGGCACCGCCGCCGAGATCACCCCGGTGCGCGCCATCGACCACCGGGCCATCGGCCGCGGCGAGTGGCCCATCACCCGGGCGGTCCAGGAGACCTTCTTCGACATCGTCAAGGGCAAGGCCACCACCCACGACCACTGGCTCACCTACGTCTGAGCGACGCGGCGCGCGCCGGTGCGGCCCCGCGTGGCCGGCCGGCCCGCGCGGGGCGTGAGCGGGGTCAAGGCGTGAGGGTGGTGCCGACCGCGCCGGGCTCGGCCAGGGTGCGGACCAGGTCGCCGGACGCCACCGCGCCGACGATGTGGATGGCGCCCACCCGGCCGGTCTCGAGGACAGCGATCGACTCCTCGAGCTTGGGGATCATCCCGCCGGTGACGGTGCCGTCGGCGATGGCTGCGCGCGCCGCCGCCACGGTCAGGGTCGCCAGGCGCGACGCCGGGTCGCGGACGTCGCGCAGGACCCCAGGCGTCGAGGTCACCAGCACCAGGTGCGCCGCGCTCAGCGTCGCCGCCAGCTGGTTGGCGATGATGTCGGCGTTGACGTTGAGCACCTGGCCGGCGGCGTCGGCGGCCAGGCACGCCAGCACCGGCACGTAGCCGGCGAACCCGAGCAGGTCGAGCAGCTCGCGGCCGAAGCCGGTGATGTCGCCGACCAGCCCGAAATCGATCGGGTCGGCGCCGCCGCCCGACACCACGCGCGGAGGTCGCTTGACGCCCCGGATGACCCCGCTCGACGCGCCGTGCAGGCCGACCGGGCGCGCGCCGGCCGCCATCAGCTGGCTGCACAGGTCGACGTTGACCTTGCCGGCCACCACCATCTTCATCACGTCGAGTGTGGCGGCGTCGGTGATGCGGCGACCGCCGACGATGTTGGGCTCGATGCCGAGCGTCTTCGACAGCGCGGTGGCCTGCGGGCCACCGCCGTGGACCACCACCACCCGCTCGCCGCGGGCCACCAGGCTGGCCACGTCGGCCGCCACCGCGGCGCCGACCGGGCCGCCGACGATCTCGCCGCCCAGCTTGACGACCACCGGGTTGCCGGCGGTCACCGTGGCGGTGCTCACGGCCACCCGCCGGGATCCTGCAGCGCCAGCTTCTCGTCGAGGCCGAGCACCAGGTTCATGTTCTGGATGGCCTGGCCCGCGCCGCCCTTGATCAGGTTGTCGATGGCCGAGAAGCACACCACGGTGCGGCGCCCGGCCACCGGCTCGCCGACGGTGAAGCCGACCTCGGCGTAGTTGGAGCCGGCCACCGCCGCCACCTCGGGCAGGCGGGTGGTCGGCCGGCGCACGAACGGTTCGGCGCGGTAGGCGTCGTCGTAGAGCGCGGCCAGCGCGCCGGCGTCGACCTGGTCGGCCGGCAGCTCGAGGTACACAGTGACGAAGATGCCGCGCGACAGCGGCGCCGACACCGGCGTGAACCGGAGCTCGACGCCGGCGGCCCCGGCCGCGGCCAGGGTCTGGACGATCTCCGGCGTGTGCTGGTGGACCAGCGGCTTGTAGGTCTTGAGGTTGACCGCGCGCACTGGGTGGTGGGTGCCCTCCTGCGGCGCCGCCCCCGACCCCGACGAGCCGGTGATGCCGACGACGTGGGCGGTGGCGCCGGTGTGCAGGCCGGCCCGGGCCAGCGGCAACAGCGCCAGCTCGATGGTGGTGGCGAAGCAGCCGGGCGACGCCACCCGCGCCGACGCCTGGATGGCGGCGCGGTTGAGCTCGGGCAGGCCGTAGACGAACGTGCCGAGCAGCTCGGGGTGCGGGTGGGCGTTGCCGTAGAACTGCTGGTACGCGCCAGCGTCGGTCAGCCGGAAGTCACCCGACATGTCGACGATCTTCACGCCCAGCTCGATGAGCTCGGGCACCTTGGCGGCGGTCACCTTGTGCGGCAACGCCAGCAGCGCCACGTCGCACCCGGCGGCGGCGTCCCTGGGCCGCAGGTCTTCGAACACCAGATCGGTCAGGCCCGTCAGGTGCGGGTGGGCGTGCCAGATCGGCTTGCCCACGTGATCGATCGAGGCGACCCGCGCCACCTCGACCTCGGGATGGATGAGGAGGCGACGCAGCATCTCGCCAGCGCCGTACCCGCTGCCGCCGATGATGGCGGCCTTGAAGCGTCGTGCCATGGCCGGCGTTGTACCAGGCCGGCCAGGCGCGGTCGAGCGACCGCCCGGTGCTACCCTGCCCGACGATGACCGACCTGCTCGCCGCCGCTCTCGCCGCCGCCGACGCCCGCGCCCCCGAGCTGTTGCCGTTGCTCGAACGGTGGGTCGCGATCAACTCGTACACCGGCAACATCGACGGCTGCAACCAGGTGGCGGCCGAGCTGCGCGCCGGGTTCGCGCTGCCGGGCCTGACCGTGCGCACCGTCCCGGGCACCGGCAGCGGCGACCACCTGGTGTGGACCACGCCGGCCTGGGCCGACGCAGCGCCGGCCGACCGCGTGGTGCTGATCGGGCACCATGACACGGTGTTCCCGCCCGGCACCTTCGAGGTGTGGGAGCGCACCGGCGATCGCCTGCGCGGCCCCGGCGTGCTCGACATGAAGGGCGGGCTGGCCACCATCCGCACCGCGCTGGCGGCGCTGGCCGACATCGGCGCCCTGGCCGGGCTGCCACTGGCGCTGTGCTCGGTCGCTGACGAGGAGACCGGCTCGTCCGATTCCCGGACACTCCTCGAGGAGCTGGCCCAGGGCGCCGGCGCGGCGCTGGTGTTCGAGTCGGGCCGCGCCACCGACCAGGTGGTGACCCAGCGCAAGGGCACCGGCAAGGTGCTGGTGCAGGTGACCGGCAAGGCCGCCCACGCCGGCAACAACCTGGCCGACGGCGTCAACGCGCTGTGGGCCCTGGCCCGCTTCATCGACGCCGCCCAGCAGCTCACCGACTGGGACCGCGGGGTCACCGTCAACGTCGGCCTGGCCAGCGGCGGCACCAGCGCCAACACCGTCCCGGCGCACGCGAGCTGCCAGATCGACTTCCGCTACGTCCGCGCCGTCGACGGCAACGCGCTGATGGCGGCGTTCGATCAGGCGGCGCGCGCCATCGCCGACACCACCGGCGCGCGCTTCGTGATCGAGGGCGGCATCAAGCGAGCCCCGCTCGAGCGCACCGACGCCTCGGCGGCGCTGCTGGCTCGCTACGACGCCGGGGCCCGGGCCGAGGGGCTCGGCGGCGGCGAGGCCCCGCTGCAGGGCGGCGGCTCCGACGCCAACACCGTCAGCGCGGTCGGCGTCCCGGCCATCGACGCCCTGGGGCCACGCGGCAAGGGCTTCCACACCCACGACGAGTACATCGAGGTGCCGACCCTGGCCCAGCGGACCCGCGCGCTGGTCCGCCGATTGTGCGCGTGGCCGCCGCGCTGACCCGCCGCCCTACTGGTACGCGGCGAAGGTCAGCGTCAGCTGGAGGTCAGCGTCGGCCCCCTTGGTGGCGAAGTCGGCGCCGGCCGGGCCGCGCACCGCGACCTTGAAGCCACCGCCGATGAGCTTGGCCAGATCGGCCGCCGACAGCGTGGTCGACGTGAAGGTGGCGGCCAGGGGCGCCGGCCCGCCCCCGGTCGCGGCGGCGATGGTGCCGCGACCGGCCGGCACGGTGTTGTTGGTGTCGTTCATCACGAACAGGACGTCGACGTCGCCGGTGAACACCTCGCCCAGCATGGTGACGCCGGTCGAGCCTGCCCCCAGGGTCAGGGTCAGCTCCTCGAGGGCGATCTCGGCCGGATCCGCGCCGCCGAGCTGGGCCCGGGCGTCGCTGACGAACTTGCCGTAGGGGTTGCCGCTCTCGGTGGTGATGCCCTTCTCGTCGGACACCACGCCGCCGGTGGTGTCGGCCGACTTGGCCTTCAGGTTGATGCCGACGGGCTCGGAGAAGCGCACCGGGTCGTCGCTGCACGCGGCGACCGTGGCGAGGGTGGTCATGACGATGAGGCAAGACAAGGTACGCATGCCGGTTGGTGGTCCGGCGCGGTCGAGCGGTCGCACAATTCGCCGGGGCCGCCAGCGTGCGCCGTTGTCCTACCCCGTGGGATCGGCCACGCTGTCGCCCCATGAACCAGGATCTGCACGACCGGCACATCGTCATCACCGGCGCCAACACCGGCATCGGCAAGGAGACCGCACGCGCGCTGGCCGCCCGCGGCGCCAGGCTGACCCTGGCATGCAGGACCGAGGCCAAGACCCGCCCGGTCATCGACGAGCTGATCAAGGCGACCGGCAACGAGCGGATCACGTTCATCGGCCTCGACCTCGGCGACCTGGCTGCGGTGCGCGCGTGCGCCGACCAGCTGGTGGCCCGAGGCGAACCGATCCATGTGCTCATCAACAACGCTGGCCTGGCCGGCCCCCGCGGCCTGACCAAGGACGGCTTCGAGCTGGCGTTCGGCACCAACCACCTGGGCCACTTCCTGTTCACCACCCGGCTCATGCCGCTCATCGTCGATAACCCTGGAGCGCGCATCGTCAACGTCGCGTCGGCCTCGCACTACCAGGCCAAGGGCATCGACTGGGACGCGGTCCGGCAGCGCACTCGCTCGACCACCGGGATGGCCGAGTACGCGGTGTCGAAGCTGGCCAACGTGCTGTTCACCGCCGAGCTGGCCCGCCGCTACACCCCCGCCCAGGTGTGCGCCTACGCGCTCCACCCCGGCGTGATCGCCTCTGACATCTGGGGGCGGCGCATGCCCCGGCCGCTGGCGTGGCTCATCACCCGCTTCATGAAGTCGACCGCCGATGGCGCCCGCACGTCGATCTACTGCGCGGCCAGCCCGGCGGTCGCCGGCGTGAGCGGCCGCTACTACACCGACGAGCAGGAGCGACGCCCCAGCCGGGTGGCCACCGACGCCGCGCTGGCCGCCGAGCTGTGGCAGCGCAGCGTGGCGTGGACCCAGGCGTGATCCGCGTCCACCACGCCAGCGCGCGGCCCTGACACCAGGCCGGCACAGATCCTTTGGTGGCGCCGTGCGTCTGCGGACTATCACCATGGCTGCCCGGATCCTCCACCTCGCGCCCCTGTTCCTCTCGGCCGCCGCCTCGATGGCCACCGCCGACGTCCCCGCCAACCCGCCGCCGGCACAGCCCACCGCGGCGGCGCCCGCCGCTGCACCGCCCGAGGCCGAGGCGCCCGCGGCCGCGCCATCCGAGGCCGAGGCCCCCGATGTCGTGACGGAGCCACCGGTCGTGGAGCCGACGGTCGAGGTTCGAGCCATGGCCGGTCGGAGCGCGGTCGAGACCATCGATTACGTGGGCGACGTCCGCAGCTACGCGAAGGACTGGATGGTGGCGCCGCCCGGCTACAACATCGGCGGCGAGCTGCGCTTCATCACCGCGTCGACCTCCCCCGACGGGCCGCGCGTCAAGTTCACCGACCTGGCGCTCTTGCGGCTGCACAGCCGGTGGACCGCCAGCCGCCGCGTCGAGCTGTCGGGCTCGCTCGATCTGCTCGCCAAGCAGCCCGACAGCCGCACCGATCTGTTCTTCCAGGGCGGCACCGTCGGCCTCAAGGTCGCCACCAGCAAGGCCACGGCGATCGCCACGGCGGTCGCCGGTGGGCCGACCATGGGCGACGACGGCTTCTGGGGCAGCGGCGGCACCGGCGTGGTCCACCGCTCGCGGATCGAGGACTTCCTGGCGTTCCAGTACGGCGGCGGCGCGACCGCCACTGCGCTGCGCATCGGCGACGCCGAGCCGGCGTGGCAAGCCGGCCTCGCGGCGTCGAGCGAGCTGGTGTTCCACACCCCGCGCGGCGAGTGGGCGATGTGGACCGGCTTCGACCTGGAGCTGCCCATCGTCCACTCCGACTCGCTCGATCCCCGCAGCCGGCTCGGCGTCACCATCGGCACCGTCTTCGCGGCGGTCAAGGACTGGGACCTCTACGCCGAGTTCTCGTGGCGCGACCGCGGCACCACCGACCTGCCGGCCACCACCCTGCCGATCATCGACGGCGGCTTCGACCAGCGGCAGATCGCGGTCGGCCTCACCCGCCGCTTCAGCGTGCGCGGCAAGAGCGCCAAGTGGGCCTTGGCGCTGTGACGCCGACGCCGACCGCGCGTGCTATCACGCTGCCATGATCACCTCGAGCCTGCACCGCCGCCCGGCGGTGGCCGCGCTGGCGGTGGCCGCCGCCCTGGTGGCCGTCGCCTGCAAGAAGAACGAGTCGCCCAAGCCGGCGCTGGCCGCACCGGCCGCCGATCCGTGGGGCGCCGCGAGCCCACCCTCGACCGCGGGGTCCCTGGTGGTCCCGTTCCTGTACGAGGCGACCAAGGACGGCCACAGCGTGTCGCTCCTGGGCACCATCCACGCCGGTGTCGACGCCGAGCGCCAGCTCCCGCCGTGGGTGTTGGCCCGCCTCGACGCCGCGCCCGCGTTCGCCATGGAGACCGACATCTCCGATCCCGCGACCGTCCAGCTCTTGGTGCGCACCGACGGCCGGACCCTGGCCGACGAGCTGGGGCCCGAGGACTTCCAGCTGCTCAAAGACGCCGTCGGCGCGTCGCTGGCCGACGGCCTCAGCGGGATGAAGCCGTTCGCGGCGATGTCGACCCTGGCGCTCAAGGAGCTGCCCATGACCACGCCGATGGACATGGTGCTGTTCAACCGCGCCAAGGCGGCAGGCAAGCGCCTGGTGTTCCTCGAGCCGGTCCAGGCCCAGCTCGACGCCATCGAGCCGTACGCCACCGCGGCCGACATCCGGGCCATGCTGCACCACCAGGCCGAGTCGCGCGCGGCTTCCCAGAAGATGCTGGCCGACTACGCGGCCGGCGACGGCGCCGCGCTGGCCGCCGCCTTCGAGGACAAGGTCCTGTGGATCGCCGCCGGGCGCGACCCGGCCCGGTTCGGCGAGTTCCTCGACGCGACCCTGGGCAAGCGCAACCGGTCGTGGGTGGCGCCGATCACCGCCCTGGCCGAGGCCGGCGGGGGCTTCGTCGCGGTCGGCGCTGGCCATCTGGTCGGCCCCGACAACGTCCCCAGCCTCCTCGAGGCCCAGGGCTTCACGGTGCGGCGCGTCACCGGGCCGTGACCGTTGCGGGATGCCGCGCACGCCCGCTTGACTCCCGGGCGGCGCACGGCTACAAAACCGCCGCCTCAGCCTCCTTCCAACTGCGCGGATGGCGGAATTGGTAGACGCGCTAGCTTGAGGTGCTAGTGGGTAACACCGTGGGGGTTCGAGTCCCCCTTCGCGCACCACCCAAGACCAACGCCGGGACCTGTTCCCGGCGTTGGCGTTTTCGGGACCTAGGTTCGGGACCTAGGTTCGGGACCTACGTTTTGGACCTGGCTTCTACCGGCTTCCGAGCTCCGCGACCCTGGGGCATCGCCCCGGACAGGAGCCGTGGGCGGTTCCCAGACCAACCGGGGCAGGCGGCGGCTACTATCACGCCCCTACATCCGAACTGGCGGTCCCACATGCAGCTTCTTCGTCCGATCGTCTTCGCCGGCCTGGTGCTCGGCGCTCTCGCGGCCCCTGCCGCAGCCCAGCGCTCGACCTTCCGGTCGACTCACTCCTGCGGCACCCGGCAGATTCCCGGCCCGGGCCCCATCGGCCCGGTGGCCGCCGCCGCGGCGCAGCGGACGATCTTCATGAACAAAAACGGCGGCACCTACCAGATCACGTCGGGCGCCACCAACTCGTCGACCAACGTCGCCAACCGCCTGGTCTCCGCCAACGGCCAGAACCGCACCGCGGTCATCGCGCCGCTGCAGGCCGGCTTCAACTGGGCGTTCATCGTCCAGTGCGTCAAGGACGCCTACGCGCCCTACGACGTGTTCGTGACCGAGACCGAGCCGACCAGCGGCAACTACGTCGAGGCGGTGGTCGGCGGCACCGGCACCGAGCTCGGGTTCGGCACCAACGAGCTGTTCGGCATCGCCGCCGCCGACAACTTCTGCAGCGTGACCGAGCGTGGCATCGCCTTCTCGTTCTCCGAGACCCACCGCGGCGTGCCCCAGGCCGATCGCGAGCTGTGCGCCACGATCGCCCACGAGGTCGGCCACCTGCTGGCCCTCGAGCACGAGACCATGGCCAACGACGAGATGTCGTACGTCGGCGTGTCCGAGGCCGGCGCTTGGCCCAAGGCGTTCCAGCCGGCCAACTCGCCGTGCGGCACCTACCCCGGCCAGAACATGGCGTGCTCGTGCGGCGGCTCGCAGACCAACTCCGACCAGCGCCTGACCCAGTTCGTCGGCCGGCGGCCGGTCGAGTCGGTGCCGCCGACCGTCGCCATCACCTCGCCGAGCGCCGGCACCGTCCCGCGCACCTTCACCATCACCGCCGACGCCACCGACGCCAGCGGCATCGTCCAGGTCGCGTTCGCCATCGACGGCGCAGCGGTCGGCACCGACTCGACCGCGACCGGCTCGACGTACTCGGTCGACGTCCAGCGGCTGTCCGAGGGCACCCACACCATCGTGGCCGAGGCCACCGACGGGGCCGGCAACGTCGCCAGCGACACCCGCACCGTCGACGTCAGCTTCACCTGCGGCGGTTGCGCCAGCGGCCAGACCTGCGTCGAGGGCGAGTGCCTGGTCGCCAACGGCGAGGCCTGCGACCCCAACGTCGCCTGCGCCGGCGGTGAGTGCGCCCAGACCAGCTCGGGCGACACCTTCTGCACCCAGCCGTGCGACCTGGCCAACGACACCTGCCCCGACGGCTTCGCCTGCGCCGACACCGGCGCCGGCAACGGCACCGGCCTGTGCAACTTCTCGGACTCGGGCGGCTGCTGCTCGACCGGCTCGTCGAGCGGAGCCCCGGTGGCGCCGATCGCCCTGGGCGCGCTGGGCCTGGCCTTCGTGGTCACCCGCCGCCGCCGCACCTCGTAGCGCCCGGCGCAAGGTCCGCGGCCCTGGCTCACCGGCCGGGGCCGCGCCGCCGCCTCAGTACAGGATGCGGGTCTTCTGGCTGGTCGGCAGCGCGCCGATCGCGCGGTTGACCTCGTCGGACACGTCGTGATCGAGGTCCATGATGAGGTAGCCGATGTCGGCGTCGGTGGCCAAGGTCTGGGCCCGGATGTTCGCGCCCAGGTCGCTGACGATGCGGTTGATGTCGCGCAGCACGCCGGGGACGTTCTTGTGGACGTTGAGGATGCGGTGCGTGCCCGGCATCTGCGGCAGCTCGATGTGCGGGAAGTTCACCGCGCCGGTGGTGGCGCCGGCGTTGACGAACTTGGTGAGCGCGGTGGCCACCTCGCGGCCGATGTTGGCCTGGGCCTCCTCGGTCGAGCCGCCGATGTGCGGCGTCAGGATCACGTTGGCGAGGCCGCGCAGCGGCGACTCGAACGCGTCGCTGTTGCCCTCGGGCTCCTCGGGGAACACGTCGATGGCGGCGCCGGCCAGGTGGCCCTGGGTCAACGCCTCGGCCAGCGCCGCCACGTCGACCACGGTGCCCCGGCTGGCGTTGATGAGGTGGGCGCCGGGCTTCATCGCCGCCAGCTCGGCGGCGCCGATCATGCCGCGGGTGGCTGGCGTCTCCGGCACGTGCAGCGTGACGAAGTCGCTGGCCGCCAGCAGCTCGCGCAGCTCCGCGGTCGGGCGCACGTTGCCGACCGCCAGCTTGGCGACGATGTCGTGGTAGAGGACCCGCATCCCGAACGCCTCGGCCAGCACGCCGACCTGGGTCCCGATGTGACCGTAGCCGACGATGCCCAGGGTCTTGCCGCGGACCTCGTGGCATCCGGCCGACACCTTGCGCCAGGTGCCGACGTGGACCTCGCGGATCCGATCGCCCAGCTGGCGCGCCAGGAACACCACCTCGGCCAGCACCAGCTCGGCCACCGAGCGGGTGTTGGCGAACGGGGCGTTGAACACCGGCACCCCGGCCAGCGCCGCCGCGTCACACGCGATCTGGTTGGTGCCGATGCAAAACGCGCCCACCGCCAGGAGCCGCCGGGCCTCGGCCAGCACAGCCGGCGTGACCCGGGTCTTGGACCGCAGGCCGAGCACGTGCACGTCGCGGATGCGCTCGCGCAGCTCCGCCTCGCCCAGCGCGCCGCGCACACGCTCGATCTTGAAGCCCTCGGCGCCGAACAGCTCGTCGGCCGAGGCGTGGACGTTCTCGAGGAGCAAGACCGAGATCTCACTCTTGGGGAACGAGGTGCGCGCGGGAGTCGAGGCCATAGGCGGCGACCATGCCGCCTCGCCCAGGTCGCCGCAAGCGCCGCCGGACGCTCACCGACCGAACTCGCGTCGGATCAGCGCGGGGCCGCGGCCGCCGCGGCGCGACCGCGCCGGAGCCCGGCCACCACGTAGATCACCCCGCCGGCCACCAGCGTCAGCGCGCCGGCTGCCGAGCCCCACGGCCGGGTCTTCACCTGCATGTAGATCGACCACCCCGACAGGAGCAAGAACACGATCGGGGTCAGCGGGTAGAGCGTGGTGCGGTACGGCCGGTGGGCGTCGGGCCGGGTCACCCGCAGCACCACCACCGCGGCCACCGCCAGCGCCGAGCTGACGAACAGCGTGAACTGGATGTACTGGATGAGCTTGCCCAGGTCCCCGACCAGGATGAAGGTGCAGGCGATCACGCCCTGGACGAGCACCGCCGCGGTCGGCACGCCGCGGGCGTTCTTGCGGCCCAGGGCCGTCGGCAACGCGCCGTCCTCGGCCATCGACGCGTAGACCCGCGGCCCGGCCATCACCATCGCGCTCACCGACGACACCAGCGCCAGGCTGACCAGCACCGCCATGGCCTTGCCGACCGACGGCCGGAACAGGGTCGCGGCGGCGGCGGCGCCGACGTCGACCACCGGCGCCCCCAGCGTTTCGGGCGACAGCGCGTAGATGAAGGTGACGTTGACCGCCACGTACAAGACGATGACGATGCCCGTGCCGATGAACAGCGCGCGCGGCAGGGTGCGCTGCGGCTCGCGCAGGTCGCTGGCCAGGTAGGCGGCGGCGTTCCAGCCGGCGTAGGCGAACCCGACCCAGAACAGCGACTCGGCGAACGCGCCGGTCGGGAGGTTGGAGGCGATGCCGCCGGCCCGCGGCGTGAAGTGGCTCCAGTCGCCCGAGCCGAACGCCAGGCCGGCGACGATGAACACCACCAGCAGGCCGACCTTGGCGACGGTGAACGCCGCCTGGATGCGGCCGCCGACCACGGTGTCGAACGAGTGCATCGCGGTCATCGCCAGCACCAGGCCGACCGCGACCAGCTGCTGGGCCCGCCCCGGGTCGAGCCCCGGCACCACGTTGTGGAGGTAGGTCGCGAACCCCAGCGCGCTGACCGCGATCGCCGCCGAGAACCCGGCGGTGAGCGACACCCACCCCGACATGGCCCCCACCGCGGGGTGGTACGCCTCGCGCAGGTAGACGTACTCGCCGCCGGCGCGCGGCATCATCGCGCCCAGCTCCGCGTAGCAGGCGGCGCCGGCCAAGGCCAAGATGCCGCCCACCACCCACGCCACCAGCATGGTGCCGGCGTCGTGCAGCGCCATGGCCTGAAACCCGGTGCTGGTGAAGATGCCGGTGCCGATGATGTTGGCCACCACCAGCGCCGCGGCGGTGGGCAGGCCCAGCTTCCGGCTGATCACGCGCGCCTCCCGCGCCGACGGTCACCGCAGCGTGCGGGCCAGGAACGCCAGGGCGTCACCCCAGCAGCGGCGGGCCTGCGCCTGCCAGACGAACGCGTGGAACGCATGCACACCGCCGGGGTAATACCTCGCCTCGCAGGGCACGCCGCGGGCCGCGAGCGCCTTTTCGAGGCGGCGGGTGTCATCGAGCAGCGGATCGCGGGTGCCGACCGGCGCGAACATCGGCGGCAACGGCCGCGCGAGCGCGACGCCGCCCTCGAGCACGACCAGGGGATCTGCCAGCGCGCGATCGAGACCCGCGGGGGTGTCACCCAGGTAGGACGCCGCGGTGCGCGTGAGCATTCCCTGGACCCAGGCCGGCAGCCGCTTGCGCGCGGCGAACCGCTCCGGCCGAGACACCTCGAGCAGCCCGCAGAACGGCAGCGCCGCGCCCGGCACCACGCCGGCGTCGAACACCGCCGCGGCGAACGGCTCGGGCCGGCGATCCACCGTGGCCAGGGTCAGCGCGGTGATCAGGTTGGCCCCGGCGCTCTCCCCGGCCACCGCGATGCGGGCCGGATCCCCGCCCAGCGCCGGCAGCGCCTCCAGCATCCACCGCCACGCCCGGCAGGTGTCCTCGATCGCTGCCGGGAACCGGTGCCGCGGCGCCAGCCGGTACGAGATGTTGACCACCAGGTAGCCGGCCCGCGCGAACGCGAGCCCCATCAGCCAGTGGGTGTCCTTCGACAGGATCCGGAACGCGCCGCCGTGGACGTAGAACACCACCGGCAAAGGCGCAGCCCGCGCGATCGGTCGGTAGATGTCGAGGACGTGGGCCGGATCGGGCCCGTAGGCGCGGTCGCGCTCGACCGCCACGCCGTGCCGAGCCGGCCGGGCCTGCGGGTGGAGCCGCCCGGCGTAGGCCAGGCCGTGGAACATCGTGCTCGACAGCGCCTGGGCGACCCGCGACATCCGGTGAGCATACCGGTGACGGGGCCGGCTCCGCCGGGCGTCGTCGCCGACTCGACTGGCGCGCCCAAGATCACGATCTCGACGCGCGGGACCGACGCCGACGGGCACGCCGCCGGCGACCGCGCCCGGGGGCGCGAGCGAACCCGGCTCGCCGGTTCGGGCGGGCGATCTCGCGGGCCGGTGACCGCCGGGGGTGACTGCGCCGGGCGCCCGCGGTAAGCATCGCCCCATGCCTCGCCACGATGATCTCCGCTCGGTCCTCATCATCGGCTCTGGCCCCATCGTCATCGGCCAGGCCTGCGAGTTCGACTACTCCGGGACCCAGGCGTGCAAGGCGCTGCGCGAGGAGGGGCTGCGGGTCATCCTGGTCAACTCCAACCCGGCGACCATCATGACCGACCCCGAGCTGGCCGACGCCACCTACGTCGAGCCGCTGACGGTGGCGGTCCTCGACCAGATCCTGGCCAAGGAGCGGCCCGACGCCATCTTGCCGACGCTGGGCGGCCAGACCGGGCTCAACCTGGCGCTCGACGCCTACAAGGCGGGCGTGCTGGCCAAGCACGGCACCCGCCTGATCGGCGCCTCGGTCGCCGCCATCGAGATGGCCGAGGACCGCGAGCTGTTCAAGCAGGCGATGGCGCGCATCGGCCTGGCCTGCCCGAAGTCGATCCTGGTGACCTCGGTCGAGGGCGCCCGGGCCGCCATCGACGACATCGGCTTCCCCGCCATCTTGCGACCGTCGTTCACCCTGGGCGGCTCGGGCGGCGGCATCGCGTACAACGCCCGCGAGCTGGACCGCATGGTCCAGTACGCCCTCGACGTGTCGCCGGTCCACCAGGTGCTGCTCGAGGAGAGCGTGCTGGGCTGGAAGGAGTTCGAGCTCGAGGTGGTGCGCGACGCCGCCGACAACGTCATCATCATCTGCTCGATCGAGAACCTCGACCCCATGGGCGTGCACACCGGCGACTCGATCACGGTGGCGCCGGCGATGACGCTGACCGACAAGGAGTACCAGCGCATGCGCGACGCCTCGATCGCCGTCATGCGCGAGATCGGCGTCACCACCGGCGGCTCCAACGTCCAGTTCGCGGTCGACCCAGCCACCGGCCGCCAGCTGGTCATCGAGATGAACCCGCGGGTGTCGCGCAGCTCGGCGCTGGCGTCGAAGGCCACCGGCTTCCCCATCGCCAAGATCGCCGCCAAGCTGGCGATCGGCTACACCCTCGACGAGCTCAAGAACGACATCACCCGCACCACCCCGGCGTCGTTCGAGCCGACCATCGACTACGTCGTGGTCAAGTGGCCGCGGTTCGCCTTCGAGAAGTTCCCGACCGCGAACACCACGCTGGGCCCGCAGATGAAGTCGGTCGGCGAGGCGATGGCCATCGGCCGCACCTTCCGCGAGGCCCTGGGCAAGGCCATCCGGTCCCTGGAGACCGGCCGCAGCGGCTTCGACGCGCCGCTGGGGCTGTTGGCCGACGACCTGCCCGGCCTCGAGCGGGCCATGGCGGTGCCTGGCCCGGACCGGCTGTTCCAGCTCGCGCGCGGGTTCCAGCTCGGGCTCACCGTCGAGCGCGCCCACGAGCTGACCCGCATCGATCCGTGGTTCCTGCGCCAGATCCTGGCCATGGCCGAGGACGAACTCGAGATCCTGCAGGCCGGCCCGGCCGCGCTGGCCCCGGCCGCGCTGCGCCGGTGGAAGCGCGGCGGCCTGTCGGATCGCCGCATCGCCGCCCTGGCCGGCACCCGCGAGGGCGAGGTGCGCGCCGCCCGCCGCGCCGCCGGCATCATCCCGGTCTACAAGCGGGTCGACACCTGCGCCGCCGAGTTCGAGGCCCACACCCCGTACTTTTACTCGGCCTACGAGGACGAGTGCGAGGCCGCGCCGACCTCGGCCAAGAAGGTGATCATCCTCGGCGGCGGGCCCAACCGCATCGGCCAGGGCATCGAGTTCGACTACTGCTGCGTGCACGCGTCGATGGCGCTGGCCGAGGTCGGGCTCGAGTCGATCATGCTCAACTGCAACCCCGAGACGGTGTCGACCGACTACGACACCTCCGATCGGTTGTACTTCGAGCCGCTCACGCTCGAGGACGTGCTGGCGGTGTGCGACCGCGAGCAGCCGTGGGGCGTCATCGTCCAGTTCGGCGGCCAGACCCCGCTCAAGCTGGCGGTGGCGCTGACCGACGCCGGGGTGCCGCTGCTCGGCACCACCGCCGACGCCATCGACCGGGCCGAGGACCGCGAGCGGTTCGGCGCGGTGCTGACCAAGCTGGCCCTGCGCGCGCCGCGCTGGGGCATCGCCCGGTCGCTCGACGAGGCCCGCACCGAGGCCGCCCGCATCGGCTTCCCGGTCATGGTGCGGCCCAGCTACGTGCTGGGCGGGCGCGCCATGGAGCGCATCTTCGACGCCGGCGCGCTCGAGGACTACTTCGCGCGCAACCAGCTGACCACCCTGGCCCCGGGCGAGGTGTCCGGCGGCGGCATCGGCTTCCCGCTGCTGGTCGATCAGTTCCTGCACGACGCGGTCGAGCTCGACGTCGACGTGGTGGCCGATCGCACCGGGGCGGTGGTGGTGGGAGGCGTGATGGAGCACATCGAGGAGGCCGGCATCCACTCGGGCGACTCGGCCTGCGCGCTGCCGCCGTACTCGCTGCCCACCGAGATCATCGACGAGGTGCGCCGCCAGGCCCGGCTCTTGGCGGTCGAGCTGGGGGTGGTGGGCCTGATGAACACCCAGTTCGCGGTCCACGCCGGCCAGGTCTACGTGCTCGAGGTCAACCCGCGGGCGTCGCGCACCGTGCCGTTCGTGTCCAAGGCCATCGGCATCCCCCTGGCCAAGGTCGCCGCCAAGGTGATGACCGGCCTGACCCTGGCCGAGCTGGGCGTGGTCGAGCACCGGCCGCGCCACGTGTCGGTCAAGGAGTCGGTGTTCCCGTTCGTGAAGTTCGAGGGGGTCGACACCATCCTCGGCCCCGAGATGCGGTCGACCGGCGAGGTGATGGGCCTGGGCCCGACCTTCGCCGAGGCCTACCTGAAGGCCCAGGAGGCGGCCGGGGTCAAGCTGCCCACCACCGGCACCGCGTTCCTGAGCGTCCGGGACTCGGACAAAGCGGCGGCGGCCGAGCTGGCCGCCGAGCTGGTGGCGCTGGGCTTCACCATCATCGCCACCCACGGCACCGCGCGCGGCTTCGAGGCCGCCGGCATCGCCGCCCGGGGCATCAACAAGGTGCTCGAGGGGCGGCCCCACTGCGTCGACGCCATGGACAACCGCGAGATCGACTTCGTGGTCAACACCACCGAGGGCGCCCAGGCCATCCTCGACTCGCAGTCGCTGCGCCAGGGCGCGCTGCGCAACGGCATCGCCTACTTCACCACCATCCGCGGCGCCAAGGCCGCGCTGGCGGCGATCGCGCTCTTGCGGCAACGAGGCTTGCAGGTGTGCGCCCTCCAGGGGTACCAACGATCGCTCGCGGTCGACCCCGCGGTTGGGTGATGTCATGGCAGAAAAGTTCCCGATGACCCCGGCCGGTCAGGCCTGGATGCGCAAGCAGCTCAAGAAGCTGAAGGACCAGGATCGGCCCGCGGTGGCGCGCGCCATCGAGATCGCCCGCGGCCACGGCGACCTGTCCGAGAACGCCGACTACTCCGCCGCCAAGGAGGAGCAAGGCATGATCGAGGCCAAGATCCGCGAGTACGAGGCCAAGCTGGCCCTGGCCGAGGTGATCGACCCGACCAAGCTGTCGGGCGATCGGGTCCAGTTCGGCGCCACCGTCACCGTCGAGGACGCCGACACCGGCGACACCGCGGTCTACACCATCGTCGGCGAGCACGAG
Organism: Kofleriaceae bacterium; assembly: GCA_041389965.1. Lineage (GTDB taxonomy): Bacteria > Myxococcota_A > Polyangia > Haliangiales > Haliangiaceae > UBA2376. The sequence goes on along the minus strand of JAWKQV010000004.1, from coordinate 546,974 downwards.
GCCGACATCAAGAAGCGCCGGATCTCGCTGGTGGCGCCGGTGGCCCGGGGCCTGCTCGGCAAGCGGGTCGGCGAGGAGGCCACCATCACGACGCCCAAGGGCAAGCGCGAGGTGACCATCGCCGAGGTCGAGTGGCTCGAGGTCGGCCCGCCCGACGATGACCTGCCGGAGTAGCGCCCGTCGCGCCGCCGCGGCATGCTGAGGGCGTGCGCGCGCTGTCGGTCCTGGCCCTGATCGGCGTGGCGGTCCCCGCCGCCGCCCAGCGGGCCGGCCAGCTGGCCTCGGTCCCGGCGCCGGTCCTCGAGCGCAGCTGGGTGGCCGGCGGCTGGTTCGTGATGGGCACGACGCCCGACGATCTCGAGACGCTGTACGGCGAGTGTCGTCGCACCGAGTCGATGACCGACACCCCGCGGATCAGCGGTGGCGAGCGCCCGTGCGACGCGTGGTTGCAGGCGCTGTCGGCCCGGGCCCCGCGCGACGTGTGGGTCGACGGCTTCTGGATCGACCGGCGCGAGGTGACCGTGGCCCGCTACCGCCGGTGCGTCCACGCCGGGGCCTGCGCCATGGCGCCCTTGGTCGACGGCGATCCCCTGTTCATCCAGGACCCGCTGCCCCAGGTCTTCGTCACCCGGCCCGAGGCCGAGGCCTACTGCCGGTGGCGCGGGGGCCGCCTGCCGACCGAGGCCGAGTGGGAGAAGGCCGCGCGCGGCGCGGATCAGCGCACCTGGCCGTGGGGCGACGCCGGCCGGCCGACCGCGTTCAACCACGGGCGCTTCCGGGTCGCCGCCTACCTCGACCTCGAGCAGGTCCAGCAGCTCAGCTTCGGCGACGTCCGCCTCCAGGGCGACCCCGATCCCAGCGACGGCTACCCGTTCCTGGCGCCGCCCGGCCAGCTGCGCGCCAGCGACGGCGCACACCGCACCTCCGATCAGGCCGGCAACGCCGCCGAGTGGGTCGCCGACGCCTTCGTGCTCGACGGGTTCACCGGCCTCCCGGCGACCAACCCGTTGCGCGCGCCGCGGCCGGGTCGCGAAGCGGCGATGGTGCGGGGCGGCTCGTGGCGCGACCCGCCGTTTCTGGGCCGGGTCGACCTGCCCCACTACCTGAGCCTGTTCTTGGCGCCGACCACCCGCAAGAACGACGTCGGCTTCCGCTGCGTCTACGGCCCGCCGTTGCCCGACGCTGTGCCGCCCCCGACAGCGCCGCCCGGCAGCCCCTGACCGCGGCCGGCGGCCGGTCAGATCTGACACCCCGCGGCCACGCGGGCGCGCGCCACGCGGCCCTGGTCAGGCGTCGGGCGAGGCGTCGACCGCCGCGTCGACCGCGGCGTCGACCGCTGGACCGTCGACGGTGGCGGCGTCGAGGGGCGCGTCGATGCCGGCGTCGACCCCGACCGCGGTCGAGCCCGACAGGCAGGTGCTGGTGCTCTGGTTGCAGGTCAGGCCGCTAGCGCAGTCGCTGTTGACCTGGCACCGCTCGCCCTCACCTTGGACGCAGGCGCCGAGCGCGACGAAGACGAAGACGGCGAGGAGCTGACGCATGGACCGGCTGGATAGCATAAGGGGCTCGGCCACGTAAGACCGCCGGGCCGGCGCCGAGGTTGCCTGGTGACGCGGACCGCTCCCCGGCGCGTGACCGGCGCTACCTGGCGGCGCGCGTGACCGGCGCTACCTGGCGGCGAGCCAAGCCGCCGCCGCGTTCACCCGTGGGGCGCTGGCGGCCGGCGCGGCAGCCACCGCCGTCGCCGCCGCCGCGAGGCCGGCGGCCCGGCCATCGAGCTCGGTCAGGCGCCGTGCCGCGACGACAGCCAACCCGCCATCCGCGCCGCCGGCCGCCGCCGTCAACGCCGCGCGGTCGGTGCTGACCGCCAGCACCAGGGCCGCGACCTCGGGATCGTCGTCGACGTGACCGGCCAGGCGCGCCCGGCCCGGATCGCCGCCGAGGGTCGCCAGCGCGCTGGCCGCGGCCCGCCGCACCATCACCTGGTCGTGCGTCAGGAGGGCCTCGGCCCGGCCGAGGTCGCCGGTGCGGACCGCCGCTTCCGCCAGGCTGGCCTGGACCAGCGCGCTCTTGTCACGGGCCACGCCGGCCAGGTCGGTCTTGGCCCGCACCGGCTCGAGCCGCACCATCGCCAAGGTCGCCGCGGCCCGGACCCGCTCGTCGCGATCGCGCAGCAGCGGCGCCACCAGCCAGAAGGTAGCGCGGCTCTTGGCGCCGGCCTGGGCGGCGTCAGCGATCGCCTCGGCGCACGCGGCCCGCACGGCCGCATCGGCGTCCTTGAGGCCGCGCCCGAGCGGCTTCCACGCGGCGTCGGTCACGGCCGCGCTGGCGGCCAGGGCCCGGCACGCCGCGCCGCGGGTGCGGGCGTCTCCGCTGGTGACCATCGGCCCGATCGTCGGCACCGCCGCCGGCACCGGCGCGCCGCCCATCGCGATCAGCGCGGCCCAGGTGTGGTGCTTGGCGGCCTCGGTCTTGCCGGCCTTGCCGTCGGCCAACCACTGCGTCACCTGCTGGCTCAGCGCGTCGCCGGCGCCCAGCACGGCCAGCGCGTGGGCCGCGCCGCCGGTCAGCTCGACGTTGGCCCCGGCGTCGCGCTCGAGTATGGTCAGCAGCAGCGAGCCCGCATCGACGTCGCCGATCTGGGCCAGCGCGGCGATGGCCGCGCCCCGGAGCGCCACGTCGAGCGCGCCGTCGGCGATCGCCCGCAGCTCGCGGGCCGCCGAGGTCAGCTTGGCGGCGCCGGCCGCGGTCACCGCCAGGCGCTGCACCGCGGGGTCGGCGCTGGCCAGGCCCTGGCGGACCGCGGCGATCATCACCCGCTCCCCGAACCCGAGGGTGACCGGGTTGCTGGGCGCGGCGGCCACGCGGCGGGCTGCCTCGGCCAAGTTGCCGTCGGCCAGGAACTTGGGCACCGCGCGCTCCAGGCCCCACTCGATCTTGCGCAGGCCCGCGGTGGCGGCGCCGGCCTGGCGTCGATCGCGCGCGAACACCCAGGTCACGTAGACCAGATCGTCGTCGGACAGGAGCGCGGTCTCCGGCGATGGAAACGGACCGGCGTCGCGCGCCGCCGAGATGACCGCGTCGTCGAACTCGGCGTTGCCGCTTATGCCGACCAGCCGGACCTCGACGATGCCGCCGTGGGCGTCGAGCGTGTAGGCCACGGTGGCCTCGAGGGTCGCGCTGTTGAGCGGGTGCGCCGGCGGCAAGCGCAGCCGGCAGTCCTCGAGGAACTGGGCCCAGCCGGTCTGGATCCGGGCCGCCAGGATGTCGAGGTACCCCGCGCCGACCGCGGCCGGATCGGCCGGCGCCGGCGGCGGCATCGGCGGCGGGGGCGTGAAGTCGGACGGGAACGAGTCGGCGCCGTTCGAGGTCACGCCGTCGGTGCTGTGCCGACGCACCGGTCCCGGGCACGCGGCCAGTCCGACGGACCCGAGCGCAGCGAAGACGACCATCCAGCGGGGCAAGCGAACCACGGCGGCGCGACAATACCCAATCCTCGCCCGCTGCCGTGGCCGGCCAACCCGAAAAGCGCGCCTGCTAACCGTTCGCATCCTGGCCCCTGCCCGTCGACGGCGCGGGCCCCACCGCGCCGGGCCCCGCGGCTCCGGTCACGCGTCGGGCGGCGCGTCGATCGGCGCGTCGACCCCGGCGTCGACCCCGGCGTCGATCGTGGACGGCACGTCGAAGATCAGCACCGGGTTCGACCGGCCGGCCCCGACGAAGCTCGAGAACGCGCCGCGGAACATCTCGGCGCCGCCGGCGTCCCGGCCGACCACCGCGATCTGGATCGGCCCGAACGCCAGCCCGTCGATCGCCTCAGCCGACGACGTCGACGCGGTGATGCAGGTCACGGGCTGGGTGCCGTCGACCCGGTACGACGGATAGCCGGTGTTGGATGACGTCGACGCCGTCACCGGGCTGCCGCCGATGGTCATCGTGACCACCTGGGTGGTGACCGGCGGGGCGGCCATGGCGCACTCGAGCCCGCCCCACCGCAAGACGAAGTAGAACGTGCCGGTCATCGGCCGTGCCCACAGCGTGGGCTCGACGTTGACCACGGTCTCGACCGTGGTCGACGGCACCAGGTTGGCCTCCAGCGTGGCGGTGGCCGGCGTGGTCACCAGCGGCATCCCGGCGCTGTCGAGCGGCGTCACCGCCGCGGTGTACGTGCCGGCCGGCAGCGCCTCGAAGCTGACCTGGCGCAACGAGCAGGTGCCGTCCTTGGTCTGGCTGGCCGGCCCCGACAACGCGACCCGGACCGAGGTCGCGGCCACGTCGGCGCAACCGTCGCTGGTGAACCCGGGCGCGGCCGCGGCGTTGAAGTCCCACTTGATGACGTTCTTGGGCGCGATGTACGCGACGCACATCCGGCAGCCGTCGAACTCGTCGGTGTTGCCGTCGTCGCACTGCTCGGGCGGGTCGACCCGGCCGTCGCCGCACACCACCGGGTGGCTGTCGTCGCTGCACGCGCCGACGATCGCCGCGGCCACGCCGGCCGCGGCGAGGATCCCCACCAGCCGGGCCGGGGCGCTCACGCCGACGCCTCGGCCCGCACCGTCAGGCCCAGGTGGCGGCGCACCTGGAAGTACGACTCCGACGCCGCGAACGCCAAGAGCTCGGCCAGCCGCTCCTTGACCGGCGCCACGGAGGTCGTCGAGGTCTCGGTCGCCACCATGCGGGCCGCGGTCTCCAGGTCGTTGGCCAGGATCAGGCCGACGCGGTTGGCCGTGAAGTCGGTGGCGCTGCGCCACGACGCGACCAGGCCGTTGCCGAGGCGCGGGCCCAGCTTGCCGGCCAGGACCGCGACCTGCTCGAGCAGCGGGCCCGGCACGGTCTTCTGCATGGTGACCGCCAGCTTGCGGGCGTCCTCGGGGGCGTCGCCCGGGCCGGGCGTGCCGGCGGCGATCAGCGCCGCCGCGAAGGCGCTCTCGACCTTGGGACCGCTGGCCAGCGCGTAGGTCACGAAGCGCTCAGGGCGCAGGTACGCCAGGTGCTTGCCGATCTCGAACGCCAGCTCGCGCTCGTCGGCCCGGGCCCCGCTGCCACACAAGAGCGACGGCGCCAGCTTGCCGTTGTCGACCGTGTTGGCCACCCGGATGCCGTCGCCGCCGTCGAACCACACCAGCGGTGCGTCGAGGGCCAGCACCCCGGCCGCGTACTTGGTGACCCGCGCCGGCAGGCGGGTGTCGTGCTCGAGATCGACCCGGGCCTTGGCGTCGAGCCCGAACGCGGTGGGCGGCTGCGCGCTGGCGCCAGCCACCGCGCCCAGCGTCGAGGCGAAGATGGCCCCCACCGCCCGATCTTCGCGGGGGTGGATGATCGCCTTGCCCCATAGCTCCTCGGTGAGGCGCCGGGTGGCCGGGATGAACTGGGCCGGGCGGTACTTCTGGTACAGCGCCTTCTCGTCGGCGCTGGCCGCGCCCAGGAACACCAAGGCCTGGGCCAGGCACCACGCCTTGTCGAGCTCGTTCTCCTCGCGGTACAGGTTCGACAGCGCCTTGTAGACCTCGACCCGGTCGGGCACGAACGCCAGCAGCGCCTGCAGCTCGGCGATGGCGTCGCCGCGACGGGCCTCACCGGCCTCGAGGTACAGATCGGCCAGCTGCTCGTGGCGCGAGTGGTTGCCCGGGTCGAGCTGCGCCGCCAGCTCGTAGGCCTCGATCGCCGCCTCGTTGTTGCCCAGGTGATCCAGGTACAGATCGCCCAGCCGGGTCCACAGGGCCAGGAGCTGCTCGGGCTCGGCGTCCTCGCCCAGCCGCTTGAGGTGGCGCCGCACCGCGCGCGCCAGGTTCTTCCAGTCGTGGGCGTCGGTTAGCAGCTTGTCGACCGCCTCGAACGCCTTGGGCGTGGTCGGGGCGTCGTCGAGGGCCAGGTTGAAGCGCTCGACCGCGACCTCGGTGTCGGCCAGCTCGTCGCGGGCGATCACGGCGGCCGCGTAGTGGTACTTCGCGCGCCGGCCCGGCGAGGTCTCGAGGCCGGCCAGCTGGTCGAGGATCTCGACCGCGCGCCGCCACTGCTTCTGCTCGCTGTAGGCGTCGAGCAGCTTGTGCAACAGTGCGTGGCTGCTGGGCTGCAGGCGGTGGGCCTCCAGGTAGGCGCCGATGGCGCCGGCCGGGTCCTTGAGCTTGCCGCGCAGCAGGTCGCCGATCTCGTCGAACAGCTTGCCGCGGATGGCGTCGTCGGCCCGCTCGGTCTGCACCCGCTTGGCGTCGACCACCATCTTCCAGTCGCCGCGCTGGCCGCCCAGCTCGACCAAGGCCTGCAGCGTGGCCTCGTGGGCCGGCTCCTTCTCGAGGGCGCGCCGCAGCGCGTTCTCGGCCTTCTTGTCGTCGCCCAGGGCCCGGGCGGCCGGCGCCGCCTGGCCCAGCTCGTCGACCAGCGAGTCGACCTCGTCGACCACCAGCACCGCGAACGCCTCGAGATCCATCGACCGCCCGGGATCCCGGCCGGCCACCCGGTCAGCGGCGTCCTGGGCCCGGCGCTCGGCCTCCATGAACCGCTGCAGGAACTCCTCGTGCACGCTGCGCACGTCGAGCAGCACCGCGTCGACCTGGCGCCGCCCGACCGAGCGGCTGGCCGCGTCGAGGACCCGGTCCTTGAGGTACGCCACCGACTCGGGCGTCTTGAGGATGAGGTCGATCGCGCCGGCGCGGATCGCCGCCACCGCGTCGTCGAACGACCGCCGCGGCGTCAGCCCGATCACCATCGAGGTCGGCGAGGTGCTGCGCACGGTGCGGATGAACTCGAGCCCGGCCCCCGGCGTCGGGGTGTCGAGGTCGACCAAGATGACCGAGTAGAAGTGCCGGCCCAGCTCGACCTGGCCTTGCTCGGGATCGACCACGCAGGTGACGTGCAGGCTGGCGGCGGTGAGGAGCTCGGTGATGCCCGCGTGGATGCGAACATCCCCATCGACCACCAGCACCTGGGCCCCCACGAGATCGCGGACCGGGGTGGTGGAGCGCGCGCCCGACAGCTCGCCGCGGGTGGTCATGTGCCTGGCCCGAACCGGAACTGACGTGAGAACCGCAGCGGCCCGCTGCCGCTGTGCGGCGTGAACGGGAACGACGCGACCACACCCTGCACGCAGTTGGCGAGGGTCTGGGAGCCGGTCGTGTTGCGATCGATCTGCACGTTCTGGGTCTGACCAGTAGGCATGACCTCGAGGGAGATGTCCACTTCTCCGACGAGGGCCAGGTCAGGCGACAGGGCCTTGGTGGCGGTCTGGTAGCAGCGCGAGAACCGGGACTGCGAGATCACCGCCAGGTGGTTGAACTGACCTTCGATCTCGGCGGCCGAGGCCTCGTCGGGGTTGGCCGCGGCGTCGACCTCCGGTGCGGGCTCGGCGGCGTCGATCGCGACCGGCAGCGGGATGGCGGCGTCCTCGGCGCCGTCCTTGTCCTCGAGCTCGACCGCCACCTTGCGCAGGGTCGACAGCCGCTCGCCGTCGGGGGCGACCTTGGCCAGCCGCTCGAGCGTGCGCAGGTAGTCGTCGGAGCGGCCGGTCTTGTCGTACAGGTCGACCAGGGCCTTGAGCGCGTCGCGGTCGGCGCCGTCGGCGGCCAGCGCCGCCTCGTGGCGGGTGATCGCGCCCTCGAGGTCACCCAGCTTCTCGGCCCGCAAGGTGGCCAGCTCGTGGCGCATCGCGGTGGCGCGCCCGGCCTCGCCGATGGCGTCGAGGGCCTCGGCCCGGCGCTCGAGCACCTTGGCCAGCTTGGCCCAGCGCTCGTCGCGCCGGTACAGCCGCTCGAGCGCGGCCAGGGCGTCGTCGAGTCCGGGGGTGCCGAGGTCGGCCACCTCGGCCGCGCCCTCGTAGGCCTCGACCGCCCGCGCGGTCTGGGCCAGCTGGCTCTCGCACAGGTCGCCCAGCTGCAGGTAGGCGTCGACCTTGCCCGCGGTCTCGGGCTCGTGCTCGACGGTCGCCTTGAGCGCGTCGGCCAGCTCGGCCCACTTCTGCTGGCGGCGCAGGTGCTCGGCCAGCGCGTGGTGCGCCGGCAGGTAGGTGGCGTCCAGCTCGAGGGCTCGGCGCAGCGACGGCAGCGCGTAGTCGGCGCGGTCGAGCCGCAGCCCGTACCAGGTGCCCAGGCGGGTCCACCAGCGGGCGGCCAGCGGCGGGTCGGTCAGCTCGGTGGTCAGCTCGGACGCCTCGCTCACCAGGTCGGCCCAGCCGCCGGTGGCCGCGGCCAGCCGCTCGGCCTCGCTCACCAGCTCGTCGTCGCCCGGATCCAGGTGGATCGCGGCGGTCAGCGCCTCGAAGGCGTGGGGCAGATCGCCGGCCACCTCTTCGTAGACCTGGGCCGCCTCGCGCAGCAACGCGGCCCGCACCGCGGGGGCCTCGGCGTGCTCGAGCTTGCCCAAGAGCACTTCGATGATGCGATCGCCGTCGCCGGCGGCCCGCGCCGCGGCCTCGATCGCGTCGATCGCGTCGCGAGCCTCCCCGTCGGTGTCGCTCAGGCGGGCCAGCCACGCGTCCAGATCGTCGGCGTCGGGCCGGGTCTCGGCCAGGGTGGCGCCGGCGGCGGCGCACGCCTCGCGCAGCTCTTCGAGCCACTCGATGACGCTCTTCTCGGCGGTGTCGTCGCCGCCCTTGCCGGGCAGGTTGACCACCTCGATGTGGTGCTCCGCCATCAGCTCGTCGACGGTGACCGGGCCCAGGCCAGCGCCCAGGAAGTAGTGGGCGTTTTGCGGCGGCTCGAACATGCCGAACACCCGGTCGAGCAGCGCCGACAGGTCGGGATCGCCGAAGCGGAAGCCGACGAACACCAGGGTCCCCTCGACGTACAGCTCGCGCGCGTAGTCGCGCAGATCGACCGCGCGCGACAGGGCGCGCCGGACCGACTTCGGCGTCACCACGTAGGTGTCGAAGTTGCCGAGCATCTTGACCACCGCCCGGCGCCGGCGCGACAGCCCGCCCAGCTCCTGGTACGTGACCACCCGCGGCTCGGGCCAGCCCTCGGGCCGGTTCGCGGCCAGGGCCTGCTCGAGCAGATCGCCCGGGAACGTGGTCCACACGTGGCGGAACGGCAGCCCGGCGATCGCCTTGGCGATGGCCGGCGTCTCGTCGGGCGTCTTCCAGGTCTCCTGGACCAGCTGGTCGCAGGTCTCCTCGCCCAGCGAGCGGGCCAAGAAGCCCACCGCGCGGACCAGGTTGCCCTTGTGCAGGAGCTTGTCGAGATCCTTGGCCGCGGCGCCGTCGCCGTCCTGACCGCGGGTCTCCAGCTCCTGGTTCATCCGCTCGAGGAGCTGCTTCCAGGAAGGTACGCCGATTCCCGCGCCGACGACGAGGGCTGCACGCCCTGCCTTGATAGCTTCGACGAGAGACTCGGGGATCGTGTGCTCTGGCATCCTAAACCCCTTTGTCGCTTACAAGTTTGGAAAGAGTGAGAGGGCGCGGACCGTAGCCGCGCCGACCGGCCGGGCGCAAGCACATTCCGGCCCCTTCGCGGGGAGGTAAGCGCGTGTCAGCGCGGCGCCGCGGTGGGGGCCATCACCGACGTCGCACCGCCGCGATGATCCCACCCCGACGCCGCGGCGATGCCGACGGCATAGGCCACCAGATCCCACGCGTCGAAGCGCGCGCCGAGCAGCAGCTCGCCGGCCGCGCCGCCGACCAGCCCGCCGCGCTGGCGTAGCTCGAGCGCGAGCGCCACTGCCGCCGCCACCACCGCGCACCCCCGCGGCCGCCACCGGGTCAGCAGGGCCACCAGCGCGTAGGCTGCGCCGCGGCGCCCGCGTCGCCGACGTGGCCGCGGATGATGGCGTGCCCAGGCCACCGCGCGTGGCCCCAGGCCCACGCCATCGCGCCGACCCCGACGCCTGCCAGCGCGATCCAGCCGAGGCGGGTGGTGCGGCCCATGGCCAGGCAACGCGGGCCCAGGCGCCCTGATTCCTCGCGCCGACATCGCCGGCGCCCCGTGGCACACTCAGGCCATGAGCTTCGATCCCCTCGCGGACCACCCGTCGGAGACGCGCCAGCTCAGCTCGCGCTCGCCCCGGGTCGCCAGCGGCGCAGGGCCGCCGTGGTGGGTCGTCCTGGCGGTGGTCGCGCTGGGCCTGGCCGCCAGCGCCTACGCCCTCCTCCGTTGACTCGCGGGCGCCCGGGCGTGCGATGCTCCGCGGATGCGCGCCTCCCACCGTGCCGTCTACCTGGCCTTGCTCGTCGCCGTGGCCGCCTGCGGCGACGACGCCACCGCGCCGTTCGCGGTGCGCACGAGCGTGGAGCAGCTCCACATCACCCACGCACCGCCGGCCACCGAGCTGACCGTCGTCGACGGCACGGGCGCGAGCTTCGGGATCGGCACCACCGACGCCCTCGGCAGCCTGATGTTCCGCAGGCTGCCGCCCGGCAACGACTACTTCGTGCGGACCACCGGGACGCCGACCCAGTCGGTCGGCCCGCTGACCGTGATGTCCCGGGACAACAGCCTCCCGGACCCGAGCTTCTACCGCGCGCAGGCCCTCGACAAGGGCTACCAGTACATCACCACCCGCGACGGCACGACGCTGTCGGCCTACGTCACGTTCCCGGCCGGCCCGCCGCCCTACCCGACGGTGGTGAGCTACTCCGGCTATGAGCCGTCGAAGCCGGGCGCGCCGATCGGCGACAGCTCGCTCGAGGGGCTGTGCGACGGCATCCCGTCGATCTGCGACGCCCCCAACGATCCGTCGTCGTTGATCGCCTCGTTTTTCGGATACGCGACCGTCAACGTCAACATCCGCGGCACCGGCTGCTCGGGCGGCGCGTTCGACTTCTTCGAGACCATGCAGCTGCTCGACGGCTACGACGTGGTCGAGACCGTCGCGGCCCAGCCGTGGGTCATGAACGGCAAGGTCGGCATGGTCGGCCTGTCGTACCCGGGCATCACCCAGCTGTTCGTGGCGACGACCCGGCCGCCGCACCTGGCAGCGATCACGCCGCTGTCGGTGATCGGCGCGGCCAACACCACCATGCTGCCCGGCGGCATCCTCAACGACGGCTTCGCCACCAGCTGGATCACCCGGGTCATCTCCAAGGCCCAGCCCTACGGCCAGGGCTGGGAGCAGAGCCGGGTCGACGCCGGCGATGCGGTGTGCGCCGAGAACCAGCTCCTCCACGGGCAGTACGTCGACAACGTCGAGCAGGCCCGCCAGATCCAGTACTACGTGCCGGCCGAGCACGACCGCTTCAACCTGGCCACCCAGGTCGGCGCCATCGACGTCCCGGTGTTCCTGGCCAGCGCGTGGCAGGACGAGCAGACCGGCCCGTACTTCTTCACCATGCTCGACAAGTTCACCGCCGCGCCGGCGCTGCGGGTCCACGTCTACAACGGGGTCCACATCGACGCGTTCCAGCCCGAGGTCCTCCAGGAGTGGTACACGTTCCTCGAGCTGTTCGTCGCCGATCGGGTCCCGGTCGATCGGCCGGTCGCCCGCGGACTGGCCCCGCAGCTGTACCAGCAGGTGTTCGGCGTGACCGACCTGGCGGTCCGCGCCAGCCGGTTCGGCGACGCCGCCAGCCACGAGGCGGCGGTGGCAGCCTGGAAGGCCGAGCCGCGGATCCGCGCCTTGTTCGAGAGCGGCGCCGAGGGCAACACCGTCGGCGAGCCAGGCCCGACCTTCGAGCACTCGTTCTCCGCCTGGCCGCCGCCCGAGACCACCCCGCAGCGCCTGTACGCCCAGCCCGACGGCAGCCTCGCGCCCACCGCGCCGACCGCCACCAGCGCGCCGTTCGCGTTCGCCCACGACCCCACCGCCGGCAACGTGAGCATCCTGGCGCCCGGCGGCAACGTGTGGGACGTGCTGCCCGCCTACGACTGGCGTCAGCCGGCGGCCGGCTCGGCGGTCATCTTCGAGGGCGCGCCGCTGGCGGCCGACACGGTGATGGTCGGCACCGCCAGCGTCGATCTGTGGCTGCGGTCGCCGGTCGACGACGCCGACCTCGAGGTCAACCTGACCGAGGTGCGCGCCGACGGCCAGGAGGTCTACGTGCAGTCGGGCTGGCTGCGCGCCAGCCGACGCGGCAGCGGCCCGGACGCCACCGAGCTGTGGCCGGCCCCGACGTTCACCCAGGCCGACGCCGCCCAGCTGGTGCCCGGCGAGTGGACCGCGGTGCGGGTCGGCACCGCCGGCTTCCAGCACGTGTTCCGCGCCGGGTCCCGGATCCGCGTCAGCGTCGACACCCCCGGCGGCAGCCGCGCCGAGTGGTTCTTCAAGCTGCTGCCGCTGCCGGCCACCACCCGCTACGAGATCGGCCACGACGTCGACCACCCGACCAGCGTCGTGCTGCCCATCGTCCCCGGCGTCACGCCGAGCGCGACCCCGCCGCCGTGTCCGTCGCTGCGCGGCCAGCAGTGCCGCGCCTACGCGCCCTACGTCAACGTGACCCTGTAGCCGACGCCATGACCCACGCGCTCCGGTTCGCCGTCGCGGCGCTGCTGTGCTCCTTCGCGGTGTGGTGGTACCTGCGCAGCCGCGACGACGCGCGGACGCCGACGGTCGCCGACGCCCCGCCGCCCAGCGCGGCCACGATCCCGGCCGGGCCGCCCCGCTACCGGCCGCTCGCGCCCGCCGCGCGCGCCGCGCTCCTGGCTCAGCTCGACCCGGCGCACCCGGGCGCCGCCGCACCGGCCGCCCCCACACCCGCGCCGCTGGCGGGCCAGGTCGACGCCACCGCGCCGGCCGACAGCGTCGCCGCGGTCGCGCCGGCGCTCCAGGCCTGTTACCAGCAGACCCGCGCCAGCCGCAGCACCGACCGGGTCCAGGTCGACCTCACCGCGCGGCTGGTCGGCGGCGCGGCCGGGACCGTCATCGTCGACGCGGCGTTGACCGGGGACGCGCCGTTCACCGCCGACCTCGAGCTGGGCCCGTGCCTGCAGGCCGCGCTCTTGGCCATCGAGCTGCCGCCGATGATCAACGGCACCGCCGCCACCGCCGCCGTCAGGCTGACGCTGGCCGACCGCTGAGCCGCGCGATCGCCCGCCCCGCGATCGCCCGCCGCGCGATCAGTTGTGCCCAGGGCCGGTGGCCTCGGCCGCTTCCATCTCCGACGCGCGCCGCAGGGCGACCGTGATCAACGCCTCGGTGATGTCGCCGGGGACGTCGGCCTTGCCCCGGCCGATGACGCCCATCACCGGCGACGAGTGGTCCTGGTTGTCGGCGGTCACGACGTCCGAGCCGGGGATGACGGCGTCGCCAGTGGGCACCAGGCCGTCCGACTGCAGCCCGTACTGGTGGCTCATGTACGCCGCCGAGGGCGCCGTGGTCGAGATGGCCGGCCCGCCGGTGGTGGCGTAGCTGATGGTCGGGATCTTGGACGCGTCGTAGTTGTGCGCGTGCACGAACTGCTGGCGGGCCTGGTAGGTCAGGTCGGTCAGCGCCTTGGTGTCGCCCTTGAACAGGCGCTTGATGGCCGAGCCGACCAGCCCGAGCAGCGTCTGGTTGCTGGCGATGTCCGACGCGACCGGGGTGCCGCCGTAGGGGGTCTGCATCGCGATGACCGCGCGCACGTGCTCGCCGAGCTCGGGATACTGCGCGATGGCCGCGGTGGCGTCGACGCCCCCCTTGGAGTGACCGAGGATGACGACCTCGCGCCCCTCCTCCTTGGCGATCTTGTTGATGGTGTCGCGGATGACCTTGGCGTTGTCCTCGACCGACGCGTCGGTGTCGATCTCGACCATGCGCGCGTCGAGGCCGAGCTTGGCCATCCGGCCCATGTTGTCCTTCATGTAGCCAGGGTAGTGCTCGGTGAACAGGCCTGGCACGACGAGGTAGATGTAGTCCTTGGCGTCGTCGGGCAGCTGGTTGGTGCCGGCCTTGGCCGCGTCGGCGACCTGGCGGTACTCCTGGGTCCGATCGGTGCGGGCCCCGCCGTACTCCTTGGTGGCCCACCCCGACGGCGACGGCTTGGGGCCGTCCTCGGCCGCGTCGTTGGCCGGCGTGCTCCGCGCGCCGAACGGGTTCCACCAGCTCGAGCCGTGGGTCTCGGCCTCGGGCTGGGCGGCGGTCGGCTGCGGCTTGGCGCTGGGCCGGCCGTGGTAGAGCTTGGCGAGCAGCTCCTGGGCCGCGACGATCGGGTTGCCACCGGAGATCGCCGCGCCGATCGAGGCCATGAGGCGGCGGCGACCGCCACTCTCGACCACCGACACCGAGTTGATGCTGATGGCGGGAGGTGCGGCCTCGGCCGCGGGGTTCGCCTCGTGGTCTTGCGACATCCGTGAAGCGTACTCGGCTGATGGGGCGGAGGACAACGCCCGAGTCGTCGCCGGCGATCTCATGGCGTCGCGGACCAACTGTTTGGACCACCCGACCGACCGACCGCCGCGCCTACCTACTTCTTCATGCGGTAGATGACCACCTCGACGGTGCACATCGGCGCCGGCGTGCCTCCCACCAGGTACGGCCGGTACCGCCACGCGCGCATCTCGCGCACCAGCTCGGCGTCGTAGTCGTCGTAGCCGGTCGACTTCAGCGCGGTGACGCTGTCCATGCGACCGCCGGCCGACACACACAGCTTGAACGTGCCCTGCAAGGTGTCCTGTCCGGCGTGCAGCATGGCGACGCGGACCCGGTCCGGCGGGTAGACCCGGTCGTTGCCGGAGATGCGCAGCCCGGCAGCCAACTTGGGCGGCAGCATGGTCAACGGCGGCACCTTGACTTCCGGCTCGTCGGGCGGCAGCGTCGGGCCGGGTGGGTCGATGCCGCACGGGGGCACCGCGCACCGGCCGGTCCCGACCTCGGTCGAGTCGGGATCACCGTCTGGGTTGTCGCCGCCACCGCCCGGGACGCCGTCACCGGCGGGGCCCGGATCGATCACCGGCGCAGGCTCCGGCGCTTGCGGCGGCGTGGGCTGGGTCACGACGGTCACCCGCTTGCGCTCCGGCGGCTTCGGCTTGGTGACCGCCACCAGCTTCGCGCCCGGCGGCGGCCCCCCCGGCGCCTCCAGCTTGGGCATCAGCGCCACCCGCACGTCGGTCTTGTCGGCGACCGGCAGCCGCTCGATCTTCCACAGCGCCGTCACGACCAGGGCCGCGATGACGACGGCGTGGCCGCCGGCGGTGATGACCAACAGGGCGGTGCGCCAGCGCGGGCTGGCCGTGGACGAACCGACGCGATCGAACATGCAGCACCCGACGGCCAGGGCGCTCGGTCGATCTGGCGGCCGACCTGACAGCCGCTGCCGGACCGCGCCCCGGCCGCGTCGCCCAGGTGTCGCAGCCGCACCCCGCCCGGCCGCCCCCGCTCCCGCCCGTCAGATCAGAACTTGGCCTGGAGCGTGATGTTGGTGCCCAGCTGGTGGAAGTCACCGAACTCGTACTCGAACACGTCTTCGGGCCCGCCCCGCACCAACCGGGTCTGGTTGGGGTCGTACGCGTAGTAGACGTCGACCAGCGCGGCGAACACCTGCCCGAAGTCGTACTGCCCCGACAGCTTGAGCGCGTACGACGGGGCGGCCTTCTGGCCGGTGGGCAGCACGGTGATGATGGTGTCGGCGCCGTTGTTGCGGATGACCGCGGTCGACTCGCCGGTCATCTGCGTGCCGGGGAGGCCGGTCGGGGTGGTCAGCGTCGCCGGCAGCTCGATGCCGACGACCGCGCCGACGGTCAACTTGTCGTCCCAGTTCTTGTCCACCCCACCGGCGGCGAAGATGTTGGGCTTGCGCTGGTAGCCGGCCGGGAAGTCGCTGTACGTGGGCAGCGACGGCACCGAGTGCAAGATGAACGCGAGGTCGCGGTACTGCAGGTCGAGGCGGGCCCGGACCCGATCGATCTTGACGCGCAGGTTCACGTCGCCGGCCAGGCCCGACTGCACCTTGGTCGAGCCCGACTTGGCCGGGTCCTTGAGCGTCTGCCCCAGGTAGGTGGCCTCGCTCATCAGCAGCCACGAGGTGCCGCCCGGGTAGTCGGCCTTCTGGAACACCCGGCCGACCCGCTCGGGATCGTACTTGTAGAGCTTGTAGTCGATCGACGACGACACCGGCATGCCCTTGTGGGCCGCGATCTGCGCCGACACGCCGTACAGCTGCACGTCCTCGGTGTTGACGTCCTCGAGCTCGTTCGAGCCGCGGTTGAAGTAGCCGCCGTTCACCTCGACGCGCAGCAGGTCGCTGACGTCGTAGCCGGCCCCGAACAAGAGCGCGACCTTGGCGACCTGCTCGGCGGTGGCGCGGTCGAGCAGGACCGAGCTCTTGGCGCCGACGAAGGCATAGGCCTTGTCGACGTCGACCTGGAACTTCACGCCGGGGACCGCAGCCGAGGTGCGGCGGTACTCGTCGTTGCCACCCCACGACAGCCGGTAGCTGAAGCCCAGGCGCATGCGATCCGACGACACCGGGAACGCGGTCAGGGTGTAGCGGGTCGGATCCTTGTGCTCGGGATCCTTCCACCACGACACCAGCACGTAGCTGCCGGCGTCCGACAGGCTGATGTTGCGCTCGGCCAGCTCGTTGAGGCGCATCACCAAGCCGGCCTCGGCCTCGAGGTGATCCTTCTGGAAGTGGCGATACATGATCGCCGTCGACAACGTCTCGTAGCCCGAGAAGCGGGTGTCGTAGTTGTCGAAGAACAGCGTGCCCAGCGAGTTGGGACGGCCGAAGCGCCAGCCCGGCACCGACGGGATGGTCTGCCCCGGCGAGGTCAGCATGTTCTCGTTGGTGAGGGTCAGGTTCAGCCGGGTGTCGGTGAAGCCGCTCTCGCCCCGCAGGTAGTCCTCGCCGCTGGCCTCGGCCTGATCGGCCGCGGACGCCTCCTGGACCGCGGCGAGGGTCGTGGTGGTGGCGTCGATCTTGGCCTTGAGCGTGGCGATCTCGGCCTGCAGCGCGGTGCGCTCGGCGGCCACCGCCGCGTCGCGCGCGGCCTGGTCGGCCTCCTGGCGGATCCGCTCCTGGGCGACCGCGTCGGCCGCCGCCATCTCGGCGATGGCCCGGGCCTGCTCCTCGGTCAGCGCCGGCGGGGCCGGCGGGGCCGGAGCCGGAGCCGGAGCTGCCGGGCGCCGCGGCTGGGCCACGGCCAGGGCCGGCGCGCACAGCGCGGCGACTACGAGCGACAACGACAAGCGCGAACGGAACACGGGAGCCTCCGAGGCGAACGACGACAGGGACGACACGACCGCACGGCGACGACGTTTCACAGGGTCACGTCGGCGCCGGTGCGGGGATAGATGATGAAGACGTTGAACGAGCCGATGTTGACCGGGCGCAGCACGCCGACGACGCTGGGCACGACGGTGCCGACCAGGGTGGCCGGGTCGACGTCGGCCACGCCGGCGGTGATCACGTTGACCGCCTGGCCGCAGCCGCGGCCGATGTCGACCTTCCACTGCTTGTAGGTGGCGTAGTCGGCGTCGAGCGGGCACACCGTGCCGCCGACCAGCTCGATCAACCCGGCCTCGTGCTTCTCGAACTCGATCGGGTTGCTGAACCACGACGGGTCGACCTGGGCCGGCGGCGGGATCCGGGCCGGATCGACCGACAGATCGGTGGCGAAGGTCTGCGGGAAGCCCATCTCGGTCAGGCCGTTGAACTCCTGGACGCCGCCGCCGAAGCCGTCGATGAACTGGCCGGCCTCGAGGTTGCGACCCTGCTCGTCCTTGGGCCGCGAGAACGAGAACACCAGCACATGATCGAAGTCGCCCGACACGCACGGCGGGGTGCCGGCGGCGTCGGCGCACTCGACGTCCGACACCGAGTAGCCCTGGGCGTAGGTGCCGTTGATCACCAGCCGCCCGCGGGCGCCGTAGCGCGAGGCGTTGACGGTGACCTGCTTGTTCTGCAGCGGCGACGACGACAGCGCGTCCAGCGCGCCGAGATCGCGCGGGGTCGAGATGTCGGCCACGAACGGGTCGCGGAACCACAGCGCCGGCGAGGTGCCGGTGGCGAAGGTGCCGCCGTCCCGGCCGTCCTCGACCCACAGCGTGGTGGGGCCGAACACCGCCGGCAGGGTCACGGTCGCCACCGCCGACTCGCCGTTGACCAGATCGATGGTCGCGAACGGCACCACCGCGCCCAGCTCCGGGGTCAGCGTGCCCAGGAACTGCACGTAGACCTGCACCTGCCGGTTGAAGCCGGTGTCGAGCTGGTTCTGCGCGTTCTTGGCGGTGACCCGGAGCTGCACCGTGCGGTCGGTGTCGGCCAGCCGGCGATCGGGCGCGCCGGGATCGGCCGGGGCCACCAGCTCGACCGCCAGCGAGGTGGTCTCCTCGAGCGGAGGCAAGGTCTCGACGCAGCCGGACCCGGCGACGACGAGCAGCGACACTGCGAAGGCGAGCTTCATCGGAGACCTCATCACTCGAACACCGGGCGGATGCGGCCGTCGTGGGCCTCGGTGGTGTCGGTCAAGCACGACACCGGCCCGTAGCGCGACACGATCGTCGCGGGGTTGGCCGGGTCGGTGACCAGATCCATCGCGTCGACCGGGCACGCGGCCTGGTTGCGCAGGTACACCGTCAGCGCGTCGCGCAGGGCGACGCCGGTGTCCTGCTTCGACGTGTTGCGCTTGAGCACGGTGAAGCCGGAGCCGCCGCGCGAGATGTAGTCGTTGACCGCCACCCGGTACAGGCCGGTGGGCACCACCGGCCGGCACCCGGCGGCCGGGTCGATCTCGCCGTCGGGGTTGGTGCCCCGGCAGTGCTCGCCCAGCCAGATGTTCTTGGCGCACGCGGTCGGCACGAAGTCGTCGGTCGGGTCCGGATCCGGGCAGGTGGTCGACCGGCACACCATGTCGAACCAGATGCCGGCGACCTGGGCCTGGGTCCGGCACCCGCGCTCGGCGCTCTTGCGGGCCACGAAGTCCAGCGTCTCCTGGATCTCGGTGCCCGACAGGTACATCACCGTGATCGAGTTCTCGAACGGGAAGACGTTGAACATCGCCTCGTTGGTCAGCCGGCCCTGCTCGAAGTCGGCCCGGATGCCCAGCGAGTTGGTGAGCGAGAACTCGGCCTCGACGCCCGAGAACGTCTGCATCGCCCGGGCCACCAGGTTACCCAGCTGCGAGTCGCCGCCCGACAGGTCGTTGCGCACCACCTTGGCGGTGCCCGAGGTGTTGATGAACGAGAACACGCCCTCGAGGTCGATGTCGCGCGCGATTTCCTGCGCGTACGGTTCGAGCAGGTTGGCGATCGCCGGATCGTCGGCGGTCCGGCTGTCGACCGGCAGGTTGTCGTAGGCGAAGCTGGTGATCCGGCTGCGCTTGGCGGGATCGCTGTTGTCCTCGCCGACCCGCACCACCAGGTCGAGGCGGCCGACGAACTTGGCGAACGCGCCCGAGTGCACCAGCACGGTGTTGTGGATGCCGTCGCCTGACGGGATGATCTTGGGCGGGTTGGTGACGATGTGCAGGTGGCCACCGAGGATGAGGTCGACACCCTCGAGGGGCAGGGCCTCGTTCTCGTCGGTGACCTGGGCCGCGGTCAGGCCCTCGTCCTCGTCGAGGCCGAGGTGGCTGACCAGCACGACGAGGTCGACCGACGGGCGCAGCAGGCGGACGTACTGCTCGACCGCGGTCTTGTCGGCGATGGGCCGGATGCCCAGCGAGTTGCCGCCCTCGAAGATGCTGGTGATCGACGACCAGTTGGCCATGCCGATCACCGCGATCTTGAGGCCGTTCTCGTCGAACACCGCGTAGGGCTGGACCACGTCACGCAGGCTGGGCGCGTCGGGGTTGGTGGGATCCTCGAACAGGTAGTTGGCGGCGAGGATCGGGAACTGCGACCAGTTCGCGACCTTGTCGTACAGGTTGACCGCGCCCAGGTCGAACTCGTGGTTGCCGATGACCGCGGCGTCCATGCCGGCCAGCGACAGCGCCCGCATCTCGACCTCGCCCTTGAACAGGTTGAACACCGGCGCGCCCTGGAAGCAGTCGCCCGAGTCGAGCCACAGCGAGCGGTTCGACGTCGCGCGGATCTGCTTGGCGATGCTGGCGATGCGCGCCACGCCGCCGAACGGGCGGTTGACCAGCTGCAGGTCGTAGTCGCGCTCGAACCGGTTGGGGACGAAGTCGTACGGGAACAGCCGCGAGTGGATGTCCGAGGTGTGGATCATCGTCAGGCGGACGTCCTGCCCGACCAGATCTGGGGCCTCGCGCTCGACGGTACAGCCGGTCGCGAGCGCCGCCAACGCCAGTGTGGTGGTCAGGGAGGCGCGCATCGCCGGGTCGTATACGCGCCGGACCGCGCCCGGCGCAAGGGTTTCCCGCCGCCCGATCGCACCGGGCCGGTGACGTCGTGATGGCGGTCGCGTGACCCGGCCGCGCGTGGTAACTGCGCCCCGCATGCGCCGCGCCAAGATCGTCTGCACCCTCGGCCCCGCCTCCAACACGCCGGAACGGATCGGCGAGTTGATCGAGGCCGGGCTCGACGTGGTCCGCCTCAACTTTTCCCACGGCAGCCACGCCGACCACGCCGCGGTGCTGCGGGTGGTGCGGGCCGAGGCCGAGCGCCGGGGCCGGGCGGTGGCGGTGCTGCTCGACCTGCAAGGGCCCAAGATCCGGGTCGGCCGGTTCGCCGATCCCGCCGGGGTCGAGCTGGTGCCGGGCGCACCCTTCACCATCACCACCGACACGTCGGTGCCAGGTGACGTGCACCGGGTGTCCACGACCTACAGCCTGCTGCCGCGCGACGTCCAGGTCGGACACCAGATTCTCCTCGACGATGGCTACCTGGCGCTGGCGGTCACCGCGGTCGACGACCGCGAGGTGAAATGCGTGGTCGTGGCCGGCGGCATCCTCAAGAACAACAAGGGCATCAACCTGCCGGGGGTCGCGGTGTCGGCGCCGGCGTTGTCCGACAAAGACAAGCTCGACATCGAGTGGGGCCTGCGGATGGGCGTCGACTACGTGGCGCTGTCGTTCGTGCGCACCGCCGAAGACGTGCTCGAGGCCCGGCGCTTGCTCACCCACGACGGGGTCACCATCCCGGTCATCGCCAAGATCGAGAAGCCGCAGGCGGTCGATCGCCTGGCCGAGATCATCGCCGCGGCCGACGGCATCATGGTGGCCCGCGGCGATCTCGGCGTCGAGATGGGCCCCGAGAAGGTGCCGCTCATCCAGAAGCGGATCATCGACGAGACCAACGCCCGCGGCAAGATCGTCATCACCGCCACCCAGATGCTGGAGTCGATGATCGTGCAGCCGCGGCCGACCCGCGCCGAGGCGTCCGACGTGGCCAACGCGGTGCTCGACGGCACCGACGCGCTGATGCTGTCGGGCGAGACCGCGTCGGGCAAGCACCCGGTCGAGGCGGTGCGCACGATGGCCCGCATCATCGGCGAGATCGAGCAGAGCGCGTACTACCGCCAGTACCTCGAGCCGCCGCAGCTCGACCTGCCGGTCAGCGCCAACGCGGTGGCCCACGCCGCGGTCATCGCCGCCCGCAAGATCAAGGCCCGCACCATCGCGGTGGTCACCAACTCGGGCGGCGCGGCCCGCCTGATGAGCGAGTACCGGCCCGACGCGCGCATCGTCGCGCTCACCACCAGCGAGGTGCAGTTCCGCCGGCTGGCCCTGGTGTGGGGCGTGACGCCGGTGCTGATCTCGTCGTCGGTCACCACCGAGGAGCTCATCGATCAGGTCGAGCACGTCCTGGTGGCCCGCAACCTGGCCCGCTCGGGCGAGCACGTGGTCATCACGATGGGGGTGCCGGTCGGCGCTGGCGTGTCGACCAACCTCCTCAAGATCCACCAGATCCCGTAGCCGCTGGAGGCGGGGCCAGCGCGGCCCAGGCATATCCAGACATTTTCTGATGGCCGATGACCCAACCACGGATGACCGGACGTTGATGGGCGTGGGTCGCCGCGCTATCATCTCGTCGTGAACGCGTCGACGGCGTCGCCGGAGGAGAACCTCGGCGTCGAGCTCGGGTCGGTCCTGGTTGGCAAGTACCGGATCGACGCGATCCTCGGCCAGGGCGGGATGGGCGTCGTCGCGCGCGCGACCCACCTCCACATGCGCGAGCCGGTGGCCATCAAGTTCCTGCGGGCCGACATCGCCGGCGACGCCGAGGCGGTGCAGCGGTTCCTGCGCGAGGCCACGGCGGCGTCGAAGCTGCGCGGCGAGCACGTGGCCCGCGTGCTCGACGTGGGGACGCTCGACACTGGCCTGCCGTACCTGGTCATGGAGCACCTGGAGGGGGTCGACCTCGACGGGCTGCTGTTCCAGAGCGGGCGCATCGCGCCGCCCCTCGCGGTCGAGTTCGTGGTCCAGGCCTGCGAGGCGCTGGCGGAGGCGCACGCGCTCGGCATCGTCCACCGCGACGTCAAGCCGTCGAACTTCTTCGTCACCTGGCGCGGCGACGGGTCGCCGCTGGTGAAGCTGCTCGACTTCGGCATCTCGAAGGCGCAGTCGACCACCGACGTGTCGTTGACCCAGACCCAGTCGATGCTCGGCACGCCGGCCTACATGTCCCCCGAGCAGATGCGCTCGGCGCGCACCGTCGACGCGCGGACCGACATCTGGTCGCTGGGTGCCGTGCTGTTCGAGCTGCTCGAGGGCCGCAAGCCGTTCGAGGCGGCCAGCTTTTCGGAGATGTGCGTCATGGTCGCGGTCGATCCGCCGAGCCGCATGACGCCGCCGACGCCGCCCGCGCTCGAGGCGGCCATCGGCACGGCGCTCGAGAAGCGTCCCGAGGCGCGCTACGCCGACGTCGGCCAGTTCGCCCGCGCGATCGCGCCGTTCGCTCGAGACGTCGAGGGCGCGCTGCGGACCGCCGCGCGGATCGAGCGGCAGCTGGCGCGCGCGGGCGCGCTGTCCGCCGACGCCAGCGGCCCCATCGCGGTGCCGGCGCCCCGGCTCGACACGCCGCCGCCGCGCCTCACCACGCCGGGGATCGGCGCCCCGGCGGCGGCCCGCGCCGCCAGCCCGTACGGCGCGCTGCTGCCGACGCCGGCGGCCGTGGCGCCGACGTTGACCGCCGCCGGCGGCGCGTCGCCGTCACGCCGGTGGGCGTGGATCGCGCTGGCGTTGATCGGCGTCGCGCTGGCCGCGGTCGTCATCGTAGGTCAGCTGGGCTCGCCCTCGCACCACGCCCCGGCCGCGGGCACCTCGACGCCGACGCCGGCCGGGAGCCCGCCGGCGACCGGCGCGGTGCAGCCCGCCCCGGCCACGACCGACCGCGGCGGGAGCACGCCCCCGCCGACCGACCTCGGCGCGAACGGGGCGGCGCCGACGGCCCCCGGCGCGAACGCCCCGGCGCCGACAGACACGGACGGCCCGGCCACGCCCGACGAGGACGACCCGGCGCCGACGGCCCCCGGCGCGGACGCCCCGCCCCCGACGGAGACCGCGGGGGCGCCGCCCCCACCAGACGATGTCGCTCGCCCGGCTCCAGACAAGAAGGCCGGCAAGAAGCCGGGCCGTCGCCCAGGCCGCACGCCAGGCCAGACCGGGGCGTCCAGCGGCACCGGCGGGTCGACCGGCGCAACCAAGTCTACCCCGACGCCCACCGGCGGCGACGACGTCTACGGCAAGCGCAAGTAACACCGCCGGCGCGACGATCGCGTACTATCGGCGGCCATGACGAGGCACGCGCGCACCCTGGCCTGCCTGGCCTGCCTGGCCTGCCTGGCCACCACTGCGACCGTCGCCCGCGCCGAGCCGACCGAGGCCGAGCGCCGCGCCGACGCGCTGTTCACCGAGGGGCGGAAGCTCCTCGACGCTGGCGACGCCGTCGCGGCGTGCCCGAAGTTCGAAGAGAGCCAGCGGCTCGATCCCGGGCTCGGCACCCTGCTCAACCTCGCCGACTGCTATGAGCGCACCGGCCGGCTGGCCTCGGCCCTGACCACGTTCCGCGCTGCCGAAGAGCAGGCCCGCGCGCTGGGTGAGGCCAAGCGCGAGGCTGCGGCCGCTGATCGGGTCCGCTCGCTCGAGAGTCGGGCCTCGCGCCTGCTCATCCGGCTCACGCCCGGACCGCGGCCCAGTGGCTTCATCATCGAGCGCGACGGCGTCGAGGTGCCGGCGTTCGACCTGGGCCGACCGATCGCGGTCGACCCTGGGACCATCACCATCCGGGCCTCGGCCCCCGGACACGTGCGGTTCGAGACCAAGGTCGACGTGCCCACGGTCCGGGCCGAGAAGTCGATCGAGGTGCCACTGTTGGCCATGTCCCCCGGTGGCGACGCCCCGCCACCCGAGGTGTTCGCGGATCCCGGGCGCGGCCGCCGGCGCATCGGGCTGGTCACCGCGGCGGCGGGGGTGGCCGGGCTCGGCGCCGGCATCGGCCTGGGCCTGGTCGCGCGCGGCCGCTACCGCGACGCGGGCTGTGACGGCGGCGTGTGCGTCGAGGGCGCCGACGTCGACGCGGCCAACCAGGCGCGCAGCCTCGGCAACGTGGGGACCGTGATCGGTGCGGTCGGCGTCGCCGCGCTGGCGGCGGGCGCGATCGTGTGGGTGACCGCGCCCGGTGCGCACCGGGTCACGCTGACGCCGACCGCGGGCGTCGACGGCGCCAGCGTGTCGCTGTCCGGCCGGTTCTGACCCGGGGCCGCGCCGGGTTTGCGATCTGGCCCCGGACCTGCCTACGATCATTTTTCGATGCGTCGGCTCCTGCTCGCTGGCCTGGTCGCGGTCGCGTGTGCCCCCGCGCTGGTGCAGGCGCCGGCCACCGACTGGCCCGCACCGCCGGCGCCAGTCACCGTGCGGCGGGCCGACTACGAGCTGCGCTGGAACGGGGCCCTCATCGGCTTCGCCCACCAGCGCGACGACGGCGCCCGCCTGACCCGGCGCGAGCGCCTGGTGGTCCGACGCGGCGACGTCGTGGTGCAAGACGATCTCGATCTCACCATCGACCGCGAGGGCGGTCGGCCGGTCCTGGTCCGGCTCGAGCGGCGCGGCGTCCAGGGCACCCGCGGCGGTGTCGCGCGGGCCACCACCGCCGGCTGGGACGTGCGCATGGACGGCGAACCCGCGGTCGCGCTGCCGCCGGCCACGCCGTTCGAGGACGCCCTGGCGCGGGCCGGCACCGACGGCGGCTTCGTCGGGCCGGTCCTGCTGGCGGGGTGGGGCTTCGCGATCGCGCCGCTGCGCATCGAGCCGGTGGCCGACGGCTGGCAGGCCACCCTCGAGGTCGACGGCAGCGACGTCCGCGCGCGCATCGTCTACGGCGCCGACGGCTTCCCCGACCGGGTCGACAGCGGCGACGGAGTGACCGCGGCCCGCCGCCCGCTCGACGAGACGACGCCACGATTCGACCCGGTCGAGGTGGTCGACGCCAGCGCCCTCGAGGTGCCGCCCGGCGCCGGCCGGGTGCTGGTGTTTCCCGAGGCCCAGGCGCCGCTGCCCGCGTTGCCCGGCCAGGACGTGCGCCCCGCGCCGCGCGGCGGCTGGCGGGTCGAGCTCGGCGTCGGCTTCGCGGGCGAGCTGCCGCCCGGCCCCGACGGCCCCGACCGCGCGGCGGAGATCGCCTCCCTCACGCACCAGGTCGCGCGCGCGGTGGCGGACGACCTCGGGGCCACCGCGGGTACCGTCGGCGCCGCCCGCGCCGCCGCCCGGGGAGACTGCACGACCCACGCGCTGTCGTTGGTGGCGCTGGCCGAGGAGCGTGGCGTCCCGACCCGGGTGGTCACCGGGCTGCGGCGCGAGGACGACCGCCTGGTCCGCCACCGCTGGGTGGTGGCGTGGACCGGCACGCGCTGGCTCCCGGTCGATCCGACCTTCGACGAGAGCCCCGCGGCGCCGCGCCTCATCGGGCTGGCGGTGCATGGCCCGCGCGCGGCGGATCTCGCGGTGGCCGACGCCGTGGTGTTCGACCGCCTGGGCGGACGGGTCGCGCTACCGACCCGCTGACCGGCCGGTCCAGGCCTCGTACTCCCCGACCCGACGCGCCAGCGCCTCGAGATCCTCGCCGGCCCGGCTCCGCTCGTCGGCGGCCACCACCAGAAGCGCCATCGCCGCCTGCAAGAACCGGCCGCCCGGCAGCGCCAGGTTGGCGCCGCGCAGCGCGAAGTCCCGGACCTCGTCGACGCGGAAGCTGATCGTGCCGACCTGGAGGTACGGCCCGGCGACCGACACCGTGTCGGTGCCGATGGCCAGCGCCCGATCGATCTCGCGTCGCGCCAGCCGCGCACGATCACCGCTGACGCCGACCGCCAGGCGGCGCCGCGCGTCCTCGTAGACCTCGGGCCGGGTGATCGGCGCCGACCGCGTGTAGGGCGCTAGCTGGTCGGCGATCCGCTTGGCCGCGTCGGGTCCATCGGCGACGTGGAGGGCCACCTCCAGGTCGCCCAGGGCCAGCAGCAGGTCCCGGCTGCGCGCGCGGCGCCGCGCCTCGGCGAACCGTTCGCACGCGAAGTAGCCCAGGCCGGCCACCACGAACACCACGCCCGACACCTGCAACAGCGCGCTGGCGGCGGCCCCGACCGCGGCGGCCCCGGACGTGATCGCCGCGCCGGTGGGCGACCGGCCGATCAGCTCGACCCGGTCGAGCAGCCGCGCGTCGAGGCGGATGGCCGGGTTGCCGGGCGGCGCGATCACCAGCTCGCCGCCGGCGACCCCGATCCCGCTCCGCGGCAAGAGCGACACCGGCGCCGTCGTCACCTCACCCACCCCGGCAGACACCGCGCTGGACATCGCAGCCAGTGTAGCAGCGACCGTCCCCCGCGCGAGCGTCCCCGGGCCAGTCTGCTACAGTGCCGGCATGGCCGACACCCCGCCGTCCCACCTGGTCGATGTCCGCAAGGTGATCGCGACCGCCAGCGCGCTGGCCGTGGTCGGTGCCGTCGGCGGCCTGGTCGCGTGGATGACCCCGCGCGCCGCCGCCCGCGAGGTGGTCGCCGCCTGCACCAGCCTCGAGGCCAGCCCCACCAACGCGGCGCTCGGCACCCTGCCCCGGGCGGCCCCCGACTTCGCGGTCACCACCCACGACGGCCGCACCGTCCACCTGTCCGACTTCCGCGGCAAGGTCGTGCTGCTCAACTTCTGGGCCTCCTGGTGCAACGTGTGCAAGTCGGAGAAGCCGTCGTTGGCGGCCATGACCAGCGAGATGGCCGGCCCCGACTTCGCGGTGGTCACCCTGGCCTCGGACCGCAGCTGGGACGACATCAAGAAAGCGCTGCCGACCGGCGCGCCATTTCAGGTGATGCTCGACCCGCCGGCCGACGACGAAGGCAACATCGGCGCGATCGCCGCCGCGTGGGGCATCGAGAAGGTGCCCGAGTCGTTCGTCATCGACAAGCAAGGCCAGATCCGGATGTACCTGGTCAACAAGCGCGACTGGGACGCGCCGGTGACCATGACCTGCCTGCAAGCGCTCGTCGACGAGTAGCCATGGCCCGGATCCTGGTCGTCGACGACGAGCTGGACGTCGTCCGCATGGTGGTGCGCGCGCTGGCGGCCCGCGGCCACCAGGTCGAGACCGCGCGCGACGGCGCCGCCGCCCTGGCCCAGATCGCCCAGGCGCCGCCGGCGCTGGTCATCCTCGACGCCCACCTGCCCCGGGTCGACGGCCCCGAGGTGTGCCGCCGGCTGCGGGCCGCGTCGGCCACCCGGTCCCTGCCGATCTTGATGATGAGCAGCGCCTACGTCAGCCTGACCGACGCCGACGCCGCCACCGACGTCGATGGCTACGTGATGAAGCCGTTCGTGCGCGAGACCCTGCTGGCCGCGGTCGATCGCCTGCTCGGGCCCACCGCATGACCGAGCCCGCCGCGGCCGCGGTGCCGTTCACGATCCTCACCGGGTTCCTGGGCGCCGGCAAGACCACCACCCTCAACCGCATGCTGGCCGCGCCCCACGGGCGCAAGATCGCCGTCCTGGTCAACGAGCTGGGCCGGATCGCCATCGACACCAGGCTCATCGTCGGCCGCGGCAGCGACGTGCTCGAGCTCGCCGGCGGCTGCGTGTGTTGCAAGGTCGACCTCAAGAGCGACCTGTGGGACGGCATCGCCGAGGTGGTGGCGCGGTCGCAGCCCGATCAGGTCGTCCTGGAGACCACCGGCATCGCCGAGCCTGACGCCATCCTCGCCGGCCTGCACCGGGTGCCGGCCGCGGTGCGCGCGCGGATCCTCCCCGCCGGCGTGGTCGCGGTAGTGGACGCCGAGGCCGGCGCGGCCCAGCTCGATCGCCACGACGAGGCCCGGGGCCAGATCCGCGCCGCCGATCGGCTGCTGTTGCGCAAGCTCGACCGGGCCGGCGTGGCCCAGCACATGGCGGTACGGGCCCGGCTGGCGGCGCTGGCCCCGACCGCCGAGGTGGCCAGCTTCCCCGACGACGACGACGGCGCCCTGGCTATGACCCACTGGCTCCTGGCGCCCCGCGACGTGCGCGCGGTGGTCGGCACCCTCCCGCACCGCCACGGCCAGCTGGCCGCGGCCATCTTCGCCGACCCGTCGCCGCTGGTCGCCGACGCGGTGCTGGCGGTGCTGGCGGCCCTCGGCGACCGGCTGGTGCGGGCCAAGGGCTTCGTGCGCCTGGCCGACGACGCCCGCGCCGGGTTCGTCGAGCGGGCCGGCGCCGTCCTCGAGCTGCGCCGCGGGCTGGCGTGGCCGGGGCCGCCGCGCACCGAGCTGGTCATGATCGGCGACGGCCTCGACGAGGCCGCGCTCCGCCGCGCGCTGTGGGCGTGCCGCGCCGGCACCGGGTGAGCGGGGCGCCCGGCCCCGCGCCTACAGGCTGCCGGTGACCAACAGCCAGGTGTCGGTCTGCCCGGAAGCGGCCAGGCCACGGGCCACGCCCAGCTCGATGGTGGCGGGCACGTAGTAGCCCACCACGGCGTCGAGCCGGAGCGCCGCGCCGACCGACGGCTTGATGACGTCGCGGGTGACCTCGTCGTCGTAGGCGGCGCCGACATCGAGCAGGCCGGCCACGTGGACCCGGCGCAGGTAGGCCGGCAGCGTCGACGCGCCGCGCTCGATCGTCGCCAGCTGGTGCCGGTACTCGAGGTTGGCCAGGTGGAAGGTGTTGCCGGTCACCACCCGCGCTGGGTAGCCGCGCAGGTAGCCGGTCGAGCCGACCCGGCTCGAGTCGACCAGCGCCTGCACCACGGCTTGCACGGGCACGCCGCCGAGCCCGTAGCCGCCGCCGCGCGACAGGTCGCTGACCCGGGTCGCGCCGGCCACGCGCAGCGCCAGCGCCGGGGTCTCGCCCCACGGCAGCTTGTAGTAGCCCCGCCAGGTCCAGCTCACCGTCAGCGCCCGCTGGCTGGCGCCCAGGTCGGGGTGATCGACCCGCAGCCCGATCGAGAAGTCGTGGCCCTCGGTCGGCCCCACGCCGTACAGCACGCCCCGGCTGTCGCCGTACGACAGGCGCACCCCGAGCCCGGCGTTGCGGAAGTCGCTGCGGGGGACGCCGGGCAGGGTCTGGGTCGGATCGACCACCAGCGACGGCCCGGCCACCCGCCGGACCCAGTCGAGCGCGTAGTCGAACGACAGCGCCAGCGTGCCCTCGGTGGCGCGCCGCACCGGGATGCCGAGCCCGGCCGACGCCGACAGGATCTCCTCGTCCCACGGCTGGTTGACGCCGTCGATGCGGATCGACGTGCGGTGGGCCAGGGTCCGCGCCCCACCGAACCGCACGCTGGGGCGCAGGCCGTTGTAGCTGTAGGCCGCGCCCACGTTGACGTCGCCCCGGGCCAGCTCGACGGTGGTGATCAGGTTGTAGGCGTGGAGGCCGGCCACGTCGGTGCCCGAGGTGGAGGCGATCGCGGCCTGGCCGAACGAGCCGACCGCCAGCTGCCCGGTCCACGCCCGCGGCGCCAGCGACTCGAGCGCGCGGTACGGCCGCGGCGCCGACACCACCGCCTCGTCGTCGGCGATCACCGTCGGATCGGGGCGGTCGTCGACGTAGGGCCGGGCCAGCGTCCACTGGGCCGGATCGATCGCCAGCTCGTACAGGTCGGTGCCGGAGCCGACGAAGTCGAAGTAGGCCAGCCGCTGGCTGTCGGGCGCGACGGTCAGCTCGGCCACGTAGCCGGCGGTGTTGGTGACCTGCCACAGCTGGCCGGTCGCGAACTGGTACCCGAAGATGTTGCTGGTGCCGGTGCGGTCGCTGGTGAAGTACAGGTACCGGCCGTCGGGCGACCAGCGCGGGTTGTCCTCGAGCGCGCGGTCGGCGGTGACCTCGGTGACCCGCCCGGTGGCGACGTCGACGATCAAGATGTCGCGGGCGCCGCCGGTGCGCCACGCCACGAACGCCACCTGGCCACCGTCGGGCGACCAGGTCGGCTGGAACACCTGGTCGTAGCGCCCGGGCCCGCGCCACACCGTGCGGCGTCGGTCGGGCTGCCGGCGCGACATCACCACCAGCTCGCTGTCGGCCTGGCCGTTGCGCGAGTACGCGATGGCGTCGCCGTCGGGCGCCAGCGCCGGGTCGCGGGCCCGCTCGGCGTGGGTCAACAGCCGCCGGGTCTGGGTCGTCGGGTCGTACTCCAGCAGGTCCTGGTAGCCGTAGACGTCGCGGTAGAACGTGGTCTGCTCGACGACGAGCCGGCCATCGCTGTCGACGTCGAAGCCGCCGATCCGATCGAGCGCGACCACCGCCCGGGCCGCGCGCCGGTCGGCGCCGGCCGGGATGGCGCGGATGGTGTCGCGGTGCAGCCCGTCGCTGTCGGAGAACAACAGCTCGCGGCCGTCGGCGCTGTAGCGCGGGCTGCGAGCGAACTCGCCGACCACGCTCAACCGCCGGCCGACCCGCAGGCGGTGGCGCTCGACCGCCTCGAGCTGGGTGGTGGCGCGGTCGCGCAGGTGGCGGTGCCAGGCCGGGTACAGCTGATCGAACGACACCCCGGTGGCGGCGACCAGCTGGCGGTTGACGCCGAACGGGACGGTGGCGCTGCCGCTGGCCCACGACATGCGCCGCACGGTGTCGTCGCCGAACCGATCGAACACGAACTTGAGGAAGTGAGAGCCGTACAGGTAGGCCGCGTTGCCGCGCGGAAACTTGAGCGGCGAGCCCGAGAACTCGTCGAGCCGTAGCTCGTTGCCGGCCAGGACCGGCACCCGCAGGTAGGCGTCGAACAAGGTCGAGCGGGTCCGGCCGCCGGCCGAGCGCTTGCTCTCCTCGTAGGTGGCCAGCCCCTCGATGATCCACCGCGGCATCACCTGGTTGGGGGCCCAGGTCTTGCCGAACACCCCGTTGTAGACCCGGGCCAGGCCGCCGATCGAGTCGAGGTGCAAGATGTGGGTGTACTCGTGCGCGAACAGCAGGTACAGCCAGTCGTCGTGGTCGGCCAGCACCGACGACGAGTTGGGCGCGCTGGCGTAGAGCGTCACCTGGTTGCGCGGCAGCACGTTGGCGAACCCGTTGGCGCCGTCATTGTCGTCGAGGATGACGATGGAGGTCTTGCCGGTGGGGGCGTGGGCCAGGGCCGGCGCCAGCACCCGGTGGGCCCGCTCGGCGACCACCGCCACCCGGCGGGCGACGTCGGCCAGCGGCCCCGGGAACGACACCACGAAGTGCTCGCTCTCGACGGTCTGCCACACCCGCTCGGGATCGCCGGCCGCCGCCGGCGCCGCCAGGGCGGCGACCAGGGCGCAGGCGACCAGCACCGGGCGGGGCATCGCCAGCATTGTAGTAGAGTCCTCGCCATGAGGAGAACCGGCATCGCGCTCGTCGTCACCCTGGTCGTCGCCGTCGCCGGCGGCTGCGGCCACCGCGGCCAGGCCCCGGGCGAGCCGGCGCCGAGCCCGGGCCCGACGCCCACGCCGCCGGCCCCCGCCCCCGACCTGGTCCAGGCACCACCGGCGGTCGATCCCGCGGTGCTCGGCTCGCCGTGCGGCGCCGACGGCGCGTGCCCGACCGGCACGACCTGCGTGACCTACTACGGCATCGCCGGGCCGCGCGGGCCGGCGTTCTCCAGCTGCAACATCCGCTGCGCCGACCAGCCGTGTCCGGCCGGCCTCACCTGCGTGACCATCGCCGACGGACCCGGCCAGGTGTGCCAGGCGCCGCCGCAGCCCGAGTGATCGTCGCCGCGCCGCCGATCAGTTGGTGGGCTGGGCGTGCAGCGAGGTGTGGGCCACCACCGCGGCGCGCACCTCGCCCGCGGTCGCCAGGCCGAGCACCTCGGTCACCAGGCCCGGCAGGTCGGCGTTGTGGATCGACCGGACCACGCCCTTCACCTCGGGGATCGACACCGCGCTCATCGACAGCTCGGTGATGCCCAGCCCGATGAGCACCGGCGCCACCATGGCGTCGGCCGCCATCTCGCCGCACAGGCTGACCGGGATCCCGGCGGCCTTGGCCGCGGCCGCGGTGTCGCGCAGCAGCCGGAGCAGCGCCGGGTGCAGCGGCTCGTACAGGTACGACACCAGCTCGTTCACCCGATCGACCGCCATCGTGTACTGGATGAGATCGTTGGTGCCGATCGAGAAGAAGTCGCTCTCGCGCGCCAACAGGTCGGCGATCATCGCCGCCGCCGGCGTCTCGATCATGATCCCGACCTTGACGCCGTCGTCGAACACCACCCCGGCGGCCCGCAGCTCGTCCTTGACCTCGGCCAGCACCGCCTTGGCCGCGCGCAGCTCGCCGATGCCCGACACCATCGGGAACATGATCCGCAGCGGGCCGTGGGCCGACGCCCGCAGCAGGCCGCGCAGCTGGGCCCGGAACAGCGGCCGGCCCAGGTCGGCCAAGCACAGCCGCAGCGAGCGCAGGCCCAGCGCCGGGTTGACCTCGTCGAGGGCGGCCTCCTCGAGGAAGCCGGCCAGCTTGTCGGCCCCCAGATCGAACGTGCGCATGGTCACCGGCCGACCGGCCATCCGGTTCACCACCTCGACCGCGGTGCGGTAGTGGGTCTCCTCGTCGGGGACGTGGTCGCCCATCATGAACAGGTACTCGGTGCGGTACAGGCCGATGCCGACCGCGCCGTGCTCGAGCGCCCCGTCGATCTCGTCGGGGCCGTCGATGTTGGCGTACAGCTGCACCGCCAGGCCGTCGGCGGTGGTGGCCGGCAGGTCGCGGTTGCCCAGCAGCCGCTCCTCCTGGGCCACCTGCTTGCGCTGCAGGTCGCGGTAGTGCCCGACCGTGGCCGGCAGCGGGTTGACGATGACCACCCCGGCGCCGCCGTCGACGATCAGCAGGTCGTCGTCGAGCACCATCTCGGTGATGTCCTCGAGGCCGACCACCGCCGGCAGCTCGTGGGCGCGGGCGATGATCGCGGTGTGCGAGGTCTTTCCGCCGGCGTCGGTGATGAGCCCGGCCACCGCGTGCTTGTGCAGCTGCGAGGTGTCGGCCGGCGACAGGTCGTAGGCCACCACGATGGCGTCAGGCGGCGGCTTGATCGGGCCGGTGTCGCGGCCCAGCAGGTTGCGCAGGACCCGCTCGCCCACGAAGTCGACGTCGCTGCGCCGCTCGCGGAAGTAGTCGTCCTCGATGGCGTCGAACACCCCGCGGATGTCGGCCACCGCCTTGTGCAGCGCCCACTCGGCGTTGATCAGCTCGTCACGGATGTAGCTGATGGTGGCGTCGACCAGGTGCTCGTCGTGGAGCATCAGCTGGTGGGCGGTGATGATGTGGAAGTCGCTCGACGCCTCCTCCTCGGCCAGCTTGCTCTTGATCTTGGCCAGCTGCTTGTCGGACGCGGCGATGGCCTTGCGCAGCCGAGCCTCCTCGGCGTCGACGTCGTCGGCTTCGACGTGGTAGCGCGGCTCCTTGATCAGGTCGCGGCCGACCAGGAAGGCCCGGCCGATCGCGATGCCGGCCGACACCGCGACGCCCTCGCGCCGCTGCTCGCCGGTGGGGCGCTCGCCCGACGGGTCGCGATCGCTGGTCGGCAAGCCTAGCGCTCCTCGCCGAACTTGTCGTCGATGAGCGCCACCAGCGCCTCCACCGCGAGGTCGGCCTGGGCCCCCTTGGCGCGGACCGTGATGGTGGTGCCCTTGGACGCCACCAGCATGAGCACCCCCATGATGCTCTTGCCGTTGACCTCGTGCCCGTCCTTGTCGACGGTCACGTCGCACGGGAACTTGCCGGCGACCTGGACGAACTTGGTGGCGGCCCGGGCGTGCAGCCCCAGCTCGTTCTTGATGAGGATCGAGCGCTCGGCCCGGTTGCTGTCAGGTGCGGCAGGCATCATTCCCCTCGATCGACGTCGCGATGCCGGACCAGGATGTCCCAATCGTCCCCGAGCCGCCGGCGCAGCTCCTCGACGATGGCGACCGACCGATGTCGACCGCCGGTGCACCCCACCGCCACCGTGACGTACAGCTTGCCCTCGGCCTGGAAGTTCGGCAGGGCGAACCGCAACAAGTGCTCGACCCGCTCGACCAGCTCCTGGCCGGTCTCCGACGCCAGCACGAAGCGCGCCACCTCGGGGTCGCGCCCGTCGCGGTGGGTCAGGCTCGGCTCGAAGTATGGGTTGGGCAGGAAGCGCACGTCGAACACCAGGTTGAACTCGACCGGCGCGCCGTGCTTCCACCCGAACGACAGCATGGTCACCGCCAGCTTGCCGGTCCCGCCGTAGCGCTCGCTGATGATGGCCTTGAGCTGGTGGACGGTGAGCCCCGAGGTGTCGACCACCGCCGCGCCCTGGCGCAGGTCGCCGACGATCTCGCGATCGCGGCGGATGCCGTCGGACACGTCGTCGCCCGACAGCGGGTGACGGCGGCGGGTCTCGGAGAACCGCCGCAGCAGCACGTCGTCCTTGGAGTCGAGGAACATGACCTCGAGCCGGTGGCCAGCGCCGCGCAGCCGGGCCAGCTCGGTGCGCCAGTCGTTGAGGTAGCGCTTCTGGCGGGCGTCGATGGCCACCGCCAGCTTGTCGGTCTGGCCGTCGCGGGCCAGGGTCTCGACCAGCTCGGCCATGAACGGCAGCGGCAGGTTGTCGACGCAATAGAACTCGACATCCTCGAGCGCCCGCAGCGCGGTCGACTTGCCCGCGCCCGACATGCCGGTGACGACGACGATCTGCATGGCTACTCGATCACGTCGACCTCGAAGCCGGCCTGGGGCCGCGCCTCGGCGATCGCTCGGTTGAGCCGGTCCTGGAACTCCCGGGCCGAGTGGTGGCCCTGGGCCTTGAGCAGCTGGTTGCGGGCCGCGACCTCGATGATGGTGGTCAGGTTGCGCCCCGGCCGCACCGGCAAGCGCACCATCGGCACGTCGACCTCGAGCACGGTGTAGAAGCGGTCGTCGAGCCCGAGCCGGTCGTACTCTTCGCCGGCCACCCACTCGACCAGCTCGACCACCAGCTCGACCTTCTTGGTCTCGCGCACCGCCGCCACGCCGAACACGTCCTTGACGTTGATGATGCCCAGCCCGCGGATCTCCATGTGGTGGCGGATGATGCCGGAGCCCGAGCCGAACACGAACCCGGCCTTCTTGCGGATGATGACGATGTCGTCGGCCACCAGCCGGTGGCCGCGCACCACCAGGTCGAGCGCGGTCTCGCTCTTGCCGATCCCGCTCGGACCGAGGAGCAGGATGCCGATGCCCAGCACGTCGAGCAGCACCCCGTGGATCGAGGTCTCGGGCGCCATCCGCTCGGCCAGCCACGCCGTCACCCGCAGGATCAGGTCCGCGGTGAGCAGCCCCGACGCCACCACCGGCACGCCGGCGGCGTCGCACGCGGCCCGCAGCTCGGGCGGCGCGGCCAGGCCGCGGCTGACCATGACCGCGGCCGGCGCGGCCTTGAGCACGGTGGCGATGGCCAGCGCGCGGGCCTCGGCGTCGCAGCCGCGCAGGTACGCGATCTCGGTGCCGCCGAGGATGAGCAGGCGGCCGTCGTGGAGCTGCTCGTCCCACCCGGTCAGCGCCAGCCCCGGCTTCTGGATGCGCGGCGCGCTGATCGGGCGATCGAGGCCGCCGCCGCCGGCCACGACCTGGGCCTCGAGGCCGAGGTCAGCGGCCAGGAGCAGACCCACCGTGACCGCCGACGCCACCATCAGTACTTGGCGTCTTCCTCGGAGATGACGTCGAACATGCCGTCGGCGTCGGGCGCCTCCAGCAAGCGCTTGCGGAACCCGGCGTCCTTGAAGACCCGGCTGATGCGCGCCAGCGCCTTCAGGTGGGCGCCGGTCGACGACTCCGGCGCGACCAGCACGAAGAACAGGTAGGTCGGCTGCTTGTCCATCGAGTCGAAGTCGACCCCGGCCTGGATCCGGCCCAGGCACGCCACGATCTCCGACACCGCCGCCAGCTTGCCGTGCGGGATGGCCACGCCCTCGCCGATGGCGGTCGAGGCCAGCTGCTCGCGATCGATCAACACCCGGGTCAGCGTGGCCCGATCGATGCGCGGGTGTTGCGCGGCGACGTGCGCGGCGAGCTCCTCGAGGATGGCCCGCTTCGCGGTGCCTGCGAGGGCCGGCACGATCATGTCGCGCCCGATCAGGTCGACGATCTTCATGGCTACTTGGGCGCGACCCTATCACGGTCGCGGCCAGCCGTCAGGGTCGACCGGGGGCGCGGTGGGGCGCGCTCAGGCGGTCGCGGGGGTCTCGATCAGCCCGTACTTGCCGTCGTCGCGGCGGTACACCACCGCGATGCGCCCGTCGGCCTCGACCGAGCGGAACACCAGGACCGTCTCGTGGGCCAGGTTCAGCTGGGCGATCGCGTCGGCCACCGTCAACGGGTTGGCGTGGAACGACTCGGTGCGCTCGACCGAGTAGCCCGGCCCGGCCTCGGGCGGCTCGGCCGGTTCGGCCTCGGCGAAGGCCTCCTCGACGATCGAGTGCGACCACGGCAGCGGCTCGACGTGGTGCGGACGGACCCGCTTCTCCTCGACCTTGCCCTTGTACTTGCGGACCTGGCGCTCGATCTTGGCGATGACCAGATCGACCGAGGAGTACATGTTCTCGGTGGTCTCGTGGCCGGCGACGGTCAGGCCGTTGTGGAGCTGGAAGTTGACGTCGACCCGATGGTTGTGACGCTCCGTGGAGAACACGACGTGGCACCCGATCGGATCGGGCATGTACTTGCGCACGCGATCCATCCGCTCGCGAGCATACGCCTTGAGCGCTTCCGACGGCTCCATGTGCCTGAACACGACCGAGAATTGCATGAGACCTCCGTTGGTTCGATCTCGATTGTACCGCGTCGCGTGCGGCTGTCGCTCGCTTGCGACACCAGAGTCACCGACGATTTTTCCATCCGCCGTGGCAACCGCTCCCGGGCGATGCCGTCTTCCCGCCCGCGCGCGCGCGCGCTACGATCCCGCCGCGCGTCGACGACGACCGCAGGATCCCGCCCTGCCCCGCCGGCCCGGTCGGTCAGAACACTTTCTTGCGCTGGCTCGACGACAGGATGCCCATCTGCTCGCGGTACTTGGCGACCGTGCGGCGGGCGATGTTGATGCCGCCCTTCTTGAGCAGCTCGACGATCTTCTGATCGCTGTGCGGCTTCTTCTGATCCTCGCTGTCGACCAGCTCCTTGATCTTCGACTTGACGGCCTGCGAGGCGAGGTCGTCGCCGCTCGAGCTGGAGATGCCCGAGTTGAAGAAGAACTTCAGCTCGTAGATGCCCTGCGGCGTGTGCACGTACTTGTTGGTCGTCACCCGCGACACCGTCGACTCGTGCATGCCGATGTCCTCGGCGATGTCGCGCAGGATCAGCGGCTTCAGGTGGGCGATGCCCTTGTCGAAGAACTCGCGCTGGAACTTCAGGATCGACTCGGCCACCTTGATGATGGTGCGCTGGCGCTGCTGGATCGAGCGGATCAGCCACTGCGCCGAGCGCAGCTTGTCCTGGACGTACTCCTTGGACTTGTCGCCCGAGCCGATCGCGGCGCGGTAGAAGTTGGCGATCTTGAGCTTGGGCAGCCCGTCGTCGTTGGGCACCACGAAGAACTTGTCGCCGACCTTGTGGATGTGGACGTCGGGCGTGATGTAGTGGGGATCGTCGGAGGCGTACTGCCGGCCGGGGTGCGGATCGAAGTCCATGATGACCTTGGCGGCCTCGTAGATCTCCTCGATGTCGATCGGCGGCGCCGGCGCCGGCTTCTTCAGATCGCGCACGATCGCCGGGTAGTTCTTCTTCATCAGGTTGCCCATGTGGCTCTTGATGATCTTGACCACCAGGTCGTCGTCCTGGCCGCAGTGCATGGCCTGGATGAGCATGCACTCGGCCAGGTTGCGGGCCCCGATCCCGATCGGGTCGAAGGTCTGGATCTTCTCCAGCACCTTCTCGACCAGCTCCTCGGTCTCGCCCTCGTCGGCGGCCAGCTCGGCCACCGTCGGCTCCTTGAAGTAGCCGTCGGCGTCGATGTTGCCGACGATGATGAGGCCGATGTCCTTCTCGCGGTCGGTCAGGTCCGACAGCTTGAGCTGCCACGCCAGGTGGTCGTGGAGGGACGGCGGCTTGGTCAGGGTCTGCTCGAGCGACGGCATCTCGTCGCTGTCGCCCCGGTACGACGGCATCGGGGCGGCCATCGTGTAGTTGTCGAGGTAGTTCTCCCAGTCGATCTCGTTGACGGCGGTGCCGTCGGCCTTGACCTCGACCTGGTTGGGGTGCTCGACCGCGCTGGCCTCGACCGGGGTCTCGGTGTTGCCGGCCCGCTCCATCTGCATCGCCAGCTGGTCGTCGCCGCCCAGAAGCTCCCGCTCCTTGTTCTGCTCGGCGGCGGACTCGAAGTCGTCTTCGAGGATGGGGTTCTCGAGCATCTCCTCGTGGACCATGTCCACGAGCTCCATCCGGGACAGCTGGAGCAGCTTGATCGCCTGCTGGAGCTGGGGCGTCATGACGAGCTGCTGGCTCAGTCGCAGCTCTTGGCGCATCTCCATGCCCATAGGCGTTCCTCCTTGACATTCCAGACGTTTAGGCAGACATCCAGACCCCGCACCACGCTGGCCCAGAGTTGGCATGTATGCCAACGGGGCAACGATACGCGATGGCGAGCGTCGATGTCCAGCCCCGCTGGCGCATCATGGCCTGGATGTTGCTTGGCGATCGCCGGCGAAGGCCAGCAACCACGCGCGATGTCAAGCGTCGCGGCCAGGTTCGAGCGCGTCCCCGCCCGGGGGCCGCCGGTGCCCGGCGGCTAGCTCGCGGCCGGGCGGCGCCCGGCGAACGCCGCGGCGGCCTTCACGAACCGGACGAACAGCGGGTGCGGCGCGCTGGGGCGGGACTTGAACTCGGGGTGGAACTGGCAGGCCACGAAGTAGGGGTGCCACGGCAGCTCGATCATCTCGACCAGGCGGCCGTCAGGCGACAGGCCCGACAGCACCATCCCGGCCCGCTCGAGGGGCTCCCGGAAGGTGTTGTTGACCTCCCACCGGTGGCGGTGGCGCTCGTCGATGTGGGTGACGCCGTAGGCCTCGGCCGCCTTGGTGCCGGCCTTGAGCGTGCACGGGTAGGTCCCGAGCCGCATGGTCGCGCCCTTGTCGGTGACGCCGCGCTGGTCCGGCATCAGATCGACCACCGGGTGCGGCGTGGCCGGCTCGACCTCGGTCGAGTTGGCCCCGGCCAGCCCGCACACGTGGCGGGCGAACTCGATGACCGCCATCTGCATGCCGAAGCAGATGCCGAAGTACGGGACCTTGCCCTCGCGGGCAAACTGCACCGCCGCGATCTTGCCCTCGGTGCCGCGCGCGCCGAACCCGGGCGCGACCAGCACGCCATCGACGTCGGCCAGGTGGGCGGCCGCGCCGTGCTGTTCGATCAGCTCGCTGTCGATGTGGCGGATCTCGACCTTGCAGTCGTTGGCGATGCCGCCGTGGAGCAGCGCCTCGTTGAGGCTCTTGTAGCTCTCGACCAGCTGCACGTACTTGCCGACGAAGCCGACCGTGATGGTCCGCTTGGGGTGGGTGACCTTGTCGCAGATCTGCTCCCACACGTCGAGCCGGGCCCCGCGCGACCAGATGTTGAGCACCTTGCCCAGCTTGTCGTCGAGGCCCTGCTCGGCCAGCACCAGCGGCAGGCGGTACACCGTGTCGACGTCGACCGACTGGAACACCGCGTCGGCCGGCAGGCTGCAGAACATCGCGGTCTTGCGGATCAGATCGTCCTCCAGCCGCTGCTCGCAGCGGACGATCAGCACGTCGGCGGTGATGCCGATCTCGCGCAGCTTCTGCACCGAGTGCTGGGTCGGCTTGGTCTTGTACTCGCCGGCGGCGCCGATGTACGGCACCAGGGTCAGGTGGACCGCCACCGACTGGTCACGATCGAGCTCGGTGCGCAGCTGGCGCACCGCCTCGAGGAACGGCAACGACTCGATGTCACCGACGGTCCCGCCCACCTCCACGATCAACAGATCGAGGCCCTCGGCGCAGGCGCGGATGCGAGCTTTGATCTCGTCGGTGATGTGCGGGATGACCTGGACCGTCGAGCCCAGGTACTCGCCGCGCCGCTCCTTGCCGATGACCGACGAGTAGATCTGGCCGGTGGTGATGTTGTTGAGCTTCGACATCCGCGCCGACACGAACCGCTCGTAGTGGCCGAGGTCGAGATCGGTCTCGGCGCCGTCGTCGGTGACGTAGACCTCGCCGTGCTGGATCGGGTTCATCGTGCCGGGGTCGACGTTGATGTACGGATCGAGCTTCATGTTGGCGACCTTGAGGCCGCGGTTCTCCATGAGCGCGCCGATCGACGCCGACACCATGCCCTTGCCCAGGGACGACACCACGCCGCCGGTCACGAACACGAACTTGGTCTGGTTGGCCATCGGTTGTCGTCCTGTCGTCACGTTGTGCTCACCCGCCGGCGCCCGAAACTCGGCGCCGTTCTACCCATCGCGATGCGGCTTGGCAATCGCTTGGGCGCACCATGGCCCACGATCGTCACCCGCGCCGTCTGGACGCAGGTTTGAGCGTTGACCGAGGCTGGCGCGGGCGTATGCTCGATCCTCCCGCCCGTGATTTTCGGCGCGCCGATGCGGGGTGCGCTTGGGTGGTGACGCCCGCCGGCGACTGCCGCCGGCTACTGCCCGCCGCGCCAGCCGGCGCGGCCCGCGCGCCACGCTGACGGCCCGACCCCGCCGGCGGTGACCGGGTCGGCGGCGGCCGGCGCGGCCGCCTGGCTGGCGGCCAGGGCCGCGGCGATCAGCGCCGCCTCGAGGGCGGGCCCGTCGGCCCGCGGCGTCAGCGCGGCGTGCTCGCGGCCGATGAACCCGGTGTCGAACTCGCCGGCGATGAACGCCGGGTGGCGCAGGGCCCTGCGGTGGAAGGCCAGGTTGGTCTCGATGCCGCGCACCTGGTACTCGTCGAGAGCGCGCCGCATCCGCGCCACCGCCGCGGAGCGATCTTCGCCCCACACCGCGAGCTTGGAGATCATCGGGTCGTAGTGGACCGGGATGTCGGCGCCCTCGTAGCAGCCGCTGTCGTTGCGCACGTAGGGGCCGTCGGGCACCCGCAGGTGGGTGATCCGCCCGGGGGACGGCAGGAACTTCACGGGGTCTTCGGCGTAGATGCGGCACTCGAGGGCGTGGCCGCGGCGCCGGGCGTCGAGCTCGGCCTGGGTCAACGGCAGCGGCCGACCTTCGGCCACCGCCAGCTGCCAGGCCACCAGGTCCAGGCCGTAGATCAGCTCCGTCACCGGGTGCTCGACCTGGAGCCGGGTGTTCATCTCGAGGAAGTAGAACTCGCCGTCGGCGCCCAGCAGGAACTCGCAGGTCCCGGCCCCCAGGTAGTCGACGGCCTTGGCGGCGGCGATCGCCGCGGCGCCCATGCGCGCACGCAGCGCGGGCCCGACCGCCGGGCTCGGCGCCTCCTCGATCACCTTCTGGTGGCGGCGTTGGATCGAGCAGTCGCGCTCGCCCAGGTGCACCACGTTGCCGTGGCTGTCGCCGAACACCTGGATCTCGATGTGGCGGCCGCGCACGATGGCCCGCTCGACGTAGACTGTGTCGTCGCCGAACGCGCCGCCGGCCTCGCGCTTGGCGCCCTCGAACGCGGCCGGGAACTCGGCGGCGCTGGCCACCAGGCGCATGCCCTTGCCGCCGCCGCCGGCCGCGGCCTTGATGAGCACCGGGAAGCCGACCCGGGTCGCCGCCGCCAGGGCGCTGGCCACGTCGGGGAAGCCGTTGCCGTCGGGCCCGTTGTCGCCCGGCACGACGGGGGTGCCCGCCGCGCTCACGGTCTTGCGGGCCTCAGTCTTGGACCCCATGAGCCGCATGGCGTGGGCGCGCGGGCCGATGAAGGTGATCCCGGCGGCCGCACACGCCTCGACGAAGTCCTCGTTCTCCGACAGAAAGCCGTAGCCGGGATGGACCGCGTCGGCGCCGCTGGCCCGGCACGCCTCCACGATCTTGTCGATGACCAGGTAGCTGTCCTTGGCCGGCGCCGGGCCGATGGCCACCGCGTAGTCGGCGAGCTGGACGTGGGGCGCGGCGCGATCGACGTCGCTGTAGACGGCG
This sequence comes from Kofleriaceae bacterium, assembly GCA_041389965.1. Classification (GTDB taxonomy): domain Bacteria; phylum Myxococcota_A; class Polyangia; order Haliangiales; family Haliangiaceae; genus UBA2376. Next base: position 504,800 of record JAWKQV010000004.1, on the reverse strand, counting down.
ACGGTCTCGATGCCGAGCTCGTGGCAGGTGCGCATCACCCGGACGGCGATCTCGCCGCGGTTGGCGACCAGGACCCGGCGTATGGGCGAAAACGTCGGAGAGGGCTTCGACATCGGCGCGCAATCTACACCGGGCCCGGGGGCCTGCGCGGTATGGTCCACACCCGAACATGCACTGGCGCATCAAAGGAGCGATCCAGAAGGTCCTCGGAGCGGTGCCGGGGGGCGACGCCCTGCACTACCAGCTCCAGCGTAAGGCCGGCGGCCTGCGCAACGTGACCCGCGAGATGACCATCAAGGTCGACGACTGGCGGGTCATGGTCGACATGCTGCGCCGGTGCGGGGTCGAGGTGCCCGGCGCCCGGATGCTCGAGATCGGCACCGGCTGGTACACGTTGTTTCCGTTCGCGTTGTACGCGGCCGGCGCGGCCCAGGTGGTCACCGTCGATCTCAACCGCTACCTGCGCCGCGAGCTGACCCGCCAGTGCGTCGAGGTGCTGGCCCGCCCCGACCACGTCGAGGTGCTGGCCGCCACCGCCGGCGTCAGCGGCGGCGACGTCGAGCATCGGCTGGCCCGGCTGGCCCGGGCCCTGGCCGGCGGCGCCGACGTGACCGCGGCGACCGACGGCGTGGTGGTCTACCACGCGCCGGCCGACGCCAGCGCCACCGCGCTGCCGGCGGCGTCGATCGACGTGGTGTTCTCCAACAGCGTGCTCGAGCACGTCCCCGGGCCGGTGATCGCGGCGATCTTCGCCGAGGCCCGCCGGCTGTTGCCGCCGGGCGGCGTGATGATCCACGGCGTCAACTGCGGCGACCACTACGCCTACGGCGACGCCGCCATCAACCAGCTGCACTACCTGAGCTACTCGGCGGCGCGCTTCGCCAAGTGGCAAAACAAGTTCCTCTACCAGAACCGCCTGCGGGCGCCCGACTTCACGGCGCTGGCCACTACGGCGGGCTTCACGATCGAGCTCGACACCTCGAAGGCCAAGCCCGAGCGGCTGGCCCAGCTCGACCAGATCCAGGTCCACCCCGAGTTCGCGCGCTACAGCAAGGCCGAGCTGGCGATCACCTCGATCGACTTCGTCGCCCGCAAGCCGGCCTGACTGGGCGGTCGCTCCGCCGTCAGCGGTCGGGGTCGTGCTTCAGGCGGTGGCTGGCGACGATCGCCAGCACCACGCCCCCGCCGGCCATCGCGAAGGCGCGCCCGGCCGACATCATCGCCAGCCCGGCCGGCGCCATCAGGTAATACAGTGCGGCCAGGGCGCCCGCGACCATCCCCAGGAGCAGCGTGATCCGCGGCAACGAGATCGCGCCGCGCATCTCGATGTCGCCCACCGCCAGCGCGGCCACCGCCGCAAGCGCGATGGCCAAGGCGATGAGCAGGATGAACTCGAGCTTGCCGATCCACATCCAGCCGCCGCCCGGCATCCCCCGCGGCAGGCCGTCCCAGCTGACCTTGTCGCACGCGGTGGCGGTCGGCCCGGCCACGCACGCCCGCAGGCTGGTGAGGCCGATCCGCAGGTTCGCATTCACGGTGTCGGTCCGCAGGTCGGCGGTGAACCACCGCGGCGAGAACGCCGCCAGGGCCAGGAGCACCGAGGCCGCCGCGGCGAGGATCGCGTTGACGAAGCGAGGACCCATCGTCGGCAGTGTACGCCGCCCCCGGGCCGGCGCGGGCGTTACCGGGCCGGCATCGCCGGCGCGCCGTTCTTGCGCGGGTCGCTGGCCGCCTCGAACGTCCCGTCCGGCCTCCGGCGGATGGCCTGCACCGCGGTCGGGCTGTCGCTGACCACGATCGCGTGGCCGCGCGCGGCGAGCGCGGCCCACACGTCGGGCGCGAGGTCGCGGTCGACGACCAAGGTGTCGGGCTGCCACTGGTGGTGGACCCGCGGCGCCTCCACCGCCACCCGGGGATCGACGTCGAACACCAAGAGGTCCAGCACCACCTGCAGCACGTTGGAGATGATCCGCGGGCCGCCCGAGCCACCGACGCAGTCGACCACCCGGCCGTCCTCGAGGACGAGCACCGGCGTCATCGACGACAGCGGCCGCCGCCCGGCGGTGACCAGGTTGTCCTGGCCCTGCTGCAGCCCGTACATGTTGCTGGCGCCGGCGGCCAGCGCGAAGTCGTCGATCTGGTTGTTGAGCACTACCCCCGACGGCGTCACCAGCTTGGCCCCGAAGTAGCCGTTCACGGTGGTGGTGAGGGCCACCGCGTTGCCGTCGCGATCGATCACGCACACGTGGCTGGTGCCGCCCGGCCCGCGCGGCCGCTCGCCGAGCGCCGCCGCGCCGTAGCGATCGCTCGGCTGGGCGCGCTCGACGCGCAGGGTCGGCGCCAGCGCGGCCAGGCGCGCCGGGTCGAGCATCGCCGCCGCCGCGTCCCGGCCGGCTGCGGAGTCGCCCAACGCCCGGGCCCGGTCGGCGAAGCCGTGCTTGGCGGCCTCGACCACCACGTGCAGCGCCGCCGCGGAGCCGAAGCCGAGCGCCGCCAGATCGATGCCGGAGCGCTCGATCAACGCCAGCGCCTCGAGCAGCACCACCCCGCCCGACGACGGGATCGGCATCGTCACCAGCTCGCGGCCGCGGAAGCGCCCGACCAGCGGCGGCCGCTCGACCACCTGGTAGGCCGCCAGGTCGTCGACGGTGAGCACGCCGCCGGCGGCCCGAGCGGTGGCCACCAGATCGGCGGCGATGGGGCCCCGCGTGAGCGCGTCGGGGTCGGCCGCCAGCGCGGCCAGCGTCCGAGCCAGCGCCGGGCGCACCAGCGGCGCCCCCCAGGTGCGGGGCGCGCCGTCGACGGTGAGGAGCTCGCGGAGCGGCTGGTAGGGGGCCTGGTCCGGCAGGTTCGGGAGGACCGCCGCGGCGGCCCGGGCCAGGAACCAGGAGGTCGGCACGCCGTCACGGGCCAGGCGCATCGACGGCGCGACCAGGCGGCGCCAGCTCAGTCGGCCGAAGCGTCGCGACAACAGCGCCAGCCCGGCGGGCTCGCCGGGGACGCCGACGGCCAGGCCGCCCTGCCGCGCCAGCATGGGATCGAGGACGCCGGCCCGCAGGAAATCGCCCGGATCCAAGGCGGCCGGCGCCACCTCCCGAAAGTCGAAGGCGTGGCGCTCGCCGGTGGCGGCGTCGAACACGACCGCGAAGCCGCCGCCGCCGAGGCCGGAGGACGTCGGGTTGACCACCCCGAGTGCCAAGACGGTGGCGATCGCGGCGTCGACGGCGTTGCCACCATCTGCCAGCACCGCCGCGCCGACCGCGCTGGCCACCGCGTCGTCGGCCGCGACCGCGCCGTCACGCCCGGTCAGCGGCGGCGCGTGGGCCGAGCGCGCCGGCGGACCGGTCAGCGCCAGGGCGGCCGCGACCGCCAGCACCTGCACCCCACGGCGGCCGGCATGTGGGGGGCGGTGGGCACCGATCGACGCGGGCGCGCCGTCCGAGGTGCGCTCGGCGACCGAGTGCGTTGCATTCATCGGGGTCATGCTCCTAAGATGAAACATATCGACGCGTTGCGATCGAGGCGACCCATGTCGTCTGGGAATCGCGACGGCCAGTCGAAATCTGGAGCACCCTGGTGGATCCCAACACCCGTCAAGCTAAGCGCGCGCCCGTCACGCTGAAGATCAAGTTCAAGAGCGCGACGATCGATCAGTTCATCGAGCGCTACGCCGCCGATGTCAGCCCCGGCGGCATCTTCATCCGAACCAAGGAGCCTCTCGCGGTCGGGACGCAGATGCGGTTCGAGTTCCAGCTGCGCGACGCCACGCCGCTGATCACCGGCGACGGCACCGTGGTGTGGACCCGGGAGAACGATCCAGCGCGCCCCAACGCGGCGCCCGGCATGGGCGTGCGCTTCGACCGGCTGGGTGACGGCAGCCAGCCTGTGCTCGATCGGATCTTGGCCGAGAAGGCCCGCCAACCGGTCGCCGGCGCCGCGCCCGAGCCGCCGCCCAGCAAGAACTTCATGGACGCGCCGACCCGGGTCGCCCCGTCGCCGCTGGTCGGAGCGCTGGCCGGCGAGAGCCGGCCGCGGCTCGGTGAGCTGTCGCCGGCGCGCTCGGGCTTCGCCGACGAGCGGACCGACACGACGCCGTTGCCGCAGCCGGTGCCGTTCCACTCCGACGCCGACGAGTTTCCCGAGGAGACCTTCGAGGAGGCGACCAAGGTCCGCTCGCTCGAGGAGCTGGTCGCGGCCACCGCCGCGCCCGAGGCATCGGCCGCGCCGCCCGAGCTGGCGGCGGTGACCGTGCCGATCGCGGTCCAGCGCCCACCCGCGCCGGCGGCCCCCGCCCCACCATCGCCCAAGCGGTCGTCCGCGCCAGTTCTGCAAGCGCCGCCCGAAGTGGCGCCCGAGCCGCCGGTGCACGCGGTGCCGGTCCCGACGGCGCCGCCGACGACGCTCCGCGCCGACGACACGGCCGCGGCGCCGGCGCGTGCCGCCGCCGCGGTGCCGGCCCCGGTCGCCGCCAAGGCCCCGCCGAAGGCCGCCGCGGCGGCCGAGCCGACCGCGGTGCCGTCCACCTCGTCGAAGGGCGCGGCCGCGGTCATCATCGGGCTGCTCCTGGCCGCGCTGGTCGCCGCAGGCGTGTGGTTCTTCGTCCTGCGCGACAAGGCCAAGCCGGCGGACACCGCGCCGCCGCCCACCCCCGGCACCCAGGTCGCCGCCGCGCCGCTCGACGCCGCGGTAGCGGTCGACGCAGCGCCGGAGCCCGACGCAGCGCCGGTGCCGGTCGAGACCGCGGCCATCACCATCAAGGCCAGCGTCGCCGGCGCCACCGTCGAGATCGTCGAGACCGGCGCCAGCGGCCCCGCGCCCCTGACCACCGACCTCGAGGTCGGCAAGCCGTTCACCGTGCGGGTGACCGCCGACGGCCACAAGCCGACCGAGCTGACCGTCACCGGCGGCGACAAGACCGCCAGCGCCAAGCTCGAGGTGATGGACAAGCTCCTCCACGTGACCTCGACGCCGAGCGGCGCGGCCATCGCCGTCGATGGCGTCGGCACCGGCAAGGTCACGCCGGCCGACGTCCCGCTCAGCCGGAGCCAGGCGATCAAGTCGTCGGTGCGGGTCAGCCTGCGCAAACGCGGGTTCACCAGCTGGGCCGGGCAGATCGGCCGTGACCGCTTCGCGGTCGAAGGCGACCTGATGGCGGCCACGGTCGACGCGACCCTGGCGGCGGTGAAGAGCTCGGGGACCGACGACGGCGGTGACACCGGCACCGGCAGCGGGACGGGGACCGGGACGGCGACGCCGCCGGATGCCGGCACGGGCACCGGGACGGGAACCGGCGCAGGGACCGGCGCAGGGACTGGAACCGGAGCCGGGACCGGAGCCGGCACCGGAGCCGGGACTGGAACCGGAACCGGCACCGGAGCCGGAACCGGCACCGGAGCCGGAACCGGAGCCGGAACCGGAGCCGGAGCCGGGACCGGCGCCGGCACCGGGGCGACCAAGCCTCCGGCCGGTACCGGCACGGGGACCGGCACGGGCGCCGGCACCGGCGCCGGCACCGGCCCGACGCCTGACTGGATGAGCGACTGACCGCGGCCGCGCGCGGGCGCGCTCCGTCGAGGAAGCGTCAGTCGAGATAGAACGGGGCGGTCACCACCGTCGGGGCGCCGGTGGCCGCGAAGCGCATACTCCGCGCCGCCTGCCGCCCGCACGTGGTGAGGCCGTGCTCGTGGAGGTACGCCGGCGCGCGCAGGCGGCTCTTGGTGACCCGGCCATCGCCGCCGACCAACAGCTGCAGCGTGACCTCGCCGGTCAACGGCGCCTCTCCGACGGCCCGCTGGATACACGCGACCACCGCGGCGCTGCCGGCCGCCACGCCCTGCGCGATCTCGCTGTCGTCGAGCGCCCGGGCGTTGTCGTCGGCGCCGAGGTCGAAGGTCCGCGGCGGCGCCGCGACCGCGTCACCCCGCCACTCCAGCCTACGATCGGCCTCGGTGAGCACGACGGTGTCGTCGACCTCGCGGCTGACCGACGCCGGGCCGCCACCGCCGCGCCGGCTGCGCTTCTTCTTGGCCACCGGCGCCGGCGCGGCGTCGATGGGTACCCCCGCGTCGGCCGCCGGCGTGGTCGACGCCGTCCCCTGCCAAGGACGCTCGAGCGCGAGGTACATTCCCCCCGCGCCAAGCGACGCGCCGATGGCGAGCCCGACCCAAAACTTCACGCGCCGGTTGTACCACGTCGACGCCGCGGCCCTGACCGTGTCGACGACGCTGGCGGCCTACGCCCTGGCGATCGCGACCATGTATGCGGTGGCGCTGGTCATCGGCGGTGGCCGCCTCGAGACCGCGCTGGCCGAGCTGGTCGGGCTCGGGCTGGTGCCGCTCGCGGTGGCGCGGGTCCACCAGATCGACCTCGCCGCGCTCGGCGTGGTGCGCCCGCGCGTCGGCCACGTGATCGCCGCGGCCGTCGCCGGGGCCGGGCTGTGGCTCATCGCCCTGCGCGTGGCGGCGCCGATCATCGCCCTCACCCACCGCGAGCGCGAGGTCGAGGCCTGGGCCAGCGGCCTGTTCGCCGATCAATCCCTGGCGGCCACCCTCGTCGCGTTGGTGGGCATCCCGGCGGTCTGCGAAGAGCTCACCCACCGCGGCCTGCTCGCCGCCGGGCTCGCGCGCCCGCTGGGCCGCCCGCTGGCGATCGCCGCCTCGACCGCAGCGTTCGCGCTGCTCCACATCGAGCCGGCCCGGATGGCGGCCACCGCCGTGCTCGGCGCCGCCGCCGGCCTGATCGCCGCGCGGACCCGCTCGCTGTGGCCGGCCATCGCGCTGCACGCCACCAACAACCTGATCGTCGCGTTGCTCAGCCTCGGCTACCTCGGCCCGATCGCGCGGCAGGTCGAGCGTCACCCGGACGGGGCCCTGGCGGCGGCGGCCGCGCTCGCGGCCATCGGTCTGCTCGGCGCCGGCGGGATCCCCGCGCGCGCGCGGTCGGGCCGCAGTTCTGGTAGGGTGCAGCCGTGACCGACCCGAAGCGAACGCTCTGGTACCTGAAGAAGGTAACCGTCCTCGCCGAGGCCGGGCCCGACGCGCTGGCTCGCCTGGCGGAGCGCGTCACCCTGCGCGAGGTGCGCCGCCGCGAGGTCGTCTACCTCCCCGGCGACGCCGCCAAGTCGTTGTTCTTCGTGTGCGGCGGCCGGGTCAAGGTGTGCAAGGTGACCCGCGACGGCAAGTCGCTCACGCTCGGCTACTGCGGGCCGTCGGACATGTTCGGAGAGACCTGCCTGGTCGGCGTGAACGCCCGGACCGAGATGGCCGAGGCCGTCGAGAACGCCCTCCTCGCCGAGATCGATCGCGGCGACTTCGAGCGGGTGCTGACCACCTCGGCCGCCCTCGGCGCCGCGGTGACGCGCGCCGTCATCACCCGCCGCCACGACCTGGAGAACAAGCTCGAGGCGCTGGTGTTCCGCGATGTGTCGGCCAAGCTGGCCGAGCAGCTCATCAAGCTGGCGGACGAATACGGCGTCGACGACGCCCGCGGCACGCTGGTGGCGATGAAGATCACCCACCAGGAGCTGGCCAACCTGATCGGATCGACCCGCGAGACGGTGTCGTTGACCCTGTCGCAGTTCAAGCGCCGGCAGCTCATCGTCACGGACGGCCGCAAGGTCATCCTGTCGGACCTGACCGCGCTGCGCGCGATGTTCTAGAGGGCTGCGGTCCCGGCCGCGGGCGGCCGTGGGTCAGCGCGCGACGGTGGCGACCGCCAGCTCGGCCGCGGCCGGCCGGCGGGCGACGGCCAGCCCACCGCCGATGACGGCGGCCACGATCGGCACCGGCAACGAGAAGACCAAGCCGATGGCGGTGAGCCACACCGCGCCGACACCGACCTCGGCCGCGGCGACGACGCTCAGGCCGAGCCCAACCACCCCGACCACCACCCAGCCGGCGACCGCGGTGGCGACGTCGGCGGCAGGCACCAGCCGCACCGTCAGGGCGCCACCCACGAACATCGCGCCCAGCCCGGCCAGGAGCCCGGCGCTGACGTCGGCGGACAGCGCCATCGCCGTGCCGGTGACCGCGAAGACCGTCGCGACCTGGATCATCGCGCTGGCCACCGACCGCACCAGCCACGGCGCGATGGCCAGGCGGCGCCCGAGCGCCGCGCCACCGGCCGTCGCCAGCGCGGCCGCTGCCAGCAGCCCGACCACGTCGCCGACCGGTGCCGCGCCGCGCGTCGTGAGGCCGACCAGGCCACCGACCGCCAGGAGGCTCGCACCCGACAGCAAGGCCAGCGCCGCGCCCGGAAACAGCCGCGAAGCCACCAGGCCACCCACCAGGCCACCGGCGCCGACACCAGCGCCGACCTGCACCGCGCGGTCGACGGCGACATCCAACGAGGTCTGCAGCACCGCGATCAGGCCGACCATCCCCAGGATGCCACCCAGGACCAAGAGGGCGGGCGCGAGCGTCGCGGAGAACCGGCCGGACGGCGACATGGTTCAAGCCTAGCAGCTCTGCCCAGGGCGGCCACGCCCGGCCTCCCGCGCGCCACCCGGCGAGCCGCGTCGATTGCCAGGCTGGGCCCGGGCGGGCAAGATGCCTCGGTCATGGCCACCTCGACCGCGCCCGAGCCGTTCACCCGCACGACCTCCTCGATCCCCGCCCTGTTCCTGGATCGGGTCAGCACGTCACCGGACCGCGAGGCCTATCGCTACCCGGTGGGCGAGCAGTGGCGCTCGATCACCTGGAAGACCGCCGGCGATCGGGTCACGGCCATCGCCGCTGGGCTTTTGGCCCTCGGGCTCGAGCGCGAGCAACGGGTGGGCATCCTGTCGGGCACGCGCTACGAGTGGGTGTTGGTCGACCTGGGCGTGTTGTGCGCTGGCGGCGCCACCACCACGGTCTACCCGTCGTCGACCGCCGAGGAGTGCGCCTACATCCTGCACGACTCGGCGTCGCAGCTGGTGTTCGCCGAGGACAGCGGCCAGGTGGCCAAGCTGCGCGGCGAGCGCGCCGCCATGCCGGCGCTGTCCAAGGTGGTGCTCCTCGACGGCGCGGTCGACGCCGCCGACGGTGACTGGGTGATGACCCTGGCCGACCTGGAGGCGCTGGGCGCGACGCACCTGGCGGCCCACCCCACGGCCGTGACCGCGGCGGTCGCCGGCGTCGAGGCCGAGCACCTGGCCACGCTCATCTACACCTCGGGCACCACCGGCAAGCCCAAGGGGGTCCGCCTGGTCCACGACTGCTGGGCCTACACCGCGGACGCCATCGCCGCCACCGGGCTGGTCAACGACGCCGACCTCGAGTACCTGTGGCTGCCGATGTCGCACAGCTTCGGCAAGGTGCTGACGTCGGGCCACATCAAGACCGGCCACACCCTGGCCATCGACGGCCGCATCCCCAAGCTGATCGACAACCTGGCGGTGGTGAGGCCGACGATGATGGCGGCGGCGCCGCGCATCTTCGAGAAGGTCTACAACAAGGTGGTCCAGGGCGCGAAGGACGGCGGCGGCATGAAGTGGCGCATCTTCCAGTGGGCCATCGGCGTGGGCCGCGAGGTGTCGGCGCTCAAGCAGCGCGGCGAGGCGCCAGGCGCCGTGCTCGGGCTCAAGAACAAGCTGGCCACCAAGCTGGTGTTCTCGAAGCTCCAGGATCGCTTCGGCGGGCGGCTGCGGCTGTTCGTGTCCGGCTCGGCGCCGCTGTCGCGCGAGATCGCCGAGTTCTTCCACGCCGCCGGGGTGCTCATCGTCGAGGGCTACGGCCTGACCGAGTCGAGCGCGGCCAGCTTCGTCAACCGGCCGACCCGGTTCCGCTTCGGCACCGTCGGCCTGCCCATGCCCGGCACCCAGGTCAAGCTGGCCCCCGAGGACGGCGAGATCCTCATCAAGAGCCCGGGCGTGATGCGCGGCTATCACAACCTGCCCGACGAGACCGCGGCGACCTTGACCAGCGACCACTGGCTGCGCACCGGCGACATCGGCGAGATCGACGCCGACGGGTTCCTGCGCATCACCGATCGCAAGAAGGACCTGATCAAGACCAGCGGCGGCAAGTACGTCGCGCCGCAGCACATCGAGGGCAAGGTCAAGGCGACGTGCCCGTTCGTGAGCCAGGTGATCGTCCACGGCGACCGCCGCAACTTCTGCTCGGCGCTGGTGACGCTCGACGAGGAGGCCATCACCAAGTGGGCGGCCGGCGCCGGGCTGGCCGGCAAGAGCTACGCCCAGATCGTGGCGTCGTCCGAGGCCAAGGCGCTGGTCCAGACCTACATCGACCAGGTCAACCGCGACCTGGCCAAGTGGGAGACCATCAAGAAGTTCGCGATCCTGCCCAGCGATCTGACGGTCGAGGCGGGCGAGCTGACGCCGAGCCTCAAGGTCAAGCGCAAGGCCGTCGAGAAGAAGTACTCGCCGGTGCTCGATGAGATGTACCAGGGCGCGATGGCCGACGTCTGATCGGAATGCCGGTCGTCCCCGTGGCGTTGTCGCTAGCGAAGTGAGGAGTCCCGATGCGTAGCTTGTCCGCGGCCGTGGCCGCTGTTCTCGTCGCGTGCGGCAGCGGTGGTGGCTCGAAGCCGGCCCCTGCCCCGAGCGCGCCGGCCGCGGTCGCGGCGGCGCCCGTTCCGGCGGCGGCGCCGGCTCCCGTTCCGGCTCCGGATCCGGATCCCGCTCCGGCTCCGGTTCCGGCGCCGACTCCCGTTGTGCCTCCCGCTCCAGCGCCAGCTCCGGCGCCCGGCGCCGACTTCACCGCCGAGGCCAAGCTCTTGTACCGCATGGTCGCGTGCGGTGGCGACGCGGCCATCGACGACGCGGCCATGGCCAAGGTGGTCGACCGCCACTGCGCGTGGGTCCGCGATCGACTGGCCGCCTACCGGGCCCGCTACATCGACGGCGGCCGCGCGTTCTTCGCCAGCATCATCCCGGCCGGCATCCCGACCACGGTGGTGTACCCGTTCGGCGGCGGCGATCTCATCTCCGCGCTGGCCGCGTTCCCCGACGCCACCGAGATCACCACCATCTCGCTCGAGCTGGCCGGCGACCCGCGCCGGATCACCAGCCTCACGCCCAAGCAGCTCGACGACAGCCTGCGCCGGCTGCGCGGCGAGCTGGGCGGCACGCTGTCGGTCGGCTCGAACACCAGCGTCAACCTGTCGGCGTCGCAGCGCAACGAGCTGCCGGCCCAGGTGTCGTCGTTCCTGCTGGGCCTCGCCGCGGCCGGCTACGAGCCGGTCGGCATGAGCTACGTGCGGCCCGAGGTCGACGGCACGCTCCACTACCTGACCGCTGACGAGATCGCCGCCCAGGACGCCAGCGCCGCTGCCAGCCGCGGCGGCGAGCGCGGCAAGCGCAAGGGCGCGCGCAGCCGCAAGCACGACTGGCTCGACCCCAACTTCTCCGAGGCGTTCGCCCACGTCGAGATCCGCTACCGCAAGGTCGGCGACCCCACCGCCCCGGTGCGCGTCGACCGCCACTTCGGGTGGAACCTCCACGACGACGAGCTGGCCAAGCACCCCGAGCTGATCGCCCACCTGGCCAGCAAGGGGAAGGTCACCGCGCTGGTGAAGGGCGCGAGCTACCTGCTGTGGCGCAACGACTTCCACACCATCCGCGACTACCTGCTGGGCCACCTGGCCTGGATGCTGTCCGACTCGACCGGCATCCCGCCCGACTTCGCCAAGGCCGCCGGCATGGAGCAGGAGACCTACGGCCGCTTCTCCGGCGCGTTCCTCGACGGCGCCGAGGCTCGCACCAAGCGCCACGCCGACGCCTTCCGTGCGCTGTGGAAGGCGCAGCCCAAGCGGGCCCTGCCGTTCCGGTTCGGCTACGTCGACGCCGGCGGCAACGCCCACCTGGTGGTCACCCGCCCCGCGTCGTGACCGCGGCCCGGGCGCCGGGGCCGCCGCGGCGCGGTAGCATCGAGCGATGGACGCCGGCTCGCTGGTCGAAGCCCTCTACGCCATCGGCATCGGGCTGGTGGTGGGGCTCGAGCGCGAGCACAGCGAGGTCGCCGACGGCCTGGCCGCCGGTGACATCCCGGCCGACCACCCGCGCAAGAGCCTGATCCCGGCCGCCGGCATCCGCACGCTGGCGCTCATGTCGTTGGCCGGGTGGCTGCTGGCATTCCTCGGCGACCGGTGGCCCTGGCTGCTCCCGGTGGGCCTGGCCGCGGTCGCGCTCCTGGTCGCGGCCAACATCATCGCCACCCGCGAGCCCGGGCTCACCACCGAGATCGCCGCCATCGTGGTGGTGCTCCTCGGCGCCGTGGTCCACGTCGACCGGCCGCTGGCGGTGGCGCTGGCCCTGGGCACGACGCTGCTGCTGGTCGCCAAGCCGTGGGCCCGCGCGTTCGTGAGCCGGGTACGGCGGGTCGAGATCACCGCGACGCTGCAGCTGCTGATCTTGGTCGCCATCGTCCTGCCGCTCCTGCCCGCGGAGGCCCGGGACCCGTGGGGCGCGCTGCCGCCGCGCAAGGTCGGCACCTTCATCGTGCTGATCGCCGGCGTCCAGTACGTCGGCTACGTGCTGACCCGCTGGCTCGGCCCCGAGCGCGGCACCGGGCTGGCCGGCCTGGTCGGCGGGCTGTCGAGCTCGACCGCGGTCACCGTGTCGATGGCCCGGGCGGCCAAGGCCGACCCGGCGATGATCGGCCCCGGCCAGCTGGCCACGTTTCTGGCCAACACCATCATGCCGCTGCGGGTGGTCGCCATCACCTGGGCGATCGCGCCGGCGGTGGCGGTGCGGGTCGGTGCCGCGCTGAGCGCGATGACCGTGACGCTCCTGGTGGCCGCGCTCCTGGCCTGGCGGCGCGGCCGCGCCCGGCCCGACGCGCCCACCGCCGCCATCAAGCTGCGCAACCCGTTCGAGCTGTGGGGCGCGATCGGCTGGGGCATCATCTTGTGCGCGGTGCTGCTGGCGGCCCACCTGCTGAGCGCCTGGCTGGGCGCCCGCGGCCTGTACCTGGCCGCGGCGGTCAGCGGCATCACCGACGTCGACGCCATCACCCTGGCGGCGGCCGACCAGAGCCACGCCGGCACGCTCGACCCCGCGCTGGCCGCGCTGGCGATCACCATCGCCGCGGTGGCCAACACCGTCGCCAAGGGCGTGATGGCGTACGTCGGCGGGGGCCGCGCCTTCGGGCGCCGGGTGGCGGCGGTGTTCGCCGTGGCCGTGGTCGCCACCGGGCTCGTCGCCGGCGTCGGCGTCGCCCTGGCCTGAGCGGCGCGCTGGCTCCCCGGGGCCCAGAAATTGCCCCGGCGGATCGGGCGTGTTACCCGAGGACGATGGCCGAGCCCGAAGCCGCGCCGCCACCCAAGGCCACCGGGGCCGGGCGCGGCGTCCTCTACATCGCGTTCGCGAAGCTGTACTTCATGATCGCCGGCGCGCTCATCGAGTTCCGGCTGCCCGCGATCCTGGCCCGCACCGTGTTCGGCGCCTACGCGGTGGTCAGCTCGGCGGTGTCGCCCATCAACAACGTCCTGGTGACCGGCTCGATCCAGGCGGTGTCTCGCTTCACCGCGCAGAAGCCCGAGACCGCCCGCGTGGTCCAGGCCGCCGGGCTCCGCATGCACCTGTGGGTCGGCCTGCCCATCGCGCTGGTGTTCATCGCCGGCGCGCCGCTCATCGCCTGGCTCCTCCACGACACCTCCAAGACCGGCCCGCTGATGCTGGCCGGCGCGATCATCGGCGGCTACGCCTTCTACGCGGTGCTGGTCGGCACCGCCAACGGCCAGCGCGAGTTCCAGAAGCAGGCCGGCCTCGACGTCACGTTCGCCACCCTGCGCGCCCTCGGCATCCTGGGCCTGGCCGGGTTGGGCCTGGGCCTGTACGGCGCGGTCGGTGGCTGGGTGGCCGCGGTCGGCGCGATCTTGGTCATCTCGGCGGTGGTGATCGGGCTACCGCCGGCGTCGGCGCGCGGCGCCGAGGCCCGGGCCCTGGTCAAGCCGATGGCCAAGTTCTTCGCCGGGGTGGCGGTCTACCTGGTGCTGATGAACCTGATCATGTTCGTCGACCAGCTGCTGCTCAAGCGGCTGGCCACCGAGTGGTACCGCAGCCACGGCGCCGACCTCCAGGCCACCCTCGATCGGGTGGTGCCGGGCGCCCGCCAGCTGGCCGGCTTCACCATCGAGCCGTCGGCGATGGCCGACGTCCAGGTCGCGTACTACCGCGCGGTGCAGAACCTGGCGCGCCTGTCGTACCAGGCCATCATCGCCGCGACCTTCGTCATCTTTCCTCTGGTGTCGAGGTCGACCTTCGAGGACGACGGCGCCACCACCCGCCGCTACATCAACGTCACCCTGCGCTACTCGCTCATCTTCGCCACCGCGCTGGCGGTGGTGATGGCCGCCAACCCGCGCCCGCTGCTCGACATCCCCTACGCCGACGACTACGCGCGCCTCGGGGCGCCGGCCCTGGCGGTGCTGGCCCTGGGCAACGTCGCCTTCTCGGTGTTCGTCATCGCCGGGACCATCCTCAACGGCGCTGGCTACACCAAGGACGCGATCATCGGCGCCGCGGCGACGCTCGTGCTGGCCGCGGTCGGCAACGCGGTGGCCATCCCGCTGGCGGCGCCGGGCCGCGAGGTGTTGCTGGTGGCGGCCTCGACCACCGGCACGGCGATGGTGCTGGGCGCCGCGTTGACCGGCTGGCTGTTGTACCGGCGGCTGGGCGCGTTCCTGCCCATCCTCACCCTGGTGCGGGTGGTGGTCGCCATCGCCGCGGCGATCGCGGTGGGCCGCGTCATCCCGTTCACCACGCCGCTCATGACCCTGGTCGAGGCCGCCGTCGTCGGGCTGACGTTCCTCGGCGTGCTGGTGATCACCCGCGAGCTGGGCAAGGCCGACCTCGCCTCGATCGCCGCGGTCCGCGCCAAGCGCGGCCAAGGAGGAGAGCCATGATCCGCGCCGCCGCGTTCACCCTGGTCCTGGCTGCGATGGCGGCGTGCATGCCGCCGTCGGCCCGCAACTACGCCCTGGCCAACGCCGTCCGCACCTACACCGAGGGCGTCCGCTGGGAGCGGTTCGAGGCCGCCGCCGCGGTGGTGCCACCGGCCGAGCGCGGCCAGTTTCTCGACGAGCGCGACCTGCTGGCCAAGGATCTGCGCATCACCGGCTCGGAGATCCTGCAGCTCGACGAGCGCGGCCCGCGCGCCGCGGTGACGGTCAAGCACACCTGGTACCTGGAGACCGAGGGCACGGTCCACGAGACCGTGGCGGCCCAGGCGTGGGAGCGCCACGGCAAGGCCTGGCGGCTGGTCGACGAGTACCGGTCGCGCGGCCACGAGATGCCGGGCCTGCGGGATCGGGAAGGCTCGCAGCCAGACGATACCCACACGTCGTCTGTGGCGCGCGCGGCCGAAGATTGACGTAGAATTACAGCCAGCGTGGCTCAGACCGACTTCGTCAGCCGAGGCCAGGACCTGGTCAACGCTGGCCAGTACCAGGAAGCCGTCAAGGTTTGCCGCCTGGGCCTCCTGGCCCGGCCCGGCGAGGTCGACGGTCGCCTGGTGCTCGGCTCGGCGCTCCTGGCGTTGCGCCGGTACGACGAGGTCCTGGCCGAGATGCGGGTCGCCCTCGAGCTGGAGGCCAGCAACGCCGGCGCGTACCAGCTGCGCGGCGAGGCGCTGCTGCGCAAGGGCGACCCCCACGCCGCGGTCGAGACCCTCGAGCGCGCCCGCAAGCTGGCCGGCGGCGATCCGACCATCGCCGGATTGCTCGAGGAGGCGCGCCTGGCGCAGACCGCGGCCGGCCCGCCGGCGTTCGCCGACGGCGACCAGGCGACCAAGCACTACCCCACCCACCGCGGCGGCGAGGCCGCCGGCTCGGGCCGCTCGGGCAGCTTCACCAAGCCGGTGGCGCGGCGCCGCGCCGCCACCGACGACCGCACCCCGTCGCCCGCGACGCTGCGGGTCGGCGACAAGTCAGGCACGGTCGAGCTGGATCCCGAGCTGGAAGGGGTCGAGTACGACGACGACGAGCTGGCCGAGGTCGGCAGCACCAGCAGCGTCGAGGTCGACGACGCCGACCTGATGGAGGTCGACGACGACGACGGCGCCCTGGCCGACGAGCAGACCCGGGCCGGCCGGCCGCCGTCACGCACCCCGCGCCCGGTCGTCGCCGGTGCCCCTGGTCGTGCGGCGGGCGCGGGCGGCCGGCCGTCGGGTGCGCAGACCGCGCAGTGGGGGATCGAGGAGGTCTCCGAAAACCCGACCCGCCGCAAGGTCATGCCCATCACGGCCCGCGACGACGACGCCGCGACGCGCCCGCGGTCGTTCGTCGACGATGACGCCCCGCCGCGGGCCCCGATCGACCCGCGCGGGCCGCGCAGCCGCCAGCTCGAGCCGGTGTACGAGGAGGAGTCGAGCCTGTCGGGGCGGAGCTCGCATCCTCGCCTGGCCGAGCTGTCGGCCGGGCCGCTGGGCGGCCTGACCCCCGCCCCGGTGATGACGCCGTCGGGCCGGTTCCTGTCGGCGCCGTCCGGCCCTGGCGCGGCGGTCGGCGGCGCCGCCCCGGTGTTCGCCCCGCCGTCGGGTCCGGTCATCTCGACCGCCCACGCACCCACCGTGGCCGGCGCCGTGCCGCTGTCGCCGACCGGCACGCCGCCCGGGATGTCGCCGCCGCCTGGCCCGTCGGCCCCGACCAGCGCGGCCCAGGCCCGGACCGTGGTGCCGTTCACCGCGGCGGCGGTGCGTCCCACGGTGGCGATGAGCGCGGCCGAGGTGCCGTCGGTGAGCGGGCCGCCCGGTCCCGACATGGACATGATCC
Organism: Kofleriaceae bacterium; assembly: GCA_041389965.1. GTDB lineage: Bacteria > Myxococcota_A > Polyangia > Haliangiales > Haliangiaceae > UBA2376. The sequence goes on along the minus strand of JAWKQV010000004.1, from coordinate 488,087 downwards.
GGGCCGGCGTGCACGCGCCGCCGCTCGACTACCCGAGCGTGTCACAGACGCCGTTGCCGCCGGGCATGGCCGCGATCTCGCCGGGCCGCGCCCCCTCGACCCGCACCAGCCGGATGGCGCTGCGCTCGCCGTGGATGCTGGCGGTGTGGGTGAGCATCACGCTGGGCATCATCGGCGGCGGCGTCTTCGCCGGCTTCAAGATCCGCGACATGCGGCTGGCCAAGCAGATCGCCGCGGCCCGCCGCGGCGCCGAGCAGGTCGCGCACACCGACACCTGGACCGGCTGGCGCAGCGCGCGCGACCGCCTGGCCGCCATCAACCGAGCCCGCAGCTCCGCTGGCAACCGGGCCGCGCTGGCCAAGGCCAACGCGATCCTGGGCGGCGTCTACGGCGACGACCTGGCCGGAGCCCGGACCGCGGTGGACGCGCTCGGCGACGATCGCGGGCGCGACGCCGCGCTGGCCCGAGCCTACGTCGCCATCGGCGCCGGCGACGGCAAGGCCGCGGCCGAGGCCATCGCGGCGGCAGGCGGCGCCGACCTCCACCCCGAGCTGGCCCTGGCCGCGAGCCGGGCGGCGATCGTCGACGGTCGCTGGGAGGCCGCGGCCAGCACTGCCCGCCGCGCCGCCGAGCAAGATCCCCGCCCGGCGGCGTACGTCGCGCTGTGCCTGGCCGAGACCGCGCGCCGCCGCCTCGCCGACGCCGAGCGCGCCTGCGCCGAGGCCGAGCGCCTCCAGCCCGGACACCCGGGCGCCGTGATCGCCCGGGCCCGCCTGGGCGCCATCAGCGGCCGGGCCCGCACCGACGGCGCCGCGCTGCGCACGGCGCTCGAGGCCATCACGGCCGAGGCGTCCCGGCCGGTGGCCGAGCAGCGCCTCGGGGTCGCGCCGCTCGAGGACGCGTGGGCCGAGCTGGCCCTGGCCGAGCTGGCGGTGGCCGGCGGTGACCTGACCAAGGCCCGGGCCGCCCTCGAGCGGGTCCGCAGCGCCGAGCGCGACGACCGCCGGCTGATCGAGGCCGAGGCGGCGCTCGACCTGGCGCTGGGAGACACCGCGGCCGGCAACCGGCTGGTCGAGCAGGGCCTGGCCCGCTGGCCGACCAGCCCGGCGCTGCTGGTGGCGCGGGCCGGCGCCTTGCTCGTGGGCAGCGACGTGGTCGGCGCCGCCGCCACGCTCGCGAAGATCGATCCCAGCGCCGATGCGCCCGCGGTGGTGCTGGCGCGGGCCCGGGTCGCCTTCGCCGGGGGCGACCTCGACGGCGCGGCCAAGCTCCTCGATGGGGTGCTGGCCAAGCGCGCCGACGACATCGACGCCCTGGTGGCGCGGGCCGAGCTCGACCTGGCCCGCGGCGAGCCGACCGCGGCGCGCGAGCGCCTGGAGTCCAACTACAGCGCCCAGGCCGCACCAGCGTTGATCGTCACCTACGCGGCGGCGCTGCGCCTGGATCGTCGGTGGAACGACGCCCGGGTCGCCCTCGAGCGCCTCACCGCCAACGGCGCCGCCGGCCCCGACACCGGCCGGGCCTGGCTCGAGCTGGCCCGGGTGGCGCGCGACAGCGGCGACGCGAAGGAGGCGGCCGCCGCGTACAGCCGCGCCCAGGAGCTGCTGCCGAAATCGCGCGACGCCGCTCTCGAGTCGGCGGTGCTCAAGGTCGACGACGGCGACGCGGCCGGCGGGCTGGCCTCGTTGCGCAAGCTGCTCGACGCCTACCCCACCGACCCCGAGATCATGGTCGAGGCGGCGCGCCCGTCGGTGTTCACCGGCGATCTCGGCGAGGCCCAGCGCCTGCTCGACCTGGCCGGGGCCGCCGCCACCCCGCCGCCCCACCTGGTGCGCGAGCGCGGCCGCCTCAGCCTGCGTCGGCGCGAGTTGACCAAGGCGATCACCGAGCTGACCGACGCGGTGGCCGCCGACGCCCGCGACTTCGAGGCCTGGCTCCTGCTGCTCGACGCCCAGCTGCTGAACAGTCAGACCACCAACGATCCCCGCCCGGCCAAGGACGTAGCCGACGAGATCCTCAAGAAGTTCCCCGAGCGCCAGGACCTGGGGCTCATCACCGGCCGCATCCACCTGCTCGAGGGCCGGCTGCCCGAGGCCGCGACCACCTTCCTCAGCTTGCGGACGCCGATGCAGCGAGCGCCGCGCCGGGCCCAGGCCGACTTGTTCTACTGGATCGGCATCGCCCAGTACGTCAAGGGCGAGCCGCTCAGCGCCAAGTTCCACTTCGAGGAGGCGGTCAAGCTGGAACCGGCCCACGCCGACGCCCAGGCGATGCTCGGGCTGGTCAACCTGGACGGCGGCGGCGCGGCCGACGCGATCAAGGCGCTCGAGCGCGCCGTGACCCTCGACCCGGACAACCCGACGGCGGCGTTCAACCTGGGCCGCGCCTACCTGACGGCCCGCCGCCTCAAGGAGGGGCGCGCCACGCTCGACCGCTACCTCGCGCGGTGGCCCCAGGGCGCCGACGCCGAGCAGGCCCGGGCCCTGCTGGCCCGCTGACTGTCAGCGCGCGCCGGCCGACGTCACAGCACCTGGGTGACGATGACCGCGCCAGCCGCGATCGCCACCAGCAGGGCCACGATGATGCCGATCATCAGCCCCCGCCCGCCGGCTCGCTCGTGGGCGCCGGTGCGGTCGGGCTCGAGCATGCTCGACAGCCCGTCGAGATCGCCGGCCGCCCGCGCCGCCGGAGCCGGCCGGGTCAAGGCCGGCACGCTGCCACGCCGCCCGCGGTCGTTGGACTCGAGCAGATCGCTGGTCCACGACGAGGTGTCGACGAACTGGCTGGGATCGAGGCTCTGGGAGCCCTCGGTCTTGCCACCGGCCGCAGCCGAGGGCGCGTCCTCTTCACCGACCAGCGACGTCAGCCGGTTGACCTCGTCGTTGATGAGCGCGTCGATGAGCGACGCCTTGGGCTCCGACGAGCGCTTGCGCATCAGCTCCATCTGCGCGTCGCGCACGAGCTGAGCGATGTCGCGGGCGGTGACCTTCATCCGCCGCGAGAACAGGTACTGGGCCAGGGCGTCGCCCAGGTCGGCGGCGTGGTGGTAGCGCTCCTCGGGATCGCGCGCCAAGGCCTTGCGCACCACCGCCTCGAGCTCGGGCTCGACGTCGGGGTTGAGCGCCTGCAGCGACGGCACCCGCGCCTGGCGCACCTGCTCGACGGTCTGGTAGTCGGTGTCCCCGAGGAACAACCGCTTGCCGGTGAACAGCTCCCACAGGATGATGCCGACCGCGAACACGTCGGCGCGGGCGTCGACCTCGAGGCCGCTGGCCGCCTCGGGCGACAGGTAGCTGAACTTGCCCTTCACCACGCCCGGGTCGGTCGACTCGATCTGGCTGTTGGCCTTGGCCAGCCCGAAGTCGACCAGCTTCACCTCGCCGTTCTTGGACAGCAGGATGTTGGGCGGTGAGATGTCGCGGTGGACGATGCCGAGCGGCTCGTTGGTCTCCGGATGCTCGAGCATGTGGGCGTAGTTGAGCGCCTTGCAACACTCGATCATCAGGTAGATCGCGTGGGCGATCTCGATCTTCTTGCCCTTCTGCCGCTGTCTATCGATGAGCCCCTTGAGGTTGCACCCATCGACGAACTCCATCACCAGGAAGTACGCGTTGTCCGGCGTCTTCGAGATGTCGAACACCTGGACGATGTTGGCGTGCTGCAAGAACAGCGACAGCCGCGCCTCGTCGAGGAACATGCTGACGAACTTCTGGTTCTTCGTCAGGTTCGGCAGGATGCGCTTGATCGCGACCGACTTCTTGAACCCCTCCATCGACTCGGCGACGCCGCGAAAGACCTCGGCCATGCCGCCATGGTCCAGCCGCTCGGTGATGGTGTATCGGTCACGCATCCGGGTCTTCCCGCAACCTTACCAGAGCCCTCGGCCAGCTAGCAAACCCCAGCGGCACCCGAGCGGCCGACCGGCCCGCGGTGGCCATCTGCTGGCGCGACGAAACCGGCACGGGCCGGGCCGCCACTACCTCCGCGTGCCGTCACTCCGCGACCACTTCCGCCTCGGCCTGCTCGCGGGCGCTCTTGCACTCGAAGCACAGCGTGGTCACCGGGCGGGCCATCAGCCGGCGAAACCCGATGGGCTCCGAGCACTCCTCGCACTCGTCGATCTCGCCGGCGTCGAGGCGCTTGAGCGCGTCCTGGATCTTGGCGATGAGGAAGTTCTCGCGATCGTGCAGCCGCAGCTGGGTCGAGTACAGCTCCTCCTCGGCCGATTCGTCCATCGAGTCGCGGCCGATGCGGTCGCGGTCGCGATCCATCGTGAAGCCGATCGCGGCCTGGGCGTTGGTGGCCAGCCGGCCAAGCTCGGATTCGAGGCGCTGGCGCAGCTCGGCGCTCTGCGGTGGCGTGAGCATGCGCTGAGTCTAGGGACCCAGAGGTGCCACCGTCAATCACCCCCGGGACGTCGCCGCGCCCGCGGTCGTCCGAGCGCGGTTCGACTTGACGCGAGGCCGGCGCGAGCGGGTCAGCCCGAGCCCGCCGGCCGCCGTGCAATGAACCGCATCACCCGATCGTTTCATCGCGGGGTCGCGACCCGCGGCCACCGCCAGGAGCCCACGTGAACGTCATCCGTCGTTACCAAGCCGCGTGCATCGTCCTTGCCGGCGCCGCGGTGCTGGCCACCGTCGCGCCGTGGCGCGGCCATCCCGCGCCCGGCAGCGCCGACGACCGCGGCGGCGCGGCCGGTCAGGCGGCGCGGCGCCAGCTGCGCCTGGGCGGCGGCGGGGAGCGGGCCGAGCAGGACCTGCTCGCCCGGTTGCGCACCGCGCGCAGCCTGGCCGAGCTGGCACAGGTGTGCGACCGCCTGGTGATGATCGGCACCGACCGCGCGGTGCCAGCGCTGGGTGGCCTGGTCGGCGATCCCCGCGGCGGCGTCCCCGAGCTGGTGATCGCCACGCTGGGCAAGCTCGGCACGCCCGCGGCCGTCGAGCGCCTGGTCGAGCTGGTCGACGATCATCGGCCGCGTGTGCGCTCGGCCGCGGTCGCGGCGATCGGCCTGGCCGGCGGCGACGACGCGCTGGCCGTGCTCGATGCCCTGGCCAACGATCGCGGCGACCCCGACCAGGCCACCGCGGTGCAGGCGCTGGGACTGCTCGGCACCGACGGCGCCGCCGACGCGCTGACCGGGCTCGCGACCACCATGGATCTCGGCACCGCGACCGCGGCCATCACCGCGCTGGGCCAGCTCGGCACCGCGCACGCCCAGGCCAAGCTCGAGACCCTGCTGGCGCTCGACGACACCCGCCTGCGCGTGGTCGCGATCGCCGCGCTGGCGCCGACCACGCCCGAGGTCCAGGCCACGCTGGTGGCGCTCACCGCGACCGGCGACGGCGACACCGTGACCGCAGCGGTCACCGCGCTCGGGCACAGCGGCGAGCCCGCGTTGGCCTCGCGATCGCCCGGCTCGCGACCGACGGTCCAGTGGCGGCCCGGCCCGCCGCGGTGCGCGCGCTCGGCGAGCTGGGCGGCCCGGTGGCGGTGCGCGCGCTGGCCGAGGTGGTCGCGTCGCCCGACCTGGCCATCGCCGGCCTCGCGGCCGGGCTCCTGGCCAACAGCGACGACCCCGCCGCGCGCGAGGCCCTGCTGGTCGCGGCCCGGCGCGGCACTCGCTCGTCCGCCGCGGTGATCAACGCCGTCCAGGCGCTGCGCGGCGATGACGTCGACGCGGTGCTGCTCGAGGTGGTCATGCACGCCACCGGTGAGGCGCGGCGCGCCGCCCTGGCGCCGCTGGTGCGGGCCGGGCACCCGACCGCGGTGGCGATCGCGGTCGAGCTGCTCGAGCGCGGCGGACGTCTCGAGCGCTCGACGGTCATCGACCTGCTCGCGGCGTCCCCGGCCCCCGCCGCGCATGCCGCGCTGGTGGCGGTCGCCGAGCGGGCGCGGGGCGAGGCGCGCAGCCAGGTGCTCGACGCGCTGGCCAACGCCCACCCCGGCGATCCACAGGTCGTCGCGCTCCTCACCGACGCCCTGTTCTCGGGGCGGGCCACCGAGGCGCGGGCCGCCGCGTGGACCCTGGGGCGCATCGGCGGAACCGACGCTCGCCAGGCGCTCGCCGCCGCGCTCGCCGACGACGACCGCGGGGTAGCGATGGCGGCGCTCCAGGTCGCCGCCCAGACCGGCGGCGCCGAGGTCCGCGCCGGGCTGCGCGCGCTGGCAACCACCGGGGCCCCCGAGCTGCGGGCCCAGGCGCTGCAAGGCCTGCTGGCGACCGGCGACGCCGCGGGCCTCGAGCTGGCGGAGCGCGCGATGACCGGAGACGATCCGGACCTCGCGGCGTCGCTCACCTACGCGCTGGCGGCGCTGGGCGGCGACGGCGCGACCCGGGTGCTGACCACGGCGGCGCGGGCCCAGAGCCCGACCATCCGGGCCGCCGGCGCCCGGGCGCTCGGTCAGCTCGAAGGCGACGCCGCCCAGGCCGCGCTGGTGAGCCTGGCCGGCGACGGCGACCCCGACGTCCGCGCCAGCGCCATGGGCGCGCTCAGCCAGCTCGCGACGCCGGGTGCGGTGGACGCGCTGGTGGCCGCGACGTCGAGCGGCGACACCCAGGTGCGGCAGGTGGCGCTGCAGAGCTTGGGCAACCTCGAGGACCCGCGCGCCACCGCGGCCCTGACCGCTGCGCTCAGCGGGCCCGACCCCGACCTGGCACGGACCGCGGTGTGGTCATCGTGGGCTGCCGGCGCGGCGGTCGAGGATGCGCTGGCACGGCTCGTCACCCGCCCGGGCGCGCCCGACGACCTGCGCCAGATCGCGGCCCAGCAGCTGCGAGCGCGGGGCGCCAACCTCGACGACGCCACGCTCGCGGCGCTGCAGGCGATGCTGGGCCCCGACGATGGCTACGGCGGCTACGGCTACGGCGCGGCCGACTGACCGGCGCCGGCGTCGACGTCACCGTCGGCCTCGCCCGGGGCATCACCGGTGACCGCCGTCGCCGCGCCCGCCGCCGGCGACGCCGGGCCGCGGTGGACCAGGTGGACGGTCGGGCAGCTTGCGGCGTGCCGCGGCGAGGCCGCCGTCGCCACGCAGGTTCGCCCCGGGCCCGACCAGGCGCCGGCCTGGCACAGGTCGACCAGCTCGACCGCGAGCCGGAGCGCCGCGGCGCGGTCAGCGGTCGGCGCCGCGGCCAGCCAGGCCTCGGCCCGCCGCGCCACCGCCTGGCACGGCGGCTCGGCGCGCACCACCCGGCCGCCCCGACAACCGGCCGCGCCTGCCAGCGCCACGCCGAGCGCAGCGAGCGCGAGCGCCCCGCCGCCGCGCATCAGGACGCGACTTTGCTCTCGAGGACCAGCTCGGGACGGCCCCGGCTCTCGACCACGTCGCGGGTGACCACGCACTCCTTGACGCCCGACAGCGAGGGGATCTCGTACATCACGTCGAGCATGATCTCCTCGAGGATGGCCCGCAGCCCGCGCGCGCCCGAGGCCCGGCGGTTGGCCTCCTGCGCGATCGCGGTCAGGGCGTCCGGCCGGAAGGTCAGCTTCACGCCCTCGAGATCGAACAGCCGCTGGTACTGCTTGGCCAGCGCGTTCTTGGGCTTCCACAGCACCTCGGTCAGCGCGTCGACATCGAGCTGATCGCACGACACGATCACCGGCAGGCGCCCCATGAACTCGGGGATCATGCCGAACTTGATCAGGTCCTCGGTGCGGACCGAGCGCCGCAGCGAGTCCTTGTCGTCGTCCTGCACGCCGAGGTTGGCACCGAAGCCCATCCCGCGCTGACCGACGCGACGCCGCACGATCTCTTCGATGCCGTTGAAGGCGCCGGTGCAGATGAACAGGATGTCCGTGGTGTCGATCTGGATGAGCTCTTGCTGGGGGCGGTTGCGCGCTCCATCGGGCGTGATGGTCGCGGTCTTGCCCTCCAGGATCTTCAGCAGGGCCTGCTGGACGCCTTCGCCCGACACGTCGCGGGTGGTGCTGGGCGCCCCGCCCTTGCGCGCGATCTTGTCGATCTCGTCGATGCAGATGATGCCGCGCGCGGTCTTCTCGACGTCGCCGCCGGCGGCCCGGAACAGGCCCTTCACCACGCTCTCGACGTCCTCGCCGACGTAGCCGGCCTCGGTCAGGGTGGTGGCGTCGGCGATGGCGAACGGCACGTCGAGCTTCCGGGCCAGGGTCTGGGCCAAAAGCGTCTTGCCCGACCCGGTGGGGCCGAGCAGGATGATGTTGCCCTTCTGGACCTCGACCTCGGCCTGCTTGCCGCGCAGCCCGATGCGCTTGTAGTGGTTATAGACCGCCACCGACAGGGCCCGCTTGGCGGAGCCCTGACCGACCACGTACCGGTCCAGCTCCTCGACGATGGCCCGAGGCGGGGGGAACTTCGGTCGCTCCGCCGCCTCCTCCTTCGCGAGGATGTCGTTGCACAAGGTCACGCACTCGTCGCAGATGAACACCCGCGGCCCGCTGATGAGCTTGCGCACTTCACGGCGTTGCTTGCCGCAGAAGGAGCAGTGAAATTCCTCCATCCAGGGTCCGATTCTTACACGCTCGGCGCCGACGGCAACAGGGGATGTGGCGGTTGACGCGTCGGGTCATCGCCGATCCCTCGACACGCTCGAAAATCCAGCGATCCGGCCCGTCGAGGGAGCCTCACCTGCCGGATGCCGCCGGGGTAGTGTCCGGCGGTGTTCCGCGTGCTCGACCTGCTCCCCGACGGCCGCCTCGAGGTCACCACCGCCGACGATCGCGTCGCGCCGCCTCCGGCGGGCACGGTCCGCTGGGTCGACCTGGTCGAGCCCGACCCCGACGCGCTGGCCTGCCTGCGCGAGCGCTTCGACTTCCACCCGCTGGCCATCGACGACTGCGCCAGCTTCGGGCTGCAGTCCAAGGTCGACGACTACGAGCGCTACCTGTTCGTGGTGGTCCACGCGTTCACCGCCGCCGTCGACGACCCGCTGATGATCCAGGTCCACGAGATCCACGCGTTCGTCGGCGCCGGCTACCTGGTCACCGTCCACGACAACCCGTTCGACGACCACGAGCGGGTGTGGAGCCTGGCCGCCAGCGACCGCCGGCAGCTCGAGCGCGGCCCGGCGTGGATGCTGTACCGGCAGCTCGACGCCATGGTGGCCGCGGCCGAGCCGCTGGTGCTGGCGCTGCGCGAGCGCCTCGACGACCTCGAGACCGAGGTGATCGAGCAGCGCGGCCGCCCCGATCTGTCGCAGGTGTTTCGGATCCGGCGCTCGATGGTCGCGATGCGCCGGGTGATCCGACCGTTGCGCGACACCGTCACCAGCCTGCACCGCCGCACCGACGATCGGATCCCGGCCCGGGTCGCCCTGCACTTTCGCGACGTGGCCGACCACGTCGGCCGCTTGACCGAGCTGGTCGAGGAGATCCGCGAGGTCACGATCGGCGTGACCGCGGCCTACCAGGCGGTCGAGGCCGCCCGGGCCAACGAGATCATCAAGCGCCTGACCATCTTCTCGGCGGTGTTCTTGCCGCTGTCGTTCATCGTCGGCTTCTTCGGCCAGAACTTCGACCACCTGCCCCACGACAGCGACCTGTGGCTCGGGCTGATGCTGGCCTCGCTGGTGGTGGTCCCGGCGGGGCTGCTCGAGTGGTTCCGCCGCAACTGGCTGTGAAACCGCGCGGGGCCGGGCGATCCCGTATATGCTGGCCGGTGATGGGATCCGTCGTCGCTGGGCCTGCCCGGAGGGTCGCGTGAGAGCCTCGATCGTCGCCGCCGTCGCCACCGACGTCGGCAACGTCCGCGATCACAACGAGGACGCCAACCTGGTGGCCGCCGACGACGGCATCTTCATCGTGTGCGACGGGATGGGCGGCCACGCCGCCGGCGAGGTGGCCTCCGCGCTCGGGGTGCGAGTCACCCGCGAGCACTGGCTGGCCCCGGCGGTCCAGCGCGCCGCCGCCGCCTGGGTCTCGGCCGGCACCCTCGAGGCCCGCCGCGCGTTTCTGACCGCGGTGAAAAACGGGGTGATGGCCGCCCACCGCACCATCTGCGCCCAGGCCGAGGACGATCCGTCCAAGCACGGCATGGGCACCACCTTCACCGGCGTGGTCATCGCCGGCGACGACGCGGTGCTGGCCCACGCCGGCGACTCGCGGGCGTACCTGGTGCGCGACGGCATCGCCATGCAGCTCACCGAGGACCACACCCTGCTGGCCCGGCTGCTGGCCTCGGGCATGCCGATCGCCGAGGGCCCCAACACCGCGCGCTGGAAGGGCGTCATCACCAACGCTCTCGGGTTCGGCGACGAGACCCGGGTGGTGACGTTCATCGTCCCGCTGTCCGACGGCGACCGCCTGTTGTTGTGCTCCGACGGCATCAGCGAGTACGTCGACGAGGCCGAGATCGGCGAGGTCCTGGTGGCCGCGCCCAGCCCGGCCCGGGCCGCCCAGCGATTGGTCGAGCTGGCCCTCGAGCGCGGCGGCGAGGACAACGCCACCGCCCTGGTCATCAAGGTGGTCGAGGTCGGCGAGACGCCGATCCCGGCGGCGCGGCGCCAGCTCGACAGCGACGCGCTGGCCCGGTGCCCGCTGTTCGAGCCGCTGTCGCCCCAGCAGCGCCTGCGCGCCGCCCGCATCGCCATCGTGCGCGACGTGTCGGCCGGCGAGGTGCTGGCCGAGGCGGCCATCGGCAGCCGGGTGGCCTGGGCCATCCTCGACGGCGAGGTGGTGCAAAACGGCGTCACGCTGGGCTCGGGCACGTTGCTTTACCCCGAGGCGCTATTGGGCCAGGGCGCGCCGCGCAAGGCCGACGCGCTGGCGGTGGCGGTCGACGACGTCCGGGTGATGGCGATCCGCGGCGACGACTTCGCCGAGCTGGCCGGCGAGGACCCCGACCTGGCCGAGCTGATGTACGCCGCGCTCGCGCGCCAGCTGCAGCGCACCTGACCACGGCCGGCCGCGCTGCCGGGCGACGGCCGCTGCTCGTCGCTACGGCCGCTGGTAGTCGACCAACTCGATGGTCACCGCGCCCAGCTCGGTGCCGGCCACCACCCGGAACGGCACCCGATCGGCGTCGTCGGACATCCACACCGAGAACGTCCGCGGCGGCCGGCGGTCGTCGACCCGCAGGTTGGCGTAGGCGCGATAGGCCACGCCGTCGATGCGCACCGTGGCCTGGTTGCCGCCGTAGGTGCCGATCACCTCGCCCGGGCCCATGGTGAGGTCGACCTTCCAGATCCGGCGGCCGCCGAGCACCCACATGGTGCGCGTGGCGCCGGCCGGCGCTTCCCAGATCCGCATCTGCGCCATGGCGCTGTGAGCGTCGTGGGCGATCTGGTCACCGAAGTCGTAGATCAGCCGGATCGGATCGCCTTGGGCCGGGCGAAAGTCGATGGCCGCGCGCTGGTCGGCGAAGCGCGTCTCCGCGGTGTAGTCCCGGGGGTTGGCGCGCACCACCGACGACGTCGACAGCGGCTCGAGCGCGTCCAGGTCGAGCACGGTGGTGGCCTCGTCGCGGATGTCCTTGACCAGGGCCAGGGCGCCGGCCGAGTGGATGCTCGACGACAACACCACCACCGGCCGGCCGTCGCGCTGGCTGAACGCGCCGGTGACGAAGGTCGCCTCGCCACCGAGCACGCCGGCCAGGCGCACCTCGAACTGCATCTTCTCGCCGGGATGGACCGCCGTGATCCCCGCGGGCGCCGCCACCACGCCCACGCCCGGCGCAGCGGGATCCGCGGGCGCCGCCGGGTCGAGCTCGGCCAGCCCGCCACCGCAGGCGGTCACGACCATGGCGACCAGGCCCAGAGCCACCGAGCGCATGCGCATAGGATGATAGACGAACGACCGGGCTGCCATGTTCATCGACCGCCGGGGACGCTATGGTGGGGCCGATGACGATCGCGATCACACTCGGTGATCCGGCCGGGATCGGGCCCGAGGTGGTGGCCGCGGCCCTGGCCGCCGCGCCCGCCGCGGTGCGCGACGAGGCCGTGGTGTTCGGCGATGCCGACATCTTGGCCCGCGCCGCCGCCACCATGGGCGTGACCGTCGACGTCCGCTGCGAGGGGCCGGCCGCGGGCGCGGTCGTACCGGGGCGGCCCGACGCGGTCAGCGGCCTGGCCCAGGTGGCCTGGCTCGACGCCGCCATCGCAGCCGCCCGAGCCGGTCGCGTCGACGCGCTGGTCACCGCGCCCATCTCCAAGACCTGGGCGCGCCGGGCCGGCCTCACCTTTCCCGGCCACACCGAGCTGTTGGCCGAGCGGCTGGGCGCCGACCAGGTGGCCATGACCTTCGTCGGGCCGCAGCTGGTGGTCGCCCTGGCCACGGTGCACATCCCGCTGGCGGCGGTGGCCGCCACCCTGACCACCGCCCGCATCGTCGCGGTCGGCCAGCTGCTGGCGGCGGCGCTGGGGCGCGAGCTAGGACGCCCCGGCCCGATCCGCCTCGGCGTGGTCGGTCTCAACCCGCACGCCGGCGAGGGTGGCCTCTTGGGCCCGGAGGACGACGCGGTGATCGCGCCGGCGGTGGCGGCGCTGGCGGCCGCGCTGGGCGACGCGGCGCAGGTGTCCGGCCCGCTGGTGCCTGACGCCGCGTTCCGCGACGCCCGCGACGGCCGCTACCACGGGCTGGTCGCGATGTACCACGACCAGGCGCTCATCCCGGTCAAGCTGGTGGACTTCGAACGCGCGGTGAACGTCACGCTCGGGCTGCCGATCGTGCGCACCTCGCCCGATCACGGCACGGCCTACGATCTGGCCGGCACCGGGCGGGCGCGGCCCGACTCCACCATCGCGGCCCTGGAGCTGGCGGTGGCCATGCGGAACCGGCGGCGCGGATGAAGACGGCCGCGGTGGCGCTGGCCTGGGTCGCGATCGCGCTGAGCGCGGCGTGGGCCGACGATGGCCCCGCACCGAGCGCGCCGCCCACGCCGGGCGCGGCGCCGGCGCCGGCCGGTCCGAGCGCGGCGACGCTGGGCTGGCCGGCCGACACCAGCACCGTCGAGGTCACCACGACCAGCCACGTGCTCGACCAGCCGCACCGCAAGGCCCGGACGCTGGGCAAGATCGTCCGCGGCACCCGGGTGACCGTGGTCAGCTTCGCGGCTGGCGATCGGCGGTGCAAGGTGTGGGTCGGCATCGCGCCGGTCGGCTTCCTGTGCGCCAAGGCGGTACGGCCCACCACCGCCGCGCCCGGCGGCCAGGTCCAGCCGGTGGTCGACGACGACCGCGCGATCCTGCCGGGCGCGTACTTCGACGTCGGCGCCGACGACACCCCGGCCTACGCCGACGCGACCGCGGTGCGGGCCGGCGCGCCGCGCGAGCTGTTGTCCACCCACACCATGGTGCGCAGCCGCGGCGAGGTCGAGGTCGACGGCGTCGACTACCAGCAGACCAACAAGGGCCTGGTGCCGTCGTCGGAGCTGCGCCGCCTGGCCGGCTCGAGCTTCGCCGGCCTCGACCTGCGGACCACCCCGGCGCCGTGGCCGATGGCGTTCGTCCAGCCCAAGCACCCGGTGATCGTGCGGGCCACGCCCGACAAGCGGGGCGCCAAGGTCGACCAGCGCGACGCCCGCAGCGTGGTGTGGGTCAAGGCCACCCAGGGCGACTGGACCGCCATCGGCGTCGACCAGTGGGTCCGCTCCAGCGAGCTGCGCTACGTCACGCTGGCGCCGCCACCGACGGGGTTGGCCGCCGACGCCCCGTGGATCGACGTCGATCTCGATCAGCAGACGCTCGTCGCCTACCAGGGCGGCGCGCCGGTCTACGTGACCCTGGTGTCGACCGGCCGGCGCAAGGGCACCACGCCGGTCGGCACGTACCGCATCGTCGCCAAGGCCGCCACCACCCGGATGGCGGCGGAGGCCGACGAGGCCAGCCAGTACGACGTCGGCGAGGTGCCGTGGGCGCTGCGGTGGAAGAGCGGCCTGTTCCTCCACGCCGCCTACTGGCACGACAGCTTCGGCGACAAGAAGAGCCACGGCTGCGTGAACCTGTCGCCCCGAGACGCCCGCGCGCTGTACGAGTGGGCCACGCCGATCGCGCCGATCGGCTGGTCCGAGCTGGAGATCTTGGTCGACGACGCGGTGGTGGTGCGGGTGCGCGACGCCACGCACCCGGACCCGCCGTGGTTCGACTACGCCAAGGAGCGGCCCAACAAGAAGCCCAAGGCGCCCAAGCTGCCGACGGCGCCGACGCCCTGACGCCGCGCCGCGCTGGCCAGCGCCGCGGTCAGCTCGCGGTGGCCGCGGTCACCTGGTCGAACAGTCCCTCGAACAGCACGCCGGTGAAGTAGCGCTCGGCGGTGTCGGGCAACACCACCACGATGGTCTGCCCGGCGAAGCGCGGCTCGCGCGCCAGGCGGTCGGCCACGGTCATCGCGGCGCCGCACGAGATGCCGACCAGGATGCCCTCCTCCCGCGCCAGCCGCCGGGCCATCGCCACCGCCTCGTCGTTGGTCACGTGGGCGACCTCGTCGACCAGGGCCAGCTCGAGGTTGGCCGGGACGAACCCGGCGCCGATGCCCTGGATCTTGTGCGGCGCGGGCGCGACCGCTTCACCCTGCAGGGTCTGGCGGATCACCGGCGAGTGGCTCGGCTCGACCGCCACCGAGTGCAGCGGCTGGCCGCGCACCCGCTCGAAGTAGCGCGACACCCCGGTGAGGGTGCCGCCGGTGCCGACGCCGGCCACCAGCACGTCGACCTTGCCGTCGGTATCGGCCCAGATCTCGGGCCCGGTGGTCCGCTCGTGGATGCCGGGGTTGGCCGGGTTGTCGAACTGCCGCATCAGCACGTAGCGCTCGGGCTCGCTGGCGGCCAGCTCCTCGGCGCGGGCGATGGCGCCCTTCATCCCGGCGGCGCCAGGCGTCAAGATCAACGTCGCGCCCAGCGCGGTGAGCACCTTGCGCCGCTCGAGGCTCATGGTCTCCGGCATGGTCAGGACGCACGGCACGCCGCGCGACGCCGCGGCGAACGCCAGGGCGATGCCGGTGTTGCCGCTGGTGGCCTCGACGATGGTCTTGCCGGGGCCCAGGAGCCCGCGCTCCTCGGCGTCCCACACCATGGCGGCGCCGATGCGGCACTTGACCGAATAGGCCGGGTTGCGCCCCTCGATCTTGGCCAGCACCGTCGCGCCAGCGCCAGCGGTGATGCGGTTGATGCGGACCAGCGGCGTCCGGCCGATGGCGCGGGAGTTGTCCTCGAAGATGGGCATGGTCCCGGCAGTATCCGTTATAACGGACAGCATGGCAAGCGGCGGTCGCGCGGCCCGCCGACCTTCTCGCTGGACCGCCCGATCGCATATCGTCGCGGGGTGAAGTCGACCGTCGTGGTGGCGATCATCCTGTGCGCGGGGTGTCACGGCGGGGTCGGGCCCCGCGCCCCGGTGTTCACGCCAGGCACGCGCTGCGTGGCGCTGCCCGGCACCATGCGCGACAGCCTCCAGCGCGGCCCCGACGGGCGGTCGCTGTACTGGCGCGAGCGGCGCCGGGTGCGCGGCTTCGCCGACACCTGGTCCCAGTGGGACGTGGTGCGGTGGGATCTCGACGAGCGCCCGCCGCGGCGGATGGCCGAGCGGGCCACGACCTACCGGGTGCGCGCCGACGGGGCGGTGGTGGCGCCGCGCGACGACGACGGCCTGTTCCTGTGGGGAGACACCGTCGAGGCCATCTCATGGAGCGGGGCCATCAGCGGGTTCGATCTGGTCGACGACGCCACCGCGGTGTACGTCGCCGGCGGCCTGTGGCGCCAGCCCCTGACCCGGGTGGCCAGCACCTGGCTCCACGCCGGCGGGCCGCTGGTGGGGCGCGTCCCCGGCGGCGTGGTGGCGGTGGTCGACGACGAGGTCCTGGCCATCGACGCCGCCACCGGCACGGCCACCACCTTGCCGCTGGCGACGGCCGACCTGGCGCGGGTGTTCGGCGCGTACGCCGTGTACGTGTCCGAGCGCAAGCTGGAGGTGGTCGGCCCCGACCGGCGCCGCGCCACCGTGCTCGAGGGCGACGGACTCGACTGGTGGACCACGCCGCAGCACGTGGTGTTGCTGCAGACCACCGGCGCCCGCACCCGGGTGGCCACGGTCGACGCCGACGGGCTGCGCTGGCGGCCCGACGTCGACGGCGCCCGCTGGGTGCTGGGCGCGGCGCCCCTGGCCGACGGCCGGGTGTTCTACCTGCTGGCCCACGACGTCGACGGGAACGACCGACTGACCGTCGACGACGAGGCCGACCTGTGCGTCAGCGACGGCGCGCCGGTGGTCGTGGCGCCGCGCCGGTTGCCGGCCCGGTTCGCCGATCGAGCCGCCCAGCTCGACCGCGTGGTCGCCGACCTGGGCGCGACCAGCTGGACCTTCACCGACGACGACTCGCTGCCGGCCATCGAGCTGCGATCGGCGCGCCGGCCGACCGGGCTGGCCGACATCGGCGATCAGCTGGGCCGCGCGGTGGCCGGCGTGGTCGCCGCGCTCGGGGATCCGACGATCAACGTCGGCATCGCGTACGCCGATCACCGCCGCGGCTTGGCCCGGTTCACGCCGTCGGTGCGGCGCCACCTCCGCTGGGCCGGGATCGGGGCCGCGCAGCAGGTCGATCCGCGCGACCGCGAGGTCCGCCTCATCGGGCAGGTGGTGCGGCTCGACGACGCGCACGCCCGGTGCACGGGCACCATCGAGAACCGTGGGGCGCGGACGCTGACCGCGCTGACCGTCCAGTGCGCGGCCGAGGGCGAATCGGTGGCGGTCAGCCCGGCGACGCTGGCGCCCGGCGCCCGCGGGCAGTTCGCCGCGGTGGTCGACGCGGCGGCCGACGCCACGCTCCGGATCAAGGTGCTCGAGGGCCCCGGCGAAGACGAGCTGTCGACCCAGGACCAGCTGGCCGACGCCACCCGGGCCGAGGTCATCGCCGCCGCCGCCGACGTGCTCGATCGGGTCGGGCTGGTGCTCGACGACTGGCGGGCCGACGCCGCCGAGGTGGTGGTCACCTTCCACGCCCCGGCCGGGTTCGACGGGTGGTCGGCCTCGGCGGCCACCAACGTCGCCGACGTGGCGTACCGCCGGTTCGGCGCGACCGGGCCCGAGCTGCTCGACGGCCACGCCGGCCAGCCCATCGTGATCGAGCTGGTCGACGGGGATGCCCGCTGGCGCTACGACGGCGCGGACCTCACCAACACGTCGGAGTGACGCCGCCCCCGCGCGCCCAGGGTCAGCGCAGCGCGGCCAGCGCGGCGTCGTAGCCGTCGCACGCGAACGCCTGGTAGTCCTCGTGGAGCGTGGCGACCGCGGCGCCGTCCCTGGTCACGACCTTGGTCGCCGTCAGCCCGCTGATGGTGCGGCGGTCGGTCGAGGTGACCGTCGAGCCGTCGGGCAGGGTCGAGGTCGAGGTCCACTGGTCCCACCGCCACGGCTCGCCAGTCAGCGCGCCGGCGCCGGTGAACGCGCCCGACCGCTCGGCCATCGCGAACGCCTTGCCGTCGACGGTCATGGTGACCACGTACGTCTCGACGCCAGCGTCGCCGCGCTGGGTCACTTCCTCGACGATCGTGCCTGCGGTCGGGTCGGTGGTGCGCCGGACCACGGTCGGCATCCGCGCCACCTCGGCGTCGTCGGGGCCGGCGTGGACCGACACGTCGCCGCGGTAGCAGCGGGCCTCGGCGGTCGGGGCCGGCGTCGCCGGCGGCGGCGGCGGGGTGACACAGGCGACGAGGAGCGCGCCGGGCGCGACGAACCACAAGCGGTCGAACATGGCCGGAATCTACGCCAGCGTGCGGGCCACCGCCACTGCCCGCAGTTTGTCCGGATTCCGGACGAGGCACACCGCGGCCAGGTGGCCGTCGACCACCGCGCAGGTCAGCACCGTGTCGAGCGCGGCCCCGGCGTACAGCGCCAGGGCCGGCGCGCCGTTGATGCGCACCGGTCGCGGCGTCAGGACCCCGGCGCCCTTGCGGGCCAGGCCCAGCAACAGTCGGCTCGCGGCGGCGGCACCGCGCACGACCCGCGTCGCGGCGGCGACCCGACCGCCACCGTCGCTTAGCACCACGCAGTCGGCTGCCAGCAGCCGCTCGAGCCCGGCCAGATCGCCGGCGCTGCACGCCGCCACGAACGCCGCCAGGACCCGGTCGTGCACGTCGGGATCCACCGCGCGCGGCCGTCCGTCCTTGACCTGGCGCCGGGCCCGGGCCGCCAGCTGGCGGCAGGCGGCCTCGGACTTGCCGAGGATCGCGGCGACCTCGCGGTGGCTGTAGTCGAACACCTCGGCCAGCAAGAACGCCGCGCGCTCGGCCGGCGACAGCCGCTCAAGCACGTGGAGGAACAGCAGCGACAGGTCGTGGCCGTCCACCTGCGGCGCGGTGGCGATCGGCTCCGGCAGCCACGGCCCTGGGTAGGTCTCGCGCCGGACCCGCGCCGAGCCGAGCACGTCGAGCGCCAGCCGCGTGACCACGGTCACCAGGTACGCGCGCGGCTCGACCACGCCGGCGCGGTCGACCGCCAGCCAGCGCAGGTGCGCCTCCTGCAGCACGTCGTCGGCCTCGGCCGCCGAGCCGAGCATGCGGTAGGCGATGCCGAACAGGCGGTCGCGGTGGACCTCGAACTCGGCGGCTAGCGCGGTGGCGGTCATGGCGCGATCGGCAACCGGGGCGAGGTCGGCGCGGCGGCGAGCCCACGGCGTCCACGGCGAGCGTACAGCCGAAAGCTGGCCTGCCACGCCGGCCGGCGCAACGCCCGGATGGTGAAGCGGCACACCGCTTCTTTGATCCACGCCCCGACCCGGCCGCGCACCACGCCGCGGTCGTCGCCGAGCGGGCCGCGGCGCTGGATCACTGCGTCGGTCCGACCCCGGCTGACGCACCCGCCGCTGTCGCCGAACCAGAAGCGGCCGGGCGCGGCGCCGCGCACCACCGCGGCCAAGTGGTCGGCGACCGCGGCGGCCATCGGCAAGGCGGTCTTGCACGCCATGTGCACCGGCGCGCCCACCGGCCGATCCGGCACGGCCGCGTCGCCGGCCCCCCACAGCCAGTCGACGCCGGCGACCAGCAGCGACGGCTCGACGAGCATGCGCCCGGCCCGAACGACCGCCAGGCCGGCCGCCGCCGCCAGCGGCGACGCCGCGAAGCCGCCGCACCACACCGCGCCCGCCACCGGCTGGCGCGCGCCATCGACCACCACCGCGTCGGGCTCGATCGAGGTGACCACGACCCCGGCACGGACGACGACGCCGGCGGCCGCCAGCGCGGCGACCACGCGCGCGCGGGCCGCCGCGCCCAGCGTGCGCCCCCCGACCTGGCCACGGCAGAAGAGCGCGACCGTCGCCGCGGGATGCGTCAGCGCCAGCTCGGCCGCCAGCTCGATCGCGGTAAGGCCGCCGCCGATGATCGCCAGCGGGCGGCTCGGAGTGGCCGTCCTCAGCCGGGCACCGATCGAGGCGGCGTCGGCCGGCGTGTCGAGCCGCATCGCCAGCGCGCCGCCCGACACCACCGGCGCGGCCAGGCTGCCCAACGCGTTGACGACGAAGTCGGGCCGCAGCGGCCCGGCCGACGTGTCGACGACCCGGGCGATCGGATCGAGCGCGCGCACCGTCGCCACCTGGACCCGGGCGGCGCCGACCAGGCGTGCCAGCGGGTGGGTGGCGACCGCCTGCCCGGCCGCGACCTGGTGCAGCCGGATACGCTCGACCAGGTGATCGCGGGCCGACACCAGCGTGACCTGGCCGCGGGGGCCGAGGGCGCTGGCCAGCCGACGGGCGGCCAGGACGCCGGCATAGCCGCCGCCGAGAACTGCGATGTGTGCTGGGGACATGGGAACCTCCGCTCACCAGACGACGCAGCCCGGCGGTTCGTGACGCGGATCCGTCGCCACGCCGCCGGCCGGCCGATCGCCTGCGGTACGCTCCCCGGGTGGACGACGCGGTCGACCCTTGGCTGGCGCGCCTGGCCGAGCTGTGGCGGCGCGAGCGCCTCACCGCCCGGGCCCGGCACCGCGAGGCCCGCGACGGCACCAGCCTGGCGACCCGGGTCGCGCGCGGCCTGGCCTTGGACCGCGTGACGGTGAGCGACTTCCGCCCGGCCGCCGGCGGCCGGACCCGGGTGTGGCTCGCGCCGCCGCGCCACGTCGACCTCGACGAGGTCCGTCTGGCCCCGGGCGATCCGGTGGTGCTGTGGCGCCACAGCCCGGGCGAGCCCGACGCCGTCCGCGGCGTCATCGTCCGGCCCGAGCGCGGCGAGTTGATCGTGCTGGTGGCCGACGACCTCCCCGAGCCCATCCTCGACGCCGGCTGCAACCTGGACGTCGAGGCGCCGGAGTCGACGTTCGACCGGGGCGACCGCGCCATCGCGCGGGCCTCGGCCGCCAAGCCCACCACCGCCTTGCGGCGCATGCTCGCGGTGCTGCACGGCGTCGCGCCGGCCACCGCGCGCCGCGCGCTGGCGTGGACAGCGTTCGACCCGGCGCTGGATCCCGCGCAACGGACCGCCATCGACGGCGCGCTGCGCGCCGACGAGGTCGCGCTCATCCACGGCCCGCCCGGCACCGGCAAGACCCGCACCCTGGTCGAGGTCATCCGCCAGACCGTCGCCGGCGGGCACCGGGTGCTGGTCACCGCGCCGTCGAACACGGCGGTCGACAACCTGGGCGAGCGGTTGATCGGCGCCGGCGTGGCGGTGGTGCGGCTCGGCCACCCGGCGCGCATCGCGCCACCGCTCGAGGCCCGCTCGCTCGACGCGCTGGTGGCGGCCTCCGACGGGGCCAAGCTGGCGCGCGACCTGAGCGACCGGGCCCGCGCCGAGCGCCGCACCGCCAGCGCTCGTCGCGGCGCCGACGCCCGCGCTGCCTGGGCCGAGGTCCGCGCGCTCGAACGCGACGCCCGGGCCGCGCTGACCGAGGCCGAAGCCCACCTGCTGGCCACCGTGCCGGTGGTGCTGGCGACCTGCGCTGGCGCCGATCACCACGCGGTGCGCAGCCAGACCTTCCCGCTGGTGGTCGTCGACGAGGCGACCCAGGCGCCCGACCCGCTGACGCTGGTGGCGCTGGCGCGCGGCGAGCGCGCGGTGTTGGCCGGCGATCCGTGCCAGCTGCCGCCGACGGTGATCGATCCCGAGGCGGCCCGCGCCGGCCTCGCCACCACGCTGTTCGAGCGGCGGGCCGCCGTGGCCGGGGCGCCCATGCTGGTGCAGCAGCACCGCATGCACGCCGACATCATGGCCTTCCCGTCGGCGTCGATGTACGGCGGCGCGCTGGTGGCGGCCCCGGCGGTGGCCGCCCACACCCTGGCCGACCTCGGCGTCGCCGCCGACCCGGCCCGCGGCGACGCGCTGTGGCTGCTCGACACCGCCGGCAAGGACTGGACCGATCGGCGGGGCGGCCCCGACGAGGGCGACGTCGACCACCGGGATCCGTCGACCTGGAACCCGGCCCAGGCCGAGCGGGTGGTGGCCGAGGTCCGCCGCCTGCTGGCGCGCGGCCTGGCCCCGACCGACCTCGCCGTGATCGCGGCGTACCACGCCCAGGTGCGCTGCCTGCGCGCGGCGCTGGCCGCCGAGCGCGCCGCCGGGCTGGAGGTCGCCACCGTCGACGGCTTTCAGGGACGCGAGAAGGAGGCGGTGGTGGTCGACACCGTGCGCTCGAACCTCGACGGCGAGCTGGGCTTCCTCGCCGACACCCGGCGCATGAACGTGGCGCTGACCCGGGCCCGCCGGTACCTGCTGGTGGTGGGCGACTCGGCCACCCTCGCCTACCACCCCTACTACCAGGCCCTGTTGGCGTCGCTCGACGCCCGCGACCTCCATGGCAGCGCGTGGGCCGACGACGGCGGCCCCGGCTGATCAGCGCCTCTTGTTGACCCGTGGTCGATAGCTGGCGCTACACTGAGGGCCATGCGCATCCCCGCCGAGCCGCGCGTCATCATCCGCGCCGTCAAGGACTACGACGTCGAGACCCTGCGCCGCGTGTACCGCGACGCGCTCGAAGAGCTGAACCTGCGGCCGTTCGGGCGCACCCTGGTCAAGCCCAACCTGGTGGCCGCCGGCGAGATGTTCCCGCACGCGTTCACCCGCCCCGAGTGCGGCGAGGCGATGCTCAAGGCCCTGCGCGACGTCGGGTCCGGCTCGATGGAGGAGTTGGCGGTCGGCGAGCGCTGCGGCATCACGGTCCCGACCCGGCTGGCGTTCAAGGAGTCGGGCTGGGACGACGCGATCGCCCGCGTCGGCGGCGTCACCCGCTACTGCTTCGAGGAGACCCAGCAGGTCGAGATCCCGCTGTCTCACCCGGGCCGGCTGCGCGACTACCTGTTCACGCCAGAGCCGGTGGCCCGGGCCGACTTCTTCGTGAACATGCCCAAGTTCAAGGCCCACCCGTGGACCACCGTGACGTTCTCGATGAAGAACTACATCGGCATCCAGGACGATCGCCACCGCCTGATCGATCACGACCACAAGCTCAACGAGAAGATCGCCGACCTCCAGTACATCATCCAGCCGCAGTTCATCGCCATCGACGGCATCGTCGCCGGCGAGGGCCGCATGCTCACCCCGACGCCGTTCGACCTGGGCCTGGTCATCATGGGCAACAGCCAGGTCGCGTTCGACGCGGTGTGCGCGACCATCATCGGCCTCGCCCCGCGCTCGATCGATCACATCCGGCTGGCCGAGGACAACGGCTTCGGCACCACCGACCTCGCGCAGATCAAGATCACCGGCGACGTCACCCTCGAGGAGGCCCAGGCCCGGGCCGCCGGCTTCAAGGTCGGCCTCATCCGGGTCGAGAAGTACTTCGAGGGCACCAGCATCACCGCCTACGCCGGCCCACCACCCGAGCCCGAGCACTCGTCGTACTGCTGGGGCGGCTGCCCGGGCGCGATCGAGGAGGCCATCGAGATCCTCCGGGTCTACGACGCCGAGTGCGACGCCAAGCTGCCGCGGATGCACGTGGTGTTCGGCAAGTACGACGGCCCGATCGCGGCCGCGCCGGGCGAGAAGGTGGTGTTCATCGGCGACTGCGCCGAGTGGTCTGGGCAGCTGCAGGGCAAGCTGGTGCAGATCCGCTCGAAGTACCAGGACCGCAGCACGCTCGATCCCCACCACGCGCGCCACGACGACATCTTCGCCAAGCTGGCGTCGACCACGGCCAAGACCACCGCCACCCGCAACGCCTCGCACCTGCGCCTCGAGGGCTGTCCGGTGTCGGTGGCCGAGCAGGTCCTGACCCTGGTGTCGCTGGGCGGTCTGAAGAACCCCTACACCGACCCACGCCAGGTCTCGACCTTCGCGCGGGGCTACCTGGGGTGGCGGTCGCGGGTGGTGCTCAACCGGCTCCAGAACAAGCGCTACCAGGAGTCGGGATCGTTCGCCGAGCGCGGCCAGGCCGCCCCCGAGATGGTGCGGGTCACGGGCACGCCGTAGGGCGTCAACTCGGGGGTTGCATCGACGGGCGTGGTGCGTACGATCGAGACATGTCGCTGCCTCCCGCGCACGTGATCGGCCGCCCCACCGCGAAGCTGGCCGCCAACGTGCGGCAGGTCAGTCGTGGCGCGGTGGTCGCGGCCAAGGTCGCCCTGTGGCTTTGCGTGGTGGTCAGCTCGCTGGTGGCGATCGCGAGCTTCGCGGTGCGCCTGTCGCCGCACCACGTCGAGAGCGAAGCGCAGATCAAGGTGCGCCAGCAGGCCATCGTCCAGGCCGATCGGCAGCAGCGTGAACGGGCGCGTGAGCGCGCCTCGCGCGCGACGGCGGTGCGGGCCACGCTCGAGGCCTTGATGCGCGTACAGCTGCGCGACGCGGCGACGCCAGCGCCGCCCGCCGAGCCTGTGGCGACGCGCTGAGCTCCCGCCGCGGCGCTGGCCGCCGCCGCGAACGACGCCCGGCCGCGCCCTGGCGCCGGCCCTTCGAGGCATGCTCTGGGCATGCGCGTGCACCACCTGAACTGCGGCACCATGTGCCCGCTCGCCGGCGGCGCGATCGGCTCCGGGACCGGCCTCCGGCGCGGCACCATGGTCTGCCACTGCCTGTTGCTCGAGACCGACCGCGACGGCCTCATCCTGATCGACACCGGCTGGGGCACCGCCGAGGTCGCCGATCCCACGCTCTTGCCCGGCGCCTTCCGCGCGCTCACCCATCCCACCCTCGCCCCGGCCGAGACCGCCCTGGCGCAGCTGACCGCGCTCGGCTTCGGCGTCGACGACGTCCGCCACGTCGTCGTCACCCACCTCGACCTCGATCACGCCGGGGGCCTGGCCGACTTCCCGACGGCCACCGTCCACCTGCACCGCCGCGAGCTCGACGCCGCCACCGCCCGGGCCACTGCCGCCGAGCGCCGCCGGTACCTGCCGCACCAGTGGCACCACGGCCCGCGGTGGAGCGCGGTGGCCGAAACCGGCGACACCTGGCGCGACCTCCCGGCGGTGCGCCAGCTGCCCGGCGTCCAGGCCGAGATCGCGCTGGTGCCGATGCACGGCCACACCCGTGGGCACTCCGCGGTGGCGGTCAACACGGGCGCCGGCTGGCTGGTCCACGCCGGCGACGCCTACTTCCACCGCGCCGAGATGACCGCCGCGGCCCGGGCGCCGTGGGGCCTGCGCATGTTCCAGGCGCTCATGCAGGTCGACGGCAAGGCCCGCCACGCATCGCAGGCCGCGCTGCGCGCCTTGGTCGCCGGCCACCCCGACGTCTCCATCATCTGCGCCCACGACCCGGCCGAGCTGCCGACGCGGTCGCCACCATGATCGTCGCGCGCCGTCGTCGCTCACCCAGGCCCGGCCGCCGCCGAGATCACAGGGTCAGCGATGGACGACGATGGTGCCGGCGGTCGGGCACGTCCTCGCACCACACCGGAACGGGTTGATGTACTGGATCACGGACGGCCCGTTGAGCAGCCCCGGGGACACGAAGAAGCTGTGGCGCGACATGCTGCTCGCTCGTCCTCGGTACAGGGCGTCCCACTGCGCGAGGGTGCGCGGGGTCGCCGCGCCGGGATCGAGCGGCCCGCCGGTCTTCCGCGCCAGCCACGCCAGCTCCTCGTAGATCTCCACCATCCGCCCCAGGGAGTTCTGCTCCGCGTTCACCAGCGCGCTGTCGAGCTGGGCCAGCGTCGCGACGCCATCGAGGTTGAGGGTCTGGTAGCCGGTAGGCTGCCCGTCGGCGCCGGCGGCGACCGCCCACGAATTGGGGCAGCCGCTGCCGACCGCATCACGATCGCCAGCGGCCGCGATGTGAGGATCCGGGCATGGCGCCGCCGGCATCGGCTGGAGCCCGTTGTGCTGCACCAGGAACCGCTCGTGGTAGTCGTTGGTGACGTCGGACCCGATGGCGATGAAGGACTCGGTCTGCTTGCTGTACTGCATCCGGTGCGTACCCGCGGTCAGCTGCCCGTCCTCGTCCTCGAAGCCGCCGACGCTGTTGATCCGCGGAAAGCCGGCCTGGATGAGCTCGTAGGCCAGCGCCTTGGTCTCGAAGTGGTCGGCGATCATCTGGTACTGCTCTTCGTAGTAGGCTTCCATGTTGGCGGGCCGATAGCCGGCGTCGGACCACACGCGGTCGTTGCACCCCTCGCTGTCGCAGCCATGGGGTAGCCGTGCCTCGGTGGTGAACAGGTTGGCGCCCGACGGCTTGACGTAGGCGAGCGCGCGGTAGCGGCCGGCGTCGGCCTTGAGGTGGTCCGCCAGGGCCAGCAGCATGTCGTTGTAGGCGTCGCGGTAGGTGGGCAGCCACACCGGCGGCAAGGTCATGCAGGGCGGATTCTGCGTGCACGGCAGCCCGCTCCCTGCGTTCTCGAACTCGAGCCTGGGCATACCCAGATCGGTGAACAACCACTCCGGCGTGCCGTAGCGCCCGGCCTCGAACGCGATGGAGTACAGCTTGCCGTGGGCGACCGCCTGGTCGATCTCGCGGTCGAGGTCCGCCCAGTTGTACCGATGGGCGGCCAGGGGGCCTCGATCGACGCTGCTCCAGCGCAAGCGGATGAAGACGCCGGTGATCGCCGGATCGTCCCAGGTCGAGGCCATCGTCGCACCGACGGTGGTTGCGCTGCACAGGCGCGTGCCGTCAGGGCCCACCATGCGCTGCTCGAAGCCAACACAGCTTGGCCACGAGGTCTCCCACAGGCCGAACCCGGGCGGCTTGGGGTTGGGACTCAACGTGAAGATGCCGCCAGGCGACACCGGCATCGGGCCGGTCAGCTCGAACGGCTGCCCCGGGGCGTAGGGCTCAGCGGCGTAGGCGGCGCCGTTCCAGGTGGCGCGTACGATGGCGTCGCTGCGACTGGGCAGGTCCCACACCACCGAGTCGCCGATGTTGACGTGGACCTCCGGCTCCGAGAACGAGCCGTCGGGTCGCACGGTGATGTGGTGGACGACGGGACCAACGGCTTGGGCCACGGTGCCGGTGTCGGAGGTCTCGGCACAGGCACCAACCAAGAGGGTCGCAAGCGGAAGCAGCGAAGTTGGACGCATGACCATGCGCCAGTGCAACGGTCGCGCCGCGTTTAGGCTCGCGTGGTTGGCTCGCCGAGCGGGACCTCGAGGTCTCACGACGCGACGTCCGGAGGAGCCTCGAGGCTCCACTCCGCGCTCCGCCGGTCTGGGCCAGCGCCGGGGTCAGCGGTGCTCGGCCAGCGCCGGCGCCAGATGGAGGTCGGCCAGCGCATCGGCGAACTGCACGCGCAGGAGCATGACCCGGTCCTGCGCCGCCACCAGGTCGACGGTCAGCTCCTGGACCCGGGTGGCCATGTCGATGGCCTTGGCGGTCAGCTCGCGCGACAACGCGGTGGCGGTCTTGACCTTGCGCAGGTCCAAGAGCTGCTGGGTCAGCTCGGCCTGCCGCGCGCGGTACTCGGCGGCGCGCTCGCGCAGGCTGTCGATCTTGTCGACGGTGTCGATCAGCTCACGGTGGACCGCCAGCACCCGCTCGATCGGCTCGCGCAGGGCCGGCGCCGGGCGATCGCTGTGCACGAACACCGCCAGCTGCGCGAGCGTATCGGTGGCGTTCAGCTCGAGCCGACGGACCAGCGGGGTGGCCTCCTCGAGGGTGACCGTCCGCGTCGCGCCCGCCGGCAGCTCGACCGCGACCAGCAGCGCGCCGCCGATGCGCTCGGTCGGCAGCGCCTGCGGCAGCAGCTCCCAGCCTGGCTCGAGCTGGTGGCGGACGTAGACGGTGGTCGGCGCGGCCAGGCGGCTGGTGATGGTGAGCGCGGTGGCGCGCACGTGCTGGACCTCGGCGGTCACCACCCCGCGCTGGATGGTCACCAGGCGGGTCAGCTCGTCGCGGGTCGACCCGTCGCGCTCGACCACCACCTGGCGATCGAGGGCGTAGGGGATGACCACCGCCGCCCGCGGCGCCACCGCTTCGGTCAGGCCCTCGCCGACGTACCGGCCGTCGCCGTAGACGGTGATCGGCCCGGCCGCCAGGGTGTCGTCGGTGGGGTTGTCCAGCCGCACCGCCTTGAACGCGTAGCGCTCGTTGCCGCGCTCGCCGGCCGCGTCGTACAGGTAGGCCTCGCGACCGTTGGTGCGCTGGTGGAGCACCGCCACCATCGCGCTGGCGCCGTTGCGGACGGTGAGCCGGGCGCCGGTGGCGAAGTAGCCCTCGCCCACCGGCGGCGCGTCGGCGGTGGCGGCGCTGGTGCGCGGCCCCGCCTGGGGGCTCTCCGGCGGCGCGGTGTCCGCGACGATCTGGACCGTCGCCTTGGCGCCGACGCCGCGGCTGACCGCGCGGATCCGGCCCGGGGCGACCCCCGCGTCGATGAGCTGGTTGCGCACCAGGTTGGCGCGGTCGAGCGCGGCCGCCTCGGGGTCGGGCTCGCCGCTCGCGGCGAAGCCCTCGACCACCACCGGGCGCCGGTCCTTGATGAGCCCGGCCGCGACCTCGGCCAGCTTGGCGTCGCCCAGACGGACCGCCTGGAAGCGCGCCTGGCGGGGATCCGGCGCCGCCGAACCGCCGGCGACCGCGTACGCGGACTCGACCGACGATCCCCCCGAGAACGACACGCCCGCGGTGTCGCCGGTGGAGCCTCGGCTCGTGCCCAAGGCCGTGTCGAAGCTCCGCCCGACGGGTGGCCGGTTGTGCGTGTACTCGTCCCGGATGGTGATGCCCTGGGTGGTCGAGGTCTGGTCGATCATCGGGGCCCGGTCGGTGATGACGATGGTCTCGCTGGCCGACGCGGCGCTATTGAGCTTCTGGAACACCGGCGTCACCTTGTTCGCCGCGACGCGGATCCCTGAGCGCTCGATGGTGATGTCGCCGTAGAAGAACGTGACCAGGTAGTCCCCTGGTGGGAGGCCCGCGAACGAGTACGTCCCATCCATCTCCGTGATCGTCGTCAGCGAGTTCTTCCCGGACGCGACCACGGTCACCCCGGCCAGCGACTCACCGGACCCGGCGTCGGTGACCCGCCCCTGGATCGCGCCGCTGGTAGCGGTGACCTGCCCCGGCATCGGCACCATCGCGCCGCTGCCCGCCCCCGCCCCCGCCGGCACCGCCCCGGGCCGGTCGGCGTCCCGGATCTCGTCAGCATCGAGCGTCAACAGGTTGGTCGCCTCGGTCGCGGGCGCGGCCCCGCCGTACGGCGACACCGCGGTCGGCGGCGCTACCGCGAACGCTTCGTCGGCCGCCAGCTCCTCGCGGTCGACGGTCCGGACGCTCCACAGGTCGTAGCGGAACGACATCGCCGCGCTCGATCCGACGCCGACCTCGACGTCGTTCCAGTCCTCACCCGACAGGTTGTCGACCACCGCCCAGCCCTCGAGCATGGCGTCGTCGTCGCCCAGGACCAGCCGGTAGCTCGGCTTCCACGCGGCGGCGTCGGTCACGTAGGTCATCAGCACGTCGGCGCCGTCGGGGGCGTCGGCCACCTCCAGCTGCATGTCGATGACCGGCGCGTCGGCTGCCTGCTGGCGCGGAAACATCACCGGCAGCGCCCGCTGGGTCCGGGCGTCGACCACCGTCAACGACTTCAGGAAATCGTCGACCCGCTCGCGCGGTACCCGCACCAGCACCTTGCCTTGCTCGACCCGGGCCCGCCGCTGGTAGTACGCGACGCCGTTTTGGTAGACGACGACCTTCCCCAGCGGCACCTTGTCGACCCGCACCGCGCGGGGGCGGGGCAGCGCACACCCCGCGGTCATCGCCGCGAGCACCATCATCATCTTCGGCCAGCTTCGCATCGGAACCTCCTGCCCCCTGTCCACGCGCCAGACCCCGGCCCGGTCGGTTCCTTGGGTTCACCGCCGCTGTCACCGCGACACCTGCCGCGCGCCGGGGTGCGACACCGGCCTCGGCGGGGCCCTCGGCGGCTGTGTGCGCGCCGCCGAAATCGACGACGAGCCGGACCGCGCGTGCGGCTCCGGCTCGCCGGGCGCGCCCCGCGAGGGGCTACGGCG
Organism: Kofleriaceae bacterium; assembly: GCA_041389965.1. Taxonomy (GTDB): domain Bacteria; phylum Myxococcota_A; class Polyangia; order Haliangiales; family Haliangiaceae; genus UBA2376. The sequence continues at coordinate 458,817 of JAWKQV010000004.1, read as the reverse complement.
TGACCGCCAGGTGGGCCGCCGCGTCGGGCAGGCTCAGCTCGGCCAAGGCGTCCTGGAACCGCACCTTGCCCAGCATCAGCTTCTCCTGGTTGTCGACGATGTCGATGGTGGTCTTCTGCACCCGGTCCGAGATGTCCTTCATCTTGTCTTGCAGGTTGCGCGACAGGCTGGTCGCGGTCTTGACCTTCTTGAGCGACACGATCTGGTCGTTGAGCTCGTCCATGCGCGACCGGTACTCGACCATCCGCTCGCGCAGGTTGGCGATCTTCTGGTCGGTGTCGACCACCTCGCGGTGGATGGCCAGCAGGTCCTTGAGCTGCTTCTTCAGCTCGGGGCTGGGGTTGGGGCTCTCGACGAACACCTTCATCATGTCGAGCGTGGTCGGCGACGCCAGGTCCAGGGTCCGGGTCAGCGGCGTGGCCTCGGCGATCTCCACCACCTTCGACTCGCCCGCGCCCAGCGCGATCTCGTAGAGGTCGGCGTCGCCCAGCCGCTCGAACGCCTTGGGCGCGTCGAGGACCATCCACCCCTTCTCGGTGGTGTGGCGCACGTAGACCTTGGTCGCCACGTGAAGGCGGCTGGTGAAGGTGAGCTTGGTCTTCTTGATGTGCTGGACCTCGGCGGTGAGCACGCCGCGCTGCAGCGTCACCAGGCGCGACACCTGGTTCTCGGTGCTGTCGTCCTGGTCCACCACGATCTGGCGATCGAGCGCGAACGGCACCACCACGTTGGCCCGCGGCGGGATCGGCTCGGTCAGGCCCTCGCCGATGTAGCGGTTCTGTCCGTACACCGTGACCGGGCCGGTCTCGAGGGTCGAGTCGGTGGGGTTGTGGAGCCGGACCGCCTTGAACGCGTAGCGATCGTTGCCGCGCGCGCTCTCGGCATCGTACAGGTAGACCTCTTCGCCGTCGGTCTCGGCCCGGACCATCGACACCATCACGCTGGTGCCGCGCGCCACCGTCATCGGCATCTCCGACTGGAAGTGGCTCTCGCCGACCGGCGCCTCGGCGCCCTCGCCCGGCTTGGCGCCGGTGCCGTCGGCCACGGCCTCGGGCGACGGGGCCTCGGTGATCATGCGCACCCCGGCCCGCTGGCCCGGCACCGCGCCGCGGTTCACCACGCGGATCTGGGCCGGGGGCACGCCCGCGTCGATGAGCTGCATCTTGACGATGTTGGCGCGGTCGAGCGAGCGCTGCTCGCTGCCGGGCTCGGCCGGATCGGCGTAGCCCTCGATGATCAAGTTGTTGCGGTTGGAGATGAGCTGCGGCGCCAGCGCCAGCACCTTGCGATCGCCCTGCGACACCCGCTGCTTCTGGTACTCGAGCTGGGCCCGCTCCTGCTCGAGCCGGGCCACCCGGCTCGACGTGGCGGTATCCCGCGCCTTGTCCGCCGAGGCCGGGCGCGACCGGGGCTCCGCCGTCACGCCGCGCGCCACCCCGGGGCCGGTGCTGGCCCGCCCGCCGCGGGTCCCGATGCCCGCCGTCGCGACCATCTCGCCGGCCTCGTCGGCGTCGCCGTCGAAGTCCTCGCGCTCCTCGGCGTTCTTCGACAGGCGGGCGTCGAGGTTGTCGGGGTGGCCCATCGGACGGCGGATCTCGTCGTCCCCGAGCTCGGCCACCACCGCGTTGGCCGGCCCCTGCGCCGCGCCGCCGTAGGGCGACACCGCGGTCGGCGGAGCGACCGCGAACTGCTCGTTCGAGTGCAGGGTCTCGCGCTCGACGGTGCGCACGCTCCACAGGTCGTAGCGGAACGACAGCGCCGAGCTCGAGCCGACGCCCACCATCACGTCTTTCCAGTCCTCGCCCGAGGTGTTGTCGACGATGGCCCAGCCCTCGAGCATCACCTTGCCGGTGTCGGAGAAGGCGATGCGGTAGCTGGGCTTCCACACCGGCGCCTCGGTGACGTAGGTCAACACCACGTCGGCGGTCTGGCCCGGCGCCTTGGCGGCCGGGATGTCGAGGGTCATCTCCAGGAACGGCCCGCCGTCAGACTGCTGGCGCGGGAAGCTGACCGGCAGCGGCGTCCGGGTCTTGGCGTCGACCACGGTGAGCGACTTGAGGAAGTCGTCGACTCGGTCGCGCGGCACCCGGACGGTGAGCTGGCCGCCCTCGACCTGGGCCCGCCGCTCGTAGTAGGCGACGCCGTTGCGGTAGACGACGACCTTGCCGAGCGCGACCTGGTCGACCTTGACGAAGGTCGACCGCTTGGTCGGGTGGCCGCAGGCGGCGGCGGTGAGCGCGGACGAAAACAGGATGGCGGACAGCAGCTTGCGCATGGATCCTCGGGGGAGCGGGCGGACGGCGGCGCACACCGCGACCACCGGCCGCCCCGCGGCCCGCCGATCGGATGCGCTCGATGGTGGGGTGAGACGCACCACGCGCGGCGCGGGTTTATTCCGCGGGTGGTTTCTTACGCGGGCGTGACGCCGCCGGGGCGGCTGGGGCGGCCGGGGCCAGCTGCGCCCGGGCCTCGGCCCGTCGCTCCTCGAGCTGGGCCAGGGTCTTGGGCCAGTCGGCCTTGAGCAGGCGCGACAGCCCGCGGTCGGCCAGGAGCCGGCCGCCGGTCTGGCACGGCGCGCAGTAGTTGGCCTCGTTGTCGGCGTACTTGATGCGCTGGACCGGCGCGCCGCAGCGAGGACATGGCTGGCCGTACTTGCCGTGGACCGCCATCTCGGGCCGAAACGCGGTGACCTCGTCGGGGAAGCCGTCGCCGACCTCGGCGCGCAGCCGCTCGGTCCAGGCGCGCAGGCAGGCCTGGGCGGCGGCCAGCAGGCTCGCGGCCTCGGCCGGGGTCAGCTGCCGGGTCTGCTTGAAGGGTGACACCGCCGCCTGGTGCAGGATCTCGTCGGAGTAGGCGTTGCCTACCCCGTCGATGATGGTCGGGTCGGTCAGCGCCCGCTTGATGGTGTGGTTCTCGGCGGTGAGCGCCGCCAGGAACGTCGCCGGCGTCGCCGCGAATAGCTCCAGCCCGCCACGATCGAAGCCGGCCAGGGCGGCGGCGCCGGCCACCACGTGCAGCGACGCCCGCTTCTGCTTGGACGCCTCGGTGAACACCAGCGTGCCGTGGGCGAAGTCGAACCCGGCCAGGCCGAGCTTGTGCGGCAGCTTGGCGCCGGGCGCCTTCCATCGCAGCCGGCCGGCGATCATCAGGTGGATGACCGCGTGGAGCTCACCGTCGAACGACAGCACCAGGCGCTTGCCGAGACGCCCGACCCGCTCGACGGTGCGGCCGACCAGGGCGGTCACCGGAGGGTCGACCGAGCGCACCAGGAACGGGCTGGAGATGCGCAGCCCGTCGAGGCGGCGCCCGACCGTGAACGCCGCCAGGCGCTCCACGTAGACGGTGATGTCGGGCAGCTCAGGCACCGGCGCCTCGGGCGCGGAACACCAGCACCTTCAGGTAGTCGGCCTCCGGGAAGGCCACCGGGTGATCGACCTCGGGCGGCACGTCGGCCGTCAGCGCGAAGCCGCGACCGACCGTGGCCAGCGCGGTGGCGCGGAACTGGGCCCGGGTGATCCGCGACGTGCAGCACGCCAGGATCAGGAGCCCGCCGGGGGCGACCCGGGCCGCGGCAGCGCCGTGCAGCCGACGGTAGGTCGCCAGGGCCGCCGGCACCTGCTCGATGCGCGAGGTCATCGATGGCGGATCGACGATGACCACCTCGAAGCGCTGGTCGCCCGGCGCCTGCCGGCACCAGTCGAACACGTCGGCGGTGATGAACCGGTGGCGCGCGGCATCGACCACGTGGTGGCCGGCCGCGAACGCCAGCGCGTCGGCGGCGCGATCGATCTGGGTGATGACGCTGGCGCCGGCGTGCTCGCACGCCAGGCCCAGCGCGCCGGTGTACGCGAACAGGTTGAGCACCCGCGCCCCGGCCAGCGGGGCCTGGCGCAACCACCGTCGTAGCCCGCGCAGATCGAGGAAGGTCCCGCTCTTCTGTCCTGACAGCGGCCGGGCCGCCAGGCGCAGCGGCCCCTCGCGGAACCACGCGAGGTCCGGGGCGGCCCCGGCGATGATGCGCGGGCCGGCGCCGCGCGCGCCGAAGCGACGATGCCCGGCCCGCACCACCACCCCGGTCGCGCCGACGGCGGCGGCCACCCGCCGCGCCGCCAGCCGGGCCAGGGCGTCGAGGCCGGTGGCGTAGGCCTGGGCCACGACGGTGGTGCCGAAGACGTCGACCACCACGCCCGGCATGTGGTCGCTCTCGCCGGCGATGGCCCGGAAGCCGTCGGTCTCGGCGCGCAGCGATCCGCGCCGGGCCACCGCGGCGTCGATCCGCGCCAGCCAGGCTGGGCCCCGCGGCCGCGTCGGCCCCTGCCCGACCAGGCGGACCGCGACCGCGCCCTCGGCGGCGTACACGCCGTGGCCGACCACCTGGTTGCCACCGTCGTAGAGGGCCAGCCACTGGCCGTCGGCCAGGCCGGCGGCGGCGCTCGACATCAGGCCGCGGAACAGCCACGGATGCCCGGTCGCCACGACCGCTACCGCCTTCTTGCTCAGCTGGTAGCGCTGGACACCGGGTCGCCGCGGCCGCTCGGTCCGCGACGCCGGCGCGACGTCGCTCACGACGCGGTCCGCCGGGCCAGGGCCTGGGCCAGCTCGACCCCGCGCGCCGTGTCCTCGTGCTTGAAGAACACCCAGGCGGTGGCCGCGTCCAGCGCGGCGAGCCGCTCCACCCAGCCACCCAGCTCGTCGTCGGTGTAGTCGTCCTTGCGCAGCCGCACGTAGATCCACGGCGCGGTCCGGATCAGCCGCGCGGTGCCGTCATCTTTGTCGGCGATGCACCGCGCGCAGCCGTGATCGGCCAGCGCCTGATCGACCTGGTCGTCGTCCCAGCTCGACGACGCCAGCTCGAACGCCACCGCGCGCCCGACCGGCACCGTCGCGGCGAGGAACTCGCGCAACAGGCCGACGTCCTTCTTGAGGTACGGGGGGGTCTGGATCAGCACCGGTCCCAGCTGGTCCCCCAGCGGCTCGGCCATCCGCCATAGATACGCCATCGAGTCGTGGGCCTCCGGCGGCTTGAGCTTGGCCTGGTGGCTGATGCGCCGCGACGCCTTCCACACGAACCGAAAGTCGGGCCGCGCCGCCTGGGCCCGCCACTTCGCGACCACATCGGCCTTGGGCATCCGGTAGAACGTGTTGTTGATCTCGACGGTGGTCAGCCGCTGGGCGTAGTACCCGAGGTAGTCGTCCTCGGGCAGGTCGTCGGGATAGAAGCGCCCCTTCCACTGCGGGTAGGCGAAGCCGCTGGTGCCGACCATGAACTGCACGCGCGCGATGATGCCATGGCGGGGCCGCCCGCTCGGCGCGGTGGTCGGTGTCCGAGCCCCGGCAACGGGGACCGAGATCCACCAGGTCGCCGACCCGCTTCCCGATGGTTGGACCACGGCATGCGCTGAGCCAGATGCGCCGGCGTCAGCCCGGACCGATCCCGCTGGCCACCACCAGCGCCTGCAGCTTCTCCAGCGCCGCCAGCAGGTCGGGGCGCTCGGTCAGGATGTTCAGGCACGGGTCGTCGCCCATCGCGTCGAGGCGCGCCCGCGCGGTGCGGATCGTGAACGCGTGGGGGTCGAGGTCCGGCGTCACCTCGTGCCAGCGCAGCGGCATCGACACCGGCGCCGCCGGCACGGGACGTACCGAGTAGGGCGCGACCAGCAGCTGGCCGTGGGCATTCTGGCCCCAGTCGAGGTACACCCGCCCCTGGCGCTTGGCCGGGTTCTTGTGCGTGGTGGCCATGGTGGGGTGGCGGCCCTCGACGACCAGGCCGATCAGGTACGCCAGGTTGCGGGCCTGCTCGAAGGTCAGCTGGCCACCCAGCGGGATGAGGATGTGCAGCCCGGTCTGGCCGCTGGTCTTCACGTAGTGCGGCAGCGCGATGGCCTCGCACAGCTCGTGGATCGCCAGCGCCAGCGGCACCACGTACTCACGCGGCGCGCCCTTGGGATCGAGATCGACGATGGACCAGTCGGGCCGGCCCAGATCGGCGGTGCGGCTGGCCCACACGTGGATCGGGATCGAGCCCAGGTTGGCCAGGTAGGCCAGGCCGTCGGCGTCGTCGACCAGCACGTAGTGGATCTCGCGCTGACTGTGATCGGTCCACAGGTTGACGGTGCGCAGCCAGGCCGGCGCCCAGCCCGGCAGGTCCTTCTGGTAGAACCACTTGCCGTCGATGCCGTCGGGGTAGCGGGTGATGACCACCGGTCGGTCGACCAGGTACGGCAGGATCGCCGGCGCCACGTCGCGGTAGTAGGCGATGAGGTCGCCCTTGGTGAGGCCGTCGTCGGGCCAGAACACCTTCTTCAGGTTGGTGAGGTTCACGGCCCGCCGGGGCGCGTCGTCGGTGATCGCGGTCAGCTCGGCCGGGGCGTCGGCGGCGCGGGCCGCCAGCTCGCCGGTGTCGCGCGCCGGCATCAGGCAGGCGGCCGCCGGCTTGTCGTCGCGCCGCCGCACGAACACCGGGAAGCGCAGCGTCGAGTCGACCGGCCACTCGCGGAACCGCACGGTCACCACCCGCGCGGGCTCGATCCAGATCGCGTCGGCGGTGTCGTCGGGGCGCGCAAAGCTGGGCTGCCACCGCGGCGCCTGGTCGAGCTCGGCCTTGAACGCCACCAGCTCGGCGTCCGACAGCCCCGAGCCGACCTTGCCGGCGTAACGCCACGCCTCGCCGTCGCGCACGCACAGGTGCAGCGCGCCCAGGCCGGCGCGCGAGCCCTTGGGCGGGGTGTAGCCGCACACCGCGAAGTCGTCCTCGGGATCGATCTTGAGCTTGACCCAGTCCTTGCTGCGGGCGCCAGCCCGGTAGCGCGAGCCCAGCTTCTTGCCGACCACCCCCTCGAGGCCGCGCCCGGCCGCCGCCGCCAAGAACGCCGCGCCGACCTCGGGCACGTGGTCGGCGTACTGGATGGGCCCGGCCGGCGGCACGATGGCCGCCAGCAGCTGCTTGCGCGCCTCGACCGGCAGCCCGCGCAGGTCGACGCCGTCGGCCGCTAGCAGATCGAACACGAACCACACCACCGGGGCCGCCACCGCGGCGCGCGCGATGTCGTGCTTGCGCGACACCTGGGCCCGCTCGGCCAGCGCCTTGAAGTTGGGGCGGCCTTCCCCGTCGAGGATCACCACCTCACCGTCGAGCACCAGGCCGGGCACCGGCAGCGCCTTGAGCGAGGCGACCAGCTCGGGGTAGCGGGCGGTGGCGTCGGCGTTGGAGCGGTAGCGCAGCATGGCGCGCCCGGCGCCGCCCCAGCCGATCAACCGGTAGCCGTCGTACTTCAGCTCGAAGATCCACCCCGGGCTCGAGAACGGCGCCGGCGCGGTCTCACACAGCATCGGCGCGAACCCCACCGGCGCGATGGCCTGAGCCGGCGCGCCCACCGCGGCCAGCGCCGCCCGCCAGGCCGCGATGCGCGGCGCCCCGGCCGCCAGCTCCTGGGCGGTCAACCCCGACAGCACGCTCGCGGCCGGCAGCGGCCCGGCCTTGGCGGCGGCCTCGCTCCAGCCGTCGCGCTTCTTGATGAGCAGCCAGTCGTTGACGCTGCGGGCCGACGGTGAGCCCTTGCCGACCCGGCCGCCGGTCTTCACCAGCGTGAACGCGCCGCGCAGCTTGTAGCCCTGCAGGCTGAACTTGATCTCGCCCTCGCGCACCCCGTCGCGCGGATCGATCTCGGGCACGAACCGACCGCGATCCCACACCACCATCGGCCCGGCGCCGTAGTTGCCTTCCGGGATGACCGCCTCGAAGTCGCAGTACTCCAGCGGGTGGGCCTCGACCTTCACCGCCAGCCGCTTGACGTCGGGGTCCATGGTCGGCCCGTGCGGCACCGCCCACGACACCAGCACGCCGTCGATCTCCAGCCGCAGATCCCAGTGGGTGCGGGTGGCGTGGTGCTCGTGGACCACGAACACGCCGGCCGACGCGCGCGGGGCGGTCGGCCGCGCCCCGATCGGCTCGGGCGTGGCCTCGGCCTGGCGCTTCGCGCGGTAGCGGGCGAGCGGATCGTCGCCGTCGGGACTGCTCATCTGCACAGCTCCGGCGGCGCAGAGTTGGCGACCGACCGCGTCACCCCGCTATCATAGAGGCCATGCCCGCGCGCGCCATCGGAACCGCCACCATCTCCTTCGGCCTGGTCTCGATCCCGGTGAAGCTCTACACCACCACCGAGTCGGGCTCCGACGTCTCGTTCAACATGCTCCACGGCGCGTGCGGCTCGCGCCTCAAGCAACAGTACATCTGCACCAAGGACGGCGAGGTGGTCGAGCGCGACCAGATGGTGAAGGGCTACGAGTTCACCAAGGGCCAGTACGTGGTGCTCACCGCCGAGGAGATCAAGGCGCTCGACGCGGTGGCCACCAACGCCATCGACCTGGCCGAGTTCGTGCCGGTGGCCACCGTCGACCCGCTGTTGTTCGAGAAGTCCTACTACCTGGGCCCCGACAAGGGCGGCGAGCGGGCCTACCGGCTCATCAACCACGCCATGGTCGAGAGCGGGCTCATCGGCATCGCCACCTACTCGGCCCGCGGCAAGCAGTACGTGGTCGCGGTGCGGCCGTTCGGCGAGGGCCTGGTCATGCACCAGCTGCGCTACGCCGACGAGGTCAAGGAGTGGAGCGAGGTGCCGATGCCCGACCTGCCCGACGTCAAGCCCAACGAGCTGGCCCTGGCTCGGCAGATCATCTCGCAGATCACGGTCGCCCACTTCGACAACAAGAAGTACAAAGACGAGGTCAAGGGCCGGGTCCTCGAGCTCATCCAGGGCAAGATCGACGGCCAGGAGATCACCGCCGCGCCCGAGGCGCCCCAGGGCAAGATCATCGATCTGATGGAGGCGCTCAAGGCGTCGCTCGGCATGGCCGCCCCGACGGCGACGTTGCCGGCGGCGGCCGAGCCCGAGGCCGACCTGGCCAAGAAGAAGCCGCGCAAGAAGTCGGCGTGACCAGGTCCCGCGGCCGGCACGCGGCTCGCAAGCAGCTGGCCGTGGTGTCCCCTTCGAGGCTGTGCGCGGTCGTGACCGCTGCTGGTGCGCTGGCGCTGGGGGCTCGATCCGCCAGCGCGGCACCGGGGGACCCCACCCCACCACCCGCGCCGCCGCCGGTCGCCGCGCCGCCGCCGGTCGCCGCGCCGCCTGCGCCGCCACCGCCGACGGCCACCACGCCGCCGCCCGACGTCGAGACCGTCGACCTGGCCACGGCGATGGCCCTGGCCGCGGCCGAGACCATCGAGATCTGGGACGAGCGCCCCGACAAGCCCTACGATCGTGACACCCGGGCCCGGCTCGACGAGCGCGATCTGCGGGCCCGGGCGATCCCCGACGTGGCGACCGCGCTGGCGCTCCTGCCCGACGTGGTCATCCGCGCGGCCGGCCGTGGCGGCCGCCAGATCGACATCCGCGGCGCCCGGCGCAGCGCGGTCAAGCTCTTGGTCGACGGGGTCGCGATCGACGACCCGTACTTCGGCAACTTCGACCTGGTGAGCATCCCGGCGACCGACCTGGCCCAGGTGCGGGTGTCGACGGCGCCGGCCTCGCCCATCGACGGCGCCGGCGGACCGGGCGGGGTGGTCGAGCTCCACACCCGGGACGCGGTCGGCGACGCCGAGCTGTTGGCCCAGGTCGCCGGCGACTCGCTCCCGGCCGCCACGTTGGCGGTGACCGGCCGCCACGGGCTGGCGCGCGGGGTCGCGGTGCGCGCCTCGGCCACGGCCACCTTGGGCGCCGAGACCTTCGAGGTGCCCGGCCCGGTGGAGGTCGGCGAGGCTCGCCGCAGCGCCAGCGCCGCGGTCCGGCTCGAGCACCGCGCCGGCGCGCGCCGCGCCGTGGTCGACGGGTTCGGCCTGGTCCGCAGCTACGTCGTGCCGCCCAACGAGGAGGACACCGCCGAGATCACCGTGATCGAGCGCGAGGTGTCGGGGCGCGCCAGCGGTCAGCTCGAGGAGCGCCTCGGCCGGTGGCAGGTCCTCGCCAACGCCTACGCGCACGGCACCACCCGGCTGAGCCGCTTCTACCTCGACCCCACGCTGGCCACGCCCGAAGCCAAGGAGGACCTCCGCGCCAACCGCGCCGGCGCCGGCGCCCTGGCCACCCGGGGGCTGGGTCCGCGGACCCGGGCGGTCGCCGCGCTCCACCTCGACACCGAGGCGGCCCGCGTCGACGACGGCCTGACCTTGTCGCGCGGGCGCTCGACGGTCGCCGAGCTGGCGGCCGGCGGGCAGCTCGCCACCGCCCGGCTCCGCGTCGACGCGGCGCTCGGTCTGGCGGTGCCGCTGGGCCTGGGCGCCCCGGTGACGCCCGAGGGCAAGCTGGTGCTCGAGCTGGCGCCGGTGCCGACGGTGACCCTCACCGCCACCGTGGCGCGCAAGGGCCGCCTGCCGACCTTGCGCGAGCGCTACCGCGCCCGCACCGGCAACACCGCGCTGGGCGGTGAGACCAACGACTTCGGCGAGGTCCGGGTCCGGCTGGGCGACGCGCGGGTGGAGGTGACCTCGGCGGCGTGGTTGCGCCTCACCGACGGGCTCATCAAGAACGACCCCGCCACCATGCAGTTCGCCAACCGCGACGCCATCGATCTGTACGGGGTCGACCTCGAGGTGGTGATCGGTCGGGGCCGCGCCGTCGAGGGCGCGGTCAGCTACGGCTACGTCGAGGCCAGCGCCGACGGCGCCGGCGAGCCGCTCGACTTCCTGGCCCGGCACCGCGGCCAGCTGCGCCTCACCGGCCGGCCGCGGCCGTGGCTGCTGCTCGAGGCGCGCGAGCAGGTCGTCGGCCAGCGCCTCGATCGCGCCACCTGGCTGCCGGCCTACAGCGCCCTGGGCCTGACCGCGTCGGCCACCCGCGGGCCGTGGCAGGTGGCGGCCCGCCTCGACGACCTGCTCGACGATCGCTTCTGGGTGCGGGCCGGCGTGCCGTCGTCGGGCCGCACCGCGGCGATCACCGTGACCCGCCGCTGGCCGTAGGCCGCCGGGGCGGCCTCGAGTTCGGGCCCGGTCGGCTTGACACCGGCGCCGCCACCGCCGGTGATCGCACCATGCATGCCGCCGATGCCCTGTGCGCCTTCATCGACGCCGCGCCCGCGCCGCGCCTCGCCGCCGCCGCCATGGCCGAGACCCTCGCCGCCGCCGGCTTCGTCGCCCTCGACCTGACCGCCCCGCGCTGGGACCTGGCGCCGGGCGGGTTCTACGTCACCCGCGGCGCCGCGCTGATCGCCTTCCGGCTGCGGGCCGCGCAGCCCCCGCGGCGGGTCCGGGCCATCGGCGCCCACACCGACTCGCCCCACCTCCGCCTCAAGCCCCAGCCGACCTACCTCAGCGAGGGCTGCCTGCAGCTGGGCGTCGAGGTCTACGGCGGCGCCCTGTGGAACAGCTGGCTCGATCGCGACCTTGGCCTGGCCGGCGCGGTGTTCACCTCCGACGGCGCCGCCCACCTGGTCCGCATCGACCGACCGCTGGCCCGGGTGTCCCAGCTGGCCATCCACCTCGATCGCAAGGTCAACGACGACGGCCTCAAGCTGAACCCGCAGCTGCACCTGGCGCCGACCTGGGGCCTGGCTGGCGCGGCCACCGCGGCCGACGCCGCCGCCCGGTTCCGCGCGCTGGTGGCCGACGCGGCCGGGCTGCCGGCCGACGCGATCGCCGCCCACGATCTGTCCCTGTTCGATCTCACCCCGGCTCGCCGCGGCGGGCTGGACGGCGAGCTGGTGTTCGCGGCCCGGCTCGACAACCTGGCGTCGTGCCACGCCGGGCTCGCCGCGCTGCTGGCCACGGCGTCCGACGGCGAGGCCGCCACGCTGCCGCTGTTGGCCTGCTTCGACCACGAGGAGGTCGGCTCGGCCTCGACCGACGGCGCCGACGGCCCGCTCCTGGGCGTGGTCATCGAGCGGCTGATCACCGAGCTGGGCGGCACCCGCAGCGACCTCCACGCCTGCCTGGCCAACTCGCTTCTGGTCTCAGCCGACATGGCCCACGCAGCCCACCCCAACTACGGCGACCGCCACGAGCCCCGCCACAAGCCCGTCCTCGGCGGCGGGCCGGTGCTCAAGTGCAACCACAACCAGCGCTACGCCACCACCGGCGCCAGCTACGCCCAGCTGGCCGCCCTGGCGCGGACCGTCGACGTGCCGCTGCAAGACTTCGTGACCCGCACCGACCTGGGCTGCGGCTCGACGATCGGCCCGATCACCGCGACCCGCCTGGGGGTAGCGGTGGTCGACGTCGGCGGCCCCATGCTGTCGATGCACTCGACCCGGGAGTGTTGTGCGGCGGCGGACCACGCCGGCTTCGTGGCGCTCCTGACCGCCCACCTCGGCGCGGCCTGACCCCCCGCGGGATCGGCTGGGAATGTTCGGGTCGCCACCCGCGGTTCAGTTTGGATAAGATGCGCGCGATGGTCGACACGCTGGGGGCGACTCTGTCACTGGCCGAAGACGCCGGCGCCCGCGCCGACGCCACCCGGCTGCGCCCGGCGCTGGTGCTCGCGCTCGAGTGCCAGCGCCCGCGCGCGCTGTCGGCCCGCTACGATCTGGGTGACGTGTCGGCGGTGGTCGTCGGCCGCGGAAGCGAGCGTAAGGCAGACCGGCTGGGCACCGAGCTGACGCTGCGGGTCCCCGACCGGTGGATGTCGTCGCGCCACGCCCGCCTCGAGCCGTCGTTCGGGCGCTGGGTGCTGACCGACACCGACTCGAAGAACGGCACCTTCGTCAACGGCCAACCGACCAAGCGCTCGGTCCTGGCCGACGGCGACCTGGTCGAGCTGGGCCACACCCTGTTCATCTTCTGCGAGCGCCTGCCGCTCACCGAGCACGATCCGGCCATCGTCGACCTCGAGCGCACCCCCGAGATGGTCGAGGGCCTGGCCACGCTCATCCCCGAGTACGGCCGCGACCTGGCCCGGCTGCGCCAGGTCGCCAGCTCCGCGGTGTCGATCCTGGTCGAGGGCGACAGCGGCACCGGCAAGGAGGTGCTGGCCCGGGCCGCCCACGCCTTGTCGGGTCGCGACGGGCAGTTCATCGCCGTCAATTGCGGCGCCATCGCCGAGAACCTGGTGGAGAGCGAGCTGTTCGGCCACAAGAAGGGCGCGTTCTCCGGCGCCCACGCCGACCACGACGGGCTGGTCCGGGCCGCCGACAAGGGCACCCTGTTCCTCGACGAGATCGGCGATCTGCCCGCGGCGTCGCAGGCGGCGCTGTTGCGCGTGCTGCAGGAGCGCGAGGTGACCCCGGTCGGCGGCACGCGGCCGGTCGCGGTCGACGTGCGCATCATCGCCGCGACCCACCGCGACCTCGACGAGATGATCGCCGACGGGCAGTTCCGCCACGATCTATTCGCGCGCCTGGCCGGCTTCCGCATCGCGGTGCCGCCGCTGGCCGAGCGCCGCCCCGATCTGGGCATCCTGATCGGCGCGCTGTACGCGCGCCACTTCCCGGCCGACGCCGTCGGCATCGACCTCGACGCGGCGCGCCTGATGTTCCGCTACGTCTGGCCGCTCAACATCCGCGAGCTCGAGCAGGCGCTGACCACGGCCTCGGTCCTGGCCGGCACCACACCGGTCCTGGCCAGCCACCTGCCCGACGCGGTACGTTCGGGTCGTCCGCCGGGCGCGGCCCGGACCGCGCCGCTGACGCCGGCCGACGAGGCCCTGCGCGACAGCCTGTGCGCGACGATGCGCGAGCACCGCGGCAACATCAGCGCGGTGGCGCGGGCCATGAACAAGGACCGCAAGCAGATCCAGCGGTGGGTGAAGCGCTTCGGCGTCGATCCCGAGAAGTTCCGGTAGCCCGGCCACCGCGCGGCGGGACACCTGCGACAGGCTGCGACGGTCCCGCGATGGGTCGCAGCGGCGGTCGGCCAGCGTCGATCAGCCGCCGCGATGCAACCGGCGGCGCGTCAGGCGGGTCCTTCCTACCACCAGCGCCGGCATCGTTCGTGCTGGAGCGAGGATCCCATGCGCCCCATCACCGCGGTTGTGCTCGTGTCGCTCGCCATGGCTACGGGTACCGCTGCCGCCGGCGGCCTGCGCCGCGGCGCGGTGCCGCCAGCCGAGCGGACCGCCAGCGGGCCGCCCGCGCGGGCAAGCGCCGATGTCGCCACCGTGATCGGGCGCGTGACGTCGCCCGCCGGTGAGGCCGTGGGGGGCGTCACGGTCCTGGCGGCCGACGTCCGGAGCCAGGACCGGCCGCACCGACGGGTGCAGAGCGATCGGGCCGGGCAGTTCCGGTTTGCGTTGCCACCCGGGGAGTACGTGTTCCTGGCGCTCGACCGCGACCTTGCCGGCTCCACCACGCCGATGACCGTGGCCCGGGCGCTCGAGGTGGTGCTGGTGGTGTCGCCGGCGGCGCTCAGCACGTGACGGGAGGCCGCGCCGGCGGCGTCACCGCGCGCGGCGGGCACGCACCCGGCCGACCAGGGCGACGGCCGCCACCGCCAGCCCGCCGACCACGATCCCGGTCGCCGCGTCGACCACCGCGGGGACCAGCCACGCCACCAGGCCGCCGGCGACCTCGACCTCGCCCGCGGCGGCAGCCCAGCCGGCCACCGCGTGGTGGAGCGGACCGACGGCGTGGACCACGATGCCGCCGCCGACCATGAACATCGCCGCGGTGCCGGCCACCGCCAGGAAGCGGAGCAGGCGCGGGGCCAACGCCAGGAGGCCGCGCCCCAGCGCCTGGGCGGCCCGGCCCGGGCGCGCCACCAGCGCGCGACCGGCGTCGTCCAGCCGGACGATGCCGGCGACCAGGCCGTAGACCCCTACCGTCATGATCACCGCGATCGCCAACAGCACCGCGATCCGCACGCCGAGCGCGGCGTCGGCGACGGTGCCGAGCGTGATCACGATGATCTCGGCTGACAAGATGAAGTCGGTCCGCACCGCGCCGGCGATCTTGGCCCGCTCGGCCGCGACCAGGTCGACCGACGGATCGGCCACCGCGGCCAGATGGGCCTGGTGGTGCGCCCGATCGTCGTCGACGGTGTGCAGCCACCGGTGCGCGAGCTTGTGGAACCCCTCGTAGCAGAGGAACGTCCCGCCGAGCACCAAAAGCGGCAGCACCAACCACGGCGCCACCACGCTGATCAGGAACGCCGACGGCACGATGATCGCCTTGTTGCGGAGCGAGCCGCGCGCGACGGCCCACACCACCGGCAGCTCGCGCTCGGCCCGGACCCCGGTCACCTGCTGCGCGTTGAGCGCGAGGTCGTCGCCCAGCACCCCGGCGGTCTTCTTGGTGGCCGCCTTGGACAGCACCACCACGTCGTCGAGGATCATGGCGATGTCGTCGAGGAGCGCGAGCAGGCTCGAGGGCATGGCCCGCTAGGCTAGCAACCCCCGGCCGCGTCGCCAGCGTCGCCCGCCGCGGTCACTCCGCGGGCGGCGTCGGGGGTGGGGGGGGCCCCGGCGGCGCGGTGCCCGGCATGCCCGGAACCGGGCCGGGGGGCGCCTCGCGTTCCGCCTCGGCCTGACGGTGAGCTTCCTTGACGTCGCGCTGATCCTCGAACCCCTGGGTGACCTCGTAGCGATCCCGGTCGCTCCCGCTGGCGGGCGGCGCCAACGACGGCGAGCGCGGCGTGGTCGCGGTCGGCGTCTGGCGGAGTTGCTGCTGGCTGGGACCCGCGCACGCAGCCAGACCGAGACACAGGAGGATGGCCTTCATGGTGCGACTGTACCGCCGATCACCGTCGACGACGATCGGTCCTTGCCGCCGGCGTCAGGTGGCGGCGGACAGGTGGCGGTTGATGACGTCGCCGCCGGTGGCCATCAGGTGGTCGAGGGCGCGCGCCACGGTGGCGGCGTCGAACCCGCGCGGGTCGTCCACCAGCGACGCGCACAGGTTGACCGCGGCGATGGCCTGACCGTGGGCCCGTGCAAAGGTCGCGCACGCCGGCCCGCCACCCGCGGCCACGGCCCGCGCCAGCGGCGGGCTCAGCATGCCGACCTCGCCGATCGTCGGCAGCGGCGTCACCTGGGCCAGGCGGGTCAGCAGCTGGGGGCCAAACTCCAGCTTGCCGATGGCACCGGGGGCCAGGTGGGCGGCGTTCTCGAGGACGGCGTGGATGTAGAAGTCGAGCAGCGGGTTGCCGGCGTCCATCACCATGGCCGCGTTGTTGAGGCGCCGGCTGGCGCGGAGGCCGCCGTCGGCGTCGGCGTCGAGCCAGGTCTCGGCGCACAGCGCGAAGCCGCGGTCGCCGTCGAGGCGCAGCCGGGCCGGCGCGCACACCACCACGTCGGCGTCGAGCCAGATCACCCGGGCCACCCCGGCCCGGAGCCGCGCCCGCATGGCCAGCAACCGGGCCAGGTCGGTCTGCGGCAGCAGCTCGGCGCCGCACCTGTCCCGGAACCAACCCGGCACCGCGTCGAACAGGCGATCGTCGATGAACTCGTAGCGGTGGCCGGCCTCGGCGGCCCACGCCCGCACGCTGGCCATGCAGCGCGCGAGCCACGGCGCGACCGCGTCAGTCCGGTACGACTGCAGCACCAGCGCGGCCACCGGGCTTGGCTCAGCCGCGGACCAGCGCGTCGCGGGCCGACATCCAGGCCAGCGCGGTGGTGGCTGCCAGCAGTTCGGGCAGCAGGAACATCGGCCCTACGTAGGCGGCGGCCAGCACGGTCAAGCCGGCGGTGGCGTAGGCCAGCAGCGGCCCTCCCACCGACACCAAGCTGTAGAAGCGCACGCGGCGCTCGGGAAATTCCAGCGCCCACGCGATCACCAGGGCGTCGGCCAGGGCCCACGCACCAAAATACGGCAGCCGGTGGGCCAGAGGAAACAACGTCGCCAGGGCCAGCGTCCCGCCGCCGGCGATCCCGATCACCGCGGCCACGAACCGCCGCAGGCGCTGCTCGCCCCAGGCCTGGGCCAGCCCGCCGCCGCACCCGTAGAGCACCACGCCGACGAACACCAGGCCGTGGGGCCCCGGGACCGCGAAGGTCCACGTCGCCAGGCGCCACACCTCCCCGGCCCACACGCTGGCCGGCACGAGCGCGAGCGCTCCGAACCCTTCCGCCAACGCCCCACCGAGCGACAGCACCAGCGTGACGATCAGCAGGGCCGCCACGGTCGGGGACAGCCAGCGCGGGAGACCGACGACCATGACCCAGCATAGCCCATCGGCCGCCGCGTCACCGGGCCGCCCCGCCAGCTGCGGTCGGTGCCGATGACCATTCCGGTCGGCCGGTGACCTGTGTAGGCTGCGCCATGGTCACTGCAGGTCGCCTCGTCACGCTCGGTGCGCTCGCCTGGTTCTCGCTCGCGGCGCTGACCCCCGGCTGCGGCTCGTCGGGCGGAGACGACACCCCGGCCGACGCCGGCGCGCTCGACGCCGCGCCCGACGGCGGCGCCGACGCCGCGGTCGACGCGCCGCCCGGTGCGTGCACCGAGGCCGCCACCTGCGCCGGCGCGTGGGAGCAGCGCGCGGCTGACCGCTTCGCGGCCGTCCTCGACGACGACGCCGCGCTGACCGCGTTCGTCACCGCGGTGCCCAAGGGCGGCGACCTACACAACCACCTGACCGGCGCGGTCTACGCCGAGACCTACCTGGGGTGGGCCCAGGCCGACGGCGACTGCATCAACACCAGCACCTTCGCGGCGGTGTACAGCAACCAGTGCTCGGCCAGCACCCAGCCGGCCCCGACCTCCGGCAGCTTCTTCGACCAGATCGTGCGGGCCTGGTCGATGGAGGGCTTCGTGCCGGGCGCCCAGACCGGCCACGATCACTTCTTCGCCACCTTCGGGAAGTTCGGCGCCGTCGCCGGAGCCCACCGCGACGACGAGCTGGCCGACATCGCCACCCGCGCCGCGTCAGAGAACCAGCTGTACATCGAGACCATGTTCAACCTGGGCAAGAACCTGGGCACGCTGGCCGCGGCCGACTGGAGCGGCACGCTCACCGCCACCGATCTGCCGACGTTCTACAACACGCTCAAGGCCGACCCGCAGTTCGCCAGCCGGCTCGCCGCCGACGTGGCGGTGGTCGACGCCGCGGCCGCCGGGTGGCGCACGGTGCTCGGGTGCGACGGGGCGACCCCGCCGCCGGCGTGCGCCGTCACCATCAAGTTCGTCGCCCAGGTGTCGCGCACCGGCGCCAACGATCAGATCTTCGGCCAGCTGGTGAGCGCGTTCGAGATGGCGGCGGTGACGCCGGGCATCGTGGGCGTCAACCTGTCATCCCCCGAGGACGACCCCGCGGCGATCGCCAACTACGACCTGCACATGGCGATGCTCGACCTGCTGTACCGCAAGTACACCGAGACCGGCCAGAGCCCGCTGCAGATCACGCTCCACGCCGGCGAGCTGGCGCCGGCCTACCTGCCGCCGGGCAGCACCGCCAACACCTTCCACATCCGGCGCGCGGTCGAGATCGGCCACGCCGCGCGCATCGGCCACGGCGTCGACGTGTTGATGGAGACCGACGCCGCCGGGCTCCTCGACGAGCTGCGCGACCTCGACGTCATGGTCGAGGTGTGCCTCAGCAGCAACGACCAGATCCTCGAGGTGCGCGGCGCCGCCCACCCGCTGGCCCAGTACCTGGCCCACGGGGTGCCGGTCGCCCTGGCCACCGACGATCAGGGGGTGTCGCGCTCGAGCCTGGCCGGCGAGTACAAGAAGGCCGCCCGCGAGCAGCACCTGGACTACCGCCAGCTCAAGACCATGGCCCGGACCAGCCTGCACCACGCGTTCCTCCAGGGCGCCAGCCTGTGGGCCGACGTCGCCACCGCGCAGCCGATCGCCGCCTGCGCCCCGCCGGCGACGCCCATCGTCGGGGACGTCGCCGGCCCGGCGTGCCAGCAGCTCCTGGGCGGCAGCGAGCGGGCCCGCACCCAGTGGGAGCTCGAGCGCCGGTTCTTGGCCTTCGAGCAGGCCCAGCCGGCACCGTAGCGTCGGCCGACCGAGCCCCGGCCGCGGTCGTGCTAAGACGCCGACAAGGAGAGATGCGAATGTCCCTGCGAGCGTGCGCCCGGGTGGCGCTGGTGACCGGCATGATGACGTGGGCGGCGGGCTGCGGCGGACGGAGCTGCCCGCCGACGACGCCGGCCACCGACGAGGTCCCCGCGGCGGCGCGGTCCTCGAGCGATCCCGTCGTGGCCCGGGTCGAGGCCTACGCGCAGGCGGTGTGCGCGTGCACCGCGCTGGCGTGCACCGAGGCGGCCGAGGGCGAGATCAGCGCGTGGGCCGAGGCCAACCGCGACGCGCTGGCCGCCACCCTGGCGGACCCGCTGCGCTCGATGCAGTTCGACGGCGCCGCCGGCCGGGCCACGGCCTGCATGCACGCCCTGGCCAAGGCCGCCCCCGCCGATGACGACCAGGTCGCGGCCACCCTCGCCAGCCTGGACGGCCTGGCCGATCAGCTGTGCGCCTGCGCCGACGCGACCTGCGGCGGCGCGGTGGTCGAGCAGATCAAGGCGGTCAAGGATCCGGGCCGGTCGCTGACCGAGGAAGAAAACGCGCGCGCCGAGGCGCTGGGCGAGCGGGTCAGCACCTGCTGGAACAACCTCACCGCGCCGCCGCCGCCGGCCGCGGCGGCCGATCCGCGCCTCACCGCCCCGGTCGCCGCCGACCTGGCCCGCTATCTCAAGCGGGTCAAGGGCAAGGGCGCGCTCACCGCCACCATCGCCACCAACCTCGGCACCCTACACTGCCGGCTCGAGGACCAGCGCGCGCCGATGACGGTCGCCAACTTCGTCGGCCTGGCCACCGGGCAGAAGCCGTGGCTGGGCGTCGACGGCACCGTCCAGGAGGGCGCGCCGTTCTTCGACGGGCTGCGCTTCCACCGGATCATCCCCGACTTCATGATCCAGGGCGGCGACCCCGACGACGCCGGCACTGGCGGGCCGGGCTACACCTTCGCCGACGAGCTCGATGCCGCGCTGCGCCTCGACGGCCCGGGCCGGCTGGCGATGGCCAACCGCGGCCCCGACACCAACGGCAGCCAGTTCTTCATCACGCTCAAGGCGACGCCGTGGCTCGACGGCAAGCACACCGTGTTCGGGACGTGCGCCGAGCTCGACGTGGTCGCCAAGATCGGCGCCGTGGCCCGTGACGACCACGACCGCCCGACCCGGCCGGTGATCATCCGGCACGTCAGCATCGGGCGGCAGTAGGCCTCGGCCGGGGGCCCCGGCCGCCGGCGGCACCAGGGCGCGTGGCCACGAGCCGGTCGATCGGCGAGGTTGCTGGCGTGCGCGGGCGTCCGCACGTTCTGCGCATGTCGAAGAACCTGCCGATCGTCCCCATGCGCAAGGGCGTGTTGTTCCCAGGGGTCAGCCTGCCGATCGCGGCGGCGCGGCCGCAGACGCTGCGCGCCATCGAGGCGGCGCTGCGCGACCCCTCGCACCAGGTCTTCGTCGTCGCCCAGCGCGAGGACGACGACGACATCCGGCCCGACGACCTGTACCGCACCGGCGTGATCGCGTCGCTCGGCTCGCTCCAGCGCGGGCTGGGCGGCGTGCGGGTCGCGCTCGAGGGCCTGGAGCGCGCGGTGGCGCTGCGGGTCACCACCACCGACGGCTACCTGGTGGCCTCGGTGACGCCGGCGGTCGAGCACCCGCCGCTCGAGCCGACCGGTCCGTCGTTCGTGGCCCTGCACCGCGAGGTGCGGGCCCGGGCCGCCGAGCTGGCCAAGCGCCGGGGCCTGCCCGACGAGGCGGTCGAGCAGATGCTCGGGCAGGTGGCGGAGCCCGGCCGCCTGGCTGACCTGATCGCCGCCTACCTCGACCTCACCGTGGCCGAGCAGCAAGGCCTGCTGGAGGCGGTCGAGATCGAGGATCGGCTGCGGCGCGTGCTCATCCACGTGCAGCGGCACCTCGATGTGCTGTCGGCCCAAGAGGACATCCAGACCAAGGTCAAGGAGGAGCTGGGCGGGCGCCAGCGCGACCACTACCTGCGCGAGCAGCTGCGCGCGATCCAGCGTGAGCTGGGCGAGGGCGACGAGGCCGCCGACGCCGCGCAGCAGGAGCTCAAGGCCAAGCTCGATGGGCTGCCGTTGCCGCCCGAGGCGCGCAAGGAGGTCGAGCGCGAGTGGTCGCGGCTGACCCGCGCCGGCAAGGAGTCGATGGAGGCCCAGGTCATCCGCACCTACCTCGAGACCATCGCCGAGCTGCCGTGGGGCGCCCGCACCGAGGAGCTGCTCGACGTGGCGACCGCGTCCAAGATCCTCGACGAGGATCACTTCGGGCTGGGCGACGTGAAGGACCGGGTGCTGGAGTTCCTGGCGGTGCACCAGCTGGCGAAGGGCCAGGGCCACAAGGGCCGCATCCTGCTGTTCACCGGCCCGCCCGGCGTCGGCAAGACCTCGATCGCAAAGTCGATCGCCCGGGCCATGGGGCGCACGTACGTGCGCATCTCGCTGGGCGGTGCCCGCGACGAGGCCGACATCCGGGGCCACCGCCGGACCTACGTGGGCGCCCTGCCCGGTCGCATCCTGGCCGGCCTGAAGCAGGCCGGCACCAAGAACCCGGTGTTCCTCCTCGACGAGGTCGACAAGCTGGGGGCGTCGCACCAGGGCGATCCGGCCAGCGCGCTGCTCGAGGTGCTCGACCCGGCCCAGAACGACGCGTTCGTCGATCACTACCTGGGCGTGCCGTTCGATCTGTCGGAGGTGATGTTCATCGCCACCGCCAACGTCATCCAGCACATCCCCGGCCCGCTGCTGGACCGCATGGAGGTGGTCGAGTTCGCCGGCTACACCGAGCAGGAGAAGCTGGCGATCGCCACCCACTACCTGGTGCCGCGCCAGCTCACCGACAACGGGCTCGAGGCGGCGCAACTGACCCTGACCCGCGGCGCCATCGCCGAGGTGGTGACCGGCTACACCCGCGAGGCCGGGGTGCGCCAGCTCGAGCGCGAGCTGGGGCGGCTGGCGCGCAAGGTGGCCCGCCGCATCGCCGCCCAGGAGGTCGCGACGGTGGCGCTCGACGCGATCGATGTGCGCACGCTGCTGGGCCGGCCCCGGGTCCGCCCCGAGAAGGCCAACCGCACCGACGAGATCGGCGTCACCACTGGCATGTACTACACGCCGGCCGGCGGCGACATCATGTTCGTCGAGGCGGCGCCCATGCGCGGCAAGGGCGAGCTGGTGCTGACCGGCCAGCTGGGCGACGTGATGAAGGAGTCGGCGCGCGCGGCCTGGACCTACGCCCGGGCCCACGCCGCCGAGCTGCTCATCGACGAGCGGGGCGTCGAGCGCGACGTCCACGTCCACGTGCCGGCCGGCGCCATCCCCAAGGACGGCCCGTCGGCCGGCATCGCCATGGCCACCGCGATCGTGTCAGCGTTGTCGGGGCGCCCGGCCCGCCACGACGTGGCGATGACCGGCGAGATCTCGCTGTCGGGCCGGGTGCTGCCCATCGGCGGCCTCAAGGAGAAGCTCCTGGGCGCGATCCGCGCCGGCATCACCCACGTCGTCATCCCGCGCGACAACGAGCCGGACCTCGACGATCTGCCGGCCGAGGCCAGGGCCGTGCTGACGGTGACGCCGGTCGACAGCCTGGCCGAGGCGCTGGCGGTCACGCTGCGTGACACCACGCTGCGCGACGGGCGCTTGTGGCTCAGCGAGGCCCGGACCGGTGCGCCGCCGGCCACCGAGCTGCCGCACTGACGCCCGCCGCCCCCGCCGCTCAGCCGCTCAGCCGCGGGCGGTGCGACCGGCCAGGCGGTGGAGGCCCGCCTCGACCAGCCGGCTCCAGGCCGACGGCGGCAGCCCCCGCAGGCGACGGTGGGCGTCGCGGTAGGCCGGCGTGTGCCACAGGCCGGCCGGCGTCACGGCGCGGGTGGCGCGGGCCGCGCCCAGCACGGCGGCGAAGGCGACACGGTCACGGCGCGCGAACGGCAACCCGTACTGCGCGCGCACGGTGGCCGGCAACAAGCCCGCGGTCAGGGTACGCACGATCGGGCCGAGCGCACCGCCGAACAGGAAGCCGGCCAGGTCCCGGGCCGGCGCGGTGACGGTGAGGACCGACGACGCCACGGTGTCGTCGACGTAGGCGGCGAACCGCCGCCAGTCAGGCGGCAGCATGGCGTCGGTGAGGCCGAACAGGCGCGCGAAGCGCTTGGAGCTCTGGTAGTAGGCCGCGCGCGCCGCCGGCGCCAGCGGCTGCCCCACCGCCGCGTGGACGGTCACGACGGTGTCGACCAGCGTCGCCCACACCCAGGTCAGCGCCGCGCTGTCGTTGGCGGCGTAGCGGGTGCCGCGCGGGAACGCGCCAGCGTCCTCGGCGATGATCCCGTGGACCCGGGTGTGGACGCGGTGGACCCGCCGGGCCGACGCCATCGCGTCGTCGAGGGTGCCGAACGCCATCGCGAACACGTGGGCGAAGGTGCGCCGGAACCGCCCGACCACGTCGGCCCGGGTGCGCGAGTGCTGATCGACCCCGTAGGCGACGAACGGGTGCGCCAGCTGCAGCAGCGCGGCGCGGCCACCGCCGAGGAAGATGGCCAGGTCACGCTCGACCGCCCAGCTGGCGCTGCCGGGACCGTGGATCCCGGCGCGGGGCTCCGTCACCTCCGCGCGGACCTGCGCCAGGCACGCCTCCAGCTGGGCCGCATCGACGAGCATGATCGACGGTCGCGCCGGCGCCAGCGGCGGTCAAGCAGTTGTCGCCCGCCGCCAGTGCGGTACGCTGGCGGTGATGCGCTGGGCCTCGGCCGTCGCCACCACCTCGGGAACCGCCGCCGCGTGCGCCGAAGCCGCCACCGCGGTGAGCCGCGATCTCGGCGGCGCGCGGCCGGATCTGGTGCTGGCGTTCGTCACCGATCACCACGCGCCGGGGTTCGCCCACCTGTCGGGGGCGCTGGCCGAGCACTTCCCCGGCGCCACCGTCGTCGGGTGCACCGTCGGCGGCGCCATCGGCGGCGGCGTCGAGGTCGAGCACCGCCCCGCGCTGGCGCTGACCGCGGCGCGGCTGCCTGGCGTGACCGTGCGGGCCCACCACGTCGGCAGCGATCCGACGGTGTGGCTGGCGCCCGATCACGACGCCCGCGCGGTGGTGGCGCTGCCGTGCCCGCTGACCAGCCCGGTCGACGAGCTGCTGGCGTGGACCGATCGGGTGTGGCCCGACGCGGTCAAGGTCGGCGGCCTGGCCTCGGGCGGGATGACCGGTCGCGGGCGCCCCGGCAACACCCTGTTCCTCGATCAGGAGCGGCCCAAGGACGGCGCGGTGCTGCTCACGCTCGACGGCGACGTCGCGGTCGACACCGTGGTGGCCCAGGGCTGCCGGCCGGTCGGCCCGCCGATGATCGTCACCAAGGGGCTTGGCAACGTCATCCTCGAGCTGGATGGCCGCCCGGCGCTCACCGCGCTGGCCGAGGTCCACGCCAGCCTGGCGCCCGACCAGCAGGCCCTGTGCCGCCACTCGCTGTTCATCGGCCTGGCCGCCAACGGCGATCGGCTGGGTCGACGCGATGTGCTGGTCCGCAACCTGATCGGCTGCGACAAGGGCTGTGGCGCGCTGCGGGTCGCGGCGACGATCGAGGTCGGCCAGGTGGTGCAGTTCCACCTGCGCGACGCCGAGACCTCGGCCGAAGATCTGCGCGAGCTATTGGCCGAGCCCAGCGTCGCCGCCGCCGGCGCGCTCTTGTTCTCGTGCGTGGGCCGCGGCGCGGCGCTGTACGGCCGCCCCAACCACGACAGCAGCGCGTTCGCCCGGGCCCGCGGCCCGATCCCGCTGGGCGGCTTCTTCTGCAACGGCGAGGTGGGGCCGGTCGCCGGCAAGACCCACCTCCACGGATACACCTCTGCCTTTGCCCTGTTTCGCCCCCGCGGCGCCCAGGCCTGATCTCGACGCTCACGGCTCACGGCTCCGATTCCGGCTCCGCCTCCGGTTCCGGCTCCGGCTCACGGCTCCGGCTCCGGCTCCGGCTCCGGCTCACGGGTCCGGTTCCGGCTACGGTTCCGGCTCCGGCTCACGGCTCACGGCTCACGGTGTGCGCAGGTTCACGCCCCGAGCACCCGCCCGGACGCCTGAGGTCTCGACGGACGTCTGCGGACTCGCCGTCTTGGGCGGGGGCCCCGCCGGGGGCGTGACCCCGGCGGGGGAGGGTTTGGCGACAAACCCTCCCAGACAATGCGGCGACAAACCCTCCAAAACAATTCAATACCGCGCGATCGATGGGTCGACCTGGATCGACCATGCGTCGATGCCGCCGCCCAGGTTGTAGACGTTGCGGAAGCCCTGGCTGACGAAGTGTTCGGCCGCGTTCTGGCTCCGCCCGCCGTGGTGGCAGAAGAAGACCAACGGGGTGCCCTTGTCGAGGGTGGCGATGTGCGCGGCGGCCTCGTCGTCGAACAGGCGCGAGCCGGCGATGACGGCGGTGGCGCGCTCGCGCGGGGTGCGCACGTCGAACAGCTCCTTGGCGGTGCCCTGGTCGAGCATGGCCTTGAGCTCCTTGGGGCCGATGACCTTGACCGCCGGCGGGCGGTTGGGGTTGTCGATCTTGAAGCCGGCGCCGCCGGGACCGTCGACGTAGTCGATCACCACGCCGTCGGCGCGGCGGGCGCTGGCGGCGTCGATCTGGACCACGATGCCGCCGGTCTCGACGGTGGCGGCGCCGGGCTCGCGCGGGCCGACGTCGAGGCCGTGGTCGAAGCGACCGTCGACCGACAGGTGGATCACGTCGCCCGCGTCGGCGTCGGCCAGCGCGCCCCGCAGGATCTCGGCGGCGCGCGCGGTCACGGTCACCGTCGGGGCCTTGGCCGGCGCGGCCAGATCTCCCAGCTGCTTGACCAGGTCGCCCGAGGCGTGGAGCTGGCGCACGATGTCGGCGCCGCCGACGAACTCGCCGCGGATGTACAGCTGCGGGATCGTCGGCCAGTCCGAGTAAGTCTTGACCGCGTCGCGGATGGCGGCGTCGGCCAGCACGTTGACGGTGGTGTACGTGGGGATCATGCTGTCGAGGATCTGGACGACCGCGGCGGAGAAGCCGCACTGAGGAAAGTTGCGGCTACCCTTCATGAACAGGACCACCGCGTCGGACGCGATGAGGGATTCGATCTTCTGGCGAAGCTCAGGCGCGAGGCTCATGGCTTTTCTCCGGGCGCAAGGTTTGCGTAGTGAAGCCAATGGCTAGCACGGACCTCGCCGTCAGGGTGGAAGGCAGCATCGATCAGATCGACCGGGCCGCGTGGGACGGCCTGGACCACGGTCCCTCGCCCTTTCTCCGCCACGGCTTCCTCACCGCCCTCGAGCGCTCTGGCTCCATCGGCAAGCGCTCGGGGTGGCAGCCGGTGTACCTGGTCGCCGAGCAGGGCGGCCAGGTGGTCGGCGCGGTCGCCGCGTTCATCAAGCTCCACTCCTACGGCGAGTACATCTTCGACTGGTCCTGGGCCGGTGCCGCCGAGCGCGCCGGCCTGGACTACTACCCCAAGCTGGTGGTGGCGGCGCCGATCACCCCGGCCACCGGCCGGCGCCTCTTGATCGCGCCGGGCGCCGACCGCGCCCAGCTCACCGCGGTGCTGGCGTCGGCGGTGCGGCAGGTCGCCGACCAGGCCCGGTGCTCGTCGATCCACTGGCTGTTCTGCACCGCCGACGAGCAGGCCGCGCTGGCGGAGCTGGGGTTCTCGCCCCGCGCCAGCCACCAGTTCCACTGGCACAACCGGGGCTACGGATCGTTCGACGACTTCCTCGGCGCGCTGGCGTCGCGCAAGCGCAAGCAGTTCAAGAAGGAGCGGGCCCGGGTCCACGCCGCCATCGACGGCCTGCGGTGGATCCCGGGGGCCGAGCTGACCACCACCCAGCTCGACCGCATCGATCGTTTCTACCGGTCGACCACCGAGGAGCACGGCGGCCACGACTACCTGCGGCCAGGCTTCTTCCACCACCTCGCCACCGAGCTGCCCGAGCTGACGTGGATCGCCGAGGTCGACGTCGCCGGACGGCCGGCCGCCGGCGCGCTGTTCTTCGAGACACCGGCCGGCCTGTACGGCCGCTACTGGGGCAGCGACGTCGAGCTCGACTGCCTGCACTTCGAGACGGCGTACTACGCGGGCATCGAGCGGTGCATCGCGCGCGGCCTGCCGCTGTTCGAGGCCGGCGCCCAGGGCGAGCACAAGCTGCTGCGCGGCTTCGAGCCGAGCCCGACCTACTCGGCCCACTGGATCCGTCACCCCGGCCTGGCGGCGGCGATCGATGAATTCTTGGCCCAGGAGCGCACGGCGGTACCACAGCGCATGGCCGAGCTGGCCAGCTACGGCCCCTACCGCCAGGCCACCGACGGGGAGTGACGCATCGCGTGCCGGCGCCGGCGCCGTGAACCGGAGCCGGCGCCGCTGGGGCGATCCAACCGCTCCCGCTGGCGGCGCGATCGTGCGAACGTCCCGGGCATGCGTCGAACGCTGCTGGTCGCGTGGTTGCTCGTGCCGGTCGCCGCGGCGGCCGCTCCCGGAGGTGCGCCACCGCCGCCACCCGCGGTGACGCCGGCGGCGACGCCGGTCATCGGCGGCGAGAACGTGCCGGCCGGGATGTGGAGGGACGTGGCCGCCGTGCTGTTCGGCGGGCAGCAGGGATGTACCGGCACGCTGGTGACGCCCACGCTGGTGCTGACGGCGGACCACTGCCGCGATCCCCAGCTCGACGCGGTGTTGATCGGCACCAACTCGCTGGCGCGCCCCGGCGACGGCGAGCGCATCCGTGTGATCGAGCAGCTGGCCGGCCCTGGCGCCTTCGACGTGGCGCTGCTGGTGCTGGAGCGCCCGTCGACCATCGCGCCGCGACTGCTGGCGACCGGGTGGGCCCAGAGCCAGATCGTCGACGGCGCGGCGGTCGAGCTGGTCGGCTACGGCGCGGTCGACCGCAACGCCACCCAGTTCGTCGACGAGCTGCAGCAGGCCGCCAGCACGGTCACCGACGCCGGGTGTACGACCAGCGCCGGCTGCGACAGCGCCAACCGGCCGGACGGCGAGATCGGCGCCGGCGGCGGCGGCATCGACACCTGCCCCGGCGACTCGGGCGGCCCGATGTTCCTGGTGCTGCCCGAGGGAGCGTTCCTGGCCGGCGTGACCTCGCGCGGGTACGACTCCAACCAGTTCGACTGCTCCGAGGGCGGCATCTACACCCGCCCCGACAAGGCCGAGCTGGTGGCGTGGATCGAGGCGGCGGCCGGCGACCTGCTCGAGGACGGTCTCCATCCCCACGCCGAGGCGATGGCCATCCCCCTCGGCGGCCGCGCCCACCAGACGCTCGCCGCCGCCGATCCCTACGGGACCAACCACCGGTGGGAGATCGTGGTGGCGCCGGCCACCGGCGAGGCCACCATCAGCGCCGACGGCACGCTGACGATCACCGCGCCCGACGCGGTCGGCGAGGCCAGCGTCGTCGTGCGGGCCATCGACACCGACCACCCCACCCGCTCGGCCCGGGTCCGCGTCGCGTTGGCCTACCGCGACGACCTCGACGACGGCGGCTGTTGCTCGACCAGCGGCGGCGGTGGCGCCAGCGCCCTGGCGCTGGCCAGCGTGGTCGCGGCGCTCATCACCCGGCGGAGGCGGTCATGAGCTGGACCCGGTGCAGCGCCTGCAAGCGCGACCTCGACTACGGAGTGATCCACTGGGTGTGCAGCGTGTCGACCTGCAACCGCCACAACACCAACTACAAGTTCTGCTCGGTGCCGTGCTGGGACAGCCACGTCGCCACGCTGCGGCACCGCGACGCCTGGGCGGTCGAGGAACGCGCCCCCAGCCGCGAGGCCGCCGCGAGCCCCGCCCCGCCCCGCCCCGCCGCCGCGCCGGTCCCGCCGCCGGCCGCCCCGGCCCGCATGCCCGAGGCCCCGGCGCCGCGCCGGGTGATCGCCACGCCACCGGCGAGCGGCAGCCCGAGCGCCACCGGCGGGCCGGCCCTGGCTCCGGCCGAGGCCGAGATGCTCATCGTGGTGTCGAAGCTCAAGAAGTACATCCGCGAGCGCTCGGGGATGAACACCTCCGACGCGGTAGCCGACGTGCTGTCCGAGCACGTCCGGGCGATCTGCGACGACGCCATCCGCACCGCGGCCGCCGCCGATCGCAAGACCGTGCTCGACCGCGACGTGCCCAAGCCTCGACGCTGACCTGCGCCGGCAACGCCGCCGTGTTACACGATCGGGCATGCGAACCGCATGGCTTCCCTTGATCGCGGCGTTGGCCGGATGCGCGACCACCGGCCGGGTCGACCGGCTCGAGCATCGGGTGGCGGCGGCCGAGGAGGCCCAGGCCCGGAGCGAGTTCGAGGCCCGCGCCGCGCAGGCCCGGATCGAGGAGATGCTGGGCCAGCTCGCGGCGGCGGTGACCAAGGCCACCGAGGCCGGCGAGCGCGCGGCGGCGCTCGAGCGGCAGCTCGACGTGGTGGCCCAGGGGGTGCGCCCGCCGCCCCCGCCGCAGGTCCCGCCGGCGCGGCGCGGCCCCGACCTCGCGCTCACCTACGCGGTGCCGGTCGGCGACGCGCCGGTGCGCGGCAAGCCCACCGCGCTGGTCACCATCATCCGCGCCGGCGAGTACGCCTGCCCGTACTGCGAGCGGGTCCGCGACACGCTCACCGAGGTGAGCCGGCTCTACGGCGACAAGGTGCGCATCGTCTACAAGACCTTCGTGGTCCACCCGCAGGTCGCGACCTACCCGGCCCAGGCGGCGTGCGCGGCCAACCGGCAGGGCAAGTTCTGGCAGCTCGACCGGCTGCTGTGGGACGAGGCGTACGCCAACCGGAAGTTCGACCCAGCGAGCATCGACGCGCTGGCCGCCAAGGCGGGGCTCGACCCGACCCGGTACCAGCTCGACGTGGCCGGGCCGTGCGTGCGCATCGTCGCCGACGAGATGGCCGAGCTCAGCAAGTTCGCGGTCACCGGCACCCCGGCGTTCTTCATCAACGGCCGGTTCCTGTCCGGCGCCCAGCCGATCGAGGCGTTCAAGGCCCTCATCGACGAGGAGCTCGCCAAGGCCCAGGCCGCGGTCAAGCGCGGCGTCAAGCCGGCCAAGTACTACCAGCAAGAGATCGTCGACAAGGGCCTGCCCGGCGTCCCATGACCGCCGCGCGGTGGTTGCACCGGCGCCACGGACGGCGCCAAATCGAGGGATGACAGTGCGCGCCCTGGCCGCGGCGACGAGCGTGGTCGCGCTCGCGGTGGGCGTGGTGGTGGCGCTGCCCGACGACGCCGCGCCACCGCCACCGACCGTGGCCGCGGTGGCCGCCGGCCACAGCTGGACGCTGGCCAGCGCCGCCGGGCCGATCTACGTGTGGGCCCCGGCCGGCTACCACCCCGACGGCGCCGCCGTGGTGGTCTACGTACACGGCTACTACACCGACGTCGATCAGGCCTGGCGCGAGCACCGCCTGGCCGAGCAGTTCGCCCTGGCCGACGTCAACGCGGTGTTCATCGCCCCCGAGGCCCCGGCCGGCGGTCGCCAGGCTGTGCGGTGGCCGGCGCTCGAAGATCTGCTGGCCGAGGTGTTCGGGCAGATCGATCTGACGCGTCCCACCGGCGAGGTCATCGCCATGGGCCACAGCGGCGCCTACCGGACCCTGCTGGCGTGGCTCGACTACCCGGCGCTCGACTGGGTCATCCACCTCGACGCGACCTACGGCGAGGCCGACAGCTGGCAGGCCTGGCTGACCGCGTCGGCGGCGCGCCACCTGATCATGGTGGGCGACGACACCGTGCGCTGGTGCGAGGAGCTGGCCATCGACCTGGTCGACGCGCTGCCGGGCCAGGTGGTGACGCTCGACCGGCTGGGCTTCGAGGACGACGTGGTGCCCGACGCCGCGCTGACCGCCCGGGTGGTGTACGTGCGCTCCCAGCACGGCCACATGCCGCTGGCCACCGACGGCCGCATGATCCCCGCGCTCCTGCGGCTGGCCCCGATCGAGCGGCTCCCCGACGGGCCGTGGCGCGCGCCGCTCGGGCTGCCCCCGCTGGACGCCGGCGTCGACGGAGCCGCGCCATGATCGCGCGCGGGCTGACCTGGCGCCAGCGCGCGATCCGGCTGGTGGTCGGCGCGGCGCTGGTGGCCCTGTGGTGGCCGCTGGCCGACGCGCGCAGGGCGGCGATCCGGGCGGTCGTGAACAACGACGCGGCGCCGGGCGCGGGGCCGCGGCTCGCGACCGGCCCCGGGGTCGGCCTGCCGCCGACGCCGCTGACCCGGGTGGTGCTGATCGACGGCGCCGGCCGCCCCACCGCGGCCGGCATGGCCAACTGGTCGGCGCTGTGCGCGCGCGGGCTCGATCTCACCGTCGACGTCGGCTTCCCGACGGTGTCGCTGCCGGTCGAGCTGGCGCTGTGGAGCGGGCGCACCCAGCAACAGACCGGCGTCCTGTTCCACTCCAACGGCAAGCCAGTGCCGGTGCCGCGCGATGGCATCCCCGCCCAGGTCCCGCGCTCGCTGGCGGTGGCCGAGGCCTCGGCCTACATCGTCCACTCGCTGGGCTTCGCCGAGACCGAGCCGCCCACGCCGGCCAAGACCCTGCCCGACGGGTGGGCCGAGCGCTGGGTCGAGGTGGCGCGGGCCGCGGTGGCCAGCGATCGCCCGCTGGTGTTCGTGCACATCCTCCGGGTCGACGCCGCCGGCCACAAGGCGGGCAAGCCGTCCCTGGCGTGGACCGAGGCCGCCGCGTCGGCCGACGCCATCCTGGGCGCGCTGGTGGCGGCGGCGCCGACCGCGCGGTGGATCGTCGTGGCCGATCACGATCACATCACTGGTGGTGGCCACGGCGGCGAGGCCCGGGCGATCCGCATCGTCCGCGGCTGCCTGGCCGGGCCTGACGTCGAAGTGGGCCACGGCGGCCCGATCCACGTGGTCGACCTGGCGCGCGCCATCGCCGACTCGGTCGGCGCGCACCTGGCGCCCGACGCCGCCGGGCGGCCGCTGGCGGCAGCGCTGGCCGCCCCGGTCACCGACGCCGAGGTGCTGCCGTCGCTGCCGGTGGCCCGCGTCGCGCTGGCGGTGCTGGTGCTGGCGCTGGGCCTGGGCGCCACCGCCTGGGGCATGCGCGGGCGGTGGTGGACCGGCCCGTGGTGGTGGCCGGTGGCCCTGGTCGCGCTCCTGACGCTGGCGACCACGCCGTCGCTGTCGACCCCGATGATCTACAAGCCGCAGGGCCAGGCGATGCGCGACGCCTTCGCGCCGGGCCTGGTGGTGCTGGTGGCCTGGCTGGCGGTCGCGGTGCACCGCGACTGGCGCCGGGGCCTGGTGGCCCAGCTGGCGTTGCCGTGGGCGGCGACCGCGGCGGTGTGGCTGGTGACCGGCGCGGCCTGGCTCGCGGTCGACCCGACGGTGTGCCCGGTGGTGCCGCGGTGGACCGCGTGGCTGCCGCCGCTCACGCTCATGGCTGCGAGCGGTGCGGCGGCGGCTGGGCTTGTCGTTCTCGCCAGCGCCGTCCTGCCTGGGACCGGTCCATCGACACCGGCGGGAACCAGCCGAAGCGACCACGCAGCTCGCTGACCTTGAGCGGTTCGCGCCGGGCCAGGTCATCGCGTTCGCCCGGGTCGACGGCCAGATCGTACAGCTCGGTCAGGTTGTCGGCCGGGCGCACGAGCAGCTTGTACGGCCACGCCACCACCGCCCACTGATCTTGCTCGTGCATGACCAACGTGCGGTCGCGGGCGATCAGCGCGGCCGGCGCGCCGAGCACGTCGTCGGCCAGGTCGACGCCGTCGAGGGGGGCCATGCCGGTCAGGCCGAGCAGGCCGAGCACCGTCGGCGCCAGGTCGACCAGCGACATCGGCTGATCGAGGATCCGCGCCGCGCCGCCGGGCACGCGGATCGCCACCGGCACGTGGGTCAGCGCCTGGTACACCACCAGGCCGTGGTGGTCGGGCAGCCGGGGATCGTCGCCGAGGCTCTCGCCGTGATCGGAGAACAACACCACCACGGTGTCGTCGGCGTGGCCACGCGCGGCCAGCCCGTCGAGCAGGCGCCCGATCTCGGCGTCGACCCCGGCCAAAAGCGCCCGATAGCGTCGATCGACCGGGTTCGACGCGGTGGTCACCCGCGCCGCCAGCGCCGGCGGCACCGGCAGCTGGGCGTGCTCGTGGACGTCGAAGTAGTGGGCCCACACCGCGAACCGCTGGGCGCCCACACGGTCGAGGAAGGCCAGCGCGTCGTCGGTGGTGTCGGCGGCGCTGACCCGGTCGCCGACGTCGCGGCGGCCGCCGTCGGTGACCACCCGATCGACCGTGGCCCAGCCCCGGGTCAGCAGGGTCTCGCCGGCGTAGCGCAGCACCTCGCGCGGGAAGATGGCGTGGGTGACCAGGCCGGCGCGGGTCAGCGCCTCGGCCAGCGTCGCGGCGATCGCCTGGAACGGGTTCCACCGCCCGGTGACGAAGGTGGTGAGCGACACGTCGGTGCCGGCCGCCGGCGCCAGCGCGCGGGTGAAGTGCGCCGCCTCGGCCAGGAACCCGGCCAGGCGCGGCGTGGTGGGCTCGTCGGCGGCGACCCGGTCGGCCCGCAGCGCGTCGACCGAGATGAGGACCAGGTTCGCGCTGGCCAGGCGCCGCCGCAGCGCGGCCACCTCGGGGCTGGCGCGCCAGCTGGCCAGCGACGCCTGCTGGGCGCGATCTTCGACCACCGCCGGCGGCAACGGGGCGTCGACGCCGTCGCAGTCCTCGTCGAGGCCGTTGCCGGGTCGGTCGGACGCCCCGACGTGGCGGGCGGCGTCGAGGTCGTCGCAGTCGCCGCCGCCGAGGATCGCCGACGAGCCGTCGCGATCGAGGTCGATCAACGCCCGCGCCGCCCGGGCCAGGTGGCGCAGCTGATCGCCGCGGGCGGCGACCACCGCGCGATCGGCCGCGCCGGCCAGCCCCCACACCGCCGCCGCGATCGCCACCGCCGCGACCGCGCCGGCGGTGAGCCAGGTGACCCGGCGCGGGCCGCGCGGCCCCGCCAGCGCGCCGTGGAGCCCGACCGCGAGCGCGGCCAGCGCCGTCAGCGTCAGCGCCAGGTGTAGCGTCGGGT
This sequence comes from Kofleriaceae bacterium, assembly GCA_041389965.1. Classification (GTDB taxonomy): domain Bacteria; phylum Myxococcota_A; class Polyangia; order Haliangiales; family Haliangiaceae; genus UBA2376. The sequence continues at coordinate 424,934 of JAWKQV010000004.1, read as the reverse complement.
AGCCCGAGCGGAACAGGCCGCGGTTGGCGAGGGTCGCGGCCAGCGCCACCAGCGCCAGCGCCCCGGCCACCGCGCGGCGCCAGCTGGGTCCGCGCGCGGCCAGCCGCGCCCCCACCGCGATCACCAGCGCCAGCGCCAGCGTCGCGACGACCGGCACCGCCACCGGGGCCCAGCGTGCGCCCGGCAGCGTCGCCGCGAACGCGCCCTGGAACAGCGCGCCGCCGACCGGGATCGACACCACCAGCGAGGGCGCGGCCGCGACCAGCGGCGCCAGCCGCCGCGGCGCCACCCGGGCCAGCGCCTGGGCGCCGTCGACCACCAGCCCGACCAGCCCGCCGGCCACCACGGCCACCGCCAGCGCGGTCACCGCCAGCGCCGGTCGGCCCAGCGCCCCGAGACCGACGACTTCGAGGAGGCCCAGCGCGGCGCCGGCGACGACGCCCGCCGCGATCGGCTCGGCCAGCCAGGTCCGCACGGGCGACATCGCCGCGCATCATGCCACCGCCATGGGCGACTTGCGCCGACCGCACCCGCCATTGCACCCTCGGGCGTGCACGCTCTGTCGGTGGCGCTCGTGGTGGCCGCGGTCCTGGCGGCTCGGCCCGTGGCGGCCGCGCCGACACCCGGTCGCGGCGCTGGCGCCAGCGGCAGCTACCTTCACACCCGCGGCCTCGACGGCGGCGCGGTGGCGGTGTGGTGGCGCGAGCCGCTTGGGCGCGCGGTCACCGTCGACGGCACCCTGGGCGTCGCCATCGGCACCGGCGCCGACCGCACCACCGCCGCCACCCTCACCAACCCGAGCGTCGCGGTCGGCGCGCCGCTGGCGGCAGGCACCACCGGCTACCTGCGCCTGACGTTGCCGGCGGCGAGCCGCGCCGGCGCGGCCGGTCGCCTCGCGACCGCCCTGGCCGCGGCCCGGCTGATCGACCCGGCGCCGTGGCAGCCGCGGACCACGACCCTCGAGGCCGGCTTGGGCCGGCGGTGGCGGCGCGGGCTCGGCGAGGTCAGCCTCGACGCCGGCCTGGCGTGGCTGGCGGTCACCGACGCCAGCGACCTGCCGCTGGTCCACGTCGACGCCGCCGGGGCGGTGGCGCTGGCGCGCGGGCTGGCGCTGACCGCCCGGGTGCGCACCACCGCGTACGTGCTGGCGGCGGACAAGCGCGAGGGCTTCGTCCACACGCTGGCGGTCGGGGCGCGCCTCCGCGCCGGCCCGGCCGAGGTCGACCTGGCGTTCGAGGTCCCGGTCGATCGCGCCGATCGCGCGGTCGACACGCTGGCGGCGACCGCGGCGGTGCGGTGGCAGCTGTGACCGCGCGCTTGGGCGCTACCGGTTGGGCGGGTACTTCTGCAGCTTGCGCTGCAGCGACCGACGGTGGATGCCCAGGCGGCGCGCCGCCTCCGAGATGTTGCCGCCGCAATCCGACAGCACGCGGTTGATGTGCTCCCACTCGGCCCGCGCCAGGCTGGGCGCGCGGTAGTCGGACTCGGGTGGATCGAGCGGCGGGGCCTGGCCGCGCGCGAACGCCGCGAGGATCTCGTCGGCGTCGGCCGGCTTGGCCAGGTAGTAGGTGGCGCCCAGCCGCACCGCGTCGATCGCGGTGGCGATGCTGCCGTAGCCGGTGAGCACCACGATCTTGGTCTGCGGATCGATCTCGAGGAGGGCCTTCACCAGCTCGAGGCCGCTTCGGCCGGGCATCTTCAGATCGACCACCGCGAGCTCGGGGGACTCGCCTCGGGCCACGGTCACCGCGCTGTCGTAGTCGTCGGCGGTGGTCACCTCGAACCCGCGCTCGACGAAGGCCTGCGCCATCCGGTCCGGAACACCTCGTCGTCGTCGCACAGGAGCAGGGAAGGCTATCTCGGGACATGCCCGGCTTAGATACCATCCACCGGGGCGTTGGTTGCGGGCGAGGTTGTCGCAGGCTCGGCCGCCGGCCGCCGGCCGCGGGCCCGGGCCGCGGCGTCGACCGGCATGGTCACGGTGAGGCGGGTGCCGAGCCCCTCGCGCGAGTCGATGGCCATGGCCCCGCCGATGCTCTCGAACACCGCCCGGGCCAGGAACAGCCCGAGCCCCATGCCGCGGCCGGGCGGCTTGGTGGTGAAGAAGGGCTCGCCGATCCGCGCCAGCACCTCGGCCGGCATACCCCGGCCACGGTCGGCCACCTCCAGCGCCAGCACTCCGGCGCGACAGGTCCCGGCGATGGTCACCTCGGCGTCGGGCGGCGAGGCGTCCTGGGCGTTGGTGATGAGCGACCGCAAGGCCTGGGTCACCGCCCGCACCGGCAAGTTGACGGTGGCGGCCAGCACCTCGGGCGGCAGCTGGCGCCGCACGGCGGGCTCCGGCCGGGCCCCGGCCTGGGCCTCGTCGAGCAGGGCCCCCACGGTGACGACCGCCAGGCCCTCCCCGGCGGCGCCAGTGCCTCCGGCCATCTGATCGAGGATGGCGCGGCACCGCCCCACCTGCTCGCGGATCAGCCGGGCGTCGTCGACCAGCGAGCGATCGGCGTGGCCGGCCAGGTGGCGCTCGAGCTCCTTGGCCACCAGCGCCACCGTGCCCAGCGGCGTGGCCAGCTCGTGGGCCGCGCCGGCCGCCATGGTCGCCAGCGACGCCAGGCGCTCCTGGCGTTCGGTCAGGCTGCGGGCCTCGGCCAGCTCGGCGTCGCGCGCGGCCAAGGCGTCGGTCACCCGGCGCAGGAAGTGGACGATGAACGCCGCCGCCACGCCCAGCGCCACCCACCCGCCGACCGCGCGCGTCGACGGCGCCACCGCCAGCGTCTGGTGATCGACCAGGAGCGAGCCGAAGCCGATGAATGACAGCGCCACCAGGGCCCAGGTCCACGCCGCGTCGAGGATGACGGTGGCCAGCGCGATCTGGACCAGGTACAGGAACCCGAACGGATTGTCGGCGCCGCCGGTCAGATACAACAGCGCGGTCAGCAGCGCGACGTCGAGCGCCATCACCGCCGCCAGAGCCCAGCCGTCGGCGCGCCGGGTGCGCCGGACCGAGGCCGCCAGGATCAAGTTGGCGGCCAGGCCGATGGCCACCACGCCCCACAGCAGCCCCAACGGCAGGTTGACGCCGAGCCCCAGGTCCGCCACCAGGATGGTCGCGGCCTGGCCGACGATCTGGGCCCACCGCAGCTGGATGAGCCAGGTCGCGTTGACCGCGCTGGCCTCGGGGATCACGACCGTGCGCGCTGCCACGGGGTGACCATACCGCAGCCGGTCGAGCGCGGCCGGCCCCGGCCGCGGTGGTACCCTGACGGCATGCGCCGCTCGCTCGCCCTGTGCGCCCTGCTCGGCATCGTCGGCGTGGCCCACGCCGAAACCTTCCAGGGCGAGGTGATCGCGACCCGGGCGGCCTGGACCGAGGACGACCGCGCCATCGTCACCTTCGCCACGGTGCGCACCGCCGCCGGGGACGTCGAGGTCGAGCAGCTGGGCGGCAGCGCCGACGGCTACGGCATGGTGGTGTTCGACGGCGATCCGCCGCTGGTGGTCGGCATGCGGGCCCGCGTCACCGCCCGCGCCACCGACGGGCGACGCTGGCAGGTCGACGGCGTGATCGATCTGGATCAGCCGGGCCGCGGGCCCTACGTCCGCACCACCACCAACAAGAGCGGCCAGCCGCTGCGGTGGGCCAAGAGCTGCGTCGAGGTCGCCTATGACGCCGCCGGCACCACCGCCATCCCGGGCGACGCCGAGCGGGCGGTGATCGAGGCGGTCCTGGCCGGCTGGAACGACGGCGTCGCCGGCTGCTCCTACCAGCGCCTGGTCAGCCTGGGCCCCGACGACCGCGAGGTGTCCGGGCGCGACTTCGTGTCGATCATCAAGTTCCGCGACCGCGAGTGGTGCCGCCCGGCGGTCGACGGCAAGCCCGGCAAGTGCTTCAGCCACGCCGCCGCCGGCGTGACCACCGCGGTGTTCATCGACGACCCGACCGACCCGCGCGACGGCGAGCTGGTCGACGCCGACATCGAGCTCAACGGCGTCGACTTCGCGCTGGCGGTCGGTGGCCAGAGCCTGGGCACGTCGTCGTGCCAGGCCGATCTCGCCAACACCCTCACCCACGAGCTGGGCCACCTGCTCGGCCTCGAGCACACCTGCCTCACCGCCGCCGATCCCCCGCGCGTCGACGGCACCGGCGCCCCGGTGCCGCTGTGCTCGGCCACCACCGACCCGGCCATCGTGGGCGCGACGATGTACCCGTTCCAAGACTGCGGCGAGACCTCCAAGACCTCGCTGTCGGCCGACGACACCGGCGCGATCTGCGCGATCTACCCGACGGCCGCCGACCCCGGCGTGTGCGAGCCGCCCGACCCACTGACCAGCGGTTGCTGCTCGACCGGGGCGCCGGCCGGCTCGTCGCTGGCGCTCGGTGCCCTGGCGTTGACCCTGCTGCGGCGCCGACGGCGGCGGACCGGCCCCGTCAGCGCCGGGTGAGCAACGCCGCCAACCGGGTCGCCTCGGCGGCGGACCCCACCAGGCGGACCCCACCCGGCATCGACAGGACGATCCGGTCCTCCTGGCGCTCGACCATCACCGCGTTGCCTCCGAAGATGACCAGCGTCCCGCCGGCCTTGCTCGGAGCGGCGAGGTCGCCCAGGTCGACCGTTTCTCCGCCCTTCGGCGGGCGCAGGTCCGGTCGGCTGCCCTGGGCCATCGGCGACCGCGGCGGCGCCGGCGCCGCGACCCGCTCGGGCTGGCGGACCGTGGGGCCGATGACATCTACCATCCGCTCGCCCTGCCCCCGACTGCGGCGATAGCGAAGGTCGTCAGGCATGTCGACCAACATAGCCCCGATCCGACCACTGCACCATCCTACCGCCGGGGCTAGGCAATCGGCGTAGCAACCATGCTGGCGGGGCCGCCCGGGCAGATCTGGTGTCAGTGCGCCTCGTCGTCGCCGATCTCCTCCACCGTCGCCAGCACGTCCTTGACGTCGAGCACGCGCAGCGCCTCGTCCCACGGCACGCGGACCCCGGCCTCCTTGCGGAACAGCACCCGCGCGCCGTGGGGCACCCCCGACACGTTCTCGGCCAGGTCGTCGGAGGTCGGTCGGTCCCGGGCGACCTCGACCACCTCACCGTACAGCGCCTCGTCCTGCGCCTCCTTGGCGCCGGCCGGCAGGTACAGCCCGCTGTCGGTGCGGTCGTAGTCCTTGATGATCCGGACCAGCACCCGCATCCCGAGGGGGAGGATCAGGCGGTGCGGGCGACGGGGGCTGGCGTCTCGAGGATCGTCCACGGCCCGGCACTGTGCCACGGCGCGGCGGTCACAGCGAGCGCGCGACGGTCACAGCGCTCGGACGAACACCTCGGCGCCGTGCAGCTCCACGCACCGCACGGACCCCACGCCCTCGGCCGCCAGCGCCGCACCGAACGAGGCGACGATCGTCACCAGCGCCGCGTCGTCGCAGAAGCTCGAGCGGAGCTCGACCTGATCGCCGCGGATCGACGTCTTGGCGTACAACCGCTGGCCGGCCAGCGCCCGCTCGAGCTGATCGACCACCGGCCGCGGGTCCGGGCGCGCGGGCGCGGATGGCGCGGGCGGCGCGACGTCGGCCGACGGGTCGCGGATCTCCACCGGCGCCGGCGCCGCGGCGAGGTCCGGCGCCGGCGCGGGTGGGCTGCGCCGACCGCCGCGGGTGACGGCCACGGCGACGACGACGCCCACCACGGCCGCGGCGCCGGCGACGACGAGCCAGCCGGTCGAGCGGGCCGACGGCGGCTCGACCGACGCCGCCGCCTTGCTGGGTGTCGCGGACCGCACGCCCGGCCGCCGGCTGCGGCGCGCTGGCAGCGCGGACACCGCGGGTAGCCGACCGGGACCGCGACGCCGCACCCCGGGCACCGCCCGGCGCTCACCGCCGCACCCGCGTTCGAGGCCGAGCCATGCGTCAGGGTAGATCGGCGCTGGCGCGCGATCCAGTTCGTCGCCCGACCACCAGCAGCACGGCGGCGCCAGCGGCCAGCGCGGCCACCGCCACCGCCGCCGAGGTGGCCGGGCTGCGATCGTATGCGAACCCGAGGGTGGCCGACCCCAGCCACCACGCGACGCCGAACACCGCGTAGTAGAGGCCGTAGGCGCCGGCGCGCCCGGCGGCCGGCACGCGGTCGGCGATGCCGGCCTTGGCCACGGTGTCGACCGTCGAGGTGACCGACGCCCACAGCACCACGCCCACCGCCACCGCCACCGGGGCCGCGGACAGCGCCAGGAACGGGTAGCCCAGGCCGACCACGGTCGCGCCAGCCAAGAGCCACGCCGCCCGCGCTGGCCACCGCTCGTAGAGCCGGCCGACCCCGAGCGCGACCACGCCTTCGATCGCCATCGCGCCGGCGTACGCGGCCACCACCCAGGTCGACGACCACACGTGCACGCGCTCCTGGTGGAACGACAACAGCGCCCAGTCGGCCAGGCCGAACGCCACCAGCGACACGCCGGCCAGGTAGCCGAGCACGGCGCGGCGCGACCACGGCGCGGTCGGCTTCGGCTGCACGGTCGCCGGCGGCTGGTACCGCCGCGCCACCGCCAGGCTGATCACCGCCAGCGCGGCCGCGACGGTGAGGGCGGCGAACGCCCCTCGGTAGCCCCCGCCGCCGGCCAGCACCGCGGCCACCACCAGCGGGCCACCGACGCCGCCCAGCTGATCCATCGCGGTGTGGATGCCGAACACCTTGCCGGCGCCGACCTCGTCGGACGCCAGCGAGACCAGGGTCGACTTGGCCGGGCTGCGCACCGCCTTGCCCAGCCGCTCCATCATCACCAGCACCGCCACCGCCTGCCACGATCCCACCACCGCCAACAGCGGGGCCACCACGAGGTTCGTGCCGTAGCCGATGAAGGTCAGGGTCCAGTAGCGGCCGCTGCGATCGGCGACCCGACCAGCCACCCAGCGCAGCCCGTAGCCGATGAGCTCACCGGTGCCGGCGATGAGCCCGACCGTGCCGGCGTCGGCGCCCAGCGACTCGAGGTACGGGCCGACCGCCGCGCGGATGCCCTCGTAGCACAGGTCGGCCCACAGGCTGACCACGCCCATGGCGACCACGAACCGCAGCGCGCGCGCGCGGCTCGCGGTCAAAACCGCGACGCCCCAGGATCGCTCGGGATCCGCAGCTCGGTGTTCACCACGGCGCCGATCATCACCGCCAGCGAGCACACGTAGAACCACAGCACCACCACCATCGGACCGCCGAACGCGCCGTACAGCGTGTGGTAGCTGGTCATCTCGCTCACGTAGAACGACACGCCGAACGAGGCCAGCAGGCCCATCGCCGTGGCCACCACCGCGCCCGGCACGATGTGGCGCCACGACCGCCGCGGCCCGCCCAGCGCGTACAGCACCGACAGACCGCTGCAGCCGGTCACCACCAGGACCGGCCAGCGCAGGACGTGCAGCCAGCCCCGGCTCCACGGCCCCAACGTCGCGCTGGTGGCGGGCATCGCCACCACCACCGCCAGGAGCGTCACCGCGGCGGCGATGGCGCCGGTCGCGAGCACCGTGGTCAGCGCCCACCGCCGCCACCCGCGCCACCGGCTGCGCGAGCCGTCGATCCGCTCGATGCCTGTGAGCAGCGCGTCGGCCGAGGCCCGGCTCGACCACATGGCCAGCAACAGCGCGCCGACCACGGTCAGCTGGAGCTCGTGATCCGAGCGACGGCTGAATCGCTCGAGCTGCTCGACCAACAGCCGGTAGACGTCGGGCGGCACCACCCGATCGAGGCCCGACAGGTGGGCCTCGATCTGGCTCGGGTCCGACACCAGCGCGAACAGCGACACCACCGCGGCCAGGGTCGGCAGCAGGCCCAGCAACAGGAACATCGCGGCGCCGGCGGCCAGCACCGAGGCGTCGTCGCGGCGGGTGTGGCGGAACACCCGGACCGGGAACGATCCTGCCGCGTCGTGCCAGGTCACCCGCGGCATCGCGGTCATCCTACGCAGCCGCACGACCGCTGGCAAATGCCGTGGCGGCGGTCACCCGTCGAGGCCGCGCTTGAGTGCCGGCCCTCGCGGGTGATGATGGCCATGCGCGGATCTCTACCGACTCATCTTGGCGGGCGGCCTGGCGGCCGGCTGCGGCACCGTGCCGCTCTTTCTCCGACGGCGGCGACGACGTCGACGCCGGCAGGTCGATGCTCCGACCGACCTGTGTCAGGCGGCGGAGCTGTCGGTCGAGGACTTCCTTCACCTGCACCAGCCGCGCGCCGTGCGACATCGTCCATGACTGCTTCGGCAGCGACGTGTCGAACCTGCCGTGCGACGATCTCCGATCCAGCTGTTCGAGAAACCTGCCGCCGGCCGCGGCCATGCGCTTGCTGACCGACAGCCGCGCGCGGCCGGGTCCAGTGGCCCCGGCCGGCGCCAAGGCCTGCCCGATCTCATCGCCGACGGCACCTGCCGGCTGACCAGCTCGAACGACAACCCGCTCGCCGACTGCGCCGCGACCATCGGCAACGTCACCGACGGCCAGACCTGCCAGGCCGACTTCGAGTGCGCGACCCCGGGCGCGCGGTGTGTCGATCCCAGCGGCGGGCAGACCTGCGGCCCGACCCGGGTGTGCCGGGCGCCGGCGGCGATCGGCCAGTCCTGCGCCGGCAGCGCGTTCTGCGGCACCGGCGACCGGTGCGTGCGCCGGATCAACCTGTCGACCTGTGACACCGGCGCGGCCGGGCGGCCGTGCGACGGCAACCAGGATTGCGACTTCGGCGGGTTCTGCAACGGCGGCAACAACGACGGCACAGCCAGCGGCATCTGCACCGCGGCGAAGCCGGTCGGCGCCATCTGTCGCGGTGACCGCGAGTGCAACGACTCGCGGTGCGTCGGTGCCACCTCCTCGACCACCGGCTTTTGCCGCGACGTCCGGCAGCCCGGCTCCCCGTGCGACAACCCGATCGGATGCTGGGGCAACCAGTACTGCGCCGGCCCGGCGGGCGGGCCGTCGACCTGCGTGCCGGCCCTCACCGAGGGCGCCGCCTGCGGGACCGCGAACGGTCAGCCGTGGTGCGGCGTGACGCTGGCCTGTGAGGGCGGTGCGTGCAAGACCCCCGGCGGCGTCGGCGCCACCTGCACCACGTCGAGCGACGGGATCTTCACGACCTCGCCCGATGGCTGCAACGCCGGCCTGTTCTGCTCGAACGCCGTGACCATGGCCGCCAGCGGGACGTGTGAGCCGCCACGGGCGGACGGCGGCGCGTGTACTTCCGGGGCTCACTGCGCGAGCGGCTACTGCGCCAACAACCAGTGCGCCCAGTTCCCGGTCTGCGGGCCGTAGCCCGGCGCTGCCCGAGGTGATCGGTCGCCATCGCGCGGCCGATCGGCGGTACCCACCCAACCGGGCGCGGTGCCGGCGATTCTGTTATTACCCGCGACCGCGCCATGTGGTCCGAGATCGCCGCCATCTATCGTGCTTCCAAGAAGAAGCAAGACATCAACTGGTTCACCGAGCACGTCGCCCGGCGCGCCGCCGCGCCGATCGTGTACGCGCTGCGCAAGACGCCGATCACGCCCAACCAGGTGACGATGTTCGCGGTGGTGGTGTGCGCCGCGGCCGGGGCCCTGTGGGTCGGGTGGCTGTCGTGGCTGGGCCTGGTCATCGGCGCCGCCGTGTTCGAGCTGTCGTTCGTGCTCGACTGCGTCGACGGGATGCTGGCCCGGGTCCGCAAGCTGGCCTCGCCGCTCGGCCACCTGCTCGACTTCCTGATGGACGAGCTCAAGGCGATGCTCCTGTTCGGGTGCGTGACGGTGCGGCTGTGGCGCCAGACCGACGACCCGCGCCTGTTGGTGGTGGGCCTGGCGGCGCTGTTCTGCCTGGCCTCGGGCATCGCGCTGACCTCGTTCATGCGGCGGCCGGAGTACGGCGCCAAGCCCCCGACCGAGGACGGCCAGCCGGCCGAGGTGGGCGGCCGCACCGGCGTGGTCGGGCGGGCGATCTCGACGGTCGAGTGGGCGGCGCGGGTGGTGGTCCACTACCCGCAGTACATCTGGCTGTGCGCCGCGGTGAACCGCATCGACATCTACTTCTGGGCCTACGGCGCGGTGAACCTGCTGTACCTGGGCCTGTCGATGCTCAAGATCGCGTTCAAGCTGGGCCGGTTCGCGGCCCCCGCCAAGGTGGCGTCGTGAAGGCCATCCTGATCGCGGCCGGGCGCGGCAAGCGGCTGGGCGCCAACACCGACGAGCTACCCAAGACGCTGGTGCCGGTGGGCGAGCGCTCCATCCTGGGCTGGCAGCTGCGGGCCCTGGCGACGGCCGGCGTCGACGAGGTGGTCATCATCCGCGGCTACCGCGGCGACGTGCTCGAGGCCGGCGCCCGGGCCACCGCGCCGGCCGGCATGAGCCTGCGCTTCGTCGACAACCACGCCTGGCCGACCAACAACGTGCTGCTGTCGCTGGCGTGCGCGCGGGCCGAGCTCGACGGGCCGACCCTGGTCAGCTACAGCGACATCATCTTCACGCCGGCGGTGGCGATCGCCGCGGCCGCCGGCGCCGGGCCGATCGATCTGGTGATCGACGCCGACTTTCGCGCGATCTACGAAGGCCGCACCGAGCACCCGCTCGATGAGGGCGAGGTGGCCGACCTCGACGCGAGCGGGCGGGTGCGCCGGGTCGGCAAGCGGGCCCTGCCGCCGGCCGAGGCGTACGGCGAGTTCATCGGCCTGGCCCGGTTCGACGCCGTGGGCAGCGCCGCCGCGGGCGCGCTCCTCGACGAGCTGGCCGATCGCTACCGCGCCACGCCCGACCAGCCGTTCCAGCGCGCCGCTCGCTACCAGAACGCCTACCTGACCGATCTGCTGCAGGAGCTGATCGATCGCGGCCTGGCGATCAACCCAGTGACGATCCACGGTCAGTGGCGCGAGATCGATACCAGCCAGGATCTCGCCCGGGCCGTGGCGCTGGTACAGTCTGCCTCGAGGGAATGGTCATGAAACTCCACACCTGCGCGTTCATCGTGGCGGCCCTGGCGGCCTCCGCCGCCTGCAACCGCCCGTCCGAGGCCGACTGCAAGAAGGCCATCGCCAACATCCGCCAGCTGACGGGCACCGACAAGCTGTCGACGGAGAAGTCCAACGACGCGCGGCTGCTGCGCTCCTGCAAGGGCGCCGGCAAGCGGACCTCGGTGAAGTGCGCCATCAACGCCACGTCGGTCGACGAGCTGAAGGCGTGTGGCCTGCTCAAGGCCGCCGAGCTCGAGGAGCTCGACCAGCTCGATCGCGATCTCAACCGGCTCCGGCCCGTGCCCGCACCGGTGGCCCCACCGCCCGCGCCGCCGACCGCCGCGCCGGCCCCGGTGACGGTCGATCCCAGCGCGCCGGCCCCGGTCCCGGGGGACGGCACCGCACCGGCGGCCCCGACCGCCGCGCCGACAGCCCCGACCGCCGCGCCGACAGCCCCGACCGCCACGCCGCCGGCCCCGACCGCCACGCCGCCGGCCCCGACCGCCGCGCCGCCGGCCCCGACCACTACACCGCCGGCCCCGACGGCCGCGCCGGCCCCTGCCGCACCGTGACGCTGCGTCGCGGCCTGGCACCGGCGCTGGCCGTACTCACGCTGGCTGGCGCCGCCCGCGCCGACGAGCTGGCCGCGGTCGTCACCGGCTCGCCCGCCGCCGAGGTGGTCGTCGTCGGCGCCTCGGGCCAGCTGTGGGAGCGCGGCGCCGGCGGCGACTGGCTGCGCGCGCGCGCCGGCGGGGTCGCCGCGGACGTCCAGGGTGGCGTATGGGCCGACGGCGTGGTGGTCGTCGGCAAGGGCGCCCCGCCGTATCGCTTCGACGGCGCCACCTGGCAGGCCATCCGGCTCGGTGAGCGCGGCCGCACCACCGCCGGGGCCGGGCCCGCGGCCACCGTCGCCATCGGCCGGACGACCTTCTTGTGGCAGCGCGGCGCGTGGGTCCGGCTGGGCACCGCCAGCGCCCCAGTGGTGGCGGTGTGGGCGGCCTCCGAGAGCCGCGGCTTCATCGCCGCCGGCGGCAAGTTGTGGCGGCCGGTGCGCAAGCGGCTCGCCCTCTACGCGGCGGTCGACGTGACCCGGTTCGGCGCCGGCCAGGCGCCGTGGGCCATCACCGCCGCCGCCGAGCTGTACGACGTCACCCGCCGCGCGGTGGTCCCGGTCACCCCGGGCGGGGTCGCCCTCGCGCCCCAGCTCGTCGCGGTGGCCCCTGACGGCGAACCGTGGGTTCTCGGCGTGCGGGCCGACGCGCCGGTCATGGCGCGCCGGTCGGGTGGCTGGGTCGAGGTCCCGGCGCCGCCGCTGGCGGTCGACGACGAGGTGGTCGGCTGGGTGGTCGGCCAGGCCGGGACCAGCACGCTGGTGACCCGCCAGGGCGGGGTGTGGCTGCGCGACGCCACCGGCGCGTGGACGGCAGGCACCCGCCGGGACGCGCTGCCGAGCGCCCCGCCAGGCCCCGGCCCCGCGCGCACGCCCTGACCGCTTGGCCGCAAGTAGCCGACTGCTACCCGCAGGGTGATTTGACCCACACCGGGTCTGCGCCCTATCCTTGCCGCGTGCCTCCGGTCGTCCTGGTCGCTGACGACGATGCGTGGATCCTGCGCATGGTCGCGACCGTGCTGGAGAAGCGCGGCTACCAGGTCATGACCGCGACCGACGGCGAGGAGGCGTTGACCCTGGCGCTGGGGACGCCGCCCGACCTGCTCATCACCGACGTGATGATGCCGCGCATGGACGGCTGGGCGCTGGTCAAGGCGCTGCGCGCGCGCCCCGAGCTAGCGACGCTGCCGGTCATCTTCCTGACGGCGCTGTCGTCCGACGAAGATCGCATCCGCGGCTTTCGGCTGGGCGCCGACGACTACGTGCCCAAGCCGTTCCGGTTCGAGGAGCTCGACCTGCGCGTGGCCAAGACCATGCGGCGCACCGCAGCCATGGCGCAGGAGGCCCGCGAGACCATCCTCGGGCCATCCCTCAAGGGTGACCTGGCCCAGATCGGGCTCGCCGCGCTGCTCACGATGATCGAGATGGAGCGCAAGACCGGCGTGCTCACCCTGCGCGATCCCAGCGCCAGCACGGCCCAGGTCCTGGTCCGCAACGGCCGCGTGGTCCACGCCCGCCTCGACGATCGCCCCGAGCCGGTCGACGCCGACTGCGTCTACTACCTGCTCACCTGGAGCACCGGCAGCTTCGAGCTGATCACCTGCGACGTCGAAGGCGTCGATCGGGTGCAGACCTCGACGATGAACCTGCTGCTCGAGGGCGCCCGTCGCCTCGACGAGTCGACCCAGCTCGAGCTGCAGCAGGCCTGACCGCCCGCGCGGCGCCGGCCGCGGCTCACGCGCCGGCGGCGGCCTTGTGGGCCTGCATGACGGTGTAGGCGGTCATGTTGACGATGTCCTCGACGGTGGACTCGTTCTGCAGGAGCGACACCGGCTTCGACACCCCCAGCAGGATCGGCCCCACCGCGGCGGCGCCGCCCAGGCACTCGAGCGTCTGGTAGGCGGCGTTGCCGGCCGCCAGGTCCGAGAACACCAGCACGTTGGCGTTGTTGGTGAGCGTCGAGAACGGGAACAGCTCGCGGCGCCGCGCCTCGTCGAGCGCCACCTCGGGCTGCATCTCGCCGTCGATCTCGAGCTGGGGTCGACGCTGCCGGGCCCGCGCCAGCGCGGCCTGCACCAGCTGCACGTCGGGGTGCCGGACCGAGCCGAAGTTGGAGTACGAGATCATCGCCACCCGCGGCGTCACCCCCAGCGCAGCCACCGCGTCGGCCATCTGCACCGCGATGTCGGCCAGCTGGCTGGCGGTGGGCGCGACGTTGAACACGGTGTCGCCGAAGAACCGCACCGAGTTCTGCAGGACCATCATGTACATGCCGACCGCGACCTCGACCCCGGGCGCCAGCCCGAGGATCTGCAGCGCCGGCCGCACGCTCTCCGGGTAGGTCCGCCGGAACCCGCCGACCAGCCCGTCGACGTCGCCCCGCTCGAGCATCATGACGCCGTAGTAGTTGCTCTGCCGCACCAGCGACCGCGCCATCGGCAGGGTCATGCCCTTGCGCGCGCGCAGCTCGGTCAGCCGCAGCGCGTAGCCCTCGCGCTCGCCGGCGGTCGCCTCGGCGGTCGGGTCGCGCAGCTCGGCGTGGTCGAGCAGCGTCAGCGACGACTCCCGGCACAGCGCCTCGATCTCGGCGGCGCGCCCCAGCAGCACCGGCCGGGCGATGCCGTCGTCGACGATCTGCTGGATCGCCCGCAGCACCCGCGGGTTGGCGGCCTCGGGGAACACCACCCGCCGCGGCTCGCGCCGGGCCGCCCGGTGCATGCCGCGCATGATCGAGAACGCCGCGTTGGACGACCGGCGCTGCAACCCGTCGCGGTACTCGGCGATGTCGAGGGCCTTGCGGGCGACGCCCGAGGCCATGGCCGCCTCGGCCACCGCCGGCGCCACCGTCCACAGCACCCGTGGATCGAACGGCTTGGGGATGAAGTAGTCGGGCCCGAACCGGAGCGGCTTGCCGCCGTAGGCAGCGATGACGCTGTCGGGCACCGGCTCGCGGGTCAGCGCGGCCAGGGCCCGCGCCGCCGCCACCTTCATCGCCTCGCTGATCGAGCGGGCCCGCACGTCGAGGGCCCCGCGGAAGATGTAGGGAAAGCCCAGGACGTTGTTGACCTGGTTGGGGTAGTCCGAGCGTCCGGTGGCGACCAGCGCGTCGGGCCGGGCCGCGACCGCCTCGGGGTAGCCGATCTCGGGGTCGGGGTTGGCCAGCGCGAAGATGATCGGGTGCGGCGCCATGGTCGCCAGCATCGCCGGCGTCACCACCCCGGCCACGCTCAGCCCCATGAACATGTCGGCGCCGCGCATGGCGTCGGCCAGCGTGCGCCGCCCGTCGTCGGGGCCGGCGAAGCGCTGCTTGTGGCGGTTGAGATCGTCGCGGCCGGCGTGGACCACGCCCTTGGAGTCGCACAGCGTGACGTGATCCTTGGCCAGCCCGAGCGACACGAAGAACTCGACGCAGGCGATGGCGGCGGCGCCGGCGCCCGAGACCACCAAGCGCAGGTCGGCCAGCGCCTTGCCGGCCAGCTCGGCGGCGTTGAGCAGGCCGGCGCCGGAGATGATCGCCGTGCCGTGCTGGTCGTCGTGGAACACCGGGATCGACAGCCGGGCGCGCAGCTTCTCCTCGACCTCGAAGCACGCCGGCGCGGCGATGTCCTCGAGGTTGATGCCGCCGAAGGTCGGCTCGAGCGCGGCGATGATGTCGACCAGGCGATCGACGTCCTTCTCGGCCACCTCGAGATCGAACACGTCGATGTCGGCGAACTTCTTGAACAGGCAGGCCTTGCCCTCCATGACCGGCTTGCCGGCGGCCGGGCCGATGTCGCCCAGCCCCAAGACCGCG
Organism: Kofleriaceae bacterium; assembly: GCA_041389965.1. Classification (GTDB taxonomy): domain Bacteria; phylum Myxococcota_A; class Polyangia; order Haliangiales; family Haliangiaceae; genus UBA2376. Next base: position 409,597 of record JAWKQV010000004.1, on the reverse strand, counting down.
GTGCCGTTGGAGATGACCGCGACCAGGTTGCCGCGCGCGGTGTACTCCCAGCTGGCGTCGGGATCGCGCGCGATCTCGAGGCACGGCTCGGCCACGCCCGGCGTGTACGCCAGCGACAGATCGTGCTGGCTCACCAGCGGCTTCGACGAGACGACCTCGATCTTGCCCTTGCGGCCGCGGCGGTGGTAGTCGAGCGCGTCTTCTCTTCTGGCCATGGCCGGGACGGTAGCCGATCCGCTCGGGCGCGGGAAGCGACGCCCGGCCAGCCCGCGGCGCGCTCAGTCGTCGTCGTCGTCGACGCCGACCGCGCCCATCGCCTCGATCTCGTACTTCTTCATCAGCTTGCGGAAGTACTTGCGATCGATGTCGGCGTCGCGCGCCGCGTGCGAGATGTTGCCGCCGTGCCGGCGCAGCAGCGACACGATGTAGTCGCGCTCGAAGCTCGACACCCAGCGCTCCTTGGCGTCCTTGAAGGTCACGCCGTCGAGCAGCTCGTCGGGCGGGCGCGGCGTCGCGGCCGGGCGCGGCTCGACCGTGGCGGCCCGCCGGGGTGGCGCGTGGCGGACGTCGCGCACCGCCTCGGGCAGATCGGCCAGCTCGATCAGATCGCCGTCGGCGAACGACACCGCCCGCTCGATGACGTTGACCAGCTCGCGCACGTTGCCGGGCCACGGGTAGGCCTCGAGCGCGGCCAGCGCGTCGCGGGCCAGCCCGCGCACCCGCGGCCGGCCATCGGCGGTCAGGTTGTAGGGGGCGCCGTCGAGAAAGTGGGCTACCAGCGCGGCGATGTCGTCGGGGCGATCGCGCAAGGCCGGCAGGCGCAGCCGCACCACGCTGAGGCGGTAGAACAGGTCCTGGCGGAACCGGCCGGCCCGCACCTCGTCCTCGAGGTTGCGGTTGGTCGCGGCGATGATGCGCACGTCGACCTTGGCGGTCTTGGCGCCGCCGACCCGCCGCACCTCGCGCTGCTCGAGCGCGCGCAGCAGCTTGGGCTGCAGGTCCAGCGGCAGCTCGCCCAGCTCGTCGAGGAACAGGGTGCCGCCGTCGGCCAGCTCGAACAACCCCTGCCGGGTCATGACCGCGCCGGTGAAGCTGCCCTTCTCGTGGCCGAACAGCTCGCTCTCGATCAGGTTGGGTGGCACCGCGCCACAGTCGAACACCACCAGCTCGCGGCCGGCCCGCGGCGACAGGTTGTGAATAGTCTGCGCCACCACCTCCTTGCCGGTGCCGGTCTCGCCCTCGATCACCACCGTGGTGGCGGTGGGCGAGATGCGCTCGAGGATGCTGTACATCTCGCGCATGCGCGGGTTGCCGCCGACCAGGCCGCCCAGGCGATCGGCGCCCGAGGGCACGATCGACACTTCCTCCTCGCGGGCGTGGAACCGGAGCAGGCTCTGGCCCACCCCGATGGTGCAGCCGGGCTTGAGGTAGCCCTCGCGGATCCGCACCTTGTTGATGAAGGTGCCGTTGGTCGAGCTGAGATCGACCAACACGTAGCCGGAGTCCTCCTGCACGATCTTGCAGTGGTAGCGCGACACCGTCTCGTCGCGCACCACCACGTCGTTGTCGTCCATCGATCCGATCCGGATCTCGTCCTTCTCGAAGGTCCACTCCTCGGCGCTGTCGACCGCGGCCAGCTGGCACTGCCGCAGGTGCAGCGTCGGCCCACGCTCGAGGAACGCGACCTTGGTGGGCGGGACGAAGTCCGGGAACTTCTTCATGCGACGGCCGCCCGATGGTAGCGCAAGCGCGCCGGTCTCGCGCCGGTGCGCTACGGTAAGCTGCCGTGGACGTCCCCGCCGAGCTGGCCGACCTGACCGCGCGCCTGGCGGCGGCGCCCGACGACGACCGCCGCGCGGCCCTGGCCCAGGCCCTGGGCGAGGGCTACCGCGACCGCGGCGAGGCCGAGCCGGCGCTGCAGCACCTGACCGTCGCGCGCGACCTGCTGCGGACGCTGGACCGACCCGCCGACGCGGCGCGGGTCGAGGTCACGCTGGCCGAGGTGTGTACCAGCCGCGGCGACGGCGAGCGGGCGCTGACGCTCCTCGACGGCGCCCTCGACCTGGCCGAGGCCCACGGCGACGAGGCGCTGGCGGCGCTGGTGCAGCTGGCGCTGGGCGAGGCGGCGGCGGCACGCGGCGACGACGCCACCGCCACCGCCCTGTTGACCGCAGCCGAGGCGGCCGCGGTGGCGGTGCGCGACCGCGAGCTGCATGCCCGCGCGGCGGCGGCCCTGGCCCGGGTGCTGGCCCGGCGCGGCCGGCGCGACGAGGCCCACCGGCTCATCACCGGGGCCCGCGCCGAGGTGCGGATCGGCACCCGGCCGGCGATCGTGGCGACGGTGCTCGCGGCCGACGCCGAGGTCCGCCAGCAGGCCGGTGACGGCGCCGCCGCGGTGGTGTGCTGGCGCGAGGTGATCGATCTGGCGGCCGGCGCCGGGCTCCGCCGGGTCGAGGCCGAGGCGTGCCTGGCGCTGGGCCTGGCGCTGGGTGGCCACGCGGGACGCACCGACGACGGGCTGGGCGCCGCCAGCTACCTGGCCCGGGCCCACGAGCTGTTCCGCGCCGGCGGTAGCCTGCGCGACCTCGAGCGGGTGCGCGAGGCGTTCCGCCGCTTCGGTCGGCGCGCCACCGACCGGGTACCGACCGTCGAGCTGACCCCGCTGTTGGCCGAGCTGCGGCGCCACCGGCAGGCAGTGACCGACGCGGTGGCCCGGGCCCGGGTCGAGCCGGCGCTGCGGACCGAGCTGGACGGCAGCCTGGCGGCCATGGCCGGCGCCGCCGAGCGGCTGGCGACCGCGGCCACCGCGGTGGTGGTCGATCGCGAGAACATCCGCGGCCTGCTCGAGCTGATTCGATCGCTGGCGCAGATCACCGACTTCGCCCAGCTGCCGACCGCGGTGGCCCGGCTGGCATGTCAGCTGGTCGGCGGCGATCGCGCGGTGGTGCGCCTGGCCGGCGCCCGGGAAGGCGCCATCGGGGTCACCGCCGCCGCCCCGGGGCCGTGGCACGGCGCGCTCGACCTGGCCCTGGCGCCCGCGGCCCGCCCGACGCTCCTGGCCGAGGCCACCGCCGACGCCCGCGGCGACGACGCCCAGGCGGGCGCGCTGGCGCCGACCTTGACCGCGCCGCTGCGGGTCGGCGCCAGCATCCTGGGCGCGCTGTGGGTCGACCGCACCCCGTCGGGCGGGGTGTTCACCGAGCGCGACCTCGACCTGGTCGCCGCCTTCGCCAGCCAGGCCGCGGCCATCGTCGACCGGGCCCGCGCCGCCGACGAGCTGCGCCTCGCCGCGCGCACCACCGCCACCACCCTGGCGGCCATCGGCGATGGCGTGCTGGCCATCGATCCCGGGGGGCGGTTGACCGCCATCAACCCGGCGGCGGCCCGCCTGCTGGGCCTGACGGCGACGGTGGTGGACGCGCCCGACCAGGTCGAGCTGCGGGCGCGGCCCGACACCCGGGCGGTGGCGGCGGCGCTCGAGGAGGCGGTGGCCCGCGGCGACGATCTCGACGGCCGCGCGGTGCCGGTGGGCGCGACCGAGTTGCTGGTGTCGACCCGGCTGGTCAAAGACGATCGCGGCGCGACCGCGGGGCTCGTGGCCACCCTGACCGAGCTGCGCCGGGCCCAGACCCTGGCCCACCGCATCGTCGGCACCAGCGCCCGCTACACGCTCGACGCGCTGGTCGGCGACGCCCCGGCGGTGCGCCACGTCCGGGCCCTGGCCGAGGCCGCCGCCGGCAGCGACGCCGCGGTGCTCCTGACCGGCGAGAGCGGCACCGGCAAGGAGGTCCTGGCCCAGGCCATCCACAACGCGTCGGCCCGGGCCGCCGGGCCGTTCGTCGCCATCAACTGCGCGGCGATCCCGCGCGACCTGCTCGAGAGCGAGCTGTTCGGGTACGAGGCCGGCGCGTTCACCGGGGCCCGCCGCGGTGGCCGCCCCGGGAAGTTCGAGCTGGCCGAGGGCGGCACCCTCTTGCTCGACGAGGTCGGCGACATGCCGCTCGACATGCAGGTCAAGCTGCTGCGGGTCTTGCAGGAGAAGACCGTGTCGCGGCTGGGCGGCGCCCGTGAGCTGTCGGTCACCGGCCGGATCATCGCGACCACCAACCGCGAGCTCGACGACGACGTCGCGCGCGGGCTGTTCCGTCGCGATCTGTTCTACCGGTTGCGGGTCATCCACATCCCGCTGCCGCCGCTGCGCGACCGCCCGGGCGACGTGGCGGCGCTGACCGCGCACTTCCTGTCGCGCCACGCGCGGGCCCCAGGCCATCGCGTCCTCGGGGTCAGCCCGGCGGTGGCGGCGGCGCTGGCCGCTCACCCGTGGCCCGGCAACGTGCGCGAGCTCGAGCACGTCATCGAGAGCGCGGTGGCGCTGGCGCCGAGCGACGCCACGATCATCGAGGTGCTGCCGGTCGACCTGGGCCGGCGCCAGGGCGGCCAGCCGCCCTCACCGACGCCAGCGCCATCGCCGACGGCGGTCCTGCCCGCGCCGCCCTCCCCGGCCGCGCCGCCGTCGACGCTGCCCACGGCCGCCGCCGCCGAGCGGGCGCTGTTCGAGGCCGCGCTGGCGCGCTACCACGGCCGCATCCCGCTGGTGGCTCGGGCCCTGGGCCTGGCGCGGGCCACCGTGTACAACCGCGTCCGACGCTACCAGCTCGAGCTGGCGCGGTACCGGGACCCCGACTGATGGACGCCGACCTCGACGAGGATCTCGACGACACCGACGGCACCGACGCCACCGACGACGCCGCGGCGGCGCTCGACGCGTTCGCCGACCTGGGATCCTGGTGGGCGCCCCCCGCGGGCGTCGACCTGGGCCTGACCGCCCACCTCGACGAGGCCGGCCAGCCGCGCACCATCGTCCGCGAGCTGGTGGTGGCGGAAGACCACGCCGGGACCCGGCTCGATCACTACCTCAAGCGCATCATCCCTCGGCTGTCGCGCACCCGGATCCAGGAGGTCATCGCCACCCAGCTGACCCGCGGCGACGGCCGCCGGCCGCGCCCGGCCATGACGGTCCACGCCGGCGATGTGCTGGTGTTGCGCCGGGCGGCCCGGGCCGAGCCGCCGTGCCCGCGCACCTTCGGCGTGTTGCACCAGGACGCCGACCTGCTCATCGTCGACAAGCCGGCCGGCCTGCCGGTGCATGCGTCGGCCAAGTTCTACTGGAACACGCTGACCCGGGTGGTCAGCGAGCGCCTGCCCGACACCCCGTGGCAGATCGGCCATCGCCTCGACCGCGAGACCTCGGGCGCGCTGGCGCTGGCGGGCAACCGGGCCGCGGCCGCGGCGCTCAAGGGCGCGTTCGAGCACAAGCGCGCGGCCAAGACCTACCTGGCGATCTGCCACGGCCAGCCGCCGTGGCCCGAGCCGGGCGCGCCCCCGCTGGTGCTCGATCAGCCGCTGGCGGTGGCCGGGCCCGACGACGCCACGCTGCTGCCCGGCGTGCGCATGGTGATCCGGCCCGACGGCCTGCCGGCGATCACCAAGGTCACGGTGGTCGACCGCGCCGGCGACTACGCCCTGGTCGCGTGCGAGCTGGTGACCGGCCGCCAGCACCAGATCCGCGCCCACCTGGCCCACGCCGGGTTCCCCATCGTCGGCGACAAGCTGTACGGCCACGGCGATCGCGCGTTCATGGCGTTCTGCGACGGCGGCATGACCCGGGCCCTGGCCGAGCAGTTCGTGCTGCCGCGCCACGCCCTGCACGCCCACCGGCTGCGCCTGCCCCACCCGCGCACCGGCGCGCCGATCGAGGCGGTCAGCCCGCTGGCGTGGGACCTGGCGGCGTTCTTCGCGGCCCAGCGCTCGCGGCCCGGCTGACAGCGACGATTCGCCGCTCGGCGCCCGCCTCCCGCCGCCGGGACGCGCGTGCTACCTACGCTCCAGGATCGAGCATGAAGGACCGAGCGCGCCCGTTCTCGCGCAAGCACCGTCGCTACTGGCTGACGGTGACCGGCGGCATGTTCATCATCATGGGCATCAACCTCGGCCTCGGCTTCGGCGTGATGCGGTGCAAGCGGCCACCCGACCCGCCAGCCGACTACCGGCCGATCCCGCCGCCGGAGATCCCGCCCAGCCGCCAGGATGCCGGCGTCGCCGCCGACGCCCACGCACGCACCGATGGCGATGGTCAGGACGCCGGCGTCGCGCCCGACGCCTCACTCCCAGACGACGTCGAACGGTAGCCGGGCCTGGGCTCCGCCCGGCGTCACCAGCAGCGCCGGAGGCACCGCGGCCAGCGCCGCGCGCACCGCCGGCAGCGCCCACAACGAGCCGGCGTCGGTCGCGTCGGCCTGGGCCCCGCCGACCAGCCGTCCCAGCGCACCGAGCAAGCCGGGCTGGCTGCGCGGCAGCTCGATGAGCCGCACCGGCGCGTCGGCGGCGAGCCCGGCCCGGGTCTTGGCCAGCGCCACCGCGTCGGCCACGCCGCCCAGCTGGTCGACCAGGCCTAGCGCCAGCGCCTGCGCGCCGGTGTAGACGTGGCCGCGGCCGAGCTGGTCGACCCGGGCCTGGGTCAGCCCGCGCCCGCGCGCCACCGCGTCGGTGAAGCGGCCGTAGAAGTAGCCCAGCCGGTCGAGCAGCGCCGCCCGCTCGTCCTCGGTGTAGGGCCGGAACATGCTGTCCATGTCGGCGCGGGCGCCGCGGCGGAAGGTCTCGGCGTTGATGCCCAGCCGGCCCAGCAGGCCCGACAGATCGAACTTGCCGTAGAAGATGCCGATCGAGCCGGTGATGGTCGTCGACGACGCCAGCACGGTGTCGCAGCCGGCCGCCAGGAAGTAGCCGCCCGAGGCGGCGACGTCGCCCATCGAGCACACGATCGGCTTGCGGCCGCGGGTGGCGAACACCTCGCGCGACATCAGCTCGGACGCCAGCGCGCTGCCGCCCGGCGAGTCGATGCGGATGACGATGGCCGCGACCCGGGGACTCTGCCGGGCCGCCGCGATCAGCGCGGCCACCGTCTCGCCGCCGACCAGGCGGCGGCCGATCAGCGGGATGTTCTGGGACCTGCCGTCGACGATGTCGCCGTCGGCGTAGATGACCGCGACGCCGGGCCGCTCCCACCGATCGTCTTTGACCCGGGGCGCCACCGCCACCGGGGCCAGGCCGCCCAGCTCGTGCGCGATCAGCTCGACCACCCGCTCGGGCGTGGCGACCGCGTCGACCAGCCGGTGGTCATCCGCCAGCTGGCCGGCGGTGTAGGGGCCGCCGTCGACCAGCGCGCGCACGGTGGCGGGATCCAGGTGGCGTCCGGCGGCGATGCCCTCGACGAACGCGTCCCACATGCCGTCGTACAGCTCGTCGCGCATGCGCGCCGCGGCCGGGGTCGGGCCGGTCTCGGTGAACTGCTCGGGCGCGCTCTTGTACTCCCGGATCTTCTCGAACTGCGCCTCGACCCCGAGCTGGTCGAACAGGCCCTTCAGGTACAGCGTGGTGCCGGCGAAGCCGACCAGGCGCACCCCGCCGCCGGGGTCGAGGTAGATGCGGTCGGCGCTCGACGCCAGCCAGTAGTCGCGCGAGGTGGCCGACACCAGGTAGGCGAACACCTGCTTGCCGCTGGCCCGGACCCGCGCCACCTCGGCCCGCAGCTCCTCGAGCGACGCCCACCCGGCGCCGACGCTGTCGATGGCCAGCACCACGCCGCGCACGTGGGGGTCGCGGGCGATCGCCCGCAGCCGCAGCGCGGCGGCGACCACCGCGCGGGCCGACTGCGGGCCCGACAGCTCGATCCGCTCGATGCGCGGCGCGGTCGGGACCACCGACGGGGCCGGCAGCTCGGCCCACCGGGCGACCAGGCTGGCGCCGGCGCCGTCGGCGGTGCCGTCGGCCAAGCGCCCGCCGCCGTAGGCGGCCAGGCCCAGCTGCCCGAACGAGATCGACACGCCGGCGGTGACCCGCACGTCGCGCCCGGCCTGATCGCGCACGTCGCCGGTGCCGGTGGTGACCCGCGCGATCACCGGGCGAGCCTCGGCCACCGCCTCGACCGCCACCCCGGTCACCACGCCGACCGACGCTCGCAGCCAGCCGCCGCCGGCGGCACCGCGCTGGGCGGTCGGCTCGGTCACCTCGGCGCCCAGGCCCAGCTCGAGGCTCGACGTGCCGAGCGGCCGCACCCCGAGCTCCAGCAGGTACCGCCGCGGCACCGCGAAGCCGGCCACCATCGGCGCGTTGATGCCACGCACCACCGCGCCGACGGCCAGGTGGTTGCCGAACCGGTTGGCCACGCCTACGTCGAAGGTCGAGGTGCCGGCCGCGGCGCCGCCGCCGAAGCCGTGGTGCCACGTCCCGCCCAGCGCCCAGCCACGCCACGCGCTCACCGACGCCGCCAGCGACAGGCGCCAGGGTTCCCCGGGGTCGGGGTCGAGCGAGGCCCGCGGCGGGAACAACCGCTCGAGCCCGGCCGCGACGGCGAACCGCGGGATGAGGCCGCCGCCCAGCGGCGTCGCCGCGTAGCCGCCCAGCCCGCCGCCGCCGGACGCGGCCTGGTCGGTGAGCCCGGTCGCCGCCAGCACCAGGCTCTGGCCGTCGAGGAACTGCAGGGCGCCGGGGTTGGCCACGGTGGCGCGCGCGTCCGCGTCACCGGCCAACGGCGTCACCGGCAGCTCGATGCCGCGGGTCGGATCGTCCAGGTAGCGGTTGGCGGCGACCTGCGCCGCCGCCGGGACAGCCGACGCGACGCAGGTGACGGCGATCGACACGACGACCGAGGGTTTCATCGCGGCGAGCCTACCACCCGCGTATACTCGCGCCGTGACGACGGCGCGCCTGCTCGAGCACCATCCGCTGCTGGCGCGGGTCGGCCCCGATCACCAGAGCCGCATCGCCCGGGCCGGCGAGCTGGAGACGTTCCTGCCCGGCGAGGTGGTGGTCACCGAGGGCAGCCTGGGCGACGCGCTGTACCTGGTCCTGACCGGCGAGGTCGAGGTGTCGAAGGGGGGGCACCCGCTGGCGCGGCTGCACGCCGGCAGCTTCTTCGGCGAGATGGCCCTGATCGAACCGGCCCCGCGCTCGGCCACCGTCACCGCGCGCGCCGAGTCGTTCTTGTTCCGCCTGCCGTTCCTCGAGCTGCAGCAGCTGGTGCGCCACGACCCGCGGGCCGCCACCGCGCTGCTCATCGAGGTGGTCAAGACCCAGAGCGAGCGGCTGCGTCACGCCAACAGCCTGGTGTCGTCGGTGGGCGACCTGGCCGACTGGCTGGCCGGCTCGCTGGTGTAGCCGCCGCCGTGGCGCTACGTTGCGGCGATGCGTCGCCCGATGTTCGCCGCCATGTTCGCCAGCGCCGCGTGCGGTCCCGCCGCCACGTCCCCCGTGACCACCGCGCCGCCGCCGCCGGCCGCGGGCGCCCACGCCGGCCACGATCACGTCGATCACCACCAGCACGGGCACACCGGCCACGACCACGCCGCGGCCGATGGCGCGCCCACCGCCGTCGACCACCACGACCACGGCCACCACGCCACCGGCGGCCACGTCGACCACGACTTCTCGGACGCCGCCGGCTGGGCCAAGGTGTTCGACGACCCCGCGCGCGACGCCTGGCAGAAGCCGGCCGACGTCGTCGCGCTCCTCGACCCGGGCCCGGGCCAGCTGGTGGTCGACATCGGCGCCGGCACCGGCTACTTCGAGCGCCACCTGAGCCAGCGCGTCGGCGGCGCCGGCCAGGTCTGGGCCCTCGACACCGCCCCGACCATGGTCGCGTACATCACCGAGCGCGCGCGCCGCGAGCTGTGGCGCAACGTCACCGCCAAGGTGGTCACCCCGGACGATCCCGCGCTACCGGCCAACGGCGTCGATCGCGTCCTCATCGTCGACACCTGGCACCACCTGCCGGATCGTGCCCGCTACGCCGCCGCGCTGGCGGCCGGGCTGCGCCCGGGCGGCGTGGTGGCGGTGGTCGACTTCACCCTCGACGCGCCCATGGGCCCGCCGGCCGCGATGCGGCTGTCGGCGGCGCAGGTGGCAGCCGAGCTCACCGCCGCCGGGTTGACCGCCCGGATCGCCGACGAGACGCTGCCCCACCAGTACGTGGTGCTGGCGACCAAGCCGACCGGAGTTCACCGATGAAGCGTGGCCTGGTGTGCGCCGCGGCGGTCTTGCTTCTGGGCGGCTCGTCGGGCGGCGCCTTCGACGCGCGCCTGCTCGTGGTGCTGGCCGGGCTGTGGGCGTTCGCCAAGCTGGGCGGCGACCTGCTGACCCGGGTCGGCCTGCCGGCGGTGCTCGGCGAGCTGGCGTGCGGCATCATCGTCGGCAACCTGGACCTGGTCGGCTGGCACGGCCTCGACTTCGCCATCGGCGACGGCAACCTGGCGTTCCTCGGCGAGCTCGGCGTGATCTTGTTGCTGTTCCAGGTCGGCCTCGAGTCCAACCTGACCCAGATGGCCAAGGTCGGGCTGTCGGCCCTGGTGGTGGCCTGCGTCGGCGTGGTGCTGCCGATGGCGATGGGCTACGGCATCCACGCCTCGCTGGCGCCCGACAAGACCTGGCACACCCACTTGTTCATCGGCGCGGTGCTGACCGCCACCTCGGTCGGCATCACCGCGCGGGTGTTCAAGGACCTGGGCAAGATCGACTCGCCGACCGGGCGGGTGGTGCTGGGCGCGGCGGTGATCGACGACGTGCTGGGGCTGATCGTCCTGGCGGTGGTCACCGCCATGGTCAAGGGCGCCGAGAGCGGCGCCTCGGTCGACGCGCTCGCCATCCTCGTCATCCTGGCCAAGGCGATCGGCTTCCTCGCGGTGGCGATGCTCTTGGGCCGGCCCGCCTCCAAGCGGCTGTACCGCGCCGCCAGCATCCTGCGCGTCCACGGCGTGCTGTTGACCACCTCCCTGGCGTTCTGCTTCGCCGTCGCCTACGCCGCCCACGCCGTCGGGCTGGCGCCCATCGTCGGCGCGTTCGCCGCCGGGCTGGTCCTCGACGAGGTGGTGTTCCACGACCACCTGATCAAGGGCGACCGCCCACTCGAGGCGTCGGTCGAGCCGCTGGCGCAGGTGCTGACGCCGGTGTTCTTCGTCCTCACCGGCGCCCACGTCGACCTCGGCGCGTTCGGCAACACCGATGCGCTGGCGCTGGCCGGCGCCCTGACCGTGGCCGCGGTGGTGGGCAAGCAGGCGTGCGCGCTGGTCGCGTTCGGCGACGGCGTCCACAAGCGGTCGGTCGGCCTCGGCATGATCCCGCGCGGCGAGGTCGGCCTGATCTTCGCCGCCACCGGCGCCAGCTTGTCGCTCGGCGGCGAGCCGGTGATCGGCCCCACCACCTACGCGGCCGTGGTGCTGGTGGTGATGGTGACCACCATGGTGACGCCACCGCTGCTCGCCTGGTCGCTGCGCGCGGCGCCGCCGGACGCGCCGTCGTGATCGACGCGGCGTGGCGATCGTGCGCTGGGTCGCTGGTGGCGCTCGGCCTCGTCGGGTGCGGCGGACCGCCAGCCCCGGCCCGGCCGCTGGGACCGCCGCTCGACGCGGTGTGGCCCGCGCTCGACGGCGGAGAGGTCCGCCTGAGCGAGCTGCGCGACCAGCGGGTGGTCATCCACGTCTTCACCACCTCGTCGACGGCGGCGGCGCTCGACGAGCCGGCCCTGGCCGAGGCGGCGGCCCGGCCCGACGTCGCCGTGGTCGGCCTCGCGCTGGATCGCGAGGGCTACGCCCTGGTCGCGCCGTGGCGCAAGGGCGCCGACGTCCGCTACCTGGTCGCGCTCGGCACCGAGGCCGACTGGTCCGGGGCCGGCCCGCTCGGCCCCATCCGCCAGATCCCGACCACCGTCGTCCTCGACGGCGCCGGCCGCGAGGTCGCCCGCCTCGAGCACCCGGTGTCGTCGGCCGACCTGACCCGCGCGCTGGCGCGGGCCATCCCGTAACCACCAGCCTGACCTTGGCCCGTGCGGGCGCCGGTCGGGCCCTAGGGCATGAGCCGGGCCAGGTACCCGCGGTACGGCCCTCCGCTGCGCGCCAAGTGGCCGGCGACGACGATGGTCCCGTCGCTCGCGACCTCGAGGCCGACGGCGACCGTGGCATCAGACGGTTCCGCCCCCAGGCACGGCTGCGCTGGCGGGCAGTAGGGCGGCACCTGAAACCAGCGGCCACATCCCCACGCGGGGTCGAGCTGGTCGAGCCCCGGCGCGATCCGGACCACGGAGACCTGGCGATCGGTCGCGCCGACCCACGGCGCCAGCAGCAGGCGCCCGGTCGCGTCGACCGCGACCGCCGGACGAGCGTAGGTGCCTGCCGCGAGGCAGCCGGTCGCGCCGACCGCAGGGCCGGTCGCGCCGCTCGACGCGACCCACCGGATCCGCATCGCCCCCGGCGGCGCGTCGACCGCGGCGACCCGGCCCAGCCCGTCGTGGACGGTCACCGCGTAGTCCGCCGGCAGCCAGGCCAAGCCTGCGAACGCGCCGTCAGCGGCGCCGGTGGCGGTGGCGCGGCTGACCAGCTGCCCCTCGGTGCTGAGCACGACGTGGTCGCCGCCGTCAGCGGTCACGTGGGCCAGGGTGGCGACGCCAGCGTTGAAGTTGAGCAACCCCTGCGGCGACGCCCACAGCCGCTGCATGAAAGCGTCGTAGCGGTACACATCGAGCCTGGTCGCGAGGAACAACGGGCTGACGACGACCACCGCGAAGCCACCGTCAGGCAGCGCGATGATGCGCTCGAAGCCACCGCCTGCGCTCGCGGTCGCGAGCGTCGTGATCAGCGCGCCGTCGGCCGAGAACAGGCGTAACGCCGGCCCAGTGACCAGGATCCGGCCGTCGGCCAGGACGGCCATGTCGCCGGCGCCTCCGGCCAGGTCGACCACCCCGTCGCCATCGAACGATGGATCGAGCGAACCGTCACGGAGGCGACGCTCGAGAAAGCCGGTGCCGTACGAAGCCGGCGGGACCGGCGTGCGGACGCCCGCGATCAAGATCTTCTGATCCGGTAGCACGGCGAGGCCGACGACCGCGCCGTCGAAGGTGACGAACCCGTCCGCGCCGAACGCGTGGTCGAGCGGATCGATCCACGGCCCGGCGTCCACGCTGGCGTCCGGGTTGGCCGCGTCCGGGGCCGCCGCATCCAGCGCCGCCGCGTCCGGGGCTGCCGCGTCCGGGGCCGCCGCGTCCAGCTCCGGCGCATCCAGTGCCGGCGCGTCCAGCTCCGGCGCATCCAGTGCCGGCGCATCCAGTGCCGGCGCATCCGGGGCCGCCGCGTCCGGGGCCGCCGCGTCGGGGGCTCCAGCGTCCGCCCCGAGGCTGTCAGGCCCCGCCCCGTCCACGCCGCCCGCGTCGGGCCTGGCCGGCGCGCCGTCGCCGGAACAGCTGACCGCCACCAGCGAGACGAGCGCCAAGCGCAGAGCGAGCATGACCGTTGGTCGCCGCTCCGGCCCGGACGTTCACGCCGTGCCCGAACTTGCCTCCGGTCGTTACGTCGCCGCGGCGCGCCGCACGGCGGCGGTGCTGCCCGGCCCGGTCACGGCGTGCAGCGCAGGCCCAGGTACAGCGTGTCGTCGCCGTTGACGTCGCCGTCGGTGTTGAGCCCGAACATCGGCAGCGACACGCCGCCCAGCGTCATCGTGGTGCAGGTGTCGTCGGCGCCGACGCCCAGCGCGCAGCTGCTCGGCCCGGTTCCGCCCCACTTGGCCGGCCCCTGGGTGCAGGCGTCGCAGCTGTCGCGCCAGCCAAAGAACAACGCGCAGTGGGTGTCGACGTAGGCAGCGGCCGCGGCGGCCGGATCGGCGCAATCGAACGAGCCGTCGGCCTGGGTGCCTGTCACGAACTGGCCATCGGGACACTGGGTCCGCGACGACGTCGGTGCGGTGGACGGCGCGGCGCAGGCCAGCCCGACGTGCAGCTTGTCGTTGCCGTCGACGTCGCCGCCGGTGTTGAGGCCAAACAGGTTCACGGTCTCGCCGGCCAGGGTGGCGGCGGTGCAGGTGCCGTTGGCGCCGGCGCCGCTGGCGCACCCGGCGTCGTTGGCGTGGCCCCACTTGGTCGGCGGCGTGGTGCAGCCGTCGCAGCTGTCCTGCCAGCCCAGGTAGACCGCGCACTGGCTGCCGACGTAGCCGACCACTGCCTCCGCCAGCGGCGCGCACATCCACGCCGTCCCGGCGCGGCCGGTGATCGCCCAGCCCGGTCGGCACGGCGCCGGCAGCGGCGCCCGCGGCGCCCGGACACAGTGCAAGGTCGTGAACAGCTTGTCGTCGCCGTTGACGTTGCCGTCGAGGTCGAGCGTCGCCAGCTCCACCGGCGCGGCCGGATCGTCGAGCGTCGCCGTCACGCAGGTGTTGCCAGCGCCGACGCCGGGCGTACACGCAGACGGGCCGCTCGCGCTCCACTTGGTCGGCGGGTCGGCGCAGCCGGTGCAGCTATCGCGCTGCCCCAGGTACACCGAGCAGCGCGCGCGCACGGCGCTGGCGGCCTCGCCCTCGACCGCCGCGCACGTGATCGCCCCGGCCGTGTCGATGCTGGTCGCCACCTGCCCGGGCGGACATGCGGCGGCGACGCCCGCGTCGGGCTCGCGCCGACCATCGACGGTCGCCCCGTCGGCCGCGCCGGGCCCGGCGTCGACCGCTCTCCCATCGCTGCTTGCGCAGGCGGCCACCAGCAACGCGAGCAGGCACACGGCTCTCATCGTCCTAGCCTACCCGAGGGTGGCGGAGATCATCCGCACCTCGCGCGGCGCCCGTGCCAAAGCGCTGCCCCGCCCGTCGCGCCGTTGGCCTGCCCGCCGGCCGGCAGCGCCGCTCCTGGCTCGGTCAAGCGGGTTGACCAGCGACCCACGCACCCGGCGCCGGAATCCGACCCGGACGCGGACCCAAAACCAGCACCCGCACCGGCGCCGTCGCCGACGCGGCCTCGCCGGCGAGGCGGATCGCCGGGTTTGCGGTTCCCCGGGCGCACTTGCCGGTCCGGTCGCGGTACTGTTCCCGGCGATGCGCGTCGTCCTCGTCGGGATCGCGGCGGCCCTCGCCTCCGCTGCCTCAGCCTCTGCCGCTCCGGCGCTGATCGGGATGTCGATCGACGGCGCGCCGTCACCCGAGGTCGAGGCGGCGCTGCGGGACGCGGCGGTGTCGGTGACCGGGCGATCGAGCACACCGCCCGACACCTGCGTGACCGCGGCCTGCACCGCGGCCGCGCTGACCAACCGCGGCGGCGAGCGCGGCGTGACGGTGGCGGTGACGGTGAGCGGGTCGTTCCACGACCAGTTCGCGCTGGCGCTGGCGGTGGTCGACGATCACGGCCGGGTGCTGCGGCGCCGGCGCACGACCTGCGAGACCTGCTCGGTGGCCGAGGCCGTCGACGCGCTGCGCACGGGCCTCACCGAGATGCTGGCCGCCGACGGCGACGACCGGGTCACGGTGCAGATCTCGACGACGCCGGTCCCCGCCGAGGTCCGCATCGACGGTGGCCCGCCGGCGGCCTCGCCGTGGTCGGGACCGCTGGTGGCCGGGCCGCACACCGTGGCCGCGGGTGCCGTCACGCGGGACGTCTTCGTCGAAGCCGTGGACCAGCCAGCGCCGATCGTCATCGACCTGCCGACGGTGCGGCCCCAGCGTCGGTTCGGCGTGATCCCGTACGGCGTCGGCGCCGGCGGCGTGGCGATGGTCGGCCTCGGGGCGTACCTGGTGGCGATCGATGGCGACCCGACGTGCGCCCACCCGACCTGTCCCGAGGTCCGCAGCACGGCGACCGGCGGCTGGCTGTCGGTCACCGTCGGGGTCCTGGCGATCGGCGCCGCCGGGACGATGTACTGGCTGGATCATCGCCAGCGCGGGCCGGTGCTGGCGGTCACGCCGACCGGCGACGGCGTCGCGGCGTTCGCGGCCGGCAGGTTCTGATACGCCGCCCCGGCGGTCGACCGGCGTGCGCTACTGGGCGACGGCGTCGACGTCACCGAACGCGAGCTGGGCGCCCGCGGAGATGCCGTGCTGCTTGGCCCAGCCGCCGTTGACCTCGAGGACGTACAGCGACGGCGCCCCGACGCCGCGCGAGGTCTCGTCGAGGGGCTGGACGTTGTCGAGGATGCCGACCACGCGCTTGTCGCCGTCGATGAACATGATGTCGAGCGGGATGAGCGTGTTGTGCATCCAGAAGTGGTGGTCGTCGACGTCGCCCATGAGGAACAACATGCCCGCGTCGGGCGGCATGTACTTGCGGTACATGAGGCCCTTCTGGACCCGCCCCGGCGACTTCACCACCTCGGCGTGGATGACCAGCGGACCGGCGGCTGTCGTGAAGGTGATGGGCGCGGTCGGCACGGCGGGCACGGTGGTCGGCGCGCTGGGCCGGAGGGGCGCCGGGGGCTCATCGACGGGCGTCGACCGGGTCGAGGCCCGGGAACAGGCCATCGCGAGCAGGAGCGGGATCGGACACCACAAGGCCGCGCGCATCGGCGCGGAGGCTACCAGGATCACCGGGTCGGCGCTGGCCGACCGGCCAGATCGACCGCGGCCACGACCTCGCCGCGGCGAACCAACTCGATCCGCCGCGCACAGGCGCTGACCGGGGCGTCGAGCGCCGGCTCGACCGCGAGGATGACGTGCCGCGACGTCTGGTCGGTCAGGGTCAGCGTGGAGGCGCCCCCGGCCGGGGCCGTCAACGACGCCCAGCCAGCGTCGCCCAGGACCGACACGACGATCGCTGCGCCGGGGTCGCCGTCCGCGGTGACCACCCGCACCCCGTCGTAGCCGCCGACCACCTCGACCTCGGCCCGGGCGGTGTCCACGCAGGGCTCGACCGCGGGCAGCGCGGTGGTCGGCGTGGCGAACGCGAGCCAGGGCAGGACGAAGAGGGGCAGCACGATGCGGACACCAAGCAAGCATCGATCCACACGCTGGCCACTCCGGCGGGCCCGAAATTCGCGGTCGCCGGGCCGACGGCCCGTGGGGACGAGCCGCCATGGGGTCAGTCGTCCTGGTACGGTCGACCCCGTGCGCGTGGTCCTCACCAGGAGCCGTGAAGATATCGAGGCCTACGCCTCGGCGCTGGGCGCGCGGGTGACGGCCGTGGCGCTCCCGCTCGTGGGCGACGAGCCGTTGACCGGCGCCGAGATCGACGCGCTGGTCGACGCAGCTGCCACCCCCGGCCTGACCGGGTTGTGGCTGGCAAGTGCACGCGCCGTGGCGCCAGCAGTGGCCGCCTTGCAGACCGCGGGTAGCACCGCACCCCCGGCCTTTACGGTCGGGGCCCGCACCGCCGCGGCCGCCCGGATCGCCGGCTTGAGCGCGGAATCCCTGGGCGACGACGGCGTGGCGGCGGCCGCGGCCCTGGTCCGGCGAGGGATCGGCGGCGCCCGGCTCCTGGCCCCGCGGTCGGCCGACGGTCGGGACGACGCCCTGGCGGTGTTGACGGCGGCGGGCGCCACCGTCATCCCCGCGGTGGCCTACCGCCAGGGCCGCCTGCCGTCCAGCCATCCGGCCCTGCGCGCTGGGCTGGCCGCCCTGGATGGTGCCGCCGCGTGCCTGATCTTCGCCCCATCCCAGGTCGCGGCGCTCGCGGCGCTGCGACCGCTGGCAGGCCTGCCCCCGCTGGTGGCCATCGGCCCCACGACAGCGGCGGCGGTGGCCGACCACGGCGGGCGCGTGGCGGCGGTGGCGGCGACCCCGGACCCGGCAGGGATGGCGGCGGCCCTGGCATCGGTGTATCCAGACGCCCCATGAACTTCCCCGACTACCGCGCCCGCCGGGTCCGGCGCACCGCTGGCCTGCGGCGGATGGTGCGCGAGACCCGCCTGGCGATCGACAACCTCTGCTTTCCGATGTTCTGCGCGCCGGGGACCGGCGTGAAGAAGCCCATCGCGTCGATGCCGGGGCAGTTCGTCTACTCGGTCGACACCGTGGTCGACGCGGCCGCGGCGGCCTACGACGCCGGCATCCCCTCGGTGCTGCTGTTCGGCATCCCGGAGAAGAAGGATCCGGTCGGGTCGGAGGCGTGGGCCGCCAACGGCGTGGTGCAGCGCGCGATCAAGGCCATCAAGAAGCGCTGCCCGGACCTGGTGGTGATCGCCGACGCCTGCTTCTGCGAGTACACCGACCACGGCCACTGCGGCGTCATACACGAGCGCGCCCTCGACAACGACGCGTCGCTGGAGAACCTGGCGCGGACCGTGGTGTCGTACGCCCGGGCCGGGGTCGACATCGTCGCGCCGTCGGGGATGCTCGACGGGTTCGTCGCGGCCTGCCGGGAGTCCCTCGACGAGGAGGGCTTCACCCAGACCGCGATCATGGCGTACTCGGCGAAGTACGCGTCGGCCTACTACGGCCCGTTCCGCGACGCGGTCGACAGCGCGCCGCAGCACGGCGACCGCCAGGGCTACCAGATGGATCCCGCCAACGCGGCCGAGGCGGTGCGCGAGGTGACCCTCGACGTCGGCGAGGGCGCCGACATCGTCATGGTCAAGCCGGCGCTGGCCTACCTCGACGTCATCCGCGTGGTGGCGGACGAGGTGAACCTGCCCATCGCCTGCTACAACGTGAGCGGCGAGTACGCGATGATCGAGGCGGCGGCGGCCCAGGGCTGGATCGACCGCGACCGGATCGTCCTCGAGACGCTGACCGGCATGCGCCGCGCCGGCGCCGACATCCTGATCAGCTACCACGCGCCCCTGGCCGCCAAGCTGCTGGCGCGCTGAGCCGCGGGCCGGCCCCACACCCCCACGCCCCACGTCACGGCGCTACCAGGCGCCGGCCAGGCCGACCGAGGTGACGCCGCCGCTGCGCGACACCACCGGCATCGGCGCTGCCTCGCCCCGCTCGGTGTGGAGCAGGTACGGGATGGCGACGCCGAAGCCGGCGCCGACCACCCACCCGGTCAGCACGTCCGACGACCAGTGGCGCTCGGCGGCGATGCGCAGGTACCCGGTGGCGAGGGCCACCGGCACGGTGGTACCCCACACCAGCCACTCGTGGCGGTAGCCGCGCAGGTGGGCGGTGGTGCCGGCGGCGACGGCCAGCGTCATCGCCAACGTCGAGTGGCCGGAATAGAACGACAGGTTGTTCTCGGCCGGGTGCTTGGTGAGCAGCTTGTCGGCCGGCGCCAGCTGGTGGACGTCGGGGCGCTCGCGGCCGACCGCCGCCTTGACGAGGTAGTTGGCGCTCAGCGACAGGACGGTGGTCTCGGTCAGGATCAAGCCGTTGTGGAACCAGTCGGCGCGGCGATCGTCGAGCGCGGCCTCCAGCTCCAGCAGGCCCAGGGACAGCACCGGCGCGACCACGAACCCGGTGAGGTTCGACAGCGTGTTGGGCGTCCCGGGGCTCTTCCACCGCAGGGCGGTGCGCAGGCCGTCGTCGAGGCCGTTGGCCGCGCACCAGCGACAGCTGGCCGGTGACACGGCGTCCTTGGCGGCCAGCTCGGCAGCGGCGTACAGGACCACGCCGACCGCGGTGACCGGCACGTCGCGCCGGTAGTGCTTGACCAGTCTGCGCTCGGCGGCCGCGGGCCGGGCCGCCCCCAGCGTGAGCCCGGCCAGGACGACGGCGGCGACGGCGATGCGTGACGACATCCCGGGACTATCGTCGGTCCGGCCGCCTCGGTCTACCGTGCCGCCAGCCCGTACTTTTTGATCTTGTCGATGAGCGTGACCCGGCTGGTGCCGAGCCGGCGGGCGGCCTCGCTCTGGTTGCCGCCGGTGGCGGCCAGGGCCCGGGTGATCACGCCGCGCTCGAACGCCTCGACCTGCTCGCGCAGCGTGAGCCCGTCGGCGTCGAGGCCTAGCTCGAGCGCGTCGCCGTCGCCGGCGTCGGTGGCGGCCGGCCGCGGCGCGCCGATTGGATCGGTGAAATCGGCGGCGGTCAGGGTGGGCCCGGTGGCCAGCGCCGCCAGCCGCGCGATGGTGTTCTCGAGCTGGCGCACGTTGCCGGGCCACGGCGCCCGCGCCAGCGCCGCCTCGAGCGCGGGCTCGATGGTCAGGCGCCCCAGCCCGAACTTGTCACCGTAGTAGCGGGCGAACTCGGCGGCCAGCGCCGGCACGTCGTCGACGCGGTCGCGCAGCGGCGGCACCTCGAGCTCGACCACCGCCAGCCGGTAGTACAGATCTTCGCGGAACGTGCCGGCCTTGGCGTCGGCCGCCAGGTCGCGGTTGGTCGACGCCACCACCCGCACGTCGACCCGCTCGACCCGGCCCGAACCGACCGGCTGGATCTCGCCTTCTTGCAGCGCGCGCAGGAGCTTGGCCTGGACCGCCAGCGGCAGCTCGCCCACCTCGTCGAGGACCAGCGTGCCTCCGGCGGCCTCGACGAAGAAGCCCCGGCGCGCGGCGGCGGCGCCGGTGAACGCGCCGCGGGCGTGCCCGAAAAGCTCGGCCTCGGCCAGGTCGGCCGGGATGGCGGCGCAGTTGAAGCGCACCAGCGGTCCCGCGGCGCGGGCCGACTGGGCGTGGAGCAGCTGGGCGATGAACTCCTTGCCGGTGCCGGTCTCGCCGCGCACCAGCACCGTCACGTCGCGCCGGGCCACTCGCTTGGTCGCGTCGAGCAGCCGGCGCATGGGGCGGCTGTCGCCGATGATGCGCCGGCCCAGGGCCTGCTCGACGGCCAGCCGCTGGTTGGCCACCCGCAGCGCGCGGGCCTCGAGGGCGCGCTCGATGACCAGCGCGACCTCGTCGATGTCGAACGGCTTGGTCAGGTAGTCGTAGGCGCCGGCCTTGACCGCGGCGACCGCGATCTTCTCCGAGCCGTGGGCGGTCAGGAGGATGACCGGCAGCGCGGGATCGCGCGCGACGATGGCGTCGATCAGCTCGAGGCCGGTCATGCCGGGCATCTGCAGATCGGTCACCACCGCCGCGGCCTCGTCGAGCTGCGGCAGCGCGGCCGCGCCCGACGTCGCGGTCAGCACCCGGTGGCCGCGATCGACCAAGATCTCGCGCAGCGTGAACAACACGCCGGGCTCGTCGTCGACCAGCAGCACCGCCGGCGGGTTCACGCGGCGTGGCCCCGGGCCCCGTCGGCCGGCGGCGCCGGGGGCAGCCGCACGGTCACCGTGGTGCCCTTGCCCACGGCGCTGGCGTAGCTGATGGTGCCGCCGTGCTGGGCCACCACGCTCTGCGCCAGCACCACGCCCAGGCCGGTGCCGCCGTCGCGGGTGGTAAAAAACGAGGTGCCCAGGCGGGCCAGCTCGTCGGGCTTGATGCCGCGCCCGGTGTCGGCCACCTCGACCACGCCGCCGCCATCCTCGGTGCTGCGACAGCGGACCGTGATGGCGCCCCCCGCCGGCGTCGCCTCGATGGCGTTGGCCAAGAGGTTCAACAGCGCCTCCTTGAGCCGGCGCCGATCGGCGGTGAGCTGGGCCGGCTGGGCGTCGACCTTGACCTCGAGGCGCGCGTGCTCGGCCCGGCCGCTGATCACCGCCACCACGTCGGCCACCAGCTCGGCCAGCGCCAGCGGCCGTGGCCGGAGATCCTCGAGCGGCCGCGAGAACGACAGGTACTCGGCCAGGATGAGCTCCATGCGGGCGATCTCGCTCTGGGCGACGTCGAGGCGCTCGCGGGTGCGTCCGTCGCTGGCGCCGCGGGCCAGGAGCTGCACCAGCCCCTTGACCGACGCCAGCGGGTTCTTGAGCTCATGGGCGACCTTGGCCCCGACCGACTGCAGCCGACACATCTGCTCGGCCGCGACTGCGACCCGCTCTTCCGACAGCTCGTCGACCGTGGCCGCGGCCTGCACCGAGGCCTGGTAGATCCGCCGCACGAAGGTGGTGACGATGAGCGCGGTCCACACGAACGACACCACCGCCACCGTCGCGTACTGGGCGTGCGGTAGGCTCGGCCCCAGGTACCGTCGCGGGATCGCCGCCATGCCGACGAACAAGGCCAGGCTGGTGACGGTCAGCCAGCGCGACACCGGGGTCGCGCCGAAGAAGATGATCGGCAGCGCGGTCGACGCGCCCAACACCGGCATGACCGGGCTGTACAGCCCGCCGGTGACGGTGGTCACCGAAAACAGGTAGAGCTGCGACAGGGCGTGGAGGAACACGAACGCGCGCTCGAGGTTGACCTGGCGCCGCTCGGCCCACCGGAACACGAAGAACTGCGCCGCCACCATGTCGACGAACAGGAACACCGGCACGACGATGCGCCAGGTCGGGTAGTGCGCCCGCCACAGGAAGAACGAGATCAGCGCAGACGCGATCACCCCCACCACCGCCGAGAACGCCACGTTGGCGCGCCCGGTGGCGAGGATGAGTTCGTTTCGCGTGCCGTGCCACACAGCCCCGGCCCTTGCGAGGGCCGGGCCAGCCACGATCGAGGCGCGGTCACCGCCGTCGGCCGAAACCATGGGGCGCATGGTAGCAGGCCGGGCTCGGCCCGTCGGTGAACCGTCGATCACTGTAAGGAAGTCCGACAGGCGACCGCAGTAGCCGGCCCTGGCGGCCCCGTAGGCCGCGGCCGATCACCCGGTCGATTCCCTGAAACGTGGCACGGTGGATGCTTCATCGCAGCGCCATGCTCCGAGTCTCCATCGTCGCGGCAGCCCTCGCCGCCGCGGCATCTACGGTCGCCGCGCAACCCGCGGCGCAACCGATCGCGGCTCCACCCGCGGCTCCCGCCGACCCCCTGGCGGCGTTCGACGCCGAGCTGGGTACGGTCATGGCCCACCCCGGCGGCTTGACCGCCGACGCCGCCGCCCAGCGCGCGCGCGCCGCCAGCCCCGCGGCCGAGCGCAAGCGGGCCGAGGTCGCGGGGGCCCAGACCTCGATCGATCAGATCAAGTTCGCGCTGTTGCCGCGCACCACGCTGTCGGCGTCGTACACCCGGCTCTCGGACGTCGACGCACCGATGATCGCACCCGGCGTCAGCTTCCCCGTCATCCTCAACTCGATGCACGTGGGCGCCGAGTTCGCGGTGCCGCTGACCGAGCTGTTCTTTCGCTACCCGCCGGCGACCAAGGCGGCCCGGGCCCAGGTCGAGGCGACCTCGCTGGGCGGCCAGGCCGCGTCGCTCGAGGCCGGCGCCCAGGCCGAGCTGCTCTACTACGAGTGGGTGCGGGCGTCGCTGGCCACCTTGGTGGCCGAGCGCCAGGTGGCCCAGGTCGAGGCCAACCGGGCCCAGCTCGCGGTGCTGGTCGACGTGCAACGCGCGTCGCGGGCCGACCTCCTGCAGCTCGAGGCGGCCAAGGCCCAGGCCGAGCTGGCGCTGCTCCAGCTCAACCAGGCCAGCGGGGTCCTGGCCGACCAGCTGCGGGTGGTGATGGGCGCCGACCCGGCCGAGCCGCTGACGATCGGCGAGGACCTACGCACCGCGCTCGACCTGCCGGGCCTGCCGGTCGACGCCGAGCTGGTGCAGGCGGCGCTGGCCAAGCGCCTCGACGCCAAGGCGGTCAACGCCGCTCAGGCGGCGCTCGACCTGCACCGCACCGACGCCAAGACCGCGCGGCTGCCCCGGGTCAACCTGTTCGCCCAGGTCAACTACGACAACCCCAACCAACGCATCTTCCCGCAGTCAGACCAGTTCAACCTCACCTGGGCCGCTGGGCTACAGGTGACGTGGAACGTCAACTCGTACCTGTCGACCACGCCGGACCTGCGCTCGATCGACGCCCAGCGCCGCGCCCTCGACGCCGACCGCCGCGGCCTCGAGATGTCGATCTCGGCCCAGGTGGCCTCGGCCCGCTCGGCCCTGGCCATCGCCGAGGCCGCCTTCGCCGCGAGCCAGCGCGGCCTGGCCGCCGCGGCCGAGAGCTACCGGGTCCGCCAGGACCTGCTGGCCAGCGAGCGGGCGACCAGCACCGACCTCATCGCCGCCGAGACCGCGCTGACCACCGCGCGGCTGACCGCCATCAACGCTCTCATCGATCGCCGGGTCGCGTGGTCGCGCCTGCGCCACGCCGCCGGACTGGATGTGCCATGACCCGAACCACCGTTAGCCTCGCCGCCCTCCTCCTCGCCGCCGCCTGCACCAAGGCGTCGCACGACACCCCGGCGGCCAAGCCGTCGGACGCGCCGGTGGCGGTCAGCCTGGCGCCGGTCACCGATCAGTCGGCGCCGGTGCTGCTGACCCTGACCGGCATGGTCGCCGCCGAGCAGACCTCCAACGTCGCGGCCACGGTCCCGGGCCGGGTCATGGCCGTGCTGGTCGACCGCGGCTCGGTCGTCAAGTTCGGCGACCCGCTGGTGCGCCTGGACGCCTCGAGCGCGGCGCTGTCGGCGCAGTCGGTGCGGGCCCAGCTGGCCTCGGCCCAGGCCCAGGAGAAGCTGGCTGCCGAGGAGTGCAAGCGGGCCCAAGAGCTGCTCGACAAGAGCGCCATCACCCGCTCGCAGTACGACCGCGAGATCACCAACTGCACCGCCGCCGCCCAGGCGGTGGCCGCCACCAAGGCCCAGCTGGGCCTGGTGTCCAAGTCGATCGCCGACGGCGTGGTCCGCGCGCCCTTCGCCGGTCGCATCGACGGCACCTGGGTCCGCCCGGGCGAGTACGTCGGCCCCGGCGCGCGGCTGGTGACGCTGGTCGACGACGACCCGATGCACGTCAACCTGTCGGTGCCCGAGAGCTACGTGCCGAAGGTCGCGCTGGGCCAGGAGGTCACCGTCACCGCGGTGGCCTACGGCGACCAGACCTTCGCCGCCAAGGTGACCCGGCTGGGCGCCGAGGTCGGCAGCCAGACCCGGGCCCTGACCGTCGAGGCCGAGCTGGCCGCCGGGTCCAAGCTGACCCCGGGCATGTTCGTCGAGGCCAACCTGACCCTCGAGCGCAAGCCGATGCCGGCGGTGCCGGCCACCGCGCTGGTCTACCGCGGCACCACCTGGCGCCTGTTCGCCGTCGTGGCCGGCCGCCTCGAGGAGCGCGTGGTCCAGCGCGGGCCGGTGCTGCCCGACGGCCAGGTCGCGCTCCTGCGCGGCGCCACCACCGGCGAGCAGGTCGCCAACCCGATCACCGAGCAGGTCGCCGACGGCGTCGTGGTCGGGAAGTAGCCGGAGCCAAGCCATGGACTTCCTCTCCAAGATCTCGGTCAGGCGGCCGGTCTTCGCGACCGTGCTGATGCTGGCCATCGTCGTGGTCGGCCTGGTCGGCTACCGCAGCCTGGGCGTCGACAAGTTCCCCCGCATCGACTTCCCGATGGTGGTCGTCACCACCATCTACCCCGGGGCGTCGCCGGCCTCGGTCGAGTCCGACGTCACCGACAAGATCGAGGCCGCGGTCAACACCGTGTCGGGCATCGAGACCCTGTCGTCGATCTCGTCCGAGGGCGCGTCGCTGGTGTTCGCCCAGTTCGTGCTCGAGAAGGACCCCGACGTGGCGGCCCAGGAGATCCGTGACCGGATCGCCACCATCCGCGACCTGCCGACCACCATCCGGCCGCCGCAGATCCAGAAGGCCGACCCCGACGCGTCGCCGGTGCTGATGCTGTCGGTCAAGGGCGCCCTGCCGATCCAGGACCTGACCCGCATCGCCGAGGACAACGTCAAGGCCAGCCTGGAGCGGGTCAGCGGCGTCGGCATGGTGCGCGTGGTCGGCGGCCAGAAGCGCCGCATCGAGGTCGCGCTCGACCCGATCCGCCTGGCCGGCACCAAGGTGACCGTGCTGGAAGTGGTGCGCGCGCTGTCGGTGTGCCTGCCCAGCCTGCCGGCCGGCCGGTTCGAGCGCGGCCCCGACAACGCCACCATGCGCATCGAGTGCCGCGGCGCCGGCGCCAGCGCCATCGGCGACCTGGTGGTGCGCCAGGTCGGGTCCAACCCGATCCGGGTCAGCGACGTGGCCGACGTGCTGGACACCGTGGCCGACGCCGAGTCGGCCGCCATCCGCGACGGCACGCCGGCCATCTTGCTGGCGGTCCGCAAGCAGTCGGGCTCGAACACGGTCGCGGTGGTCGACGCCGCCAAGGCCGCCGTGGCCGAGATCGCCGGGGCCCTGCCGCCGGGGGTGACGCTCGACGTGGTGCGCGACAACTCCGAGGTCATCCGCACCTCGGCCGACCAGGTCACCGAGCACCTCGTCCTGGGCGCGCTCCTGGCCGCGGTGGTGGTGCTGGTGTTCCTCGGCAGCCTGCGCTCGACCATCATCGCCGCGGTCGCCATCCCGATCTCCATCATCGGCACCTTCGCGCTTATGAAGGTGGCCGGGTTCACGCTCAACCTGATGACGCTGCTGGCGCTGGCGCTGGCGGTCGGCATCGTCATCGACGACGCCATCGTGGTGCTGGAGAACATCTACCGCCACATCGACGAGCACGGCGAGAAGCCGTTCCCGGCCGCGGTCAAGGCCACCAAGGAGATCAGCCTCGCGGTCTTGGCCACCACGCTGTCGCTGATGGCGGTGTTCCTCCCGGTGGCGTTCATGGACGGCATCGTCGGCCGCTTCCTCAAGAGTTTCGGCCTGACCATGGGCTTCGCCATCGGCGTGTCGATGCTGGTGTCGTTCACCATCACCCCGATGATGGCGGCCCGCATGCTGCCGATGCCGCCGCCCAAGGGTGAGCAGCGCAAGAAGACCATCCTCGAGCGAATCATCGACGGCGGCTACCTGCCGATCGAGCGGCTCTACACCCGGGCGTTGGCGTTCATGCTGCGCAAGTGGTGGATGAAGCTGGCCGTGGTGGTGGTCTCGATCATGGCGGTCATGGCGTCCGGGCCGCTCGGCAAGAAGGCCGGCTTCGGCTTCCTGCCCACCAACGACGAGGCCCACTTCGAGATCTACGTGAAGACCAAGGAGGGCTCCGGCCTCGACGCCACCGCGGTGGTGGCCGAGCGCCTGGCCCGCGCCACCCGCCGGGTGCCCGAGGTCACCCACACCCTGGTCACCGTGGCCGACAACGACCAGAAGCAGGCCAACCTGGCCTCGGTCTACGTGCGCCTGACCGACCCGATCGCGCGCAGCCGGACCCAGGAGCAGATCATGGAGCAGGTCCGCCAGGACGTGCTGCCGCTGGCGCCGGCCGACGCCAAGGTGTCGGTCGAGCTGGTCAACGACTTCTCGATGGGCGGGCAGCGCAACTCGATGATCCAGTACCTCATCACCGGCCCCGACCTCGACCGGCTGCAGCTGTACACCGAGCGGATCCTGGCCAAGCTGAAGACCACGCCGGGCGTGGTCGACCTCGACTCGAGCATGCCGGCCCCGCTGCCCGAGGCCACGCTGCAGCCGCACCTCGACCGGGCCGCGGCCCTGGGCGTCGACCCCGGCGATCTGACCTCGACGCTCAGCGTGCTGATGGGCGGGGTCGAGGCGCCCGGCGACGAGGAGCTGGGCAGCCGCTACGTGGTGTACCTGCGGGCCAACCAGCGGTTCCGCACCGACCCGACGTTGCTCGGCCTGGTGACGGTCCCGTCGAAGACGCTGGGCCTGGTGCCGTTGACCGACGTGGTCACGCGGACCGACAGCCAGGGCCCGTCGCAGATCAACCGGACCGCCCGCACCAAGAGCATCACCATCCTGGCCAACGTGGCGCCGGGCTACTCCGAGGGCGCGGTGGTGGCCGCCCTCGACCAGGCCATCAAGGAGCTCGACCTGCCGCCGGCCTACAAGGCCGGCCCGTTCGGTCGCTCGAAGGAGATGGCCAAGACCGGCAAGGCGTTCTTGTTCGCCATCCTGCTGTCGTTCCTGTTCATGTACCTGGTGCTGGCGGCGCAGTTCGAGTCGTGGCTGCACCCGGTCACGATCATGCTGGCGCTGCCGCTGACCATGCCGTTCGCGTTCTTGTCGGTGGTGCTGTTCAAGGGCCAGCTCAACATCTTCTCGATGCTCGGACTCTTGGTCTTGTTCGGCGTGGTGAAGAAGAACTCGATCTTGCAGGTCGACCACGCCATCCAGCTGCGGGCGCGCGGGTTGCCGCGCGACGTGGCGGTGGTGCAGGCGGCGCGCGACCGGCTCCGGCCGATCCTGATGACCACCTTCGCGTTCGTGGCCGGCATGATGCCGCTGCTGTTGTCGAAGGGTGTCGGCGCCGGCTTCTCCAAGGCCATCGCCGGCATCGTGGTCGGCGGCCAGACGTTCTCGCTCGTGCTCACCCTGTTCGCCATCCCGGTGTTCTACGTGCTGTTCGACGGCCTGGCGGTGATGACCGGGCGCGGCCTGCGCCGGGCGCTGCGCCTGCCGCCGCCCAAGGATCGCGGCCAGGCCGAGATCGAGGACGCCCCACCCACCGCGCACGGGTGAGCCGACGGTGAGGCGGCGTCGCCGCGGGCGCGGTGCCCTGGCCGCTTCCTTGACTCCCGCGCCCGCTCGGTGGAACGCTGTCGGCGATGGCCATCGTCCCGGCACCCACGGTCTCGCGCCTGGGCCGCTATGAGGTCATCCGCCACCTGGCCTCGGGTGGCATGGCCGAGATCTACCTGGCCCGCGACGGCGACCAGGTCGTCGTGGTCAAGGTGATCGGGCGCGACCGCGGCGGCGACAAGAAGTTCATCCAGATGTTCCTGGACGAGGCGCGGGTGGCGGCGACGCTGCACCACCCCAACATCGCCCAGATGCTCGAGGTGGGCCTCCAGGACGACACCTACTTCCTGGCGATGGAGTACGTCGACGGGGACACCGTGCGGGCGCTGCTCGAGCGGTCGGTCGCCGGCGGCCACCGCGTGCCGCGCGCGGTGTGCCTGCGCATCGTCGCGGCAGTGGCGGCCGGGCTACACCACGCCCACGAGCGCAAGGGCGCCACCGGCGAGGCGCTGGAGATCGTCCACCGCGACGTGACCCCGTCGAACATCATGGTCGGGTGGGACGGCGCGGTGAAGCTGCTCGACTTCGGCATCGCCCGCGCCAACAACCGCGCGGCCGAGACCCAGTCGGGCACCATCAAGGGCAAGTTCGCGTACATGTCCCCCGAGCAGTGTCGGGGCAAGGGCGTCGACCGCCGCACCGACGTGTTCGCGCTGGGCATCGTCATGTACGAGCTGACCACCCAGCGACGGGCCTTCCGCGCCGAGAGCGACTTCGAGGCGATGGACCGGATCGTCAAGGGCAAGCTGGTGCGGCCGACCGAGCTCGACGCCGACTACCCGCGCGACCTCGAGCAGATCCTGATGCGCGCCCTGGCGACCGACGCCGACGCCCGGTTCCCGACCGCCGCGGCGATGGCCGACGCCATCGACCAGTACGCGCGCGCCACCGGCCAGCTCGCCACCGACGGTGACGTCGCCGCCTGCATGCACCAGGTGTTCCACGGCGGCCAGGATCCCCTGGCCAAGACCATCGAGAGCACGTCGTCGGACATCGACCTCGAGATCGTCGACGACCCCGGCCGCACCCTGCCGCGGCTGGCGCGCGCCGAGCCGGCCGCGGCCGACGACCTGAAGGCCACGCTGCCGCGCTGGGCCGGCGCGGGCGCCCCGTCGCCGGCGATGACCGGGCCGCTGCCGGTGATGCCCGCGCGGGCCTCGAGCTCGATGCCGCTGCCCCAGGTGGCGTTGCTGGCTGACGCCGCCGTCACCACCGGCCCCCAGGCCCTGGTGCCCGACCGCGCCTCGCCGCTCAAGACCATCATGGGCACCGGCCCGATGCCGGCGGTCCGCCCGCCGAGCGACACCAACCGCGGAGCGACCGAAGCCGGCCGGGCGCGCCCCGGCAGCACCGGCCCTGCGGCTGCTGGCTCCCCCGACGGCCGCGCGGCGCGGCCCGATCCGTCGACGGCCCTGGCCACCATCGCGCCCCTGGCCGAGACCACGCAGCTGCGCCGCCGCAACCGCCGGGGCCTGACCCTGGCCTTGGTCGCCATCGTGGTGGTGGTCGCGGTCGCGGTCGCGGTGATCATCCTGGGCGGCGACCCTCCGGCCGAGCCGACCGCGCCAGCAGCGCCGGCCGGCCCCTGACCCGGCTGCTGGCTACCGCCCGGCGAAGCGGTCCACCCACGCGACCAGCGCCGCGCCGTACAGGCGGAGGTGCTCCTGCGTGGGTCGATCGGTGAGCACCCCGTCGGTGAAGCGCTCGTGGGGCCGGGCCACGAACACCTCCGGCTGGTTCATGGCCGGCGAGTCGGTGAACACCAGGATCTGGCGCAGGTGGTACTGCGCGCGCATGCCGCCGCTCATGCCGGCGGCGACGCTGACGATGCCCACCGGCTTGCCGCGCAGCGGCGACGTCGCCGGGGGCCGCGACGCCCAGTCGATGGCGTTCTTGAGCACGCCGGGCAGGCTGTAGTTGTACTCGGGGGTGGCGATCACCAGGCCGTCGGCGGCGGCCATGGCGGCCTTGAGCGCGCGCACCGGCTCGGGGTCGCCGGGGACGTCGGGATCGAAGGTCGGCAGCTCGACCAGGCGATCGAACACGGTCAGGCTGGCCCCCGCCGGCAACGCGTGCCCCAGGGCCTCGAGCAGGGCGCGATTGTACGAGCCGCGCCGGATGCTGCCCGCGATTCCAAGGAGCGTGGTCACCGCGCAAAGCTACCCCGGATCGCGGCCCGGCACCGTCGGGTGCGCCGCCCCGGGGCGGTCGGGAAATCCGATTTACTCCTCGGCGCGGCTGCGGTACGCCCGCGGCCATGGTGTGTACTCTCCGAGCGATGGTCCTGGCCGCCCTGGCGGTGGCGGCGTGTGGCGACGGCGGCAGCGGCCCGCCCGCGGTCGACGCCGGCGTGGCGATCGACGCCCGCCTCGAGGGGTTCGATCGCCCCGATGACGTGTGCCCGGGCGCGCCCCACTGCGCCAGCGGCGGCGACGGCAGCCTCAAGGTCGGCGCCGCGGCGCGGGTGTTCACGCCGGACGTCCAGGAGCACTGGACCGACCTCGACGGCGACAGCGAGTACGATCCGGGCGAGCCGTTCGACGACGTCAACGGCAACGGCAGGTTCGACGCCTACTGGCTGTTCGGGGGCGCCCGCGCCGCCAACGGGGTCAAGTCGGACCTCGAGGCCCGCGCCGTGGTGTTCGAGGGCGGCGACACCAAGGTGGCCCTGGTGTACTGCGACGCCATCGGCCTGCTGGCCGGTGACATCGACGCCATCCGCGCCGACCCGCGGATCGCCGCCGCCGGGGTCGACACCGTCATCGTCGGGTCGATCCACGCCCACGACGCGGTCGACACCATCGGCCTGTGGGGGCCGAGCGCCTTCGAGACCGGCTACAACCCGGCGTACAACGCGCGCCTGGCCGACGCCACCGTCGAGGCGGTGGTCGCCGCCGCCGGCTCGACCGCGCCGGCCCAGCTGGTCATCGCCAAGACGCTGTTGCTGAACACCCCGGGCGATGCCCAGAGCCGCACCGACCACTGGAACAAGGACATCCGCGACCCGATCATCTTCGATCCGACGCTGACGGTGGCGCGGTTCGTCCGCGCTGACGCGCCGGGCACCACCATCGCCACGGTCGTCAACTGGGCCGACCACCCGGAGATGTCGGCGTTCGGCCCCGACAACCTGCAGGTGTCGTCGCACTACGTCCACTACCTGCGGGCCGGCATCGAGGGCGGCGTCGCGGCGCCGTGGCTCGATCCCATCGAAGGCATCGGCGGCGTGACGGTGTTCGTGCAGGGCGCGCTGGGCGGGCAGATCGGCTCGATCCGCGACGCGCCGGTGCCAGGCCCCGACGGCACGCCGATCACCGCGTCGGGCCACCCCAAGGAGGAGGCGCTGGGCACCAACCTGGCGCGGCGCGCGCTGGAGATCCTGCGCGACGACGGCGAGACCGTCACCGACCTGCCGCTGTCGTACCGCACCGCGCAGTTCCACGCGCAGATCAACAACACCGGCTTCCAGGTGGCGTTCCTGATCGGCCTGCTCGCGCCGCACCCGCTGGTGGGCTACGACCCGGCGCTGGCGATCGGCCCGGGCAACGAGCCGTGGCTGCCGCTGCGCGCGACCTACCTGCAGGTGGGCCCGCTGGCGCTGATCACCTCGCCCGGCGAGCTCCACCCCGAGCTGTGGGTCGGCGGCTACGACGGCAGCTGGAGCTGGGGATGGCCGATCCTCGACACCACCAAGCCCAACCTGCCCGATCTGTCGACCGCGCCGATGGCGCCGTACCTGCGCGACGTGGTGCTGGCCAACCCCGGCGTGCGCTATCCGATCCTCGCCGGCCT
Source organism: Kofleriaceae bacterium (assembly GCA_041389965.1). Lineage (GTDB taxonomy): Bacteria > Myxococcota_A > Polyangia > Haliangiales > Haliangiaceae > UBA2376. The sequence continues at coordinate 377,699 of JAWKQV010000004.1, read as the reverse complement.
GGCCATGGACTACGTCGGCTACATCGTGCCGGCCTACAACTACGTGCTCGATCCCAACTCGCCCTACATCAACGAAGCCGAGGGCGATCACTACGAGGAGACCTACTCGCTGGGCCCCGACGTCGAGCGCCACACGGTCTACCCGCTGCTCGAGCTGGCGGGCTGGCGGCCGTGACCGCAAGGCCGCCGGTCTACAAGTTCGTCGAGGTGGCGCCGGTGACCGCCGAGGCGCTGGCCGAGGTCGTCAACGCCACGGTGGCCGAGGGCTGGGCGTTCGACGGCATCCGCTTCGTCACCACCGAGGCGTCGCGGCGGCCGGCCATGGCGTTCGTCAGCTTCGTCCGCGCCGCGGCGCCCGACCCGGCCGGGTGATCGCGGCCCCGCCTGGGCCCGGTCGATGCGCCGACGTGCGATGACCGGCCATGGCCGACGCCGATCCGACCGCGACCCACTGGGATGATCTGATCATCGGCGCCGGCATGGCCGGGCTGACGGTGGCGGCGCTGCTGGCGGCCGACGGACGCCGGGTGCTGGTGGTCGAGGCCCACGACACGCCCGGCGGCTACGCCCACACCTTCGCGATGGGCGCCTACCGGTTCTGCGCCCAGGTCCACTACATCTGGAACTGCGGCGAGGGCGAGCCGGTCCACGAGCTGCTGCGCCGGCTCGAGCTGGCCGACGAGGTCCGGTTCCACCGCCTCGACCCCGAGGGCTACGACCACGTGGTGGTGGCCGGCGATCGCTACCGCATCCCCAACGGCCTCGAGAAGTATCGCGACCGGCTGATCCGGCGCCACCCCGAGGCGGTCACGCCGCTGCGGCGGTACTTCGACACCATCATGGCCATCGGCCGCGAGCTCGATCGGCTGCCGTCGCCGATCGGCTGGCGCGACGTGGTGACCGCGCCGCTGCGGTTCCCGCACCTGCTGCGCTACCAGAGGTGGACCCTGCAGCGGCTGTACGATCACCTGGCGATGCCGCGCCGGCTCCAGGCGGTGCTGGCCGGCCAGGCCGGCGACTACCTGCTGCCGCCGACCGAGGTGTCGCTGATGCTGCACGTCGCCCTGGTCCGCAGCTACGACCGCGGCGCCTACTACCCGGAGCGGCACTTCCAGCACCTGATCGGCAGCGTGGCCGGCGCCATCACCGGCCGCCCCGGCTGCGCGCTGGCGCTGGCGACGCCGATCACCCAGATCGAGGTGGCGAGCGACCGGGTCCGGGCGGTGGTCGCCGCCGACGGCCGCCGCTTCACCGCCGACCGCTTCATCTCCAACCTCGACCCGCGCCTGACCGCGGAGCTGGTCGGCGCCCGTCACCTGCCGGCCGACTACCGGCGCCGGCTCGACTACGCGTACTCGTCGGGCACGTTCACGCTGTACCTGGGCGTGCGCGGGCTCGACCTGCGCGACCACGGCTTCGGCTCGTGGAACCTGTGGCACTACCCCGACGACGATCTGCCGGGGCAGTACCGCCGGCAGCTGGTCGACGGCGACTGCCACGACCCGTGGCTGTTCATGTCGACGCCGACCCTGCACAGCGACGCGCCCGGCCTGTGCCCGCCCGGCCACCAGATCCTCGAGCTGGCCACCAGCGCGCCGTACCAGCGGTGGCACGACCTGCGGGCGCGTGACCGCCGACGCTACAACCTCGAGAAGAAGCGGGTGCGCGACCGGCTGTTGCAGATCGTCGAGGAGCGCTACGTGCCGGGGCTGCGCCAGCACCTGGCGCTGCGGGTCATGGGCACGCCGGTCACCAATGCGCGCTTCTGCGGCGCGCCCGAGGGAAACGCCTACGGCGCCGCGCTGACCCCGGCCCAGGTCGGACGCGCCCGCATCCCGGCCGAGACCCCGCTGGCCAACCTGTGGCTGGCCAACGCCACCGCCGGCTTCCCGAGCATCGCCGGCACCGTGAAGACCGGCCTGGACCTCCACCGGCGGCTGCAGCGATAGCCGCGCTACGGCGTCGCGCCGCCCTCCTCGCCCGGCGCTGGCAGCGCCTTCATCTGCGGCATGCGCACCACCAGGGTCTGGTCGGTGGGCGCCGCGGTCACCTTGACCGCCTTGCAGACGGCGTCGAGCTTGTCGAGGTTGTCCTGCACCCGCGCCATCAGCTGGCTGTCGGTGATGCTGCCGGTGATGGGGATGCCGCACAGCGTATAGCTGCCCGGGACCAGCTCGCGGAAGGTCGGGAAGCTGGCGGTGCCCAGCCAGATCTGCATGCCCACCGCGCCGCCGCCCTGGGACGCCAGGAACGCGTCCATCAGCTGCCGGCCGTTGACCGCCGCGAACGCGCCGCGCATGAGCAGCATCCACGCGGCGTTGACCGTGGCGCCCGGCTCGGGCTCGACCTTGGCGGTGAGGTTGACGTCGCCGGCCGGGATGTCGATCGAGGCATCGACCTGCTGGCCGGCGACCACCGCCACCGTCACCGAGCTGCTCACCGTCGACATCATCTGCTGCTGCATGGCCTGCACCGAGGTCTTGCCCTCGGGCAGCTTGTCGATGACGAAGCGCCCGTCGGGGCCGGCCTGGACGAAGGTCGCCTGGCCGCTCGAGCCGGCCGGCGTCGCGGTGATGGTGGCGCCGGCCACCGGCTGGCCCTTGCGGGTCACGGTGCCGATCAGCGCGCCGTAGCCGCGCAGGGTGATGGTCAGGCCGGTGACGTCGGCCTTGCCCGGCGGCAGCGACACCGCGATCGAGCGGCCCTGGGCCGGGTGCTCGGCGACCACCACGCTGTCGCCGCGCCCCAGCCCGCGCACCACGAACTCGCCCGAGGCGGCGGTGGTGGCGGTGCGCAGCCCGGCCTGGCCGCCGGGATCGGCCGACGTGGTCTTGCCGTCGCCGAAGATCATCTTGCCGACCAGGACGGTGGCTCCCTCGACCGGGGTCCCTTTGCCGTCGACCACCCGGCCGCTGACCTTACGCCCGGCGGTGACGGTGACGGTGCCGACGTCGGTGATCGCCCCCGCGGTGACGACCACGTCGCCCTGGGTCCGCTCGGCGAAGTCGGCGCCGGTGACCTTGAGGTCGTACTTGCCTGGCGTCATGCCCGACAGCTCGAACGTGCCGTCGCGGGTGGTGACCCGGTGCTCCCAGCCGGCCGACACCATGGCCAAGGTCGGCGCGCCGCCCTCGGACAGCGCCACCTTGCCGCGCAGCCCGCCCGGCGCCGGCAACACCACGCGGACGTCGGTGGCGCCGGTCCGAGCGATGACCGGGTCGCCGGTCCACGCCGCGCGCTGGCTGGCCCCCGACCGCGACGCCCCGAGCCGGTACGCGCCGTCCTCAAGGCCGCGCAGCGTGAAGCGGCCGCCGCCGTCGGTGGTGGTCGAGGTGGTCGACGCCAGCGCCAGGTCGGTGCCGCGCCGCTCCTCGGCCAGGACGTCGGGCACCGCCGACACCGACGCCTCGACCACCGGCTGGCCGGCGCTGTCGACCACGATGCCGGTGATGGCGCCGGTCTGATCGAGCGTGAGCCGCACGTCGGCGCGCTCGGGCTGGGTGGTGAGGTCGACGGTCTGGACCGTCGACGACGCCAGCTCCGACTCGGCGCGGATGCGAGCCGGCAGCCGCGGCAGTCCGGCCACGACGAACTGGCCGCGCTCGTCGGCGGTGGCGCTGCGCTGCTCGGCGGTGCCGTTGTCGGGCCCCAGGCTGACCCGGACCGTGGCGTACGGCGCGGGCTGGCCGTCGGCGGCGAACACGAAGCCGCCGATGCGGGCCGCCGCCGCCATGACGATCTTCACGCCGGTCGTGGGCTGGTCGGTGACGGTGATGAGGTCGCTCATCGACGCCGCGTGCACGTCGTCCTTGGCGGAGATGCGGTAGGTGCCGGGCGCCACCGCGGGCAGCGCGAACTCGCCCTTGGCATCGGTGGTCACCGCCAGCCGTTGGTTCGACACCAGCTCCCAGCTCGACATGTCGCGCGGCCACACCTTGGCGCCGGCCACCGGCCGGCCGGCGTCGTCGACCACCACCCCGGCCACCCGGGTGCCGCGGGCCAGCTCGACGGTCAGGTCGACCACGCGCTGGCTGGTGCCGACCATCGCGGTGGCGGCGCCGGCGGCGTAGCCCTCGGCGGTGACCGACACCGCGAGCCACCCGTCGTCGACGCCGACGAAGCGGGCGACGCCGGCGCCGTCGGTGGTGGCGCTGCGCTCGCCCGCGCCCACCAGCGTGGCGGTGGCGCCGGCGATGGGGCGGTCGTCGGCGGCGTCGTGGACGGTCACCGTCGCCGTGGCGCCCGGGCGGAGCCGCAGCACCACCGGCTCGGCGGCCGGCCCGACCCGGGTCGACATCGGGCCGCCGACCAGGTCGCCGGCCCGGGCCCCGACGGTGTAGGTGCGCCCGATCAGCTTGTCGAACGCGAACGAGCCGTCGGTCTCGGTGGTGGCGGTGCGCGGCGGAGTCGAGGTCAGCCACACCTCGGCCCCGGCCACCGGCTGGTCGTGCTCGTCGAGGACCAGGCCCTCGAGTCGCATCGGCCCCGGCGGGTCGTCGTCGCGGGCCAGCTCGCCCGCGGTGCGGGTGGTCGCCACCGCGGCCCCGGCCGGCCGCGCCGCACCTGGGTTGGGCGAGGTCGCCACCGGCGCGGACGCTGCGCCACGCTGGGTTGGTGGCGTCCGGCCGAGCCAGAGCCACGCCGCCACCGCCAGCCCCACCGCCGCCACCGCTGCCGCGACTAGCTTTCGATGCATGCGCCACCGGTAAGCACGATCGAGACCAGCCGCCACCGCGCCGAGCGCGCCGTCAACCGGCGCCACCCTGGGGGTGCGACCGGCCCGGGACCGTCGCACCCACGTCGCACGCGACTGGCGCAACCGAGTAACCCCCGCCCTTCGCAGCTCGTCTCAGCGAATAGAGGTATGACGCCGTGGTGAAGGTAACGACAGCTCCCCCCGGCCTCTCGCTTGCGCTGCTGGTGGCGCTTGCCGCGAGCGCGGCGCCCTCGGCGGCCCGGGCCCAGTCGCTCGACGAGCTCTTGGCCGCCGGCCGCCGCGACGGCCTGGCGGTCGCCGAGGTCCGCGCCGTCGCCGACCAGGCCGCGGCCCAGGCCGAGCTGGCCCGGGCCCCGCTGTGGCCGGTGCTGTCGGCCTCGGCCGGCTACACCCGCAACCAGCACGCGTCGGTGGTGCCGCTGGCGACCGGCTCGCTCACCATCGTGCCGCTCGACCAGCTCGACGCGTCGGCCTCGGTGACGGTGCCGCTGTTGGACGTGGGCGCGCGCCGCCGCGCCGCCGCCAGCGCCGCCGACGCCGCCGTGGCGCGCGCGGCGATCGAGGTCACCGCGCGCGACGGCGACCGCGCGATCGTCGCGGCCTACTACGGTTGGATCGGGGGCACCGCGGCGGTCGCCGCGGCGCGGGCCGCGGAGCTCGCCGCCCGCGACAACGCCCGCATCGTGGCCGAGCGCGCCGCCGCCGCGCTGGCGTCGCCGCTGGACGTGGCCCGCGCCGACGCGGCGGTGGCCGACGCGACCAGCACCATCGCCGCCGCCGAGCGCGTGGCGGCCGACGCCCGCCGCCAGCTGACGACCCTGACCGGGCGCGCCCTCGACGCGGTCGCTCCGGCCCTGGCCGACGACGTCGCCGCCGAGGCGCCGCTCGAGAGCTGGCTCGGCGCCACCACCAGCCAGCCCGAGGTCGCGGCGGCCCGCGCCCGCATCACCGCCGCCGACGCCCGCCTGGACGCCAGCCGCGCCGGCTACCTGCCGACGGTGGCGGCCACGCTCAGCGAGCGGTGGACCAACGCTCCCGGCTTCGGCGCGGCCACCAGCGCGACCCTCGGCGTCGCCCTGCGGTGGCAGCTCGACGCCTCCACCGGGCGCCAGGTCCGGCTCGATCGGGCGACGGCTCGGGTCGAGGCGGCACGGGCGGCCCAGGCCACCGCCGCGGCACGCGATCGGATCATCGACGCCTGGAACCGGGTGGCCGCGGACCGGGCGGCGGCGGCCGCGGCCCAGGTCCGGGTCGAGGCGACCCGGGTCGGCGTGGCGACCGCGCGCGACCGCTTCGCCGCCGGCATCGGCACCCAGCTCGACGTGACCTTGGCCCAACGCGACGCCCTGGCCGCCGAGGTGGCGGCGATCCAGGCTCGGGCCGACCTGGCGGCCGGGCGGGCGCTGTTGCGGCTGGCTGCCGGCCGGCCGGTGGCGCCGTGACCGTCGACGTCGCGGCGCGGATGCGGGCGGCCCGCGGCGGCCGGCTGCGCCGGGTGCGGGTCACCGTGCGCACCGCGCTGCGCATGATGTTCTACGACAAGGCCAAGCTGGTCGGCACGACCCTCGGCGTCGTGTTCGCGGTCGTGCTCGCCGCCCAGCAGCTGGGTGTGCTGTTCGGCCTGCTGCAGAAGAACACCATGTTCGTCGACAACGCCGGCGCCGATCTGTGGATCGTGCCGCCCAACACCACCCAGGCCTCGCCCGGCCAGCGGATGTCGACCGCGCTGCTCGATCAGGCCCGGGCCACGCCCGGCGTCGCGGTGGCGGCGCCGCTGATCATGATCGGCACCTCGGTGGCGAAGCCCGGCGGCGGCAGCGAGGCCATCACCCTGGTCGGCGTCGATCTCGACCACGGGCTGGGCGGGCCGTGGAACATCGTGGCCGGCGCCGCGGCCGACCTGCGCGGCCCTGACGCGGTGTTCTTCGAGGACGCCCAACGAGAGAAGTTCGGCGGCATCAACCTGGGCAGCGTGCGCGAGGTCGGCGGGCACCAGGTCCGCGCCGTCGGGTTCACCTGGGGCCTGCAGCCGTTCGGGCCGCCGTTCTCCTTCGCTGACATCGACCTGGTGCGCGACATCGGCGGAGTCCGCGCCGATCAGCTGTCGTTCGTGTTGGTCCGGCTGGCGCCCGGAGCCGACGCCGCCGCGGTGGCGGCCGAGCTGGCCCGTCGCTGTCCCAGCGCCCAGGTCGTGACCCGCGCCGGGTTCCACGATCGCATCGTGTCGACGCTCCTGCGCCAACAGCTGGGCATCACCTTCGGCACCTCCACCGCGTTCGGCCTGATCATCGGCTTCATCATCGTCGCGCTGTCGATGTTCTCGGCGGTGATCGACAACCTGCGCGAGTTCGGCACGCTCAAGGCCATCGGCCTGACCTCGTGGGACCTGACCCGCATGCTGCTGATCCAGTCGGTGGTGTACGCCCTGCTCGGCTCGCTGGTCGGGCTGGGCCTGGTGGCCGCGATGTCGGCCGGGATCCGCTCGCCCAACCTGATCGTAATCGTGCCCCGCGCGCTAGTGATCGCCACCCCGATCATCATGACGGTGCTGTGCATGCTGGCCTCGGTGTTGGCGCTGCGTCGGGTCCGCAAGCTCGAGCCGGGGATGGTGTTCCGGTGAGCCAGCTGGCCATCGACGCGCGCGCGGTCGGCAAGGTGTTCGGGGACGGCCCGCTGGCGTTCCGGGCCCTCGATGAGGTCGACTTCCAGGTCGCCGCCGGCGAGCTGGTGATGCTGGTCGGGCCGTCGGGCTCGGGCAAGACCACGCTGTTGTCGATCCTGGGTTGCGTGCTGACCGCCACCGACGGTGCCCTCGAGCTGTTCGGCACCCGCGTCACCGGCCGCAAGGAGCGCGAGCTGCCGGTCCTCCGGCGCGCGCTCATCGGCTTCGTGTTCCAAGGCCACAACCTACTGGCCGCGCTGTCGGCGGTCGACAACGTCCGGCTGGTCCTGGAGAGCCGCGGCGTCGGCGCCCGGGCCGCCAAGGCCGAGGCGGTCGAGCTGTTGACCGCGGTCGGCCTGGCCGACAAGCTCGCGCGGCGTCCCGACGAGCTGTCCGGAGGCCAGCGCCAGCGGGTCGCCATCGCCCGGGCCCTCGCCGGCAGCCCGCCGCTGATCCTGGCCGACGAGCCGACCGCCGCGCTCGACGCCCACGCCGGCCTCGAGGTGACCGAGCTGATGGTCCGCCTGTGCCGCGAGCGTGGCACCACCGTGGTGGTCGTCACCCACGACAACCGCATCTTCCACCTGGCCGATCGTATCGTCCACATTGAGGACGGCCGCATCGCTGACGGCCGCCTGCCGGGAGCCCCGTCATGAGCCTCATCCGTCGTCGCTGGTACCTGCCGCTGGTCGTCGCGTTCTTCGCGCTGATGACCTGGAACGTCGGCAAGCTGGTGACCCAGGCCGCGCCGACCTCGCCCAACGCCGCCGACCGCGCCAAGGCCCGGCGGGTCGCCGCCGCGCCGCCCGGTCAGGTCGACACCCGCGAGCGGCCCGCCCCGGCCGACACCGTCGCCGGCAACGGCGTGGTCGAGCCGGCGCAGCCCGAGACCCGGGTCGGCGCGCCTCGCCCAGGCCGGATCGCCCGGGTGGTGGCGGTCGAGGGCACCACCGTCGCCGCGGGCGACGTGCTGGTCGAGTTCGATCAGGGGGCCGAGCGGGCCGCGCTGGCGGCGGCCGCGGCCGAGGTCGACGGCGCGCAGGCGACGCTCGCGCGCGCCATCCGCGGCAGCCGCAGCGGCGACATGCAGGCGGCCCAGGCCGACGCCGACAGCGCCAAGGCCCGGGCCGAGCTGTCGCAAGGGGCGGCGGAGCGGCTGGCCCAGGCCGGGACCACCGGCGCCGCCACCGCCGACGAGGTCGACCGGGCGCGGCGCCAGGCCGAGATCGACCAGGCCGCCGCACGCGCGGCCGACGCCCGGCGCGCGGTGGTGGTCGGGGGCTCGCGGCGCGAGGACATCCAGCTGGCGCGGGCCCAGCTGGCCGCGGCGACGGCCCGGCGCGACCAGGCCCAGGCGGTGCTCGATCAGCTGACCGTGCGCGCGCCGATCGCCGGCGAGGTGTTGCAGGTCAAGTACCGCGCCGGCGAGTACTACCAACCCGGCGGGGAGCCACTGGTGGTGCTGGGTGACACGCGCACCCTGCGGGTGCGGATGGACGTCGACGAGCGCGACCTGGCCAAGGTCGCCGTCGGGGCGCCCGCCACCATGCGGGTCAGCGCCCTGCCCGACCGCGACTTCACCGGCAAGGTGGTGGAGCTGGGCCGCCGCATGGGGCGCAAGAACGTCCGCACCGACGACCCGATCGAGCGCAACGACACCAAGATCCTCGAGGTCGTGATCGAGGTCGACGCCGGCGACGGGCTGGTCGTGGGCCAGCGTGCGGTGTGCTACGTCGGGGCGGCGCCGCCCCGACCGAGACCCGGATTCCGTTGACCCGGGCCGCACGACGTCGGTACGCTGTCGGATAGTGCGTCGATTGACCCTCTCGGTGAGCCTGAGCCTGGCGGCGGGCTGCGCGTTCAACCCCAGCGGCCTGGCCAGCGCCCCCGACGCGGCGACCGACGCGTCCGATGGCGACGCCAGCCTCGACGCCGCCATGCCGGACGCCGCGATCGACGCCGCCACGCCGGACGCCGCGATCGACGCCGCCACGCCGGACGCCGCCGTCGCCGACGCTCCGATGATCGACGCGCCAGTCGACGCCCCGGTCGACGCGGCCTGCACGCCGGGCTACCTCGACCTGTGCAACGTCGCGCCGCCGACGACCGCGCTCACCCTGGGCGGCGGCACCATCGACACCGACAGCCCGGCCTGCATCACCGTGACCCAGTCTGGCGGACCCGACGTGTGCCTCCGCTACGGCACCTCGGTCACCATCAGCGGCAGCAACCGGGTCATCGGCTCGCGCCCGCTGGCGGTGGCGTCGCTCACCACCATCACGGTGTCCGGCATCCTCGACGCTGCGTCGACCCGCGGCGGCAGCGCCGGCGCCGGGAGCCAGGGACCGGCGTGTGTGACCGTCGACGGCGCGAACAACGGCGGGGGTGCCGCCGGCGGCGGCTTCCGTGGGGCCGCCGGCAGCGGCGGCAACGGCCGCAACAGCGGCTCGGGCGGCGGCGTCGCCAGCGCGGCCCTCGGCGCCAGCACCCGGCTCCAGGGCGGGTGCCGGGGCGGGACCGGCGACGGCACTGACCCGGGCGCGGGCGGAGCCGGTGGCGGCGCGCTCTACCTCACCGCCCGGGCCGCCATCGACGTCGTCCCTGGCGCCCAGCTGCTCGCCGGCGGGGCCGGCGGCGGCGCGGCCACCACGAACCGATCCGGTGGCGGCGGCGGCGGCAGCGGTGGCTACCTCCTCCTCGAGGCGCCGACCGTGACCGTGAGCGGCGTGCTGCGCGCCAACGGCGGCGGTGGCGGTGAGGGCAGCGGCACGAGCACCGCGGGCCGGCCGGGCAGCGACGCGGTCGCCGCGCCCGCCCCCGGCGGCGCAACCGGCAGCGTCAACGGTGGCGACGGCGGCGCCGGCAGCCCGGCGTCGGGTGCCGCGGCCCAACCCGGCAGCGCCGGCAACTCGAGCGGCGGCGGCGGCGGCGGTGGCGGCGGCGCCGGCTTCGTCCGGATCCTGGCCTCCACGACCACGACCACCGGCAGCACCATCGAGCCGCCCGCCACCAACTGAGCCGCCCCGCGGCCGCCGCGCCAGCCCGGCTCAGCCCAGGAACGGGTAGCGGTAGTCCGTCGGCGACACGAAGGTCTCCTTGATGGTTCGGGCCGCGCAGAACCGCAAGAGGTTCATCGCCGAGCCGGCCTTGTCGTCGGTGCCCGAGGCGCGCGCCCCACCGAACGGCTGCTGGCCGACCACCGCGCCGGTCGGCTTGTCGTTCAGGTAGAAGTTGCCCGCGGCGTGGCGCAGCCGGTGGGTGGCCTCGACCAAGGCGGTGCGCTCGCGCGCGAACACCGCGCCGGTGAGCGCGTACGGCGAGGTGCGGTCGACCAGGGTCAGCACCTCGTCCCAGGCGTGGTCGGGGTACACGTGGATCGTGACGATGGGCCCGAAGAACTCGTCGGCCATGTGCCGGACCAGCGGGTCCTCGGTGGTGAGCAGCGTCGGCCGGACGAAGTACCCGTCGCGATCGTCGCACTGCCCGCCGGCCAGGACCTGCATGCCCGGGGTGCCGCGCGCCTCGTCGATGGCCGCCTTGTGGCGATCGAACGCCGCCTGCTTGATGACCGCGCCCAGGTAGTTGCCGAAGTCGCGCACGTCGCCCATGCGCAGGCCCTCGGTGTCGGACACCAGCTGATCGCGCAGCTGGGCCCACACGCTGGCCGGGACGTAAGCCCGCGACGCGGCCGAGCACTTCTGCCCCTGGAACTCGAAGCCGCCGCGGATGATCGCGGTGGCCACCGCGGCCGGATCGGCCGACGGGTGCGCGACGATGAAGTCCTTGCCGCCGGTCTCCCCGACCAGGCGCGGGTAGCTCTTGTAGTGCTCCAGGTTGCCGGCCACTTGCTTCCACAGCGACTGGAAGATGGCGGTCGACCCGGTGAAGTGGATGGCGCCGAGGTCGCGGTGGCCGACCGCGGCCGGGGCCAGCTCGGCGCCGAAGCCGGGCACCAGGTTGATGACGCCGGGCGGCAGGCCGGCCTCCTCGAGCAAGAGCATGGTGTGCCACGCCGCCAGCATCTGGTTCTCCGACGGCTTCCACACCACGGTGTTGCCCATCAGCGCCGGGGCGCACGGCAGGTTGCCGGCGATGGCGGTGAAGTTGAACGGCGTCAGCGCGAACGTGAAGCCCTCGAGCGGGCGCAGCTCGGTCTGGTTCCACACGCCAGGCGACGACACCGGCTGCTCGGCGTAGAGCCGCGACGCGAAGTGGACGTTCCACCGCAGGAAGTCGATCAGCTCGCACGCGCTGTCGATCTCGGCCTGGTGGCAGGTCTTGCTCTGGCCCAGCATGGTGGCGGCGTTGATGCGCATCCGCCACGGCCCGGCCAGCAGTTCGGCCGCGCGCAGGAACACCGCGGCCCGGGCCTCCCAGCGCATGGTCTCCCACTCGCGGCGAGCGTCGGTGGCGGCGGCCACCGCGCGCTCGATGTGGCCACCGTCGCAGGCGTGGAACCTGGCCACCACGTGGCGGTGGGCGTGGGGCATGACCACGTCGACCAGCCGGCCGGTGGTCACCCGCTCGCCGCCGATGACCGCGGGGACCTCGGGGCACTCGCCGGCCAGCTGGTCCAGCGCCGCGGTGAGCCGGGTCCGCTCGGGGCTGCCCGGCGCGTAGCCGAGCACCGGTTCGTTGCCAGGGGAAGGAACGCTGACGGTGCCGTCGTGCATGCCTCGGGCTTACCACCCCGCCCCGGCCGCGTCAGCCGCGCGGCCCACCTGCTTGCCCGCGGGCCCGGCCGCGCGACGCCTGGTCGCGGCCGCCGCTATTCCTTGTCGAGATAGGTGTAGCCGATCATGCCCTGGCGGAACCGGTTGATGAGCTGGCGCGACTCGTCGAGCGTGAGGAGCTTCTTGCGCAGCGCCACCTCGACGTTGGCGCGCAGCCGGCCCAGCAGGTCCGACGGCGAGTAGTCGACGAAGCCCAGCACCTCGGCCACGGTGTCGCCGGCTACCACGTCCTTGACGTCGTAGTCGCCGTCGGGGCCGAGCTGGACGTGGACCGTGTTGGTGTCGCCGAACAGGTTGTGCAGGTCGCCCAGGATCTCCTGGTAGGCGCCGACCAGGAACATGCCCAGGTAGTAGTCCTGGCCGTCTTCCTTGGGGTGCAGCTCGAGCACGTGCTTGACGTCGCGCAGGTCGATGAACGAGTCGATCTTGCCGTCGGAGTCACACGTGATGTCGGCCAGCGTGGCGCGCCGGGTCGGCTCGGTGTTGAGCCGGTGGATGGGGCAGATCGGGAACAGCTGGTCCACCGCCCAGGCGTCGGGCAGCGACTGGAACATCGAGAAGTTGCAGAAGTACGTGTCCGACAGCGCCTTCTCCAGGCCCTCGAGCTCCTCGGGCATGTGGTCCTGGCCCCGCACCAGGTGCAACACCTTCTCGCAGATGGCCCAAAACAGGTTCTCGCACAGCACCCGGTGCTCGAGGGACAGGTGGCCCAGGTTGAACAGCTGGAGCACCTGATCTTTGTACTCGAGCGCGTCATGGTAGCCCTCGAGCAGGTTCTTCTGGGTCGTGGTCTGGAAGGTGTCCCACAGGTTCTTGACCAGCGGCGCGGTACCGGGCGGGATGTCCTTGGGCACCTGGGTGTCGAACTCGGTCACGCCCAGCACGTTCACCACCAGCACCGAGTGGTGCGCGGTGACCGCGCGGCCCGACTCGGACACGATGTGCGGGTGCGGCACCTTGTCGGCGTCGCAGATCTCCTTGAGCGTGTAGACGATGTCGTTGGCGTACTCCTGCACGGAGTAGTTCATCGACGACGCGAAGTTGGTCTGCGAGCCGTCGTAGTCGACGCCCAGGCCGCCGCCGACGTCGCAGTAGGACAGCCCGGTGGCGCCCAGCTTGTACAGCTCGACGAACAGGCGGCCGGCCTCGCGCAGCGCGTTCTTGATGCTCTTGATGGCCGAGATCTGCGACCCCAGGTGGAAGTGCATCAGCTTGAGCGTGTCGACCTGTCCCCACGACTTGAGCTTGGCCACTGCGGTGACCATCTCCGACGCGGTCAGGCCGAACTTGGAGAAGTCGCCGCCGGACTGCTCCCAGCGCCCGGCGCCGCGCGACGACAGCCGGGCCCGCATGCCCAGGGTCGGCCGGATGCCGACCCGCTCGGCCACGCGGTGGATCTGGTCGAGCTCCGACGGCTTCTCGATGACCAGCACCACGGTCCGGCCGAGCTTCGACGCCAGGAGCGCGGTCTCGATGTACTCCTCGTCCTTGTAGCCGTTGCAGATGATCAGCGCCTCGTCGTCCTGGTGGATGGCCATGACGGTCAACAGCTCGGGCTTGGACCCCGCCTCGAGGCCGTAGTGGAACGGGCGGCCGTACTCGATGATCTCCTCGACCACGGTCCGGTTCTGGTTGACCTTGATCGGGTACACGCCGCGGTACTGGCCCTGGTAGCCGTACTCCTTGATGGCCCCGTTGAACGCGCCGCAGATGAGCTCGATGCGGGCGCGCAGGATGTCCGAGAAGCGCAGCAGGATGGGCAGCTGGATGCCCCGCCCGGTCAGCTCGTCGATGAGCTCGCGCATGTCCATGGTGCCACCGGCCGCGCCCCGCGGCGTGACGACCAGGTTGCCCTGTTCGCTCACGTCGAAGTAGCCGCAGCCCCACCGCTGGATGCCGTAGGTTTCCAGCGCCTCGGCGCGGGTCCAGCGGCGGAGAGGATCCTGAGCGAGCATCGCCTTAGCGCGGGCCATAGACCGTTTCGTTACGGCCTTTTGCCCCCCCGCGCAATGGCCAATGTGCAAACGATCTCTCGTCGACGTGACAGCCAGGTGACGGTCGGCGCCGGCCGCCGGCCCCGCGCACGCCCGCGCCGGCCGCCGCGCGGCTCACGGTGAGATGCTGAGCGCGCCGTAGCGGGCAGCCGGGCCGGCGCACTTGCTGGGGTCGACGAAGTGGATGATCTGGTTGCCGCCGCCGATGGTGTAGTGGACCCGGACCAGGTGATACGACGGTGAGGCCGCGCCGTACGCCGGGAACAGCGCGTCGCGCCGGTCGCGCAACAGCTGACCCCAGCCGCCGAGGGTTCGCCCCGAGCCCGCCGGGTCGACCACCCCGCCCTGCTGCTGGACCTCCCACTGGCGCTCCTCATAGATCTCGAGCCAGGTCGACTCGGGGGCGTTGGGCGCGATCGCGGCGGTCTCGAGGTTGACGAAGGTCGCGTCGAGCGCGGCCGCGTCGGGCACCCCGCCGGTGGCGTTGTTGGTCTGGAAGCCCGTCAGCGTCGTGGTGTCGGCCGCGGCCGCCTCGAGCACCTGCCGGTTGGCCGGGGCGGTCGGCCCCAACCCGTTGTGTGACACACTCCACGCGTACGGCACCGCCGCGGTGGCGGCCGTGGCCGCGCCCAGGGCCATGATCGCGTCGGTCTGCTCGGCCGGCAAGGGCAGATCGCCGACGCCGCCGGCGCACCCCGCCGAGGCCTGGACCGTACCCGCGAGGCTGTCCTCGATCTGGTAGCAGGTCGGCCCGGCGATGCGCGGGAAGCCCTGCTGGATGAGCGCGTAGCTCTGGGCCTTGCCCGGGAACAGCGCGGCGAGCAGGTCGAACTGCTGCTGGTAGAAATCGTAGAGCCCGGCCGGGGTGTAGCCGCGCGCGGCCAGGATCTGGGTGTTGCAGACGCAGCCGGCGTCGCACCGCTTGGGCAGCCGGTTCTCGTGGCTCTGCAGGTTGGCCCCCGACGGCTTGACCGCCGCCAGCGCGCGGTACCAGTCGCTGCGCGTCTGCAGGTGCGCGGCCAGGGCGGTGAGCATGTCGAAGTACTGGGCCTGGTAGGCCGCCTCGGTGGGGTCGCCCAGATCCATGCGCGTGCCGCAGCCGGGCCGATCGTTGCCGCTGTCGCGCAGGTGGAGCCGCGTGACGCCGCCGGTCGGCCCGACCCGCGGGGTGTCGTCGGGATCGGTGGTGAACAACCAGTCGGGCGTGCCGTCGTCGCCGGCCTTGACCGAGATGCTGTACAGCTTGCCGTTGGCGACCGCCGCCGACACCTCGCGATCGACCACCGACCAGTCCCAGCACGTGGCGAGGTTGCTCGACGAGCAGTCGGCCGGCTCGACCTGGTTCCACAGCAGGCGCACGAACACGCCGTCGATCTCGGGATCGCTCCAGGTCGAGGCCGCGGTCGCGAACGGCGCGCCGGTGCGGCACAGGTAGTCGGTCTGGTGGCCCGCCTCGGTCCCGGCCGGACACGCGGTCGGCTGCGACACGAACCCCAGCGCAGCCGGGTTGTCGACGGTGGGGACCGGGCTCAGCGCGAACACGCCGGTCTCGGCCTGGGGCCTGGGACCGGTGATGTTGTTGACGTCGGCGGGGTCCCACGGCTTCGGCGTCGAGCAGGGCGCCGGCCAGGCGCCGCTCCAGGTGACCGGCACCACCGCGTCGGTGCGGCTCGACAGCGCCCACAGCACGAAGTCCCCGTCGTGGGCGTAGGTCCACATCGGCGAGAAGGTGCCGTCGGCGTTCTCGGTGATCACGTGGATCGGCGGCAGCGGCGGCAGCGTGAAGGGGGGCGTGAGGATCGGCGGTGGCAGCACCGGCGGCGTGAAGCCGCCGACCACCGACGGCGCGGCCTCGGTGGTGATGGCCGGCTCGACGCAGGCGCCCACCAGCGCCAGCAACCCAAGACCCACGACAGGCGTTCGGACCATGACGCCAGGCCAGAGCAAGGGCGGGGCCACGCGGGTTGGCGGCCGGTTGGCGGGCGCGGTGGGACCTGGAGATCGCGGGACGTGGGGCGGGACGGGACGTGGAGGTGCCGGGGGGGCTCCGGGCGCGGGTCCGGCTCCGGCTCCGGCTCCGGGTTCGGGTCCGGCTCCGGGTTCGGCTCCGGGTCCGGGTCCGGCTCCGGGTTCGGCTCCGGTTCCGGTTCCGGGTCCGGCTCCGGGTCCGGCTCCGGGTCCGGTTCACGTCGGCGACGCCTCGTCGACGACGGCGCGAACGGCCGGCACGACGCCGGCCGATGGCTGGCTACCGCCGCGGATGGCGCAATCGCCACAGCATGGCGGCGAGCCGGTCGGCGTGGGCCAGCGACGGGGCGGCGACGTCGGCGGCGACGTAGCGCCAGGCCACCGCGATGCGCACGGCGACCCGGGCCTCCTCGCACTCGCCGGCGGCGATGCGAAACCGGTTGGCCCGATCGCGCCCGTCGCGGCGCCACGCCTCGGCGGTGTTGAGCACCGCGCTGGTCGCCGCGCGCCGCAGCTGCGAGGCCAGGTTGGCATCCCTGGGCTCCGTCGCCTCGACGACGGGCAGGACCAACGACACAAACTCTTCGGCGACAGCCAGCGCCTGACACATGGGCATTTCTCCTCGGTAGTGGTTCACGCCCAGTCGCGGCCACGCGCGCACGGACCGTGACAGCGACCAAGATTCCTCCGCGCGAACCCCGCCTCAGGATTCGAGTGACGACGCCCCGCGTCCTGGTCACTGGCGCGGTCCGCTGCGCGCAGGGCCGCGCGGGCGAACCACACCGAGGAGAAACCCGTGTCACTCGCCGCTGGACCGATGAGTCGTCGCGGGCTCCGGCTCCGGGTCCGGTTCCGGCTGCGGCTCCGGGTCCGGGTCCGGCTCCGGCTCCGGTTCCGGCTCCGGGTCCGGCTCCGGGTCCGGCTCCGGCTCCGGCTCCGGGTCCGGCTCCGGGTCCGGCTCTGAGCCTGCCCCGGTTTTCTGGACACCTGCCATCCGACCACCGTCAAGATGAGCGAGGTATCCATGAGCACGTCTCCTCCCCCCAAGAAGCCGCGTCGGCGGCGCACGTTCACGCCGGAGTTCAAGGCAGAGGCCGTCCGGCTCGCGACCCAACCTGGGCGCTCCATCAGGCAGGTCGCCAAGGAGTTGGACCTGAGCGAGAGCTGCCTCAGCGACTGGGTCAAGCAGGCCAAGGTGAACCAGCGCAGCAGTTCGACCGGACCGCTGACCACCGACGAGCGGGCCGAGTTGGCGCAGCTCCGGCGTGAGCTGCGGATGTTGCCCAGAGGAACGAGATCTCGCCAAAAGCGGCGGCGTACTTCGCGAAGACCGGTCGTGAAGTACGCCGCCATCGCCGCCCACGCGCACACGTACGCCGTGCGCCTGATGTGCCGTGCACTCGACGTCGCGCCGTCGGGGTACTATGCGTGGCGAAAGACGCCATCAACGGCGCGTCGCCGGCGCGACCACGTGCTGGCCGTTCACGTGCGGGCCGTGTTCTCGGGCCGAAGCCGGCGCCGCTACGGCAGCCCACGCGTACACGCTGAGCTACGCGCGGCGGGCCACCGGGTGGGACGAAAGCGTGTCGCGCGGGCTGGATGCGGCAGGCCGGCTTGGTGGCGCGGCCGCGGCGCCGGTTCGTCGCGACGACACAGTCCCGCCACGACAGCGCCATCGCGCCCAACCGCCTCGCGCGCCGCTTTGACGTCACTGCGCCCAACCAGGTGTGGGTCGCGGACCTGACCTATCTGCGGAGCGCCACGGGCTTCGCCTACCTGGCCGTCGTCCTCGACCTCTACGCCCGGCGCGTCGTCGCCAAAGCCGTCTCGACGAGCCTCACCGCGGACGTTGCCACGACGGCCTTGCAGCGGCACTCGCCGTGCGGGCCCCCGCGCCAGGGTTGCTCCACCACAGCGACCGCGGCGTGCACTACGCCTGCGACGCGTACACCCGCGTCCTCGCGGCCCACGGCATCACCGCCAGCATGAGCCGAAAGGGCAACTGCTGGGACAACGCCGTCGCCGAGAGCTTCTTCTCGTCGATGCAGTTCGAACTGGAGCTCACTGCGACCTGGCACACCGCCGCCGACGTTGAGCGCGATGTCAGCGTGTACATCGACCAGTTCTACAACCCGCAGCGCCTCCACTCCCACAACGGCTTTCGCAGTCCCGTTGACTTCGAACGGCAAGTCGTTCAGGACAAGACTACGTAGTCAGGCTGTCCAGAAAATCGGGGCAACCTCAGCTCCGGCTCCGGGTCCGGCTCCGGGTCCGGCTCCGGCTCACGTGCACGCCGTGGTCGCGGGTCGCGTCTGTGCTGCGCGTGTGTCTCCGTCGGTTGGGGGTGCCCGCGCGGCCCCTGCGCATCGAAGACCGCGCCGACGACTTCGGAGCTGTGGTGCGTCCTCACTCGAAACCTGAGGTGCGGGCCGCGAGGGACGAGTCCTGGTCGTCGTCACGGTTCGTGCGCGCGTGGCCGCGGTCGGGCGAACCCCAACCGACGGGATCATCATGCTCGACGCACAGACGCTGGTCCTTCAACTCATTCGGCTGCTGCGGCCTGGTCGCGGAGATCAACCGCTCGAGCCCGGGGCTGGGTGACCAGCTGCGGCGCGCGACGAGCGTGGCCTTGAACCTGGCCGAGGGCACGCGGCGCATCGGCGCCGACAAGCGCCGGGTCTATCGGATCGCGGCGGCCGAGGCCCAGGAGCTCAAGGCCGCGCTCGCCGTGGCGGTGGCCTGGGGCTACCTCGACGACCGTGCGACCACGTCGGCGATGGAGCGCTGGCCGAGCGGGTCGGCGACGTACCGGCTGGCGCGGTGAGCGACCGGTTCCGGCTCCGGTTCCGGGTCCGGCTCCGGCTCCGGCTCCGGCTCCGGTTCCGGGCTCGGCTCTCCGGCTCCGGCTCCGGGTCGAGGTCCGGCTCCGGGTCCGGCTCAGCTCCCGTGCACGCCGTCGTCGCGGGTCGCGTCTGTGCTCGCGTGTCTCCGTCGGTTTGGGGGTGCCCGCGCGGCCCTGCATGCCATCGAACCGCGCCGACGACCAGGATGCGGTGCGTCCTCACTCGACACCTGAGGTGCGGGCCGCGAGGGACGAGTCCTGGTCGTCGTCACGGTTCGTGCGCGCGATATGGCTGATCGAAGGCGGGCGCCCCAACCGACGAGTCTGCTCGACGCACAGACGCTGGTCCTTCAACTCATTCGGCTGCTGCGGCCTGGTCGCGGAGATCAACCGCTCGAGCCCGGGGCTGGGCGACCAGCTGCGGCGCGCCGCGACCAGCGTGGCCTTGAACCTGGCCGAGGGCACGCGGCGGGTCGGCGCCGACAAGCGCCGGGTGTACCGGATCGCGGCGGCCGAGGCCCAGGGCTCAAGGCCGCGCTGGCGGTGGCGGTGGCCTGGGGCTACCTCGGCGACCGTGCGACCACGTCGGCGATGGAGCTGGCCGAGCGGGTCGGCGCCACGACATACCGGCTGGCGCGGTGGTGACACCGGTTCCGGCTCCGGCTCCGGCTCCGGCTCACGGTTCCGGCTCAGGGTCCGGTTCCGGCTCCGGCTCCGGCTCCGGCGACGGTCACGCCAGGCGTGACGCTGGCCGAGGTGCGCGCCCTGGCGCCGCTGTGGCCACCAGCCGCGCGCGCGTGGCTCGCGGCCTGGCCGACGCCGGGGTGAGCGTGCCCGACGGCGGGGCCGCGCTGGCGGCGCGACCGCGGTCAGCCGACGGTCATGCGACCGCCGTCGCGCAGCGCCTGGGGCACCAGCGGCGACGGCTCGGTGGTCGACACCAGCCACAGCTGGTGGGCGGCGCGGGTGACGCCGATGTGCAGCAGGTGCCGCGCCCAGTTCACCTCGGGGTAGCTCTGCGCGTTGACCTCGACCATGATCACGTAGTCGAACTCGAGGCCCTTCACCTGGGTCACGTCGGTGACGTCGATGCCGGGCTTGAAGCTGAACTCGTCGCGCTTGACCCGACGCATCGCCGGCACCTCGGCCCGCCCCAGGCCGGCGTAGTACGCGTCGGCCTGCTCGGGGTGCCGCGCGATCACGCAGCAGCTGGCGGTGGGCTCGCGCGCCATCAGCGTGCGCAGCGCATCCGACAGGAACGCCACCGCCTCGCCGACGTCGGAAAACTCGTGGAGTTCGACCGGCTCGCCCGGGCGCGCCGCCAGGGGCTCGTCGGGCGCCAGCTCCGGCCCCAGCACCTCGCGGGCCAAGAGCATCACCTCGGCGGTCGACCGGTACGACAGCTTGAGCGGCCGGACGATGGCCGGCTGCCCGGTCTGCTGCAGCAGGTCGGTCCAGCCCGAGAAGTTGTTGTCGAACACCAGCCGCTGGGCGGTGTCCCCGGCGATGGTGACCGAGCGCTGCTCGGGCTTGTCGTCGGGCGTGCGCACCGCCTCGACCAGCACCTTGATCTCGATCGCGCTGCGATCCTGGGCCTCGTCGACCGCGACGTGGCTGTAGGCCAGCTCGTCTCCGTCGGGCGTGAACAACCCGCCCCGCTTGAGCTGGACCAGGCGCAGGAACAGCGGGTCGTCCTCGTCGTCGACCCGGCCGGCGGGATCGTCGGCGTCGACGCCCAGGGTCGAGCCGTCGGCGGCGACCATGGCCACGCCGTCGTCGTCGACCACCGGCTTGGCCGGCGCGGCGATCTGCCGCTTGACCCAGGCCACCACCTTGTCCAGATCGCGGGCGGTGACGTCCTCGACGCCGGCGAACCCGGCCGCCAGCGCCACGGGATCGGTCAGCAGCTCGGCCCAGTCGGTGACCACGTCGTCGGCCCGCTTGCGCCAGCGCTTGAGCAACCCCTCGAGGGCGATGCGCACGTTGGGGTCGAGGTGGTCGCTCTTGCGGACCCACGACAACAGGCCCCACAGGCGCGGCACCAGGGCCCGCTTGCTGAGGCGATTCCACTGGTCGACCACCTCGCTGGCGGCGCCGGCGGTGGCGGCGATCTCGCCGCCGATGGTCGCGGTCTGCTGGAGCACCAGCTCATCGAGCACCGCCAGGAACCGCGGGTGCTTCTTGACCCGCGACACCTGCTCGGGCGGGTCGTCGTTGTACTTGATGGGCGTCTCGGGCAGGAGCTTCATCCGGGTGGTGCGGGCCCACCCGGTGTAGGTCACCACCGGCACGCCGGTCACCCCCAACGACGGCAGCACGCCGCCGACGTAGCGGACCAGCGCCGACGACGGCACCACGAACAACATGGTGTTGGGTCGGAACCGGCGGCCGTCGGCGAAGTTCAGGTACGCCACGCGGTGCAACGCGACGGTGGTCTTGCCCGAGCCGGCGCCGCCCTGGATCACGACGATGCCGCTCTCGGGGTGGGAGATCAGCTCGAACTGCTCCTTGTCGATGAGCGCGGCGATCTCGGGCAGCGCCTTGTCGGCGCGGATGTGCTGGCCGTGGTGGACGCCGAGCTTGCCCTTGGCGCCGCCGGTGGCGACCACCGGGCGCGCGGCCTTGCCGACGCCGCCGTGGAGGACCGGCTGCATCGAGCCGACCGCCTGTTGCCAGGCGCCGCGGGCGTCGCGGATGTACGTGCCCTGGGGCGCGCCGATGCGGCGCAGCGCGCCCTTGTGGATGGACACGTTGCGGCGGGCGTCGACCACGCCGTCCTGCAGCTTGCCGGCGAACTCCTCCTCGTAGTCGTCGCCCTCCTCGTACCGGTAGTAGATGCGGCTGACCGGTGCGTTGCGCCAGTCGACGATCTGGACGTTGGAGGTGCGATCGATGAAGCCGCGCTTGCCGATCATCACGTCGCGGCTCTTGCCGCCCTCCTTGAGGCGGATGTGGGCGAAGTACGGCGACTGCAGGTCGATGGGCAGGGTCCGCGAGCCACCCAGGCGCCCGCGCAGCGCGGCCAGCCGGGTCATCTGCTCGATGAGCGGCGGCAGGTCCTCGGCCCGGGCCTCCGAGATCTGGTCGCGCAGGCTGACCAGGTCGGCGTCGACGTCGTCGGTGGTCGCGCGAGGTCCGTCGGCGTCGTCGCCCAGAGCGGCGCGAGCCTGTACTTGGCCGAGGAGGCGCTCCTCCTCGGCGACGATGGCGGCAGCCGGGCTACCCGGGGTGACGGCGTTCGACATGGGGACCGGCTCTCTTATCAGAACCGTCGCTGAGCGCAAGCCCTGGGCCGGTCCGACGCCGGCTGGCGGCGCCGGGGCGACCCGCACGCGGGCCGCGGCGCCACCTGGTCGCGCCCCGCCGCTACTCCAACGCCGCGTTGAACACGACGTAGCTGCCCGCCGTGCCCAGGTTCAGGCTCGACGCCCGGAGCCCACCCGGCAGCGCCGGCAGCGGCACCGCGGCCAGCAGCGACGTGAAGTCGCCCATCATCTGCTCGACCATCATCGGCATGAGCGTCTCGAGGCCCGCGGCCGGCAGCCCGGTGACATCGGAGATGAAGTCGGCGTGGAGCACCGGCGGCGCCACGGTCAGCGAGGCGATGTTGGGGTAGCCCGGGCGCGGCGCGACCTTGAGCTCCATGGTCGCGGCCAGGGCCATGGTGGTCAGCTCCTGCTCGCCCTGGCGCAGGTGGAGGATCATGTCCGGCATGACGATGCGCAGCGCGCCGTCGGCGCCGGGGCTGACCGTCGGCGGCAGCAACGCCTCGATGCTGATGGCGTCGTAGCTGCCGACCTGCTGGGCCAAGGTCAGGTCGAGGCCGCCGGCGCTCCAGAAGCCGGTCAGCAGCTGGTTGACGGTGTCGTCGGCCAGCGCGAGCTGGACCCCGGCGGCGCCCCGCTGCGGCGGCGCCTGATCGTCGGTGAACACGAAGCCGGCGTCGCCGCCAGCCACCGCGATCGAGGAATCGAGCACCATCTCCGCGCCGGCGCTGTCGAAGGCGATGCCGGCCGCGGCCACCTCGGCGGTGACGGTCTGGCCCAGGACGTCGACCGACTGCGGGCCGATCACGATGCCGGCCACGGTCTGCTCGACCATCGGGCCGATGAACTTCTCGATCGAGTTGGCCATGACCCGGCCGATCTCGTCCTCGAGGTTGAGCAGCGAGATGACCGCGCCCGGCAGGCCCGACGCGCGCACGTCGAAGCCGGTGAAGGTCACCGTCGGCGACTCGAGCTTCACCTGGTACCGCCCGTCGGCGACCGTCACGGTGACCAGGCCCTGGATGTGGGCCGCGCTGGCCAGGATGCGGATGTCGGTGTCGGCGTCGATGCAGGCGGCGGCGTAGCGGG
The DNA here is from genome assembly GCA_041389965.1 of Kofleriaceae bacterium. Classification (GTDB taxonomy): domain Bacteria; phylum Myxococcota_A; class Polyangia; order Haliangiales; family Haliangiaceae; genus UBA2376. The sequence continues at coordinate 354,428 of JAWKQV010000004.1, read as the reverse complement.
CGTGCAGCGGGATGTCGAGCTGGTGCAGCGTCACGTCGAGGGCCAGGCCGGCGTCGCCCGGGACCAGGCCGATGTCGGCGGTGGCCACGTCGAGGCCGGGCAGCACGCTGACCTTGCCGTACAGGCAGTCCTCGTGGCCGTTGGTCAGGCCCTTGGCGATGACCGGGTTGTAGGGCGCGACGAACGCCCCGAGGTCGGTCGACGCCACCAGGCGACCGGCGGTGTCGCCCAGCACGGTGAAGGTCTGGGCCGACAGCTGGGCGGCGATGGCGTTCTCGACCGAGGCGGCGGCGGGCCGGAACGTCCCGGTCAAGACGCCGCGCACGTCGTCGGCCTGGCCGCCGTCGGCGCCGGTGGCGTGGGTCTCGATCATGTTCGAGCCGGGGAACACCGGCACCGTCGCGCTCCAGCTGCCGTCGAGCGCCAGGTCGGCGACGACCCCGTTGACGGTGACGCCGGTGACCGCGGCGCCGCTCGAGCCAGGGGCGACCGTGCCGGTGACCGTCACGGTCGACATGCCCTCGCGAATCGTGCCGCGGGCCGGCGAGGTCACGGTGAGCGCCGGGGGCTCGGCCCGGCCGTTCAGATCCGCCGTGCAACCGGCCGCAGTCGCCAGGAGCGCCCCAAGGACCAAGTGGCTTCGCATGCCGAACAAGACAGCAAGAACGGCGCCAGCTGCCTACATCGGGGCGGCACGAGTAACTCCACGAGATGACGGATCACGCACCGCGTTATCCTCGGTGACCACTCGACTTGCCAGGGGACCGCTCCCCCACAAGCAGGGTCGCCACGCGGCGCGTCACATCCCTCCGGGGGCGGGTCGAGATCGACCGCCACGCCCGGCGCGCTCAGCGAAACGACGCCATGTAGCCGTCGTCTTCCACCCCGCGGGCGGCGGCGGTCGCCGCGAGCGGCTTGTACGTGTCGAGCATGACCGCCAGCTCGTCCGTGCGGGTGGTGCCGATCGAGCGCTCGTAGCTGCCCGGGTGCGGCCCGTGGGGAATGCCTGCCGGGTGGTGCGAGATGCTGCCCGGGCCGACGCCGCGGCGCGAGGTGAAGTTGCCGTCGCAGTAGAAGATGAGCTCGTCGCACGACGGCGAGCTGTGGGGGTACGGGCACGGGATGGCGTCGGGGTGGAAGTCGACCAGCCGCGGCACGAACGAGCACACCAGCGCGCCCTTGGCCCCGAAGGTGCCGTGCCAGGTGGGCGGCAGGTGGACCGACGACACCCGCGGCTGAAACGCCAGGATGGGAAACACCCACGGGTACACCGAGCCGTCCCAGCCGACCACGTCGAGCGGCGAGGCCTCGACCTCGAACCCATGCCACCGGCCGCCGCGCTTGACCACCAGCTGGCGGATCCCTTCGTCGCGAGGACCGACGAAGGCGGGACGGCGGAAGTCCCGGTGGCTGTACGGCGCGTCCATGCGGAGCTGGCCGACGCCGTTGCGCCACTGCTTGAGCAGGTGCAGATCGTCGACCTCGAGCCACAGCCAGTGCTGGGGCGCGCTCGACGGCACCAGCCGGTGCTGGATGCCACGCGGGATGCACACGTAGTCGCCGGGGCCGAAGCTCAGATCCCCCAGCGCGGTGACCAGCGTGCCACCGCCCGCGTGGACGTAGACCAGCGTGTCGCCGTCGGCGTTGGCGACGTAGACCGGGTCGGGCGCGTCAGGAAATGCCACCCCGCACACCAGATCCGCGTTGTGCAGCATCGGCACGAAGGCGTCGACCGGCGCGCCGCCGCCACCGCCGGCGAGCCGGGTGCTCTGGTAGTGGCGCTTGGCCAGCGGCCGGCCGTCGTCGACGGTGGGTGCGGTCCAGCCGTGGGGCACCACCGCCGGCAGCTGCAGGTGCGGGCGGCCCAGGTGATAGAGGATCGTGTACGGGCCGTCGAAGCCGTCGCGGGTGAAGCACTCCTCGAAGCGCAGGGCGCCGTCGGCGCCGCGCAGCTGGGTGTGGTGCTTGGACGGGACCTCGCCACAGACGATGCGATCGAGCATGGAGCCCGACCTTGCCACGTCGCAGCCGGCACCGGAATGCGTCGCGGTGGAACCGGCCCCGGCCCCGGACCAGGACCCGGACCCGGCCCCGGAGCCGGAGCCGGACCCCGACCCGGAGCCGGAGCCGGAGCCGGACCCCGACCCGGAGCCGGACCCCGACCCGGAGCCGGACCCCGACCCGGAGCCGGACCCCGACCCGGAGCCGGACCCCGACCCGGACCCGGACCCGGACCCCGACCCCGAACCCGGCCCCTCGCGCTGCCGAAAAGTGAGAAGGCGGGGGTCAGCCCGCCTTCTCTCGTGACGCTTCGCTGTTTCGTTCGCAGTGACTTCGCAGTTCCCTTCGACCGATTCCGCGTGCGTGACTGGCCAGGTGAGCTTCCGGACACGAGGTTGGCAACCGCGCGCCGCGTGCTGGGACACGACCCAGATACGTGGGTCCCGACCGAAGTCTGGGGACCGCTTGGGCTTCACGCCTGGAAACCAGGCCTGGCGTTCTGATGCAGAGTCCGTCTCGTCGCAGCACCTCCGGGTTTGGGGTGGCGTGTCGCTCCGTCTCGTAAAACAAACCTACGCACGCCGGATCGCGATCGCAACCGCAAAGTTGCCGCGCACGAGATCTTTCTCGTCGACGCGGTGCGGCTCGAGCGTCGACGCGGCGCGGCTCGGGCGTCGACGCGGCGCGGCCCGCGTGTCGACGCGGCGCGTGACGACGTGCGGCGTGGCGGCGCGCCCCACCCACGGCGCGCGGCGCCCGCGCTACGCCGGCATCGGCCGCGCGATGCGACCGGGGCGCGCCGCGGTCAGCACGCCATCGCGGGCGATGATCTCACCTCTCACCAACGTGGCGCGGTAGCCCGAGGCGCGCTGGACGAAGCGCTTGCCGCCGGCCGGCAGATCGCGGAACAGCTGCGGCCGGTGCAAGGTCAACGCCGGCAGATCGATGACGTTCACGTCGGCGCGCCGGCCCGGCGCGAGCACGCCGCGGTCGTGCAGGCCGAGCCACGCCGCCGGCTCGCCGGTCAGCTTGTGGATGCCGGCCTCGACGGTCAGTGCGTTGCGCTCGCGCACCCAGTGGCTGAGCAGGTAGGTCGAGAAGCTGACGTCGCAGATGGTCCCGACGTGGGCGCCGCCGTCGCCCAGCCCGAGGATAGCGTGGGGGTGGCGCAGCATCTCGCCGACCTCGGCCAGCGTGCCCGACGCGTAGTTGTAGATCGGAAAGTACAGCAGCTGGTGGCCGTCGTCCTCGAGCAGCGCGTCGTAGGCGACCTCGAGGGCCCGCTTGCCCGACGCCATCGCCTCGCCGAACAGCGAGCTGGCCCGGGCCGGCTCGTAGTCGGGCCGGTCGGCCAGGCGGAACAGGCTCATCGCCACCATGTCGAAGGCCTCGAGCAGCTTGTCGACCAGCGGCGGCACGGCGCTGCCGTCGCCGGCCACCTTGTCGGACTTCTCAGCCAGGATGCGCGCCTTCACCTCGGGCCGCCGCAGGTGGGCCACGCGCTCGGCCAGAGGCAGGTTGGCCACCGCCTTGTACGACGGGAAGCCGATGAACGGATGGAAGGTGGCCTCGAGGCCGAGGATGACGCCGATGCCGCGGGTGGCGACCTGGGCCCGGATCGGCGTGCCGGCAGCGTTGGCGGCTTCGATGCGCTTCAAGATCTGCCGCCACTGCTCGGTGGCGCCGACCCGCTGCAGCAGCGAGATCGACAGCGGCCGGCCCGACACCTTGGCCATGTGCTCGAGCAGGTCGAACTCGGGGTCGAAGCGATCGGGCGACACGAACATGTCGAAGTCGCTGACCGCCTGCAGTACGCCGCGATCGAGGCCGGCCAGCCCCCGGGCGATGGCGTCGAGCTCCTGAGCGCTGGCGTCGGCCGCCGGGGTCGGGCGTCCGTCGGCGCCGCGGTGGTTGTCGGTGCGGCCGGTCGAGAAGCCGACCGCGCCGGCCTCGATCGCCGCGCGGACGATGCGCGCCATCTCGGCCAGCTCGTCAGCGGTGGCCGCCTCGCCGGCCAACGCCCGCTCGCCCATCGCGAACACCCGGACCGCGTCGTGGGGGACGTGGCAGGCGATGTCGATGGTGTGGCGGCGGCGGTCGAGCACCTCCATGTACTCGGGGAAGGTCTCCCAGCCCCAGGTCATGCCCTCGGCCAGCGCGGTGCCGGGGATGTCCTCGACGCCCTCCATCAGCGCCACCAGCTGGTCGCGGTGGGCGGTCTTGCACGGCGCGAAGCCGACGCCGCAGCTGCCCATGGCCACGGTGGTGGCGCCATGGATCGACGACGGCACCATCTCCTCGTCCCAGCTGGCCTGGCCGTCGTAGTGCGAGTGGACGTCGACGAAGCCGGGCGTCACCAGCGCGCCGTCAGCGTCGAGGGTGCTGGCGGCCGGGCCCAGCGCGGCGCCGATGGCGACGATGCGTCCGTCCTTGATGGCGACGTCGGCGGCGCGGGCCGGCGCCCCGCTGCCGTCGACGACGGTGCCGTGCTTGATGACCAGATCGTACATCGGGGCATCGTACAGGAACCGGCCCGGCCCCGGCCACTGCCGGCCGTGACGTCCGGCCAGCCCGACGCCGGTCAGCGCGCCTTCTGCTGCTGCTCGCGCTCGATGCTCTCGAACAGCGCGCGGAAGTTGCCGGCCCCGAAGCCGCGGTCGCCCTTGCGCTGGATGATCTCGTAGAAGAACGGGCCGGCGGCCGCGTCGCCGTACAGGCCGGCCGATTCCTTGAGGAAGATCTGCAGCATGTAGGCGTGGTGGTGGTCGCCGTCGACCAAGATCTCGAGCTCGCGCAAGATCTGTTGATCCTCGTCGATGACGCCGATGCCGGTCTGCTCGAGCCGGGCCGGCAGCATGTCGTAGTAGCTGCCCGGGGTCGGCATGAAGGTGACGCCGCTGGCGCGCAGGCCCCGCACACCTTCGACGATGTCCGCGATGGTCAGGGCCGCGTGCTGCACGCCGTCGCCGCGCAGCTCCTCGTTGAAGATGTTGATCTGCGACGACTTGAAGAACGGCCGGGCCGGCTCGTTGTTGGCGAACTTGATCTGGCTGGCCGGGTCCCACATCACGATGGACTTGAGGCCCGAGCCGGTCTGGCGCGCCGGGTCGACGTCGCTGGTGTGGAAATCGACCTGCCACAGCTGCTCGAGGCCGAGCACGTGCTCCATCCACAACAGCGCCGGCTTCATGGTCTGGAAGTTGGAGGTGACGTGGTCGATGTGGCCGAAGCCGTAGCGGTTGTGGGCCGGCGCGGCCACCGCCTCGGCGCCCGGGTACAGGGCCTGGTAGCCCCGGCGCTGGCGGAACCGGAAGGTGGTGTCGCCGAACGGCGTGGTGATCGAGAACTGGCGCAGGGTGCCCGCGTCGCTGGTGAAGGTCTCGATGTCGTCGATCGGGGTGCCGCCGCGCGCCTCGAGGACAGCGAACGTGTGGTCGATGTCCTCGACCTCGAACACCAGGGTGCCGACGCCGTCGGGGTGCTTGGCCAGGAACCGGGCCGCCCGTGACGGCGGGCCGGCGACGTCGGCCAGCGGCGCGCTGCACACCACCGTCACGTCACCGGCGGTGAAGCCGACCGAGCGCTGCCGGCCGCGGGCGTCGAGCTCGGGGCTCGACCGCCAGGTCTCCGCGAAGTCGAGGCGGTCGACGTAGAAGCGGCGGCTGCGCTCGAGGTCGCGGACGTAGTAGTGGAGGCCTTCGAGGCGGACGATTCCGAGCGAGGCAGGGGTGGTCATGACGGCTCCTGGGCGAGGGGGTGCGTCGCAGATACCACGCCGCAGCCGTGCCGGTCGCGCGGATCACCCCACGCCGGGCCGCCCGCCCTCGCCCGCCGCGCCGCGCACGCCGTCACCCGTCGAGGATCGCGTCGAGCCACGGGTTGCGGAACTTGCGGCCGGGATCGTAGCGCGCGGTGAGCGCGGCGAAGTCGTCGAGGCGGGGGTACTGCCGGCGCAGGTAGGCGCGGTCGAAGCGCGCCTCCTTGCCCCAGTGCGGCCGCCCGTCGTGGGCCCGGGCGAAGGCCTCGAACTGCTCGAGCTGTGCCGGCCAGCGCCGTCGATCGATGTTGTAGAGCGACAGCCACACCGTGGCGCGCTGGTAGCCGGGCGACAGCCACAGGTCGTCGGCCGCGCTCCACCGGATCTCCTGGATGAAGTTGTAGGTGTGGCCGCCGGCGAGGAGCGCCGCGCGGTAGGCCGGCAGCAGGCGCGCGGCGTCGGCGGCGGGGAACGCCCACTCGGCCTCGCGGTGGACCGGCGGCACCGGCGTCAAGAAGCCGATCGGGCTGGGCACGACCCGATCGAGGGCGCGGCCGGCCTCGCGGGTGAGGAAGCGGTTGATGCCCGGGATCCAGCGCCGCCCGCTGGCCTGCCCGGCGGCCACCAGGCTGCGGTAGACCGCCACCGACACCACCCGATCTTTCCACCACCGCCGCATCGGCCGATCGTTGGCCGGCGCCTGGGTCCGACGCCGATCGTAGACGATGACGTCGTCGCCCGGCGGCAGCCACCACAGCTTGTAGTGATCGCTGGCCGCCAGCGCCGCCGGTAGGCCCGCCACCGCGGCATCGAAGTCGGCCCGGCCGGTGCGGTCGTGGAGCTGAAACGCCGGCACCACGTCGAGGGTGACCGCGGTGACGATGCCCAGCGCGCCCAGGCCCACCACCGCGGCGTCGAAGTCGGGCTCGCCGCGCGCCAGGGGCACCACGCGCCCGGCACCGTCGACCAGCTCCAGCGCCGCGACCAAGGTGCTCAGGCAGCCGAAGCGAGCGCCGCTGCCGTGGGTGCCGGTGGCGATCGCGCCGGCCACGGTCTGCTCGGCGATCGAGCCCAGGCTGGCCAGCGCCAGCCCGTGCCCGGCCAGGTATGCGTTGAGCGCGTGCAACGTCATCCCGGCCTGCACCGTCACCTGCATCCGCTCGCGATCGAGCGCCAGCGGCGCCCGCATGCGGGCCAGCGTCACCAGCGTGTCGTCGGTGACGATGGCCGGCGACCACGAGTGGGCGGCGCCGACCGCGCGCACCCGGGCCGCCGACCGCACCACGGCCGCGACCTCGGCCCGATCGCGAGGCCGCGCGACCTGGCGCGGCCGGAACCGGACGTTGCCCCCGAAGTTGCGGATGGTCGGCACGGCCTACCCTAGCCCGGGCCCGCGCCGGTCAGTAGGTGCGGGTGTTGTCGACCCAGTAGCCGGTCGACGCCGCCGGCGGATGCAGCGGCGCCAGCGTGCAGTCGGTCAGGCCGCCGACCACCGACATGGTGGCGTCGACGACCCGCCAGATGTCGCCGGTCGACGAGCCCGAGGTGTCGAAGTTGGGCACCGGATCGGCCGGCGCGCCGTAGCTGCCGCGGAGCTCGCCGCCGCAGTAGATGTTGACCATCGGGTGGACCGGCCCGGTGCCGCTGTAGTAGTGGGCCATGACGCGGAAGGTGTCGCCGTCGAGCGGGTTGTCGACGTTGATGTTCTCCGGCACGCCGTTGTTGGTGATGCTGTCGATGTCGAGGCGCGGGTTGCGGCAGTAGCCCAGCGTCTGCCACTGGCTGCCCTCGGGGCCGCCCACGCACTCGGCCAGCGGGCTGTTGGGGTAGCCCCAGGCCGGGGGCGCCCCGGCGCCGGCCTTGCAGTTCGAGTAGTAGCAGTCGTCGGTGGCCGAGAACCAGTCGGTGGTGGTGCCGGGCCGGTGCAGGTGCAGGTCGATGTCGGTGGCCGCCGAACGATCGGAGCACAGCTCGACCCGCAGGCCGGGGTTGGCGACGTGGACGATGAACGTGCACGCGTAGTCCTGGCCCCCGGCGTCGGTCATGCGCGCGGTGACGGTGTAGTCACCCGACAGGGTCGGCCGCAGGGTCAAGGTCGACGTGGTCTGGCCGCTCAGGGTGAAGGTCTGCACCAGCGGGCTGGTGGTGGTGGCGAACAGCTGATCGCACGGGCCGCCGGTGACCTGCCACGACCACGCCGCCACCGGGCCGGCGAAGAACCCGCTGCCGTCGATGGTGTAGTCCACGAAGGGCGAGCCGTCGGGCAACACCCCGGGGCCGGGGCACGCCAACAGCACGGTCGAGCAGGCCGGGTTGTCGTCGACGCAGCCGTTGCAGTTGTTGTCGAGCGCGTCGCACGCCTCGGCGCTCGGCGAGATGCCACCGGTGCACGCGCCCCAGGTCGAGGTAGTGCTGGTGCAGGTCTGGCTGCCGTCGACGCACGCGCCCACCGCGCGCCGGCCGGGCGGGCCCCGGAAGCAGGCCTGGACCGCGCCCGGGCTGCACGGACAGTCCTCGTCGACGGCGCCGTCGCAGTCGTCGTCGACGCCGTTGTCGCACACCTCGGTCGCCCCGCAGCCGTCGGCCACCGGCGTCGCGCAGGCCTGGTCGTCGCAGGCGTCGCCCACGCCGTCGCCGTTGCCGTCGGCCTGGGTCGGGTTGGCGACCAGCGCGCAGTTGTCGCACGCGTCGCCGACCCCGTCGCCGCCGCCCGAGATCCCATCGCCGTCGGCCTGCCCCGGGTTGGCGTCGGCCGGGCAGTTGTCGACCGCGTCGAGCACCCCGTCGCCGTCGCGATCCTCGCAGGCGTCGCCCTGGCCGTTGCCGTTGGCGTCGGCCTGGGTCGGGTTGGCGATGTCGGGGCAGTTGTCGGCGGCGTTGGCGACGCCGTCGCCGTCACGGTCCGGGTCACACAGGTCGCCCACACCGTCGCCGTCGAGGTCACCCTGGGTCGGGTTGGACAGGTCAGGGCAGTTGTCGAGGTCATCGAAGACCCCATCGCCGTCGCGGTCCTCGCACACGTCGCCGACGTCGTTGCCGTTGCCGTCGGCCTGGTCGGGGTTGCTGTCCGACGGGCAGTTGTCGCAGGCGTCGCCCACACCGTCCTCGTCGCCGTCGGCCTGGCCCGGGTTGGCGACCGCGGGGCAGTTGTCGACGTCGTCGAACAGCCCGTCACCGTCGCGGTCTTCGCACACGTCGCCCACGCCGTTGCCGTCGCCGTCGGCCTGGCCGGGGTTGGGCGCCGCCGGGCAGTTGTCGCAGGCGTCGCCCACGCCATCGCCGTCGCCGTCCGCCTGAGCCGGGTCGCTCGCCGTCGGGCAGATGTCGCACACGTCCCCCAGGCCGTCGCCGTCGCTGTCCAGCTGGGCCGGATCGAACGCCGCCGGGCACACGTCACAGGCGTCGCCCACGCCGTCGGGGACCGGCGAGCCCGGCGTGACGAGGACGGCGTCGTTGGTGGCGCTCCACGACGCGGCGGCCCGCCCGGGCAGCGCCGCCGCGACGGTGCCGGTCGGATCCTCGACCCCCTGGGTGTGCAACCGCCCGTCGGTGACGCAGGTGGCGCACAGGATCTCGATCTGGTTGCTGGTCTCGTGGAGGATGATCTGGCCGACCACCGGCGGGCCGTTCCCTGAGTACTGGGACACGCCGTTGTACGACACCACCAGCTCGCGGTTGGGCGCGGTGCCCTGGGTGCCGTAGGTGATGCTGCTGCCGGTGCCAGTGATCAGATCGACCCAGTAGAGCGCCACCACCCCGTTGGGCGCGGCGGCGTCGGGGATGGCCTGGCCGGCGCAGCAGCCGGACGCGGTGTCGCCGAAGGTGATGAAGCCGTTGGTCGAGGCGTTGAACGTGGTGTGCGGCTGGCCGAAGAAGTCGAACGTGAAGCCGATCGGCAACGGGGCCGAGACGTTGTCGTCGCCCGACACCGCGACCGTGGCCGGGACCGGCCGCAGCGCGAAGGTGCCGGCCGCCACGCTCGGCGTGGGATCAGCGTCACCGTCGGCCTGGTCGAGGTTGACCACGGTCGGGCAGTTGTCGAGCAGGTCCGGCACGGTGTCGCCGTCGTCGTCGTCATCGCACCGGTCGCCCAGGCCGTCGCCGTCGGTGTCGAGCTGGTTCGGGTTGGCCACCAGCGGGCAGTTGTCGACCGCGTCGAGCACCCCGTCGTTGTCGGCGTCGTCGTCGCAGCGGTCGCCCAGGCCGTCGCCGTCAGTGTCGAGCTGATCCGGGTTGGCCACCAGCGGACAGTTGTCGACCGCGTCGAGCACCCCGTCGTTGTCGGCGTCGGTGTCGCAGGCGTCGCCCACGCCATCGCCGTCGGCGTCGGCCTGGTCGGCGTTGGCGACCAGCGGGCAGTTGTCGTCGGCGTTGGCCACGCCGTCGCCGTCGAGGTCGGCCGGATCGGCGTCGATGGCGCCGGCGTCGACCGCGGCGTCGATCGCCGCGGCGTCGATCGCGGCGTCGACGTCGAGCTGGGCATCGCCGGCCGGCGCGTCGACGACCCGGGCATCGATGATCTGGCCGCCGCCGTCGCTGCACGCGACGACCAGTCCAAACAACAGCCACGCGCACGCGGTGGCGACCGAACGCATCGGACGTGATGGCATGAATCCCCCTGACGCCATCTTACCGATCGTAGCGTCCGACGGGGGTGAAGATCTGCCCTCCGCCGCCCGGCCGCCGCACCGGCGCTACCGCCGGCCGCGGTTCACGCCGGCTGCGCGTCGGGCTGACGATCGGGGTGGGCCGCGGCGAAGGCCGGCAGCGCCAGGCACGCTGCCTCGATGGCGGCCAGGCGTGGGTAGCGCTCGACGTCGACGCCGAAGCGCCGCGCCGCGTACAGCTGGGGCACCAGCAGGCAGTCGGCCACCGTCGGTGCGTCGCCGACCGCGAAGCGGCCACCGTCGGCCGCCGCGGCCTGGAACGCCGCCAGACCGGTGGCGATGAAGCCCCGAGCCCAGGCCTGATCGTCACCGCCCAGGGCCTTGACCGCACGGGTGGTCGACAGGTTCTGCAGCGGCTGGATCCCGGCGTTGACGATCTCGGCCAGCGTCCGCACCCGCGCCCGCGCCGCCATCGCCGCGTGAGTCACCCCGGCCGGCAGCAGCGGGTGGTGCGGCCAGCGCTCGTCGAGGTACTCGATGATCGCCAGCGACTGGGTCAGGGTCACCGTGTGACCGGCGTCCTCGAGCACCTCGAGGGTCGGCACCTGGGCCATCGGGTTCTTCGCCGTGTAGTCCGCCGCGTGCTGGTGCCCCCCGTCGGCGATCAGGTGCACCGCGCGGTACTCGTAGGCCAGCTCCTTGAGCGCCAGCGCGATGCGGACCCGGTAGCTGGCCGACGACCGCCAGTAGTTGTGCAGGACCAGCTTCACGACGCCGCCTCCGCCGCGACCACGACCTGGTCGATCATCCCGAACGGGCTGGTGCCGTCGGGCAGCACCGCCTCGATCTGGATCCGGTCGCCCACCTTCATGAACGGCGTCCGCGGGGCGCCGTGATCGATGGTCTCGATCATGCGGATCTCGGCCAGGCACGAGATGCCGCGGCTGCGCTCGGCGTTGGACACCGTGCCGCTGCCGACGATGGTGCCCGCGGTGTAGCGCCGGGTCTTGCACAGGTGGGCGATGAGATCGTGAAACGAGAAGTGCATCTCGGGCCCGCTGTCGCAGTCGCCGATGAGCGCGCCGTTGTAGGTCGACCTGACCCGGGCGGTCAGCCGGCCGTCAGCCCAGGCCGGGCCCAGCTCGTCGGGGGTGACCGCGAACGGTGAGAACGCGGTGGCCGGCTTGCTCTGGAAGAAGCCGAACCCCTTGGCGAGCTCGGCCGGGATGAGGTTGCGCAGCGTCACGTCGTTGGCGAGCATCACCAGCCGCACGTGGGCGCCGGCGGTGGCCGCGGTGGTGCCGCGCGGGGTGTCGCCGAGGACCACCACCACCTCCGACTCGTAGTCGAGGCCCCAGGCCGGATCGACCAAGGTGATCGGGTCGCGCGGGCCCAGCAGATCGCCGGAGCCCCCCTGGTAGACCAGCGGGTCGGTCTCGAGCGTGGGCGGCGGCTCGGCCTTGCGGGCCTTGCGCACCAGGATGACGTGGTTCAGGTAGGCCGAGCCGTCGACCCACTCGTAGGCCCGCGGCAACGGCGCCATCAGCTGGCGGGGATCGATCGGCTGGCCGGCCAGGTCGCCGCGGTCGAGCCCCGCGGCGGTCGCCATCAACGCCGGGCGCGCGGCGTCCCAGTCGTCGAGGGCGCGCTGCATCGAGGTCCACGGCGCCGGGGCCGGCGCGGCGGCCTGGCCGTCGGCGCGCACGACCAGCAGCTGGCCGTCTCGGGTGCCATCGCGAAGGGTAGCGAGCTTCATCGCCGCGGACCTTACCGCCGGCGCTCCCGCCCGTCGACCGGCGGACGGCGCGAGGTGTAAGCGCCCCGCGGGGCTGGCGTTACCACCGCACACCCGCCGCGGCGCCCACCGGTGCCGCCCCCGTCTCGCCAAGGAGCCCCTCCGATGTCTGTCTCGATCCGCGGCGCCGCCGCCATCGTCTTGTCGTGCCTCGCGCTGGCCGCCTGTGGCAGCGCCCGGCCCCACTACGCATCGGCGCGGATGGCCGAAGCCCCCGCCGCCGCGGCGCCCCCGCCGCTCGATCGCTCGCTGTTCGCGCGCGATCCGCAGGGCGCGCTCACCGAGGACGCGCTCCAGCAGATCCTGGCGGCGCCGATCGAGCTCGACCTGCCGGCGCGGGTCGGCGTGATCCCGGTGGTGACCGCCACCGACTGGCGTGGCCCCAACCCCGACTACCTGCGAGTGCCCGCCGGCGTGGCGCCGTTCGTACGCCAGCTGCGCGGCAGCGAGCCGTTCACCCTGGTCACCGAGGTCATGCCCATCCCCTCGGGCGCCCTGGGGATGGAGGCGCTGCGCGAGGTCGCCGCTCGCTACCGCCTGCGCTACGTGATGCTGTACCGCGAGGTCATCGCCACCAAGAGCACCGCCGGGCCGATCGCCTGGGGCTACGCGACCATCGTCGGGGCTGCGTTCCTGCCTGGCCAGGAGCACGCCGCGTACGGCTACATCGAGGCGTCGATGTTCGACGTGAAGACCGGCCTGCTGATGTTCACCACCCGGCGCGCGGTCCTGGGCCAGCGCCGCTCGAACCTGTGGCACCAAGACGACAAGCTGGCCCGGCTGGCGTCGACGCTGGCGACCCGCTCGGCGCCGGCCCTGGCCGACGACGTCAAGACCGACCTGTACCGCTTCGCCGACGCCGCCAAGGTCGAGAACGATCGGCGGTCGCGGGTGGCCCGCGGCGACGCGCCGAGCCTCGCGCTGCCGCCACCGGCGGCGGTGGCGTCCGACCGCTGACCATCGCCACCTGGCCCGCTACCCCCCGGTGGTGGCGCGGACGATGCGCACGAACCGCGCGCTGGCGCGATCGAGCTCGGGCAGCTGGGCTGCCGCGGGATCGTCCAGCGCGGCGGTCGCGAACCCGGCGATCGCCAGCTCGCGCGCCGCGGCCGCCGCGTCGGCGAAGTGGAAGTGGACCCGGCCACGGACGAAGACGCCCAGCGCCCCGGCGAACAGGCGCTCCACCGGCCCGGCAGCGTCGGCCAGGTGGAGGTCGGCCAGGTACAGCCCGCGGGGAAACCGCGCCAGGGCGCCCGCGAAGCGGCGCCACATGCGGGCCACCGCGACCGGCTCGAAGTAGTTGAGGAGCCCCTCGGTGACGATGGCGGTGCCGCGCCGGGGATCGAGGGTGTCGACCAGGGCGGCCAGCGACGTCGGGCCGGCGTCGGCCGTGGCGTCCAGCTCGACCACCCGGGGCCGAGCGCCGGCGCCTGCGATGCGGCCCAGCGCGGCGCGCTTCGTCGCGGCCATGCCCGGCAGATCCGCCTCGACGTACGTGATCTGGTCGCCGTAGTCCCGGGCGAACCGCCAGCCCCGCGGCGACAGCCCGGACGCCACCTCGATGACCTGGCTGACGTCGCCACGCTCGACGGCGGCGATGAGCGCGGCGTCGATCAGCCGATGCCGCGCCAGGAGCATGCCATCGAGGTTGGGCTTGCCGGCGGCGCGCAACAAGCGGTTGGCCGGCCGCAGCGCGCGGTACAGGAAGCGGCCGCTCGGGGTCGCGAGGGCGGGATGAGACAACCCGTGGGCGAGCCAGGTGTAGCCGGTATAGTGGGCCGTCGGGCTGATGCGTGCGCTGGCGTGGGGCACTGCGGGATTCTACGCTTGGGCGCTGGCGTGGCGCGGACGACACCCTCGCAGATTTGCATCTGAGCCATATGTTTCAAATGGTTAGAAGTTCGCACGGGACGGCCAGGCCGGTTCGTGGTACCACTGAACATCAGACCAGTGCGGTAGGAACAACCCGTGCGCATCGCCAGCATCTACCTCCCCTCGTTTCCCCTCCAGGCTGCTCTCGTCGGTCACGCTGACCATCCGAGCGTCGCGCCGGTCGCGGTGATCAACGCCGGCGCGCCCGTGGTCGCCGCGTGCTCACGCGCCGCGTGGGCCGCCGGGGTACGGCCAGGCATGATCGCGTCGGTCGCCCGCGGCCATGCGCCCGGCCTCGTGTGCCTGGTGCGGGATCCCGTGGCCGAAGACGAGCTGGTGCGGGGGCTGGCGGACCGCCTGCTAGCGCTGTCGCCCACGGTCGATCTCGGGGGCGCGCCCCGGGGGCAGCACCACGCGTTGTTCGTCGAGGTGCCGACCGGCAAGCGCGGCGCCGCGTTCGGCGCCCGTCTGGTCGAGCTGTGCCAGGGCCTCGGCCTGCACGTCCGGATCGGCATCGCCGATGATCGGTTCACCGCCACCGTGGCGGCCTCGGTCGAGCGCGCTCACGACGGGGCGGTCGTCTGCGTGCCGCGCGGCGGGGCCGCGGCCTTCCTGGCGCCGCAGCCGCTCGCCTTGCTGGCGTTGCCCCCCGAGATCCAGCACATGCTGGAGTGCCTCGGGGTGCGGACGCTGGGCGACTTCGCGGCGCTGCCGCCGCCGTCGGTGGCGCGCAGCTGGGACGCCGATCTCCAGGCCCTGGCCCGCGGCGATGGTGGGGCCCGGCTCGACCCGTACCAACCGGCGCCGGTGGTGCGCGAGCGGGTGGTCGTGACCGACGGCATCGGCGCGGCGATCCAGGCGCTCGCGTCCCGCCTGACCGAGCGGCTCGCGGGGCGCGCCGGGCACCGGGTCCGGATCGAGCTCGGCCTGCCCGATCGCGCGGTGCTTCACTTCGACAGCGCGCCGACGCTCGACGACCTGGCCGATCGCCTGACCCACGCGCTGGCGATCCAGCCGCCTGGGCGTCCGCGACCCGCGGCGTTGTCGGCCGAGGCCCACATCGACGACGGCCAGGCGCCGGCGGCCCCGGTGGTCATCGCCGCGCCACCCGAGCCGCTCGTGCTCACAGCGGTGCCGAGCATGCTCGGCGAGCGGCCCAGCCACCGGCGGACCCGGCGCGGCAAGCAGCGTCCGCGCATCGCCCCGGGCCAGGCGCGGCTGTTCACGCGCGACTGACGGCGCCGCGCGAAGCCCAGCCCGGGCCCCGTGTCCTGCAGGTGGCGCGAACCTGGGCCGAAACGAAACGTCGGTGTTCCATCTCGGCACATCGTTCACCGCCCGGGGATGACCGCGCTGGGGTTCCGGCCGGAACGAAACTTGCTCTGTGGGGACGACGTGACCGCGCGCGTCGATCTCGCGCAGCCGACCGCCCCGACGACCTCCGCGGTCGAGCGCCCGCTGCGTCACCGCCACACGATCATCTTCCACGCGATGGTCGTGGCGACGTTCCTTGGCTACCTCCCGGTGTGGTGGGCGGTGGGATACCAGGTCGCCGCGCTGGTGTGCCTCCTCGGTGGGCTGGCGGTCGGCCTGAACGCGGCGCGATGTGCGCTCACCAACCGACGCGCCGGGTGCGGGGCGCTCGGCATGGCTATCGCGAACCTGAGCATCATCGCCAACAGCGCGTTGATGTGGCGCGAGTTCCCGATCTTGCTGGCCTGGACCATGTTCGCGCCGGTGTTCGGATGGATCCTCGGCTCCCCGCGCCAGGCCATCGCCTGGTTCGTCATCAACATCGCCCTGATCGCGATCGTGGTCGCCGTGGTCTTGCCCGACGGCCAGGCGCCGCCTGCGCGGCTGAGCGACACCACGGTCCTGATCATGACCGCAGCCAACGCGGTGTCGATGGGGGCGGTGGCCCTGGTGGCGATCTACATGCTGTCGCAGAACCACCGGCTCTACCTGACGGCGCTGCGCGCCCAACAGGCCTCGCTCGAGGCGACCAACCAGGACCTGGCCACGGCGCACCGCTACAAAGATCGGTTCTTCGCCGCGGTCAGCCACGAGCTGCGGACGCCGATGAACGCCGTGAGCGGCATCGCCGAGCTGCTCCATGATCGCCCCGATCAGGACGCCGAGACCACCGCGCTCCTCGATACGCTGCGAGCATCGTCGACCCAGCTGCTCCACGTCATCGATGACCTGCTCGACCTGACCCGCGCGCGGGAGAACCAGCTGGCGCTGATCGCCACCGACTTCGACCTCGCCGAGGCCGGCCGCGCCGCGGTGACCAAGGCCCGCGCCGCCCACCCGCCGCGGGCCGGCGTGGGCGTCGAGGTCGACCTGGGGGAAGGGCCGCACCACGTCCGCGGCGATCGCCAGCGCGTGGTCCAGCTGATGGCGCACCTCATCGCCAACGCGTTCAAGTTCACCGAGACCGGCCAGGTCACCGTGCGGTTGACCTGTGCCGCCGAGGGCGACCGCCGCGCGGTGCGCGTCGTGGTCCGCGACACCGGGGTCGGCATCGCGGCCCCGGCCCAGGCCCGGCTGTTCGACGCCTTCACCCATGCCGGACCCGACCAGGCGGTGCGCTACGGCGGCGCCGGCTTGGGCCTGCCGCTCGCCAACCACCTGGCCGGACTCATGGGCGGCGGGCTCCACATCGAGAGCGCGCCCGGCGTCGGCACCGAGGTCGTCGTCGAGCTCGCGCTGGCCCGTCCGGCCGGCCCGGCGGACCGGCCGACGCCGCTGGCGACCTCGGCCCCGCGCATCTTGGTGGTCGACGACAACCGGGTCAACGTGCTGGTGACGGTGCGCATGCTGGAGAAGCTGGTGCCGGGCGCGGTGTTGGTCACCGCGGCCGACGGCGCCGAGGCGGTCGCCTGGGTCGGCCAGGCGCCGTTCGATCTGGTGCTGATGGACATGCAGATGCCGGTGCTCGACGGCGCCGGTGCCACACGCCGCATCCGCGCTCACGCCGATCCGGCCCGCGCCCGGATCCCGATCGTCGCGACCACGGCCAACACCGGCAGCGCCGATCTCCAGGCGTGCCTGGACGCCGGGATGGACCACGCGCTCAGCAAGCCGGTGTCGCTGGCCAACCTGGCGGCCACCCTGGCGCGCTACCTGCCAGCGCGGCCCGCGGGGGATGTCCCCGACGCGGTCGACGACCGTTCCAGATCGTGACGGATCGGCGCGCGGCGGGCGCGCCGAGGCCGGTACGCCGCTTGCTTTGGCTGTGCCCCATGGACGGCCCACGCGGCACCACCTCCGACGACGCGGTCAGCGCGTTGGTGGCCGGCGTGCGCGCGCGGCAGCTCGCCGTGTTTCACATGGTCGGCGTCCTGGCGTTCACCGCCTACACCGGGTTCTGGTACGCGGCCGGCGTCACGGCAGCGGCGCAGCTGTGCGCGGCGGCCCTGGCGGCGATGGTCCTCAACGCCTCACTCGGCGGTCCCCGCTGGCGCGCCCGGGCCAGCGGCGACGTGGCCATCGGCATCACCGCGTGCAGCGTCTTCGTCATGGCCGTGATGCTGTGGCACGACGTGCCGATCATCGTGTCGTGGAGCGTCTTCGCCCCGGTGTTCGGGTGGTTGCTCGGGTCGCCCCGACGGGCCGCGCTGTGGGCTGGGATCGTCACCGGCCTGATCGCCGTCGGGGGTGTCCTGGTCTACCGCGAGCCGGTGGCCCTCCGCAGCGCCCAGCTCAGCTACCAGAACTCCGTGGTGTTCACCTGCGCCCACGCGGTGTCGATGGTGGCCATCGCGATCGCCGCGATGTGGATGCTCGACCAGAGCCACCGCGTGTACCTGGCGACCATGCACCACCAGCAAGCCGAGCTGGTCGCGACCAACGCGCGGCTGGCCGACAGCCAGCGCCACAAGGACCGCTTCTACCAGGCCATGAGCCACGAGCTGCGCACGCCGATGAACGCGGTGTCCGGCATCGCCGAGCTGATCGACGACGACCACGCGACGCCGGGGGAGCGACGCGAGCTGGCCATCGCGTTGCGCCAGGCCGCGACCCACCTGAGCGCGATCGTCAGCGACGTGCTCGACCTCACCCACATGAACGAGCAGCAGTTCAAGCTGGCCGTCGCCGACTTCGATCTGCACGAGGCGGTCGCCACCGCGATCGCCACCGCGCGGGCCGCCGCGGCCGAGCCGCCACCGATCGCCCTCGACCTGACCGCGGCGCCGCGGCCGGTCCGGGGTGACCGCCGCCGGCTGATCCAGGTGGTCGCCACCCTGGTGACCACCGCGGTCGCCCACGCCGCCGATGGCCCGGGCGAGGTCGCCCTCCAGGTCGCCGCGCAGCCGACCTCGACCGCGACCACGCCCCCGGCGATCGCGCTCGATCGTGTGGTCAGCGCGACCGCAGCGCGGGGCCGCTGGCCCGCAGCCACGACATAGGAGTTTCCCGGCCCACGCGCCGGCCGAGGTCGCCATGCTGATCGCCGGGCAGAGTGTCGACGGATGGGCGGCCGGCTGCGGTGCGACGACGACGACGGCCGCGCCACCTTCACCGTCGAGCTGCCGCTGGCGCCCGCGGTCGGCCAGCCCCACGTGACGGCGCCGGTCGACGACGCCGCGCCGCTGCGGTTCCTGGTGGTCGACGACAACCGGCTCAACGTGCTGGTCGCCGTGAAGTTGCTGGCGCGGCTGTCGCCCGGCGCGGTGATCGACACCGCCCCGGACGGCGCGGCGGCCCTGGCCCGGGTCCAGGCCGCGCCGTACCACCTGATCTTGATGGACATGCAGATGCCGGTGATGGACGGTGAGGCCGCCACGCGGGAGATCCGCGCGCTGGCAGATCCGGCCCGCGCGGCGATCCCGATCGTGGCGATGACCGCCAACACCGACAGCGCCGATCTGCAGCGGTGCCTGGACGCGGGCATGAACCAGACGCTGGCCAAGCCGGTGACCGCGCTCAGCTTGCGCCAGATCGTGCGCGCCCACCTCGGCCGGGGCGCCATCTCGTCGGACAAGTGGCCGCGGGTGCCGGCGACATGAGCGCCCCGGGGCCCACCGCGGCGCCGCTGCCGGCGCCCGACGACGCCGACCTGCGGGCCCGCCACACCACCGTGTTCCACGGGGTGATCGCGGTGACCATCGCGGTCTACTCGGTCGGGTGGGCCGTCCTCGGCGTGACCGCGCCGGTGGTGCTCGGCGCGCTGTCGGTGGTGGCGCTGGCCGGCAACTGGCTGCGGTGGCGGTGGACCCGCTGGCAGGCCGGCTACGCCAACGTCGGCATCGCCCTGGGCGTCGGCAACATCTTCGTGCTGACCCAGCTGGCGGGGCGCGACATGCCGATCGCCATGGCGTGGAACCTGTTCGCCCCGGTGTTCGGCTGGGTGCTCGGTTCGCGGCGCGCGTCGGTGGGCTGGACGGTGGTCGCCATCGGCTGCGTCGTCGTCAACGCGCGCACGCCGTACCTGCTCGGCATGCCGCTGGCGTCACTCGACGCCGACGCCATCTACGTCCTCAGCTGCTTCCACGCCGGGTCGATGGTGGTGATGGCGTTCCTGGCGATGACCATGATGAACCGCAACCACCAGGCCTACCTGGCGACCCTCGCCGCGCACCAGGCGGCGCTCGAGCAGACCAACCAGACCCTGGCCCGGGCCCAGCGCTACAAGGACCGGTTCTTCGCGTCGGTCAGCCACGAGCTGCGCACGCCGATGAACGCGATCACCGGCATCGCCGAGCTGCTGCAAGCCGGCGCCGACGACCGCGACCAGCTGCTGCGCTCGTTGTCGCAGTCGTCGACCCACCTCCTGGCGATCATCAACGACCTCCTCGACCTGACCAAGCTGACCGAGAACCAGCTGGCCCTGGTGGAGGCCGACTTCGACCTCGAGGAGGCGCTGCGCTCGGCGGTGGCGATGGCCCAGGCGGCCCAGCCGGCAGCCCTCGAGGTCGAGGTCGCGGTCGAGCTGCCGCCGGGCCTGCCCCGCTACGTGCGCGGCGATCGCCGGCGCGTGGTCCAGGTGGTGGTCAACCTGGTCGCCAACGCCCTCAAGTTCACCCACCGCGGGTCGGTGCGGGTGCGGGCGACCGCGACGCCGGCCGGCGCCGGCCACGCCATCCGCCTCGACGTGGTGGACACCGGCATCGGCATCGCCGCCGCGGCCCAGCCCACGTTGTTTGACGCCTTCGTCCAGGCCGACGCCAGCATCGCCCTGCGCTACGGCGGCACCGGCCTCGGGCTGGGCATCGCCCGTCGCCTGGTGGAGCTGATGGGCGGCCGCCTGAGCTTCACCAGCACCCCCGGCGTCGGGTCGCACTTCATGGTCGACCTGACGTTGGCGCCCGGCCACGCCCAGGCCGCGCCGCCCGAACCGCTGGCAGCCGACGCCGCGGTCGAAGCCACGGCGCCGCGCCTGCTGGTGGTCGACGACAACCGGCTCAACGTGATGGTCGCGGTGCGCCTGCTGGCCCGGCTGGTCCCCGACGCCGTCATCGACACCGCCGAGGACGGCGAGGCGGCGCTGGCGTGCGTCCGCGCCCACGGCTACGCGCTGGTGTTCATGGACATGCAGATGCCGACCATGGACGGCGCGACCGCCACCCGCTACATCCGGGCCCTGCCGGATCCGGCGCGGGCGGCGGTGCCCGTGGTGGCGATGACCGCCAACACCGACTCGACCGACCTGCAGGCGTGCCTGGCGGCCGGGATGAACCTCGCGCTCAGCAAACCGGTGACCAGCCAGAGCCTGCGCCAGGTGCTGCGCCAGTTCCTGCAAGCCGACGTCACCGCGACCGCCAACTGGCCGGCGCTAGTCACCCCGCCCCAGCCCAGCTCGGGCCGGTGACCGGCGCGGGATCGTGCTACACGTCCGGCATGGCCGCCACGATCGCAGACCAGCTCCGGCAGCAGCTCACCACCGCCATGAAGGCCAAGGACACCCGCACCGCCAACCTGGTGCGGATGATCAACACCAAGATCATGGAGCGGCGCACCGCCAAGGACTTCCAGGGTGAGGTCGACGACGCGCTGATCCTCGACGTGATCGCCGCGTACAAGAAGGCGATGGACAAGGCGCGCGCCGACTACGCCGCGCTGGGCGAGCGTGGCGCCGACCAGGTGGCCGAGCTGGACTTCGAGCTGGCGTGGTGCGCCACGATGCTGCCGGCCGGCGCCAGCGAAGCCGAGCTGCAGGCCGCGGTGGCGGCCGCGGTGGCGACCCTGCCGAGCAAGGATCCCAAGATGGTCGGCAAGGTCATCGGCCTGGTGAAGAAGCAGTTCGGCGACCGCGCCGATGCCCAGCTGGTGAAGCGGCTGGCCGAGGCCGCCCTGGCCTAGCGGCCGGCCGCCCCGGATCCGCCATGGATCAGACCACCACCGTCGAGCCGCGCAGCGTCTCGGTCGCCACCGGCACGCTGCGGGTCGAGGCCACCGCGGGGCCCTCGCGCGGCGCGGCCACGCTGTTCGACGCCGACACCATCACCGTCGGCAGCGCCGACGGCAACACCCTGGTCATCGCCGATCCGCTGGTGTCGCGGTTCCACCTCGAGCTGGTGCGCACGCCCGACGCGATCCGGGTCACCGACCTGGGCTCGACCAACGGCACCTACGTCGGCACCACCCGGGTGACGCTGGCGGAGATCCAGCCCGGCACCGTGCTGCGCATCGGCGCGACCGAGCTGCGCATCAGCGCCGGCCGCATGATGCGGGTCGACCTGCTGGCCGGCGACGAGCTGACCGGCCTGCGCGGCACGTCGCAGGTCATGCGGCGCCTCCTGGCGACCATCCAGCGGGTCGCGCCCGGGCCGTCGTCGATCCTGATCACCGGCGAGTCGGGCACCGGCAAGGAGGTCACCGCCACCACCATCCACGCGCTGGGCCCGCGCCCGGGTGGTGCCTTCGTCACCGTCGACTGCGGCGCCATGGCCCCGCAGCTGGTGGCCAGCGAGCTGTTCGGCCACGAGCGCGGCGCGTTCACCGGCGCCGACCGCCAGCACCTGGGTGCGTTCGAGCGGGCCCACGGCGGCACCCTGTTCCTCGACGAGATCGGCGAGCTGAGCCTCGAGGTCCAGGCCGCGTTGCTCGGCGTCCTCGAGCGCCGCCGGTTCCGGCGCGTGGGCGGCAGCGCCGACCTGGCGGTCGACGTGCGGGTGATCGCCGCGACCCACCGCGACCTCCGAGCCGAGGTCAACGCCGGCCGGTTCCGGCTCGATCTCTACTACCGGCTGGCGGTGGTGGTGCTGACCATCCCGCCGCTGCGCGAGCGCACCGACGACATCGTGCCCCTGGTCGAGCACTTCCTGGGTGAGCTGGGCGCCCGCCGCACCGCGGCCGAGGTGTTCGGCCACGACGGGCTGGCCGCCCTGGTCCGGCACAGCTGGCCCGGCAACGTGCGGGAGCTGCGCAACGCGGTCGAGTCGGCGCTGGTGCTGGGCCCGGCCGCCGCGGCCACCGCCGCCACCGCCGCCGCGCCGGGTGGCGCCGACCCGGACCTCGACCTGCCCTACAAGCAGGCCCGGGCCGAGGTCACCGCCCGCTTCGAGCGCGGCTACCTGGTGCGCCTGCTCGAGCGGGCCGACGGCAACGTGTCCAAGGCTGCGCGGATGTCGCAGATGGATCGCTCGCACCTCATCGAGCTGATCCGCAAGCATCGCCTGCGCGGCGACGGCTGAGCGCGGCGCTCGGGCTGGCTCACGGCCCGGCACACACCGGGGCCGCCCCGGCGGTGGGCTCCAGCCGCAGCGACTGCAGCTCCGGGCCAGCGGCGATGAGCAGGTCGGCGCCGTCGAGCGACAGAGAGGTGATGTCCGCCGGCTGCGGCGGCGGCGCCACCGCCGACCACCGGGGCGCGCCAGCGTCGGTCGGATCGTACTGGAACAGCGCGTTGCCCGTGCCGCCGACGTACAGGGCCGGACCGTCGGCGCCGGCGATGGCGGTGAGCGAGGCGTCGGTGCCCAGGGCCTGCCACGCCGGCTCGCACCCGGTCGACGCGCACGCCAGCACCCGGCCGTTGTCGCCGACCACCCACAGCTGCGCGAGGCTGCCGCCGGCGACCGCGCGCGGACGGCCTGGCGTCGGCAGCGCGACCGACCAGGTCGCCGCCCCGACGATCGCTTGCAGCGTCCACCGCCCGTCGGCCGCCTCGACCAGCGCGACCACGGCATCGCCGCCGGGCGCGGGGACGATCGCCAGCCGGTCGACCCGGCCCTCGACCCCCACCACCGGCGTGGGCGCCGCGCGGCCGGCCGCCGTCGGACGCACCCAGACCGTGCCGGGATCGTCGGCCATGGCGCCCCGGGTCAGCACCGCGACAGTGGCCGGGCCGACCACCGCCTGCTCGATCGTCCCGCCCGACGGCAGCGTCACCTCATCGCTGCGGGTGCCGTCGGTCAGCCCGACCACCTCGAACGTCTGGTGCCCGTCGGCATAGCCCCGCCGATCGACCGACCACGCCTGGGTCGCGGACAGGCCCAGCGCGCGGACCTCGCACGCCGTCGCGGACGCCGCGTCGCAGCTCTGCTCGACGCCGTCGCGCATCACCCGCCGGCCCGGCCGCTTCTCGACCAAGGCCCAGGCGCTGCCGCCCGCCACCCCAGCCGTCAGCACCTCGCACGACGTGATCGCGCCTGGCTCTTGTCGGCAGTCGTAGAACACCCGGTAGCCGTTGCCACGCGAGCGCATCAGCTCGCCCGGCGTCGCGATGAGGTCCTCGCCGTCGGCCGGGGCCAGGCCGGCCAGCACGCGCTCGCTGGTCGACGGAGGTACGAACCACCGCCCGGCGAGGTAGCTGACCACCGTGCTGTTCTGCGCGATCATCAGCTCGCCGGTTCCGCCGGCCCACGCCACCTGCGGGGAGCTGGGCAGCGGGATCGGCGGCGGGGCCAGCGGCGCGAGCACCAGCTCGCCGGTGACCTCGCCGGTGTCGGCCACTGCCAGCCGCACCACCGCCAGCCGCTGCGCGCGCACCAGCGGGTCGGGGTTGGTGTCGCCGGTGCCGACGAGGTAGAGGCCGCTGGGCGTGACCACGCCGTGCAGATAGACCGCGTCGGGATCGAGCACCGGGAGCTGGAGGCAGCGCGCGTCGACGGTCGTCGCGGTCGCCAGCTGGGCCTTGGACACCACCGCCAGCCACCCGACCTGGGGCGCCGCGGTGCGCCGCATGCCCAGCACGACCCAGTCGGCGCCAGGCACCGGCAGCACCGCGTCGATGCGCATGCCGGCCGGCGCGGCGCTGGCGGCGTCGCACGCGACGGTCGCGACCCGGCCGGCCCAGCTGCCGGCGGTGCGTTCGATCACGTAGGCCCGCGCCCCGCTGCGCCCGAACACCACCGCGTCGGGGCTGATGGCCACCCCCTCGCCCAGGCTGGCCCGGGCGTCGGTCAACACGCGCGTCACCGTGGTTCCGTCGACGACGTCGACGTAGTTGGAGCCGTCGCCGGCCGGCTCGGTCTCGACCACCGCCGCCCCGGGCACCGCCACGACCTGCTTGATGGCGAGGATCGGCAGCTTGACGCAGGCGTCGCCGCTGACGCGGAGCAGGCTCCGCCCGGTCGCCACCCACAGCGCGTCGGCGGCGGCGGCCAGCCCGGTCGGGTTCTGGATCAGGCACCCCGGCTGCCGCTCGGGGACGTAGCCGAACACCCCGCACCCGGCGGTGTCGAACTCGCACGTGGCGGCGCACTCGACCCGCCCGTAGTCGCCGTACTGGACCACGTCGCTGTAGCAGCTGGTGGAGCCGCCCACGCCGGGGTCGCACTCCTCGTCGGGATCGAGCACGCCGTCGGCGCAGGTCTCGGCCACGCACACGTCGCACGCGCAGTGGGTGCCGACCGGGCACACCGTGCCTTCGCAGGTGGTGTACTCGGTCTTGTTGCAGCCACCCAGCGCGGCGGCGCCGGCCAGGATCGCGACGGCCAGGCCGGCGGCGAACCTCACAGCGCGCCGCCCAGGGTCACGACCGCTCGCTCGCCAGTCACCGCCAGCCCCAGGCGCGGGCCCGGCACCAGCTCGACCCGGGCCCGGTTCAGGTAGACCAAGATGACGCCGGTCACCACCGCCGCGCCCCCCACCGCCATCCCCGCCACGCCGACGACCTGCTCGCGGCGACCCCGGTCGCGCAGCCGCTGCGCCTCGAGCGGGATGCCTTCGCGGCAGCCGGCCTGGCACTGGTTGGTGATCGCCGCGGTGGCGCTGACGACGTCCTGGTTGCCCAGCAACAACGACGTGCCCCCCAGCACCGCCACCGCGGCGCCGGTGCCAAACACCAACCACGGCTTCACCGGTGACCACCGCCGCACCACCCGCGGCTCGATCGGCGTCAGCGCGATCGCCACCTCGCGGGCGGCGCCCGGCTCGAGCACCAGCGTGCGGGAGTCGGTGACGAAGCCCGGGCGGCGCGCCACCAGGGCGTGGGTCCCGGGCTCGAGGAGGTGCTCGGTGACGCCGCCGCCGATCGCGCGGCCGTCGAGCTCGCACCGTGCCGCCGCCGGACAGGTGATCTCGACCGAGCTCAGGCGCGCGCGCACCAGGCGCAGGTAGTTGCGGGCCTCGACCAGGCGACCGCCCAGCGCGTCGCCGTGCTCGAGCGCCACCACCAGGTGCGGGTAGGCCTCGCGCGAGCGATCGAGCTCGATCAGCGCCACCGCCAGGTTGAAGCGGATCGCCGGCTGGTCCCACCGCGCCAGCGCCGTCTTGTACCGCTCGACCGCGCCGACGAAGTCGTTGTCCTCGAACGCGCGGTTGCCGGCGGCGAACGCCGCGCGCGCGGCCTCCTGGGCCTCGCTCAGCGGCGGCGATGGTGCGACCGCCGGCGCGCCGATCGGCGGCACCGGCCCGCCGGCGCCGACTGGCCGATCCGCGCGCGCCACCGACGCCGCCGCCAGCACGACCAACCCGAGCAGCGCACGCCTCGGCTAGGTCCCCGATGATCTTCGAGCGCCGCCGCTCCAGCACCTCGGCGCGGGCCCGCTCGCGCGCGACGTTGGCCTGCTCACGCGCCAGCGCGGCCTCCAGGTCCTCGCGCAGGGTCCGCTCCTTGGCCAGCGCCGCGTTGCGCTGCCCGAGCAGCGCCCGGGCCTCCTCGAGCGCGGCTCGCAGCGCCTCCTCACCCTGCTCGACCAGCGCGCGCTGGCTGGCGACCTCCTGGGCCCGCCCCGACGCCTCGGCCGCCGCCGCGCGTTGCCGCTCGGCCTCCTCGAGGGCCTGGATCTTTTCGGCCAGGGCCCGCTCGGCCGCCAGCGAGCGCGCCGCCTCGGCGGTGGCCCGCCGCGCCTCGGCGGTGGCCCCGCGCTCGGCCCGCCGCACCAGCGCGAGCGCGAGCATCGACGCGACCGCCACCGCGATGGCCACGGTCAGCCCGGCGGCGATCGCCGCCCGCCGGCGCCGGCGCGAGCGGTTGCGCGCGGCCACCGACGCCCCGACGAAGGCGGTCTCGATCGGGCTGAGCGCGACCTGCCCGCGGCGGGCCAGCTGCTCGGCGCCAGCCAGGGCCTCGCCGGCCCACAGCAGATCGTCGGCGCGGCCGTGGGCCACCCACGCGGTGGCGGCGTTACTGACCCGCTCGCGGGTGGCGCGATCGATGAGCGACGAGCGCAGCCAGTCGACCAGCACCGGCCACCCGGTGATCAGCACCTCGTGGACCAGCTCGACGGTGGCGGCGTCGTCGCGCGCCACCACCAGGCGCGCCTCGATCAACGCCAACATCACCAGCGGCGCCGCCGGATCGAGCGACTCGAGCGCCGCTCGATCGGCCGCCACCCGGGTGCCCTGGGCGGTCACCAGCCGCAAGAAGATGGCCTGGGCCACCTGCTGGTGCTGCTCGGGCAAGGCGCCGACCACCGCGTTGGCGTGCCGGGCCAGGGCGCCGGCGACGCCGCCGATCGACGCCACCGCCGCCCGCGGGATGACCCGGGCCCGCTGGTCACGCCAGCTCCACAGCTGGTGCGCCACCGCCTGCAGCATCGGCAGCGCGTGGGCCTCACCCTCGAAGGCCCCCACGATCTCTTCGACCATCGCGGTGTCTTCGAAGCGGTACCCGGTCAGGCCCAGCGGCCCGGTCAGCGCCGCGCGCAGGCCGCCGCGGTCGAGCGGCGACAACAGCAGGGTGCCGCGCACCACCAGCTCGGCCAGGCGCGGGTAGGCCGCGACCCCTTGCAGGAAATCGGAGCGCAGCGTGACCACGGCGCGGATCGGCTCGGCCGGATCGTCGACGCACGCCACCAGCGCCATCACCCACGCCTCGCGCACCTCGACGTCGGCCGCCAGCGTGAACAGCTCCTCGAGCTGGTCGATCACCAGCAGGATCCGCTGGCCGCTGGCCTTGCACCAGGCCCGCAGCCAGGTGCCCAGCCGGCCGGGCGCGGCGCTCAGCTGGGCCGCGCCGTCGAGCGGCACCGCCAGGCCCGGGACCCGCGCCAGCGCCTCGACCAGCGCCGCCAGCGGCGCCGGCCCCGGGCGGACCGTGACCACCTCCCAGCCCGGTCCGTCGTCGCGGACGCCGGCCACCAGCCCAGCCCGCACGAAGCTCGACTTGCCGGAGCCGCTGTGGCCGACCACCGCGACCAGCGACTTGGTGCGCAGCGCGTCGAGCCCACGCCGCACGTCCTGGGCGCGGCCGAAGTAGCGGTCGGCGTCGTCCTCGGTGAACCCGGCCAGGCCCGGGTACGGGCAGGCATCGTCGGCCGGACGCCGCCGGCCCCGCGGGTCCAGCTCCTCGAGCGCGCGCACCAGGTCGGCCGCGCTCTGGAACCGATCCTCGGGGCGCTTGCGCAGGCAGCGATCGACGACGATAGCCAGCGCCTCGGGCACGCTGGGCACCACCGCCGACAGCGGGCGATAGGCGTGGACGGTGTCGCGCGCGGCGGCCTCGACCGCGGCCCGGGTGGTGCCGCCGCAGGGATGACCACCGGCCAGGGCGCGGAACGCGATCACTCCGAACGCGTACAGGTCGGTGCGGGCGTCGACCGCGCCGTCGACCCACTGCTCGGGCGCCATGTACGGCACGGTACCGACCATGCGGCCACCGTCGACCTGGGCGATGGTGGCGATGTCGCGCTGTGACGCCTCGTCGCCGTCGACCACGCCGAGCAGCTTGGCGATGCCGAAGTCGAGCACCTTGACCACGCCCTGGGTGGTGACGAACACGTTGTCGGGCTTGAGATCGCGGTGGATGATGCCGGCCTCGTGCGCGCAGATGAGCGCGCGCGCCACCGGCGTGAGCAGATCGATCACCCGGGCCGGCGGCAGCAGCTGCCGGCGCAGGATCGCGGCCAGGGTCTCGCCCTCGAGGTACTCGAGCACCATGTACGGCAGGCCCTGCCACGACGACACCTCGTGGATGACCACGATGTTCTCGTGCACGCAGCGCGCCGTGGTGCGCGCCTCGATGACGAACCGGCGCGCCAGCATGTCGTCGGCCTCGCTGGTGAGGAACTTCACCGCGACCCGGCGGCCCAGCGTCAGATCGCGGGCCTGAAACACCTCGCCCATGCCGCCGCGGCCGACCGACCGGGTCAGCTCGTAGCCGCCGACCCGCAGCCCCGGCGCGAGGCGCGGGCCGGACGCATCGGCGAGGGGCGGAGCGACCATGGCGCCCACGAGTATCGCACAGGCGCTCGCGCGATCTCCTGCGCGGCGCACCGCCGCCGCGTGGTCAGACCAGGCGCGTCACACCGCGACCGGCTGGACCCGGCGCCGCACCAGCTTGATCGACAACAGCCGGTACAACATCTTCGACACATCGAAGCTGCCCATGCGCGACTTGCGCACGATGTCCTTGACCGAGTTCTTGCCGTTGACCAGCTCGAGCACCGCCAGCTCGTCCCGGGTCAGCCGGCCCCGCCCCATCTGCGCGACGGCGTCTTCGTTGCGCAGGAAAACCAGCTCGAAGTCGTCGATGGCCCGCTCGATGAGGTGCCACTCGTCGACCCGCCGGAACCCCTCCATCAAGAGCGCCTCGACGTCGAGCTCGAGCGCGGCCTCGACCACCGGCGCCGGCGGCTCGGCCGCGGCCACGAACCGGAACGTGCCGTAGCGCCAGCGCAGCGCCTCGTAGACCAGCTCGCTGGTCTGCCGCACCAGGGCCGCCTTGCGATCGGCCGGGCTCAGGTGGCCCAGGCGCACCAGCTGCTCGCCGAGCAGCCGTCCGCCCTGGTTGCGCTGGGCCACGAACGCGTCGAAGTCGCCGCGCGGCATCAGCTCTCCGTCGACGATGTACCGGCCCAACCGCAGATCGTCGGCCACGCCGACCGCCAGCGCCTGATCGATGCGCCCGCGCCGGAAGTAGACCTCGATGCGGGCCGCGTCGCGCTGCACCTGCAGCGCGCCCGACTGCTCCTGGTGGTCGAGCAGCTGCAAGATCTCGGCGAGCGGGACCACCCGCAGCTCGCCGTGCAACGACGGCGCGCCCTCGAGGGCGGCCAGGTCGGCGCCGGCCAGCACCTCGCGCAGCGCGTCGTCGTCGAGGGCCGACCGCACGGTGTCGGCGATGGCCGCGGCGTCGGTCGGCACCCGGGCGTCGCGGTCGGCGTCGGCCACGTCGGCCAGCGCGAACAAGGCCGCCACCCGCGCCGCCACCACCTCGGTGAGCCGGGCGCGCAGCCGCGCCAGCGCCTGGCGCTGGGTGGCCCCGCCGTCGCCCAGCTCGGCCACCTCCGCGGGCGGCGCCTTGGGCGGCTCGCCGACCTGGTACTTGGCGACGGTGTGCTGCACCACCGCGGTGATCGCCTCCGGCGAGAACGGCTTGGTGATGTAGTCGACGATGCCCATCACCTTGACGAACCGCTCGCCGACCTGGTCGCCCTTGGCGCTCATCAGCACCACCGGCACGTCGCGCAGCGTCGGATCTTCCGCCAGCTCCCGGCACACCTGGTAGCCGTTCATCCGCGGCATCACGAAGTCGAGCAGGATCAGGGCGGGGCGCTGGGCCCGCGCCGCCGCCAACCCGGCCTCTCCGTCGACGGCCGCCTCGACCACGAAGCCCGCCTTGGTGAGCACCAGCTGGACCACCCGGACGATGGTCGGACTGTCATCGATGACGAGGACCCGTTCGGCCATGGCCGCGCATCCTACTCGATCCCGGCGCCATCCTTGGGGCTCGAACCAGCGACGATCGGATGTAGGCGTCTGCCCACCCACGCCAGACGGTCGCGAGTTTGGTCCCGGGTGGCGCCGCGTGGTAGGGTCTGGGTCGGTCGTCATGTCCAAGCCCGGGCCCACCCTGGACAAGTACCCGAGGCGGTTCGGGAAGTACCACCTGCTCGGTCCCCTGGCGCAGGGCGGCATGGGCGCGCTGTACCTCGCGGTGACCGGCGATCGCGGGCTCGAGCGCATGATGGTCATCAAGACCGTCCTGCCGCACCTGGCCGACGCCGAGTACGTCGCCCGCTTCCGCGATGAGGCCAAGGTCGTGGTCAAGCTGTCGCACGGCAACCTGATCCCGGTGTTCGACGCCGGTCAGGTCGAGGGCGAGCTGTTTTTGGCCATGGACTTCGTCGAGGGCCGCGATCTCCGCGCGATCTGGAACCGTTGCGCCAAAAAGCAGGTCGCGTTCCCGATCGACATCGCGGTCTACGTCGTCAAGGAGCTGTGCCGCGGCCTGGCCTACGCCCACGCCTTCCCGGACTTGCAGCTGGTCCACCGCGACATCTCGCCGCCCAACATCCTGGTGTCCTACACCGGCGAGGTGAAGCTGACCGACTTCGGCCTGGCGTCGTCGACGCTCAAGCTGGAGAAGACCGCGCCCGGCATCATCTACGGCAAGGTCGCGTACATGTCGCCCGAGCAGGCCCGCGGCGAGCGCCTCGACGGTCGCAGCGATCAGTACGCCACCGCCATCGTGCTGTGGGAGCTGCTGACCGGGCGCCAGCTGTTCCCGCCCGGCAAGGAGCAGCCGCAGGATCTGCTGACCCGGGCCCGCAACCCCGACGTGCTGCGGCCCAGCCGCAAGGCGCCGCGGGTGCCGCCCGAGCTCGACGAGATCGTGCTGCGGGCGCTGGCCGCCGACAAGGAGCAGCGCTACCCCACCTGCGACGAGATGCGCCAGGCGCTGCAGGGCTGGCTGGCGGTCAACGCGCCGACCACCGACGCCAGCCGGATGTCGGAGTTCCTGAGCGACCTGTTCACCGAGGACATCGCGACCGATCGCGCCGAGCGCGACGCCATGCTGGCCAACCTGCGACGCCGGGCGATGACCCTGCCGCCCACCGACGAGCTGCGCCAGATCCTCGAGAAGTCGGACGGCTACCACATCGGCGAGTCGGCCGCCGCCACCGCGGTGCGCCAGCCGGGCTCGGTCGGGCGCCGGTCGCTCGATCGCGGCGACCACACCGTCGACCGCCGCCAGGCCAGCGATCGCCGGGCAGCCACCGCCACGGCGCCGATGCCGGAGCCGACCGATTCGCAGCCGATCATCGGCCTCATCATCGACGGCCGCTACCGGGTGGTCGAGCTGGTCGGCGAGGGCGGGATGGGCAAGGTCTACCTGGCCGAGCACGTCGACATCGGCAAGCGGGTGGCGCTCAAGGTCCTCCACCCGAGCTACAGCCGCATGCCCGACCTGGTCGAGCGGTTCCGCCGCGAGGCGCGCGCGGCGTCGAAGATCGGCCACCCCCACATCGTCGACGTCACCGACTCGGGCACCACCGGCGACGGCTCGGCCTACTTCGTGATGGAGTTCCTCGAGGGGGTCGAGCTGGGCGGCGTGATCGAGCGCGAGGGCGCCCTCGACGTGGCCCGCGCCACCCGCATCGCCCAGCAGATCTGCCGCGCCCTGGCCGCCGCCCACGCCGCCGGCATCATCCACCGCGACCTCAAGCCCGAGAACGTCTACCTGACGATCCGCGACGGCACCACCGACTTCGTCAAGGTGCTCGACTTCGGCATCGCCAAGACCACCGAGGCCGAGGAGGCGCGCGAGCGCAAGCTGACCAGCCCGGGCATGGCCATGGGCACGCCCGAGTACATGGCGCCCGAGCAGGCCGCCGGCCGCCCGGCCGACGCGCGGTGCGACGTCTACGCGCTGGGCGCGATCCTCTACGAGATGCTGACCGGCGTGCCGCCCTACCAGGGCGACAACTTCATGGAGATCCTCACCAAGAAGGCCACCGTCGACCCGGTGGCGCCGATCCACCTGCGGTCGACCATCCCGCCGGCGGTGTCGGCGCTGGTGATGCAAGCGATGTCGCGCAACCCCGACGACCGCCCGTCGTCGATGGAGGCGTTCGAGTACGCGCTGACCAAGTGCATGGCCGGGCGCGGCACCGCGGTCGCGCAGATCCTGGGCATGTCGACCGACCAGCACCTCTTGGCCAGCATGAACCCCGGCCTGTCCGGGCGGACCATCGACTCCGGCCAGTTCAAGCCGCCGTCGTCGCCGGCCCTGCTCGTCCCAGCAGCGGGCCGCGGGCTCCAGACGCCAGTGCCCGGGGTGATGACCGTCGCCGCCCCGGCCGCGGTCGGCCCGGTGGCGTCGGCGCCGTTCGACATGATCCCTGGCGTCCTCGACACCTCGGGCCAGGTGGCCCGCCCGTCGGGGTGGATCACCGCGTCGTGGGTCCTGCTCGGCGCCGGCATCACGGTCGGGCTCGGGGTCATCTTGTTCGTCGCCGCCGGCGAGCGTCGCGGCGCCAACGCCACCACCGCCCCGTCGCCGGCCCCGGCCCCGACCTTGGTGGTGCAGCCGGTCGACGCCGGCGTGTCGGACGCCCCTGCCCCGGTGCCGGATCGGGTGGTCACGCCGCCGCCCGGCCCCAAGCGCCCGCCCGAGCTCCCCGGCGACGCGAAGAAGCCGCCCCCCACCGGCCGCGCGCCGGGCACCACCGTGGTGGCGCCGGCCCGGCTCACCCAGGAGGAGGCCGCGGCGATGGTCAAGGAAGGCAACCGCCTGGTCAACTCGCTGGCCTACGACGAGGCGCGCCCGCTGTTCGAGAAGGTCATCAGCAGCGGCTACTACGTCGGCGACGCGCTCCTGGGCAAGGCGTGGCTGTACTTCCAGACCTCCGACTTCGACGCCGCCATCGCCACCGCCAACAAGGCGGTCAAGGCTGGCGCCGGCGACAAGGCCCGGCTGTCGCTCGGCCACTTCTACTTCAAGAAGGGCTTCTACGATCAGGCCCTCACCTACTACGACAACCTGTCGAAGGCGCACCCCGACGACCGCGACCTGAAGGCCAAGGTCGAGCAGACCAAGAAGAAGCTGGCCGAGAGCCGCGCCAAGGCCGGGGCCGGCGGCACCAACTGAGGGCGCGCGCGCCCGACGCCTACGGCTCGTCGCCGTCGGTCGCCTCGTCGCCCATCACCTCGCGCACCGGGTCGGTGGCCCGCCGCCACAGCCGCCGCAGCCGCGACACCGACTCGGCCCGCCGGCGCGCCACCGCCTCGTCCGCGGGGGCGGCCGCGCGCTCGGCGCGCTTGACCCGCACCGCCGCCTTGACGTCGGGCTCGACGCCGGAGAAACGCTCGCTGTTAGGGATGAACCGGATCTCGGTCTTCACCTCGAGCGACAGCGTGGTGAGCAGCTTGGCGATCTCGTCCGACAGGTTGACGTGGGACAGGAACTCGCGCACCTCGCGCCCGACCACCTCGACCACCTTCTCCTTGGTGCTGTCGGCGGCGTCGCCCAGGTAGCCGGCCACCGCCGGCACGTTGAGGTCCTTGGTCAGGCGCCGCAGGCTGTCCTCGGTGGAGAACACCGCGCCCATGCCGGCGGTGAACGTGCGCCGCACCAGGTCGGGCACCAGCGTCTCCAGCCGCTGCTTGAGCGACTCCGACAGCCCGTCGCGCTCGTGCCCCCGCTCGCGGTCGCGGTCGCGGTCACGCTCGCGGTCCTTGTCCTTGTCGCGCTCACCGCCGGCGGGTGGGCCGTGCGGGTCGCCATCGGCGGGGTCCATGCGTTGTGCGTACCGCCGCCGCCAGCCGCGCGCAAGCGAGCGCGCGTGTTACCCTGGCGCCGTGTCTGTGGCGCGGCGCAGCCTGCTCGGTCCCGCCGACGGCGACTCCAACGACTACCCCCCGGTGCAGCCGGCGCGGCCCGGCGGTAACGCGCCCCGCACCGGCCGACCGCCACGGCGGGGGCTGCGCTTCGTCAAGGCCTACTGGACTACCTTCCGCGTCATCGGGAGCTACCTGTGGCTGCGGCTGTGGGCCCGCTGGCGCTCCGATCAGTGGCTCGACCGCGAGCTGCGCGCCGCCCACCTGCGCAACGCCCGCCGCATCGAGCGCACCATCTGCGAGCTGCAGGGGCTGTTCATCAAGGTCGGCCAGGTCATCTCGATCATGACCAACTTCTTGCCGGAGGAGTTCCGCCGGCAGCTCGAGGGCCTGCAGGACAACGTCCCGGCTCGGCCCTACGCCGACATCGCCGCCCGCATCCGCGAGGAGCTGGGCGACGAGCCGGACCGAGTGTTCGCGACCTTCGAGCGCACGCCGATCGCGTCGGCCTCGATCGGCCAGGTCCACCGGGCCACGCTGGCCTCGGGCGAAGCGGTGGCGGTCAAGGTGCAGTACCCCGACATCGAGCAGATCGTCCGCAGCGACCTGCGCACGCTGCAGCGCATCTTCCGCATCGTCCAGTGGTTCGTGCCGTACCAGGGCCTCGACGACGTCTACCGGGAGATCCGCGGCATCGTCCTGGCCGAGCTCGACTTCCGGGCCGAGGCCGACAACGGCGATCTGATCGCCGCCAACTTCACCGACCGCGCCGACGTGGTGTTCCCGCAGGTGGCGCGCGACCACTCGACCGCGCGGGTGCTGACCACGCGGTTCGAGGCCGGCGTCAAGATCTCGGACGCGGCCGGGGTCAAGGCGATGGGCCTCGACCGACGGGCCCTGGCCCAGCAGGTGGTCGAGGTCTACTGCCAGCAGATCTTCACCGACGGCGTCTACCACGCCGATCCACACCCCGGGAACCTGCTGGTGCGGCCGCGCCCCGACGACGACGGCGCCGAGCTGGTGTTCCTCGACTTCGGCGCGGTGGCGACGATCTCGCCGGCGTTCCGCCAGGGCATCATCGAGCTGGTCCAGGGCGGCCTGACCCGCGACACGCCGCGCATCATCCGCGCCATGCGGCAGATGGGCTTCGTGGCGCGCGGCGCCGACGATCGGGTGTTCGAGCAGGTGGTCGAGTACTTCCACGACCGGTTCAGCGAGAGCATCTCGCTGGAGACGCTCAACCTGAAGGATCTCAAGCTCGACCCCGAGAAGACCATCGAGAAGAGCCTGGAGAGCCTGGCCAACCTGCAGAAGATGGACATCTCGCTGCGCGAGCTGTCGGAGAGCTTCCACGTCCCCAAGGAGGCCATCATCCTGCAGCGGACGCTGCTGCTGCTGACCGGGCTGTGCACCGAGCTGGCGCCCACGCTCAACCCGATGGCGGTGATCAAGCCGTACCTCGAGCGGTTCGTGCTGGGGGACCAAGACTGGTCGGGCGTGCTGTACGACACCAGCCGCGAGCTGGTGATGAGCGCGGCGTCGTTGCCGGGCGAGGTGCGGCGCTACCTGCGCACCGCCCAGGCCGGCGAGCTGCGGCTGCGGGTGGCCAACCTCGACGGCGCCAGCCAGCTGATGTACCGGCTGGGCCACCAGGCGATCTTCGTCGCCGTCGGCGTGGCCGGCGGGGCCTTCGCGCTGGTGCTCGAGGGCCGCGGCGAGCTCGACCGCGCGGCGTGGGGCTGGTGGACCGCGCGCGTCGCCGGCGCGCTGCTGGCGTGGTCGTGGTGGAGCTCGCGCAGCCTGTTGCGGAGGAAGCGATGACCGTACCGCCCTGGAGGAACCGATGATCGTGATCGCCGCGCCCGGCTTCGACGAGGTGGCGCGCCCGCTGGCCAGCGCGCTGGGCGCGACCGTGGGCGGGTGCCTGGTGCGCCACTTCCCCGACGGCGAGTGCTACGTCCGGCTCGACGTCGACGTGGCCGGCGCCGACGTGGTGCTGGTGGGCGGCCTCGACCGCCCCGACGCGCGGCTGTTGCCCACCTTGTTTCTCGCCGCGACCGCCAAGGACCTGGGCGCGCGGCGGGTGGGCCTAGTGGCGCCCTACCTGTCGTTCATGCGCCAGGACAGCCGGTTCCACCCCGGCGAGGGCCTGACCTCGATCTACTTCGCCCGCCTGCTGGCCACCAGCCTCGACTGGCTGTGTACGGTCGATCCGCACCTGCACCGCTGGGCCTCCCTCGAGCAGGTCTACCCCATCCCGACCCGGGTCGTGCACGCGGCCCCGGCCATCGCCGCGTGGCTGCGCGCCCACGTCGAGCGGCCGGTGCTGATCGGCCCCGACGCCGAGAGCGAGCAGTGGGTGGGCGCGGTGGCGGCGCTGCTCGACGCACCGTTTTTGGTCCTCGAGAAGACCCGCAAGGGCGATCGCGACGTCATCGTCACCGCGCCCAACCTGGGCGGTCACCGCGACCGGACCCCGGTGGTCATCGACGACATCATCTCCACCGGCCGCACCATGGTCGAGACACTGCTCCACCTGCGCAGCCTGGGCACGCGCGAGCCGGTGTGCGTCGGCATCCACGCCGTCATGGCCGACGGCGCCCTCGAGGACCTGGTGGCCGCCGGCGCGGCCCGGGTCGTCACCTGCGACACCATCGCCCACCCGACCAACCGCATCGCCGTCGGCGCCCTGCTCACCGACGCCGTCGCCGCCCTGGCCGCGGGCTGACCCGGCCGCCGGCGCGGACGGGGGGCGCGGCTCGGCGGACGCGCCCGGCCGCCCCGCGTCAGTCCGGGATGGTGCCGGGGTCGGAGACGTCGACCGACCACTGGAAGTTGTCGAGCACGACCAGCGAGTCGAGCACGTGGTCGCTGGTGTCCCAGATGGCGATGCGCAGCGTCACGATCTCACCACCGACCACGTTGCCGCTGGTCTGGAGCCAGCCGGTGGCGCCGCCCTGGAGGCTGTTGCCGTCGCAGTCCCCAGCCTGGGGCGTGTCGAGGCCGGTCCCGACGAGCTGGCTCGTGCCCTGGCATGTGCTGATGGTGCCGGGCGTGCTGGCGAACGCGCAGCCGGTGGCGCCGTTGACGCACTGGGTGAACAGGCCGGTGTTGCCGAAGCCGAGGTTCACGCCGACCGGGTAGATCTGGTTGGTCGACGGCTGCTTGTAAAACGCCAGGTTCTTGTCCGTCGGGTTGGCCGGGGTGCCGGCCCAGGTCGAGTCGAGCAGCGCGACGAAGAAGTCGTTGTACGGGCTGCACACATACTCCGGGAACTCGGCCGAGTAGAAGTTCGAGGCAAAGGAGAACGACTTGGCGTTCGACGGTGCCCGCAGCCGCAGGGTCAGCATGACCGAGTCCTCGGCCAGCGACGCGGCGTTGATCGCCGGGCACCCGGGCGCGTTGGGCAGCATGCCGCCGTTGGCGGCCAGCCAGTCAGCCGGGAACGGGCTCGAGGTGTTGTGGATGTCGGACAGGTCGAAGTCGACGTGGCCGGGGTTGGTCTGGCCCACCGCCGCGGCGGCGCCACTCGACAGCAGCGCGAACGACGCGCCGCCCTGAGGCGTGGTGCCGGGGCCGAAATTGGCGCGGATGGAGTGTCCCTCGGCGGCTGGCACCTGGGTGCCGTTGGCCAAGGTCAGCGAGGCGCTGATCACGCCCCACTTGCGCGACGCCTCGGTCACCACCTGACACAGGTCCATCGCCCGGGCGTAGTCGAGCGGGTCGGGCGAGTTCGAGGCCAGGCCGTTGTCGCAGACGGTCACGGTGTTGTCGACCATGCCGTCGCAGTCGTCGTCGACCTCGTTGCCGGCGGCGTCGAACGCCCCCGGGTTCACCAGCTCGGGGCTGCCGCACACGCTGGTCGAGTCACAGCAATCGCCGGCGCAGGTGGTGAAGCCGTCGCCGTCCTCGTCGAGGTCCTGGTCGGGCGTGCCCGAGCAATCTTCGTCGATGCCGTTGCCGCAGATCTCCTCGGTCGGCAGGACCTG
The DNA here is from genome assembly GCA_041389965.1 of Kofleriaceae bacterium. Lineage (GTDB taxonomy): Bacteria > Myxococcota_A > Polyangia > Haliangiales > Haliangiaceae > UBA2376. Next base: position 316,514 of record JAWKQV010000004.1, on the reverse strand, counting down.
GCCGCCGCAGATACCCCACGTGCGCGACGGCAGGCACAGCCGGGTGCCGCCCTGGCACGGGCCGACGCCTTCGGTGCCCGGGGTGCCCTCGTAGCAGGGCATGGTGTCGCCGGGCGAGCATTCGCTGGAGCAGGTGCCCTGCTGGCAGGTCTGGCCGGCGTTGCACGCATGACCGCAGTCACCGCAGTTGAGCGGGTCGGTGTCGAGATCGACCGAAGGACAGTCGCCGTCGGACGGCGCCGAGGGGCCGCACGCGGCGACGACGAGACAGGCGATCAGAGGTGCGATCCAACGCATGTGACGTACTCCAGGTAGGCCCTGACAGTCGGACGAATCGGGGTGTGACACAAGCGCCAATGTCCCGACACCGCCCGGCGATGGCGATCTGCGGCGCGACCACAGCGCCCACGTCACCGTCGGCACCGACCCCGCCGTGATCTCGCCGCGACGGCGCTCGCGCACCTCGATGACGGGCAACGCAGCGGCGACGATCCGCCGCCCGATCGACAGGCCGCGCCCGCCGGTCTGCGCGGTGCGGGTCTCGGTCGGGCCGCCCCGCGCGACATTGCTCTGGGCGTGGCCTTCCCCGCCGGCGGTCCCGGTGCGAAGCTGCCCGGCCTATGGCGATGACCACCACGGCCTCTGGCCTCCAGTACGACGACACCCGCGCCGGCACCGGCGCCTCGCCCGCGAAGGGCCAGACCTGCGTGATGCACTACACGGGCTGGCTGTGGGTCGACGGCGCGAAGGGCGCGAAGTTCGACAGCTCGCACGACCGTGGGCAGCCGTTCGCGTTCCCCATCGGCATGGGCCGGGTCATCAAGGGCTGGGACGAAGGCGTGGCGTCGATGAAGATCGGCGGGGCGCGGACGCTGCTCATCCCGCCGGACCTCGGCTACGGCGCGCGCGGCGCCGGCGGGGTCATCCCGCCGAACGCGACGCTCTTGTTCGAGGTCGAGCTGCTCGAGCTGCGCTGAGCCTCGAGCTGCGCGCGTGCCTGGTCAGCCGGGGCGCGTGCTAGCGTCACCGCCGTGCGGCCTGCCACCCTCGCCCTGACGCTCGGCGCGGCCGTGGTCGGCGCCGGCGCGGTGTACCTGCTGGTTGCGCTCGGCGCCGGCCCGGCAGGCCCAGGCCCCAGCGCGCCCCACGCGCCGACGGTGCCCGACGTCGCGGCCGCCACGGCCGCCCCGAACCCACGGGTGCAGGTGTCCGCGCCGCCGCCGACGTCGATGCCGCGGACGTCAATCGCCGCTGCGCCGACCGCGCTGACGCCGGTCGCGGCGCCCGCGCCGCCGCCACCGCCACCGCCGGCGCAGGCGACCCGCGTGACCACGCCGACGGGGCTCGCCTACGAGGACACGATCGTCGGCGATGGCCCGGCGCCGATCACGGGGCAAGCCTGCGACGTCCACTACACCGGCTGGATCTCCAACGATGGCGCGCGGGGCGCGCAGATCGACAGCTCGCACAACCGGGCCGAGCCGCTGCGGATCAAGATCCAGGGCGGGCAGCTCATCAAGGGCTTCGAGGAGGGGCTGGCCTCAATGCGGGTGGGCGGGGTGCGCCAGCTGTGGATCCCGCCGGACCTGGCCTACGGAGACGGCGGCGGCGCCACCATCCCCCCGGGGTCGACGCTGGTGTTCGAGGTGGAGCTGGTCGGCTGCGTCGCGCCGGCCGAAGCGCCCCCGCCTCCGTGAGCCACGCCACGGCGGCGCGGTGACCGGCGCCGGCCCGCGGCTCGTGCTAGGTTGTGCCGACGATGCGGCCGGCCGCGCTTGCTCTGACCGTCGGTGGCGCCCTGGTGGCGCTGGGCGGCATCTATCTGTTCCTCGAGGTGCGCCAGCCGGCCACGCAACCGGCGGCCGACGTGGTGGCGGCCGAGGCGCGCCGCGCGCCGGCACCTGCGGCGACCCGGCCGAGCCCGACGGCGCCGACCCCGCGCCCGGACCGAGCCCGCACGCGGTCGAGCGCCGCCGAGATCATGCGCAAGGTCCCCACCTCCGCCGCAGACCTCGCCGGCGACGGCGACGCGGCTCGCCCGGTGCTGGCCACCCCCGACCTCTCGGCCGAGACCAGCGACCACCTGCTCGAGGCCAACAAGCTGTACGACCGCGGCGACTTCGATGGCGCCCGCGCCCTGGCGATCAAGCTCCTGAACGACGCGCCCGGCAACGTCAAGCTGCTCCGGGTGGTGGTGTCGTCGGCGTGCATCCTGGGCGACCCCGACGTCGCCAACAAGTACGCCCCGCAGCTCCCCGAGGCGGATCGGGCCCAGATGGCAGACCGCTGCGCCAAGTACCAGATCGCGCTCGCCGGCAAGTAGCGCGGGCCCACGGTGGCAGCGCCGGGCAAACGGGATACAGTGCGCGTCCGAAAGGATCGTACGTTATGTCTCAGAGCCTGGTAGAGCGCATCGGCATCGACCCCCACCGCGACCGCGTGGTCGAGGATTGCTGCACCCTGGTCGACGCCCAGGTGAAGGCCAAGGGTGGCCTGTCCGGTATGGGCATCAAGGCCGTCTACGCCACGGTGAAGACCTTCAAGCGTGGGTTCGTGCCGTCGGTGGTCAACGCCATGCTCGACGAGTGGCTGGGCAAGCTCCAGCCGTACCACGACAAGTGGGAGGCCGGCGGGGCCGGCGCCTTCGCCGAGTTCCTGATCGCGCGGTCCGAGGACGTGGCCGAAGACCTGCTGCAGGTGACCGACGCGCGCGCCGCCAAGAGCGAGCACGGCACCGTCAAGAAGCTCTACGAGAAGAACCGCGGCACCGCCAAGAAGAACGTCATCGAGGCCGTGCCCGAGCTGGCGCGCCTGATCGAGAAGCACCTGGCCGCCGCGCCGCCCGCGGCGTGATCCCACCGCGACCGCGTCCGCCGCGCGGCTGACCGGCGCCACACCCGTCCGGTCGGTGCAGTAGCATCGGGCGATGGCGTCGATGACCGCGACCGATAGCCGCGCCTTCCGGACCTATCCGCTCGACGGCGCCGCGCTGTACTTCCAGCCTGCCACCGGCGTCCACGTCAGGGTCGCCAACGCCGCGACCCGGGCGCTGCGTCGGCGGGCGCCGCGCGTGGCGATGTTCGGCATCACCAACGCGTGCAACCTGGCCTGCACGTTCTGCTCGCGCGATGCCAGCCGCCCCAGCGCGTGGACCGTCGCGACCGCCGCGGCGGCGCTGCGCGGCCTGCACGACGCCGGCACCCTCGAAGTCGCCTACGGCGGCGGCGAGCCGTTCGCGTTCCGGGGCTTCGCCGAGCTGATCGCTGAGCTCGACACCACCACGTGCCTGGCCCAGCACGTCACGACCAACGGCACGCTCATCCGGTCGGCGACGTGGCCCGCCTTCGCCGGCCGGCTGGGCGTGGTGCGGGTGTCGATCTACGACGACGTGCCGTGGCGCCCGGCGGTCGACGTGCTGGCCAGCCACGGCCAGCGGTTCGGCGCCAACCTGCTGGTCGACACGGCCGCCCTGCCCGGCCTGCCGGCGCGTCTCGCGGCCCTGGCCGCCAGCGGCTGCGAGGACGCCTCGCTCCTGTCCTACGTCGGCCCCGCGCGCACCCGTCACCTCGACGATGCTGGCCGCGCCCGCCTGGCGGCGATCATCGCCGACAGCCCCCTGCCGTGCCGGCTGTCGGTGTGCTTCGGCGACCGGGTCTCGGTGCCACGGCTGCCGACCGGCCTCGCCGGTGACTGCGGCGCCGGCCGCGACTTCATCTCGATCACGCCCGACCGCCGGGTCCAGAGCTGCTCGTTCCAGGACCGCAGCCTGCCTGGCGCCACCAGCGAGGAGATCCTCGCCGCGTGGCACACCCAGCAAGCGCGCCTGGCCGCGCCGTCGCCGCGGGCCGGCTGCGCCCGGCTGCACCCGACGAGCGCGCCCGCGCCGCTACCTCCCCCGATCGCGATCTGGCAAGCCTTCGCCGGCAACAACAGCGGCGAGTGCGTGCTGGTGGCGACGTTCGCCACCGTCACTGACGCCCGCGCCTACCTGGCCGAGCTGACGCCGGGCTGGGCCCCCGACGGCGACTACACCCCGGCCTGGCGCCAGCTGTTTCTCGACGAGGGCGTGGCCACGACGGGCGGCGTCACGGGCCCGACCTGGTCAGGCGACGACGCCTCGCCGCGGGAGATGGTGGCGATCGGCGCCTCGGTGCTGGCGGTCCAGTACGCGGCCGACGACGCGTTCCCGGAGCTGCGCGCCCTGGCGTGGAAGCGTGGCGCCCACGTCGTGCCGGGCGGCGTCCACACCCACGGCGATCTGACCCTGGTGGTCGCGGTGCGGTGCGACGGCGACGCCGATCGCGCCCGGCTCCTGGCCGCGGCCGCGGCCGGCTGGCTGGTCGACGGCGCGGCGCCGGTCCCGGCCCGGGCCTACCCCCACGGCGACGTCGTGATCGTGCTGGCGCCGCTCCTCGGCGGCGCGAGCTCCTTGCCGACGCTGGCGGCGGCCCAGGTCGCGGTGGACCGGCTGGTGGGTGGCCGCCCCCACGCCGCGGAGATCTGCGACCTGCGGCTCACCGACGACGCGCTGATCGCGGCCAAGCAGCGGCTGGGTCACCGCCCGCCCCTGGTGCCGCGGCTGTGGGCCACCTTCTGGGGCGGCGACGGCGCCACGGCGGCCGCGGCGTTCGCCGGCAGCCTCGGCGACGCCCGGGTCACGGTGGCGAGCCACGTGGCGCTGGTCGATCCCGCGCCGGACCGCAAGCGCCTGGCGGTGCTGGCGTACCGCCGGGGCGCAACCGTGTCGGTGTTCGACAGCGCCGAGCTCGAGCTGTCCGCGGCCCTGTGGGTGGAGCCGCCGCCACGGACCAAGGGGATGCGCGCCGCGCGGCCCGCGATCGATCGTGCCGCGTTCGAGCCGACGCTGCGCGCCGCCCTACCCCGCGACGCCAGGCTGACCGTGACCTGGAGCGAGCATCGCTCCCGGCCGCCGCTCCCCGGCCTCAAGCTCACCACGGCGACGCCGGCCGCCGCGCTCACGGCGCTCCAGGCCTTCGCCGCGGGCATCGACGCCCGCCTCAACCTGTGGGCGTCCGAGGTGGACCCGGTCGGCGCCATGTTGCGGCGTCTGCTCACGGGGCTCGACCGCTGACCGGCACGGCGCGGGTCGGCAGACCGGTCGGCCCACCGGTCGCGGGGCGCGTACTATCGCCCCATGAGGGACGACATCTCGCCATCGCTGGAGGAGCTCGCGTCGTCACCGACCCTGGCCGACACCGCGCCCGGCGCGCAGGCGGCACCGTCACCCGGCCCGCCCGCGACCGCCTACGCCCTCGGGCCGGTGCTCGGGCGCGGTGGCATGGGCGAGGTGCGCCAGGCCACCGACCGGCACATCGGCCGCGACGTCGCGCTCAAGCGGATGATCGGCGCGCCCACCGACGAAGCGACCGCGCGGTTCCTGCGCGAGGCGCGGATCCAGGCGCGCCTGGATCACCCCGCCGTGGTGCCGGTGTACCAGCTCGGCCACGACGCCGACGGCCAGCCGTACTTCACGATGAAGCGCCTGGCGGGGGTCACGCTCGAGCGCGTGCTGGCCGACGGGCAGCTGGAGCTGCGGGCGCTCCTGCGCGCGTTCATCGACGTGTGCCAGGCAATCGAGTTCGCCCACGCCCGCGGCGTGGTCCACCGCGATCTCAAGCCGTCCAACATCATGCTCGGTGACTTCGGCGAGGTCTATGTCCTCGACTGGGGCGTGGCCCGCGTGCTGGGCGACGGCGAGGCCGCGCGCGCCGGCGACGTGGCCTCCCTCGACGGCCAGACCGCGGCCGGCAAGCTGCTGGGCACGCCGGGCTACATGGCGCCCGAGCAGGTCCGGGGCGACGACGTCGGCCCACCGGCAGACGTCTACGCGCTGGGCGCCGTGCTCTTCGAGATCCTGGCCGGCACGCCGCTGCACCCGCGCGGCGCTGCGGCGCTGGCGATGACGCTGACGACGCCGACGGTGGCACCGGCCGACCGCAGCCCGGCCCGCGACATCGCCCCGGAGCTCGACGCCGCGTGCGTCGCCGCCCTGGCGCGCCGCCCGGCCGATCGTCCGACGCCACGCGCGCTGGCCGCGCGGGTCCAGCACTACCTCGACGGAGACCGCGACGCCGCGCTGCGCCGGGCCGCGGCGGTGGCTGCCCTGGAGCGCGGGCGCGCCGCCCTGGCCGAGGGTGACCGCCCCCGCGCGATCCGAGCGGTCGGACGGGCCTTCGCGCTCGATCCCGACTCGGCCGAGGCCGGTGACCTGATCTGGTCGCTGGTGATGGCGCGAGGCGGGCCGCCGGTGCCGGCCGCCGCCGCCGCGCTGGCCGCCGAGGAGGACCGCGCCGCCCGCGACCGCAGCCGCCGCGCGCTCTTGCCGTACGCGGCGTTCTTCGGCGTGACGCCGTTTCTGGCGGTGCTCGAGATCGTGAGCTGGCCGCTGCTCGCCGGGCTGTACCTGTCGATCGTCGCGATCATGGCTACGTCGTTCGTCAACTGGCGGGTCCGTCGGGTGCCGCCGTGGATCTTCCTCGGCGTCCACCTGGTGGCCATCGTCATGTTCTCGAGGATGCTCAGCCCGTTCGCGCTGACGCCGATCATGATCTGCGCGGTCGCCCTGGCCACCGCCAGCATGCCCGGACTTTTGACCCGCCCGGCGCTCGTGCTGGGGTGGACCACCGCTGCGGTCATGCTGCCGCTGGTGCTCGAGTGGGTCGGGGTGTTCGCGCCGAGCTGGCAGATGACGCCGGCCGGGCTGCTGCTGCAGGGCCAGATGTTCGCGCCGTCGACGTCGCTCACGCCGGTCGGGGCCACGCTCGGGACCCTGGCCGCCACGCTGTTGGTCGCGGCCTACGTGCGCCGGGTCGGCCTGGACCGACACGACGCGCAGCGCGCTCTCCACGAGCAGGCCTGGCTCCTGCGCCAGCTCTTGCCCCAGGCGGCCACGCCGGACCCGCTTGACAACACATAAGCGCCGGCTTATTAATTGACCATGCAGGCAGCAGCGGCCGAGGATCGGATCTTCCAGGCGCTGGCCGATCCCAGCCGCCGGGCGATCTTCGAGTCGCTGACCCGCGGCGAGGCGGCGGTGAAGGACCTCACCGCGCGCTTCTCGATCTCGCAGCCAGCCGTCTCGCAGCACCTGGCGGCGCTCAAGCACGCCGGCCTGGTGCACGGCCGCCGCGAGGGACGGTGCGTCTACTACCGGGTCGAGCCGCGCGGGATGAAGCCGCTCGTCGACTGGATCGCGCACTACCGCGCGTTCTGGACAACGCACGTCGACCGCCTGGCCCAGCTGCTGGAGAAGATGGACGGATGAGCACCACGGACACCACCGCCCCGGCCCAACACGCGGCCATCTCGTTCGAGTTCGAGCTGGACCACCCGCCGGCCAAGGTATGGCGCGCGCTCACCGAGCCGGCGCTCCTCACCGCGTGGCTGCTGCCGATCGCCGAGTTGACGCTCGAGCCGGGCGCCGCGTTCCGCTTTACCGCGCCGCCGCAGCCGGGGTGGGACGGCATCGTCGACTGTCGCTACCTCGCGATCGAACCGCAGCGGCAGCTCAGCTGGAGCTGGGTCGTCGGCGACATCGACACGGTGGTGACGTTCACGCTGACCCCGACGGCGACCGGCACCCACCTGGCGCTGGTGCAGACCGGCTTCAAGCCGGATCAGCAGCGCAACTTCGGCGGCGCGCGCTACGGGTGGAACCTGATGGGCGGCAAGCTTCACGACGTCCTGGCGACCACGCCGTGAAGCGCGCGACCACGACCGCCGCAGCGACGGAAACCCGGTCGGCGAGCCGATTGATCGATCAGCGGATCCGCGACCTGGACGACTGGCGCGGCGTCACCCTGGCCCGCATGCGCCAGCTGGTCCTCGCCGTCGACGACGAGATGCTCGAGGAGTGGAAGTGGCGCGGCACCCCGGTGTGGTCGCGGCACGGCATCGTCTGCACCGGCGAGTCGTACGCCAAGGTCGTGAAGCTGACCTTCGCCCACGGCGCCAGGCTGCCCGACCCGACCGGGCTGTTCAACGCCAGCCTCGAGGGCTCGACCCGCCGGGCCATCGACCTCCGCGAGGGCGAGCAGGTCGACGCCCGCGCGTTCACCGCGCTGGTCAAGGCCGCGGTCGCGTTCAACGCGGGCAAGGCCGCGCCCCGGCGCGCGCGCACGACCACGCTGGCCGCGCCCCGCGCGGCGCCGCAGCCAACGCCTCGGCCCACGACGCAGCCGCGGGCCAAGGCGCCCCGGCAGACGACGACGCCCAGCGCCAAAGCACCCCCCAAGCCCGCAGCGACACCGAAGGCCAAGGCGCCGCCCAAGGCCCGGAGCGGACGCTGACCGCAGGCACCGCGCCGGGCGCCCGGCCCTGCCGAGGTCCCGGCTACAGCCCGGCGGCGCCGTCGAGCAAGTGCAGCATCAGGTAACCCTCGGCGGTCCGCAGCGGGCCGCCGGCGCCTGACATCTGTCGGAAATCCGCGGCCAGCTGGCGCCGATTGTACGAGCGGTACAGCGCGATGGCGTCGACCTCGCGCGAGTGCTCGAGCTCGTCGATGGGCCGGCCCAGGACGTTCGACGCCCAGCTGCGGCTGACCGTGGGCTTGCCCTCTTCGCGCATGCGGCCGCGCAGCGTGCCCAGCTCTTCCCAGGTCATGTTGAACAAGAACTCCTGGAACGCCGCGGTCTCTTGTTCCGACATGTCGTCGCGCGCGAAGAACTCCAGGACCTCGGGCGAGCAGTCTTCGCACACCAGCCGGAAGGTCTCGGTGGCACCGACCAGGCAGCCGAAGTCGCTGGTGATGCGGTTGCGCGCGTGCCAGGCCGACTCGAGCAACGGCGCGAAGTCGTCGATCTCGAGGGTCGAGTCGTCCCAGATGGCGATCAGCTGATCGGCCACCCGCCGCTTGCTCGACACCGTCACGTCGGGCTTGCGCAGGAGCGCCAGGAACAGCTCCTCGCACAGGAGCGTGTAGATGGACTGGGCCAGCTCCTCGTTGAGGTCGTGGATGAGGCGGCTGACGTCGCCGGCGCCGTCGGTCGAGGCGCCGAGCGCCACCGCGGTGGTGGCCTTGATGAAGCCGCGCAGGAAGTTGATCTTGGTCAGCAGCGCCGTGCGCGACAGGTTGGCCTTGAGCGGCAGCATCAGGTCGCCCGACAGACCATCGAGCGTGATCAGGTGCTCGATCAGCGTCGACTCGTTGCGGGCCTCGCCGCCCATGGCGGTGGGCGCGCGCAGCGGCCGGGTGCTCTCCAGGAGCGCGTTGGTCTGGCGCAGCTGGTCGATGAGGTCGCGCAAGATCTGGGCGTCTGCCGGAGCCCGAGCGGCGACCACGCGCAGGGCCTGGTCAACCACCTCGACCTCGTGATTGTCCAGGAGCTGGACTGCCACGACTTCGGCCGACTGCAACATCGGCGCAAACCTACCACCGATCACTGGGCCTGCCGAGGGGGCCTGCAGGCCAGCCGCGATGGCGCCCCGTTCTGGCGCCGCCAGGGTGGTCACGCGGCCTCTTTGGCGGCGGCGGCCCGGCGCCGCTGCAGGAAGAACCGCACCGCGAGGCCGACGATGAGGAGCACCATCACGACCGCCACCATGAGGTCGACCCGCTTGGCCTTCTTGGCCACGCTCTCCCAGTTGGCGCCGATCTGGTAGCCCAGGACCATCAGGCCGCCACCCCACAGCGCCGAGCCGAGGAACGTTTGGAGCAGAAACGTCGGCAGGCGCATCCGGGCGATCCCGGCCGGGATCGAGATGAGGTGGCGCACCACCGGCAAGAAGCGCGCGATGAACACCGTCCAGGCGCCGTGGCGGGCGAAGAACTGCTCGGACTTCTCGATGTCCGCGGCCCGGACGAAGACGTACTTGCCGTACTTGAGGAGCAGCGGCTTGCCGCCGGCGGCCCCCAGCCAGTACGAGAGCAGGGAGCCGGTCAGCGCCGCCACCGAGTTGATCGCCAGGACGGCCGGCAGCGAGAACGTGCCCTGGTAGGCCATGTAGCCGGCGAACGGCATGACCAGCAGCGACGGCACCGGGACCATCGTGCTCTCCAGCACGATGAGCAGGAACAGGCCGGGGTAGCCGACGTCGGCGATGAAGTTCTGCATCCAGTGGGCGATGGAGTCGAGCACGCGCGGGCGTTATGACCCGGGGCTCCCCCCGGTTGCAACCGCCAAGCGCGGCCGTGGCGTGGGGCCGATCACGCGCGGCGCCACCGACCGCGCCCCGGCGGCCGACGCCCGGGTGTATCGTGGTCGACCATGGGGGGTCCAACCGTGCGTTCCACGTTCGTCCTTGCGCTGCTCTCGGCCGGGCTGACCGGCTGCTTTCTCCTCGGGGGCGACGACACCTCGTCGGGCGGCCCCGACGGCGGCACCGGCAGCGCCTGCGCGACCGCGGCCGACTGCGCCGCCGGCCTGGTGTGCGCGGCCGACGTGTGCATCGTCCCGGGCTCGGTCGGGATCGGCGCCAGCTGCTCGGCCAACCGCGACTGCGCGACCGGCCTGCAGTGCGCCGGCAACGGCGTGTGCGCCCCGGCCGGCGGCGGCATCGAGGGCACCCCGTGCGCGTCGGGCGCCGACTGCCGCAGCGAGCTGCGGTGCGAGCTGGACGGCCTGGGCGGCACCTGCCAGGCCGCCGGCACCGGCGACGTCGGCGCGACCTGCACCAGCACCGCCGACTGCCTGGCCGGGCTGGCCTGCGCGGTGGGCGGCGTGTGCGATCGGGCCAGCGAGGCGTACCCGCCGTTCACCGGCGTGACGTGCGCGCCCGATCAGAGCCCGTTCCGCGCGTTCTTCGAGGTGCCGCGCCCGGGCCAGCCGGTGGCCGACTTCTACCGCCTGCCCTACCCCAACGACGCCCGCATCAAGGCCGACGGCACCCTCGACCTGTCCGACTTCCCGCGGCCGGGCCAGACCATCCTGGGCGTCGATCTGGTGTCGCTGTACACCGACGCCGCGGCCGCCGACTTCGCCGGCTTCCCGTCGATCGCGGTGGTGTCGTTCCGGTTCTCGTCGGGGCTCGACTTCGCGTCGATCCAGGACGGGTCCCCGCTGTTCATGGTGGACATCACCACGCCGGGCGCGCCCGGCTTCGGCGCCAACCGCAGCCGCGCGTTCGGCTACGACCCCGGCCGCGGCAAGTTCGCGTGCCAGAACCGGCTGACGCTGGGCAACCGCACCACCGAGCCGCTCGAGCCTGGCCACACCTACGCCGCGTGGGTGTCGACCGCCGCCCGCGGCACCGGCGGCGCCGCCCCGATCCAGGATCCCGACCTGGTCGCGGTGCTCGGCGACACCCAGCCGACCGACCCGACGCTGGCCCGGGTGTGGACCCAGTACGCCAACTTCCGCGCCTACCTGACCGCCGAGAGCCGGGCCGCGACCGACGTGGCCACGGTCGCGGTGTTCACCGTGGCCGACGCGTCGAGCCTGGCCCGCAAGCTGGCAGCCCAGGTGGCGGCGGCCCCGGCGCCGACGGTGAGCGACCTGACGTTGTGCGACGGCACCACGCCGTCGCCGTGCGCGCCGGCAGGCGACGCCGGGCGGGCCTGCGGCGACTCGGCCGGCGCCTTCTGGGAGCTGCAGGGTCGCCTCGACATCCCGAACTACCAGGCCGGCACCCTGCCCTACGAGCGCCCGGCCGATGGCGGCGCCATCGCCGTCGACGGCGCCGGCGCGCCGGTGGTGCAGGGGCGGCTGGGGGTGTGCTTCGCGATGACCATCCCCAAGGGCACGATGCCGGCCGGTGGCTGGCCGCTGGTGGTGCACGCCCACGGCACGGGCGGCAACTACCGCGCGGCGATCACCAACGGGGTCGCCGACGCGCTGGCCACCGCCGCCACGCCGATGGCCACCTTCACCTTCGACGGCGTCGGCCACGGCGAGCGGCGCGGTACGTCGAGCCGCACCCCCGACAGCCTGGTGTTCAACATCGTCAACCCGCGCGCCGCCCGCGACAACCACCTGCAGGGCGCGGTCGACGTGCTGACCGCGCTGCGCCTGGGCGACGCCGCGCCCGCCACGGTGCCGATGGTCGGCGCCGTCTCGTTCGACCCTGCCCGCACGTACTTCTTCGGTCACTCCCAGGGCTCGAACGTCGGCATCCCGGCGACGGCGGTGACCGATCGAGCGCCGGCCGTGATCTTGTCGGGCGCCGGCTCGGTGCTGGTCGAGGGCATCCTCGGCAAGACCCAGCCGGTCGACGCCCGGGCCGGCCTCGAGTTCCTGATCGGCGAGCCGCTCGGCGGTGGCCACCCGGTGATGGCGCTGTGGCAGATGTTCTTCGACCGCATCGACCCGGTGAACTACGCGCCGATGCTGATCAAGCGCCCGCCGCCGGGCGTGGCCTCGAAGCACGTGTGGATGTCGTGGGGCAAGGGCGACAGCTTCTCGCCCGAGGCCACGCTGACCGCCACCGCCGCCGCCGCCGGGCTGGTCCAGGCCGCGCCGACGGTGACGCCGCTGGGGCTGCCGCCCGACGCGCGGCCGATCGATCCCAGCCGGGTCGCCGGCGACGGGCCGACCCGGTTCGGCGCGGTGTTCCAGTACGATCCCGCCGGCGCGTTCGACGGCCACTTCGTGTCGACCCAGAGCCCGGCCGCGGTGGCCGACTGGCTGGCGTTCCTCGAGTCGATGGCGACCACCGGCACGCCGCACGTGCCGTAGCCGGCGGCGTCACGCGGCCGTCACCGGCCCGGTGTACCGTCGCGCGATGTCCGCTCCCGAAGCTCCCGCGCGCTGGCGCGATCGCATCTTCGCGATCTCGTGGCTGTCGTACTTCTCGTACTACTTCACGCGCACGAACTTCTCGGCGGCCAAGAAGGGGCTGCAGCAGGACCTCGGGTTTTCCAAGGCCCAGCTCGGCTGGCTCGACACCGCCAGCCTGGCCGCCTACTGCCTGGGGCAGTTCGTCCACGGCGTGTTCGGCGAGGTCATCGGGCCACGCCGGCTGGTGGCGATGGGCATGCTCACCAGCGCCGCGCTGTCCATCGTGTTCGGCACCCAGAGCCTGTTCGGGGTGCTGGTGCTCTTGTGGGGCCTGAACGGCTTCGTCCAGGCCACCGGGTGGCCCGGCAATGGCAAGCTCTTGGCGTCGTGGTTCGACACCCGCCGCCGCGGCGAGCTGATGGGCATCTGGTCGACCTGCTACCAGGCCGGCGGCGTGGTGGCCAAGCTGGTCGCCGTGCAGTGCCTGGTGTGGTTCGGGTGGCGGGGCGCCTTCATCGGCCCGGCGCTGTGGGTCGCGGTGGTGGGTGGCGCGTTCTGGCTGCTGGTGCGCGACCGCCCGAGCGACGTCGGCTTCGCCGATCCCGACGTGCCAGCGATGACCGCCGCGGAGCGCCCGGCCGAGCTGGCGGCGCTGCGACGCCAGGCCCGCCGGGAGGTGCTGGCGACGCCGCGCATCTGGTTCATGGGCGCAAACTACTTCTGCCTGAAGTTCATGCGCTACGCGTTCCTGTACTGGCTGCCGTTCTACCTGTTCGAGGGCTACCACTACTCGAAAGAGAAGGCCGGGCTGGTGTCGATCGCGTTCGACGCCGGCGGCATCCCGTTCGTGATCCTGCTGGGCTTCCTGGCCGACCGGGTGCTCGGCCGGCGCCGCATCGGCACCGCGCTGTTGTCGTGCGTGGCGTTGTGCGGTGCCTTCGCGCTGTACCGGGTGATCGGCTCCCACGGCGTGGTGTGGAACATCACCGGCCTGGCGCTCATCGGCGGCGCGCTGTTCGGCGCCGACGCGCTGGTGTCCGGGTCGGCGTCGCAGGACGTCGGCGGGCCCCACGCCTCGGCGCTGGCGTGCGGGCTGGTGAACGGCATCGGCTCCCTCGGCGGCATCGCCCAGACCTTCGTGCTGGTCTACGTCACCGACCGGTGGGGTTGGGACGCGTTGTTCCAGCTGTTCATGGGCCTGTCGCTGGTGGCCGCGCTGTTGCTCGCGCCGTTCGCGATGGTGCGCCCGTCGCTGCCAGGGGAGCCGCAGCCGGCGCGCTGACCCGCGCGCGCCGACCTCAGCGGGCCTTGGCGTCGAGGATCAACCGCTCGTAGGCCTCGCCCATCGCCGCCGCGATGAGGCCCAGGTCGTGGGCGGCGACGGCCAGCGGCGCCCGCGGTGCGACGGCGAACACCAGGTTCACGACCCGCCCACGCACCGCGACCGGAGCCAGCGCCGCGTCGGGCGCCAGGCCCTCGAACAGCCGAAGGAACCGGGCCTGGACCAGGCCGCCCGGCGCCGGCCGGCCGACCACGGCGCGGCCGCTGTCGACGACGGTGGCGAAGATCGACGGCTGGCCCAGCGGGATGGTCAAGGCGGCCAGCGCGGCCGGGGTGACCTGGCCGCCGAACCCGCGGTGCCCGACGGCCAGGCCCTCGCGCACCACCAGCACCACCGCGCCGCCCCAGGCGCTGCGGGCGTAGGCGACGGCGAGGTCGGCGATGGCGTCCCGCTCGGTCGCCGCCGCCAGCGCGGCCTCGGCGTCGCGGCGGGTGAGGGTGGCCGTCGCCGCGCTCGGCGGGGCCGCCGCGACGGTCACCCGGGCCGCGGGCGATGTCGGCGCCATGCGCACCTGCGAGTGGTCGCGCTGGACTCGGCCGTCGTCGAGGTCGACCAGGTTGAACACCGGGGTCGAGGGCTCGTCGAAGTTGACGTCGACCGAGGCGTCGACGTCGGGTTGCCCGACCGCCGGGGTGATCCCCGGGTACGCGGCGGCCAGCACCGCCTGGAGGACCGCCTCGCAGGCCACCGCCGGGATGATCGGCACGCCGGTCAGGGCGGCGATGGCGTCGCGGTGCGCCGGCGTCGGGTCGCGGAAGCACACCACCAGCGACATGCCCTGGGCCCCACGCGACCACGCGACCGGCACCGCGCCGTAGGCCATGGCCTGGTCGCCCTGGAGCAACGCGACCAGAGCGGGGTCTCGCTGGGCCAGGTGGCGCTCGAGGGCCGCCGGCACGCCGCGCTGCCGGGCCAGCGCCCGGGCGACGTCATCGGCCGACACCTGGCCGCCGGCGACCAGCAGGGCGCCGAGGCGCCGCGGCACCGACCGCTGCCGCTCCAGGGCGGCCGCCACATCGGCGGGCCGGGCCCACCCGGCCTCGACCAAGACCTCACCGAGACGCATCGGCCGCCATCGTGCACGTGACTGCTTGACACCGCCAGCGGGCAGAGGTAAGGAGCTTGCCGTCTTCGCAGATGAAGCGAGACGAGTTGGGGATATAGCTCAGCTGGGAGAGCGCATGAATGGCATTCATGAGGTCAGGGGTTCGATCCCCCTTATCTCCACCAACTAGCGAGGGAGCTGCGGCTCCCTCGCTGCATTTTCGGGGCGAGCGGCCCAGCGCCGCGATCGCGGGGGCGGCGGCCCGAGGCGCGCGCGTGCCGGATGGTGCGCGGCGCCGGCCTGATCCGTGGTCGAGGCGCGCCAGCCCCGGCTGCCTGTGGCCCCCTCGCGCCATGGTCAGGTCGCGGGATCGCGCGGCGGCACGTCGTCGGGATGCATGTACGCGGCGAGATCTTCCTCGTCGTCGTCGCCGGCCGGCGTGAACTGGATCCCCCCGGCGCGCGGCGCCGGCGCCGCCGCGACCACCTCGGCCAGGTCGTCCGCCGGGGGCCGCCACACCGGGGCCGGGCGCCGCGGCGCCGGTGGCCGCCACGCCGCCGCCGACACGGTGCCGTCGTCGTCGTCGCCGGCCCGGGCCCGAGGGGCCCCGCCGCGGACCGGCCCGCGCTCGGCGCGCGCCGACTCCTGATCGAAGCGCGGCCCGCGCCGGGTCGGCGTCCACGCGGCCGGCTCGGGCTCGGGCTCGTCCAGGGCGGCGACCGCGTCGGCCACCGCCGGCACCTCGAGCAGCTCGGGGAACTGGCCGGCCTCGAGCTCGGCCAGCACCGCCTCCCCCAGCGCCGCCAGCGCATCGGTGCGCGCCCGTTCGCGCCGGACCGAGTCGAGGCGAGCCCGGCCTTCGCGCGCGCCGCGTTCGAGGACGTCGCGCACGACGCCGGCCTGGGCCAGGGTCGAGCGCACCAGCGTGCCGAGGGTGCCGCGCAGCACATCCGGACCACCACCACCGCGTGGGCGACGAGAGCGAGCCATGCCGCGATTATCGACGCGGACGCGGCTGGCGCCAAGGGGCCGCCTGATCTACCGTCGCGTCCGTGCTCCCGCGTCCGTCCGACCGCTGCGCGGTCCTCCTCGGGCTCGCCCTGGTCAGCTGCGGCGACCCGCCGGTGACGCGACCGCCGCAGGTGCCCCGGGCCAAGGTGCACCTGCGGGCGTTCACCGAGACCACGCCGGTGCGCGGCATCGTCGCGCTGGGCCGGGAGGTGTTCGTCGACAAGGGCGCCGCCGTCGAACGGTGGCGCGCCGACGGCACGCTGGTCGAGCTGTCGGCCGCGCACGGCCTGCCCGGCGGCCAGGTGCTGGCGATGGCGGGCGATCACCGGCGCGGCCGGGTGTGGATCGCCACCGACGGGGGCCTGGTCTACTACGACACCAAGGCCGACACCCTGGAGATCATCCCGACCAGCCCGATCGCCGCCGACCTCGGCCTGGCGCCGCGCGCCGCGAGCCCGCCGGACGGCCCGCCGCCCGAGCCGGCCGCCCCGCCGCCGGCGACGCCGATGCCAGCCGCGGCGGCAGCCGACGACGGGGTTTGGCTGGGCCACGCGCGCGGCTTGTTCTACGTGTCGCGCCGCGGCGGCTGGACGTCGACGCCGATCACCGATCCGGTCACCGCGCTGCACGCCGACGCCCGCGACTGGTTGTGGATCGGCACCGATCGCGGGTTGATCGGCCGTGATCCCGGCGGCCAGACCGTGGCCATCGGCCACGCCCAGGGCTGCGACGTCGTGTCGGTGCGGTGGATCGTCGACGGCCCCGGCGCCGCGGTGATGGCGGTCGGTGAAGATCGCGACGGCCACCAGCGCATCGCGATCGGCGCCGGCGGCCAGTGGCGCTCGTTCAAGCTGTCGCCGAGCACGCGCTGGCTGGCCGGCACCGCGACCGGCGGGCGGGTCGTGGTCGCCGCCTCCGACGGGCTGTACGCGGTCAGCGAGGGCCCGGGCCCCGCGCCCGCCCCGCTCCAGCGCGACGGCGTCCGCCTGTTGCCGGTGGCCGGCGCCGACGGCCCCGCGCTGCGGATCGAGCGCCTGCCGGCGACGCTGCCCGGCGGCGCCCGGGTGGTGGCCGCCGACGAGCGCGACCTGCTGATCGGCACCGACGACCTGGGCGTGGCCCGCCAGCCGATCGACTCGGCGCAGCCGCTGGGATGGCTGCGGCGCGCGGCGATGCTCGATCACGCCAGCTCGTTGACCGTGCTGTGCAGCTCGAAGGACGACTGCTGGGTCGCCACCGGCGCGCCGCGGGCCTGGCACTGGCAGGCCGGGCGCTTCACCCCGGCCGGCCCGGTCGACGACGTGGTGCTGGCGCTGGTGCGCAGCCGCGACGGCAAGCTGTACGCGTTCCACCGCCCGCCGCTGGGCAACGAGATCCTGCTGAGCGCGGTCGACGGCGACACCTGGTCGCCGCTGCCGGTGCAGCTGGTGACCCCCGGCGCGCGCCCCGAGGTGAGCTTCGCCAAGGCGTCGGGCGACGGCTCGGTGTGGGTCGGATTGCGCTACCGCGACGCTGACGACGACCTGCGCCCGTGGGGCATCGCCGCCGTCGACCTCGACACCGGCGTGGTCGCATACCACCACGCCAGCCTCGACACCGCCGAGCGCAAGCTAGGGGTGCTGCCGGTGCCGACCAGCGTGGTCGACGTGGCGTTCCTCGGCTCCGACGAGGTGTGGATGGCCAGCCACGAAGGCGCGGCCCGCCTCGACGGCATCGACCTGACGGTGTGGAACGAGGGGGCCCAGCTCGAGTCGGAGCTGCTCAACGCGGTGGCGGTCAGCACCGGCGGCCTGGTGTTCGTGGCGTCGGACGTCGGGGTCGGCACCTTCGACGGCGAGCGCTGGCGGTTCCCGCCGGCGCTGCACTTCCCCACCCACGACCTCGGGCTCGATCGGGCCGGGCGCTTGTGGCTGGCCACCGATCGCGGCCTGGCCATCTACGACGGCAAGCGGGTGCGCCGGCTCGACGTCCGCCGCGGCATGATCGAGAATCAGGTGCTCGACGTGGCCATCGACGACTTCGGCCGGGTGTGGACCCGCGGGCCGGGCTCCCTCGCCGTCATCACGCCGTAGCCGCGCAGGGCTACTTGACGACCTCGACCGTGCCGGCCGGCTTGGTGCGGAAGGTGGCGTCGACGTAGTCCATCAGCTCGAGGAGGTTGGTCTCCATCCGGGCCAGGCCGCCGGCCGGCGCGTCCATGTAGAACGTGCCGCCCTCGCACCCGTCCCCGCCGGCCGGGACCGGCACCCCGTCGACGTTGGGCCGGCAGCGACCGTCGACGTAGACGATGATGAACTTCTGGAACCGCTGCTCGAGGGGCAGATCGTTGGCGACCATGTAGTTCTCGAACACCGCCGACAACGCCACCAGGTCGTCGGGCTCCTGGCCGTAGCCGTGCAAGAAGTAGATGACCGGGTAGCGGCGGGCCGCGTTGGCCGGCGCGTTGTAGCCGGGCGGCAAGAAGATCGCGTACGGCGTGTCGCGGCCCGTGGTGGGTGGCACGAAGGTCTGGCCCATGCGGATCTCGCCCGGGCTCAGCTCGTCGGCGCGATCGCCCTCGGGCAGCCGCTTGTCGAGCCAGGCGAACGCCGACGCCACCCGGTTGATGACCTGGACCGCGGTGCCGACGTGGCGGCCGTCGCCCTGGGCGATCGCGGCCGGGCTGGCGTCGGGATCGCCGTAGCGCACGAACACGTTGTCGGGCAGCTCGCCCCACGGCACCTGGGTGATGTCGTAGGTGGCGTCGGGGCCGCCGGCCAGCTCGCCGAAGCCATCGTAGACCGCGCCGGCCAGGCCGAACTGGCCCATCAGCGCGCCCATACCGGCGTTGGCCGAGACCCCGGCGTTGAGGAAGTCGCGGATGCCGGCGTCCATCCAGATGCCGACCCGGCGCCGACCGGCGGCGTCGAGCGCGTCGAGGTTGCGGGCCAGGTCGCCGGTCATCCACCGCTCGACGTTGGGCGACTGGGTCCACGCGCCGTCGCCCTCGCCGACGTCGTAGCAGCCCGGCGTGGCCGCGCTCCACTGGCAGGTGCCGGCGACCCCGTCGAGCCCGACGTCCTCGAACGGCTCGCCGGCCTGGCGCTGCTGGTCGCCCTCGGTGCCGCGCGGGTTGTACAGCGCGTGGTAGTCGTCGCCGGCCGGATCGGGGTTGGTCGCCGGATCGTAGCCGGGCTCGTCGACCGAGGCCACCCCGTCGGCGCCGACGTCTGCGAACGGCTCGGCCGCGTTGGTGATGACCGGCTCGCCCGGGCCGCGCCGGCCGTCGCCGTCGACATCGACCGCCAGCAACACCTCGGCCGGGTTGTCCTGCGGCAGGCTCGGGTCGAACACGCCCAGGCCGAGCGCGGGCGAGTCGCCGCCGTCGCAGAAGGTGATGACCGGGTGGCTGCCGTCGGGGTTGAACTCGCGGTCGTAAAATCCGGCGAGCACCAGCGGGTTGGCGCAGCGGTCGGCCGCGGCGCGCGCCAGGTAGGCGCCGTCGACGCCGGGCGGCGCGTAGCCGTGCGCCGCCGGGTCGGGGTTGTACAGGGCCGGGTTGCCCAGGGCCCGCGACAGGTCGCGCGCCGCCTTCATGTACAGGTCGCGGCGCAGCGTCAGGCCGACGCCCTCGCCGGCCTGGTAGACCATGTGCTCGTAGTCGCTGCGCAGCTCGTGCTGCTCGACCGCCGCCGGCCGCTGCTGCTCGGGGCACAGCTGGCCGGCCTGCGCGCCGGTGCAGAAGCCACCGAACATGAAGTCGTTGAACATGCCCAGCGAGTACGTCATCGACGGCCCCGGCTCACCGCCGAGGTCGCCGACGAAGTCGAACCGGTCGCGGTGGCGCAGGCCGATGGACATCGCCGCGTTGCCGCCCATCGAGATGCCGACGATGGCGCGGAAGGTGAACGGCCGAGCCTCGGTGGCGCCGGCGTCGATCGGGGCCACCACCTGGTAGGTCACCAGCTCGCCGGCGCGCACCGTGATGCGCGACGCGAACCGATCGGCGTCGTCGATGGCCCGGCCGGCCACCGGCGCGAAGAACGGCGTGGCGTCGCCCAGGTGGCGCTGGGCGACCACCCGCACGTGGCGGCGCAGGCCGGCGGCGGGCAGCCGCGCGGCCTTGTAGGGCAGCGTCAGCGCGAACGGCCGATCCGACCTGACCCCGGCCGGGCCGAAGCTGACCGCCGGCCCGAGCGCCAGGTACCCGGGCGGGACGATGTCCGCGGCGCAGCGGATGGTGACGCCGAGGCTGGCGACCGTGGCCTGGACCGGCAGCGCCACCGCGGCCCCAGCCAGATCCCGGGCCGCCGCGCCGGTGACCGCGACCGACGCGCCCGGCGCCAGCGTCGCGGACACGCCATCGCCGCAGGCCAGCTCGGTCGACGGGGCGGCGTCGTCACCGCCGCAGCTGCTCACGACGACGGCGAGCGCGACCGGGATCATCAGGCGTTGCCACATGGCGCCGACGCTAGCACCGACCCGGGTCGAACCGGAGCACATCCGCACACTTGCCTACCTGCGCAGGCATGAGAAAAGTTGCCCGCCGTCGGCGGCTCCGTAATGTCGACCCACCGGGATGGCGATCAAGGTTGAAGCCGACATGCATGTCCCACCGGCGCTGCGCCGGTGGACCGTCCGCGGCGCGCTGGCGTTGGTCGTGGCCGGCACCATCGCGTACATCCCGGCCGGCGGCGTCGACGACCGCGCCGCGCGGCTGCGCCAGCAGCTCGAGGACGCCCGCGCCGAGCTCACCACGCTGCGCGCCGGCAACCACGCGCTGGCCGCCGAGATCGACGCCCTGCGCACCGATCCGACGGCGATCGAGACCCGGGCCCGCGACGATCTCGACATGGTCTACCCGAGCGAGATGGTGTTCCGCCTCGAGCCGACGACGGTGGCGCCGTGAGGATGCGCGCGGTCCGCCGCGCCGCCTTGGTCAGCTGGGGCCCGGCCCTGGGCCTGGCCGGCTGCCTCGTGGTCGCGCTGGGCCTGGGCCCGCTCGATCTGCACACCCAGACGCCCGGGCCGCTCGACGCGCTCATCCTGGCCGGCGTGCTGGTGGTGCTGGTGGCGGCCATCGCCCGCCGCCTGCAGTTCCAGCCGCCCAGCGCCCGGGCCCAGCGGGTGTCGTGGTGGCTGGCGGCGGCGCCGACCCTGGTCGACATCGAGCTCGGCCTGGCGATCGCCGCCGGCGTCGGCGCGGTGCTGGCGGTGACCGGCGGCGTGGCGTCGCCGGTCCACCCGCTGGTCTACGGCGTGGTCGCGTTCGGGCTGACGCTCCTCACCGCGCCCGGCGCGGCGGTGACGCTGGTGGCGCCGGTCGCCATCGAGGCGGCGTGGGTGGCCCGCTCCGACGACCCGCGCGCGCTCCTGGCGCCCGCGGCCTTGCACGTGGTGTTCGTGGTGGCCGCCGCCTCGGCCCACGCGCTGTTCCTGCGGGGGCTCATCGCCAGCCATCGGCGGCGGCGGGCCCTGCGCCTCGATCGCGAGGTCCACGCCATGCACGAGCGGGCCCGCGACTACCGGCTGATCGCCGCGGCGCTGGGCCCGGCCAGCCGGGCCGCCCGGGCCCGCGACGAGGAGGAGCGCCTGCTGGCCACCGGCGGCGTGTCGCTCATCGGCGACGCCACCGCGTGGGCCCTGGCCACCGTCAAGCGCTCGCTAGGCGCGCGCACCGTGGTGCTGGCCTGGCAGGGCGACGGCGACCGGCTCAAGCTCAAGGAGCTCGTCAGCGACCACGACGCGGTGGTGGCCACCGATCACCTGGCGTCGGCCGGCCTGCTGGGCGCGGTGGTGCGCGACCGCCGCCCGATCGTGGTCGCCGCGGCCAAGCGCGGCCAGCTGCCGTACTACGACGATCCCGACCTGGCCGAGGGCGCCTCGGTGGTGGCGGTGCCGGTGCTCGAAGGCCCCCACCTGCGCGGCGTCTTGTGCGCCGACCGTGACTGCAAGTTCGACGACGGCGCCGCCGACCTCCTGGCCGACGCCGCCCAGCAGATCGTGCGCTCGATCTCGGCCGAGCAGGTGTTCCGCGCCGTCGAGCGCGCCAAGTACGAGCACGAGCGGTTCTTCCAGGCCGCCGCCATGCTGGGCCGGGCGCTCACCCCGGAGCAGGTCATGGACACCGCCTTCGACGCCGCCGGCGCGATCGTCGAGTACGACGCGGCGGTCATCACGCTGTACGACCGCGAGCAGGGCCGGCACCGGGTGGCCGCCACCCGCCTGCGCCCGGGCGTCGAGCCGATGCTCGACGTCGCCGCGCTGGCCGACCTGGAGTGGAAGGACAACACCGGCCTGGCGGCCATGGTGGTCAAGAACCGCCACTACCTGCCGGCCGGGCGGCGAGCCGCGCGAGGTGACGGCGCCGATCTACACCCGCAAGATCGCTCGACGCCGCCCGCTCGCCGCTGGTGCTGCTGCTGGTGGCCGCCGATCTGGCCATCGGCACGCTGATGCTGGCGTGCCGGGCCGAGAAGCGGTTCGGCGCCGACGTGCGCGAGATGCTGTCGGTCATCGCCACCCAGGTCGCGGTGTCGCTGCAGAACGGCCTGCTCTACAAGCGCATGGAGACCATGGCCACCACCGACGGCCTGACCGGGCTCACCAACCACCGCACGTTCCAGGAGCGGTTCGCCCAGCTGCTCGATCGCGGCAGCCGCCACGGCCACGCCTCGGCGCTGCTTTTGTGCGACGTCGACTTCTTCAAGAAGGTCAACGACAACTTCGGCCACCCGGTCGGCGACGAGGTGCTGCGGCGGGTGGCCCGGGTGCTGGCCGAGGTGGCGCGCAAGATCGACGTGGTGGCCCGCTACGGCGGCGAGGAGTTCGCGGTGGTGCTCGACGGGTCGACCGCCGAGCAGGCCCGGGCGGTGGGCGAGCGCATCCGGCAGGAGGTGGGCAAGATGGTGGTCGAGACCGAGAAGGGGCCGCTGCAGGTCACCATGTCGATCGGGATCGCGGCGTTCCCCGACGACAGCCGCGAGCGGGCGGTGCTCATCGAGCGGGCCGACCACGCGCTGTACCACGCCAAGCACTCGGGCCGGAACCAGGTCGTCACCTACGCCCAGTTCGCCGCGGCCCGCGCCAAGAAGGCGTCGTAGGCCGGCCGGGATCGACCGAGGGCCGGGGCTTTGCCGGCCCCACGGTTTGACTGCGCCCGCGCGGGCCCGGAAGATCGAGGCGTGGCGGTCAAGAACTACGTCCTCGACACCAACGTCCTGCTCCACGACGCCCGGGCGCTGTACGCGTTCGAGGACAACAACGTCGTCATCCCGATCTACGTGATCGAGGAGATCGACACCTTCAAGAAGGATCAGACCGAGCTGGGCCGCAACGCCCGCCAGCTGGCGCGCCTGCTCGACCAGTACCGGGTCGACGGCGGCCTGTCCAACCCGCAGCGCATGGACAACGGCGGCACCGTGCGGGTGGCGCTGCCGAAGAACCCGCCCAAGAACCCCAGCTACGACTCGCGCTCGATGGATCAGCGGATCCTCGAGACCGCGGCTGAGGTGCGCGACGCCGACCCCGAGCACCCGACGATCCTGGTCACCAAGGACGTCAACATGCGCATCCGCGGGGATGCGCTGGGCCTGCAGTGCGTCGACTACGACACCGAGCAGATCTCGATCGAGGAGCTGTACCCCGGGCACCGCGAGGTGGCGTCGTCGGCCGCGGCCATCGACGCCCTGTACGCCGACGGCGGCGTGGCGGTCGAGGTCGACGGCGGCCTGTTCCCCAACGAGTTCGTGCTGCTCAAGGACGAGGCCACCGGCAAGAGCGCGCTGGCCCGCAACGACCGCGCCGCCGGCAAGGTGGTCCCGGTCAAGAAGCTGCGCGACGGGGTGTGGGGCATCCGGCCTCGCAACAAGGAGCAGCACTACGCGCTCGACCTGTTGCTCAACGACGACATCAAGCTGGTGACGCTGGTGGGCAAGGCCGGCACCGGCAAGACCCTGCTGGCCCTGGCCGCCGGGCTGCAGAAGGTCACCGAGGAGGACGTCTACCAGAAGCTCCTGGTCAGCCGGCCCATCTTCCCGCTGGGCCGCGACATCGGCTACCTGCCGGGCGACATCGAGGAGAAGCTCAACCCGTGGATGCAGCCCATCTACGACAACCTCGAGCTGCTGCTCGGCCTCAATCGCTCGGACAAGAAAGAGGGCCGCAGCTACGCCGAGCTGGTCGACCTCGGCTTCGTCCAGGTCGAGCCGCTGACCTACATCCGCGGCCGGTCGCTGCCCAACGTCTACATGATCGTCGACGAGGCCCAGAACCTCACGCCGCACGAGGTCAAGACCATCATCACCCGCGCCGGCGAGGGCACGAAGATCATCCTGACCGGCGACCCGTACCAGATCGATCACCCGTACCTGGACTCCTCGAACAACGGCCTCACCACGGTGGCCGAGCGGTTCAAGCCGCAGGCGATCGCCGGCCACATCACGTTGGCCAAGGGCGAGCGTAGCCAGCTCGCCGAGCTGGCGACCCAGGTGCTGTGAGCCGGGCGGTCGTCACCGCGCTGGCCGTGGCGACCGGATGGGGCGCGGCCGGGTGTGGCGTCGCCGGCGCCCAGCCGCGCGACTACGAGCTGCGCATCGGCGAGGTCGCGCCGCTCGAGCCGGGCGCGGTGGCCGCGCTGTCGGTGGCGTTGGTCCCCGGCCCCGGCCGCACGGTGTCGGCCGAGGGGCCGGTGCGCCTGACGGTGACCAGCGACGCCGGGGTGACCGTGCTGCGCCGACGCCTGGCCCGTCGGGACGCCGCCGATCCGGCCGCCGAGGCGCCGCGCTTCGACGTCAAGCTGCGCGCGGTCGACCCGGGGCCGCACCAGGTCACCGTCGCCGCGGAGTTCTGGCTGTGCGCGCGCCGGACCTGCCGCCCGATCCGGACCACCAAGGCGGTGACGGTGGCGGTACAGGCGCCGGCGATCGACGCCGGCGTCGACGCGCCGATCGACGCCGGGCCCGACGCGGCCCCACCGCGTGCGAGGCGACGGTGAGCGAGCCGTCGCCGCCGGTGCCGCGCTGGTTGCTGGCCGCGCTGGTCATCGCGGCCGCGGCGATGTTCGTGGCGTTCTGGACCTGGCTGGTGCTGGCGGTGTGGGTCGGGCAGCTGGCGCGCCGCCTGGTGCCGCCGCTCACCCGCCTGACCGGCCGCCGCCAACGCGCCGCTGCGGTGCTGACCGCGGCGCTGATCGCGCTTCTGGTGTTGCCCCTGGCGCTGGTGCTGGGCACCTTGGTCGGCGACGCCATCGTCTTGGGCAAGCAGCTGCTGGCGTCCCCCGAGGTCAAGCAGGTCTTCGAGAAGCTGGTCACCAAGGGCACCAGCGCCGCGGCCGAGGGCTCGCCGCTCGATCTGTTGGTCGCCCACGGCGATCGCGCCTGGGGCGTGGTGCAGGTGGTGCTCACCATCGCCGGCAAGGTGGCCCTCGGGCTGTTCGTGTTCCTGTCGACCACCTACGCGGTGCTGGCCGACGGGCCGCGCGCGTACCGCTGGTTCGAGGAGCACCTGCCGCTCGATCCGCGGCTGACCCGCCGCTTCGCGGCCGCCTTCACCGAGACCGGCCGCGGCCTGTTCATCGGTGTCGGCGGCGCCGGCCTGGCCCAGGCCGCCGTGGCCACCGTGGCCTACGTCGCCCTCGACGTGCCCGAGCCGCTGGTGCTGGGCTTGTTGACGCTGGTGACCTCGGTGGTGCCGTCGGTGGGCACCGCGATGGTGTGGGTGCCGGTCGCGGCCGGGCTGTGGCTGACCGGTCGCGCCGAGGCGGCGGTGGTGATGGCGGTCGTCGGCGCGGGGGTGATCGGGTCGATCGACAACCTGGTGCGGCCGATGCTGGCGCGCCGGGGCAAGCTCGACCTGCCGGCGCTGGTGATCATGATCTCGATGTTCGGCGGCATCGCCGTGGTCGGCGCCGCCGGCATCATCTTGGGGCCGCTGGTGACCCGGCTGGCCAAGGAGGCGCTGGTGATGGCGCGCGCAGCCCGGACCGCCGACGAGTGAATATCGCGGCCGGTTGGGCGTATCTTCCGCGCCTATGCGCACCGCCTTCGGCCTGCTCGTGGTCGTGTTCGCCGCCGCGTGCGGCTCGTCGTCGTCCACGTCCGCCCCGCCGCCGCCGCCCCCGGCGGTGCTCCTCGACGCCGGCGTCGACGCCGCGCCGCCGGTCGACGCCGCGCCGCCGGTCGACGCCGCGCCGGCCGCCGCCGCCACGTTCAAAGACCTGAGCCACGAGGAGCAGGTGGCGTTCATGAAGGAGCAGGTCATGCCGGCCATGAAGGCCGCGTTCAAGGGCTACGACGCCCACGACTTCGCGACCTTCTCCTGCAAGACCTGCCACGGCGACGGCGCCGTCACCAAGAAGTACGACATGCCCAACCCCAAGCTGCCCAAGCTGGACTTCGCCAAGCTGCGCGCGGGCAAGGACGCCAAGATGGTCAAGTTCATGAAGGACGACGTGACGCCCAAGATGGCCGAGCTGCTCGGCGAGCCCCTGGCCGACCAGACCCACCCCGGCTTCGACTGCCTGGCCTGCCACGTGGAGAAGAAGTGAGGCGGCGCGGCCTCGTCGGCCTGGCGCTCGCCGGGCTGGCCAGCTGCCACGCCACGCCCGCGGCGACGCCGACCGTGGCCAACCGGGGCACGCCGGCCCCGGCCGCCGGCGCGACCGACGGCCAGCGCGACGGCGCGCTGTGGACCTGCCAGATCGAAGACTACGCGCCCCAGCCGTGCCGGCTCGATCGGGTCGACACCGGGTGGCGGCTCACCAAGCTCATCGGGTCGCAGCGCTTCCGCGGCTCGGTCGAGTTCGCGGCCGACCGGCTGCACTTCGTCGGCGAGTTCTACTGCCCGTGGGGCGCGTGCGACCAGGCGCTGGACGAGTGGTTCCAGGCCGACGGCCGCGCCGGCTACCAGTGGCCCGGCGAGGCGGCCGCGGCCGGCGGCGGGCCGGCCACCATCCAGATCCGTTACGACCGGGCCCTCGACGAAGCGTTCGGTGGGGCCGGCTACGGCCGCCTCACCGGCGACGAACGCTGACCGCGCGCCGCCCAGGGGTCGGCCGCGGGCGTCACGCCCAGTCGGTGATGACCTCGCGCAGCTCGCCGACCCGGGCCTTGGACAGCGCGCCGACCGCGGCCAGCACCAGGCTGTCGGGCGAGATCACCCGCCGCGCCGTCTCGATCAGATCGTCGGCGGTGACCCGGTCGATCGCCGCCAGCCGATCGGCCAGCGCCGGCGGCGGGTAGTACAGCGCGGTGCCGCCGAACCAGCCGGCCATGGCCGACGGATCGTCGAGGCTGGCGATGGTCTCGTACCGGTACCGGGTCCGGATCTTGGCCATCTCGTCGTCGGAGATCGGCCGCTCGCGCAGGCCGCCGACCAGGCCCAAGATCTCGCCGACCAGCTTGGGCAGCTTGGAGTTGGCGGTGGCGCTGGTGATCTCGAACAGCGCGGCGTCGGCCAAGGGCTCGATGGCGGCGCCGACCGAGTAGGCCAGGCCCTGCTGATCGGCCAGCTGGTAGTGCAGCCGGGTCGACATGCCATCGTCGAGGGCGCGCAGCAGCGCGACGAACGCCGGGTAGGCCGGATCGATCTCCGGCACGCCGCGGAACAGGATCGACAGCGTGGTCTGCGAGCCGGAGTCCCGCACGTGGCGCCAGCGCGCGCCGCCCGGGATGCTCGGCGCCGGGGCCGGCACCGCCAGGGTCCCGGTCGGCAGCTGGCCCAGGCAGGCCGCCGCGTCGACGATGGCGGCGTGCTCGACCGGGCCGGCCACGCACAAGATGGTGTTGGCGGCGCCGTAGAACGACGCGAAGTGGCGGCGGACGTCGGCGTCGGCGAACCGCTCGACGTTGGCGCGCGGGCCGATGATGCGCTGGCCCAGCGGGTGCTCGCCGAAGGCCAGCCCGCGGGCGATATCGTCGACGTTGATCTCGACGTCGTCTTCGTCGTAGTCCTCGCTCATCTCCTCGAGCACCAGCGCGCGCTCGAGCTCGATATCACCGAAGCGCGGCCGGCCCAGCAGCTCGCCCAGGACCGCCAGGCCGGCCGGCACCTGCTCCGGCAAGAAGCCCATCGTCAGCAGCGTGTAGTCGCGCCCGGTCTCGGCGTGCAGGGTCGAGCCCAGCGACTCGATGGCGGTGTTGAGCGCCAGCGACGTAGGGTAGCGCTCGGTGCCGCGAAACAGCATGTGCTCGACGAAGTGCGACAGCCCGCTGTCGGCCGGGGCCTCGAACCGGGAGCCGACCTTGATGAAGGCCGCCACGGTGACGGTGTGGAGGTGAGGCAAGGCCACGGTGGTCACGCGCAGGCCGTTGCCGAGCGTGGTCGTGGTCACCGGTGGATCGACGGGAGTGCGCACCGCCGGCCGGTATACCCTACCCGGCTGGCCCGTGGCGGCGGCGCTGCGCCCGATGCGCGGTTGACGCCAGCGCCCCTCGGGCGTATCACCATGGCGATGTTCAAGAAGATCGTCATCGCCGAGGACGATGACGCCATCGCCCACATGGTGGGGATGGCGCTGGGCGACGCCGGCTTCTTGTGCCTGCGCGCCTACGACGGCGACGAGGCGCTGCGCCTGGTCCGGGCCCACGATCCCGACCTGCTGGTGCTCGACTGGATGATGCCGCGGGTCGATGGCATCGAGGTGGCCCGCCGCCTCAAGAGCGACGTGATGTGGTCGCGCACACCGATCCTCATGCTGACCGCGCTGACCTCGGTCGAGCAGCAGGTCGAGGGGCTCGAGGCCGGCGCCGACGCCTACATGACCAAGCCGTTCGACCTGCGCGAGTTCGGCGCCCGGGCCAAGGCGCTGATCCGCGCGACCAAGCGCGAGCGCGATCGCAACCCCACCACCGACCTGCCGGGATCGCGCGCGGTCGACGAACACCTGGCCGAGGCGCTCAAGGCCGACGCGCCGGTCGCGGTGCTCCACGTCGACGTGCGCGGCTTCGACGCCTACGCCGACGCGGTCGGGTTCGCCGCCGCCGAGCAGGCGGTGCGGGCGCTGGCCAAGGTCGTCCTCGAGCTGGCCCGCCAGCACGGCGACGGCGGCGCCTTCGTCGGCCACCTGGGCGGCTCCGACTTCATCGTGGTGGTCGGCCACGACCGCGGCGAGCCGCTGGCCCACGCCCTGATCGAGCGGCTGACCGCCGACCGCGCCAAGCTGTTCACCGGCGACGCCACCAAGCTCGACGCGGTGATCGCGGTGGCGCCGACCACCGGCGTCCCGGTCGGCGGCACCGACCAGATGGCCAAGCGCCTGGGCGCCGCCATGCGCACCGCCAAGCAGGCCCCCGCCGCCGGCTACGTGACCTGGCGCGGGTGAGCCGCGCGCGGCCGGGCCGATGACCCGCGACGACGACGCGCCCGACCAACCGGCCCACGCCGCGACCGTGGCGTCGACCGACCCCGGGCCGACGCCGGCCGACGCCCCGCCCCACGCCGACGGCACCGTGCTCGGGCGCTACCGCCTGGGCGCCGAGCTGGGGGCCGGTGGGATGGCGACGGTGTACCGCGCGCGCGATCTCGAGCTGCGGCGCGACGTCGCGGTGAAGGTGCTGTTCCCGCACCTGGCCCGCAAGCCCGAGCTGGTGCGGCGGTTCCAGCGCGAGGCGCGGGCCGCCGCCGGCCTCGAGCACCCGAACATCTTGCGGGTCTACGACGTCGGCGACGACGACGCGCCGTTCATCGTCATGGAGCTGGTCCGCGGCCACAGCCTGCGCGAGGTGGCCGAGGCCGAGGGCGCGTTGCCGGCCGAGCTGGTGGCGGCCATCGGCGCGCTGCTGTGCGACGCGCTGGCGGTGGCCCACGCCGCCGGCATCGTCCACCGGGACGTCAAGCCGGCCAACCTGATGCTGGCCGACGACGGCCGCCTGCTCTTGGCCGACTTCGGGGTGGCGCGGATCGAGGACGACGACTCGCTGGTGACCCGGACCGGCGCGCTCCTGGGCACGCCCAGCTTCATGGCGCCCGAGCAGGCCCGCGGCCACGCCGCCGACGCCCGGTGCGACCTGTACTCGGTGGGCGTGACGCTGTACCAGCTGGCGACCGGCGCGCTGCCGTTCGCCGGGCCGACGATGAAGGTCCTGGCCGACGCGGCCAAGGGCGCGGTGCCCGCGGGCCGCCGCTCGTCGGCGGTCGGCACGCCGCTGTCGCGGGTGATCGAGCGCCTGATGGACCCCGATCCGGCCCGACGCCCGACCGACGCCACCGTCGCGGCCCGCGAGCTGCGCCAGCTGGTCGACGACGTCGGGCTGGGCGAGCCGGCGGCCGAGCTGGCGGCGTTCGCGCGCGACCGCGCCGGCTACCGGGCCACGCGGACCCCGCAGGTGGTGCGGGCGCTCGTGGGTCTGGCCGAGGCCGCCGGCGCCCGCGGCGCGACCGCGGTCGCGCTGGGCCACTGCGATCGGATCCTGGCGCTGGCGCCCGACCATCCCGGCGCGACGGCGGTGGTGACCCGACTGACCCGCGCCGGCTCGCGCCGTCGACGTCTGCTGTGGGTCGGCGCGCCGGTGATCGCGCTGGCCGGCGGCGCGCTGGCGTGGCGCGCGTTAGCCCCCGGGCCGCACCGCGGCAGCGCGGCCCCGGCCGACGCGGGCGGCGCGGTGGTCGCGCCGACACCCGACGCCGCGCCCGACGCGGCCAGCGCCGCAGCCCTGGCGCTCGTCGACGCCGGATCCATCGACGCCAGCGTCCTCGACGCCGGGCCGGTCGACGCGCGCCGCCGCGGCGATCCGTCGCCCACCGAGGTCGCGCCGCTCAGGCCGCCTGTCGACGCCGCGCCGGCGCGAGACGCGGCGGTCGAGGCCCCGGTCGACGCCGCGACGCGCGCGGTCGACGCCGCGCCAGCCCTGGCCCAGCTGACGTTGGTGGTCGACACGTGGTGCGATCTGACGATCGACGGCCAGCCCCGCGGCCGCGCCTCACGGAGGCCCATCGACCTGGCGCCGGGCCGCCACGTCCTCAGCTGCCGGCAGGGCCTGGGCCAGCAGGGGTGGAGCGAGACCCTCGTGCTGGCCCCCGGCGAGGCCCGCACGGTGACCGCGTCGGTGCTGGCCCCGGTGACTGTCCGAAACGGCCTGACCGCGCCCGTGCGCCTGGGCGGCACCGACCTGGCCCCGGGCGCGACGACGGCGGTGCGGCCCGGGCGGCTCCGGCTCGAGCGCGTGGTCGACGGCGTCGCCGCCAACACCTGGCTCGACATCCCCCGGGTGCCGGCGTGCACCCTGCGCGCCTCGCCGCAGCTCGACTGCTATCCGTGATCCGCGACACCGCTGTCTCGATCCGCGCCACCCCGGGGCGGGCCACCGTGGGATATCCTCGGGTTGTGGGTGGCAAGCCAGTTGCAAAGATCGACGCCATGGCAGCTCGCCTCGCCGTCGTCGTCCTGGTCGCCGCCACCGCGGGGTGCCTGTACGTCGAGCCGATCAACGAGCGCCCGGCGGCCGAGATCGAGCGCGTGGGCGACGGCGAGATCTTCCGCGGCGCGGAGCTGTTGTTCCGCGCGGTGGTCGACGACCCCGATCGCGACGCCGTGACCCTGGCGTGGCGAGGACAGGCCTGCGATCAGCCGCCGTCGGTGTCGCCCCACGTGTGCGCCGCGGTCGAGACCGGCCTCGATCCCCAGTTCGCGTTCACGGTGCCGGTCGCGGTCGACGGCCGACCGACCACCTACCTGGCCATCGCGCTCGACGTGACCGACGCCCACGGGGCCGTGGCCAAGCCGAGCCAGCGGTTGAGTTGCCGGTGGCCAACCACCCACCGACCGTGGCCATCCAGCGCCGCGGCTACGAGCTGATGGGACAGTTCCCGGTCGGGGTGCCGCTGACCATCACCGCCCGCGGCGACGACGCCGACGCCGATCCGGTCGCGCTCACCTGGACCCTGTTCCCCGCGATCACGTCGCAGCCGGGTGGGTTCGGGTGGCAACGGCTGCCGGACCCCGCGACCGGCGGCGAGGCGTACCAGCTCATCCCCGACGTCGCGGGCGAGTGGCAGGTCCACGTCGACGCCACCGACGGACTCGACGCCGAGCGCGCCGAGCTGGTGATCAGCGTCCGGCCCGATCACGCGCCGTGCCTCGACGCCCTCGAGCCGGCGGTGGCCGACGACGCGGTGGTGCTGGCGCTGGCGCCGCGCCGCTTCACCGTGCGCACCGTCGCCGACGATCTCGATCCGTTCCCCGCGGTGCCGCCCGATGACGCGTACCCCGGCGCCGCCACGCTGGCCTGGTCGATGCGCCTGGCCGGCCAGGCCGACTTCACGCCGCTGCCCGGCGTCCTCGACGCGGTCGACGTCGACCCGGCCACGCTGCCGCCCGGCCAGCAGCTCGAGCTGCGGGTCGAGGTCGCCGATCGCGGCCACCCGCTGCCGACGACCAGCGGCGCCTGCACCGTCGCGGCGCCGACCTGCAGCATCGAGCCGCCGACGTCGTGCCGCCAGCGCTACACCTGGCGCGTGGAGGTGCGGTGATGGCGGCCGACCGCCGCCGGGTCCGGGGGCTCGCGCTCGCCGCGATCGCCGGCGCCGTGGCGCTACCGCTGGCCGGCTGCGGCAGCGAGGGCTTCGACCAGTGCCAGGTCGCGGTGGCGGTGACGCCGCTCGACCCGGTCGCGCCGGCCACCCTCACCATCCGCGCGACCGTCGAGACCACCGGGTTCCTCACGTACCGGTGGACGGTCACCCGCGCCGGCCAGCCGGTGAGCGTCACCCCACGCACGCCCGATGCGCGCGATGTCGACGTCGTGGCAGATCTCCCGGGCGTGTACCAGGTCCGCCTCGACATCGACGGCGGCGCACCGGGCTGCGATCCGTGGCTCGGCGACGTCAACGTGCGCGATCCCGGCGGCGCCAGCCGCGCGATGCGCCTGCGCTTCACGCCACCCAGCGCCAGCGCCGTGCCGACCCAGGAGCGGCTGCTGGTGGTGCCGGGTGGCGCCGACTACGCGGTGGGCGTGCTGCCGATCGATCCCGGCACGCCGACCCCTGTGCAGGTCCGCGCCGCCGACGGCACGCCGGTCGCGGCGGCCGTGCAGCTCACCTCGCGCAGCACGCCCGACGCCACCATCGAGCTGACCACGTCGGCGACCGGCCAGGCCACCCCGCGGCTGACGCCGGGCCGCTACGACGCGCTGGTGGTGCCGCTCGATCCGCTCGTGCCCCCCACCGCGATCGCCGGGTGGGACCCCGGCACCGGCGTGCTGACGCTGGTCGCCGGCCAGCCGGTCACCGGGGAGGTGCTCGACGGCGTCGGCCAGCCCGTGGCCGGCGCGCGGGTCACGATCACCGGGGGCGCGCCGTCGACGGTCGGCCTGACCTCGAGCGCCGGCGCCTTCGCGCTGACGCGGCAGCGGTCGACCGACGCGGTGCTGACCGTGGTGCCGCCGCCGGCCTCGGGGCTGCCGCGGCTCACCGCGCCGCTCGGCGATCTGGCGGGGGCCGGCGCGCTCACCATCCGCTACGCCGCCGGCCGGCCGGTGCGCGACCTCGGCGGCCTGGCGGTGGCGCAAGCCGGTGTCCCCGCCGCGGGCGGCCACGTCCTGTTCGCCCTCGAGCAGCCCGGCGCCGCCACGATCTCCGACGGCACCACCACCGTCGACGCCACCGGCAGCCACCGCGACCGGGTCGAGATCGACGACGCGGGCCGCCTGGCGCCGTACCGGTTGACGGTCGGCAGCGGGCGCGCCTTCGTGGTGCCGACCACCGGCCCGGGTGGGGTCGCCCTCCTCACCGTGACCCCGACCGCACCGGTCGCCATCGACGCACCGGCGGCGGTCCACGCCACCGCGGCGATCACCGCCGCCGCCGCCGTGGTCGCTGGCGCCCAGGCCACCGCCGTGATCGACGGCGACCTGGCGCACCTGGGCGCGCCGGTGGTGCGCGCCACCGCCGACGGCGACGGCCGGCTCGACCTGGCGCTGGCCGCCGGCGCGACCTACCAGGTCACACTGGTCGATCCCCGCGGCGGCGCGGCCACCCGCCGGCTGGCGCTGGCCGGCGTCGCGACCGACCTCGGAGCCGTCGAGCTGCCCGCCGCGATCCGGGTGTTCGGCGAGCTGCGCGTCGTCGGCCAGAGCGTGGGCCTGGCCGCCGCCGCGGTGACCGCGCTGTGCGACGACTGCGCCGGGCTCGACCGCAGCGATCCCCTCGGGGCCGCGGTGACCGACGCCACCGGCGCCTTCGCGGTGGCAGTGCCCGATCCGAGCATGCCGCCATGAACCGCTGGTACCCTCGCGCCGCCATGCGCGCCGTGTTCGTCGCCGTCGTCGTGCTGTGTGGGCTCGCCGGCCGCGCCGCCGCCGAGCCGCGGCCGGTGGTGGCGCTCATCCCCCCGGCAGCCGAAGGCCGCCTGGCCCTGTACGGCGCCCCGGTGGCCAGTGAGCTGGGCGCGGCGCTGACCGCGGCTGGCTTCGAGGTGGTACGGGTAGCCGACGTCGCCGCGGTGCCGGCCCGCGCCGAGCTGGTGGTCGACGGCCGACTGATCGCCGGCGGCGACGGCGTCGCCATCGAGCTGCGCATCCGCGACCCGGAGCACGGCCGCGACGTGCAGCGGCTCGCCGCCCGCACACCGACCCTGAGCGCCATCGACGGCGCCACCCGCGGGCTGGCCGACGATCTGGTCGCCGCGCTGACGGCGGCGGTCGCCGCGCGCCGGGCCGCCGCCCGCCCCCCTGCGCCGCCGCCGCCGCCGCCCACGACCACCACCACCGTGGCGCCGCCGCGCCCCGCGCCGGTCGATCCGCGCCCGATCGCGTCGCTCGAGGTCGGCGGCAAGCTGCTCCACGATCGCCGCGGCGCGCCGCTCGATCCCGCCGTCCTGGCGCGGCCGGCGCTGGTCCACCTGGCGGACGCCCTGGGCTACCGGGTGGCCGACGGCGGCTCGCCGAGCCTGGCCATCCACGTCGAGCTGACCTGGATCGCCGCCGGGTTCGAGGGCGACGTCCCGATCGGCCGCGGCCGCGCGCGGGTCCAGGTGCGGCGCGGCGACCAGCTGGTGTTCGACCGGCTGGTCCGCACCGACACCGTGGTGGGCAGCCGCGGCGATCGGGTCGACACCATCGTCCGGCAGGTCGCGGCCCAGACCGTCGACATCGCCCTGCCGCGCATCCGCGAGCGCCTGGTCCTGACCGGACGGACGCCGTGAGGCGTGGCGCCCTGATGCTGGTCGTCGCGGCCGGGGTCGGGGCCGCGTCGGCGGATCCCACTGGCGACCGGCTGACGGCGGCGACCGCCGCCGCCCAGGCCGACGACTGGGCCAC
Organism: Kofleriaceae bacterium; assembly: GCA_041389965.1. GTDB lineage: Bacteria > Myxococcota_A > Polyangia > Haliangiales > Haliangiaceae > UBA2376. Next base: position 281,210 of record JAWKQV010000004.1, on the reverse strand, counting down.
CGTCGCCCGCCTGGCCGGCGCCGTGGCAGATGATCCGGCGACCGGCAAGAGCGACCGCGGCGAGGCCCACCGGCTGCTCGGGCTGGCCGCGCTGGCGGCCCAGGCTCCGGCCGACGCCGAGGCCCACTTCCTGGCCTACCTCAAGCTCGAGCTCGACGGCCGGCTCGATCCCGCGCTGTACCCGCCCGAGACGATCGCGTTTTTCGAGGACGTGCGCGCCCGCCACAGCGCCGAGCTCAAGGCGCTGCGGCCGCGGCCGAAGCGCTCGCTCCTGCTCAACGCGTTGCCGCCGGCCGGGCAGTTCCAGAACCGCGAGCGCACCAAGGGCTGGACCCTCGGCATCGCCGGCGGCACCGCCCTGGCCGCCAACGTGGGCACCTACGCGATGCTCCGCAGCTGGTGCGACGCCGACGGCACCTGCGCCCACGCCAGCACCGCCCGCGTGCTGCGCACCGTCAACCTCGTCACCGGTGCCGCGGCGATCGGACTGTACGTGTACGGGGTCATCGACGGCGTCCGCCACTTCCGACGCGCACCGGCTGCGCGCCTCACGCCGATCGGGGGCCCGGGGATGGCGGGTGTCGGTGTCGTGACTACGTTCTAGGTTCGACGACCATATTTCGGGGGCGGAAGCCTCGGGCTCATTGCCCCCATCGGTACATGTTCTGACCTGTTGTCGTCGAGAAACTAGGGACAACTACCCCCGAAACCCGTTGCGCGATCCCGGCACGCCGCCTACCCTCATCGGACGGTGCGCCAAGCAATCCCGTTCGGGAAATACCTCCTCCTCGATCGCATCAGCGTCGGCGGGATGGCCGAGGTCTTCAAGGCCAAGAGCTACGGCGTCGAGGGCTTCGAGAAGGTCATCGCGATCAAGCGGATCTTGCCGTCGATGGGCGAGGACCGCGAGTTCATCAAGATGTTCATCGACGAGGCCAAGATCGTCGGGCAGCTGGCGCACGCCAACATCTGCCAGATCTTCGAGCTGGGCCGCACCGACGGCGCGCACTTCATCGCGATGGAGTACATCTGGGGCAAGGATCTGCTCCAGATCCAAAACCGCGCCCGCAAGCTCAAGCAGTCCATCCCGGTGGCGATGGCGTGCTTCATCGTCGCCAAGGTGCTCGAGGGTCTCGACTACGCGCACAAGAAGCGTGACGCCCTGGGCCGGCCGCTCGAGATCGTCCACCGCGACTGCTCGCCACAGAACGTCCTCATCTCCTACGAGGGCGAGGTCAAGGTCATCGACTTCGGCATCGCCAAGGCGGCGTCGCGCAGCTCGAAGACCCAGGCCGGCGTGCTCAAGGGCAAGTTCGGGTACATGTCGCCCGAGCAGGTCCGGGGGCTGCCGCTCGACCGTCGCTCCGACGTGTTCTCGGCGGGCACCATCCTCTACGAGTGCCTGTCGGGCGACCGGCTGTTCGTCGGCGAGACCGACTTCTCGACCCTCGAGAAGGTCCGCAACGTCGACATCCCGCGGCCGCGCGACGTCAACCCCGACATCCCCGAGGCGGTCGAGAAGATCATCCTCAAGTCGCTCGCCAAGGACTCCGCCGATCGCTACCAGTGGGCCGGCGACATGGTGGCCGATCTGCAACGGTTCCTGATGTCCCAGGACGCCGTGTTCACCGCCAAGACGCTGTCGTCGTGGCTCAAGGACGGCTTCGCCCCCGAGATCGATCGCGAGCGCCAGCAACACGAGGCGTTCAAGAAGATCGGCCGCGAGGGCCTGATCGCGGGCGTTCCTCAGGCCGAGGCCAAGCTCGACGTGGTCGAGCACCTGGGCGAGGCTGGCGAGGCCGACGGCGCGACGGTCCTGGGTGGCCCGTCGTTCGAGGACATGATGGCCGACCTCGCCGCCGCGCCGGCCGCGGCTGCGGCGCCGGCCCCCGACGCGCGTGGCGGCGAGGAGTTCGCCGAGGAGGGCCCGACGGAGATCTTCGGCGAGATCAGCGAGGTCGCGCTGGTCCCCGACAGCGCGCCGCCGCCGCCACCGCCGCGTGCTCCCTCGGCCCCGCCCATCGCCGCCGCGGAAGACCCGACGATCTCGCCCCTGGGCATGCCGGCGATCCCCATCCCCGCGGCGATGCCCATGGCCGCGATGCCAGCGAGCGGCCCGTCGATGGGGGCCGGCTCGCTGGGGGGCGCCCCGATGGCGACGTCCAACCCGAACGCCAACGCCCGGACCATGCTCGGCATGCAGGCGCCGGTGCTGCCGATGGCGACGTCCGCCGCGGCGCAGCCAGCCAGCCCCGGGGCGTTCCCGCTGGGCAGCCAGCCACCGCACCCGGCGCAACCGGGGTTTGGGGCCTCAGCCGAGCCGCCGTATCCGCAGCACGCCTTCGGCGCGGCGGGACAACCGGCCTACGGGCAGCAGACCTACGGACAGCCGTCGGGCCAGCCGGGCTACGGCCAGCCGGGCTACGGCCAGCCGGGCTACGGGCAGCCAGACTACGGGGCAGCGAGTGCCCAGCCAGGCTACGGCCAGGCCCAGCCGGGCTACGGCCAGGCTCAGCCGGGCTACGGCCAGGCCCAGCCGGGCTACGGCCAGCAGTCGTATGGACAGGGCGGGGCCATGCCCGCGCAGCAGGGGTTTGGCACCAACGCCGGCTATCCCGTCGCGGCGGCGCCCGCGCCGGCCCCGGTCGACGTCACCGCCCGGCGGCGCAAGAAGCCGTCCCTCGCCAAGGACGTGATGATCGGCATCGCCATCGCCGCGGTGGTGCTGGGTGGGTTCGCGGTCGTGAAGTTCGTCGTGCTGGCCGACAAGTCGACGCCCGCGGCTCCGGCCGCCGCCGCCGCCCGGCTCCAGGTCTCGATCACCGGGCCCGGCGCCACGGGCCCCGCCACGGTCACCATCGACGGTCAGGCCCGCGGCACCACCCGCGACGGCGCGCTGGTGCTCGACGGGCTGCCGGCCGGCCGCCACGCCGTCAAGATCGAGCGCGCCGGCGCGACGCCGTGTGAGACCAGCATCGAAGTCACCGCCGGCGGCACCCACCCGGTGCCGTGCGTCCTCGCGCTGGTGCCGGCCGCTGCGCCGGACGCAGGCGTCGTGGACGCGGGGGGCGCCGACGCGGCGTCGGCCATGGACGCGGCCATCGATGCGGCCATCGACGCACCGCCAGCCGTCGCCGTCGTCACGCCGAGCGACAGCGGCAAGTCCAGCGACAGCGGCAAGTCCAGCGACAGCAGCAAGTCCAGCGACAGCAGCAAGTCCAGCGACAGCAGCAAGTCCAGCGACAGCGGCAAGACCACGCCGACCACCAGCAAGACCACGCCGACCACCGGCAAGACCACGCCGACCACCGGCAAGACCACGCCGACCCCCGGCAAGACCGGTCCGAGCGGACGCATCGACCTGGGCGGCGGCGACCCGAAGCCAGCCGACACCGGCAAGACCACCCCGACCAAGCCCGACACCACCCCGGACACCAGCGTCGGCTACCTGGTCGCGTACACCACGCCGTACGCCGCGGTCTCGGTCGACGGGGCTGGCCACGGCACCACGCCCATCACGCCCCGGCAGAAGATCTCGCTGTCGCCCGGCCTCCACAAGGTCGCGTTCAAGGTCGGCAGCGACACCTGGCAGTACACGGTCAAGATCGTCGCCGGCAAGACCACCACGATCAGCAAAGACCTCCCGGTCAAGTAGCCGACCAGGCCGTCCCGGTACGCGCCGTGCATCGCCTCAGGGCCGACGGCGTCGCCGTCACGCCATGACCGCCGCCACCATCGTCACCGATCTCCAGGCCCAGCACGCGCGGTTGCGGGCCCTGCTCGCGCACTGCGAGGCCGCGCTCGACCTCGCCGAGACCGGGCGGGCTGACGCCGCCGAGCTCGCCCGGGCGGTGGGCGCGCTGCGCGCCGCGCTGGCCGACCACCACGCCTTCGAAGAAGCACACCTCGACCTGTTCGGCCCTGACCACGACCACCGCGCCCATCACGCGTCGCTGGGCGCGGGCCTCGACGACCCGACGGTCCGCCTCCTGGCGGCGGTGCTGCGCGACCTGCGCGACCACCTGAGCCACGAGGACCTGCTCCTCGACGCACTGCGGCCCGGCACCTGAGGCGGCGCCAGGTGCGGCGCCCCGTCGCAGACGGTGCGCGGGCGCGCCCGGGCAGCGCCAGGTGCGGCGCACGGTCGCGCGCAGTGGCTGCAGGATCACTTCGCCCGCAGGTGGGACAACGCAGAACCTGCGCGGAACCCGACCAGATCCGGCGCTGCGGCGGGGATCACGATCGGCACGGCCGTTGCGTATGCAGTCGCGCAACATGAAGCAATCGGACGTCTTGCGCTACGACGACGACATCGTCCGCAAGTTCGTGGTCGCGACGATGGTGTGGGGGATCGTCGGCATGTCGGTGGGCCTGCTCCTGGCCCTCCAGCTCGCCGTCCCCGACCTCAACTTCGCGCCCTATCTTACTTTCGGACGCCTCCGCCCACTCCACACCAACGCCGTCATCTTCGCCTTCGCGGGCAACGCCATCTTTGCGGCGGTGTACTACTCGACCCAGCGGTTGGTGAAGGCGCGCCCGCTGTCGGGGCTGCTGTCGCAGATCCACTTCTGGGGGTGGCAGCTGATCATCGTGTCGGCCGCGCTGACCCTGCCGCTCGGCTTCACCCAGGGCAAGGAGTACGCCGAGCTCGAGTGGCCCATCGACCTGGCCATCGCGGTGGTGTGGGTGGTGTTCGCGGTGAACTTCTTCGGGATGCTCCGCAACCGCCGCGAGAAGCACCTGTACGTGGCGGTGTGGTTCTACATCGCCACCATCATCACCGTCGCCATCCTGCACATCTTCAACAGCATGGCGGTGCCGTGGAGCCCGCTCAAGAGCTACTCGATGTACGCCGGCGTCGAGGACGCCTTCATGCAGTGGTGGTACGGGCACAACGCGGTGGCGTTCTTCCTGACCACGCCGTTTCTGGGCCTCATGTACTACTTCCTGCCCAAGGCGGCCGAGCGCCCGGTGTTCAGCTACCGCCTGTCGATCCTGCACTTCTGGTCGCTGGTCTTCATCTACATCTGGGCCGGCCCCCACCACCTGCACTACACGGCGCTGCCGGCGTGGGCCAACACGCTGGGCATGATCTTCTCGGTCATGCTGTGGATGCCGTCGTGGGGCGGCATGATCAACGGCCTGCTGACCTTGCGCGGGGCGTGGAACCGCGTCGCGGCCGATCCGGTGCTCAAGTTCTTCGTCGTCGGCATCACCTTCTACGGGATGTCGACGTTCGAGGGGCCGATGCTGTCGGTCAAGAGCGTCAACGCGCTGTCGCACTACACCGACTGGAACATCGCCCACGTCCACGGCGGCGCGCTGGGCTGGGTCGGCTTCATGACCTTCGGCATGATCTACTGGCTGGCGCCGCGGCTGTTCCAGACCAAGCTGTACTCGCAGCGGCTGGCGACGGTGCACTTCTGGGTCGCCACCATCGGCATCGCCCTGTACGTGGTCGCGATGTGGGCCGCCGGGATCACCCAGGGCCTGATGTGGCGCGCGTTCGACACCAGCGGCCGCCTGCAGTACCCCGACTTCCTCGAGACCGTGACCCGGCTGATGCCGATGTACTGGGTCCGCGCCCTGGGCGGCACGCTCTACATCAGCGGCATCGTGATCGCCGCCTACAACCTGATCAAGACCTGGCAGCGCCGGCCGGCGACCTACGAGGAGATCGAGGTGCAGGTGCCGCCGCGGGTGCGCGACGTGGCCCAGGCCACCGCCACCTCGCACGGCCACTGGCACCGCAAGTTCGAGGGCCTGCCGGCGACCTTCTCGGTCCTGGTCGCGGTCGCGGTCATCGTGGCGTCGCTGTTCGAGATCGTCCCGACGTTCCTCATCAAGTCGAACGTGCCGCGCATCGCCTCGGTCAAGCCGTACACGCCGCTCGAGCTGTACGGGCGCGACATCTACATCGCCGAGGGTTGCTACAACTGCCACTCGCAGATGATCCGCCCGTTCGTGGACGAGACCGTCCGCTACGGCCTGGGCGGCGTGCCGACCGAGTACTCCAAGCCGGGCGAGTTCGTCTACGACCACCCGTTCCAGTGGGGCAGCCGCCGCATCGGCCCGGACCTGGCCCGCGAGGGCGGTCGCCGCGACGAGTACTGGCACCTGCGCCACCTGGAGAACCCGCGGTCGACGTCGCGCGGCTCGGTGATGCCGAGCTACCCGCACCTCCTGCGCGACAAGCTCGACTTCGGCAGCATCCCCAGCCGCATCTCCGCCATGGTCACCCTGGGCGTGCCGTACGGCGACGACGTCAAGCACGACGCCGCCGGGGTGGCGCGCCGCCAGGCCGACGAGCTCGCGGCCAAGCTGGTCGCCGCCGGAGGTCCGGCCGGCATGGGCGACCGCGACGTCATCGCGCTCATCGCCTACCTACAGCGACTGGGCATCGACATCCGCGGCGGGCGCAACGACCTGCCGGCGCAACCCGCCGCGGCCGCCCCGGCGCCAACGCCGCCGCCGGCGACGCCCGAGGCACCGGCCCCGCCCCGCCGGCCGCCGCGGAGACGGCTCCCGGCGCCGACCGCGCCGACCGCCGCGGAGACGGCCCCGGCGCCGACCGCGCCGACCGCCGCGCCGACGCCACCGCAATAACTCGCCGCCCTACCAGTTGAGGAGCATCCCATGCGCCTGTCCGAGTTGGTCTCCAAGATGACCCCCACGACCTACAGCCAGATCGCGCTGTTCCTGTTTCTCGGCGTGTTCATCGCCATCGCCTGGCGCTACCGCCGCCGCACGCCCGAGCTGACCCACGCCGCCGCGCTGCCGCTGGCCGACGACGCAATCCCCGCCGCGCCGGAGGCCGCTCATGAGTGACGGATCCAAGGCCCAGCCCGACGGCCAGCTGCTCGACCACCTCTACGACGGCATCCAGGAGTTCGACAACCCGCTGCCGGGGTGGTGGAGCACCGGCTTCATCCTCACCATCATCTTCTCCGGCGGCTACCTGTTCTGGTACCACCTCGGCGGTCCCGGCAAGACCGATCAGGCGGTGTACGCCGCCGAGGTGAAGGCCTACGAGAAGCAGCGCATCGAGCGCGAGGCCTCCGACCTCAGCTCGATCAGCGAGGCGTCGTTGGCCTCGGCCGCCGGTAACTCCGACATCGTCGCCAAGGGCCAGCAGGTCTTCAAGGCCACCTGCGTCGCCTGCCACAAGGACGACGGCTCGGGGCTCATCGGCCCCAACCTCACCGACGATAACCAGCTCCACGGCACGACCCGCCTGGACATCTACAAGACCATCCACGGCGGCGTGCCGGGCACGGCGATGGTGCCGTGGAGCGCCCAGCTGGCGCCGGCCGACATCGTGGCGGTCGCCGCCTACGCCATCACGCTGCGCAACCACCCGCGCCCCGGCAAGACCGCCGAGGGCGCGCCGGTGCCGCCGTTCACCGCGCCCTGACCGGGTGCCCGCCGTACCATGAGCACCTCCTCCCCGTCCGATCGCGTCCTGTCGACCCTCAACCAGGACGGCTCGCGGTTCCTGATCCGACCGCGGCTGTCGCCGGGCCGGTTCCTGACCCGCCGGCGGGTCGTGGCCTGGGCGCTGATCGTGCTGTTCGTGGCGCTGCCGCGCCTGCGCATCGGCGGGCGGCCGGCGTTCCTGATCGACCTGGTGACCCGGGAGATCTCGATCGCCGGGGCGGTGTTCCGGCCCAGCGATGGGTTCCTGCTGATGCTCCTGGGGCTGACCGTGGTGCTGACGGTCTTCTTCGTCACCGCGCTGTGGGGCCGCGTGTGGTGTGGCTGGGGCTGCCCGCAGACCGTCTACCTCGAGCACGTATTCCGGCCGATCGAGCGGCTGTGGGAGGGCAGCCCCAGCGAGCAGCGCAAGCTGGACGCCACCAAGCTGCCGTCGTGGCGCCGCGTCGGCAAGTGGGTCACCTTCGCCGCCCTGGCGTTCGCGGTGGCCAACGTGTTCCTGGCCTACTTCGTCGGCACCGACCGCCTCGAGCAGTGGATCACCCACTCGCCGGCGACCCACCCGGTCGGCTTCGGCGTGGTGGTGTTCGTGTCGGGCCTGATGTTCTTCGACTTTGCGTACTTCCGCGAGCAGACCTGCATCGTGGCGTGCCCCTACGGCCGCCTGCAGTCGGTCCTGGTCGACAAGCAGTCACTCATCATCGGCTACGACGCCGGGCGCGGCGAGCCGCGCGGCAAGAGCGCCAAGAAGACCAGCCTGCCGGTCGTCACCGACGGGGCGAGCCCGGCCGCGGCGCCCAAGGGTGACTGCATCGACTGCGGCGCCTGCGTCACCACCTGCCCCACCGGCATCGACATCCGGGCCGGGCTGCAGATGGAGTGCATCGGCTGCGCCCAGTGCATCGACGCCTGCGACCACGTGATGGACAAGGTCGCCAAGCCGCGCGGGCTCATCCGCTACACCTCGGCCGACGAGCTGGCCGGCAAGCCGCGCAGCATCTGGCGGCCGCGGACGTTCGTCTATCCGGCGCTGCTGGCGCTGGTCGCGGTGCTGTTCGTGTGGAACCTGGACCACCGCGCCGCCACCGAGGTGTGGGTGCTGCGGCCGGCCGGTCCGACGTTCTTTCCTCTTGACGACGGCCAGGTCGCGGCCCAGGTGCGTATCAAGCTCGAGAACAAGACCAAGCTGACCCGCACCTACCGGTTCGCCCTGGTCGAGTCCGAGCTGGGCACGCTGCGCTCGCCGATGCCGGCATGGACGCTGGCGCCGGGCAAGGCCACCGAGGTGCCGCTGTTCGTCGACACGCCCCGGGCCACCTTCGTCCACGGCCAGCGCAGCATCCACCTGCGCATCGACGACGACCACGGCTGGTCGAAGGTCTTGCCCATCACCCTGATCGGCCCGGAGGGCACCCCATGAGTCCTGGCACCCGCTGGATCGTCGGCGTCATCGCTACCCTGGCCGCCACCGTCGCCGCGATGGTGGTGCTGATCGTGTTCGCCGAGCGGGCCACCGCCGGCCGGGTGGTGCCGCACTACTACGAGCGCGCCAGCCACTACGACGACGTCATCGCCCAGGCCGACGCCAGCCGGGCCCTGGGCTGGACCGCCACGGTCGCGCTCACCGCGGGCCAGGCCCAGGCCTGCGTCCACGACCGGGACGCGCAGCCGGTGCGCGGCACCGTCGAGGTCACCGCCACCCACCGGGCCCACCCCGGGGCGCCGACCACCGCGGCCGCGACGCTGGCCGGCGACGGCTGCGCCAGCTTGCCGATGACCCTGGGGCGCGGCGTCTACGACGTCACCGTCACCGCCAGCGCCGGGCCGGCCCGCTTCGTGGCCACCGCGGCGCGCGAGGTCCGATGAGCGCGGTGGTGGTCGCGGCGTTCACCGCCGGACTCACCGGCAGCCTGCACTGCGTCACCATGTGCGGGCCGCTGGTCGGCCTGGCCAGCGGCGGGCGGTTCGGACCGTCGGCGCGGCTGGCCGCGCTCCACGGCGCCGGGCGCCTGGCCACCTACGTCGTCCTCGGCGCGCTGGCCGGGCTGGTCGGCAGCGCGTTCGATCTGGCCGGCAAGCTGGCCTCGGTCCAACGCGGCGCGGCGCTGGTCGCCGGCGCGGCGATCGTCGCGTGGGGGCTGGTGCTGATGCGCGGCCCGCGCGCGGCCCGCCCCAGCGACGGCGGGTGGCTCGATCGCGGCCTGATCACGTTGGGCCGGCGCCGGCCCGCGACCCGGGCCTTCACGCTGGGCACGTTGACCGGCCTGGTGCCGTGCGGCTGGCTGTGGGCGCTGGTGGTGGTCGCCGCCGGCACCGCGTCGATCGGGCTGGGCGCCGCGACGATGGCGGCGTTCTGGTTGGGCACGGCCCCGGCGATGCTGGGGGCGATCACCGTGATCGGTCCGCTGATCGCGCGGCTGCGGCGGCGCCTGCCCATCATCACCGGCCTGACCGTCATGGCCCTGGGCCTGGTGACGCTGGTCGGACGCTGGCACGACGCCGGCGTGCGCGGCGTGGCCGCGCCGAGCTGTCACCAGGGAGCCCATGGCCACGGCGGTCGCTAGCCCGGCCGCGTTCGAGAGCGCGCCCCCCAGCGCCGCGTGCGCCCACTGCGGCGCCCCGGCGGCGGCGCCGGCCGACGCCGAGCTGGCGTTCTGCTGCGGCGGCTGCGCGGTGGTGTACCGGGCCATCCGCTCGGCCGGTCTCGAGGGCTTCTACAGCGTGCGGGCCGACGCCGCGCCGGCCCGCACCACCGACCGCGCCTACCGCGAGCTCGACGACGCCGCCTTCGCGCGGCTCCACGTGCGGCCGCGCCCCGACGGCACCTCCGCGGTGGCGCTGTACCTCGAGGACCTGCGCTGCGCCGGGTGCGTGTGGCTGGTGGAGGCGACCCCGCGCTGCGTCGACGGCGTGGTCGACGCCCGGGTCGACGTCGGGCGCGGACGGTGCGACGTGGTCTTCGACCCGGCGCGGGTGCCGTTGTCGACGGTGGCCCGCCACCTCGACCGCCTGGGCCATCCAGTCCACCCGTACCGCGGCGCCGCCCGCGACCAGGCGCGCCGCAAGGACGATCGGGCCGCGCTCATCCGCCTGGGGGTGGTCGGCGCCGGCTTCGGCAACCTGATGCTCCTGGCGGTGGCGCTGTACGCCGGCGTGTTCGACAGCATGGACGCCGGCGACCGCGCGCTGTTCCGGTGGGCCTCGCTGGCGGTGGGGGTGCCCACCATCGGCTTCGGGGCCGTGCCGCTGGTGCGGACCGCGTGGGCCGCGCTGCGGACCCGGCGCGCCCACGTCGATGTGCCCCTCGCCCTCGGCGTGGCGGTGGGCCTGGGGTGGAGCACCGCCAGCGTGGTGCGCGGCCACGGCCAGATCTACTTCGACAGCCTGGCGATGCTGGTGTTTCTGTTGTTGGTGGCGCGGTGGATCGTGAGCCGGTCGCACCGCCACGCCGCCGCCGCCGCCGAGCTGCTGTGGGCGTTGACGCCGCGGCGCGCGCGGCGGATCGACGCCGCCGGGGTGGAGACCGAGGTGCCGATCGAGGCGGTGGCGCTAGGCGATCGGCTGCGGGTGCTGGCCGGCGAGACCTTCCCGGTCGACGGGGCGGTCGTCAGCGGCCGCACGGCGATCGACGCCGCCATCCTCACCGGCGAGTCGCGCCCGGTCGGCGTCACGGTCGGCGGGCGGGTGTGCGCCGGGACCACCAACGTGGCGGCCCCGGTCGAGGTGATCGCGGCGGCGGTCGGAGAAGACACGCGGGTCGGGGCGATGGTGCGCCACGTCGAGGAGCTGTCCACCCGCAAGGCCGAGGTCGAGCGGTTGGTCGACCGCGTCGCCGGGTGGTTCGTGCTGGCGGTGGTGGGCGCCGCGGCGGTGACCGCGCTGGCGTGGGGCGGCGCCACCGGCCTCGAGCACGCGATGGCGCTGTTGATCGTCACCTGCCCGTGCGCGCTGGCCCTGGCCACGCCGCTGGCGGTGACGGTGGCGCTGGGCCGCGCCGCGCGGTCGGGCATCCTGATCAAGGGCGCCGACGCGCTCGAGCGGTTGGCGGTGCCCGGCCGGATGTTCCTCGACAAGACCGGGACCGTCACCGTCGGCCGGCCCGCGGTGGTCACCTTCACCGGCACCGCCGCCGTGCGGGCCCTGGTCGCCGCCGCCGAGCGCGGCAGCGCCCACCCGCTGGCCCGGGCCCTGGCCAGCGGCGACTACCCGCCGGCCGAGGTCGCCGACGTGGTCGAGGTGCCCAGCCGCGGCGTGACCGCCCAGGTCGACGGCCGCCAGGTCATGGTCGGGGCGCCGCGCTGGATCGCCGAGCGCTGCCCGCTGGCGCCGATCCAGGCCGACCTGGACGCCATCGTGGCCCGGGCCGAGACCCCGATCGCGATCGCGGTCGACGGCGCGTGCGTCGCCGCCGCCGGGATCGCCGACCCGCTGCGCCCGGGCGCCGCCGCGGCCATCGCCAAGCTCCGGGCCCTGGGCTGGCGCCCCGAGCTGGTGTCGGGCGACGCACCCGAGGTGGTCGCCGCGGTGGCGGCCCAGCTCGACGTGCCGGCCACCGGCGGGATGTCGCCCGAGGACAAGCTGGCCAGGGTCGCCGCGGCCAGCGCGAACGGCCCGGTGGCGATGATCGGTGACGGCGTCAACGACGCCGCGGCGCTGGCGGCGGCCACCTGCGGGCTGGCGGTGTCGGGCGCCACCGAGCTGGCCATCGAAGCCGCCGACATCTACCTGCGCACCCCGGCCATCGACGCCATCGTCGCCACCGCAGCCGGCGCCCGCGCCACGTTCACCACTATCCGCCGCAACCTGCGCCTGTCGTTGGCCTACAACCTCCTGGGTGGCGGCCTGGCGGCGGCCGGCGTCATCCACCCGCTGGTCGGCGCGGTGCTGATGCCGCTTTCGTCGCTGACGGTGCTCACCAGCTCGCTGCGATCGCGCGCCTTCCGGAGCCCCCCATGCTGACCATGTACGTCGTCCTGGCGCTGGCCCTCGGCGGCGCCGGCCTCGCGGTGGCCGCCTTCGCGTGGTCGGTGCGGTCGGGGCAGCTCGACGATCTCGACACCCCGGCCCAGCGCATGCTCACCGACGAGCTCACACCCCGCGGAACTGACGACGCGGCAACGAGACGGTGACGGTGGTCGCGCCCGGCGCGCTGGCAACGTCGATGACGCCGCCGTGCTGGGTCACCAGGCTGTGGACGATGGCCATGCCCATCCCGGTGCCGCCGTCCTTGGTCGAGAAGAACGGCTCGTAGATCCGCCCCACCACCTCGGCCGGGATCCCGGGGCCGGTGTCGCGCACGCTGATGGTGCGCAGGTCGCTGGTGCCGCCCAGCTCGACCTCGACCAGGCCCTGCGGCGGCGCCGCCTCGATGGCGTTGCGCACCAGGTTCTGGATGATCTGGTGGACCTTGCCGGCGTCGACCTCGACCGGCAGCGCCGCGCCGGCGCCCAGCGCCACCAACTCGACGTCCTTGGCCTCGGCCAGCGGCCGCTCGACCTCGATCACCTGCCGCGCCAGCGCCACCAGGTCGTGCTCGCCGGTGCTCAGGATCGACGGCCGCGCGAACGACAGCAGCTCATTGAGCAGGCGGGTCAGCCGCTCGAGTTCGTGGTGGACCAACCCGGTCGGCTCGGCCAGGCGGGGGTCGTCGCCGGCGCGCTTGATCCGGCGCGCCAACAGCTCGAGCTGGAGCTTGGCGGCGTTGAGCGGGTTGCGGACCTCGTGGGCCAGGCCGGCCGTGAGCGTGCGCATGGCGCCCAGCTTCTCGTCGCACCCGGTGCTCGTGGGTCAGCAGGCGCTCCTCGGAGTCGGCCTAGTAGTGGCGGAGCATGATCGCCAGCTCGAGGTCGAGCAGCTTGTCCACCGACACCATCGCCGGGAAGGCCTCGGCCGGCGCGCAGCAGCGCCCACAGGTGCTGGTGGTAGCCGGTGCGCACCACGCTCATCGCGGTGAACATGTACTGCTGGGGCAGCCCGATGCTGACGTGCCGGCGGCCGATGCGCGACCGCTTGAGGTAGTAGGTCTCGTCGTGGGGGCCGCGCAGCCCGGTCTCCATCCAGTCGATGAGCGTCACCCGCAGCCGGGCCGAGCGCGCCGGCTCGCCGAGGATGGCCGCGGCCTCCGGGTTAGCCGCCACCGCGCGGTAGAACCCGTCGCAGATCTCCGGGAAGCACGGGGCCAGCACCGGCGCCAGGGCCGCCAGGCGCGCGCTGTCGGAGGCGTCGAACCCGACGTAGGCCAGGCAGCTGTCCAGGAACGAGGCCATGGCTCAGGGGTCGTCGCCGCCGCGGCCGCTCTTGCGGCTCACCACGTCGACGTCCGACCGCGGCGCCGCGTTGTACTCGTGCAGGCGATACTGGATGGTGCGCACGCTGACGCCGAGCATGTCGGCCGCCTTGGAGGTCGAGCCGCCGGTAGCGCGCAGGGTCTCGAGGATGGCGAACCGCTCGAGCTGGGCCAGGGTCGAGCCGGGGATGGCCGGCATGCCAGGGATGCTCGGCGCCCCCGGCCGCACGTTGGCCGGCAGGTGGCGCGGCTCGATCCGCGGCCCCTGCGACATCACCACCGCCCGCTCGATGGCGTTCTCGAGCTCGCGCACGTTGCCTGGCCAGGCGTGGGAGGTGAGCAGCGCCAGGGTCTCGGCGCTCAGCTCGTCGATGGTCTTGCCGTTGTCGGCGGCGTAGCGATCGAGGAAGAACTTGGCCAGCGCCGGGATGTCGGTCTTGCGCTCGCGCAGCGACGGCATGTGCACGCTGACCACGTTGAGCCGGTAGAACAGGTCCTCGCGGAACCGGCCCCGCGCCACCTCCTCGGTCAGGTCGCGGTTGGTCGCCGCGACGATGCGGACGTCGACCCGGATGGTCTGGCCGCCGCCGACTCGCTCGAACTCGTGCTCCTGCAGGAAGCGCAAAAGCTTGACCTGCAGCGCCGGGGAGATCTCGCCGATCTCGTCGAGGAACAGGGTGCCGCCGTGGGCCTGCTGGAACCGGCCGTCGCGCCGGCTGACCGCGCCGGTGAACGCGCCGCGCTCGTGCCCGAACAGCTCGCTCTCGAGGAGGCTCTCGGCCAGCGCCGCGCAGTGCAGCTTCACGAACGGCCCGCCCGACCGCGGCGACCGGTCGTGGATGGCGTTGGCCACGAGCTCCTTGCCGGTGCCGCTCTCGCCGGTGATGAGGATCGTCGCCCGGCTGGGCGCGGCCTGATCGATGATCTCGAACACCCGCTGCATCACCGGGCTCACGCCGATGATGTTCGACGGTGCCACCCGATCACGGACCCGCTGGCGCAGCTGGCGGGTCTCGCGCTGCAGCGCCTGGTGCTCGAGAACGCGGCCCAGCGACACCAGCAGCTCGTCGACGTTGATCGGCTTGGTCAGGTACTCGCTGGCCCCGGCCCGCATGGCGTCGACCGCCGACTGCACCGCGCCGAACGCGGTCATGACGATCACCACCGGGGGGTCCTCGAGGTCGCGCAGGCGCTTGACCAGCTCGATCCCGTCCATGCCGGGCATCTTGAGGTCGGTCACCACCACGTCGGGCTCGAAGCCGTCCAGCTTGCCGAGCGCCTTGAAGGCGTCCGCCGCCGTGTCCACGTCGTAGCCCTCCTCCGACAGCAGCTCCGCCAGCGCGGTGCGCGCGTTCACCTCGTCATCGACGACTAGAATTCTTCCCAGGGCCACAGGGGTTCCGCCAGCGAGAATCATGCCAGCCCCTGCCGGGGGCGTCCCTGCATTTCCTGCGCATTTTCGACAGCCCGACCATGCGCAGCGCAGCGGTTGCGTGTCCTGCGACCGGCCGTACGCCGGAGGCAGCGGCACGGTTCATGAACTGGCCCGCCCCGTGCTGACCACGATCGCGACCGAGCCGACCCCAGAGGCCATCGCCGCCCGTGCCACCACTGCGCCCCGCTACACCAGCTACCCGCCGGCCACCGCGTTCGGCCCGGTCCCACCCGCGCTGGCCGCCGCCGAGCTGACCCACCTCGGCCGGACCGCGACGCCGGTCTCGCTGTACGCCCACATCCCGTTCTGTTCGTCGCTGTGCTGGTACTGCGGGTGCAACGTCACCGTGACCCGCGCCCGCGATCGCGGCGACGCCTACGTCGACACGCTGGCCACGGAGCTGGTGCGGGTGGCCGAGGCCCTCGCCGGCGCGCCGGTGACCGAGGTGGCCCTGGGCGGCGGCTCGCCCAACTTCCTCAAGGTCGGCGCGCTGACCCGGCTGAGCGTCGCCATCGACCGCTACTTCGCGCCGGCGCCTGGCGCCCGCCGCTCGATCGAGCTGGACCCGCGCACCACCGACCTCGCGCAGGTCGAGGCGTTGGCTGCGACGGGGTGGAACACCGTGTCGATCGGCGTCCAGGACTTCGACCCGCAGGTCCAGCAGGTCATCGGCCGCCACCAGAGCCTGGCCCAGACCCGCACCCTGGTGCAGGCCCTGCGGGCGGTCGGTATTGGCGACCTGAACCTCGACCTGATCTATGGGCTGCCGCGGCAGAGCGAAGCGTCGCTGGCCGCCACCATCGACCAGGTCATCGAGCTGGCGCCGGATCGCATCGCGCTGTTCGGCTACGCCCACGTGCCGGAGCTGCGGCCCCACCAGCGACTCCTGGAGCGCCGCGACCGGCTGCCCGATCTCTACGAGCGGGCCAGCATGCTGATGGCCGCGAGCGCGCAGCTGACCGCCAACGGCTACATCGCCCTCGGCCTCGATCACTTCGCGCGGCCGACGTCGCGGCTGGCCCGGGCCGCCGCGGCCGGGCGCCTGACCCGCAACTTCCAGGGCTACGGCGAGCGGCTGGCCGACGCGGTCATCGGGCTGGGCGCGTCAGCGGTGTCGTCGACGCCGCGGGCCCACTGGCAGAACGCGGTCGGTGTCGACGGCTGGGCCCAGGCCCTGGCCGAAGGTCGGCTGCCCATCCACCGCGGCATCGCGCTGTCCATCGACGACCGCATCCGCGCCGCGGTGATCACCGAGCTGATGTGCACCGGCGCGCTCGACCTGGCGGCGGTGGAGCGGCGGTGGGAGCTCGACAGCGAGGCCTACTTCGCCGACGCCCTGGCGGCCCTGACCGCCGATCCCGCGCTGGCCACGGTCGACCTCGCCGCCCGCACCGTGGTGGCGACGCCGCTGGGGCGGGTGCTGATCCGGAACCTGTGCGTGCACTTCGATCGCTACCTGAGCCCGGGCCCACGCCGCGGCTCGACCACGGTGTGAACGACCTGACGAGGCTGCCATGGACGACTCCCCGACCCGAACCCCGACCCTCCCGCGCCCCGACGCGCAGCCAGCGCCGACCGGCTCGACCTTCCTCGTCGCCGAGGAGATCTTGTTGTGGACGCTGTACACCGTCAGCTTCATCATGGTGATGGTCGTGTACATGATGAACTGAGCGCGTCCGGCCCAGGGTCGCCCGGCGGCCCGGGTTCTGTGTTTTCATCGAGCCTCGATGGCAGCCGCCGCATCCGCACCGCTGGTGGTCTCGGCGACCCGCGCGACCTGGCTGGCGACGTTCGGTGACCACCCCAACCTGGTCCGCATCCTCGGCGTCCACCACGTCGACAGCGGCCCCCGGTTGATGCTCGAGCAGGTGCCCGGGCGCGACCTAGAGGCCCTGCTCGACGCCGCCGTTCCGGGCCCGCTGCCGCTGCCCGAGGTGCTGGCGATCGTGCGCGACTGCGCGCGCGGGCTGCACTTCCTCCACGAGCTGCGCGATCAGCGCGGCACCGCGGTGCGCATCGTCCACGGCACGGTCGCGCCGGCCCTGGTGACCGTCGGGTTCGACGGCGTGGCCCGGGTCGCCGGCCTGGAGCGACTGTGCGCGACCAGCGGCGCGCCGCGCCCGGATCCAGCCTACGCCGCGCCCGAGCAGTCCGTCGACGGCGGGGCGGTGGATCGACGGGCCGACGTGTTCGCGCTCGCCGCGCTGCTGGTGCGCGCCGCGTCGGGGATCAAGCTGCGCGACGGCGTGCTGCCGGTCCCCACCTACCAGGCGCTGCCGCACCTGCCGCAGGCGATCGAGGATCTGGTGCGGCGAGCCCTGGCGGCCGAGCCGAGCAAGCGGCCGGGCACCGCCGAGGAGCTGCGCGCCGCGCTCGAGAGCTGCGCGGTGCGAGAGGGGCTCCTGTGCGACGCCGACCAGGTGGCGCGCCTGGTGCTCCGGCTGGCGCCGCCGGTCGCGGCGCCGGTGCCGCCGCCGGTGCTGCCCCCGCGCCCCGACCAGAGCCTGTGGTCGGGGGAATCGGCGGCGCGGCCATGGTTCCCGGTCGAGCCGGTGATCGTCGAGGGGCCGGCGCCGACCGCCGCCGGCTTCGACGTCATCTCGGTCGCGGCGCCGCGGCCGGCCGGCCGGCCGGCGCCGACGTCCCCGCCCCATCCGGTGGCGCCGGCGGCCGGCCCGGTGGCCCCGACCTTGACGGTGGCGGCCCTGGTCGACGCCGCGGCGCCGCACCCACCGCCGGGCCCGCCGCCGCCGGCCCCGAGCGACGGCCTGCCGCCGGTGGCCCACCTGATCGCCCTGCCCGCTTACCACGCGGCTCCGCCGCCGCTGCCGCTGCCGAGCGCCGCGCAGTTCATGACGCTGCCGGAGCCCGAGGAGGCGCGCCCCAGCCTGCTGCGCGATCCGCTGTTCCTGGTCGGGGTCAGCCTGGTGCTGTTCTTCGCGGCCCTGGTCATCGCCTATCTGGCCAGCGGGTGAGGCCGCGCCCGGGGCGCGGGTGGGCCCGATCACGTCGGTGGGCCGCCTGGCTCGCGGCCCGACGACGACAAGGTTACAATCGTGCGATGCGCTCGTCACATGACTCGACGTCCGGGCTCGGCTCCCACCTGCGCCGCCTCGCGCTCGGCGCCACGCTGGCTGCCGCCGTGGCCGGCTGCGGCGACGACGTGGCGACCATCGATGGCGGCACCGACGCCCCCGCGGCGTGCCTGACACCGGCGAGCGAGCGCCTGCTGCCGCTGGCGGTCGGGACGTCGTGGACCTTCCGGGTCACGCCGGCGGTAGGGCCGGCGGTCGACAAGGCGTCGACGGTCGAGGCGCTCGAGGACGTCGGCGGCGCCAAGGCTGGCCTCACCGCCTTCCGGATCCGCACCGCCAAGACCGACGGCACCACCGTGAGCTGGCAAGAAGATCGTTGCACCTCGATCACCCGCCACCGCGAGCAGACCTTCGATCTGCAAGGCATGAAGAACAACGACGCGATCTACACGCCCGACAAGCTGCGGGTCGACGAGACCCCAGCCCACCTCGTCCTGGGCGCGTCGTGGATGATCGCCTACACCGAGGTGATCACCGACTCGGCCGGCGTGGTCACCACGGTGTCCAAGGACGAGACGTGGACCACCGAGGCCACCGCCGAGTCGGTCACGGTGCCGGCCGGCACGTTCACCGCGGTGCGGATGCACAAGATCACCTCGGGCGCCGCCGACAAGATGTACTGGTTCGTGCCCGGCGTCGGCAAGGTCAAGGAGACCGGCGACCAGACCGAAGAGCTCTTGTCGTTCACGATGCCCTGACCATGCGGAAGCTCTGGCCCGCGCTACTGATCCTTGGGGCCGCGGTGCCGCTGGCGCCGGCCACGGCGGCGCCGCTGGCAGGCACCGCCGTCGACGACACGCGGGCCGCCCCACCCGCGGCGGCCGAAGCTGCGCCCGCGGCCAAGCCCGGCAAGCCCGGCAAGCGGCGCGCCCCGAAATCCGGCGACGGCAAGCGGGCCGACACCGTCGAGGTCCACGGCCGGGTCTTCGCCCGCGCCACCGCCACCCGCGAGGAGACCGTGGTCGGCGCGCCCTGGCAGAGCGAGCTGACGCTGGCCAGCGCGCGCCTCAGCGTCGACTACCGGTGGAAGCACCGGCTGCGCGCCAAGGTGTCGATCGAGGCCGCGTCGGGCAACATCCGCGACGCGCTGATCGAGCTGCCGCTGGCCGACGGTCTGCGGCTGCGGGCCGGCCGGATGAAGCTACCGATCGGCGCCGTCGAGGCGGCCTCGGCGTGGACCCTGCCGACCATCGACCGCGGCTTGGTCGCCGACGCGCTGGCCGACGGCCTGGGCGCCACCGGCCGCCGGTCGCTGGTGGAGCTGCGCTGGCGCGGCGCGGCCGCCTGGAAGCCGACGCTGACCGTCGCCGCCGCGCAGGGGGTCCGCACCGCCGGTGGCGAGCAACCCGGCCTGGTCGCCGACGGCGGCGGCGTCACGATCGTGGCGCGGGCGGCGGCCACGCCGTGCCCGAGCTACACCGTCGCCGTCAGCGCCGCCTCGCGGGTCGTCAACTACGGCAGCGCCACCGCGAGGTTCTGGAATGCCACGCTCGAGGCCGAGGCAGATCTGGCCGCCATCGGCGCGGGCCTGCGGGTGTGGGGTGACGCAACCGTCGGCACCGGCCACTACGCGGCGGCGGTCCTGGGCCAGCCGTCGCGCCGGTTCGCCGCGCTCGAGGTGATCGCCGGCTACCGGCTCGGCGGGCGCAAGGCCGGCGCCCGCTACCTCGAGCCGTTCGCTGGCGCCGGCTGGCTCAACCCGATCCTCGACCGGGCCCGCGACGACGCCAGCGAGGTGGTCGGTGGCGTGGGCGGTGGGCGCTGGAAGCGTTGGCGCGGTCAGCTGCAGGTCGGCTACCAGAACGCGCGCGCGCTACGCCCCGCGCTCCTGCTCGGCACGAGCGACGTCAACGATCGGCTCCGCGTCGACGTGCAGCTCGGCGCGGCGTTCTGAGCTGGCGGGTGCGTCGGAGCGGCCGCGCGGGTCGGGTCGGCCGTGGGGCGCAGCACGGTGCCTGGGGTTGGGTCGGCCGCGGGTTGCGGTGTAAGCTCGGGCCGACGTGACCTCGGTGGTCCTGGCCCTCGCCGACGTTGGCCTCGGGATCCCGACGCAGGAGGGCCTCGAGCGCCTGGGGCGTAACGTGCGCTGGATGCCCGACCTGGCGGCGGGCCCGCCGGCCGGGATGGCCGCGGTCCCTGACGTCGTGGTCATCGACGCCGACGGCGACGGCGACGCGGTGCTAGCCGCGGTGGCGGCGTGGCGAGCCCTCGATCCACCGCCCGGCATCCTGGCGCTCGGGCTCACCGCGCCGGCCGCGGGTCACGCGGCCCAGGCCCGGGTGCCGCTGTGCTCGCCGGGCGCCACCGCCCTCGAGCTGGCCGCCGCCATCGACGGCGCCGCCCGCATGCGGTTGGCCACGGCCATGACCCCCGGCCTGGCCCGCCGGGTGGTGGGCTTGCCGCCCGGCGCCGACGACGCCGCCGTGGTGGCCGCGGCCCGCGCCATGGACGTCGAGCTGGCTCGCGCCGCCCTGCGGTGGCACGCCTTCGAGTACGTCACCGCGACGCCGGTCATCGCCGAGCTGCGCGCCGCGCGGGCCCTGATCGTCCCCGAGATCGAGCTCCTGGGCCACTTGTCCGGCATCCGGACATTGCAGACCGTGGTGCGGGCCGGGCCGCTCGATCCCTACGCCACGGCGCGGCTGGTGTGGGTCCTGGCCTCGTTGGGCGCGGTGCAGTTCTCGGTAGAGCCGATCGATCGCGCCACCCCGGCCCGCCGGGCCTTGGCCGAGCTACGCGGCCACCTGGTGGCCCGGCAGGCCCGCCTGGCCCAGGCGACGTTCTACGACGTGCTGGAGGTGCCGCCGTCGGCCGAGACGCCGGCCATCATGACCGCAGTGGCGCTGTTGGGCCGTCGCTACGGCCTGGCCGCGACCTCGGACCACGACCTCGGCGACCGGGCCGCGCTGGCGGGGCCGTGCTGGGACCAGGTCGAGCGGGCCAAGAAGGTGCTCCTGGATATCGCCGCCCGCGGCCGTTACAACGACTGGCTGCGCGCGCGCTGGCACGAGCTGAAGAGCCAGTGGACCGTCGACGACAGCGCCATCCAGACCGCGACCGCCGCGTTCGCGCGGGCCCAGCACGCGCTGGCCGCCGGTGATCCCCACCGCGCGTTGTCGGAGGCCGCCGCCGCCGCGCGCCACCACCCGGGCCACCCGGACTACGAGACCGGCCTGGCGTGGGCTCGCTACCGGGTCGACGTGATCGGCGGCGCCGACGCACCCGCCGCGGCCCGCCGGGCCCGCGCCACCGCCGAGGCGGCCACCCGCGGGGTGCGTCCGTGGCCGCGCGCGCTGGTGGCGCTGGCGCTCCTGTGCGTGGCCGACCGCGACGTCGAGGCCGCCCGCTGGCATCTCCGCGAGGTGCTGTCGATCGATCCGGCGTCGCCGGCGGCGCGCCAGCTCATGACCCGCCTGGGTGGCTGACCCGACGCCGCGGCGTCACCCTTGCGCGCTGCCGCCGTCGCTGCTGCCACCGTCGCTGTCGTCGCGGCTGCCGCCGTCGCTGCTGCCGCCGTCGCTGCTGCCGCCGTCGCTGTCGTCGCGGCTACCGCCGCTGCTGCTGTCGTCGAGATCGACCGTGAACCGCGGCACGAAGGTGGCGATCGCGGCCACCGCCCGGGTCACCGCCGTCGACAACTGTTCCTGGGTCACCGGCTTGGTCAGGACGTCGACGACCTCGTGCAGCCCCTCGCGGTCGACCCGCGCGATCACGTCGAGGCGATCGTGGCCGGTCACCAGCACCGTCGGCACCGACAGCCCGCGCTTGGCGATCTCACCCAGCAGCTGGTAGCCATCGACCGGCGGCATCTGCAGATCCAGCACCAAGAGCGAGTAGGGATAGCCCTCGAGGAACTCCAGCACCGCGGCCGGATCGTTGACGGCGTCGACCATCACCTGCTGGGCCCGGAGCACCCGCGAGAACACCCGGGTGATCAGCTGGTCGTCGTCTGCGAGCAAGGCCCGGGGTCGGGCCAGATGTGACGAGTGGCGGCGGCGGCGGAGGCTCGTCATCACCGCCAACTTGCAGGAACTCGTCGGCGCCGTCGAGGGCGTCCGCGGGTAACACCGCGGCGCCGGCGGCGCCGGGACGGCGGCGGCTACCCGCGCCACCTCCGACCAGGCTGATCGTCGAGGCCAGCGCGGAAGGTCGGCGACGACCGCGCCCCGGTCAGCGCAGGTCGTGGCCGCTGCGCCAAGTCTCCAACAACAGGTCGAGCAGCGTGTCATCGGCCACCGCGATCCACGCCACCGCGGCGGTCGCGATCACGACGCCAGCGGCGAAGGCGACCCGGCCGCGCCACCCGCGTGGGGTGACCGCCCCGGCCAGCGCGCCGGCACCCCACACCACAAAAAAACTGCCCGCCGCAAGCCGGATTACCCCATCCCTAACCAGCGCGTTACCAGCCCACGCCGCGCCGACCAGGAGCGCGACCACCGGGAGCAGATAGCCGAGCTCGATCGGCGGCGGCCACAACGCAGCCAGCGCGGCGCGCGCCGAGCCGGCCTGGCGTCGCACGATCGCCGCGGCGCCGAGGGCCAACACCGCCAACGCCAACCACGCGGCCCGGCCGATCCAGCGACGGCGCAGGCGCCCTTCGATCTTGGCCAGCGCCTCGGTGCGGGCCGCCTGGGCGATGGCGTCCGGTGCGTCCAGCGCCTCCAGCGCGGCGCGCGCGCTGGTCAGATCGCCGCGCTCGGCCGGCAGCTTGGCCAGCTCGAGCTCGGCGCGGAACCGCTCGCGGGGGGTCGCGGCAGCGGCGCGGGCAACGGCCAGCCACCGGGCCGCCGGCGCCAGATCGCCTTGCTGGACGTAGGCCTCGCCCAGCCACAACGCCGCGGCGTGACGCCGTGGGTAGGCGGGGTTGGCGTCGAGCAGCGCGCCCAGCTGCGTCAAGGCCGGGTGGGGATCCTCGGCCCGGGCCGCCGCCGCGACCAGCCGATCGTGGTCGGCGGCGACCCGGTCGAACTGGCCGTCGGTCCCGCCTGCCTCGGTGAGCAACCCGAGCCGGGCCTGGGCCCGGCGCGCCAGCCGGCCGGCGCCGTGGTCCTGGACGATGCGGCCCCACAGCGCCCGCGCCCCGGCCAGATCGCCGGCCTGCTCGGCCAGGGTGGCCGCCTCGGCCAGCGCGTCGTCCGCCCAGCGCCCGTCGGGCCACCGCTGCGCCACCGCCTCGAACCCCGCCCGCGCTGCCGCCGCATCACCCTGTCCCAAGAGCGCGCTGGCCGCCGCGAACGCGGCGCCGTCGTCACCGTCGACTGCTGGCTGCGCGCGCGCCGCCCCGGCGGTCACGACCACCACCGCCACCACCGCCAGCACCAGCGCGCGGCACCACGCCGTCACGGTCACGGCTTGGTGATGACGAACCCGTCGACCGCGACCCCGCCCTCGTCGAACGCCTCCAGGGTCAGGGTGTCGCGCCGGACCCGGACCACCGTCGCCGAGTGCAGCGACGCCGACACCTCGGTCCAGAAGTCGGCGCCATTGCCGTACAGCTCGGCGCCAGCGCCACCCGACACCACGTAGATCGTGCCGTCGGCGGCCGAGGCCTGGGCCTGGTTGGCGCGCATCGGCTTGCTCCGCTCGTAGTCGTGATCGTGGCCGTTGAGGACCAGATCCACCGCCTGGGCGTCGAAGATGGGCGCCCAGCTGTCGCGCAGCGTCGTGTCGGACCCGTGGCGGGTCGACGCCGAGTACACCGGTCGATGGTGGTTGACGATCTTCCACCGAGCGGCGGCGTGGGTCGTGAGGTCGGACTGGAGGAATGCCGGGATTGTACCGGTCAGGTCGGCCAGCTGCTCGGGCGAGTCGTTGACGACCACCAGGTGGGCGTAGCCGGCGTCGAAGCTGAAGTTCTCCTCGTTCCCCGGCATCGCGAACTGCGCGTAGTAGTTGGGCGAGTTGAGATCGTGGTTGCCGTGGGCCGACACCACCGGCACCCGGGCCAGGAGCGGCTCCCCAGCCGTGAAGAACTCGTCCCACTCGCGCTGCAGGCTGCCCAGGGTGACCGCGTCGCCGGAGAACACCACCACGTCGGGGGCCCGGGCGATCAGCTGGTCGACGATCTGGGCCCACACGTCGTAGCCGTCGCGGCTGTCGCCGACCGCCGCGATCACCACCTCGGCGTCGGGGGTGGCCTCGACGTCGGGGGCGGTCCGGAACTGGTAGACCGGCGACGTGGCGCCGGCGGTCGACTCGATCTGGTAGCTGTACGAGGTGTCCGCGGTCAGGCCACACAGGTGGGCCTCGTGCATGCGCACGATGGCGCCGTTGCCGAAGTCCGCCAGGTAGGTGAACGTCAGGCCCGGGGCGGTCTGGTCGAGCGCGTCGCCCACGCCGTAGCGGACCTGGCCGGCCGTGGTCACGTCGTCGGAGGTCCGCCACGACACCACCATCGACGTGCGCGGATCACCGGCCAGGCCCAGGTGGACCTGGCCGACGTCGGGGCCGGCGCCGACCGTCGCGCCCGGCAGCGCCGGCGCCTCCGCGCCGACCCGCGTGGTCATCTGGTAGGCGCACCCAGGCGGCGTGATCGAGCCGCCGTTGCGCTCGACCATGGGTTGCTCGGCCACCGGGTTGCCGGCGACGCAGGCGGTCGCGGCCAGGGCCATCGTCGTGAGCGTGCGCACCATCAGCGGATCCTCGCGGTGACCTGCACCAGCAGGGTGTCGTTGGCGTACCTCGCGTCGCGGCCCTGGGCGTCGCGGTCCTCGACCTCGACGATGTGGGAGCCGGTCGCCTGGAGCTTCAGGTCGTGCCCGTCGACGTACCAGGACAGGCCGCCGGTGTAGTAGCGCAGCGACTGGTTGGGGTCGCCGATGCGCACGATCGGCACGGTGTCGTTGCGATCGATCTCCTCGAACCGGGCCGCCACCTCGTAGCGGCCGGGGCCGGGGACGCCCGGGATGAGGTAGGCCAGCTCAGCGGTCACGCCGTTGGCCCGGTAGGCCGGCTGGGTCGAGCCGGTGAAGGTGTGCTTGACCTGCAGGTACTCGACCGTGCCCGAGGCGCCGGCGAGGCCGAACGCCAGCTCACCGCCCACCGTGACCTGCCGCTCGACGGCGCCGCCCGAGTCCTGCCGCTGGCTGGCGCCCGACAGCCCGGCCCACAGGTAGCGCCCGCCGAGCGCGGAGCCCGCCAGCGGCTCGGCGCGGCCGAGCGCCCGCACCTCGAGTCGCCCCGCGTACAAGAACCGCTGATCGACGTTGCCGCCCTGGTTGATCCCCTCGCCGTTCCAGACGCCGGTCGACAGCCGCACCGCCGGCACGTGCGGCAGGATCACCGTGCCCATGACGCCGATCTGCCGGTCGGGCGCCAGCGACGCCAGCTCGGCCTTGTCGACCAGCGCCAGGCGGCTGTCGGACATCATGCTCTGGCGCGACACCGGCACGCGGAACTGTCCCGCCTCGAGCCGCCAGCCGCCGCCGTCGAGCAGGCAGCCGGCCACCGCGACCGATCCGTCGAGCAGGCGGGTGTCCGGCGTCAGCTCGACCTCGAGCTCCGCGGTCACCTGGACCCGGCCCAGGGTGCGGACGGCGTCGGCGGTCAGCCGGGCCCGCCGCAGCCGGAACCCGTCCTCGTCGAACGCCGCCACCGGATCATCCTGGCGCAGCCGAAGCTGGGGCTGCAGGTACCCTCCGGCGTGGAGGTCGAAGCCACCGACGGTGGCGACCGGCTCGGGCGCAGGGGCCACCGGCTCGGCGCCGACCAGCACCGGCCAGGTCAGAGCCGCGACGACCACGATCGGACGCATGTCCAACGATGCCTTCATCTAGCTCGGACTGTGCCGCGCCTCGGTGACAGCCGTGTGGCTATCCGGCCGCAAAGCCGCCCTGGCCCGGCCCGAGGCGCGCCGGGCGCGGGGTCACAGCCGGGGGCCGCAGGCGCCGGTGGCGCAGTCGCACGACGTCGGGGTGCCGTTGACCTGGCAGGTCTGGGTGATGGTGCCGTCGAGGATGAAGGCCCGCACCTGGTCGAGCACCGCCTGGCGCTTGTTGACGCCCGAGTGGGTGCCGTTGTCCTCCAGCGGCTGCAGGTTGACCGATGACATCGGCAGCGGCATCGGGTGCTCGTCGAGCACGGTCAGCACCGACGTGATCTGAGGCGCGTCGGCCGCGGGGATCCCCCACGGCTGGCGCACCGACGGCGTCAGCAGCGACAGGCCCATGGTGCGCGCCACCATCTCGGTCGAGTAGTTGTTGACCAGGCAGTCGCCGATGGCCTCCCACATGAGGATCTGCTTGCGCGGGGTGTCGGGCAGCGGATCGTTGATGACCCGGCCCGAGGTGGTGATCGGATCGTAGGGCTCGAACTTCATGCCCAGCAGACTGACCAACAGCTCGTAGAGCAGCGGGTCTTCGTAGGCGCCGGTGGCGGCACCCTTGAGCGCGCTCCACGCCAGCGACCGCTCGAACAGCATGGTCCAGGCGCCGCCCGGCACGCCGAGCGCGCCGCGGGTGATGACCGGATCGTAGGCCATGAACACGTTGCCCATGATCCCGCCCAGCGAGCCGCCCAGGTAGTAGACCTTCGACGCGTCCATGATCTCTTCGGCGCCGCGCTTGAACTGCGGCGAGGTGCGCATCGGGCCGCGGATGGCGTGCTCGAGGGTGATGAAGTCGATCACCGACTGGCCCAGCTTCTCGGTGATCCACGCGCCCTTGTTGATGTCGTTGGCCGCCAGCGCGGCGACGGTGAACTGGCGACCGGTCAGGCCGATGAAGTCGCCGCCGAACACCACGTAGCAGTACTGATCGGCCACCCGCTGCAGGAAGCTGTCGTCGAGGTAGTCCGACCCGGAGCCGAACAGACCGTGGCCGAACACCACCACCGGCAGCGGCAGGGTGGCGGTCTCGGCGCACTTGGGGATGATGGCCGCGAAGTTGGCGTCGCGCATGCCCTGCCGGACCGGCAGGCCGTCGGCGCCGCGGCGCATGATCGAGCCGTCGGCCTCGCCGTCGGTGAGGAAGTCGGGCGAGGTGAAGGTGCCGACGTAGGCCTTGGACACCAGGGCCGGATCGGCCAGGCGCTCAGTAGCGGCGAAGGTCAGGTTGGCGCCGTCAGCGCCGATGGCGGTCAGGGCCTGGGTGCGCATCGACAGCAGGTCCGAGGTCAAGAACTCGTCGGAGGCGGTGTGGAAGTCCCACGCCAGGACCAGGTCGGCCTTGGCCAGGCCGGCGGTCTCCGCCTCGGCGAAGATGGCCGGGTAGCGCGTGCGATCGAGCCGGGGGTGGGCGTAGTCGCGATCGTCGCGCACCGCGGCGAACGCGGCCGGCGCGACCAGCGGCTGACCGTCGACGTCCTTGAGCGTGTTGCGCAAGAACACCGCGTAGCGGCTGGCCGGCGCCAGCCGCACCACCGGCCGGATGATGAGCGCCCGCTGGGTCGGCTCGGCGACGTTCTGATCGATCTCGGCGAAGAACGGCGCCCGCTCGTGGGTGTCCATGTTGACCAGCGCGATCGGCGACGCCGCGGTCAACGACTGGCCCGGGTCCTCCGGCGGCGGCAGGCCGTCGCCGGAGATGCCGTTGGGCATCACCACCAGGATCGGCCCCGACGGCGCGAAGCCGTCGAACCGGTTGTAGGGCGCGACGTCGATCGCGATGTTGTCGAGGTTGACCGGCATCGCCGCGGCCGGGATATCGAGGCGGACGCCGCTGGGGGTCGACGGATCGACCCGCTCGTAGGCCGCCGACGGCCACGGCAGCATGCAGGTGACCCCGCCGAGCGGGTTGCACTCGGCGGCGATGCCGTCCGGTGGCGGCGAGGTGCCGTCGTCACCGCACGCGGCGAGGCCGGCAGCCGACACGCTCAGGAGAGAAGCCAAGACAACAGAGCGACGCATGATCCGAGACGGTAACACCTGGGTGATCGTCATGGCGAACCAAGTGCGGCCGCGACCGCAGCGGCAGGTTTGAGTTCGGCGCGGCCCTGCTAGGCTGCCCCCCGTGGCGCCGACGCACCGCCGATGGCTCGACCGCTGGTTGTTCCGGTGGGTGTTCACCGGCGCCAGCGCGCGCCGGTACCGACGCCACGCCCGGCCGGCCTTCGGCGCGCTCGATCAGCGCCTGGCCGCGCGCTGGGCGCCCGATCTCGCCACCGCCGCCGTCATCATCGACGTCGGCGCCGGCCCCGGCACCGTCGGGATCACCCTGCGCCAGATAGTTCCGGCCGCGCTGGTGATCGACGTCGAGCCGAGCCCCGATTACCCCGCGGTGGGGCCCCGGCTCCGGGCCCGGGCCGAGGCGCTGCCGCTGGCCGACGCCACCGTCGACGCCGCGGTCAGCGTGTCGGCGATCCGCCACGTCGGCGATCGCCGGGCCGCCCTGGCCGAGCTGCGCCGGGTGGTGCGGCCGGGCCGACCGGCGTGGATCGTGGAGCTCGATCCCGAGGCGCCGGCGGCCAAGATCCGCGCCCACGCCGACCGGCTCGGCACCCGCTGGCTGCGCGCGTCGTTCGGGCCGCTGGTCGTCCGCACCGCGCCACCGGCGGCGACCATCGCCGCCGACGCCCGCGCCGCCGGCTGGGCCCAGCTCGACCACGCGGTCGACGCCGAACAGCCGGTCTACCTGTTGAGGCTGGCGTGATCGGCCCGGTCGCGCGCGGCCGCGAGCTGGCCGGCCTGGTCGACGAGTTTGCGCCCGCCGCGTGGCGGCGGGATCCGGCGTGGTGGGCGATCATCGCCACCGCCGCCGCGGTCGAGCCGTGGGCCGCCAAGCTCGACGCGCCGTACCTGGCGTCGAACGCGGAGCCGGCGACCGACACCTTCATGGCCGCCGAGACGGTGGCGCCGGCCAGCTGCGGGGCGTGGTGCGCGTGGGCGGTCACCGCGGCGCACGCGGCGGTGCGCGCGGTGGTCGAGCTCGACGGCACGCTGCCGGGCCAGCCGCTGGCGGTCACGGTCAGCGTCGTCGACGGCGTGGCGCGGACCGCGCCGGTCGCGACGCCGTGGCGGGTCGGGTTCGCGGTGGGTGCCCGGGTGGTGGGCGCGACCCTCGACCCACGCGGTCCCGCGCACGACGGCGCGCTGGTGACGGCCCTGGCCGACGTCGCGGCCGGCCGCGCGACCGCGCTGGGGCCCGACCCGACCCCGCCGCTGGTGGTGGTCGCGGTCGGCGACGACGCACTGGCCACGCTGCGGCACGGCCACCGCCGGGCCTGGCACGGCGCCGCGGCCGGGCCCTGGCTGGGCGTGGCCCGGGTCGGGTCCCTGACCGCGGTCACCACCTGTCACCTGGTCATCGACGGCTACGGCCACGCGCGGGTCACCCAAGAGGTGGTCGGCGCGACCGTCCCGGCAGCGCTCGCCGCGGTGGCCGCCGCCATCGACGATCGGCCGCTGCCGCGGTTGGCGACGGCGCATCCGCCGGGCACCGAGCTGCTGGGCGTGGCCTGGCGGCACCTGCCCCGGCTGCCGCCGACCCTGCCGCTGGCGTACGCGCTGGGCCGCGTGCTGCACCAGCGGCGCGGCGACCCGCGCGCGGCGCGCTCGCCCTCGTTCCAGCTGCCGGTCGCGCGCGGCGCCGTCGACGATCCGGCGCGGTTCGCGCACCGGGTGCGGCCGGCGATGCTCGCGGTCCGCTACGTCGACGGCGCGTGCGAGCCGCTCGAGGCGTTCGCGGCCCGGGCCAAGGCCGCCATCGCCCGCGAGGCGGGCGGCCGTGGCATCGCCACCCGGCTCTTGGCGACCCTCGCGGTGCTGCCGGTGCCGACCTCGGTCAAGCGAGCCTCGGTCCGGACCGGGCCGACCCGCTGGCTGCGCGGGCCGCGTGAGCACCTGGCAGGCGACGCCGGCCTGTCGGCGCTGCGCCTGCCCGGGCCGGTGGCGCTGATCGCCGCGTCGTCGCCGTCGCCGCAGATCCCGCGCGCGCGCGGCAACTGCGTGGTGACCGTGGTGCGGCACGACCGGGGCGCCACCGTCACCGTGGCCAGCCTGGGCCGGCTCGATCCGACCAGCTTCCTCGACCAATGGCTGGCCGAGGTCGCCCGGGTCACCTCAGAATAGCCGGGCCAGCACGTCGCCAGCGCGGGTCACTTCGCGCCGCAGGGGCCCCAGCGCGTCGAGCACGCCGCGCACGTCGCCGCCGGTCTCCAGCGCCGCGTCGAGCTCGGCGCTGCGGGTCAGCGCGGTCGCGATCATCTCGCACCGCGGGTGGCCCTGGGCCGCGCACCGCACCTCGCGCACCGTGAGCCCGCGGCCCGAGGCGTGGCTGAGCAGCGCACGCACCACGCCGCCCAGGAGCTGGCATCGCGGCTGATCGCTGACGCCGCTGGCCTCGGCCAGCGCCGACCGCTCGACGGTGATGAGCGCCACGCCGCGCGCCACCGCCGCCGGGCTGGTCACGTCGACGCGGACCTGGCCCCAGCCGTCCTGCTCGAGGTAGGCCTGGATGATGCCGAGGGCGTCGTCGAGCGGCAGATCGTGGAGGCGGGTGTCGCGGGTCTCGATCAGCTCGGCGTCGATGTCGATGGCCGCCAGCCGGCCCCACCGCACGCCCCACTCGGTGGCGAACAGCCCGAAGCCCTGGGGCGCGATCTTGTCCCAGGTCAGGCGCAGCGCACGCAGCGCCGCCACCGGCACCACCACCACGCGCTGCTCGACCTCGTCGCGGCGGATGCCGAGCGCCTCTTCGCCCGGCACCAGGTCGGCCTGGCGCGGCGCGGCCACGTCGGCGAACGCCGGCCGCGGCGGGCGGAACTTGAGCCGGTTGATGCACAGGTAGAACAAGGCGGGGCGGGTCGAGCGCACCAGCTCGACCTCGACCTCCTGCGCGCCGAACGTGAAGTCGAACACGTAGGGAAACGTGATCCGCGCGTCACGCCCGGCGACGAAGGCCTGGAACCGCCCCTGGAACTCGGGGGTCGCCGTGCACGGCGCGATCTCGCTGAAGAAGGCGCGCCCGAGCACCCGGCTGCGGTCGAGCCGGGCCAGCCGGGCCTCCGCCAGGTTGTAGCGGACGATGGTGCCGCGCGGGTCGAGCCCGACCACGCCGAACGGCAGCTCGTCGAGCTGGGCGTCGTCGTAGCGGTCGAGCGCGGCCAGGTCGACCGCGCTGTCGACGAATATCAGGGGATCGAGCTGCTGGTCCACGGCGGCTTCGACGCGGACGCCGCCGACTCGGTTACCGGCCCGGCGCGGGGGGTGCGGCGATCAGCCCGGCCGGCGCCGCGCCGCCAGCATCTCGATCAGATCCATCTTGGTGAGTAGCGCCACCACCTGGCGGTCGCCCTCGACCACCAGCGCCACCTCGCCGCGCTCGAAGATGGCCGGCAGCTCGCTCGACGAGGCGTGCATCGCCACGGTCGAGACCTTGCGCACCATGACCTCGGCGACGATGGTGTCGGCGGTGACCCGGCCGCTCACCAGGGCGTGCAGCACATCGCTCTCGGTCAGGATGCCGGCCAGCTTGCCCTGATCGAGCACCGGCACCTGGCTGATGCCGCGCTGCTTGAACAGCTCGGTGGCCGCGCCGACCTTGGCGTCGGCCGCGACCGTGATCACCTCGCGCTGGCCCATCGACCGCACCACGTCGGCGATGGTGCCGACCTCCCAGTCGGCCTTGAGGAAGCCCTGCTGTCGCATCCACCGGTCGTCGACGAACTTCGACAGGTAGTTGCGGATCGAGTCGGGCAGGATCACCACCACCCGCTTGCCGGCGCCCAGCTCCCGGGCGACCTGCAGCGCGGCCCACACCGCCGACCCGCACGAGCCGCCCACCAGCAGACCCTCCTGGCGGATGAGCTGGCGGGCGACGCGGAACGAGTCCTTGTCGTTGCTCTTGATCCAGCGGTCGACCAGCGACCGGTCGAGCACGTCGGGGATGAAGTCGTAGCCGATGCCCTCGACCTTGTAGCTCTTGATCTCGCCGGGGCCAGCCAGGATCGAGCCCTCGGGATCGACGCCCACGATCTGCGCCGACGGCACCTCGGCCTTGATGACCCGGGCCACGCCCGAGATGGTGCCGCCGGTGCCGGCGGTCATGACCACCGCGTCGAACGTGCCGCCGGTCTGGGCGATGATCTCGCGCGCGGTGCCCTCGGCGTGGGCCAGCGGGTTCGACGGGTTCGCGTACTGGTCGAGGATGTGCGAGTTGGGGATGACCTCGCGCAGGCGCTTGGCCACGCCGATGTGGCTCTCGGGCGCGTCCCACGCCGCCTCGGTCGGGGTGCGGATGATCTCGGCGCCCAGGGCCTCGAGGACCACCTGCTTCTCCTGCGACATCTTCTCCGGCATGGTGATGATGACCCGGTAGCCGCGGGCCGCCGCCGCCAGCGCCAGGCCGATGCCGGTGTTGCCGCTGGTCGGCTCGATCAGCGTGTCGCCCGGGCGGATGCGTCCGCTCTTCTCCGCGTCGAGCAGCATGCGGACACCGATGCGGTCCTTGATCGATCCGCCCGGGTTCATGAACTCGCACTTGGCGACCACCTCACAGTCGAGGCCGGCGGTGACGGCGTTCAGGCGGACCATCGGCGTCTCGCCGACGGCGTCGAGGATCGAGTCGAGGATGTGGTCGCGCGTGCTCATGGCCGCGCATACTACACGGCCGCCACCGCCGGGGGCGCGGCCGCGCCGCCTACACGCTCACAACCCGGTCGGTTGGACCAGGACCTCGATCTCGTTGCGGACCGAGACCCGCATCACGGAGCCGGCCACCGCGCCAGCCGGCGTGACGCGCTGCGTCCGCTCGAGCCGGATCCGGTCCTGCTCGGCGTTCTGGCTGTTGTCCTTGAGACTGCCCGCGGGCAGCGAGAAGGTCCCGGTGTCGGCGATGGTGAGCTGGTCGATCCGGTCGGTGTCGATGGTCGCGACGTCGGCCGCCTCGCCCCGATCCCATCGGATCTCGTTGGCCACCAACGAGTCGAGGGTGGCCCCCGGCAGCGGCGCGCTGAAGGTGTGGAGCGCCGGTCCGTCGACCCGGACCGCGTCCACCGTGTCGGCGCCCGCGACGACCGACAGCTCGTACACCTCGCTGTAGCTGGCCTGGGTCCCGGACCAGCGATTGTTGCCGTCGTTGTAGGTAAGCGCGACCTCGCCCACGGCGGAGGTCACCGTCACCGTCCCCGACGTCACCTGGTTGCCGTTCTTGGTGACGCGGACCTGGAACTCGGTGACGAAGTCCTCGGCGGCCCGAGCGTTGGTGGCGATGGGGCGCGCGGTCACCTCGGCGTCGACGCCCAGGGTCGATGTGCCGGTGCCCGGGTCGTCGCCGGCGCCGGGGCTGAGCGCTCCGCCGCCCCCGCACGCGAGCAGGGTCGGCACCGAGAGGATTGCGAGGATGGAGGCGATAGATAGGCGCATGGGAGCTGGACAGAGCAAGCCGCGTGCCTCGGCAGTCATGCGGAATCACAGACGCGCCGTGCGCAGCGGAGGGTGCGCAGCGCAACGCCGGGACAGCCCCGATGTGGGTGCGGGGCGTGAAGCACCTTGCACCACCTCCCCGGCGCCGGTATCAACGGTCCATGACTCGACGAGCCCAGCGGATGACGATCGTGGCCGGCGTGGGCGTGGCGAGCGCCCTGGCCGGCGCCACCCTGGCCGATCCGGGCGTGACGACGACACCGGCGCCCACGCCGATGGCCAAGCTCGGCAGCGACTGCACGCTCAAGGGCCACCGTCTCTACGGGAAGGTCAAGGTCGTCACCGCGTTCCCCGACCTCAAGGTCAAGGTTGTCACCGCGTTCCCCGACCTCAAGGTCAAGACCGTCACCGCGTTCCCCGACGCCTGCGGCCTGTGGCAGATGGTCGACTCCTTCCCGGACGTCACCATCCAGTACGTCGACGCCTTCCCCGACCTGACGATCGAGCGGGTGACGGCGTTCCCCGGCGTCCCCTGACCGCCGTCGCGCCGCGGCGCGCTACCGCCAGCGCAGGACGTCGACGGTGGCCGGCGCCTGCGCCGCCAGCGGTTCGATGATGAGCCGCGGGTGGCCCATGTGGATCACCAGGTCGAAGCCGTCGAGCTGGCCATCGGGGCCGCCCCCGGCGGGGCCGGTCGGGTCGCTCTTGTCCTCCCACAGCGCGGCCACGTGATCCCAGCTGCGCGGGGTGTGGCCGGTCAGCGCCCCGCCGTAGTCGATGCGGATGAGATCGCCGGGGCGGACACCGGCGATGGGGCTGGCCGGGCGGCCGGCATCGTCGAGGACGGTGGCCGCGGCGACCGCGCGGGTGTACCGCGGCAGCCCGGCGACGCTGGTGTACGGCACCGCGCGGCCGGTGCGTCGCAGCGCGCCCACCATGACGTCGGCGCAGTCGGCCCCGGTGAACCGCTCGGTCTGGTGGTTCTTGCCGCCGCCGGCCGAGCCGAACACTTCGGGCACCAACAGGTAGGCCGACAACCAACCCAGGAAGTCGTCGCCCTGGCGCACCGACACCCGGTGTACCGACGGCAGCAGCCCGAAAGCGTCGACCGCCTCGGCCCCGGGGCTGGCCAGCTCGCGGCCGTCGCGCAGGCGCACCGCGACCTGGTAGCGCGTGGTGCCCAGGCCGGCCAGCTGGACCGCGTCGGGCTCGGCGCTGGTGACCCTGGCCGGGATCCGACCGCCGGTGCCCAGGTCGGCCCACGGCTGCACCTCGGT
This sequence comes from Kofleriaceae bacterium, assembly GCA_041389965.1. Classification (GTDB taxonomy): domain Bacteria; phylum Myxococcota_A; class Polyangia; order Haliangiales; family Haliangiaceae; genus UBA2376. The sequence continues at coordinate 246,385 of JAWKQV010000004.1, read as the reverse complement.
CGCGAAGTAGTCGATGCGATCGTAGCCGAGCCACCGGCCGAAGTCGGCGCGCTCGGTCGACACGTTGGCGTAGAAGCGCGAGGTCGCGCCGTTGGCGGCGAGGCCGACCCGGAACCCGTGCGGCTCGACGATCGACCAGCGCACGGCGGCGACCGCATCGGCCAGGGGCCGGCGCTGCCGGGCCGACACCGCCCGACCGCCCAGGCGTAGCGGGGCCAGCGCCGGATCAGCCAGCACGATCCTGCGGCCGCCGTCGCGCGCGACCACGACGACCGCGAGCTCGGCCGCCGCGCCTGCCCGCGCCAGCGTGGGGCCGTCGGACCATGGCGCCGCCGGGTCGGGCCGGCCCACCACGACCACGCGTTCGAAAACCGGGCTGGCCTGGGCCAGGCCGACCGCACCGGCCACGATCAGGAGCACTACCGCGCCGCGCATGGTGTCGGTATGCGCCATCGCGGCCGCTGGGGCAACCAGCGCTTGGGTCCCCACCGCGCCTCTGGCATGCTCGGCCCCATGCGCTGCACCGCCGCCACCGTCTTCTCCGCGCTCATCGCGTTCGCCACGGCCTGCGGCAGCGGCCCCATCGGGCCCGCGGAGATCGACGCCCGAGATGGCATCGACGGCACGACGGTCGACGCTCCGGCCGGGTGGCAGCCGCTGATCCAGGGCGACTGGCAGCTCGCCGCCGGCGAAGAGGGCTACTTCTGCGTGTACGCGACGGTGCCGACCGACACGTACATCAAGGCGTTCCGGCCCATCATCCCGCCCGGCACCCACCACACCGTGCTGACCTCGTACACCGGCAGCGCGCCCGACGGCGTGGTCCGCTGCAACGCCGGCACCAACGGGCAGAGCATGATCTACGGCTCGGGGGTCGGCTCGCCCGACTTCGTGTTCCCGGCCGGGGTGGGCCTGCACCTGACCGCCGGCTCGCGGCTCCTGCTGAACCTCCACCTCTACAACGCCACCGACCAGCCGCTGTCGGGCACCTCGGGCACGCTGTTCGAGCAGGCCACCGCCGCCGACATCCAGCACCTGGCCGAGATCGTCCTGGCCGGACCGACGTTCACGCTGACCGTGCCGCAGGGCGTGTCGACCCAGTCGGGCACGTGCAACATCTCGAACATCACCAGCCAGCCGATCCAGGTGTTCGCGCTGTCGCAGCACATGCACAAGCTCGGCACCAACCTGCGCTCGGTGATCACCCGCAGCGGCTCGCCGGACCTCGTGCTGCAAGACATCCCCTACGACTTCGAGAGCCAGGGCTTCCAGCTCACCGCGCCGACCTTCGAGCTGCGCCCCGGCGACGTGCTGACCACCTCGTGCACGTACAACAACACCACCGGCGCCACCGTCCGCTTCGGCGACTCGTCCGACGACGAGATGTGTTTCACCGACCTGTTCTACTACCCGGCCCAGGGCGCCAGCTTCATCTGCACCGGCGCCTGACCGGTCACACCACGGCGCGCACCAGCCACAGCTGGGTCTCACGGCCACCGCCGAGCGCGGCCAGGCCGTCGCGGACCTCGCGGGCCAGATCGCTGCGGGCCTGGGCGAACAGCGGCGCGACGTCGGCGTCGCCCTTGCGGGCGGGGCGCGTACACACCCGGGTGTGGCCGCCGTCGTCCCCGGGTGGTCCCGGGTGGTCGACGAACAGGAGATCGCCGGCCCGGGTCGCGGCGAGCAGCGCCGCGACGGCGGCGTCGTTGGCGGCGCTCGCGACCGCGCGGTACGGGTCAGCCGGATCGCGGTGGTCCAGGTGGCGCACCAGCCGCCACCCTGGCTTGCTGGCCAGCGCGGCGCCGAACCGCTCAGCCCGCGGAAAGTGACGGTAGACCCCGGCCGCAAAGGTCGGCACCGGGAGGTCGGCCAGGGCGATCACCGCCCCGCCGAAGACGTTGCACTTCCAGTACGTGCGACCGGCCAGGCCGTAGGCGACGCCGCCGGGCAGGCGCAACAGCCCCGGCGTCGGCGCGGTGCCGAACTGGGCCGCGTGGCAGGCGTAGGTCACGCCGTCGACGCGCCGTGTGAACGGCTGGGCCGCGGTGGCGGCGACCACGCCCCGGGCGATCTCGACGACGCGACGGGCCCCCTTGGACAGCAGCGTCACCTCGTGATCCACCGCGAACAGATCGGGCGCGGGGGCCAGCGCCAGCCGCGCCTCCAGCTCGCGGGCGTCGTCGGCGTCGAACCGCCCGGTCGGCGTCGCGCCGCGCCAGGCCTGGAACCCACGCACCGCCCGCTCGGTCTCGGCCCCGAAGGCGCCGTCCGCGCCCCAGGTCGGCTGGGCCAGCTCGCGCGGCGCGTCGGCGCGCGCGGCCAGGGCCTGGAGCCCGCGCTGGATCACGAACACCAGAGCACGATCGGCCTCGCCGCGCGCCACCGTGTGGGCGCCGGCGCGCACCGCGCGCAGCCCGGCCGACGCCACCAGCTCGGCCACCTCGACCGGCGCGCGGATGCGATCACGCGCCACGCCCAGCTCGACCAGCAGCGTGCCGGCGCCCGGGCCGAGCAGATCGGTCGCCTGCCGCGCCACCATCACCAGCGCCGCTCGCGACAGCGCCTGCAGCGGCTGGGCAGCGAAGTCGTCGAGGGGCAGCGCCGCCTCGGCGACCAGGGCGGCGAAGGCGGGCGGCAGCGCGGGCATCGCCCGATGGTAGCGGCCCGTCGCGGCGACCGGCGGCCGCGCGAATCGGAATCGCTCGCCACGGGCGGCCGCGACCGGCGCGCGCTGCCGGCCCGCCGCCGGCGTGCTCACCGCACGCAGAAGCCTTCCTTGACCGGGCCCGCGGCGAGGATGGTGGCCTCGCCGGTGGTCAGCCGCGCCTGGGCCACGATGCCGGCCTCGTACGAGCACGGCTCGACGCCGTAGCCGGCCAGGGTGGCGGTCCCCGAGATGCCGGGCGGGGCCAGCCAGAACGGAGCCGCCGGCGCGAACGTCGCCGACGCCGACAGCGCCTGGTGGTTGGTGCCGTCGTGCTTCTGGACGTAGGTGCGGAAGCTCTGCAGGTAGGGGTGCTCGACCTGGTAGGCCGCGTCGATGTCGACGGTGCCGCCCACGCGCACGAACGGGTCGCAGCCGCCGCCCAGGCCGCTCAGGTGGAACGTGAGGCGGACCTGATCGTTGCAGATGTGGATCGGCTGTGGCGCCTGCTGGAACCCGGCCGACGCGGTCTGGACCTGCAGCACCAGCGAGAACTTGCGGTGCGCGTAGCCGCCCGGCGGCACCAGCTGGGCGGTGTCGAGCCGGGCCAGCTCGCCGCTGGCGGCGTAGTACTCCCCGGGCGCGAGCACCCGCTGATCGACCTCGATCCAGCCGTTGGCGTCGGGCGCGACCGGCAGCGCCACCGCGGTGACGGTGTACACGCCGCCGGCCGTCGAGAACCCGATGACGCTGCCGTACGAACCGCCGAGCCCGGCGGTGATGGCGGTCCAGCCCGTCGGCACCGCGCCGCTGGGATCCGCGGTGCGCCCGGCTGGCACCGGCGGGGCGCCGGGGCCGCCGGCGGCGACCGTGGGGTTGGCCCACTCGCGCACCAGCCAGCGGTAGCGGATGGCCTCACCGTTGGTGAAGCGCCGGAACGCGGTCCCCTTGAGCTTGATGACCGCGTGGACCGCCTGCTTGCCGACCGCGGTCAGGCCGTCGGCGTCGAGATCGATGACGCCGCCGGGCGTCGCCGGGACGATGGCCAGGTCGCCGATGGCGCGCCACACCGTGGGGCCCGCGTCGACGCCTGGCACGACCCCGGGGGCCGCCACCGTGAGCTCGTTGAAGGAGCAGTTGTGCGAGTTCTCGCGGCCGCTGGCGCGCCCGGTGGCGGGTGCCTCGTCGAGCAGCACCACCGCGCCGGCGCGGACCTTGAAGAACAGGTCGGGACCGCCGACCAGCTCGAGCGAGGTCAGGCTGGCCAGCACCCCCGACAGGAGCGGCAGCTTGCGGAACGCGGCCCCGGCAAAGAACACCTCGAACGACCCGGTGGCGTCGGTCTCGGCCTCGCCCAGCTGATCGTCCTGGGTGATGTCGCGATCGAACGCGGTGACGAACACCCCGGCCACCGCCGCCGCCGGGCTGCCGGCGACCACCCGGCCCGCGGCCAGCCACAGATCGAGCGCGGCCAGGAGCCGACAGTAGCCGGGCTTGGCCAGCGCGATGGCCAGGTGGGCCCGCACCTGCTGGCCGTCGGGATCGAGGGCGGCCACCGCGGCGACGCCGAGGACGCCGCGGGCGTGCTTGCCGGTCGCCGGCGCGTACGCGAACTTGTCGACGGCGATCGTGACCACGACCGCGGCGGGGCGCCCCTTGAGCGTCGTCGAGAAGGTGCCGTCGGCGGCGACCACCGCGCGCCCCAGCTCGGGCGTGGTGGGATCGGCGCTGGTCGGGTAGAAGTCCCAGCGCGCCCGCGGCGCCGCCGCCGTCGCCGCCGCGACCGGCGCCGGCTCGTGGGCATAGAACACCAGCGTCGCGCCGGCGAGGGTCTGCTGCTTGGTGGGGTTGCCGTAGTCGGCGGCGGTGGTTCCGGACAAGATCATCGACATGCGCGAGCCTCCAGGTAGGTGTGCTACCTGGGGGACGCGCCCCGCCCGTCGACCTTCGCGCCGTGCCGCGGGTTGCCAGCGCGGCCCCGATGCCCCGAGCTACATCGCCGGGCAGCCCGGATCGGCCATCAGCATCAGGTCGTCGATCTGGGTCTGCTCGTTGGGGTACGCGGTCGCGCAGGTGCCGCTGCCGCCGCTGCTGGTCAGCGACGCGGTCAGGCCGCGCCCGGCCAGCGCCGCCGGCAGGCAGAAGCTGCGTGGGGTCCAGCCCGACGTCGCCGGCGGCGTGTCGTTGACGCCGCCGACGTTGACCGTGAACGTCGACCGCGACGCGATCGGCCGCCGGTAGAAGTACGACACCCGGACCCCGCCCGAGGTCACCGGCGGGCTGGCCACCGACGTCGTGAATCCGTAGCTGCCGCACGGGAACGCCGTGTCGATCTGCGCGAAGCGGCTGCCGGCGTGGGCCTGCGCCGCGTTGTCGACGATGACCGGCGCCGGGCTGTTGCCGCTGGCCGAGATCTGCCAGCCCGCGCCGTTGCTCTCGAAGCCGGGGTCGAGCACCGGCGGCGCGCCGCAGGTCGGATCGGTGGTGAGCGCGACGCTGGTGATGGCCCCGCTCCAGGTGTCAGCGCACAAGCCGCCGCCGGGATCGGCGACCGCCAGGGAGAACGGTTGCACCGAGCCGCGGATCGACGGCGGCACGCAGGTCCGCACGGTGGTCGGGCTCGAGGTCGGGAACGCCCCCGCCAGCACGTCGCCGAAGCGCGTCAGCAGCCGGACGTCGGATGCCGAGCCGGCGCCAGAGAGCTGGTACGACACCACCAGGGCGGCGCCGGGCCCGGCCGCGTCGGGGATGGACAGCGTGCCGTTGATGGCGGCGGATGCACAGGGGCTGCCGGCCAGGCTGGCGCGCCCCGTCATGAACGTCACGTTACCCTGCGAGGTCCAGTTCTGGCCGGCCGCGAGGAAGTCGCCGTTGGCGACCGCGCCGGGGGTCGGGCACTGCCCGGCGATGGCCGGGACGATCGACACGTCGTCGATCGACACCGGCGCCGCGCCGCACCGCAGCGGCGCGCCGTTGCCGAAGGTGAAGGTCACGGGGCCGCCGTAGGCGCGGGTGCCCAGGCAGATCTGGTTGGGCACCGCGACGTCGACCTGGTTGCCGACGGTGACGGCGTGCTGGGCGTGGTTGATGAGGACCACCGGCGCGACCGCGTTGTCCGTCGTGCGGCGGATGGCGTTGAACTGCAACACCAGCGGGATGGCGTCCTCGTAGGCCGGCATGGTCACCGTCTGCGAGATCTCACCGCCGGTGCAGAACGCTTCAGCGAGCAGGTTGCCCGCCCCGCCGCTGAACGTCGTCGCGCCCGAGCTGACCCACGGCGCGCCGGAGCCGCCGAAGACGCCGTTGACGATGACGTCGGTCCAGGTGCACACGCCGCCGACCCGGGAGAACCCTGCAGCGCAGGCGTCGCAGGCCGCCCCGACGGAGCCCGGGTTGCAGTCGCACACCGCGGTGCCGCTGGCGTCGGCGCAGGTGCCGGCGTTGGAGCAAGTCGCCGGAGCGCAGGCAGGGCTGCAGGTGCCGTCGCCGTCATTGTCCTGGAAGCCGGTGTCGCACTGGTCACACGCCGGGCCGGTGTAGCCGGCCACGCAGGTGCAGGTCGCGGTGCCTGCGCTGTCGTCGCACGCGGCGTTGGCCTGGCACGGCGGCGCGGTCGAGCAGTCCGCGGTGCAGGTGCCGTCGCCGTCGTTGTCCTGGAAGCCGACGGCGCACTGGTCACAGTTCGGGCCGGTCGAGCCGGTCGGGCACGCGGCGGCGTCGACGCCGGGCGCCGACACCGAGCCACAGGCGACCAGCGCGGCCGCCGCCAACGCCGCCATCAACCACGCTGAACCTCGATCCACGAGAGCATCCTTGCACATGCAACCACCGTACTACGGATGGCGCGCCACCGACCACGCCTCGGCCGCGGCGTGACCGCGCCCACGAGGCCGACCGCGGACCGGCCGCCGTCGCGGGTGGACGCGCGCGGCGTGTCCAGCGTCGCCGCCGCGCGGCTGACGGCGGCACCACGGTCACTCGCCACGGGCGAGTCGCCGCGACGCCCAGCTTCGGGAATGGCTGACGGCCCAACCACCTAGGCCTCGTCAACCCAGAGATCCTTCCGTTTCGGATTGCCCCACGCCGCTCGCCTTCGCCACCGTTCATGGCTATCATCGCGTCGATGTCGACGATCATCGGCCGGCCCGAGGACCGGCCGGGCCAAGCAGCCGAGGTGAAGCTCGGGAAATACGTGCTCGATGCCCCGCTCGGGATGGGCGGTATGGCCGAGGTCTTCCGCGCCCACACCGTCGGCGCCGAGGGCTTCGCCCGGCCGGTCGCGATCAAGCGGGTGCTGCCCGACGCCTCGCGCAACCCGGCCTTCGCCGAGATGTTCATCAGCGAGGCCAAGCTGTCGTCGCGGATGCAGCATCCCAACATCGTCGCGGTCCTCGACTTCGATCGCGACCACGAGGGGCGGCTGTACCTCGTGATGGAGCTGGTCGAGGGCAAAGATCTCGACGGCATCATCGAGTCGGGGCCGCTGCCCTACCCCATCGTCATCTACACCGTCGTCGAGGTGCTGCGGGGGCTGGGCTACGCCCACGAGCTGCCCCCCGACGCCGACGGGGTGCGCGGCCTGGTCCACCGTGACGTGTCCCCCCACAACGTCCTGTGCGGGTGGTCGGGCGCGGTCAAGGTCAGCGACTTCGGCATCGCCAAGGCCCGCGCCGCGACCGCGGCCAGCGCGTCGGTGACCATCAAGGGCAAGCCGGCGTACATGAGCCCGGAGCAGATCAACGGCTCCCCCCTCGACGGGCGCAGCGATCTGTTCGCGGTGGGCGTCATGCTGTGGCAGATGCTCACCGGCCAGTACCTGTTCGCGTCGGGGACGACGGCCGAGACCCTGGCCCGCGTGCTGTTCTCGAACGTGGTGCCGCCACGCCAGATCAACCCCCAGATCCCGGCAGACCTCGAGGCGGTCACCCTCCGCCTCCTCGAGAAAGATCCCGCCGCGCGGTTCCAGACCGCCGACGAGGCCATCGACGCGTTGCTGGGCTGCGCCGACGCCCCGCGCGACGGCCGGCGCGACCTCGAGCGGCTGCTCCTCGAGCGGTTCCCGGGCAAGGCGCCCAACCGCACTGGCAGCCGCACCCGCTCCGAGCTGGCGGCGCCGGCCAGCGGCGCGCCCGGGCCGGTGCTCCCGCCGGCCTCGTACTCGCCCACGCAGCAGGCGGTCATGCGCGCGCCCACCCAGACGGCTGGCGCGCCGGCCGCCGCCCCGACCGCGTCGTCGCCCCCACCAGCGCGGCGAGGCCTGCTCCTGGCGGCGGTCGCCGCCGCGCTGGTCGCCGCCGTCGTCGTGGTCGTCGTCCTCGCCGGCGGTGACCGCGCCGCACCAGCCGCACCGGCCGCGACGCCCCCGCCCGCCGTCGACGCCGGGGCGCCGCTCGACGCCGCCCCGCCCGACGCGCCGCCGCCGATCGACGCCGGCCCTGCGATCGACGCGACCCCGCCGGTCGACGCCGGGCTCCCGGTCGACGCCGGCCGCCGCAAGCACGGCGGCGGCACCGGCAGCGGATCGAGCTCGATCCAGGTGATCAAGATCCCCGGCGAGTAGCCGCTGCCCCGCCTCATCGCGCCCGATCGTCATCTCGTGCCTCCTGGAGATCTCATGCGCCGCCCGTCCATCAGCCCCCGCGCCGACCGCTCGTTGTCGTGCCTGCTCCTCCCGCTCGTCGTCGTCGCGCTCGTCGCCGGCGCCCCCACCGCCGCCCACGCCCAAGGTGCCGGCCAGGTCGGCCAGGCCAAGACCATCCTGGTCGACGAGGGCGGCTCGTACGAGATCCTGGTTCACCCGGACTTCGTCACGGTGCTGTACCTGCCCGACAAGATCGACAAGGCGCTGGCGTCGGATACCCAGAGCTACGAGGTGAAGCCCATCGGCGCCACCAGCCTGGCGATCCGCCCGCTCAAGCCCGACGCCAAGCCGTCGAACCTCGCGCTGTCGACGGCCACGCTCAAGGTGTCGGTGCTGCGCCTGGCCCAGGACCGCGACGCCGCCATGACCCAGGTCACCTTCAAGCGGGCCGACGTCGAGGCCGAGCTGGCCCGGCGCATCGACGCCAAGGTGCAGGAGCGCACCGCCACCCTCGAGGCCAAGCCAGCCGAGCTGCGCCGGCAGATGGACGCCGAGCTGCCCAAGGTCGCCGACGGGCTGATCGCCGCGCGGGCCCTGCAGCGGCGCGAGCTGCGCAAGCTGTCGGCCATCGAGCGCAACGACGCCAACGTCGTGGTCGAGACCACCGACGTGCTGTTCCTCGGCGACGACGCCTACCTGGTGTTCGAGATCGAGAACCGCAACAAGGCGCTGTACCGCCTGGCCACGGTGGCGGTCCAGGACGGCCCGACCGACGTGGCCAGCGTGGTGCGCTTCACCAGCGACGCCGCCGAGGCCGCCGGCGCCGGCGTGCTCGGCGTGGTGCGCCCGGGCGGCCGCGCCGCGGCGTGGTCGTGGTGCGCCGCGCGGCAGACCTGCTCGGCAAGCGGCTGGCGCTGGTGGTGGCCGAGCCGGGCGGCAAGGGCCGGGTCACCGTCGATCGGATCGTGCTGCGATGAGGTGGCTGGTCCTCGCCGGGTGCCTGCTCGCGGCCGGCGTCGCCCACGCCGATCGCCGCGAGGCGTCGGTCCACGTCCAGCCGGTCGGCGGCCGCTTGTCGCTGGGCGAGGCCTACGCCAGCGCGGCCGGCGCCGGTGGCTTCGGCGGCCTCGCCGTGCGCGCCAGCTACGCCACCGTCAACCTGTTCCAGTACGACGCCCAGGTGTCGGTGCTGGCGGGCACCGCGGCGTTCGACCAGGGCCGCTTCGTCCTGTCGGGTAGCTCGACGCCGATCGACGCCCCCTTCACGCTGGCCACCCAGGCGGTGCGCCTCGACGCCGGCGCCACCGTGCGCCTCGGCGTGCGGTGGATCCCCACGGTGCGCGTCGCCGCCGGCGTCCAGGCCGTACGGCGCGCCAGCCCGGCGGTGTCTTACCAGGGCGTCGTCTTCTCGGGCGCGACCGACACCGGCCAGGCGTCGAGCCTGAGCGCCAACGTGATCGCCACCGCCACCGCAGGCCTCGACTACCGTGTCAACCGCCGTTGGATCGTCGGCGCCGCGATCGGCGGCGTCGCGGCCATCCCCGGTCTGGGCGAGGCATGGCGTACCTTCGACGGCACGGTCCACGCGGCCTACTACTGGTATCCGCGCTGGTAGCCGCGCCCTGCCGCTGCGGGGATTCCGGCAGATACCGGCCAACGTTTTCGCGCGTTCGAAGGGCGACGCTGCCGGGGACGAGTTGCCTCGCGCCAGCGAGCGGCAACCCCTCCGGGGTGATCAGCCAATCCACTAGTATCGCACGGGAAACTGATGTCACACGGCGCAACCGTGTCGCGCGGCGGCCGAGTCGCACATGGGCCAGGGAAGATTGATCGGGCCGGTCTCGTATTAGGAGATGCTGCACGTCACGTGCAGGCCCGGGCGTCGGTCCGCAACCGGCGGGCGGGGCGGCCGATAGCTGGTGCTGAAACGAGGGATGACCAACACGTCGCGCAAGCCCACGCAATCGCATGTGCGAGCCCCTCGCACGGGGGCGGTCGTGCGGGTGCGTGATGGCGGCGGGTCGGCCAGGCGGGTGCCAGCTGTCGGCAGCGTGGGCGACCACGGGGGCGTCGGCGGCGGGGAGGCGGCGTGAGCGAGCGGAAGCGGCCGGGGCGTGAACCGGGTGATGCGGCGCCGCCCGCGCCCGCGGTGCAGCGGAAGGCGAGGCCGGGCGGGGCCGACGACGCGCTCGCTGCCGGCGGTGCAACGGCGCGAGGCGGGGCTGCCGCGCGCGACCAGCGGGCTGCCGCGGGCCGGCGACGGGCCCGCCACGGCGTCGGCCAGCTCCTGGCTCGACGCGCAGCCGTTCTCGCTGCACGTGGCGGCGCGCGACGACGCGCCGGCTTCCGCGGACGCCCCTACGTCCGCAGCCGCGCCGATTGCCGCGGTCCAGCTCCACGCCGACGGTTCCGACGCGCCGGACGCGGACACCGTCCACGCCCACGCCCAGCGCGGCCTGACCGGGCCAGCGCAGCCCCTCCCGCACCTCGACCGCATCCAGCAGTCCTTCGGTCAGGCCCACGACGTGGCGGGGATCGGCGCCCACGTCGGCGGCCCCGCCACCGAGGCCGCCGCCGCCATCGGCGCCAGCGCCTACGCCTCCGGAAACGCAGTCGCCTTCGCCAGCAGCCCCGACCTCCACACCGCCGCCCACGAGGCTGCCCACGTCGTCCAGCAGCGCAGCGGCGTCAGCCTCTACGGCGGCGTCGGCCAAGCCGGCGACGCCTACGAACAGCACGCCGACGCCGTCGCCGATCGCGTCGTCGCCGGCCAGTCCGCCGCCGACCTCCTGGCGCCGTACGCGGGCAACTCGGGCGCCACGACAGCCATCCAGCGTCAGCCGGCGCCTCCTGGCGGCGGCCCACCTGGGGCCGCGATCCGCGCCGGCGATAGCTCGACCGACGACTACCTGGGCAGACACTGGGAGCACGTCCGGGCTGGCGTGACGGCAGAGTTTGCACGGCAGGCCGAGCGCTGGCTCACCGCGCGACTCGCCTGGGGCGTCGGACCCGACGTGGTCGCCGCGCACGCCGTCGATCTGCTGCTGCCCACGCTGTACATGCCGGGCTTCCTCGGCGGCATCGTCGACCATGCCGACGAGCTGGTCGCCGGCGCACGCGCCGTCGGTGGCGCTGCGAGCGCCGCGTCGACATGGAATCCCGCGGTCGGGCGCGCCCTCGGCCGCGACCTCGGCGGAGATCTCGGCACGGCGATGCGGACGATGTCGGCAGACTACGCGCGCGCCCTGGCCGCCCACGGCGCGCGCGCCCCGGGTGAGGTGCTCCACCCGACGACGCGGTTCGAGCGCGTCGCCGTCGAGCTCCTCGAGCACGGCAAGGCCCGCCTGGCCCAGCGTCGGCAGACCACCGGCGCGGCACGGTCGGACACCGGCGGTCACGAAGAGGTCCTCGGGCCGGCGCACCAGGTCGGCACGGTGGCTCCGGGCAGCGGCCTGACGTTCGAGCCGGCCAATCCGCTCCCCGTCGACGCGGACCCACGGGACGCCCAGCGCTCGACCCTGCGCAGCGCAGAAGCCGCGCAGGGCTACGCCGATGCCGGTGGTCCGGGGAGCGCGCTCGCCGTCGACACCGCGCGCGCGCGCTTCGAGCACCTCGACGCCAGCGACCCGACGGCAGTCGACCTCGACGCACGCATCGACACCTTCTTGCTGCGCCTGGCGACGCTGAGCCAGAACCTGCGGAAGACGGCGGGCGAGCTGTTCGCCAGCGACAAAACCATCGGCCATGTCGCGGGCCTCCCGTGGGTGGCGCGGGCCGAGACGCTGGCACGGGCGCTCGTCGCCGTCGAAGCGCCGGTCGACGCGGTCCGCCGCCGCCTGGTCGGACGCCTCGCCGTGGTGCCCGCCGATGCCGGGCGCCAGCGGCTCCTGGCGGAAGCCCAGACCGACGCGGCGGCGCGCATCTCCGCCGCCAAGATCGTCGAGCTGTCCGAGAGCGCCATCGCGACCCTGCGGACCGTCGAGGAAGCCGGCGGCGTGATCTTCTCGATCAACATGATGATCGCGTCCATCGCGATGAGCTTCGTCGCGACCGAGGTCGGCGCGGTCATCACCGCCGACCTGCTCAGCGCCCTGGCCCGCACGTCCCTCACCGGCGTGAGCCTGGGCGCGGCCCGCGGATCGGCCGTGGTCGCCGGGCAGGTCGTCGAGGCGTACCTCAACGCTGCATTTCAGCACGCGCTCTCGGGCGATGACACAGGCGCGGCCTTCGCCGAGAACGTCTTGACGTCCCTCCTGGCGCAAGGAGGTGCGCGGGCCATCGGAGCCGGCGCGGCGGCGCAAGGCGTCGGCGAAGCCGGGCGCGCGGGGCGACTCGGCGTTGGCGTCGGACAGGCCGCGGTTGGCGCCGGGGCTGGGTTGGTCGCCGGAGCCGTGGTCCAAGGCCGCGACGCACCCGCCGACCACGACCTCATCATCCAGGGCGTGTCGCTGGCGTTTGGACACTGGCTCAGCCGACGCCTGGCCGCCGCCAAGGAGCACGTCGCCCGCCTCGACGGCACCGACGCCGCAGAGCTGCGTCGCCGCATCGACCACCTCACCGGCGAGCGCGACAAGCTCCTCGCCGCCGACGCCCCGGTCGGCGAAGCCCAGCTGACCCAGGTCGTGGCCGAGGCCCACGACGTGCTGGTCGCCGCCGAGCGCGGCGCCGCGCCGGCGCCCGCCGAGACGTCCCCGTCGAAGGGGAGCCTCGCCACCGACGGCGGTGCCGCCGATCCAGCCAAAGCTCCGGGCGCTGGCGACGAGCATCGCCCCAGCGCGCCGCCCCCCGACGCACCGGTCGAGTTGGCTGGCGCGGACCACGTTGACGGACCATCGCGAGTGGACGCGGAGCTAGCTCATGCGCCGATGGCCGGCGGGACCACGCGGGCACATGAAGCTTGGCTATCGCAAGTCGCCGAGGGGCTCAGCCCCGAGGAGACCAGCAAGCTCGTCAAGATGACCAAGGGTAAGACGCTGGAACAGCAGCGCGCGACCTTCGGCGGCGGAGACGTGGAGGCGGCGCGCGCAAAGGTGCGCGCCGCCGTCCGTAGCGACCAGGAGGCCGCCGCCATGCGCGGGCGCTCGAAGGAGCGGTACGAAGAACTCAAGCAGAAGATCGACGACCTCGGACTGCTCAATGATCCCGACATCCGCAAACTCCTTGAACTACCTGAGTCGACAACTAGAAAACTCTCCGACCTCCGCGACAAAGTAATGGCCAAGCTGCTCAAAGCGGAGGCCCAAGCCGCTCATCCTGACGCCCAGGTCCTCGACAACGTAAAAATCTACGAGAAGCAAGCGGAGAAAACACGCGATGAGTGGCGCAACAATCGGAGACTGCCCGACGGCTCACTGCCGCACGGCCGTGGCCTCGTAGACATCGACGGCGTCCTCTACCTGCAGCGCGGCGAGCTGGACCTCTTGATCATCGAGCGCCCCACCGCAGGTGGCAAAGCCAAGATCGTCAAACGCGAAGAGATCAAGACCGGTCACCGCGACAACCACGCGGACGCCAAGTCCCAGCTGATGGCGCAAGCCGAGCTGCTCAGCGCCGGTGCCAGCGGGCAAAAAAGCATCCGGCTCTTCGACGGAGAAGAAGACCTCACCGACACCATCGACCTCGCCAGCGATGCCACCGCCGAGAAGGCGACCCGCGGCCCAGCGGATAAGAAATTCAACAAGTCCCTAGGAATCACGGCAATCGAACTCGAAAAGCTTATCAAGGGACTTTCCCACTCGCCTCGCACGGAGACATCCCCCCCATGACACTCTATGCCTTTCGCTACGCCCTCGACCAGTCCGTGCTTGACAGAGGCGGCGACGAGGCCGAAGCTCTGATCGAAGACGCAATCTTCGCTCGTTTGCGCCACGGCTTCGACTCTGTACGCGACGCCATCGCGTTGTGGCGTCTCGTGGATCCAGCGCGCGCTGACGCCTTAGCTGGCCTTATCGATCGTGTCGAAGAAGCGAGCGACGGGCCCCTTCAGTTTGAGGGCGACGATCTCGCCACCTTAGTTCAGCTGATCGGCGGCATCGAGGACGCGATCCGCGCCGCGGGCATCATCGACCGCGACGGGCGCGTTCCGATCGAACGCCTCGACGAGCTGAAGCGCCAGGTCCCCTCCATGAACCTCGAAATGAAGCGATCACTCGAGAGCAAGACCTACGCACTCATCGAGGTCATCGCCAACGTAGGCGGCCTTCACGAGTTCCTCATCGAGGCCCTGCGCGCCGGCTGCATCGTCGTTCACGACTGATGGCGCTGGCGACGTTCGCTGTGGCTACGCGGTGACCCGCGCCATCTCGTACCGCAACGTGGACGCGGCGCTCGGCGTGCCCGAGCTCGACGCGCCGTCGTTCCAGGCCAAGGTCGTCAACCGGAAGTTCGCCGGGCTCGAGGCTGCCACGCGCGTGGCGGCGGTCGAGATCCCGCCGAACATGGCGCCCGGCGACGTCGTCGCACACCTGCGCGCCACCGAGGGCTTCGGCCCCTACGCGGACATGCTCGCCGGCCACGGCATGCTGCGCGGTGAAAATCGTGCGGACGGGCGACGATTTCGCAAGCTGAAATACGTCTTCACCAAGCCGGAGGGGGCGATCGCGAACCTGGAGACGCTCGCTGAGGTGCTGCGCGACGGAGATTTCAAAGGCGGAATCTCTGTCGAGGTATTTGACAAGTCCGGACGCATGCACGCGGCCCGCACCCCAGATCAGATGCTGGCAATTCTACACATGCTACGGGGCGCAAAATGAGACGCTATAGCTTGCACCTGACATTGGAGGGCCTGGAGACCAATAAACGGCTTCTGACGGCTGCGCGGATCCCTGTCTTTTCAAGCTCGCCACCAACCAAGATCTGGCTTGGCGAAGGCCCAACCGAAGCCGCCGATTCTCATTGGCTAGAGCGCATTGAGTCAGCGCCAAATCGCGGTCGGGCCGAGTGGCAAGACGAGAGCATGCTCGGCGTCAGACCCAAGAGCGACCAGGTTACAGTGTCACTCCAGTCACACTTCAGCACCGCGCGGCAGGGCATCGAGACCGTGCTGTCACTTGGCTTCGAGATTTGCTGCATCGGCGCGGCATTTTTCGACGAATGGCTGGACGCCGACTACCCGCGCTGGGGTTTCGATCGCAGTCACATCGACCACGGCTGGGGCTGTGCGTTCCGTGGCGCCGGGCACGATCGGCTGGTGTCACGGCGATGGCTCGACTTCGGCCCGTGGCGCGTGGTCCGGAGTCCCAACGACACCACGTTCATCCAGTTTCACGACCTCGCGCTCACCGACCCGGCCGAGGCCTATGAACAGGCCAAAGCGGGCCTGGAGCGGATGGGCAACTCCCCCATCGGCGGGCACATCAGCTTTCATCGGCAGCGGATGCTCGTTGGTGCCGGCAAGGGGCTCTATTCCGCGGCGGATCACCTGCTCGAGGTCGTCGTCGGTCCTGGCAACGAGGTCAACCAGGGCGAGATGCTGTGCAACTGCGCCCTCCGCCTCGAGCACCGGCAGAAGCCGCCCGCCACCGGGCGCATCGATCGCATCGCGTACGTCTTCGTCGACGAGGACGACGCGCGCAGGCACCTCCACGAGCTGTGGCTGCGCGAGCTCGAATGCTGGGTCGTCGACGGCAGCGGCAAGCGCCGCCTCGACGCCGACTACCGCCCGGTGCCGCAGAAGCCCGCGTGGGTCGTCGCCCTCGAGGCCCGCGAGCCGATGTGACCGGGCCCGGCGGCGCAGGCTCACGGCTCGCGCCCCTGCCCGCTGCCCGCGCCGCGGGACAGCCGCGCCAGCCGCCCACGGGTGGTCCGCTCGCCAGCCGATGAGCCTGGCCACGGCATGCCCAGCGGGCGGCGTGACCTCGCGCCGGGCAGCGCGCGGCGACGGCGCGCCGATCAATACGCCAGGTTCGACGGGATCATGCGTTCGACGTCGACGGCGGTGGCGCCGACCCGGGCGGCGTAGTCGATGACCTGTTCGCGGCTGACGCGGCCGACGGAGAAGTACTGGGCCTGGGGGTGGGCGAAGTACAGGCCGCTGACGGCGGCGGTGGGCAGCATGGCCAGGCTCTCGGTCAGGGTGATGCCGTGGAACTCGGCGTGGCCCAGCAGGTCGAACAAGGCGCGCTTGGGACCGTGGTCGGGGCACGCGGGGTAGCCGAAGGCCGGCCGGATGCCGCGGTACTGCTCCTTGAGCCGCTGCTCTTGGGTGAGCTGCTCGTCGGCGCCGTAGCCCCAGTCGACCCGGGCCCGGTGGTGGAGGTACTCGGCGAAGGCCTCGGCCAGGCGGTCGGCCAGGGCCTTGGCCATGATGGCGTGGTAGTCGTCGTGGTCGGCGTCGAACCGCGCCACCACCGCGTCGAGGCCGAGGCCCGCCGTCACGGCGAAGGCGCCGACGTGATCGACCGGCCGGCCGTCCACCGCCGGCGCGACGAAGTCGGCCAGCGACAGGCACGGGGTCTTGTCCTCCTGCTGGCGCAGCATCGGCATCCGGGCCAGGACGCGATCACCGTCGGGCGCGTAGACCAGCAGGTCGTCGCCCTCGGCCGCGGCCGGGAAGAAGCCGTAGACGCCGCGGGCGGTGAGCGCCCCGTCGGCGACGAGCTGGGTCAGCAGGCGCTGGGCGTCGTCGAACAGCTTGCGGGCGGCCTCGCCCTTCTTGGGATCGTCGAGGATCTTGGGGTAGGTGCCCGACAGCTCCCAGGTGTGGAACAGCGGCGACCAGTCGACCCACTCGACCAATTCGGCCACCGGGACCTCGACGGTGCGCACCCCGGTGAACGCCGGGGTCGCCAGGTCGGCGAAGTCGAGCCCCAGGCGCCGGCGCCGGGCCTCGGCCAGGTCGAGCAGCTGGCGCTTCTCGCGCTGGTTGGCGAACTGCTCGCGGGCCACCTCCTGGCGGCTGGCGTTGTCGGCGATGAACTGGCCGCGGTCCTGGCCGACCAGCTTGCCGAGGACGCCGACCGCCAGGCTGGCGTCGGCGACGTGGATGGTGGGGCCGGCGTACGACGGCGCGATCTTGACCGCGGTGTGCTTGCCCGAGGTGGTGGCGCCGCCGATGAGCAGCGGCATGGTCATGCCCCGCCGCGCCATCTCCTTGGCCACGCCGATCATCTCGTCGAGCGACGGCGTGATGAGCCCCGACAGGCCGACCAGGTCGGCCCCGAGCTCGACCGCGGTGTCGAGGATGGTCTTGGTCGGCACCATGACGCCCAGGTCGTGGACGTCGTAGCCGTTGCAGCGCAGCACCACGGCGACGATGTTCTTGCCGATGTCGTGGACGTCGCCCTTGACGGTGGCGATGACCATGGTGCCCTTGCCGGCCCGGCTGCTGGTGTCGCCGCTGGCGGCGCGCTCGGCCGCCATCAGCGGCTCGAGGATGGCCACCGCCTTCTTCATGACCCGGGCGCTCTTGACCACCTGGGGCAGGAACATCTTGCCAGCGCCGAACAGCTCGCCGACGACGTTCATGCCGTCCATCAGCGGCCCCTCGATGATGGCCAGGGGCCGCGGGTAGACCGTCAGCGCCTCGGCCACGTCGACGTCGATGAAGTCGGTGGTGCCGGTGATGAGGGCGTGGGCCAGGCGCTTGCCCAGCGGCTCGGCCCGCCAGGCCTGCTCGTCGTCCTTGCGGACCACCGCGCCACCCAGGGTGGCGGCCAGGGCCAGCAGGCGCTCGGTGGCGTCGGGGCGGCGGTTGAGCACCAGATCCTCGACGTGCTCGCGCAGCACCGGATCGATCTCGTCGTAGACCGCCAGCTGCCCGGCGTTGACGATGCCCATGTCGAGGCCAGCCGCGATCGCGTGGTACAGGAACACCGCGTGCATCGCCTCGCGCACCACCGGCGAGGTGCGGAACGAGAACGACAGGTTGGACACGCCGCCCGAGATCTTCATGCCCGGGCACGCCGCCTTGATGCGGCGGATCGACTCGATGAACGACACCGCGTAGGCGTCGTGCTCCTCCATGCCGGTGCCGACGGTCAGGATGTTGGGGTCGAAGATGAGGTCTTCCGGCGGGAAGCCGACCTGCTCGGTCAACAGCTGGTAGGCCCGACGGGCGATGGCCACCCGCTGGTCGGCGGTGGTGGCCTGGCCGGTCTCGTCGAACGCCATCACCACCACGGCGGCGCCGAAGCGCCGCACGATCTTGGCCTGGCGCAGGAACTCGGCCTCGCCCTCCTTGAGCGAGATGGAGTTGACGACGCCCTTGCCCTGGAGGCAGGCCAGGCCGGCCTCGATGATGGCGAACTTGGAGCTGTCGACCACGATCGGCAGCCGGGCGATGTCGGGCTCGGCGGCGATGAGGTTCAAGAACCGCCGCATCGACGCGACGCCGTCGAGCATGCCCTCGTCCATGCACACGTCGAGGAGGTTGGCGCCGCCCTCGACCTGCTGGCGAGCCACCGCGACCGCCTCGTCGAACCGGTCCTCCTTGATGAGGCGCCGGAACGCGGCCGAGCCGGTGACGTTGGTGCGCTCGCCGATGAGCGTGAAGTTGGACTCGGGGGTCAGGACCAAGGGGTCCATGCCCGACAGGCGGGTCACCCGCGCCACCGCCGGTGGCACCCGGGTGGCGGCCGGCCGCACCGCCTCGGCGATGGCGGCGATGTGGGCCGGGGTCGTGCCACAGCAGCCCCCCACCAGGTTGAGCAGACCGTCGGCGGCGAACCCGCCCAGGACCCGGGCCATCGACGCCGGCGAGTCGTCGTAGCCGCCGAACTCGTTGGGCAACCCCGCGTTGGGGTAGCACATGACCCGGCCGGGATGGAGCCGGGCCAGCTCGGCGACGTGGGGCCGCATCTCGTCGGCGCCCAGCGCGCAGTTGACGCTGACCGCGAACAGCTCGTGGTGCGCGATGGAGGTGTAGAACGCCTCGACGTTCTGCCCCGACAGGGTCCGGCCCGAGCGATCGGGGATGGTGACCGAGGCGATGACCGGCACCCGGCGGGCCCCCTCGTCGAACAGGCTGGCGATGGCGTACAGCGCCGCCTTCATGTTGAGCGTGTCGATGTGGGTCTCGTTGAGGAGCAGGTCGACCCCGCCGTCGAGCAGCGCCCGGGCCTGCTCGCGGTAGGCCGCCACGAGATCTTCGAACGTCACCGCCCGGAAGCCGGGGTCGTTGACGTCGGGGGACAGCGACGCGGTCTTGGTGGTGGGCCCGAGCGAGCCGGCCACGAAGCGCACCCGCCGGTCGGCCCGCTCGGCCCGGTCGGCCGCGCGCCGCGCGACCTGAGCCGCGGCGACGTTCAGGTCGACCACGTAGGGCTCCATCGCGTAGTCGGCGGCGGCGACCGAGGTGGCGCCGAAGGTGTTGGTCTCGATGATGTCGGCCCCGGCCACCAGGAACTGGTAGTGGATCTCCTCGATCGCCGCCGGCTGGGTCAGCACCAGCAGGTCGTTGAAGCCCTTGACGCTGGTGGCGTGGTTGGCGAACCGGTCGCCCCGGAACGCCGCCTCGTCGAAGCCCAGCGGCTGGATCATGGTGCCCATCGCGCCGTCGAGGATGGCGATGCGCTCGCGGACGAGGGCTTCCAGGGCAGCGGTGCGGTCGGACATCGCCCGTCGGTAGCACGAAGCGATGGGGCGGCCAACGGGGCCAGCCGGGAGGCGACCGGCGGGCGCCGGGCCGACCGACATGCCGCCGCGCGTCCGCGGCGCGGCCGCGGTGCTGGATAGATCACGTTTTGAACCCGTGACCCGCCGCCGCCAGGTAGGATGATGGCCATGACCTGGCTGACCATCATCGCCCTCATCGCCGCCGGCATCCTCGCGCTGTCGAGCTTCATCATCAGCAACAAGCCCCAGGCCAAGGAGCTGATCGACAAGCTGGTCCCCTTCCAGGGCGCGATCGGCGTCGCGCTCCTGGTGCTGGGCGCCTACCTGGCGATCGACCTTATCCAGCACAGCGACGCCCTGACCCGGTCGGGCTTTCCGCTGAGCATCCTCATCGCGTACCTGCTGTGCGCCGGCGGCGCCCTCGGCCTGGGCTTCCTGTTCGGCATGCCGCTGGTGGCCAAGTGGATCCCCGGGGAGAGCCCGGCCGAGCAGAAGGCCATGGAGATGCAGCAGAAGCTGGCGCCGTACCAGACCCTCCTGGGCGTGGTGGCCCTCGTCGGGGCCGCGCTGCGCCTGTACGTCCGCTTCAAGTACAAGGGCTGAGCGCGCGGCTCGGCCGTGGCCGCCTGGGATCTCCCCGCCGCCTGCGCCCGGCTGGCCCTGGCCGCCGTCCACCGGCCGCACCCGTACCAGCTGGTCCACGTCGTCACCGACGACCGGCCGCGGCGCCCCATCGACCTGCACCCGGTGTTCTGGGGGGCGTTCGACTGGCACTCCGCGGTCCACGCCCACTGGACGCTGGCCGCCTTCGCGCGCCGGCATCCGACCCACCCGGTGGCCGGCGACGCGACCCGGGCGCTGGCGGTCAGCTTCGACTCCGATGGGCTCGCCGGTGAGCTGGCGTACCTCGAAGCTCACCCGCTGTTCGAGCGACCGTACGGGCTGGCGTGGTTCCTGGAACTGCACCGCGAGCTCGCCGCCTGGCCCGAGGCCGCCGGCTGGGCCTACGCCGCCGGGCCGATCGCCGTGTTGGCTGCCGAGCGGGTGACCGGGTGGCTGGCGCGGCTCGCCCACCCGATCCGGGTCGGGACGCACGCGCAGTCGGCCTTCGCGGCCGCGCTGACGCTCGACTGGGCGCGGCGAAACGATCGCCAGCTGGCCGCGCGGCTGACGGATCAGGTCGTGCGCCTGCATGGGGACGACGTCGGCCCGGCTCTCCACCTGGAGCCCTCGGGCGAGGACTTCCTGTCCCCCGCGCTCGGCGCCGCGGCGGTGATGAGCCGGGTCCTGGCGCCGCCGGCGCTGGCCGGCTGGCTCGATCGCGCGATCCCCGAGCTCGAGACCGCCAAAATCGAACCACCCACCGCGAGCGACCGCGAGGACGGGCGGCTGGTGCACCAAGAGGGGCTCGCCGCCAGCCGCGCGTGGATGCTGGCCGAGCTAGCCGCTGCGCTTCCGGCCGGTGACCGTCGACAACCGTGCCTGCGTCGCCTCGCCGCCACCCACCGGGCCGCGGCCGCGGCGGCGCTGACCACGCCCAGCTACGCCGGGGCCCACTGGCTGGGCACGTTCGTGTTGCGCGCGGAGCTCGTGTGTGGATGAACCATTGCCAATCAACTACCGTTTGCTACCCCACGCCGGCCAGAACCTGATCTAGAATTTCGGTTCCCACGAGGAACTGACCTTTGTACCGGCCACGAAGGCACGGCCCGACGCTCATCTGCGGGGACGTGCTGGACAGGCCCCGGGTGGTCGCCGCCGGCGCGCCAGCCGGCGATCACTTCTCCCCGAGGTATCCATGCCCCCCGTCAACGCTCTCCACCGCGCCGCCCGCGCCCTTCGGGCGATCGTGGATCGATTGCGACGCCGCATGCTCCACTGGGCGGCGGCGGGTTTGTCACTGGCGGCGTGCGACCGAGGCGACCACCGCATCATGCCGGAGCCGGTCGCCCTCGCCGCTCCGGCCCCGGCAGCGCTCCCCCCGCCCCCGCCCGCGCCGCCGCCGCCGACCCCCATCGGCGAGTTCCAGATCACCTTTTATTACATCATCCACGAGGCCGAGATGGCGGCCCCCGCCAACGACAACGCCCTGGCGGACTCCGAGGACCAGTCGCTGGCGGCGATGGGCCCCCTCACTCCCCCCGCCGACCTGGTGCCGCTCCGAGCTCAGGACTGCACGCCGCTGGCCCACGTGACCAAGGCCTTCGCCGGGCAGGTCGCCATGCAGGGCACCGGCCGGCTGAGGGACGGCCGGATGGTGAACGTGGCGACGGGCTGCAAGTGCGGCCGGCCCTGCTTCCACGTGCTGCAACGGCACCGGACCTGGGGCACCGGCGGCAGCGGCCGCGCGCTGGTTCCGTTTCGCTCGGTCGCGGTCGACCCCAAGGTCATCCCGATGGGCAGCCTGCTGTACCTGCCGGCCCTCGATGGGGTCCGCATGCCGGGCCCGCCGGGCGTGGGCGCCTTCATCCACGACGGGTGCGTGGTGGCGGTGGACACCGGCGGCGGTATCCAGGGCCAGCAGCTCGATCTCTTCGTGGGGCGTCGCGCCTATTATAAGGGGCTGGCGCGGCGTGGCGGGAGCCACGCCTGGTCCAAGCACGCCGAGGTGTGGGATGGCGCGGGGCGCTGCCAGCAAGAAGGCGGGAAGGTCCGGCGCGCTTCGCCCGGCGCCAGCTGATGCGGCGGGCCCGCGCGGCGGCGGGTCAGAACTGGAAGTAGATGAAGGGGACGATGGTTGGGTGGGCCAGCTCGCGCAGGATGAGCGCGGCGACGGCGAGCAGCGCACCCTGGGTCAGGGGATGGGCTTCGACGAAGCGGCTGCGGAGCGCCTGCCCCGTGCGCGGCGCGACGAGGTGCGCGAGGGCGGCGGTGCCCAGCGCCAGGATCACCAACGGCACCAGGTTCGGCGTGTCGTATTCGCCAGCCCCGAGCCGCCGTAGCACCCCCAGCGCACCGTCGAAGGTGGCGGATCGAAAGAAGATCCAGGCCAGGCAGACGTAGGCGAAGACCAGCGCGGTGGCGACCGCACGCGCGGCGGCCCACCCCAGCCAGCGCGCCGCCCCGCGGAGGCCGGGACCGACCGCGGCGACGTCGGCTGACCAGGCGACGATGGCGGCCCCGACGATCGCCGCCAAGGCCAGCCGCGGGCGCCCCTGCGAGAGCGCCACGAGGGCAGCGCTCGCGACGACCACCGTCGCCGCCTGGAGCACCGTCGCCAGGCGAGGCCGGGGTGTGGACAAGAGGACCGGCGCCGGCAGGTCGGCCAAGGCCGCGGTGATCGCCGCCCACACCGGGACGAGCCACGTCCAGGTGAACGCGAGGTGAGCCCAGCTCGCGGACGGGGCCGCCCCCGCCAGCTCCAGGGTCAGCCCGAGCCCGGCGATGCCGACCGCCGCCGCCATCGCACGTCGCGGGGACCGGGCCCGCTGGAAGATGCGGGTCGCCGCCAGGCCACCGCCGTGCAACAGGCCCCAGGCGATGAAGGTCCAGCGCGCGCCGTGCCACAGGCCGCCCAGCACCATGGTCACCAGGAGGTTGCGGTACGTGGTGAGCTCGCTGCCGCGGTTGCCGCCCAGCGGGATGTACAGGTAGTCGCGCAGCCACGACGACAGCGTGATGTGCCAGCGCCGCCAGAAGTCCTGGAGGCTGGGCGACCGGTACGGGGTCCGGAAGTTCTCGGGCAGGGTGAACCCCAGGACCTGCGCCGAGCCGATGGCGATGTCCGAGTAGGCCGAGAAGTCCAGGTAGATCTGGAACGCGTAGGCCACCACGCCGGCGGCGACCTCGGCCGACGAATAGAGCGTGGGGTCGGCGAACACTCGATCGGCCAGGGCGGCGCCGAGGAAGTCGGCCAGGGCGACCTTCTTGGCCAGGCCGATGACGATGCGGGCCAGGCCGTCGGCCGCCCGGTCGCGGTCGAACAACGGCAGGTCGCGCAGCTGCGGCAAGAGCTCGGTGGCGCGGACGATGGGCCCGGCGACCAGCTGGGGGAAGAACAGGACGAAGGTGGCCAGCTCGATCACCGACCGCGTGGCGCGGATCTCGCGACGGTAGACGTCGACCGTGTAGCTGAGCGACTGGAAGGTGTGAAACGAGATGCCCGCCGGCAACAGCAAGTGCCACGGCGCGCCGCCGGTGCCGAGCACGTCCAGCCGGAAGAAGTCGGCGTACTTGAAGACCGCCAGGATGCCCAGGTTGGACACCAGGCTCACCACCAGGAGCGCCAGCCGGCCGGCCGGGTGGTCGGTGGCCTCGATGGCGCGCGCCAGGTAGTAGTCGAGGACGATGGTCGCGGCGATGAGCGCGAGCAGGTACTGGTAGGCGCCGGTCTGGCCCGCCGCCCACGCGTGATAGAAGACTGCGCTGACCAGGCCGAGGATCAGCAGCCGGCCCAGGTGCCGCCCACGCTCGGTCTGGGCGGCGCCCACCGCGAAGCCGAGGCCGGTCAGGTAGACCAGGTGGCCGACGCTGGCCACCGCCGCCGTCAGCGCGTCGAGGGTGTCGGTCGCCCAGCAGGCGAGGACGGCGGCGCCCAGGGCGAGGAGGCCGGCGGCCAGGACGTGGGCGGTGGCGCCCGAGACCCACGCCTCGGCGGCGCGATCGCCGACGGCGCGCGGCGACGACCGCCGGCTGACCTGACGGGCCCGGCCCTTTCGATCGGCCTTCTTCTTCCGACGGACCACCTTGGCGGTGGCGCCGCGGATCGCGCCGCTGACGAGCGCAGGTGGCGGCGGCGCGTGCCGCCCGGCGAGATGCAGGCCGAGGTAGAGCGCGCCGCCCAGGACGGTCAACCCCAGCGGGTAGCGCCACGGCGCCGGCGCCGCGGTGTCGGTGACCAGGGCCCACGCCGTGCCGCCGATGGGATCCCACAACGTGCCGACGTCGTGGGTGAGCAGGACCCAGACCAGATCGCCCACCAGCACCATGAGCGCGACCCGCGCGACCGAGGCCGGCCACCGCCCGGTCCGGGCCAGCCCGTACAGCGCGAACACCGCTGCGAGAAACAGCGGGTATTGCGGGCTCGAGAACAGCATCGCTACGGCGCGGCCGACGCGGCGGCGCGCCAGCGCTCGTGGTCGGCCAGGAGCGCCGCTTCGAGGAGCTGGGCCCAGACCTGGTAGCCGGCCTGGTTGAAGTGAACGTGATCGGGGTAGGCGAGCGGCGGGTCGGCGTGGACGAAGCCGTCCATGAGGTTGCCGCCTCCCATGGCGGCGAACGTGTCGAAGAACGCGACCTGGTTGCGGGCCGCGGCCTGGCGCTGGACGTCGATGACCAGCGGCACCAGGGCTGGGGTGCGCCACTGGCACTCGACCGGCACACCGGCGTCGGGATCGGTCGGGGGCGGCAGGGCGTTGCACGCGGCGCGGCCGGCCTCGCGGGCGCCCATGTCGGGCGGGCCCAGAAGCAAGATCGACGCCCCGGGCGCGGCGGCGCGCACCCGGGCGATCACCTCGTCGTAGGCGGCTGCCAGCCGGGTGAGGTCGAGGGTGGGATCGTCGGCCTCGTTGGTGCCGTACTGCAAGACGACCAGCGCCGGGGCGCGCGCGGCGACCTGGGGGCCGATGACCGCCCAGTCCCAGGCCCGGAGGTGGGTGAGTCGACGGCCGACCACGCCGAGCGCGTCGACCATCACGCCGGGGCTGCCACCCTCGAGCGCGACCCCGAACAGCTCGATCGGACCACCTCCGGCGGGCCGGACCGCCAGCTTGTGGGGCCCCGGCGCGACCGGCACCGGCAGCACCTCGGGCGCGGGCGTGGTCGCGCCGGCTGGCAGCCGGGTGGTCAGCTTGTGCCAGGCGCCGTCGTCGATCTGGAAGGCCAGGGTCCCGGAGGTCGGCGTCCGCAGGTAGTAGAGGTCGAAGCGCGCCACCGCCGCGGCGGGGCAGCCGTCGCACGAGGCCACCCACGCCACCGCGCGCTTGTCGGTGGCGTGGCTGCGGACCCCGGCCAGGCCGAACGGCTCGTGGTCGCCGCGCTTGCCGCCCAGCTCGGCCTGCCACCGGCCGGTCGCGCCGTAGCGGACGTCGCGCTGGGAGTAGTGGCGGATGGCCGGCTTGCCGGGCAAGACGAAGCCGCGCCCGGCGACGCCGAAGCGCGCGCCCAGGTCGCGGCGGAGCGCGCCGGTCAGGTAATCGCCGGCGGTGTGCGAGTCGCCGAACATCAGGATGAGCGCGCGGCCGTCCGCGGCCTGGGCCGCGGCCCGCGCCAGGGCGGCGTGGAAGCCGTCGAGCGCGCCGGCCGGGACCGCCAGGGGCGATGGGGGTGGCGCCGCGTCGACGGTGCCGCCATCGTCGAGGCCGGCGTCGGCGACCTCGGGCGCAGGGGCGGCCTCGCCGAGCGCGGGGGCGCGCGGGGCCGGCTCGCTGGGCGTGCCGCTGCACGCGCCCAGCGCGATCACCAACGCCAGCCGAGGAGAGTTGCTCACCGCGCCTTGTACGCCTTGTAGCCGGCCACCAGCGCGTCCGCCAGTTCGTCGGCGACCAGCGCGCTGCCCTTGTGCGACAGGTGCGCGAAGTCGGAGCCGAGCAGGCCCTTGCGGTTCCAGCGCAGGCCGGCCCCCGAGCCGCCCATCCAGGTGAAGGTGTCCCAGAACCCGCAGCCCATGGCGGTGGCGACCTTGCGCTGGGTGGCGACCATCGCCGGCAGGCCCTTGCGCGGGACCAGGGCGCCGTCGCGCACCTCGGCCTGATCGAGCGGGGCGACCACCAGGCAGGCGCCGTCGGGGACGCCGGCCCGGACCGGCGCCAGCAGCCGCCGCCAGACGTCCTCGTAGTCGGCCATCGACCGGGCGCTGCCCGACAGCCACTGGGCCTCGTTGGTGCCCAGCATGACCACGACCAGCGTCGGGCGGCGGTGGGCCAGCTGGGCCTGCCAGGCGACCGCGTCGTTGAGCAACAGGCTCTTCGCGGTGGCGCTCACCACCGCCAGGTTGTCGACGACCACCCCGCGCGCGCGCTCGAGCACCAGGCCGAACAACCGGACCCGGCCGCTGGCGCGCAGCTCGACCCGGTGATGGCCGTCGGGCACCTCGACCGCCGCGAAGCGCGCCTCCTTGGCCGGCGCGGCGGTGTCGAGGGTGGTGTGCAGCGTGCCGTCGATCGCCAGCTCGGCCTGGCCGCCGCCGGGCTGGGCCAGGTAATAGACCTCGACCGCCGAGACCGCGGCCGCGGGCGTGGTCGGTGTCAGCGCGATGGTGCCGGCGCCCTCCGTGGTGGCGGCGCCGTAGCCGTACAGGTGGTCGCCCACGTTGGCCAGCGACACCGCCCACGACCGCCAGCTGCCGGTGCCGGCGCGCGCGACCGCCAGGTTGTGGTTGAAGCGGTGCGGCGAGGCCGCGTGGACGAAGCCGGGCCCGCCGTCACCGAACAGATCTTGCAGGCGGGCTCGCACCCGGCCCGGGATGGCGTCGGTGGCGGACACCGAGTCGCCGAACCAGGCGATGCGCACCGGCCGGGTCGCCTGGGCGCGCTCGGTCGCGGCGAGCGCCTGGTAGAACCCGTCGAGCGCCCAGCGCGCGCAGCCGGCGGCGGTCGGCGCGACGCAGGGATCCTCGACGGTGCGGCCCGGGATCGAGACCGGCGCTCCGCCCGCCACGCCGACCGGCGCCAGGTCGCGTCGCGGCGGCAGCGGCGGGGGCGGTTCAGCGGCGGCGGGCGCGGCCGCCCCGAGCGCGGCCAGCGGCGGTCCCGGCGGCGCCGCCGGGCGCTCGACCGGCAGACGCCGCAGCGCGCCCAGCCCGCCGTCGCGCAGGTAGACCAGCCCGGCCAGGATCGCGGCGCCCGCGACCAGGCTCGGCGCCACGGTCCACGCTCGACCTTGCGCCGGGGGCATGCACGGCTAGTAAAGGGTGCGAGGCCACGCCGTCAATCGTCGCCGACAAGTCCCGCGCGGCGGCGCTCACTTCTTCGATGGCGCGCGACCGTCGGGCGGCGCGTCGTCGGACGGCGCCAGCCACACCGCGCTGGTCAGCACGTCGCGCAGGCCGTCGATGGCCGCGCGCTGGCCGGCCACGACGTCGCGCTCGAGGATCCACTCCGGGCGCGGGAACAGCTGGTCGAGCCGCGCCAGGACCGCCGCGCGCTCCGGCGGCGGCGCATTCGCCAGCAGGTTCCACACGGTCAGCGTGTCGGCGGCGCCCGCCGCGGCCAGCGCCGGGGCCAGCGAAGCGGCGTCACCGGCGTCGTACCGGGCCACCGCGTCGGCCAGCGCGGGGGGCGCGTCGACCCGGACCGGCGTGCCCGGTCCCCGGCCCGGCACCGTCGTGACGGTGGCGCCGACGGTGACGTGGGCGATCCGGTCGTGCGACGCCAGCTCGACCACGCCGCTGGTGACCGTGAGCCGGGTCCGGCCATCGGCCAGGACCGCCAGGTCGTAGGCGCAGCCGAGGTCGACCGCGCGCGCGGCCGGCGTGTCGACCACGAACAGCCGCGGCGGCGCGGTCACCCGCGCGGACAGCGCCCCGGCCGCCAGCTCCAGCCGATGCTCGGCCGCGCCGGTCGCTACCAGCCGCAGGCGCGAGCCGCCGGCCAGGGTCAGCGCGCCGATGTCGGCCACGGTCACGTCCGCGGTCGCGTCGGCCGGCGTCTCCAGCCACGCCCCCACCGGCAGCACGCCGCGGCCGGTGGCCACCCCGCCGCCGCAGCGGGCAGCGCCGCCGCGGATCGCGAAGGCGAAGCCGGTGTCACTGCCACAGCGGGGCGGCCCCGGGCGCCGGGCCACCAGGTACGCCGCGGCGGCCGCCGCGGCCAGGCCGACCGCAGCGACGGCCACCCAGCGGCCGCGCGGTGAGCGCGGCGACCGCGGCGGCAGCGGCGCCAGCGGCGCGTCGTGCGCCAGCCCGCCCAGCAGGCGTTCGAGGCCGGCGACCTCGGGGTCGTCGCCGGTGCGGTCCCACAGGTATTCGTCGTTCACGGCGTTCCTCCAGCCAGCCGCTCGCGCAGGAGCTTCATGCCGCGGTGCAGGTTGACGCGCACCGACTCCGGCGTCAGCCCGGTGCGCGCGGCGATCTCGGGGCCGGTCAGCTCCTCGACCAGCCGCATCAGCAGGGTCTCGCGGTAGGCCTCCGGCAACGCGCGGATGGCCCGCAGCGCGGCGGCCGCCTCCGAGGTCGGCGGCGGGGACACCGCCAGGTCGCGCTCGCTGGCGGCCGGGCCCCGGGCCCGGGCCCGATCGATCGCCCGGTAGCGCGCCAGGGTCATCAGCCAACCGGGGAAGGCCGCCGGCTCGCGCACCGTGTCGAGCTTGGCCCACGCCCGCGCGAACACGTCTTGCACCACGTCGCCGGCGTCGGCGGCGCCGACCCGGGCCAGCGCCACCGCGTGGACCGCCCGGTGGAAGCGCTGGTAGAGGGTGGTGAAGGCGGCCGCGCTGCCGCCGCGGGCGGCCTCGACCAGCTCGGCCACCGTCGCGTCGCGCACCTCCGCATCAGCCACGCCGCTACCATCGACCGAGCTGGCCGCCGCCGAAAGGGCGGGCGCGGACGATCGCGAGCGCATCAGCCTCAGGACGGGGCAGCCCGGCCGACCGTTAACCGAGGATCGCGGCGCTGGTGGTCATGGCCACGCCGGCCGCCGCCAGCGCCGCCAGCGCGCGGTCGCCGTCGCCCGGGGCCAGGTCGACCGCGCGACAGCCGTCGACCACGAGGGTGCAGGCGAAGCCATCGGCCACCGCGTCGAGCGCCGTGGCCTTGACGCAGTAATCGGTGGCCAGGCCGAGGATGACCACCCGGTCGACGCCGCGCGCCCGCAGCCAGTCGCCCAGCCCGGTGGCCTTGCGCCGGCCGTTGTCCCAGAAGCCGCTGTAGCTGTCGACGGTGGGATCGGTGCCCTTGGGGAACACGGCGGCGATGGCGCTGCGATCGAGGTCGTCGTGGAGCGCGGCGCCACGGCTGCCGGCCACGCAGTGCACCGGCCACAGCACCTGCGCCAGCCCGTGCAGGTCGATGACCTGGTACGGCGCCGCGCCGGGGTGGTTGGCCGCGAAGCTGCCGTGATCGGCGGGGTGGTTGTCCTGGGTCGCCACCACGCAGGCGAAGCGCGGCATCAGCGCCCGAGCCACCGCGACCGTCTCGTCGCCGCGGGCCACGGCCAGCGCACCGCCGGGCATGAAGTCGTATTGCAGGTCGACCAGGATCAGCGCGGGCTCGCTCACCACCCGAGTGTACCCGCCGACGACCGGCGCCGGGGCGGTGGGGGCGTCACGCCAGCGGCTGGCGCATCGGCTCGGGCACCGGCGGGCTCGGCGGCGACGGCGGCGCGGGCGGCACCGCCGCGTCGGGCTCGGCGCTGGTCATCGCGGCGCGGGCGAAGACCACGCCCTGGACACCCCAGGCGGTGCCATAGATCAACAGCGCGGACCACACCAACCGGCCGCCGTCGCCGCTCGAGCCCTTGGCGAACAGCAGCTGGCACGCCGCGACCAAGGCGATGAAGCCGATGAGGCCGGTGAGCACGAGCGACATGCCCCGGAACAAGCGGCCGACCAGCGGCGCGAGTTCGTCGTTGGTCTTGGCCAGCCACACCGTGTGCAGGCCGAACACGATGCCGCCGCTGGTGAACAAGCCCAGCGCCGAGCGCCACACCGGCGAGCGCTCGGCCGAGTTACCCTTGAGGAGGAACGCGTACAGAAGCAACAAGCCGCCCATGAGCAAGAGCTGGTAGCCGTGGAACCGGAACAGGTGGAGCGCGAACTTGAGGCCGAGCTGTGGGTCGCGGGTGCCGGCGCGGTGGTGACGCCAGCGCGCCACGACGTACAAGATGATCACGCCCCACAGCGAGATCACCAGGAGCATCACCATCGCCGGCACCAGCATGCCGAACAGCCGCATCATCCCGAACGGCGAGTCGAAGTCGTCCATCGCGAGCCCCCTGGCGTGCGCACGTCCGCGCGCGCGCCCTACTCTACCGGCAACCGTCGGCGCGGCTCAAGGCGCCGCGCCGTCGTCGTCGACGCCGCCGTCGGCTGCGAACCGGAAGCGCGCGCCGGACACCCGTGGGATCGCCTGGCCGGCGTCTTCCCACCCGTAGGTGTAGCTGCCGACGTGGCCCAGCCGCAGCGTGGTGTCGACGACGATCTTGTGGCCGGACTGGCGTGCCCGCTCGCAGAACGCGTAGTCCTCGCCCAGGTACCAATAGGCGCCGGCGGGGCCGGCCGGATCGGGGATCACCATCGGCAAGAAGTACGGCACGGTGGGGCGCCCGAAGCGGGTGTTGCAGACCGGCAGCCGGTAGTGCCGCTGGATGTCCTGGTAGACCAGCCGGTCGGTGTACAGGAAGCCAGCGCCGACGTAGCGGACGTCGTGCAGCCCGCCGACGTCTCCCACGCCCAGCTCGGTGGTGCCCGGCTCGAGGTGGACCGCGAAGTCGCGCACGCCCTTCTTGGGGTACAGGCCAGCCACCACCGGCAGCCGGTGGGCGCACAGCGCGGCCAGGGCCTCGACGGTGAACACCACGTCGGAGTCGATCCACACGATGGCGTCGACGCCGTCGGCCAGCGCCGCGGTGGCGGCGTCGGCCCGCGTGCGATCGACCGCCGCGGTGGCCGCGAAGCGCCGGACCTCGAAGCCGGCGGCCTCGGCCGCGCGCAGGCCGGCGTCGCACGCCGGCTCGATGTGCGTGAGATAGGGGCACAACAGGACCGTGCGCGGCCCCACCCCACCGGCGGCGGCCATCAGCTACAGAAGCAGGAGGACGAGCCGGCGATGTTGAACGTCACCGGCAGGCCCGGCGCGCCCGAGTCGCACGACGGCCCGCTGACCACGTTGTAGACCACGGTCTCGCTGGCGGTGCAGCCGCCGAAGGTCAGGACCCGGATGTCCTGGGTGACGGTCGCGCCCGGCGCCACGTCCGACGACGGCATGAAGCCACCGGTCGAGAAGTTGCTGGCGCCGCTCTGGAACAGCTGGGCGGTCTCGTTGCCCGTGTTCTTGATGTACACGGTCGCGGGGGTCGGGCACTCGGCGGTGGCGCTGGTCAGGGCCAGCTGGGAGATCGGGTTGCCGGCGGCGTCGACGAAGCCGAGGTTGGCGCCGTGGACCACGCTGGTCAGGGCCACCGTCGGCAGGGCGCCGGCGGCGTCGCTCGCGATGGTCAGCGTGCCGGTGACCATGTCGCCGCCGCGGTCGGTGCCGATGACCGCGTCGGGCGGGACCACGTCGATGGTGATCGACAGGCCGGCGTCGATCGTGGTCGGCTTGAAGATCGGCGAGAACCCGCCGGTCGCGGTGATGTCGGTGATGGTCACCGTCGCCGCCGAGGTGTTGGTGATGGTCAGCGTGCCGGCGGTGGTCGCGCCGCCGCAGGTCGCGCTCATGGTCAACGTCGCCGCGTAGGTGAGCGGGGCCGTCGGCGCGTCGACGCTGGGGGCGTCGACCACCTCCTGGCCGTCGAGCGGCTGGCTGTCGGTGATCGCGGCGTCGATGATGGGCGCGGACGAGCCACCGCAGCCGATCATCGCGCCCCCGACCGTGGTCCACAGCATCGCGGTCAACACCGGTGTGCGCGTCATGACCGCGAGGCTAGCACGGCTACGGCCGGCGTCGTCGTCCCGGGTTACCGTGGGGCGTGCCGCACGCCAGCCTGGTCATCCCGACCCGCAACCGCGCCCCGGCCCTGGCCCGGACCCTGGCCGCGCTCACGGCGCAGACCGAGCCGCGGTTCGAGGTCATCATCGCCGACGACGGCAGCGACGACGACACCGCGGCGGTGGTCAGGGCGTGGGCCCCGCGCCTCGACCTGCGCTACCTGCGTCGGGGCCACCGAGGGATCGCCGCGGCCCGCGCGGCGGCGATGCGCGCGGCCCAGGCCGACGTGCTGATCCAGACCGACGACGACCGACTGCCCGCGCCGGCGTTCGTCGCCGAGCACGTCGCGGCCCACGCCGACCCGGCGGCGCCGCGGGTGGTGGCCGGCACGACCCGGGGCGTCCTGGCCCACTGGTCAGCCGCGGCCGGGCTGCCCGCCGCCGCGGTCGCGACGGTCGTGGCCCGCGATCCGGCGCTGGCGGCGCGGCTGGCGGCGCCCGACGTCGAGCTGGCCACCCCGGCGATGCTGGCCGACGACCTGCCCGGCACGCTGGCCCGGATCGTGGTCGACGAGCCGTGGTGGGTGGCCACCGCGGCGCCGCTGATCGCGCGTTACGGCGCCGACCTGGCGGGCTTCGCGTTCCCGTGGATCGTGGCCATCGGCGGCAACACCTCGGTGCCGCGGGCGCTGGCGGAGCGGATCGGGTTCCTCGACGAGGACTTCGTCGGATGGGGCCTCGAAGACACCGACTTTCATTTCCGGCTATGCCAGGCCGGAGCCACCGTCCACGCGCTGGCGGGCGGGCTCAGCTACCACCAGCTGCACGCCCGCGGCCCCGACCTGGGCCGGCAGTGGACCCGCAACGCCCACCGCCTCATCCACAAGCACGCCTCGCTGGCGCTGTCGACCTACGTCACTGCCGTGCGCCGGGGCCAGCCCCTGGCCGAGGCCAGCGATCTGGTCGCCGCGCTGGCGCTGGCGCCGCCGGCGGCGCGGGCCGAGGTGCTGCGCTGCCATCGCGAGCTGCTCGCGGCCGCGCTCGGGTGAGCGTCAGCCGGCGTACCCGGCCAGGCCGGCGGCGGCCTTGGCCTGAACCTGCTTGCGCAGCAACGGCGTCCAGCCCAGGGCCCAGCCGATCGGGCCCAACGCCTGACGCGACCACCGATAGAACGAGAAGTCGTCGACGTGGCGGATGATCAGGCCGTCGGCGAAGGTGAAGCTGGCGTCGATGCGGTTGAGCACCTTGCGGCCGGTGCCCGAGAACGTGTACCGCGCGTCCCAGTGGGCCCGGCCGCGCTCGCCGTCGGCCTCGATCCCGGAGGCCTCGATGGTGAGGTCCTTGCCGCGCGCGCACAGCATGGTCCACATCTTCCCGGCGTCGGCCCCGCGCAGCGACGGGAACACCGGATCCGAGAACTCGACGTCGGCGTGGTAGCAGGCGGCCATGGTGGCCGCGTCGCGGCGGCTGAAGGCCTGGTAGAAGCGTTCGATGAGCGCGGCGTTCGGGTGGGGCACCGGCCGATGGTAGACGACGCGACACCGCGGTGGTCACCGCCGGGCCCCGCTGTCGAAGGTTCACCGCGCCGGCCGGCCAAGGACGCGACCTCACACGGCCGACCGCCTGGCCGGCTCCTTGCTTTCTCAGGCCGAGTGCCTCGCACCCTGTGGGTCCTCGCCGCCGTCGCCGCCTCTGCGTGCGCCACGCTCAACCACGCCGCGCCGCGCGATCGTTCGCCCGAGGTGCGCCTGCCGCCGACCGCGGCGCCCGCGCCGCTGACGCCGGCGCTGCGGGTGGCCACCTACAACGTCCACGGCGTCGACGGCGCCACCCTGGCCCGCGCCATCGCCGGCGACGCGCAGCTGGCTGGCGCCGATGTGATCTTCCTGCAAGAGGTCGCGGCCCGCGGCGCGTGCAGCGCCGCGTGCGCCGCCGGCGCCGCCCTGGGCATGGCGTCGGTCTACGCCCCCGGCCACCAGCAAGCCGGCGGCACCTCCGGCGTCGCGATCCTGGCGCGCCAGCCGCTGACCGACGTCGAGGTCATCGAGCTGCCCTACCGCTCGACCGTGGTCAACTCGGCGCGCCGGGTGGCGGTGGCCGCGACCGTGGCGACCGGCGCCGGGCCGCTGCGGGTCATCGCCGCCCACCTCGACAACCGGATCAACCCGGCGGCGCGGGTGCGCCAGCTGGCCCCGGTCCTGGCCCACGCCCAGGCCTGGGTCGGCCCGGTGGTCATCGGCGGCGACATGAACACCAGCCCGTTCGTGTGGCTCGGGCACCTGGTGCCCATCCCGGCCGGGGTCCAGGACGCCCGCCTGGAGCGCGCGGTCCGCGCCGCCGGGCTCGACACCCCGGTGACCGGCAGCGCCGCCACCAGCCAGTGGCTCAACATGCGGCTCGACGCCATCTACACCCGCGGGCTGCGTCCCGGCCGCTTCGGCGTGCAGCAGGCTGTCCGGATCTCGGACCATCTGCCGCTGTGGCTCGACGCCACCGTGGCGCCCGCCCGCACCGCCGCGCGCTGAGCCGACCGCGCGCGCCGGCCGTGGCGCCGTCGCGGAACGTCGCTACAGTAGCGGCCATGTCCCGCCGCACGTTGCCCGAAGCCCAGATCCACCCCGCCATCCGCGCCAAGCTGGCCGAGCACCACCAGGACATCGTCGACGAGGTCGCCGCCGCGATCGCCGCCCACGACGTGGTGGTGGTGGGCATGAAGCAGAACCCGTACCCGCGCAAGGCGCGCAAGGCGCTGGCGGCCAAGGGCACGCCGTTCCACTACCTGGAGTACGGCAGCTACCTCAACACCTGGCGCCGGCGCACCGCGCTCAAGCTGTGGACCGGCTGGCCGACCTTCCCGATGATCTTCGTCAAGGGCGTGCTGATCGGCGGCTACGACGACCTCGCGCGCCTGCTGGCGTCGGGCGAGTGGGACCAGCTCCTGGCGGCGCCCCGCGCGACCGCCTGACGGCCGGTCGGCGTGACGCTCAGCTCAGGTTGACGCCGCCGCCCAGGGCGGCGCGGAGCGCGTCGAACGCCGGCGTGGCCGAGGTCTCGACCGCGCGTCCGCCGTCGGTGGCCGGGACCCGCTCGGTGGCGGCGACCGCCGGCGCGATGCCGGCGCGGCCCAGGACGAACTCGACCGCGCGCACGCGCTCCTGCATCGACACGCTCTCGATCGGCAGGTACGGGATGCGGTGCTGCTCGAGGAGGAGCTTGATCATCCCGTCGATGCGCAACACCGACTCCCACGACACGCCGGCCCGGACGCCGTCCTCCTTGAGCAGGTCGCGGTGCGGCCGCAGGAAGAACACCGTGCCCTCGGACACCCACCGGATGTAGTCCTTGAAGCGCTGGTCGCCCATCAGCTGCGCGACCACCGTGGTGTGCTCGGCCGCGTAGGCCAGGTTGTCGAAGGCGCGGTCGCTGACGAACGCGCCGGCGTGCATCTTCTCGATGGCGACCTGGCGCCCGAAAACCCGGTCCTGGTACTCGGCGACCAGCTCCATGTCGGTGCGCAGCGCGTCGAGCGAGCTCTCCATCTCGGCCAGCACCGCTCGCGCCACCTCGGTGATCATCGGCAGCCCGAACCGCCGGCTGACGTAGCGGCACAGGGTGGTCTTGCCGGTCGCGTGGCTGCCCACGAAGTAGATGCGCATGCCCGATCGAGTACGGGATCGCTCTGACAGCGAGCCGCGGGGCGGCCCCCGCCGGGTCAGGCGTCGGCTGGGGCCAGATAGACCGAGCGGGTGTGCCCGCACGCGGCGCAGGCCAGCCGCACCACGATCAGGACCTCACCGTCGAAGCGCAGGGCCTCGTCACTGGCGATGGCCAGCGGCTCGCCGCACGCGCAGGTACCGGGCGCCAGCTTGGCCCGCCACGCGGCCGGGACCCGGACCGCGGTCGCGGCGGTCTCACCAGCCCGGCGCTCGACCGGGGCCGGCGCCGCCGGCGGCGGGGGCGAGCCGCCAGCACCGGTCGGCTCCACGGCCGGCGGCAACAGCGGCAGGCGGCGATCGATCACCACCCCGACCACCACGAAGGCGGACACGATGGCGGCGACGCCGAGCAGGACCCACAGCATCACCGCACCATGCCGCACCGGGGCGGCCCCGTCAAAGGCCGCGGTCACCCCGGTCGGGGCGCGCCCAGGCCGCGCCGCCGGTGCTCGGCCAGCGTGCAGCGGTCCTCCACCACCACCTTGCCGGCGCCGCGCAGCGCGGCCGCGACCTCGGCGTGCCGGATGCCTTCTTGCAGCCACACCACCGGGGCTGGACAGGCCGCCAGCTCGGCCAGGTGATCGGGCAGCGCCGCGGGCCGCCGGAACACGTCGACCAGCTGGTACGGCTCGGTCAGCTCGGCCAGCGACGCGACCACCGGCGCACCGAACAACACACGCCCGGCCAGACCCGGATTGACCCCGAGGATGCGGTAGCCCTGCGCGTGCAGGTAGGCCGGGACGTAGTGCGCGGGCCGGGCCGGGTCGTCGTGGATCCCGAGCACCGCCACGGTCGGGCTGGCGGCCAGGATGGCGGCCAGGTCGACGACCGGCGCCGCCCCGCTCACCGGCCCTCGTCGTTGGCGACCAGGCGGCGCGCGGCGACGTCCTCGACGAAGGTCTTGCCGTCCCACCGCCACCGCTCGTGCTGGAGCTGCGACGGACAGCAGGCGCCGTCCTCGTCGGTGGACATGAAGCGCTCGACGGTGACCACGCCGTCGGCGATGGCGACCGACGCGATGCCGCCGTCGCCGCGGTCGCCGCCAGGGATCCCGCCGATAATCTCGGGCTCGGCGCCGACCATGGCGTAGACGTCGATGCCGGTGAAGTACCCGGAGCCGCCGCCGTTGAACGCGGTCAAGACCACGGCTTCGTCGACGCCGTCGCCGGTCACGTCGCCGATGGGGTGGGCCAGGACCTGGAACGAGCCGCGCTCGACGAACTCGTCGGGATCGGTCGGCTGGTAGTCGCCGGCCACCGGGTTGCCGTCGCCGTCGTACGCGAACTCGAGCTGCCCGTCCTTGACGGTGTAGCTGGCATCGCCGGCCTGGTAGGTGCGGTTGTCCCAGTCGATGGCGCGGACGCCGGCGGGGTTCACGTTCGGCCCGGCGTTGCCGACCGCCGGGGTAGACGACCGTCCAGGCTTGCCGCCGCAGGCAGCGACGAGGATCGAGAGGATCGCGAGGCGCTTCATGGTGCCGGATGTAACGCGCCGGCGCGCCGACGTCATCCACGCCGTGCTAGCTTCGCGCGGCCGATGCGCTCCCGGTCGCTGGTCCGCCTGATCGGGCCCGTCGTGCTCGCCGCCGCGGGCGCCTGCCGCCCGACACCACCGCCCAACCCGCTCGATCTGGTCCCGTACGAGGCCACCGCCGTGGCCGAGCTGGCCATGGTCCGGGTGCGCGGCACCTGGCTCGAGACGCTGGGGCGGGCCCTGGCCCGGCGCCTCGACGTGCCCGGGTGCGTGGTCGACCGCGCGGTCGCGGCCGACCGGGTGATCGTCGCCTACAGCGCGCAGCTCCCGGCCGATGGCTGGCTGGTCGTCACCGTCGGCGGGCGGCCCGGCGCGCCCTGTCCCGCGCTGGCCGACGCGCCCGGCGGCCAGGCCTGGCACCGCGACCTGGCCCCGCGCGACCCCCGCGACGACAGCTTCTTCACCGACCCCGAGCACCGCGTGCGGTGGCGGCGCGTGCCGGCGGCGCCGCTGCGCGTCGTCGGCGACTACACGATCTCCGCCGGGGTCACCGCGCAGGTCCACGGGACGCTGGCGGCCGACGACGGGGTCGACGCCCACCTGGTGGTGCGGCTGGCCACCGGGCCCGCGGCCGAGGGCGTGCGGGGGCGCCTCGATCGCTGGCGCGCCGGCGCCGATCCCGCGCGCTTCGGCGGCGCCTGGCCGGCGTTGGCGGCGGTGACCGTGCGCGGGCCGGCGACCGGCACGCCGACGCTGGAGCTGGACCTGGCGCTGCCCGGCGCCGCCGGCGGCGCCGCCGCGTCGCTCCTGGCCACCGCGCTGTTGTCGGCGTCGCTGCTCGAGGAGCCGCTGCCATGCCCGGACCCGGCCGCGCTGGCGCGGTGGGGCGCGACCTGCGCCCGCGGCGAGCTGGTCGTGCCGGCCGCGGCCCGCGATCGCCTGCTGGCCGCCGGCCCGGGCGCGGCGACGCTGCCGACGCCGCCCACCGACGGCTCGCGTCCGCTGGCGCGCGTCCGCGGGTTGCCGCGCGACGGCGCGCTCGTCGCCGTCGGCCTGCGTGACGGCGACTGGGTCAAGGAGCTCGACGGCGCGCCGGTGTTCGCCGACGCCGCCGGCCTCGCCGAACTAACCGCCCACCTGGCGGCGTTGCCCATCGGCGCCATCGCCACGGTCCGGATCGTCCGGGCCGGTCGCCAGCTCACGCTCCGCTTGAGGATCACCGCATGAACCGCGTCGCCGCCCTGATCTTGGTGTCTGCCCTCGCCGCGTGCGGCAGCAGCAGCCCGTCGTCGCGCCCGGCCGCCGACGCCGCGCCGCCCACGTCGGTCGACGCCGCTCCGCCGACGTCGGTCGACGCCGCCCCCGCCCCGCCGGTGGGCACCCCCGCCAGCGCTCTCGCGCCGATCACACCGGCCGCGCCAGCCGGGCACGACTTCCTCCCCGACGCGGTCGCCCTCCAGGCGCTGGCCCTGTGCCACGGCGACGGCGAGGTCCCGCCGCTGCCGGCCGGCGTGCACGCCCGCCACTGCGCGCGGATCGCCGCCACCCAGGCCCGCTACGTCGAGGCGTGGCTCACCCCTGCCACCGCGTTCCTGGCCGGCGTGGTGCCGTCCGATCTGCCGACCACCGTGGTCTACCCGTTCGCCGGCGGCGACCTGGCGACCGCGCTCACCGCCTTCCCCGCCGCCACCGAGATCACCACGCTGTCGCTCGAGCCGGCCGGCGATCCGCGCACCGTCGCCGCCGGCACGCCGGCCGAGCGGGCCCGCGCCCTCGGCGTCATCGCCGACGAGCTGCACTTCCTGTACGTGGTCAACTTCTCCAACACCAAGAACCTGATCGACGCCATGCGCGGCGGCGAGCTGCCGACCCAGCTCACCTTCTCGCTGTCGGCGCTGGCCCTGCACCACCTCGAGCTGGTGTGGGTACGCTACTTCCGGCTCGGGCCCGACGGCGAGGTGGTGTACCTCACCGACGCCGACGTCGCGGCCGCGCCGCCGGTCGCCACCGGCGACAGCGCCAAGCGCAACCGGCTGTTCGGCGACGTCGAGCTGGGCTTCCGGCGGCCGGGCGAGCCCGGCGTCCGGATCTACCGCCACCTCCAGGCCAACCTCGACGACGCCCACCAAGGGGCCGACGATCGCGTGCTGCGCCACCTGGCGGCCAAGGGGAGGGTCGCGGCGATGACCAAGGCCGCCGCTTACCTGCTCGGCTGGGACAGCTTCAGCCTGATCCGCGGATGGCTGACCGCCCACGCGGTGTGGATGATCTCCGACGCCAGCGGCCTGCCGCCGCCGGCCGCCACCGCCGCCGGGTTCGTGCAGGAGGTGTGGGGTCAGTTCGTCGGCGCCCACATGCGGGCCGGCCGCCGCAGCGACCGGGCGTGGACCGCGCTGTTCGCCCGCGCGCCGAAGCGGGCGCTGCCGATCCGTTTCGGGTACCGGGACCGGGCCGGCCACCCCCACCTGATCGTCACGCGCAGGCCGTGACCTCGACGGCGCGCACGGTTACGCTCGGGCCGTGAGCGAACGCCTCGGTCGACGCCGGACGGTCCCGCCGCCAGTGGCGCCGCCGTTTCCGCGCGCGGTCGCCACCTGGGTCGGCCGCGCCGACGAGCTGGCGCGGGCGGTCGCGCTGCTCGACCGCGAGACCCTGCACCTGGTGTACGGCGTGGGCGGCGTCGGCAAGAGCGAGCTGGTCTACAAGCTGGTCGAGGAGGCCCAGCGCACGCCGCGCTGGAGCGACGCCGCCACCGTGGTCCTGGCCGCCCAGCCCGGCGGCAGCGGCGCCCACCTGGCGGCCGCGCTGAAGTCCCAGGTCGGCGCCCGCAAGCGCCGCATCGCCTTCGCCGCGGCGTCGGCCGCGGACGACCTGGCCGACATCGCCGCCGCGCTCGAGCTGCGCCCGACCCTGGTGTTCCTCGACGATCTGCACCACCTGCCGCCCGACGACACCGCCGAGCTGCTCGGGTTCCTGTCGCGCCACGTCCGCGCCAGCCGCATCCTGGTGGCGTCACGAGTCGAGCTGGCGCTGCCGACCGACGCGCCGCCGCCGGTCATCCACCGGCTGGGCCCGCTCGACGCCGGCGCGACCGCGGCCTTGGTGCGCGAGCTGGCGGTCCGGCTCGGCGTGCCAGCGCCCGATCCCGGCGCGGTGTTCGCGCGGTCGGGCGGCAGCCCGTTCTTCGTGCTGCGCGAGGTGGCCGGCGACGCCACCGCCGACGGCGGCCTCGACGACACCGTCCGGGCCCTGCCCGCCGACGCCCGGGCGCTGCTGTTGGCCCTGGCCCACAGCCGCGATCGCCTGTCGACCGGCGACGCCCAGGTGCTGGCCGGCGACGCCAGCGCCGACGGTGACGGGCCCGGCCCGGGGGTGCGCATCCTGCGCGAGCTCGGGCGCCACCTGCTGGTCGACGTGAGCCGCGGCACCGCGCTGGTCCACGATCTGGTGCGCGACGCGGTGGTCCGCGTGGCCGGGCGCCGCGAGCGCGCCGTGGCCCACCGCCAGCTGGCCGAGCTGCACCTGGCCCACGCCGGCGATGGCACCCGCGCCGCCACGCCGGCCGACGCCGGCGATCTGCTCGAGGCCATCCACCACCTGGCCGCGGCCGGTGACGTCGACGAGGCGTGGGAACGCTGCGACGCCAACTACCGGGTCATCGCCGCCGCCGGGCTCGACCACCTGCTGGTCGACACCCTGCGGCTGCTGGGCGACGCCGTCGACGAGGCCCGCGACGCCATCGGCATCATGCTGGCCCGCATCCTGGTCCGCCGCTCGCTCATCGCCGAGGCCGCCGACGTCCTCACCCGGCTGTCGACCGGGGCACGGGCCTCGCTGCGCGGGCTGCGCCTGGCCGGCGAGGTGGCCCAGCGGCGCGGCCGCCTGACCGAGGCCGAGGCGCTGTTCCGCCAGGCCCACGATCAAGCCGACACCGCCGGCGAGCGGTTCCAGGTCGCCCTCGAGCAAGCCGACATCGCCGGCCTGCGCGGTCACGGCGACGTCGCGCGCGGCGTGCTGGCGACCGCCCTCGCCGAGCACCCGACCGCCACCGACCGCGAGCGGGCGCGCTGGGGCTGGTCGATGACGCTGTCGTACCTCATCCCGGAAGACTTCGGCGAGGCCATCGGCTGCGTGACCCGGGCCCAGGCCGCGATCCGCGGCACCGGCCTCGACGATCTCGAGATGATGCTGGCGATGCTCGAGGTGCTGGCCCGGGCCGAGTGCGACGACCTGGCCGCGGCCCGCGCCCTGCTCGAGCGGGTCAGCCGCGCCGCCGCGGGGGGCGCGCTGCGCGAGCACGTCGGGGCGCTCTACGCCGGCGTGGTGGCCCAGGCCGCGGGCGACCTGCCCGAGGCTCGCCGCCAGCTCGAGCACGCCTTCGCGTACTTGTTCGATCATGGCGATCACGTGATGGCGTCGATCGCCGGCTACTACATCGCCCGCGTGCTGCTGGCCCAGGGCGAGGTGGCGCGGGCCATCGAGCTGTCGGGGCGCATGAGCCGGATGGCGCAGGCCGCCGAGCTCGACTCGCTGGGCGCCCACGGCCGGACCTCGACCGCCGAGGCCCTGCTGATCGCCGGCAAGACCGTCGAGGCCCGCACCCTGGCCGAGGCGGCGCTCGACGCTGCGTTCGCCGGGGCCCAGACCCGGCGGATGGCGCGGGCGGTGCTGGCGCGGTTGGCGGCCCAAGACGGCGACCTCGGCTCGGCCCGCCGCTACCTCGACGCGGTGGCCGCGGAGCTGGCGACCCGCCCCAACGACCTCGCCACCGGCGCGGCGCTGGCGGCCCTCGACCTCGATCGCGCCGGCGTCGAGCTCCACGGCGGTGACCCGCGGGCGGCGCTGGCCGCGGCCGGCCGGGCGCTCGAGCACTACCGCAAGCGCGGCCGCGACGGCCAGCTGGCGCGCGCGCTGGTGGCGCGGGCCGCCGCCCTCATCGCCGCCGCCGATCCAGCCGGCCTGCTCGAGGCCGACGCCTTGGTGACCGAGGCCAGCGCCCTGGCCGAGCGCGCCGGCCTGGGCCGGGTCGCGGCCCGGTGCGCGCTGGTGCGCGGCGCGGTGCGGGCCCGCCGCGGCGACGCGGTGGGTGGCCGCAGCGAGA
Source organism: Kofleriaceae bacterium (assembly GCA_041389965.1). Lineage (GTDB taxonomy): Bacteria > Myxococcota_A > Polyangia > Haliangiales > Haliangiaceae > UBA2376. Next base: position 203,795 of record JAWKQV010000004.1, on the reverse strand, counting down.
TGCTGGCGGCGGTCCACGCCGGGGTGGCGTCGATGGAGCACGGCGAGGGCCGCGCGGTGCGGGTGGCGTTGGGCGAGGCGCCGGCCACGCCGGGTCAGCGGGCCCTGCTGGCCGCGCTGGGGCTGGCGCCGGGCGCGACCTACCGCGTCGTCGGCCGGGCCGGCACCCGGATCGTCGACGACGCCGAGCTCGATCGGGTCCGCGCCGGCCACGGCTTCGTGGTCGAGCCGGTGCGCGCGGTCATCACCGGCAACCACGACGGCCAGGTCCGGGTCGACCGCGGCCGCCCGCTGGCGTGCGAGCTGCTCGCGGCGCTGGTCGAGGCGGCCGGCACGGTCATCTCCGCCGAGCAGCTGTTCCTCGGCGTGTGGGGCGGCCGCGAGTACCACCCGCTGCGTCACCGCAACACCGTCTACGTCGCGGTCAAGCGGCTGCGCCAGACCCTGAAGGGCCTGCGCGGCGACGACCGCGAGATCATCGAGACCGCCGCCGGCGGGTGGCGCCTGGCCGACGGCGTCGACGCGGTGGTGGTGCGCCCGGTCGAGGACGCGCCGTAGCGCGGGCGGCGCCGCGGCTTGACCGCGCCAGGCGCGCCGGTCATCGTCGCGCCATGCAGCTCGATGGTTCGGTCGCTCTCGTCACGGGTGGTGCGTCAGGCCTGGGTGCCGCCACCGTCACCCGGCTCGCCGCGGGTGGCGCCAAGGTCGTCATCGTCGATCGCGACGCCGCCAAGGGCGAGGCGCTCGCCGCGTCCTTGGGCGCGGATCGGGCCCGGTTCGTCGCCGCCGACGTCACCGACGCCGGCGCGGTCGAGGCCGCGATCGCCGCCGCCGCCGACCTGGGCCCGCTGCGGATCGCGGTGTCGTGCGCGGGCGTGGGCTGGGCCGCGCGCACCCTCGACCGCACCGGCAAGCCCCACGACCTGGCGCTGTTCCAGACCATCGTCGGCATCAACCTGATCGGCACCTTCAACGTGCTGCGCCTGGCCGCCAGCGCGATGAGCCAGCTCGCCCCGACCGACGCCGGCGAGCGGGGCGTCATCGTCAACACCGCCTCGGTGGCCGCCTACGACGGCCAGATCGGGCAGATCGCGTACGCCGCGTCGAAGGCGGGCGTGGTCGGCATGACCCTGCCGGCCGCGCGCGATCTGGCGCCGGTCGGCGTCCGGGTGTGCACCATCGCGCCGGGCCTGATGGACACCCCCATGCTGGCGGCCTTGCCCGAGGACAAGCGCGCCGCGCTGGCCGCCGACGTGGTGTTCCCCAAGCGGCTGGGCGCGCCGGCCGAGTACGCCGAGCTGGTGGCGGCCATCGTCGGCAACGGCTACCTCAACGGCGAGACCATCCGCCTCGACGGCTCGCTGCGCATGCCACCCAAGTAGGTACGTCGGTCGGCTGCGCGTAGCCCAGCGCACGCCGGCCGCCCGCGCGCGCGGCGTCGGCTTGACCGTCGTCAGTGGCCGTGGGATCTACGGCCACCGTGAACGTCAAGCTGATGCGCCGCATCGACGGCCTGGTCGGCAACCTCTTGTGCTCGGCCCTGGCCGGGGTCAAGGAGCTGTCGCGTCCGTTCGCCGGACCGCCGGGCCCGGTCAAGAACATCGTCGTGATGAAGTTCTTCGGGATGGGCTCGATCGTGGTCGCCAGCCCGGCGGTGGCCGCCCTGCGGGCCCACCACCCCGGCGCGAAGATCCACTTCGTCACGTTCAAGAGCAACCGCGACGTCCTCGACATCCTGGGCATCACCGACCACGTCCACCTGATCGATCCGTCGACGCCGGCGTCGTTCACGCGGACCACGCTGGCCACCATCCGGGCCCTACGCGCCGCCGGCTGTCAGCTCGCGGTCGATTTCGAGTTCTTCGCGAAGTTCCCGCTGACCCTGGCCAGCCTGGCCGGCATCCCCAAGAAGGCCGGCTTCTACCTGCAGTCCGAGGCCTGGCGCCGGTCGCTCCTCGACGTGACCGGCATCTACAACCACTACTTCCACACCAAGGACATCTTCCTGTCCTTGCCGTACTTGATCGCCACCGAGGATCCGTACTTCCGGGACTTCGCTGCGTTCTCGGCGCGCTACCACTACCCGCGGGTCACGCCGTCGGCGCTCGAGCGCGCCGCGCTGCGCAAGAAGCTCGCCGGCAAGCTGAGCGTCGGCGACGAACTCATCGTCATCAACGCCAACACCTCGCCCGACCTGGCGCCCGAGGCCCGCAAGTGGCCCGAGGAGCGCTACGCCGAGCTGGCCGATCGCCTGGTGGCCGAGCGGCCGCGGGCCCGGGCGGTGTTCATCGGCGCGCCCGGCGAGCGCGCCTACGTCGAGCGGATCGTGGGCAAGTGCCGCAGCGGGCGCGCGGTGGCGGTGGCCGGCGACGTCAGCCTGCGCGAGCTGGTGACGCTGTTCGCGGAGGCCACGCTGGTGGTGTCCAACGACAGCGGCCCCATGCACCTGGCGTGTCTGGTGGACGCCCCCATCGTCGGCCTGTTCTTCGCCGACTCGCCGGTCCTGTTCGCGCCGCTCGGTTCGCGAGTCGCCAGCGTCGTGCCGCCGCTCTACTCGATCCCGCTGTTCACCGTGTACAATGGCAAGGACATCACGGTGGGGCGCCCGTCGTCGGAGATCACCAACACCGCGGCCTGCACGGTGTCGGTCGACGCGGTCCTGGCCCAGGCCCGGGCCGTGCTGGCGATGCCGGCCCCGGACGCCACCGCGCGCGTGGCGCAATGACCGACCTGGCCGCGCTGGCCCGGGCCGCGCTGGTCGACGGCGTCCGGGTGCGCCACGAGCTGGGCGCCACCGAGCTGCCCGCCATCGTCGCAGCTGGCGAGCGCATCCGCGCCACCCTGGCCGCCGGCAACAAGGTCCTCTTGTGCGGCAACGGCGGCTCGGCGGCCGACGCCCAGCACATCGCGGCCGAGCTGGTCGGTCGGTTCGTCGTCGAGCGCAAGGGCCTCCCGGCCATCGCGCTGACCACCGACACCTCGGCGCTGACCGCCATCGGCAACGACTACGGCTACGACGTGGTGTTCGCGCGCCAGGTCGAGGCGCTGGGCCGCCCGGGTGACCTGCTCATCGCCATCACCACCAGCGGCCGCTCGAGAAACGTGGTGGCGGCGGCGGCGGCGGCCCGGGCCGGTGGCCTGTCGGTCGTCGCGCTGACGGGCGCGGCCGGCCGCGGCTTCGTCGACGCCTGCGACGCCGGCGTCGCGGTCCCGACCACCGACACCGCCCGCATCCAGGAATGCCATATCACCATCGGCCACATCTGGTGCGCCATGGTCGACGCCGACCACGGCGCGGTGGCGGTGGTGCCGAGCCGGGCCCGGCTGACCACCTCGCCCAAGGAGTTCACCGTCGACGAGCTGGTCGGGTTTCGGACCCGGTGCCGGACCGCCAAGCGCACCGTGGCGTGGACCAACGGCGTGTTCGACCTGCTCCACGTCGGCCACCTGCAGTCGCTGCGGGCGGCCCGGAGCTTCGGCGACGTGCTCGTCGTCGGCATCAACAGCGACGCCTCGGTCCGCGCCAACAAGGGCCCCGATCGCCCCATCTTCTCGGCAGCCGAGCGGGTCGAGCTGCTGGCCGCGCTCGAGTGCGTCGACGCGGTCACCGTGTTCGACGCGGCGACGCCGGTCGAGGTCCTCTCCGCGGTGCAGCCCGACGTCCACGTCAAGGGCGCCGACTACGCCCCGCCCCACGGCAAGCCCATCCCCGAGGCCGAGCTGGTGCGCAGCTGGGGCGGCCGGGTCGAGTTCGTGCCGCTGGTGCCAGGCCGTTCGTCGACCGACACCCTGGCCCGCCTGGCGCGCGGATAGCCGGCGCCGTGCGCCGCGCCGTGTTCCTCGACCGCGACGGCACGCTCGTCGTCGACGTCGGCTACCCCCGGGACCCCGCCGCGGTCGAGCTGTTGCCCGGCGCCGCCGCCGCGCTGGCCGGCTTGCCCGCCGACGTCGCGCTGGTGATCATCACCAACCAGTCGGGCCTGGCCCGGGGACGCATCACCGCCGACGAGGCCGACGCGGTCCAGGCCGAGGTCGAGCGCCAGTTCGCCGCCGCCGGCGTCCGCTTCGCCGGCGCCTACCGGTGCCCCCACGGCCCCGCCGACGGCTGCCGGTGTCGCAAGCCGGCCCCGGGCCTGCTCCTCGACGCCGCGGCCGACCTCGGCCTCGACCTCGCAAGGTCGATCATGATCGGAGACAAGCCGTCCGACGTCGCCGCTGGCGTGGCCGCCGGGTGCCGCGCGGCGCTGCGGTTCGGCGCCAGCCCCGGCCCGGGCGTCGACGTGGCGGGCTGGCCCGAGGCCGCGCCACGAATTGCATCGCTCCTGGCCCTGGAGTAGCGTCCGCGCGATGGCGCTGGCCCCCGAGCTCGTCGACAGCCTGCGCGGCCACCGCGTGGTCGTCGTGGGCGACGTCATGATCGACGAGTACCTGCGCGGCGAGGTCCACCGCATCTCGCCCGAGGCGCCGGTCCCGGTGCTCGACCTGCGCGCCACCGAGCACCGACTGGGCGGCGCCGCCAACACCGCCCACAACCTGGCCGTCCTCGGGGCCCAGGTGACCCTGGTCGGCGTGGTCGGCGCCGACGACGGCGCCGCGCTCCTGACCGCGGCCCTGAGCGCCGCCGGCATCACCACCCACCTGGTCGCCGATCCGTCGCGCCCGACCACCCGCAAGACCCGGCTGGTCGCCGGCGGCCACCAGATCGCCCGCGTCGACGCCGAGCGCCGCGCCCCGCTCGATCCCGCCACCGCCGCCGCCGTCATCGCCGCGCTCGCCGAGGCCACCGCCAGCGCCGCCGCCGTCGTGGTGTCCGACTACGCCAAGGGCGTGGTCACCGCCGCCGTGGCCCAGGCCGCGATCGCCGCCGGCCGCGCCCGCGCCATCCCGGTCATCGTCGACCCCAAGCAGCGCGACTTCGCCGCCTACGCCGGCGCCACCGTCGTCACCCCCAACCTGGCCGAGCTCGAGCACGCCGTCGGCCACCCCGTCACCTCTGACGACGACCTGGCCCGCGCCGCCGCCGCCCTGGCCGGCCCCCTGGCCGGGTGCGCCCTCCTCGCCACCCGCGGCGCCGACGGCATGACCCTGTTCCACGGCGCCACCCGCGCCGGCCACGCCCCCGCCATCGCCCGCGAGGTCTTCGACGTCACCGGCGCCGGCGACACCGTCGTCGCCACCCTGGCCCTGGCCCTGGCCGCCGGCCACCCCCTGACCGTCGGCATGGACCTGGCCAGCCTCGCCGCCGCCATCGCCGTGTCCCGCCGCGGCACCGCCACCGTCGCCCCCGCCGACCTCGCCTCGGCGCTGGCGGTGGCAGGACGGCCGTGACCCGGCCGACGCACCTGCCGGCACGACTCGCGGCGATCGTCGTCCCAGCGGCCGCCGCTGCCGGCGGCCTGGCTGCACCGTGGAGCGTGTTGTGGGGCGGGCTCGCGTGGCTGGTGTTCCTGGTCGCCGCGTTCGCAGGCTGGGGCTACCTGGTCGAGCGCGCCGTGCGCACGTCGGTCGATGTCGGCCTGCGGGTGGCGTGGGGCATCGCCGCCTTCCTGACCGTGGGCGGATTCGGGCTGGCGCTCGGCCGCCTCGACCGCACGGCGCTGGCGGGGCTCCTCTCCCTGGGCGGTGCCAGCTACGCCTGGCGCGAGCTGACCGTCGCGACGCCGACCTTGCACCGCCTCCGGGATGGCGCCCGCGCGTCGGCCCGCCGCCCCGCCGAGACAGCCCTGTTCGCCGCGCTCGCCGCGCTCGCGTTGCTCAACATCGCCGCGGCGGTGGTACACGGCAACGCCAACGTGTACGACGACGACGTCGCGTACACGCCGTTGGTCCGTCGGCTGCTCGACATCGGCAACCTCGACGAGCCGTTCAGCTTCCGCAGGATCTCGGCGTTCGGGGGCCAGACCATCCTGTCGGCAGCGGCGGCGGTCCGCGGCACCTTCGCCAACCTCTACCTGCCCGATGAGGGCCTGGGGCAGCTGGTGACGCTCGCGCTGGTGGTCGGCCTGGTGCGGCGTCGCGACACCGACCGGCTGGTCGGCGCGCTGGTGGTGCTCATGCTGTTGCTGTTGCCGCCCGGCTCGATCAACACCGCCAGCTACTGGACCGGGGCGGCGCTGTTCCTCGCGCTGTACCGCACCGTGGCCGACGGCGCGGGCGCCGACGACCGCACCTTCGCGGTGGCAGGCTTGGTGGCCGCGGCGACGTGCAGCCTGCGCCAGAACTACCTGCCGGTGGCGGTGGCGTTTGTGCTGTTCACGCTCGTGCTCCGCCTCGACCGCCCACGCTGGGCCGCCCTGGTCCGGCAGCGCAGGGCGTGGCTCGCCGCCATCCTCGTCGGTGCGCTGGCCATGGTGCCGTACCTGATCGCGTCGTGGCGATCGAACCACACGTTCCTCTATCCGTTCCAGCTCGGCACGTTCAACCCCAACATCCAGATGACACCGACGGTGTGGTCGACCTGGCAGGAGCTGCAGTTCTTCCTCAAGGTCGCGCTCGAACCCGACCCGATCCGCACCTTGGTCCCGCTGGTGCCGGTGATGTTCCTGGTCACCGATCGGCGCCCGGGCCGACCGCTCACCGCGCTGGCGCTGGCCAGCGCCGTCGGCTTCGGGTTGCTGGTCCACACGTTCACGCTATCGGACGCCAAGAACCTGTGGCGCTACGCCTTCGGGTTCGCCACCGCGCTCACCGTGCTGGTGGTGGTGGAGGGCGCTGCCCGTGGGCTTGCCCCAGATGGCGCGGGCACGGACGCCGAGGCCAGAGCCGGGGTGCGCGCCCCGCTGGTCGCGCGCTACTGGCTGCTCGCCTGTGTGCTCGCCCAGCTCGCCTCCACCGGCAAGTCCACCGCCCGGCGCTATCGTGTTTTCGGCGACGAGCTGGCGATGGCCAACCGCACTCACGCCCGCGCCGACACCGACCTGGCCCTCCCGGCGGCATACCAGCGGTTGCAGGGTGCGGCTCCGCCCAGGGCCACCATCGCGGTGCTGCTCGACCAGCCGGTCTATCTCGACTACGCGCGCAACCGGATCCTCAACCTCGACGTGCCTGGGTACGCCAGCTGGCGTCCCGGCTGGCCGTTCTTCCAGGGCGCCGAGCCGGTCGCCGCCTACTTCCGGGCCGCCCACGTCCGCTACCTCGCGTTCGTGCGCGGCGACTACTCGCGGTACTTCTTCCGCCGACAGTTCTGGGTGCGGCGCCTCATGACCGACACGGAGATCTGGCAGATCATGGGGGCCTACGTCGTCGACGCCCTCGACAACTTCACGCAGCTCGCCGACCACTACCCGCGGCTGTACGACCGCGACGGGATGGTCATGCTCGATCTGGGGGCTGGCTGATGATGCTGCGCTGGCTCGTCGTCGCGGCCGTCGCCGTGACTGCCTGCGGCCGCGAAGCACCGATCAGCCGGGAGTCGCTGGCGCGCGATCAGTTCATCCGCGAGCTCACGCGACGCGAAGGCATCCCGGCGATGTGGCACGTCATGAGCCGCCTCGACGTGGTCTTTCAAGATGGATGGTCGCTGCCGGAGCTGATCGACCCTGGGCCGACGGTGCGATGGACCGACGCCAGCCGCGTCACCGGCTCGGTTCCGGCCATCCCAGTGCGCTGGATGGGCCCCCGCGCCCATGCCCGGCTGCGCTTCCCCGTCCTCGACTTCCGGCGCGACATGCAGCTCAGGATCTGGGGGCAGGTCGATCCGCTCGCGCTGTCGACCCGGCCGCGGATCACCGCGACGTTCGACGGGCTCGAGTACGCGTCGGTCGTCGTCGGCGAAGACGGCCGCTTCGATCTAATGACGGTCATCCCCGGTGTCTGGGCCCACGGCTGGGCGGACGTGTACCTGACCGTGTCGTCGGTGGGCGAGCCATGGCGCGAACCCGAGCGCCTGCGCGTCGCTCGCCTGGAGGGCCTGGCGTGGGAGCCGGTCGAGTAGGTGGCGCGCTCGGCGCGGCGGCGCTGATCGCGACGGTGGCAGCGACCCACGCGCCGCTGCCTCGGGCCGGCGCGGTCGTGGTCGCGGCGCTCGTCGTGGCGGCTGGCCTGTGGGGCCTGGGCCGGCTGGTCGCGGCGGCGGCCGGGACCACCGCGCCGGTGTCGGTGACGATCGCCTGGGGCGTCGCCGCGTACCTCAGCCTGGGTGGGTGGTTCGCCGCGGCCGGTCGGTTCGACGCCGCCACCCAGCGTGGCGTGATCGTCATCGGCGTCGCGATCGCCGCCGCGTGGGTCGTCGCGCGTCCGCCCAGGCAGCTAGCGCCGGCTTGGCGACAACCGGCCTGGCTGCTCGGGATCACCGTGGTCGCGGTCGTAGTCGGCGTCCACCTGCTCGGCGCTGCCGGGACCTGGGACGGTCGGTTCAGCGACGGCGAGGCCTACCTGCTCGGCCCCGTCGGGCGCCTGGCCAGCGCCGGCGACCTCGGCGATGCCGTGTCCCTGCCACGTCGCAACGGCCTGGGCGGGTCGGTGGTGCTCGCCACGCTGACCGCGACGTTCCGCGAGTGGCGCATGCTCCACGTGATCGACCAGGGGCTGGCGCTGGCGTTGACCCTCGGCCTGGTGCTGGGCGGCGGCCGACGCCGGGCCTCGTTCTTGACGGGGTGCGTGCTGGTCGCGCTGGCCTCGGCACTTCCGGCGACGGCGATCGACGCGGGGCCTCGGTGGACGACCGTGGCGCTGCTCCTCACGCTGATCCAGATGTGGCCCGTGCGCGGCGCGACGCCGCGGGCCTGGCTGCCCGCCCTGCTCGTGGCTGGCGCGCTGGCGACGCTCCAGCACGGCGGCCTCGGGGTCATGGCCGTGGTGATGGTGTGCGGCCTCCGCAGCACCCAGCGGCCTTGGATGATGGCGCTCGGCGGCGCGGCCATGGTGGCGGCGATGCTGGGCGGCTACCTCATCGCCGGCCGTGCCACGCTCGCGACCACCGTGACGCTCCTCGGCGGTCGCCTGCCTCTGCGGCTGGCGCCGTGGCTCGCCGCTGCCGGGCTCGCCGCTGCCGTCGGCGTGGTCACCCCCGGCGCTCCGGCGCGGCGCGGGCCGCTAATAGCCGTCGCGGTGGGCGCGGCCCTGGCCGGTGCGCTGGCCAGCGCACCGTCGCTGGCGTGGCCCAACGTCATGCCCTACGGCATCGCGCTGATTTTCAGCATGGTCGCGCGCCTGCTCGATGACGACGCCGTCGATTCACCCGCGCGGGCGATCGCCGTGGCCATGGTGACCCTCACGCTGGCCACCGTCAGGTTCCCGGTCGGACGTCCGCCGCTGTCCTGGGAGGATCGTCTGGGCCGCCTGATCGACGGCGCGCGGGCGCTCGACACGGCCCGGCCAGGCGCAGGCTCGATCACCGCCGTCGACTACCAACGTGCGTTGGCGGACCTCCCCGCCGGCGCACGGGTAGGCCTGTGGCTCGACCGCGGCGACCTGGTCGACCATCGCGGCCGTCGCTTCATCGACCTCCGCACCGCGGCCGCCGCGGCGTGCGTCGAGCAGGTCCCGGTGCGCGCGACCTGGTTCCGCCCGCGCCTCGCCAGCTGCCGTGCCTTCGCGCGGACCTTGGAGACGACGCGCCTCGACCTCCTGCTGGTCGACCCCGCGGCGTTGCCCCGGCGGTACGCATGGCTCGCGTGGCCGATGTGCCGCGTGTACTCCCCCGACGACTGCGTCGATCCGTTGTCACGCCTCGTCGGCGCCAAGGCGCTCGCCGGGCCGGGGCCGCTCCTGGTCATCTCCCTGCGAGGTGACGCGGCAGGTCCGCCTGGGCATTGACCCACCGCGGCGCAGGTGGCACACACGGAGCCCATGACCGCTTGCGAGGTGTGCGCTTCGTCTCAGTTCCAGCCGATGTTCGACAAGGCCGACCACCACTTCGTGCGGTGCTCCGGCTGCGGCCTCGAGTGCATCTCGCCCCAGCCGTCCGACGCGACGCTGGCCAAGATCTACGGCGCCCACTACTACGACGCGTGGGGGCTGCAGGACAACGAAGACGCGGTCGCCAAGCTCAAGCGCGGGACCTTCAAGTTCGTGATGGGCAAGCTGCCGGCGCCGACGGCCGGCGCCAAGCTGCTCGACTGCGGCGCCGCGACCGGCTTCTTGCTCGAGGTCGCCAACGAGCTGGGCTACGTGCCCTATGGCCTCGAGCTCTCCGAGTTTGGGGCCAACGCGATCGCCGACAAGTTCGGCGCCGACCACGTCTTCTGCGGCGAGCTCGGCGCGGCGACCTTCGCGGATGCCGCCCCGGGCGAGTTCGCGGTGGTGACCATGTGCGACTACATCGAGCACGTGCGCGACCCGCGGCAGACGCTCGCCCTGGCGCGCAAGCTGTTGCGGCCGGGGGGCGTCCTCGCCATCACCACGCCCGACGCTGGCTCGCCATCGCGCAAGCTCCTGCGGACTGGGTGGACCCACTACAAGGTCGAGCACCTGTTCTACTTCAACCAGCGGAATCTCGGCCGCCTGCTGCGTGACGTCGGCTTCGCGACCGTCGAGTTCCACACCTTGTGGAAGTCGCTGACGCTCGACTACATCGGCCACCAGTTCGAGGTGTATCCCCACCCGGCGCTCACCAAGCTGGCCCGGACCATGACCCGGTTTACGCCGGCCGCGGTACGCGCGATGCCGCTGCCCTTCTCGACGGGCGAGCTGCTAGCGGTTGCACGCCTGTAGCTTGTGGCAGCGCGCCAGCGACGCCTGCTGCTACGGTAGCAGCGTGCGAGCGCTCGTCATGTCTACGCTGGTAGTCGCGGCCTGCGGGGACAACGCCGCGCCCCCGCCGCGCGCCGCGGCCATCGACGCGGCCTGCGTCGGCACCGCCGATGCCCCCCGCGTGCTGGTGTTCTCCCGTGAGACGCTGTGGATGCACCCATCGACGCCGGTCGCCCAGGCCGCGCTCATCGCCATGTGCGGAACCCACGGCTTCTCCGTGACCGCGTCACGAGACCCCGCCGTCTTCGACGCGACGCGCCTGGCCGAGGTCGACGTCGTGGTGTTCGCCGTCACCAGCGGCAACGTGCTCGACCCGCGTGGACGCGAAGCGTTCGAGGCGTGGGTCCGCGCCGGCGGTGGCGTCGTCGGCATCCACTCGGCCAGCGCCACCGAGTACGACTGGCCATTCTTCGTCGACCTGATCGGCGCGCAGTTCCGCACCCACCCTGCCGAGCTGATCGAGGCCAACGTGACCAACGAAGCGCCGAGCTCGCCGATCACGGCGGGCCTCCCGAGCGTGTGGCCGCGAACCGACGAGTGGTACGTGTTTCACACCCGTCCCGAGGAGTCCAGGCTGCAGATCGTGCTCGCCCTTGACGAGTCGAGCGCGCTGCCGCCCGTCCCCGCAGACCTGCAGGTCGGCTACCACCCCATCGCATGGACCAACGAGAAGCAAGGCGGACGGATGTTCTACACGGCCATGGGCCACACGCCGGAGTCCTACGCCGAACCGTCGTTTCTCGACCTCATCGCCAACGCGATCGTATGGGCGGATGGCCGTGGGCTGGCTCACTAGACGACAAGAAGCGCCGGGAGACTGCGCACTGCGCCTGTGCCCGTCATCACGCCCCCCAAAGGTCCAGCCACAAATCTCCGATTTGAGGCGACAAGCGATGCCCCGCTCGGTAGGGTTCCGGGCATGGAAAAGCGTCGTAGCGCGTGGGTCGGTATCGTGGCGTTGGCGGCGGTCGGGAGCGGTGGATGCGCGCTCTACCTCGACGATCCGCCCCCCGCCCCGGTGCCAGCGCAGATCGCCGAGTACCAGTTGGTGCCGCGCGGCAACGTGGCGGTGCTCGGTCAAGTCTCGGCCATCGCCTGGGATGGCCAGCAGCACTGGATCGTGTCGCGGATGGCGGACGGCGACTACTGGTCCCCGGACCCGATCGAGGTGTTCGCCTACGATGCGACCACGCAGACCGCGTCGGCTCCTTACGTCCTCACGACGCACTGGGAGCGCCCGACCGGCGCCACCTGGGCGCAGGGCCAGCTGTGGATCCACTACGACGCCAACACAGCCGGCCTGGTGACCTCGCTCGACCCGGCCACGGGCGTCGAGACGCCCCGCTACAACGTGTCCTGGGGCATCAACGACATCGACTCTGACGGCACGTCGCTCTACCTCGCCGACTCCAGCGTCGACAGCATGGTCGAGGTGCGCGACCTCGACACGGGCTCGCTCCAGGACCAGCTGTGGAGCGCCGGGTTCGAGGCCTCGCTGCGCGGCCTGGCCGTCATCGACGTGCCCGAAACTGCCACGACCGAAGTCTGGGGCGGCACGATGGCGTCCAATCGCCTCACGGTCCTGGTCGATGGCGAACAGGTCGCCGCCGCCTCGCTCCCCGGCTTCGGCGCCAACAACCCCGGCCTGCTCCAGTTTGCCGGCCCGCGCCTGACCTACGTCTACGACAACCAGCTCTACTTCTTCGACGTCCTCCGCCCCGCCGCGAACTAGCGCGGACTAGCGCCGCAAGCCGAAGCATCCGGGTTTCGGGTGGGTCCTCGAGGAGAACCTGAAGGACGGCATCGGGCCGCCAGAGGGTTCTGGACACGTGGTCAGTCGACCACTCGAGGCCGCGATGCCCCGGCGTCGCGCCGCAGGTGCTGAACACCACCGACGAGGACCGGCGTCAAGGATCGCCGAAGGCGACGAGCGGAGCGCGCTTGCCCTTGCCCCCGTCTGCAGGCGGTGGCACCGGAGGTCCCTTCACGAGCCACCCGGAAGCCAGATGAGCCAGGTTTCCGATGCTCATCGTCGAGACTCGCCTACGGTACCAGGGCCTGGCTCTGGAATGCAGCGTCGAGCTGGTCGAGGAACAGGCCGAACGCCGGTGACGGCAAGTAGGCCTCGTACAGCTCGACCAGGTACAGGTTGCGGCTCTGGGTCCAGTCCCGCCAGGCGGGGTCGGTGGGGTCGACCTTGCCCGTGATGTCGCCAGCGCTGATGTCGAAGACGGCGTCGTCGTAGTAGTAGAAGCGCCCGTCGCCACCGAAGGACGTCTGCGCAAGCAGATAGGCGAAGTCCCACATGAAGCTGGAGCCGACGACGACGGGGCGCAGATCGTGTCGAAGCGGCGTCCGAGCTGGCGGCGCGGCGTCAGCGCGGTTGCGGGCCCCGCCCCAGATGTTCAGGAGGTGGCCCAGGTCGTGGGGGCTGTTGCGGCTGGGCAAGGAACCGTCGCAGGCAGGCACGTCGGCTGGCCCGAGGGGCAGTCCGAGGGTCCTGGCCGCCTGGTCGATCGCGGCCCGGAAGACCTCGCACGCAGGCGAGGAACCCCAGTGCCGTGCCTCGCGGGGGAAGACGGGTTGCCCGGTGCGCGACCGACGCTCGAGCGCGATGGCGCGCCCATCGACGAACAGCACACTCTCGCGCGCCAGCGCGTCCAGCATGCGCTGGGTGATCGCGCGGTCGGAACGAGGCTCGCCGGCGAAGCGACGCCACCGCGCGGGGACCTGACCACGCTCGGTCGTCGTCTTGGCGGCGGTCAGCACGGGGAGAACCAGGCGGCCGCTCGCCAGCAGGCGGCGCTGGACCTGGCCCAGGCGGGCCGCCAGCTGGTCGCAGGCGACGCAGTCGTCGGTCCGGTTGAGGAAGCTCGTGTCCTCGGCGTGGAACAACCATCCGTCGCGGCCGACCACCACCGTCGCCGTCGGCCGGGTCTCCTTGAACAGCGCCAGGTTGACGGTGTTGTCCGTGCGGATCGCGAAGCCGCGCAGGCCCCACCACCGCTCGAGGCGACGCTCGACCTCGGCCTGGTAGCGGCCGCTCCACAGCTCCGCCAGGCGCAGGCGGTGCGCCTTGGCCGGCGGGGCGCCGTCGAACAGCCGGGCGTCCCGGACCAGGCCGAAGCGCGCGTTGACGACGCCGGCCACCAGCATGAGCCAGATGACCGCGACGAAGAGGATGAGACGGGCGCGCATCAGAACTTGAAGTAGATGAGGGGGACGAACGACGCGTTCAAGACCTGCATGAAGCACGCGGCGAGGACCACCGGCGCCAGCAGGAGCCGCGGGGTGGACAGGTAGTCCCGGACCCGGTCGGCCACACCGACGCGCCAGGCGATCGACGCAAACGCGACCAGCGCGAAGGCCTCGCTGCGCCGGGGGAGAAACTCGCCCCACACCACCGGCGGCGTCGACGGTGACGGGCCCAGGCCCACCATCGCCTTCATGAAAGCACCGGCCTGGGCGAACGACTCGGCCCGGAACAGCACCCAGCCGAACACCACCAGCAGCAACGTGAGCGCGAGCTGCCCGACCGACGGGACCCGGGCCCGCAGCCGCGCCACCGCGGGCACCCGCTCGAGGACGACCCAGGCCCCGTGGTACGCGCCCCAGGCCAGGAAGGTCCACGACGCGCCGTGCCAGAACCCCGAGATGGCGAAGACCAGCGCGATGTTCACCCGCGTCCGCCGCTCGCCAGCCCGGTTGCCGCCCAGCGGGATGTAGACGTAGTCGCGGAACCAGGTCGACAGCGAGATGTGCCAGCGGGCCCAGAACTCGGTGACGCTCTTCGAGGTGTACGGGTCGCGGAAGTTCTCCTTGAAGGTGAACCCCGCCATCTTGCCCAGGCCGATGGCCATGTCGGAGTAGCCCGAGAAGTCGAAGTAGATGTGGATCGTGTAGGCCACCGCGCCGACCCAGGCCACCGGCCCGGTGAGCTGATCGTGGGGCAGGTCGAACGCGCGCTTGGCGACGATGGCCAGCGCGTCGCCGACCAGGAGCTTCTTGCCCAGGCCCCAGCAGAACCGCGAGGTCCCCTCGGCGAACTGCGCCAGCGTCCAGGTGCGGGCCCGGAGCTGACGCTCCAGATCCTTCCAGCGGAAGATGGGGCCGGCGATCGAGTGCGGGAACAGCATGAGGAACAGCCAGTAGTCGCGCGGCGTCCGGGGCGGGACCGCGTGGCCTCGGTAGACGTCGACCATGAAGCTGATCTCTTCGAAGGTCAGGAACGACACGCCGATGGGCAAGATCACCTTGGACCACTGCCAGGCGGTGTAGCCGAACAGGTCGCGGATCTCGTTGAGCTGCCCGACGAAGAAGTTGGCGTACTTAAAGTAGGCCAGGATGGCGACGTGGACCACGATGACCGCGATCAGCGCGTAGCGCGCCGCGGGCTGACCGCGCCGGGCGTGGATGAACCGCGCCACCGCGAAGTCGAGGACGCCCAGCGCGAGGATGACCGGCAGGAACGTCGGCGCGCCCCACAGGTAGAACAGCACGCTGAGCGCCAGGATCGCCCAGTTGGCCACGGCCCCCCGCGTGACCACCACGACCACCATGTAGATGGGCAGGAAGCACGACAGGAACAGGAGCGTGGTGAACGGCACGGCGCGCGCCGCGGACGCTACCCCGGATCAGCGGGCGGCGGGACCGACGGCCGCCGCGCTGCCCGACAGCGGCAGGGTGTGGACCGGGAAGTCGCGGGACACGGCGGCGACCTCGTCGACGAAGTCGGCCAGGTTGACGTTGAGGCTGGGGGCCAGGGGCGCGTCGAGGGGGCGGAAGAAGTCGTCGAAGTGGTGGGGGACGATGTGGCGCGGCTCGAGGGCGCGCAGCAGGCGCTCGACGTAGCGGCGGGTGAAGCGGCGGCCGGAGATGCCGGCCAGGAGGACGTCGACGTGGCGGTGGATCAGGGCCGGCTCGTCGAGGTCGCACGAGCCCTGGTGGTAGAAGGTGACGCCGGCGACGGCGACGTGGAGGCCCCAGACCTGGCCACACTTGTAGGCCTGGGGCGTCAGGTGGTCGAGGTGTTCGCAGGTGAGCTCGCCGCTGTACGGGGTCCACAGGCCGCCGGCCAGGCGCGAGTGCTTGCTGGGCACGAAGGTGACGGCGAACGGGCCGACGTCGTAGACGCGGTGGGGCTCGACGACGACCGCCCGGGCACGCTGGCCGTGGAGGTCCATGAGGTGGGCCAGCGAGGTCGAGCCGTAGACGTCGCAGCCGGCCCGCGCGGCCAGGGCCGGCACGTCGAGGGCGTGGTCGAAGTGGGTGTGGCCCACCAGGATCGCCAGCGGATCCGGCACCGCGGCCAGGCGGGCCGGGTCGGCGCGCACCACGCGACGTCGCACCAGGTCGCCCAGCGGCAGCCGGGTCAGGTACGGATCGATCAGCAGGTGCTGGCCCTGGTAGGTCAGGCGAAAGCCGGCGGTGCCCAGCCACGCCAGCTCGAGGCCGGGCGGCAGCCCCAGCGCGGTCGCGTCGCCGCACAGCTCGCGGTGCGCGTCGAGATCGTGCGCGACCTGGCGCGAGCGCCGCACGCCATAGGCCGCCAGGGCCGCCAGATGTCCGAGGGGGCCGAGCATGGCGCGATGGTAGCCCGCCGGGCGCGGGCGGCCGGGCCGGCGATTGCCAATCTATTGGCAGAAAGTCCATCGATTGACCGGCCGCCGGGCCCGCGCGCGGACCGCACTTGCTACGGTCTCGGCCACAACCACCCGGCGCCGCGCGCGGCGCTGCACGCCACCCGCCGGCCGCCCGGCACTGACCAGGAACGCACCATGGCTTTCACGCTCCCCGCCCTCCCCTACGAGAAGTCTGCGCTGGCCCCGACCATCTCGGTCGAGACCATCGAGTACCACTACGGCAAGCACCACCAGGCCTACGTCAACAACCTGAACAACCTGGCGCCCGGCACCAAGTACGAGGCGATGTCGCTCGAGGACGTGGTCAAGGCGTCGGCTGGCCAGGCCTCGGAGAAGGCCGTCTTCAACAACGCCGCGCAGGTGTGGAACCACACGTTCTACTGGAACTCGCTCGCGCCCAACGCCGGCGGCGAGCCGACCGGCGCCATCGCCGCGGCCATCACCGCGTCGTTCGGCAGCTTCGCCGACTTCAAGGACAAGTTCTCGAAGGCGGCCGCCACGCAGTTCGGCTCGGGCTGGGCCTGGCTGGTCAAGAACGCCGACGGCGGCCTCGCCATCGAGCAGAGCGCCAACGCCGACACCCCGTTCGCCGTCGGCAAGACCTGCCTGCTCACCATCGACGTGTGGGAGCACGCCTACTACGTCGACTACCGGAACGCCCGCCCCAAGTACATCGAGGAGTACTGGAAGCTGGTGAACTGGGACTTCGCGAACAAGAACCTGGGCTGAGCGCCGCGCCGGCACGCCGGCCGCGCCTCACGCGAACCCCAGCGCGAGGGCCGCGGCGACGCCGGCCGCGACGCCGACGGTGAACGCCAGGCCCGCGCCACCGCGGGTGGGCGCCGACGCCGGCGGCGTCAACTCGAACCGCACCTCGTGGACCGCGCCGGCGGTGGCGTCGACCAGCACCACGCCGACGACCGCGTAGGCGACCTGGTACTCGAGCAGCTGCCGGCGCGTGGCCGGGTTGGTCAGGCTGGGCGCGTCGTCGCCGGTCTTGATCTCGGCCACCCACGCCTCGCCGGCGCGCTCGACCAGGTAGTCGCAGCGCAGGCCGGCGTCGTAGCGCTCGCCGTCGACGGCGACGACGATGGTGTGGCGCACCTGCCGGCCGGTGATCGCGAAGCCGGCGGCCTCGAGGAGCGCGGCGCCGTCACGCTCGCCAGCGGCGGCGGTGGCGCCGACGGTGCGCGCCCGGCGCGATCGCTGCCGCGCAGCGCGTCGCCGCGCGATCCGGAGGGCCACGAGCGCGGCGGCGATGGCGGTGGCGATGAGGAGCGCGACCTGGGCCGCAATGGGGGTCACCGGGGTATCGTCAGGCGCGCCTCTGACAGTCACCCAAGACCGGCGAAGCAACCTATCGGACCAACATCGCTACGGATTTTATATAAGAATTTTTCTCGTAGGCAAATTGACTATTCGATCTGGGACGTGCCAGGGTGACTCTGCCGAGGCGCGCGGCGTCGCCCGCGTGCCCCCGGCGAGCCCGCGTCCACGCCGGCGGTGTTCACGACATGAGCAGAGGGAAGCATGTCCAAGAGTACCCAGGGAACCGAGGCGGCCGCGCTGCGCGCGTGGACGCTCGAGGTCGGCGGTGAGACGTTCGCGGTGGTCAGCGCCCCGGCGCGCGGCCACGGCCTGGCCACCACGCTGACCGCCGCCGAACGCGACGTGGTCGCCGGGCTCGTGCGCGGCGAGAGCACGCGCACGATCGCGCGCCGCCGCGGCACCTCGGAGCGCACCGTCGCCAACCAGCTCGCGGCGCTGTACGCCAAGCTCGGCGTGATGTCGCGCGCCGAGCTGCTGGTCTACCTGCGCGATCGCGGCATGGCGGGGTGCTCCTCGACGAAATGACTATGGAGCCGCCGCGCGCGCTCCGGCATATGTCGATCGACCGCGCGCACTCGCCGGGCAGTCCCGCCCGCGCCACCGCCGCCGCGTCCACCGGAGAAAGCCATGCCCGACATCGTCAACCCCCAGATCACCGACGCCGTGACCCAGGCCAACGTCAAGATCCTCGGCGACGCGCCAGGCATGGCGATGGGCAGCCTGTTCCAGGCCACCGCGCAGGCGCTGGCCAACGCGGCCCACAACGCGACCACCGCCGGGCAGAACGCCAACACGATCCTCCAGGCCACCACCACGCAAGGGGTGGCGCTCCTGTACGGCGTCGACACCGCCGCCACCGCGGTCGGCATCACCGAGATCCTGAGCGCCAACAAGTCCGGGTACCCGTGAGCGAGGGCTGACCCGTGGCCCGCAAGGTCGTCGTCACCGAGACCGTCACCGCCGAGCTGATGCCGGCGCGCGACGAGCCACCGCCGCCGCCGCCGCCGCCACCCGAGCCGCCCTGCGCCGGCCGGGCCGGCGCGACCGCGGGCGGCGGGGAGGCCGACGTCGGCGTGCTGGTGGTCGGCGTCACGGCGGCCATGTCGCTCGGCGAGCAGATGCTGGCGCTGGCCCACGGGCTGGCGCTGTCGTCGCACAACGCGACCTCGGCGCAGTCCACCACCACCACGCTCCTCGGCGCCAGCACCACCGTCGGCGTCAAGCAACTGCTCTCGGCCGCGACCCCGGCGGCGGCAGTGCGCGCCCCGGTGGCGGCCCGGCCGCGCGGTCGCCGCTCCTGACCACCGTCGCCCCGGCGCGACCCCTACCGCGGAGACACGCATGTTGATCGCGCTGCTCACTCGGGTCGCGTCCGCCGAGCTGCCGCCGCTGGCCGAGCGCCTGGCCGAGCGCCTGGCCGAGCGCGGCGAGGCGCTGGTCGCGTCCCGGGCCGCAGCGTACCTGCGCGAGCTGGCCGAGGCCGAGGATCCCCACGCCACCTTCCTGGGGCGCGAGGCGCACCGCGTGGCCGCCCTGGCCGCCGCCCTCGACGACCTCGCCCCGACCGCGGCGGCCGGGAGCGACGCCTCGCCAGGGCCCAGCGTCGCTAGGCCGGCCCCCAGCGTCGCTGCGCCGGCGCCCGCCCGGACCGCGCCTGCGGCGCCTACCGCGCCGGCCGCGCCCAGCGCACCCGCCAGCCTGACCGAGCCCGAGCTGCGGGCCCGGGTCCGCCGGCTGCCCGACGTCACGGTCGGCCCACCCCGCATCGATCGCGCGCTCCTCGACGGCACCGGCCGCCGCAGCTACGTGTGGCGCGAGGCCGACGACGTCCACGCGGTCGGCCCAGCGACCAACGCCATCGTCGCGGCGTGCGCGCCGCACCTGGTGACCCTGCCGGGATGGCACGTGGCCTGGCCCGAGCTCACCGCGCCCGGCCGCAACCCGTGGCAACCGACGACGCTCGCCGAGCTGCCGTCGGCGGTGACCGCGGCGCTGCGCCGCACCGCGGCCGCGACGCCCCGCGATCCATACCGGACCAGCGACCCAGGCGCCGGCTTCGTGCGCGCGCTGGCCGAGGCCCAGGCACGCGAGCAGGCACGCCTGGCCGCGCTGCTCACGCCGTCGACGACCGGCCAGGTACAGCGGGTGACCGACGAGCGCGCCCGCGCCGAGCTGACCGCCCTGGCCGGGCGCGCGGCGTCGCTGGCCACCACCGCGCTGGTGCCGCTGGTGCTGGCCGACCTGGCCGGCGGCCCACTGGTGGAGTTGACGCCGGCCCGGCCCGGGCTGGCCCTCGACGTGATCGGCCGCGCCGCCGGCGGCTACGTGCGGGTGCGCGCCATCCGCCTCCACGGCCAGCTCCACGCCTTCGTGCCGGTGGCGCTGCCCGGCACTCCACGCGGAGCCGTCGTCGTCGACGGCGGCGACGTCCTCGTGGCGATGTTCGGCCCCTGATCGGAGTCCCCATGCCCGCCCCACAACAGCTCCGCTCCCTCCAGTACCGGCGCGAGGTGTCGATCGAGTTCGACGATCCCGACCCGCCCGACCTGACCGACCTGCGCTCGCTGGCCGAGGCGCTCGACCGGCAGGTGCCGCCCAGCGGCGACCCACGGGGGGTCGTGCGCAGCGTGTGGCGCGGTCTCCTGGCCGGCCAGTGGGCGTTGCTCGACTCGTTCGAACACGGGGAGCGGTGGTTCGTCGTCGCGCGCAAGAGCGCCGCACCCGATCCGCACCTGGCGCTCACCGACCGCGAACAGCAGGTCTTGGGCTTCGCGGTGCGCGGCCACTCCAACAAGTGGGCGGCGCTGGAGCTGGGCCTGACGTCGTCGACCATCGCCACCCACCTGCGCCGGGCCATGACCAAGCTCGGCCTGGGCTCGCGGGCCCAGCTGGTGCAGGCCCTGCCCCTGGCGGCCGAGGCCGACGACGGCACGGTCGCCGTCGCCCCCAGGTCGCCGCGATGACGCCCTTGTACTTCGTCGCGGTGCCCGCGGCCGGCGCCACGGTCTACGCCGCGCCCAGCTCGACCGCGACGGTGCTCGCGACGGTGCCGGGCGGCAGCCTGGTCGCGGTGGCCACCGCCAGCCCGGAGCCGGCGTGGCTGGCGGTCACCGTCGGCGGCGCGCCCGGCTGGCTGCCGGCGGCCGGCACCACCAAGCAACCGCGGCTGGTGGTCGACGCGTCCCACGACGTGACGCTCGAACCCGACGACGCTGCCGCCTGGGCCGGCGTCGCGGCCGACCTCCGCTACGTCGGCGTGATCCTCAAGGCCAGCCAGGGTGTGACCTTCACCGATCCCAGCTTCCGCGTTCGCTGGCCCGCGGTGCTGGCCGCCGCCACCGCCGCCGGGCGCTACGGGCAGACGCTGTTCCGCGGCGCCTACCACTACCTGAGCTTCACCGACGACCCGGCCGCCCAGGTCGACCACTACCTGGCCACGGTCGCCGGCGCCGGTGGGTGGGCCGACGGCGATCTGATCCCGATCGTCGACGTCGAGCGTGGCCGACCGCCCACGCCGACGCACCCCAACCCCAACTACGGCGCCACCGCGGCGCAGGTGGAGGCCTGCACCAGCACGTTCGTCGAGCGCGTCAAGGCGGCCACCGGCCAGCGGGTGATGCTGTACGGCCGCGGCGCGATGGAAGACCTCCACATCACCTCCCGGATGAACGCTGACGCGCTGTGGAACCCCGGTTACACCCACGACATGCCGTCGCCCGCGCGCGCCGGCTGGGCGGTCGACGACGTGGCGCTGTGGCAGTACACCGACGGCACCGTCGACGTGGCGCGCTTCCCGGTCACCGCCCCCGGCCTGCCGGCGATCGATCAGTCGGTCGCCATCCCCGACGACCTGCCGACGCTGGTGCGCATGATCGTCCGCGCGTCGACGAAATGACCATAGATCGCGCGCCGCGCGATCAGCGACAACAACCACGAGGCGCCGTCGCGCGCCGCCCCACCGCGAAAGGAAACTCCCATGGCCGATATCGTCAATCCCCAGATCACCGACGCCGTCACCCAGACCAACGTGAAGATCCTCGGCGACGCGCCGGGCATGGCCATGGGGGCGCTGTTCCAGGCCACCGCCCAGGCTCTGGCCAACGCCGCCCACAACGCCACCACCGCCCAGCAGAACGCCAACACCATCCTGCAGGCGACCACCACCCAGGGCGTCGCCTTGCTGTACGGCGTCGACACCAGCGCCACCGCGGTCGGGATCGCCGAGATCCTCGCGGCCGGCAAGAAGTGACCTCGGGCGGAGCCGGCTGGCTCTCGCCTCCACCGCGTCGGGCCGGCCTCACCGCGGCGCCGCGCTGATCGACTCCGTGCGCCACCCTCGAGGAGACCACCATGGCTGACATCGTCAATCCCCAGATCACCGACGCGGTAACCCAGACCAACGTGCAGATCCTCGGCAGCGCCCCCGGCACCGCCATGGGCAACCTGTACCAGGCCACCGCCAACGCGCTGGGCAACGCCGCCCACAACGCGACCGCCGCCGGGCAGAACGCCAACACGCTCTTGCAGGCGGTCACCACCCAGGGCGTCGCCCTGCTGTACGGCGTCGACACCGCCGCCGAGTCGGTCGGGATCTCCACGATCCTCGGCTCGACCAAGCCGTCGTACCCGTGACCCCCGGGCGGCATCGGTCGGCGGCGCCGCCGCCGGCCGGTGACCGTGCCCGGCCCTCCGTTTCTCCCCTCGCGCTGCCAGGAGCCTGCCGATGGCCGACACCGTCAACTCGCAGATCACCGACGCGATCACCCAGACCGCGGCGGCCACCGTCGGCCAGGCGGCGTCGGTCGCGCTCGGCATGTTCTTCCAGGCCGAGGCCCAGGCCTTCGCGCTGAGCATGCAGAACGCGGTCACCGCGCAGCACAACGTCAACCAGATCGGCGAGGCGGTGACCGCGGTCGCCACCGCGAAGATCCTCGCCCTGCTGGGCAAGTGATGAAGCGCCAAGGAGCTCGCCATGGCTGACCCAAGCAACCTGCCGGTCCGGGCCACCCCGGTGAAGTCGACCACGGCCACGCCGGCCGGCGGCGGCACCGTGTTCCTCGGCCCCGGCCTGGCCTACGAGGCGGTGGCGCAGGCGTCGGCGATGGTGGTGCAAGACGCGGCGTCGCTGATGCGCCAGCTGGGCGCGGTGTCGACCGCGGCGCTGGCGGTCATCACCGAGAAGATCGTCCAGACCCAGGCCACCGATCCCAACTGGATCACGGCGTTCGAGAAGGTGACCCAGAACCTCACCACCGCCAGCGCGGCGTTCGTCCAGGTCGGCAACGCCGCCGCCAACGTGCTGGGCTACTTCCAGCCCGGCGCGACGGTGCCGCCTCCGCCGACCGCGGCGGCCAGCGGCGGTGCCAAGCCCCCGGCCGGGGGAGGCTGAGCCATGCACGCCTACGTCACCGTGGTCCGTCGCGTCGGCGGCGCCGCCGAGGTCTTGCTGGCCCAAAAGAACATCTACCTGCCGCCCCACGGCCGCTACCAGTTCGCCACCGTCGGCCGCAACGCCGTGCAGTACGTGGTGCCGGGCGGCGTGGTCGGCGCTGGCGAGCAGGCCGCCGACGCCGCGGTGCGCGAGCTGGGCGACCTGGGCGTGAAGCTCACCACCAGCGCGCTGTCGCCGCTGTGCGCCGACGACACCGACACATTCTTCCAGGCGGTGAACCCGCCGGGCATCGACGCCGACGCCATCAACCTGGCGATCAACGAGGGGCGCACCGGCAGCCTGGCCTACAACCACGTCCGGTGGTTCTCGGTCGAGATGGCGCCGTGCGCGCTGGGCAACAAGCCGGAGTACCAGCAGCTGCCGTGGGTCTCGACCCAGCTGATGCGGGCGCTCAACGCCGGCTTCGCGCGCGACCTCATCACCATGCGCGCCAACGCCAACCACCTGCGCTACGCCCGCGGCCTGGCCCAGCTGCTGCTCGACGTGCTCACCCCCAAGACCGCCTTGCCGCCGACCGGCCCGGTGGTGTCGAGCCCGCTGTCGTGAGACGCCGCCGCCTCGCGCCGCGGGTCGACGCCGACGCGCTGGCACAGCTGCTGGCGATCCTGGCACCGCCGACGCCACGCCCGGTCACCCCCGCGACCATCACGCCGCCGACCATCACGCCCCCGACCATCGCGCCGCCGACCATCGCGCCGCCGACCATCACGCCGCCGACGGCGCCGCCGCCGACCGCCGCCGCCCCGTCCGCCACGGCCCCTACCGCGACGCCGCCGGTCAGCGAGCCGCCGACGGTCGCGCCCCCTACCGCGACGCCGCCGATCATCGAGCCGCCGACGGTCACGCCCCCGACCTACCCGCCCCCGGCACCGCCGCGGCGACCGCCGCCGCGCCGACCACCGCGCCGGTCGCCATGCCCCCCTCCCTCGCCGCCGCGGTGAACCTCGCGGCCGATCGCATCCGCGCCGCCGAGCGCGCGCTCCACCAACGCCTGGTCGGCGCCAACGCCCGCCTGGCCGCCAGCCAGACCCCGACGCCACCGTCGACGAAGTAGCGCCACCCACCCCACGGCGGCCCGGCCGCACCCCCGATGCCTTCGCGCTTCACCCTCGCCTTGTTGGCCCAGCTGCGCCAGCGCCCCGCCCGCGCCGCCGACGCAGCCGAGCCGGCATCCCCGCCCGATGGCGCCGCCGCGCCGGCTGGAGGTTCCATGCCCACCATCGCGCTCACGTCGAGCACCATCACCCCGAGCGGCGATGGCTTCACCGGCTCGTTCGTCTTCACCCTCGCCCTCGACGGCAGCCCGCCGACCGCGCTGACCGTCGCGGTCACCCAACCGCAGCCGACCCGCGCGGCCGCCACCCACGCCGCCTGGCAGCAGGTCGCCGGTGCCGCCAGCGCCTGGAACCGCAGCGCCGCCACCGACGGCCAAGGAGGATCTCCCATGGACCAGATCGAACACGTCGTCGTGCTGATGCTCGAGAACCGCGGCTTCGATCACGTGCTCGGCTGGCTCTACGACGGCGACGCGCCGGCCGTGAACGTCCCGCCGCTGCGCCCCGACGAGCCGCCCTTCGTCGGGCTGGCCGGCCAGGATCTCGACGCCCTGGCCAACCGCGCGACCGGCATGATCGACGGGCCCGGCGCGTTCCCGCCGCGCAAGGGCGCGCGCTCGCCGATCACGCCGGCCCACAACCCCCACGAGAGCTACAAGAACATCCTCACCGACCTGTTCGGCGTGCGGTACGAGCAGCTGTTCGATCGCAGCCCGGCCAAGATCACGCAGCGGGGCTACGTCCTCGACTATGGCACCCACTTCAAGCCCGGCAACGACGAGGAGGTGTCGGAGATCATGGACACCTACGTGCCCGAGCAGCTGCCGGTGCTCAACGGGCTGGCCCGCCACTACGGCGTCTCGGATGCCTGGTTCTGCTCGGTGCCCAGCCAGACCAACACCAACCGCGCCTTCCTGTTGGCGGGCACCGCGCGCGGCATGGTGAAAAACGGCTTCTACCCCTACGGCCTGGCCGGCAGCATCTTGGCCGCCGATCAGCTGCCGGCCGACACCCGCACCATCTTCGACGTGCTCGAAGAGAACGGCCACGGCACCGACTGGATGCTGTTCTGGCAGGCGGCGTGGCCGCCGACGTCGTCGACCAACCAGTACGTGCGGATCATGTTCCCCAAGCTGGGCGCCACCGCGTACGACAGCCGCTTCGCCAAGACCGACGAGTTCTTCCGGCGCGCGGCCGACGGCACCCTGCCGGCCATCTCGTTCATCGAGCCCGAGTGGGGCGGCGGCGAGGAGATCGAGAGCCGCCTGTACAAGGGCGAGCCCCAGCACAACGGCAACGACTACCACCCGGTCAGCGACACCACCAAGGGCGAGGACTTCGTCCACCAGATCTACACCGCGCTGGCCACCAGCAAGAAGTGGAACCAGACGCTCTTGCTGATCACCTTCGACGAGAACGGCGGCACCTACGACCACGTCCCGCCGCCGGCGGCGACGCCGTCGGCCCGCGACCGCGCGCCGGTCGGGTACAAGAACAACGACCTCGATCCCACCACCGGCACCCAGTTCGGCTTCACGTTCGATCTGTTCGGCGTGCGGGTCCCGACGCTGGCGATCTCGCCGTGGGTGGCCAAGAGCACGGTGTTCCGCTCACCCACCGCGGTGCCGTTCGACCACACCTCGGTGATCGCCACCATCCTGACCTGGAAGAAGATCGGCCGCGACAAGTGGAACCTGGGCGAGCGCACCGCCGCGGCGCCCACCTTCGACCAGGTGCTCACCCTGGCCCAGCCCCGGCCGGCGACCGACCCCGCCGTCGGGGTGATCTACGGCGCCCCGCCGGTCCGCAGCCCCGCCGCCGTCGCGCTCACCTACGGCGCGCCGTTCAAGCTGAAGTTCATCGGCAACAAGTGGCCGTACGGCGACGACGACGAGCTCGACCTCGGCATCCCGCAACCGGCGGGGCGCTACCTGGGCCCGGCCAGCCAGTCGAGCCCGCTGTCGCAGTACTACCCGACGCTGGGCCCGGCCGATCAGGCGATCAAGCTCACGTTCACCGCCGCCGGCAAGCAGGCCGGCGATCCGGTCGGCAGCCACGACGTGGTCCAGCTCAAGACCACCGAGGGCAAGGTCGGCAGCTACCACACGCTGGGCGCGTGGCGGACCCACTTCCTCTACTACTACACCGTCGGCCATGCCGGGCAGGACTGGGAGGTCCGGCTGCCGTCGTACCGCCTGGTCGGCGCGCCGCTGTACCTGGGCGACCAGATCATCTTGCTGTCGCGCGCCTACGAGTACCAACGGATGACCGCCGACACCACCCAGCCCGACTTCCTCACCACCACGTTGGGCGACTGGGCCTACTGGCAGCTGGTCGCCGAGTAGCGCTGGCGCGGGCTACGGCTGCGCCTGGCCCTGAGGATCGTCGCTGCTCGACGAGCGTCGCTCGACCCGGCCGTCGGGGAGGACAATGATCTCCTCGCGGCGCCACTGCGGCTGCCCCGGGGTCAGGCCGCGGTTGCCGAGCGACGGGCCCCCCAGCGACGGGCCCGGGACCAGGCCGCGCGGCACGGTCAGCCGGTTGGATGCCACGCGCCGCTCGGGCAGCTCGCCCAGCGTGACGGCGACCTGTGTGGGCGCGCCGCCGCGGACGATGTCGAGCCGCACCAGCTTGCCGGCACCACGCATCGCCACCAGGTTGCGTAGGCGGTTGACCTCGCGCACCGGCTGGCCATCCATCGCGGTGATCACGTCGCCCGGCCGCAGGCCGGCCTTGGCGGCCGGGGTGCCGGCGCCGACCTCGCTCACGCCGACGCCGACCAGGCCCTTGACGCCGAGCTTGTCGCGCCCGGCCTGGTCGACCGGCGCCAGCGCCACGCCGAGGTAGCCGCGCGACACCCTCCCGTCGGCGACCAGCATGTCCATGATCGGGCGCGCCATGTCGGTCGGAATGGCGAAGCCGATCCCCTGGTAGCCGCCCGAGCGCGACAGGATCGCGGTGTTGATGCCGATCAGCTTGCCCTGCATGTCGACCAGCGCACCGCCCGAGTTCCCGGGGTTGATGGCGGCGTCGGTCTGGATGAAGTCCTCGTACTCCTCGATGCCGACCGAGGCCCGGCCGACCGCCGACACGATGCCCATGGTGACGGCCTGGCCGACGCCGAACGGGTTGCCGACCGCGAGCACGACCTCGCCGAGGCGGACCTTGCCCGAGGCACCCATGGGCAACGGCTTGAGCGCGGGCAGCTGCTTGCCCTTGCCCGGCACCAGCTGGAGCACCGCGACGTCGCTGCGCTGATCGATGCCGAGGATCTTGGCGCCCAGCTCGGTGCCGTCGCGCAGGGTGACCGCGATGGTCCGGGCGTCGCCGACGACGTGGGCGTTGGTCAGGACCCGCCCGTCGGCCGACACGATCACCCCGGAGCCCAGGCTGTTGGCCAGGCGCGGATCGTCGGTACCGAACAGCGGCGAGTTGGGATCGTTCAGGAACGGGTCGAAGTTGACCGGGCCGCCAGGCGTGGCCTGGGTGGTGGAGATGTTGACGACGCTGTCGACGACGCGCTCGGCGACGTCGGCGATCTGGGTCGAGCCGGCCGCCAGCGGGTTGGCCTGGGCCGGCCGTGGCGCGGCGGTGCGCGCCGCCAGCCCGACCGCGGTCGCCAATCCGACCACGCTCAGGCCGGCGACCAGGACACGTTGGATGCGAGTGAGACGAGTCATGGGTGCTCCGGTTTGCGGGTTTGATCCTAGGACCCACGTCGCGGTTGCCCGTATTCCTCGCCGAAAAGACCGCGGCCGCCCGGAGGCGGCCGTCGCGCGTGGCCCGCAGACGCGGCGCGGCTACTTGGCGAACAGGGTCGGCACGTCTTGCTCGACGCGGGCGGCGGCCAGCTCGGACAGCACCCCCGGCACCCGCGTGACCGGGGTCCACAGGAAGTACTCGACCTTGTCGGCGGCCGGCGCCGGCGCGGGCGGCGGCGTCCCTGGCGCGGGCGGCGGCGTCCCCGGCGTCCCCGGCGGCGTCCCCGGCGTCGCCGGCGGCGTCCCCGGCGCGGGATCTACGACCGGCGGTGCCTTGGTCACCCGCCGCAAGAGCTTGATGGTGCCCAGGTCCTTGCCGCGGGCGTCGCGGTAGGTCGCGGCGACGACGGTCTCGAGCGCGGCCACGTCGAGCTTGGGGTCGTAGCTGCCGGGGCGCAGCTTCTCGAGCTTGTCGAGGAAGTTCGCCACCGTGGTGTCGGCGGTCTGGCCCTGACCCCAGGTCTCGATCATGGCGTCGGCGTCGGGCGGGGGCGCGTGCGGGTTGGGCTCGGGCTCGCTGGGCGCCTTGACCTTGATGCGCGCGACCTGCTTGCGCTGGGCGCCGGCGGCGATCTCCGCAGCCACCGCCTGCTTGGCGTCGAAGCCGCGCAGGTCGGTCGGGCGCAGGCTGGCCTCGCCGCCCTCGAGGGTCGCCACCGTGGTGCCCAGGACCACGAAGGTCTTGCCGGTGTCGAGGTCCTGGAGGTAGCGGTCGCTGCTGCTGTAGACGCGGCCACCGACGACGAGGGTCTTGGCGCCATCGGCGAAGACCACGGCGATCGAGGTCTTGGCGTCGGTGAGGCCGTAGGACTTCTTGTCGTCGTCGTTGGGCACGCCGACGCCCTGGATGGCGCGCATGCGCGCGAACTGCTTGATGACCTTCACGCCCTCGTCGCCGATCGGGAACTCCGTCGTGGTGGTCTCGGTGATGAACTCCGGGGCGGGCGGCTCGGCGGGCGGCGTGGGCTCGGTCGCCGTCGGGTCGGGCGTGGCCGGGTCAGCCTTCGCCGCGCCGGGCTTGGCCGGATCAGCCTTGGCCGGATCAGCCTTGGCCGGATCAGCCTTGGCCGGATCAGCCTTGGCCGGATCGGGCGTCACCGGCGCCGCCGGGTCGATCGGCTTGGGCTTCTTGATCGTCTTGGTCTCGGTGCCCCACCAGTACGCGTCGGCGCCCTGGCCGCGCCGCTCGATCCGCACCGTCCGCTCGTCGGTCTGGTACTCGAGCTTGGTGAGCTCCGCTTCGGTCCGGTTCCACATGACCACCTCGCCGGTGGTCGGCTTGGTCGACGCCTCGCGCGACCAGGTCTTGTAGCCGTAGACCAACATCACGCCCAGCAGGGCGCCGTGGATGAGGACTCCCTTCATGACGTCTTCTCCGTGTGCGCGACGCTGGAGCGCCGCCGCCGCCGCGACATCGCGTAGGCCAGGCCCAGGCCCAGCACCACCACCGGCACCAGCAACGTGGTGAGCAGGAACCACACCGCCTCCTGCTTCTTGCTCTGCCGGACCTCGCTCTCCTTCTCGTTGTTCACGATGCCGGCGAAGGCCTCCTCGCCGCCCAGCCAACGGAAGCTGTCGTCGGGCAGGGTCCGGCTGTTGGTGTCCAGGCCCTTCTGGCCGGTCAGGGTCTGGAACAGCCGGTCGGCGAACAGGTCGTTGTCGGCGAACACCAGGGCCCGCCAGCCCTCGGCGTCGGTCCCGTCGGGTTGCTTGACCTTGGGCCCCTCGACCGCGGCGCCGATCGAGTAGCGATCGCGCCGCTCGGTGGCGGCGTCGAAGGCGTGGTTGCCGTCGAGGTCGAGCCAGGCGTCGGCCATCGAGCGGATGACGATCGTGCGCTTGGGCTTGTCACCCGCCGCCGCCTTGCCCGCGAAGTCACGCTCGATGAGCGCACCCGAGGTCTGCAGCAGGATGGCCTGGTTGGCCGAGCCACGCGACAGCGAGGTGGTGGCCGGGTGCGACGAGAACCCGTTGGTGAGCGCCAGCATCTTGTCGGTGGGCTGGCCGCGCTCCGGGGTGTAGTTGCGGTCGTCGTGGATGAGGTGGCGATCGACGGTGACGCCCAGGTAGTCCTCCAGCCCGCCGAGCTGGAAGTCACCCTCGGGGTCGACCGCGACCAGGAGCCGCCCGCCGCGATCGAGGTAGGCGGTCAGCGCGGTCAGCTCGCTGGCCTCGAACGGGGTCTTGGGCCCCAGCACCAGCACCATCGTGGCGTCGGCCGGGACGCCGCGGGTCAGGTCCATGGTCGGCAGCACCTTCACCTCGTAGTTCTGCTGCTCGAGGATCTTCTTGACCACGATGGCCTTGGCGTCGGGATAGCGCCCCCGGTACTGCACCGGCAGCGAGTCGGGGTCGTTGATCTCGGCGTGGCCTACCGTCAGGTAGGCCTTGCGCTTCTCGCGCACCAGCTTGAGCAGCTCGGTGTTGACGGTCTGGTCGAGCACGCGCAGCTTGCCGGTCTGGCGCCGGGCCTTGTCGTAGTCGGTGTCGACCTCGAACTTGCCGCTCTTCTCGGCGCTGCCGGCGTCGTCGCCGGCCCGCACCAGCACCACGGTGCCGTCGCGCTGGACCTGGTACTTCTGGGCCAGCTGCGCCGACACCAGGCGGTCGTAGCGCTCGACCGAGACCTTGCCGGTGCGGCGCCCCAGTTCCTGGAAGTAGCCCTCGACCTCCTCGGCCACGTCGTTGGCCTCGGGGAAAAACAGCATCACCTTGAGCGGCGCCTTGAGGCTGGCGACGATCTTGCGCGTCGAGTCGCCCGGCGCCGAGGTGCGGAAGTACGACACGTCCTTGCGGACGTTCTTCTGCTTGGCGACGCTGCAGGTGACCATCATCAGCGCCGCGGCGAGCGCGATGGTCAGCCCCGACACGCCCATCTCGCGGACCCGCTGGAACTCGACGGCGTCGTCGGGATCGTCCGCGGTCCACTCGCCGACCGTGGCCTCCATGAACAGCGCCGGCAGCAGCGCGCAGGTCGCCACGATCAGCCAGCCGATGGTCATGACGGTGTCGAACCGCCCGACGGTCTTGGCCGAGGCGTCGCGCAGGCCGACCAGGCCGAGGCCAGCCGAGGTGGTGAGGAAGTACATGACGCCCGCCACCAGGAGGCCCAGGTAGCAGGCCAGGAGCATGGTCTCGGCCTGGCGCCGCTTGCCCTTGGCCGCGACCCACCGCCAGGCCTGGGCGCCCAGGCCGCCCAGGAACACCACCACGGCGATCACGGTGAGGGCCTTGGCCAGCCCCGGCACCGTCGCCAGGTTGCGGCGGGCCGGGATCAGCAGCAAGACCGAGAGCAGGAGCGAGACCCGCACCCACAGGCGGGCCGGAGTGTTCATTGCCATCGCTTCGCCTCCATCGTCTTCACCGCGAGCAACAAGAAGAAGTAGACGACCGCCAGGTAGTAGATCAGGTCTTTCAGGTTGAAGACCCCGCGCATGAAGCCCTGCTGGAAGTGGATCCACCACAGGTCGAGCTCGGCGACCACCATCCGCAGCGGCGGGTCGAGCACCTTGGACAGCTGGAACAAAAGCACCAGCGAGCCCACCACGATGGCCGCCACCACCGCGGCGATGACCATCTCCCGGGTCAGGCTCGACGCGAACACGCCGATCGCCAGGCACGCGGCGCCCAGGAGCCACAGCCCCAGGTAGCCGACGAAGATCTGGATGCCGGTGATCTTGCCCTGGCCCTTGATCAGCAGCGGGATGTAGACCGACAGCGCCAGGATCACGGTCAGGAACCCGAGCGCGCCCAGGAACTTCCCGACCACGATCGACCACTCGCGCACCGGCGAGGTCGACAGCAGCATGATCGAGCCGGCCTGGCGCTCCTCGGCGATGACCCGGAACGACAGGATGACCGAGATGATCATCACCACGCCCGATGCGCCCCAGAAGAACTGCGACATCATCTCGCTGGCCAGGTTGCTCTTGGAGCTGAACGCCTGGAACACGATGCCCATGGCCAGCATCGCCACCGACGCCACCACCCAGCCCATGACCGAGCGCGTGTAGGCCGCGAACTCGCGGCGGAAGATCGTGAACATCGCCTTCATGGCTACTCCTTGGCCGCCGGCCGGTCGGTTCGACGGACGTCGACCATGCGCAGGAACGTGTTCTCGAGGTCGACCCGGCGCGCATCGAGCCGCAACAGATCGAGGCCGGCCCCGACCACCGCGCGGCTCAGCTCGGCGCGGACGTCGCGCTGGCTCGACACCGCCAGATCCCAGGCGTCGCCCCGGGCGGCCGGCTGGCTCTGGCTGACCAGGTCGGGCACGGCCGCGATGGCCGCCAGCACCGCCTTGGCGCCCTGGCCGTCGGGCACGCCCACGGTCAGCTCGACCGCGAACACCGGCGCCTGCTGGGCCGCCAACTCGGCCTCGGTGCCGCTGCCCAGGATCTCGCCGCGGCCGAGCACCAGCAGCCGGTCGCAGGTCTGGCTGACCTCCGACAGGACGTGGGACGACAGCAACACGGTGTGCTTGTCCTTGAGCTCGTGGATCAGCTTGCGCATCTCGACCACCTGGCGCGGGTCGAGGCCGCGGGTCGGCTCGTCGAGGATCACCAGCGCCGGCCGGTGGACGATGGCCTGGGCCAGGCCGACGCGCTGGCGGTAGCCGTGGGACAGCGTGCCGATGGGGTCGCCGGCCACCAGGGTCAAGTCGGTCAACGCCAGGGCGTCGCCGATCTTGGCCCGCCGTTCGCTAGCCGGCACCTCGCGCAGGTCGCACACGAAGGCGAGGTAGCTCTCGACCGTCATGTCGACGTACAGCGGCGGGCTCTCCGGCAAGAAGCCGATGCGCCGCCGGACCTCGTGCGGGTTGGCCAGCGCGTCGACGCCGCCGACCTTGACCGCGCCCGCGGTGGGCCGCAGGTCGCACGCGAGGATGCGCAACGCCGTGGTCTTGCCGGCGCCGTTGAGGCCGAGAAAGCCCACGGTCTCGCCCTTGTCGATCTGGAACTCGACCGGGCCCAGGGCCCGTCGGCCACCGTAATACTTAGTCAGCTTGGAGACTTCGATCATGGATGCTCCGGGGCGCCTAGCTCCCCTTGTGCGTCGTGGAGATCATCGAAAGCACAGCGCTTTTATGTAGTCCTGGGGGTGCTGTCAAGTCCCCGCCCAGCGCGTGCCTCGGCTGCGACGGGGTGCGACAGCGGCCGGAACCGCCGCGGCGGGTCGCCGCATTCCCGAGGCGCGCCCGATGGGGCCGCCGGGATCACGGTCAGAACAAGCGCAGCTGGCCGACCGGCGATGGCGGGACGAACTGGCTCACGTCCAGGCGGGCCGGCGTCGGGGAGAAGCCCAACCGATCCCGGGCCACCGTGAAGCGCCGCTCGAGCAGCTGGGCGTAGGGGCCGGTGCCGCGCATGCGCTGCGCGAAGTCGCTGTCGTAGAGCTGGCCGCCGCGCATCTGCCGCAGCAGCGACAGCACCCGCTCGGCCCGGTCGGGGACGTGCGTGCGCAGCCAGTCGTCGAAGATCTCGCGCAGCTCGTGCGGCAGCCGCAGCACGACGAACGAGGCGTAGCTGGCGCCGGCGCCGCGGGCCGCGGCCAGGAGCGCCTCCAGCTCGCCGTCGTTGATGGCCGGGATCATCGGCGAGGTGAGCACGCCCACCGGCACGCCGGCCTCGGCCAGCCGGGCGATGGTGGCCAGGCGCCGCGCGGGCCGCGCGGCCCGCGGCTCGAGCACCGCGGCGAGCGTCGGGTCGAGCGTGGTGAGCGAGATGTTGACCGCGGCCAGGCCGCGCGCCGCCATCGGTGCCAGCAGATCGAGATCGCGCACGACCAGCGCGCTCTTGGTGATGATGGTGACCGGGTGGTGCACCTCGGCCAGCACCTCGAGCACGGCGCGGGTCAGCCGCCGCTCGCGCTCGATGGGCTGGTACGCGTCGGTGTTGGCGCCCAGGTTGATCGGCGCGCACCGGTAGCTGGCGCGGGCCAGCTCACGGCGCAGGGTCGCCGCCGCCTCGGGCTTGGCCCGCAGCTGGGTCTCGAAGTCGAGGCCGGGCGACAGGCCCAGGTAGGCGTGGGTCGGCCGCGCGAAGCAGTACACGCAGCCGTGCTCGCAGCCGCGGTACGGGTTGATCGAGCGATCGAACGGCACGTCGGGCGAGTCGTTGGTCGAGATGATCGACTGGATCCGCTCGTCGGTGACGGTGGTGGCCGGCGCCGGGCGCGGGTCGTCGGCGCCCAGCTCGCCCCAGCCGTCGTCGAAGGTGGCCCGCGCCAGCGGCTCGAAGCGCCCGTCGGGGTTGGTCACGGCGCCGCGGCCGGCATGCACCACCGGCGCCGGGGCGTCGGCGGCGCGGCGATCGGGGCGCTTGGGCGGACGGGGCATGCGACCGCGCCGACTGTAGCGCGGCCGGCCCCAGCGCGACGGCGCTGCCTGGCGGGCTCAGTTGAACGAGGGCGTCGCGACGCTGGTGCGCCGGACGCGGCGCCGCGGCAAGCGCACGACCAGGCGCGCCAGGGCGGCGGTCCAGCGCCAGTCACGCGCCGTCCAGCCGGCGAACACGGCGCGGCCCCGCTCGGACAGGAGCGTCGGTCCGCCCCCGCGCGTCAGGTCCGCCGCGGTCGAGACGTAGGCCGCGAACGCCACCACGTCGTCCCACTCCTCGACCGTCAAGGCTGCCACGAACGCGCCCACACGCGGGCTGCGCAGGCGGCCGGCTGGGGCCCCCGCCAGCGCCTCGAGCAAGGTGACCGCGTCAGCCCACTCGTCGTCCGACCAGCCGCGCACCAGGTCCGCGAGCCGGGGGCAGTCGCCGACGGCCATCGCCATCCAGTCGCCCCGCGTCATGATTCCCATGGCGGCAACCTCGCACGGCGCGCTCGCCGCCCCGGACCGCCGGCGGGATGACGCCCGGATAGGTGCGGGGTACCCGCGGCCGGTCGCGTCGGTGAACCCGGTCGACAGAGGGCGCGCGGGCTCGCCGCCCCGGCTCGACACCCGACGGCTCGGCGGGAACCCGGCGTCGCCAGTGGCCGAGGTCGATCGGTCGTGGCCGATGCGAGCGATCGCTCGCCGGAGCCGGTTCGTTCGCCTCGCGCCGCGACGTCACCCAGGCGTACCCGCGCGTCGTGCGCGCCCGTCGTTCGTCCCCGTCGCCTGGGAGATCTCCATGTCCATCCCCGCCACCATCTCCGCGACCGTCCAACGCGTGCTGCGTCGCGCGCGGGCCACGCCACCGATCGCGGGGCTGCGGCGCGCCCGGGCCCGGGCCGAGTTCCTGTCGCCGGCAGGCTTCGCGCGCTGCTGGGGCGTCTTCGACGACTTCGCGGCTGCGCGCGCGGCCGGCCCGCCCTCGACGGAGTTCGACACGTCCACCCTGGTCGACGCCTACGTCCGCGACCGCACGGCCCACGTGTTCGCCTACGACTACCCGGTGATGTGGTGGCTGCGCGCGGCGTTCGCCGGTGGGGCCACGTCGGTGTTCGACCTCGGCGGTTCGGTCGGCGTGCACTACTACGCGTACCGGCCACACCTGGCGTACCCCGCGACCCTGGCGTGGACGGTGCGCGAGGTGCCCACGCTGGTGCGCCACGGGCGCGCGTTGGCGGTCCAGCGCGGCGCGCCGGGCCTGACCTTCACCGAGACCCTCGAGGCCACCGACGCCGCGGCGGACGTGTGGCTGTCGGCCGGCGCGCTGCAATACGTCGAGGGCGCCGCCAGCCTCGGCGCCTGGCTCGCGGCCAGCCGCCGGCCACCGGCCCACGTGATCATCAACAAGGTCCCGCTCTACGACGGGCCGGGGTTCGTGACCCTCCAGAACATCGGCGACGGCGCGTTCGCCCCGCTCCACGTCTACCAGCGCCGCCGCTTTCTCGAGGAGGTCGAGGCGGCGGGCTACCGCGTCGTGGAGACGTGGGACACGCCCGAGCGGCAGCTCCGCCTGGACGACGATCCCGCGCGATCGTTTGGTGCCTACAGCGGCGTCTACGTCGCCCGGGCCGGCGGCGGGTGAGCCTCAGTCGACGATGATGTCGTTGATGACCTGGACGTTCTCGCCGGCCGGGTAGCCGTAGCTGACCCAGCCGGTCGAGGTGTCCTCGCTGCCCCAGCCCCACACCCACACGCCGAACGGCGCGGCCGAGTCCATCGTGCGAACGCCGGTGTTGCAGCCGTTCTGGCCGTTCCAGTGATCGACCAGCTTGACGTAGGCGATCTCGTGGTCGCCGGCGGTGCCGACCGGCTGCCAGCCGGTGACGGTGCCCAGGCAATCGAGGGTGACGTCGGCGAACGCGCCGTCCTTCTTGGTGCGCACCACGGTGAGCGCCGTGAACGGGTAGGTCGGATCGGTGAAGAAGACGTAGTGCGCCAGGAACTGCGCCGGCGGCACCAGCCGCACGAAGTCGGGATCGCCCCAGCCGCCCTGGCCGGCGTCGCCCGCGCCGCTCATGTAGGTGAACATGGCGAACGGGTTGTCGGGGCCCTGGCTCGACACCACGAACGGAGTCTCGGTGCGGAGCTCGATCATCTGGCCCAGGTTGATGGTGGCCGGCCCGATGCCCGGCGGCTGGTAGGTCAGCTGGGTCCCGTCGACGGCACCGTACAGGCGGAAGATGCGCGGGTCGGTGCCCGGCTTGCGGGTGGCGTGGGGCGCGGCGACGTAGGTCGAGCCCAGGGCGGTGACCGGCGCCAGCATCTGCTCGCCGTGGTCGCCGCAGCAGCGATCGATCGACATGATGGTGTGGCCGCCGAACACACCGATCGGCTTGGTGGCGGTGATGGGGCTGCCCGACAGCGGCCCCAGCTGGGTGAGCTGGGCGTACTGCCCGCGGTTGAGCGTGAAGGTGTAGGGCTGCCCGGCGGCGCCGGCCGGCAGCGCGCCGCCGGCGGTGATGGCCGAGGTCGGGCGGATGGTGACCACGGTGTTGTCCTGGGCCGCGACGATGTTGTGCGAGGGGCCGGTCGCGAACGGCAGCGGGATCGGCGGGGCCGGGTCGTCCTGGGCCGACACCGCGATGTAGTTGGTGCCCCACACGCTGGTCGGCAGCAACAGCGACGCGCCGGTGGCCGCGGCCGCGCCGCCGCCGTACGGGAGCATCTGGTACGCCACCACCGGCAGGTCGGTGGTGAGGTGGAACGCGGTGCCGATGCCGGTGCCGCTCAGCTGGGCCTCGGTGCCGACGGCGGCGCCGCCGATGGCCGCCGGACACGCCACGTTGCCGAGGCCGAGCGCGTAGGCCAAAAACACCACCGCGACCTTGCCGGGTGGCAGGCCCGCGACCGGATCGTAGGGCTGGTAGGTCAGCGCCTGGCCGCTGCCGGTGGGCAGCTTGGCCCACCGCCCCAGATCGATCGGCGCCCCACCCCACGCCATGTCCATGTGGACCGGCGCGCCCGACACGTTGGCCACGAACACCGCGAAGCAGGCGTCCTGGGGTGGGCCCGTCGCGGCGTCCATGTCGACGGCGTAGTAGTCGCACCCGACCGACGAGTTGGTCTGCTCGGCGGCGTC
Source organism: Kofleriaceae bacterium (assembly GCA_041389965.1). GTDB lineage: Bacteria > Myxococcota_A > Polyangia > Haliangiales > Haliangiaceae > UBA2376. The sequence goes on along the minus strand of JAWKQV010000004.1, from coordinate 166,404 downwards.
GCACGGGCTCATGCAGGCCCCGGCGCTGCACGCCAGGCCGGCGCCGCAGGTGGTGACGTTGCCGGCGCAGTCGACCACCCCGGTGCCGTCGGCGGTGCAGGTCGGGCAGCTGGGGGCGTCGAGGCCCGGCGTGCCGTCGGCGGCAGCGTCGACGGTGTCGTCATCGTCGTCGCCCGAGCGGACGGTGGGGCCGCACGCCGCCGCGGCGACCAAGGCGGCGAGAGCGACGCAGATGGACAGGGTGCGCATGGCGGGCATCGTACGCCCGGGACGCCCCGCGGGCAGGTACCTCGTCTGTCGCCGCCCACGCTTCAGGCTTGACCGCCGTCGCCCCATCCGGTCCCATGCCGCCGGGGAGCCTATGATCAAGCACTATCTTGCGAGCATCACGCTCGCGGCCGTCGTCGCATCGTCGGGATGCGGCAACGGCTGCGCGAGCCTCGAGCCCATCCCGGGCGGATTTCCAGCCGCGGCGCGCACGCCGGCCGCCGGCCAGGTGCGCATCACCCAGTCGGGCCTGGCCACCGTGGCCGCCGATCCCGAGGCGCTGCTGGGCGGCCTGCTGGGCGGCGCCGGCCTGACCTTCGACGTGCCGGCCAGCTGCGGCGGCAACCCGGCGGTGTGCTGCCCCGGCGGCAACCCGCAGTCACCGTGCGGCCCCATCGTGATCGACCTGGCGCTGCAGCCGGGCGATCAACCGCGCCTGGAGCTGCACCCGGTCCAGGGGGCGTCGCGGCTCGACGTGACCGTGCGGGCCCGGGTCCGCACGATGATGGACATCCCGGTCCAGCTCCCGGTGGTCGGCCCCTGCGGCGTGGCCATCGACACCGCCCCCGGCGCCCAGCCCGACATCAAGCTCGACATCCCCATCAACTTCACCCAGGACGCCGCCGCCGGCACGACCCGCGTCGAGCCCGGCGCCGTGGTCGTGTCGCAGCTGACCAGCCAGGACGTGCGCCTGACCGGGTCGATCGGCTGCCAGCTGGCCAGCCTGGGCATCGGCTTTTTCATCGGCACGCTGACCTCGACCTTCGCCGACGCCATCAACAGCGCGATCACCGGACAGACCTGCAAGGCGTGCCCGTCGGGCGACGTGGCCGAGTGTGGCGGGTTCGCCACCGCGTGTACCGACAACGTGTGCGCGCGCGCCGACGGGACGTGCCTGCAGGAGCTGGGCATCACCGGCCGGGCCCGCGGCGCCACGCTGTTCGGCTCGCTGTCGCCCGGCACGCTGGGCGCGATGGACCTGTACGACGTCGCCGGCGGCTACGCGACCACCGACGGCGGCGGGCTGGCGCTGGGCCTGCTGGGCGGCTTCCAGCCAGCCGGCACCCCGCGCGATCGGTGCGGCCCGGCGGCCGCCGCGCCGCCGCGGGTCACCATCCCGACCTCGCCCTTCTTCCAGGGCAACACCCGGCCCGACACCGGCGCGGCGTTCGGGCTGGGCTTCGGCCTGCACCAGAGCCAGCTCGACGAGCTGGCGTGGAGCCTCTACGACGGCGGCATGCTGTGCCTGACCATCACCAACCGCACCTCGGCGCTGCTCAACACCGACACCTTCGCGCTGTTGGCGCCGTCGATGGCCAACCTGCTGTCGAAGACCGGCGCGATCGCGGTCGGGCTGCGGCCCCAGGCGCCGCCGCGGATGGCCCTCGGCCTCAACACCTTCACCACGATGCCCGACGGCACGGTGGTGGTCGACGAGCCGCTTCTCGACATCACCTTCGACCGGCTCGAGCTCGACTTCTTCGCCAGCGTCGAGGATCAGTACGTGCGGCTGTTCACGGTGGTGACCGATCTGCGGCTGCCGCTGGGCATGCAGGTCGGCGCCGACGGCTCGCTCGAGCCGGTGCTGGGCGACCTGGCCGGCGCGTTCACCAACCTGAGCGTCAAGAACAGTGATCCGCTGACCGAGGCGCCGGCCGACCTGGCGGCGCGGCTGCCGACCCTGCTCGAGCTGGCGCTGCCCGGCCTGGCCGGCAGCCTGGGGTCGTTCGCGCTGCCCAGCCTGGGCGGCCTCGACCTCGCGGTCACCGGCATCACCGCCGTCGACAACAAGCAGTTCCTGGCGATCTTCGCCGACCTGGTGCCGGCGGCGATGATGCGGCCGGTCACCACCACCGCACAGATCGACGACGTGGTGCTGCCCCCGAGCGACGTGCTGGCCGACCCCGATCAGTGGAGCGCGGCCGAGGCGCCGCGCCTCGAGCTGACCCTGGGCGGAGACGCCGCCGACCTCGAGTGGTCGTGGCGGCTCGACGACGGCCTGTGGTCGGCGTGGTCGCCGTACCCGACCCAGACCGTGCGCAGCCAGACGCTGTGGCTGCCCGGCATCCACAAGGTGGAGGTGCGCGCCCGGGTGCGCGGCCAGGCCGCCACCGTCGATCCGACGCCGGTGGTGCTCGAGCTGCCGGTCGCGCCCGAGCGCGCGCGGCGGGCCGGGTTCCACGGCGCCCCGGGCCAGGGCGGCTGCGGCTGCGCCACCACCGGCGGCGGTGGTGCGGGAGCGGCGTGGCCGCTGGTGCTGGTCGCCGCGGCGCTGGGGTTGCGCGGGCGGCGGCGGACGACGCGACGCGGCGGTCGGCGGCTGCTGGGCACCGTGGCCGCCCTGGCCCTGGGCGCGACCATGCCGGCGTGCGACTGCGGCGGCACCCCGCCGTGCGGCGCGCAGGACTGCCTGCCCGGCGAGGTGACCCCCGGCACGCTCGGCCGGTGGAACGCGGTCGCCACCGACGGCACCCGCACCGTGGTCACCACCCACGACGACCAGCTCGGCGACCTGGTGCTGGTCGACGTCGCCCCCGACGGCACGCGCCGCTTCACGGCGGTCGACGGCGTGCCCGCCGAGACCCCGACCTACCCGCCGTCGGGCTACCGCGGCGGCGTCGCCACCGCCGGTCCCGACGTCGGCGCGTTCACCTCGGTGGCGCTGGCCGGCGGCCTGGCGCGGATCGCCTACCAGGACCGCGACCAGCTGGCCCTCAAGTTCGCCCTCGAGACCGAGCCCGGCGTGTTCACCACCATGACCGTCCAGGACAACGACCTCGACCTGGGCGCGTTCGCCAGCCTCACCCTCGATCGCACCGGGGCGCCGGCCATCGCCTACCTGGCGCAGGACGTGCCGCAGCCCGACGGCGCGCGGGCCACCGACCTGCGGCTGGCCCGGGCCACGACGCCGACGCCCGCCGCCGTCACCGACTGGCGCATCACCAGCATCGCCAGCGCGGTGGGTTCGTGCGCCGGCCGGTGCGGGCCGGGCGCCGCGTGCCTGGCCGCCCCCGCCGCCGGCCAGCCCGAGGTGTGCGTGACGCCGTCGACCGACTGCGCCAGCCCGTGCGCCGACGACCAGGCGTGCGTGAGCGGGACCTGCCAGCAAGCGGTGCCGACCAACCCGGCGTCCGACCTGCCCCAGGGCACCGGCCTGTTCGTCAACCTCGTGACCCTGCCCGACGGGCGCCTGGCCGCGGTGTACTACGATCGCAGCCGCCTGAGCCTGGTGCTCCAGGTCGAGACCGCGGTCGACTCGAGCGCGTTCGCCGAGACCATCCTCGACGGCAGCGGCGATCGCGGCTGGTGGGCCAGCGCGGCGGTCGGCGCCGACGGGGCGCTGCACGTCGCCTACCAGGACGCCCGGGCCGACACCGTGCTGTACGTGAGCTGGGCCGGCACGCCCGGCCCGATCGAGCTGGTCGACGACGGCACCCGCGCCGGCGATCGGACCCACCCGGTGGGCGCCGGCGCCACCATGCTGTTCGTGGGCGGCGCCCCGGCCATCGCCTACCAGGACGGCGCGACGGCGGACCTGGTGGTGGCCAAGCGCGCCGGCGGCGCGTGGACGGCGACCCCGCTGGCGGCGACCCGCGCGCTCGACGGCTTCCACCTGGCCGCGGCCGGCGCGACGCTGGCCTGGGACACGCTCGATCCCACGGTGATCCCGCCCGGCAGCCTGGCCATCGAGCCGGTGCCCTGAGCGCCGCCGCCGCCGCGCCGGTCAATCGACCAGCAAGAACACCAGCGCCGCCGCGAAGGCCACGACCGCGATCGCCGCCGCCACCGCGATCGGCCAGCGCGGCGGCATGACGATGGTGACCGCCTCGCTGCGGGTCTTGGTGCGGGTGTCGGCGGCCAGCATCGCCGCCGCGCCGCCCAGCGCCGCGGCCGCGGGGTCGCGGTAGCGGATGGTCGACTTGCCCATGGTGATGAGCGCGCCGTCGGCCAGCACCACACCGGGCGGCTCGGTGGGCACCGGCACCCCGGCCAGCCGCGTGCCGTTCTTCGATTCGAGATCGTAGAGCCACGCGCCGTCGCTGCGGTGCTCGACCATGGCGTGGGCCCGCGACAGGTCGGGATCGAGGACCACCCAGCCGCCGTCGCCGCGCCCGATCACCACCCGCATGCCGACCGTCGGCAGGGTCACCCGCTGGCCCACCGCCGGGCCGCTCTCGACCACCAGCTCTGGTGGCGGCGGCGCCTGCTCGCCGAGGAGGTCGCGCATGATCTCGCGCGCCATCGAGTCGGTGCGCGCGCCGTCGGCCTCGGGCGCGCGGGTCCACGGCACCGCGACCAGGCGTGCCGGCCCGAGCTGGATGGCCCGGCCGGTGACCACCTGGGCTTCGTCGACCGCCACCGCCACCCCGTCGACCCGCACGCCGGGCGCCACCGCCACCGCCACCACCGCGTCCCCCTCGCGCACCAACCTCAGCTGGACCGACGCCACGGCCGGATCCGTGATGCGGATGTCGGCGGCCCGGCCCGAGCCGCACAGCGCGGGGCCGGTGACCTCCAACATCCGTGGAGGCGCCGACCCGATCGTCAGGGTGACCCGCATCGCCCGCGTGGCCGTATCTGTCATGCCGGCAGTATCGACCGCGCCCCGCCGCGGTTGCGTGGCGACGCCCGGTAAACGTCCGCGCGCGGCCCCGCCGGCCCGATCGATCTGCGCTACGCTTGGCGGGATGCGTCGCTCGATCGCGGCCGTGGCCGTGTGCGTGCTCGGGCTCGGCCCGGCGTGTGCCGCCACGATCACCGGCCGGGTGTTCGTCGATCGCAACGGCGATCGGATCCGCCAGGCCAGCGAACCCGGCGTGGCCGGGGCCGTGGTCGCCCTCGATCGCGGCGGCTTCGTCACCACCGACGCCGACGGGGTCTACCGCCTGGACGCGCCGGCCGCGGTCGGCGTGGTGTGGGTGCGCGTGCCCGACGGCTACCGCCCGGGCCCGGTGTGGCGGCCGGCCGACGGCCCCGACCTCGACCTGCCGCTGGTCGCGCTGACCGCGGCCGAGGCGGCGTCGCCGGTGACGTTCGTCGTGGCCGCCGACAGCCACACCAACACCGTGGTCGACACCGACCCGTGGGACGGCGGCGATCTGGCCGACGCCATCGACCAGGCCACCGCCCTGCCCATCCCGCCGCGGTTCTTCACGATCGTCGGCGACGTCACCCAGAGCAACGCCCCCGGCCAGTTCGAGCGGGTCGACGCGGCGCTGGCCGGGGTGACCGTGCCGTGGGTGCCGGTGCCGGGCAACCACGACTGGTACGACGGCGGCGCCACCTGGCGCGGCCACTGGGGGCCCGACAGCTACAGCTTCGACGTGGCCAACCTCCACGTCGTGGTGTGGGACACCAACCTGCCCGAGGCGGACCAGCTGGCCTTCGTGGCCGCCGATCTGGCGCGGGTCGACCCGGCCATGGTGGTGGTGGCGCTGGGCCACGGCTCGCCGACCGACGTCGTGGCCGACCGCCTGGCCCAGCTGGGCGTCGACTACCTGTTCACCGGGCACTGGCACGCCAACCGACGAGTCGCGCGCACCGGCCTGGTCGAGTGGGGCACCCAGACCCTGGTGATGGGCGGCATCGACTCGTCGCCGGCCGGCTACCGGGTGGTCACCTTCGACGGCGATCAGCCGACGGTGGTGCACCGCGAGCGGCTGGTCACGCCCCACCTGGGCCTGGTGGCGCCCAACCGCGGCACCTGCGCCGCGGCCACCGGCGGCGAGCTGCTGGTGGCCGCCGCCCTCGACGCCGACCTGGCCCAGGTCGAGGCGACCATCGACTGCGGCGCGCCGATCGCGCTGACGCCGACCGGCGGCTGGACCTACCGCGCCCCGCTGGGCGCGCTGGCCGCCGGCACCCACGTGGTGACGCTCACCGCCAGCTCGACCGGCGGGCGCGCGCTGTCGACCCGGGCCACGTTCGAGGTGTGCCCGCCCGACGTCGCCCTCGCGGTCGGCGCCGACTGGCCACAGCTCGGTGGCGGGCCGGCCCACCTGGGGCACCAGGCCACCGCGATCGCCCCTCCGCTGGCGCAGCGGTGGGCCACGCCGATCGGCGCGCCGCTGGCGCTCGGCTCGCCGGTGGTGGCCGACGGCACGGTGGTGGTGAGCGTGCCCGACCGCGCCGCGGGCGACGCCGGCGGTCTGGTGGCGCTCGACCTGGTCACCGGCGCGATCCGCTGGCGCTACCGCACCCCGTACCCGCCGGCCAGCGCCGCCGCGGTCGCCGACGGCACCGTGGTGGTCGGTCTGGCCAACGGCGAGGTGCACGCGGTGGGGCTGGCCGACGGCGTGGTGCGCTGGCGCCACGACGTGGCGGCCGGCCTGCCGATGCTCGAGTCGTCGCTGTGGGCGGCGCCGACCGTGAAGGACGGGTTGGCCTACGTCGCGGTGCAAGGGCGGCTGGCCGCGCTGGACCTGGCTACTGGCGACGAGGTCTGGGGCCAGGATCGGTCGCCGGTGTACCCGTGGCTGGGCACGCTGGCGGCCATCGCGGTGTCCGACGACGCGGCGCTGGTCGCGTTCAACCGCGACGACGGCATCACCGGCTGGAACCCGATCACCGGTGCGCCGACCTGGGCCAACACCGGCGGCGCGACCGTGGCGGTCAACGCCTCGCCGCTCATCGACGGCGACACCGCGTACGTCGTCAACGCGCGCGGCGATGCGTCGGCGATCGACGTCGGCACCGGCGCGGTGCGGTGGACCACGCCGACCACGCCGGGCGGGTTCGACTGGGGCTACAGCGTGACCGCGGCGCCGGCCCTGGCCGACGGGACGCTGTTCGTGCCCACCCAGTGGGACGCGCTGGTCGCGCTCGACGCGGCCACCGGCGCCGAGCTGTGGCGCTACGCCACCCCGGGCGGCCCGCTCAACTTCGCGCACTACCGCTCGAGCCAGGCCGGCTTCGTCGCCAGCCCGGTGGTCACCGGCGACCGGGTGTGGGTCGGACGCCCCGACGGCGTGCTGGTCGCGCTCGACGCCGCCGACGGGCGCGAGCGCTTCGCCACCGACCTGGGCGCGCCCATCGCCAGCGCCATCGCCGCCGCCGGCGACTACCTGATCGTGGCCAGCTACGACGGCACCGTCCACGCCCTCACCACCGGGCCGGCCGTCGTCCCGGCGCCGCGGGCCCCGTGCGAGGGTGACGGACCGATCCCGATGATCGACGCCGGCTGCTGCGCGACCGGGACCGGCCGCGGACCGGCCGCGCTGGTGCTGGCCCTGGTGGTGGGCGCCGCGTTGCGGCGGCGCCGCCGCGTCACGCCCCGGTGAAGCGGAGATCGCCGATGGCGACGCCGGTGGGCGCGCTCGCGCCGCGGGCCCGCGCCTGATCAGACGGCGGCGCCACCGGCGCCTCGACGGTGAGGCGGTTGATGCCGACGTCGCCCTCGATCGACCAGGTGACGGTGGCCGGCCCGTCGAGCCGTTGCTCGACGACGACCGCGCCGTTCCACCGCACCAGCACCGGCTGCACCACCTGGCCAGCGGCCAGGTTGGGCTCGAGGCGCAGCGTCAGGGTCAGCGGCAGCGGCACCAGGTTGGGCACCAGGATCGTCGCGGTCGCCGCCGTGGTCCACCGCAGCCCGCCGTCGATCGGCCGGCCGGGCGCGAAGCCGCGCTCGACGAAGCGATCCTGGCCAGGGCTGCCGACCCGCCACACCACCGACTGGCCGCGCAACGACGCCCGGGTGTAGGTCATCTCCGGCAGCCAGGGGTACACGCCGACCAGCTCGTCCCACCGCTGCAGCGGCACGCCGTGGCGCCACGCGAACGCCGCGTTGGCCGGGAACGCGAACGGGTTGCCGATCCGTCGGTAGATCGGCGTGGCGATGGCCCGCAGCGTGCCGCGCACGCCGCCGCAGCAGGATGGCCCGGCCCCGATCACCGGAGCGCGCCCCGCGCGGTACGGCCACACCAGGCTCAGGTTCCAGGCCACGAACCAGCCCAGCCCGACGACCGCCACGCCGTGCCCGAGGCCGCGCGCCAGCGGGCGGCCCCACCGCGCCACCAGGCTGGCGCCGAGCTCGAGCCAGGCCGCCAGCCCGACCACCAGCGGCACGGTCATCGAGCACAGCCGTCGCTGGCCGAAGCTGGCCTGGGCCCACCAGTCGAGGATGATCGAGTTCAGGTAGACCTGGACCACCAGCGCCGCCAGCAAGCCCACGCCGATCTGCCGGGCGTGCGGCGCCAGGCGCGGCCCGCGCCAGATGAGGACCACCAGGCCCAGCGCGCCGGCGTACGCCAGCGGGTGCGTCGAGAACCAGCCGTTGCGCGACGCGAACAGCAGCTCGGCCACCATCGGGTAGCGCGGGCGCGTGAAGTTGGGCCCCTGGGGCAGGTGCGTGAACGTGCCGAACATGTCGTGCCAGGCCAGGGCCTGCGGGATGAGCACGAGCAGCGTCACGCCCAGCATGGCCGCGGCCGCGCCGACCACGCGCCCCCGCCACCGCCACGGCGCCGGCTCGTCGTGAGGCACCCGCACCAGCGCGGTCGCCACCTCGAGCACCACCACCACGCCGAGCGCCAGCTCCTGGGTCCGCATGAGCGCGGCCACGCCGAGCAGCCCGCCCACGAGCACCACCCGCCGGCGATCCCACCGGCCCAGCGTCAGCGCCCACGCCGTCAGGAAGCCGCCGGCACCGGCAGCGTCGAGCGCGTGGCTGTAGCTCGGCATGAACGTCGCGTAGTAGGTGAGCGAGGTGCCGAGCAAGATGGCCACCCCGGCGTAGGCCGGGCCCCAGCGCCCGCCGACCACCGCGCGGGCCAGGCGCACGCCGAGGACGATGGCCAGGAGCGCCGCCACCACGCTCGACGTGAACACCAACCGCTGGTGCCACAGCGTGTACCCGTGCAGCTGGATCTTGGCGCCGAACAGGTTGGCGATGACCGCGCCGGCCTGGGCCAGCCACAACAGCGGCGTCCACAGAAGCGGCGGGCCGATCGGGTGCGGGATGGTCGCGCGCTCGGCGCGCCCCCCCGGCGGGCCGAACGGATCGCCGAACCGCGCCAGGTCGTTGTCGACCCGCAGGTCGCCGTCGAAGGCCAGCGACCGCGCCATCAGGAACATCAGGTGGCCGTCGCCGCGCGCCAGCACCGGGCGGTACTGGCCGTCGCCCCGCGGCGAGCGCGCATCGCCGCCCATGTCGCGGTTGCACGCGTACATCAGCGCGACCGCGACGAACGCCGCGCCGATCAGGAGCCGCGGGCCACGGCGGGCGAGCCACGCCGCCACGGTCCGCAGGCGGGTGCGCAGGGACGGCGCCGAGAACACGGCGGCATCCTACTCCAGCCCAACCGGCAGCCCTCGCGTAGTATCCAGCCGATGTCTTCTCCCGCCGGCGGCCCGCGCCGGACCCGTCCGCTCGCCGCCTGGCTGGCGCCGTCCATCGTGGCGGCGCTGGTGGCGACCGTGGCGGCCGGCCTGATCGACGGCCTGGCCCACGTCGACCAACCGGCCGACGTGGCGGTGACCGCCGGCTTCGCGGTCGTGCTGGCGGCGCCGGTGGCGGCGGTGGTGGCGGTGGTGACGCGCGCCGCGCTGGCGGCGTGGCGCCCGCGGGCCCGGGTGGCCGCGCTGACCGATGCCGACGGTGCCGCGCCCCGCCTGGCCGGCTGGGTGGTGGCCATGGCCGCGGCGCTCGCGCTGGTGGTGCTGTCGACCAACCAGGCCGTGCGGCTGCTGGCCCGGGCCACCGCGTGGCGACCGCGCACCGTCAGCGTCGTGCTGCCCGGGCTGGTGCTGGTGGCTGCCTTGGGCATCCTGTTCATCACGCCGGCCCTGGCCCACCTCGGCGCCCGCGGCTTCGCGCGCCTCGAGCGACGCCGGCGCCGACGCGGCCTGACCCCGCGGCTGACCCCGCGCCGGATCGTGGGCGCGACCGCGGCGGCGGGGTGCGCGCTGGTCGGGCTGGCGTGGTGGCTGGCGGTGCGGCCGTTGACGCGCCAGCTCGACCTCGACGGGCTGGGCTTCGTGGCCGCCACGGTGGTGGGCCTGGTGGTGATCCACCTGACGTGGCGGTGGCTGCCGCGCCGCCGCGCCCTGGCCGCCGCCGCCGTCGCCGCCGCGACGCTCTTGGCCGGCGCCGCCGGGTGGGCCCGGCGGTACGACCCCACCAGGCTCTTGGGGCTGTGGGGCGGCGACGGGTTCGGCGCGCTGGCGATCGACGCGCTCGTCGACGTGCGGGCGGTGCGCTCGACGGTGCCGGCCGCCGCGCTGCGGGTGCCGCGGCGCCCCGGCGCGCCCCAGCGCGACATCATCCTGCTCACCATCGACACCTTCCGGCCTGACCGGCTGGCGGCCTACGGCGGGCCGGTGGCGACGCCGGCGTTGACCGAGCTGGCCGCCCACGGCGCCGTGTTCGACCTGGCGCTGGCGCCGTCGAACGTCACCCGGCGCTCGCTGCCGTCGCTGGTGACCGGGGTCGCCACGCCGCGCCTGCGCGGCCGCGTCACCGGCTGGGCGCTGCGCATGGATCCGCGCCACGTCACCGTCGCCGAGCGGCTGCGCGCCGGCGGCTACGACACCATCGGCCTGTTCTGCTGCGAGGGCTTCTGGAGCCGCAGCCGGCCGACCGGGCTCGAGGCCGGGTTCTCCGACCTGGTCATCGAGCACGACGCCGACAAGCTGGTGGCGGCGCTGGCCGCCCGCCTCGCGGCCCGCCCGCCCGACGCCGCGCCGCTGTATGCGTGGCTGCACTTCATCGAGCTGCACGAGTGGGCCGGCGGCGACCCCGACATGAGCCCCGACAAGAGGCGTCGCTACGACGAGGCGCTGACCCGCATCGACGGCTCGGTCGCGGCCCTGGCCGCCGCGGTGGCGGCGCTGCCGCCGGCGCGCCAGCCGATCGTCATCATCACCGGCGACCACAGCGAGGCCCTGGGCGACCACGGCCAGCCGTTCCACGCCACCGACCTGTACAACTCGCAGCTGCGCGTGCCGCTGATCATCACCGGGCCGGGCGTGGCGGCCCGCCGCGTGGCCGAGCCGGTCAGCCTGCTCGACGTGGTGCCGACCACCCTGGCGCTGGCCGGGTTCGAACCCCTGCGCCACCCGCTGGCCGACGGCCGCTCGCTGGAGGACCTGGTGCTGGGTACCCGGGCGCCCGACCCCGACGGTGGCGGCGCCTACGCGGCGATGGTCACCGACCGCTTCGTCCGCACCACCCGGCGGGCCCTGGTGCGCGGGCGGTGGAAGCTGATCCACACCGACGGCAGCGCCGCCGACGAGCTGTACGATCTGCGGGCCGACCCGCGCGAGCTGACCAACCGCGCCGTGGTCGAGCCGGCCCGCCTGCGCGCCATGCAAGCCGAGCTGGCGACCCAGCGCGTCCTCGACCGGATGTCGCCGTTCTGGCGGTGAGCCATCACCGCCGGCGCAGCTCGACGTAGTCGAGCGCCAGCACCTGTCCCCGTCGACCGTCCGGGATCCGGACGACCAGGCGATGGCGCCCGGGGGCCAGGGTCGCGGCGAAGCGGTGCGGCACCACCTCCCACCGCGCGCCGGCGGTGGCTAGCCCGGCGGCCAGCGGCTGGTCATCGAGGGCCAGCTCGACCGGCGGGCCGCCCGGGTGGTGCACGATCGCCACCTCGACCGTCATCGCGCCGGCGTCGGCGGCGATGGCCCACACCGGCAGCGAGAAGCTGGCGCCGGGCCGGTCGACCGCGAAGCGCAGCGCCTCGCCGCCCGACAGCGCGACGCCCCCGACGCCGTTGGCGCCGGTGCGGTCGCCGAAGCCGCCGCGGGCGTCGTCGAGCGGATACAACGCGCCGGCCTCGTGGCGCATCGGCGCGTCGGCCGGCAGCGCCAGCGGCACCAGGCGGCGGCCCTGGAGCCGCAGCGGCCGGCGCCCCGGGTACAGCCGGGCCAGGCCAGCGTCGGCGGCGTCGCCCAGATCCTTGACGACCAGCGGGTGGTTGCGCTCGAGGTGGACCGGATCCCACGTCACCGTCGCCGGCAGCGTCATCGAGTCGACGAACACCAGCGCGTCGGCCAGCGCCGGCGCCGCCAACACCCTGACCAGGGCGCCGTCGGCGGTGCGCGGGCGCTTGCCGGCGTGGGCCCGCACCGACGGCCAGGTGGTGGCCAAGCCCGCCAGCAGCAGCACCGGAAACGCCGCCGCCAGCGCCCCACCGACGCGGCGCCACCCGTGGCCCGGCCGCCGCCAGCGCGGCAGGGCGGCCAGCTCGGCGACGGCGGCGGCGCTGGCGACCAGCGTGATCGGCCACGCCACATAGTAGAAGCGCGCTCCGTAGATGACGCCGTGGTAGAAGAACAAGGCGTAGCCACCGACGGTGGCGACGAACACGCCGGCCACCAGCGCCTGGCCGCGCGCCGCCGCCCCGCCCCGCCGCGCCGCCGCCCCGAGGCCGACCAGCGGCAGCAGCACCAGCGGGGTCCAGCCCGACGACCACCGCACCCACGCGTCGAGCCGCTGGCGGGTGTTGGCGACCGCGTGGCGCGGCTGGAAGCCGGCCGGCCCGAAGCTCGTGCCCTGGGTCAGCGGGCACTCGCCGACCCCAGGCCCGAACCCGAGCCGGAAGCAATCGCCGCGGCGCTCCTTGAGCTGCATGTAGCGCTGCTGCGGCGGCGTGAACGCGGCGCCGGTGAGCGCGCGGTTGTAGGCCAGGTAGCCGACCACCAGCGGCAGCGCCGCGGCCGCGATCAGCGCCAGCCGGGCCAGCGCCACCCGTGGCGCCCGGCCCACCGCGAGCGCCGCCACCGGCGCCAACGCGGCGGCCACGATGATGGCGTCGAGCTGCCGAGTCGCCAGCAGGAAGCCGAGGCTGGCGCCGCCGGCGACCGCCCACCGCCACCGCCCGCCCAGGCCGCGGGTGACGCCGAGCAGCGCCGTCGCCGCGGCCAGCGCTGCCGTCGGGTGGGCCATGAAGCTGCCGCCGTTCATCAGCCGGAACCACGACGCCAGGTACAGCAGCACGCACACCCGGGCCCCGACGCTGTCGCGGCCCAGCAGATCCTCGGCCAGGAGGAACAGCACGATCACCAGCAGCGCGCCCAGGATCGGGTTGACCCACCCGGCCGCCCCGACGACGGTGCCGGCCGCGAGCAAGACGCCGTAGCCGGGCGGGAACACCGCGTACCACTGGCCGTGGTCGTGGACGCCCCACGACACGTAGAAGAACTCCGGCGCCGGCGGCGACGGCGCGGTCAGGTGACCGGCGGCGAAGGTGCGCGCGGTGTGCAGGTAGCCCAGCTCGTCGGGGACGTCGGGCACCCCGTGGTGGATGGCGTGGTGGGCCCACACCGCTGACGCCAGCGCCACCACCACCGCCCCCGCCACGAACCACCGCCGCGGCGCCGCGGTCAGCAGCCAGCCAGGCCCGCCGCCGCGCGCGCCGACCGCGGCGCCGCCGGCCAGCGCCAGCGCCAGCGCCAGCCCCCACCACCCCCGCATCACGGCGACCGCGTCGTGCCCGAGCGGCGTGCCCCCGACGACCACCGCCGCCACCACCCCGACCAGGCCGGCCGCCGCGACCGCCGCGATCCAGATTCGCGCTGCGGCGGTCACCCGCGAGGTCACGGCACGATCCGGATCGGGTTGATGATCGCGAACGGCACCACCCCGGGCCGGCCCTTCTCGACCTGGTAGGTCCCGGTCATCCACAGCGGCAGCGGCCGGTCGCCGCCGGCGTCGACACCGATCCAGGTCGGCGCGGTCACCGGCACCTCGATCGACAGCGCGTGGTGGCGGGCTCCGTCGGGCACCGCCTCGGTCGCCACCACCACGCCGCCGACGAGGATCCGCACCTGGTCGGCGTGGACGTACGAGGCCTGGGCCAGCGCGACGTCGATGCGGACCTTGCCCGACGGCGCCCGCACCAGCTGGCCGGGCCCGACCGTGGGGCCGCCGCTGGCGTCGGTGACCTCGACGCCCAGCCACGGCCCGGTGGTGGCGACCGCCCGGTGGCCGCGCAGGGCCGCCACGAACGTCGCCGGGTCGAAGCCGCGCACCGTCGCCGCGGCGGGGTCGTCGTACAGCACGTAGGTGCGGGCCACGCCGTCGAGCACGCCGTTGAGGTGGTGGGTGTCGCTGGTCCCGACCGCGGTCACCCACGCGCCGTGGTCGATGAGCGTGTAGAAGTCGCGCACGCCCTGATCGGTGCGGCGGTCGTCGGGCGCGTTGAACGCGGTGTGCCCGGCCAGCACCTCGACGGTGTCGAAGTCGAGCGGGAACGGCGGCGGCCACCGCACGCCGTCCCACCCGGTGTTGTCGAACAGCGCGTACATGCGGAAGCGCGGGTGGTTGACCTGGACGATGGGGTGCTCGGGCTGGGCCCGGGCCCAGGCCATGAGCGCGGCCGGCGTCGCCGCCTTGAGCTCGTCGGCGCTGGGGCTGCCGCCGCGCGCGGCCCCGGCCACCACCGTCACCGGGTACACGCCCAGGTGGACCGCCTCGGTGCCGACCTCGTTGGACGCGATCGACGCCAGCACGCCGTCGAGGCCGGCCGCGGCGATGGCCTCGGTGAGGTCGCCGCTAGAGAAGTGATCCGACAGCGCGGTCACCGCGATCCCGGCGCAGGCCTGGCTCATGGCCCGCAGCGTGTCGGGCACGGTCGAGTCGTTGGAGCGCGCGGCGTGGACGTGGAGATCGGCCGCCAGCGCCCCGTCGACGCGCCACACTCGCTCGAGCGGCATGTCGAGGCGGACGTCGGCGCCGCTGGCGATGGTGACCTCGCCCTCCCACGCCTCGTGCTCGGGGTCGCGCCACGCGGTGACTCGGTAGTGGCCCAGCGGCAGCGCCGGGCTCGGCTCGCACCCGTCGCCGCCACCGACGGGGATGGTGGCCTCGCCGTCGGGCACCAGCACCCCCGCCGCGGTGCCGACCGCGCGCGGGCCCAGCGCGCACGCGCCGACCGCCTGGCGCTTGCCGTACAGATCGAGCTGGCCCATGCGGACCGGCTCGTCGCCGTCCCAGAACAGCACCCGGGCCGCGACCGGCGGACCGCCGACGCCGTCGGTGACGCGCAGGTGCAGGCGGGCCGGCGGGCTCGGAGGAGGAGCTGCGCGGCGACGGCACCCGGCGGTCGCGGCGACCACCACCGCTGCCAGGAGGAGGCGACGAAGCGCAGGGCCGGCCACGCCGGAGTTGTAACACCGGGCGTCCTGCCGGCGGCGACCGGCCCACCGCGGGTGGTCGTTGCGCCGGACCGGGCGCCGGGCCAGGATGCCGACGTGCTGCGCTCCCTCCGCTCGTTCCTCGCCCTCGCCGTCGCGGCCGCGCTCGCCGCGTGCCCGGCCACCACCTCGACGCCGATCGCCGGGCCTGGTCCGATCGCCCCCGGCCCCGGCCCCGGGCCGACCCCACCGCCCGCGCCGGTCGACGCCGCGGTCGACGCCGCGACCGTCACCGCCGCCAAGGCCGCCCTGCGCCAGGCCCACCCCGACGACGGCACCCGCATCGACCGCGGCGTCGATCAGGTCGCCAGCCTGTGGCGCGCCAGCGACGGCGATCTGGTCGCGTTCGTCACCAGCCAGTTCGCCGCCAGCCCCGTCGAGCAGGACGCGCTGTTCGCCCGCCTGGAGGCCCAGTTCGAGCAGCTCGACGGGCTGACCACCGAGCTGGGCCGGTCGCTGCGCTGGCACGCCGACGTCGACACCGGCCCGATGCTGCCGGTCGACGAGCTGCTGGCCGCGGTCGATCCCGGCGCCCACCTGACCGACGATCTGTTCGCCACCAAGGTCGGGTTCGTCGCGCTGCTCAACTTCCCGCTCACCACCTTGGCCCAGCGGCTCGCGCAGGCCGACGGGTACACCCGCCGGCAGTGGGCCGAGGTGCGCCTGGCCAGCCGCTTCGACCGGCGCATCCCGGGCGACGTCGCCGCCGCCGCGTCGGCGGCTGAGGCCGTCGCCGACGCCTACATCGCCGGCTACAACCTGTGGATGCACCACGTGCTGGCCGAGGACGGCCAGCGTCACTTTCCGGCCGGCAAGCGCCTCATCAGCCACTGGAACCTGCGCGACGAGCTCAAGGCCAACTACGCCGACGCCGACGCCCTGGCCAAGCAGCGCACCATCGTCGCGGTGATGGAGCGCATCGTCACCCAGACCATCCCGGCCGCGGTCATCGACAACCCGCGCCTCGACTGGAACCCGTTCACCAACCAGGTGACCGTGGCGCCGGCGGCCGAGATCGAGGCCGACGCCCCGGCCGGTCGCCCGGCGGTGGCGTCCAACACGCCGGAGGCCGACGTGCGGTTCCAGAAGGTGATCGATCACCTGACCGCCGCCAAGGCCGTCGATCGCTTCGCGCCCACCGCGCCCAGCCACCTGGCCCGGGCCTTCGCCGCCGCCGAGATGCCCGAGGATCGGGTGCGCGCGCTGATCGTGTCGATCCTGGCGTCGCCCAACGTCGCCCTCGCGGCCGCGGAGATCCAGCGCCGCCTGGGCCGCCCGCTCGGCCCGCAGGACCTGTGGTACGAGTTCGGCGGCGGCGAGGTCGCCGAGGCCACCCTCGACGCCGAGACCCGCAAGCGCTACCCGACCCCGGCCGCGTTCAAGGCCGCCCTGCCTGGCATCCTCACCCAGCTCGGCTGGGCGCCCGACCGCGCCAAGGTCATCGCCGCGCACATCGCGGTCGATCCGTCGCGCGGCGCTGGCCACGCGATGGAGGCGCGCTGGCGCGAGGACCTGCCCCACCTGCGCACCCGGGTCGAGAAGACCGGCATGGACTACAAGGGCTACAACATCGCGGTCCACGAGCTGGGCCACAACGTCGAGCAGTACCTGTCGCTGTACGAGATCGATCACACGCTCTTGGCCGGGGTGCCCAACACCGCCTTCACCGAGGCGCTGGCGTTCCTGTTCCAGGCCCGCGACCTGCAGCTGCTGGGCAAGCCGGCGCCCGACGCCGCCGCCCAGCGCAGCCGGGTCCTCGACCACTTCTGGAACACCTGGGAGATCGCCGGCTCGGCCCTGGTCGAGATCGACGTGTGGCACTGGCTGTACGAGCACCCCGACGCCACCGCCGCCGAGCTGCGGGACGCCACCGGGCGCATCGCCCGCGCCACCTGGGACCAATACTACGCGCCGGTGCTGGGCGGCCGCGGCGAGACCTCGCTGCTCGGCATCTACTCGCACACCATCTCGTCGCCGCTGTACCTGTTCAACTACGTGCTGGGCCACCTCATCGCGTTCCAGCTCGAGGAGCACGTCGCCGGCAAGGACGCCAAGACCTTCGCCGCCGAGTTCACCCGGGTCGCGCGCCAGGGCGCCATCCTGCCCGACAGCTGGATGCGCGGCGCCACCGGCCAGCCGGTGTCGTCGCAGCCGATGCTCGACGCCACCGCCCGCGCCCTCGCCGGCAAGTAGCGCCGTGTCGGGCGGCGTGTGCGCGGCGTGCGGCGGCATCGTGCCGCCGATGAACCTCGACCCGGTCACCGGGCGCGGCGTGTGCCCCGACTGCGGCGACGCCGCAGCCGTGGTCCCGTCGCCGACGCCCTTGCCGCCGACACCGTCGGCGCCGCTGCCCACGCTGGCCGAGCGGCACCAGCGCCTGGTGCGGCGCGCGCGCACGACCACCGGCCAGCCGTCCGGCGGCCCATTCCGCGGCGCGGCCGGGCCGAGCGTCGACGATCGGGTCGAGCTGACGATGACCGAAGACGCCCAGCTCGACGCCAAGGTGTCGATCACCGCACGCAGCCTGGAGGCCCACAGCCCGCGCGGCCGCGTCCTCGTCGCGCGCGATGGGATCGTCCGGGTCGAGACCCGCACCGTGGCGAGCGAGTGGTCCCTCCTCGTCACCACGGCTCGCGTGGTCGAGGCGGCCCGGGGCGTGCCGGCGGAGGTCGCCGGTCGCGAGGTCGAGCTGGCCCGGGGCGCGCCCGAAGAGATCGCCGCCCTCGGCGGCCAGGTCGCCGGCGAGCTCGGGCTGGTCTGCTACCTCCACGGGCCGGTGCAGCCGACCCTGCCGCGGCGCTGGACCGTCGCCGCCGGCGCCGCCGGTGAGGTCGTGGTGTCGCCCCCGGGCAGGGGGCTGCTGCTCCGCTTGCTGGGCGTCGCCGCGCCCGCCGACCACCTCCGGTTCGGCCCGGACGGCATCGGCAGCCGTCGGGTCGCGCTGGCGCGGGTCGATGGTTTCCGGTTGATCCTCGTCGACGACCGCCGCGCCGCGATCGGCATGATGCAGGACGGCGGCGTGCGGCCGGCGTTCTGGCGCTGGCCCGGCGACACCTCGTCGAGCCCGCGGTTCTTCCCGCTGGCCGAGGCCCGGGCCGCCTGCGCGCGCCTCAACTTCGAGTTCGATCAGCTGCGGGCGCGCACCGCCGCTGCCGCCGCGCGCGGCGCCGACAGGTAGCCAGCCACGACGGGGAGCGGGCGCGCTTGCGCCGGCTCCGCATCCGGGCGATCACGTCGCCGTGCGCTACGTCGGCAAGATCTACCGCCCGCCGTCGGAGGCCGACGCGCTCATCGTGCAGGCCACCATCGGCTGCTCGTGGAACCACTGCACGTACTGCGACATGTACCGCGACAAGCCGCGGTTCCGGGTGCGTCCCCTCGACGAGACGCTGACCGATCTGCGCGCCGCCGGGGCCCAGGTCGGCAACCAGGTCGACAAGGTGTTCGTCGCCGACGGCGACGCGCTGGTGCTGCCGATGGACCACTGGGACGCCATCCTGGCGACCTGCCGCGCCCAGTTCCCGCGGCTGCGCCGGGTCAGCTGCTACGCCACGGCCGGCAACGTCGCCGGCAAGTCCGACGCCGAGCTGGCCCGGCTGCGCGCCGCCGGCCTCGCGCTCATCTACATCGGCCCCGAGTCTGGCGACGACGCGACCCTCAAGCGCATCGCCAAGGGCGCCACCGCCGCCGAGCACGCCACCGCGGCCCAGCGGGCTCGGGCCGCCGGCCTCGAGGTGTCGGCCATCTTCCTGCTCGGCGCCGGCGGGGTCGCCCGCTCGGCCGAGCACGCCGCGGCCTCGGCCGCGCTGGCCACGGCGATGGATCCGCACTACCTGGCGGCGCTGACCCTGACCATCGTGCCGACCACGCCGCTGGCCCGGCTGGCGGCCACCGATCGCTTCACGCTGCCCACCGTCGACGGGCTCTTGCGCGAGCTGCGCACCTTCGTGGCCGAGGCCCGCCCGACCGACGCGCTGTTCCGCACCAACCACGCCTCCAACTACCTGCCGGTGGGCGGCCGGCTGCCGCGCGACGGCGCGCGCCTGGCCGCGGCCATCGACGCCGCCCTGGCCGGCGCGCTGCCGCTGCGCCCCGAGCACCACCGCGGCCTGTGACGCCGACGCGGCTAGCGCCCGGCGACGTCGCGCGCCTTGTACTCGTAGTAGCGGTCGAGCACCATCTTCACGTACTGCCGCGTCTTCACGTACGGTGGCACCTGCCGGCCGTACTTCTGCACCGCGCCCGCACCGGCGTGGTACGCGGCCACCGTCAGCACCAGGTCGCCGTCGAACTTGTTGGCCAGGATGCGGAGCAGCCGGGTGCCGCCCATGATGTTGTCGCGCGGCTCGAACACCGCGCCGACCCGCATGTCGCCCTCGACCGCCGGCATGAGCTGCATGAGGCCCTTGGCGCCGACCGACGACACCACCCGCGGGTCGTAGTCGCTCTCGACCTTGATGATGGCGCGGATCAGGGGCACCGGCAGCCGGTACAGCGCGGCGGCCTCGAAGATGTGCTCGTCGTAGCGGCGGAACCGTTCGGCCGAGCGATCGCGCGCCGGCACCGCGTCGCACGAGGCGCAGCCGCCGCGCTCGGCGGAGGCCTTGGAGCCCCGCTCCGGCTTGGCCGAGATGAGCTTGCTCCAGCCCTTGCCCTTGGGCTTCAGGTTGGTGAAGTGGACCACGCCGTCGGCGTCGGTGAACGTGTAGATGTCGGCGGCGGCGGTCCGAAACGTCACCACCGCCGCGCCCACCAGCGCCGCGACCACCGCCACAGCCAGCGCGAGGCGGCGCGGCGAGCGGCGGGGACGACGACGACGACGGGCCATGAAAAAATCCTACCAGCCGCCGCGCGCGGTCGCAAAACTCTCGGTCACCGCGCCGCCCAGATCAGGGTCGGGCACCGCTCGCCCAGCTCGTAGCGCGGCGTGCGGACAGCGATCAACGCGAGCCGCTCGGCCACCACCGCCTCGACCTCGGCCTGGGCCGGGAACGAGTAGCGCAGCGTCGAGCCGCGATACACGTCGATGCCGTCGATCACGTCGCGCGCCCAGCCGGTGTGCGCCGCCAGCGCCGCGCGGTCGGGCACCAGGCCGACGACGGCGTCGCGGATGGCCGCGACCGCCACATTGCGCTCGGCCGGCTGGATCGCCATGGCCACGCGCCACTTGAACGCGTGGAAGCTACCGATGGAGCCGGCGGCCAGGGCGGCCCCCACGTCGGCCAGGGACTCGCGCACCGGCGGCGCGGTGAACAGCCGCAGGCACAGCCGTCCGCCCGGCGCCAGCGCTCGCGCCACCTCGCCAGCCAGCGCGCGGTAGCCGTCGGGGAACACCAGGTTCGACGTCGCCCCATCGCCGGCGATCAGATCGAGCCCGGCAGCCCCGACCGGCAGCGCCAGCCAGTCGCCCTGCACGGCGACCGCGCCGGCCGGCGCCCCGGCGCGCGGGTACAACGCCGCGATCACGGCGGCGGCGCGCTCGATCGCCAGCAGGGTGGTGCCTGCGGGCCAGCGCGCCGCGACCAGCTCGGGTGTCACCCCCAGCACCGCCACGCGGGGGCCCCGGCCGGACCCGCGCGGACAGGTGGCGGCCAGCGCCTCGACCACCGCGACGTCGTCGGCGACCGGGCGCAGCGGCGGTCCGACCCGTGCCCACTGCCGGGCGTGGCGGGGCCAATGATCGTGCCCAGCGACGTCGGGGTCATGCATGGCGCGGCGACAGGATATGCTGCCGCCGAGGGACCCCACCATGCGTCGAACCACGTTCTCACACGGCGTCGTGCTCCCTGCGCTGGCCGCGCTCCTGCCGGCGTGCGACTCGCCCGAGCCGTGCATCCACCTCGTGTGCGCCGACACCTGCGTCGACGCGATGGTCGACCCGGCCAACTGTGGCGCCTGCGGTCGCACCTGCAGCGCGGCCCAGACCTGCGTCGCCGGCCAGTGCACCGGGACCGCGCCGTGCATGCCCCCCAGCCAGACGTGCGGCGACGCGTGCGTCGACACCCAGACCTCGACCGCGCACTGCGGCGCGTGCGACGTCGCGTGCAGCGCCGACGGTGCCTGCGTGGCCGGCGCCTGCGCCGAGCCGCTGGCGGTGCTGCAGACCAGCTACCTCGACGGCACCGTCGGCCGCGACGCCTTCGTGCTGCAGGACCGCACGTTCGCGCTGACCCAGCTCAACCCCGCGACGTTCGCCGGCGGGCGCGTCCTCGATCACGCGGTCCTCCCCGACGGCCGGATCGTGCTGTTGGCGGCCCAGACCGAGGACGTGTTCGAGCTATTCCTGGTCGCCGCGCGCGGCGGGGCCTGGACCCGGCTGTCGGGACCGCTGGTCGCCGGCGGCGACGTCCTGCCCGGCTTCGTGGTCAGCGCCGACGGCAGCACCGTGCTGTATCGCGCCGACGCCGAGGTCGACGAGGTGATCGATCTGTACGCCGCGGCGATCGCCGCGCCCGGCACCGCGGCCAGGATCAACGCCCCCCTGACCGCCGGCGGCCAGGTCTCGTCGGTGTTCGCGATCTCCGCCACCGGCACCCGGGTGGCCTACGTGGCCGACCAGGACACCGACCAGCTCGACGAGGCGTACGCCGTCGCGCTGTCGGGCGGCGCGCCCGGCCCCAGCGTCAAGCTCAACCCGCCCACCACCGACGCCGTGTGGGACCTCCGCCTGAGCGCGGCCGGCGACCGCGTCGTGTACCGCGCGTACGACGGCAGCACCGGCCGGGTCGCGCTCAACCTGGTCGACACCGCGACCCCGGGCCAGGCCACCCAGCTCCTGTACGCCGACGGCGCCGAAGGCCAGGTCGAGAGCTACCAGCTCACCGCCGACGGCAGCGCGGTGGTGTTCACCGGCGGCAACCAGTTCCTCGCCACGTCGCTGTGGCGGGCGCCGCTGGCGCCGCCGGCCGACGCCACCCGGCTGGTCGACGGCACCACCGGACCGGTCCGAGCCGACTTCACGATCAGCCGCGACGGCGCCCGGGTCTACTACCGCCAGGTCGAGGCCGGCTACGACCGCGTGTTCCAGGTCGCGATCGCCGCGCCGCTGGCGCCGGCCGGCCTGTCGCCGGCGCCGACCGGCCCCGACGACGAGGCCACCGACTTCACGATCACCGCCGACGAGAGCGTCCTGGTGTACCGCGGCGGCGCCGACGGCGCCGAGGGTGGCGTGGTCCAGCCCGAGACCCAAGGCCCGCTCGCGCCCGCGCCGTTCGCGCCGGCCCTGTACCGCGTCGACCTCGTGGCCCAGCCAGTGGCGCCCCCGACCATGATCAGCCGCCCGCGCGGGCCCGCCGAGGAGGGCGTCGGCGCCGGCTACCGGGTCACCGCCGACGGGGTCCGCGTCCTGTACCGCGCCGATCACGACCAGCCGACGTTCTCCGACGCCTACCTGGCCGACCTGGCC
The DNA here is from genome assembly GCA_041389965.1 of Kofleriaceae bacterium. Taxonomy (GTDB): domain Bacteria; phylum Myxococcota_A; class Polyangia; order Haliangiales; family Haliangiaceae; genus UBA2376. The sequence continues at coordinate 143,591 of JAWKQV010000004.1, read as the reverse complement.
ACGCCCGGCACCGTCCGCAAGGTCAGCCCGCCGTTCGATCAGGCCAGCGACGCCACCGACGTGTCGCTGCTGACGCTGTTCTGACGCCGGTGGCCCCGCGCGAGACCATCCGCGGCGTCGCCTGGCCGATCATCCCCGGCCCGGCAGCGGCGCGCGCGCAGGCGCTGGCATGGCAGCTCGAGCAGAGCCAGTGGTGGTCGCCGTCGCGCCTGGCCCAGCACCAGGATCTGCAGCTCGGCCAGCTGGTGCGTCACGCCGCCGCCACTGCGCCCTACTACCAGGCGCGCTTCGCCGCCGCTGGCCTCGACGCCGCTGCCCTCGCCGACGCCCCGACCGGCGCCTCCTGGGCCCGCGTGCCGATCTCGACCCGCGCCGACCTGGTGGCGGCCGGCGACCACCTGCTGAGCCAGGCCTACCCGGCCCAGCACGGCGCGGTGCACCCGGTCGCCACGTCGCGCACCACCGGGGCACCGGTTCGGCTGCGCGCCACCGACCTGATGGGCAGCTTCTGGGACGCGGTTACGCTGCGCGACCACGCCTGGCACCGGCGCGATCTCACCGCGCACCTGGCGGCGATCCGCCACGTCGCCGATGGCGCCGCGCCACCCGACGGCGACCACGGCCGCGGCTGGGGGCCGGCCACGCTCGCGCTGGCGCCCGACGCGCGGCTGTCGCGGCTGTCGATCACCGCCACGATCGAGGAGCAGGTCGCGTGGCTGGTGCGCACCGACCCGACCTACCTGCTGATCTATCCGAGCGCGCTCGACGCGGTGGTGCGACGCCTGGCCGCGACCGGCCGACGCCTCCCGTCGCTGGCGCAGGTGCGCACCATCAGCGAGGCGCTGGCGCCGGCGACCCGGGCCCTGGTCGGCGACGTGCTCGGCGTGCCGCTGATCGACACCTACTCGGCGCAGGAGGTCGGCTACATCGCGCTGCAGTGCCCGGCGCAGCCGCGCTACCACGTGGTCGCAGAACGGCTGCGGGTCGAGATCCTCGACGAGGTCGGCCGCCCGTGTCCGCCCGGCACGACCGGCCGGGTGGTGGTGACCGACCTCCACAACTTCGCGACCCCGGTCATCCGCTACGACCTCGGTGACTACGCCGAGGTCGGCCCGCCGTGCCCGTGCGGGCGTGGCCTGCCGGTGTTGACCCGCATCGTCGGCCGCCGCCGCGGCCTCCTGACCTACCCCGATGGCCGCCGGGCCTGGCCGGTGTTCACCGTCGCGTGTCGCCAGGCCGCGCCCTACGCCGAGCTGCAGCTGGTGCAGGACACCGTCGACGCGCTCCGCCTGCGGGTCGTGCCCGCGGACCGGCCGCTGACCCCGTCCGACCGCGCCGCGCTCGCCGCCGCGCTGGTCGCGGCGCTCGGCCACCGGTTCGGGGTGACCGTCGACGAGGTGGCCGAGCTCGATCGCAGCCCGACCGGCAAGCTCGAAGAGTTCATCTCGCGCGTCGCGTGACCGCCCGACAATTCGGTAACCGCCGGCGCGCGGCCGGCATCGGATTCGGTATGGTCCGCCCATGACCCCGCACGAGCCTGACTACCTCGTCCTCGGCACTGGCATCGCTGGCCTGACCTTCGCGATCGACGCCGCCGAGCACGGGCGGGTCACCATCGTGACCAAGCGGGCGATGGTCGACACCAACACAAACTGGGCCCAGGGTGGCGTGGCCGCGGTCCTGGCCGACGACGACACCTTCGCGCAGCACGTCGACGACACCCTGGTGGTGGGCGACGGCCTGTGCGACCGCCAGGTGGTCGAGGGCATCATCGCCGAGGGGCCGGCCTGCGTCCGCAAGCTGCTCGAGCTGGGCACCCACCTCGACCGCGGCGCCGACGGCGAGCTCGACCTGACCCGCGAGGGCGGTCACAGCCGGCGCCGGGTGGTCCACCACGAGGACGTGTCAGGCCGCGAGATCCAGCGCGCGTTGACCGCCGCGGTGCTGGCCCACCCCAACATCACCGTGCTCGAGCACCACATCGCGATCGACCTGCTCAGCATGGCCAAGTACGGCGGCGAGCCGGCCTGCTTCGGGGCCTACGTCCTCGACAAGATCTCGGGCGAGGTCCGCACCATCGTCGCCCGCGCCACGATCCTGGCCACCGGCGGCGCCGGCAAGGTCTACGTCTACACCTCCAACCCCGACGTGGCCACCGGCGACGGCGTGGCGATGGCGTACCGGATCGGCGCGGTGGTGTCGAACATGGAGTTCGTCCAGTTCCACCCCACCGTGCTGTTCCACCCGCTGGCCAAGAGCTTCCTCATCTCCGAGGCGCTGCGCGGCGAAGGCGGCAAGCTTCGGCTGGCCACCGGCGAGCGCTTCATGGACGCGTACCACGAGCGCGCCGAGCTGGGCCCGCGCGACGTGGTGGCCCGGGCCATCGACAACGAGCTCAAGAAGTCGGGCGCCGACTCGGTGTTCCTCGACATGACCCATCTCGACGCCGACTTCGTGCGCCACCGCTTCCCCAACATCGCCGAGCGGTGCCTGGCGCTGGGCATCGACATCACCACCCAGCCCATCCCGGTGGTGCCGGCGGCCCACTACATGTGCGGCGGGGTCAAGGTCGACGAGGTGGGCCAGACCACCATCAAGAACCTCTACGCCATCGGCGAGGTGTCGTGGACCGGCCTCCACGGCGCGTGCCGGCTGGCGTCGAACTCGCTGCTCGAGGGCATGGTCTACGCCAAGCGCGCCGCGGCCCACGTCAAGGACGCGGTCGCCGCCCACCCCGGCCACATCATCCCGTGGCAGTCGGGCGACGCCACCGACTCCAACGACGCCATCGTGGTGGCGCTCAACTGGGACGAGATCCGGCGCTTCATGTGGAGCTACGTCGGCATCGTCCGCTCTGACAAGCGCATCGACCGCGCCCGCCGCCGCATCGAGCTGCTGCGCGAGGAGCTGCGCGAGTACTACTGGAACTTCAAGATCACCAGCGACATGATCGAGCTGCGCAACCTGGCGCTGGTGGCCCACCTGATCATCGAGAGCGCGCGCCGCCGCAAGGAGTCGCGCGGCCTCCACTACACCGTCGACTACCCGCACAAGGCCGACGTCGTGCGCGACACCGACCTGCAGCTCACCAACGGTCCGGCGGCGTAGCGCCGCCGCCACGGCGCGGCCGGTTTCACACCTCAGGGCGTCAACCGGCGTTCACGGGATCGCCGTGACGACCGCCGCCGCCAGCCGCAACATCTCGGATTTGCTCCGGCGCGTCGCCGCCATCGGCGCCTCCCCCGCCGCCAGCCGGCCGCTACCCGGCTGGCACCGACGTCGCAATACCCGGCTGCGTACCCTCGCAGCGCTTATCTTGACGGACGGCCACAGCGTTGTGAGGGGCCGCCGAGGCATTCCGCCTCGGCGGTTTGTTTTTCGGCGAGCCGCGCCGGCACCCACGACGGGGATCGCCTATCGTCTGCGAGGATGGACAGCACGCTCGGTTTCGGTCGCCGCTGGCGGCGCGCGCGCGCCCTGGTCGCCGCGCTCGCTGGGACGGCGCTGCTGGCCGGCGGCTGCGCCGGCGCGCTGCGCACGCGCGCGCCGGCCCGGACCGGCACCGCCGAGGTGATCGCGGTGCTGGCGGGCGACGATCCCCGCGCCGCCTACGCGCTGCTGTCGACCGCGACCCGGGCCCGGGTCAGCTTCGAAGAGTTCCGCTTGCAGTGGGAGGCGACCGCCGCCGAGCGGGCCTGGCAGGTGGTGCGGCTGCGCGAGGCGCTGGCGGCGACCCCCGACGCCGGCGAGCGCGCCGCCGTGACGTTCCCCGACGGAAAGACCGTCGAGCTGACCCGCGACCAGGGCCGGTTCCGCCTGCAGTCGCCGCTGGTGTCGCGCACCCGGGCCACCCGGCCACGCGAGGCGGTGCGCCTGTTCGCCGAGGCCATCCACAACCGCGACCTGACCGCGCTGCTCGGCGCGCTCACCCGCCGGCGCCGCGACGGCCTGACCCGCCAGCTCGACGGCTTCCTGGCCGGGCTCGAGCGCAAGGTCGACGGCACCCTCGACGAGATCGGCACCGACCGGGCCGAGCTGCGGTGGGACGAAGGCGGCATGCGCTACCGCATCATCATCCGCAAGGAAGACGACGAGTGGCGCATCGACGACATCCACATCCAGCCGGCGCCCAAGGACGAGCCAGCGTCCGACGACGAGTCGGTCGACCAGTTCGAGTTCTGACCGCGGCGCCGGGCGATCACGCCGACAGGGAGCGCACGAACAGCTCGATGTTGCGGCGCAGGTCGGCGTCGGCGCAGCACGGCAGCGACCGCCGCCAGGTCTCGACCGCGGCCCGGACGTCGCCGCGCTGGTAGTACAGAAACGCCAGGCGGGTCAGCGCCGGGAAGTAGTCGGGCGCGCGCGCCACCACCCCTTGGTATTCGAGCACCGCGCCCCGGTGGTCGCCGCCGCGCTGCAGCAGGTTGGCCAGGGCGAAGCGCACCCGCACCGCGTCGGGGGCGTGGGCCAGCCGCTCGCGCAGCGCGGCGACCGCGCCGGCCTCGTCGCCGCGCTCGTACTGATCGAGCGCCCGGCGCAGCAAGGCCTGGTCGGCGCCGACGCGCGCCGCCTCCCGCCGCCGCCCCAGCAGGTCGCGGACGATGCGCAACAGCCGGATGGTGTCGAGCGGCTTGGCGGCGTAGCCGTCGGCGGCGTAGCGCAGGAGGACCTCGGGCGTAACCCGCCCCGACTCGATCACAGCCGACATCAAGATCACCGCGACGTCGCGCAGCCGGGGGGTCTGCTTCACGGCCCGGCACAGCCGGAACCCGTCGACGCCCGGCAGCAGGATGTCGGCGACGATCACGTCGGGCGCCAGCTCGCGCAGGGCATCGATGGCGTCAGCCCCCGACGCGGCGGTGGCGACCTGGTAGCCGCGCGGCTCGAACTCCTTGGCCAGCAGCTTGCGGGTGGCGTAGTCGTCGTCGACGATCAGCACCCGCCCGGTGCCGGCCAGCACCACCGGCGGCCCGGCCACCAGGCTCCGGACCAGGTCGCCGACGTCGGCGTCGACCGCGGCGGCCAGCTCGCCGTCGAGCCCCACCGCGCTGCCCGGGCGTGACCACGAGCCGTCGGTCGGCCAGGCCGCGCCCCGCGGCGCCAGGATCGCGACCTGACTGGGCAGCTCGTCGTCGAGGTCGAGCTCCCGCTCGACGTCGCTCACCGCCAACGCCCGGACGTCGAGCTGCTTGGTGCTGTCGCCGATGACCGCCTGGGCCGCGCGCGCCGGGTCGACGCCGCTCGGCGCGTCGTGGCGGTCAGACGGCGAGGCGGCGGCGCCGAGCGGCTCGTCCGCGATCCCCACCAGCGCCGCCACCGGCAGCTCGGCCACGGTGGCCCGCACGCCGGGGCACAGCCGCTCGCCGCGGGCGCGCGCCGCCAGCGCCGCGCGGATCGTGCGCGCCACGGTCACCGCCAGCGCCGCGGCCACCATGAGCGGGCGCCCGCCGGCGTGGGCAGCCAAGAAGCCGAGATCGAGCTGGTCGGGGTGGGCCGCGGCCACCACCACGGTCCCCTCGTCGAGGACCACCGGGACCGCCTGGGTCCTCAGCCAGTCGTCGTCGCCGCCGTCGCCCAGGAGCGTGACGTCGACCACCGACTCGTCCAGCACCACCGCCGGCCGCCCGGTCGCCGCCGCCAGCACCGCCGCCAGGGTCCGCTCGTCGGCGTAGCCCAGCACGTAGGCCACCGAGGCCGTGGGCAGGCGCTCGCTCTGGCGCGCCAGCACGTCATCGAGGGCGCGCTCACCGGGGAGGGCGCCGAGCTCCACGAGCCAGCGACCGAACGCGCTCGTCACGCCCCACGGTATCATGGGCAGGTGGCGCCTTTGTCCGAGGCTGCGGAGCGCCGCACCTGCGCACGTGCCCACACGGCCACACTGGCTAGCCCGCGTGCCAGTGCGCCATCCCGTCACATACCACCACGGTCATGCGGCGCCCCTACCCGCGCGGATGTCCAGTGCCGGTCACTTGCCACGGGCGAGGCACCACAATTGCTGATATAGTGCCTCATGACCTTCGAGATTGGCCAAATGGCTGTATATCCGGCGCACGGCGTCGTGGAGGTGGTCGGGATCGACACCAAGCAGATCTCCGAGAAGTCCTTTGTCTTCTACGTGCTGCGGGTGCTCGAGAACGGGATGCAGATCATGGTGCCGAAGGACAAGGCGGACCAGGTGGGCCTCCGGTCCCTGTCGACGACCAAGGAGGTCGACGAGGTGTTCGCCGTCCTGCGGGACCCGGACGTGATGATCGACAAGCAGACCTGGAACCGGCGCTACCGCGGGTTCATGGAGAAGATCAAGACGGGGTCGCTGTTCGACGTGGCCGAGGTCTTTCGCGATCTCATGCGGTTGCGGACCTCTAAGAACCTGTCGTTCGGCGAGCGGCGCATGCTCGAGACCGCCAAGACGCTGATGGTCAAAGAGGTCGCGATCGCGCGGCGGTGGAGCGACGACCAGGCCGGCGAAGAGCTCGATCGCGCCTGCGCGTAGGCCGCGCGGCGGCCCGGTGGCGGTGGCGCCTGGAGGGTGGGCCAGCCCAACAATGTTCGTCCGTGGCGGCGTTGCGCGGTAGGCGATTGATATTGCGTCGGCGGGTGTGTTAGGGTCCGACCGCTCGAATGCAGGTGCACGTAGCCACTGCGGATCTCGTCACGGTTCCCGTCGACGCTATCGTCAATCCAGGTAACTCCATGGGCATCATGGGGGGTGGCACCAGCGGCCACATCCGGAGAGTCGGCGGCGACGTCATCCAGCAAGACGCCATGGCCCGGGCGCCCATCGCGGTCGGAGCCGCGATGATCACCGGCGCCGGCGCCCTGCCGTGCAAGTTCATCATCCATGCCCCGATCATGGATGAGCCCGGACAGAAAGTGCCGGCGGAGAACGTGCGGCGGGCGGCACGGGCGGCGCTCATCGCGGCCGACGTCAAGCAATTCAAGGTCATCGCGTTCTCGGGCATGGGCACCGACCAGGGCGACGTGCCGATGGAAGAGGCGGCCCGGGCCATCGTCGAGGAGATCCGCGCCCACAAGCGCGCGTGCCCCGAGACGATCTACCTGGTCGACACCGACGCCGACATGGTCGATACGTTCGAAGAGGCCCTGCGGAACGCCGTTCAGAATCTGTAGTTGTGGAGGGTTTTTCGCAAAAACCCTCCCCCGGCATCCGCCGGGGCCCCCTCCCATAACGGCCCGGAGCCCGGCGACGTGACGTCGGTGGAGACCTCCAGCGGCCGGCCCTGAGCCCGGCGACGTGACGTCGGTGGAGACGTCCGGCAGCCGTGGTTTTTTCGCCCCCCCGGCATCCGCCGGGGCCCCCTTCCATAACGGCCCGGAGCCCGGCGACGTGAGGTCGGTGGAGACGTCCGGGACCGGAGCCGGGACCGGGACCGGAGCCGGAGCCGGAACCCGAGCCGGGACCGGAGCCGGAACCCGAGCCGGAGCCGGGACCGGAGCCGGAGCCGGGCGCCGGAGCCGGAACCGAAGCCGGAGCCGGAGCCGGAGCCGGGATCCGGAGCCCCGCTCCCACCGGTTCGAGCTTGTTTAGATGCGCGGGATCGCGGGTCGGTTTCGAGGCGATCTGTCGTCGAGGTGGGGGCGAGATCGAGCGTCCGGGCCGGGTTGACGGCTCGGTGCCGGCGGTGCTCTATTCGGCCCGCTTTGCAGCTCCAGGCATATTCACCAGCTGGTCTGGCAATCCTGTGTTCGCTCTTGTTTTGCGGGCTGTTCGTGCTGCTCGCGGCCAAGATCGGGCCGAAGTCCACCAACCCCGAGAAGCTCAAGCCGTTCGAGTGCGGCTCCGAGCCCATCGGCAGCCCGCGCGGGCGCTACTCGGTCAAGTTCTACCAGGTCGCCATCCTGTTCCTGGTGTTCGACATCGAGGCCGCGTTCATGTACCCGTGGGCCCAGCTGTTCTCGAAGCTGTCGCTCGGCGCCGGGGGCGGGATCAGCTTCTTCGGCTTCGCCGAGATGTTGACCTTCGTCGCCATCCTGGTGGTGGCGCTGAGCTACGTGTGGCGCAAGAAGGCCATCGGCTGGGACTGATGCAGCCCGGTCGCGTCGTCGGCGTCACCGGTCGCCTCGCATCGTCAGGCACCTCGTCTCTCTGGAGTGCGCATGCTTGAGCTCATCACGTCCAAGCTCGAGGACGCGGCCAACTGGGGCCGCAAGTTCTCGTTGTTCTCGTACCCGTTCGTCACCGCGTGCTGCGGCATGGAGTTCATGTCGGTGGCCGCGCCCAAGTACGACATCGCGCGCTTCGGCGCCGAGTTCCCGCGCTTCTCGCCGCGCCAGAGCGACCTGCTCATGATCGTCGGCACCATCACCGAGAAGCAGGGCCCGGCGCTGCGCCGGGTGTGGGAGCAGATGGCCGAGCCCAAGTGGGTCATCGCCTTCGGCGTGTGCGCGTCGACCGGCGGCTTCTACCAGAACTACCACGCGATGCCGGGCGCCGATCAGGTGGTGCCGGTCGACGTGTACATCCCGGGTTGCCCGCCGCGGCCCGAGCAGGTCCTCGACGCGCTGATCATGCTCCAAGATCGCATCCAGCGCCGCGACGGCCACAGCCAGCTCCGGCTCAAGCGCGAGAAGATCACGCTGGCCGCCGCCAACGCCGAGGAATAGTCATGGCGCAGAAGGTCGTAGACGCCCTCAAGGCCAAGTTCGGCGACGCCATCGTCGCCACCGCGTCCGCGTACGGCGACGAGGTGGTCACGGTCAAGCGCGACAAGCTCACCGCCATCGCCACGTTCCTGCGGGACGACCCGGCGATGGCCTTCGACGTGCCGGTGTTCGTCACCGCCATCGACTTGCTCGACTGGCGCCCCATCGGCGCCCGCGGCGCGCCCGACCCCGCGGCCCGCCCGGCCTACGATCCCGGCGAGCACAACGACGGGCTGCGGTTCGAGGTGTGCTTCCAGCTGCGCTCGCTGGCCCACCGCCACCGCCTGCGCCTGAAGGTCCAGCTCAAGGAGACCGACGCCAAGCTGCCCAGCCTCACCCCGCTGTGGGCCGGCTTCAACTGGCAGGAGCGCGAGACCTTCGACATGTACGGGATCCGGTTCGACGGCCACCCCGACCTGCGCCGCATCTACCTGTACGACGAGTTCGTCGGCTACCCGCTGCGCAAGGACTACCCCAAGGACAAGCGGCAGCCGCTGGTCCGCCGCCCCGACCTCGTCGGAGATCACTGACCATGGCCGACCTCAAGACGCTGGTACTGGGCCGCAAGGAAGTGGCCGAGCTCGACGACGAGCACGAGCTGCCCCACGAGCTGATGACCGTGAACATGGGGCCGTCGCACCCGGCCATGCACGGCACCGTCCGCATCGTGCTGACCGTCGACGGCGAGCGCATCGTCAAGGGCGACGTCCAGCCCGGCTACCTGCACCGCTGCTTCGAGAAGGAAGCCGAGCACGCGACGTACACCCAGATCTTTCCGTACACGGATCGGCTGAACTACGTCTCGCCGATGATCAACAACTGCGGCTACGCGATGGCCGTGGAGAAGCTCCTGGGCATCACCGCCCAGATCCCGCGCCGGGCCGAGTTCATCCGGGTCATCGTCAGCGAGGTGTCACGCATCACCGACCACCTGACCTGCGTCGGCGCGTCGGCGATGGAGCTGGGCGCGTTCACGCCGTTCCTGTACTTCTTGAAGGCCCGCGAGTGGCTGTACACGCTGCTCGAGGAGGTGTCCGGCGCGCGCCTGACCCACAGCTACGTGCGGGTCGGCGGCGTGGGCAAGGATCTGCCGGCCGGCTGGCTGGCCAAGCTCGAGGTCCGGCTCACCGAGCTGGAGGCGGTGATGGTCGAGGTCGAGCAGATGCTCAACCTCAACAAGATCTTCCGCGACCGCATGGCCGGGGTGGGCGCCATCTCGCGCGCCGACGCGCTGGCCTGGGGCCAGACCGGCCCGATCGGCCGCGCCGCCGGCATCGACTACGACGTCCGCAAGGACCACCCGTACTCGGTCTACGGCGAGTTCGAGTTCGACGTGCCGCTGGGGACCACCGGCGACTGCCTCGACCGCTACCTGGTCCGCATCGAGGAGATCAAGCAGTCGATGCGGATCCTGCGCCAGGCCGCGGCCGCCATCCCCGACGGCCCGATCATGATCGACGACGGCCGGGTCGCGCTGCCGCCCAAGGCCGCCGCCTACAACACCATCGAGGCGATGATCCGCCACTTCAAGCACGTCGTCGACGGCATCAAGGTGCCGGCCGGCGAGGCCTACACCTTCGTCGAAGGTGGCAACGGCGAGCTCGGGTTCTTCATCGTCGGCGACGGCACCGGCCGGCCCTACAAGTGCTACGTGCGCAGCCCGTCGTTCGTGCACCTGTCGACCGCCGAGAAGATCTTCCACAACCACCTCATCGCCGACATCGTGCCGATCTTCGGCATGATCAACATGATCGGCGGGGAGTGCGACAAGTGAGCGACCAGACGCAAGCGCCCCCGGCCCCGCCGCCGACCCACGTCACGCTGACCATCGACGGCAAGACCGCGACGGTGCCCAAGGGCACCAACGTCCTCGAGGCGGCTAAGACCGTCGGCATCGACATCAGCGCGTTCTGCTACCACCCCGGGCTGTCGATCGCCGCGTGCTGCCGGCAGTGCCTGGTGGCGGTCGAGAAGAACCCCAAGCTGCAGCCCAGCTGCCAGCAGGTCGTCGGCGAGGGCATGGTGGTCCACACCACCGACGTCGCGTCGACCACCGCGCGCAAGCAGATGCTCGAGTTCACGCTGGTCAACCACCCGATCGACTGCCCGATCTGTGACAAGGCCGGCGAGTGCACGCTGCAGCGGCACTACTTCGAGCACGACAACGCCGACTCGCGCATCGACACGCCCAAGGTCGAGAAGCCCAAGGTGGTCGACCTGGGGCCGCACATCGTGCTCGACGCCGAGCGCTGCATCCTGTGCACCCGCTGCATCCGGGTGTGCGACGAGGTGGCCGGCCAGCACCAGCTCGAGATGAAGCAGCGCGGCGATCACGAAGAGCTCACCACCGCGCCCGGACAGCGGCTCGACAACCCCTACTCGCTCAACACCGTCGATGTGTGCCCGGTGGGCGCGCTGACGTCGAAGGACTTCCGGTTCACCATGCGGGCGTGGGAGCTCGACGCCACGCCGTCGATCTGCCAGGGCTGCGCCACCGGCTGCAACACCGAGATCCACCACAAGGACGGCCGGGCCTGGCGCCTGGTGCCGCGCCACAACCCCGAGGTCAACGGCCACTGGATGTGCGACGAGGGCCGGTTCACCTACGCCGACCTGCGCGAGCAGCGGCTGGCGGTGGCCACCGTCGACGGCCTGCCGGCGACCTGGGATCGCGCGGTCAAGACCGCCGCGGCCAAGCTGGCGGCGCTGCCCAAGGACGGCGGCGCCATCGCGGTCGTGCTGTCGGCCCAGGCCTCCAACGAGGACAACTTCGCCCTGGCCAAGCTGGCCGCGGCGTGGAACGCCAAGCTGTTCGTGGCGGCCCGCCCCGAGCGCGGCGAGCGCGCCGACGGCAAGCTGCGGGTGGCCGACGTCAACCCCAACCGGGCCGGCGTCGCCGCCATCGCGCCCACCGCGGCCGACCTGACCGACTTCGAGATCGGCGTCAACACCGGCGCCATCCGCGCCGTGGTGTTCCTGGGCCACGACCTACCGGTCAGCGAGACCGCGCTGCGTCGCCTGCGCGAGTTCGACTGCGTCATCGCCCTGGCCACCCACGAGCGCGGCCCGGTCAAGGCCGCCGGCATCGCCCTGCCGATCGCCGCCTGGGCCGAGGCCCACGCCTCGGTCACCAACGCCGACGGCAAGGTCCAGCGCATGCACGCCGCGTTCGCGCCGCCGGGCCAGGCCGTGCCGGGCTGGGAGGCGGTCGCCCGCCTGGCCAGCGCGGTCGGCGCCAAGGTCGCCTGGGCCGGCGCCCGGGACGTGTGGAAGGACATGACCGCGACGGTCAAGCCGTGGGCCGGCGCCCCGTGGGGCCGTGAGGTCCGCCCGCTGTCACTCCGCTTCGCCGGCTCGCGCGGCTAGGAACACCCATGAGCATCCTCTACGCAATCCTCGACAACCCGGCGACCAAGTGGTTGCTGGTCGTGATGGGCCTGGTGATGCCGCTGGCGTCGCTGCTCACCTGGGCCGAGCGGCGCCAGAGCGCGATGATGCAGGACCGCCTGGGTCCCAACCGCGCCAACATCGGGCCGATCAAGCTGAAGGGCATCATCCACTTCGTCGCCGACGCGGTGAAGATGATCTCCAAGGAAGACTTCATCCCCGGCAGCGTCCACCGCGGCCTGTTCGCGCTGGCGCCTATCCTGGCCATCGCCCCGGTGCTCATCGCCTTCGCGATCATCCCGTTCGGGCCGACCATCTTCCCCCACTCGTACACCGCCAACCTCGACGTGGTGGCGCTGGCCAGCGACCCCACCAACCACTCGTTCGCCGACTCGATCCGGCTGCAGGTGGCGTCGTTCGACTATGGCCTGTTGTTCTACTTCGCGGTGCTGACCCTGGCCAACTACGGCGGCACCATCGCGGGCTGGGCCAGCTACAACAAGTGGGCGCTGCTCGGCGGCCTGCGCAGCTCGTCGCAGATGATGAGCTACGAGGTGGCGATGGGCCTGTCGCTCATGGGCTGCTTCATCCTGGTCGGCAGCCTCGAGCCCGGCTTCATGGTCACCGCCGGCGCCTCGTCGAAGCTGTCGGCGTCGAACCCGCTCAACTGGCTGTGGCTGTGGCAGTTCCCGGCGCTGCTCCTGTTCATGACCGCGGCCATCGCCGAGACCAAGCGCGCCCCGTTCGACATCCCCGAGGGCGAGCCCGAGATCATCGGCTACTTCGTCGAGTACTCCGGCATGCGCTGGGGCATCTTCTTTCTGGCCGAGTTCATCGAGATCGTCTTCATCTCGGCGATCATCACCACCGTCTTCTTCGGCGGCTGGCAGGTGCCGTTCCTCGACGCCGACGGCTTCCGCATCGGCGGCCACATGGTCGACGTGGCCGGCCAGCAGGTCCACCTGGGTGGCTGGCTGCTGAAGCTGCCGCACTTCGCGGTCACCGCGCTGCAGCTGGCGGCCTTCGGCCTGAAGGTCGTGCTCCTGTGCTGGTTCCAGCTGATGATCCGGTGGACCTTGCCGCGCTTCCGCGCCGACCAGCTCATGAACCTGGGCTGGAAGGTGCTCTTGCCGGCGGCCCTGGGCTGGACCATGCTGACCGCGCTGTTCAAGCTGGTCGCGATGAACTACGGCTGGATGTGACGCAACCCGCTGCCCGGCCTGGCCGGGCGGTCACCTGACGCGAGAACACCATGGGCTCCTCTCACGCGCACGACGACCACGCTCCCGCCACCGCCGGCCCCAAGGTGCTGGCGGTGTCGACGGTGAGCCCCAAGGTCCGCACCATCGCGGTGGTGCGCCCGAGCGACGCCGAGGCCAACTACCTCGGCGCCACCAAGACCGGCCTGGGCATCACCCTCAAGCACTTCGCCAAGAACCTGTTCGGCCGGCGCCGCACCGTGGCCCAGCTCAACGCCGGCGCCGCGCCGGTCGGCCTGCAGAACGACATCGAGACCATCCAGTACCCCGAAGAGAAGGTGGTCTACCCCGAGCGCTTCCGGGGCCTGCACCGCCTGATGCAGCGCGACGACGGCCAGGTCCGCTGCGTCGCGTGCATGTGCTGCCCGACGGTGTGCCCGGCCAACTGCATCACCATCATCCCCGAGCAGAGCGACGACAAGGGCATCGAGAAGCGCCCCGCGGTGTTCGAGATCGACGAGCTGCGGTGCGTGGTGTGCGGGCTGTGCGTCGAGGCGTGCCCGTGCGATGCCATCCGGATGGACTCGGGCGTCCACGCCAAGCCGGTCGAGGAGCGCGGCCACGCGGTGATGACCAAGGCCAAGCTCCTGGCGGTGTCCGGCGACAACGGCAAGTCGCCGACGTCCATCGCGGTCCAGGGTGGTGCGGGCGCTGACTGGCGCACGAAGGCCTGAACCCGAGCCCACACCGTCCGAGCCGGCGCGACGAGATCTCGTCGCGCTTTTTGTTTGTGCGGGAGTCGCTGTCGCCGCCGCGACTTGCACATCGTCGACGAGCGCTGGCGCCGTGCGTCGGATGAATTTCGGTTGACGGGTGTGATCGTCGTCGCTACGGTGAAGTTGAACCTGGCGGTTCGATACGACAAACGGGCAAAATCTATCTCCTACACCTGCTATCCAGGGATCTGCCTCTGTCTCGGGTGAGCATGCCCGCACGTCGGGAAGCCCAAAGAGATACCGCGGAGCCCACCTACCGCAATCGGTAGGGGGTAGTCATTGCCCACGGTCAAGCCAGTCAGGTTCACCTTTTCCAGAAGCCCGGTGCGTCGCGCGCCGGGCTTCTGCCTTTCGGCGCACGGTCGTGGCGCCCCCGGCCCGCTACGGCAGCGCGCGCGCGGTCGGCAACGCGGCGCCGCCGGGCAGGGGCAGAGGCGCCGCGGGCAGCGTGCGCGCGATGCCCGCGACCGTGTTGCCGTTCGCCCAGACCTGCTCGCACAGCTCGGCGAGCACGCTCGGGAACACCACCTCGAACCGCTTGACGCGGGTGCCGCCGACGTCAGTGTGGACGCGGAGCAGGGACGGTGCCTCGTCGTCGGTGACGAACTGGACGTTTGGCCACGCCAGGCGCTCGGCGCCGATCTGCAGACCGGCCGGGCTCGCGAGGACCGCGCCGAACGAGAACGGGTCGCCGCGATCAAACGCCGCGAGCATCCGCTGCCACACGAAGGGCCGCGCCTGGGCTTCGATGAGCGCGCACGTCGCGTGCCCCGCCTGGGCCGGCAGGTCGAACGAGCCTGCGGCGGTGTCGACCCGGCCGACCCACAGATAGCGCCTGGTCGCAAACCCCGTCTGCTCGGCGTACGGCAGCTGCTCACGCACCCCGGTGATGTCCTGCCAGCGCGTCGCCTCGCGCAGGTGGTCCCGCACCCGCACGACGCCGCCGACGTGGATGCGCAGCGCGACGCCGGCGCCGCGGGCGCGCGCCACCCGCGGCACCAGCACGGCGCCCACGAGCAGCAACCCGAGTCCGCCACCGACCATCAGGCGCGCCACCATCACCGCCCTCGGCGGCGGCGCATCCATCAGCCACCACGCCAGCCCGCCCATGGCCAGGGCGCTGGTCGCGACCGCCAGCACCGCGAACTGGAGCGCCAGCCACCGGCCCCGGAGCCCCACGAAGAACGTCTGCACCACCGGGCCGAGTGACGTCTCGCTCACGCCGGTTCCCACGGTGGGAAGATAGCGCAGGTCGGGCGGGGCCGCGGAGCACGGGGCCGACGGCCGGCGTCAGCCCGGCGTGGTCGCGCGGTCCCGCTGCGCACGCACGCTGGCCACACCGACCGCGGCCACGCCCAGCGTGAGCCACGCGCACAACGCGCCGGCGACGGGGGCGCCGCGGGCGATGGCGATGGCGGCGCACGCGGCCAGGTAGGCGGCGAGGAGCAGCTCGACCGCAGCGACGCCGGTCGAGGCGGCGCGGTACCGACGCGGCGTGGGCGACGCGCCGATCGAGCCGTCCTTGGGCGTGCGCTCGAACGGGGTGACGCGGCCGATGGCGCCGAGGACGATCGCCCGCGACTGCGACACCGCCAGGCCGGCCGTGAGCGCGACCAGGGCTGGCACCCGCACCAGCGACGCCAGGCGCAGGCCGCGCGCGCTGGTGACGAAAGCGCCCAGCACCACCACGGTGGTCGTCGCCGAGACGGCGTGGACCCACGGCGCCCACGTCGGGGCGTGGCCGAGGGCCACCGCGGCGCCACCGGCCACCAGCATCACCAGCGTGAGCAGGTACGGCAGGTTGTGGGTGAGATGAAACAGGGCCTCGAGCCGATGGCGCCACGGCCACCGGGCCCGCACCGTCGGGGCCGCCAGCTTGCGCGCGCACTCGATCGAGCCCTTGGCCCACCGAAACTGCTGGGCCTTGAACGCCAACAGATCGGCGGGCAGCTCGGCCGGGGCCCGGACGTCGGCGGCGTAGACGAAGCGCCAGCCCGCCAGCGCCGCGCGGTACGACAGGTCGAGATCCTCGGTGAGCGTGTCGGCCTGCCAGCCGCCGGCGGCGGCGATCGCCGACGCCCGCCACACCCCGGCGGTGCCGTTGAAGTTGAAGCACGCGCCGGCGGCGGCGCGGCCGCGTTGCTCGATGGCGAAGTGGCCGTCGAGCAAGAGCGCCTGGAGCTGGGTCAACAGGCTGGCGTCGCGGTTGAGGTGGTCCCACCGGGCCTGGACCAGGCCGACCTGCGGATCGGCGAAGGCCCCCACGGTGGCGCGCAGGAAGTCCGGCGGCGGCACGAAGTCGGCGTCGAACACCGCGTGCAGCTCGCCGCGCGCCACCGCCCGGCCGGCGTCGAGCGCGCCGGCCTTCCACCCCACCCGCTCGGCCCGGTGCAGGTGGACCACGTCGACGCCGGCGGCCCGCTGGGCCGCCACCTCGGCCGCGCACAGCGCGCGGGTGTCGTCGGTGGAGTCGTCGAGCACCTGGATCTCCAGGCGGTCGCGCGGCCAGTCCAGCCGGCACGCCGCGGCGATGACCCGCCGGGCCACCGCGCGCTCGTTGAAGATCGGGAGCTGCACGGTCACCACCGGCACCGCCGCCCCCACCGCCGGCACCGCAGCCAGCGGGCGCCGGGCCCAGCCGATCAACCGCAGGCGGTGCAACGCGTACGCCGCCAACCCGGCCAGCGCCGCCAGGTGACACCACCACGCCAGGGTCGCGGCTACGGACACGGCCGACCGTTGGTCGGACAGTGCGTCACCGCGAACAGGTCCATGGTCCAGGCCACGCCGACGTGGATGAGCACGCCGCCCCAGATCGAGCGGGTGCGCATCGCCACCGTGCCGAGGATGAGCCCGGCGAAGATGGCGCCGAAGGTCTCGGGCATCGGCTTGCCGTAGTGGATCATGCAGTACGGCACCATCATCACCAAGATGGCGCCCGAGCCGAACGCCCGGCGCAGGCCCTGCAGCATGAAGCCGCGGAAGAAGAACTCGAGGGACAGAAACTGCAACGCGTACATCGCCTCCCACGCCCACAAGTCGAAGCTGCTGCGGTTGGCGTAGCGGTAGAACGGGTAGGTGTGGAGGAACAGCTTGGTGCCCGACGCCACGTACACCGCGGGCAGGATGATCGCGAACATGCCGACGTAGATCCACAGGTGCTTGACGAACCCGCGCGGCGACCAGTGGTAGTCGCGCAGGCGCTCGCCAGGCAGCAGCGCCACCACCGCCATCGGCAGCAGCAGGTAGCCGAACACCCGCCAGCCGGTCCACCACACGAAGCCCTTGAGGTGCCAGTACGGATCGGGGTGGCGACCGTCGTAGGGGAACCACCGCTCGTAGGTGTCGCGCTGGCCGACGTACTCTTGCAACGTCAGCGACGCGCACACGGTCAACAGGATGACCAGCACCTTGGGGTCGAACCGGCGCGGGCCGACGGCGGCGCCCGGCCCGGCGTCCTGGTCGATCTGCTCCCACTGGTACAGAGTCAGGTAGCGCACCGCGCGCCACACCCGGTTGTCGGCGCGCTTGCAGTACACGCCGACGCCGATGAGCAGGGCCAGGCCGGCCACCACCAGGGCGGTCAACTCGAGGGCGTGGAGGAGGAACGCCTGCATCGGGCCCTACCCGCGCGCGAGCAGCTCGGCGGCCTGGCGCAGGCGCCGGCGGGTCAGCTCCTTGCCCAGGACCGCCATGGTGTCGAACAAGGGCGGCGACGCCTTGCGCCCGGTCACCACCAACCGCAAGAGCATGAACGCGTGCTTGGTCTTCCAGCCCAGGGCCTCGGCCCAGGCCCGGGCCTCCTCCTCGAGGAGCTTGGCGTCCCACCCGTCGCGCGCCTCGCAGCGGTCGACGTAGGCCAACAGGCCCTTGGCCACGTCGGCCGCGGCCACCTCGGGCACCACCAGCTCGGCGGCGACGCCGGCGTAGTCGAGGTCGCCGGCGAAGAAGTAGTCGGTGGCGCCGACGAAGTCGCCCAGCCGCTTGATGCGCTGCCGCACCAGCGGCATGAGCGAGGCCAGGAACCTGCGGTCGAGCCGCCACGCCATCAGCGCGTCGACCAGGCCGTCGTCGTCGAGGTCGTGGATGTACTTCTCGTTCATCCAGGTCAGCTTGTCCTGGCTGAACACCGGGCCGCCCAGCGAGATCCGATCCCACGAGAAGTTGGCGATCATCTCGTCGAGCGTGAACTTCTCGCGATCGCCGCCGAACGACCACCCCATCAGGCCCAGGAAGTTGAGCAGCGCGTGGGGCAGCACACCCACGTCCCGGTAGTAGTTGATCGACACCGGGTTCTTGCGCTTGGAGATCTTCGACCCGTCGGCGTTGCGCAGAAGCGGCATGTGGATCCACTGCGGCGCCTCCCAGCCGAACGCCTGGTACAGCAACACGTGCTTGGGCGTCGACGAGATCCACTCCTCGGCGCGGATGACGTGGGTGATCTCCATCAGGTGATCGTCGACCACGTTGGCCAGGTGGTAGGTCGGCATGCCGTCGCTCTTGAGCAGCACCTGGTCGTCGATCTGCGCCAGATCGATCGTGACGTCGCCGCGCAGGCGGTCGGCCACCACCAGCTGGCCGTCGGGGATGATCAGCCGCACCACGTGGGCCTCGCCGGCGGCGGCGCGGCGCGCGGCCTCGGCCGGCTCGATCCCGCGGCAGTGGCGGTCGTAGCCCAAGAAGCTGTCCTTGGCGGCCACCTTGGCGGCGCGCACCTCGGCCAGCCGCTCCGAGGTGCAGAAGCAGCGATAGGCCTTGCCCGCCGCCACCAGCTGGGCGGCGTAGTCGCCGTAGATGCCCTTGCGCTCGCTCTGCCGGTACGGCCCGTACGGGCCGCCCACGTCGGGCCCCTCGTCCCACGACAGCCCGACCCAGCGCAGGGCGTCGTAGATCATCTGCTCGCTGTCGGCCCGGGCCCGGGTCTGATCGGTGTCCTCGATGCGGAGGATGAACGTGCCGCCCTGCTGCCGGGCGAACACGTAGTTGAACAGGCCGATGTAGGCAGTGCCGACGTGGGGATCGCCGGTCGGCGACGGAGCGATCCTGACTCGAACCGGACGAGGCGACGCGGTCATGGCGCCCTCATAGCACGAACCGCCCCGGCCCACCGACGGGGCGCGCCCGTCGACGATCGCCCGCCCGCGTCCGTCCGCGGCACCGAAACCCGCCCGGCCCCAGGACCTGCGCCGCCCAAGCCCCGCCCCCCCGAAAACGCCGACGGCCCGCCCGGCGAGCCGTCGACGTCACCGCGCGAGGGCCGCGAGCTACATCTTCGCCAGGCCCTTGGCGACGATCTCGTTCTTGTAGTACTGGGCGGCCGGCACGCCCGCGGCGACCTTGGCCTCGGCCTTCTTGAGCTCCTCATCGACCAGCGCCTTGAACGCCGGCAGCGGCTGCGCGCCCGACAGGAACCGACCGTTGATGAAGAACGCCGGGGTGGCGCCGACGCCGAAGCTGGCCATCACGCCCTGCTTGGTCTCGACCCACTTGACGCAGTCGCCCTTCATGTCGGCCGCGTAGCGGCCCATGTCCAGCCCGGCCTCCTTGGCCAGGTTCTCCAGGTTGGCGGCGTCGAACTGACGAGTCTTGAACGCCTTCTCCCAGATCAGGTCGTTCATCTCCTTGAACTTGCCCTGCTTGTAGCCGGCGCACGACGCCTGCTGCGGCAGCGTGGCGATCTGCGGGTGCACCACGAACGGGGCGTAGACGATCTTCAGCTTGTCGCCGTAGTCCTTGAACAGCTGGTCCTCGGTGGGACGCACCTTCTCGCAGAACGGGCAGGCGTACTCGTAGGCCTTGACGATGGTCACCACCGCGTCGGGGTTGCCCTTGAACGGCAGGTCGTCGACCGGCACGCCGTAGGTCTTGGCGGCGTCGGGGCCCTGGCGCTGCGGGCGGGCCGCGGGCTGGTTGGGCGCGGCGCCGCCGATGCCCTTGGCCTTGAGCTCCTCGACGCTCTTCGACAGCTTGTCGAGCTTGTCGAGGACCTCCTTGTTGTCCTGCTGGCAGCCGGCGAGCGCGACGGCGAGAAACGCGCCGACGACGGCGCTGGAGACTAGGCTCTTCTTCATGGATCGACTCCTCTGGTACACGTAGCGGTGGCGGGGTTGAACTCGGCCGTCGGGCCGGAGGGGGGCGAACAATTGCAGCACAGCTGGTCGGAGGCAAGGGGCGACGCCTGGTCGACGAAGGCGTCGGACACCGCCCGCATCGGCAGGGTCGACGCCAGGCGGTCCCGGGCGGTCACGTCGGCGCTCACCGCCGGGAAGCTCGCCGCCACGAAGCGGCGGCGGATCGCCAGCTGGTAGTCGCACACCTCGGCCCGCGACAGCGCGCCGTCGCCGTCGACATCGGCGTCGGGGTGGCTCACCAGGATCTCGGCGGCAAGGGCCGGCGTGAAGATGCACACCCGCCCCGCGACCGGGTGCTCGGCGGCCTGGGCCGACGGCGCGCCGGCCAGGCCGACCACCGCGAACGCCAGCACCGCGCCCGCGCCCACCACGCCGGTGCCGCCGCGGGCGGGCCGGCCGAGGGCGCGGACCCGCCCCGCCAGCTGGCTGCCGCCCAGGGCCAGGGCCGCCTGCGGCGTGCGCTGCCGGGCCAAGGTCACCAGCATCCGCGCGTAGGCGTGCTGATCGAGCGGGCCGTGAGCGACCGCGACGGCGTCGCACGCCTGCTCGCGCGCCAGATCGAGCCGGCGGTTGACCAGGCGCACCACCGGCCAGAAAAACCACACGGTCGCGGCGACCAGCTGCAACGCTCGCACCACGCCGTCGGCGCGACGCACGTGGGCCAGCTCGTGGGCCAGCGCGGCACCCAGGCGCTCGGGATGGTCGACCAGCGCCAGCGGCACCACGAGGATCGGCCGCAGCGCGCCCAGCACGTACGGCGCGACCACCGGGGCGACCCGCGCGTCGACCGCGCCGCCGCCGAGCCGGGCCTGGAGCTGCGCCAGCGCGGCGCGCACCGCCGCCGGCGCCACCGGGTAGCCACGGGCGATGCGCCGGGCCCGCCGATACCGGGCGGCCTGCCGCAGCCCGAGCCCGCTGGCCACCACCAGCCACGCAGCCAGCCCCGCGAGCGCCAGCGGATGCCGCGGCGGCGTCGGCGCGGCCGGGCGGACCGCCGGGGCGACCTCGGCCGGGGCCGGCTCGGTCACCACGGCCGCTGGCGGCTCGTCGCGCAGCCGCTCGAGGAGCGCCGCCACGGAGTACTGCGAGCCGGGGCCGATCGGGACCAGGAACTTCACCAGCACCACGGTCCACACCGCGGCGTGGACCGCGGGCCGAGCCCGGCGCAGCACGGTCGCCAAGAGCACCGCGGACACCACCGCCAGGACGGTGCCGTGGACCAGCGCGGTCCCGACCAGCTCGGCCGCGCGCCCGGCCACTGCGTGCAGCCCGTCGAGCGGCGCGCTCACGAGCCCCCCTCGCCCGGCTCGGCGTCGCCCAGCTCGCGCTCGATGGCGCGCAGCTCGTCGAGCGACAGCGACTCATCGGCGACCAGCCCCAGCACCATCGCCTGGGAGTCGCCGTCGAACACGTCCGAAAGGAAGCTGCGCAGCCGGGCCCGCAGCACCGACTCGCGGCGAAACGCCGGCGCGTAGATGTAGGGCTCGCGATCTTTGTCGACCGACACCGCGCCCTTGGCCGCCAACCGACCCAGCAACGTCATGACCGTGGTGTAGGCCAGCTCGGCGCCGCCCTGGGCCGTCAGCGCAGCGCGGGTGTCGGCGACGCTGCCACGCCCGAGGCGCCACAGCACCTTCATGACGTTGAACTCGGCGGGGGTGAGCTCGGGGACGCGGGACATGGCGGGTGACGACAACGATCGTAGGCTTACTACGGCTGTAGTTTGCTCGTCAAGTACGATCGCGTCTCCTCCTGTACCCGGGTGCCGGGCCCCGGCATTCCCGCGCCGCGCCGCCGGCGTACAGTGCCGCCATGCGCCTCTACCAAGACGCCCGCGCGCCCAACCCGCGCCGGGTCCGGATGTTCCTCGCCGAGAAGGGCCTGCTCGACCAGATCGAGCGGGTCGACGTCAGCATCGCGGCCCGGGCCCACGAGGCGCCGGAGTTCCTCGCCCGCAGCCCGCTGGCGCTCCTGCCGGTGCTCGAGCTCGACGACGGCCGGTGCCTGCGCGAGTCGATGGCGATCATCCGCTACCTGGACGAGCTGCACCCGGCGCCGGCCTTGCTGGGCAGTGACCCCTGGCAGCGCGCCGAGATCGAGATGTGGAACCGCACCGCCGAGCACGAGGTGCTGTTCCCGGTGGCCCAGGTGTTCCGCAACAGCCACCCGTTCTGGGAGGGCCGGCTGCGCCAGGCGCCGGCGTTCGCCGAGATCATGCGCGAGCTGCTCGACCGGCGGCTGGCGTTCCTCGACCAGGAGCTCGCGAGCCGGCACTTCCTGGCCGGGGCCGACTTCACGGTCGCGGACATCACGCTCCTGTGCGCGCTCGACTTCGGCAAGCCGTCGGGCATCCGCGTCACCGACGCCACGCCCCACCTGGCCCGGTGGTACCAAGAGGTCAGCGCGCGGCCGAGCGCGCGCGCTTAGCCAGCGCGGTCGGGATGGTCAGAAAGCCGATGGCGGCGACGATGAACCCGGCGCCGTACCACTCGGCGGCGTTGGGCCAGCGGGCGCCGTAGCGCCAGGCCAGGAGCGTGCTGGCGCACAGCACCGCCAGCACGCTCGACACCCGGTTGACCGGCACGCAGAACGCGTTCTCGCGCTGGTCGAGGAAAATCAGCCCGCCGAAGATGCCGGTGCCCTGGGACAGGGCGCCGATGACCAGCGCGATCCACCAGCCGGGTCGGTCGAAGAACGTGGTGAAGCCGGCCCGCAGCTGGGCCCCGGCGTCGCCGCCCACCACCAGCGCGGCGACCGCGATGGCGACCAACAGCGCCGGCGCCGACACCATGGCCTCCTCGACGAAGTACCGCAGGTTGGTGGCGTGGTCGGCCGACTTGGCCTGGCGGCTCATGAGCAACAGCCGCGTGAAGTAGCAGCCCAGGTACAGGGCCACGTCGAGCGCGCACAGCAGCGGCAGGCGCGAGTCGCCGCTCGAGATCCACGCCGCCAAGAGCGACACCAGCGACAACCCCAGGGCCACCCACGAGAACCACCGGACCCTGCGGCCGGCCACCCGGTCGACCAGCGGCGCCAGCACCAAGACCCCGCCGCGCATGAGCAGGGCCACGAACACGATGCTGACGCCGGTGAAGGTATAGGCCAGCGTGGTGGTGGCGATGATGCCGGCCGAGCACAGCCCCGACAGGAGCGTGAGCCGGCCGGGAGCCGGGACCGCGATCCCGGCGATGGTGCGGCGCCCGGCCTTGCGCCACCAGCCGGTGACCGCGAGGAACCCGAGCAGCACCGCCACGGTTGCCATCACCGACGGCGGCAGCAGCTCGAGGGAGCCAACCGGCGTGGCGCCGGTGTGGAAGTAGCCCGACGACAGCGCCTTGGTCGCCGCGCTGTACGGCACGTAGCAGGCGAAGTAGCCAAACGCCCACCACCAGATCGACGGTGGCGATCGGACGGTCACCGGGCCATGGTGGACCTTCGCGCCCGCGCTGTCACGCCGCGCCGGCGCTCAGGCGTCGGTGGCGGCCAGCTGACCGCAGGCGGCGGCGATGTCACGGCCGCCCGAGTAGCGCCGGTGGCTGGGCAGGCCGTGCTCGGTCAACACGGCGCGGAACCGGGCGGTGACCTCGTCGCTGGCGCGGGCGAACGGATCGTCGGCGCCGATCGGGTTGTAGGCCAGCACGCTCACCCGGGGCCGGATCCCGGTGGCCGCGGCGAAGGCGACCGCCCGGGCCGCCAGCGCGCGCGCGTCGGCCTCGCCGTCGTTGACGCCGGCCAGGAGCGCCACCGCCCACATCGGCGCCAGGCCGGTGGCGCGCGCGTGATCGGCGGCGGCCGCCACCACCTCGTCGAAGGGATGGGCCCGATCGATCGGCATCAGCGTGCGGCGCACGTCGACGCGGGCGCTGCCGATCGACAGCCCGAGCCGGACGTTGGGCGCCTCGCGCGCCAGCCGGCGGATCCCGGCGGGGTGGCCCGAGGTGCACACGGTGATGTTGCGGGCGTCGATGCCCAGCGCGCACGGCTCGGACATGACCGCGATGGCGTCGATCACCCGGTCGAGGTTGGCCATCGGCTCGCCCATGCCCTGGAACACCACGCCGTGGACCCGCTGCCCCGGGCCGAGCGTCGCCCGCACCACCCGGACCTGTTCGACGATCTCCCAGGTCTCGAGGTTGCGCGACAGCCCCAGCCGGCCGGTGGCGCAGAACGCGCACGCCAGCGCGCAGCCCACCTGCGAGCTCACACACACGCTGACCCGGCCGGGGTGCTCGAGGGGGATGCGCACGGTCTCGAAGCGAGCGCCGTCGGGGCCGGCCACCACCAGCTTCTCGAACGGGTCGAGCGCCGACGCCGCGCGCGCGCACACCGTCAACGCCGGGACGTCGGCCACCGCGCGCACCGCGTCGGCGGCCACCCGGCGCACCGCGCTGGTCGCGTGGACCGGCTCGCCGCGGTGGACCATGGCGACGATCTTGCGGGCCTCGGCCAGGGTCACCGCGGGCACCGCGGCGACCAGAGCCGCCGGCGTCATGGCCTGGAGCGCGAGCACGGCGCTCATATACGGGACCACGACGGCCGCTACAACCGCCAGGAGACATACCAGAAAAAGTCCGACATGCCGTGGTGACGCCCCCGAGCCGCCGTGATTAGCTGGCGACGATGGGCGCCAACCCACCCCGCCGGATCCCGTCGCTGGACGGCCTGCGCGCGCTGTCGATCCTGCTGGTGCTGCTGTCGCACCTGCTGGGCACCCACAACTTCCCGGTCGGGCCCCGAGCGCTCGGCACCGTCGGCGACTTCGGCTACACGGGCGTGAAGGTGTTCTTCGTGATCTCGGGCTACCTGATCACGACGCTGCTCCTGCGCGAGTTCGCCAAGACCGGCACGATCTCGCTGCGCGGCTTCTTTCGGCGCCGGGTGTGGCGCATCTTCCCGGCGTTCTACGTGTTCATCGGCGCGGTGCTGATCGCTGCGGCGATCGGCGTGGTGTCGATCCGGACCGATGATCTGCTGTCGGCCGTGACCTACACGATGAACTACCACTACGACCGGTCGTGGAAGATCGGCCACCTGTGGTCGCTGTCGATCGAGGAGCAGTTCTACCTGGTGTGGCCCCTGCTGTTGCTGGCGGCCAGCCCGCGCCGGGTGGTGCCGGTGTCGGTCGCGATGATCGGCCTGGCCCTGGTGGCGCGCGGCGTGGCGTGGTTCGGCTTCCATTCGGACAACCTGGTCGAGGAGGCCTTCCCGTGCGTGATGGACGCCATCGCCGTGGGCTGCCTGATGGCCGGGCTGGCGCCTCGGCTCGACGCCTCGGCCCGCTACCAGCGGTTCCTGCGGTCGCCGGGGTTCTGGCTGGTGCCGCTGGTGGTCCCGCTGACCCAGCTGCCGTTCCACCCGGCCCTCGACTACACGGTGTCGACCACCGCCAGCAACCTGGCCATCGCCGTGGTCATCGATCGGGTCGTCCGGATTCCGGACGACCCGGTCGGGCGCCTCCTCAACTGGCGGGTGCTGGCCTGGCTGGGCACCCTGTCGTACTCGCTGTACCTGTGGCAGGAGCCGTTCCTCAACCACCTGGGCCGGTCGTGGTTCCAGCGCTTCCCGCAGAACCTGGTCGCGGCGCTGGCCTGCGCGCTGGCGTCGTTCTACCTGGTCGAGCAGCCGGTGCTGCGGTGGCGGGCCCGGCGCGAGGCGGCCCGGGCCGCGGCCGCGCCGGCGTGACCCCCGGCCCCGGCCGATTGCATCGCTGTCGACCCCGGCGTAGGGTCCGCGACCCATGGCTTACCCCGAGGTGGTCCGCGTCTTCACCACGACCCAGGATCCCGATCACGACAGCCCGTGGCAGACCCGGGCCCCGGCGTCGTCGACCGGCTCGGGCGTGGTGATCGCCGGCGGCGCCATCTTGACCGGCGCCCACGTCATCGCCAACGCCACCTTCATCCAGGTCCAGAAGCCGTCGCACCCCGACAAGGCGATCGCCCGGGTCCGGGCGGTGTGCCACGACGCCGACCTGGCGCTGCTCGAGGTGGTCGAGCCGGCCGGCTTTCTCGACGACGTGCCCCCGGCCGAGCTGGGGCCGATGCCCAAGCTGCGCGACGAGGTGGCGGTGGTCGGGTACCCGGTCGGCGGCGAGGAGATCTCGATCACCGAGGGCGTGGTGTCGCGCATCGAGGTCCAGCGCTACAGCCACTCGCAGCGCCACCTGCTGGCGGTCACCGTCGACGCCGCTATCAACGCCGGCAACAGCGGCGGCCCGGTGTTCGGCGACGGCAAGGTGGTCGGCATCGCGTTCCAGAAGCTGACCGGCGTCGACAACATCGGCGAGATGGTCCCGCCGCCGGTGATCCGCACGTTCCTCGACGGGGTGGCCGCCGGCAAGCGCCCGATCATCCCGGCCATCGGGGTGGTCACCCAGAACCTGGAGAACCCGCTGGTGCGCAAGCACCTGGGCATGGCCGCGGGACAGGCCGGCGTCATGGTGACCCAGCTCGAGCACGGCAGCGGCGGCGCCGCGGTGCTGCAGCTGCGCGACGTGATCACCTCGGTCGACGGCATGGCGGTCGCCAACAACGGCACGGTGGCCTACGGTGGCCGGCACCGCACCCGCTTCGACGTGGTGCTGGGCCACCACTACGTCGGCGACGTGATCGACGTCGGCATCCTGCGCGGCGGCGTGGCGTCGACGGTCCAGGTCACGCTGGGCGAGTGGCGCCCCCTGGTGCCTCGCACACGCTACGATCAGGCCCCGCGCTACCTGGTGTTCGGCGGCCTGGTGTTCCAGGGCCTGACCCGCGACGTGCTGGCCACCTGGGACAAGTGGTGGAACAAGGCGCCCAAGGAGTTCCTCTACTACTACTACCTGGGGGCCCGCTCGGCGACCCGCACCGAGGTGGTCATCCTCTCGAAGATCCTGGCCGACGAGATCAACGTCGGCTACAGCCACCTCTACAACGAGGGGGTGGCCACCGTCGGCGGGGTCACCCCGCAGAACCTCGACGACTTCGCGGCCCGCCTCGACGCCATCGACGGCGTGGTCGAGATCACCACCACCTCGGGCGGGGTGATCATGCTCGACAGCGCCGAGGTGGCCCGGGCCCAGCCGCGCATCCTCGAGCGCTACCGCATCCCGCGCGACCGCTACCTGCCGTGACCGCGGGCCGCCGGCCGCGCTATCGTCGGGGTATGGCCGACCGGACGCGTGGGACCTGGCTCGTGATGGCGATGTGCGGCGGCGTGGCCGCCTGCGGCGGTGCCGGCGGCGACGGCCGCACCATCGAGGTACCCGAGGGGCGCTTGTGGGGCGCGCGGTTCTCGCCCGATGGCGCCACCCTGGCGGTGGCGTTCGGCGCCGACGACCGCATCGGCACCGTCGACGTCGGCGCCGGCGTGCTGACCGAGCGCGCCACCGGCGGCTCGTACCTGACCGGCACCGCCTGGACCGCCGACGGCGCGCGGATCTACTACACCGGCGGGGCCGGCGTGTTCGCGGTCGACCTGGCCGGCGGCGCGCCGGTCATGGTCAACGACGCCTTCGCCGCCCTCGGGCTCGACCTGTCGCCTGACGGCACCCGGCTGGCCTACGGCACCAACGGCAGCAGCGCCCGCGTCTACGACCTGGGCGCCGGCACCGAGGCCGCGCTCGACCGGCCGTGCCAGGCCATCCGGTTCGCCCCCGACGGCGCCCGCGTCGCCTGCGTGTCGGGCGGCGCGCTGGTCACCCTCGACCTGGCCACCGGCGCGGCCACCACCGTGGTCGCCGACGGGCTGCCGTTCATCGTCGGGCTCGACTGGTTCGCCGACGGCCAGCGGCTGGTGGTCACCACCGACGCCGGCCTCGAGGAGATCACGCTCGCCGGCCGGCGCACGGTGCTGGTCGACGCCTTCGCCGCCATCGAGGTCGACCTGTCGGCCGACGATCGCCAGGCGGTCTACCTCACCAACGGCGCGCCCGGCTTGACGCTGGTCGACCTGTGACCGCGCGCGCCCAGGCGATCGCGCTTGCGCCGCGGCGCATGATAGTGTACACATTACACATATGAGCCTGCACCTCGCGCCCACCGCTGAGCTGTTCGTGCTGACCGGCGCTGGGGTCAGCGCCGAGAGCGGCATCGCCACCTTCCGCGACGCCGACGGCCTGTGGGAGCAGCACCGGATCGAGGAGGTCGCCACCCCCGAGGCGTTCGCGGCCGACCCGGCGCTGGTGTGGCGGTTCTACCGACAGCGGCGGGCCCAGGCCGCCACCGTGGCCCCCAACCCCGGCCACCGGGCCCTGGCCGAGCTCGAGGCGCGGCTGGGCGAGCGCCTGCTGGTGTGCACCCAGAACGTCGACGGCCTGCACGAGGCGGCCGGCTCGACCCGGGTGGTCCACATGCACGGCGAGCTGTTCAAGTCGCGCTGCAGCGACGGCTGCGGGCGGCCGCCGTGGGACGACCTCGACGGCGACGTGGCCGCGCCCCTGCCGCGGTGCCGGTGCGGGGCCCTGGCCCGGCCGCACATCGTGTGGTTCGGCGAGGTGCCGTTCGAGATGCACGCGCTCAAGCGGCGGGTGCAACGGGCCGCGGTGTTCCTGTGCGTCGGCAGCTCCGGCGTGGTCTACCCGGCGGCGGGCATGGTGGGCGAGATGGCCTACCGCAAGAGCCAGGGCGAGGCGGTCCGGTCCATCTACGTGGGGCTCGAGCGCCCGGCCAACGCCGACGCGTTCGACGAGGTGCTGCTGGGGCGCTCGGGCGAGGTCCTGCCGGGCTACCTGGCGACCTGCCGGTAGCCGACGGCCAGCGCGATAGATCCCGGCGCCAGTTTACCGCCCGGGACGGCTGTCCCATGATGCCGCCATGCGCAAGGAGTTCGCGATCTCCACCGACGGGCGCGAGGCCACGGTCGCCATCGATCGCCGGGCCGACGGGACCATCGCGGTCGAGCTCGACGGTCAGCCCCGGACGGTCGACGCCCGCGAGGTGCGGCCCGGCACCTGGTCGCTGGTCGTCGACGGCCAGAGCTTCATGGTCGACCTCGATCCGCGCCGGGGCCGGGTGGCCGCCTCGGTCGGGCTGACCGAGGCCTTGCTCACCGTCGAGGACGCCCAGACCAAGCGGCTGCGCTCGGCCACCAGCCGCGGCCCCGCCGCCCGCGGCGAAGCCATCCACGCGCCCATCGCCGGCAAGGTGGTCAAGCTCGGCTGCGCGGTCGGCGACGAGGTGGCCGCCGGCCACGCGGTGGCGGTGCTCGAGGCGATGAAGATGGAGAACGAGATCGTGGCCGAGCGCGGCGGCCAGGTGGCGGCCATCGCGGTGGCGCCCGGCCAGTCGGTCGAGACCGGCGAGCTGTTGGTCACCCTGGTGTGACGCCCCCGGCCGGGCCGCCGCGCCGGGCCGGTTTGCGGGCCGCGCCGCGGCCGTGCTAAGGACGCCCGACCGTGCCGTTTCGCTCGTTCGCCGAGGTGTTCGGGGCCAAGCAGATCCTGGTCTGCGTCGGCTCGGGTGGCGTGGGCAAGACCACGACCTCCGCCGCGCTGGCCCTGGCCGCGGCCCGGGCCGGCAAGCGCACCCTGGTGATCACCATCGATCCGGCCAAACGCCTGGCCAGCTCGCTGGGCCTGCCCGGCCTGGGCCACGACGTGGCCGAGGTCGATCCCGCGGTGGTCGGCGCCGGCGCGACCGGCACCGGCACGCTGGCCGCGATGATGCTCGACCAGAAGCGCGCCTTCGACGAGGTCGTGCAGAGCCACGCCAAGGACCCCGCGGCGGTCAAGCGCATCCTGGCCAACCCGGTCTATGCCCAGGTGTCGGGCTCGCTGGCCGGCAGCCAGGAGTACGCGGCGATGGCCAAGCTGCACGACCTCGACGCCACCGGACGGTGGGACCTGATCGTGGTCGACACCCCGCCCACCTCGCACGCGCTCGACTTCCTCGAGGCGCCGGCCAAGCTGGCGGCCGCCATCGACTCGCCGGCCATCGAGTGGTTCCGCAAGCTGCAGGGCGGCGGCCGGTCGGGGTGGTCGCTGCTGGGGCGCTCCGGCTCGTTCGTGCTGGCGCGGCTGTCGAAGTTCGTCGGCTCGCAGTTCCTCGACGACCTCGGCGTGTTCTTCACCGAGTTCCACGACATCCTGGGCGGGTTCCGCCAGCGCGCCGAGGAGACCTACGCGCTGTTGCGCCAAGACCGGGTCGGCTTCGTGCTGGTGTCGTCGCCCGAGCCGATGGCCATGCGCGAGGCGCTGTTCTTCCACGACCGGCTGGTGCGCTCGCAGATGCCGCTGGCCGGGTTCGTCGTCAACCGCGTCCACCAGCACCGCCCGGCCGAGGTCACCACCGCCGCGGTCGAGCGGGCCCTGGCCGCCACGCCGGCGGTCGCCGCGCTGGGCCTGTCAGGCACCAGCATCCGCATGAGCGCCGAGGCGCTCGAGCGGGCCCACGCCGAGCAGGAGCTGTTGGCCACCGTCGACGACGAGGCGGTGACCCGGCTGCGCGCCGCCGCCGGCGACGATGCCCTGATCGTGACCATCCCGCTGGCCCGCCAGGACATCCACGATCTCGACCGGCTGATCGCCCTGGGCGCCCAGCTCACCGCCGCGCCAGCCGCGCGCTAGCCGCGACGGTCGCTGGCTACGGCGACGGCGCGATGGCCACGGTCGCCCGCCAGGCCCAGGCCTCGGTCGGCCGCGCGGTCGGCACCGGGCGCCAGCCGAAGCGGGCGTCGGTCGGGTCGATCCACCCGGTGGCGTGGTAGCGCAGGCGCACGGCGTCGGCCAGGTACACCCGAGGCACGCCGACCGCCGCCGCCGGATCCGGCCCCCACCCGTCGACCCGCTGGGCCCGGCAGCCGCTGTACCAGGCGGCGATGGGCGCCTCGGTCGCGTACACCACGCACCGGGCGTCGCCACGATCGACCGCGATGGCCCGCGCCGCCGCCACGATCGCCGCGCGCTCGTCGCCCAAGCGGCGGACCCGGATCGTCGTCCACGCCGCCGACGGGACCGCGCCGGCGACCACCAGCGCCACCGCGGCGCGCCGCCGCCAGGCCGGCCCGCCCGCCAGCCAGCCAGCCCCGACCGCGACCAGCGCGGTCACGGCCAGCGTCACGAAGCGGGCCTCGCCGTGGACCCGCCAGCCGAGCAGGCCCAGCTGGCCGATCGCCACGGCGCCCAGGAGCCGGCCCAGCCGCCCGGCGTCGTCGGTGCGGCGCCGCCACCACGCCGCCACCGCCACCGCCGCGCCGACCGCGGCGACCGCGCCGGCCACCGGCCCCGCCAGCGTGACCGGCCACGCGCGCAGGTAGAACCACGCGCCCTGCCCCGGGTAGTCGCGGCGCGCCATGCGCTGGCTCTCCTCGAGGACCCCGAACATCGAACCGGTGGCGGCGTGGCTCCACGCGAAGAACGGCACCAGGAGCGCCAGCGCCACCGCGCCGGCGGCGAGCGTGGCCCGGCGCGCCGCCGGGTGGGTCAGTAGCACCACGGCGAGGATCACCGCGACCACCGGCGCCGAGGCGTAGCGCACGTAGCACGCGGCGGCCGCCGCCACCCCGGCCACGACCGGCCGCGGCCGCGGCGTCGTGAGCGCGGCCACCACCGCCAGCAGACACGCCGCCGCCGGGATGTCCGACAGCGCCTCGCCGGCGCGCCACGAGAACTCCGGGTTGATGACCTGCACCGCCACCGCCAGCGCCGCGGCGTCGGCGCCGAAGCCGCGCCGCGCGATCCGGTACAGGAGCGCCAGGTACCCGAGCGCGATGACCGCGAACGGCAGGCGAACCGCCAGCTCGGAGCCACCGAGCCACACCCCGGGCAGGTCGAGCACGACCATGCCGATCGAGCGATGGAGCGGCAACGCCGGCTCGTGGGCCAGGAGCGATCGCGCGCCCAGCGCGTAGACCGCCTCGTCGTGCCCGAGCGGGCGGGCCCCGGCCAGCGCGATCGCCAGCACCACCACGAGGTAGGCGACCGCCGCCGGGCCCAGCCAGGCGGCGCGCGGCGGCGCTACCGGCGCGGGGTCCACGCGACCGGCCAGGTCCAGGCCCGGGCCAGCTCGTCGGCCCAGGTGCGCGCCGCGGCCCCGGTCACGATCACCACCTGGCGACCGCGCGCCTCGAGGGCGGTGGCGCGGCCGCGCCAGGTCATCCACACCACGCGGGTCGGCGAGCGCGCCACCACCAGGCCGCCGGCCAGGTGATCGACCGCCTTGGTGGCGGCGTCCCAGAACTCGAGGGCGTCGACCTCGGTGTCCCAGGTGGTCACCGCCACGCCGACCGAGCGGGCCGGGTGGGCCACCGCGTCGGCGCCGCCGCGCAGGGCCACACGATCCCCGCCCCACCCGGCGCTGGCGCTGGCGGCCTGGTCGCGGTCGACGCCGTGGCTGACCAGGAACTCGCGCCAGCCCTCCTCGCCCCACACCGAGCTGTCCAGGCTGGCGTAGCCAGCCGGCAGGGTGACGACGTCGGGGCGCTCGTCGGCGAAGTACAGCGCGGGGTGGATGATCTGCTCGGTCGAGCGCGGCGGGCGCGCGAACGCGGCGTCGACCGCGCTCCACGGCTTGCCCTTGCGCAGCGCCGCGACGAACGCCACGCCGGCCCGGTACGGAAACAGCATGCCCTCGCGCATGGCCACCGGCGCGGCGTCCATCAGCTCGCTGCCGGCGGCGCCGGTCGAGTCCATGCCGGCGGTGAGCAGCTTGACCACGTCGTCGTGATCCCACGGCGCCGCCAGGCCCTGCTGGCTCAGCATGAACTCGATCATCAACGCCACGCCGTCGCCCTCGACCAGGGCCTGGCGCGCCGACGAGGCGTCGCCGTCGTCCTTGACCGCCGCCATCCAGCCGTCGAGGCCGAAGCGTTGATCCTGCAGCGCGTGGGTGATCTCGTGGGCCATCAGCATGTCGGCCCACGCGTCGTCGGTGGCCGGCTTGGCCGACACGTACAACTTGCCCTCGGCCGGGTCGTAGAAGCCGGCGATCTGCTCGGTCAGCAGGTCGACCACCAGCCGGTCGAGATCGGTGGCCATCGGCACCAGCCCCCACCGCTTGGCCATCGCCGCGTCCTTGGCTCGCTCGGCCGCCGGTGAGTCCTCGTCCATGCGGGTGAGGATGCGGGCCCGCAGCTGGGCGTCGTCCATGATGCCCTTGGCGATGGGCCGGGTCATGGCCAGGCCGCGCAAGGCCGCCACCCGCGTGGCGATGTCGTCGGCGCGGGCCACCAGCTTGGCGGTCCAGTCGGGGTCGGCCCGGACCGACCCGGTCCCGACCACCATCCCCAGCGCGAGCGCGGCCACGGCACGGAGCGACATGGCCTGAGCCTACACGGTCAGCGCGGACGCCGCCGCCGGTGATCGGCCCCGGCCGGTCGCCTCCCGACGGTTCCGCGCTACCCTGCCGCGCCTTGCCGTCCGTCCGCGATCTCCTCCGCGCCGCCGATCGCGGCCCGGTCCTGGCCACCGGCGCCACCGCGCCCTACGCCGCCTACCTGGGCGCGGCGGTGGCCGCGCGCCGGCCGCTGGTGCTGGTGGTCGCCGACGACGCCGTCGCGCGCGCCGCGGTCGACGACCTGGCGCTGTTCGGCTGCGCCGCGACCATCCTGCCGGCGCCCGACGGCAACCCCTACGCCGAGGTCGCGGCCGATCGCGCGGCCGACGCCCAGCGGCTGGGCGTCCTGTACGCGCTGGCCACCGGCGATCAGGTGCCCGGCGCGCTGGTGGTGCCGGCCGCCGCGCTGGTGCGCAAGACCCTGCCGCGGGACGAGCTGGTCGCGCGCGCGATCGAGCTGCGGCGCGGGGCCACCGTCGATCGCGACGCCACCGCCGCGGCCCTGGTCGACGCCGGCTTCGCCCGGGCCCCGGTGGTGGAGGACGTCGGCACCTTCGCGGTCCGCGGCAACGTCGTC
The DNA here is from genome assembly GCA_041389965.1 of Kofleriaceae bacterium. Lineage (GTDB taxonomy): Bacteria > Myxococcota_A > Polyangia > Haliangiales > Haliangiaceae > UBA2376. Next base: position 109,607 of record JAWKQV010000004.1, on the reverse strand, counting down.
GACGTCGGCGCGCCGGGCCAGCCGTACCCGGTGCGGATCGAGCTGTTCGGCGACGAGGTCGAGTCGATCCGGCTGTTCGATCCGTCGAGCCAGCGGACCCTGCGCGAGATCGACCGGGTCGCGCTGCACCCGATCCGCACCGCGGTGCCGGCGGCCGGCCACGACTGGAAGGGCGCGCTGCGCGAGCTGGCCGACCAGGCCCACCACCCGTCGTCGGCCACCCGCAAGCTGATCGAGCAGCTGGCCACCGGCAGCGCCATCGGCGTGGACGTCTACGCGCCGGCGTTCCACGCCGCGCTGGTGCCGGTGTGGCGCTATCTCCCCGACGTCGCGGCGTGGCTGTGGTGGGACCCCGACGCCATCCTGGCCGCGGTCGACGGCGAGCTGGCAGCCGCCGCCGCCGGCCACGCCGAGCGCACCGCCCACAAGCAGCTGGCGTTCCCGCCGGCGGCGCACTTCGCCGAGCGCGCCGAGGTGGTGGCCCGGCTCACCACCGGGCCGCGCCGGATCGTGCTGCCGACCCTGGCCATCGTCGACGATCCCCGCGCGGCCGGCGCCGACGTGGTGGCGCTGCAGGTCGATCCGCTCGCGGCGCTGCGCACCGCCCTCGAGCGGGCCCGGGTCCAGCACGACGATCACCTGGGCGATCCGCTGGTGCGGGCCATCGCCGCGGCCCGGCGCGACGGCCACGCGGTGGTGCTGGCGGCCGACACCGCCCAGCGCGCCGACCGGCTGGTCGGGCTGCTCGAGGGCCACGGCCTGGCCGCCGATCGCGCCGACCGCTTCGCGCCCGACCCAGCCGCGGTCGGCGTGGTGGTGGCCCCGCTGTCGCACAGCTTCGCCAGCCCGGCCGACGGCGTGGTGGTCATCGCCGCGGCCGACGTCTTCGGCGCCAAGCGCGCGGCGCCCAAGAAGAGCGCCCAGCGCCGGGCCAAGGACGCGCTCCTGGGCGGCGTGGGCGACTTCGCCCAGCTGGCGCCGGGCGACTTCTTGGTCCACCAGCTGCACGGCGTCGGCCGCTACCGCGGGCTCACCAAGCTGCCCACCGGCGGCGCCGCCATCGACTTCCTCCACCTCGAGTACGACGGCGGCGTGCTGTACCTGCCGGTCTACCGGCTGGGCGAGGTGCAGCGCTACGTCGGCGCCGAGGGCCACGGCCCGCGCCTCGACAAGCTGGGCGGCGTGTCGTGGGACAAGGCCAAGCGCAAGGTCGCCGGCCACGTCGCGGCGCTGGCCGAGGAGCTGTTGCAGGTGTACGCCCAGCGGGCCGCGCTGCCCGGCTACCGGTTCCCGCCGGCCGACGAGCTGTTCGCCGAGTTCGAGGCGGCATTCCCCTACGAAGAGACCGCCGATCAGCTGGCCGCCATCGAGGCCACGCTGGCCGACATGGAGAGCGCCAAGGCCATGGACCGCCTGGTGTGCGGCGACGTCGGCTACGGCAAGACCGAGGTCGCCCTGCGCGCCATCATGAAGTGCGCGCTGGCCGGCAAGCAGGCGCTGCTCTTGGCCCCGACCACCATCCTCGTCGAGCAGCACGCGCGGACCATGGCCGAGCGGTTCGCGTCGTGGCCGGTCCGGGTCGGCAAGCTGTCGCGGTTCCAGAGCAAGGGCGAGCAGCTGGCGACCCTGCGCGGCCTGGCCGAGGGCGCGGTCGACGTGGTGGTCGGCACCCACCGGGTGCTGTCGGCCGACGTGCGGTGGAAGGATCTCGGCCTGGTGGTCATCGACGAGGAGCAGCGGTTCGGCGTGGCCCACAAGGAGCGGCTCAAGAAGCTGCGGGCCCACGTCGACGTGCTGACCCTGACCGCGACGCCGATCCCGCGCACGCTGCACCTGGCGCTCACCGGCATGCGCGACCTGTCGATCATCGCCACCCCGCCGGCCGACCGGCGCGCGGTGCGCACCTTCGTGGCCCAGGTCGACGAGGCGCTGATCAAGGGCGCCATCGAGGCCGAGCTGGCCCGCGGCGGGCAGGTCTACTTCGTGACCCGCCACATCGACCGGGCCGGCGCGACCGACGGCGCCGCGCCGCCGGTCCGGGCCAAGCACGATCTGTCGCTCAAGGAGTGGGCCGCGCTGATCTCCCGCCTGGTGCCCCAGGCCCGGGTCGGCCAGGCCCACGGCAGCCTGGGCGCCGAGGCGCTCGAGGACGTGATGGTCAGGTTCGTGCGCGGCGACCTCGACGTGCTGGTGGCCACCACCATCGTCGAGAGCGGCCTGGACATCCCGCGCGCCAACACGCTGTTCGTGGCGCGCTCGGACGCCTTCGGATTGTCGCAGCTGTACCAGCTGCGAGGGCGGGTCGGCCGGTCCAGCGCCCGGGCCTACTGCTACCTCTTGGTCCCGGCGCCCGAGCAGCTCACCGACGAGGCCCGCCGCCGCCTCGAGGCGCTGCAGCGCTTCACCGAGCTCGGGGCCGGCTTCCAGATCGCCTCGGCCGACCTCGAGATCCGTGGCGGCGGCGAGCTGCTCGGCGCGCGCCAGTCGGGCTCGATCGCCGCGGTCGGCTTCGACCAGTACGTGCGCATGCTCGAGGAGGCGGTGGCGTCGCTGCGCGGCGAGCCGATCCACCACCCGGTCGACCCGGAGCTCACCGTCGAGGTGCCCGGCTACATCCCCGACGACTACGTGCCGGATCCCGGCCAGCGGCTCGATCTGTACAAGCGGCTGTCGGCCATCGACGACGAGGACGAGGGCAAGGCCCTGCTCGACGAGCTGGCCGACCGGTTCGGGCCGCTGCCGGCCGAGACGCTGTTGCTGGCCGACCTGATGGTGGTCAAGGCGCTGGCCCGGCGGCTCGACGCCACCGCCATCGAGCTGACCCGGACCCGGCTGGCGATCGCGCTCGGGCCGTCGAGCCCGGTCGATCCGCGGCAGGTGCCCCGGCCGTGGCGGCTCGACCGCGACGGCCGCCTCCACGTCGCCCTCACCGGCGACGAGGCCGCCAGCCCGACGGCGGCGGCGCGACGGCGCTTGCAGGCCCTGGGCCCGCGTGGTACCTCGTAAGCGAAAACCGTAGCGAGAAAAGGCAGTTATGCGCACCCGCGGGACAGCTCGATCGTTCGTCGTCGCCGCGGCGCTGGCGTCCTCCCTGGTCGCCGGCGCCGGGTGTGAATCCAAGCGCCAGGCCAGCGCTGCCGGGGCCAAGGCCGGCGCCGGCGGCCTGCCGGCCCAGAGCCAGGGCGAGCTGGGCACCCCGCTGGCCACGGTCGACGGCGTCACCATCACCCTCGGCGAGTTCCAGGACCGCCTCAACCGCCAGTCGCCCTACGTGCGCAATCGCTACACCTCGAAGGAGCAGAAGCGCGAATTCCTCGACAGCCTGGTGAGCTTCGAGGTGCTCGCCGCCGAGGCCGCCAAGCGCGGCTTCGACCAGGACCCCGAGGTGGTGCGGACCATGAAGCAGGTGATGATCCAGAAGCTCCTGCGCGACGAGTTCGAGACCAAGGTGACGCCCGACTCGATCAGCGACGCCGACGTCAAGGCCTACTACGACGCCCACCAGGACGAGTTCGTGAAGCCCGAGGAGGTCCGGGCCTCGGCGGTGGTGGTCAAGTCCCGGGCGCAGGCCGAGCGGGTGGCCGCCGAGGCGGCCGGCGCCGCTGGCAGCACCAACAAGGGCTTCCGCGAGCTGGTCGAGGCGTACACCACCAACGACGAGCAGAAGCTGCGCGGCGGCGATCTGCGCTACCTGTCCGAGCGCACCACCGACGTGCCCAAGCCGGTCGTGACCGCGGCCTTCGCGCTGGCCACCACCGGCGACGTGTCGGGCGTGGTCGACGCCGGCGACGGCACGTTCTGGATCCTCAAGCAGACCGGCCGCCGCAAGGCCCTGGTGCGCACCCTCGACGACGCCGCCCAGACCATCCGCAACAAGCTGTACCGCGACAAGCGCCTGAGCACGCAGAAGACGTTCGTCGACGATCTCCGCGCCAAGGCCAAGATCGAGGTCTTCGACGACAGCCTGGGCAAGGTGCGGATCGACACCTCGCTCGAGGGCGGCGACCCCCACGGCGAGGCGACGCCGCTGCCCGACCTGACCCAGGTGCCGCCGCCGGCGGTCGCCCCCGGCGCGATGCCGACCCCGCCGCCAGTGGCGCCCGGCCCGGCCACCCCACCCTGAGCCGCGTCGCCCGCGCCAGACAACCCTCGGCCCCGCTCGCCCGTCCAACGTAGAAGGCACTCCATGCGCACCCGCTTCGCCGCCCTGTTCTTCGCCCTCCCCCTGATCGCCGCCGCGGTGGCACCGGCCCAGGCCCAGCCTGCCGACGCCGCCGCCGCGCCCAAGCGCCGGGCGTTCCTGGTCGATCGCGTCGTGGCCGTGGTCAACGACGCGATCGTCCTCGACAGCGAGCTGGCGGTCCAGCTGATGCCGTACGAGGACGACCTGGCCGGCATCGACGACGCCAAGGAGCGCGCCCGCCGCCGCGACAAGCTGCGAGCCCAGGTGCTCGACGAGATGATCGCCGAGCAGCTGATGATCGAGGCGGCGGCCGCCGCCAACCTCGAGCCGGTCGGCGCCAAGGAGGTCGATCAGGTCATCCGCGAGACCAAGGAGGAGCACAAGCTCGACGACGCGGCGTTCCAGCAGGCGCTGGCGGCCCAGGGCTACACGCTCGGTCAGTACCGGACCAACATCACCCGCCAGCTCACCCGGCTGCGGGCGATGAAGATGCTGGTGGCGCCCAAGGTCAACGTCTCCGACGAGGAGGTGCGGGCCCAGTACGACCAGATGGCGCGCCGCTCCGACGCGGTGTCGCAGGTGCGGCTGGCCCACATCCAGCTGGCGCTGCCCGAGCGGCCGACCGAGGCCGAGGTGAGCGCGGCCCGGGCCAAGGCCGCCGACATCGTCACGCGGGCCCGGGCCGGCGAGGACTTCGGCAAGCTGGCCGCCGAGTTCTCCGACGACGCCAACACCAAGACCTCGGGCGGCGAGCTGGGCTGGATCGAGCGCGGCACCCTGGAGCCGGCCTGGGAGACGGTGGTGTTCGCGATGGAGCCCAAGGAGGTGCGCGGCCCGGTGGCCGGCCCGCGCGGCCTCGAGGTGTTCTACGTGGCGGAGAACAAGCGGACCGAGATGAAGACCTTCGAGCAGCTCAAGGACCAGCTGCGCGGCGAGCTGCAGCAGCGCGGCATGCAGAAGGCCACCGAGGCGTGGATCGCCGAGCTGCGCAAGAAGGCCTACGTCGAAGTCAAGCTGTGATGGGCCCGCGGTGATGGGCCCACGGCCACCCGGCCGAGGGCCCGGCGGGGCCGCCGCTGGCGCCCTGCCCGATCGTGCGGGACACGCACCTACCCAACCCCACTGGTGCATCGCGCGTCACGCCTTACAATCAGAGGAGTGACTGACAACCGCCGCACCGCGACCCGCCACCCCGTCGACCTCCCCTGCGCCGTGCGCGAGGAGGCTTCCCGCGACGCCCGCATCGTCAACCTGTCGGTCGGCGGCGCCCTCATCGAGTATCCTCGCCGCCCGATGGGCGCGCGGGTCCACGTCACCTTCCGCGTCCCCACGCTGGCCGACGCCATCGAGATCGGTGCGATCGTCCGGTGGAGCACCGACACAGAGATCGGCGTGCAGTTCGACGGGATGCGCCCCCAGGACGTATGGGCTATCAACAAATACTTCGAGTCGTTGTAGCGACCACGCTGGTGGGCGCGGCGCCGGCGTGGGCTGCGCCCGACGTCGACGCGCCGGCGGTGGTGGTGATCGCGCCGACCGGCGACGCCGCGACCGCGGCCGAGGTCGCCGCCGCGGTGACAGCCACCGGGCTGGTGGTCCTGGACGGCCCGGCGGCCCAGGTGTTGCGCGGCCGCGCCCTCGACGACCTGGCGGCCGAGCGCGCCCTGGCCGAGGCCCAGGACGGCTTCGGCCAGCTCGACTGCGGGCGTGCCCGCCCGGCGGCCGAGACCGCGGTGCGGCTGTTGGCCGGCCGCGCCGCCGCCGGTCTCGACGAGCGCGCCCGGCTGACCCGCGCGTGGAGCTACCTGGTGCTGTGCGCCGACAAGGACGGCGACGGGCCGGTCGCGCGGCTGGCCGCGGCGCAGCTGCGCGGCCTCGGTGACGCCGCGGCGATGACCGCCGATCTGCAGGCGCGCTATCCCGACATCGACGCTCACCTCGACCGCGACATCGTGCCGGTCACCATCGCCGGCCCGGCCGGCGGGGTCGCCACCGTCGACGATCGCGTCGTCGGGCCGGTGCCGGCGACCGCGTACCTGGCGGCCGGCAAGCACTTGGTGGCGGTGGCCAGCGGCGCCACCCGCGGCGCGGCGTTCATCACCGTGCTGGGCCGCCCGCTGGCGGTCACCGTCGAGGCGCCCGCGCTCGACGACGCCGTCACCGCGCCGGCGGTGGCAGCGATGGCGGCGTGGGCCGGCGGTGCGCGGGTCGACTCGGCCAGCGTCGGCCGCGTGCTGGCCGACCTCGACGTCGAGCTGGCCGCGGTGGTGCAACCGCGCGGCGCGCTCACCCTGTGGCACCGCCAGCGGGGCGCCACCGCGCGCATCGCCAGCGGCGCGCCGCCGGCCATCGCCGCCGCGGCCCGCGGGGCCTACGACGCCGCCCACGAGCGCGCCCCCGCTCCCGACGACCCGCTCCTACGCGACCCGCCGCGCCGGCGCAGCACCAAGGCCACCGGCGAGCGGACCACCTGGTGGGTCTACGCCGCGATCGGCGGCGCGCTGGTCGCCGGCACCGTCGCCATCTTCGCGGCGGACGCCGGGCCCGACCGCCAGCGGTTCGTGCTGGACGTGCCATGACCGTCGCCCGGCTCGTGGTCGGCGTGTGGCTGGCGCTGGCGCTGGTGGTCGCGCCGCGGCGCGCCGTGGCCGCGCCGGCGTTGCCGATCCAGCTCACCCGCGGTGACGTCGTGGTGCGGGCCGAGGCCGGCCTCGAGCGGATGGCGCGGCGGGTCGCCGACCGCGCGGCGCGGTCGCTCGTGAAGATCAGCGCCGACCTGCCCGACCTGCCGCGCCCGGCCACCGTCGAGATCCGGGTGGTGGCGTCGAGCGACGACCTCGCCGCGGCCGCGCCCGAGGGCCGCGGCGCGCCGCGCTGGGCGGCCGGCGTGGCCTACCCCGATCTGGGCGTGATCGTGGTGGCGGTGGCCGGGCGCGGCACCGCCTTCGACGTCGACAAGACCGTCGATCACGAGCTGGCCCACCTGGCGCTGGGCGCCGCGGTGCCCGACGCGCCGCGCTGGCTCCACGAGGGCTTCGCCTGGCAGCACGCCGAGGACCTGGGGTTCGATCGCATCGAGACGCTCATCGGCATGGCGTGGACCGGGTCGGTGATCCCGCTCGACGAGCTGACCTGGGGCTTCCCGGCCGCGGAGGCGCCGGCGTCGCGCGCCTACGCCGAGAGCTACGACTTCGTCGGCTACCTGGCCAACCGCGGGCGCTGGGCCGACGCCGACGACGACGGCGACCGCTACCCGTTCCAGAACTTCCTGCGCGGGCTGGGCGAGGGCAAGAGCCTCGATCAGGCGGCCCAGGCGGCGTTCGGCGCGTCGATGGACGAGCTGTTCGCCGAGTGGAAGGCCGACCTGTCGCGGCGCTACCTGCTGGTGCCGGCGGCGCTGTTCGCCACCGGCATCTGGATCCTGGCCGCGGTGCTGTTGATCCTCGGTTACTGGCGCCGCCGCCGCCGGGCCAAGGCCACCCTGGCGCGCTGGGCCGCCACCGAGGCCGCGGCCGACCTGGCCCGAGTGCGCCCGCCACCGGCCAGCGCGCCGTGGGCCGATCTCGATCTGCTCACCGACGCAGCCGACGAGCCGAGCGAGGAACCCGACACCGACCCCGGCGCGCCGCTGCCGCCGTGGGTCAACTGAGCCTCACCGCGCCTGCGATCGGCCAGGTCGCGGTGTAGCATCAGCGGCCGTGCGCGTCCTGCAGCTCATCAAGATCGGCACCGGCGCGACCTGGGCGTCACGCAGCGCGTCTTGCAGGAGCGCTTCCCGCCGCGGGCCGGGGCGTTCACCGTCAGGACCTCGGAGCTCGAGCTGCCCGAGGACGTCTTTGCGCTCGCTCCGGTCGCGATCCGCCCCGGACCAGAGCTCGAGGTGATCTTCGTCTGGCCGCGCGCCCGCTGATCCGCGGTCACGGCTCGGCGGTGGCGGCCGCGCGCTGGACGAACACGAAGTCGGGCGGTGGCTCGAACCGGTAGCCGTCCTCGGTGACCCGGATGATCTCGGCGCCGTCCTCGCCCAGCAGGCGGCGGATGCGCATGATGTTGGTGAACAGCGCGGCGTCGTGGCGCAGCGGGTGGTAGGCCACGTTCCACACCGACTGGACGATGTCCTCCTTGGAGAAGGTCTGGGCCGGCGCGGCGGCGAACAAGAACAACAGCTTCTTGAGCAGGCTGCGCCGACGCAGGTCGGCCAGCTCGGTGCCCCGCCGCCAGATGGTCTCGCGCACGCCGTCGACCGCCAGGGTCCGCGCCGCCAGCCGGAGGACCTCGGGGTCGGCGTCGGCCAGCTCGCTGACCGCGCCGGTGGCGTCGATCACCCGGAACGGCCGCACCGCGGTGAGGCCGAGATCGGTCAGCAAGCGGCCGGTGGCCTCGATGGCCTGCGGCGTCATGGCCGCCGCCGCCCCGCTGGCGGCGCCGCTGTCGGCATCGGCGCCGGCCAGGCTGTCGAGCGCGATGGTGGCCGCCAGCCGCTCGACCGGCAGCCCGGCACCGTGGGCCAGCTCGAGGGCGTCGCGGGCGTAGGTCGCCGCCGCCGGCACGTCGTCGTCGTCGCGCGCCAGCGACGTCAGCGCCAACAGCGCGTGGCAGCGCGACCGCACCAGGCCGGCGGCGGCCGCCTCGCGCGCGGCCCGGCTGGCCTGGGCCCGGGCCCCGGCCCGCTCGCCCTTGGCCAGCTCGAGCCGACAGCCGATGACCAGCGCCTCGGCGAGGTCGGCGCCGCGGCCGCTGCGCTCCGCCGCCGCCGCCACCCGGCGGGCCGCCGCCAGCGCGCGGCCGATGTCGCCCGCGACGGTCGCGACCCGGGCCTCGCCCAGATCGCGGCCCAGCTCGTCGGCCGCGAGCGCCGCGGCGCGCGCCGCCTCGATCGCGCCGGCGCGCTGGCCCCCCAGGGCCCGGGCTTCGGCCGCCAGCTGGCCCGCCGTCGCCCGCGCCCGCGCCGGCAGCGCCGAGGACGCCGCCAGCCGCTCGAGGGTCGGACGGGCGCGCTCGAGCCGGACCTCCGCCAGATCGACCGCCGCCAGCACCAGCTCGGTCCGCTCGGCCAGCGACGCCAGCCGCGCTCGCACCAGCGCGCCGTGGGCGGCGTGGGCCAGCTCGGCGGCCCGCGCCATGTGGCCGCGCCGCAGCTCGAGCTCGGCCAGCGCCACCTCGCCGACCAGCGCGCCCAGCTCGTCGCCCCGCGCGCGCCGGGCTCGCACCAGCGCCGCGCCCATGGTCAGCCCGGCCTCGCCGTCGCCGCGCAGCGCCGCCAGCGCGATCCGGGCCTCGATCACCGCCTCGGCCACCGCGATCGCGTCGTGGCCGGCGGCCTGCGGCGCGTCTTCGGCCAGCGTCGTGCCGGGCTCGGTCAGGCGGCCCTCGTCGGCCAGCGCCGTCGCGCGCCGGGCGGCGATGATCACCCGAAGGTCGTCGCTGCCGTCGGCGGCGGCCAGCGCACCGTCGGCCCGGGTCAGCGCCGCCCGGGCCGCCCCGGGGTCGGCGGCGTGCTCCTCGACGGCCGCTTGCGCCACCAGCAGCTCGGCCCGCGCCGCCGCCGGCAGCGGCTCGTGCAGCGCGTCGTCGACCTGGGCCCGCGCTGCCGCCGCCTCGCCGCGCGCCAGCTCCAGCACCACCAGCCGGGCGATCGCCACGCCGCGCGTGTGCTGGGCGTCGACCACCGTCGGCGCGGACGCCGCGACCGCCGCCAGCGCGCCGAGCGCCTCGTCGACGTCGAGCCCGGCCGCCGCCAGCTCGGCGGCCCGCACCGCGCCCACGCCGACCGCGCCCGCGGCCAGGCGCTCGCGCGCCTCGGCGATCCGACCGCCCCGGGCCGCCAGCTCGACCTGGAGCCCGGTGAGGCTGGGCGCGGCCAACGCGCCGATCGCGGCGACCACCGCCTCGAGCTCGCCGGCACCCCCGCCGCGGATCGTCGCCGCGGCCTCCCGCTCGACCAGCGCGACGGCGCGCGCGACCTCGCCCGCGGCCAGCCAGTGCAACGCGCTCTCGCGCAGCCGGTCGATCGCGTCGAGGCCGGCCACCGCGGCGCCGGCCGCGGCGCCGGGCGCGAGCAACCCGGCCGCGGCGCGCTCGAGCCGCTGCCGCGCGTCGACGTCGAGGCTGGCCAGCGCCGTGGCCTCGGTGACGCCGTGGACCCACACCCGGCCGCGGGCGTCACCGTCGATGCGCTGGTGCGCCGCCAGCAACGCCAGCGGCCCCGCCAGCTCGACCTCGGGCACGAGCACCGCCAGCGCCGCCGCCTCGACCGGCACCCGCACCACCGCCAGCGCCGCCAGGACCGCCCGGGCGTCGGCCGGCAGCCCGGCCAACGCGACCGCGTCGTCGCCGAAGCGCGCGCGGGCGTAGGCGCTCCGCAGCGCCAGCGGCAGGCCCCGGGTGCGCAGGTGGGCGTCGCCGGCCTCGGCCGGTCCGAAGCGCGTCGCGAGCTCGGCCCACAGCGCCGCCGCGTCGGTCGCGTCGAGCCCGCCCAGCTCGAGCTCGGTCACGTCGAGTTCGGGCGACAGCCGCGGCCGTTCGTCGGCCAGCACGATCAACCGGCCGCGGGCGCCGGCCCGTGGCGCCACCAGCGTGACCAGGCGCGCCAGCTCGTCGCCGGGCAGGTGGTGTACGTCGTCGAGGACCAGCACCCGGACGTCGGCCGTGAGCCGCTCGACCACCCCGCCCGGGGCGCACCGCAGCCGGCGCTCGGCCCGGGCCTGCACCGCCGGCGCGCGATCGCCGGGGTGGCAGGTGACCACCGTGGCCTCGACCTCGTGGTGGGCCACCAGCTGCGCCACCAGCGCGGTCTTGCCGGCGCCGCGGCTGCCGTGGATCACCGCGACCGGCGTCACCGCCAGGGCGTCGCGCAGCCCAGCCAGCTCGTCGACGCGCCCGACGAACGGCGGCGCCCACGAGGTCGCGGTGCGGGCGGGCGGCGGCAGGGTCGAGCGTCGGCGCGGGGTGGTCACCGCCTGGTTCATCGCAAGCGCCATGCCGGCTCGCGCCTCGGTCGGATCAGCGGGTTGCGGCGACCGCCCGTCGCCGCGGCGCCCGAGGTGAGACGAGCGAGTCTCGCTGGGCCGCGCCGCCGGGGAGTTTTGCCCCGGTCGAGGTTCGCCGCGCGGCGATCGCCACCGCGTCGCGGGCGCGGTCGGCTCAGCGCTCGGCCAGCGCCACCAGCGCCGCGACCGCGTCGGCCAGCGCCACCGAGTCGCCGGCGCCCTGTCGCAGGAACCGCTCGACGGCCGGCATCGCCGCCACCGCCTGGTCGAGCGCGCGATCGGCGCCGGGCTTGTAGGCGCCGACCGCCAGCAGGTCGCGGTGCTCGTCGTAGATCGCCAGGCGCCGGCGCACCACCGCCGCGGCGTCGGCCTGGGCCGCGGTCGCCAGCGCCGGGAACATGCGCGACACGCTGGCGACGACGTCGACCGGCGGGAAGTGCCCGCGGCCGGCCAGGCGCCGATCGAGCACCAGGTGGCCGTCGACGATGCCGCGCACCTCGTCGGCGATCGGCTCGTCGAGATCGTTGCCGGCGACCAGCACGGTGTAGACCGCGGTGATCGACCCGCGGGCGGCGGCCCCGGCCCGCTCGCACAGCCGCGGCAGCAGCGCGAACACGCTGGGCGGGTAGCCGTGGCGCGCCGGCGGCTCGCCGGCGGACAAGCCGACCTCGCGCTGGGCCCGGGCCACCCGCGTGAGCGAGTCGCACAAGAGCAGCACGTCCTGGCCCTGGTCGCGGAAGTACTCGGCGACCGCGGTGGCGGTGAACGCCGCCCGCACCCGCGCCAGGCTTGGCTCGTCGCTGGTGGCGCACACCACGACCGTGCGGGCCCGGGCCGGCCCCAGCCGATCGAGCCAGTCGCCCAGCTCGCGGCCGCGCTCGCCGACCAGCGCCAGGACGATGACGTCGGCGTCGGTGGCGGCGGCGATCTGCGCCAGCAGGGTCGACTTGCCGACGCCAGCGGCGGCGAACAACCCGACCCGCTGGCCCTTGCCCAGCGTGCACAACCCGTCGATGGCCCGCACGCCGGTCGTGAGCGGGGTGGTCACCGGCGGGCGCGTCAGCGGCGACGGCGCCGCGCGATCGATGGCCCACGCCGGCGCGTCGACCGGCGCGCCATCGAGCGGTCGGCCCAGCCCGTCGAGGATCCGCCCCAACAGCGCCGGCCCGCATGGGAACGTCAGCGGCGCGCCGGTGGCCACCACCGCCGCCCCCGGCGCGACGCCGGCCAGCTCGCCCAGCGGCGACAGCACCACCGCGTCGTCGGTGAAGCCGACCACCTCGGCCGCCAGGTCGCCGTGATCGGCGGCCCAGCCGGCGCGGCTGATGCGCACCACCTCGCCGATGGCAACCCCAGGACAGCGGGCCCGCACGGTCAGGCCCACCAGCTCGGTGACGTGGCCTTCGGCGGCCGGCAACCCGGCGTCGGCGCGGACCCGCGCGGCCTCGCGGCGCGCCCCGTCGGCCTCGGCCCGCGCCCGGGCCAGGTCGCGCTCGGCGGCCGCGCGCGCGGCGGACAGGGTCGCGTGGACCCGCTCCACCTCGGCCGCCGCCGCCGCGCGAATCGCCCGCGCCTCCACCTCGGCATCGAACACCTGACCGTCGAGGATCCGGGCCGTCACGGCGCCACGCTACCACGCTCGATCGCGCGCCGGATCTCGGCCGCCGCCAACGGTGCGCCGTCGCGGGCGAACCGGCCGGTCAGCGCCTCGGCCACCGCGGTGCCCAGCGGGCGCGGCAGCCGCTGCGCCACCTGGCGGGCCAGGTCGCCCCGGCCGCGCACCGTCGACGCCAGCGCCCGGGCCCCGGCCTGGGCCGCCGCCAGCGGATCGGTCCACGCCAGGCCGGCGGTGCGCGCCGCGGCGGCGCGGCGCCCGCCCAGGCTGGCCACCGCGGCGGGGTCGGCGCGGACCTCGGCCACCTCGCGCAGGAACTCCACGCCCCACGCCAGCTGGCGCGCCGCCGCCGCGTGCTCGGCGACGGTGGCCTGGGCCAGCGCCGCCGCCAGCTGGCGCCGCCCCACGATCACCAACACGCGGGCCAGCGCCCGGGCCGACAACCGCGGCAGATCGTCGACGGTGATCGCCGGCCCCGGCGTCGGCATCGGGGCCAGGTGGCCCAGGGTGCGGGCCGCCAGCCACCGGGCCACCGGGTCGTCGCGATCGCTGTCGACGATCGCCCGCGCCGTCGGGTCGAGGGGAGCCAAGGCGGCGTCGATCCACGACCGGTCGCAGTGCCGCCAGCCCGCGGGCCGCGCCGCCGCCAGCGCCGCCGTCGGCAGCGCCTCGGCCGAGGCCGCCAGCACGCCGGCCGTCGCCGCGTCGCGATCGTCGAGCCGGCCCAGCGCGGTCACCGCCCCCAGCCGGCGTGCCGCCTGGGCCAACGCCACCGCCCGCACCGACGCCGTCACGCCACGCCGGTCTCGGCCCGCCGCCGCCGCCGGGCCGGGCGCAGCTTGTAGCGGAGCAGGCGACCGTGGGGGCCGCGCGGCAAGGCGTCGACGAACTCGATCCAGCGCGGGTACTTGTACGGCGCCAGGGTCTGCTTGACGAAGTCGCGCAGCTCGCCCTCGAGCGCCGGCGACGCGACGTGGCCGACGTTGACCACCACGAACGCCAGCGGCTTGATCAGGCCGTCCTCGTCGTCGGCGCCCACCACCGCCGCCTCCCACACCGCGTCGTGCGAGATCAGCACCCGCTCGACCTCGGCCGGCGCCACCCACTTGCCGCCGACCTTGAACAGGTCGTCGGTGCGCCCGCAGTGGTGGAACACGCCATGGGCGTCGACCAGGAACCGGTCGCGGGTGGTGAGCCAGCCGTCGACGTCGACCGCCGGCGTGGCCAGCCCGGTCCAGTAGCCGGCGCACATCGACGGCGCGCGCAGCTGCAACGTGCCGATCTCGTCGGTCCCGACCGCCCGGCCGTCGTCGTCGACCACCCGGGCCTCGATGCCGGCCAGCGGCCGCCCGCACGCGCCCGGGCGCTGGTCGTCGCCGCTGGGGCCGGCCATCGCGATCTGCAGCACCTCGGTCAGGCCGTAGCCGACCTCGACCGCGGCGCCCAGCGTGGCGCGGATGCGCGGCAGCAGCTTGTCGGGCATGCCCTCGCCGCCGGCCACGGCGCGCCTGATGCCGGCCAGCGGCGGCGCCAGGCCCACCGCCGCGACGTCGCGCGCCAGCTGACCGTAGATGGACGGCGTCGCCAAGAAGTAGTCGGGCGCGAACCGGGCGATGGCGTCGAGCAGCGTGCGCGAGGTCGGCTGGGCCGGCACCAGCAACGACGCGGCGCCGGCCAGCAGCGGGAACAACAGCGCCGAGCCCAGCCCGAACGCGGTCGACAGCCGGGCCACCGCGAACACCCGCTGGCCTGGCGCCAGGCCCAGGTAGCCTGCGCCGAACGACTCGAACGCCGCCACCACGCTGCCGTGATCGTGGCGCACCCCGCAGGCGTCGTCGACGAACCCGGCCGAGTACATCAAGAGCGCAGGATCGTCCGGCGCCACCGCGACCGCCGCCATCGGCGTGGCCGCGGCGCACAGCTCCCCGGCGTCGCGCTCGCCGGCGGCGCGGGGATGGAAGCACACCACCTCGCGCAGCGCCGGCAGGTGGCCGCGGATGGCGTCGAGCGCGGGCTCGAGCTCGCCGTCGACCACCGCGGCCACCGCGCCGGCGTGGGCCAGCGACTCGCGCAGGTCGTCGGGCCGCGCCAGCTCCGACATCGGCACCGCCACCGCGCCGATGCGGATGACCCCGAGCAGCATCGCCGCCGCCTCCAGGGTGTCGCGCATCAGGATGGCCACCGGCTCGCCCTTGGCGATGCCCAGGCTGGCCAGGGCGCCGCCCATGCGGGCCACCTGATCGGTCAGCTCGCGGTAGGTCCAGCGGCGGTCGCCCTCGGCCAGCGCCAGGTCGTCGCCGCGGCCGTGGGCGAGGTTGGCGTCGAGGAGCCGCGCCGTCAGGTTGTGGTGGCGCTCGGCCATGCCCGGCATCCTACACCACGACCCTGGAGGTCGCCCGTCACCAGCCGACGATCGCCCGCAGGTACCAGAAGCGCTGGCGGCGCCGCTGGAACGACGGCAGCTCGCGGTACAGCTGGCGCGCCGCGCGGCGCTCCCGGGCCGCGCCGCCGGCATCGCCCAGGCGCGCGCGGACCTGGGCCAGCTTGACGTGGCCTTCGAGGCTCGAGTGCTGCACCCGCAGGAACTGGGTCAGCGCAGCGTCGGCCGCCGGCCACGCGGCCAGCGCGATGCGGGCGTCGGCCTCGGCCAGCCACGCGGCGCCGAAGTCGTAGCGCGGCTCCGCGGCCGAGATGGCGGCGAACGCGGCCGCGGCGTCGGCGTGCCGGCCCGCCTGGGCCTGGGCCCGGGCCGCCAGCATGGCCAGGGCGCGATCGTCTGGGTCCCGCGCGCGCGCAGCGTCGAGGTGCGGCATGGCCCGCGCCGGCCGGTGCCGCTCGACCCAGATCTCGGCCAGCGCCCGGTGGGCCACCACGTCGGCAGGGTTCTCCTCGACGGTGGCGGTCAGCCGCTCCGCCCGCCGCGCGTGGCGCAGGTACGCCACCGGGTCCGGCAGCCAGCGACGACCGAGCAGCCCGAGCGCCGCGACCAGCAGCACCAGGGGTTGGGCCAGCGCCGCCGCCGCCAACATCGGGACCACGACCCAGAACAGGTAGTACGTGCTGCCGCCGAGCGTGCCACCGCCGAGCGTGCCGCCGCTGCCGAGGCGGCGGAACAAGAAGCTGCCGACCGCCAGCGCCAGCCCCACCACCAACACCAGACGGATCAGGGTGGCGTCCCCGGTCCGGCGCGGCGATGACCACCGGTCGACCTCGGGGCCCTCGTCGGCCTCGTCGACCGGGTCAGCCTCGTCGGACGGGTCAGCCGGCGCGTCGGCGCGGGTCGGGACATTTGCCTGCTCGACCGCCGGCGGCTCGACCGCCGGCTGCTCGACCGCCGCCTGCTCGACCGCCGCCTGCTCGACCGCCGGCTGCCCGAGCGCCGGCGCCGCCAGGATCATCACCAGCCCGGCCACGACCACCGCAGGCGCCCGCGCACGCATCACTCGTGTCTACAAAATCGCGCGGCCGTCAGCCACCGCCGCGCTCACAAAAGCGGCGACAGCAGGCGGGCGCTGGCCTGGCCCAGCCGAGACCGGAACCGCTGCCCGGCCAGCGCCGCCGCGGTCACCGGCGTCGCCGTCGTCAGATCCTCGACGAAGGCGTCGGCCAGGCGGCGCGCCAGGTCGGTCCCGTACACCACCGCCGCCAGCTCGAAGTTGAGCCGGAAGCTGCGGTTGTCGAGGTTGGCGGTGGCCACGATCGCCAGGTCGTCGTCGACCACCATGGTCTTGGCGTGGATGAAGCGCGGCTCGTACTCGTAGATCTTCACGCCCACCGCCAGCAGCTCGGCGAAGTAGCTGCGCGCCGCGAGGTCGACCACCCGGCTGTCACCCTTGCGCGGCACCAGCACCCGCACGTCGACCCGCCCGGCCGCGGCCACCGCCAGCGCGGTCGTGATGGCGTCGTCGGGGATGAAGTACGGCGTGGTGATCCACAGGCGATCGCGCGCCGCGGTGATCGCCGCGAAGTACGTCTTGTGCACGGCGAAGGCTGGGTCGTCCGGCCCCGAGGCGACCAGCTGGATGGCGTCGGCCTCACCCGGCCCGAGCTCGGCGTCGGGGAAGTACGCCTCGGGCGCCGTCGGCAGCTTGCCGCTGGCGTAGTACCAGTCTTGCAAGAACGCGCGTTGCAGCGGCGCCACCGCCGGCCCGGTGAACCCCAGGTGGGTGTCGCGCCAGTAGCGCTCGCCGAACTCGGCCGAGTGGGCGTCGGCCACGTTCATGCCCCCGGTGAACCCGACCCGGCCGTCGCACACCACGATCTTGCGGTGCGAGCGGAAGTCGGCCCGGCGGTAGCGCCAGAACTTCAGCGTGATCGGGTTGAACCACGCGAACTCGACGCCGGCGTCGAGCATCGGCTTGCGCCAGCGCCGCCGCAGCCCGCTGGCGCCGGTGGCGTCGACCACCACCCGCACCTGCACGCCGGCCCGGGCCTTGGCGATCAGCAGGTCGCGCAGCCGGGTGCCGATGCCGTCGGGCTCCCAGATGTAGTACTCGAGGTGGACGTGGTGGGTGGCCGCCTCGATCGACGCCAGGATCGCCGCGTAGGCCGATCGCCCGTCGAAGTACGGGGTGATGCCGCTGGCCGGCAGCGGCGGCGGCTGGTCGAGCCCCATCGGCACCAGCGCCAGCCGGGCGTGCGCCGGCGAGCTGGCCCGGGCCTCGGCCAGCCCGGCCAGCGCGGCGTGGACGACCTGGCGGCTGACCACGCGCTTGAACTTCTTGCGCGCCAGGCGCTGCGGCCCGATGACCCAGTAGATCAACAGCCCGATGATCGGCAAGAACGCCAGCGCCAGGAGCCAGGCCAACGTCGACGTGGCGGTCCGGCGCTGCAGCACGATCACCACGCCGGCGATCACGATCCACACCAGCTCGGCCAGGGTCAGGAGCAAGGTCCACGACACGCCCCAGCGTAGCGGTTCTGGCCGGGTTCGTGGTACGCCCCGGCCGTGCGCATCGTCGCTGGCTCCCTGGGCGGACGCGTGCTGCGCGCGCCGCGCGGCGCCACCACCCGGCCGACCTCGGAGAAGGTGCGCCAGGCGCTGTTCAACCTGCTCGGGCCGCCGACCGACGCCACCCACGCCCTCGACCTGTTCGCCGGGTCGGGCGCGCTCGGCCTCGAGGCGCTGTCGCGCGGCGCCGCGACGGTGACCTTCGTCGAGCGCGACCGCACCGCGCTGGCCGCGCTGCGCGACAACCTCGCCACGCTCGGGGTGGATGACCAGGCGCAGGTGGTGCCGACCGAGGTCGGCCGGTTCCTCGGCGGCGCCGGCCCGGGCCCGGCCTGGCGCTGGGTGTTCCTCGACCCGCCCTACGCCGCCGGCGTCTACCAGGCCACGCTCGCGGCCCTGCCCCGAGCCCGGCTCACCGACGACTGCGTCGTCGCCGTCGAGCACGCCCACCGCGCGCCGCCTCCCGACCGCGTCGGGTTTCTGCTACGAACGGACCTGCGCCGCTACGGCGACACCGCGTTGTCCCGCTACCAGCTCGCGCCCGAGGCCCCATGACCACCACGCCCACCGCCGATCCCAGCAAGCACGTCGTCGCGGTCTACCCCGGGTCGTTCGATCCGATCACCAACGGCCACCTCGACATCCTCACCCGGGCCCTGGCGCTGTTCGATCGCATCGTGGTGACCATCGCGGTCAACCCGCGCAAGCAGCCGCTGTTCTCCGTCGCGCAGCGCATCGGCTTCATCCAGTCCGCCCTGCCCGACCACCTCGATCGCCTCGAGTTCGCGTCGTTCGATGGCCTGCTGGTCGAGTTCGCCAAGTCCAAGGGCGCCACCGTCATCGTCCGCGGCCTGCGGGCCCTGGCCGACTTCGAGTACGAGTTCCAGTTCGCCCACATGAACCGTCGCCTGGCGCCGGGCATCGACTCGGTGTTCTTCATGACCGACGAGCGCAACCACTACGTCAGCTCGTCGCTGGTCAAGGAGGTCGCCAGCCTGGGCGGCGCCATCGACGGGCTGGTGCCTCCCGACGTGGCCCAGGCCCTGGCCGACGTCTACGCCGCCAAGCCGTCGGCGTGATCCCTCGCGTCGCCCCATCCGCCGCCCTGCCCTGGAGACAGCCGTGACCGCACCCAACTACAAGACCGCCTCGCGCCTCGACGCCATCAAGCCGTCCATCACCCTCGCCGTCACCGCCAAGGCCGCCCGCCTCAAGGCCCAGGGCGTCGACGTGATCAGCTTCGGCGCCGGCGAGCCCGACTTCG
Organism: Kofleriaceae bacterium; assembly: GCA_041389965.1. GTDB lineage: Bacteria > Myxococcota_A > Polyangia > Haliangiales > Haliangiaceae > UBA2376. The sequence goes on along the minus strand of JAWKQV010000004.1, from coordinate 90,605 downwards.
ACACGCCCGAGCACATCAAGCAGGCCGCCCGCGACGCGCTGGGCAAGCCGGCGGTGGCCCGCTACACCGAGGTCGGCGGCGTGGCGGTGCTGCGCGAGGCCATCGCCGCCGAGCTGGGCCGGGTCCACGCCACGTCGATCGCCGCCGACCAGGTGCTGGTGTCGTGCGGCGCCAAGCACTCGCTGTACAACCTGTTCCACGCGCTGCTCGATCCGGGCGACGAGGTCATCATCCCGGCGCCGTACTGGGTCAGCTACCCCGACATGGTGCAGCTGGCCGGCGGCACGCCGGTGATCCTGCCGACCAGCCCCGACGACGACTTCACGGTGCGGCCCGACGCGCTGCGCGCGCGCATCACGCCGCGGACCCGCGCGATCGTGCTCAACAACCCGTCCAACCCGACCGGCGCGGTCTACACCAAGGCCCAGATCGAGGCGCTGGCGGCGGTGGTGGTCGAGCACAACATCCTGGTCATCTCCGACGACATCTACCGGACGCTCTGCTACGGCGACGCCACGTACCACTCGATCGCCGCGGTCGGCCCCGAGGTCGCCGCCCGCACCATCCTGGTCGACGGGGTGTCCAAGGCCTACGCCATGACCGGCTGGCGCATCGGCTACACCGCCGGGCCGGCCGCGCTGATCAAGGCCATGGCCAAGATCCAGGGCCAGTCGACCTCGAACCCGACCCACCTGGCCCAGGTCGCCACCCTGGCCGCCATCACCGGGCCGCAGGACTGCGTCGAGACCATGCGGCGCGCCTTCGACGAGCGCCGTCAGGCCATCGTCGGGCTGCTCCACGCCATCCCCGGGGTCGCCTGCCGCGAACCCAAGGGCGCGTTCTATGCGTTCCCGGACTTCGGCGCGTTCATCGGCACCAAGTTCCCCGACGGCAAGCCGGTGACCGACGACGTCGCCCTGTGCGACTGGCTGGTCGAGCACGCCCGGGTCGCCGTGGTCCCGGGCTCGGGCTTCGGCGCCGCCGGCCACGTCCGGCTGTCGTACGCCTGCTCGATGGACTCCATCACGACGGGGCTGGGCCGGCTGCGCGAGGCGCTGGCGAGCCTGCGCTGATGTGGACCCTGCTCGCCACCGGAGCGCTGGGCGCCGTGCTGGGCGCGCGCCACGCGTTCGAGCCCGACCACCTGGCGGCGGTGTCGACGCTGGTGAGCGATCGGCCGCGGCCACGCCACGCCGCCGCGCTGGGCGCGCTGTGGGGCCTGGGCCACACCGCGGCGCTCCTAGCGGTGGGCCTGACGCTGGTCGCGACCCGGACCACGCTGGCGCCGGCCGCCGAGCGCGGCTTCGAGCTGGCGGTCGCGGCGATGCTGGTGGTGCTCGGCGTGCGCAGCGTGATCCAGGCCGTGCGGGACGGCCGCCGCGGCCAGGTCCACGCCCACACCCACGGCGACCGCACCCACGTCCACCCCGGGCCGCGCAGCCACGTGCACGTGTGGACCCGCACCATCGCGGTGCGGCCGCTGGTGGTCGGGCTGATCCATGGCCTGGCCGGCTCCGGCGGCATGGCGGCCTTGGCCATGGCCGAGATGTCGACCACGTCGGCGGCGGCGCTCTACGTGCTGCTTTTCGGGGTCGGCTCGACGGTGGGTATGGCCGCGGCCAGCGCCGGCGCGGCCGCGTCGATGACCCACCTGACGGTCGGCGCGCCGGCCGCGCGGCGGGTCCGCATCGGCGCCGGGGTCCTGGCGGTGGCGGTGGGCCTGGCCTGGGGCGCGCTGGCGATCGCGTAGCCGCAGCCGCGACGCGACGCTACTTGGCCGACGGCGGCGCGGCCACCGCCGGCGCAGCGCCGCCCGCACGCTTCACGAACTTGAGCGTCATGCGATCGCTCTCGCCGATGGCGGTGTACTTGTCACGGTCGACCTCGCCCAGCGCCAGCGCCGGCGGCAGCGTCCACACCCCCTCCTTGTAGTCCTTGGTGTCCTTGGGGTTGGCGTTGATCTCGGCCTGCGCCACCAGGTCGAAGCCGGCGGCGGTGACCTGGGCGATCACCCACGGCTCCGGCAGGTAGCCTTGCTCGACCACCGCCTCGACCTTGGCGTCGGGCGCGCTGCGGTGATCGATGAACGCGAACGTGCCGCCGTCCTTGAGCACCGCGTGGATGGCCGTCAGGTAGGCCGCCAGCTGCCCGGCCCCGACCCAGTTGTGCATCTCGCGGAACGCGATCACCACATCGGCCGACCCCGGCGGTCCCAGGGTCAGCGTGCCCGGCGGGTCGATCGCGACGCGGGTCACCGCCCCGTACAGCGCCGCCGACTTGCCCAGCATCTTCACCAGCCGTTGACCGTAGAACCTCGACATCTTGTCGTCGGGACCGTCGGGGTTCGGGCCCACCGCCGTCAGCGCGCCGCGCTTGGCCAAAAGCGGCGCCAGGATCTCGGTGTACCAGCCCGCGCCGGTGCCCAGCTCCACCACCCGCGACGTCGGCTCGACGCCGAAGAACGTCAGCGTCTCGAGCGGGTGCCGGTACTGATCGCGCGCCGCGTTGCCGGGCAGGCGGTGCGGGCTCGCCAGGATCGCGGTCAGCGCGGCCACCGGGGTGGCGTAGTCGCCGTCGCGCAGCGCCACCACCTGGGCCTCGAGCTCGGGCGTCCACCGGGCCGCCTCGGTGGCGACCTCGGCGTCGAGCTTGGCCAGCCGATCGGCCACCTTCTGGCGAGCGGCCGCGGCCTCGGCCGCGGGGTCGGGCGTCGGCGCCGGCGCGGCCGTGCCCGGGGCGGGCGCCGGCGCGGGCGTCGACGAGTCGGACTTCTTGCAGCCGGCGGTCGCGACGACCAGCGAGCCGAGGATGAGCAGGGTATGGGCCTTCACGGCCGGCACCGTAGCAAGCCTCCTCGGCGCGGCCACTGCCCGTCGGCGTCGAGCCGGCCTGTCCGGCGGCCGGCGAGGCATGTCCGGAATTCGGACGGTGTGGACGAGATCCGGCCGCGGCCGCCGGCCGCCGATCGGGGAATCGCAGGCTTGACCACGGCCCGCGGCTTGCTCACGTGCTGCGCCGATGTGGCACCGCGGGAACGATCCGATCGCGCACGGCGCGCGCGCTGCCTGGCGGCGGCTGGCTCCACCGGGCGACCCGGCCGCGGGCGCCGACGTCGCCACGACGGCCAGCCCGGCAGCGGCGCCTGCGCACGCGCTGGCGCGGTCGCCGGTGCTCCTGGGCCGCGCCCCGACCCGGCCGACCGGCGCCGTGTCGTCGCCGCGGTCGACGTCTTGCGCGCGCGCGCCGGGGTCGCCGACGCGGCGTCCTTCGCGGCGGCGCTGGGCGAGTTCCCGGCCCGGGTCGGCGGTCTGGTGGCGTGGCTCCAGGAGGTGCTCAACGTCGACGGCTATCCCGTGCTGCGCTACGACCGGCACGCGCGGCAGGTCCGCCTGGACGTCGACCAGCTCGCCCAACAGTTCGCGCTGGGCGCGCCCGGAGGGGCGCCGTGACCGCGCGCGCGCCTGCGGCGGCCAGCCCGCTCAAGCGCCGCGAGATCGTCGAGGCGCTGCGCCTGGGCGCGGTCCCCCGCCGCGGCCTCGAGGTGCTCGCGGTCGGCCTGGATCGCTTCGAGCACGCGATCGACGAAGAGCTGGACGCCGTGGCCGCGGGCCGCGGGCGGTTCAAGGCCATCCGCGGCGACTACGGCTCCGGCAAGACGTTCTTCGCGCGCTGGCTGGGGCACCGCGCCCACGCGCGTGGGTTCGCCACCACGCTGGTCCAGATCTCCGAGACCGAGACGCCGCTGTACAAGCTGCAGACGCTGTACCGGCGGGCCATCGAGAACCTCCAGACCCAGGAGTGGACCGACGGCGCGTTCGCCAGCTTGATCGATCGGTGGCTGTACTCGCTCGAGGCCGAGCTCATCGGGCAAGCCGGCATCAGCCCCGACGACCCGGCTCGCTTCGGCGCGGCGGTGGGCGACCTCCTCGAGCGTCGGCTGGCCGAGGTCAGCGCGACCCAGCCGCAGTACGCGGCGGCGCTCCGCCACTGCTACGCCGCGCGCCTGCGCGGCGACCACGCCACCGAGCAAGGGCTCACCGCCTGGCTCATGGGGCGCCCCAACGTCGCGGCGTGGCTGACGCGCGACGCCGGCATCACCGGCGACCTGGACTCGGACGGCGCGGCCGGGTCCCTGCGCGGGCTGCTCGAGGTGCTGCGCCAGACCGGCCGCAAGGGGCTGGTGCTGGTCCTCGACGAGGTGGAGACCATCCAGCGGGTCCGCGGCGACAGCCGCGAGAAGAGCCTCAACGCGCTCCGGGCGCTGATCGACGACGTCCACGCCGGGCGCTACCCCGGCCTGTACGTGCTCATCACGGGCACGCCCGCCTTCTTCGACGGCCCGCACGGCGTCAGGCGGCTGGCGCCGCTGGCCCAGCGACTCGAGACCGATTTCTCGGGCGATCCTCGCTTCCACAACCCGCGGGCGCCGCAGCTCTGGCTCCAGCCGTTCGATCGGCCGCGCCTGCTGGAGGTGGGGCGGCGCATCCGCGACCTGTACCCGGCGACGGCCACCAGCCAGCTCGCCGCCCGGGTGCCGGACGCGGTGGTCGAGGCCATCGCGCGCGGCGTGACCGGACAGCTGGGCGACCGGGTGGGCGTCGCGCCGCGGTTGTTCCTGCGACGCCTGGTCGACGTGCTCGATCGCGTCGACGCCTTCGCCGACTTCGACCCGCTCGCGGACTACGACTTGGCGCTGGCGGCGGCCGAGATGACCCCGGAGGAGACCGCCGCTGCCGGCCGGACCCTGACCCCCGACGACATCCAGCTCGACCTGATGCCGGGTGGGCCACGGCTGTGACCGACGCGCTGTCCCGGCTGTCGCCGGCCATGCAGTCCCAGATCGTGAACGGCCTGGGCTTCACCCGGCTGCGGCCGGTCCAGGAGGCCGCCACCGCCGCGATCCTCGCGGGCGACAACTGCGTCGTGCTCGCGCCGACCGCGGGCGGCAAGACCGAGGCGGCGTTCTTTCCGCTGTTGTCGCAGATGGACGCCGAGGCCTGGGGCCCGGTCTCGATCGTCTACGTCGCGCCGATCCGCGCGCTGCTCAACAACCAGGAGCCGCGGCTGGTGCGCTACAGCGGCCTGGTCGGGCGGCGGGCGTTCAAGTGGCACGGCGACGTGTCGGTCTCGGCCAAGCGCAGCTTCATCGCCGACCCGGCGGACCTCCTCCTGACGACCCCGGAGAGCCTCGAGGTGATGCTGATGAGCCGCAAGGTGCCGGCCGAGCGCCTGTTCCAGGGGCTGCGCGCGATCGTCATCGACGAGGTCCACGCCTTCGCCGGCGACGACCGCGGCGGGCACCTGGCGGCGGTGCTCGAGCGGCTGACCCGGCTGTGCCGGCGCGACCTGCAGCGGATCGGCCTGTCGGCGACCATCGGCAACCCCGCCACGATCCTGGAGTGGATGCGGGGCGGGTCCCGGCGCGCCGGCGTGGTGGTCGATCCCGGCGGGCCCCGGTCGGCGCCGGCCATCGACATCGACTGGGTCGCCCACCTGGGCAACGCGGTAGAAGTGATCGCCCGACTCCACCCCGGCCGGAAGCGGCTGGTCTTCGCGGACAGCCGCCGGCAGGTCGAGGCCCTGGGCCAGCGGCTGCGCGACCGCGACGTCGACGCCTGCGTCACCCACTCGAGCCTGTCGCTCGCCGAGCGCGAGGCCGCCACGGCCGCCTTCCAGGCCGGCGACGCCGGCGTCATGGTCGCCACCAGCGCGCTCGAGCTGGGCATCGACATCGGCGACCTCGATCACGTGCTGCAGGTCGACGCGCCGACGTCGGTCGCGGCGTTTCTCCAGCGGATGGGCCGCACCGGGCGCCGCGAGGGCCGGCGGCCCAACTGCACGTTCCTGGCGACCGACCCGCTGGGGCTGCTGCGCGCGGCGGCGATCGTCCGGCTATACCACCAGGGCTTCGTCGAGCCGGTGCCGGTGACGACCCGGGCCGCGCACCTGCTCGCCCACCAGCTGATGGCGCTGACCATCCAGCGCCCGGGCGGCATCCCGGTCGCCGACTGGTGGGCCTGGGTGTCGGCCGCCACGCCGTTTCGGGACCTGTCCGCGGACGATCGGGGCGCGCTGGTCGAGCACATGCTGGCCGCCGACATCCTGGTCGAGGCCGATGGCCGCCTGGTCCTCGGCGACCGCGGCGAGCGGCGCTACGGCTGGCGCAACTTCGCCGAGCTGTACGCCGCGTTCACGACGCCCCGGGTGCTCAAGGTGCTGTGGGGCGACCGCGAGCTGGGCTCGATCGACGCCGACTTCGCATACCAGGCTGGGCTCGAGGACCTGAGCTTCGTGCTCGGCGCCCGGGCGTGGCAGGCGGTCGAGCTCGACTGGCGGGCGCGCCTGGTGCGCGTGGAGCCGATGCGGACCATCGGCGAGGCCCGCTGGCCCGGCAGCCCGTGGCTGCTCGGCCGCGAGCTGTGCCAGGCGATGCGCGCCATCCTGGTCGGCCGCGACGACGCCCCCGAGTGGTCGCGCCGGGCCCGGGCCCGCATCGCTGAGCTGCGCGCGAGCTACCGCTTGTCGGCGGCGCGGACCGTGGAGCTGGTCGTGTCCGACGACGAGCTGCGGCTGTGGACGTTCGCCGGCGGCCGGGCCAACAACCTGTTGGCCTGGGCGCTGGGCGAGCGCCTGCCCGACCGGGTGGTCGTCGACAACCTCTTTATCGCCATCCCGCGCCCCACGGAGGGAGGCGCCGACCTGCTGCGCCAGGCCCTGGCCGACCTGCACGCCGGCGGTCGCCCCGACCACGCCGACGCCGTGCGCCTCGCCGGGCGCTGCGACGCCGGCCGGCTGTCGAAGTTCCAGCCGTGCCTGCCGCCACGCCTGGAGGCCGAGTACCTGGCGGCCCGGCTGACCGACGTGGCCGGCGCGCAGGCCGTGGTCGCCGCCGCCGTCGATCAGAACGTCGCGGCGACGCCGAGGCCTCCACCGAACTTGCCGGCGCCGTCGCGCGAGCCGTAGGAGACGGCGGCGCGGACGGCGACGCCGCGGTCGAGCTGGTAGGTGACGTCGTACTTGATGAACAGGCCGGCCGAGGAGATGAGCGTGCCGGGCAGGTCGGTGCGGACGATCGAGGCGCCCATGAGCATGGGCGGCACGGTGTCCCATTGCAGGCGGATGGCCAGGGTCTTGCCCAGGTCGGTCAGGGTCTCGCCCGAGAACGCCAGGTTCGAGCGCCACGGCCGACCGAACGTAGCGGTGCCACCGAAGCCGCGCATGAAGCCGACGTGGGACACGCCGAGGATCAGCCGGGCGTCGGCGTACAGCCACGGCATGACGCGCACCCGCGCACCCGCGCTGCCCCACCGACCGCTGTGGGTGACCGACGGCTGGGCCGGGTCGACCCGCGGGGTCTTGCCCTCGAGGAAGCCGAACCCGAAGCCGAGCGCGTGCAGGCGCCCCGACACCCGGTGGGTCCACGACAGCTCGCCGCGCACGAACCGATCGTCGTTGCCGTAGCGGTTGCCGAAGTCGTGGGCGTCGAGGTCGAGCGCCACCGTCTCGGTGCGACCTTCGGTGCGCGCGGCGTCGATCGCCGCCAGGCGGTCGTCCCCCGACGGCTCGACCCGCACCAGGTGCGGCGCCTGGGGCGAGCCGAAGTGCAGCTGCTCGCCGGCCGGTCCGCGCCCGACCAGGTAGTACTCGACGCCGGGCGGCGCGACCACCGCGGCCGGCACGCTGGCGTACCAACCACCGGTCGACGAGTGCCGGAATGCGGCCTCGGACCACGCGGCGACGCCGGCGCCGCGGTACCGCACCACCAGGAGCGGCTCGGCCCAGGCGGCGTCGACCGCCGCGACCAGCTCGATCGGCTGCCCGGTGGTGGCCTCGGCCACCGGCACGTGGAGGACGGTGGCGCGGGCGGCGCCAGCCGGGACCGGCGACGGCGGCGGCTCACCGCCGGGCTGGGCCGCGGCCACCAGCGGCACCGCGCACACGAGGATGGAGAGCAGGGTTCGCATGGACATCCTCACCAATCGAAGTTGAGGCCGACGCCGCCCGACACGCCGACGTGGTCGATGTCGCGGGCCTGGTACGAGACGCGGACGGACGGGTAGACCCACGCCACGCCGCGCCAGCCGACGTCGGCCAGCAGCCGCACGCCGTAGTCCTCCGGCACCGGCAGATCGGTGACCTGCACCGCCAGCTTGACCGGCACCTTGGGCGTGGGCGCCCAGTTGTAGAGCGCCTCGAACAGGGTGCCGACGCCGTCGGTGAAGCCGGCGCCCAGCTCGAGGTTGGTGCCCAGCTCCTCGCCGATGCGGACCCGGGCCCGCAGGCCGTAGCCACGCCCGAACGCGCAGTCGGTGGTGTCGGTGATGTCCGCGCACCGGCCGGGGTCGGCCGCGGCGCGGCGGTCGGTGGTGAGCAGCCCGGCCTGGGGGCGGATCATCACCGCCAGCTGCGGCCGGGGCCGGAACTCGAACTCGGTGTAGACGTAGCTGAAGGTGACCGCGCGGCAGCGGAAGCTGCCGGCGCTGTCGAGGCAGGCCTGGTTGGGATCGGCGTCGATGATGTCCTTGGGGCCGCCGGTGCCCGACATGGTGCCGAAGCCGACCCGGGCGGTGTGCACCGCGGTGCGGAACTGGTAGGCGAAGTCGAGCTCGGCCTGGACGTACTGATCGAAGCCGGCGTTGAGGCCGCCGTCGAAGTCGACGTAGTCGAGCGAGCTGTGGACCTGGGTCCGGCCGCGCGCCGGCGGCAGCTCGGCCAGCTCGGCGTCGACGACGATCGACCGCGGCGCGGCGTCGTCACCCAGCACCGGGCGGTCGCCGTCGGCCACGTACCAGTCGAGCCGGGCCCCGGTGGTGAGCGACGCGTCGACGGTGGCGCGCAGGTAGGCGTCGCCGTCGGCGGTGAGCGCCACCCGCTGGTAGGAGGTGGCGCCACCGGGCCGCACGTACAACCACGGAATCGCGCCCAGCGGGCGGGCCACGGTGAAGGCGAACGCGACCGGCCGCCCGGGCGCGACGTGGGTCGGCACCGCGGCGTACAGCGGCGCGCCCGGCGCCCCGGCCAGCTCGCCCAGCGCCGCCACCAGATCGGGCCGGCGCGTGCCGGCGGCGGCGGCGTTGGTGGCGGCGACCTTGGCCGCGGCCACCGCGGCGTCGAGCGCCACCGCCTGCGTCGTCAGGCTGGCGATCTCGGCCTTGATGGCCGCCGCGTAGGGCGTGCCCGGATGCGCGGCCAAAAAGCCGGTCCACAGCGCGACCCGCTCGCGCGGCGGCTTGCCCAGCGTCTCGCGCCAGCGCGCGGTGGCCGCCTCGGCCGCTGCCACCGCCGCCGCCGCCGAGGCGTAGGGGTCGCTTCCGGCCGGCGCCGCGCCGGCGGGATCCGGTGCCAGCGGTGGACGCTTCGAGGCCAGCACTTGCTCCTCCCACGGATCGGCGAAGGTGCGGGCGTCGCTGACGATCCGGACCCGGTCGCCGATGGTCACGCGGCCGCGCAGGTCGGGCTCGAGGGTGGCCTGGCACACGTGCGCGCCGGTCCGGGTCACGGTCAGCGTGCCCAGCGCGAAGGCGTCGCGCAGCGTCTGCTTGGTGACCGGATCGGTGGCGACGACCTCGTGGACCAGCTCGAGCTCGGTGCCGGGACCGACGCCGTCCCGGGCGCCGACGTCGATGATGGCGGCGGGCCCGTCGAAGCCGAGCACCACCGGATCGGCCAGCGCGGTCGGCGCGGTCGCGACGAGCACCAGGCTGGCAAAGACAGAGATGGTTCGCATGGGGGTCTCCGGTCAGAAGTCGTAGCTGGCCGACAAGCCCACGCTGGGACCGCCGATGATCTGGTCGCGGGCCGCGTAGCCGACCCGCGCCCCCAGGCGCAGCCCGGTCGGCAGCGGGTAGTACACGTCGTAGAGCAGGCGGATGCCGGTGGCGCGCAGGCTGCTCGGCAGGTCGGTCACCTCGACGGTCATCGCCATCGGCAGCCGCGGCACCGTGGCCCAGCCCAGCCGGAACGAGCCGACGGTGCCGACGTCGGCCATGTACTCGACCGCCACCGCCAGGTGGTTGCCGTCGGCGACCCCGGCCCGCAGCTCGCCGCGGGCGCCGACCGCGAAGCTCTCCTGGTTGGCGGTGAACATGCCGCGGGCGTCGAGCCGCACGCCCTCGGCGAGGGCCAGGCCCAGCTCGAACCAGCCGCCGACCTTGAAGCCGGCGTCGAGGCGACAGGCCGGATCGTGGGCGGTGGCCGGGGTGCACGCCTCCGGCACCCGCCGGTCGCTGGCCGGCACCACGCCCTCGAGGCGGGTGTAGCCGAAGCGGATCTCCTCGAGCGGATACGCCAGCAACCGGTAGCTGAAGTCGAGGTCGACCCGGTAGTACTGATCGGGCACCACCGCGCCAGCGGCGTTGGTGCGCTGGCCGAAGTCGATCCACTCGAACCCGGCGTGGGCGCGCGAGCGCCGGCCGCCGCTGCGCGCCAGGTCGCGCTGGCGGCGCTGGTCCTTGTCGGCCACCCGCACCGCCACCACGTGCGGCCGGGCCGCCGAGGCGAACTCGTCGACGACGTCGGCCGGCGCAGCGCCGTCGGCCACGGTGGCCTGCGAGGTCAGGTAGTACTCGACGCCGGGCGGCAGCGCGGCGCCGGCCGGGATGGCCGCGATCCAGCGGTCGCCCGCGGCCCGGGTGAACACCACCTCGGCCCAGGCCGGCGCGCCGACCGTGCGGTAGTGGACCGACACCGCGCGGGCCCCGGCGTCGGTGACACTGGCGGTCAGCTCGATCGGCGCGGCGGCGTCGGCCTGGGCCGGCGGCAGGTGGCGCACCCCGTCGGCGGCGGCCACCGCCGGCGCGATCGCCAGCCAGCAGGTGAGGAACAAGGTGCGGGTCATGGATGACTCCAGACGAGGTGCGGCGGGCCGCAGGAGGCGAGGAGGAGTGGGCCGGCGCATGGGCATCACCAGTCGAACACCAGGCCGACGCCGCCGCCGACGCCGGCGTGGCGCTCGCGGTGCGGCCCTGCCGACAGCCGCACCGTCGGCCGGACAGCCCACGGGCGCAGGCGGTAGCCGACGTCGGTGGCCAGGCGGACGCCGAGGTCGCCGTTGCCGGGTTGGTCGGTCACCGCCACCGAGATGCCGACCGGCAGCGCCGGGCGCGGCCAGGTCTCGAACCGCAGGTCCGACAGAAACCCGAGCTGCTGCACGCCGGACACGCCCAGCGACAGGTTGGTGGCGTCGGGGTCGCCCAGCCGCAGGCGCCCGGCCACGCCGACGCCGAAGCCCTCGCGCCCGACGCCGGCGACGAAGCGCCCGGCCACGCCGATCGACGGCCCGCGCCCGACCGGCAACGCCAGCTCGCTCTCGACGTAGCCGTACTGGAAGCCGATCACCGGCGCCGGGTTGGCGTCGTCCCACACCCGGTTGGCGAAGCCGCCCCGCCCGCCGTACGACCCGAACCCGAGCCGGACGCCGCGGACGATGCCGTCGAGGCGGTAGCGCACGTCGACCTCGGCCTCGGCGAAGCGATCGCGCCGATCGACGGCGGCGCCGGTCGAGCCGGGGCGATCGTCGAAGGTCGCGAAGTCGAGGTAGCTGCCGATCATGGTCAGCTGCGTGCGCTGGCGGGTCGCGGTGAAGCGCTCGACCACCGCCGGCGCCGCCACCGCGATGCGCGCGGGCTGGGCCTCGGTGGCGTACGCGGTGGCCGCGGCGCCGTCAGCGCCGATGACCTCGACGAAGTACTCGACGCCCGGCGCGGCCACGACCGTCGCCGGGATGGTGCCGCGCAGGTAGATGGCGTGCTCGCGGGTCAGCTCGACGCGCTGGAACGTGGCCTGGCCGGCGGTGCGGACGTGCAGCGCCGCGGCGGCCACCTGGGTCGGCTCGGCCAGGACGAACACCAGCGGCACCGCGGCGCCGGCGTCGGCCCGGGTCGGCAGGTCGTGCTCGACGTGGAGCTGGGACTCGCGCGGTCGGCCCGGCCGGTCGGGCTGCAAGGCCAACCGCGTCGCGCGCAGCACCTCCAGGTCGGCGCGGACGTCGTCGGCGAACCTCGATGAGCCGTGCGCGGCCAGCCAGCCCGACCACGCCGCCACCCGGGCGTCGAGCGACGCGCCGGTGGTGGCCCGCCACACCGTCAGCACCTCGGCGGTGTCGGCGTCGACCGCCGGGATGGGGCGGTCGTCGACCGGGCGCGGCGGCGCGGGGACCGGCGTTGGCGCCGGCGCGTCGTCGCGCACCACGTAGACCTCGGCGATGTCGCCCACGCGCACCTGGGCCAGCAGCTCGGGCGGCAACGCGATGCGCGCCAGGGAGCTGCCGACGTCGGTCACGGTGCCGTCGCCCAGCGGCAACCAGTCGACGACCGGCCGCCGGGTCACCGGGTGGCGCAAGGTGACCGGGCGCTTGAGCCGCAGGCGAGCGCCGCTGTCGACGCCGACCCGGCTGCCGAGGTTGACGTACACCTCGCGCCGATCGGTCTTGACCACGCGCCCGACCACGATCTGGTCGGCGGCGGCGGTGGCGGTGCAGGCGACGATCGCGGCCAGCGCGATCACCACCGAGGAGCGAGTCGTCATCGGGTCACCTCGCGCCAGAACTGGCGCCAGTCGGATGGAGCCGTGGCATCGGCGTCGGCGTCAGCGTCGTCGGACTCCTCGTCGCCCTGGTCGTCGCCCGCCGCGGCCGGCGCGGTCCCGGCCGACGGCGCGGGTGGCGTGGGCCGCGCGGTGCCACCCGGCGGCACGGGCGGTGGCTGCGGCGGCTGGGGCGCGCCGACCGCGCCGACTGCGCCGACCCGCGCCGGCACCGGCCGACGCCGGCACGGCTGGGGCCTGTCCGACCGCGGCGCCCGGCGCCGTCGCGCCAGCTGGGTCCGGTGGCGCCGATGCCTCCCGGCGGTCGCGCTCGGCGGCGCGTTCGCGCACCGCCAACAGGTCGTCGTACTGTGCGATGGCCGCCCGGCACCGATCCGCCGAGCGGCTGCCGGTGACCGCCGAGGTGACGAACACCACCGACGACAACCCGGCGACCGCCGCGGTCCCGGCCGACTCCCCCGCGGCTGCCAGCGCCAGGACGCCGAGCACCGACGCGGCGAGGCCATCGGCGAACACCGCGCCCTTGCCGCTGTTGCAGTCCGGACGCCGATCGGCCCGCACCGGCCCCGGCCCTCGGGCCGCGGCGAGGCTGCAGCCGCTGCCAGCCACCGTGACCGCCAAGATCATCGCAACAGTTCGCATGGACGCTCCCTCGAAGCTGCCCCGGTCGGGCGAGCTCGCGTCCACCAAGAGCAAGGGACGGACCACCCGGCAACCGCCCCCAAGCAATCGAGATCACGTGAGCGCAGGCCAACGCCAGCGTCAGATCCTCGACAGTGATCGGGGAAGTGCGGACAACGCCTGGGCAAAGAACGGCACGGTGGTCGCCAGCGTCTCGAGGTAGCCTCGCACGTCGGCCAGCGCGGCTGCGCCGAGGCCGGCGGCCGGGACCACGTGCTCGGGCGGCACGTAGCGGAGCGTGATGTTGACCCGGCGCGTGCGAAAGCCGTCGATCGTCGGCGGTAGCTCGACGCCGCGGCGGCCGTCGACCCGCTGCACCCGGTGCAGCACCTCGTCTTTCCAGTAGCGCCCGCCGAACGCCTGCAGCGAACCATCGTCGAGCCACTGGGTCCGGACCGGGCCGCGGGCGCCGTCACGCCCGCGGGGCACGAACTGGAACAGCGCCCGCTCGCCCATCGACAGCGACACCACCGGGCCCGGCTCGAAGTCGCGGTGGTCGCCGACCCGCGCCACGTCGGTCCAGCGGTCACCGTCGCGGCGGTGGCCGTAGAAGTTCACCAGCGCGGTGTTGAGGTGCCAGCCGCGCGGCACGTCGACCGCGGCGAACTGCGCGTGGATCCGCGCCTCGGCGTCGGCGGCGATCCGCGCCAGCCACGACGGGAACGGCTCGGCCGCGACGCACCGATCGCGCACGCCGCGCGGCGGCTCGTAGTAGCCCAGGCAGGCGAACTGCCAGTTGCCCAGCCAGTACACCGGCCGCAGCAGCGGCCGCTGCGCGCGCCCCGGCGGCAGCGACCGGACCGTCGAGTAGCGCTGCTCCCACAGCGGCGTCAACGTCGCCAACCACGCCACCGCCTCGGACCGCGCCGCCGCGGTGAGGTAGTCCGGCAGGTACAGGTAGCTGCGCTCGCGGGTGTCCGCGGGGCGTCGCCCGGTCGGCCCGTGACCGCCGACGCGCTGCCAAGGCGGCCGCGGCGGCGGCCGGGTCACCGGAGCGCGTACCAGTAGACGGCGAACCCGCCGCCGCCGAGCACGACCAGCGTCATCAACAGGCGATCCCAGCGGAGGCGGCCGGGCGGCGGCTTCGGCGTCATGGCCCGTTGGTAGCACGATCGCCGCCGCCCGTGGGGCCGACCGACGCCGGGCCCACCGCGACCCGCCGACGCTCAGGCCGCGGGCGCGTCGACGTCGCCGTCGGCCGGCGCCGGGGCGCTCTCGTAGGTGATCACCACCTGGCCGTCGACCACGTCGATCTTGGCGATGCCGCCGTGGACCAGGGCGCCGAACAAGATCTCGTTGGCCAGCGGCTTCTTGATGGCGTCCGAGATGACCCTCCCCATCGGCCGCGCGCCCATGGCCTTGTCGTAGCCCTTCTCGGCGAAGTACGCGAGCGCCGCCGGGGTCACGTCGAGCTGGACCTTCTTGGCGGCCAGCTGGCCGTCGAGCTCGTCGACGAACTTCTGCGCCACCTGGGTGATGACCTCCATCGGCAGGCCGTCGAAGAACACCACCGCGTCGAGGCGGTTGCGGAACTCCGGCGAGAACATCCGCTCGAGCGCGCCCTTGCCGGCCTTGGGATCACCGCCGACCCCGCCGCCGAAGCCGAGCTTGGTGGCCGCCATCTCGCGGCTGCCGACGTTGGAGGTCATGATCAAGATGACGTTGCGGAAGTCGGCCTTGCGGCCGTTGTTGTCGGTGAGCGACGCGTGGTCCATCACCTGCAGCAGCAGGTTGAACAGGTCGGGGTGGGCCTTCTCGATCTCGTCGAGCAACAGCACGCAGTACGGGTGCTTGTTGACCGCGTCGGTGAGCAGCCCGCCCTGGTCGAAGCCGACGTAGCCAGGCGGCGCGCCGATGAGCCGCGACACCGTGTGCTTCTCCATGTACTCCGACATATCGAAGCGCAGGAACTCGACGCCGAGCGTCTTGGCCAGCTGCTTGGCCAGCTCGGTCTTGCCGACGCCGGTGGGCCCGGCGAACAGGAAGTTGCCGGTCGGCTTGTCGGGGTGGCCCAGGCCGGCGCGCGACAGCTTGATGGCGGTGGTGATCTGCTCGATCGCCACGTCCTGACCGAAGATGGTGCGGCGCAGGTCGGTCTCGAGCGTCGCCAGCTTGTCGCGATCGCTGGTGGTGACCGTCTTGGGCGGGATGCGCGCCATCTTCGACACCACCTCCTCGATGAGGATCGGCAGGATCTCGGCCGGGCGATCGGCCTCGGCCATCAGCCGGACCCGGGCCCCGGCCTCGTCCATGACGTCGATGGCCTTGTCGGGCAGGTGCGAGCCATTGATGTGGCGGGCCGACAGCTCCGCGGCGGCGGCGATGGCGGCGTCGGAGAACTTGACCTGGTGGTGCGCCTCGTAGCGCGGCCGCAGGCCCTTCAAGATCTCGATGGCCTCGGCCACGGTCGGCTCGCCCACGTCGATGCGCTGGAACCGCCGGGTCAGCGCGCGGTCCCGCTCGAACGAGTTGCGGTAGTCCTTGAACGTGGTGGAGCCGATGCACCGCAGCTCGCCGTTGGACAGCGCCGGCTTGAGCATGTTGGCGGCGTCCATGGTGCCGCCGGAGGTGGCGCCGGCCCCGACGATGGTGTGGATCTCGTCGATGAACAGGATGGACTTGGGATCCTCGGTCAGCTGCTCGATGACCGCCTTGAGCCGCTCCTCGAAGTCGCCCCGGAACCGGGTGCCGGCCAGGACCGCGGTCATGTCGAGGGCGTAGACCCGGTTGTCGGCCAGCGCCGCCGGCACCTCCTTGGCGTGGATGCGCAGGGCCAGGCCCTCGGCCAGCGCGGTCTTACCGACGCCGGGCTCGCCGATGAGCAGCGGGTTGTTCTTGCGCCGCCGGCACAGCACCTGGATCATCCGCTCGAGCTCGGCCGCGCGGCCGATCAGCGGATCGATCTTGCCCTCGGCGGCCCGCGCGGTGAGGTCGACACAGAAGCTCTCGAGCGGGTTGGCCACCTTGGCCGCGGCGTCGCCGTCGCCCTCGGCATCGACCCCGCGCGCCCGCGGCACCACCCCGGCGCCGGGATCGACCTTGGACACGCCGTGGCTGATGTAGTTGATGACGTCGAACCGGGTCACGCCCTGCTTCTCGAGCAGGTACACCGCGAAGCTGTCGCGCTCGCGGTACATCGCGACCAAGAGGTTGGCGGTGGTCATCTGGGCCCGGCCCGCGCCCTGGACGTGCATCGCGGCCCGCTGGAACACCCGCTGGAACGCCAGGGTCTGATCCGGGCCCGACTCTTCTTCCTCGGGCAGCGTCTCGACCGAGTCGGTCAGGAACTGCTCGAGCTCGGCCCGCAGCTTGTCGACGTCGCCGCCGCACTTGCGGACCACGTCGGTGGCGGTGGTGTCGTCGAGCATGGCCAGGAGCAGGTGCTCGAGCGTGAGGTACTCGTGCCGGCGCTGACGGGTGTCGGCGACGGCGCGCTGGAGGGTGGCGGACAGATCGGGTGAGAGCAAGGTCGACCTCTACTCGGTGGGCTCGATGGAGAGCTGAAGCGGATACTCGTTGGAGCGCGCCAGCTGCACGGTCTTTTGGACCTTGGTCTCGGCGATCTCGAACGTGTAGACGCCGGCGACGCCGACGCCCTGGTTGTGGACGTGGGTCATGATCGCCAGCGCGTCGGTCTCGCTGCGCTGGAACACGGTCTGCAACACGAACACGACGAACTCCTTGGTGGTGTAGTCGTCGTTGTGGAGCAGCACCTTGTACATGGGCGGCTTCTTGGTGCGGGTGCGCTCCTCGAGGGCCACCCCGGTGTCGTGCTTGGGGGCCGGGCGGTTCGGCTTCTTGTCGTCGCCGCTGGCCCGCGGGGGGCGCGTCAGCGTGACGCTCGCTTCGGTGCGCATGGACATCACTATAGCGGCAAGATCTAGCGCGGACGCCAGCCGCGGCCACCCGGTCGTTCGGGCAGTGGATCGGCCAGGAGGCTCATCGATCCGCCGGGTTGCCACCCGTGGCCGGCCGCCGCGCGCGCGCCGCCCGTCGCGCGCCGCCGGCTTCCCTGCTACCCTCGCTGGACGTGCATCGGCTGAGCCTGTCCCTCGCCATCGCTGCGGCCCTGACGGCCGCGTGCGGCCAGCGTTCGTCCGAGCCCGCGGCTGGCTCGAGCGCCGCCGCCGGTTCGAACGCCGGCGCCGCCCCGGCCACGCCGCCCGCCAACGAGTACGCCGCGGTCATCCCCAAGGCTCCGCGGCGCGACACGCCGCCGCCCAGCCTGGCGACCTCCGCCCTGGCGGTCGGCGCCGACGCGCCGGCCATCGACGCGCTCGCCTCGACCGGGCGGTTCGTGCTGGCCGACGCGCTGACCAAGCACGCCCGCGTCATCCTGGTCCTGTACCGCGGCGACTGGTGACCGTACTGCCGCACGCAGCTCGGTGAGCTGCAACGAGCCACGGACCGCATCGCCGCCGCCGACGCCATGGTGGTCGGGCTGTCGGCCAACACGCCGGCCCGCGACGCCGCGCTGGCGGCCAAGCTCGGGCTGACCTTCCCGCTCGTGGCCGATCCTGACCGCGCGCTGATCCGCCAGCTCGGCACCGAGGACGCCGAGAACGAGATCTCGTGGCCGGCGGTGTTCATCGTCGGCCGCGACGGCAAGGTGGCGTGGCGGTGGTTGGCGACCAGCTACAAGACCCGGCCGACCACCGCCGAGGTCCTGGCGGCGCTCGCCACCCTGTGATCTGCGCGCGGGCGCCGGGTCGCGTCGTGGCTGACACCCGGCGACGGGTGCGGTACACCGCGGCCATGACCATCGACCGCGGCGCTGCCCACACGCAGATCGAGGCGACCTTCGCCGACAGCATCGTCCCGACGCTCATCGAGTACATCGGGATCCCCAACAAGTCGCCGATGTTCGACGCCGACTGGCGCGCCCACGGGCACATGGATCGCGCGGTCGAGCTGCTCGCCGGCTGGGCCGAGGGCCACCTGCCGCCGGGCGCGACGCTCGAGGTGGTCCGCCTGGGCGATCGCACGCCGGTCATCTTCATCGACGTGCCGGGCACCGCTCGCGCCGGCGACACCGTGCTCCTGTACGGCCACCTCGACAAGCAGCCGGAGATGACCGGCTGGGACGAGGGCCTGGGCCCGTGGACGCCGGTCATGAAGGGCGAGCGCCTGTACGGCCGGGGCGGTGCCGACGACGGCTACGCGATCTTCGCCAGCCTCACCGCGCTCAACGTGCTGGTGCAGCAAGGCAAGCCCTTCGCCCGGTGCTGCGTGCTGATCGAGGCGTGCGAAGAGTCGGGCAGCTTCGACCTGCCGGCCTACATCGAGCACCTCGCGCCGCGCATCGGCGTGCCCAGCCTGGTGGTGTGCCTCGACTCCGGCTGCGGCAACTACGATCAGCTGTGGTGTACGACGTCGCTGCGCGGCCTGGTGATCGGCACCCTCGAGGTCAGCCTGCTGCGCGAGGGCGTCCACTCCGGCGACGGCTCCGGCGTGGTGGCGTCGAGCTTCCGGGTGGCGCGCCAGCTGCTCGAGCGCCTCGAGGACGGCCACACCGGCGCCATCCGCCCCGACGCGCTGGCGGTGAGCATCCCGCGCGATCGCATCGCCCAGGCCGCCCGCGCCGCCGACGTGCTGGGCGACGAGGTCTACTCGAAGTTCCCCTTGCAGCCCGGCGTGGTGCCGGTGACCAAGGACGCCGCCGAGCTGATCCTCAACCGCACCTGGCGGCCGGCGTTGGCGGTCACCGGCGCCGACGGGCTGCCGCCGCTGGGCAGCGCCGGCAACGTGCTGCGGCCGCACACCGCGCTCAAGCTGTCGCTGCGCGTGCCGCCGACCCTCGACGCCGAGCAGGCCAGCGCCAAGGTCAAGGAGCTGCTCGAGGCCAACCCACCGTACGGCGCCCGCGTGGCGTTCAAGAGCGCCGGCGCCAACGAGGGCTGGAACGCCCCGGCGCTGGCGCCGTGGCTGGAGGCCGCCCTCGAGGCGGCGTCGGCCGCCCACTTCGGCAAGCCGCCGGTGTCGATGGGCGAGGGCGGCTCGATCCCGTTCATGGGCATGCTGGGCAAGCGCTTCCCCGAGGCCCAGTTCTTCATCACCGGCGTGCTGGGGCCCAACTCCAACGCCCACGGTCCCAACGAGTTCCTCGACCTGCCGATGGCCAAGAAGCTGACCGCCTGCGTGGCCGACGTGATCGCCCGCCACGCGGTGCGCTGATCAGCGCCGCCGCCGGCCGCCGGCGCCAGGCCGCGCGCGCCGACGACACGGAGGCCCGGCCGGCTTGCTCGCCGGGGCGCCGGCGGCGATGATCCGTCGACGATGCGCCCGGCCGAGCGCTACCGCCTGATCGAACGACTCGGCGAGGGGTCGATCGGGATCGTGCATCGTGCGCTCGACCTGGCCACCAACCGCGAGGTGGCGCTCAAGATCATGCCGCGGGCCCGGGGCTCGACCAACCTGCGCGGCGAGTTCGTGGCGCTGGCCCGGCTGCGCCACCCCAACGTGGTGTCGGTGCTCGACTACGGGCTGACCGACGCCGGCGACGAGTACTTCACGATGGAGCTGATCACCGGCCCCAGCCTGACCGCCGCCGCCGGGCCGGTGACCGCGCTGCGGCTGTGGGCGCTCCTGGGCGGCGTGCTCGACGCGCTGGCCGCGGTCCACGGCGCCGGCATGGTCCACGCCGATCTCAAGCCGTCCAACATCCTGGTCGACGGCGCGGCGCTGGTGGCGACGCCCGGCCGCGCCGGGCGCCTGGCCGACTTCGGCCTGGTGACCCCGCTGGTCGATCCCGGTGGCCCCACCGCCCGCGGCACCATCGGTTACGCCGCGCCCGAGGCGTGGTCGGGGCGGCTCGATCCGCGCTCGGACCTGTACTCGTTCGGCGTCGTGTTGTGGCAGCTGGTGCTGGGCGAGCGGCCGTTCACCGGCGCCACGCCGCGCGCGGTGGTGACCGCCCAGCGCGTCGGGGCCCCGGGCGATCCGCGCCGACGTCGCCCCGAGCTGCCGGCGCCGCTGGTCGAGCTGATGGTGGCCCTGCTCGACCCGGCGCCCAGCGCGCGCCCGCAGAGCGCCGAGGAGGTGCTCGAGCGCTGGCGGCGGATCGCCGACGGCCTGGGCTACCGCGACGTCGCCACCAGCCGCGGCACCGCGGTGCGGGCCCGCCACCGCGCCATCGCGTTGCCGGCCCAGGTCGGCCGCAGCCGCGAGCTGGCCGAGCTGGAGCGGGCGTGGACCGACGCCCGCGACGGCCGCGGCGCGCCGATCGTCATCACCGGCGAGGCCGGCATCGGCAAGTCGCGCCTGCTGGCCGAGGTGGCGTTGCACGTCCAGCTCGACGGCGGCGAGGTGGTGCGGCTGTCGGCGGTGCCGGGCGACGCGCCGTGGTCGCCGCTGCGCAACCTGGCGCGCGCGCTGGTGGCGGTGACCGGCCCGGCCTGGGCCCGGGCCGGCTCGGGCGCCGGGCCGCACGTGGCGGCGCTCCTCGACGACCACGCGCCGCTGGCGCTGGGGCGGTGGGTGCTGGCGGAGGCGCTGGTCGAGCTGGTGGCCGCCGCCGCCGAGGTGCGGCCGTTGGCGATCTTGGTCGACGACGCCGAGCGGGCCCCGCCGACCGTGCACGACGCCCTGGCCTACCTGGCGCGGGCCGCGCCGGATCTGGCGGCGCTGGTGGTGGTGGCCGGCCGCCTGCAAGAGCCCCGCGCCGGCGACGGGCCGACCACCATCGAGGCCGCCGCCGCCGCCGCCACGCGGGGCCGGCGGTTCGAGCTGGTGCCGCTCGGCCAGGGCAGCTTCGGGCACCTGGTAGCGGCGGCGGTCGGCGCCGACGTGGCGGCCCGCATCGCCGACGAGCTGCGCCGGGTGTCGGGCGGCAACCCCGGCCACGCCATCGCCACCCTCGAGGCCATGATCGACAGCGGCGCGATCAGCCGCCTGGGCGGGGCGTGGACCACGGCCCGCGAGCTGGTGGTGCCGCTGCTGCCGGCGGCGCGCCAGAGCGCGCTGGGGCGGCTGTCGACGCTGTCGACCGCGGCCCGCGGCTTCCTGCGCGCCGCCGCCGTGCTGAGCGATCCGTTCGACCGCGAGCTGCTGGCGACCATCCTCGGCATCGCCGCGCCGCCCGTCGCCGCGGTCGACGGCGTGCCCGAGCCGCTGCCCGAGGGGATCATCTCGGTGTCGACCCGCATCCCGGTGGCCGAGGCCATCGTCCTCGACGACGACGCCTCGCGCCGGGTCGCGATCGACTCGACCATCGACGAGCTGGACCTGGCGCTGGCCGACGCCGTCGCCGCGCGGGCGCTGACCGCCGACCCGGCGGCCGGGCAGTTCCGGTTCGCCCACAAGGAGCTGGCCGACATCCTGGGCCGCGAGCTGACCCCGGCAGCACGCCTCGAGTACCACCGCCGGGCGGCGCTCGGCCTCGAGGATCGGCTGGCGGCGGGCCAGGCGGTGTCGGCCGCGGCCATGGCGCGCCACCACCGGGCCCTGGGCGACGGGCGCCTGGCCGCGCGCTGGTGCCTGGCGGCGGCCGCCGACGCCGTGCGCAGCGGCGACCTGCCGGCCGCGGTGGCCCACGCCACCGACGCGCTGGCCCTGGCCGACCCCGACGACCAGCGCCCGCTGTTGTTGCGGGTGGCCGAGCTGGCCGGCCAGGCCGGCGAGCTCGACCTCGCCCTGCACCACTTCCGGCTGGCCGCCGACGGCGCCGCGCTCGACGACGGCGTCACCATCGCCCTCGAGATCGCCGACCTCGAGCGCCGGCGCGGTCACCCCGACGCGGCGCTGGCGGCGGCCACCGGCGCTTTGGCCACCGCCCGTCGCGGCGGCGACGCCACCTCCGAGGGCCGGTGCCACCTGCGGATCGCGTGGCTGTTCGTCCACCGCGCCGACTACGGCGTCGCCGCCGAGCACGCCAACCTCGGCCTGGCCCTGGCCCGCCGCTCCGACGACCGCGCGCTCACCATCGAGCTGGTGCGGGTCGCCGCCGCCATCGCCACCAGCGTCGGCGATCCGCGCCGGGCCCTGGCGCTGCTCGACACCATGCCGCCGCTGGGCGACGGCGACGGCGACGCGCGGCTGGCGGCCGGCGTCGCCCACGAGCTGGGGCGCGCGGCCATCCAGGCTGGCGACTACCCCCGGGCCATCGCCGCCCTCGAGCGCGCGGTGGCCGCCGCCGAGGCCGCCGGCGATCTGGAGCAGCGCGCCCGCTCGCTCAACAACCTGGGCGCCGCCTGCTACTACCAGGGCGACTGGGGCCAGGCCCGCCGCCTGTGGGAGCGCTTCCGCCAGCAGAGCGAGCGCCAGGGCGACCGCCTCGAGACCATCCACGCCCTCAACAACCTGGGCTCGCTGTACCGCGACCTCGGCATGCTGGCCGACGCCCGCGCCGCGTTCGAGCGCGCCGCCGTGCTGGCCGAGCGCACCGGCGCCGCCCACCTGGCGGCCATGGTGATGGCCAACCGCGGCGAGGTCGACGCCCGCGCCGGCGACCTGGGCGCCGCCCGCGAGCGCTACGAGCGCGCCCTGGCCGAGTGCGTGCGCCTGGGCGCGCGCGAGGACGCCATCGAGACCCGGCGCCGGCTGTCCGAGCTGGACCTGGTGGTGGGCCGCACCGACGAGGCGCTGGCGCGCGCGCTCGAGGCGGCGCGCGACGCCAAGGACCTGGGCGCGCGCTTCGAGGAGGGCGTGCTGCACCGGGTGGCGGCCGCCGCGCTGCGCGGCCAGGGCGATCTCGACAGCGCTCGCTGGTTCGTCGACCGCGCGCGCGAGCTGCTGGCGGGCCTGGGCGCCCGCTACGAGCTGGCCCGGGTCGCGGTCGAGGCGGCCGAGCTGGCCCACGCCGGCGGCGACGACGAGGTCGCCCTGGTGCAGATCGCCGCGGCCGAGGCCGAGCTGGCGACGCTCGGGGCCCGGTGGGACCTCGAGCGGGCCCGCGCGCTGCGTCGCACGCTCGGCCCACGGCCAGCGTCGGCGCCGCCGCTGCCGCAGGCCATCGCCGCGGCCCAGGCCGCGGTCCGGGGCGACACCGACGAGGCGATCGCGCTGGCGCTGGCGGCGGTGCTGACCGCCAGCGGGTGCGACCGCGGCTTCGTGCTGATCCTCGACGGCCACGGCCGCCCGCAGATCCGCGCGCGCCACCTGGGCGGCAACGCCCGTGGCTTCGACCGCGGCGACGCCGACGTGTCGGGCACCATCGTGCGCAAGGTCGCGGCCACCGGCCACGCGGTGGCGGTCGCCGACGCCGTGCTCGACGCCGATCTGCGCGAGCAGTCGAGCGTGGTGGCGCTGGGCCTGCGCCGGGTGTGGGCCGCGCCGCTGCGGGCCCGGGGCCGGCTGATCGGCATCGTCTACGTCGACTCGTCGTCGTGCGACCTCGACGAGCGCCCGCTCGACCCCGACCTGCTCGACGCGGCGCTCGCCCCGCTGACCCTGGCGCTCGATCACGCGCGGCTCCAGGCCGAAGCGCGCCGCTCGGCCGAGCTGATGTCGATCCTGGCCCACGAGATCCGCAACCCCCTGGCCGGAATCCTCGGCTACTCCGAGATGGGCCGCGAGCCCGACCTGGCACCGGCCCACCTCGACCACGCCACCCTGTTCGAGCGCATCCACGGCGACGCCGAGCGCCTGCGCCGCCTGGTCGACAACGTGTTCGAGCTGTCGCGCCACGAGGCCGGGCGGCTCGACGCGTCGTTCGCCGCCATCGACGTCGAGCGGGTGGTGCGCACCGTGGCCGACGACTTCGCCCGGGCCATGGCCGACCGCCGGCTGGCCCTGGCGATCGAGGTGGCCGCGCCGGTCGGCCCGGCCCTGGGCAACGCCGATCGTCTGGCCCAGGTGGTGTCGAACCTGCTCGGCAACGCCGTCAAGTTCTCGCCGGTGGGTGGCACCATCACCATCGCGGTGCGGCGCGAGCGGGTCGCGGTCGGCGATCGGGCCGCCCCGCCGCTGTCGCCGACCGATCCGCGCGCGTGGATCCCGCTCGCGCCGGGCGACGATCTGGGCGACGTGATCCGCCTCGACGTGCGCGACCACGGCCCGGGCATGAGCGAGGACCTGCGGGCCCAGCTGTTCGAGAAGTTCACCCAGGGCGCCGGCGCCGCCAAGCACGGCGGCCTGGGGCTGGGCCTGTACCTGTGCCGCGAGATCATCCGCCAGCACGGCGGCGCGATCTGGGTCGACAGCGAGCTGGGCCAGGGCGCCTGCTTCTCGGTGCGCCTGCCGGTCGCGCTGTAGCGCCCGGCGACCCCGCGGTTGGGTTATCCTGGCCGCCATGAAGCACGTCGCGCTCGCGTTCACCCTCGGTGCCCTCCTCATCGGCTGCGGCGGCAGCGCTGCCGACGAGGCCATGGCCAAGATGAAGACCGCCCGCGACAAGGCGTGCGCGTGCAAGGACTACGCGTGCGCCAGCAAGGCCCGCGACGAGTTCAGCGACTGGATGAAGGCCAACCGCGACAAGCTCAAGGGCAGCGAGCCGTCGAAGTCGTTCCAGGAGAAGTTCAAGGCCATCGAGAAGGAGGCGCGCGAGTGCTCGAACAAGCTGCGCGACGCCGAGCGCGGCAACGGCGAGCCGGCCCCCGCCGCGCCGCCGGCCGAGTGACCTGCCGCCGGCCCTAGCCGCGCGGGACCGACGCCCGGGCCGCCTCGGCGGCAGGCCGGACGACGCAGCCCTCGACGTGATCGTCGACCAGCCCCATCGCCTGCATGAACGCGTAGGCGGTGGTCGGCCCGACGAAGCGCCACCCGCGCCGCTTGAGATCCTTGGACAGCGCGGTCGCCGCCGGCGTGGTCGCCAGCGCCTTGATCGCGGCCCAGGTGACCCGGCGCGGGCGCGCCGCCGGCGCCGGCTCGAAGCCCCACACGTAGCGTGCCAGCGAGCCGTGCTCTGCGACCAGCTCGAGGTAGCGCCCGGCGTTGGCGATGGTCGCCTCGATCTTGCCCCGGTGCCGGACGATGCCTGGGTCGGCCAACAGCCGAGCCACGTCGGCCGCGTCGAACCGCGCCACCGCGGCCGGGGCGAAGCCGGCGAAGGCCCGACGGAAGCCCTCGCGCTTGCGCAGGATGGTCAGCCACGACAGGCCGGCCTGGAAGCCCTCGAGGCACAGCTTCTCGAACAGCCGCACGTCGTCGGTGACCGGGAAGCCCCACTCGCGATCGTGGTAGGCCACGTAGGCGGGGTCGCCGACACACCAACCACAGCGCGGGGCACCGTCAGGACCGAGCTGCACACCTTCGGGCAAGCGCGTCATCGGCGCGAGGGTATCAGTGGTGGCCGCGGCCGGTGGCCAGCCCGTGCTTGCGCAACAACAGCCACAGGTTCTTGCGATCCATGCCGGCCTGGCGCGCGGCCGCGGCCAGGTTGCCGTCGTGGGCGTCGAGCAGGGCCTGGAGGTAGCCGCGCTCGAACCGGTCGACCACCGCCCGCTTCTGCTCCTGGAACGGCCGCGCGAGATCGAACGGCGGCGAGGTCTGGGCCCGGCGGCCCAGATCGAGATCGCGCTCGGTGATGAGCGGCCCCTCGGCGACCACCATCGCCTCTTGGATCTTGTTCTCCAGCTGGCGCACGTTGCCCGGCCACGGCTCGGCGCACAGCCGGGCCAGCGCGCCGGCGGTCAGGCCGTCGATGCGCTTGTCGACCCGGCCCCGGTGCAGCAGCACGAAGTGCTGCGCCAACAGCGCGATGTCGCCGGCCCGCTCGCGCAGCGGTGGCAGCTCCAGCGGGAACACGTTGATCCGGTACATCAGGTCCTCGCGGAACCGCCCCGCCGCCACCAGCGTGGGCAGGTCGCGGTGGGTCGCAGTCAGGATGCGGATGTCGACCTGGCGATCGAGGTCGTCGCCGACCCGGCGGTACTCGCGGAACTGCAGCACCCGCAGCAGCTTGGCCTGGACCGCCAGCGACAGCTCGCCCACCTCGTCGAGGAACACCGTGCCGCCGTCGGCCGCCGCCAGCAGGCCGGGCCGGTCGCGGCTGGCGTCGGTGAACGCGCCGCGCACGTGGCCGAACAGCTCGTCCTCGAGCAGGGCCTCGGGCACCGCCGCGCAGCTGACCACCACGAACGGCTGCTGGTAGCGCGGCGACAGGTTGTGGATGGTGCGGGCCACCAGCTCCTTGCCGGTCCCGCTCTCGCCGGAGATGGTGACGGTCACGTCGGTGCCGGCCACCATGCCGACCCGCTCGTACAGCTGGGTCAGCCACGGCCCGCCGCCGATGATCACGTCGCTCTTGCGCGGCCGGCGCGCCGCCAGCCCGTGCTCGGCCCCGCGATCGCGGATGGCCCGCTCGATGCGCGCCCGCAGCTCGACCCGGGCCAGCGGCTTGGCCACGAAGTCGAACGCGCCCAACCGCATCGCCTCGATCGCCACGTCGGTGGCGGCCCGCCCCGACATCAGCACCACGCGGGCGTCGACGCCGGCCGCGCCCAGGGCCCGCACCACCTCGCCGCCGCCGGCGCGCGGCAGGTGGAAGTCGAGCAGCACCACGTCGAACGGCTGGTCGGCAGCGTGGGCAGCCACCGCCGCCGCGATCGCCGCGGCGCCATCGCCGGCGCTGACCACCTCCATCGCCGCGCCGCCCAGGTGCGCGCCGACCAGCTCGATGGTGCCCAGATCGTCGTCGACGACCAGCACCCGCGGCCGGCGCACTACCAGTCTCGCGTCGGCGGCGCGCGGAACCGCCCGGCCTGGTCGCGGACCTGGCTGCGCCGGAGCTGGCGCGACATGTCCTCGAGCCGATCGAGCTTGTCGCCCTGCGGCGCGTCGGGGGTGTCGGACTCGGTCTCGTCTTGCGGCCACTGCGGCTGCGGCATGCGGCGCGGGGGGTGCCCTGGCTGCCCTGGCTGCCCTGGCTGCCCTGGCTGCCCTGGCTGCGGTTGCGGCGGCTGTCCCTGCCCTTGTCCTGGCTGTGGCTGCGGTTGCTGCGGCTGCCCTTGTCCCGTCTGCGGCGGCGGCTGCTGCGGCGGCGGCGGTTGCGGTGGCTGCCCCTGCCCTTGCCCCTGCGGCGGTTGCTGCGGCTGGTCCTGCCCCTGCCCCTGCGGCGGTTGCTGCGGCGGCGGTTGCTGCGGCTGCCCCTGCCCCTGCCCCTGCTGCGGTTGCTGCGGCTGCCCCTGCCCCTGCCCTTGCCCTTGACCTTGCTGCGGTTGTTGCGGCTGGCCCTGGCCCTGGCCCTGCTGCGGTTGCCCCTGGCCCTGCCCCTGCTGTTGCTTGCGCTCCTTCTCGCGCTGGCGCAGCGCCAGCTCCAGGTTCGAGCGGGCGCTCTCGAGGTTGGGGTCGGCCCGCAGCGCGTCCTTGTACTCGTCGATGGCCTGGTCGAGCTGCTTCTGCAGCATGCGGATGTTGCCGCGGTTGTAGTGGGCCCGGCCGCGCAGCTGGCGATCACGGCCCTTGGCCGCGCGCCCGAGCTGCTCGAGCGCCTCCTCGAACAGCGGGCCGCGGGCCGCCTCGGGGGCGGCCTCGGCCTTGCCGAGGGTGGCGGTACCCTCGTCGTAGTCGAGCGCGGGGTTGTCGATGCCACCGTCCCGCGCGCGCTGGTAAGCCGCCAGCGCGTCGTCGAAGCGCTGCTCGGCGTAGGCCTGGTTGCCCGCCGCGACGTCGGGATCGAACCGCCACAGCGGCTCCCAGCCGCCGAGCGGCAGGAGCGCGAGGACCAGGAGCGCCGAGCGCACGCTGCGCATGGGCCCAGTGTGCCACGCGCCGCGGCCGAGAGCCATCACGCCCTCACGCGTCGCCCTCGGGGTACCGGACCCGCCGCCGGGTGCCGATGCACGCCTCGATGACCAGGAGCATGAACCCCGGGAACAGGAACACCGCGAACCACTCGTCCATCACCCGCTGGTGCCGGCGGGCCAGCGCGCCGCGCGACAACGCATCGAGCGCTCGCTCGATCGGCGCGACGTCGAACGCGCCCGCGCCCAGCTCGAAGTACCGGGCCCGGTCGCCGCCGGCCTCGGCCAGCGCGGTCAGCAGCTCGGCGTCGAGGCGCGACTCCGCCGGCTGGCCACCGGGAGCCAGGGTCCACCGGCCGTTGGGCCGGCCGCGGTCGTCGATGGCCGGCACCCGCCCACCGGCGGCGGTGCCGACGCCCACCACCAGGAGCGTGATGCCGTGCTGCTTGGCCGCGCTCACCTGCGCCGCCACCTCGCCCCCGGCCACCAGCTCGGGGTCGTCACCGTCGGTGATCAGCAAGAACACCTTGCTGCGGTCGGACACCTCCTCGACCTCGACCGCGACCGGCGTGTCTTGCGGCTCGCCCGCCACCGGGTCGCCGCCGTGGCCGCGGCCGCGCACGTCGCTGCACTGGCTGCCCCAGGCGTCGCGGGTCTCGGGCCGCAGCACGCAGGTGGCCACCCGGAACGCCTCGGCCACCGCCGATCCACCCGGCAGATCGGCCGGCCCCAGGTCGTGGAGGAATTGCAGCGCCACGGCCTTGTCGTCGGACAGCGGGAAGTGCGCGGCGGTGCCGGCGAACACCATCGCCCCGACCCGATCGTTGATGAGCCGCGGCAACAGCTCGTCGAGCATGGCCCGGGCCCGGCCCAGCCGATCGGTCCCGACGTCGGCCACCAGCATCGACTTGGACACGTCGAGGCCGACCACCACGTCGAGGCCCTCCTGGCCCTCGTCGCGCTCGCCCGGCCGCTGGGGGCGCGCCGCCGCCACCGCCAGGAGCGCCACGCCGACCGCCAGCAGGCACCGCTTGAGCCAGCGCCGCCAGGTCGAGGTCGACACCAGCAGCCGCCGCAGCTGCGGCACGTGGCCCAGCTTGCGCATCAGGCTGCGTCGGCGCAGCTCGTCGAGGGCGCCCAGCCCGAGGACCACCACCAACGCCAGCGCCGCCACCGCCACCAGCTCGGGGTAGCGGAAGGTCACGGAAACCTCCGCAGCCAGGTCGCCGACAGCAGCAGCTCGAGCGCCAACAGCGCCAGCGCCACCGCCACCGGCAGGCCGAACAGCTCGGCGTCCTTCTTGGTCTCGCGCCGGACCCGGCGCGTCTTGTCGAGCTCGGCGCGCACCGTCTCGAACCCCGCCTGCAGCTCGCCGTAGTCGGTGGCCTTGAAGAACTGGCCGCCGGTCACCTGGGCGATGTTGCGCAGCGTGGCCGGGTTGACCGAGTTGCCGAACCGCTTGGCGCCACCCTCGGCGCCCACCAGCACCGTGAACACCTTCACCTGGTCCTTGAACGCCGCCTCGGCCGCCTGTTGCGGCGTCATCTGGGTCGAGATGTTGTTGTCGCCGTCCGACAGCAGGATGACGATCTTCGACGCGGCGTCGCTGCGGCGCAGATACGCCAGCGCCATGCCCAGGCCGTCGCCGATGGCCGTGCCCAGCGACGGGATGTCGTCGAGGGCCAGCTCCGCCACGACCTGATCGACGATGTCCATGTCGGTGGTCAGCGGGCACTGCAGCATCGCCTGCTGCGCGAACACCACCAGGCCGACCCGATCGCCGGTGCGGGCGGCGACGAAGCGCCGGATCACCCGCTGGGCCGAGTCGAGGCGATCACGCTCCTGGAGCGGCACGCCCCGGGCCATGTCGGTCTCCTCCATCGACTTCGACAGGTCGAGCACCAGCATGATGTCGATCGAGTCGATCTCGTGGGTGATGACCCGGTAGGTCTGGGGCCGGGCCAGGGCCACCACCAGCGCGCCGACGGCGACCACCCGCAGCACCGCGGGCAGGGTCGCGACGTAGGGCCGCACGCCGCCGCCGGCCGCGCGCAGGTCGTCGACGCGCGAGAACGCCATGGTGGCGGTGCGGCTCCGGCGCAGGTGGAAGCTGACCCACGCCAACAGCCCGCAGGCGGCGAACAGCCACCACCCCAGCGGGCGGGCCCAGGTGAGCGCGCCGGTCCACCGGCCGGGGTCCTGGTAGTACGTGTACAGGCCGACCCCGACGGTGCCGCCCACCCCGGCCAGGAGCGCGTACGGCGCGAGCGCGCGCACCACCCTCACGCCACCACCTCGCCGCCGCCGCTGGCGGCGTGGACGATGAGCGCGCGGGCCCGCCCCAGCGCCCCGACGCCGCCGTCACCGTCGGGCGCGGCGGCGAACTTGACCAGGTCGGCCGCCGCGAACCACGCCGCGGCGTCGTCCCGGGCGGCCGCGACCAGGCCGGTCCCGCGCAGCGCCTCGATAAGCTCGCGCGAGGTGCGGTGCCGGCTGGGCAGCGCGAACTGCTCGAGGAAGAACGTCCGGGTGATCGCCACCATCTCGCGGTAGCCGGCGACATGGTCGGTGGCCAGGGTCCCCCGGGCCTCCAGCGCGTCGAGCGCGGCCAGGGCGCGCTGGGCCGCGCCGCCCAGGCGCTGGCGCACCGCCGGCGGCACCACCACCCGGCGCGGCGGCGGCGGGGCGACCGCCTCGACGCGGCCGGTCGGCTCGGGTGCTGCGCCCGGCTCGGTGGCGCCCGGCGCAAGGCCGGGGTCGCCGGTCGGCGTCGCGCGCTTGACCAGGACCACCACCCGGCGGCGCCGTCGCCGCACCAGCCACCACGCCAGCGCGCCAACCAGCACGGCCCCGGCCGCGCCGGCCACGATCACCCAGCGCCAGTCGCGGCGCTTGACCGGCACCGGCGGGGTGGCGCCGAGCAGCGCGTCGGGCGCGTCGATGGCATCGATCGAGCCGACCACCCGCAGCGGCACCTCGTTGGTGACCACCCACGACGAGTCGCCGCCCACCGAGTAGGTCACCTGGATCGGCGGCAGGCGCAGGTCGCCCAGCTCCCACACCTGCAGCTGGATCTGGTAGGTGCGCTTGCGGGTGCCGTCGGTGCGTTGCTCGTCGACGGTCGACCGCTTGAGCTCGTCGAACGCCGGCGCCAGATCGAGCCCGGCAGGCACCGCCACCGTCACGTTGGCGTCGAACACCACCTCGACGAACAGGGTCAGCTTCTCGCCCAGGCGCAGCTCGGTGGGCGACGCCGAGGCCGACACCTGCGGCTTGGCCATGCCCAGGAGCGTCGGCCCGTCGATGATGATCCGGGGCGGGCCAGCGTCCTGGTCCACGCCGCCGTCGACCGCGCCGCCGGCCACCCCGCCGTCGACCGCCGCGCCGGGCACGCCGGCGTCGGGGCCAGGCTGGGCCCGGGCCGGCGCCACCACCCAGAGCGCCACCGCGGCGACCCACGCCGCCAGGACGCGCGGCCTCATCCGTGCGCCATCCGGCGGGCCCGGGCCTTGAAGAACGCCACCAGCGCGTCGACGTACGGCTGGTCGGTGCGCACCATCACCGTGTCCAGGTTCATGCGTCGGATGGCCTGGTCCCGCGCCGCCGCCTTGCCGGCCAGCCGGCGCCGGTACTCGCGCGCGTTCCAGCCGCTGGTGTCGAACTCGAACACGTCGCCGCTCTCCAGGTCTTCGAACTGCACCAGCCCCACCGCCGGCAGGGCCAGCTCGACCGGATCGGCCAGCACCACCGGCACCAGCTCGTGCCGCTGCGCCGCGATGCGCATGGGCCGGTCCCATCCGTCGGACAGGAAGTCGCTCAGCAGGAACACCACCGAGCGGCGCCGGGCGATCTTGCCCAGGAACTCGAGGCCGGCTGCCAGATCGGTGGTGCGGGCCTGGGGCCGGAACCCGAGGATCTCGCTCACCACCCGCATGACGTGGCGCCGGCCCTTCTTGGGCGGCACGTAGCGCTCGACCCGGTCGGTCACCAGGAACAGCCCGACCCGGTCGTTGTTCTTGATGGCCGAGAACGCCACCATCGCCGCCAGCTCGGCGGCCAGCTCGCGCTTGCTGGTGGGGCCGGTGCCGAACGCGCCCGACGCGCTCATGTCGATGAGCAGGTTGACGGTGCGGTCGCGCTCCTCGACGAACTGCTTGACGTGGGCCGCGTTCATCCGCGCCGACACGTTCCAGTCGATGGCGCGCACGTCGTCGCCCGGGATGTACGGCCGCACGTCGGAGAACTCGAGGCCGCGGCCCTTGAACACCGAGTGGTACTGGCCCGCGAGGCGCTCGTCGACCAACCGTCGGGTGACGATCTCGATCTTCTTGGCCTTCTTCAGGAGCTCGCTGGCGACGATCGGCATGGCGGTCGTGGGGCAGTCACGGGGCGCGCGCGGTCACGGCACCGGGATGTGCTCGAACACCCGGCGGATCACGTCCTCGGAGGTGATCTCCTCGGCCTCGGCCTCGTAGGTGATGACCACGCGGTGGCGCAGCACGTCGAGCGCGATGGCCTTGATGTCGTCGGGTGTGACGAAGGCGCGGTGGCGCAAGAAGGCGTGGGCGCGGGCGGCGATCGCCAGGTTGATGGTGGCGCGCGGCGAGCCGCCGTACTCGACCAGCGGCGCCAGCTCGGGCAGGCCGTAGGCGCGGGGATCCCGGGTGGCGTGGACCAGGTGCACCAGGTAGTCGCGCACCTTGTCGTCGATGAAGATGTGATCCACCACCCGGCGCGCCGCCCGCAGCTGCTCCAGCTCGCACACCGGCCCGAGCGCGGGCGGGCGCGGTCCGGTGAGCAGATCGAGCATGGCCCGCTCCTCGACGGCGCTCGGGTAGGTCACCTTGACCAGCAGCATGAAGCGGTCGAGCTGCGCCTCGGGCAGCGGGAACGTGCCCTCCTGCTCGATCGGGTTCTGGGTGGCCAGGACCAAGAACGGATCCGGCAGCCGGTGGGTGGTGTCGCCGATGGTGACCTGGCGCTCCTGCATGGCCTCGAGTAGCGCGGACTGCACCTTGGCCGGCGCGCGGTTGATCTCGTCAGCCAGGACCAGATTGGCGAACAGCGGCCCCTTCTTCTGCGTGAAGGTGCCGGCGTGCATGTTGTAGATGGTGGTGCCGGTGATGTCGGCCGGCAGCAGGTCGGGCGTGAACTGGATGCGCTGGAACGTCGCGGCGATGGTCTGGGCCAACGACTTGACGGTCAGCGTCTTGGCCAGGCCGGGGACGCCCTCGATCAGGCAGTGCCCGTTGGCCAGCAGGCCGATGAGGATCCGCTCGATCATCTGGGTCTGGCCGATGACCACCTTGCCGACCTCGGCCACCACGTCGTCGACGAAGCCGCTCTCGCGCTCGACCTGCTGCTGCAGCTCGTGCAGCGGGCCGGCCAGGATCCCGGGGCCAGTCGCTGGCGCCTCGCTCGGCGGCGGCGCGGCCCCGGCCAGGTCGGGCGCGGCGGTCGGTGGGGCGGCCGGGGAGCCAGCCTCGGATGGCGCAGCGGCGCCCGGCGCCACGGGATCGACCAACGTGTCCATGTGTCCTGACGATGTCACGGATCTGCCTGGCGTGCACATCGCGGCGCCGGGTCGGGTAGGATGCGGCCATGGCCGAGTCCGATCCACCCGTGGTGCTGGCCGCCGTCGACTTCTCGACGCACATCCTGTCGCTGGCCTCCTCGGCGATGGTGGCGCTGGGCCGCATGCCGGCGCCCGGCGGCGAGGCGATGGACCTCGACCTCGACACCGCGCGCTTCCTCATCGACGTGCTGGGCATGCTCGAGGTCAAGACCAAGGGCAACCTCGACGAGGCCGAGCACAAGCTGTTGCAGAGCCTGATCTACGACCTGCGGGTCGCGTTCGTCGACGCGTCGGCGCCCGCCAAGTCGACGTGAGCCGGGCCGCGCTGGTGGCCCTGGCGGTGGCGGCGTGCAAGTGGGGCGGGCCCGACGACGCCGCCCCGACAGCGCCGCCCCCCGACGAGGCGCCCCGCCCGGCGCGGGTCGGCTACCCCGGCGCGCCCGGCTCGTTCGTCGATCTGGTGCGCGACGCCCGCGGCGCGGTGGTCGCCATCCGCAGCGCCACCCCGGTCAAGAGCGGCCCGGCCGCGATGTTTCCCGGCGCGCCGCCGACCACCGCCGACCCCGCGCTGGGCACCGGCTTCCTGATCGCCGCCAGCGGCTCGTTCGTGGTGACCAACGATCACGTCGTCGCCGACGTCGCCGACGTACGGGTGGCGCTGGTCGACGGCACCGAGCTGCCAGCGCGGGTGGTCGGCCGCGATCCCCGCCTCGATCTGGCGCTGTTGGCGGTCGACGCGCCCCGCCTGCCGGCGCTGCGCCTGGGCGACAGCGATCAGCTGGCGGTCGGCGAGTGGGTGGTGGTGCTCGGCAACCCGTTCGGCGACGAGGTGACCGCCGCCGCCGGCATCGTGGCCGCCACCGGGCGCGACGCCGCCGCCACGCTGGTGCCAGGGCCGGCCATGGGCTTCCGCACCTTCCTCCAGGTCGACGCCCGCATCCACCGCGGCAACTCGGGCGGCCCGGTGCTGTCGACCGCGGGCGAGGTGATCGGCGTGGCGGTGGCCACCGGCGATCGCCCCGGCGAGCTGTCGTTCGTCGTGCCGTCGGCGCGGCTGCGCGAGGTGATCGAGCCGCTCAAGAGCTACGGCAGCGTCAAGCGCGCCTGGCTGGGTGTGCTGGCCCGGCCGGTGACCCGCGAGGTCGCGGCCCAGCTCACGCTGGGGTCGCTAGCCGGCGCCCTGGTGACCGAGGTCAAGGCGGCCTCGCCGGCGGCCAAGGCCGGTCTGCGGCCGGGCGACGTCATCCAGGCGTGGGACGGCAAGCCGGTCGACCACCGCAACCTGCCGTGGCTGTCGGCCAACGCGCCGGTGGGCCGCGCCGTGGCGCTGACGGTGTGGCGCGATCGCGGCGCCATCGCCGTCGAGCTGGTGCCCGAGCCCATGCCCGAGTAGCCACGCGCCTACTCGCGGGCCAGCCAGCGGGCGTCGATGGTCTTGGTCACCGGCGCCTGCGGGTCGAGGCCGGTGAACTCGACCACCACCCGCTGCGACGGCCCGGTGCCGTGCGCCTCCACCACCCGGCCGCGCCCGAACGCCTGGTGGCGCACCGCGGCGCCCGGCGGGAAGCGGCCGCCGTCCTCGGCGTCGACCTGGTACACCGGCAGGTCGTCGTCGTAGCTGCGCTGGTCGAACTCGTCGACCACCGGCCGGCCGGTGCGGCGGGTCACCGGCCCACGCAGCGGCGGCGACGGGGCCAGGCCCGCGCGCAGGCACCGGGCCGGGATGTCGTCGAGGAAGCGCGACGGCGTCTGCACCTTCAGCTCGCCCCACACCCGCCGCAGCCGGGCGCTGGACACGTACAGCTGGCGCTTGGCCCGGGTCAGCGCGACGTAGGCCAGCCGGCGCTCCTCCTCGAGCGCGGCCCCGTCGTCGAGCTCGTCGCGCGGGCGCAGCGACGGGAACAGCCCGTCCTCCAGGCCGCACAGGAACACCACGTCGAACTCGAGCCCTTTGGCCATGTGGATGGTCATGAGGGTGACGGTCTCGCCGCGCCCGTCCTCGGCGTCGGCCGCGCCCACCAGCGAGATCCGCTCGAGGAACCCGGCCAGGCCGCCGGCGTCGATGCCGGCGTCGTCGCCGTTGGGGTCGACCCCGCCCACGTCGTCGCCCGCCGCGGCCGCCTCGTCGCCATCGCCGTGCTCGGCGTCGTAGTCCGACGCCACGTTCACCAGCTCGGCCAGGTTGCGCATGCGATCCGGCCCGTCGCCGTCGTCGCTCTCGACGTGGGCCCGGTAGCCCGACCGCTCCACCACCTGGATGAGCAGCTCGGCCAGGGTCGCGCCGCCGTCGCGCACCGCGGCCAGCCCGTCGAACAGCTCGACGAACGCCGCCAGCTTCTTGCGCGGCCCCGGGCCCAGCGCCGGCCCGCCCAGCCCGCCCCCGCCGCGCGCCGCCGCCCGCGCCGCCTCCAGGAGCGGCTGCCCGCTGGCCCGAGCCCCCTCGCGCAGGCGCGCCACGGTGGTCCCGCCGATGCCGCGCGGCGGCACGTTGACGATGCGCTCGAAGGCCGAGTCGGCGTCGGGGTTGGCCAACAGGCGCAGGTACGCGATGGCGTCCTTGACCTCGCGGCGATCGAAGAACGCGGTGGCGCCGACCACCTTGGGCTCGAACCGGAACCGGCGCAGCTGCTCCTCGAGGGGCCGCGACTGGGCGTTGGTGCGGTACAGGATGCACACGTCGCCCGGCGAGCACGCGCCGTCGTCGACCAGCGTGCGCAGCGTGCGCGCCACCGTCTCGGCCTCACCGCGATCGTCGCCGCACGCCAGGTAGTCGATGGGGTCGCCGCCGGCCTGGTCGGTCCACAGCGCCTTGCCGCGGCGATCGTGGTTCTTGCCGATGACCGCGTTGGCCGCCGCCAGGATCAGCTCGGTCGAGCGGTAGTTCTGCTCGAGCTTGATCTCGACCACGTCCGGGAAGTCGCGATCGAAGTCGAGCAGGTTGCGCGGCTCGGCCCCGCGCCACGCGTAGATCGACTGGTCGTCGTCGCCCACCACGGTCAGGTTGCGGGTGATCGAGCTCAGGTGCTGGACCAGCTGGTACTGGACCAGGTTGGTGTCCTGGAACTCGTCGACCAGCACGTGGCGGTACAGGCTGGCCAGCCGCGGCCCGACCGTCGGGTGGCGGCACAGCTCCAGCACCTTCAGGATGAGCCCGGCGAAGTCGACCGCCTTCTCGCGCGCCAGCCGCTCGCGGTACTTCGGCACGAGCACCTCAAGGAACTCGGTGGCGAACTCGCCGCCGGGGCCGGCGCTGGCGGTGATCGGATCGAGGCCGCGGTTGCCGGCGTAGTCGAGCCGGGCCGCGATGGTCCGGGCCGAGATCTGGTCCTCCCACCCGGCCTCCTTGATGAGCGCCGTCAGCACCTTCTGCTGGTCGTCGTCGTCGAAGATCAGGAAGTCCTTGGGCAGCCCCACCGCCTCGCCCCACCGCCGCAAGAGCCGGGCACAGGTGGCGTGGAAGGTGCCGATCCACATCCGCCCCGCCACCGGCCCGCACAGCGCCACCAGCCGCTCGCGCATCTCGCGGGCCGCCTTGTTGGTGAAGGTCACCGCCAGGATCTCCCACGGCGCCACCCCACCCTCCAGCAGCCGGCCGATGCGGTGGACCAGCACGCGGGTCTTGCCGGTGCCAGCGCCGGCCAGGACCAAGAGCGGCCCGTCCCCGTGCTCGACCGCCGCCCGCTGTTCTGGGTTGAGCTGCGCGCCCATCGTCGACGGTCTTACCCCAGGCGCCGCCCGCCGCCAATGCCCGGGCGCCCACGACCCGGGCCGCGCCGATCGCCGGGCCGAAAATGCTGACGGGCCGGCGTGTCAGCGCCGACCCGTCGAGGTCGCGACCAGGTCAGCCGGTCAGAACGACAGGCGGGCGCCGAACGAGGCGCTCAGCGGCGCATAGCGCGCGTTGACGTTGCCGAAGTTCGGGTTGCGGGTGATCGGGTTGCCGGTCTCCGCGCCGGTCTGCAGGTCGTTGGCCTTGGCGAACACCAGGTCGGCGTACTCGCCACCCGAGATCGGGTTCGAGGCCGAGCGGCGCGAGTAGACGTCGTCGACGCCGGCCACGCCCTGGTTGTTGAACACGTTGAAGATGTCCGAGAACACCTCGAACTCCATGTTCTTGGCGAGCTTCTTGGCGTAGCCGATGTGCAGGTCCAGGCCGGTCTCGAACTGGGTGCGGCCGATCTGGCCGCGCGGCAGCAGGAACGACTCGCCCGGCCCATACAGCCAGTGCTGGGCCAGGGCCTGGCGCGGCGAGCCCGACAGCGCGCGGATGCGCGTGCCGACGGTGATCTCGCCCGCCTTCTTCAGGTCGAACTTGTAGTAGCCGTCCAGCTTGATGTAGTGCGGCTTGTCCTGGTTGAGCGCACCGTAGCGGTTGGCGGTCAGCTCGATGAGGTCGTACTGCGACGAGATGTTCGGGTCGATCTGGCCGTTGTCGTACGAGATCAGGCCGGGGTAGTTACCCTGCGTCTTCGAGTAGGTGTAGCTGGCCTGCAGGTACAGCGCCTTCGAGAAGCGGCGGGTCACGGTGAACTGCAGCGCGTCGTAGTTGCGGCTGGGCGCGTCGAAGTTGCGGATGCCGCGGAACTGGCGGAGCAGGTTGGTGATGCGGCCCTGCTCGACCGGATCGGTCGTGGCGGCCAGCTCGGCCTCGAGCTTGGCCTCCTCGTCGGACGACCACTCGCCGGGGTTGGCGATGATGTAGGTGTTGGCGCCGTCGGTCGACACGTCCTCGATCACCCGGCCCAGGGCCCGGTGCTGGTAGGCCATGCCGAGCTTCAGGTCCTCCATCAGCTCGTACTCGACGCCAGCGATCCGCTCGTCGAGGTACTGCGGCTTGAGGCCCGGCGCGACCGCGCTGCCGTTGATGCCGATGGCGTCGCCGGTCACGCCGACGTTGAGGTCACAGCCGAAGCCCGACGGGCCGCCGTACCCGCCCGGGTCGGTGCCGCAGTCGGTCGAGTCGAAGGTCTGCCGGTAGGTCACCTCGCCGGCGAACGACCGCGAGTTGATGTCCATCGGGATCGACTCGTAGAACCGGCCCCAGTGGGCGTAGACCTTGGAGCGGCCCTCGCGGGTCCAGTCGTAGAGGATGCCCAGGCGCGGCGCCAGCATGCCGCGCATGACGATGGCGTTGGTGCCGAACGGCCGGTTGGTCAGCGGGTCGATCTCGTCGCGGATGTACTTCGCGAAGCGCAGCCGCTGCTCCTCGTAGCGCAGGCCGGCGTTCAACGTCAGGTTGGGGCGGATCTGCCACGAGTCGCGCAGGTACGCCGACCAGTTCTGGGTCTCGCCCTGGATGCGCGAGCCCTCGCCGGTCTCCTGGATGTACCGACACGCCACGTCCGACATGCCGCCGTCGTAGAGGCAGGTGCTGTCGAACTTGGGATCGGTGGTCGACGGCGGCGCCACCTGGATGAACCGGTTGACGCGGATCTGGCGGCGGTCCTGCAGGTTCTCGAAGTAGACGCCGCCGCTGTAGGTGCGCGGCGCGTCGCTCAGGTTGTCCTCGATGTCGACGCCGGCCTTGATCTCGTGGCTGCCGAACAGCTTCTGGCGGCGGGTCACCGCCAGCTTGGCCGAGTAGCGGTCGTCGGTGTCGTCGAGGACGAAGCCCTGGCCACCGACGCGGTAGCCGATGCCCTCGTCCGGGCAGTTGACCAGGCCGGGGAACGGATCGTCGGGCCCATCCGAGCAGCCGGCCCGGGTCAGGGCGCTCTCGGCCGGGGTGCCGTCGCGGTCGGTGATGTTCGACCAGTTGCCGAGGTTGCCGAAGAACAGCACCTCGAACGGGATGTGGCGGGTGCCGGCGTAGTTGGCGTTGCCCTTGGCCTGGTCACGGTGCCAGCCCAGCACGGCCTCGACCTCGGTCTTCGAGTCGTCGAACTTCGAGGTCCACTTGAGGCCGCCGTCGACGCCGAGGCTGTTGACGGTGTTGTCGCCCGTGGTGTGCAGGCCGTAGATGGCGTAGTTGGAGGTCTGCCCCGGGTTGATCTGGAACGACAGCTGGCCCTGGTGCTCCGGCTTCAACGCGAAGTTGATCTTGCCGAAGGTCTGCAGCAGCTTGGTGTTCGGCCGCAGCTTGGTCTGGTCGAGCTGCTCGAAGATGCGGAACCCGGTGGCCGGGTCCACGTCGACGAAGCCGTCCTTGAACATCGGATCGCACACCGACAGCGTGCCGTCGGCCTGCTGCTGCCGGCAGTCGGTCTGGCGCTTGGTGGTGCGGGTGATGGTGTTGCGGACGTAGCGCGGAGCCACGCCGACCGCGAACCACATCCGGTCCTTGATGATCGGGCCGGTCAGCGTGAAGCCGAGGTTGGCGTCGACGTCGAGGTTGCCGGTGGCGTCGATCGAGGTGGCCTGGGACAGCGCCACCTCGCGGCTGGCGGTGAGCTGGCCCGGGGTCAGGTACGCGAAGACCCGGCCCTCGAACTCGTTGCCGCCGGTCAGGGTGGCCACGCTGACCACGCCGCCGGTGGCGCGGCCGTACTCGGCGTTGTAGCCGCCGGTGATGACCTCGATCTCCTCGATGAAGTCGTTGATGACCGGCGAGCCGACCGTGCCGTACTTGAGGCCGGTGGTGTTGACGCCGTCGACGATGTACTGGTTCTCGAGCGAGGACGAGCCCGAGAACGCCACGCCGACGCCGTCGCTCTGGGAGCCGGCGGCGGCGCCCAGGACCGCCTCGAAGGTGCGGCCCGGCACCGGGATGTTGTCGGTGTAGTCCCGGTCGATCGTGATCCCCTGGGTGGTCGAGGTCGGATCGATCGTCGGCGCCTTGTCGTCGATGACGATGGTCTCCGTCACCGCGGCCGCGGTGTTGATCTTCTGGAACACCGGGGTCGTCTTGTTGACGCCGACGCGGATGCCGGTGCGCTCGATGGTGGCGTCACCGTAGAAGAACGTGACCAGGTAGTCGCCCGGCTTGAGGTCCGTGACCCGGTAGGTCCCGTTCTCCTCGGTGATGGCGGTCTGGCTCGAGGCGCCCGACACCACGATGGTCACGCCGGCCAGGCCGCCGCCACCCGACGAGTCGGTGACGCGGCCTTGGATGGCGCCGGACGTCGCGCTCTGGGCGCGGGCGTCGGTGGTGGTGAGCCCCGCGCCGGTGAGGGTGCCCGTCCCGAGGACGACGGCGAGTAGCAGCTTGGAGGTCTTCATGGGGTTCCTCACGGGGCGGTGGTGAACGACAGCATCATCGGCGGGATGACCACACCGAACGTGTCGGTCAGGCCGCTGACGTTGATGGTGTAGGCGGTAGCCGGCAGCAGGTCGGTCGGGAAGATGACCTCGAACCGGGTGGCGACCGTCGGGCTGACCCGCTGGGTGAAGTCGGTGCGCGCCGTCCCGCCCTCGTCGACCGTCACGGTGGCGCCCGCGGCCGAGGCCGGATCCGGCCCCGCGGTCAGGATGAACGTGATGGTGCGCTGGGTCGAGCGCCAGGTGGTCGAGCCCTGGCTCGGGATGGTCGAGTCGAGGCCGATGGACTCGGTCGAGAACGAGAACCCCGAGGTGTCGCCGCCCTCGCACATGCCGATATCGTCGGTGTCCTCGACGCCGCCGGTCGGGATGCACGGCCGGATCCGCTGCTTGTCGGTCACGTCGGGCGCGAACTCGAAGTGGCAGGTCGACGCGCTGGGCATGCGGCCGGCCTCGGGGATCAGGATGATCGCCGGGCCGAGGCTGTTGAACGCGGTGCGGCCGGCCGGGACCAGCTGGTTGCCGGCCGGCTGCCAGAACGACGAGTTGAGGTTCACCGGCACGTCGATCGCGCCACACGCGATCTTCACCGCGCCGTCGATCATGCGGATGCTGTCGGGAGCGCCGTCGGGCGGCGCGCTGCCCTGGGCCTCATCCTTGACGCCGACCGGCACGCCGTTGGCGTCCAGGCACACCGCGTGCGCGCCCGTGCAGAAGGTCGGCAGCAGGTCGTTGGTCACCGCGCAGTTGGCGATGTCCTCGGGCGTCGCGCCCTCGGGGACGCGCGAGAACGAGCCGTCGCGGCACTCGATCTCTTCGAGCGCGTTGCCGAACAACAGCTCGTCGAACACGATCCGGAACGACTGATTCGACGCCGCCGCCGAGGTGACCGGGTGGGTCAGGTCGGTGGTCTCGGGCGGCTCGGCATCGAGCCGCCCGTTGGTGACGTTCGGATGCCAACCATGGGCGAGGACGGTCTGGCGTCCACCGGCGATCTCCGACATGAAGATCTGCTGGATCATCGGTGGGCCCTCGGGCTTAAGATCCGTCGTGGAATCAGGCACCGTGCACGCCGACGCCAAGAGCGCCGTCGTGACAGATGCGAGACCCCACCTGAACAGGTTTGCCATGGTCAGTTGCTCCATCGAAGCTCGAAAGGTGAAGGTCACGATTGTCCTCACACCGAGGCAACCGTACGAAAAGATGTTGGGTCTTACCGGGCTGGTGTGACGATTGTCAAGCACATCCGCCGGTGTGCACCTACAGCCACCCAGGTTGAAGGCGATGGTTCTTGGTACCATCAGACAAACGACCGGTCCTAGCCCCTGGTCTCTGACCGCTCGTGACGGCGCGAGGGGTTAGGAGCACGCGGACCACGCACCCCACTGTCGCAGGCGCCGGTGCTCCGCAAGCCTGTGCTCCAGGCCGTGGGCCCGCCGGAGCGCCACCGCCTGGATCGGTGGGACGGCCCCACGCCGGAGCGCACCGCTCGACCTCTAGCTGGCCCGGTGGGAGCGCACCGCTCGACGCCTAGCTGGCCCGGTGGGAGCGCACCGCTCGACGTCTACCTTGCCCGGTGGGAGCGCACCGCTCGAGGTCTAGCTGGCCCGGTAGGAGCGCACCGCTCG
This sequence comes from Kofleriaceae bacterium, assembly GCA_041389965.1. Classification (GTDB taxonomy): domain Bacteria; phylum Myxococcota_A; class Polyangia; order Haliangiales; family Haliangiaceae; genus UBA2376. Next base: position 48,363 of record JAWKQV010000004.1, on the reverse strand, counting down.
ACGCCTAGCTGGCCCGGTGGGCGCTCACCGCTCGACGTCTACCTTGCCCGGTGGGAGCGCACCGCTCGCGGTCTAGCTGGCCCGGTAGGAGCGCGCCGCTGGAGGTCTAGCTGGACCGCGCGAGGAAGCCCCTGGACAAGGCGGTGGGAGGGACCCACGCCGGAGCGTACGTCGGTACGTGAGGACGTGGGAGGGACCCACCAACGCAGTCCAGGGGCTCCGCAGCCGGTCCCCCCGTACCAGCACCGAGCCTAAGGACGTGGGAGGGACCCACCAACGCAGTCCAGGGGCTCCGCAGCCGGTCCCCCCGTTCCAGCACCGATCGCAAGGACCCACCAACGCCGCCCAGGGGCTCCGCAGCCGGTCCCCCCGATCGGGCACCGCTCGCGTCCCCCCGCTGCAGCACCGAGCCACCGGTCACGGCGGCGGCGCGTCTTCCTTCATCTTCAGCGCCACCTTCACCTCGTTGTGGTCGGGGTCGCTGGCCACCGCGCGGATGGCGTCCATCAGCTCGACGGTGTTGGTCCACGGGACCATGTCCTCGAAGTCGACGAAGACGATCTTGTCGTCGCCCTTCTTCGAGGCCAGGAGCTCGCGGAGCTTGCTCGACACCTCGGTGGCCTGGACGGTCTTCTCGCCGTCGCCGGCGTCGAGCGACACCGTCAGGTCGGACTTCACCAGGATGTTGATCGGCTTCGACTCGCTGGGCGCCACGAACTCGTCGGGGCGGATCTTGCGTGGCACCTCGAGGGTGATGGTGCGCATCATGATCGGCATCGTGACGAGGAAGATGATGAGCAGCACCAGCACCACGTCGATGAGCGGCGTGACGTTGATGTCGTTCTTGACTCCCCCGCCGCCGCCTAGGTTCATGCCCATGGTTACTTGGCCTTCTCGTTGGTGCCGAGGTCGATCGACACGACGCCCATCTCGTTGATCGCCATCAGCAGCGGGTAGACCTCCTTGTAGGGAGCGTCCCCCGCCGCCTTGACGTAGACCCGCCCCTGGCTGTCGGGATCCTTCACGTTCTCCCAGCCCTTGACGATCTTGTCCTTGAGCTTGTCGGCGACCCCCGGCTCCGACAGGAGCCCCAGGCGCTCCTTGTCGTAGTAGACCGGGTAGGTGTCGGTCTTGACGTCGTGGTCGATGGCCACCACCGGCTGCTGCTTGTCCTTGCGCTGGTAGTGGTTGTCGGTCTTGGGCAGCTTCACCTCACGGCCACGCGACATCATCGGCGTGATGACCATGAAGATGATCAGGAGCACCAGACAGATGTCGACCAGCGGGGTGACGTTGATGTCGCTCTTGGGCGGGATCAACGCCATCTTCTTGACGTGATGGATCCGCTTGCGCTTGCCGTGGCCCCCCGCGGAAGACATGGGCTAGCTCCGGCCCTCGCGCAGGATGTGATCGAGGAACTCCGACGACACGTCGTTCATGTCGACCGTCAGCTCCTCGACCCGGTTCGTGCAGTAGTTGAACGCGATGGCCGCGATGATGGCGATCAGCAGACCGCCGGCCGTCGCGTACAGCGCCTCGGCGATCGCCGGGCCGATGACCTCGATGGTCGCGTTGCCCTTGAGCAGCGAGAACGCGTTGATGATGCCGATGACCGTGCCGAGGAGCCCGACGAACGGGGTCGCGGTCGCCACGGTGCCGATGCCGGCCAGGCCCTTGCGCAGGCTCGAGGTCTCGCGCTCCTTGACCCGCTCGATGGCGCGGTTGACCGAGTCGACCAGGTCGAAGTCGCCGACGTCCTGCGGGCCCTGCTTGGCGAGCGCCTCCTGGCCCTGACGGTAGGCGGCGGTGCCGGCACCGACCACCTTGGCGACCGGGCTGTACTTGTACGACTGGGCCTCCTTCTGGACCTCCTCGTACCGGTGGTTCTTCAGCTTGTCGCGCAGGCTCAGCACGAAGCGCACGGTCTCGCCGGCGGCCTTCGAGAAGGTGATGATGCGGTCGATGGCCCGGTAGCCCATGTAGATCGACATGAGCAACATGAAGAACATGATGGCCTTCACGGGGAGGCTCATGTGAGCCCAGATTTCAGTGAAACTTTGATCCATGACGCTGGCCTACGCTTTTGGGGTTCCGGGTTCGAGAGCGGACAAGGCAGGCACCGCGCGCCTGCTCCGATGACGAGGGATTACTTCTGGCGGTACACGAACATCACGATGGCGCACACCGGCGCAGCCGAGCCGTTGATCATGAACGGCCGGTACTGCCAGCGGCGGATCTCGCGCTTGAGCTTCTCGTCGTAGGCGGGGAAGCCCGACGACTTCAGGAGCGACACGCTGTCGATGCCGCCGCTGCGGCCGACGCACACCTTGACCGGGATGGTCAGCTGGCTCTTACCCGAGCGGCTGATCTCGGTCTTGGTGACGTCGTCGGGGATGATGTTCTTGTCGCCCGCGATGCGCTGCTGCTCAAGCGCCGTGGGCGGCACCACCTTGGGCGGCTGCGGGGGCGGCGGCGGCGGGGGCGGCGGCGGCGGGGGCGGCGGGGCCTCGGTGATCACACCGCCGGCGACGCCGTTGGGATCGCCACCCTCGACGCCGTCGGGATCACCCTCCTCGGGCCCGTCCGAGCTGTCGCCGGTCTCGACCGGCTTGTCATCCGGGTCGACCTTGGTCGGCTGGACGGTCTCGGTGACCTTGACCTTCTTGACCACCGGCTTGACGGTGGCCTCGAGCTTCTTGCCGCCCTTGAGCGGCGGCGGCGGCGGCGGCGGCGGCGCGATCGCCAGGTCCACGCCCCCGCCCGGCACGTCCAGCTTGCTGATCTTCCAAAGGGAATTGACGACCAGCGCGGTGCCGGCCGCGGCGTGTCCGGCCACGACGACGATGAGGACGACCATGGCCCAGGTCATCCCCTTCGAACGCTTTGATTCCGTGTAGTTTTCGAACATCGTGGGCTCCTGGGCCGTCCGGTCAGGTACCGCTGGCGGGGGCCGGGGTCGTCCCGGCGTTGTCTGCCGCGGCGTCTTGCGCCTTCTTGGCCTCTGCACGTAGAACGCGCGCCCGCTGCTCAAAGACCTGCGCTTCTGCACGATCGATCGCCATCGCCCAGGACGGCCCGTTGGCGATCGCCCGGTTCAGCCACAGGCCCTGGCAAATACCCGTCAGGGCGATGTTGGTGTCATCGAGCTTCAAGCCCTCGCCCGCGGCGGCCAGGCCGACCTCGGCGATCTCGGTGCGGTCGACGCCCTGGAGCTTCTCCCGGGCCGAGGACGAAAACAGCAGGCCGAACGTGAGGTTGGCGATGGCCGAGTAGCCGGCGATCTTGCCTTCCTTGTCCGGCGCGACGTCGATGTCCTTCTGATACCACTCGACGGAGGACCGCCAGTCCCCCGACTTGAAGTAGATGCCGGCGACCCGCTGGATGATCTCGCGGGAGGTGGGGTTCGCCTGGTGCTCGGTCTTCCAGAACGCGACCGCCTTCTCGTATTCACCGGCGTCGACCCACAGCGAGGTCAGGAGCTTCTGGATCTTGCTGTCCTTGGGGTGCTTCTTGAGCCAGATGGCGAACTGCTCGGCCGCCTTGTCCGCGAAGGCCCGGTTCTCCGGGGTCTCGATGCCCGGCTTGAACATGCGGCTGTACGTGATGCCCAGGTTGTGATGGGCGATGTCGATGCCGGGGTGCTTGGCGATCGACTGCTGGAAGTACTCGGCAGCCTTCTCGTAGTTCTGCTCGCCGTACTCCTTGTTGCCTTCCTGGATCAGGTGGCGCGCCGACAGCTCATCACACCCAGTGGCCAGCGCCGCGACGAGCACCAGCCCGACCAGCGCGAGGAGACGGCCAGGACGTGCGCCCGGGCGGCGAGACTGCGCGGCCATCGTGGAGGGGTGGGGAAGCCGGCTCATAAGCCGCGGCACTGTACAGAAGTGGGTCGCGGGCGTAAAGGGCCTGGGCACCAGCCCTAAATACACGGTCGCCACCCTCCGAGTCCGGGTCGCCGGATAATACGCCCTGTCAGCGCCCGCACGTGGGGCGACCGCGGGCCGCAGGCGCCGCCGCAGTCAGCGCACCCGGATCGGATACTGGACGATGTAGCCACGGCGGTCGGGCTCGCCCGTGTCGGCGAGCGTGATGGTCATCCCGTCGGTGTGGATGCAGGCCAGGAAGGCGTCGGTCGCGGGGCCCGCGAGGTCGTGCCCGGCCACCTCGACGTCGGTGGTGGACAGCTGGCCGCCGGTGACCGCCACGGTCAGCGTGACGTAGACGAAGGGATCGGCGCCCCGCTCGTTGGTCGGGACCGCGGCGCCGCAGGTCCGCACCCGGGGCGCCAGCTCCCGGTAGATCTGCGCGGTGACCACCGGGCTCATCGTGCGCTCGTTGGGCGGCAGCGGCGGCGGCCCGAGCGGCGCCTGTTCGACGCCGGCGCGATGATCGCGCACCACCGCGCCGTTGTCGAGGACGTAGGTCTTGGGCTCCGCCGCCAGCGCGACCCGCCCCGGCTGGGGCTGTCCGACCGCGGCGCTCCCGCGTGGCGCGACGCCCGGCGGCAGCGGCGCCCCCTGCCCGGCCACGGGCTGCAGGTCGGTCGGCGCGTCCTCGGTCGGTTCCGGCGCCATCGGGTCGGCCGAGCCGCCGCCGATCGGACGCGGCGCCACCGGCGGGGCGCCGAGGCGACCCGGGACCATGATCGTCGGCGGCACCGGCGCGGTCCCCGCCGGGCCCTCACCGACCGGCTGCGGCCGAGCCCGGCCCCGGGGCGCGGGCCGCTGCCACGCCCACACCGCCGCCGCCGCCCCGGCGATCGCGACCACGGCGATCGCGCCCCGGCTAGCGCGCATCGGGGGCCCGAACGAGGAGCGGTGGGGCGGCGGAGGCCATGCGTGGGTGGTAGCACTGCGCGGTCAGGCGATCCACTCGACCTCGCCCGACCGCACCTCGTGGACGACCCCGTCGCGGCCGACCACGCGGAGGGCGCCGTCGGCGGCCAGCCCGTCGGCTCGGCCGGTCGCGCGGTCGGTCCGCACCTCCAGGCCGGGCACCATGCGCGCCTCCCACGCCGGCGCGACCGCCGCGACGCCCCCGCCCTGGTAGCGCTCGATCCACGCCGCCAGCTCGACCACCAGCCGCTCGAGGAACGCGTCGCGCTCGACCCAGCGGCCCAGCTCGTCGGCGATGGTGGTCGCCCGCGCGGCCACGTCGGCCGGCAGGTCGGCCGCGGCGCCGTTGACGTCGACGCCGACCCCGACGATCACCGCGTCGCCGGTCGACTCGCACAGCACCCCGGCCAGCTTGCGCCGCCCGACCAGGACGTCGTTGGGCCACTTGAGGCCGGCGCCGGTCACCCCCTCGGCGCGGATCGCGTCGCACACCGCCACGCCCACCGCCAGCGTGAGCGGCGGCACCGGCACCGCCGGCCCGAGCCGCACCACCACCGAGAGGTGCAGGTTGCGCCCCGGTGGCGAGGCCCAGGTCCGGCCGTGGCGCCCGCGCCCGGCGGTCTGCGCGTCGGAGGTCACCAGCGCGCCGTGGGGCGCTCCGTCGCGGGCCCAGGCCAGCGCCAGGTCGTTGGTCGACGTGCACACGTCGACCGCGCGCCGGTCACGGCCCAGCCAGCTCACGCCGGCACGAAGTCGAGCCCGATGTCGACCGCCGGCGCCGAGTGGGTCAACGCGCCGACCGAGATCAGGTCGGCCCCGGCCTCGGCGTAGGCCCGGATGGTCGCCAGCGTGATGCCGCCCGACACCTCGCAGCGGACGCCGCGCGCGTGGGCCAGCGCAGTAGCGGCGCGGACCTGGTCGGGCGTCATGTTGTCGAGCAGCACCAGCTCGGCGCCGGCGTCGATGGCCGCGACCAGCTCGGCCTGGTCGGTGACCTCGCACTCGATCCGCAGCGGGTGGGGCGCGGTGGCGCGGGCCCGCTCGACCGCGGCGGCCACGCCCCCGCACGCGACGATGTGGTTGTCCTTGATGAGGATGCCGCTGCCGAGATCGAACCGGTGGTTGCCGCAGCCGCCGGCGGCTACGGCGGCCTTCTCGAGGACACGGTAGCCCGGCGTGGTCTTGCGGGTGTCCACCACGCGGCACGGCGTGCCCGCCACCGCCGCCGCGTAGCGCGCGGCCATGGTGGCGACGCCCGACAGGCGCTGGACGAAGTTGAGCGCGGTGCGCTCGGCCATCAGCAGCTCGGCGGCCGGGCCGCGCGCGGTCACCAGCGGCGTGCGCCCCCCGGCCACCTGGGCGCCGTCGGCCACGTGGCGCTCGACGGTGATCCGCGGATCGACCAGCGCGAACACCGCCGCGGCGATGTCGAGGCCGAACACCGTCATCGGCACCCGGGCGTTCATGACCGCCACCGCGGTGGTGGCGGCGGCGCCGACGGTCGACGCGGTGGTCACGTCGCCGCGGCCGAGGTCCTCGTCGAGGGCCAGCTCGATCAGGCGGCGGACGTGGGGCAAGAGCGCGAGGCCGCGCAGGGCGCTTTCCGACATGGCGGGAGCATGCCCTCGCGGCGCCGTCATCGCCAGACCTCGATCCGCCAGCCGCGGGCCCGGGCGTGGCGCCACAGCCGCAGGTCGGGGTTGACCGCGACCGGCGTGCCGACCCGCGCCAGCAGCGGCAGGTCGTTGTAGCTGTCGGAGTAGAACGTCGAGCGCGCCAGGTCGACGTCGTGGGCGGCGGCGAAGGCCTCGACCAGGGCCACCTTGTGGACCCCGAAGCACATCGCCGCCAGCCGGCCGGTGAAGGCGTGGTCGACCACCTCGAGCCGGGAGCACAGCGTGTGCTCGATGCCCAGCCCGGCCGCCACCGACTCGGCGGCGTACTGGGTGGCGCCGGTGGCCAGCGCGATCACGTCGCCGGCGGCGCGGTGGGCGGCGATGGCGTGGCGCGCCGACGGCGAGATCATCGCCACCACGTCGGCCTGGTACCAGGCCGCGGCCTGCTCGCGCATGGCCTGCTCGGGCTTCCCGGCCAGGCCCGCCACCAGCCGGTTGGCCAGCGCCTCGAGGTCCAGGACCGCGGCCTTGTACAGCAGGCTCCACCACACCGCCTGGGCCATCCCCAGCGCCGTCAGATCGCCGCGCCGCCGCTGGAAGCGCATCCAGCTCATGCCGGTGTCGCTGGTCAGCACCGTGTGGTCGAGATCGAACAGGGCGGCGGCGCGCATCGGCCGGAGGCGTAGCACGCGCCGGCGCGGCGCATGGCACACTGGCGGCGATGGCGCCCACCAACCTCCCCCCCTGTGGCCTGTACCGCACCACCGCCAAGATCGGCGAGTGCGAGGCCGATCGACTGGTCTACTTCCACAACCACGGCGACCCCGGGCCGGGGTTCTACTTCCCCGAGAAGTGGGTCAAGAACCGCGCCCAGTTCGCGGCCCGCGGCATGACGGCCCCGGCCGGCTTCGACGGGCGCGGCCTGCACCCGCTGCCGCGCGAGGGCTTCTACCGGGTGGCCAAGACCTTCCACTGCTGCAGCAAGAAGTGCGTCGAGTTCCAGCCCGAGATGTTCGTGCAGCTGGGCTACAACGGCAACGGCGTGGCCCTGGTGTTCAGCCCGGAGTGGACCGGCGCCGCCCTCGACGTGCCCGAGCGCGGCACCAAGGTCGACGACGACATGCTGGCCAACCTGGTGCTCCTCGCGGTGCGCGAGCGCAACGACGCCCGCGACGACATCGGCGGCAACTTCCCGCGGGTCAACCTGATCCACTGAGCCGGCGCGCCGGCCCGGGCTACCGCAGCAGCACCTCGTCGAGGACACGGACCCAGATGTTCGACGCGGCGTGGACCGCGACCGAGCCGCCGATCGAGCCGGTGGCCGAGCGCATCCAGCCAAACAACAGGCCGGGGAAGAACGTGGCGAGCGCCCGCGGGTCGCCCGCCTTGGGCAGGTGGATGACCGCGAACAACAGCGACGACACCACCAGCGCCACGCCGACGCCGCCGCCCCACAGCCGGTAGCGCGGCGGCCAGCGCCGCTCGAGCAGCCCCAGCACGCAGCCGCGGAAGAACAGCTCCTCGGGCAGCGCCACCACCACCAGCTGCACCGCGCAGAACTCGAGCAGCGCGCCGACCTGGCGTGGCCAGTGCGGCTCGAAGCCGTGCCAGCGGTGGCAGGTCCCGGGCGGCGTGAACCGGTGCAGCAGGTCGCTGTGGCAGGCCAGCTGGTAGAACTGCACGTAGCCCAGCGCGAACAGCGGCAAGATCACCGCCAGAGCCACCCCCGCGTACAGCGCGTTCTTGCCGGCCGGGGCGGTGGTGAACCCGTAGTCGAGCAGGTCCTCCTTGCGCCACGCCGCCACCCACACCGGCGCGTACAGCAGGGTCACCGCCACCAGCGCCGAGCCCAGGTGGCCGATCAGCGGCAGCGTGACGTCGATGCGGACCACCGACGCCACCGCCACGGCCACCGCCAGCCACGCCAGCAGCGCGTCGCGCCCGGCCCGGCGCGCGGCCGCCGACACCGGGGCCGACGAGGTCACCACACGAACGAGATCGAGGTCTGCAGCGTCGTCGAGTGGTCGGCGTTGGGCAGCTGCTTCTTGAGCGCCGCGCCGTACTGCAGGAAGCCGGCCTCGACCGACACCCGCATGTTGCCGGCGAAGTAGGCCCGGGCCGCCACGTCGACCTCGGTGCCCAGGTACGTCGACGAGGTCTCGTCGGCCGCGCAGGTGCCGTTCGGGCCCGAGCAGGCCCGGAACAGGGCGGTGCCGCCGGTGGCCAGGGTGTCGACCCACGCCGCCAGCACCCCGGCGGTGAGCTCGGTGCGCGCCACCGGCGTCGGCCGCCAGCGCGCCTTGGGGAAGATGTAGTTCGCGTTGATCACGCCGCCGTTGGACATGAGGCCCAGGGCGCCCTGGGGGTTCTCGTTCGAGAAGAACGGCACCCCGTAGGCGCGCGCGGTCAGCTCGCGCAGCGTCTCCTCGAACAAGATCAGGCCGACGTTGAAGTCGGGGTGCATGGCCCGCTGCTTGAAGTGTTCGTCCTCGAGGACGTCGTCGCCCGAGGCGTGGCCCACCTCGAGCACGGCGTCGTACGTGCGGTCGAGCCAGGCGAAGCGCGCCACGCCGGCGTTGATGGCCGCCTCCTTCTTCTGGTTGCGCGACGGGAACGGCACGCCGCCGAAGGTCTTGCCGCCGATGTAGTAGGCCTCGCCCTCGGTCATCAGCTTGCCGTAGCGGATCCGCCACCACAGGTCGGCGATCCACACCTTCGAGCCGGTGTCGACGCACGGGTACGGCTGGCCGTCGAAGGTGCCGCACACCCGGGTGGGATCGTCGAGGCGCGACGGCTGGGTCGAGCCCTCCTTCGAGGTGCGCAGCACGCCGTAGAAGCCGATCCGCAGCTCGTCCTGGAACGACTTCTTGTCCCAGTCGGGCTGGTTCCACACCGCCAGCACCACGTGCTCGTTGACGTCGTCGTTGGAGCCGCGCGACAGGAAGCCCTGCTGGCCGAACGGGCGGAACTTGCGCTCGAACGCCTCGAACGGCAGGAGCGGCGCCTCCGACAGCTTGTCGTAGGCGTAGCCGACCACCAGCGGGTGATCGACGTTGCCCTTCTTCTTGATGGTCCGGTAGATCGACACCGGCTTGGTGATGAACAAGATGCGGTCGGCCGACGAGCCGAAGTGGTTGTCGCCGAAGTCGTCGTCGAAGAAGTTGTCCAGCACCCGGCGCTCGGGCTCGCCCTTGGGCGTCTCGGGATCGATCCAGCCGTTGCCGCCGCCGTTGGCGAGCAGGCCCATGCCCCAGTGCGACGGCATCCGGCCCACCCGCATCAGGCCGACCGGCACCGGGAACTGCACCCAGGCCCGCTTGACTACCACCGAGTCACCGGGCGGCCCGCCCAGGTAGCCCTGGTTCGAGCCGTCGGTGGCGAACAGCGGCGCGGTCGACAGGCCGTTGTTGTCGCCCCACACCACGTCGTCGAGCGCGTCGATCTGGAAGTTGAGGCGGACCTGCTTGCCGAACTGCAGCGACGGCATCAGCCGCAGCCGGCTGGTGATGTAGCTGGTCGAGCGGATGTCCGGGATGACCAGCTGCTCGCCGGTGGGCGCGTAGCTCACCACCGACCGCGGCTGCGGCGCCAGGTTGGTGAGCAGCACGGTGCGGGTGCGGAAGTAGCCCTCGCTGGCCCACTTCAGCTCGGTGAGATCGGCGCGGGCCGGCGCCGCGGCGGCGGCGACCGCGAGCCCGGCGACGGCGGACAGGATGTGACGGTTCATGGTTCCCCCGGACGTGAGCGACGACGATAACAGAAACGCCCCGGAGCCGAGGCCCCGGGGCGCTGGTTGCGCGGCGCTGGCGCGCCGACGCGGCGGCTACTGGCGGACCGGCTCGAACGACCCGGTGATGACCGCGTTGGCCTCGACCGGCGACGGCAGCTCCGACAGGAGCGTCAGGGTGCCGGCGGCCAGGTCGGCCGCGGTGCGGAAGCCCCACACCTGGATGAACGCCGGGGCGGTCTGGGGCGGCAGCTCGAGCACCACGAACAGGCCGTTGGCGCTCATGACCGGCGCCTGCGAGTTGCGCACCGGCAAGCCGTTGGTGGCCGAGAAGTAGAAGGTCTTGGCGCCGGTCAGGTGGGCGACCGCGCCCTGGGTCGAGCTGACGGTGGCCACCGCGTTGGACACCTCGTGCCCCGCGCAGTCGCGCAACGCGCCGGCCAGGACGCCCTTGGCCGGGTCACGGCTGATGCCGACCAGCGCCGGCAGCGCGTTGGCGGTGCCCTCGGAGATCGCGTCGATGTTGCGGGTCTGGGTGGCGTTCGCCGGGTTGAAGTACTGGTTGAGCAGGTAGGTCTTCAGGTACCCGGTGGCCTCGACCTTGAAGCCGAAGCGGGTGGTCCCGCCCGGCAGCATCGCGAGGCTCATGGAGTAGTCGCCCGCGGTCTGGGCGGTGTCGCCCGAGGTCGCGGTGCCGCTCGAGCCCGACAGCATGATGCCGGGGAACGCGGTGACGGTGGCGGCGCGCACGCCGTTGGCCGAGTCCTGGAAGTCGCGGATCTTGCCCGACAGCGCGATCGCCTGCGTCGACGGCTGGTCGGCGCTCGGGGTGTTTAGGCAGCTCCAGTCGGCGTCGCCGACCTCGGTCCACACGCCGCCGGTGTTCATGTTCGCCTTGGTCACCATGGTCGGGGTCGGGAACCCGGGGTTCTCGAGCACCATGGCGTCGATGTCGGTGCCGGCATCGATGGAGCCGCCGTCGTCGCCACCACAGGCAGCGGCGAGGGCGAACAGGGGAACGAGACCGGCAGTGGCGATGCGACGCATGGATCCTCCAAGAAAGCGAGTGTCACGGATAGCCGGGCGACCACGTCCCCCGGGCCAATTCGAGCGTTGTATCGGGCCGCCCGGCCGATTGCAACGCCCGTGATCGACGTCCCCCTTTACGCCCCCGGACCGCGACGGGTAGAACCGCGCCATGGCTGACACCGCTTCGATCGGGACCATCCGCGAGCTGCTGGGCGACCGCGCCGGGCTGCTCGACCACACCTGCGCCACCATCGACAAGGGCCGCCTGCACCTGCCCGGGCCGCGCTACGTCGACGACGTGTTCGCGCTGACCGATCGTTCGCCGCGGGTGCTGGGCGCCCTGCAGCACATGTTCGACACCGGCCGCCTGGGCGGCACCGGCTACCTGTCGATCCTGCCGGTCGACCAGGGCATCGAGCACTCGGCCGGCGCGTCGTTCGCGCCCAACCCGGCGATGTTCGATCCCGAGGCCATCGTCGAGCTGGCGGTGGCCGGCGGCTGCAACGCGGTGGCATCGACCTTCGGCGTGCTGGGCGCGGTGGCGCGCAAGTGGGCCCACCGCATCCCGTTCATCGTGAAGATCAACCACAACGAGCTGATGTCGTACCCCAACACGTACGACCAGACCCTGTTCGGCTCGGTGCGCCAGTGCTTCGACATGGGCGCCCAGGGCATCGGCGCCACCATCTACTGGGGCTCGCCCGAGTCGCGCCGCCAGCTGGTCGAGATCAGCGAGGCGTTCGCCGAGGCCCACCGCCTCGGCATGTTCACCGTGCTGTGGTGCTACGTCCGCAACAACGCGTTCAAGACCGCCACCGCCGATCACAACCTGGCCGCCGACCTGTCGAGCCAGGCCAACCACCTCGGCGTCACCATCCAGGCCGACATCATCAAGCAGAAGCTGCCCGAGGGCAACGGCGGCTACAACGACCCGGCGCTCAAGGGCTTCGGCAAGACCCACAAGAAGGTCTACACCGAGCTCACCAGCGACGACGTCATCGACCAGACCCGCTACCAGGTCGCCAACTGCTACATGGGCCGCATCGGGCTCATCAACTCGGGCGGCGCGGCCGGCGCCAACGACCTGGCCGACGCCGTGGCCACCGCGGTCATCAACAAGCGGGCCGGCGGCATGGGCCTCATCAGCGGCCGCAAGGCGTTCCAGAAGCCGCTGCGCGAGGGCGTCGAGCTGCTCCACGCCATCCAGGACGTCTACCTCTGCAAGGACGTCACCATCGCCTGATCGCTCGGCGCCGGCCGCGCGGGCGACCGACGGACCTCCTGGGCGACCGACGGACCTCCCGGGCGGGTGAACCCGCGCCAAGACGCGCCGGCAGCCACGACGCCTGCCCCCGCAGCTTTCCTCGGCCGTCCCCGCTGGGGTAGAATTTTCCTGCGGTGCCTCGCCTGGGTGAGATCCTCGTGAAGCTGGGCTATTGCTCTGCCGAGCAGGTCTCGGAGGGGCTGGCGGCCCAGGTCTTGTATGGCGCGCGGCTGGGGACCAACCTGGTCGAGCTGGGCCACATCAACCTCGACAACCTGGCCCGCGCGCTGGCGCGGCGGAGCAAGGCGCCGGCGGCGCTGGCCGGACACTTCGAGCGGCGCGACCTGGCGATCCAGGGCCGCCTGCCGTCCGAGCTGGCGGCCAAGCACCACGCGGTGCCGCTGGGCAAGCTCGCCCACGACTCGGATCGCATCGCGGTCGCCGTGCGCGATCGCCTGACCGAGCACGGCCGCGGCGAGCTGGCGTTCGCCCTCGACCTCGATCCCGAGCAGCTGGTCGAGGCCATCGCGCCGGAGCTCCGGCTCTACTACCACCTCGAGCTGGCCTACCAGATCCCGCGCGCCAACCGGTTCCTGCGGGTCGACCGCGATCGCAGCGGGGTCATCTCCGTGCCGCCGGTGCCCGAGGCCGTCGAGGAGTCCGACGTCGACGGCCAGCCGTGGCACAGCGAGCCCGCCACCCCGGTCATCACGCCGGTCAGCAGCCCATCACTCGGCCCGGTCAGCGACGTCGAGCCGGCCGCGCTCGACTACCAGACCGCGCCCGCGGTCGACGAGGAGGAAGGCCGCGCGCGCCGACGCTTCGTCCCCAAGCTGGGGGGCAGCCCAGCGGCGTTGGCGCGCATCGCCGTCCGCCAGCTGGCGCCGCGCGCGGCCGCGCCGACCGATCACCCGCCGCACCTGGGCCCGTCGCCCGACGGCGTGCTGCGCGCCGTGCGCCGCGCCTCGACCCGCGACCGGGTCGCGACGTTGGTCCTCGACACCCTCGCCGCGCTCGAGGTCGCGCCCGATGCCGCCGCGCTGCTGGTGGTGCGTCAGGAGGTGGCGATCGGGTGGAAGGGCTTCTGCGTCGGCGGCAGCCTCGCGCTCGAGTCGGTGGCCATCGCGCTCGGCACCAGCGAGTGCGCGATCGCCCGGGCCTACCAGTGCGGGCAGCCGGTGGTCATGGACGTGACCGACGCGGCCGCGACCGACCTCGACGAGGCGGTGTGGACGTTGCTCGGCGGGCCGCCCCCGAGCGTCGCCGTGGTCGCGCCGGTGCTGATCGCCGATCGCACGGTGTGCCTGCTGTACGCGCACGGCCGCGGGCTCGACCAGGCGGTCGAGCTGGTGCCGCTGCTAGCCGACGCCGCCGGCACCGCGTTCGGGCGCCTGTTGCGCGCCGCGCAGCGCTGAGCGCGCCCCGTACGAACCCTGCCTCACCCCGCAAGGATGAGGCGGATCTTCGTCGGGCGAGAACCGCTCGCGACGCCCCGCGGCCAGCGCGGATGCTCTATGTTGTAGCCACGGTGTTGTTGCAGTCGTTGCCGTCTCAGTTCGCACCGGTCCGGCTCCTCGCCGAGCGGGCCGACGCGGTGGTGGTGGAGGTCTTCGTCGGGGACAGCCTGAAGGTCGTCACCTGGCACCATGACCCCGATGGGGACATCGCGTACCGGGCGCGCCAGCTCGCGCTGGTCCGCGACCCGGTGCTGATCGGGTTCGACGAGGTCACCACCGTGGCCGGGAACACCGCCATCGTGATGCCGGTGGTGGCCGACAACGCGGCGACGGCCTGGGTGCGCGAGGCGCCGGCGCCGGCGGTGGCGTGGGGCTCGCTGGCGTCCCTGGTCTACACCGGGTTCGACGAGCACCGGGTGCGGACCACCGTGGCCCAGCTGGCGCGCGGCCTGGCCAAGCTGCACGCCGCCGGGCAGGTCCACGGCGCGGTGGCCGCCGCGCGGCTGCGGGTGACCGACGCGGGCGCGCCGGTGCTGCTGGCGCCGAGCATGACCCGGACCCGCCACCGCGCCGAGGTCACCGATCTGATCGGGCTGGGCGAGATCCTGTTCGAGTTCATCACCGGCCGGCGGCCGTGGGTCGACGACGACGATCGCGCCTGGGCGGCGCCGCGACCGAGCCAGCTGGTGCCCGAGGTGGCCCGGGAGCTCGACGTCATCTGCGCCGCGCTCCTCGAGGGCAACCGCGCGCTCACCGCGGCCGAGGTGGCGGCCCGGCTCGGGGCCCCGGTCGGCCCGCGCGACGGCAGCGGCGCCGCCATCGTCCTGCCAGCCGCGCCGGCCGCGCCCACGCCCGCCCTCGCCGCCGCCCGCGCCGGGCTGACCCCGGGCCGGCTCGTCGCGCTGCGCGGCGCCCCGGCCGCGACCACCGCCGCGCTGGCCGAGCTGGCCGCGGCCGCCGCCGTCGACCACCACGTCTACCTGAGTCGGCCGCTGACGGGCGGCCCCGTCGCGGCGATCGCCGACGCCGTGGCCCGCCACCTGGCCACCCTGTCGGCCTCGACGCGGGCCCGGCTCCTGGCCGACGACGCCGAGCCGATCGCGCGGCGCTACCCCAGCTTCCGGCGCCTGGTGGCGGTGGGCGACTGCGCGGCCCGGCCCGACGCGCTGCGCGCCGGCGCGCTGGCCGGCCTGGCGCGCCTGCTCACCCGCCTGGCCGCGACCGCGCCCGTCGTGGTCGCCGTCGATCGCCCGACCGGCGACGATCGCGCCGCGCTGGCGGCGCTGTGGGCCGCGGCGCCGACCGTCGCCCTGGCGGTGGCGGTCGACGACGACGATCCGTGGGCGGCCGACGCCGTCGAGGCGGTCGCGCCACCGCCCGCCCGCGTCCCCTGGGCCGAGCTGCCCGACGGCGCCCACGACCTGGCGCGGACCCTGGTCGCGGCGGCCACCGCGACCCGCCTCGACGTCCTCGGCTCGGCTCTCGGCGTCGCCCACCGCGAGCTGCGCCGCGTGCTCAGCCTGCTGATCGCCGGCGGCTGGGCCGTCGCGACCGGGCCGCGCCGCCACGACCTGGCCGCGCTGGCGACCGGCGTCGAGGTCCCGGTGGTGCCGGCGCCGACCGACCACGCCGCGCTGGCGTCGGCCTTCGAGTACAGCCAGGTCGGCACCGTGGCCGATCGGCGCCGACACTGGACCGCCGCCGGCGATGCGTCCCGCGTCACCGCGTTGGCCCGCGAGCAGATCGCCGGGGCCGCCGACACGCTGGCGTGCGCCGACGCCCTGGCGACGTGCGAGAGCGCCCTGACCATGGGCCCGTCCGACATCGAGCGGGTCGGCCTCGAGCGGGCCCGGGCCGACGCCCTGGCCGCCTTGGGCGAGTCGGTCGCCGCTGCCGACGCCTACCTGACCGCCGCCGCGCTGGCGGCCCGGGCCGGGCTGGTCGTCGACGAGATCGACGCGCGCCAGCGCGCCACCGAGCCGCTGCTGCGCTCGGGCCAGGTCGAGCGCGGCTTCGCCACCGTGCGCGCCGTGGCCCACGCGGTGGGCATGGAGATCGCCGAGACCTCCCAGCGCACCGCGGCCCGCTTGGCGGTCGAGCGCGCCAAGGCCCGCAACCGCGGCCTGACCTTGGCCGGCGAGCTCGACCCCGGCGCCGCCCGCCTGGCCGACGTGTGTACGTCCCTGGCCATGGCCATGTCGATCATCGACAACGACCGCGCCGCGTGGATGACCAGCCGCGCCGTGCGCGCCGCCGTCGACAGCGGCGATCCGGTGCGGGCGGCCCGGGCGCTGGCGCTCGACGCGCAGATCCACGCCAGCCGCGGCGCGGTCGGCGTCGCCCGCGCCCGCCGGCAGCTCGAGGTCGCCGAGCGGATGCAGGCCACCCTGCCCGCCCCCGCGCCCGAGCGCCGGGCCGTGGCCGCGCTGGTCGCCACCAGCCACGCCGCGGTCGCGCTCCACGACGGCGCCTTCGTCGACGCCCTCACCTTCGCCGATCAGGCCCGCGCCCTCTACCAGGGCTGCCGCCCGGCGGTCGGCGCCGAGGCCCGCGTCGCGGCCACCATCAGCGTGGCGGCGGCGGCCTGGCTGGGGCGCTGGCGCGAGGTCGGCGCGCGGCGGCGCGACCTGGCCGGCCTCACCGACGACAGCGGCGATCAGCACAGCCCGCTGTCGGTCGCCTGCGGCATGGGGGTGGTGGCGGACCTGGCCACCGGCGAGCACGCCGCGGCCCGGGCCCGGTGCGATCACGCGGCCCAGGTGTGGCCGCCGTCGATGGCGCCCATCGTCCCGGCCATGGCGACGCTGACCCTGGCGTCGTGCGACCTGTTCGCCGGGGCGTCGACCGCGGCCTACCAGCGGCTGGCGGACCGCGCCCGCACCGCCCAGCCCCACGGCGATCTGCTGCGCACCGCGCTGGTCGAGCTGGCGGCCCGCGCCGCCCTCGCCGCGGGCGTCATCCCCGCCGCGATCGATCACTCGACCGAGCTGGAGACGGTGCCCTGGTGCCGCGGCCCGGCCATGGCGGTGCGCGCCGCCGCGGTGGCGTCCGAGCCGGACCAGGCCCTGTCGCTGTTGACCGAGGCCGAGACCCTGACCCGCAGCGCCGGCCTGGCCGCCCACGCCGCCGCCATCGGCGACCGCCTCGGCCGCATGGTCGGCGGCGACCACGGCCGCATCCGGGTGGCCGAGGCGGCGGCCCAGGCCACCGAGCTCGGCCTCGGCGATCCCGCCCGCGCGTTCGCGTTCCTCTTGCCCTGGGCGAGCTGATCCCGCACCGCCCGCCCCGGGTGCCCCCCGGCGCGGGCTTGACCTCCCGTCGGACGCGAGGCATGGTCCGCCCGTGACCGAGGGCGCCATCAAGAAGCATCGCCACGACCTGGGCCACGAAGACCATGGCCCGGTCCTCGCCGCGGGCACGACGCGGGCCATCCAGTGGCTGCTCGGCCTGTGCATCGCCGCGACCGTCGTGGCCCTGGTCTGGGCGATGGCCACCGCCGGCCGCGGCCCGCACCCGACGCGGCCCGTCGCGACCGAAGCGCGGTAGCGCGGCGTGGGGCTCATCCCCGACGACGTCATCGCCGACATCCGCGCGCGCGCCGACCTGGTCTCGGTCATCGGCCAGCACGTCCAGCTCAAGCGCGCCGGGCGGAACTGGAAGGGCCTGTGCCCGTTCCACGGCGAGAAATCCCCGTCGTTCAACGTCGCCCCCGACAAGGGCTTCTTCTACTGCTTCGGGTGCCACAAGAAGGGCGACGTCTTCACGTTCGTGATGGAGCTGCACGGCAAGAGCTTCATCGAGGCGGCCGAGACCCTGGCGGCCCAGTGCGGGGTCACCATCCCCGAGACCACCAGCAACCCGGAGTTCGCCCGGGCCCGCGGCGAGCGCACCGGCATGCTGGCGCTCAACAAGCTGGCCACCCAGTTCTTCGCCGAGACCCTGGCCGGCCCGCGCGGCGCCGCCGGCCGGGCCTACCTCGACGGCCGGGCCATCGGCGCCGAGCAGCGCGCCGCGTTCCAGCTGGGCTTCGCCCCCGCCGACTGGCACGCCCTGGCCGACTTCCTCAAGGACCAGCGGGCCGACCTCGAGCTGGCGGTCAAGGTCGGCCTGATCGCCCGCCAACCCAAGGCCGGCGGCTTCTACGACCGGTTCCGCGAGCGCGTGGTCTGCCCCATCGTCCTGCCCGGCAACGAGATCGCCGGCTTCTCGGCCCGCCTGGTGGCCGACGCCCCCAAGGACGCCCAGGTCGGCGCCAAGTACATCAACAGCCCCGAGAGCACGGTCTACAAGAAGTCCCGGCTGCTGTTCGGCATGGCCCAGGCCCGCGACGCCATGCGCCAGAAGGGCCGCGCGGTGCTGGTCGAGGGCAACTTCGACGTCATCTCGATGCACCAGGCCGGCTTCACCGAGACGGTGGCGCCCCTCGGCACCGCCCTCACCGACGACCAGGTCGAGCTTTTGCGCCGCCTGGCCGGCGAGGTCGTGCTGTTCTACGACGGCGACCGGGCCGGCCGCGCCGCCACCCGCTCCGCCCTCGAGCTGCTGCTGTCGGCCGACGTGCCGGTCCGCATCGCCTGGCGGTCCCGGGGCGACGGCATCCGGCTCGAGGGCCAAGACCCCGACTCGCTCATCCGGGCCGGGGTCGACATCGGCGCCATGCTCGACAGCGCCCGCGACGGCCTCGAGCACTACTCCTTCGAGCTGGTGTCATCGGCCTCAGACTCGGGCGACAGCCGGGCCCGGGCCCTCGAGGACATCGCCCACCTCGCCGCCCGCATCCCGGGCGAGTCCCGCCGCGAGGTGGTCGTGTCGTCCATCGCCACCCAGATCGGGGTGGAAACCTCAGTGATCATGCGGGCGATCGGCCGGGTCGGGACAGCCCGGCGGCCCAGCCCGGAGCCCCGCGTCCAGGCGCCGGCCACCGACGCGCCAGCGCCCCCGCGGCCCGCCGCGACCGCCCCGGTCCCCAGCCACGAACTGGACCTCCTGGCGCTGGTCGCCGACCATCCGCACCTGTTAGCAACTCCGCAAGCAAACAAGGCTTTTTCGCTCTTGACGGATGAGCGTCTTCGCGACATGTATTCCGCCGCACGCGCGGGGGCCTCCCTCGCTGTGCTCGCTCCCGATCGACTCCCGCCGCCGGCCATCAAGACCCTCCTCGCCGGTACCTACGCACAGCATGCCAAGCCTGAGTCCGTCCTAGATGCCAAGCTTCGAGAGCTCGAGATCGTCGCCCGCAAGCGCGCGCACTCGAACCTCGAACGAGAGCTCGCTCAGGCCAAGAAACGTGGGGACGCCGAGGAGATCCGCCGCCTCGTCCTCGAAGTGATGAACCTTAGGAAGCAGGTCGATTAGTCATGGCCAAGTCCGCCCCGTCCAAGTCGAAGTCCGCCACCAAGCCCGCCGCGTCTCCCAAGGAGGCCAAGGCTGGCAAGGACGGCGGCAAGACGGCCAAGCCCGACGCCGCGAAGGACGCCAAGGACGCCAAGGACAAGCCGGCCCGGCCGGCGCGCGCCACCCGACCGGCCAAGGCCGCGCCCAAGCGGCAGCCGTCCAACTTCGACGACGACGACGAGTTCGAGCGCGAGCCGCGCGAAGACGCCGACGACGGCGACGACGACGACGCCCCGCGGGTCACCAAGGCCTCCGCCAAGCTGGCGGCCGACGCCGCGGCCATGGAGGCCGAGACCAAGCGCCCGGCCAAGAAGGGCGCCGGCGACCGCCAGTCCAAGCTCATCGAGCTGGGCAAGGCCAAGGGCTTCCTCACCTACGACGAGATCAACGACCACATGCCGGACGACGTCGTGTCGACCGAGCAGATCGACTCGTGGCTGTCGTCGCTGGGCGATCACGGCATCGCCATCGTCGACGGCGCCGGCCAGCGCCCGGTCGACGGCGACGGCGACAAGGCGGTCGTCGACGGCAAGGACAAGGACGACGACGAGGGCAGCGAGACCCCCGAGGACAAGCCCAGCGAGGACGAGGAGTACGCCTACAGCCGGACCTCCGATCCGGTGCGCATGTACCTGCGCAAGATGGGCTCGGTGTCGCTGCTCACCCGCGAGGGCGAGGTCGAGATCGCCAAGCGCATCGAGGAAGGCGAGCGCCGCATGCTGCAGGCGGTGCTCAACTCGTCGGTCGCCGTCGAGGAGCTGCTCGAGACCGGCGACCGCCTCCGCCGCGGCAAGACCCGCGTCAAGGACGTGGTCAAGGACATCGACGAGGAGGAGGGCGAGTTCGACGAGAAGTGGCACTGCGAGCGGGTCTGCAAGGTCATCGACAAGATCCGCAAGACCCAGCGCGACAACGAGAAGCTCATCGAGAAGCTGACCGAGCGCGGCGCCACCGAGCCCAAGAAGAAGAAGATCAAAGAGGAGCTGCGCGCCAACCGCGACCAGATGTTCGAGGACCTGTCGGATCTCCGGCTGTCCAAGCCCACGGTCGACCGCATCGTCGCCCAGCTGAAGAACCTCATCCTCAAGCTCGACAAGACCGAGGCCGAGATCACCGACGCCGAGGAGCGCGCCGGCCTGCCCGCCGCCGAGATCCGCAAGACCCTGCGCGAGATGAAGACCTCGCCGGCCAAGGCCCGGGCCGTCGGCAAGAAGGCCATGCTCACCGTCGCCGACTTCGAGGAGATGGAAGAGCAGATCAAGAACGCCCAGCGCAAGGTCGGCATCCTCGAGGTCGAGGCCAAGACCAACGCCCCCGAGCTGCGCTCGACCTACCGCGACATGAGCGAGGGCGAGCGCATGGCCGAGCGCGCCAAGAGCGAGCTGGTCGAGGCCAACCTGCGCCTGGTGGTGTCGATCGCCAAGAAGTACACCAACCGCGGCCTGCAGTTCCTCGACCTCATCCAGGAGGGGAACATCGGCCTGATGAAGGCCGTCGACAAGTTCGAGTACAAGCGCGGCTACAAGTTCTCGACCTACGCCACCTGGTGGATCCGCCAGGCCATCACCCGCGCCATCGCCGATCAGGCCCGCACCATCCGCATCCCGGTGCACATGATCGAGACGATCAACAAGCTGGTGCGCACCTCGCGCTACCTGGTGCAGGAGCTCGGCCGCGAGCCCACCCCCGAGGAGATCAAGCTGAGCGCATGGAGCTGCCGCTCGACAAGGTCCGCAAGGTCCTGAAGATCGCCAAAGAGCCCATCTCGCTCGAGACCCCGATCGGCGAGGAAGAGGACAGCCACCTCGGCGACTTCATCGAGGACAAGAGCATCACCTCGCCGTCGGAGAGCGTCATCTCGGTCAACCTGGCCGAGCAGACCCGCAAGGTCCTGGCCACGCTCACCCCGCGCGAAGAGAAGGTGCTGCGGATGCGCTTCGGCATCGGCGAGAAGAGCGACCACACCCTCGAAGACGGTCGGCCAGGACTTCGAGGTCACCCGCGAGCGCATCCGGCCAGATCGAGGCCAAGCGCTGCGCAAGCTGCGCCACCCGTCGCGCTCCAAGCGCCTCAAGGCCTTCGTCGAGAGCTGATTCGTTTCGATCTCTGCACCCGGTGCGTGGCGCGCTGGGGCGGACGTCACTACCGGGCGGGGTGCCGTAGGGCGTGAGCCACCGGCGCGATCGTGAATCGCGGCGGCGCGTGTGTGGGTCGCGCCGGACGCTCACCGGGCGCCGTGCCCCAGCCCTCCCGCGCCAGCCACCCTCGCGCCCCGCGACACCCCGTGGGCGACCGCGAGGTGGCCGCGCGTGCCCTTGATTCCGGGCTGGTAGCTCCACAGGCCGGCGAGACCGTGCCGCAGGCAAACACCTGCGCAGCCGCCGCACCAGCGCGCGTCGCGCAGCGCCGGGCGGCGTGGTCGCGAGCGGGAGAGCCGAAGGTCACATGCGCCAGCTCTCCAAATGCGTGCGTCGAAGCAACCGGACACATGCTCTGCCGCTGCTTTTGCGTGACGTTTCAAGAATCGCGACGCTTTGGCTGTTCCTCTTGACACATCTGTATTGGTACGATAAATACATCCGGTGAGCTTGTGGGCGGTCGATGAACGCGGGTGCGGTCGCTGCACGACAGGGTGCGCGACATCCTCACGCAACCTGCGGCGCTGGCGGCCGATAGCTGATGCGACCCAACGATCGGGACCGACGCGCGCGGGGCACGTGCGGATCGGGCAATGACAGCTCGCCCACTGGAGTATGGCGATGGCAATCGATGCACTTTCTCTTCCGTACGACATCACCTGGCAGCGCGTGGCGTGGCAGGCGGACATGCTCGATCGCGGCTACGACCACCAGATCCCGCCCAAGTGGCGCAGCTCGACCTCGGCGTACGCCTGCTGCGGCCGCTGGCGGAGACCGCCGAGGACTACCCGGACCACCGCGTGGTCTACGTCAAGGTGACGACCAGCATCACCGGGCACTCGCCGCGAGAGAGCCTGGGTGAGTACCTGAAGATCCGGACCCTGAGCCGACCGATCCGGACAACCCCACGGATGACGGGTACGAGGGCGGTGGCGGTGGAGGTGGATCGGCTCCTGATGAAGACGAGCTCCAGCAGGAGGGCTGGAACAACGTCGAGTCGTCCGCGGCGGTCAGCCGGAACTACTGGCCGTGCGGAGCTGCGTTGCTGCAGGTCTCGGTCTTTCCGAACCCTGAGACCGGCGTCGCCGACAACGACTACCCCAGCATCATCGACGTCGAGCCGAAGAAGCGCGAGCTGTACGAAGCGGTGACGGAGACGGGGGAGGTGCTGAGCGGGTCACGGGAGGGCCTGAACATCGCCAAGGGCAACACATCGAGTCATTCCGTAGACGTAGGAGCCCGGCAATCTGTAAAGGTAGGTATTCCTGGCATTGCGGAGCTGGTGCGGAGTTTTCTGCGCATTACGGATACCAGCAAGGCGAGTCCCGGATGGAGACCACCGACAGCTCGACCGAGCGTCGCGAGACCGCCGGGCGCTCGACCCAGCTGACGCAGATGTACCAGCTGTTCAAGGCGTACCACGTCGGCACCAACCGCTGTCTTCATCAACTTCCCACGCCCCAACAGAGTTCACTCCCAAGATCAAGATCGACAACAACCTCGTCAACGGCGATCGCGGCCTCGAGGGCATCCAGGACGTGTTCCTGATCGTGCTCATCCCCAAGACCGTGCCGGGTTTCTGCGTCCGGGCCGGGCTCGACACCTCGCACCATACCGAGCTGGCCAACGGGCAGACCCACTATCACGACCTGTCGCGCCGTGCGCGGGTGCGCCACCTTCCAGAACGATCGCGTCGCACCGGTCGCGCCGCTGAACGTGAGGCCCCCACGGCCGATCGTCGTCGGCGAGGGCACCACCGCGGATGGAACAGCAGCCTGGTGGCCCAGATGAAGTCGGGTCGCGCCGGCCGCATCGCGGTCGCAGCTCAACATCGGCACGCCGACCTGCGCCGCGCCATCCTGGGCACCCAGGCCGCCGGGACCTACAAGCCGCGGCCGTTCGCCGACACCGAAACGTTCCGCGAGATCCTCGCCCTGGAGATGCACGTCTTCGCTGTCCCTCGACAAACTGATCTCGCCCGGCTACCTCAACGCGACAGAGAAGACCGACCTGGGCAAGGTGGCGATCACCAGCGTCGCCCAGCTGTTCGCCGAGACCGACCCGGCCAAGGTGCCGGCGCTGGCGGCGACAGTCCGCGTTCGGCTGGTCGCGGCCATCGCGTCGAAGGCCCTGCCTGGCGCTGGGCCTGAGCATCGTTGCGACGAGAGAGGAGATAGCCATGGGAAACCAGAATCAGGTCCAGGCGGCGTACGGAGAAGCCCTCGTCACGCTGGATAACCTCACACGGCGCAGGCATCGTGCAGGCGAACTCGGTAGCCGATGCAATGGCGATCGAGGCGCTGAAAGTTGTCCAAGCGGGCATCGGTGTTGCGTCCTACAGCGTGACCTCCACCCGGGCAGAGACGATCATCAACTCGTTCGCCCCGAAGCTCAGCGCGGAAGGAAAGGCCCGCTACGGCAAGCGCATCGCCGCGACCAAACGCTCCGCCGGGGCTACCGCGGGCGACGCCAAGACCCAGGCCCCCGCCACCAAGGCCGACCCGGTCGAGCACGCCCGCGGCGAGTTCGTCCACGAGGAATCGACCTGGTGGTCCCTGGCGCCGGGCTCGACTTCGCGTTCCACCGACCTACCGGCATCAGGCCGTTGGCGGCGTCTGCTCGCACCGCTGGTCCCATGGCTATCACATGCTCCTCCGCGTCACCGATCTCGACGCGACGCTCTACACCGGAACCGGGCGCACGGAAAACTACGTGCGCTATACCCGCTGGCCCGACAAGGGTTCACGTACTACGTCCTGCCTGACGGTCTCGATGCCACGCTCGAGCCCATCGGGCTCCCCAGCGCGCCGGTTGGCTGGGTCCGCCGGTCCCCCGACGGACCTTCGCCACGTCTTCGAGGCAGACCCAGGATGGTCTGGCGCGTTCCGCCTGGTCCGGGTCGAAGATCGCTGGGGCACCACCAGGTTCGTCTACACGACGCGGCCGTCGGGCCTCGCGGTGATCGATCGCTGCCACGTCAACCACGACGACCGGTGGGTCCAGTTCGCCTACGACGAGCAGGACCGTATCATCCGGCTGTTCGACCACGTTGGTCGGACGTGGCGCTATTGCTACGATGCCCACGGCGACCTCATCGCCGTGACCACGCCGGCGACGCCAGACCATCCGCGCGGCTGCACCACGACCTACCGCTACTCCTCGGAGGAGCGCACCGGGCCGCTGGCGCACCTCTTGACGGACATCTTCGACGCCGAGGGTCGGCACTACCTGCACACCGAGTACGGCACGTCGCCTAACCAGCCCGACTACAATCGGGTGGTCAAGCAGCGGCTGGGCAACGGGGACTTCTGGTTCCGCTACGAGCCGGTCCAGGACCTGGATCTGAGCCTGGCCCCCGAGGACCGGCCGACGATGCGGTGCTGGGTCAAGGAGCGCAACGGGCAGCAGACGCTCTACGTCTACAACGAGTGGGGTGCGCTCCTGTGGAAGCAGGAGACCGACAGGGGCCCGGGGCGGCCGACCCGACAAGTGCAGTGGCAGTACCGCTACAACCGCGATGGCGCCATGACCGCTAGCCGCACCCCGGAGGGCGTGGTCAAGCACATGCTCACCGGGCGGGACCACTTCTTCCGCGTCCACAACATCGCCCCCGGCAGCGACGAGGCCGGCCGGCTGTGGGACCACCCCGACCTCACCGCTGAGGTCCGACGCGGGTTCGGACGGGTGCTGGCCACCGTCGAGCGCGGCCGCACCCACGTCGCTACCACCCTGGACTGGCGCGATCGCTGGGGTGACGTCTACGCGGTGGCGTCGGAGGATCTCGTCACCCGGTCGACCTACGAGCCGGTCTATGGCCAGCCGCTGACCGTGAGCGATCCGCGCACGACCACGGCGAGCGATCCACGGGTCGCCGACTCCGCCGAGTACACCCGGCTCCTCACGCGCTTCATCTACGCCGAGACGCCGACGCGCGAGCTGCTGCGCGTCGAGTATCCCCGGCCGCACCTCCCCGATGGCACCCTCGCCGGCCCCGTCGTCACCGAGGTCCTGGCCCGCGACGCCCGCGGACGCGTGACCCGGTCCCGCGACGCGGTCGGGGTCGAGACGACCACCAGCTACGTCCCCGAGGCCGCAGGGGCCCGGGCAGGGTTCATCGAGCGGACGGTCGTCGATCCGGGGGGCCTCGCCATCGAGACCCGTCACCAGGTGGACGACCTCGGCCGAGTCGCCGCGACCACGCTGCCGCGCGGGGTCGCCTCGAATGACGGCCGCTTCGTCGTGACCCAGGCCTACGACGACCTCGACCACGTCATCGAATCCCGGCGCGCGACGCCACTGGATACGCCCACGTACACGCGCTACGAGGCCGCCGGCAAGCCAGTCCACGTCTCCACGGCGTGGACCGGGCCCGACGGCGAGGCCCACGGCCTGGTCGTACGGCGCTTCGCCTACGACGAAGAGCACCGGGTCCGCCAGGAATGGCAAGGAGGCGAAGACGCCAGCGGCCACCACCGCGTCGCCCACAAGTACAACGCGGCCGGCTTGAAGACGGTGACCATCGCCGCCAACGACACGGCGACGCTGTGGAAGTACGACTCGCGCGATCAGGTGGCGCGGGTCATCCGCGGCGCCGGACTGGGCGAGTCCATCGAGGAGTTCGTGCGCGACGCCGACGGCCGGCCCATCGAGCACCGCTCCCCGGAAGGCCGCGTCACCAAGACCGCCTACGACGTCTTCAACCGCGCGGTAGCGGTGACGGACGCGCTGGGGAACGTGACCCGGACGTCCTACGATGCCGGCCACCGCCCGACGGTGGTGCGCCAGTTCGAGCGCGTCGTCGACGCCGGCGGCGCCGAGACCTTCGTGCTGCTGGCCCGGGTCGAGACCGTCTACGACGAGCTGGGGCGCGCGGTGCGGAGCATCGCGTCCAAGTTCACGACGCCGCCACCGGCGGTGACCGCGGCCCAGGTCGCCACCGCCTACGAGGCGGCGGTGGTCGGGACGCCGGTCGAGACCCGGACGTTCTACGACGCCGCCGGCCGCGTGGTCCGGGTGGTCGACCCGCTGGGGAACGCCGCGACATCCGTCTACGACGCCGCCGGCCGGGTCACCCAGGTGACCGACCCGACGGGCAACCAGGTCAAGACCACCTACGACCTCCACGGCAACGTCGTGCGAGTCGACCGCATCGACCAGGTCCGGGATGCCACCGGCGCGGTGACCGGCCAGGAGGTCTTCACCACGCTGGCGACCTACGACGAGCGCGACCGCAAGGTCAGCGACACGGACGCGCTGGGGAACGTGACGACGTACCAGTACGACAGCCTGGATCGGCTGGTGTGGACCCGGGACGCGCTGGGGAACATCCGCGAGCAGGAGTACGACGTCTACGGTAACCTCGTCGCGGTGCGGACGCAGCGGACCACGACCGGGGATGGCAGCGGGCAGCTGCTGCCGCCGCACGTGGTGCGGCAGGAGTACGACCCGGCCGGGCTGGTGACGGCGCGGGTGGACACGCTCGGGCGGCGGACGGGCTTCCGCTACGACAAGTGGGACCGGCTGGTCGAGCAGGTGATGCCGGACGGGGCGCGGATCTCGACGGTGTACGACCGCGACTCGCTGCCGACCGCGGTGCGCGACGCCCACGGCGTGGTGGTGCGCACCACGTACGACGCGCTGGGGCGCGCGGTGCGGACCCAGGTCGACACGGCCGAGGTGGACGCCGGCATCTCCATCGAGGGCACCCGGCTGGTCGAGCGCGGCTACGACGGCCTGGGGCGCGCGGTGCGGGCCAGCAACGAGGTGTGCGCGGTGACGGCGACCTACGACTCGCTGGGCCGGGCGCTGGCCGAGGCCACGACGCTGGCCGCGACCGGGCAGCTGTTCACCGTCGGGCGGCAGTTCGACGACGCCGGCCGCCTGGCGGAGCTCACCTACCCCGGCGGCCGCAAGGTGGCCCACGACCACGATGCGACCGGGCGCGTGACCCACATCCGCCACGTCGTCGATGGCACCGGCTTCCCGGGCGCGGCCGGCGGACCCCGCAGCATCGCGCAGTACGCCTACGCCGGCGGGCGCGTGCGGACGGTGACGTTCGGCAACGGCACCACCGCCGCCTACGCCCACGACGCGCGCGGCGGCGTGGTCGAGGTCAAGCACCGCGGCCCCAGCGGCAACCTGGTGCGGATGCAACAGCTCCGCGACGCGGCCCGGACCCCGCGGCTGCGCTACCAGGAGCTCGAGACGGCCAAGCGCGCCGAGCGCCTGGGCTACGACTCGCGCTACCAGCTGGGCGCGCGGCAAGACGTCAACCCGGTGGCGTTCAACGTGGCCAGCGTGGCCCCGGCGACGGCGGTCCCGGCCGGCGGCCCGGCGGCCAAGCAGGCGCTCCTCGACGCCGCCATCGGTACGCGCCTCGGCCCGGACGCTCCGACCGGGGCCGACGGCTGGCAGTACGACCTGACCGGCAACCGCACCGTCGCGAAGGCGACGACCGGCGCCCAGGTCGCCTACGGCGCGGCCGACGCCCGCGATCGGTACCCCAGCGTCGGCGGCGTCGCGTACACCTACGACGCGGCGGGCAACCTGACCTCCGACGGCGTCCACCGCTACATCTACGACGGCTTCCGCCGCCTGGTGCGCATCGTCAAGCTCGCGACCGGCGCCACCGTGTCGCGCTTCGACTACGACCCGTCCGGGCGGCGCGTCGTCGAGGACCGGCCCGCCAGCGGCGGCGCGGTGGTCATCGCCTACGACGGCGTCGATCGCATCGCCGACTTCCGCGCCGGCGCGTGCGTCGGCCAGTACGTCCACGGCCCCATGGTCGACGACCCCGTCGAGCTCGCCGCCGCCGGCCGCCAGCACACCTACCACCTCGACTTGCAGGGCTCCGTCCGCGCGTTGACCAACGCGGCGGGGACGTTGGTGGCCCAGTTCCGCTTCGACCCGTTCGGCGTCCAGCTGAACGGCGTCGGCGCCACCCTGGCCCCGCCCGGCAGCGGCGGTATCGGCGCGACCGCCGCCACCCAGCCGTTCGGCTACGCCGGCCGGCCCTGCGACGCCGCCGTCGCCCAGTACGACTACCGCGCCCGCGTCTACGTCCCCGCCCTGGGCCGCTTCCTCCAGCGCGACCCCGCCGGGCCCGTCGACGGCCACCTGTACGCGTACGCCGGCAACGCCCCCTTGGCCTTCGGCGACCCAAGCGGGCTGGCGCGGGGGGAGAAGCACTCTTCCAGCTCGACGCCCCCGGAGCACCCTCCCATCGTCAATCCAGGCTCCTGGCTCTTGTCCCTCCGAGATGGATACCTGCGACAAGTGTATTCTACTGCTGTGAAGGCTAAGAGCGCAGAGGCTGTACAAGCGATCGCTGCCGCGCGAGCGGCAAACGACTTCGTCGCAGCAGAGCAGGCGGCGCGCGCAGCTTCAGAATTCCGAGCCACGATGCGTGCCGCAACACAGCAGAAGCTATCACCCCTTGGCCGGATCGTTTCACAAACGCTGGAAAAATCGATGTCATTTGACGAGTACGCTGCAAAGTACGCAGCTGAAGACGTATTCGACACTATGAAGTCGGTGGCCGAAGGAGCTGGAAAGACCAGGGCAAACCTGCGAGCTCTGGCCACATGGAGTAAGCGGGCTGGCTATGCCGGGATTGCAGTCGGCGCAGTTCTTTCTGCGGATCGGATCCGTCGCAATCCAACCCCCTGCGTTGTCTTCGAGGAGGCCGCGGGGACCGCTGGCGGCCTTGCAGGGGCATTTGGCGGCGGCTCGGCAGGTGCAGCGATTGGAGCTCTCGCGTTGGGTACCCCCGTAGGCTGGGGAGTTGTGGTGTTGTTTGCGTTCGCTGGCGCAGGCATCAGCTCGTACACCTTGCCAGGCGATCGCGGCGCAAGGTACGCTTAAGTATATCGGAGACTGCAATGACTGACTTCCGCTGGTGTTTCCTGCACAAGCCCAGACAAGGAATATCGCATCGTCGAAGAAGCACGCGGCTCTTTGAGATGGCAGAAACGAGGATGCGAGGCGCGGAGCACTGGAGCGCTGTCGCTGCGTCGCACCTTGCGCAGCGCATTGTACATGATTGGTGGCGACTGGCTCCAGAAGATTGAATCATTTTGCGCCGTGGGGGGACATCTAGAGAGATTCAGTTCATGACTTTCCAATCTTCGACGAGCGCCCACTACTGGAACGCTGCCGCGAGTCACGATGGTTGGCGAAATTCGATGGGCACCGTTGGTCGGTGTCGCGATTAACGTACTTGGAATCGCCCGAGCAATTCCGAAGAGAATGGCAAGCTGGAAGAACAAAGGCCCGAAGTAGGAACGTGGAAGCCTGGGGAACATCCGCGAGCAAGAAGAGTGCGACGTCTACGGTGACCTCGTCGCGGTGCGGACCCTGCAGCGGACCACGACCGGGGATGGCAGCGAGGCAGCTGCTGCCGCCGCACGTGGTGCGGCAGGAGTGCTGACGGCCGGGCTGGTGACGGCGCGGGTGGACACGCTCGGGCGGCGGACAGGCTTCCGCTACGACAAGTGGGACCGGCTGGTCGAGCTTTTTGGGGTCTCCTCCAGGTTTAGTGAGTGAGCGAAGATGCGGAAGGCCCGCAGCGCCGGGCGCGCGTGCGGCGTGACGCGGGTGGCGACAGGCGAGGTGCGCACGGCGGCAGCGGTAGGGTGGTGGTTCACCACGCCATTCACTCAGCCGAAGAAGGTCCGCCGTGCGCATCACCACTCTACTCTCCGACGTGCTCGGGATTTGGAATACACGCGCGTGCGCAGTTGCGCGTTCGTCGACGATGGCCTCGTCGTGGACGTCGCCCGACCTGGCGCGCCCCGCGCTGCTCGAGGCGGCTGCGGCAAAGTCGTCGGCTACGACGGGCGCGAGCGGCGCTGGCGGCACCTCGACCTCCTTAAGGTGAGTGGCACCTGCGGTGCTGCGCGCGCCGCGTCGACTGCCCGTGCGGGATCGTCGTTGGGGGAACCCGCGCCGGGGGTAGTCTCTCAGGCGTGTGACTGCGGGGCGGCGCGGTGGGCGGCGGCCAGGAGCGTTCGTTTGGACGGCCCGGGCGTGGCGACGCCACGATCTACCTGGTCGGCCACGCCGCGACGGCGCGTGCGGGGGGCACGCGCGACGGGGGAGGGCGGCGGGCTGGCGTCAGCCGGCGGCGACGGTGACGCGGGCGAAGCGGGCCAGCCAGTAGGTGCCGGCCGGGAAGACGGCGTCGAAGCCGGCCAGCCAGAGGTGGCGGGCCCGGCGGTAGGCGTCCAGGAAGATGGCGTCGCGCTGGCGGGCGGCGACGCGGCGCCACTTGTCGCGGGTGGCTGACGTCGGGCGGAAGCCGCCCGGCCGCATGATCGCGAAGCCGGCCGGTCGTTCCGGCTGCCGCTTCACGCCGCGCCGGCCCAGGACGCGGCGCCCCGCCTTCCTCCGCCGCACGATGGCCACTCCTCGGCGGCGGCGACCCTTTCACGCAGCTCGCGCCGGACCTCCTCCGGGTCCCCAGCTCGGGGGGATGACCAGGGTCAGCGTGACCTCCGCAGGCAGCACGCCCTCCTCGCGGAAGAGATGCCGCAGCCGCTCGATAGTCAGCGTCCGCCCGCCAACGGGTCGCCCAGGCCGTTGACGCCGGGCCAGTGGTGGACTCGCCTCGACCAGTCCGCCTCGACCGGGTTCACCACGGCGTACACCAGCTTGTCCATCACCGCCTCGCGCCCGTCAGGCTCGACGGTACGGCGTGTCCGACGGCAAGAAGTTCTCGCGGCGTCCGCGCAGCGCGTTCGTCGACCGCGCCAGGAGCATGTGGAAGTTTACTCGCGGAACCGCACCTCGTTGCCGAAGCGGTCGAGGATCACGTCGTGGTGGTGGTTGGACATCGTCGACGGCAACAGCACGTCGATCTGGAACCGCTGGGCCGCCACCGCCAGGCAGTACAGGTACGTCTGGTTGGTCGCCGCGTCGGGCCGCAGCAGGAACTCCTGCTGCGTGCAGCGCCGGTTCACCATCAGGAACCGGCCCGGATGGACCACGCGCGGCAACGTCATCGCGCCCAGCGAAAGCAAGCCGCTTGCCAGCGCGAACCCAGCGACATGACACGGCCACACTGTCCGGCCACGTCCGGGTCTCGGCCCTCTGTCCGGTGTCGGACAATGTCATCGACGAGGCCGGAGACCTGGCAACGGCTTTCAACGAACTGCGCGTCCTCGCCTCCAAGGAGGCCGACAGCCGCCAGCCCCGATCGGCTGCGACCCGGAATCGCTGGCGACCTACGACGAGCGCGACCGCAAGGTCAGCGACACGGACGCGCTGGGGAAAGTGACGACGTACCAGTACGACAGCCTGGACCGCCTGGTGTGGACCCGGGACGCGCTGGGGAACATTCGCGAGCAGGAGTACGACGTCTACGGTAACCTCGTCGCGGTGCGGACGCAGCGGACCACGACCGGGGACGGCAGCGGGCAGCTGCTGCCGCCGCGTGGTGCGGCAGGGTACGACCCGGCCGGGCTGGTGACGGCGCGGGTGGACACGCTCGGGCGGCGGACGGGCTTCCGCTACGACAAGTGGGACCGGCTGGTCAGTAGGTGATGCCGGACGGGGCGCGGATCTCTCGAACGATTGTGGCCACGACCGCGACTCGCTGCCGACCGCGGTGCGCGACGCCCACGGCGTGGTGGTGCGCACCCGTACGACGCGCTGGAGCGCGCGGTGCGGACCCAGGTCGACACGGCCGAGGTCGACGCCGGCACCTCCATCGAGGGCGCCCGGCTGGTCGAGCGCGGCTACGACGGCTGGGCGCGCGGTGCCAGGCCAGCAACGAGGTGTGCGCTGACGGCGACCTACGACTCGCTGAATTCGAGCTTGGGTGTGGGCGAGGCTCTCGAGCCTGATGCCGACCGCATTCGTGAAGGGCGACCTGTTCGGAGCGAGTGGCCTCGATGCTCTCGCTCACGGCTGCAACTGCGCCGGAGCTGATGGGCAAAGGCATTACCGTCGAGTTCCGGAAGCGATTCCCGGATGTACGCCCGGTACAAGGAGCGCTGCGCGCGGCGTTCAATCTCGGCGACGTGTTCCTGGACCCGGGAACACATCACGGTGTTCAACCTCGGCGCAGAAGACCTGGCGCACCAGGTGACCTGATAGCCGTCAAGGCGGCGCTCGAGCGATGATTCAGCTCGCGGAGCGAGCGGGCATTCGACGAGGTCGGGCTGCCCCGAAGATCGGTGCGGGGGCTCGGCGGCCTTTGCCTGGCGGACGTCCGCTCGGTGCTCGTCGCCCTTGGCGAGTCGACGTCCGTGGAGCTCGTTGTCTTCGAGGAGTACGAGCCGTCGCCCACGTGACACGCCTTGTTCACCCCGCTCACCCCCACGCCCCGCCCGCTCGCCACGTGCCGGGCGCGGGGGTGCCATTCGCAGCGGCGGCGAGCGGCGCCGCGACGAACGCTCGCACGTCGGCGATCGTCTCGGCGAGGCTGCCGGCATCGCGGACACCGGCCTTGCGCACAAAGCCGGACCACTGCGTTTTCTTGGTGGAGTCCTCAGCGAAAGCCGCGGTGAGCGCGACCGGCGTGGTCGTCGGCAGCGGTGTCTTCCGCCGCTCGAAGGTCGCGCGGATCGCCCGCGCGAGCACCTCACCTTGGAAGTCGAAGTCGCGCGCGAGCACGGCAACGTCGTAGAAGTCCTTCATCCTGCTGTTGGCCATGCCGAGCTGGACCATCGCCTCGAGCTTCTCCGCGACGACGGTCTCCCGCGGATAGACGCGCAGGCGCGGCGCCGGGAAGTCGAGCAGCGGAGGGAACTCGACGACGCTTGCCTCCGGCGTGATGGCGTCGCCGAAGCCGACATCCACTTGCAGGCGCACCTGCGCGTTCGTGATGCGAGCGACGAGCTCGACACGAACCCCGCCGTACTCCTGCTCCTCGCGGATGAGGCCGACCGCGAGGGACCCGAGGTCGAAGCGCACGCCGTCGGCCGCCACGTCGAGCGCGAGCACTTCGACGAAGACCTCGCGTACGTGGTCGACGCCGGGATCGCCGAAGCCGAGCAGATCGAGGTCCCGCGTCGCTCGATGTGGCTTGCCGGTCCAGAGCGTGAACAGGGCCGCGCCCTTCAGCACGAACCGCTGCGCGTGCCGCGACGATGCGAGCCGGAAGAGTAGCCGCTCGTTCGCGTAGCGCGTGAGCACGAGCTGAAAGTCCTCGCCCCGCTCGCGGGCCAGGCGCGAGAGGCGTGCGCGCACCGACGCGCCGATGTCCTTGGGCGGCGTCTTCGTCATGCGAGCGCCTCCAGGTACGGCCGCATGAACGCATAGATGCGATCGGCGCGGGCGGCCTCGACGAGCGCGTCGACGCTGCCCTTGCGCTTGCGGAGGTAGTCCTTCAGCGCCGCGAGCGCAACCTCGAGCCCGACATGCCGGCGGAAGCGAAAGCAGTCGGCGACGGTCTTCGCGGGCGTCGTGAGCTGCACCTTCACGCCGTCGATGACGCGCGTCTCGACACCATGCCCGAGGGCTTTCCCGCTCGCGCGGACGACCTCGAGCGTCGGCGACGTGACCTTCGGCATGCGCGCGTGCCGGTCGATGAGCACCCACACCGCGTGCGGTGCCTCGCTCGTCAGGCCGTGGACCTGCAGCGCGCTGAGCAGGCAGATGACCGCGTGCGGGACGCGCTTGCTCACCTCGGCGAGGGAGCTCAGTTCGGTCACGGGCGCATCGGCGAGACGGTAGAGGCCGCGGTCCACCTGCTCGAGCAGGCCGCGATCGCAGAGCCGCTTGAGGTAGGCCCGGGGGATGCCGGCGTCGTCGAGGTCGCGAGCGCGCACCGGCCCCTTCCGAGCGAGCCGGAGGAGCGTGGTGGTCTTGTTTGCGGCGGCAGGTCGCATGATACGTAAAGGCGTCCGCGGATAGCACGGACGACGATTCGTATCGCACCGCGCCGGGCAAGTCCCTAGGGGGAACCGGACCGAGGGTAGTTTTCTCGAGTGCGATTCAGGCGCGGCATGCGAAGGCCCACGGGGCGGTGCCGGCGCGCGGCGGGTGCGCGGCGACGGCGAAATCGCGGGATCGGCCACGCCGCGACGGCGCGTGCCGGGTGGACGCGGAATGGCCGCGGGCTGGCGTCAGCCGGCGGCGATGGTGGTGGGTGCGAAGCGGAGCAGCCAGTAGGTGCCAGCTGGGAAGACGGCGTCGAAGCCGGCCCGCCAGAGGTGGCGGGCGTGGCGGTACGCGGTCTGGAAGATGGACTCGCGCTCGAGCGCCGCCAGGCGCAGGGTCTTGTCCACGGCTGGCGACGCGGGGGCGGAGGCGGCGGAACGGTGCGCGGGTGGCTGGGCGGCCAGTGCACGACTGGCGCAGAACGGCGCGCCGCCGGCCGAGGACGCGCGCGCCGGTCTTCGCCGGCGCACGATGGCCGCCTCCTCGAGGCGTGACGCGGTCACGCAGCTCGCGCCGGACCTCGTCAGGGTCGCCCAGCTCGGGCGGGATGACGTAGGTGAGGGTGACCTCGGCGGGCAAGGCGCCGGCGTCGCGGAAGAAGTGCCGCAGCCGCTCGATGGTCAGCGTCCGACCGGCCAGCAGGTCGCCCAGGCCGTTGACGCCAGGCCAGTGGTGCACCCGCTCGACCAAGTCCGCCTCGACCGGGTTCACCGCCGCGTACCAGCTTGTCCATCACGGCCTCGCGGCCGCGAGGCTCACGGTACTCACGGCGCGTCCGACGACCAGAAGTTCTCTCGCCGGCCGCGCAGCGTTCATCGACCGCGCCAGCAGCATGGCGGAAGTACTCGCGGAACTGCCTCGTGGTAAAGCGGTCGAGGATGACGTCATGGTGATGGTTGGACATCACCGACGGCAAGACGACCTCGATGTCGAACCGCTGGGCCGCCACCGCCAGGCAGTACAGGTAGGTCTGGTTGGTCGCCGCCACGTCGGGCCGCAGCAGGAACTGCTGCTGCGTGCCGCGCCGGTTCACCATCAGGAACCGTCCGGGGCGAACCGCGCGCGGCAACGTCATCACGCCCGGCGAAAGCAAGCAGCGCACCAGCGCAGACAGCGACATGACGCGGCCACACTGTCCGGTCACGTCCGGGTCTCGGCCATCTGTCCGATTGTCGGACAATGTCATCGGCGAGGCCCAGGAAGACCCTGACGACGGCTTTCAACGAACTGCGCGTCCTCGCCTCCGAGGAGCTCGACAGCCGGCAGCCCCGATCGGCGGCGCCCCGGAATCGTAGCGACCGACGAAGCGCGACCGCAAGGTCAGCGACACAGACGCGCTGGGGAACGTGACGACGTACCGGTGACAGCCTGGATCGGCTGGTGTGGACCAGGACGCGCTGGGGAACATTCGCGAGCAAGTGCGACGTCTACCGGTAACCTCGTCGCCGTCGGTGGACGCAGCGGACCACGACCGGGGATGGCAGCGGGCAGCTGCTGCGCCGCGTGGTGCGGCAGGAGTACGACCCGGCCGGGCTGGTGACGCGCGGGTGGACCACGCTGGGGCGGCGGACGGGCTTCCGCTACGACAAATGGGACCGGCTGGTCGAGCAGGTGATGCCGGACGGGGCGCGGATCTCGACGGTGTACGACCGCGACTCGCTGCCGACGGCGGTGCGCGACGCCCACGGCGTGGTGGTGCGCACCACGTACGACGCGCTCGGGCGCGCGGTGCGGACGCAGGTCGACACGGCCGAGGTCGACGCCGGCATCTCCATCGAGGGCACCCGGCTGGTCGAGCGCGGCTACGACGGCCTGGGGCGCGCGGTGCGGGCGAGCAACGAGGTATGCGTGGTGACGGCGACCTACGACTCGCTGGGCCGGGCGCTGGCCGAGGCCACGACGCTGGCCGCCACCGGGCAGCTGTTCACCGTCGGGCGGCAGTTCGACGACGCCGGCCGCCTGACAGAGCTCACCTACCCCGGCGGCCGCAAGGTGGCCCACGACCACGACGCGACCGGGCGCGTGACCCACATCCGCCACGTCGTCGACGGCACCGGCTTCCCGGGCGCGGCCGGCGGGCCCCGCAGCATCGCGCAGTACGCCTACGCCGGTGGGCGCGTGCGGACGGTGACGTTCGGCAACGGCACCACCGCCGCCTACGCCCACGACGCGCGCGGCGGCGTGGTCGAGGTCAAGCACCGCGGGCCCAGCGGCAACCTGGTGCGGATGCAACAGCTCCGCGACGCGGCCCGGACCCCGCGGCTGCGCTACCAGGAGCTCGAGACGGCCAAGCGCGCCGAGCGCCTGGGCTACGACTCGCGCTACCAGCTGGGCGCGCGGCAAGACGTCAACCCGGTGGCGTTCAACGTGGCCAGCGTGGCCCCGGCGACGGCGGTCCCGGCCGGCGGCCCGGCGGCCAAGCAGGCGCTCCTCGACGCCGCCATCGGTACGCGCCTCGGCCCGGACGCTCCGACCGGGGCCGACGGCTGGCAGTACGACCTGACCGGCAACCGCACCGTCGCCAAGACGACGGCTGGCGCAGAACGCATCCAGAACGCCTCGGACCGCGCATGATCGACGTGACTGCCCCGTTCCGACAGGTGAGAGCGTTCTTCGACTCTAGGACAGTTAGAGTCTATCAAGCCTACCCTCCGGAGATCGCGACCCGAGCCATTGCGGGCCAGACCTTCAGGCCTCCCTTCAAGAGGGACCGAATGACTTGGATCAAGCCGTCCTTTACTTGGATGATGTACCGATCCGGGTGGGCCAAGAAGGCTGGACAGGAGGTTGTTCTCGGTATCGACATCGTTCGGGAGGGATTCGAGTGGGCGCTGGCGCACTCGTCGACCTCGCATTTCGTTCCCGGCATCAGCACTGACGAGTGGAGGACGGCTCTCGAAGCTTCCCCAGTACGGGTGCAATGGGACCCCGAGCGAACGCTCAAGCTCGAACCGCTTCCGTGGCGAACCATCCAGGTCGGGCTCGGCGGTGGGGCTGTCGATGAGTACGTTGACAACTGGATCGTATGCATCGAGGACATCACACAGCTGGTCGCGGAGATCGAATCGCTGGTGGCGGTGGGCAACCTCGTTGGAGCACAGAGGCTTCGGCCGATCGAGCGGCCCTATCCGCTGCCAGAAGAGATAGCTCACCGGGTTGGATGCCGGGCAGGTGAGGTCGACGATGACGGGCGGCGATGAAGCGGGACGTGGCTGGGATCGCCGGCGCTTCGGGGCGACTCAACGTGGTGCGGACCACGTACGACGCGCTGGGGCGCGCGGTGCGGACCCAGGTCGACACGGCCGAGGTCGACGCCGGCATCTCCATCGAGGGCACCCGGCTGGTCGAGCGCGGCTACGACGGCCTGGGGCGCGCGGTGCGGGCGAGCAACGAGGTATGCGCGGTGACGGCGACCTACGACTCGCTGGGCCGGGCGCTGGCCGAGGCCACGACGCCGGTGACAGAGGCAGAAATTTCAACACCTTTGAGAAGCGGCGAGTACTCCAAGTTGCGAGATCCCTCATGAAAAATGATATCGAGCA
Source organism: Kofleriaceae bacterium (assembly GCA_041389965.1). Taxonomy (GTDB): domain Bacteria; phylum Myxococcota_A; class Polyangia; order Haliangiales; family Haliangiaceae; genus UBA2376. The sequence goes on along the minus strand of JAWKQV010000004.1, from coordinate 10,476 downwards.
GATAAATCGGAGGCTTGGCCTACATGATGAGGCCTACGTGCACCTCAATGAATATCGAAGAACGCACGGATACTTACATATATTAATCACAGATAGATTTTCGCAGAAGCGCGGAGATATCTATCTGACTGATTGCGAGAGCATCGCAGGGCCGACATCTGGAGGCCCGTGGAAAATCGGTGTCCGCGAGCGGGCCGATGGCCGAGGTGTCGAGCTTTTCTCTCTCGGTGGAGAGCTTGTAGTAGTAGCGAATCGCGTGTACGCTGAACTCGAAGGATAGGCGCTGAGTGGCCACCGCATGGCGCCATGCCGGTCGCGCTGACTCCCTCTGTGCCAACGATCATAGGAGGCAGAGTTGTCGAGAATTCTTTCCGTTCTCGTCTTGGGGGCTTTGGGCAGTTGCCGAACGAACGATCGACCCATGATGCAGGAATCGGACAATCGCCAAGACGTCGGTGAATATCACGGCGATCCGTCTGCGCTGGTGTGCGGCAATCGATGGTCCCTTGACGAGGAAGGGATTCTTTGCAGCAATGGGCGCTTACTGTTACGCGACTTGGCCAAGTTTCCCAAATTGAAGTCGGTCCATCTATCAAGCGCTATTGTCGATGCCGAAGGCGTCACCCCGTTGCTGAAGGTCATCAGCTTGGTGATCTCCGACAGGGAAGTTGACTCGCAGGCTATTGGAAACGCTTTCCCGAATCTTGAAACTCTTGTCATTGTCGAGACTGACTTTGATTTCGAACGTCTCCCACCGCTGGCGAAACTGCGCCTTATTGTCGTGGCACGCGGGTCTCCACCGTCTGCCTCTGGCCTGAGCAGACAGCCAGCCCTGGAATCCGTGGATTTTGTTTACTTGGCTTGCAAAGGTTGCGAGCAAGACTTGGAAGGGGCCCTGCGCCAACTGCGTCCAGACATCAAGATCCGGGCGTTCTCAAGCGAGGTCCGGGCCCCGAACGGGGTTGGCTTGTGAGACGGCTGCAAGCGGATCGATTCCAAGGGGTTGGCGGGCTTCACCCCGGGCGAGGAGGTGGGCGGCGCGGGGCGCGCGATGCGACGGGGCCAGGCGGTGACCGCGTCATGCCGCGGGGGTGATCGCGTGGGGCGGGTCGCGGCGACGCGTGGGGCAATGCGCGGGGACGCGCGTGGGCGCGGCCCGGTCGTGTCAGACTGCTGGTCGATGAAGCTCCCAGCAACGCTGTGTATCCTCGGCACCGTGATGGCCACCGGCAGCGCCGGCTGCGTCGACGACAGCGCCCCCGCGGCGCTCCCCGCGAGGTCGGCGCTGGCGCCGCTGGGCACGGTGCCGGCGGGGCACCGGATCGATGGCCGCTACATCGTGGTCTTGCGCGACGACGTCGCCCGGCTCACCGGTGACGACGTGGTGACGGGTCGCGCGGCCTTGCCGCTGCCGCAGGAGGTCGCCGGGGAGCTCGCCGCCGAGCTGCCCCTCGCGGTGGTCGCCACGTTCGACACCGTGCTCCGAGGGTTCGCCGTCGACGCCGACGCGACGACGCTCGAGCGCCTGCGGGCGGATCCGCGGGTCGCCTGGGTCGACGAAGATCAGCAGGGCCAGCCAGCCGCGGTGCAGACCAACCCCGGATGGGGCCTCGATCGCATCGACCAGCGCACCAAGGTCGGCGATGCAAGCTTCTACTACGGTACCCCGACGCCGCCCCCTCACCTGTACGTGATCGACTCGGGCATCCGCTGGTTGCACCAGGAGTTCGTCGATCGGCGCGGCGAGGGCAAGGGCTTCGACGGCAACGACCCCTGGGAGGACCATGACCTCTTCAATGCCAGCGGGCACGGCACCGCGGTGGCCTCCATCGCGGGCGGTACGACGTCAGGAGTATCGAAGAACGCGGTCCTCCACTCGGTCCGGATCACCGACGCGAGCGGCGCGTCGAGCTCGGCGCGGGTGATCCAGGCGATGGACTGGATCGCCGCCAACCGGGTCGGGGTCGCGGTAGCCAACCTCAGCTGGGACTTCGACCCGGTGGCCAGCATCGACGCCGCGGCGACGAGCCTGATCACCACCGCCGGGGTCCCGCTGGTGGTCGCTGCCGGCAACGACGGCCTGGACGCCTGCGGCCACTCCCCTCAGCGCGTCGCCGCGACCATCGTCGTCGGCGCCACCGACGCGACCGACACGCGGTGGGCGTCAAGCCGCTTCGGCGCGTGTGTCGACGTGTTCGCGCCCGGCGTCGCAGTCACGACCGCCAGCGCGACCAGCGACACCGCCACGAGCGTTCGCACCGGCACGTCCTTCGCGGCGCCCTACGTGGCAGGCGCGCTGGCGCAGTACTACGCGGACAAGCCCGGCTACACGCCCGCGGCGATGGCGTGCGAGGCGTTCGGCTCGGGGTGCCAGAGCCCCGGCGCGGCGACGGCGGGCGTCATCAGCAACGTCGGCGCCGGTTCGCCGAACAAGCTCCTGTGGAGCCCCGGCCAGCCGGCCGGCAGCCCGCCCACCATCACCCGCCTGTCGTGCCCGGTGCCGGGCAGCGCGGGCGGCAGCCAGTATTCATGCCAGGTGACCTACACGTCGAGTGTGCCGGCGCTCGTGACGTGGCCGGGCGGCGCCACCGGGTCGTTCGTCACACGCACCTGCGCGCCGGGCTCCATCGTGAGCGTCACCGTCACGGTGACCAACGCCTACGGGTCGTCGACCCGGACCTCGGCCAGCTTCAGCTGCCCGACCGGGCCGGTCCCCTGACGACCCAGCTCCGGCGCCGGCTCGCACCGCGACGCGCCTCGACGTGGTCGCCGACAGGGGCCGCGCAGCGTGGGCATCGCAAGCCTCGCCATCTCAGCCGCGCACGCTGACCGCCTCGCCGACCTCGCCCCCACTGATTCGCGGGTGACCTTCGCCGGCCATCGACAAGCGTGTGGGCGGTACGCGCTGTGGACCGCCGGCCCGGAGGCTGGGCTTGTGTCGCTGGTGCCGGGACGAGGTGGCGTCGAGTATCCAAATGGGCAGCCAGCGTGTGGCACGTCTTCAGAGTTCCTTGAACTCTAGCTGCGTGACGGCGGGCACCACGGGGCGGCAGCAGCGCGAGACGGCGGGCGGGCGCGCCGGTCACGGGAAAATGCACTGGCGCGATCGCCCGGCGGCGTGGGCCCGATTGTAGGTCCGCGGCGAAAATCCGGGTCTGTCCTTGTAACGCCGAACCAGCGATCAGGCGGTTAGACATCTCAATTACAGGGCCGAGGTGACTTTCCGGAATCCGACCTACAACGGGCGACCCGGATGGGGCCAGTGGCGTCGCGTGGTCTGCCGTTTTCCCGTTGACCGCGGCCGCAGACGCGCATAGAAACGATGGCGGCGCCAGCATCGGCGCAAGGTCGGACCAAGGTATGTCAGCCCACGCGATCGTCGGCAACAGCGAGTCCTGTCGGTGCCAGGGGAAAGACGACGCCCGGCTCTGTTGCGTCACGCGGGTCGCTCGGCCCCCTGCCCTCGCGACCGCGATCGTGGTCAATGGCGCGCAGCTCGCGCGGGCCCGGGTCGGCCGCGCCCGCGCGCGCGCACCGCGCGATGCCGCCACCGCGGGCGACGCGCCGTAGCCAGGAACCACCCGATGCGAACGCCCTCCATCCTCTCGGTCACCGCGCTCGGCGTCGCGCTGGCGCTGGCGCGCCCGGCCGCCGCGCAGAAGGCGTGCGACTACCTGCTGCCGCCGTCAGGGGGCTCCTACGAGATCGCGATCAACCGCGCGTACCTCACGGCGCTGCAGTTCCCCGACCGGCTGGCCAGCGCCAAGACCTCGGACCTGTCCGATTACGATATCCGCCCTGACGGCGAGCGCGGCCTGCTGGTGCGACCCAAGATCGACCGGGCCGCCCCCGCCAACATCAGCCTCACCATCGGCGCGGCGCGGGTGAGCGTCAACCTGCGCACGGTCGACGACGCCCGGGACGCCTGCGCCATCGTGACGTTCAAGGCCACGACCGAAGAAGACGCCCGGCAGCGGGCCATCGACGAGGCCGTCGCCGCGCGGACCCGGCCCCTCGAGGCCGAGCTCGCCGCGCTCCGGGCCAACCAGGCGCAGCAGGTCCGCGCGCTGCTCGACGCCGCCATCGCCCGCCGCGCCGCCGACCGGCTCGACGTCAGGCGCCTCAACGCCGTCGCCCGCAACGCCGCCGGGGCCAGCGCCTGGGTGCTGCGCGCGGTCTACCTGGGCGACGGCGTCATCGTCAACGTCGAGATCGAGAACCGCACCGGCCGGACGTTCGAGGTGCGCGCCATCGAGCTGGCCGACGGCGGCGACAACCGCGCGACCGCGGTGAGCTTCGTCGGCGAGCGCGCGCCCATCCCCGACGGAGGCACGCTCCGCGCCATGGTGTACGTGCCCAGAGTCGCCACGCTCGACGACGCCGCGGCGCTGGTCGTCCGCGGCGCGACCGGCGCGCCGATCACCGTCGCCAGCCTGGGGCTCCGCTGACATGCGCCGGCTCGCCTGCACCGTGGCCCTGGTCGTCGGCGCGACCGCGGCGCCGGCCCACGCCGATCGCTACGAGGCCACCCTGTCGGGCGGGCTCCACGGCGGCCTGGCGCGCGTCGCGCAGGCCGGCGCCGCCGCCGTCACCGTGCCGACCTTCGGCGGGTCGCTCCGCCTGGCGCACGCCTGGCGCAACGAGCTGGCGTGGGATGTCCAGCTCGCCGGCGGCCTCACGCAGCCCGCGACCTCCGCGGACGTCGCCGCCGTCATCCAGGGCCGGCCGGCCCAGGGCGACGTCACCCGCCGCACGGCCACCGGCGCCATCCAGCTCGGCGCCGAGCTGCGCCTCGGCAGCCGCCGCATCCCGACGCTGCGCCTGGCGCTCGGGCCCCAGGTCCGGCACCGGCCCAGCGCGTCGATCGGCCCGCTCGACACGCTCCCCGCCGAGACCACCGTCGACGCGCTCGCGTCGCTGGGGCTGGGGCTCGACGTCCGGCTCGACGCCCACCTGCTGGTCGGCGTGGTGGTCGAGGCCGCCCACGCACAGCCCCTCGGCGGTGGCGACCCCCTCGACGTGGTCGTCCTCTCGCTGCGGGTGTCGTACGCCTGGTACCCCCGGATCTGGTCGCCCACATGGTGACGCCGGCCGCCTCAGGAGGTGCGCGGGGGCCGGTCGCGACGGGCGGCGCGCACGCCGCCGTGGCCCCGACGGTCGGGACCCGGCGCGTCGGTCTGTCGAAGCACGCACCACAAGGCCGCACGCGGCCGCAGGTTGGGAGGAAGCGCTCGATGCTCGATCGCACTGGGAAGACGTCCTGGCACTACATGGCCGCGGTGGCGGGGTTGCTCGCCGCCGCCTGCATCGGTGACGGCGGTCGCGGCACCGACGGCGGCGAGACCAGCGGCACCGTCGGCGGCCGCGTGCTGATGACGCTCGACGGCCCGCTAGTCGGCGCCCGCATCTCCATCGACCACCTCGAGTACCTGGCCGCCACGCCGGTCATCCGCTCCCACGTCGGCGAGGTCATCACCGACGGCACCGGCTACTTCGACATCGCCACCGGCTCCAAGAGTGGCTACTTCCTCATCACCACCCACGGCGGCCAGTTCCGCGACTACGCCACCGGCGCCGCGGTCGTCCTCGACGACTCGCGCCAGCTGACGGCGCTCCTGTACACCGACATCCTCGAAGACCTGACCACCGGCCTGGTCACCCCGATCACGCACCTGGACCACCGGCTGATCGTCGCGCGCACCACGAGCGGCGCCGACACCACCCTGGTCGACTCGCACGCGCTGGTGAACGAACACCTCGACGCCCACTTCGGCGGCCTGCGCTGGGAGCGCGCCACCATCGGCGACCTCGGCCGCGCGGCGCCCAGCCCCACCGACGACGTCCGCGCGGCGTTCATCCTGGCGGCGTGGTCGTTCATGGCCCAGGACATCGCCCAGGCCGCCGGCGCGACGGTGCAAGAGGTGAACCCCTACACCTTGGCCATCGGGCTGGGCGACGACCTGGGCGCCCCGCCCTTCGACGGCAACGACGGCAACGCGCGCGCGGCCGGGACCGGCGTCCAGCTGGGCGCCTGCCCGCCACCGAGCGGCGGGTGCGTGCCCTCGGGCGCGTGCGACCTGGGCCAGTGTCGGTCGCCGTGCGACGCCTACGCCAACACCCCGCGGACGGTGCTGGCCGCCGCCGTCGCCGCCGTCATCAACGACCCCACGGTGAACCACACCGGCCTCACGTCCGCCGATACCCTGTCGTTCGTGCGGGCGCTGGCGACCAACGCCGATCCGATCTTGTTCGGCGACGCCTGCGTCGACGCCGAGGGCGTGGACACGGTGGCGCCCGTCCTCACCTGGGGCGCCACGCCGGGCGACGGCGCGGCGGTGCGCGGGGCGGTGACCTGGACCGTGGCCGCCACCGACAACGTCGACCCGGCGCCGGTGGTGGCGTGGCTCGGCGGCCTGGTCGACACCGACGGCGCGCCAGCGCGCGCGGCGGCCACCGTCGACACCAGCGCCGGCCCCGACGGGCCGCGCACGGTGACGGCCCGCGCCGTCGACGCGTCGGGCAACGCGCGCGAGGAGACCCGCACCGTGGTCGCCGACAACACCGCGCCGGTGCTCACCGTGGCCAGCGCGGGCTTCCTGGTGGCCGGCGGCACCTGGTGGACCGGCGCCCCGGCCCCGCACCTGACCGGCGACGCGACCGACGCCCACGGGCCCATCACCGTGCAGGCCTTCGTGGCCGGCACCCCCATCGCCACCACGACCGTCGCCAGCGGCGCCGGCTGGGACCTGACCCTCCCCGCCGCCAGCTTCGACGAGGGCAGCGCGACCGCGGTCACGGTGCGCGCCACCGACGCCCTGGGCAACACCACCACCGACACCGCGGCCACGTCGCCGGCCATCCGCGTCGACACCACCGCGCCCAGCGTGGCCGCGCAGACCACCGTCGTCGCCGACGAGCGCGCCGACATCGTCACGTTCCCCGCGGGCGCGCCGCTGCACACCCACGCCGCCGCCGGCGCGGTGACCCTGGGCACCTCCCCCGCGTGCCCCACCGTCTACAAGTACGCCTACCTCACCGACACCGCCCCGACCGGCGGGGAGGTCACCGCCAACCCCATCGCGCTCCGCTTCCGCACCAGCGACGCGGGCGTCGGCCTCGACCTCGCCGCCGCCACCTACACCGTCGCGGCGCCCAGCGGCGCCAGCGTCGGCCCGTTCCCGGTGGCCCTCGACCCGGTCAGCGGCGCGCCCGGCAGCTACGACGCCACCGCTGCGCTCTACCGCGACGGCCCCGCCGCCGTGCCGGCCATCGGCCTGCCGGCCAGCGTGCAAGCCGGCGCCTTCACCGTCACCTTCGCGGCCCGCGACCGGCTGGGCCGCGTCGCCACGCTGGCGCGGTGCTTCACCCTCGCGCCGCTGGGCCCGCCGCTGCAGGTCACGCGCACCGGCCAGGCCGCCGTCCCCGACGCCAACAACTTCATCCGCACCCTCGACGCCTACAAGCTCACCGCGACCCCCGGCCCCACCGCCGACCTGCTCAACGGCACCGCCACCGGCGGCGTCCTCAGCGTGCGCGTCAAGAACCCCACCAGCGACCCGGCGTTTGTCACCGTGCGCCCGCCCGACATCCCCGCGCCCCGCTACAGCAAGACCATCCACACCTACCTCAAGCCCACCACCCAGAGCACCGTCACCATCACCTGCCTCGACAGCGACCCGAGCCCGCCGGCCCTGTGCGACCGGCTCGACCCGCCCCCGGACCCCGACGTCAGCGTCACCGATCAGCCACTGACCACCTGGACCCCGAGCATCAAGGTCCACCCGTACACCGCCGGCGCCGTCGGCATGGCCGAGACCCCGTGCGCCGGGTGCGCCGCCGACACCTACCGCTTCGACCCCACCACCGAGCACGAGATCGTCCTGGGCTTCGCCCACCTGCCCCAGCTCGCCCTCGACATCCCCGGCATCCCCTTCATGCTCGACGGCTACACCGTCATCCAGACCCCGGGCGCCCCCACCGTCCAGCAGTGCATCACCTCGATCCCCGTCACCGGCGGCCTGCGCTGCACCCGCGTCCAGAACTACCGCCAGTATCGGTCCCTGGCCTCGGCGACGGTGAACCTGCCGGCGAGTGGCGGATACTCCATTCGGCTCGACTGGAGATCCATGCCTTCGGCAACCGCGCCCTCGGTCGCAGGGCCGAACCCGAATGATTCAATACTAAACGACACGCGCCGCCTTGTTGCAGGATACCTCTGGACCAGCTCGGAGACCTACCCATGAAGCTACTCCCTATCGCAATTGGCTCTGCTCTGCTCGGCGCCGTCGTTGTCGTCGCGTGCAGCGACGACTCGCCCGGCAATGCTGACGCAGCGGTATGCGATTGCCCGCCTGCCGAGCCACCGATCACCACCACCCGCATCCACGTCGCGACTGACACGAACACCATCGCCCCAAATGCTGGTGACACCGCGCTGGCGACCTGCGCCGACAACGAGATCCTCCTGAGCGGCGGCTGCGAGATCACCCTCGACAACTCCGCGGGCAAGATGATCCTCGTCCAGTCCTACCCGCGCACGCGCATGGGGGCCACCGTCCCGCAAGACTGGTACTGCACCTGGCGCAACGACGCCGGCAGCGGCCCCGCCGACGTCCGCGCCATCGCCACCTGCCTCCAGCCCGCGCCGTAGCCACCGCACGACACCCATCGATCGCCCACCGCGCCGACCCGCGCCGCCCCCGGCCGCGACCAGACCGCGGCCCGGTCACCGAGCGCGTTCGCGCGCACAGACGTGACCGCGTGGGCCTCACCCGTCCGGGTGGAAGATCCCCATCCGCTCGGCGTGGTACGACTGCAGCCGTGGCACGTCCGGGTCGAGTGTCCAAGCAGGGGCAGCTAGCGCGGCTCATCGCGCTCAACAACGTGCTGACCGAATCTCGACGCGGCATCAACGTGCGGCAGTACGCCGCGGCGACGGGCGTGGCGGTGCGGACCATCTATCGTGACCTGAAGACGCTGGAACAGGCCGGCTTCCCAATCTCCGAGGACGAAGGCCGCTACTTCTTGCCCGCCAGCTTCACGCGGCTGCGCACACCTGGCGTCGAGCCCGACGAGCTGCTCGCGCTGTTCCTGGCGCGGCAGACGGCGAAGGTCTTGCGCGGCACCTCGGCCGGGGCCGCGCTCGACCGGCTGTGGTCCAAGCTTTCGGCCAACGGCACCGGCCAGCCGGCGCTCGCGCCGGCCGCTTCGGCCCCGGTCCACGTCGGTCCGTGGTTTGGCATCGACTACCGGCCGCACCTCCACACCATCGACGTGCTCGAGCAGGGCATCGGCCGCCGCCTGGCGGTGCGCGCCCGGTATCGCAGCCCCCGGGCCAGCGCCGCCACCGCGCGTGTCATCGAGCCTGGCGACCTGTTCGCCGAGCCGGGCAGCGGCACCCTATACGTGGTCTCGTATTGCCAGCTTCGAGAAGGAATCCGTGTGTTTGCGGTCCATCGCTTCCTGGAGGTCGAGCTCACCGACCAAGCGATCGTGCCCCGCGCCGAGACCCGCTCCCAGAACGCCCTCAAGCACGCCTTCCGCGTGTGGCACGCCGACACGGCGCACACCGTGCGCCTGCGGTTCTCGCCTGCCCTGGCCCCCGAGATCCGCGAGCGCCGCTGGCACAAGAGCCAGCGCGTGACCGAGCTGGTCGAGGGTGGCCTGGTGCTCGAGATGACCCTGGCCGAGCCCCTCGAGCTCGTCCGCTGGCTCCTGGGCTTCGGCCCCGACGTCACCGTCCTCGAGCCCTCCAACCTCGCCGCCCGCGTCGCCGACCTCCACCTGGCCGCGGCGACGCCCGCGCTGCGGGGCCGCAAGGGACTGAATCAAAAGGGAAATCTCTGGCGATCGAACCGCACTAGCCGCCGAACTCCGTAGTCGCGACGAAAAGTCCTTCTTCCGAGTAGCGCTGTCGCTGGTTCTATTCTTTGAATCGTTTTTTGATTTTCGTTGACGCCACACCTCGAATCCCTTAGCTTGGGATTCATGAGGCACATCAGGCAAGGCTGAGGCCGCGTGGGCGGCCCGAATCAAGACGCCGCCGTGCAAAGGCCCTAGGAAGCTGACACGGCGAACGCCCCCACTAACTCCATCGGCGCAACTGCGCCGCCCCATTGTCTTAGTACTTCGGCCCTGCGTGCGCAAGATGCGCAGCGTTCGTGGATTGGAACGGCGGCATCTGCGACACTCGGCGCGGCCGTCGCTCCCCCATTGAAGCTTCCGGGTCGCGCTGTCGCTGGTCCGCTGGCACAAGCCCGAGCGACGGTCACCTATCATCCCATTGGGGTGATACGTGCGCTGCGCGTGCACACAGGTACGTCGATCACGTGCCGGCGGATGACACAGGGTCGTTGCATGGTCCGGGATGCGCGCAGGGGCGCGTCCCTAATTGGTCGTTTCAGGAGAAGACATGTCCAAGCTCACGCTCGAGGGTCTGCAGGCTGCGGTCGCCGGTGGTGCGGTCGCGTTTCGCTC
>JAWKQV010000003.1:0-825937 GCA_041389965.1 Kofleriaceae bacterium | reverse complement strand
AGCGACAAGCTAGCGCTGATCCCGGCCGCGCTGGCGGCGCTGGGTGGCGCGGTCGACGATCTGGTCGTCCGCGACACCGACCGCCTCGAGCTCGAGGAGGTGCGCGATGCCGCGTGACCATCGCACGCCGTGGGGTGCGCTGGTCGGCCTGGCCCTGCTCGCGGCCGTCGCGGCGCTGACCGTCCTCGTCGTGCGCGGCGGCGACCGCGTGCCCGACGGGCCGGTGCCGGTCGTGTGGAACAAGGAGAGCTGCGCGCACTGCCGGATGGCGGTCGGAGAGCCCCGCTACGCCGCTCAGCTGATCACGACGGCCGGCGAGGTCGTCAACTTCGACGACCCCGGCTGCCTGCTGCGCTACCTCGACGAGCGCCACCCGCAGGTCCACCGGCTGTGGTTCCACCACCCGAGCCAGGACCGCTGGCTCGGACCCGACCAGGTCGGGTTCAACACCGACGCCGCCACGCCGATGGGGTGGGGTCTGGTCGCGGCCGACCCCGGCGTCGATACGCTCGACCTGGCCGCCGCCCGCGCCTACGTCGCGACCCGCGCGGCCGGCGCCGAGCCGGGAGGACGCCAGTGACCTTCGCCCGGCAGGTCCTCGCCATCGCCCGCCTCGACCTGGCCGAGGTGCTGCGCTCGCGCTGGCTCCTGTTCTGCGCCGGCGCGTACCTGCTGTTGGCGACCGTGTTCGTCCTGGTCGGCCTGCGCGAGTCGACGGTGATGGGCTTCACCGGCATGGGCCGGGTGTTGCTGTCGCTGTGCCACGCGCTGCTCCTGATCTTGCCGCTCCTGGCCCTGACCGCGCTCGGCCCGGCGATCGGCCGGGCCCGCGAGGACGGCAGCCTCGAGCTCCTGTTCAGCCAGCCGCTGCGGCGCAGCGCGTGGTTCATCGGCGTGTCGCTGACCCGCTACGCCGTGCTGGTCGTGCCGCTGGTCGTGCTGATGGTCGGGCTGGCAGCCTACGGCCAGCTCGCGCTCGGCCAGGACGTGCCGTGGTCGTTCCTGGCCCGGGCGCTCGTCGTCAGCGCCGCGCTCCTGGCCGCGTTCGCGGGCGTCGGCCTCGCGATCTCGACGGTCGTACGGAACCCCGCGCGCGTGACCACGTACATCGTGCTGGCGTGGGCGCTGTCGGTGGCGCTGCTCGACTTCGGGTTGATCGGCGTGCTCTTGCGCTGGCGCCTGAACCCGCACGCCGTGTTCACGCTGGCCGCGATCAACCCGGTCCAGGACGCCCGGATGGCGCTCTTGTCCGGCCTCGAGCCCGATCTGTCGACCCTCGGGCCGGTCGGGTTCTACCTCGCCAACAAGGTCGGCCCGGCCGCGCTGTACCTGCTCGGCGTGATCTGGCCGGCCGCGGTCGGCGTCGGTTCGTGGACGTTCGCCTACGCCAGCTTCCGCCGCAGCGATCTGGTCTAGCCAGACCAACGGTTCAGCCTCAGGAGTTCGTCATGCGCCAAGCCCTCGATCGTTTCTACGCATTCCTCGACCGGCCGCTGTTCCTGGTGTCCCGGCTGGTGCTCGCGCTGCTGGTGATCCCGCTCTTGCTCGGCGTGACCCGGCCGCTGTGGCGCATCTCGATGACGGCGCCCCAGTACCCGGCCGGGTTGTACATGGACGTCTACGCCCACAAGGTCGACGGCGGCCACGCCGGCCAGGACATCAAGGAGATCAACACGCTCAACCACTACATCGGGATGCACAAGATCGATCGGGCCGAGCTCAAGGACCTCGACTGGATCCCGTTCGCGATCGGCCTGCTGGTGGTGCTGACGCTCCGGTGCGCGGCGATCGGCAACGTCCGGGCGCTGCTCGATCTGGTCGTCATGACCGGCTACATCTCGCTGTTCGCGTTCGGCCGCTTCATCTACAAGCTGTACGTCTTCGGCCACGAGCTCGACCCGGAGGCGCCGATCAAGATCAAGCCGTTCACGCCGGCGATCTTCGGCACCAAGCACGTCGCCAACTTCACGACCAGCAGCTACCCGCAGAGCGGGACGATCCTGATCGGCGTGTTCGCGACCGGCGTCGTCGCGATCGCCGCGTGGCACCTGATCGCCGGGCGGCTCGCCTCCGTGCGTGCCCGCCGGGCCTCGCCCGCGCCCGCCGCGGCCTGAGGGCGCACGCTCCGCCCGCCGCGGGGCTGCTGACGACGCCGGCCCGACCGCACCTGGCGACCGCCCCGCCGGCTACGGCGCTGGCGGCAGCAGCACGGTGTCGATCACATGGACGATGCCGTTGGAGGCGCGGATCGAGGTCAGCACCTTGGCGTCGTTGACCGTGACCTGGCCGTCGACGACGTGGATCGTCACCTTGGCGCCGTTGGCCATGCCTAGCGTCATCCCGTCCTTCAGGTCCTTGGTCTCGTAGACCGACGTCGTCACGTGGTACTTGAGGATCTCACGGAGGTCGGCCTGCTTGTCGGGCTTGACCAGGGCCTCGACCGTGCCCGGCGGCAGCTTCTCGAACGCCGCGTTGGTCGGCGCGAACACCGTCAGGGGCCCAGAGTTCGCGATCGACGGCACGTAGTCGGCCGCCTTCACCGCGGCGACCAGCGTCGTGTGGTCCTTGGAGCCCATCGCGATGCTCGCGATGTTGGTGGGGTCGAGCGGCGGCAACGACGTCGCCGGCGCGGCCGGGGCCGGCGCCGGGGCCGGCGCCGGGGACGCCTCGTGCTGCTTGCACGCCGCGACGGGCATGAGGATGAGTACGACCGGGACGACCAACCGCTTCATGAGGCGCCTCCAACGGACGCCCACGTGGCGCCCGCTGCCACGCTGTGCAGCAGGCATGCCACGGGCCAAGCCGGTCCGCTCGACCTGCACCAGCTTCCGTTGTCATCGCCGTCGTCATGACGACGACGCGGCGTCGTCGTGATGACATCCCGGCCCGCCCAAGCAACCCGCACCCCACCACCGCGGCGTCAGCCCAGCTCGGCGAGCACCTGGTCCCACAGCGCGATGCGGGCGGCGATGGCCCCCTGCGCGGCCTGCGCGGCCCGCGCCCACGCCGGCGCCGAGGTGCCGGCCAGCTCGATCAGCGCGCGCCGCGCGGCCGGGCCGTGGTCATCGCCGTCGAGCTCGATGTGGCGCTCGACGTAGTAGGTGAAGCGCCGCGCCGACCCGGCGTCGCGCCAGCGCGGCAGCAGCCGCGCGAACATCTCCGGGATCAGATCCTCGCGGCCGAACAGGAACGACGCCAGCACCTCGACGGCGTCGCCGTCGAGGGCGGTGGCCAGCGTGTGGCGCATGAAGGCCCGGGCCGCCAGCGGCACGCCGGCCACCGCCATCGCGTCGGGCGCGGCGGCGTCGTCGCCGATCAGCGCCAGGTAGCGACGGGCGCGGCTGGTGTCGGCGCCGACCTCGTCCATCGCCCCCAGGTACAGCTCGCAGTGGCTGATCGGCTCGCCGTCGGGGCCGAGGTCGGACTCCTCGCCGAGGATGACCCCGTTGATGAACCGCGCCAGCGCGGGGTGCCGCGGCGGCCGCCACAGCGGCACCACCGACGTCAGCTCGCGCTGCAGCCGCTTGGCCAGGCACATGAAGTCCCACACCGCGTAGACGTGGAACCCCATGAACCGCCGCAGCCGCGGCAGGTCATCGACCGCGTCGTACAGCGGGTGCGCCAGCAGGCGCGCGCGCGCCGGCGCGATGGCGGCGCGCAGCTCTTCGTAGGAGGTCTCCGGATCGACGATCTGCGGATCGTTGGCCGTGCGCAGGGCGCGGCTCGGCTCAGGGCGCGTGCGTGCTGGTAGCGGCATGGCTCTGTACTCCTCGAGCACGGTGAATCGTGCCCATGGTTGGAGTAGCAAGCCGCGTCGGGTCGATCAACAAACTTCTCGACGACGATCGGCGCGTCTCTCGTCGACAATCCCGCCATGGGCGCGCGGCCCGTCGGCCCCGGGTGATGGTGAACCCTCGCACCCGCGCGCACGTCGCGACGGCTGGCCACGGCTCAGGTCGGGGCCGGACCCGCACCGGCGCGTCCCTCGCGGCGATCGTCACCCGGGCGTCACCCACCGCCGGCGGCCGCGGCGGTCGCGCCGTCCACCGTCGCCTCACCGGCGAATGATGATCGGCCGGGCACAAAAAAAAGCGCCACCGCGCCCGGCTGCCCGAGCGTCAGCGCGTCAGCACGACGACCCGAGCATCGACGTTGAGGATCTGCCCGTGCTCGTGATGCGCCAGCGCACGCGGCCAATGGTCGTGGCCGCACACCGTCAGCGGCACCCGGTGCGCCTCGACGATGGCCCGGATGCGAGGCTGGCCGCGCTGGTCGGCGTCGCCGTGGGGCCCCTCGTGCAGCACCAGCACGTCGACGCCGGCCACCGCCACCAGCGCGATCCGGTCGAGCTGGTCGGCCTCGGCCCGGCGGCCGCGCTTGGCCGGGTTGCCGGCGACCAGCCCCACGCCGCCCAGGCGCAGCCCGTCGAGCTCGACGACCGCCTCGTCGAGCACCACGACCCGCTCATCCTGGGCGACCGCCGTGACGTCGTCGTGGTTGCCGGCCACCCCGACGACCCACGCAAAGCGATCGGCGAACGCCGCCCACACCGCCTCGACTCCGCCGAAGCCGCCGCGCTTGTCGGCCGCCGGGACGCTGTAGAGATCGCCCGCCAGGATCACCCCGGTGCGGGCCGCCGGCGGCAGCACCGCATCGAACGCCAGCTCCTCGAGCGCCTCGGCCACCGCCACGCCCAGGAGCGTCGCCTCGCGCGTGTGCGGGTCCGGGACGATGCCCTGCAGATCGCTGGTGAGCACCACCGCGTCGAGGTCGGCCGGCAGCGCGCGCACCCGGCCCCGCTCGATCGCCAGGTGGCCGACCTCGGTGCCGCCGCCGCGGGCGGCGTTGAGGTACCGCCGCCGCGCCACCGGCGCCTCGTCGATGTGGACGATCTCCAGCACGCCGCCACGCTACCAGCAGCGCGCCGCGTCAGCCACCACCGCCGCGCCGGCTCAGGCGTCGAGGTAGCCGGTCAGCTTGAGCTTGTTCTTGGCGGCCTTGGCCAGCTTGCTGCGGGGCCGCTCGTCGACGATGCCCTCGAGCAGCTCGGCGCCCAGCTCCTTGTCGTTGTCCTCTCCGGACTCCAGCAGCCGGAACCCCAGGCCGTAGATCTCCTCGTCGTCGACGTCCTTGTCCTTGGACAGCTTCTTGGCCACCGGATAGCCCGACCGCGCCAGCCGGCCGAACTGCGCCAGCACCGGATCGTCGGCGTGGGACGCGCGCAGGATGGCGGTGCCGGCCGCGCGCAGCCCCAGCACCGCCAGGAAGAAGCGCGCATCGTCGTCGATGGCGAGGTCGAGATCGCCGCGGGTGCGCAGGAACGGCTTGAGCACGGCGAACGCCTCACCCGGCTTGCCGCCCTTGCGCAGGCGCCGGGCGTAGTCGAACAACAGCTCGACGTGCCGGGCCGGCGCCAGGTCGGCCAGCAGCTCGGTCAGCACCCGCTCGAGCAGGATCGAGTCGGCGGTGGCCTTGCCCTTGCCGTGGCGTTCGAGATGGGCCTGAGCCGCGGCGGCCAGCTCGTCGATGGCCGCGCTCGCGACGTGGCCCCGGTGGGCCCGCAGCGCGCCGGCGTAGCGGCGCGCGACCTGCTCGTCGGTCGTGGCCAGGAGCGCGCGGGTCATCGGCACCACCGCCTCGGGGGCCTTGGCCAGCCCGCGCGCCGCCGCGTCCCGCGCGGTCACGTCGTCGCCGCCCAGGGCCTCGACCAGCGCCTTGAGCGCCGCCGCGCCGCCGCCGGCCGGCATGCGCTCCATCGCCAGCTTCTGGGCCGCCGGGTTCTTTGACTTGGCCAGCGCCGCGAACGGCTTGGCCAGCGCCTCGGGCACTCGCGCGCCCTTGAGCGTGTCGACCGCGGCCTGGGCGATGCCGAGGTCGTCCCCGTCGGCGTACTCGATGAGCGCGGCGATGGCGGCGTCGGTGCCCTTGGACTCGCCGGCGGCGACGATGCGTCGCAGCGACGCGATGGCGGCGAAGCGCACCGGGCGCGCCCGGCTGGGTTGGGCCTGGCCCACCAGCAACGCCTGGGACTGGGGCCGGGCCAGGTAGCCCAGCAGGCGCAAGAGCGCGGTGTGCTCGGTGACCAGCGGCGCCACCGACGGATCGCGGGTCGGGTCGAACCGCGCCCCGTCGCCGGGCGCGGCATCGGCCGGGGCGGCCTTGGCCTTGCCCTTCCCCTTGGCGGCCGGCGCGCCCGCGCCCTTGGCGTGCTCCTTGGCGACCCGGGCCAGCTCCTTGTCGAGGCGCTTGCCGGTGTCGCCGACGCGGCCGGTGGCCGCCTTCCACACCAGGTCCGACAGCTTGGCGTCGCCGCCGTCGAGCTCGTGGCGGATCAGCTGCAGGATGGCCTCGCCGACGTCGCCGTCGCCCAGCTGATCGAGCAGCGCGTCGAAGGCAGCCACGGTGCCGCGCTTCACCAGCAGCTGGGCGATGGCCCGCCGCGCCCCGACCGGACCGTGCCCCAGCTCCTTGCGCAAGGTGGGCTCGGCCGCCGCCAGCTGGTCGGCCAGCACCTCGGCCGCGCGCGCGGCCAGGCCATCGTCGTCCCCCTTGAGCAGGGCCACCAGCTGGGGCGCCAGCCCGGTGGTGCCGTGGTCGACCAGCGCCTCGAGCGCGAGGCGCCGCACCACGCCGTCGTCGTCGGCCAGGCGCCCGATCAGGCCCTGCTCGACCGCGCCATCGCCCTTGCCGACCGCCGCCAAGACCGTGGTCGCGGCGGCCCGCAGATCTACCCGCTCGTGCTCGAGGAGCGCGATGACGGCCCCTCCCAGGTTCTTCGCCATGCCCCAAGCACACACCGTAACCCCCTGGAATGCAACCCGATCTGCGCGCGCACCGGGCCAGATCCCCGAACCGGCGGCGAACCGGGGGAGAAAACCCGAGCGGTCGTCGTATTCTCTATGCCGCTGGAGGGCATGCCATGGATCGCAGCATCGAAGACGTCGCCGCCGAAAAGACCCCCGAGGTCGAACCCGCTCGCGCGCCCGCGCAGGAGCTGCAGCCCGAGCTGCTGGACAACCTCCAGACGCTGGGCGCGGGCAACTACGTCGGCCTGGCCTACTACCTGGACGACTACCCCCAGTACCGCGACCAGATCATCACCTGGGCCAACGAGCACATGGGCAACCAGGTGGTGCACCAGGCGATGGTCGAGTCGGATCGTCGGTTCATCAACGGCGAGCTCAAGCAGCTCGAGGGCGAGTCCGAGGAAGAGTGGAACGCCTACATGATGGGCCAGATCACCGCCACCTCGGCTCGCCGTGACGAGGCGGCCGGCGTGGTGAAAGACGATCACGAGGCCACCGACAAGATGGTCGCGGCGATGTCGGAGAAGGAAGCCGACGCCTACATCCACGGCCTCATCGACGGCGACGCGGTCGAGCCAGCGCCGCTCAACTTCGACCCGGCGCCCGCGGTCGAGTCCCCGCCGGCCCAGCAGGAGCAGGCGGTCGAGGCGGTGGCGGCGATGAGCCCCGACGACACCGAGCTGCTCGGCGCGACGCTGGCGGCGACCCCCGAGGCTCACACCGAGATCGTGGCCGAGGCCACCGAGCAGCTGGGCACCGAGGCAGTGACCGAGGCGCTGGTGGTGGAGCAGGTCGAGCAGGAGGCCAAGGCCGAGGCCCCGGTCACCGAGACCGCCGCGGCCGAAGAGGCCAAGCTCGAGGAGGAGCCGGTGCGCGAGGCCCAGCACAGCCCGTGGTTCACCGGCGCCCAGCGCTACAACGAGCGCCACGCCGAGTTCGCGGCCGAGTTCGCCATCCTCACCGGCGCCACCATGCTCGACGACGGCTCGCTCGACCCCAACTTCGTCGCCGCATGGCAGGGCATGAACGATGTCGCGCCCGACGGCCGGGTCGGCCCGCTGACCCTGGCCGCGGCGCGCCAGGGCGCCGCCAAGCAGCCCGAGGTCACGCCGGCCATGGTCGAGGGCCACGGCAACGACGACATCTCCCCCGACGCGTACGTCTGATCCGCGGCCGGCCGTGGCCAGCCTGGGTCAGCCGATGCGACCCATCTCGCGGTACTCGAGCTGGGCGGCCTGGTCGAGATCGTCGCCAGTGATGGTGGCGTCGGTGGCGCGGGCCATGGCGCGGGCGGCGGCCCGCAGGGCGGCCTTCTTGATGTAGCCACCCGACATCTCGTAGCGCGCGCCCAGCCGCTCCCAGTCGATGTCGTCGGCCACCTTGGTCTCCGGCGGGAACATGCTCTGCCACAGCACCTCGCGCACCGGCGGCTCGGGCAGCTCGAACTGCACGGTGAAGCGGACCCGGCGCTTGAACGCCTCGTCGATGCCCTGCTCGAGGTTGGTGGCCAGGAGCGTCACCCCGTTGTAGGTCTCCATCCGCTGCAGGAGGTAGTTGACCTCGAGGTTGGCGTAGCGATCGTTCGAGCTCTTCACCTCGGTGCGCTTGGCGAACAAGGCGTCGGCCTCGTCGAAGAACAAGATGGCGTGGGAGTTCTCCGCCTCGTCGAACACCCGGGCCAGGTTCTTCTCGGTCTCGCCGACGTATTTGTTGACGACCTGAGCCAGCTCGATGAGGTAGAGGTCGTAGCCCAGCTCGCGCGCCAGCAGCTGCGCCACCATGGTCTTGCCGGTGCCGGGCGGGCCGGCCATGATCGCCGACACCCCCCGCCCGTAGGGCAGCTTCTTGGCCCAGCCCCACTCCTCGAGGAGCGCGGCCTTGAACTTGGCGAAGCGCACCAGCTCCTCGAGCGTGTCGCGGGTGTCGTCGGGCAGGACCAGATCGTCCCAGGTGAAGCCGGGCTCGATCCGCCGCGCCACCGTGCCCAGCCGGTGCTGCAACATCAGCCGCGCGCTCTCGCCCAGGGCCGCCACGCCCAGGTGGGTGTCGCCGCGCAGCCGGGCTTGGCTGACCGCGCGCTCGGCCGCGCGGCGGATGGCCGAGCCGCCCAGCGCGAAGCGCGCCGCGATGGTGCGCAGGTCGTCGTGGGTCACCAGGCCGGCGCCGTCGACCCGGGCCAGGCTGCGCCGCCACAGCTCGAGGCGATCGTGCAGGCCCGGCGCCGGCAGCTCCAGCTCGACCAGCTCGGCGATGGCCGGCGACAGCCAGGCCGGGCGGGCGTGGGCGGTCAGGACCACCGGCCCCGGCAGCCGCCGCACCAGCTCGGCCAGGCGATCGGCCACCGCCGCCGGCAGGTCGCCCAAGACGCCGGTGCCGTGGAGCAAGATCACCGCGCGCCGCAGGCCGGCCTCGCGGCCGACCCGGGCCAGGCGCTCGTCGAGCCGCTCGGGCGCGCGCACCAGCTCGGCGACGTCGACCCGCAGCACCGGCCGGCCGACCTCGGTCGCCACCGCGCGCACCAGCAGCGTCTTGCCGATGCCCGCGGCGCCGTGGATCAACACGCGGATCGGGTGGGCCGACGCCGCCAGCGCGCGGCGCCCGACCTCGAGCAAGGCCGGCGCCACCACCAGCTCGTCGGCCTGGGCCGCGGGCAGCACCGCGACCAGCCCGTCGAGGTACGGGTCGAGCGCGTCGTCGCCCTGCAGGAAGGCGATCACCCGGTCGGTCAGCCGCGCCGGCCGGCGCGCCGGCGGCGTGAGGTCGGCGTCGGCCGGGCTGCCGGTCAACAGCACCCGCAGCGCGCGCAGCGGCCCGTCGGAGCCCAGCGCGGCCCGCACCGCGGCGCGCCGCGCGGGATCGTCGCCGCCCACCAGCTCGACCAGGAAGCCGACGTCGGGGCGCTTGCGGGTGAAGTCGTCCCAGGCGAAGGCGTAGGCCCGCTCGAGCTCGGGGTCGTGCTCGGGGGCGATGCTCGCCGCGACCAGCCGCAGCGCCAGATCGTCGAGGCCGAGGCCCGAGGCCAACGTCGCCAGGCGACCCGGCCGCGCGCGCAGGGCGGCCCACCGGCGGTCGGCGTCGCCCGGCTCCGGCGCCGGCGTCGGGCGGGCCTCATCGAGTAACCGCACCACCTCGGCCGCGGCCACCGCGTAGCGCGACCGCGGCACGCCGGCCACCGGCTCACCACCGCGGGCGGTGCGGCGCAACAGCGCCTCGACCCAGGACCGTGCGATGGCGGCAACCTCGTCGAGTTCGTCGGTCGGACTGGCCGCGGCGGACGCCACGGCGGCACGGTACCACGCGGTGGTGGCGGCGCGCGCCGCCTGGGCTCACACGAAGTCGCGCTTGCGGAACACCGCGCACGCCAGCACCAGCAGCGCGCCGATCCACAAGGCGCCGTGGAGCGCGCCGGTGGCGACGTAGCCCCAGCCGACGAAGGTCCCGTTGACGCTGACGTGGGTGCCGTCGATGGCCCGCCCCGACAGCGCGTACAGGTGCAGGTCGGGGACGATCGCCAACGCGCCCTTGGCGGCGTACTTGATCCACGGGGTGTGGGTCGACGCCACCGCGGCCCGCAGGTCGGGGGTGAGGCGGCCGATGATCCACAGCGCCAGAGCAAAGATGCCTGACAGAAACGGGCTCGAGAACGACGAGAAGAACACCGCCACCGCGGCGACCGTCAGCACCTCGAACCACGCCAGCACCACCGCGCGGATCACCGCCCCGGTCAGCGGGACGTCCTGGAACCGCAGCAAGAGCACCATGGCCAGCGCGAACAGGACCACCGCCAGCGTCAGCACCAGCGCCATGCCCAGGTACTTGCCGACCACGAACTCCCACCGGCCGATCGGCTTGGAGATGATGGCGTAGATGGTGCGGCGCTGGATCTCGCCGTACAGGAGGGCGACGCCCAGGTAGATGGCGGTGAGCGCCCCGGCGATGGAGATACCGGCCAGGCCGAAGTCCCGCGCCACCCGCGCCTGCTGGGTGAGCGACATCTCGCCGACCACCACCGCCAGGAGGTTGATGACGAACACCAGGCCGACCAGCCCGTACAGCACCTTGCTGCGGGCCGCCTCGCGGAAGGTGTTGAGCGCCACCGCCCAGATCCGGCCGACCGACGCCGTCACGACACCAGCTCCTGGCGCGGGCCGTCGTCGGCCACCCGCCGCAGGAACAGATCCTCGAGGGTCTCGTGGCGCGGCGTGACCGAGATGACCCGGGCGCCGTGGCCATGGGCGAACGCCAGCACCGCGTCGACGTCGTCGGCCCCGGCCACCGTCATCACCAGCTCGCCCGGCATGCGCCGCACCGCGCTGCCGCGGGCGCTGATGGCGGCCACCGCATCGGCCGGCGCGTCGTCGGCCAGGGCCAGGCGCACGTCGGTGTCGAGGGTGGTGGCGTCGACCAGGTCGCGCGGCCGGCCGATGTCGCGGATGGTGCCGGCCACGCAGATGGCGACCCGGTCGCACAGCGACTCGACGTCCGACAGGATGTGCGACGAGAACAGCACCGTGGTGCCGGCGTCGCGCTGCTCGAGGATGAGGTCGCGCACCTCCTTGCGGCCGATGGGATCGAGCCCGCTCATCGGCTCGTCGAGGATCAGCAGCTCGGGCCGGTTGATGAGCGCCAGCGCCAGGCCGGCCCGCTGCATCATGCCCTTGGAGAACTTCTTGACCGGCAGGTTGCGGGCGTGGCCCAGGCCGACCCGCTCGATCAGCGTCGCGGCCCGCTGGCGGCGCTCGGGGCCGGCCACCCCGCACAGCCGGCCGCCCAGGTCGAGCAGCTCGCCGACGGTCAGGTACTCGTAGAAGTACGGGTGCTCGGGCAAGAAGCCCAGCCGGGCCCGGGCCGCCCGCGACGGCACCGGCTGGCCAAGGATGCGCGCCTCGCCCCCAGTGATGGCGCACAGGCCCACCAGGCAGCGGATGGTGGTGGTCTTGCCGGCGCCGTTGGGGCCGAGGAAGCCGAACACCTCGCCCGGGGCGACCTCGAACGACACCCCGCGCAGCGCCTCCACCTTCTTGCGGCGGAACGGCGTGCGGTAGGTCTTGGCCAGGTTGGCGACGTGGACGACCGCGGTGCTCATGGTGGGGTGACGGCGCCGGCCCAGGTCAGGGGTAGCGCCCCTGGAAGCCGATGCCGGCCTCGACGCCGATCGAGATCCAGCGCTTGAAGGCCACCTCCTCGGCGAAGAACGCGAACACCCCGTAGGCGTCGTGGAAGTCGAGGTGGAGGCCGTTGGCGTTGCGCAGCGAGTAGTCGGTGCCCAGGTAGGTGCCGCCGGCGTCGCTGTAGCCGGTGGCGTCGATGGCGACCTGGGCGGTCGAGAAGAACTTCAACAGGCCGCGGTCGCTGAAGAAGAACTTCACGCCCGGCGAGTAGTGGCGCAGGCGCGGGCCGTTCTGGGCCCCGGCCGAGCCGCCGAAGTCGCGCTCGACGCCGAGCCGCAACTCGAGCATCAGCTCGATCTTGGGGGTGACGCCGTAGCTGGCGACCAGATCGAACGCGAACGGCACCCGCCCCAGGCACACCGTGGCGTTGCCGGTGGTGTTGCCGTTGGCGTCGCGGTCGCCGCAGTACTCGTTGTCGTAGGTCTTGATGAACCGGCCGCCGGTGACCAGATCGATGGCCAGGCCGAACTGGCCCTGGTGGCTGCGCACCGAGCCCGCCGTCGTGCCCGGCGTGCCGGACTCCGACACCACGGTCTGGGACGACGACGCGCTGTACAGCCGTGGCTCGCCGTCGGCGTCGTCATCGGCGGCGGCCCGGTTGGCCCAACCGCCCCCGATCACCAGGACCGCAGCGAGCGCGATGGCGTGGCGTCCGTTCATCGGCACGACGCTAGCACGGGTGCCGGCAGGCCCGCGCGCCCAGCCGGGAACTCCGCAGCCGGGCCCCGGCCCGGGCCGTCCGGCGCGCCGGGCGTCGCGCCGAGCCGCCACCGCTCCCGCGACCTGCTACCTTCCGGGCGTGGTCACGCGCCGCCGCTTTCTCGGGACGTCGCTGGCTGGCGTCGTGACGCTGGCGCTAGCCCGGCGCGCCCGCGCCATCGGCCCTGGCTCGAAGTTCCGCATCGCCCAGCTGGCGATGGGGCCGCCGGCCCCGCGCCCCGACGCGCTGCGCCGGCTGCTGTGGGAGATCGACAAGCGCACCTCGGTCGACGTCGATCTGGAGTCGCCGGTGGTCACACCGACCACGCCCAGCCTGTACGAGACGCCGTTTCTGTACCTGGCCGGCGACCGCGAGTTCGCGCTGCCGCCGCCGGCCGGCGTCGAAGCGCTCCGCCGCTTCCTCACCTTCGGCGGGTTCCTGCTGATCGACTCGGCCGAGGGCACCACCGACGGCGCGTTCGACAAGTCGGTGCGGGCGCTGGGCGCGGCGCTGTTCCCGTCGCCGGCGCCCGGCCTGGCGGTGGTGCCGGGCGATCACGTCGTCTACAAGTCGTTCTACCTGCTCGACCGCCCGGTCGGCCGACTGGCCGTGGCGCCGGTGATGGAGGGCATCACCCGGGGTGATCGCCTGGCGGTGGCCTACGTCCAGAACGACCTGGGCGGGGCGTGGGCCAAGGACAACTTCGGCAACCCGGCGTTTCCGTGCGAGCCCGGCGGCGAGCGCCAGCGCGAGCTGGCGTTCCGCATGGGCGTCAACCTGGCGCTGTACGCGCTGTGCCTGGACTACAAGACCGACCAGGTGCACGTGCCCTTCATCATGCGGCGCCGTCGGTGGCGCCCCGACGACGGCGCCCAGGTGCCGGGGTCGCCGTCGACGACCGCGCCCACGCCGTGACCCTGGCGCTGCTCGACCCGCAGGTCCGCTGGGTGGTGGTCGGCGCCGCCGTGGCCGGCGCACTGGTCGGCCTGCTGGCCCGCCGCCGGGCCGCCGCGCCGGTGCAGACCGCGGCGTGGTGCGTGGTGTTCGGGGCGGTCGGCGCGCTCGCCGCCGAGGCGCTGATCGCCCTGACGGTGTGGCTGGCCGCGCCGCGCGCCGCCCAGTTCAACGAGCACCGCTGGGTGTTGCTGGCGCCGTGGCGTCGGCTCGGGCTGTGGCTGGGCGGCCTGACGGTGGTGGCGATCGCCGGGCTGGCCTGGCGGGCCAGCCGTGGCACCGGGCCGGTCCGGCGCGCCGCGCTGGTGTGCCTGCGCGCCGGCGCCGCGCTGGCCGCGCTGGTGGTGTACCTCGAGCCGGCGGTCGAGCTGCGCCAGGTCGCGCGCGAGCCCAACCGGGTGGCCATCCTGGTCGACGACTCGCGGTCGATGGCGCTGCGCGATCGCCCCGGCGGCCCGACCCGCACCGAGCGGGTCCGGGCGCTGCTCGACCGCTCGGCCGACACTCTGGCGGCGTGGCGCCGCGACCACCAGCTCGACGTCTACACGTTCTCCGACGTGGCGGCCGCGTCGTCGCTCGACGCGGTCGCTCGCGCCACCGCCGCCGGCGACGGCACGCTGGTGCGCAAGGCGCTCGAGGCGGTGCGCACCCGCTACGACGGCCACGACCTAGCCGGGGTGGTGGTGATGTCCGACGGCGCCGCCACCGACGCGTGGCGCGATGGCGACGGCACCCTGCGCGACTTCCTGCGCGCGCTCGACACCAAGGTCCACACGGTGTGGGCGGCCCGCCCGGGCCTGCGCGACCTGGCGGTGCAGCGGGTGGCAGCCGACGAGTTCGCCTTCGTGCGCACGGTGGTCCGCCTCGAGGCCTCGATCCGCTCGACCGGCTACCCGGCCGGCCCGGTGGTGGTGACGCTGTCGGCCGACGGCAAGGTCGAGCGCCAGAAGCAGGTACAGCTGGCCGCCGACGGCACCACCAAGGTGGTGTTCGAGGTGACCCCGCCCCGGGTCGGCCGCTACCTGTACGAGATCTCCATCCCGGTGTCGGCCGATGAGGCGGTCGCCACCAACAACGCCCGGGCCTTCGTGGTCCGGGTCATCCGCGACAAGATCCGGGTGCTGCAAGTGGCGGGCGCGCCGTCGTGGGACGTGCGGGCCCTGCGGGCCATGCTCGAGGAGAACCCCAACGTCGACCTGATCTCGTTTTTCATCTTGCGCACCCAGGACGACATCGCGCTGGTGCCCAACGACGAGATGTCGCTCATCCCGTTCCCGACCCGGGAGCTGTTCGAGGAGCAGCTGCCGTCGTTCGACGTGATCGTCCTGCAGAACTTCGAGTTCATGCCGTACGGCATCGGCGACTACCTCGACAACATCCGCAGCTACGTCGAGGGCGGCGGCGGCCTGGCCATGCTCGGCGGCGACATGTCGTTCTCGCTGGGCGGCTACCACGGCACGCCGGTGGCGGCGGCGCTGCCGGTCGAGCTGATCCGCCCCGGCGGGGTCGAGCTCGAGGACACCACCCGGTTTGCCCCGGTGTTGACCGACGCCGGCAAGAGCCACCCGATCACCGCCCTGCGCTACGCGGTGGCCGACAACCTGACCGCGTGGGCCGCCCTGCCGCCGCTCGAGGGGGTCGACCTGGTCGCGGCGGCCAAGCCCGACGCCACCGTGCTGGCGGTCCACCCCCGCCTGCGCACCAGCCGGGGCCAGCCCATGCCGGTGATCGTCGCCGGCGACTACGGCCAGGGTCGCAGCCTGGCCATCACCACCGACAGCCTGTGGCGCTACGGCTTCGTCGCCGCCGGCCGCCCGGGCGACGACGGCCGCGCGTACACCAAGCTGTGGGACAACGCGATCCGCTGGCTCATCCAGGACCCCGACCTGCGCAACCTGCACATCGACAGCGACGCCGTCGAGTACGCGCCCAAGGTGCCGGTGCGGCTGACCACCCGGCTCCTGGGCCGCGACTACCAGCCGCTGCCCAAGGGCGCGGTCCAGGTCACCTGGAAGCGCGGCGCCGACCCGGCCACCGCCGAGCTGGTCGGCTCGACGACGATCGTCGTGGGCGACGACGGCACCGGCAGCTACGACCTGGCCGGCCTGACCCCGGGCGCTTACCGCATCGAGGCCACCGCCGAGGTGGCCGGCAAGCAGGTCACCGCCGGTGACATCTTCCTGGTGCGCGACGCCTCGATCGAGCTCGACGAGCCAGCCGGGGTGCCGGCCACGCTCGAGCAGCTGGCCGCGGCCACCGGTGGTCGGGCCCTGGGGCCGGTCGACACCCTGCCGGCCGACCTGGCGTTCGACGCGCCCCGGGTGGTGCGGGTCGACCAGCGCGCCGACGTCGAGCTGTGGAGCCGCCCCGGCCTCATCTTCGTCGCGCTGCTCCTGCTGGGGCTGGAGTGGCTCTTGCGCCAGCGCAGCGGATATCTGTAAATGCCCCGAGGCCCTCATGCTCGCACTCGATAGCCTGGTCACCGACCTGATGTTCCGCTCCGACGCGCAGCTCGATCAGCAGACGCTGATCGACGCGCTGGGCGGACCCGACGCCGCCAAGCAGCGCAAGCTGCTCGACCCCGACATGCTCGATCCGCGGATGGAGATGGAGCTGTCGCCGTCGATCCCGTTCCGCCGTCGCGACGAGCGGCGCCTGATGATCATCGACGACAGCGCCCCGCTGCGCGCCGATCCTCAGGAGCCGCTGGTGCCGGTCGACCTGCGCCCGGCCAAGGCCGCGCTGATCGCCATGTGCGAGGCGCTGCCGGTGCGCCTGGGCCGGCTGTTCGCGCTGGGGTCGTGGGGCGACGCGGTGCTGGTGGTGCGGTCGGCCCGCGACCTGCGCGGGGTGTGCCTGATCGCGTGGGCGCTCGATCCGATGACCGACCTCGACGGGCGCCGCCGGGCCAGCCAGCTGCAGCGGGCCGAGTTCGAGGCCAAGATCCTGGCGTTCGACAAGCGCCTCGACGAGCTCACCGACGAGGACATCCTCGCCAACCTGCCGGCCGGCACCAACCTCGAGCGGCGCGGCGAGCTGCTCATCGTCGACGTGCTCGAGGCCGACGGCACCTGGGACCAGCGCAAGTCGCTCGAGCTCGAGGCCGCGGTCGCCGCCATCGACCAGTTCTCGACCTTCCCCGGCGCGCCCCGGGTCAAGCTCGACGCTCCGGCCGCGAGCGCCCCGGCCCCGGCCCCGGCCCGCAGCGCCCCGGCCCCGGCCGCGCCGGCCCCAGCCCCGGCCGCCCCGGCCCCGGCCGGCCCGCCGCTGACCACCGCCGAGGTCGGCGGCGCGGTGGTGCTGGTGTTCCCGGCCGAGCGGTTCGATCTCGACATCGCCGCCGCCCTCGGCAAGCGCGACTGGGACCACATCATCCGGTCGAGCGACAAGCTGACCGGGCAGACCCGCGACCGCATCCACCGCGACGGCGCGGCCTGGCTGGCGCCGCTCGAGTTCCTGTCGGAGGTGTTCGTCGACGGCAAGCCGCTGTCGAAGCCGGCGTTCGAGGCCGGGGCCCGGACCATCGGTCCAGGGGTCCGCGCGCTCGACGTCCACTTCCCGCGGTTCGGCCCGGTGCTGGTCCTCGACGTCGCCGGCCGCGGCCGGTTCGTCACCTCGCTGACCACCGCCGACGCCGAGCTGGCCGGGCTGGTGCTGCGGTGAAGCGCGCGCTGGTGCTCGCGGCCGTCCTGGCGCCGGCGCTGGCCCGGGCCGGCGGTGGCGATCCCAGCGGCCGGGTGGTGTTCGCGCGCGGCACGTCGCTGTGGCTGACCGACGGTCGCGGCAAGGATCCGGCGGTCGAGGTGGCGGCGCTGCCCGGCCCGGCCAGCGACGTGCGCGTGATCCGCACCGACGCGCGCGGGGCCACGCTGCTGGTGCAGGTGGGGGCCGGTTGGTGGTGGGCCGCCATGCCGGCGCCGGGTGCCCAGACCACCCTGGCGCCGCTGGCGTGCGACGGCGGCCCGGCCCGGCTGTCGTCGACCGGCGACTGCGTGGTGTGCGGCGACGCCCGCGGCAAGACCCTGCTCATCCGCCTGGCCGACGGCAAGGCGTTCACCCGCGACCTGCCCGGCGCGACGGTGGCGCTGACCGATCATGCCGGCACCCGCGAGCTGGTGTGGAGCGCCGACGGCGCGGTGCGGGCGGCGCCGGTCACCGACCGCACCCAGGTCCGCGTGGTGGTGCCCGAGGCGCCCAGCCGTGGCCTGTCGATCGCCCCCGACGGCAGCCGTGGCGTCGGCGTGTACCTGGCGCCGCCCGCCGGCCAGCCCCGCGCCACCGAGCCACGCGACCAGCTGTTCGGCTTCGCCCTCGACGGGGTGGCCGCGCGGCGCCGGCTCATCCGCGACGGCGTGGTCCTCGACTGGTCGTGGGACTCGCGCTGGCTGTTGATCCAGGACGGCGGCAAGGCGTGCATCGCCCGCGCCGTCGGCGGCGAGTACAAGTGCTGGAAGGGCTACACCGCGGTGGCGCTGGCACCCGACGGCGCCTGGGCGCTGGTGCTGGGCCCGCGCGACGGGGCCAGCGCCGGCCCCGACGAGCCCTCACCGGGCCAGGGCGGCGAAGGCGCCGACGACGGCGGCGGCGAGCTCGACGACGCGGCGGTGCCGCTGCCGACCGGCCCGCTGTCGCTGTTCCGCGCCAAGCTGGCCGGCGCGTTCACCGAGCGGCCGGCGCTGCTCGAGAAGATCGTCGACGGCCCCGCCGCGTGGCTGCCACCGGCGCCGTGACCCCCGGGGCGCGGCCCAGGCGGCGTCATGGTCGCGCCGTGCGCGAACGTCGCGCTGCAGACGACGCCGAGATTGACCGGCGGTACGGCCGCCAGTAACGTCTCGCGCATGCGTCGCTCGGACCTCGGACCTCGCGGCGCAGACGGCTCGAACGGGGTTGGTGCCGGCATCGCCCCGGGCAAGCGTACCCGCACCGAGCGGCTCACTCGGAAGACCCGCGATCGCGACGGGTCGGCGGACGCCGCCGCGCGGACGGTCGCCGCCGCGGCCGAGCAACCAGGGCAGCCCCTGCCACCGGACCTCGCGCAGCGGTTCTCGACGTCGCTCGACCGGGACCTCTCTGCCGTCCGTGTCCACACCGGGCCGACCTCAGCCGAAGCCGCCGCCGCGATCAGCGCGCTCGCGTACACCGTCGGGAACGACATCCATTTCGGTGCCGGTCACTATCAGCCAGACACCCCCGCCGGTCAGCACCTGATCGCGCACGAGGTCGCCCACACCGCGCAGCAGGCCCAGGCGGTCGCGCCCCCTCAGGCCAAGCTCGGAGTCAGCACCGACGACGACCCGGCCGAACACGAGGCCGACCGCGCAGCGGACGCGATGATGGCCGGCGCGCCGGCGCGGGTCACCACCGCCGGCGCCGAGATCAGCCGACAGTCTCGGCCACCGCTCGGCGTGCCGGCCGAAGGCGCCGCGCGCCCCGTCACCGCCCTGACGCTCGCGCCGATCTCCGATCTCGACCGGCTGCCGCCGGCCAGCGCGGCCGCGATGCTGCGGTGGGCGATCGGCGATGCCGCGTTCGCGCGGATCGCAAGCGCGAACCCACCCCAAGGACGCGTCCTCCTCGGTGAGCAGCTCGCGTTGATCGAGCGCCGCGTCCACGACAGCCACGACGCCGAAGCGCAGCGGCTTTGGCAGCAGGCGGCGACGGTCGCGCCGCGCACCGGTCGCACCGTGTTGCCCCTGTGCGCGGCAGCCGGCGTGCGCGCCAACGACGCGCTGCTCGTGGCCCGGCTGGCGCCCGACCCTGGTGCGCCCCGGGGGGCGAGGGGCGACGAGGACACGCTCGCGCGGCTGCTCGCGAGCGATGAGCTGCCCGCGATCGCGATGGTGGAACGCGCCCTCGCGGCGCTGATCCAGCGCCCCGAGTTCGCCCAGGTCCCGCCGTGGCGAGCCCCGATGGCGGCTCCGCCAGCCGCGGTCCACTTGCTCTGCGCGGGCGAAGGTCGCCGCTTTGATCTTCGCCTGACGATCGCGGCGGCCCACCACTTCCGCCGGGCGTTGCACGAACGCCTGGCGGCACACGAGCACGCCAGCACGACCGCGGAAGACGACTTCTCGCGCGCGTTCAACACGTCGTTCGCGACCATCTTGCCGGGACTTCGCACTGCCGGCGCCGGCCCCGACGCCGCGGCGCCGACGGCCGGGCATCGCTACTCGACCGCCGAGCTGGCGCGCTTGCTCACCGGCGCGCAACGCCAGGCGTTGACGCACTACATGGCGACGCTCGAGATCCCGGATCGGCTGTTCTCCGCCGACCACCAGAGCGGATTCAACCACCGCCAGCGCATCTTGATCGCCGGCGCGATCTTGAGCCACGGCCGCTACCGTCCCGGTTCGCACCTGCAAACGGTTCACGCGCGGATGTGCGGACACTTCGTTCGACTGGTGCAGACCTATGCGGGCGTCGGGGTCGAAGGCATTGGCGTCGATCAGCGCTTCGATCTCACTGGCGGTCTGGTGGTGGGCGGCACTCCGCAGGCCGACGCGGCCGCGGGCGCGGCCACCCGGCTGCCGCGGCCCGATGATCCCGCCCGTGATCTCCGTCGTCGCCACGACGCACGCTTTCCGTTCGAGAAGTTCGTCGCCTTCGAGCCGGGCGATTGGCTGTACGTCTTCACCAACACAAACACCGTCGACGGCAACCACAGCGTGGTCTTCGCCGGATGGGTCACTCCGCCCAACCCGGCGACGCGTACCGGTCGCGCGAGGATCTTCCATCAGCCGTCGCCGGACACCGGCGGCACCGAAGCGACCATGGTGCTGGGCGACGTCGACCAACCCGGTGTCCATCGCGTGACTCGACATCTGCCGTTGCGCGGCCAGCTCCCCGACCACGCACCGCAGACCGTCGACGAGCTGGTGCGCTCGTTCGATCCCCACCACCGCAACCCCGCAACCGCCCTGGCCAACGTCCGGTTCATCCGCGACCGCGAACGAGCGCTGGGCGGGCACGTCGACCTCGCGGCGCTGACGCGCGAGCTGCGACGGCGCAATCGTGACTACCTCAGTCAGCTGGCCGCCGTCACGACCGGCGCAAACCCGGTGCTGCCGAGCAGCCAGGTCCAGCTTTGGGAGGCAGCCAATGGTAGGGACGATCTCACCGACCTGATTCAACTCTGCACCCACCTGCAGGCGTACGCGTACACCGCGGTCGCCGCGGGCACCGCCGAGCACCGCCGCCTGGACCGCGACGACGCGGAGCGAACAGCCGATGATCGTCATCGGGTGGAGCCCGAGCTCGAGGTGGCCCGGGAACAGCTCGCGCAGGCCGAACGTCGGTTGGCCGCGCTCGCGTCGGTCGAGCAGGCGCTGGACCCGATCGCCACCGGTCTCGGCGGGACCGATCGGCGCGGCGGTTCCGCCCAACGGCCGCAGCCGCGCGTGCGCGGCCGGCGCCGCCAAGCCCGTCCGGCCCTACCAGCCCTGGTCCATGATGCGCTGGTGGCGGCGCGACCGCGCCTGCTCGGTGCGCAGGCCGGCCTCGAACTCCCGGAGTCGCTGCGGCCGGCCGTCGCGGCGTATGTGCACCAGGTCGCGGAGGCCCGCCAGCAGCGCAGTCTCGGCCAACTCGGCCAAGGCTTGAGCCTCGAGATCGCCAAGCGGGTCTCTCGCGAGCGCGCGGCGACACGCCGCCAGCGGATCGCCGAGCTGGACCAGAGCCGGCGCTACCACATCGCCCAGATCATGCCCGACGCGATCTTTCACGGTGTGCAAGACACCGGTCGCGCCGAAGGGCCACGCCGCGATGGCGATCGTGCTGCGACCCGCGTGCCGCAGCCCAGCGGCGCGCTGGCCGCGGTGGTTCCAGACCTGCCGTGGGACCAGCTCATCATCCGCGGCAGCCGCTCCGCCGAGCCGCCCGCCCATGGCCAGCCGACGGCCCCACCGCGACCTCTCCACTGACAGCGTGACCCGCCGGGTCTGGCGGCGCGCTCGGCCTATGGCAGGACCCGCTCCCGCAACGAGACCGGCGCGAACGGCTTGCCGATGACGTCGTCGATGACCCCGGCGCCGCGGGCCGCGGTCACGTCGGGATCGTCGACCGCGCCGGTGATGAGCACGATCCGCATCGCCGGCCAGCGCCGGCGCAGCTCGGCGGCCAGCTCGGTCCCGCGCCCGCTGGCCAGGCGCTGATCGGTGATCACCACGTCGAACCCGGCGGCGCCGCAGGCGGCCAGCGCCTCGGCGCGGTCGGCCGCCACCGTGACGTCGGCCTGGCGCGCGAAGGTCCGCAGGAGCAGCTCCCGGTTGTACCGCTCGTCGTCGACCACCAGCAGGCGCGGCCGCGGCCCAGGGCTAGCCATGCCCGCGACCCTCGTCGACCTGGGCCGGCCCCTTGACCGGCAGGGTCACGACGAACTCGGCGCCAGCGCCGGCGCGGTTGCCCCAGGTCAACGTCCCGCCGTGGGCGCGCACGATGTTGGCGGTGATCCACAGCCCGAGCCCGGTGCCCTCGCCGACCTCCTTGGTCGTGAAGAACGGATCGCCGATCTTGGCCATCAGCTCGGGGCCGATGCCGGGGCCGGAGTCGGCCACCGTGACCTGCACCGCGGCGCCGTCGTCGACCACCGCGATGGTCACCTCGATCCAGCCCGGGCCGACGATGGCCTGGGCCGCGTTGGTCAGGATGTTCATGAACACCTGGTTGACGTGGCCGGCGTTGCACACCAGCCGCGGCACCTGCGGCGCGCAGGTGCGTCGCACCTCGACCCGGTTCTTCAACATCGGCGCGATCAGGTTGAGCGTGGTGTCGATGCCGGCCACCAGGTCGGCCTCGGCCAGCTCGGTGCCGCCGGTGCGCGCG
This sequence comes from Kofleriaceae bacterium, assembly GCA_041389965.1. Classification (GTDB taxonomy): domain Bacteria; phylum Myxococcota_A; class Polyangia; order Haliangiales; family Haliangiaceae; genus UBA2376. The sequence goes on along the minus strand of JAWKQV010000003.1, from coordinate 803,489 downwards.
AAGGTCTTGAGGTCGGCCACGATCGCCGCGGTGCGCTCGGCCCCGGCCCGGATCGACCGCACCAGCTTCTGCCAGTCGCTGCACAGGAACTCGTACTCGGCCTCGGCCTTGGCCCGGTCGAGCGCGTCGCGCACCGGCGCCGGCAGCGCGGCGCCGTCGACCAGGGCCACCAGGCCCAACAGGCTCTCCATGTACTGGCCGAGGAAGTCGACGTTGCCGTAGACGAAGTTGATCGGGTTGTTGAGTTCGTGGGCGATGCCGGCCACCAGCCGCCCCAGCGACGACATCTTCTCCTGGTGCACCAGCTGGGCCTGGGCCGCCCGCAGCTCGGCGGTGCGCTCGCGGACCTTCTCCTCGAGGTCGGTCTTGGCCCGCCGCTCCAGCTCGAGGGCGATCTTGAGCCGGCGCTGGATGCGGACGTCGGCGGTGACGTCGCGGTAGGTCTCGATCACCAGCCGCTGGCCGTCGGGCAGCTCGATCGGCGCGGCGGTCACGATGCAGGTCATGGCCTCGCCGTCGCCGCGCACCGCCCCGATCTCGTCGACCCGCAGGCGCCGGCCGTCGCCGTGGACCTTGCAGCCGACGCAGGCCTGCTCGCACACGTCGAGCTTGAACAGCTCGAAGCAGCGCGCCCCGGCGGCGACCCGGTCGGCCAGCACCCGCCCGCGCAGCCCGGTCAGCGCCTGGTAGGCCGGGTTGTAGTAGCGGATGCGCCGTCCCTCGTCGAGGACCACGGCGGCGTCGACCGAGGTGTCGAGCAGGGAGGTGAGCTGATCGTACTGCGTGGCCAAGGGGGTACTGCGGCGCGAGGGACGACCGGCCGGGGCTCAGCCCTCGGCCAAAAACGACAGGTAGCGCTCGGGCAGGTCGTCGAACTCCATCGGCGCCTGGCAATCGGGACACACGAACGAGGGCAGCGTCGGCCGCGGAGCGGCGGCGCTGGCATGAGTCGGCACGTCGATGAGCTGCTCCTCCTCGCGGCCGCATGCGTCGCACACGTACGGCGCGTAGAACGAGCGGATCCGGGCCCGGCCCCGGAAGTTGTAGATCATGTTGAGCTGGGTGACGATGGCCGGCGAGCAGTGGGAGAAGGTCAGCTCGGTGACCTGGGGCAGGTCGCGCACGAAGTTGACCCACTCGCGCACGCCGCAGCTGTTGATGCGCCGGACCTCGCCCAGCTGGAACGCGACCGGGCCGCGCAGCCGGCGGCGCAGGTCGACGAAGTCCGCGTTCTCGTCGATCTCGCCGACGAACTCGACCGTGGTCATGCCCGGGCGCTCGCGGATCCGCCAGGCCAGCGGAGCCCCGTCGGTGGCGTCGGTGGCGGCCATCGCGCTCACTCCATCCGCTCGGGCGGGCGCTCGAAGTGCTGCCGGACCCCGGTCAGCGCCGCGTCGTCGAGCGTGGTCGGCTCGATCAGCACGTCCTTGGCGTCGAACCGCACCGGATCGGGCGCCGCGAACACGCCGCGCTTGACCGACTTGCCCATGGCGCCGGCCAGGCTCTGGTAGGCCGCGCGCTGAGGCGCGGCCCAGCCCGAGATGGCGCCGCCACCGCCGAACCCCACCACCGCCGTCGCCACCTTCGCGGCCAGCGGCGCGGGCAGCTTGCTGTTGAGCTGGACGAACGCCGGGTTGGGCACGGCGCCGGTGTCGAACACCTTGGTCAACCCCTTCTGGCTGCCGACCGGCGCGAACACCGCGGCCGCGCCCTTGTACGACGCCACCTCGGCCACCGCCGCGGTCAGATCGGGCTTACCGACCCGCCCGGCGAAGAACGCCGGGTCGACTTCGGAGTCGAGCATGGCGTTGTCGATGAAGGCGTTGTCGTTACACCCGGTCTGCACGTACGCCAGCTTCTTGCCGCGCAGCGCCTGCATCGTGGTGGCGCCGTCGGCGAACAGCGCCCAGCCCCGGGTGGTGCCGCCGCCGACCTGGGCCGACGCCAGCACCGGCCAGCCCAGGCTGGTGGCGTAGCACTGCCCGTCGACGATCGCGAAGTCGACGCCGCTGGCCTTCAGCTGCGCGAACGCCGCGAACGACTTGGCCTCGGTCTTGGCGCCGGTCTGGGCCTCGATGGCGCGGGCCAGTGACTGCGCGTACTGCAGGCGCACCTGCGCGGTCCCGAACTCGACCGACGGCGCGTAGATGCCGATGGTCAGCTTGTCCGGCGGCGCCGGCTGGCTGACGCCCCGGCGCGCGTAGATCGCCGCCCCGGCCAGGACGATGGCGGCGATCGGCACGATGGCGGTGAGCTTGCTCATGTCGGCTCCATCTTCGGCGCTGCGGACCACTCAGTAGCCATAGATCCGCTTCTTGGCATCGATCCACTTCTGCAGGTCGCGGCCGCCCACACCCTTGGCCCGGGCCCGCGACCAGGCGTCGAAGGCATCCTTGGACCGCCCCAGCTGCTCGTACACGATACCCAGGTTGATCAAGGCCTCGGGCGGCTGGCCGCCCAGGTCCTCGAGCGTCCGCAGCTGGTCTTTGCCCAGCGCCAGGACCGCCCGGTTGAGCGTCACCCGACGGCGGATGTCGTCATCGGCGTACTTGCTCGCGGTCGAAAGCGCCTTGTCGGCCTGGGCCCCACGGCCGGCCCGCCACAGATCGTAGGCGACGTACTCCCACGACGAGGCGATCAGCTGACGGATCTTCTGGGCGAACGCGCCGCTGGCGCCGCTCTGCAGCTGGGTGAACTCGCCCGCCGCCTTCTGCCGCGCGGCGGTGTTCGACGACCGGTAGCTGGCGTAGGCGCCGAAGAACTGCGACCCGACCTTGTTGTACGGCGCCCGCAGGTACGCGGCCTGGTTGCCCTTGCCGGACAGGTCCTTGAACACCGTGGCGGCCTGGGTGTTGTCGCCGTTGTCGAGGAGCGCCAGCGCGTAAGAGAACTGGAACGCCTGGGGCTCGGTGCCCTTGAGCAACGCCGGCTCGCGGGTCGCCCGCTCGAAGTCGGCGACCGCGTCGGCCGACTTGCCCTCCTTGAGCGACCGCCAGCCACGCCGGAACAGCGCCAGCGCCAGGTTGCGCTTGGCCGGGCCGGCGATCTCTGGCGCCTGCGCCGCGAACTGCACCGCGACCGTCAGCTTCTCGGTGGCGTCGTCGAGGTTCGTGTCGAACAACAGCGGCGCCCACTCGGTGTAGATCTCGGCCACCACCAGGTTGGCCTGGTTCTTCTTGGCCTCGGCCTCGGCGGCGGCGTAGTGCTCGGCGGCCTTGGCCTTGTCGGGCTTCTTGCTGCACAGGAGCGCCCGGGCCAGGAGCCGCTCGTAGCCGAGCGCGTAGCCGCGCCGGTTGCCTTCGAGCTTGCCCAAGAGCCGCTGGGCCCCGTCGCAATCACCACGGTCGATCGCCAGCACCGCCATGTTGAGCGCGGTCATCGGCGCCCGAGCGCTGACCGCGGTGGCCTCGTCGAGGAACGCCTGCGCGGCGCGCTCGTCCTTGGCCAGCGCCGCCCAGGCCTGGGCGTTGATGGTCTCGACCAGCGCCCGCTGGATCTGCGAGTCCTTGGGGCGCAGGGCCAGGGCCGCCTCGAACCGCTGGCGCGCCACCGGCAGCTTGCCGGCGTTGTACTGCGCCTTGGCCGACACCAGCAGCACGCCGACCTGATCGTCGGGCGCGGCGGCGCCGAACTCCTTGCCGCCGATCAAGCGGTCGACCGCCGCCAGCGCCTTGTCGTCCTGTCGCGCCGCGAGGTACGCGCCACCCAGCTCGGTCGCCAGCTCGTACGAGGCCGGGTTGGCGGCCACCCCGGCCTCGAGCTTCTCGACCGCCAGCGCCAAGTTGGGGTTGGTGCCGGTGCCGGTGAACGGCAGCCGGCGGTAGGTTTTGCCCAGCTGGATCGACAGGCTGACCTGCTCGCGCTGCTGGCCGCTGCGGACCAGCTTCTCGGCGCGCAGGTAGTTCTCCAGCGCGGCCGGCCAGTCCTTCTCCTGGAAGTAGGCGTCGCCGATGAGGATGTAGCCGCGGGCCTCGTTCTTCTTGATCTTCAGGAACTCGGTGGCGGCCGAGCGGGCCCGGGTGGGCTGCTTCTTGGCCAGGTAGGCCACGCCCAGGTTGAACCAGACCGATCCGTTGGCGTCGACCTTGCGCGGGTCGCCGACGATCCGCTCGCAAACCGCGATGGCGCGGTCGAACTGGCCCTGCCCGGTGTAGCCCGCGCACAGGCCGTTGTCGGCGTTGACCGCGGCGGCCGCGCGCTTGGAGAACTTGCGCTGCACCAGCTCGAGCTGCTCGACCGCCTTGTCGTAGTCGCCGCGGGCGTCGGTCGGCTTGCCGTCGCGCAGCGCCCCGCGGGCGCGGCCAAGGTAGGCGAACGACAGGCGGATCCGAGGCAGCGCGTCGTTGCTCTCCAGCTCGGCCGGCCGCGCGCTCAGGTAGGCCTCGTAGGCGGCGATCGTCTTGCCGGGATCGCGGTTGGCGTAAAACTCGCCGATCATGTTCTGGTTGAGGAACGACCGCGGCCGGCGCTCGACCACCTTCTCGGCGATCGCCACCGCGTCGGGCTTCTCGCCCAGCTGCCACAGGAGCAGCGCCTCCTGCTCGAGGATCTCCGGGGCGTCGGGGTACTGCGCCTTGGCGACCTTGCGGATGAAGGTCACCCCGCCCTGGAAGTCCTTGACGATGATGTAGATCGCCGCCCGCTTGCCGTAGGCCTCGGCCGGCACCTGGGTCGGGTACTTGCGGATCGCGTTGTCGAACGCGTTGGCCGCGCGCCGGAAGTCGCCCTCCTCGAAGTACTTGTCGCCCTCGCGGAGGTCGTCCTCGGCCTGGGCGTGGGCGGTCTGGACCCACCGCGGCGCCGTCGTGGTGGCCGCTCCCACGAGCACGGCGGTGACGGCGATGGCGCGAAGTTTGGTGCGAGTCATGGGCGCGATAGCTCCTCGCTCGTCCCGGCGGGCGGACGCAGCTCCCTCAGCATCGTCGAGCGTACCAGCCGCGGGCCGCGAAGCGAAGCGTCTCGCGCGGCGGCCCCGGCCGGCCCACCCCACCAAGCGGCGGCGGCCCGGGCGCCCGGCGCCACGGCGAGGGCACCCGCGGCGACCTGGCCCATCAGTGGATCCTGCCGATGACGAGCGTGATGTCGTCCTTGCGGACCATGTCGCCGAAGAAGTTGGCGGCGTCGGTGACCACGGCGTCGCGGATCTCGCCGGCCTCCAGGGCCGCGGCCCGCCGGACCGAGGCGCGGAAGCGCTTCTCGCCGTACTCCTCGCCAGCGGAGTTCTCGCACTCGACGATGCCGTCGGTGTACCAGACCAGGATGTCGCCGGGCGCGAGGTCGGTGGTCTTGGTCTCGTAGGTCGACTCCTTGAGGTCGCCCAGCCGGTTGCCGCGGATCATCAGGGAGCCGAACTCGCCGCCGTTGTCGCCCACCCGGTACAGGTACGGGAAGTTGTGGCCGGCGTTGGCGTAGGTGATCACGCGCTTCTTGATGTCGATGGTCGACGCGAAGCAGGTCATCACGAACTTGCGCTTGGCGCTCTGGTAGATGGCCGAGTTCATGATCTCGAGCAGCTTGGCCGGATCGACGTCGTCGCCGTAGACCGAGCGCGCGACGTCACACGCCGCCTTGGCCGCAGCGGTGATCATCGCCGACGGCACGCCGTGGCCGGTCACGTCGCCGATCACCACCAGGATCTTGTCGCCCACCATCTCGTGCCAGCTCCACCAGTCGCCGCCGCACTGCGACGCTGGCTGGAAGTACCCGGCGAACTTGAACACACCCTTGTCGACCGGCTCGTGGGTCGGGACCAGAGTCTCCTGGATGGTGCGCGCCACCTCCAGCTCCTTCTCCATGGTCGCCTTCTCGGCGGTCTGCTGGAGCAGGATGGTCAGCTGGTCGGCCATGAAGTTGAAGTTCTCACCCAGCATGCCGATCTCGTCGGTCGACTTGACCTCGACCCGGGCCGCCAGGTCACCGCGGGCGATCTGATCGGCCTTCCACGCCAGGAGCTTGATCGGCTTAGAGATCTGGAGCCCCTGGAAGATGGCCAGGAGCGTCCCGATCAGGACGAACAGCAGGCCGACCACGCCGGTGCGGATGGCCGCGTCGCGCGACGCGGTCTCCTTCTGGCGCGCGCTGCTGGCGGCGAACTCGTCGATCGGCGTCAGGTCGTAGCCGAACACCAGATAGCCCTGGCGGGTGTCGCCCGGGTCGACCGCCACCGCCGCCGCCGGGGTCGGCTCGGCGCCGACGAACACCGGGAAGCCGAACGCCTCGAGCTTGCCGTCATCGCCGATCGAGTCGAGCTGCACCAGGGCGTCGGCGTTGCCGCCGGCGGCGCGATCCTTCCACGTCGTCATGATCTTTTCCCATGACGGATGCTTGACCGGGACGTGCATGGCCGCGGGGTAGCCGCCCGCGTCGCACAGCGAGGCCGCGCCGCGCTGCACCTTGCAGTACGCGATGAGGTTCTGATCGCGTCCCAGGATGTAGACCAGTCGCAGTCCCTCGTCCTGGCGGACTACCTTCTCCACCAGCTGCTGGATCTCGCCGTCCTGGTTGTCGATCAGGAATTTCTCGAGCGCCTTGGCGAACACCTGGGTGGTGGTGGCGCCCTTGCTGGTGAGTGACTGGCGAAAGGTCTCGGTCTTTTCCCGCGCCGACTGGTCGTACGCACTACGAATATTGCATGCGTTGAGCGCCCCGAACCCGACGACGGTCAAGAGGATCAGGAACGTGGTGGTCAAGATCATCTTGACCGAGATGCTCAAGCCAGCCCGCTTTGCCATGTGCTTGATCATCGTATGCCTGTGGCCCCAGAAGGGTCAAACCAGCCGTCAGCCACTGGCCACCCCGATCCGGTGACAGCGGAAGATTCCACAGGCAACGGTCAGAATGGCCGACCATCCACCGCCACGCCTGGGGACGCCGGCAGGGACGACACGCCGCGGTGCAAGACCATGGGAGCGTCCGGCATCGGCTCAGGCCACCGGACCAGGGACTGATCCATCCCGGCGGTGGCGTCGAAGCGCACCTCGGTGAGCACGCTTCCGTCGGCGGCGCGCACCGTGACGCTGTCGCCGCCGTTGTTGAGCTGGAGCGGCCCCATGACCAACCCGGCCACCCCGGGCACCGCCGCGGTCCCTCCGCCGAACACCACCAGCCGCTGCCCCGCCAGGAGCCGGGTGCCGGCCGGGAACGTCCCGCGCACCGCCACCGCGTCGGACACGGTGGCCCCGCCGAGGTCGAGCGCCCCGTCACCGGCATTCCACAGCTCGATGAACTCGTCGTCCACCGCGCTCGCCACGCCGTCACCGTTGGCGTCGTACCCAGCCGGCGGGTCAGCCAGCACCTCGGCGATGACCAGGCGGGCCGCGCCAGCGCTGGGCCGCGGGAACGGCGTCCCGTCGGCGCGGCGCCCGGGCGCCGCCGGCGTGGCTGCCACCGATCGGTGGCCGACCATCGGGCTGGCGCCGTCGCCGTCGACCTGGCGGGTCAACGACTGGTCGGCCCCGCCCTCGGGCCCATAGCGGAGCTGCGCCACCACCAGCCCAGGGGCGGTGCGGACCACGACCTGGTCGCCGTCGTTGTTGAGGTAGAGGCCGGCGGTCCCGACCGTCACGACCCCGGCCAGCGCCGGCGCCGGCCCGCCGAACACCACCAGGGCCTGCCCGGGCGCCACCACGGTCCCCGCCGCGAACGTGTGCCGTGCGGCGACCGCATCGGCGATGGTGGCGCCGCCCAGGTCGACCGGCGCGTCGCCGGTGTTCACCAGCTCGACGTACTCGTCGTCGCGGACCGACCAGACGCCGTCGCCGTTCGCGTCGTAGCCCGTCGGCGGGTCCGCCAGCACCTCGTTGATGATCAGGTGGCCTTGCCCCGGCGCCGGCGGCGGTGGCGGTGGCGCATCGTCGGCCAGGACCTGGACGTGGTCGACGTACCAGCCGCCCAGGTCGTTGACCCCGTCGTCGACGGTGTCGACCGTGAACCGGATGCGCACCTGCCGCCCGGCCAACGGCGCCAGGTCGAGCAAGCGCCCCGCGAAGACGCCGCCGCTCGAGCCGGTAGCCTTGGCCGCGACCACCGCCAGCGCCGGCTGCGCGACGTCGAACACTTCGATGGTGAGCTGGTCGAAGCCGGCGCTGGGCTCGACCTCGATCCACTCCTCCACCGACAGCCGAGGCGCCGTGACGCCGGTCAGATCGATCACCGGTGAGGTCAGCGTCCCGGCGTTGCGGCTGCCGGTGTCGTAGGTGCCGGTCGCCTCGTCGCCGTACCAGAAGGCGCTGGCGCCCTCGGCCGCGCGCCGGCCGGTGACGTGCCACAGGCCGGTGGCCTCCCACCCCCCCAGCCCGGCTTCGGCGCCATCGACGAACACCACCGTCGAAGACGCCAGCGCGGCGGTGGCCAGGTTGGATAGCGGGCTCACGTTGCCCAGCTCGTCGCGGGCCGTGAGCGCGAAGTACACCGTGCCGATGGCCGGCACCTCGGCCGTGGTGGTCTGGGTGGTCCCAGCCACGGTCGGCGCCGGCGCCGCCACCGGGGTCGCCGCCGCGAAGTTCGCCTCGGTGATGGGCTGCGACGCCCACCGGAGATCGTAGGCGGCAGCGGTCCCGGCGTCGCCGTCGTCGCCGGGGGCAGTCCAGGTGAGCGTGGCGCTGGTCGCGCCGACGGCCGTCACGGCGAGATCGACCACCGCGGCCGGCGGCGACAGGTCCGCGCTGACCACGAAGCCCAGTCCGTGCTGCTCGGCTGCCGCCATGAGCACGTCCCAGTGTGGCGTGCGGTTGGCCAGGTCGCCGTCGTCGTCGTCGCGCAGGAACACCTCCCGCACCGCGGTCGGGATGTCGGGCGCGTTCGACGTGAACGACGGGATCACCAGGGCGCGGATGAGCGCGTCGCCCTGGCTGGCGCCGAGGCTGGCCATCAGGCCGGCCCGGGCGTGCCACACGAAGCCGGCCCACGCCTGCCCCAACGCGTGGACCTCGTCGCGACCGCTGGCCGGGTAGCGGTACGGGTTGTCGCAGGTGCGGATGATGTCACCGCCCGGCAGCAGGTCTCCACCGACCACCGGGGCCTGGAACATCAAGCAGGCCAGCACGTCCCCCCACCCCTCGGACAGGCCGCCGTCGACGATGCCGCCGAAGGTGTCGTCGACGAAGTGGCCGTACTCGTGGGCGATGATGGAGCCCTCGGCGCTGTTGCGACAGCCGCCGCCGGACCGGAAGAAGTTGATGTCGCGCGTGGCCGGCGAGAAGTACGCGTTGCACGTCGAGGTCAGGTTGACGTTCACCGGCAGCGGGGCACCCAGCGCCGACGCGGCCACCCCGTTGGCGGCCAAGAACTGCCGGGCGCGGGTCACGTAGTAGTAGGCGGTGGTCTGGGCCAGGTCGAACTCGCCAGCGCCCGGGCCAGCCAGCGTCAAGTCGACCTGCGCCGCGGCCGGCGCGCCGGCGCTGACCACCGCCCCGGCACGGTTCGCCACCAGCGCCGCCGGCCCCGCCAGCGTCGAGGTCACCGTCGAACCCGGAGGCGCGTCGAGCAGGAAGCCGCCCTGCCCGTCGGTCGTGGTGGTGACCGGGCCGGCGGTGACCGTGGTCTCCGGCAGCGCCAGCAGGGTCGGCGTGCCCGCCCCGCCCGGCGCGCCGGCGGTGGCGACCCACCCACGCACGTGCCCGGTGGTCTGGTAGACCCGCTCGTCGGTGACCTGGACGTGGCCGGCGCGGACGCCGCTGGCGACCACCAACACCCGCTCGGGGCGCCCGGTGACCACGACCTCCCACACCAGCTGCAGCTCGCCGTCGACCGGCCAGATCGCCAGGTCGGCCGAGGCGCCGGCGTCCACACGCTGCCGCAGGTACCGCCGGGCCTCGGCCATCGCGTCACCGCGTGCGAGGGTGGGCGCGGTGGCCACGTCGACGCCCTGGTACAGGTGATAGCTCGACGCCACCAGCTGCCCGTCGGCCGCGCCCGGCTTGGCCACCAGGTAGGCGTAGGCACCGTGCACCGGCACGCCGGCCTGGGTCTGGCGAGCGTAGATCGCGGTGAGGGCGGGGCCCTGGGTCGTCATCGGCCGCGCCTCGACGGTGAAGTCCCGCCCGCGCAACGACCCGAACGCCGTGGCCAGCGGCGCCGCGGTCGCCAGGACCCGATCGAGATCGACCGCGTCGGCGGTCACGCCCTCGACCGGGGCCCGGTGCAGGTTGCCCCCGCGCACCTCCCGTTCGTAGCCTGGCCCGTCCCCGCCACCCCGCGGCGCCTCGGCGCACCCACCCAGCACGCCCCACCCCGCCACCACGATCCCCGCTACCAGCCTTCGCAGACGCATCGCAACTCCTTCTGCGCGCGAGCGCGCGCGGTCCCGCCGGCCCCAAAGCAAGCCCCAGACCAGGCCGGCGCCGCAACGGCTCCGGGAGGTTGCGCCCTGCCGCGCTGCCATCGCGTCCGAATCTCGGACATTCCGGGCCGGCCCCGGCCAGATCTCGGCCAGGCCCGGACGTCTCCGTCCACGCCCCGTGTCCGGATACCGGACAGCCCCACTACCACCTCGCCCACGCCGCGCGCGCCGCCGCTCAGCGGCCGCCGTCGCTCAGCGGCCGACGGCCTTGATCATCACCAGCGGGGTCTTGGCGATCACCGACAGCTCGGTCGACAGGTACGTCTTCAGGTCCTCGAGCGACGCGGTGTAGGCCAGGTCGTAGAGCAGCTTGATCCGCATGTCGTCGGCCAGCGCCCCCTTGGTCTCGTCGAGGTCGTACGGGTTCTGCAGCGACTCGGCCAGCTTGGCGATCTCGCTGCCCTCGGGCACCGAGCCGGTGTAGCCGAGCGACACCTGGGCCAGCCCGGTGATCCCGGGCTTGACGTCGCGCATGCGCTCCTCGAAGAACGGGATGGCGTAGGCCAAGTTCTCGATCAGCTCGGGCCGCTCCGGCCGCGGGCCGACCAGGCTCATCTCGCCGCGCAGCACGTCCCAGAACTGCGGCAGCTCGTCGAGCCGCGACTTGCGCAGGAACCGTCCGACCCGGGTGATGCGGGGATCGTCAGCTCCGGCGATCACCGCCCCGGTGAAGCGCTCGGCGTCCGGCCGCATGGTCCGGAACTTGTGCATGTGGAACTCGTGGAAGCTGAACCGCTTGACGCCGCCTTCGTAGCGCACGTCGCGCAGGCCGCCGGCGCGCCGCTGGCGGAACAGCACCGGCCCCGGCGAGTCGATGTAGATCGCCGCGGCGATCACCGGCATCAGCGGCGCGGTCAGCACCAGCCCGGCCACCGAGCCCACCACATCGATCGCACGCTTCACGAGCCGGACACTTCGCAACATCGGCACGAAACTATCATGCGAAGGGTTCGCACGTCAGCCGCATCCCTCTGGTATGGTCGCCGCGAGATGGACGCCCGTCAGATCCGACTCACCGCCCCGTGCTCGCTGCGGCACCGCGCGCTGGCGGTGCGCTTGGTGGCCGAGGCCTGCCGCCTGGCCCGGGGCGAACGCTCGGTCGACGACCTGTCACCGGGCTACGACGTGCGCGATCCGTTCGACGTCGCGGTGGTGTCGGCGTTCGCCGAGATCTACAACAATGTCGCCCTCCACGCCTGCGCCGGCCTGGTCGAGCCCATGATCGAGCTGCGCATCGCGCTCGAGGACGGCGGCGTGACCATCGAGCTGGTCGACCCGGGCAAGACGTTCGATCCGTCGGCGGTCGCCAGCCCCGACCTCGACGCCATGCCCGAAGGCGGCATGGGCCTGCACATCGCCCGCGCCATGCTCGACGTGGTCGACTACGAGCCCGGGCCGCCCAACCTGTGGCGCCTGATCAAGCGAACCGTCTCTGACGCGGTGCCCGACGCCGACGTCCCTGCCCTCGACGCCGTGACCATTCCGACCGCGCAAAGGTGATCCGTGCCCATCGACTTCTCTCGTACTGACCAAGGGGACACCACCTCCCTCCGCATCGCCGGCACGCTCGACGTGCTGACCGCGCCGACCTTGGCGCCGGTGATCGACGCCATCGTCGCCGAGCGCCGCGCCAAGGTGGTGGCCGATCTGGCCGGCCTCGACCTCATCGACAGCTCCGGCGTGGCGGCGCTGGTGGCGCTGTACAAGCGGGTCCGCGCCGGCGGCGGCCAGGTCACCGTCACCGGCGCCCGCGATCAACCGCTCGCCATCTTCAAGCTGCTGCGCATGGACAAGGTGTTCGCGCTGTAGGCACCGCTCTGCGCGTCCTCATCGTCACCAAGATCTTTCCGAACGCCGCCGAGCCGCTGTCGGCGCCGTTCAACCGCCAGCAGTTCGCCGCGCTGGCCCGCCACGCCGACGTCGTCGACGTGCTGGCCACCATCCCGTCGTTCCCCGGCGCGCGGCTGGTCAAGCGCTGGTCGAGCGCCGGGCGCCTCAGCGCGGTCCCGGCCCGGGAGACCATCGACGGGCTGTCGGTGCGCCACCCGCGCACGCTGTTCGTGCCGCGGCTGGGCCACGGCACCTGGGGGCCGCTGTACCTGGCGTCGATCGCTCCGGCGCTGGCGCGCTACCGTGGCCAGGTCGACGTGGTGCTGGGCTCGTGGGCCTACCCCGACGGGTTCGCAGCGGTAGTCGCGGCGCGGCTGCTGGGCGTGCCGGCGGTGGTGAAGCTGCACGGCAGCGACATCAACCACAACGCCAAGCTGCCGGGCCCGCGGCGCCAGCTGGCGTGGGCGCTGCCGCGGGCCGCGCGGGTGGTGGCGGTGTCCAACCCGCTGGCCGACGAGGTGGCGGCGCTGGGCGTCGACCGCCGCCGCATCGCGCTGGTGCGCAACGGCGTCGACGCCGCGCTGTTCCACCCGCAGGACCGGACCGCGGCCCGCCGCGCGCTGGGCCTGCCCGACGACGGTCCGATCGCGCTCTACGTGGGCAACCTCAAGGCGGCCAAGGGCGTGCTCGACCTGCTCGAGGCCTTCGCCCAGGTGTCAGCGGCGCGCCCCGACGCGCGCCTGGTCGTGGTCGGCGGCGGCGACGAGCGCGCCGCCGTCGCGCGCGCCGCGGCGAGCAACCCGCGCGTCCACGCCATGGGGCCGCGGCCGCTGGCGGACGTCCCGCGGTTCATGGCCGCGTGCGACGTGCTGACCCTGGCCAGCTGGGCCGAGGGCACGCCCAACGTCGTCCTCGAGGCGCTGGCCAGCGGCCGCCGGGTGGTCGCGACCGCGGTCGGCGGTGTGCCCGATCTCCTCGACGACGACGCCCTGGGGGAGCTGGTGCCGGCGCGCCAGCCGGCGGCGCTGGCCGACGCGCTGGGACGCGCGCTGGGGCAGCCCTACGACGACGCCGCGGTGGCCGCGCGCGGCGCCCGCGGTGGCTGGGACGCCAGCGCCGCCGCCCTGGCCCAGGTGCTGCGCGACGCGGTCGCCGATCCGGCCTGATCCGTCACCGCGGCAGCGCGACCACCACGAACGTCGACGGACCGGCGCCGCAGTTGTGGCCGCCGGCCTGGTAGTCGAACTGGACCAGGGCGCGGCCGGTGGCGACGTCACGGTAGATCGCGGCGAGGGTCGGCTGGTCACCGGCGCACGGGGCGTCGCCGTGGGCCGGCGGCGCCGGGGCCGGCGTGCCGGTGGCCTGGACCGCCACCACGTTGCCCGCGCGCTCGACCACCAGCTGGCGATCGGCCACCACGAAGGTGAAGGTCAGGTCGTCGACGGCGATGACCTCGCGCGGGGCCGGATCGGCCGGCGGCCGGCGGGTCGCGACCAGCGGGTGCCACGGTCCGGCGACCAGCTGGTTCAGCTCGGCGACGGTGGCCGCCGCCCGCCTCTCGAGCGCGGCCACCGCGGTGCCGTCGGGGTGCTCGTCATCGTCGGTGATCGCCGCGCTGGTGGCGTCGGCGTCGGCCAACCGCAGCTCGCGGATCACCGCGCCGGTCGCGCCGTCGAGGATGCGCGCGGTGAGGTCGAGGTAGCCGCGCCCGCCGTCGTCGGCCTGGGCCACCACGGCGAGCTGGCCGCCGTCGTCGCGCATCGCCGGCAGGCCGATCGCCGTGAACCCGCCGTACTCCAGATCGATCAGCTGGACGCCGCGCCCGGTCACCGCCGGCGTGATCGGCCCCGGCGCGGTCGCCGCCCCCGGCACGGTCGGCGTCGCCCCAGGGCCGGCATCGCCCACGCCCGCGTCATGACCGGCCGCCGCCCGCGGCCCGCTGCGCTTGCAGGCCACCGCGACCACGACGACGCCGAACCACAGCCAGCGGGCGCGCATGGGGAGACGCTAGCACGCGCGGCCGATCCCGCGTCGCGCGCCAGCCGTCGACGAAAGCGCTTCTCTCGGCGGCCGATCCGGGCTCCACTGCGCACATGGGCAAGATCGACGACATGCGGCGCCAACGGGAGGCGCGCTTCGAGGCCGACCAGCGCACCCTGGCGGCCAAGCCGCGCACGCCCCCGGCCGCACCGACCGCCGGGCCGCCGGTGGCCGGCCCGCCGACCGTCACAGCCGCACCGGCGCCGCGTGCGGGCGCGCTCGCCGAGGTGGACGAGCCCGATCTCGACGGCGACGAGGACGGCGACGCCCCGGCCGGCGACGCCACGACCGGCGTGTGCAGCGCGTGCGGCAAGGTGAAGCCCTTGCAGGGCGACAAGGTCGCGCCTCACCAGAAGGGCCTGGGCAAGGCCTGCCCGGGATCGCGCAAGCCACCGCGGTAAGCTGCCGGCGATGACCGCTCGGGCGCCCGGCGCCTTCTCGCCCGCCACCGCCGCGTGGTTCGCGTCGACCTTCCCGGCGCCGACCCAGGCCCAGGCCGGCGCCTGGCCGGCGCTGGCCAACGGCGACCACGTGTTGCTGGTGGCGCCCACCGGCAGCGGCAAGACGCTGGCGGCGTTTCTGGCCGCGATCGACCGGCTGCTGTTCGCGCCGCGCCCACCCGCGCCGGGGCGCCACCCGGGCACCCGCATCCTGTACGTGTCGCCGATCAAGGCGCTGGCGGTCGACGTCGAGCGCAACCTGATGGCGCCCCTGGCCGGCATCACCGCCGCCGCCCACGCCGCCGGGCTGACGCCGCACCCGGTGACCGTGGCGGTCCGCAGCGGCGACACCACGACCAAGGAGCGCCGCGCCATCGCCCGCGGCGCGGCAGACATCCTGATCACCACGCCCGAGTCGCTGTACCTGATGTTGACCAGCGCCGCCCGCGACGCGCTGCGCACGGTGGAGACCGTGATCGTCGACGAGATCCACGCCCTGGTGCCGGGCGAGCGCGGCGCCCACCTGGCGCTGTCGCTCGAACGGCTCGATCACCTGACCGGCCGCGAGGTGCAGCGGGTCGGGCTGTCCGCGACCCAGCGCCCGCTCGACGAGGTGGCGCGGTTCCTGGCCGGCGCCCGTCCGGTGACCCTGGTCGACGCCGCGGCCCCCAAGGCGCTGGAGCTGACCATCGAGATGCCGTTCGCGCCGGGCGCCGACGGACCGCCACCGGACGCCACCGACGCCGCCGACGCGGCGCCGGCGTCCAACTGGGATCGGGTGTTCCCGCGCCTGCTCGAGCTGATCCGCGCCCACACCAGCACGCTGGTGTTCGTCAACTCGCGGCGCCTGGCCGAGCGCGCGGCGGCCGCGCTCAACGAGCTGGCCGGCGAGGTGCTGGTCCACGCCCACCACGGCTCGGTCGCCAAGGAGCAGCGCGCGGCGATCGAGACCGCGCTCAAGGACGGCGCCCTGCGCGGCCTGGTCGCCACCAGCTCCCTCGAGCTGGGCATCGACATGGGCGCGATCGACCTGGTGGTGCAGGTGGAGCCGCCGCAGTCGGTCGCCAGCGGCCTGCAGCGGGTCGGGCGCGCCGGCCACCAGGTGGGCGCCGCCAGCCGCGGCGTGATCATGTCCAAGCACCGGGGCGACGTGCTGGCGTGCGCGACCTTGGCGGCGGCGATGCGGGCCGGCGCCGTCGAGCGCATCCGCTACCAGCGCAACCCGCTCGACGTGCTGGCCCAGCAGGTGGTGGCGATGGCGGCGATCGAGCCGTGGTCGGTCGACGCGATGTACGCGCTCATCCGCCGCGCCGGCTGCTTCGCCGAGCTGCCGCGCGGGTCGTTCGACGCGGTCCTCGACATGCTGTCGGGCCTGTACCCCATCGACGAGCTGGCCGAGCTGCGGCCGCGCCTGACCTACGATCGCGCCGCCGGCGTGGTGCGGGCCCGCGACGGCGCCCACCGGGTCGCCATCGCCTCGGGCGGGACCATCGCCGACCGCGGGCTGTACGGCGTCTACCTGACCGGCGCGCCGGCCGGCAAGGGCCGGGTCGGCGAGCTCGACGAGGAGATGGTGTTCGAGAGCCGGGTCGGCGACCGCTTCCTGCTGGGGGCCTCGACCTGGCGCATCGACGAGATCACCCACGATCGCGTGCTGGTGTCGCCGGCGCCGGGCCAGCCCGGCAAGATGCCGTTCTGGCGCGGCGAGAGCGCGATGCGGCCGTACGAGCTGGGCCAGCGCATCGGCGCGCTGGCGCGCGAGCTGTCGGCGATCCCACCGGCGGCGGCCCACGATCGCCTGGTCGGCGAGCTGGCGCTGGCGCCGGCGGCGGCCGAGGTGCTGCTGGGCGAGCTGGCCGGCCAGGCCGCGGCGTCGACGGTGCCGACCGATCGCACCGTGGTCATCGAGGTGTCGCCCGACGAGCTGGGCGACCTGCGGGTGTGCGTGCTGGCGCCGTTCGGCGCCCGGGTGATGGCGCCGTGGGCGATGCTGGCGCAGCACGCGGCCCGGGCCCGGCTCGGCTTCGAGGTCGAGCTGCTGTGGACCAACGACGGCTTCGCGATCCGGCTGCCCGAGGGCACCTCCCTCGACGGGCTGGAGGCGTGGCTGGTGCCGGCCCCGGCGACCGTGCGCGATCAGCTCACCGCGCTAGTGGCCGACACCTCGATGTTCGCGGCGCGGTTCCGCGAGGCGGCCGGGCGCGCGCTGCTCCTGCCGCGACGACGACCGGGCCAGCGCACGCCGCTGTGGCAGGTGCGCAAGAAGGCCCAGGACCTCTTGCGCGGCGCGCAGCAGGTGGCCGACTTCCCGATCCTCCTCGAGGCGTACCGCAAGTGCCTGGCCGACGTGTTCGACCTGACCGCGCTGACCGAGGTCCTGGGCGGCGTCGCCACCGGCGCCATCACCCTGGCCCGCCACGCCACCACCGCGCCGTCGCCCTTCGCCAGCGCGGTGCTGTTCGGCTACGTGGCCAGCTTCATGTACGAGGGCGACGCGCCGCCGCTCGAGCGTCGGGCCGCCGCGCTGGCGATCGATCCGGCCCGGCTGCGCGAGCTGGTGGGCGACGTGTCGCTGCGCGACCTGCTCGACGCCGAGGTGCTGGCCGAGGTCGAGGCCAGCCTGGGCGGCCACGCCGAGGTGCCCGACGGCGCCGACCGCTGGCACGACCGGCTGCTCCGATGCGGCGACGTCGACGCGACCGCCATCGACGCCACGACCTGCGCCGCGCTGATCGCGGCCGGGCGCGCGCTCGCCCTCGGGGTCGGTCCGCGCACGCTGGTGGTGCCGGTCGAGTACGCGGCGCGCTACCGCGACGCGCTCGGCGTCGCACTGCCCGCCCAGCTGCCGGCGGCCTACCGCGCGCCCACCGCCGACCCAGTGCGCGAGCTGGTGGTGCGCTACGCCCGCACCCACGGCCCGTTCACCGTCGACGACCTCGCCGCCCGCTACCAGCTGGCCGCGGCCACGCTGGCGCCGGTGCTGGCGGCGCTGGCCGCCGCCGGCGTGCTGGTCGAGGGCGAGTTCCGCCCCGGCGGCACCGGCCGCGAGTGGCTCCACGCCGACGTGCTGCGGACGCTGCGCAGCCGCTCGCTGGCGCGGGTGCGGCGCCAGATCGCGCCGGTGCCGGCCACCGCGTACGTGCGGTTCCTCCATGCGTGGCATGGCGTGGTGCAGCCGCGCGCCGGGCTCGACGCGGTGCTCGACGCGGTCGAGCGCCTCCAGGGCCTGCCGGTCCTGGCCTCGCAGCTCGAGGCCGAGCTGTTGCCGGCCCGGGTGGCCGACTACGCGCCGGGAGATCTCGACACGCTGGCCGCCGCCGGCGAGGTGGTGTGGCACGGCGTGGCCGCCGCCGGTGAGCGCGACGGCCGCGTGGCGGTGTACCTGGCCGACCAGGCGGCCCAGTTCGTCGACGGGACCGCCCAGGCGGCGGCTCGGGCGGCGGCCAGCGACGTCGGCGGGCGGCTGCTCGAGCTGCTCAGCGCCCGCGGCGCACTTTTCTTCACCGAGATCCGCGCCGCGCTGCCGATGTTCCCTGGCGATCTCGTGCGAGCCCTGTGGGCGCTGGTGTGGGCCGGGCTGTGCACCAACGACAGCTTCCACCCGCTGCGCGAGCTGGCCGGCGGCGCCACCGCCAGCCGACGCCGGCCCCAGCGCCGCCCAGTGTCGCGCGCGGGCTTCCGCAGCCGTCGGGCGGTGCCGCCCGCGGCCGAGGGGCGATGGGCCCTGGTGCCGGCGCCGACCGGCTCGCCGACCGATCGCGCCCACGCCCAGCTCCGCCAGTGGCTGACCCGCTACGGCGTGGTCACCAAGGACAGCGCCACGGCCGAGGGAGGCTTCGCGGCAGCCTACCCGGTGCTGCGCGCCCTCGAGGACAGCGGCCAGCTGGTGCGTGGCCACTTCGTCGCCGAGCTGGCCGCCATGCAGTTCGCGACCGCCAGCGCGGTCGAGGCCCTGCGCAGCCACGCCCGACCGCGGCGGCCGCCGGCGGTGGTCACGCTCGACGCCACCGACTGCGCCAACCCCTACGGCGCCATCCTGCCGTGGCCGGCCGGCGTCGACGGCGAGGCCCGTCCACGCCGCGTCGCGGGCGCGACCGTGGTCACCGTCGACGGCGCCGCCGTGGCGTGGCTGCCACGCGACCTGGCGGCCGGCACAGTGTGGCCAGCGGCCGACGCCGACGCCGCGGCGTCGACCGCCCACGCGCTGGTCGACCTGGTGCGCGCCGCCCGCGCCTCCGGCGAGCCGGCCGTGCTGGTCACCCTCGACGGTCGCCCCGCGGCCGCGCACCCGCTGGCGCCCGCCCTGCTGGCGGCCGGCCTCGCCGCGCGCGGCACCACGCTGGTCCTGGCCCGCGCCGCGCTGTGAGCGCCCGCCCCGACGGTCAGGCCACGCGGGAGATGAACGCCGCCAGCGCGGCCCAGTACGACGGCGCCAGGCTTACGTCGTTGTGGCCGCGGCCAGCGATCGGCACCAGGGTCTTGGCGTCGGCGGCGGCGCCCGCGGCGGCCAGCGCGGCCCGGGCCTCGCTCGGCGCGATGATCTGATCGAGCTCGCCGTGCAGCACGAGCAACGGCGCGCGGCCCGCGGCCAGCCACGCCGCCGGATCGAGCACGGCCCGCTCGGCAGGGCCCACCGCCCTAGCGATCCCGCGCCGCCGCACCAGCGCCGCCACGTCGAACAGCGCGCTCTCGAGGACGAAGCCCACGGTCCCCGCCGGCGGGTCCCGGTACAGCGCGTGGGCCGCCGCGCCACCGAGGGACCGGCCCATGATCACCAGCGGGCCGGGGCAGGCCTGGGCCACCGCCGCGGCCACCACCGGCGCGTCGGTGATCAGCGCGCGCAGGGTCGGCGTGCCCGCGCTGTCGCCGTAGCCACGGTAGTCGGCCACCACCAACCGTGCCCCGGCCAGCGCGAACCGCGCCGCGCTGTCGTCGTAGTCAGCCACCACCTCGCCGTTGCCGTGAAACAGCAGCAACGTACAGCGGGCCGCTGCGGCGGCGTGGAGCCGCGCGTGCAGCGTGGCGCCCGGCACCGCGACCCGCAGGTCGGTGGCCCCCGCTGGAGGCTGGGTCACGTCGGGCCGTGGAAAGAACAGCCGCTGATTGAACTCGTCGCTGTCAAAGATGGTCGGCGTCACGGCCCAGCGTACCGGCCCGGCGGCACCGGCGCGAGGCCTGGTCGTCGGTGTGGCAACGAACGGCAAACCCTTGTCCTGGCCGGCGCCCTGAGATAGCCCGGCACACCGACTGACGAAACTCGGTCACAAGCCCCGCCGCCGCACCTCTGTTGGGTACGGCACCTCCGCTGCACTCGCCTTCGCAAGGATCACGATGACCGCTTCTGCGCTCGCCTCACGTCACCTCCGGGCCTCGGCCTTCGCCGCCCTGGTCGCTGTGCTCGCCATCGCGGTGCCCACGCCGGCCCACGCCAAGCCCGACGCCAAGCAGGCCAAGGTCAACGTCTACGTCGACATGCTCAACAACTGGTCGAGCTACGTCTACAAGGCGCGCAACCAGTACGGGGACGTGATCGACCTGGCCAAGGGCCCCACCTGCAAGGAGTCGAACCTGCGCGGCCCCAGCGCGATGGGGCCGTCCGCCAAGCAGACCTTCGCCACGTACCAGAAGGACCTGGCCAAGAAGCCGGCGCTGCCGGTCGACGCCGCCGCCAAGGAGATGGCCGCCGTGCTGGTCGAGCTGTGGGAGCCGACCAACGAGGCCAGCGACTACTACGGCAAGCGGCAGTGGCGCGACGACGACTGCAAGCGCGGCCAGGAGCTGCACGCCCGCCTGGTCGAGCTGTGGGCCCGCTACGCCACCGCCGACCGCGAGGTGCGCGCCTTCGTCGAGAAGTACAACGACGACCTCCAGGCCGCTGCCATCGGCAAGACCAAGAAGAAGTACGGCCCGAAGTTCCGCTACCACTACGAGCTGCTGCTGCTCGACGGCAAGGCGATGGTGCGGACGTTCGACGCCGAGCTCGGCGCCGCGCAGCCCAACGTCGAGGCGATCAAGACCGCGCTGGCCGGCTTCGAGGCCACCCTGGCGGCGACCGAGGCGCTCCTGGCCAAGGACCGCAACAACGCGAAGATCTACAACGAGCTCTACCAGGGCGGCTACACCCAGTTCGTGAAGCACGCCGGCTGGTTCCGCGACGCGATCGCCAGCACCCTCAAGGTCATCGAGGAGCCGCCGGCCAAGCCGCCGGCCAAGCCCCTCGCGCCCGACAAGCAGAAGGCGGCGGACGAGCGGGCTGCCAAGCAGCGCATGGAGAAGCTGGCGCGCGAGAGCAAGCAGACCATCGACGCCTACAACCGCATGATCGACGCCGCCAACGCGGTCCGCATCTCGACCAAGGTCAAGTAGCCAGGCGGCCGCCGCCGTGCGCCGCTCCGGCGCGGCTGGGTGTGGCGCGGCCCACACGCCGCGCGGTCGGCTCGCCCATCCGACGCGCGTCGCCCACCGGCGGCCTGCCACGATGGCACACGGCCACGCGCCCGTGACGTGACTCCAGGCGCTTGCGGCGCGGCACGGTGGTTGCTGAACCACCCGTCATGCGCCCACTGGTCCGCTCCTCCGCGCTCGCCGCGGCCTTGTTGCTCGCCGCACCGGCTCGCGCGGATCGCGAGCGCCCCGCCAGCGCGACCGTCGACGACGATGGCGACGACGCCGCGCGGTTCGCGTGTGGCAAGCCCAAGGCCAGCTTCGAGGTGGCGTTCCCCGACGAGGTCGGCGTGAAAGATCTCACCACCTGGGCCATGGGCTTCTCGTGCAAGCGGTTCGTCTACACCGCCGGCATCGCCAGTCGCTCGGCCAAGCTGACGATGATCACGCCCGGCAAGCTCGACGCGTCCGCGGCCTGGGCGATGTTCGAGGTGGCGCTCGACGCGATGGGGCTGACCGCGGTGAGCAAAGGGCCGGTCTACGAGATCGTCGAGACGCCCCAGGCCAAGGACGCGGCGCTCGCCATCCGCAACAACTTCCCCGACGGCGGCGGCGCGGTGGTGCGGCTGCTGCTCCGGCCGGCCCACGTCGGCGTCGACGACCTGCGCGCCGCGCTCGAGCTGGTCAAGTCCAAGCACGGCGCGGTCACCGCGCTGCCGGCGCTGGGCGCGCTGCTGATCACCGACGACGGCCGCCACGTCGCCCGCATGCGCACCATCGTCACCGAGCTGGACCGCCCGGGCGACGGGGACGGGGTGTGGGCCGTGCCGGTGCGGTTCCGTGACCCCGACGCGCTGGCCGAGATCCTCACCTCGCTGGTGACCGACCCGAGCCCGGTGGCGGGGGCGCCGCCGGGGCCGCGGCTCCTGGCCGACCGCCGGGCCGGGGCGGTGTTCGTCGTCGGCACCGCCGGGCAGTACCAGCGGGTGGCCACCCTGGTGAGCGCGCTCGACCGCGACACCGGCGACAACGCGACCATGTCGGCGGTGCGCCTGCGCAACGCCCGCGCGCCCGAGGTGATCACCGCGCTCGCGCCGCTGGTGACCGGCGGCGACGGCAAGAGCGGCCTGGGCCAGGTGCGCCTGGCCTCCGACGAGGCCACCAACGCCATCCTGATCCAGGCCTCGGCCCAGGACACCGCCAGCGTGCGCGCCATGCTGGCCGAGCTCGACGCCCCGCGACGGCAGGTCTACATCGAAGCGATGGTGCTGGAGGTGTCGACCACGGGCAGCCGCACCCTCGGCACCAGCTGGCACGCCGCCTCGGAGGACAAAAGCGGCAACGTGTCGGTCGGTGGGTTCCAGAGCTCGACCATCTCGTCGGTCAATCCGGCCGCCAGCCTGGCCGGCGCCAGCGGCCTGCTGGCCGGCATCCTGGGCACCGCGCTGTCGTCGACGTTGTTGGGCGAGAGCGCGCCGTCGTTCGGCCTGCTGGTCCAGGCCAGCGCCACCTCGGGGGAGGTCGAGGTGCTGGCCTCGCCGCACCTGATGATGCTCGACAACAAGACCGCGACCATCTCGGTCGGCACCAACATCCCGTACAAGTCCAAGTCGGCCGCGACCAGCACGACCTTCGTACAGGGCGAGCAGATCGAGCGCCAGAACGTGGCGCTGACGCTCAAGATCACGCCCCACGTGGCGCCAGCCGATCTCGGGGCCGGCCCTGACGCCGAGCGCATCCGCCTCGACGTCGAGCTCGAGCACAACCAGATCGGAGACTCCGACTTCCAGGGCCTGGGCCCGACCTGGAAGGAGCGTAAGCTCGACACCAGCGTGGTGGTCCACGATCAGGACAGCGTCGTGCTCGGCGGCCTCATCGACGAGCGGGTCGAGCACTCGACCGAGTCGATCCCGGTCCTGGGCGACCTGCCGCTCCTCGGCGCGCTGTTTCGCACCTCGCACACCGGCCGCACCAAGGCCAACCTGCTCATCATCCTGACGCCACACCTGATCGACGACTCGGCCGCCGGCCGCGCGGTGTTCGACCGCCGCATGCGCGAGCGTGAAGAGTTCCTGGCGGCGCGCTCACGGCTGTCGACCGAGGCGCGGGCGCCGCGGCTGGACTACCGCAAGAAGCGCGGGTTGATCGCCGAGATCGACGCCACCGTCCGCACCGCCGAGCGCGAGCGGGCCGAGGCCGCGAACATCACCGCGCCGGCGCCGCCCCAAGGCCGCGTCGATCAGCCGCCGGCGGCCGCGACGCCGTGACCGGCCGGCGAGCAACACCCGACCGGACGCCGCGCCGCAGCGCCCGGCGCCCGCGTCAGGCTCGACGGCGGCGACGCACGATCACGCCGAGGCTGGCCAGCGCGAACACCAGGCCGGCGCCGCCGCTGGCACCACCGGTCGAGCAGCCCAGCGCGGTCTGGCCCGGGGGATCCTCGCCAGTCGGCGGCGGGTCGGTCGGCGGTGGATCGGTCGGCGGCGGGTCGGTCGGCGGCGGGTCGGTCGGCGGCGGGTCGGTCGGGCCGTTGGTCGGCACGTACTGGTCGACGAAGTCGAGCTCGGCGACCACCAGCGTCTGCAGGTCGTACCCGGCCGTGCACAGGTCGGCGGTCCCGCCCGAGGTGATGCCGGCCACCTCGAGACCGCCGGCGCCGGTGACGAAGGATGGCCCGCCGCTGTCGCCGTAGCAGGTGCTGCGCCCGGTGCGACCGTCGAAGCACAGCAGGTTCGCGCCGCTCACCATGGGGTCGCCGACCGCGCCGCAGTCGATCGACGTGGCGACGACCGACCGCAGGATGCCGTAGCCGGTGCCATCGTCCGTGGCGTCGCCGTAGCCGACCTGGGTGGCCTGGGTGCCGGCCGGCGGCGCCGCGCGGTGGACCGGCGTGACGGTTCGCCCGGGCTGGGCCTCGGCCAGCTCGACGATGGCGATGTCGTTGTCCCACGCCACGCCGTCGTAGCCGGGGTGCCCATGGACGGCCGCCACCGCGACCTCGGTGCCGCCGGTGGTGTCGTTGATGTCGTCGTCATCGAACCGGATCTTGAGCGTCGCGGCGGTCTCACCCTCGACACAGTGGGCCGCGGTCAGCACGTACTTGGCATGGATGAGCGTGCCGGTGCAGAACCAGTTGCCCGGGCCGTTCTCGAGCGCCACCACGGACGGGTACTGACTCGATGGCACGGGCTGGCCACCGATGATGGCGTGGTCATCAGCGGAGGTGGTCGGCGTGCCGACGCACCCGGCGGTGGCGGCGGCGAACAAGGTCGCGGCGAGGAGTGGGCGGGGCATGAAGACTCCGGGGGGTGAGGGGACCACCCGGACAAGAGCAACCGGCGTACCGACCACGCCGCCACCACACCGCGTGCGATCTCGGCCACATCGGTCGCAAGGGCCCGGCGCTCCGTCCCCGATCCGATGCCCACGGGCCGCAACCGATCGACGGCACTCCTGGGGCCGGTGGCGCCACCGCGGACGCCGCCTGACGGTCGACCGGGCTAGCGCTCCGCCGCGGCGTGGTCGCCGACAGCGCCGGCCACCTGACGTTCCAGTTCGGCGACCCGCGCGCGCAGCGGCGCCGTCGCCTGCTCGACCTCGGCCAGGGTGAACCGCGGCGTGATGTGCTGCGGGCAGTTCCAGTCGAAGCCCTCGATCGTCAGCCGCAGCGCGCGCTCGATCGTGGCCGGGTAGCCGGGCACGGCCAGCCGCGCCAGGAGGTCCGGATCGTCGGCCGCCTCGACCACCGCGGCGCGTGCCAGGAGCTTCAGGCGCGCCTGGTTGGGGTAGTCGACCAGGATCATCGCCACCCGATCGTCGTGGGCCAGGTTGCCGACCGAGATGTACTGCCGGTTGCCGCGGAAGTCGGCCACCGCCACCGTCGCGTCGTCGAGCACGCGCAGGAAGCCGGGCGGGCCGCCGCGGTGCTGGACGTAGGGCCACCCGCCCTCGCCCACCGACGCCAGGTAGCAGCTGTCGCGCGCGGCCAGGAACGCGCGCTCGTCGGGCCCCAGCCGGTCCCGGCGCGGACCGCCGGCCAGCCGCGCGTAGGACGCCCGGCTCCCCATGCGGGCTTGCAGGCCTTGCACCGTCGGCGTGAACAACAGGTCATGGAACCGGGGCATGACGGCACGATGCGGCTCGCGACCAGCTGCAACAATATGCGCGATTGACATCACATCATTTCAGATATTGAAATGATGCATGGATCGCCTCGACGCCATGCGCGCCTTCGTCACCGTGGCGGAGCTGCGCGGGTTCGCCCCGGCTGCGCGGCGGCTGGGCCTGTCGGCCCCGTCGGTCACCCGCCTGGTCGCCGGGCTCGAGCACCACCTGGCGATCCGGCTGCTGCAGCGCACCTCGCGCGCGGTGGCGCTGACCGACGCCGGCGCTCGCTACCTCGACCGCGCGCGGCGCATCCTGGGCGACGTGGCCGAGGCCGAGGCGACCGCCCGGGCTGAACGGACCCTGCCGTCGGGCCGCTTCGTCGTGGCGGCGTCGCGCACGTTCGGGCGCCGTGAGGTCGCGCCGCTGCTCGCCAGGTTCCTGGCCGCCCACCCGACCGTCGTCGGCCACCTCGACCTGGGCGACCGCAACGTCAACCTCATCGACGAGGGCGTCGATCTGGCGGTCCGGATCGGCGTGCTCGAGGACTCGAGCCTGACCGTGCGGCGGGTCGGCGCGACGCGGCGGGTGACGGTGGCATCTCCCGCCTACCTGACCCGGAGCCCACGTCTGCGCTCGCCCGACGACCTCGCGCGCCACCGGGTCATCCACTTCGCGGGCGTGTCCGCCGCGCCGGAGTGGCGGTTCCACCACCGCGGGCACGACCACCGGGTCCCGATCCGCCCGGCGTTCATCACCAACAGCGCCGAGGCCGCCATCGCCCACGCCGAGCTCGCCGGCGGGGTCACCATGGTGCTGGCCTACCAGGCCGCCCCCGCGATCGCCGCCGGTCGGCTCCGGGTCGTGCTGCCCCGGTGGGAGCCACCGCCGCTGCCGATCCAGCTGGTGTACCCGAGCGCGCGCCTGGTCTCTGCCAACGTCCGCGCGTTCATCGACCTGGTGGTCGCCACGGCGCGGTGGCAATTCGTCGACGTGTGAGCCGCGCAGCGCAGCGCCACCGCCGGCGCCCGGAGTCGGCCCTCGGCGGCGGCGTGCGCGACCGGGCCTGGTATCGTCGCGCCGTGACCCAGGTGCTCGCATCATCTCCCGGCGCCGCCCAGGCGCTGTCCCTGGTCGAGTCGCTCCAGCGCGACTTCGCCGCCGCCCTCGAGGCCGCCACCGCCGCGGCCGGCGCACCCGCCCCGTTCGCCCCGGTGCGGTGGGACCGCGACGGCGGCCGGCACGGCGGCGGCGTGCGCCTCGGGGTCGGCGACACGCCGGCCATCGATCGCGCATCGATCAACGTGTCCCAGGTGCACTACGACGACGAGCCGACCCGGGCGTTGGCGTCAGCGACCGCGCTGTCGACGATCATCCACCCGCGCTCACCCCACGCACCCTCGGTCCACATCCACGTCAGCTGGACCGCGTTGCGCAGCGGCCGCGCCTACTGGCGCGTCATGGCCGATCTCAACCCGGCCATCCCGAACCACGCCGACACCGCCACCTTCGCCGCGGCGCTGCGTGAGGCCGCGGGCCCGATCTACGCCGAGGCCCAGGCCCAGGGCGATCGCTACTTCTTCATCCCGGCGCTCGGGCGCCACCGCGGCGCCACCCACTTCTACCTCGAGGACTACGCCACCGACGACGCCGCCGCCGACCTGGCCCTGGCGCGACGGGTCGGCGTCGCCGCCACGTCGACCTACGCCCGACTGCTGGGGGCGGCGTTGGCGCGGGCCCAGCCGATCACCGACGACGACCGCGCCCGCCAGCGCGCCTACCACACGCTGTACCTGTTCCAGGTGCTCACGCTCGACCGCGGCACCACCTCGGGGCTGATGGTCCACGACCAGAACGACGTCGGCATCCTCGGCTCGCTGCCGTCGCGCGTCGACCGGGCGCTCCTGGCATCGTGGCGCGACCGGGCCCCGGCGCCACAGGAGCAGCTGGTCGACGCGCTGGTGGCTGCCCTGCCCGACGCCGATCCGGCCCCGGTCACCGACGAGGCCAAGCGCCAGCTGGCGGCCGCCGTCCGCGCCCACTACCGCGCCCACCCCGCCGCGCTCGAGCTCCAGGCCTCCGGCGGCGTGGCGGTCCCGACCGTCGCCAACCACCAGGCCCCGCCGGTATAGCCTCGCGCCTACGAGGTCGGCGACGTTCGCAGCGGGGGAGGCTACACTGCGGGCCATGTCGATCGGCGTCCCGCCGGGGAGGTGCGCCAGGTGATCCGCCTCGGGCCGTGGAGCACGACGCTCCTGGTCGGCAGCATCCACGGTCTGGTCATCGCCGGGCTGTTGCTGCGCGCGCGCGCCAACGTGGCGGCCAATCGGTTCTTGGCGGCGCTGCTCGTCGGGGTCGTCCTGCTCATCACGCCCTACACCATCGGCTATGCCGGCTTCTACGATGCGTACCCGTGGCTGAGCTTCGCTCCCTACGACTGGCGCCTGGCGTTCGGGCCGTCGCTGTATTTCTACGTCCGGCGGCTGGTGACCCCGGGGTTGCCGCCGCGGTGGCGCTGGCACTTCATCCCGGCGTTCATCCAGGGCGGCTACTACGCGGTCATGTTCGTCCAGCCCCTGCCGGTGAAGGACTGGTGGGACGGCCACGTCCAGGTGCCGTGGATCGTGCCCATCGAGACCATCGCCGTGTACGCATCGCTGGGCGTGTACTGGGTGGCGGCGGTGCGTGCCTACCGAGCGTCGCAGACCTGGCTCGATCACCACAGCGCCGCGCGCGAGGAGTTCCGGCTCAGCTGGCTGCGCGGCTTTTTGATCGCGCTGGCGGTCGTCATCGTGCTCCAGGTCGGCTTTGACGCGACCGTGCTGGTCGGGGTCCACCTCGACTACTTCGACCGGTTCCCGCTGTACCTGGCGCTGACCGCGCTGGTCTATTACCTGGGCGTCGAGGGCTGGCGCCACGCCGATCAACGCTTCCCCGGGGCGGCCCCGTCCCGGCCAGCGCGTGCGGCCCCGACGTCGCCGGCCCCGACCGAGGCCGCGACGGCCGATGCGTCGCCGGACCACGCGCCGCCGGACTACGCGCCGCCGGGCGACGCGCCACCGGTTGACGCGCCAGCAGACAGCGCGCCCCTGGGCGCCGTCGCCAGCCCCGACCGCGACTGGACGGCCCAGGGGCAAGCCTGGGCCGCGCGGATCACCGCACAGGAGTGGTGGCGTGAGCCCGACCTCGACCTCGCCGAGCTGGCTCGACGTCTGGGGACCAACACCCGGTACGTGTCGCGCGCACTCAACGAGGGCCTGGGCGTGAGCTTCAGCGAGTTCATCAACCGGGCTCGGGTCGACGAGGCCAAGCGCCGCCTGCGCGGGCCTGGCGAGATCCTGGCCATCGCGCTGGAGGTCGGCTTCGCGTCGAAGGCCAGCTTCAACCGCGCGTTCAAGCTGTACGCCGGCTGTACGCCCAGCGCCTACCGGGCTGGTGCCGACGCGACCGCTGCCTCTTCGCCGTGATCCCCGCGCCTGCCCGCCCCGCCCGGGGCAGCGCGTGGTGACGTCTCAGATCGCGAACGCCGTATGGTTTTCACGAGATGGGACGACTGAGCGGCCGCCGCCCGGCACGGTCACACCATGCGCTACCGCATCATCCTCGCCGCCGCGCTCGCCGCGTGTGCCCAGCCAGGCCGCGGCCCGACCGCGCCGGCAGCCCCGCCTTGCGCCTGTCCCGCTCCGGCCAACGCACCACCGTCGACCGCCCCCCCGCTGACCGCGCCACCACCGGCGGGCCAGCTGACGGCCAAGCAAGCCTTGCGCGACCTGCGCATCCTCGAGCGCGCCGTGACCGATCTGCACCCCGGCCTGTACCGGTACCTCACGCCCGCCGCCTGGGCGGCCGAGCTGGCCTGGGCCCGCGGCCAGGTCGCGGCGGGCGTCGACCGCGGTCAGATGTACCGCATCGTGAGCCACATCGGCGCCGCGATCCGCTGCGGCCACACCTGGACCAACCCGCTCAACCAGCGCGCTGACGTCAGGGACGAGGTGCTCGGCGCCGCCGACAAGCTGCCAGTGGAGGTCCGCCTGATCGAGGACCGACTCCTGGTGACCGGCAGCGCGACAGCGGCGGTGGTGGCCGGCACCGAGCTGGCCGCCGTCGACGGAGTCCCGCCAGCCGCGATGGTCGCCGAGCTCTTGCCGTACCTGCGCGCCGACGGCAGCAACGATGGCAAGCGCCGGGCCCAGCTCGACCATGGCGAGGACGGCGGCGCGCTCGATCTTCTGTGGCCGCTGCTCCACCCGCCGGTCGATGGGCACTACCGGCTGAGCGTGGTCGACGCCACCGGGCGGCGAGACGTGGTCGTGCCGGCCACCACCGCCGCGGCGCGGACCGCCGCCATCGCCGCCGCCGGGGGCGCGCCGTCGCCGCCTGCCGACTGGACCTTCACCATCGACGGCGACACCGCGGTGCTCACGCTGCCGACGTTCGCGTTCTGGAACAGCGACTTCGACTGGCGGGGGTTTCTCGCGCAGACCTTCGCCACGCTGGCCGCGCGGCGCGTGCCGTACCTCGTCATCGATCAGCGCCGGAACGAAGGCGGCGACGGCGCCATCGTCGACGCGCTGGTCGGCTACCTGATCGACCGACCCCTGACGACGCCACCGGTCCAGGCCGAGGTCGCTTTCGAGCGGGCGCCATACGACCTGGCCCGCTTCCTCGACACCTGGGACTGGAGCTTCTTCGATCGCACCGGCCACGTCACTCGCGGCGCTGGCCGCAACCTGGTCGACACCGCGGCGTCGTCGCCGGGGGACACCATCACGCCGGCCCCGGACCGCTACGCCGGGCGCACGTTCGTGTTGATCGGGCCCGACAACAGCTCGGCGGGGTTCGTGCTCGCGGCGCGGCTCAAGCAGGCCGGCGCCGCCACGCTGGTCGGGCGCACCACCGGCGGCAACCGCCGCGGCATCAACGGCGGTCAGCTGACCTGGGTGACGCTGCCGGAGTCGGGCGTCGCCCTCGACATCCCGCTGATCGCGTGGATGCCGCGTACGGCAGCGCCCGACGCGGGCATCGAGCCAGATCTCGCCGTGCCGGCTTCCTTCGACGACGCGGCGGCCGGCCGCGACCTCGACCTGGCCGCGGCGCGGGCCGCGATCGCGGGGCTACGCAGGGCCGGCGCGTCGGCGCGCGCGCCCTGACGCGGGCAGGTGCGGCCGGGCGCCGCCCCGATCGCGCCAAGATTCGCCTCGGCGCGCGCAACCGCAGCGGGCCTTGGCCGATACTGACGGTGACGGCGGACCGGACGCCCCTCACCGCGAGCCACCATGACCGACCTGGACCCACGCTACACCCTGCCCAAGCGATCACTCGTCGGGCCCGCGCTCGTGGTCGGCGCGGTCATCGTCAGCGGCCTAGTGGCAGCCAGCAAGCTGTTGACCGCGTCGCGCGCCGCCGACGCCACCCACCGGGCCGCGGTCCAGCTCGAGGCCGACCGGGAGGCCATGGCCCGCGCGGCGGCGGCGGCGGCGGCGCGGCCGGCCGCGGCGCCCATCCCCGACGACGGCCCCGCGGTGTTCGAGTTGGTCGTCGGCGACCGCCACACCGACCTCACCGCGTCGCTGTTCGACCTGGGGGACCGCAGCCTGGTCATCCGGCGCACACCGACGTGGACCACCTCGACCGATGTCATGTCGGTCGCCCACGCGTCGGACCTGCAGGTGGTGTCGCTGCCCGACGGCCTGCTCCTGGCGACCACCGAGGCGACCGCCGAGCTCCGGCTGGTCACCACCACGGCCGACGTGGCGACGACGCGGGCCGCGCTCCTTGCCGCCTATCAGGCCAGCGACCAGGTCCGCTCGGTCACGCCCAGCCTGGTCGATCTCCTGGGCCAGC
Source organism: Kofleriaceae bacterium (assembly GCA_041389965.1). Taxonomy (GTDB): domain Bacteria; phylum Myxococcota_A; class Polyangia; order Haliangiales; family Haliangiaceae; genus UBA2376. The sequence continues at coordinate 772,508 of JAWKQV010000003.1, read as the reverse complement.
GGGTCACCGCCGAGCGCGTCCAGCTCGAGCGCAGCTCGTTCGAGGTGATGGCCGCCCGCGTCGACAAGCGCCACCTGCTGCAGGTCATCCTCTTCCGGAGCAGCCGCGACGCCGACGTGGCCGCGCTGCGCGACGCCATCAAGGACGTGCAGCTGGCGCCGCGACCACCGGTCGCGACGTTCGACGTCAAGCTGCGCGGCCCCGGCGGCGCCGCGCTGGGCAGCGCCGTCGCCACCCTGGGCCAGCCGGTCACCATCGCCGATGCGACGTTCACGATCGACCGACGCCCCACGGTGCGCGCGCGCATCGCCGGCCTGACCTTCGAGCACGCCCCCGCGCTGGTCGCGGTCTCGAGCGGCCTGCCGATGCCGGCGGTCACCCTCCGCGAGGACGCCATCGTCATCCAGCTGATGGCGTCGTCGCTCGCGTTCGAGCCTGGTGACCTGGCAGGTGCGCTCACGGACGCCGGGCCGGTGACCCACACGTTCGGTGGCGTCAACTACCAGGGCATCCGCGGCACGATGAGGCTCGACGACCTGACGATGGAGACCCAGCTCTACGTCACGCCGCGCGAGGGACGGACGGTCGTGCTCACCATCCAGGCACCGCCCGGCCGCACCGCCGACGCGCTGCGGCTGGCCGAGACGCCGATCGTGACGGTCCACTGACCGGCGCGTAGCGGCATCATCCACACATCAGAACGAGAAGTGGTTGGCGGCCCCGGGCCGGTAGGTCGGCGCGTCGCGGCGGATGGCCCAGATGCCGAACGCCAGCACCGCGGCACCGGCGCCGAGCGTGATGCTGCCGGCGGTGGTGAGGCCGCCGCTGTCCTTGCCGAGGCCGATCGGCAACAGCACGATGCCAGTGACCGCGGCCGCGCCGCCGACCGCAGTGCCGACGATGCCGAGCGTGCGCAGCGCGCCGGTGCGATCCTGGTACACGCTGAGCGTCCGGCGGTAGACGGTGGGCTCGGCGGAGACGTTGACCAGCTCGCTCTCGAGCGCGTTGCCGTCGCCGAGCACCGGGAAGCCGATCATCACGTTGCCCGGCGGCAGGTCGAGCACGCACGGCGAGGCCGGGCACAGCAGGTGGGGCGCCTCGGACAAGGCGTACGACTGGCGCCCGGCCGCGTCCTGCTTGGCGGTCGCGGTCAGCTGGACCCGCTGGATCGGGGTCGGCCCGTCGACCACGTCGATCACCAGGCGGCCCATGCCGGGCGAGACCGGACCGGCGCCCACCGCCGGGAGCACCGCCGCCGGCATCGGCGCCGCGGGCAGCTGCTTGACGCAGCCGGTGGCGGCCAGGGCGAGCGCGGCCACCACTGCGCCGGCACGAAGCCCGTGCACGCCGGGACCAAAGCCGGCTATCGTCGGGGAGACGCCACGGACGTCGGCCTGGAGCCCGCCCGTGGGCAGCCCGACCGGCACGTCACAGGATCGACCCATGCGCTCATCATCGCTCGTTTCGCTCGCGGTTGTCTGCATCGGATGCACCGGGAGCATCCCGCGCCCGCCGGCCGGGGTCCACATCGCGCTGCGCGCCAACGTCGCCGTCCAGGGTCAGGCCCGGGTCGAGGTGCCCGGGCCCCCGCCGCCCCCGCCCGCGCCGGTGGCCATCGTCGGCGCCCCGGTCGTCGAGTTTTTTGGCATCCCGCTCGAGGACGCCGCCGACGTGGTGTTCGTCCTCGACTGCTCGGGCTCGATGGACGGCGCCGCGTCGGGCCGCCTGGCGCAGCTGGCGATCGCGGCGCCGCCGCCGCCGCCGCCGCCGCCGGTGGTCGACCCGCCCGACATCGGTCCCACCGGGCTGCCCCCGGCGATCATCCCCGGCCAGCAGCTGCCCGAGCCGCCACCGCCACCGCCCGCACCGACCTACGATCCGTCCGCCCCGGCCCAGCCTCCGCCCGTCGCCGCGGCGCCCTCCGCGCCGCCGGTCACGACCAAGATCGAGATCGCCAAGGCCGAGCTCATCGACGCGCTGCAGCGACTCCCCGCCGGCACGTTCACCAACGTCATCTTCTTCAACAGCGGCCTCGAGGCGATGGCGCCTGATCTGATCGCCTTGGGCCCCAACGCTCGGGCCGACATGATCTCGTTCGTCGCCGACCGCACGCCGGCGGGGAGCACGGCGTTGACCCCGGCCATGCGCGCCGCGCTGCTCATGAACACCCGGCGCATCGTGCTTTTGTCCGACGGGCGCGGCAACGTCGGCGGCAGCGACGCAGTGCTGCTGCGCGACGTGCGCGAGGCGGTGCGCGGCGGCGTCCGCATCGACACCATCGGCCTCGGCGGCGACCAGGACGTGCGGCTGCTGCGCACCCTGGCCGCCGACAGCGGCGGCATCTACCAGCGGCTGTAGTCGTCCCCCGCGCGGCGCCTACCCGGCGGCCACCGCGAGCGCCAGCGCCAGCGGCGCGCGCACCGTCCATGCCGCGGTGCGTACCCAGTTGGTCGCCACCAGCCGGCGCACCAACGCGGCGTCGTGGGCCTGCGCCAGCCGCGCGTGAACCGGGACCGCGATCAGTCCGGTCGCGCCCCAGGTCAGCACCGCCAGCGCCAGCCCCGGCCACACCAGCCACGGCCCGTCGGGCCACGCCAGCGCCAGCGCCGCCGCGGTCGCAAGCTCGACGGACATCACCGGCGCCACCACCGGCGTGATGCGCCGGGTGTGCGCGGCGTGGAAGGCGTCCCACCGCGCGCGGTCGGCATATGCGAACAGCGGATAGTGCACCCGCTGGATCGTCCAGATGACGCCCACCATGACCAGCGTCGCCGCGACGTGGAGCTGGGCGACCACCACCAGTGCGTCGGGCCCGAGCGTCATCGGCGACCTCGCGTCGACCACAGGTGAGCGGCAGGCGGCATGCGTGACATCGGGGCTTGGACGCACGCGGTCGCGGCGGCGATACGCGCGCCCCGCCGCCGCGGCGTGTGGCGTCGAGCGCCGGTGTCGGCCGGTCACGCACCTGGTGTCAGCGCCGCCGCCAGCCAGTCGCGCACCTGCGCGAACACCTCCGCGTGGTCGAGAAGATCCAGGTGCCCGACGCCGGCGATGGTCCGCACGTGCGCGGGGGGAAATCCCAGCGTCAGCGCCGGCCGCGGGTGGCGCCCCAGGGCGCTGTCCACCGGCACCAGCCCGTCGCCCGGCAGCTTGCCGTCGAGGGTGCGCGCGGTGGTCGCCGCGATCGCGTGACACGCCACCCCCGCCGGCAGCGGCACCGGCGCCCGGGCGTCCGCACCCGGCGCGAAGCGATCGACGCCACGCCAGTGCGCGTCGATGACGTTGCCGAAGCGCAGGTCCGTCACGCCGGCGCTGCGCAGACGCCCCAGCCGCCCTAGCGGCGCGCTGTACCGGGTGAGCGCCAGCGTCTGCTCCAGCAGGTTGCCGCCGCGCTCGAGCGGGGCCCCGTGGTGCGGGGTGCCGAGCGTCACCAGCGCGCGCAGCGACCGTCGCCAGCCGTGGCCCGCCTCCTCGGCCGCCACGCACGCGCTGCGCGCCACCAGCCCGCCCATGCTGTGCCCCACGAGCACCAGCGCCTCGACCGGCACTGGCCACGCCGCCACCAGCGCCTCGAGCAGCGCCGCCAGCTCCGCGCCGTTGGTCGACACGTGGCGCCCGCTGTTGTAGTGCGCGTACACCGGCGCCATCCCCAGCGCCGCCGCCAGCGCTTCGCCGTGATCGTGCCCGCGTCGCCGCCAGCCCAGGTCGCTCATGCTCGAGCCGTGCACCAGCACCACCACCTGTCCGCGCGCCGGCACCGTGCGCGCCAGCGCCGCCGGCTCGAGCACCAGCGGAACCCCGCCGCGCCGGAGTCGCGTCGGGATCGCCAGCGGGTTGCCGGTCGCCTCCAGCCAGTCGCCGACCACCCCGTTCACCGCCGCCACCAGCGCCTCGCGATCCGGCCCGGGCCGGCTCGCGCCCAGCCGCGGCCCCAGCTGCGCCAGCGCCCGCTCGATGGTCGACCCCACCAGCCCGGTCACCCCGCGCACCGTGCCGTAGACCAGCCCCGACACCAACCGCCCGGGCAGCGTCAGCGGCCGCGCCACCCCGCCCGGCCCGTCGGCGATCGCCCGGTGCATCTGCTCCACCGCCGTCGTCACGCCCTGCGTCGCGTGCACCACCAGCCGCGCCGCCCCGCGCAGATCTTCCCCGTGGTCACGCTCGGCCGTCATCCGTCGAGCCTAGCCGCGCCGTGGGGCCGTGCCTACCTGAACCGTCGTCGCGGACCGGCGCTACAGCGCAGGCCGGCCATCGCGTCGAGCTGTCGGCGAAGTGCGGTCGCTCCACATCGCGCCGCCGATGCGAGCCCGCCCCCGAGCCCACACCGCCGGTCCCGCGGCCATCCCGCCAGCCGCGGACCACGCTCCGACGGCACCACCGGCGCCGCGTGAGAATCGGCGACACCGCGCCCAGAAGCCTCTCTGGCGGCGCCACGCCGCCTTCACCGGCCCAACCGCAGCTGATCGATGTACAGTGTCGCGTGCGCGCGCAACCGTCGGACGCCGCGGTCGATGACCGTCGCATGAGCGCACCGACATCCCGGGGGACCGCAGATCGACATGGGCGCTGACCAACAGCGTCAACCGGGCCAGCACCAGCGCGCGGCCGTCTCCGCCGGTGCGCCGGCGCCAGGGGAACCGGGCCTCCTCCAGGCGGGTCGCTACGGCGTGCAGATGGCTGAGGGGCTCGCCGGCATGCCGGGTTTCGTCGCCGCCGCGGAGGACGCCATCGCGCGCAAGCAGTACGCGGCCGCGATCAACGCCGCGCGCGCGTGGATGATGCACCAGCCGGCGATCGAAGAACTCGCACGGTCCATGGACCCGTCCGACGAGTACGCCGCGCGGGCCCGCCACATCGTCGATCGCATGCGCGACCTCGAACCCAGCCTGCCCGAGCACCTGTTCGGACCGGGCGTGCCGGAGCTCGATCGCACACAACAGCGGGCGTGGCTCGCCAAGGTGGGGGGCGGGTCGTTCGACCATGCGACCGCGAAAGCCCACGGCCAGGCCGACGGCGACATCGGCGCATCCCCGACGACCGCGACGGGCACCATCACCGGCGGCGTGAACGCGCGGGGGATCGCCCACAGCCTGATCGTCCCGTGGTTCATCGAGCACGACGGCATCAGGCGGACCATCCTCGGCGCGGATACCAACCCGCTCATGGATGGCGTCGACGACGTGCTCGACAGCCTCATCGACGACCCCGTCTACGCGTCCGGCTTCCTGGGCGGCGCGGTCACGGGGTGCTGGTCGGCCATCAAGGACACCGCCCGCGGCCCGTGCGACCTGGCCAAGCTCCTCATCGAGCTCCAGACCAAGCTCGCCCTCTACCAGCACCGCGAGATCCTGGCCGGCCTGCGCGACACCATCAAACAGGTCCCGGCCGCCCTCGCCCTCCTCGGCGAGCGCTGGAACGACGACTCCAACCGCTACGCCCAGGGACGGTTCCAGGGTGAGGTCGTCGGCTACATCGGCACCCAGCTCGCCCTCCTCATCGTCACCGCCGCAGTCGAACCCCTGGCCAACCTCGCCGGCCCCTACAGCGGCGTCATCCGCGCCATCGCAGCCGTCGGCGATCCGCTCACCGCCGTCCGCGACGTCGCCGCCGGCGTCCGCCTCAGCGACGACGCCCTCGCCGCCCTCCGCGGCGCCCGCCGCGCCACCCAGGCCGACCACGCCGCCGACGCGGCCCGCGCCGCTGAAACACCCCCCGGCGTAGGCGCCATCGACGATCTCGTCACGGAGCCCACCGATGGCCTCGAACGTGCGATTGCACGAACCGCCGACGACGTCGACCTTGGCGGTGCGACGAGTGACCCGCGGATGCGCTCGAAAACCAAATCGCTCGACGGCCACTCCCTCACGAACGAGATGGCCGCAATGTCACCAGCGGCACGTCACGTCATTCGGCAGCTGGAGAAGCGCGGCTGGGTTCGCATCAAAGCAGTGAATCCTGCCGACATAGTCGAGGTCTCGAAGTGGTTCGGCAAGGAAATCGCCGTCGTCCAGACCCCATACGGGACACTCCGAATCATTCTCGGAGCCAAAGATGGAATCTACAAAAGCATGCTCATGCCGGGCGAGGTCTTCGTCGTGCACACCCATCCAGTGATGATATCCAAGGCTGAACACTTCACCAAAGATCTCTCGACTGCCGGAAAAGCCACAGAGGCCGTCATCGACTGGAGCGGGCAAGTGACGTACTTCAACAAGACCGGAATCAAGAACCCAACGCTGCCCGATGGCAGCATCGCACCGCTCCTGGACTTCCAGGCCTCATTCCTCGACGCAGACGGCGCGATCATCGGATTCGCCAAGGTCGACATGGTCGATGGCCCTACAGGAACCACCATCAAGGTCCGAGAGTAATGCAATCTGTTTGCACCGGCTGCCAACGTCCCGTCCTGGAACTTTCAGGGCAATTCGAGAATCTCGATTCCTACTACATCGAGCACGGCGTCCCGCGATCCGATACGGCTGGATGCTGGCACACGACGTGCTTGACGCAAAGTCCATACGGATCAGTTTGGAGCGACGCCCGTATCCGCAACTTCACCACAGTCCGCGGATACGCGATTGAGGCCACCACCTCCGAATGGACCGTGCTCGCCGAGGGTCGCACCGAATCCCTCGTTGCGTTCAGCCGCCACGGCGAATTCCTCGACCTATGTGTCGGCAACAAACCGCATGCGCCCGTTCCCGGCGGTGCCAGATATGACCGCATCGTCCCTCAGTACAATCTACACTTGACCGACCGCCGCATCATCGCAGAGATTCAAACCTCACTTGAATCCAAGGGGCGCCATCCACTGCCCGCCTTGTTCTCCGCCCTCGACATCGTCGATCGGGTCGCCCATCCCGAAGTCATGACCGAAGCCTGCCTGCTTCTCGATGAGGAACTTCGCGAGGAGTGGACACCGGAATTCGTATGCGCAAGCATCACGCACGGAATATACATCCCAGACGAAATCCGCATGTACGTCGGAGAATCCTAAGGGCCTGGGAATGCCGAAGTCGATCGAGCCGGCCGCCGACGCGGCTTCCGAGCGGCCTTGCGCTTCGAGGGAAGCTCCGGCGGTTTGGGGCGGTCGGCGAACGCCAGCGCCGCGTCAGCGGCGACCGCGGATGGTGGCCCCGCGACCGGCGCGCGCTGGCGCCGGCGTGCAGCCGCCAGCAACTCGCCGACGCGGTCGTTCAGCTTGGCGACCTGGGCGGTCAGCGCCGCGTTCGCCGAGACGAGCTGACCGAGTTGCACGGCCATCTGCCCGAGCTGCGCGCGTTGCTCGGCGTTCTCGCGCCGCAACTCAGCGACGGTGACCACGCCACCACCAGATCACATCCCGCGCGTGCTGTCGATCCCTGCTGCCGTCGACGTGCGCGCGCGGCGGTACCAGCCGCGCCGGGCCGCCGTGAAGTTGGGCGTGGTCGCGGGCACCGTCGGCCTCGCGTGCGTCTGCGGCGTCCGCTGCAGCCGACGGTCCTTCGCCTCACCGGCCTCGGCGAGCACGCGGTACATCGTGCGGACGGAGGCGAGGTAGATGCCGCGGCTGAGCAGGGTCGCGAACACCTCGGACGGCGGCTGGTCGGCGAACTCGGGCTGGTGGAGGACGGCGAGGATGGACTGTCGCTCGGCGTCGGGCAGCCGGCGCGGACTCGGCGCTCGTTCGCGCGCCACCGGCGGCGCCGCCGGCCGACGCGACCGGTAGAGCGACGCGCGGCTGACGTTCAACGCGAGGCACGCGGCGTCGACCGGCACCCCCGGGTCACGTTCTTCGACGAGCCGCATCAGCTCTCGTCCTCGGGCAGCTCGGGGAGTGCCAGCCCCAGCACCTCGTGCGCTTTTTTTTTAATTCGATGATGGCCGTGGCCACACGCAGCTTGTGCTCGAGCGCGTCGCGCTGCTTCGTCACCGCGAGCAGCGCGCGCGCGGATGCATCGAGGCGCGGGTTGCGGCCAGGCTTGCGCGCCACCAGGCCGGCCTCGCCGTTCGCGGCGAGCTGCCGGCGCCAGGCCGACAGGTGCGAGCTGTAGATGCCCTCCTTGCGCAGCATCGCCTCGAGGGCACCGCGTTCGCCGCTGGCGATGGCGGCCTCGGCGGCCTTCACCAGGCGAAGCTTCTCGGCAGGCGTGAAGCGCCGCCGCGTGCCGGGCTGCACGGCCTCGTGGGACGCGCTCTCTACGCCGGGCTCACGCCGCGCGCGCTCGGCCTGCGCGAGAGCTGCTTGTCGACCAGAAGATGGGGGTGGCTTGGGCAAGGACCTGGGACCATTCTCCGCCACTTGGGACACAGATATCGAGGGGGAACTGTCTCAAGCGACGTTGGCACAGAGGGTGTGGATCGGCCCGATGTGCGCGAGCTCGCCCTTCCACACGAACGACGGCTGCGCCACCCACAGGGCCTCGGGCACGAACGACGGGCGAAGCGACGATGGGGTGGACGTTCTAGCCAAGGCGCGATCATAGGGGCACGCGGCGACGCCGGGCCGCACGGAACGCGCCGATGACCTGCGACCTCTGCTTCGTCCCCACCTCCGAGGTCGAGACGCGCACGACGGCGAGCCGTCACGCGGTGACGCGGCGGTGGTCACCCTCTGTGCCAACGTGATTGAGACAGCGCCCCAGCTCGAAATTTCTGTCGAGGGCGACCGAGGAATCCACGATGATGAACGGAATGGCAAAGTCGACCGAGGTCTCGTCGAAGGCGCGCCGGCGCCGGTTCACGACCGCCGAGAAGATCCGGATCCTGCGAGAGGCCGACTCCTGCGCCGGGGAGAAGGGCGCCGTGACGGCGCTGCTGCGGCGTGAGGGGCTGTACTCGTCGCACCTGACGAGCTGGCGAGCCCAGCGTGCCGCGGGGCAGTTCGGGCCGACTCCGCGGAAGCGCGGGCCGGTGGCGACACCGCCGGACCCGCGCGACAAGCAGATCGCCGAGCTGCAGCTCGAGCTGCGTCGGGCACAAGCCCGCGCCGATCGGGCCGAGCGGCTCGTCGAACTCCAAAAAAAAGTATCGGAGCTGTTGGGGATCCCACTCCCGGATCCCGCGAGCGAGACGAGGCGCTCATGAAGATCGTCGACGAGACCTCTGCACCCGACGGCATCGACGCTACCTGCGACGCGCTGGGCGTGTGCCGGTCGACGTACTACCGGTGGAAGCAGCCGAAGGTGTACGGGCCGAGGCACCGCCTGCCGCCGCCTCGTGCCCTCCTGCCCGAGGAGACGCGCGCCGTCCTCGACGTGTTGCACGAGGACCGCTTCGCCGACTTGGCGCCCGCCGCGGTCTACGCCACGCTCCTCGACGAGAAGCGCTACCTCTGCTCGGAGCGCACGATGTACCGCATCCTCGCGTCGCACGACGAGCTCCGCGATCGCCGCGCGCAGCGCATGCGCCCGCACTACACCGCGCCCGAGCTGCTCGCGACCCAGCCCAACCAGCTCTGGTCGTGGGACATCACCAAGCTCAAGGGCCCGACGACGTGGTCGTACTTCCACCTGTACGTGATCCTCGACGTGTTCAGTCGCTACGTCGTCGGCTGGATGGTCGCGACGCGCGAGAGCGCCACGCTCGCCGAGAAGCTGATCGCCGAGACCTGCGCGCGCCACGGGATCCAACCCGGCCAGCTCACCGTGCACGCCGACCGCGGCAGCTCGATGCGCTCGAAGCTGGTCGCGCAGCTCCTGGCCGACCTCGGCGTCACCAAGACGCACTCGCGGCCCCACGTCTCCAACGACAACCCGTTCTCCGAGGCTGGCTTCAAGACCCTCAAGTACCGTCCCGACTTTCCCGACCGCTTCGGCTCCCTCGAGGACGCGCGCGCCTACTGCGTCGACTTCTTCGCCTGGTACAACGCCGAGCACTACCACAGCGGCATCGGCCTCCAGACCCCCGAGGCAGTCCACTACGGCCGCGCCCAGGCCGTCGTCGACGAGCGCACGGCCGTGCTCGCCACCGCGCACGCCGCCCATCCCGAGCGCTTCGTGCGCGGCGTCCCGCGGCCGGCGGCGCTGCCCACAGAGGTCCGGATCAACAAGCCGACAGCTGCCGCCAGCGCGGACCGAAGCGCGAGGCGCGCGGCCCCGACGGGCGCCTCGCCCTCCACCGCCGCCTCACGCGAGAACCGCACCGCGCGGCCACCCGAGCACGACCCGCACGTCGGTCCGGCCGCGCGGAACCACGCCGAGGCAGCACCACCTCCGGTGTCTCAATCTCGTTGACAGGCTCCGCTGTCAGGGTAGCGTCGTTCGACCTTCTCTCACACTCCCCCTGTCGTCGTCACTCATTTCTGAATCTGTGATGGCAACGAACCAATCAGAGACGAAATCGATACGATGTCGCCCGACTCGCCTTTCTGAAATCCGGACGTCGCCGGCGTGAATATCGAATCAGCGGCTTTCGCCAAAACCACATCGCGATCTACGCTGCTGCTGGCGGCGTCAGCGAGCGACTTGAACGTAGCGAGGCTATTCTGCCGATGCCTATTGACAATCTCGTTGTGTGCATGGGCTGAGAAGTTCGACGCGCAAACTGACACTGCATAACCCATCGTTCCGAACAACAGTACCTTTGCAGCGAGAAACTGAATCAGTGAGGTTGCATTGTTTGCCTCCGCCAACCCTAGGGCCAATAGTATAGCGCTCGCCACCGCCAGCAAGCCGAATGCGACCGCACATTTCACGGTTCGACCAAGCCACAGACCAGCAAGCTCCGCATGTCTATCGGCTTGGCCTCTGAAGTGAATCGCTTGCTGGGAAACACCCTGCTCTGCTGCGGCCTTTCGCACATCATCCAAAATCCTGAGCACTTCATTCTTTGCTTCTTCGCTTTGCGCAAGCTGAGCGGCCATGAGATCTTTGTTAGCCTGCTGCGCCGACCTCAATTGGCGATCGAGGGTGCCGAAATCAATGCTTTTTCTGGCGAAGTATGAGATCGCGTCTTTCGTGCCTTCAAATGCTCTATCGTATGCTTGGTCGAGTTGCGTGATCAGTGCATCGCGCGCCGCCTTTGGGTTGCCCTGCTCAACCGAGAATTTTTCGATCTGTTCAACAATGGTGTAGTCCGCGTTTGCGGCGTCTTTAACTTTTGTAATAGCTGACTTGCTTAGTTGTGCCAAGTCGGCAGACGGGATCTGATTGTACAGCTCAAGCAGAATCCGCAGGAGTGGCTCTGCTTTTGTGAACGAAAGGTGTTCTCCAAGATCTGGCCGTTTAAGACTGTCCGGAGCTATGCTCTTGATTCGTTCAAGCGCCTTTCTTGCCTCATTGGCGAGTGCCTCAACGTCGTCATTCCTCATTCTACGTTCCCTTCTAGCCCTAGTACCGGCCGATGGAGATGCTGCAATATGTTACGCGCAGGGTCCCGCCGGAAACAATGTGCGAGTTGTAGCTAAAATCCATGACCCCCCTTCCTCTTTGAGCGATGTGAATCTCCTTGTTCGTTCCAAGATCGGACAGGACGTGTTTTGTTATCAGTTCGCGCATGTAGCCGTTGACAATCGGCAAAACAATTCGCTCAATTCGCTGTCGCGTTGTGGCTGGGTCGCCGTCGATGTTTGCGTAAAGCCGCCGGATCGCCTTTGTGGCCGGATCGAAGAAAATGCGCGCAGAACAGACGTAACTCTCACTTTCGGCAATCGATCGTTCGTCCTCTCTGGAGGTCGAAGATTCGCTCTTTCCGGTGTTCGGATTGACACATAGCTTCCGAAATCGTTCGCGAATCTCAGGGGTCGCTGCAACCGAAAACGGGCTCCCTGGCTCTGACGCGCATGCAGCAAGCACTGCGAGGGCGGTCGCGCAAACAGCGAATGTATTCATTTGTCAAATGCCTGATTCCGGGTCGCCGACATTGCGGCGTTTGCGATCATCTTCGCGCCGGTGATTGCGTCGTCGTGGGTAGCGTGTGCCAATGATGGGTCGTCGATGTCTACTCCCTTGGCATAGGCTTGCAGGTGTCGAGCATCGGTCAGTTGCGCGCGCGACCAGTCCATGCGTTCCCATCCAACCTTGATCGTTCCGCCGTCAGGGAACCACAGGATGTCGACACCTCCGCCGTTGCTGTCGCCGTAGGTGACACGGATGGAAGTGTTGATGCCGAGTTCGCGCAAGGGGCGATTTTCGGCTTTTATTAGTGCATCGAGATGCGCCTTGGACATCCCTTCGACTGACGCGGAGCCAGGGCGAATCTGTGACGTGCGCGGGGACGCCGGGTTGATCGGGAACCGGACGTGAAGCACGCCAGGCACGCCCGCAGTGAAGGCTGGCGCGAGTGCGGCATCTTTCACCGAGTGAGCATCGACTGCGCCATCGCCCGCGCGGGGGGCCTCAGGCGTGCCTTGGTTGTTTCGAGCACGCAAGTTCTGCCATCCGAGGACGTACTGGAGCAATGCCTCGATGCCCGTCGGCGCTGCTTGTACCCTCAGGTGCTCGGCGAAGCCCGCGAGCGAGGTCGGATTGACGTGGCTCATCCTGTCGGCGTTGTCGCCCAAAGCCATCCGGATCTCGGTCTTTGCCCCGCGGAACTTTGCGCGCAATCCTTCGACGTACGCACGATGCAGGTCGTTCTCGGAGCCTACAGAGTAGCCCGAGGACGCGAGCCATTCCTCCCCGCGGCGCCACGCTATCTCAACGAGCTTGCCAGGTAGTTCTCCCTCCGACTCTGAGTGAAGAATAGCCCTCCCAGCCCGGACGATGGACTTGCGTGCGACGCTCGCGAAGCTGCCGCCGAGTGCGGTGTCTACGGCGGCGTTTACGAGTTCCTTGAGGAGGTCGTGATCTTTGTGCGCCTCTTGCGCTTGTGGCCGCGCCGCGAAGGCGTTGATCGCGTCGTCGATGCCCTGCAGGACGTCTTCGAGGGCGTTCCGCACGTTCTCGTAGGTGCCTGCGCGGTTGGACTTGTGGCCTTCGTCGCCTTCGTGGAGGAGTTGGTTGCCTGCGGTCTCGGCGTCGATCACTTCCATCGGGACGCGCGCAGCCGGCTCCAGACCGACCAGTGCGCGCAGCTCGCGCTCGGCGCCGTAGAGGCGCGCGATGGTCGGGTCCGCTGGGAGGTTCACGCTACGAACCCACCGGTCGACGAGGGCAATCTGTTCGCTAGCGGCGAGGACCTGCTCCGCGAAGGCCAGGCGCGCTTTGCCTGCTTGGGTGTGGCCCTTGATCAGGTCGCTGGCGATGCGCAACGCGGAGCCCGCCTCCGCGGCGGTCCGGTGGTAGAGCCCGGACTCATCGCGGCCGGGCGGCGCGGCGTTCGCTCGGGCGATGGCCGCAACGGCATCGCCCAGGACAATCCGTGCGAGATTCGCCTGTTGGGAATCGTCGAGGCTGGCGAGCGCATGGACCGGTTCGGGGCTCGGTTGAAAATCGGTCTTCGCCATGGCCAGGCCAAGGTCATCCCTGAGCATGGCGATAGCATCTTGAACCTCAGGTGCTTGCGCAAACTCGCGGGAGGTTGCTGATGAAAATTCGGGCAACGCCTGCCAGAAGTTCTCAAACTCTGGGTCCTCGCGATTGGTCGCATTGCCGGCAGCGTGCTCGATCCGCCGCGCGATGGCGGATAGCTCAGTCTGGATGCTCGACACATCGGCGCGACCAGCGAAGCTGGGAAGCTGCATGCGCGCGCCAAGTCGCTCCAGGTCAGTCGCCGCGCTGCGCAAGAGCGCACTATTTACCAGTGAGCCGTCGGTACGGGTGTTCGTGCCCCCCCGTTGCCGCAGTTGCAGGGCGCGAGTCGATGCAGTGTTGCCGGGGCCGGAGCCGAGGAGATCAGTGGCGGACTGGCCGGCGACGACGCGGTCGGCGACGGCGTCGGCGTGTTGTTCGTAGGGGTCGCCGGACTGGCCGACGCCGCCGTAGAGGTTGACGCCCTGGCCTTGTTGAACGACGTGGGCGGCCTCGTGGGCGGCGGTGTGCAGGTCGGGCTGGGACGCGAAGGCGACCTGGTTGCCCGAGGCGTAGGCGGTGGCGCCGATGGCGTTGGCGGCGTCGGCCGCGGGGCCGCCGACGTGGGCCTTGATGTCGGAGAGGTTGTGTTGGTCGCCGAAGGACTGCTGGATGCGGTCGAGGTGGGGGAGCGGCTGGGCGGAGCCGGTGAGGCCGCGCTGGGCGTGGGCGCGTGGACGGTAGCGGCGTCCTGGGGGGCGCCGTTGTCCGCCCGAACTGGACGAGGCGCCGCGTCCGTGCAGGGGCGTCGGTCGGTGCGCCGCGGCGGAGGTCCAGGCGACCCGGCGACCCGATCACCGCGGGTGCGGCTGGCGTGGCTTCACGTAGCTCTGACGGGCCGCGCAAGGCCTCGTCCGTACCGGTCCAGGAGGAGGCCGCGAGGGGCGCGGGGCTGTCGTGGGGCTTGCGCTGGACCGCGCTGAGGAAGGGAGACGCGGACGGTGCGACGGGGCCGCGGTCTGCCGACGTGGGGCGCGCCGGGAGACTGGCGGTGGTGCGGCCGGCTCCGGCGCGTTCGGCCCGGCGCTGCACGGGTGGCGGGGCGTCATCCAAGGATGGGCGGCGGCGGTCACGATCGCTCATGGAGCGCCCCCGGTGTGGCGCTCGGCCGTGTGCGTGTCCGTGTTGGTGCTGGTCATGAGCGGCTTCCCCCTCGTCGCATGCTGTCTGGTGCGTACTACGCCACCGCTAACACGGAACTTCCCGCGGACCCCGGGGGTATCGATCACGGATTTTCGGCATCCACAACCCCGCTGGAAATTCTTAGGGGCGGAGACAGATGGCCTGGGCTCTGATCTGCGCTGTCGCCGTAGGGAGTCGTTCTGGAAGTGACATGCCCATCCCTCGATTGGCATTGCCGCGTTCGTAGGACTTGCCCGAAATGAACCGCGCGACTTCGCGAGCCGTGTTGTCTTGGTCGATGCCAGCAGCTGCCAGACATGAACAATTCTCCACTTGGACAGAAAGCCGCGACGGTCGTGACGGCGTTGACCGTGGCTTCAAGCGGGCCGCCGTCCACCCGATGAAGGCGTGTGGCTGTGATTGGAAGTTACTGCCGCTGGGCAGTCGCAAACGGCCGCGTCCGCGGCGGGCGGCGAAGTCGTCGCTGCAAGCGACAACGATCAATGCGCCGGCAAGGGCGGCGCACCGCTAGTTTCCGAAGACTAGCGCATGCTAGTTCTCCATTGTCTGCCATAGAAACGCATTGCCGAGACTCCGCTGCAAGAGCGGTGCTGACGCTGAGGTCGTCGCTAGAGATGGTGTCGCTGCTACGGTCCAGTTCGTTTCGACGCCTGATGCGTTCGGCGCCAAATTCACCGTGATCTGCTTGAGCGTGCGGTTCTGGCATTAGCGCTGGCGGCAGAGCGAGTTGCCCGACGGGTCGTTGGCGCTTGCAGGCGGTTCAAGCTGGATGCACGCAGGGGTGCCGGGTAATATTGCGGTGAAGTCGCCATCGATCTCGCTGTAGGGGCCGGCGGGTTCGGGGGCGAGGTCGGCGATGCAGGTCGCGCCGACGACATTGGCGCGCTGGAGGCCGGGGGCGTCCCACTCGGTGGGGGCGCAACCTGCGCACGGGTTGAGGCGGGCGCCGGTGAGGTTGCCCGAGGTGACGTCGGGCAATGCTGGGAACCCAGCCGGTGACAGGCGTGGTGCCGACAGCAGATCCGCCATGACGGGAGAAGGGTAGTCGCAGATAGGCGCGAGCTGGGCCGGCGTGGGGTCGTACAGGCACAGCGGCTTGACGAGTTCACCTGGGTCGTCGGTTGCAGGTACAATTGATGCGCTTGGTGTAGGTGGCGGCCGGCGGGGTTGGCGCGGTGACGGTGATGTACGCGGGATCCGCCGTGGGGTTTTTCACCCGCACTTCGAGGATACCGTCGGCGGTGCCGTTGAGCAGCTGGGGTGGGGCCGTTGGCGAGGTCGTAGTCGGCGAGGAGCGTGACGGCGCTGCCGGTGGGCCGGGTGGCGGGCCCGGTGAACGTCACCTTGAGGGGGCGGGGCCAGCGGTTCGTACTCGAAGCACGGGGCCGAGGTGGCGTTGCCCCAGGCGGTCGTCCGCCTGGACGGCGACGACGAAGCAGGTGCGGTTGCCGGCCGGGCCGGTGCTCTCCTCGACGACCGCGGGGACTCGAGCGCGGGCACAGCCTGGGGGCCGTCGCGATGAAGCACGATGGTGGCGTCGTACGCCCCGGCGAGCCGGCGATGGGCGTGGCGGTGAGGCGCGAACGGGCCCGCGACCGCGCCCGACGGCGTGGTGACGGTGTAGCGGAGGGTGCTGGTGTCCAGCCCGATGCCGGCGTCGCTCATGGTGAACTTGAAGCGCAGGGCGTTGTCGTAGGGGACGCCGCCGGACGGCGCAAATATCGTGGGCGCCGTGACGGTCAGTGGGCGTTGGCTGGCGTCTGGTGGCCGGATGACTCGCCGTCTGACCACAGGTCAGCATGGCGCCCGCGCTGTGGGTGTGGGAGGGGCGATCACCCGCGCCGACGAGACCACGTCGCTGCGCTCGCTGTAGAACGGCTGGCCGACGGTGACCAGGGCGGGCGGCGCCGCGTCGACGCGGAGGAACGGCGAGGTGGCCGCGGTGACGGCGGTGACGTTGCCCACCGCGTCGGTGGCGCGCACCTCGACGGTGCTGCCGGTGGCGGCGATCATCGCGCCCGGCAGCGCCAGCTCCCACGCGCCGCCCGGGAAGGTGGCGGCGGCGATCTCCGAGCCCAGGACGGTGGCGGTGACGCGGATGGGCCCGTGGGCGTCGGTCACGGTGCCGGCGATGTGCGGGTCGGCGACGGTGGTCCACCAGGTGCCGCCGTCGACGAGGAACGCGCTCGGGTCGAGCGTCAGCATGGGCGGCGTGTTGTCGGCGACGAGCATCAGCTCTCCGCGGGTGGTGTTGCCGGTGGCGTCCATCGCGACCGCGGCGACCGTGCGCGGGCCATCAGCGGCGACGGTCGTGTCAGGGTGGTGGCGGCGGACGACACCGCGCCATCAGGTCGGCCAGGCCGCCCTCCCCATCACGTTGGGCATCGGGTCGATATCGTCGGCAGCGCCCCGGACGGTGATGGGCACCGCGCCGCGGACCACCGCGCCCCGCCGTGGGCGTGGCGCCCCAGGTCGGCGGGTTGCGGTCGAGGTATCGACGCACGCATCGCCGAACAGGATGGGGTCCGCTGTTGTTGGCGATGGCGCGCGGCAAGCTCAGCGTATCGGCCACCGGAGGCCGGTCTGGTTGCGCCCGCTGGGGCCGTTGTCGTTGATGAGCGAGGTCAGCGCGGCGGCCAGCACCGTACGCGGCGTGCCGGCGTAGGCGTCGCGACGGTCCGGCACGCGCCCAGGGCGCACGGGCATCGGCACGCACGGCTGCGGCACCGGCGGGCGTCGCCAGCTGGATGCCGGTGCCACTGGCGCGGTCGTTGCCGTCGTCGCCGTCGAACGGCGGCGCGGCGAGGTCGCGGCCCAGGTCGATGGCCAGGGTGTACGGGTTCACCTCCTGGACGGTTGCGCCCGCGGCGGTCGCGATATCGCGCGCGACCAGCGACCACGACGCCAGGATGAACGCGGCGCGGACCTCGTCCGTGGGGCTGGCCTGCGGCTGGCCCAGGTCGGCCGGCGCGATCCGCTCCCAGTGCAGATCGCCGAAGTGCTGATCGAGGTGTTCGTTCACCAGCGCGTGCGAGGCGATGACCGAGGCGTCGGTACCGGCGGCGGTGCGCGTCGCGATGAGCTGGTATGCCAGCGCGGTCACCGGCGTGACCAGCCCGGTGGTCAGGTCCTCCAGGCCATCGGTGTATAGGAGCGCGGTCAACCCGTCGGCCGGGTCGAGCACGACCTGGGCGCCGGTGGCGTAGTCGGTGAACCGGCCGCCGTGGGTCGTGATGCGGAAGAACCCCGACGACAGCCCGGTGGGGGTCTCGAAGTGGCCGGCGTCGTCGGTGGTGAGGTCCGCGAGGTGCGTCCGCACCTGGATGGTCGCGCGCTCGTATTCGAGGTGGTCGACGGAGACCTGGGCGCCGATCAGCGGACCGTCGAGCGTCATCAGCACGCGCCCGCCCACTGTTCCCGAGGGCGGCGGCTGACCGTCATCACCGCCGCCGCACGCCGCGACCAAGCCGGCGCCGAGCGCCGCCACCACCGTCCAGGTTGAGAATCGTCGACGAAACATCATCGGAGCAACCTCCACAACAGGGCTCATCGTAGAGCACGGACCAGAGCGCGTAACCACCCCGTTCGGGTGATGCCACTCGTATCGGGTCACCACGACGGCGCCCACCAGCGGGGATACCAGGCGCGGCCGACGCGCACGGTGAGGCCCAGGATATCGACAGGGGCCCCACCCGCGACCGGCTGGCCGTGGTCGAGCTGAAGCGCGAGGCCGACGATGTTCCGGCGGCCCACGCGGAGGTCGACACCGACGCCGAGGGAGGCGATGGCATCGAGGGACCACCCGGCCGGCAGCGCGGCGGGGTAGATGTCCACATCGGCAGCGGACTGGTAGCGCAGTTGCGGCCCCAGGGCCGCGCGCACGAACGGCTGGCGACGGAGCCCCCAGCGCAGCTCGGCGCCCAGCTGGGGCGCGATGGTCGCGGTGCGCCGGGTCGCGTCACCGGTGACCGTGCGCCCGTTGACCGTGGCCTCGGCATCGCGGAACGTCGCGGGCTGCGTGACGGCGCCAGCGATCCCGACATCCCACGCGACCGAGTTCCGCCAAGCGTGGGCCAGGCGCACCGCGCCACCGAAGGCCGGCGCCGTCTCGGCGGCGGCCCCCGGTGCTCCAACGCGCGCCATGCCGCCGTGGACCGTGGCTGTGAGGGTGGCCTCGTAGCGGTCGGCGTACGCGGCTGCCGGCGCGAGGGCGAGCCCTGCGGCGAGGGCGAGCGGCGCGCGCACTACCGGATCCCCAGCCGGTGGACGGAGATCTGCCCGGCCCCGTCGGCGGTGCGCGCGACGAGCGCGAGGTCTTTGCCAGCGAGCTGGGCGCCATCACGCGCCACGACGATGCCGCGCACCTTCGCGCCCGGGGCGACCGTCCCCAATAGGGCGCCGCCGGTGCCGGTGGCGAGTCGCGCCGCGGTCGCGTGGTTCTTGCCGTCGAGCTGGAGCTCAAGGTCTGCCAGCACGAAGGGCACACCGGAACGGTTCTCGATCTCGACGTTGACCATGAGGTCCGCACCCAGGAAGACGCCTCGCATCACCCACAGGACGACGCCCGCCTCGTTACGCTCGACGGCCGAGAGCCGTTGCATGTCGAGCCGCGCCATGGCGCGATCTGCGAGGGCACCATCGAGGGCGGCGCGGACGCGGGCATCCTGGTCCCGCTTGACCGTGGCCAGCTCGGCTTCGAGGGCCGCGGTACGTGCGGCGACGGCTTCGGCGACCCGGCGCTCAAGCGCTTCCTCCTCGGTTGTGGCGCGGAACGTCACCAGGGCGCAAGCGTCCTTGGCATCGGGCACCGTGCGCAGGCCAACGCTGATCCGGGTGGTCCCAGCGACCACGTTGATGTTGGCGGGCTTGACGCCTTCCGCCTTGGGCCTGACCAAGAGGCCCGTGTCGGCGTCCTTCCTGATCTCGTAGTCCTTGAGGTCGCTGGTGTTCGCGCTGGCCAGCTTGCCGGGGAACTGAAGGCTCGTGAGGTACGCGGGATTGACCGCGATCTCGAAGGCGCCGCCGGACGGCGCGACCAGGTACTCGCATGACTTCTGCGCGGCGGCCGTGCGCGGCGTGAGGAGCGCGAACACCGCGATCGACGCGGCGACGATGGCAGGGATGCGCATGGTGGGGTCCTACTTAGTCAGATCGCGGAAGCCACGATCGTCGGTGGGTGGCGGCTTGCCGGTGTGGGGGCGCTTGCGTGGCCGCGCGTCGACGGGCGTGGCGTCGACGGCAGGCGCGTCGATGGCCGCATCCGTGGGCATCGCGTCGACGGGCATGGCGTCGACGGGCATGGGGTCGACGGGCGGGCCGGCATCGATCGACGGGGCTACGGCGGGCACGGGCGCGGGCGCGGATGCAGCCTGGTGTCCGGTGCCGCTGCCGCTGGCCAGGACGACCGCGACGACCGCCGCCACGAGGCCGACGGCCCCGGCGGCGATCAACAGGCCGCGCCGCGTCCCCGGGCGTGGGTCGGCTGCGGTTGCCCCGGCTGCGCCGCGCAAGGTCGTGGGTGTCCCTGGCCCGGTCATGACCGCGGTCTGTGCGTTCGGTCCGGCGACGCCGATCGGTGTCAGCGCGGGCGCGCCCTCGACAAGCTCCGGCGCATACGCCTGTAGCAGCACCGAGCCCGCCGGGAGACCGCCGGCCGCCGGGACCGCGGCAGCGAACGCTTGCGCGAACGCGGCCATGGTCGGGTATCGATCGTTGGGCGCCAGCGCCATCGCCTTTTGGACGACGGCGGTCAACGCGGGTGGCAGTGTCGGATCGATGGTGCGTGCATCGGGCGGTGGCTCGCTCGCCTGCCGTTGGAAGATCTGGACCATCGGGGTCTGCTCGCCCCAGGGCTGCGAACCCCGGGTGAGGAGCTGGTACGCGACGGCGCCGAGGGCATAGACATCGGCGCGGGCGTCCACGTCCTTCGAGTGCATCAACTGCTCGGGCGCCATGTACGCGGGCGTGCCCAGCGTGGCGCCGGTCTGGGTGCCGCCCTGCTGTTCCATGATCTTCGCGATGCCGAAGTCGAGGACCTTGAGCGACAGGTCGGCCGGCAACCCGCCCAGGCGCGCGGCCTCCTCGGGCGGGGCCGCCGTGAGGAACAGGTTGTCCGGCTTGATGTCGCGGTGGACGATGCTGCGGGCGTGCGCGTGGGCCAGCGCGTTGGCGGCCTGCACCAGCACGATGGTGACCAGCGAGATCGGGATGCGCGCCGCGCCTTCGGCGACCCACTGCGCGATCCAGTCGGCGAGGGACAGCCCTCGCAGGTACTCCATGACGATGTACGGCGTCCCGTCGGGACCGGTCTGGAAGTCTTCGACGCGGACCACGTTGCGGTGGGCCAGCGTCGCGGCGGCCTGCGCCTCGACGACGAAGCGGCGGATCAGCTCCGGGTGCATCGACAGGCCAGGGAGGACCTGTTTGATGACGACTTCGCGGTTGAGCACCCGGTGGCGGGCCAGGTACACGCGGCCCATGCCACCCTCGCCCAGCTTACGGATGACCTGGTACCCGGCAAAGTCGGATGTGCCGGCTTGGCGCTCGTCCTGACTGCCCACAGCCTCGATTGCTACACGATCTGGTCGATGTTTTCCAGCGACGTTGGTGGGGCTGGTCGAGCCACAAGAAGGATGCAGTACTGAACAAGACGCGGCAACCTGATTTGTTTTGGGGTGTTAGGATAGGGGGTGGGGTTGTGATCGAGAGATCAAAATGGTTTCCGCCGTGATGTGGAGGGTGAGCGTCACGACGTGCTGCCCATGCCAACCAGTGATCAGCTAGTTGCACGGGGTGGGGTTGGGCGTGCAACAAAATAGTGGTCTGCAACCCCACCCCATCCAATCGACGATTGTCGTTTGTAATCAGATTTTTAGACCGTCTTTTGGGGCGACTCGGGGAGGTGAAAATTGATGTCCGCCGTGGGGGAAAACGTCCCGGATGTCCCGTACCAGAGACATGATGGTTGCGTGTGAGAAGCCACCTACCCCGCGCCCACCCGGCGTAGGGACCGACCGCTTGGACGATGCGACCGCGCTGGCCCCGACCGATGCCGTGGTGCAACTGCGGGAGGTAGGGCACGAGCGCGTGCTCCCCCTGGACCGCAACCGACACGTCTGGCACCTGGGCTCGGGCCGTGGGGACGGGGCACCCAAGGCCATGGACCTGATTGTCCCGGGCCTGTACGTCTCGCGCTACCACGCCAAGATCACCCGCATCGGGTCGTGGCTCCAGGTCGAGAATCGGTCGCGGAACGGCACGTTCATCGCGGGGCGCCGCGAGGAGTCGTTTCCGATCTTGCCGGGCGACACCTTCACCGTGGCGCAGGTGAGCTTGATGGCGCTCGACGGCCCCATGGTGGAGCTGCGGCGCGTGCTGGCCTGGCACCTGGGCTACGAGGCGCACCTGCGCGTCGATCGGGCGTTGCTGGAGATCGTCAACCGGGCCCAGGCACCCTTGCTGGTGACGGGCCCGCGGGGCTCGGAGCCGGAACGCCTAGCGACCGCCATCCACCCGCACACGTCGAGGCGTGATCAGCCGATCGAGGTGATCGACGTGTTGACGACGCGCGACGCGATGGCGTTCCAGCTTCGGCGCGCTGGGAACGGCCTGGTGTTTGTGGATCTGGCACCGCTGCGAGGGCGGTCTGCGCCTCCGCCATTGACCCGCGCCCTGGCCGAGGGCTGCACCGCGCGTGTGATGCTGGCGGCGCCATCCGCGGCCGTCGCGCGCAGGGCGCTGGACCTGCCGATGGTGCCGTTGGTCGAGATCGAGGTCCCGGCGGTTGCGACCCGGGGCGCAGATGTACCGGCGATGCTCGACGCGGAGCTGGAGCGCCGCGGCAGTGCGCACCGCGTGGCGGAACTCCCCCGCGAACGCCGCTGCGCGCTGAGCGCATTCGCGTGGCCGGCCAACCTGGAGGAGATCGTGGCCACCGCGGAGCGCTTGGATGCGTACCTCGACAGCGGGCGAAGCATCCGGGCCGCGGCCCGCCGGCTCGGCGTCGACCATCGTTCGTTCGCGCGAGCGCTCGAACGTGTGGGCGCGACGGGGCGCGCCGAGGCCACCCCCGACGACGAGACACCATGACGGCAGCGAACTAGCGGCGCGACCACCGCGCGACCACCGCGTGGCGACGTTGGCGCCGTCACCTCGCGATGCACTTTGCCAACGCCAAGACGTGAGCCGCGCCCGTGGGGCGCCGCGGTCGAGGTGCGCCCTCGACCGGACGGGAGAGGACTGTCGAGATGAGGAAGCAAGCGACGACGACGACGTTGAACCCCGAGGCAGCGCGGATCGCGCTGATCCAGTTGGCCCGCGCTGACCTGGCGGGCGTGCTTGGCTACGCGGAGGGCCTGGGCCTGGTGGCCGCGGCGCTGGGCGTGTGGGGCGACCCCGCCACGATCGTCCGGCGGACGTGCCTGGCGATCGTCGACGGCACGACGCCGTGGAACCCCGATCGCATGGATTTGCCGTCGCACGTGCGGGAGCTGATCTGGCGTGAGATGGAGCAGCGCATCGGCCGGTGCGCGGACGCGGTTGCCGGGCAGGTCTCGCGCGCAGAGCTGCGGCTCTCGGCGGTCCAGCTCGGCAGCCTCGACGGGGTAACGCGCGCCGCCCGGTGGACCGCGTCGCGGCTGGCTGACGACCGACGCACCGACCCCTCGGTGCTGGAGCTGGCGGACCTGATGCTCGGCGAGCTGCACAACGAGCTGCACGCGATCATCCGTCGGGCAGACCTGGATGCGGCGCCGATCGTCGCGGGCAGGCGTGACGACGCGGAGGGGACGAACTGATGCCGGCTGCGACGTCCGGAGAGGTCGTGGCGGCGCTCGGTGCGCTCGACGCGGCGGACCTAGCCGGCGTGCTGGGCTACGCCGAAGGGCTGGGCTTGGTCGCGGCGACGCTGGGCGTGTGGGCCGACCCCGCGGCGTTGGTGCGGTGGAGCGTCGTCGGGACCGCTGGCGGCGCGGTGCCGTGGGATCCCAACGAGCAGCCCTTCGCGGCGCATCTCCAGCGGGAGGCGCTGGCGTGGGTGGTGGCGCAGGTCGACCTCCGCGCGGCGGCGGCAGCGCGCATCGGGGGAGCGCCCGACGGCGCGCGGCTGTCGACGGTGCAGCTTGGGAGCCTGCCCGGTGTCTTGGCCGCCGCGCGCCGGGCGGCGGCGCAGCTCGCGGCGGACCGCCGCAGTGATCCGGCGGTGCTGGAGCTGGCCGCGTTGTTGCTCGGTGAGCTACGCGCCGCGCTGGCAGTCCTGGCCGCTGGCTGCGTCACCGACGAGACGCCGGGCGGCGCACCGCTTGCCGTGGAGCTTGAAGAAACCGCGCCGATGCCGGACGCGGAGGGCTGGAACTGATGCCGCGCGGGTGCCGCGAGCGTGTGGACGGGGCCCGTGGGCTCGACGAGCGCACACCGGAAGCGCGGCCGGCGCCCGCCCCCTCGACGACGAGGACACGGCGGCTGCTGACGGAAATCAACGCGCGGTTGCTGGGCATGCGCGCCGCGTGGGACGCCGTTCGGGCCGCCGATGCGTTGCACTCCAGCGACCCGCGGGGCGCGCCGCTGGAGTGACCCCTGCCGAGCGCGCCATGGTGGCGGGGCCGGCGTCTTTGAACGTGAGGAGCGACGGAGGTGGACCGATGACAGACCTAGTGCGACGCATGGCTACGCCGGAGGAGGTTCGGGCCGCGCTGACGCCCGCGGTGCTGCGGGATACGTTGGCGTTGGTTGTGCGCCGCATGGGCGGACCGCAACGCGCGTTCGACGGCCAGACCGCGGATGACATGGTCAACGACGCGGTGGAGGCGACCTTGTGCGGGACGCGACCGTGGCCCTATGGGAAGGCGCTCGTGTTGCACCTGTTCGACGCGGCGCTGGACCGGGCGCGCTGGCGGTGGCGGATGGCCGAGCGTATGACGCCGCTCGACCCGCTGTTGGACGACCCCGCCGACGACGAGGCAGAGGAAGGGGACGGCGCCGAGTGTGCGCCAGAGGCGCGGGAGTTGGCGCTCGGGGTGGTCTCCTTGCCGCCGCCCGATGACGAGTTCCGGGCACGCCTCGCAGCGGTCACCCGGGATGACCCGGAGTTGCACGAGCTGGCCTGGGCACTCCAGTGTGGGATTCACGGCCAGGCGGCGCTGGCGACGTTCTTGGATACCTCGATCCGTGATGTGCGGAAGCGGTACATGCGCCTCCGGCGGGCCGGTCGGCGCAACCTCGCGGCACCCCTCGATGAGCGCATCGCGTCGTGAGGGGCAGGAGCGAACCATGAGCAACGACGACACGTCCGACAACGGTGCCGGGGCACCTGCGCACCCGCCGGCCGCGCGGCGTTCCTCCCTGCGCGCTGTGATCGACCAATGGACCGATGACGAGTGGGCCGACGCCAAGGCGATCGTGGGGGCGCTGCTCGATGCGCCGCCACTCGACCCCGGCCAGCCGGGGAAGCCGCCGGTCTTGCCGTGGCCGCCGTTGCGTTCTCCGCGGACGCGGGCGGTGGTGGATGCGTGGGACATCGACGATTGGGAAGATGCTGCCGCGGTGCTGGCTGGACTCACCGCCGGGGAGCCCACGCCCGCGGTGATGGCGCTGCATGCACGGGTGCAGGCCACGGCCGATCGTGTGATCACCAGCCGGCAAGCGGCCGTTGCATCGTCGGGTCAGGTGGTCGACCTACCCCCGCCCGCGGTCGAGCGCTACGACACGGCCCAAGTAATGCGGATGACCCGGAGCGAGTTGGTAGCCGCCGCGTCTGCCGCGCACCACATCGAGCCCAGCGTGTTGGACGTTGCCAGCGACGACGAGCTGCGAATCCGGCTTAAGGGCCGCCCGCGTCGCCAAGTCACACCCGACGGCAGCCGCGGCAAGCGCTGACCGGCACCAACCGCTCGCCGCCGCCGTCTGACGGTCGGCGCGCATTCCATCCGCTCGATCGGCCCCCCAGCCCAGGATCGCGATGGCGACCGGTGGCAGCGCAGTGAGGGGCCCGGCGGTCGCAGTCGGGGCCAGGCCCCGCGCTGAGCCGGGTCTGATACGCTAGGCGGCGGTGCGGGGTAGTCGAAAACCACCGGGCACTCGAACCCCATGGCGGCGGAGGGGGCGCGCCTGGCGACCTTTGCCTGCCGCGGTAGCGTTCCACGTCCTGGTCCAGCACAAGGAGGGCGACTTGTGGCGGCGGCTATTCGCAAGGGGCGTGCCGCTCGTGCTGCCCCTGACCGCCGACCTTGTAGCGTTGACCGCCGCCGTGGGCGGCGTCGCCGGCTGGTACGTCCTGGTGCCGGTGGACCGCACGGGCGCGCGTGTGGGGGACGTGCTGGATGCAGTCGTGATCGGTGACGCGCACGAGTCGCGTACGCCCACCGCTGCCACGCGCTTGACGTTGGACGACCTGGGCGACGAGGTCGCCGACACGGTCCGCGACGACGACGACGACACGATCCAGACCAGTTAGGCGCGTTTCGGGGCGGTTCTCGACCACGTCGGCGACACCTCGACACCGTGGGCGACAGGCTCGATCGACCACTTACGGGAGCGCGATACCGTCGTCGCCAGGGTTGGCGCTGATGCGCGGGTGTCGTCGCCGAGGTGCGCGCCGATCGGTGTCCGGGCGATGCAATCGCCCCGTGCCAAGTATTTTTAGAAAAATCACTCGGCGTGTAAAAAACGGCCGAGTTGCACTCTAGTAGTGAGTATAGGGCCAAGTTTTTCGGCCCGGGTTTCTCCCGCCGGGGGAGAGGTGTGTCCGGCGCCAAGCGGCGACGGGGAAGGAGTCCATTCGTATGTCCGAGCTTGCGATCAACCAGTACGGGGAAATGTTCGATATTCCTCCGGAAGCACGGCAGTGGGTGATCCGGCGCATGTCCGACTCCCCCCGGGGTGGCCCCCAGCGTACCTACGGCCAGGACGGGCGGCCGATCACGGTGCCCATCGATGCGACGATGGACGACTTCCACGCGGCGGTGCGTGCCGCGGGGCTGAACCCGGGGAAGTATCGCCTGGATCCGCTGGACGCGGAGGGGCGGCAGCTGCGCGGGTCGGCCTATCTGGTGTATCCGCCGGGGCAGGCTGAGCGTAACGGCGCCAGCCCGGGCGCCGTGGCCGCGTCGGTACCGGCGGGGATGGCCGGGATCTCGGTCGGTGGCGCCTGGCCGCTGCCGGTGCCGGCGCACTTCACCGGCGAGCAATACCTGCTGGGCGAGGCGATGCGGCAGATGGGCCAGATGAACGCCGCGATGCAAGCGACAGTCGCCCAACAGGCGCACGCGATGACCTCGCTCATGACCGCGGCGGCCGAGCTGATGCGCGCGGCCGACGGCGCCGGGCTCCCGGCGCGCAAGCCCACCCCGACGCGCAACGCCGCGCCGAGCCCGGCGCCCGCGCCACAGGTGATCGTCCAGCAGGTTCCGGTCTACCCGGAGCCGGAGCCCGACGACGAGGAGCCGGAGGACGGCGACGCGGACGGCGACGCGGAGCCCGTGGTGCCGAACTGGAAAGACAAGCTCGGCGAAGTCGTCGAGCAAGCGCTCCCGCTGGTGCAGATGGTGGTGGGGCACAAGCTCGCCGACCTGATGGGAATGGGCGGCGCGCCCGCGGCGGCTCCGGCCGCGCCGGTCACGCCTGTGCCCGTCGCCCCGACGCCCGCCTACGCGGGCCCCACGCCCGCGCCTGTCGCGCCCGCGTCCGCCCCGCGCCCGGCTCCCGCGCCTCAGGCGCACCACGCACCGGCCGCTGTGGCTGTGGGGACGCCCGCGCCGGCCGCGTCGTCCACCATGCCCTCGCCCCAGCCCCGGAATGGGCTGCCGCCGGCCGTCTTCACGCACCTCGGTGCCGTCGTGGATCAGCTCTCGCCCGCCTTTCAGACGCGCCTCAAGGGCGACTGGCAACACATCCCGCGCGCCCGACGCGATCAGCTCACCCGCTGGCTGGCCACGTTCTCGGTACCGGTCGCGGTGGAGCAGCTGAAGCGGTACCTGCACGACCAGAGCGTGGCGGCGCGCGACGAGGGCCGCCCGTTCGTGTACGGCGATCCGACGGTGCCCGCGGGCTCCGCCAACCCCGGCGGCTTCTCCGAGGAAGAACTCCGGGACCTGGCGCGCGTGAGCGCCGAGCGGCGCGCGGCGCTGGCGCAGGATGCGGTGACCGCCGCGCGGGACACGGTGACCGCCGCGCTGGGTGGTCATGCGATGGCCCCTGGGGCGCCAGCCGTCGGCCCCGCGCCAACCCCGACGCCGCCCGCGTCCGGCAGCACCCCTGCGAACGAGGGCGCGCCCACGAACGAGGGCGCGTCCGCTACGGCGCCAGCCGCGACCGGTCCGCGTGGGCTCGCAGGGCTGTACGAAACCCTCGCCGACGAAATGCCGTTCCTGCGCAGAATCCCGGGCGGCGCTGCGACCGTCGAAGCGGCGGCGTCCCTCCTGGGCCCCGACGCGCTCGAACAGCTCAACCAGGCGATCGACGGTGTCCCCGACCTGCCGCTCGCGGGGCTGATGGGGCTCGGTGCTGGCGCTGTCGCGAGCAACGGCAAGGTCACCCTAACGCCCGACGACGATCACGTCTTGGACGCGAACGGCTACCTCGTGCCCAAGACCTACGCGGCGACCCAACCGCGGCGCGACAAGCACGGTTACCGCCTGGGGTCGCTGGTGCCCCCCGCCACCGAGCAAGCCGCCGCGCCACCTGCGCCGCCGGTGCCCACCAAGGTCCCGATGGGTGCCGCCATGGCGCGCCTCACCGAGATCTTGCCCCACCTGACGCCAACCGATCAGGCCACCGCCCGCACGATCGCGATGACCATGCCCGCCGCCGAGCGGGACGCGCTCCTGGCGACGCTGATGGCAGCCCCGCTGCCCAAGGCCGTCGAGATCGTGCGCGAGGTGATCACGGCCTACCAACAGCACGGCCGCCCCTTCGACCAGGCGAGCTGATCGGGCGAGCTGATCGCCGACGCTTCGGCGTCCATCCGCTGCCGCTGTCCTGCCTCCACTCCTCACCCCCCACCAAAGGATCCCCCCATGTCGCACCTCACCACCCCTGTCACGTCCCCACCTGCTGCCGCCTCGGCGGCCTCTACTCGAACCACCGCGCCGAGCAGCCTGTTCAAGCGCTGCCGCGCCGTCCTCGACGCGCTCACCCATGCCGCGGGCCGTGTCGTCGCGATCGTCGTCGATGTCGTCCGCGACAGCTGCGCCGCCGTGGGCCGCGCCACCAGGCGCGCAAGGGCCTACTTGGTCGAGCTGACCGGCTGGTCCGCCGGCACCGTCGAGGCCTTCGCGTTTGTGGTGATCCTCCTCCTCTCGTTCGCCATCGCCTACGCCGGCCGGAGCTGGCTCTGGTGAAGAAGCGCGTCGGTCTTGGCCTCGTCGGTGCGGTGCCCCATGGCCGTTGATCGCGACGCGCGCGGAAGGTGGTTTGGCCGCAGGGTGATCCGGTTTCCGGATGGCTCCCGGCAACGGATCTACCTCTACCCCTCGAAGTACAACCTCCCCAACACCAAGCTCGGCGCCGAGGAAGCGCTCCGGCTCGCGATCAACGATGCGATCGATCAGTTCGCGGTCGCGTACCGGGCGGGGCATGGTCCCGTCGGCCCGAGTGTCGTCCCCCGATACAGCGCCCTCCCGACGATCGTTCCCGACGACGGCCGGGCTCCCGCTGGCGTGGCCGGCAGCCGGGTTGCGTCGCCGGTCGACGACTCCATGCCAGATGACACTCAGGACGAAGCGCCGGCCCTGCGTGTCGTGCGTCCGGTCCCATCGTCGGCCGTGCCGACGGTCGCCGAGTTCGTTCCGATCTGGTTGTCCAAGTTCGAGAGCGGCAAGGTCTCGACGCTGGTCACGCGCAAGCAGACGATCGCCCGCCACCTCTTGCCCCGATTCGGGCACATGCGCCTAGACGAGATCACGTTTCCCGTCGTGGAAGCCTGGCGCAAGGAACTACTCGCGACGTTGCGCCCGGCCTCGGTGGCGTCGCTCCTGGCCCAGCTACGCGCCATGCTCGGCTACGCCTTCAAGATGGAAGCCCTCCCGGCCATGCCCCGGACCTGGCCCGCGCAATCCGAGGGCAAGTCCCGCCCGGACTACCTGACCTTCGAGGAAGCTGACCGACTCATCGCTGCCGCTGAACCGCTCGACCCCTGGAAGGCCATGGTGATCGTGGCCCTGGGGACCGGCCTCCGGCACGGCGAGCTGACCGCACTCCGCTGGCAGGACGTGGACCTGCCCAACCGCCGCTTGTCGGTGGTCGAAAACTACGTGCTCGGGGTCACCGGCACCCCCAAGAGCGGGCGGGACCGCGTCGTGCCCTTGCCCAGCAGGGCCTGGGAGGCTCTGCGCACCCTCTCCGAGCACCAGCGCGGGCCGCTGGTGTTCTGCTCCGACCGGGGCCGGCACCTCAAGCCGTCCCAGACCAACCACGCCCTGCGCGAGATCTGCCGCGCCGCCGGCCTGGCGCCCTTCGGCTGGCACCGCCTCCGGCACACCTACGGGAGCCACCTCGCCATGCGCGGGTTCTACCCCTCGGTCATCCAGCGCTTCATGGGCCACGCCGACAGCAAGATGACCGAGCGCTACATCCACCTGTCCCCCAACTTCGGCCACGACAAGATCGACGCCCTGGACGGTCCGCCGCCGGACGAGGCCCGGGTGGCTGCAAGCCCCGCATCCGAGCCCCGGAACGCGCCCAGCGGGGCCTGGCGCCTGGCCGCCTGACCATCGACCGAGCACCTTCCCGCCGAGGTCGCCGCGCAGCCATTTGTGCAGCCACGTTGCAGCCACGCGGAACGGAAAACGGCGGCCCAGGCCGGGCCGCCGCGGGATCTACCCCATCGAAATCACTGCAAATCCCTGGAAGCCGGCACAGCCAGCAAACAGGGGGAGGGGTTTTTCGAAAACCCCTCTCTTTAGATCGCCGCTACGGCCGCGTAGGCCTGGGTCGCCGGCTCGTAGTCGACCAGCACGGAGCTGGCGTTGGCCGCGTGGGCGATGCGCACCATCTCGTCGCGGTTGCCGCGGACCACCATGCGGGCCTCGGCGCCCTCGATCGCCTGGTCGACGATGAACTGGCGCGCCTTGACGACGGTCTTGAACCCGAGGAGGTAGGTGGTGCTGTCACCGGACTTGGCCATCATCGGGACGAGACCATCCGCGTCCTGGGCGGGGAGCTGCTCATCGTTGGCGATCAGCAGGACCCAGAGTCCATCGAGAACGCTGCCTGGACCGGGCGAGACCGAGCCCGTGGTGCGTCCGGCGCGGGGCGACTGCGTGTTGGAAGCCCGGCGGCCGTGATCCATCTCTTGCATGCAGGGAAACTCCGTTCTTTTGAGCCGTTAGGTGCGGTTTTTCCACGACTATGTCAAGCGAAATCGCATGGCGCGGTACGGCGATCGTCGTCGGTCGCGCCGGCCGATCGAGGCGCGCCTTGACGTCCCCGGGCGCGGCGCCCAGAGTCCTCCCATGGGTTCGCCGACTTCTGGCCCCGATGTGGCCGACCGCCCCCGGCGATCGCTGCCCGTCGTAGCGCCCGATGTCGCCGTGCTGCCCCGGGATCTGCCCGCGGCGCCGGCCGGCCCCCTCGCCGACGGCCTGGCTCGCCCGGTCCGGTACCTGCGGGTGTCGGTCACCGACCGGTGCAACTTCGCCTGCACGTATTGCGTGCCCGAAGACGGCATCGCGCACCGGGCGCGCGCGGAGCTACTGACGTTCGAGGAGATCGAGCGCGTGGTCGCGGTGTTCGCGGCGGCCGGGGTCGAGCGGCTCCGGCTCACCGGCGGCGAGCCGACGGTCCGCGCCGGCATCGTGGAGCTGGTCGCGCGCCTGGCCCGCCTGGTGCCGCGCCTGGTGATGACCACCAACGGGCACCGGCTGCCCGACCTGGCCGGCCCGCTGGCCGCCGCCGGCCTGGCCGAGGTCAACGTGTCGCTCGACACTCTCGACGCTGCCCGGTTCGCCGAGGTCACCGGCGGCGGCGAGCTGGCGCGGGTGATCGCCGGCGTCGACGCCGCGCGGGCGGCGGGCCTGGGCGTCAAGCTCAACGCGGTCGCCCTGCGCGACCTCAACGGCGACGAGCTGGCCCGGCTGTGCGAGTTCGCCTGGCAGCGCGGCGTCGGCCTCCGCTTCATCGAGCACATGCCGCTGTCGAGCGGGACGCTGTACGACGGCCGGCGCGAGCTGGGGGCGGCCACCATCCGCGCCGCACTGGCCGCGGCGTTCGGCCCGCTGACGGCCGAGGTCCGCGACCGGTCGACCGTCGGGCCCGCCCGCTACTGGTCGGTCGGCGGCGACCCGCGCCGCACCTTCGGCATCATCTCGGCCATGACCGAGCACTTCTGCGACGACTGCAACCGGGTGCGCCTGACCGCCGACGGGGCGCTCCACGCCTGCCTGGGCTATGACGACGCGGTCAGCCTCCGGGATCTGCTGCGCCAGGGCGGCACGGATGACGACCTGCGGCGGGCCATCGCGTTCGCCCTCGGGGCCAAGCGACCGGGGCATGATTTCCGGTCATCGGGGGCAGGTGGCCCCGGGAAGCATATGATCGCCATCGGCGGTTAGAGCCTTCGATGGCCGCCGTCCTCCCCGTCGTGCGCACTAACTGTGCAAGATCCGGTCAGGTTCTCGCCGGTTGGCGCGGCAAGGCGCCACGGGGGCCGGCTCCGCGCAGTTGGCCCGTGGCATGCTACCCCTAACGACACCCCGGGCGTCACCCGACGCGGCCGGCCCGATCCTCCCGCTCCAGGAGTCTCCCCGATGAACAACACCACCGTGGCGAAGATCGCCCTGACCGCTGCCATCGGCCTGGGCGTCGTCGGCTTTTTCTTCCACTCGTCGTCGTCGCACACCGGCAACTACAAGATGGTCGACGAGGTCGCGGCCGCGCCAGACCACTGGACCGGCAAGGCCATGAAGGTCCACGGCTGGGTCGAGGCCGGCTCGATCAAGGAGGAGGTCGTCGGGCAGGAGATGAAGCGGACCTTCGTGCTCGAGTACAAAGGCGCCCGCATCGACGTGAAGAACATCGGGCCCAAGCCCGACACGTTCCGCGACAAGGCCGAGGTCGTCGCCGAGGGCAAGATCGCGATGGAGGACGGTAAGCCGGTCCTGTACGCGACCAACCTGATGGCCAAGTGCCCCTCGAAGTACGAGGGTGCGCCCCGCGACAAGCTGTTCGAGTAGCGAAGGCATGTGCCCGTGAACGCCCAGCTCCCGTCATCGCCGATCGCCGTCGTCGGCGCGATCACCCTGTTCCTCTCCTACGTGCTCGCCGGCGGCACCGCCGCGCTCGGCATCGTCGGCAACGCCCGCAAGAACCCGCGGCTGGTGGCCGCGTCGGTGTGGGGCCTGTACGGGTTCTTCGCCACCATCGCCGTCACCTCGGCGCTGCTGGTCTACGCTTTCCTCACCCACGACTTCGCCATCCGCTACGTCGCGGCCACCAGCGACACGTCGATGTCGACGTCGTACAAGATCACCGCGTTCTGGGGCGCCCTCGACGGCTCGCTGCTGTTCTGGGTGCTGGTGCTGGCCGGGTTCTCCACCGTCGCGGTGGCCACCAACGCCCGGCGCCACCGCGACATGATCGGCTACGTGGTCGGCACCATCATGGTGGTGCAGGTGTTCTTCATCACCCTTTTGGTGTTCGACAAGGACCCCTTCACCACGTTCCTCACCGACCCGCCGGTCAACGGCAAGGGCCTCAACCCGCTGCTGCAGAACTACTGGATGGTCATCCATCCGCCGTCGCTCTACATCGGCTTCGTCGCCGCGACCATCCCGTTCGCGTTCGCCATCGCCGCGCTGGCGTCGGGGCGGCTCGACGACCTGTGGCTGGGCTCGGTCCGGGTGTGGGCGCTCATCTGCTTCTTCTTCCTGTCGTTCGGCCTCATCCTCGGCGGCCGCTGGGCCTACGAGGAGCTGGGGTGGGGTGGCTACTGGGCGTGGGACCCGGTCGAGAACGCCGGCCTCATCCCGTGGTTCACGATGACGGCCTTCCTCCACACCGCGGTCATCCAGGAGCAGCGCGGGATGATGAAGGCGTGGAACCTGGTGCTGGTCATCCTCACCTTCTTCTTCACCATCTTCGGCACGTTCATGACCCGGTCGGGGGTGGTGCAGTCGGTCCACGCCTTCGGCAAGGACAACGACCTGGCCCTGCAGTTCATCGTGTTCATGTTCTTCTTTTTGATCGTCGGCCTGGGGCTGGTGATCTACCGGCTGCCGCGGCTGCGCTCGGCCGGCTCGTTCGAGTCGTTCGTCTCGCGCGAGATGGCGTTTCTGCTCAACAACTGGATCCTGCTGGCCTGCGCGTTCTTCGTCCTCATCGTGACGATGCTGCCGACCATCCGCGAGGCGCTGTTCGGCGAACGCAAGACCATCGTCGCCGCGTTCTTCAACCTGTTCATGACCCCGCTGGGGCTGTTGCTGTTGTTCCTGGCCGGCGCCGCGCCGCTGTTGGCCTGGCGGCGCACCACCGGCGAGCGGCTGATCGCCCAGTTCTTGTGGCCGGCGGTGGTCGCGGTGGTGACCATGGTGGCGCTGGCCATCGGCGTGCCGGCCACCCGCGCGCTCATCCCGGTGTTCGACGAGAGCATCCGGCTGCCGGTGCCCCTGGCCACGCTCGGCCTGTGCGGCTTCGTGTTCGGCAGCATCGGCCAGGAGTTCTTGCGCGGAGTGATGGCCCGGACCAAGCAGACCGGCTCCGACGCGTTCACGTCGCTGGTGGGCCTGGTGATGGTCAAGCGCCGCAAGTACGGCGGCTACGTGGTGCACCTGGGCATCGCCGTCATGTTCGTCGGCTTCACCGGCAAGACCTGGGACACCATGGTCGACCGCACCATCGCCCGGCCGGCCACCGAGCTGAAGGCCGCCGGCGAGCCGCTCACCGGGGCCCAGTTCATGGTGCGCGGCTACACGTTCCAGTACGAGGGACTCGAGCAGGTCTCCGACGACAACAAGGTGGCGACCTTCGCCCACGTCACGCTGTCGCGCGGCGGCGAGCGGCTCGAGGTGATGCACCCGGCCCGCAACACCTACCGGCGCGGCACCGAGCCGACCTCCGAGGTGGCCATCCACGAGCGGCTCAGCGAGGACGTCTACGTGGTCCTCACCGGCTACGACCTCGACACCAAGCTGGCCAACTTCCGGGTCTACGTGAACCCGCTCATCAACTGGGTGTGGATCGGCTTCATGGTGCTGGCCCTGGGCACGTTCATGTGTCTCATCCCGCAGAGCGTGGTGGAGCTGGTGTCGCGACGGCCGACGTCGAAGCTGGGCAAGGCGGCCGACGTGGTCGGGCTGGCGCTCATCATCGGCGCGCTGGTCGGTGGACCGATCGCCGTGGCCCGCGCCGACCAGGGCCCGCCCCGGGTGGCCCAGGCCGAGCACGTCGACGCGCCGGCCCGCGGCATGGGGCACTCCGACGACTCGGGCTGGGCCCACCGCTTCCGCCCCGACACCCCCACCGCCACCTCCCTGATGAAGGACCTGGTGTGCATGTGCGGCGGCTGCTCGCGCGAGACGCTGTTCGACTGCAAGTGTGGCTTCGCGGCTCAGGAGCGGCAGAAGGTCCTGGGCATGCTGGCCACCCAGGATCTCACCACGGCCGAGGGCCGCAAGGCGGCCGAGCGCGCGGTGCGCGAGGCGTTCATCAGCGAGTACGGCGATGACGTGCTCGGCATGCCGCGCGAGAAGTCGACCTGGGTGGTGCCGTACCTGGCGATCGCCGGGGGGCTGGTGCTGATGGTGGTGATCGGGCTGCGCCTGGTCAAGCGCGGCCCGGCGACCGCGGTGGTCGGTGACCCGCCGGCCGAAGACGAGGCCTACGCCGACAAGCTGGACGACGAGCTGAGGGACAACGATGCGTGACGACGCGGCGCCCGACGCCACGCCGCTGCCGCCGGCCCGCACCGTGGCCGCCCCGGCCCGCCGCTTCGGGTGGTTCGTGGCGCTGGCGCTGCTGCCGCCGGGCTGGCTGTTCATCGCCCACGCCCACCGCTGGCACGTCTCGCCGTCGGTGGTGGTGCTGTGCCTGGGCTGGACCGCGCTCATCGGCGGCGGCTACGCGCTGGTGCGGGCCAGCAACGCCGTCGTCGAGGACGTCAGCGAGGACTGGTTCGTGGTCGGCGGCTCCCGCGGCGAGCTCGAGCGCGAGAAGAAGAGCCTGATCCGGGCCATCAAGGAGATCGAGTTCGACCGCGACACCGGCAAGGTCTCCGCAGCCGACGCCCAGGCGATGATCGCCACCTACCGCGCCCGCGCCATCGAGGTCATCAAGGTGCTCGACGCGCCGCCGCAGGCGTCGCCCCGCGACCGCATCCTGGCCGAGATCCAGGCCCGGGCCAAGCTGGCCAAGGTCGCCGCCAAGGCGCAGCAGAAGGCCAAGCAGCAGGCCGGCAAGGCCAAGGGCGGCAAGGGCGCCAAGGCCGACCAGCGCGCGGCGGTGTCGTCCGCGGCGGCGGTTGGCGACGAGGCCCCCACCGTGGAGGCGGCCACGGCCGATGCTCCCGAGGTCGACGCCCTCGCGGTCGACGCGCCCACGGTCGCATCCGACGGCGCCGCCGTCGAAGCGTCGGCGCCTGACAGCGCAGCCGACGCGCCCCGGGCCGAGCGCGCCCCGGCGTCCACCCCGTCACCGAACCGCGCGGAGGCAGCGTCGTGACTACCCGCCTACTCACTGCATCCGTGGTCGCCGCGCTGGCCGCGCTGGCGCTCGCCAGCGTCGCCGCGCCGCCGGC
This sequence comes from Kofleriaceae bacterium, assembly GCA_041389965.1. Taxonomy (GTDB): domain Bacteria; phylum Myxococcota_A; class Polyangia; order Haliangiales; family Haliangiaceae; genus UBA2376. The sequence goes on along the minus strand of JAWKQV010000003.1, from coordinate 736,214 downwards.
CCAGGCCCAGCCGGCCGCTGCCATCGGCAAGCCGTTGCCCGACGGCCAGGCCCGCGACGGGACCGTCATGGTCCGCGTCATCGCCGGCTCGCCGTCGAGCCCCGTGCCCGGGGTCGAGGTGGCGCTGACGCTGACCCGGCCCGATGGTCAGGGCGAGCCCGAGGTGATGACCGCCACCACCGACGCCGAGGGCCGCGCCACCTTCAGCGACGTCGCCATGGGCCTGCAGGTCAAGGCATCCACCGCCGGGGAGCCCGACGCGCCGTCGGCCTCGGTCACGTTCCCGATGCCGCAATCGGGCGGCGTGCGCCTGATGATCTCGACCAAGGTGGTGGCCGGCGCTGGCGGTGCCAGTGCCGGGCCGATGATGGGTGGCGCCGGTGGGCCGCCGATGAGCCCACGCAAGATGAGCGGCCAGGCCCGGCCCGAGCCGGCCGACGCCCGCGACGCCATCACGGTGCGGGTCAGCTACGACGACTTCGCCGACCCCACGCCGCTGGCCGGCATCCCGGTCGCGCTGGTCGCGTACCGCCACGATCTCCAGGTCGGCGGGCTGATCGTCCAGACCGACGCCGCCGGCCGGGCCAGCTTCAGCGGCCTCGACAAGCGCGCGGCCACGTCCTACTTCGCGATGACGTTGTTGCCGCGCGGGGGCGACTTCGATCGGCTGACCTCGATGCCGATCCTCCTCGACGGCGAGGGCGGCATGCGCCTGATGCTGTCGGGCGAGAAGCGCGCCTCGACCGCCCCGCCGGTCGACGACCTGGCCAAGCTCGACGAGCAGCCAGTGAGCCGGCCGATCCCGCCCGGGGTGGTCCGGGTCCAGGTGGCCGGCGTGCCCGAGCTGAGCCAGACCCTCGAGCTGGTCGACGTGCTGACCGGCCAGGTGGTGCAGACCGCGCCGCTGGGGCCGCCGCTGGCCGCGCTCGACGCGGTGACCTCGACCTTCACCGCGCCGATCGCCGATCCGGCGCTGTCCAAGGGCGCGCTGGCGGTGGTGGTCGTGCGCGACGGTCAGCCGGTGCCGGGCGCCACGGTGACCGCGACCCCGGCCGGCCCCACGGTCGCGCCGGTATCGGCCACCACCGACGCCACCGGCGCGGTGAACCTGGTCGGGCTGCCGCCCGGCGCCACCGTCGACCTGACGATCGCGCCCGGGGTCGACGCGGATTGGGTCGAGCGCACCAGCGTGACCTTGCCGGGCGCCAGTGGCGCGCGGGTGTCCGCCACCCTGACCTGGGCCGAGCGCGGCGAAGCCGGCGGCCGCTTCAGCGGCGTCCCGGCCGGTGGCGAGCACGCCTACGCGGTGCGGCTGGCCAGCCACGGCCAGAGCTACCTGTCGGCGCCGTTCCAGCTCCCCCCCACCCGCGGCGCGGCCATCACCGTGCTGGTCATGCCGCGCGTGATGTTCCAGTTCAGCCTGTCGAGCTTCCTCGACGACGTGTACCTCGCGGTGCGCGGCCAGTTCGGCATCCGCAACGCCTCGTGGGCGCCGTACCTGACCGGCACCGACGCCCGCCCCGAGGAGCTGACCCTGCCGCTGCCGGCCGGCTTCACCGGCGCCATCGTCCGCGACGACTTCCAGCAGGTGGTCGGCGTCGATCCGGCCAAGGGCTTCGTCATCCGTCGCCCGATCCCGCCCGGCGGCTACCAGTTCGTCGGCGCGTTCTCGCTCAAGGTCGACCGCGGCACCGTGAAGTGGTCGCTGCCGTTGCCGCTGGGCACCTTCGACAGCGGCATCGAGATCCAGCGCGCCGGCGACTCCCGGGTGGTGTTGCCCAGCGGCGTCAAGCTGACCGTCGAGGAGGCCACCGACACCCGCGGCCGATTCCACGTCATGTCCCCCATCACCATCTTGCCCAAGCAGACCATGGTGTTCGAGGTCCGCGACCTGCCGCACGAGGCTGGCTGGCGGGTGTACGGCCGGCGCTTCGCCGGCGTGGCGGTGCTGCTGATGCTGGGGTTCGGGACGTTCCTGGCGCTGTGGCGGCCCAAGCCGGCCCAGCTGCCGACCGCGCGGTTCGACGCGCTCCTCGACGAGCTGGCCGCGCTCGAGGCGGCCGGCTCGGCCGACGCCGCCCGCAAGGCCAAGCTCATGGACGAGCTCGAGGCGCTGTACCGCAAGCAGCCGCCGGGGTAGCCGGTGCTGACCTCGATCGTCGTCGAAAAGGTCGGCAAGCGCTTCGGCGAGCACCGGGCCCTGGCCGGGGTCGAGGTCGAGTTCACGGCCGGCTCGGTGTGCGCGTTGCTCGGGCCCAACGGCGCTGGCAAGACCACGCTGCTCGGCATCCTGTCGACGTTGGTGCGGGCGACCGCGGGCACCGTCGGCTACCTGGACGGCACCGCCCGCCGGCCCATCGACGATCGGCTGCGCGCCGACATCGGCCTTTTGGCCCACACCTCGCTGTGCTACGGCGAGCTGACCGCGGTCGAGAACCTGGAGTTCTTCGCGACCCTGTACGGGCTGGCCGACGGCCCGGCCCGGGGGCGGGCGCTCCTGGCCGAGGTCGGGCTCGAGGCGCCGGCGTGGACCCGGCCGGTGCGCACCTACTCGCGTGGCATGGTGCAGCGGCTGGCGCTGGCCCGGGCGCTCTTGGCTCGGCCGTCCTTGTTGTTGCTCGACGAGCCGTTCACCGGCCTCGACCGCGGCGGGGCGATGGCGCTGGGCGCGCGCCTGGGCCAGGCCAAGGCCGACGGCGCCATCGTGGTGTGCGTGACCCACGACCTCGAGGCTATCGCCGGCGTCACCGACCACGTGGTGGTGCTCCGGCGCGGCAAGCTGGCGTGCGACCAGCGCCAGGCCGCCGGCTACTCCTACGCCGAGCTGCGCGACCACTACCACCGCCATGCCGACTGAGCCGACCGCCGCCGGCGCCGCCCGGCCCGACCGCGGCCCGGTCGGGTTGCCCGGTCGCGACGGCCCGGCGTACAACCACGCTCGTGCGCTTCTTCCGCCTGGTCGCCGCCGTCGCCGGCAAGGATCTGAAGGTCGAGCTGCGCAGCCGCGAGATCCTCTACACGATGGGGCTGTTCGCGGCGGTGATCGTGGTGGTGTTCTCGTTCGCCTTCGTCAAGGACCAGACCGCGCTGGTCGAGGCGGTGCCGGGGGTGGCGTGGGCGGCGGTGGTGTTCGCCGGCACCATCGGCCTGGGCCGGGCGTTCGACCGCGAGCGCGAGGGCGACACCATGCGGGCGTTGCTCCTGGCCCCGGCGCCGCGCCTGGCGGTGTTCGCCGGCAAGACCGTGGCGGTGACCGTCCTGGTGGTCGCGGTCGAGGCGGTGGTGCTGCCGCTGTGCCTGCTGTTTTTCAACCTCGATCTGGGCACCGCCATCTTCGACCTGGCGCTGGTGCTGGTGCTGGGCGCGATCGGGTTCGCGACGGTGGGCACCGTGTTCGCGGCGATGCTCCTGCGCACCCAGTCGCGCGACGTGCTGTTGCCGGTGGTGCTGTACCCCATCTTGGTGCCGATGATCATGGCCGGCACCAAGGCCACCGCGGCGATCCTGGCCGCCGACGGTGGCGACGCGTGGTTCTGGATCAAGTTCCTGGCCGCCTACGACGCCGCGTTCGCCGTGGCGGCGCTGTGGACCTTCGAAGCCCTGGTGATCGAGTGAGGCCCCGATGAAACGGATCCTGGTTCCCGGACTCGCGGCCCTGGCCGCCGCCGGCCTGGCGGTCACGCTGTACCTGATCTTCTACTGGGCGCCGCTCGAGCGGACGCTCAACTTCAACCAGAAGATCTTCTACTGGCACGTCCCCAACTGGTTCATGTTGTTCTCGATGGTGTTCCTGTGCGGGGGCGCGTCGATCGGCTACCTGGTCAAGCGCGACGCGCGGTGGGACGACGTGGCCCACGCGGCCGGCCAGCTGGCGGTGCTGTTCGGGGCCATCGGCCTCATCACCGGATCGATCTGGGGCAAGGCGGCGTGGGGCCACTGGTGGAAGTGGGAGCTGCGGCTCACCACCTCGCTCATCCTGTGGCTGACCATGCTGGGCTACGCGCTGGTGCGCCGGTTCGCCGGCGCCGGCAGCGAGCGCCTGGCCGCCGGGCTGGCGGTGTTCGGCGTGGTCAACGTGCCGCTGGTGTACTTCGCGGTGAAGCTGGCCGACTCGCTGGGCCAGGCCAGCGCCCACCCCAAGACCCAGGTGGTGGCCAAGCTCACCGCCGAGATGAAGACCACCTTCCAGCTGTCGGTCGTGACGTTCATGCTGCTCGGCGCGGCGCTGTTGCTGGTGCGCGTCGGCGCCATCCGCGACGAGCGGCGCCTGCGCGAGCTGCGCGAGCGTGGCCTCGACGCCGGCATCCTCGACTCATGACCCGCTCGCTCCGGCAGGTACCCATGCGCTCCATCCTCATCGTCGCCACCTTGCTCACCCTGGCCACCGCCGCCGTGGCCCAGCCGACGTCGCCCGCGGGCGCGCCGGCCCCCGCCGCTGCCGCGGCTGACACCCCGGCCGGTGACGCGCCGCCGGCGCCGATCCAGCCCGAGGTGCCAGCGCCGCCACCGACCGCAGCGCCGATGTGTCGGCTGGCCGAGGAGCCGCCGGCGCCCGAGCCGGGCAAGCCGGTGGTGGCCGCGCCGCACAGCCCGATGCGCCAGGTGTGCGAGGACGAGCTGGCCAAGGATCACGACTGGTGGTTCAACCTGCAGGGGCGGCTGCGCCAGAATATCCACCGCCAGGCCGCCCAGGAGATCACGACCAACAACCGCCACGTCGTCATCGCCTACGGCGCCATGTGGATCCTGGCGGTGGGGTTCCTCCTGCTCATGTGGGTGCGCCAGGGCCGGCTGCGCGCCGAGATCGCGCGGCTCGAGCGCGACCTGGCGCGGGTCGAGCGCGAGGACGGCGGAGCCGGGTCGTGACCTTCGGCCACATCTTCTTCATCCCCATGGTGGCGCTGTCGGGGATGCTCATCGGGTTCATCCTGGGCGCGCGCGCCGCCCGCAACGCCGCCGACGCCCAGCTGCGGCGCGACGCCGAGCGCGAGGCGGCGCGAGCCGCGCGGGCCGCGCGCAAGAAGCCGTCCGCCGACGCCTAGCGAGCGGCCCGGGCCGCGCCAGCTCAGCCGCGCCAGCTCAGCCGCGAGCGGCGACGTCGTCGAGCGCCGCGCGCAGCTCGGCCAGCGTCGGCCGGTCGTCGGGCGGCTTGGCCAGCGCCGCCGCCACCACCGCCGCCAGCGGCGAGTCGGCCAGGGCCGGCGCCGCGTCCTCGACCACCGCGGCCATCGACAGGTAGCTCGCGCCGCGGTGGAACAGGCGGGCCCCGGTCGACAGCTCCCAGGCCACCACCGCCAGCGCGAACACGTCGAGGGCGGGAGTCCAGGCCAGGCCGCGCACCTGCTCGGGCGCCATGTAGGCCGCGGTGCCGCGCGGCGCGCCGCCGTCGCCGACCCGCCGGGCCACGCCCAGATCGCACACCACCACGCCGTCGTCGCCACCGACCAGGTTGGCCGGCGCCACGTCGCCGTGGACCCAGCCGCAGGCGTGGAGATGGGCCACCCCGGCCGCCGCCGCCCCCACGAGGCGAGCGACCTCGGCCGGCCGGAGCGCGACCCCGAGCCGCGCGCGCAGGTCGCGGCCGGCCACGCGCGCGCACGCCAGGTACGGCCGCGGGCCGTGGGGGTCGGCGTCCAGCCCGCGCACCACCCGCGGATGGGGTGGCAACGCCAGGCTCCGGTCGATCTCGGCTGCGAACAGCGCGCGCAAGGCGGGATCTCGAGCGGCGTGGCGGTGGAGCCGCTTCACCGCCGCGGCGCGGCCGGTGGCGTCGACGGCGGCCCGGACCTCGGCCAGCTCGCCGTCGGCGATGGCCTCGCCCAGGATCCAGGTGCCGGCCGGTTCGTCCATCGCCCGCCCGATGCTAGCATCCGCCCGTGGCCTACGACCTGTCCCTCACCGAAGAGCAGAACGCCCTCATCCAGACCGCGCGTGACTTCACCAAGAAGGAGATCACGCCGGTGGCCGGGCACTACGACGAGCACGACGAGTTCCCGCGCGACATCTTGCGGCGCGCGTTCGAGACCGGGCTCATGAACGTCGAGGTGCCCGAGGCCTACGGCGGCCTGGGCGGCTCGTGCCTCGATCACTGCCTCATCCAGGAGGAGGTGGCCTACGGCTGCCTGGGCTTCAACACCTCCCTGGCCGCCAACATGCTCGGCGCGATGCCGATCCTGGTGGCCGGCACCGACGCCCAGAAAAAAGAGTGGCTGACCCGCCTCACCGATGGCGGCGAGTTCGCCGCGTACTGCTGCTCCGAGCCCGACGCCGGGTCCGACGTGGCCGGGCTGTCGACCCGGGTCAAGAAGGACGGCGACGACTACGTCATCACCGGCCAGAAGCGGTGGATCACCAACGGCGGCGTGGCCGGCTGGTACACGGTCCTGGCCACCTTCGACCGCGGCCTCAAGCACAAGGGCATCGCCGCGTTCATCGTCGACGCCAAGAGCCCCGGCGTGAAGGTCGGCCGCAAAGAGAACAAGATGGGCCAGCGGGCCTCGAACACCTGCGACGTCATCTTCGAGGACGTCCGGGTGCCGGCCCGCAACCTGCTGGGCAGCGAGGACGGCGGCTTCAAGATCGCCATGAAGACCTTCGACCGCTCGCGGCCGTGGATCGCCGCCGGGGCCGCCGGGGTCATCCGCCGGGCCCTCGACGAGAGCCGGGCCTACGCGCTCGAGCGCAAGACCTTCGGCGTGCCGATCGCCCAGCACCAGGCCATCCAGTTCATCCTGGCCGAGATGGCCATCGCCTACGAGGCGACCCGGCTGTTGACCCACAAGGCGGCGTGGATGGTCGATCAGGGCGACCTGTCGTCGATCGTGTCGTCGTACGCCAAGGCCTACGGCGCCGACGCCGCCATGAAGGTCACCACCGACGCGGTCCAGGTGTTCGGCGGCTACGGCTACACCAAGGAGTACCCGGTCGAGAAGCTGATGCGCGACGCCAAGCTGCTCCAGATCTACGAGGGCACGTCGCAGATCCAGCGCATGGTCATCGCCAAGAACCTGCTGGGCCGCTGATGTCGCGGGCGCCGGTGCCGATCGCAGAGGTGGTCGCCGATCAGGTCGGCTGGCTGCGGGGCACGCTCATCGGCGACGCCCCCATCGTCGCGCCGCTGTCGGGGCGACTGTGCTGGTACTACAAGATCGTCATCGAGGCTCACGACGGCCTGGCCTGGCAGCGCCTGGCCTACGAGGCCCGGGGCCAGTCGTTCGAGATCGACGACGGCACCGGCATCGCGCTGATCGACCCCGAGGGCGCCCAGGTCGAGGTCGACTACGACGAGCGCTACGAGGTGATCCCCGGCGTCCGCCTGGTCCAGTCGATCGCCGAGCTGGTGCGGCGGTTCACGCTGCCGGCCGGGCCGGTGGTGGTGCGCGAGGGCATCCTCGCGGTGGGTGAGGTCGTCGCGGTCCAGGGCCGCCTGGTGCGCGAGCCCGATCCGGATCCGGCCCGCGGTGGCACCCGGGTGCGGGTGGCCGGGGTCGGGCGCGAGCGGGTGTTCGTCAGCGAGCGCTCGATCGACACCTGGACCTGATGCGCCCCCGGGCGCGCGGGCGCGCGGGCTGCATGCGGCCCGGGCCCGGCGTCACGGGGCGAGCACCCGCACCGCCAGGACGTACACCAGGCCAGCGCCGGCGAGCACGCCGGCCAGCATGAGGACGAGCGACCACCGGCCACGGCGCGACAGCCTCTCGAGATCGCGATGCATCGCCAGGCGCATGCCGATCATCATCATGACCAGCATCAGCACGCCGACGCCGACGACCAGCCCGACCACCTGGGGCGGCAGGAACGGCACGCGCGTTACCGCCGTCCGGTGGTGACCAGCTCGGCCGGCCGCGCCGCGTCGAGGTAGGCCAGGCCGGCGGCGTCGCCCTCGAGGTACGCCTTGAAGAACGCCGTGGCGTAGGCCGCGGTCAGCCCGCGCCCGGTGGCCGCGTCGAGGTAGGTGAACGCCTGGTCGTCGGTCTGCCGCGTGCCGGCGCCGCAGCCCGGGGCGAAGGCCGGCACCACGCCCACCAGGTCCGACACCGACCAGTGGCCGGCGTCCGCCACCTCGGCCTTCCACGCGCCGCCGGTGGCGCGCTCGTAGTTGGTGCGGATGAGCTCGTTGCCCAGCGCGGTGATCGAGTTGTCCTCGAGCGCCACCACGAACCCCAGCGGCCGGCCGATCGCCGCCACGGTGACGCCGGGCAGGAGCGGGTTCTCCATCGGCGCCGCCAGCGCCAGCGCGGCGTCGACCCGGGCGTCGTCCTGGGCCACCTTGCCGACGGTGACCGCGCCGAAGCTGTGACCCACCAGGCCCAGCCGGTCGCCGTCGATCATCGCCGCCACCGCCGGCGGGATGGGCGCGGCGCCGGCCACCGCGGCGGCGATCGCCAGCTCGACGTCACCCACCCGCAGCGCCAAGGTCGATGCGTCGAGGGGCAGGCCGGTGCCGGCCTGCTGGTCCCACAAGGTGTTGCCGACGTGGTCGACCGCGAGCACCACGAAGCCGTGGCTGGCCAGGCGCTCGGCCACGGTCATCGTCGAGAACCGGGTGCAGGCGTGGCAGTGCGACATGACCACCAGCGGGAACCTCCCGCCGGCCGGGGCGGCGTCGCGGGCGGCGTGGGCGGTCCGGGTCGGGCACGTCGGCGCGGCCGCCGCCAACAGCGCCGCGTACGTCGTGCGGTTGGCGCCGGCCTCGAGCTCCTCGATCGGGAAGCCCGCGGCGGCGGCCGCCCGCGCCACCTCGTCGGCCGGGTACCACAGCTGGGTCGGCAGGTCGCGTCCGCGGGCGGCGTCGGCCAGCGTCACCGTGGTGGTGCCGACCGGGTAGGGCCCGGCGGCCTCGACGCCGACGTCGAGCGGCGGGGCGACCGCATCGCCGCCGCAGCCGGCGGCCGCCGCCGACAGGACCAGGAGCGTCGCGAGCCGCACAAACATCGGCCGAGCTTACCCGGCCGCCGGACCCGGTGCGATGATACCCGCATGCCCGTCGCGCCTGCCCCCGGCGACCTCATCGGTCGGCGCTACCGGCTCATCGAGATCGCCGGCCGGGGCGGCATGGCCGACGTGTGGCGGGCCGAGGTCGAGGGCGACCTGGGCTTCCGCAAGGTCGTCGCGGTCAAGCAGATGCACCCGGGGCTGGCCCAGCAGCCGGCCTACGTGCAGATGTTCGCCGAGGAGGCGCGCCTGGGCGCGGCCCTGGAGTCCCCCAACCTCGCCGAGGTGCGCGACTTCGTCGTCGACGGCGGCAACTACTACATGGTGCTCGAGTGGGTCGAGGGGATCGATCTGGGATCGTGGACCCGCTGGCACTTCGAGCGCGGCGACCTGCCGCGGTGGGAGCTGGTGGCGGCGGTCGGCGTCGGGATGCTGCGGGGGCTGGCCGCCGGCCACGAGCGCACCATCAACGGCGTGCTGGCGCCGGTGGTCCACCGCGACGTCAGCCCGCACAACGTGCTGCTCACCGCGCGCGGCATGGTCAAGGTCATCGACTACGGCCTGGCGCTGGCCGCCGATCGCCAGGTCGAGACCACCGAGCCGGGCGTGGTGAAGGGCAAGATGTCGTACCTGTCGCCGGAGATCGTCAGCGGCGGCCGGCCCATCCCGCCGTCGGATCAGTTCGCGGTCGGCTCGGTGCTGTGGGAGGCGCTGGTCGGCCGCAAGCTGTTCGACGGCGCCAACGACTACGAGACCTACGTGCGGCTGCGCGAGTGCCACGTGCAGCCGATCAAGCCGCTCCGGCCCGACGTGCCGGCCGAGTTCGCGGCGCTGGTGGCGCGGGCCCTGTCGGCGCGCCCGGACCAGCGCTACCCGAGCGCCCGCGAGTTCGCCCGCCAGATCGGCACGGTGCTCAAGAAGGTCCAGCTGCGCAAGGACCTCCACGCGCTCTTGGCGCGCTCGGTGGCGGACGCCCGAGGCTCGCTGGCGTCGACGGTGCGGCCGGCCGAGCTGTCGGCGTTGACGCCGATCGCCGAGCTGCGGCCGGAGGACCAGGCCAGCGCCCTGGGCGAGCGGCTGCGCGGCCTGCGCCACAAGCTGCCGAGCCTGTTCGGGCGCAAGAAGTAGCCGCGGGCGGCTACTCGGGCGGCGACTCGTGGCTGGGCTCGTCGGCGCCCGGCTGGTCGTCGTCGGGGGCCGGGCCGTCGGCCGGCGCCGGCTTGGCCCGGTCCGACACCAGGTGCCAGTTGACCGAGCCCTGGGGGTCGACCTCGACGTCGACCTGGCCGGTCGAGCCGTCGGGCGCGGTGACCTTGCACGAGAACGTGGCCGGCGCCTTGTGGATCCCGGCGGCGCCGCAGTCGACCGCGGTCGGCGTGATCTTGACCTGCTCGGTGAGGCCGTCGCTGATGATCTTGCCGATCTTCTCGGTGACGTAGTTGGCCTCGACCGGCGCCAGCGAGTACTCGAAGTTCTTGCCGGCCTTGCTGGTGACCTCGCCGCGCAGGCCGAACACCTCGCCGTTGTCGAAGGTGACCGAGCACTGGAATGTGGTGCCGACCTTGACGCTGATCGAGCGCGGGCAGTCGACCTTGGTGACCACCAAGCCCTGGGCCTTGAACAGCTCACGGGCCTTGGCTTCGATCTGGTCGCCGCCGGCCTTGGCGGTGCAGGCGGTGACGGCGAGCGTGAGGCCGAGGAGGAGTCGTCGCATGGCGCGATAGTACCGCGGGCGCAGCGGCGCGCGACCGCCGTCACGCCGGTTCGGCCTCGGCCGCAGCGCGCGGCGCGGCGGTGCTACCCTGGCCGACGATGCTGTCGCGCACCCGGTGGCTCGCTCTCGCGCTGATCGCCACGGCCGGCTCGGCGGCGGCTCAGCCGCTCGACTACGTCGTGGTCGACCCGCCGCGCACCCGGGCCGCCGGCGGGGCCACGACGATCTACCTGAACCCGTGCCCGGCCGGCTGCACCGTGACCGCCGGCTCCGACAGCGCCAGGGCCGATACCTCGTCGATCCTGGGCCGCAACGCCACCCCGGCCACCGTGACGCTGGCGCCGTTCGCCTGGGACCAGGCGACCTGGGACGGGATGGTGGCGTGCGTGCGGGAGCGCTACGCGCCGTGGGACGTCACCGTGGTCACCGCCGAGCCCGCCGGCGGCCGCTACCTGGAGGTGATGGTGGCCGGGCTGCCGGCGGCCCTGGGTTTGCCGGGCAACACGCTGGGCGTGGCGCCGCTGACCAGCGACTGCTCGCCGCTGCCGTCGGCGATCGCCTTCGCCTTCGCTAACGCCCACCAGGCCGAGCCGGCTCAGATCGAGAACCTGTGCACCACGGTCATCCACGAGGCCGGCCACCTGTACGGGCTCGACCACGAGTTCGCGTGCCGCGACCCGATGACGTACCTCGACGGGTGCGGCGCCAAGCTGTTCGTCAACCGCAGCTACCCGTGCGGCGAGACCGACGGCGAGCGGCCGTGCAAGTGCGGCGCGACCCAGAACTCGTTCGTGGCCCTGACCGAGGCGATCGGGCCGGGCGCCGCGCCGGCGCCGCCGGCGGCCCACCTGATCAGCCCGCCCGACGGTGGCGCGGTCAATCGCCAGTTCTCGGTGTTCGTCCAGCTCGACAGCGCGCGCACGGTGGCCGACGTGACGCTGTGGATCAACGGCCGATCGTGGGTGCGGGTGCCCGGCAAGGTCACCAGCAGCCTGTACGAGCTGGTGACGCCAGCGGCGGTGCCCGACGGGGCGCTCGACCTCGAGGTCCGGATCCGTGACGACCTCGGCAACGTCGGGGTGCTGACCCGGTCGGTCACCAAGGGCGCGCCCTGCGTCGACGGCCAGACCTGCCCGGCGGACGCGACCTGCGTCGCGGGAGGGTGTCGCTTCGCCGCCGGCACCGGCGCGCTGGGTGGCGGGTGCGCCGTCGACGACGACTGCGCCGGCAAGCTGTGCGCCGTCGCCGATGGGATCGGGACCTGCAGCCAGCCGTGCTACCCGGCCGGCGCGACGTGCCCGGCCGGGCTCACCTGCCGCGCCGGCGACGACGAGGGGCTGGCGTGCCTGCCGCCGGTCGAGACCGCCGGCGGTTGCTGCTCGACCGGCGCGGGGGCCGGGGCGCCGCCGCTGGTGGCGGTGCTCGCGGTGGCCGGCTGGCTGAGGCGACGGCGTCGGCGGTGGTGACCGCGGCGCCGCCCGGGCTCACGGGATGTTCTGGATGCAGCAGCCGTTGGTGCAGAACTGCCCGGCCGGGCACGCCACCGCGGGGCCGCAGGTCGCGGCGCCGTCGGGGCACTGGTTCGAGCCGTTGCACTCTGGCGGGAGATCGTCGGGGGTCTGGCCCGGGCACAAGATGCAGTTCTGCGGGTCGCACGGGGTGCCGCAGTCGGTGCGCTGCACGCAGCGTGGGCAGGCGACCGGATCGGCCAGCGTGCCGCCGTTGCAGTCGGGCGCCACCGCGGGGTTGGTCAGCACGTCGTAGCACTGGTCGGTGGCCGGGTCGCAGATGGTGCAGCACCCGAAGCAGTCGCACCCCGGCGGCGTCAACGGCGCGCAGGTGGTGATGCACTGCTGGGTCTGGGGGCTGGCGCAGTCGGCCGGGTCGTACTGGTTGGCGCCGAACGGACAGCTGGCGCGATCGGGCGCGCCCAGCAGGCAGCACACGTGGATGTCGCAGCCGTCGTTACCCGAGCCGCTGTTGCCGTCGAAGAAGCAGTCCTGGTGGACGGTGTCGATGTTGTCGCCGGGGATGCCGGTGGCGAAGCTCGACTCGTCGTCGTCGAGCGAGCCGGTACACTCGACGTCGGCGCCGTCGATCCGGCCGTCGCCGTCGTCGTCGATGCAGTTGTTGCACTGCGGGCCGCCCGGGATGCAGCCGGCCGGGCCCCCGCCGTCGCCGCCGCCGCCGTCGGTGCCGCCGTCGCCGTCGCTGATGGTGCCGTCGCCCGGGGTGCCGCCGTCGTCGGTGGTGCCGGTGCCGCCGCCGCTCCCACAGGCGGCGACGACCAAGAGCGCGAGCAGTGAGACGATGCGGAGGCGAGGCATGGACGGACTCCTTTGGGTCAGCGAGCCGGGCCGGCGGCCCGGGACAGCAGCGCGCGGGCGTCGACGACGTTGCCGCCGGTCGGGAACCGCGTCAGGTAGCGGCGCGCCAGCCGCGCGGCGGTCGCGCGATCGCCACGGTCGTCGGCCAGCCGCGCCGCTGCGTACAGCGCGTTGGCAGCCCAGGCGTCGCGGCCGGCCGCCAGCGACAGGTAGGCCGTCTGGGCCGCGTCGGGAGCGGTCGCCTCTTGCGCGGCGGCGGCCGCGAACGCGGCCTTGCGATCGAGCGCGGGGCCCGGCGCGGCGCGCGGCGCCCGGGGCACCGTCGATGGGGCGGCGGGGGAAGACAGCGGCGCGGCAGGCGGCGGCGCGGCAGGCGGCGGCGCGGTGGCGATCGCGGGCGTCAGGGCCGACCCCGCCGGCGCATCCTCGACCAGCGCCAGCTGGCCGGGCCGCACCGCGTGGCCATCCCACACCTCGCCGCCGCGGACCTGGTATCGCGCCGCACCGGCGGTGATCTCGACCAGGCCGTGGCGCACCTCGACCTGGGCCCCGTCGCCGTCGCGAGCGACGGTGAAGCCGGTGCCGACCACGGTGACCCGGGTCGAGCCGGCCCGCACCACGAACGCCGGCCGCCCGGCGCGCGGGGTGACCTCGAACGACGCGCGCCCGCGCTCGAGGTACAGGTCGAAGCCGCGCTGATCGCTGCCGCCCAGAAACAGCGTCGAGTGCGGGCCGATCTGGATGTCGGCGTCGCCGAACACCACGTCGGTGGCCGCCGCGGCGGTGGCCACCCGCGACGGGCGCGGGGCGTCCACTGCGGCCGCGGGCGCGGGCCCTGGCGTCGGCGTCGACGGCCGCGGCCACACCAGCGCCGCCGCTGCCGCGACGACGATCAGGCCGGCGCCGACCGCGGGCCAGCGCCAGCTCCGTCGCCGCGGCGCCGGCTCCGGCGCGACGGCGTCGAGCGACTGCCACAGGCGACGCTCGAGCCGCGCCCAGGACAGGTCGGGCAGCGCCTCGACCGGCGGCCGCTCGGGCGGATCACCGTGGTGGCTCATCCGACCTCCTCGACGCCGCTCGGGGCCAGCTCCTCGACGTACTCGCGCAGCAAGGGGTCCGCCGCGGCGCGCTTGTCGAGGGCCTTGCGGGCCCGCCAGACCTGGGTCTTCACCGCGCTCAGCGACGCGCCGGTGAGCTCCGCGACCTCGGCGAGCGCGCGGCCGTCGATGACCGCCAGGGTGAACGCGATCCGCTGCACCGGGTCGATCCGATCGAGCGCCGCGTACAGTCGCCCCACGGCGATGCGCGCCCGGACCACGCGCTCGGCGCCCGGGGCCCCGCTCGGCTGGTCGACCGCCTCGGTCGGGACGGTGCGCCGCCTCCGCAGATGTGACAGGGCGACGTTGGCGGCGATGCCGCAGCACCAGGTCAGCAAGCTCGCGCGCCCGCCGTAGTTGCCGATGGATCGGAACGCCGCGAGGTACACCTCGTGGAGCAGATCCTCGATGTCCTGGTTCGAGCCCAGCACCCGGAACAACGTCCGGTGGACCGCGGCGCGGGTCCGCAGGAACAGGTCGCGCTGCGCCGCCCGATCGCCGGCCGCGCACCGGACCGCCAGGTCGGCGTCGTCGCTGCGGCTAACCACGGACAGCACGCCAGGTTAGTGGGGCGCGACGACGCAAAGGTCGCAGGAAATCGATCACCAGACCTCGAGCCCCGCCCCGACCACCAGCCACGGCTCGACGTGCGCGGGCACCGTCAGGTTGAGCGTCCCGCGCAGCTCGCGACCGGCCGGGATGGCAGTCACGCCGGCCGTGGTCGAGACCCGCCATCGGCCGCGCCGCCAGCGCAGGTCGACGGCGCCCTCGATCCCGAGTTGCCACGCGATCTTGTGGACCAGCTTGCCGCTGGCGCCCTGGATGCCGCTGGCGTCGCCTCGGACCGCCGCCGCGCCGGCTGACGGACGCACCGCCCAGGCCGGCGACAGGACGAACGTATGCCCTCCACGGACAGCGACCGACATCTGTGACCAGGTGACGGCCGGGGTCGCCGTGGCGGTCACCGCGGGACCCAGATCGGCCACGACGAGCCCGTCGACGCGGCGGTACGTGGCCTCGGCCTGGGCCACGACGCGCGGCCCGGCCTCGAAGCCGCCCTCGGCGCCCCGGAAGCCGAGCCCGATCATCGCCCCGACCTGCAGGGCCGGCCGGCGCGGGAGCGCGGGGCCCCGGGGAACCTCCAGCGGCCGTGGCGGCGGGGCGGGGGGCGACGCGTCAGGCGGCGACGCGTCGGGGGACGACGCATCAGGGGGCGATGCGTCGGGCGGTGGGGGCAACGCCGGACCTAGCCGCATCCACGTCTTGATGGTCAACGCCAGCGCCGCGGCGCCCGGCTCGTCGACCGGGTGGGGCATCGCCCGATACTGGGCGGTCCCGGCGCTGGTGTCGAACAGCTCCAGGCTGTCCTGGTGGTCGATGGCGACGAAGCTCGCGCGGTAGGTACGCGCCAGCGTCGCCGCGTCGTCGGCGGACTGGGGCAGCACCACCAACGGGATCTGCCAGGGCCCCAGGCCGGTCGCCACCGCGTCGCGGAGCAACGGCGAGGTGGTGATCAACACCAGCGTGGGCGACGGAGGCGGGGCCTGGGCCGTCGCGCCGGCCGGCGCCAGCGTCGCGCCCAGCGCGACCGCGGCCACGACCAGCGCCCGGCGGATGGCGCGGCTCACTCCGGGCATGGGTCGGCGACCACCAGGTTGTCCGTCGTGAACGACACCGAGCGGACCAGGGCGACGTGAGCCAACACGGCGCGATCGAGCTCGGGGGTGCGCGCGCCGTACGGGTAGGCGAACACCGTCGGTGCGTAGCCGTCAGCGCGCAGGCGATCGAGGCTGGGCAGGACCTCGTCGGCCAGGTAGGCGGCGACGCCGTGCGCCTCCGCGACCTCGGGCCCGCGCAGGTGGTTGACGCCGTGGGCCTCGACGTCGTGGCCCTGGGCCGCCAGCGCCGCCAGCGCCGCCCGTTGTGCCTCGGTCCACAGGTGGTAGCGGGTCACGAAGAAGGTCAGGCGAGTGCCGTAGGGCGCCACCCGCGCCGCCGCGGCGGTCCACAGATCGACGTCGGCGTCGTCGAAGCTCAGCGCCAGGCCGGCCACCGCCGGCACGCCGGCCGCCAGCTCCGCGTAGGTCAACGTGGCCAGCCCACGGGCCTGCGCCCCCGCGGCGATGGCCTCGACGCGGTCGAGGTCCGACAGCCGCCCCGGCCGGTGGCCGTACAGCTGCACCACCTCGTCGCGATCGCGGGCCCGGTCGAGCGCGGCCACGATGCTGGCCTCGGGCTCGCCGACGGCGCGGTCGATGCTGGCCGCGCACAGCACCCGCGGGCCCGGTCCGCGGTAGTAGATCTCGTCGACCTCGTCGAGGGGCGCTCGGCACCCGGCCAGCGCCAGAGCGCAGTAGAGTACCGCCAGCCCGTGTCGTCCTTGCGCGCCCTCGTCGCGGCGGCCCTCGTCGCCGCGCTGCCCGCCCCCGCCGGTGCGGCGCCGGGCGACGCCGTGGGTGCGCTCCAGCTGGCGCCGGGCCAGGTGCGGATCGCGGTGGTCGACGAGCGCAGCCTGGCCTCCGGCACCGTCGGCGCGGCGTGGTCGCTGGCGCTCGACGCCGTGGTCGGCGTCGTGCCGGGCCTGTCGGTCGGCGTCAGCCACAGCGCCGCCGCCCTCGGGCGCATGCGCGGGGGGCTGGGCCTGTGTCGAGACAGCGCGGCGCACGACTGCCCGCGAGTATACGACGGCGGCTTCCTCGACGTGCGCTGGCAGGTCCCCGGCGTCGCCCGGGTGACCGGCCTCACGCGCCTGGGCCTCGAGGGGCTGGCGCCGACCAAGCCGGTGCTTCGGCTCGGCGTGATCGTGCGCGGCGGCGGCGGGCGCCTGTGGTGGGCGGTGCAGCCCGAGGTCGGGGTCGGCCTGGCCAACCGCGGCGACGGCAACCGCGACACCCTGTTCGTGCCGGGCTGGGTCGGCCTCGACCGGGGCCGGACCTCGGCCTGGATCGAGACCGGCCTGCGCAGCCCCATCGACGGCTTCGTCGACAAGTACGAGGTGCGCGCCGGCCTCGGCGTGGCGGTCCGCTGGCGGCAGTGGCAGGTGGGCGTCAGCGCCGGCTTCCCGCAGCTGCTGGGGCCGCAGAACTCCGGGCGCATCCGCCAGGGCGCGCTGTGGCTGGCCTACCAGCGCTGATCCGGCCCGGCGCGGTCAGCGCTGTTGTTCGCGGGTCGCCAGCAGCCGGATGTCGGGCCAGTCGGTCTTGACCCGGTTGAGCTGCCAGTCGTTGCGGGCCAGGAACACCGTCGCGCCGCTGTGGTCCTCGGCGACGTTGTCGCGGTTGCCGTCGGCGAAGCGCTTGACCAGCTTGGGATCGTCGGCCTCGACCCAGCGGGCCCGCTCGAACGAGGTGCCCTCGAAGATCACCGGCAGGTCGTACTCGGTGCGGATGCGGTCGGCCAGCACGTCGAACTGGAGGCCGCCGACCACGCCGACGATCCAGTCCGAGCCCAAGAGCATCTTGAAGGTCTGCGCCGCGCCCTCCTCTGCCAGCTGCTCGAGGGCCCGACCCAGGTGCTTGGCCTTCATGGGATCGACCGCGCGCACCCGCCGCAGCAGCTCGGGCGCGAAGCTGGGGATGCCGGTGAAGCGGAGCACCTCGCCCTCGGTCAGCGCGTCGCCGATGCGCAGGCCGCCGTGGTTGGGCAGGCCGATGATGTCGCCGGCCCAGGCCTCCTCGGCCACCTCGCGCGCGTTGGCCTGGAACAGCATCGCGTTGTGGACCGCCAGGGTCTTCTCGGTCCGCGGGTTGATGAGCTTCATGCCGCGCGAGAAGTGGCCCGACGCCAGCCGCACGAAGGCCATGCGATCGCGGTGCTTGGGGTCCATGTTCGCCTGGATCTTGAACACGAACCCGGTGACCTTGGGCTCGCCGGGATCGATGGCGCGCTCGATCGCCGGCTGGGGCCGGGGCGGCGGCGCCAGCTGGGCGATCCCGTGGAGCAGCTCGCGCACGCCGAAGTTGTTGACCGCCGAGCCGAAGAACACCGGCGTCATGTGGCCCTCGCGGTAGCTGGCCAGATCGAGCGGCTTGCACAGGCCGCGCACCATCTCCACGTCCCCGCGCAGCTTGCCGACCGCGTCGTCGGGCAGCAGCCGGTCGAGCTTGGGATCGGTCAGGCCTTCGCACACCACCGCCTCCTGGATGTACTCGCCCTTGGAGCGCGCCATCAGGTGCAGCTGGTCGCCGCGCAGGTCGTAGCAGCCGAGGAAGCGCTGGCCCATGCCGATCGGCCAGGTGGCCGGGGTCACGTCGAGGGCCAGGGTCTGCTCGATCTCGTCGAGCAGCTCGAACGGATCGCGGCCCTCGCGGTCGAGCTTGTTGATGAAGGTGACGATCGGCACGTCGCGCATGCGACACACCTCGAACAGCTTCTTGGTCTGAGCCTCGATGCCCTTGGCGGCGTCGATGACCATGACCGCCGAGTCGACCGCGGTCAGGGTCCGGTAGGTGTCCTCGGAGAAGTCCTGGTGGCCGGGGGTGTCGAGCAGGTTGAACGTACAGTCGGCGAAGTCGAAGGTCATCACCGAGGTGGTGACCGAGATGCCGCGCTCGCGCTCGACCTTCATCCAGTCCGAGGTCGCGCGGCGGCGGTCGCCGCGGGCCTTGACCGCGCCGGCCAGCTGGATGGCGCCGCCGAACAACAGCAGCTTCTCGGTCAGCGTGGTCTTGCCGGCGTCGGGGTGGGCGATGATCGCGAAGGTGCGTCGACGGGCGACCTCGGGTGGCAGGGCGGACATGGCCGGCGCAGCCTCACCGATCGCTCGCGCCAGCGCAAGCGCCCCGATCGACGGGGCGGCTCGCCTTGGCGGCCGCGCGCCGGCGTTGTACGATGTCGACGTGGACGAGCGCGAACCGCTGTCGTACGAGCAGGCCGAAGAGTTCCTCGCCGGGCTGCCGCTGGTCCCGGCCCTGGGCGGCTCGATGATCGAGATGAAGCAGGTCCGGGACAAGGTCCTGGCCGCGGGCATCCCGGCCCTGGTCGGGTGTCCCGGCGGCGGCGGTGGTTGAGGGACCAAGACGCACCTCCTGGTCGAGGAGGACGACATCCCGGCGGTGGCGGCGCTGTTGCGCGACGACTGGCATGACTCGCTGGCCCGCGAGGGCCTGGCCCCGGCGTCGTCCGACGCCAGCGCCTGCCCGGCGTGCGGCGCCACCGACGAGCTGACCGCCGACGGCGAGTGTCCAGGCTGTGGCCTGGTGCTCGGGTAGGCTGGCCGCGATCGAAGCCCGCGGGGCGGTCGGGCCAGGCCCTCGGCCGGCCGCGCGACCTCGACGGTGCGGTCGCGCGTCGGGTAGCCGGCGCCGGCCGCGCGCCGATCGGGCTGCGAGGGGCGGGGCGGGTAGGATACCATCGCCGCGATGCGCACGACGTCCGCGGTGTTGTTCCTGACGCTGGCTCTGTCGGGGTGTGGTGGCTGTGGCGGCCCCGGCGACGGGACCGGGCCCGACGCCGTCGACGCCCCCGACACGTGCGGTGGGGTGGTGTGCCCGGCCGATCAGGTCTGTCGGTACGCCACCTGCGTGCCGACCCCGGCCGCGTGCGTCGACGATCGCTGCCCGGGCGATGCCTACTGCGACGGGACCACCGGCGAGTGCCTGCCGTGGGGCGTCGGCCCGGGCGGCACGTTCGACCAGGCCTGCGTGCGGACGGTGGTGCCCGGCGTGTTCTTCCCGGGCGCGCAGTGCGAGTGGCTGGGGCCGCCCGCCGGCGACGCGTTCCCCGACCACAAGAACGTCCTGGGGTCGCCGATGGTGGCCGACTTCGGCCTCGGCGCGGGCGAGTTCACCAGCCCGTCGATCGTGTTCATCTCGTACAACTTCACCGACGGCGGCGCGCAGTCGTGCCAGGGGACCGACCCGGCGTACTTCGGCGTGCTGCGCATCATCGACGGTGCCACCTGCACCCAGCAGGCGACCCTGCCCAACCCGATCATCGCGTCGCAGTCGGTGGCGGTGGCCGACCTGGGCGGGGTCGATCGCAAGCCCGAGATCGTGGCCGCGCGCCAGGACGGCGGCCTGATCGCCTTCACCCGGTTGGCCGACGGCAGCTGGGGCACCCTGTGGTCGTCGGCCGACACCTACGGCGACACCTTCTGCAACTGGACCGGGCTGTCGATCCACGACCTCGACGACGACGGCGTGCCCGAGATCCTCTACCAGGGCGCGGTGTACAGCGCCGCCGGCGAGCTGCTCAACACGCCGATCCCGCCGGCCACCCTCGAGCCGCGCTCGACCGGCTACATCCCCGTGGTCGCCGACGTCGACAACGACGGCCTGCCGGAGCTGATCAGCGGCCCGCAGATCTACGACTGGGACCGGGCCACCACCGAGTGGGTGCCGGGCCAGACCATCGGCGGCACGGCCGGCCGCGTCGCGGTGGCCGACCTGGGCACGTTCGGCGCCACCGCCGCCGAGGACGACCGCGCCACGCTCGACGGCGCCGCCGAGGTGGTCGTGGTCAACGTGGGGATGGTCCACGTCTACACCCTGGGCGGCCGCGAGGTGTTCACCGGCGCGCTGCAGGGCGTGCCGGCCGGCAACGGCGGCCCGCCGACCCTGGCCGACTTCGACGGCGACGGCCGGGTCGAGATCGCCTCGGCCGGCGGCTCGGCCTACACGGTGTTCGATCCCGACTGCGTCGCCGGCGCCGCGCCCGCGGCGTGTGCCAGCGGCCGCACCGACGGCATCCTGTGGTCGCAGCCGTCGCAAGATCTGTCGTCCAACGTGACCGGCTCGTCGGTGTTCGACTTCGAGGGCGACGGCCGGGCCGAGGTGGTCTACGCCGACGAGTGCTTCACCCGGGTCTACGACGGCACCACCGGGCAGGTGGTGTACTCGCGGTTCCGCCGCTCGTGCACCTGGTACGAGAACCCGATCGTGGCCGACGTCGACGCCGACTTCAACGCCGAGATCGTGGTGCCGTCGAACACCAACTGCAACGTGGTGTGCCCGGCGCTCGACCCGATCTTCGACGGCGTGCAGTGCCTGGACAACTCTGACTGCCCGGCCGCGGCCCCGTGCGGTCGCGAGCAGCCGGGCGACGCGCTCGGCAAGTGCCGGTGCGCGGCCGACGCCGACTGCGGCGGCGACAACTTCGTGTGCCGCGACCCCATCGCCGGGCCGTCGGCCGCCGGCATGGTGTGCCGGGCCGAGAACCCGGGCCCAAACACCGCGTCCGGCGTGCGGGTCATCGCCGACCGGGTCGACCGCTGGGTCAGCACCCGGCCGATCTGGAACCAGCACGCCTACAGCGTGACCAACGTCGACGACAGCGGGGTGGTGCCGCGGACCTCGACGTGGCTGCGCAACTGGCAGCAGGTCGGCCTCAACAACTTCCGGCAGAACAGCCAGGGCACCGGCTTCCCGCCCGGGGCCTCGCCCGACCTGACGTTGCAGGGCGCCACCATCACCTGCATCAGCGGCGGCGCGCGGGTCACCGCGACCGTCTGCAACCGCGGCACCGAGCCGGTGGCCCGCGGGGTGACGGTCTCGGTCTACGGCGGCAGCCCGCCCGGCGCGCTGGGATGTCAGGCGGTGACCGCGGCCAACCTCAACCCGGGGCTGTGCCAGGAGGTCGCGTGTGACTGGCCGGCGGCCGGCAGCATCGGCACCGTGGTGGTCGACGACGGCGGCGCGATGGGGCAGGGCACCAACCTCGAGTGCCGCGAGGACAACAACCAGCTGGTGCTGACCGGCATCGACTGCCCGGTCGGCCCGTAGCCGCCCCGGTCAGCGGCGCTGGCGCAGCGCGTGCGACTCGGCCAAGAGCGCCCGGCTGCGGCCGGCCGCGGTCGCGCGCAGGGCGGCGGGCGCGGGCGCAGCGTGCTCGTCGAGCGCGCTCATCGGCGCCGGCACCCGCGCCGCGTAGTCGAGCCAGATCCGTGGGTCGGCGCGGCAGTCGAACAGGCGGCAGGTGGCGGGGCGCTGGGCGTAGCAGCCACACTGGTAGCTGTCGCGGTCCTGGTGGACGCAACGCCGGTCGGCGCCTTGGCGGATCACGTAGGGCTGGCCGTGGTCCCAGCGGAGCACGCCCTCGTCGAGGTCCTGGCTGGTGAGCGGGAACGCCAGCGCGCAGCACCGGGCCTGGCACAGCGGCATCAGCTCGAGGCACGGCGGGCCGCCGTCGGCCGGGGCCGGGAGGTCGTACTTGTCGAGCGGCTCGCCCAGCAGCACCCGGGCGTTCGAGCTGGCGGCGGCCGCGGCGATGTCCGGCGCCAGCGCGCGCGCACGGTCGTCGACGGCGCGCTCGGCCGCTCGCGGATCGGACGGGGACGCGGACGCGGCGTGGGCCTCGGTCAGCGCCACCACCTGGGCGGCCAGCTGGTGGACGTCGTCGCGCAGCTCCTCGATGAGCAACAGCGCGGCCCGCAGCGCCGGGCGGTCGTCGTCGTCGTCGGCCACGCTAGCGCACCGCCTAGAAGTCGAACCCGGTCGAGATCGTGAACGTCTGCTGCGCCGCGGCCTGGTCGGGCGAGTCGCAGTTGGTGATGGTCGAGCCCAGGGCGCAGTCGACCGCGGCCGGCCGATCGTCGACCGAGCTGCCGGCCATCGCGTAGGTGCCCTCGAGGGTCACCGCGAACACGTAGTAGCGGAGCTTGGCGCCCAGGAAGAACCGGTGGCGCAAGATGTCGTCTTGGTCCTTGAAGACGAAGTTGAGGTCGCGGTCGGCCATGGCGGCCGGGTCGAGGCCGTCGACGTTCGGGGTCGGATCGATCACCTCCGACCGCGGCACCATCACCAGCAGGTTGTAGCCGAGGTACGGGTTGATGTTCCACGTGCCGCCGACGCCGACGTGCTTGCCGATCGAGGTGTCGATCGAGATGATCGTCAGGTCGAGGTCGTGCTGGCCCATCAGCCGCGACACCGCCCCGCGCACCGCCAGCGACGGGATCGGCAGGTCGTGGTAGCCCTCGTGGAGCGCGACCTTGGCGTAGCCCTGGGCGGTCCACAGCCGCGAGTTGATCAGGTGGACCGCGCCGGCCCCGAACTCGAGGGACGGCACCGGGAACCACATGCCCTTGCGCACGAACAGGCCGAGGTTCTGGAGCTGGCCCTGGCCGTGGGCCATGCCGCCGGCGCCGCCGGGGTCGGGCGAGGACTGCAGCGCCCGCCAGTAGCTCGCGGTCGACGAGATCGAGGTCCACGACAGGTCGGCCGAGAACTGGAAGCCGCCGAACCCGAGGGTGTCGGCCGGGGTCGACAGGCGCGGCGCCAGCGCGACGCCCAGCTCGCTGACCAGGCTGCGGAACTCGAGGTTCTGGCCCACCGCGCGCACCGGGGTGCCGTTCTCCACGACGAGGTTGGCCAGCCGGCCCAGCACCAGGTCGTTGTCGCCAGCGGCGGCGGCCGCCGGCGCTGCCGCCAGGGCCACGAACGTCACGAGCGCATTACGCCGCATTACCGGTGAGGGTAGGGCCGCGCGGTCCTCCTCGTCAACTCGCCGCGGCGAGAGTACCGTGCCGGGCGTGACCTCCTACGCCACCCTCACGCTCGACGTCGCCGCGGTCGCGCGCATCACCCTCAACCGGCCCGACAAGCGCAACCCGATCAGCCCGGCGACCTGCGGCGAGCTGGTCCACGCGCTCACCACCGTGCGCGACGCGCCGGCGGCGCGGGTGGTGGTCCTCACCGGCGCCGGCTCGGCGTTCTCGGCCGGCGGCGATCTGGCCGCCATGGGCGCTGGCTCGGGCGAGGTCCCGCCGGCGTCGCTGGTCGACCTGTTCACCACCATGCACGCGCTGGGCAAGCCGATCATCGCCATGGTCAACGGCCACGCCCTGGCCGGGGGGCTGGGGCTGATGGTCGCGTGCGATCTGGTGATCGCGGCCGACACCGCGACCTTCGGCACCACCGAGATCCAGGTCGGGCTGTGGCCGATGATGATCACCGCCGAGCTGGTCCGCAACATCGGCCGCAAGCGCACGCTCGAGCTGATGCTGACCGGGCGCCGCCTGCCGGCCGACGAGGCGCTGGCGCTGGGGCTGGTCAACCGGGTGGTGGCGGCCGCCGACCTCGAGCGCGAGACCATGGCGCTGGCCGACGACCTGGCCAGCAAGAGCCCGGCGGCGATCGCGCTGGGCCTGCGCGCGTTCTACCAGTCGGCCGACCTCGACCACGAGCCGGCGCTGCGCTTCCTCGAGGGCGAGCTGGCCAAGGTGCTGGCGCTCGAGGACGCCCGCGAGGGCATCGCCGCGTTCCTGGGCAAGCGCGCGCCGGTGTGGAAGGGGCGCTAGCCGCGCACCCGGGGCGGGCTCACGCGGCCCGGGCCCGCAGCCACGCCAGCAGCGCGCGATCTTCGGGCTCGGCGGCGGTGATCGCGGCGTCGACCGGCCCCCACGCCGGCGCCGGCGCGGCGGCGGCCAGCAGCTCCAGCGCGGTGAGCACCGCCGAGGTCCAGGCGCAGGCCCGGGCCTCGTCGCGATCGATGGCGGCGATGAGGTCGGCGGCGGCGGCCGGCCCGTCGAGCCCGGCGTCGAGGGCCGCCAGCATCAGCGTCGCGACCACCGGCGGGTGCCGGCCGAACCGGCGCCGGGCCACCTGGTAGGCGCGTCGCGCGGCGTCGCGCGCGCTGGCGGCGTCGCCTTGCTGGATGCGCAGGTTGGCCAGGTTCGACCATCCGCGGAACTCGGCGTCGCCGTAGCCGTGGCACTCGGCCTGGTCGATCGCCGCGGCGCAGTCGGCGGCGGCGCGGTCGGGCTGGCCCAGCGCCAGCCAGTAGTTGATCCGGTTGAACAGGCCGACGCTCTCGTGGAACACGTCGCCCCGGGCCCGGGCCATGGCCAGCGCCTCGTCGACCAGCGCCAACCCGGTCGCGGCCTGCCCGCGCCGCCGATGGAGCGACCCCAGCATGAAGCGCGAGCCGACCGCCACCGGGTAGTCGCCGACCCGATCGGCCAGCACCCGGGCCCGCTCCAGCAACGCCTCGCCCTCGGAGATGCGGTGCTGGCGGAGCCGGACCACGCCCAGCCAGTTGCTCAGGCGCGCGACGGTGTCGTCGGCCGGGGGCGGCGAGGTCAGCGCGGCGGCCGCCTCGATCGCCGCGGTCGACTCGGCCATCCAGTCGGCGAAGTCGCACACCGCCGCGTCGGCGATCAGCGCCTCGCGCTCGAGCGCGGGATCGCCGGCGGCCCGGGCCGCGGCGATCACCTCGGCCAGGTCGGCCCGGGCCGCCTCGAACTTCGACAGCGGGCCGCGCACCCGGGCCCGCTCGAGCCGGGCCGCGGCGGCCGCGAGCGGTGCGTCGGCGGCGAGCAGGGTGATGGCCTGGGTGGCCCACCGCTCGGCCTCGACGTGGTGGCACCGACCGGCGGCGCGCCGAGCCAGCGTCAGGCAGGCCCGGCCGGCCACGTCGCGCTCGCCGCACCCGGCGCCGTGGTGGGCGACCCGGACCAGGGCCAGCTCGTCGTCGGCCGCGGCGTGGGCGCGCCAGTAGGCGAGCGCGGCGCGGGCCACCGCCACGGCCACGTCGGGCGCGACCTGGGTGCCGGCGGCCTCGGCCAGCGACGGCGAGGTGGCCACCCACGCCGCGCCGTCGCGGCGCAGCCAGGCGTGGCGCTCGAGCCAGGCCAGCCCCGAGCCGGCGTCGATCGACAGCAGGTCCCGCGGCAGCGCGTGCTGGATGGCCTCGACCTCGGGCAGCTCGACCCGGGCGCCCAGCTGCGCGACCAGGCGGTACAGCTCGGCCAGGCCTGGCGGCAGCGCGGCCAGGGCGCGGGCGGCGCGCCAGCGGGCGTCGGGCTCGAGGGCGGCCAGGTCGAGCTCGTCGGCGGCTACGTACCACTCGTCGCTGTCGGGGTGGCAGCGCACGATGCCCTGGTGGTGCAGCTCGCCGGCGATCGCCACCAGCGCTGCCGGGTTGCCGTCGGCGCGCTCGGCCAGGCGGTCGAGTAGCGGCGTCGGGATCAGCCGGGCCGGCAACAGCAGGCGGCGCAGCATGTGGCGGGCCGCGTCGAGGGGTAGCGCCGGCAGCTGGAACGTCACGGCGTCGGGCGTCGCCGCGCCCCACCGCGGTCGGCCGTCGAGCAGCTGCGGCGCCGCGGCGACTACCACCGCGATCCGGCCGCGCGCCCAGCCGGCCGCGGTCTCGAGCGCGTCGAGCACGCCGACCGGCAGCCAGTGGGCGTCGTCGGCCAGGACCACCAGCCCCGCCGCGGCGCCGGCGCGCAGGCCGCGTCGGACGTCGGGATCGCCCAGCGCGGCGGCCAGCGCGGCGGTGCCGCTGCCGCCGCCGGCCAGCTCGAGCGCGCCGGCGATGCGCACCACGCGCCCGGGCCCGGCCGCGGCGATCGCGGCCAGCTCGTCGAGGACGCGGGTCTTGCCGCCGCCCGGCGCGCCGACGATGGTGACCAGCGCCGGCCGGTCGCCGTCGAGCGCGCCGGTGATCGCCGCGGCCACGTCGCCCAGCAGCCCGCCCCGCGCACACAGGGTGGGCACCGTCTCCACCGCCGAGCGGGCCCGCGTGGCGTCGTCGTCGAGGCGGCGGAAGCCCGGGAAGGTCGCGCTGTCGGTCAGGCCGGCCCGGGGGCTGCCCACCGAGCGGGTCGCCAGCACGCCGGTCCACGGCGCGCGCGGCAGCCAGGCCTCGGCGCGCTCGATCGCCGGGCCGAACATGCGCACCGCGGCGCCGCGCCGGCGCACCTCGAGCTCGGCCGCGTGGATGGCGACCCGGGCCTGGTGTCGCACCAGCTCGCGGGCCGCGGCGATCGCCGCCTCGGCCGGCGCGTCGTGGTCGAGCCAGGTGAACGCGGCGAGGGTGCCGTCGGCGCGCTCCCGGATGATGCGGCCCTGGCGCGAGGTGGCGATGTGGGCGAGGGCGACCCGGTCGGGGCCCTCGATCCATACCAGGGCCACCGGGCCGCGCTGGCGGTCGGCCGCGGGCGGCGTCCCCGTGGCCCGGCGCGGGGCGTCGTCGGTCGGCGTGGTCGCCGCCACCGCGTCCGCCGACGGCCGGCGGCGCGGATCCTTGGCCAGGCAGGCGGCGATCAGGTCGTCGACGGCCGATGGCACCGCGGCCAGCTCGGCGGCGCGCGGCGGCCGGCACAGCTGGTGGCCGTACTCGATGGTCGGTCGCTCGCCGGTGAACGGCGGTCGCCCGGTCGCCAGCTCGAAGCCGATCGTGCCCAGCGCGTAGACGTCGCTGGCGGTCGTCGCCGCGGCCCCGGCCACGACCTCGGGCGCCAGGTAGTGGAGCGTGCCACCGCCGGCGGCGCCCGGCGGTGACGCGGCGGCGGTCGCGGCCAGGCCGAAGTCGAGCAGCCGGATCCGGTCGTCGCACCACACCAGGTTCTCCGGCTTGAGATCACCGTGGACGACCCCGGCCGCGTGCAGGCGGGCCACCGCGGCGCCGATGGCCGACCACAGCGCGAGCGGCGCGCCCAGCGGCGCCGTCAAGAGCGCTGCCACCGTCGGGCCGACCAGCCGCTCGAGGACCACGTACGGCCAGCCGTCGACGGCGCCGTGCCCCAAACAGCGCGGGCCGAGGCCGGCCGGGATCGCCGCGAGGATCGCCGCCTCGTGGGCGAACCGGCGGTGCAGGTCAGCGTCGCGCCAGCGCCCCCACTTGACCACCCGGACGGCGTCGATGGCCACCACGACCGCCGACCCACCGGTCGCCAGCGGCGTGCCCGGCGCGAGGCCAGGCACCGTCGCGGGTGCCGGCAGCACCGCCGTGGCCGGGGCCGCTGGGGCGAGCACGCCGTGATCGGGACAGCCCAGGGCCGGCTCGATCCGACGGGCGCAGCGCGGACACCTCATCGATTCCCGCGATCAGTACGGCATCGAGCCGGGGGGTGGCGCCGGGGACGGAGACGGGCTCGGCGTCGGCGTCGGCGTCGGCGTCGGCGTCGGCGATGGTGACGGCGATGGTGACGGCGATGGTGACGGCGATGGTGACGGCGTCGCCGTCGTGGTCGGCCACGGGGCCGGGGTCGGCGTCGGGGTCGGCATCGGCGCCGTGATCACGCAGTCGATGGCGCAGCTGACCTCGTCTTCGCCGGGGCCGCACCAGCCGTTGCCGCACCCGCCGGCGGCCAGCTGGTCAGTCTCCTGTTCGAGATCGTCGACCGCGGTCGCCGGCCGTGGCTCGGCGCCGATGAACAGCGGCGAGCGCGTCGCCAGGCGCGCCACGGCGTCGGCCCAGGAGGTGACGGCGCCGGGGCGGTCGCCCAGGCGCTGCGCCGCGATGGCCGCGGTGGTCTGCGCGGCGAAGACGCTGGCCAGCGGGTTGGGCGAGGCTCCGAGGAACGCTGCGCGGCGCTGATCCGCGATCCCGCCGGCGACCGCCAGCTGCGACGCGACGACGTCGCCGGCGCCTGGGGTCGCGCCGAGCGCGATGAAGACGTCGAACGCGGACGAGGCGGCCTGGCCCGGCGTCAGGCGTTCGACCGCCGCGCCGGCCATGTCCGGCGGGGCGAACTCGTCGCCGTAGCACAGCGCGTGGACGGCGCCGCCGGTGGTGCGCGCCGCGTGCAACCGCACCTGCTGGCCGAGCGCGGTCTCGAGGGCGAACACCGGGTGGCCCGCGGTGTCACCCGGCATGGTGACGGCGCTGGCGGCGCCCAGCGCGAGCTGGCTGTGGCCGAACACCGACCCGGCCGCCACCGGCTCACCGGTCGCGCAGTCGACCAGCTGTCGCGCCGCCGGCTCCCACGGGAAGCGCACCGGCAGCCCGGCGTTCATCAGCACCTTGGCCGCCAACGACACCACCTGGCCGCCGTGGTACGCGGCGTACGCGCCGAACACCTGCGGCCGGATCCGCGCGGTCTCTCCGGCGGTCAGCGGCGCCCCGATGACCGGGGCGAGGTGGACCACCTGGCGGCCCAGCTCCTCGCAGGTCACGCCGTCGCGCACGGTCAGATCCAGCAGGCGCCAGCTCAGCCACGGACGGCTCGGCACCGTCGCGTAGCGTGCGCCCTCGAACCGCAGCACCACCGGCCGCGCCGGGACCTGGCTGGCGGTCATCGTCGCGACGACCTCGACGACCTCACCCAGCGCCAGGGGCCGCAGGCCGCCGCCGTCATCGATCTCCAGGTCAGATCCGATGGTGGACTCGCCGTGCCGGCGGCTGCCGATCACCTCGACGGTGGGGCCGCCCGGGGTGAGGCCGCACGCGCTGGCCCCGGGCTCGAGCTCGAAGCCGAAGTCGGACAGCCCCGACCAGGTGTTGGCGCCGGTGCCCGCGGGCGCCCACGCGGCGGTCCCGCCGAGCACGTCGAGCCACAGGTTGTAGTTCGGGCCGTTGCGATCCCACACGCCGTAGGCGGCGCTGGTATCGGGCCCGGCCAGGTCATCGGCGACACAGCCGGCGAGCCCAGCGCACGTGGCAAACCAAAGTAGCGATCGTGGTGCCATCCCCATGCACGTCACAGCCAGCACGAACTGTTCCGGACCTGCGCTGCGCGCAAGTCACGGGAATGTCGTCGCCGGCTCGCACGGTGGGCGCTGGCGTCAGCCCGCAGTGCGGGCGCCGGCCCGCAGCGCGGCGCCGGTGACCGTCGCGGCCCGCGTGGTACCGTGCGGCCATGGGCGACGACCCCGGGCAGACCCGACGGATCGACGCGAACGCGGTGATCGCCTGTGAGTTCGAGCCGGGCGAGCACGTCGGCGACTGGGTAGTGGAGGCGTCGATCGCGACCGGCGGCTTCGGGCGCGTGTACCAGGTCGCGCACGTCCACAGCCAGCGCCCCGGCGCGCTCAAGGTCTTGCACCCGCACCTGGTCACGTCGCCCGAGCTGGCGGCGCGGTTGGCGCGCGAGGCCGCCATCATCGCGCAGCTGCGCCACCCCAGCATCGTCGGCTTGCTCGACGCCGGCGTTACCCAGGTCGGCGCGCCGTTCCTGGTGATGGAGCTGTTGCGCGGGACCGACCTCGGCGCGGTCATCGACGCGCGCGGGCGGTTCGAGCTGGCCGAGTGCCTGCGCGTGCTCGAGCCGCTGTGCGCCGCGGTCGACGTGGCCCACCGCGCCGGCGTGGTCCACCGCGACATCAAGGCCTCCAACGTGCTGGTGTGTGACGGCGGCGCCCGGGTGGTGCTGGTCGATTTCGGGATCGCCAAGCTGCTCGAGGGCGGCCCGGCCGAGCTCACCGCGTCGCGCCAGGCGCTGGGCACGCCGGCGTCGATGGCCCCCGAGCAGATCCGCGGCGAGCCGGTCGACGCTCGCACCGACGTCTACGCGCTGGGCGCCCTGGCCTACCACCTGCTGACTGGGCGCACCCCGTTCGCCGACGCCTCGGTGACCATGTCGCAGTACCTCCACCTCCACGCCGCGCGGCCGCGGCCGTCGGCGCACGCGCCGCTGGCGCCAGCCATCGACGAGGTGGTGACCCGGGCGATGGCGACCGAACCAGCGCGTCGGCCGGCCGACGCGCTGGCGTTGTTCGCGGCCCTGCGCGCGGCGGTGGTGGCCGGGCCGAGCGCGACCACCCAGGCCATCACCGGCGCGGCGGTGTCGGTCCGGGCCAGCTGCGACGGGGTCGATCTCGACGACGCCATCCTCGACGATCTCGACGCGGTGCTGCCGCTCGTCGAGCCGATCGCCGTCGCCGCCGGCTTCGCCTACCTGCGCGAGCTGGGCGACGCCTGGGTGTTCGTCGGCGAGGGCCTCGACGCTGCGGCCGCGGCCACCACCGCCGCCGCCATGACCGCCGCGCTGGCGACCCGGCCCACCCGCCATCCGCTGGTGACCGTCGCGCTGGCGACGCGCGAGGGCGACGCGTCGATCCGCGGCGGCGAGCTGGTCGGCGGCGTGCTCGCCGATCCCGCGAGCTGGTAGCCGCGCTGCTGCGAGCCGCCTCGCGCGGATCGCAGGCTGGCGCTGGCGCCACCTGAGCGGGGAGCTGCGCCGGCGGGGGCGCGCGGCTGGAACGCGCCGTGCACTGGCTCGCGACCAGTCGCGGCCTCGCCCGTCGATGGTCGACCGTCGAGCCGCCCCGCCGAAAGGATCTGTCCATGTTCACCACCCACCTTGGTCGTTCGCTCACCGTCGCCGCGGCGCTCGCCGCGCTGGCTCCAACCCTCACGCTCGGTGGCTGCGCCACCGACTCGAACGAGGCCGACGCCGAGGCGCGCGTCGCCGTCGTGGTCCGCGACGCGGCCGGCACCGTGGTCGGCGAGGCCGAGCCCACCGTCGACGCCATGCTCAGCGCCATCGCGGCGCTGCCGAGCTTCCAGGTCGACGGGGTGTGGACCCGGGACCCGGCGGCGCTGCTCCACGGCACCCGCGCGGTGTTGCCCACCGTCGACGGCAAGCAGCTCGAGCTGTGGCGCAGCGGCAACCAGCTGCACCGCACCGACGACCCCGACCGCCCGGTGCCGGTCGCCACCGTCGCGTGGAACGACGCTCTCGACGAGCTGGTGCTGCACTCGGCCAACGGCCGGCTGACCGCGCAGTTCGTCGGCCTGTCGGCGGCCCAGGCCGAACAGTTCATCGGCTACACCGCGCTCCAGGCGCTCGATCCCAACTACGAGGTCACGGGCATCGCGCCGGTGGTGGCCGTGGTCGGGCTGGCGGTCGTCGGCTACCTCGGCTGCATCACCCTCGGCTCGTACATGTGCGAGCGCGCCGCGCGGACCGCGTGTGGCGAGGGCAACGTCGAGGACTACAAGACCATCTGCGGCGCCGGCTACGACTTCGAGGGCAAGTTCCAGCTCGGCTACAACTGCGCGATCAAGTGCAAGCCGGCCGCGACCCCGGCGCCCACGCCGACGGCGACGCCGGCGCCGGCGCCCGAGCCCGAGCCGACGGCGACCCCGACCCCGGCACCGGCGCCCGAGCCGACCGCCACGCCCACCCCCGCGTCCACCCCGGGCATGTAGGGACGGCGCCCGCCGCGGTGGCGCGGTGCCGGTGGTCTGGCACACTGGCCCCACCGTGGCGCTGTCCTGGACCTCCCACCCGGCCCGGCGCCGCCCCGATCAGGTCGCGCTGGTGGTGGCGGTCGTCCTGCTGTCGTCGTGGACCGTGCTGGTCACGCTCGAGGCGCCCGGCCTGGCGTTGCTGGCGGCGGTGCTCCTGATCGTGGCGGTGGCGCCGTTCTGGCTGCCGACCCGCTACCGGTTCGACGACGAGGGCGTCGAGGAGCGGCGCTGGCCGCGGCGGCGCTACCGGCGCTGGGCCGAGCTGCGGCGGGTCGACGTCGGTGGCCGCGGCCTGCTGTTGTCGCCGTTCGCGCGGCCGCGCTGGCTCGACCGGTACCGCGGGCTGGCGGTGAGCTTCGACGGCGGCGATCGCGCCGCGATCATCGCCGCCGCGCGCGCCAAGATCGGCGGCGCCGCGTGACCGCCGATCCCGAGGCCGGGCTCGCCCCCGACGACCTGGCCATGCTCGACGACCTGGCCGACGGCATCGCCCGGCGGCGCCTGACCGCGCCGGCGATCTTCTTCCTGGAGTCGATGCAGCCGCTCGGGTTCCTGGGCAGCCAGCTCATGCTCGGGCTCAAGCCGCTGGTGGCGGTGGTGTGGTCGAGCCCGACCCGGTGGGATCAGGTGCAGCGCGTGCTCGAGCGGCGCGGCACCATCGAGGCGCTGTTGCGTCGGCTCGAGGCGCGCGACGCGGCCAGCGACGACCCGCGGTGACCGGCCCCGTGGTGCCCTGGCCGCCGTGATACACCGGAGCCGATGACCGCGCCCGCGTCGCCCCCGCCCGCGATCGATCCCGCGGCGATCCGCTCGGTGATCGCCACCGACTGCGGGTCGACCACCACCAAGGCCATCCTGATCGAGCGCACCGCCGCCGGGGAGTACCGGCTGACCTGTCGCGGCGAGGCCCCCACCACGGTCGAGGCTCCGGTCGAAGACGTCACCCGCGGCGTGGTCAACGCGGTCCGCGAGATCCAGGAGCTGCGCGGCCGCCAGTTCCTCACCGACGGCAGCGCCGCCCACCCCCACGGCGCCGACGGGCCGGCGATCATCCGGCCCGAGCGCGACGGCGTCGGCACCGATCTGTACATCTCGACGTCGTCGGCCGGCGGCGGGCTGCAGATGGTGGTAGCCGGCGTGGTGGCCAACATGACCGCGGAGAGCGCGACCCGGGCCGCGCTGGGCGCCGGCGCCATCGTCATGGACGCCCTCGCGGTCAACGATCACCGGCTGCCGCACGAGAAGATCGAGCGCATCCGGGCCCTGCGGCCCGACATGATCCTGATGGCCGGCGGCACCGACGGCGGCACCCGCAAGCACGTGGTGGCCATCGCCGAGCTGCTGCGGGCGGCCCAGCCCCGGGCCCGCCTCGGCGGCACCTTCGACCTGCCGGTCATCTTTGCCGGCAACACCGCGGTGCGGGCCGACGTCGAGGCCATCCTGGGCGGCCAGGTGGCGCTGCAGTTCGTCGACAACCTGCGGCCGACCCTCGAGCTCGAGCACCTGGCCCCGGCCCGCGACGCCATCCACGACGTGTTCATGGAGCACGTCATGGCCCAGGCCCCGGGCTACGCCAAGCTGATGAGCTGGGCCGACGCGCCCATCATGCCGACCCCGGGCGCGATGGGCCTCATCATCAAGGCCCTGGCCGACCGCGACGGCGTCAACGTGGTCGGCGTCGACATCGGCGGCGCCACCACCGACGTGTTCAGCGTGTTCGACGGCGTGTTCAACCGCACGGTGTCGGCCAACCTCGGCATGTCGTACTCGGTGTCCAACGTGCTGGCCGAGGCCGGGCTGCCCGACATCCAGCGGTGGGTGCCGTTCGACCTCGACGCCGCCGAGCTGCGCGATCGCATCGGCAACAAGATGATCCGGCCCACCACCATCCCCGAGACGCTCGAGGAGCTCAAGATCGAGCAGGCCATCGCCCGCGAGGCGCTGCGGCTATCGTTCGTGCAGCACAAGCAGTTCGCGGTGCGGCTGCACGGCGCCCAGCAGGCGCGCTCGATCGCCGACGCCTTCGCCCAGGGCCACTCCGACTCCCTGGTCGACATGATGACGCTCGACCTGCTGGTCGGCTCCGGAGGCGTTCTCAGCCACGCGCCGCGCCGGGCCCAGTCGATGCTCATGATGATCGACGCGTTCCAGGTCGAGGGCGTGACCGAGATCGCGGTCGACTCGATCTTCATGATGCCGCACCTGGGCGTGCTGTCGACCATCCACCCGGCCGCCGCCACCGAGGTGTTCGAGAAGGATTGCCTGGTGCGCCTGGGCACCTGTGTGGCGCCGGTGGGCGCACCCCACGGCGGCGGGCCGGCCCTCACCGTCGAGCTGCGCCACCCCGATGGCAGCACCACCCGCGAGACGTTGGCGGTGGGCGCGCTCAAGCGGGTGGCGCTGGCGCCCGACACCTACGCCGACGCGGTGCTCACGCCGGCCCGCGGCGTCGACGTCGGCGCTGGCCCCGGCGAGCGGGTCGAGCGCCGCCTGCGCGGCGGCGAGGTCGGCCTGGTGTTCGACGCCCGCGGCCGCCGGCCGATGGGCATCCCCACCGAGCGCGCCGCGCGCGTGGCCGTCAGCGCCGAATGGTCGAGCGCGCTGGCCTTGTACCCGAGCTGATCGCGTATCCTGCCGGCCGCGATGGGCGACGCCTACACTCCCGGACTGACCGTCACGCCGCGCACCACCGTGCGCAAGGCGCGGCGGCTGCCGCTGGCGGGAACGGTGCTGCGCGCGGTCGGCGATCGGGTGGCGGCGACCGACGTCGTGGCGCGCACCGAGCTGCCGGGCCGGGTCCACCTGATCAACCTGGCGACCGCCCTGGGCGCGCTGCCCGACGAGCTGGCCGGCAAGCTGGCGGTCCAGCCCGGCGGCGCGCTGCGCAAGGGCGAGCCGCTGGCGGTGGCCCGGACGTTTTTCGGGCTGTTCGAGCACGTGGTCCGCTCGCCGATCGACGGCACCCTCGAGTCGGTGTCGGCGGTGACCGGGCAGGCGGTGCTGCGCGAGCCGCCGGTGCCGGTCGAGGTCACCGCGTACGTCGACGGCGTGGTGGTCGAGCTGCTGGCCGGCGAGGGCGTGGTGGTCGAGACCGAGGCGGCGCTGATCCAGGGCATCTTTGGCCTGGCCGGCGAGGTCCAGGCACCGCTGGTGATGGTGGCCACCGCGCCCGACCAGCCGCTCGACGCCGGCGACCTGACCGCCGCCCACGCCGGCAAGATCGTCGTCGGTGGCGGCCGGGTCACGCTGGCGGCCATGCGGCGGGCGATTGAGCTGGGCGTGGCCGCGGTGATCGGTGGCGGCTTCGCCTACCAGGACGTGCGCGAGCTGCTCGGCTATGACGTCGGCGTGGCGGTGACCGGCACCGAGAAGCTGGGCACCACGCTGGTGGTGACCGAGGGCTTCGGCGACATCGCCATGGCCCGCGGGACCTTCGCGTTGCTCCAGCAGTTCGACGGCCAGCCGGCGTCGGTGTGCGGCGCCACCCAGATCCGGGCCGGCGTCATCCGGCCCGAGGTCGTGGTGCCGCTGACCAAGGCGGTGGCGGTCGCCGACGACGTGCCGCCCCCCGGCCTGTCGGTGGGTGCCCCGGTGCGCTGCATCCGCGCGCCCCACTTCGGCAAGCTCGGCACCATCGCCGCGTTGCCGGCGCCGCTCCACACCATGCCGTCGGAGACCAAGGTCCGCGTGGTGGAGGTGGCGCTGGCCGACGGCGAGACCATCACCGTCCCGCGCGCCAACGTCGAGGTGATCGAGCGATGACGCGCGGGGCCAGCCTGCTCGGCGTGGTCGTGGTCGGCGTGGTCGCCGCGGTGGGCCTGGCGCAGGCCCAGCCGGGGCCGCCCGGCCGCCCGCGCGGACCCAGCGCCCCGGGCGCGACCGACGTGCCCGGCGCGGTGGTCGACGCCCCCGCGCCGCCGCTGCCGGCCCCGGCCCCGGTAGCGCCGGTGATGCCGCACCGCCCCGAGCCGCCCCGGCCGCCGATCCCCGGCGTGACCGAGCTCGAGGTCCTCGCTCCGCGCAACGACAGCGGACGACACCTGGCGGTGACCTTCACGCGCGGCGCGACCGGCGACGACCTCGCCACGGTGATCTTCCGCCGGCGCTGGGGCACGCCCAACCCGCCGGCCAGCTATCCCCAGCTGCTCGCGCCAGCGACCGCCGGCGCCCCACGCACCTGGTCGGTCGAGTTCGCCGGCGCCGCGCCGCCGCCGCTGGCCAAGCTGACCAAGGACGACCAGCTCGGCCCGTGGACCGTGGCCGCGGTGCTCGAGGCCGGGGAGACCACCGCCACCGACGAGGTCGCGCCCGACGGCACCTACGAGTACGTGGTGGCCGAGGTGCGGCGTCGGCCCGACGGCACGGTAATCGACGCCTCGCCCGGCGCGGTGATCGGCCCGCGCACGCCGGAGGCCGCGCTGATCAACACCGATCGCCTGGGCTACCTCGGCATCGTGCTGCTCCTGGCCGGGCTCATCGTCTGGTACATCGAGGCCGCCAAGAAAAAGAAAGACCTCTACGTGCGGCGGCTGCCCGGCGTCGACGCCATCGAGGACTCCATCGGCCGCTCGACCGAGATGGGCCGGCCGGTGCTGTACGTGACCGGCCTCGAGGAGATCCAGAACATCCAGACCATCGCGTCGCTGCTCATCCTGGGGCACGTCGCCGAGAAGACCGCGCAGTACGACACCGACCTGGTCGTCGCCAACTACTATCCGTTGACCATGGTGGTGGCCGAGGAGGTGGTCCGTCAGGGCTACGCCAACGCTGGCCGCATCGACGCCCACCGACCCGAGCGGTGCCTGTTCATCACCGCCGAGCAGTTCGCGTTCGCCGCCGGCGTCAACGGCATCATCTTGCGCGAGCGCCCAGCGACCAACATCTACTTCGGCGCGTTCTACGGCGAGTCGTTGCTGCTGGCCGAGACCGGCTTCCTCACCGGCGCGGTCCAGATCGCCGGCACCGCCGAGCTGACCCAGCTGCCGTTTTTCATCACCGCGTGTGACTACACGCTGATCGGCGAGGAGATGTACGCGGCCTCGGCCTACCTGACCAAGGAGCCCAACCTGCTGGCCAACCTCAAGGCTGCCGACGCGTTCAAGGTGGTGGCGATGGTGTTCATCCTCACCGGGGTGGCGCTGGCCACCGTCGGCGCGTTCCAGCTCGGCCCGTGGGTGTTCCGATGAAGCGCACCGTCCCGTTGGTCATCGGCATGATGTTCGGCCTGTTCGCCCTGGCCGAGTTCTACGTGCCCCACCACCTGGTCGGTGACCTCTCGGACGAGTTCCGGTCGTGGGCGGCCATCTTGGGCGCGGCGGCGTTCATCCTGGGCGGCGTCAACATCCTGCAGGTCAGCTGGCCCAAGATCCGTCGGCGCGAGGAGGACTGGCCGTACAAGGTGGTGCTCCTGGCGTCGGCGGCGATCATGCTGCTGGTCGGCCTGCCGTGGCACAAGCTGGGCAGCCCGGCCACCGCGCCCACCATCGGCGCGCGGGTGGTCGATCCGGCGGTCGCCGCCCGCGGCCACGCCGTGATCGCCATCGACGTCCCGGCCGACGTCACCTACCAGGTCGGCAAGACCATCGGCGCCGGGGCCGCGTCCCAGGTCGCGGTCGAGGTCGAGCCCGGCAAGGTCGCCATCAAGCTGTCGCGGCGCCTGGCGGGGTACCGGGCGCTCGAGGGCGAGGTCACCGTCGCCGCCGGCGACGTGGTGACCGTGGGCGGCGATCCGCCGATGCTGTGGGGCAAGGACGGCCGGGTGTTCGTGTGGATCTACGACCACATCTTCAGTCCGGCCAACGCCACCCTGTTCGCGTTGCTGGCGTTCTTCGTGGCGTCGGCCGCGTTCCGGGCCTTCCGGGCGCGCAACGTCGAGGCCGCGCTGCTCCTGGGCTCGGCCATCTTCATGATGCTGGGCCGCGCGCCCCTCGGCGGCGCCATCTCCGACATCTTCCCCGACGTGGCGCAGTGGCTGCTCGACGTGCCGTCCAACGGCGGCCGGCGCGCCATCATGATGGGTGCGGCGGTCGGGGCTATCGCCACCGGCCTGCGCATCGTGCTCGGCATCGAGCGTCAGCACCTGGGGAGCGACGCGTGAGCGCCCCCCACTGGAGCGAGCGGCTGCAGCGGTTCGATCGACGCTGGATCTTCCTGGTCATGGCGGTGGCGGTGGTGGTGCCGCTGTTCCTGCCGCTGGGCCTGCCGGTCAAGCCCGACCGCATGACCAAGGCCGCGTACAACGCGGTCGAGGCGCTGCCCGAGGGCGCCCGGGTGTTCGTGTCGGTGGATCTCGATCCGGCCGCGACCCCGGAGATCGAGCCGTACTACCGGGCGGTCATCCTGCAGCTCAAGCGCAAGCACGCGCGGCTGGTGTTCGCCACCACCTGGTACCAGGCGCCGCCGTTGCTCGAGCGCTACCTGCGCGAGACCGTCGAGGTGGCCATCGCGCCGGCTGGCACCGAGGGCTACAGCGGCCTGCCGGACCGGCCGTACCGCAAGCACGTCGACTACGTGAACCTGGGCTTCCGCGAGGGCAAGAGCGCCATCATCCAGGCCTTCGGCTCGGACCTGCGCGGCGCGTTCGACAACCAGGCCGACGACGGCACCCCGCTCGATCGGATCCCGATGATGGACGGCATCACCCGGCTGTCGGACTTCGACCTGGTGGTGCTGGTGTCGGCCGGCAGCCCCGGCGCCAAGGAGTACGTCCAGTTCGTCGGCACCCGCTACAAGCTGCCGATGGTGGCGGCGTGTACCGCGGTGTCGACCACCGACCTGGCGCCCTACGTCCAGACCGGCCAGCTCTTGGGGTTGGTGGGCGGCATGGCCGGCGCGGCCGGCTACGAGAGCCTGGTCGGCAAGCCCGGCGCCGGCACCACCGGCGCCGACGTCCTCAACATCGGCAACCTGGTGGTGATCGCGGCGATCATCTTCGGCAACGTGGTGTTCTTCGCCGGGCGCCGCCACCGCCGCCGCGGAGGCCGGCCATGACCGCGTTGCCCCTGGTCGACATCGTCGGCTACTGGATCGGCATCTTCCTCACGTTCGCGTGCCTGTCGTTCCTGTACAAGGACAACCCGTTTTACAAGCTGGCCGAGCACCTCTTCATCGGCGTGTCGGTCGGCTACCTGATCGTGTTGCAGTACACCGACACCGTCGACCCCAAGGTCATCGAGCCGGTGTTCGCCGGCAAGCTCCACGGCGGGTGGCTCGGGCTGCGCATCGTGGCGTTGCTGCTGGTCGTGCTGATGT
Source organism: Kofleriaceae bacterium (assembly GCA_041389965.1). Classification (GTDB taxonomy): domain Bacteria; phylum Myxococcota_A; class Polyangia; order Haliangiales; family Haliangiaceae; genus UBA2376. Next base: position 697,035 of record JAWKQV010000003.1, on the reverse strand, counting down.
TCGCCAAGGCGCTGTCGGCGCGGTGGTCGTGGCTCGGCCGCTACCCACTGGCGTTCGTGGTGGCGTTCTACGCGGGCCTCCAGGTCAACGCGGTGGCCCAGTCGGAGCTGGGCGAGCAGATCAAGTTCTCGGCGGGCACGATCGACGCGGTCAAGGTCGACCTCAACACCGCCGACCCCGACGCCATCACCGCGCTCCCCGGCAGCTCGCCGCTGGTGGCGCAGAAGCTCGTCACCGAGCGAGCCGCGCGCCCGTTCACCAGCCTCGACGACGCCGCCACCCGGCCCAGCCTCACCGCGCTCGAGCGGGCCGACCTGGCCGACGCCCGGGGTGGAGTGATCGGCCTCGACGCCCGGGCCGCGGTCACCCCGGGCCAGCACGATCCGTTCGGCATCGTCTCGAACGTGCTCCTGCTCCTGGGCCTCTTGGCGTCGCTGGTCTACTTCTACTTCTCGGTGGCCCACACCGGCGTCATCGGCGGCGTGTCGCGGTTCGGCGTCGGCGTGTTGATGATCGGCTTCGGCGCCAGCTTCGGGCTCACCGTCCAGGGCCGCATCTCGCTGGCCATCGGCCGGGCCTACGACGTCCTGGGGCGGACCCTGGCGCCGGCCGACGCCGAGCGGGTCCACGGCCCGGTGGTGGCGGTCATCTGCATCGCGCTCATCGCCGGCGGGATCGTCGCCTGGGAACGGCGCCGCCGGGGCAAGCCCGGTGACGACGGTCCTGGCGCCGGCGACCAGAGCTGATAGGTTCCACCCGTGTACGAGCTGCAGATCGCGTGGCGCTACCTGTACGCCACCCAGCGCGAGCGGGTGCTCTTGCTGGGGCTGGGCGTGGCGATGGTCGTGGCCCTGGTGGGCCTGGGCCTGATGTTGAGCCTGGGCACCGGCCACGCGCTGGGCGTCATCGTGTTCCTGATCGGCACCGCCGCCGCCGCGGTGTTCGCGCTGCTGGCCGCGCTGTCGGTGGCCAGCGCGGTGGCGGTGCTGGGCGTGGTGCTGGGCGTGGCCGCTCTGACCGTGGTGATGTCGGTCACCACCGGCTTCCAGGATCAGTTCCGCGACAAGGTGCTGGGCGTCAACGCCCACGTCATCATCATGAAGAGCTCGACCGACTTCGCCGAGTACCGCGACGTCATGGAGATGGCCCGCGCCATCGACCCCGACGTGGTGGCGGTGCAGCCGTTCAACTTCCTCGAGATGCTGGCCACCACCGGCAAGGGCCGCATCTCGGGCGTGGCCATCAAGGGCGTCGATCCCGAGCTGGTCGCCAGCGTGCTCGACATCGAGAAGCACATGATCGCCGGCTCGCTCGACAGCCTCAAGCGGCCGCCGGCCGACGGCGAGCTGCCGCCGATCATCGTCGGCAAGGAGCTGGCCCACAAGCTGCGCATCGCGGTGGGCGACGACGTCAACATCGTGGTCCCGCTGTCCAACGTCGACCTCGAGACCTGGCGTGCCAAGACCGCCGCGCCCAAGACCCGGCGGTTCCGGGTGTCGGGCGTGTTCTACAGCGGCTTCGACGAGTACGACCGCCGCCTGATGTACACCAGCCTGGCCGAGACCCAGGCCCTGCTCGGACGCGGCGATCGGGTCATGGGGGTCGAGCTCAAGGTCAAGGACGTCAGCCGCGCGCCGACCATCGCCCGCAAGCTGGGCAAGCGCCTGGGCGAGCCGCCGTTCCAGGTCCAGGACTGGTACGAGCTCAACCACAACCTGTTCAAGGCGCTCGAGACCCAGAAGGCGGTCCTGGGCCTGGTCTTGCTCCTCATCATCGTGGTCGCGCTGGTCAACATCGTGTCGTCGCTGACCATGCTGGTCACCGACAAGACCCGCGAGATCGCCATCCTCAAGTCGATGGGCGCCCGGTCCAGCTCGATCAGCGTGGTGTTCGGCCTGGTCGGCAGCGCCATCGGCGTCGTCGGCATCATGGTCGGCATCGGCCTGGGCGTCGTGATCTGCGTCGTGGTCCGCGGCTACGGCTACAAGCTCGATCCCAAGGTCTACCTGATCGATCGGCTGCCCATCAGCATCCACGTCGGCGACCTGGTGGCGATCGCCGCGGCCACCATGTTCTTCGCGCTGCTCGCGACCCTCATCCCGACCTCGAAGGCCGCCAGCCTGCGACCCGTCGAGGGCCTGCGCCACGACTGATCGAGACCGCGGTGGTCGCGCGGACGTCGACGCCCGGGCCGGTCCAGGTCGTTGGTCGCGCCGGCGTCATGCTGGCAGACTGACGCCGTGCAGCTGTTTCACATCACGACCGCCGCCGCGTGGGCCGCGGCCCAGCGCGCTGGCCACTACCGCGCCCCGTCGCTGGACGCGGTCGGGTTCATCCACCTGTCGAGCCGATCGCAGTGGCTGGCGACGGCCAACCGGTTCTACCGCGGCCAGCGCGACCTGGTGCTATTGGTCGTCCGGGCCGACCGGCTGACGGCCGAGGTGCGGTGGGAGGACGGCGTGCCGCCGGCGGCCGACGGCGCTCCGTTCCCCCACCTGTACGGCCCCCTCGACCTGGCCGCCGTGACGGCCGCGGTCCGGCTCACTGTCGACGACGACGGCGCGATCCGGGCTCCGGCGGACCTGGCGGACCCGTCGGACCCGGCGACGACGACGAGCCCGGCCGCGCGTGGGCAGCCCGGGTAGCCGGCGAGACCTCGCCGCGCGCGCCGCGCCGCGCTGGATCGCCCGGGAGCGCGCAGCGTTTTCCGACGACGCGCGGCCCGCGGCGGTGTTCACCAGGCTGCTACGGAGCGGGCGAGGGCGCGGTGGGGGCGGTCGGTGCGCTGGCGGGGACGACCGTCGGGGTGGCGGTCGCCGGCGGGGTGGCCGGTGCGGGCGGGGCGGTCGGCGCGGTCCACGGGCAGGCGCCACGGTGCGGGGTCGCGGCGAACCGGTCGCCTACCGCTACCTCGAGGCGCGCATCATCGGCGGCGGCCTGGCTCAGGACGGCGCGGACCGCGACCACCGCGGCGGGCTCGTCGGGCGGCGGACGGCGCGGGCGCGCGGGGACCGGCAGCGGCGGGGTAGTGACGCACACCCGCAGCGACGGGTAGGGACGGGTCCGCGCCGCGAGGTCGAGCGCGTCGACCAGCCAGCGCTGCTCTTCGCCGACGGTCGCCACCACCGGCTCGATCGCCTCCTCGTCGATGGTCACCGCCTCGCCCGGCGCGATCACCTCGGCCAGCAAGGTCAGCGCGGCGGCGCCCAGGGGCGCGCCGGTGTGGACCAGGCGGAGGTGCAGGCCGGGCTGGTGGCTGGCGTCGATCCACACGCCCAGGAGCTCGGCGCCGGCGCCCGCTGGCCAGGCCTTGGTCACCGCGGCCGCGATGGCCGGCACCGGCTCCTCGGTCACGGCGGTCTTGACGGTGGCGACCACCGGCGGCGGCAGCTCGTCGAGGCGGGCCTCGAGGGCGCCCATCGCGGTCGAGTCGGGCACCGCCCACACCGACACCCGGGGCTCGGCCTCGCCCAGCTTGGTCAGGGTGCGCCGGACCGCGGCATCGAACTCCTTGGCGTCGTCGGGGCTGCCCACCAGGACCACCCGCACCGACACGTTGGCCGACGAGGTGTCGACCGCGGACTGGGCGATGCGGGCCTTGCTGTCGGCCATCAGCTTGGACACCTGGCTGCGGATGGCGGCGCGCCGGGTCATCTCGCGGACCGCCCGCTGGAGCGGAATGTAGATCGCGGCCAAGAGCAGCAGCGGCAAAAGCAGGCGCGACAGCGCGCCAAGGCGCTGCGACTGCATCGACCAGTGGCGGCCGAGCCGGTCGGCCATGTCGGCGTTGTCGGCCAGGCGCTGCTCCGGCGGCGGCGTCTCGGCCGCCACTACCTGGCCGAAGCCGACCAGCAGGAACACCAAGCTGGCCACCACCAGGATGCCGGTGATGTTGGCGGTGAACAACAGGCCGGCGCCGATGGCCATCGACCAGTTGCCCATGGCCAGGCCGTAGCCGACGGTACACAGCGGCGGGACCAGCGAGATGCCGATGCTGGTGCCGGCGGCGGTGGTGGCCATGTCACCGCTCGACAGCATAGTGGCGTAGGCGCCGACCAGCGCGCAGGCGGCGGCCACGAACAGGTCGAGCAGGCTCGGGACGGTGCGCGCCGCGAGCTGGGCGGTGACCTCGTGGAATGGCAGCAGCGCGGCGATGGCGGCCGAGGCCACGATCACCGCGACCACGCTGGCCACGGCGCGCCCGCCGGCGCGGAACACCAGCGACGGCGAACCGGTGGCCAGGCCCATCGCCAGCTCGACGATCGGGCGCATCAGCGGCGCGATGAGCATGGCGCCGATGACCACCGCGGCGCTGTCGAGGGCCAGGCCCAGGGTGGCCAGGGCGGCGGCCATGAGCAGCTGCAGCCAGTAGCCGGCGGCGTCGCCGCTGCGCGGGCGCATCATGCCGGCGACGACCACCGCCCGGTGGTCGGTGGCGAGGCCGAGGGTCTTGGCGCACCGGTCCTGGATGGCGGCGACGAAGGGGATGTTCATGGACGGCTCGTCGGTGAAGGCGGGGCGGCGGACATCGGCGCTGGCGGTTCTAACATGGTGGGCGCGGGCCGGCCGGGGCGGCGGGATGGTCCCGGGGTACGTCGCCGCAGCGGGGGCCGGCCCCGGGGCGGCTCGGTTCAGCGACGCCGAGCGGGGCCACGCCAGTGCGGGTGGGGCCTGCTAGCCTCCGGCCATGCCCGTCCGCATCGATGTGTGGTCCGACGTCGCGTGTCCGTGGTGCTACGTCGGCAAGCGGCGCCTCGAGGCAGCCCTGGCCGTCACGCCCGGCGTCGAGGTCGAGGTGGTGTGGCGCTCGTTCGAGCTCGATCCCGACGCGCCGGCGGTGCGCGCCGACGGCCGGTCCAACGTCGAGCGCCTGGCCGCGAAGTACCGGCGCACGGTGGCCGAGGCCCAGGCCATGGTGGACAACCTCACCGCGGTCGCGGCCACCGAGGGCCTGGCCCTGCGCTTCGACCGGATGGTGGTCGGCAACACCTTCGACGCCCACCGCCTGCTGCACCTGGCCGCGCGCGCGGGCTGCCAGGGGGCGCTCAAGGAGCGCCTCTTGGCTGCCTACTTCACCGAGGGCCGCACCGTGAGCGATCGGGCCACGCTGGTCGAGCTGGCCGGCGAGGTCGGCCTGGCGTCGGCCGAGGTCGAGGCGGTGCTGGCCGGCGACGCCCACGCCGAGGAGGTCCGGGCCGACGAGGCGCTGGCGCGGGAGCTCGGCATCTCGGGCGTGCCGTGCTTCGTGATCGATCGCCGCTTCGCGGTGTCGGGGGCCCAGCCGGCCGCGGTGCTGGCGGCCGCCTTGGCCAAGGCGACGGCGTCGGCTGCGGCCGCGCCGGCGTGCGGTCCCGATGGCTGCGCCTAGGCCGGCCAGCTACCAGGCCGGGACCAGCGTGCCGTCGAGAAAGATCCGATCGGCCTCGGCCAGGCCGGTGTCGTCGTCGACGATCCGCGCGTGGTGCGCGGTCGACGGCGCGCGCTGGGTGACCCGGCCATCGCCGAAGGCCTGGGCCTGGACGACGGCGTAGTACGCCTTGTCGAGCTCGAGCGCGGCCGCTGGCGGCGGGGCCAGCCACGCCAACAGGTCAGCCGGGTGGTCGGCGGTGGCCAGCCCGGCGCGCTGCCGGTACGTCGCCAGCTCCGGCGCGGCGTGATCGCGTTGCGGGCGGTCGGTCAGCCCTCGCAGATCTTGGGGCCGCCAGCCAGCCGCGCCGGGCACCTTGCGGGCCAGGCTGAAGGTGTGGTCGACGGTGACCCCCAGCGCGCCGTGGCAGCCCAGGCAGGCGCGGTGCTCGTCGTCGGTCTGCAGCCGCAGCCGACCGGCGCGGTCCTCGATGAAGCCTTGCAGCTGCCAGCCGAAGCCGGTGAGGAAGCCGTGCGCGGCGTCGCCCTGGTAGCGCGGAGGCATCCCCTCGCTGCGCTCGTCGGCCACCGCCTGGTACGCCCGCAGCTCGCCCCAGTCGTCGAGCTCCTCGACCTTGCGCGCGTAGCGCAGCTCTTTCATGCGGCGGGCCTGCTGGGTCGGGCGAGTGGGATCGAGGTACCGCACGCTGTGCAGCAGCTCGGTGCCGGCCGGCACCACCTGGACCCGCAGCGGGCGGGCCGCGGCGAGGCCGGCGTAGCGCGGCGGCAAGCGCCGGACCCGCACCGCGCCGGCGGTCACCGCGCCGTCGCCGTCGAGATCGAACCCGAGCAAGCGCTCGTCGACGGGCTCGATCGCGCGGTCGAGCGTGGCCGGCGGCGGCGGCGCGGTCAGCGCGGCCTCCAGCAGGCTGAGGTTGAGCCGGTAGACGGCCGGACTCGGCTGGCCGTCGCGGTCGGCGCGGAACTCCGTCGGCAAGCGGATGAACACGTCGCCCAGCCCGTCGAGGCCGAGCCCGACGGTGGCCGGGAACGGCTGGTAGCGCACCGCGCGCCAGCCCGAACCGTCGACGGCGAACCCGTCGGCGTCGAAGCCGGCCGCCAGGTCGAGGTCGGGGCGCACGCCCGGGTAGGTGGGGGCGGCCTCCGCCAGCGCGGCGGCCAGCGGGGCGTAGTTGTCGGTGTCGATCCACGCCTCGATCTGTGCGTCGCTCACGCCGGCGATGGCCGGCCGCCGGTCGACGAACAGGTTGCGCCACGGGTTGGTGCCGGCTCGCGCGGTGACCGGGAACGTCCGCTGCAGCTCGCCGTCGGCGAACCGGCCCCGGTGGTCTCCGTCGGTGTGGCACACCCAGCAGCGGTTGGCGCCGCCGTCGGTGCGCACGAAGCAGTCGGGCGGGATGGCCGCGTCGACGTTGCCCACGGCGCCGGTCGCGGCGCTCGCCACCGCCAGCGGGTCGTAGCGGCCGCCGTCGTCGGCGCCGCCCGCGCCACCGCACGCGGCCAGGGCCAGGAGCCCCAGCCGCAGGTGCCGACGTCCCACCTTCGCGCAGGCCGGCGACGGGCGCACTAGCGGGCCGGCCAGCTCGACTGGAGGTCCTCGCCCGGGTGCTGCACGCTGACGAACAGCGTGCCCATCGCCGCCGAGAACGCCGGGCCGGTGAGCTCGGCGTCCGACGGCACGGCCAGCACCCGGAACGCCTTGCCGAACGACGGCGTCGGGCTGGCGCGGTGGGCCGGGTCCAGGTCGAGGTAGTAGAAGCCGTCGGCCGAGCGGCGGCCGCTGGTGCCGAAGTTGCCGTCGGTGCCGAACCACACCCCGCCGTCGCGGTCGATCAGGATGTTGTCGGGGTTGGCGGCGTCCCACAGCCCGCCGGCGTCGGAGCCGGCGAACACCTGCCAGTAGCGGAACGTCGCCGAGCTGCCCGGCGTGGCCGGCGCGGCCTCCTCGAGCGCGAACACGCCTCCCACCTTGTCGCCGCGGTTGGGCGAGGCCGCGCCGTGCTCGGCCGGCGCGAACAGCCGGCCGTCCCCGTCGAGGGCGACCTGGCGGTCATGGTTGGTGAACGCCACGTACAGCCGCGGCGTGCCCGACAGATCGCGCGGGTTCCACTCGATGTCCTCGGGGCGGTTGAGCTCCATGACGCCCACCTTGATCGCGGCGGTGAACAGGGCGCGCCGGACGTCGGCGTCGCTCGCGAAACCGCCCAGGCGGTTCCAGCTGGTGTCGGCCAGGGCCGCGCCGACGGTCTTGGTCGGCGTGCCCAGGGCAGCCGCGTTGGGGGCGACGGCGGTCGAGGTCAGCGCCAGCTCGATCCACCGGCCGGTCCCGGGGGCCGCCTCGGTCGGCGCGGCACCGGTCGCTGCCAGGCGCCGACCCTGGGCGTTGTCGAGGCCGGCGAAGTGCGCGACGTACACGGTGCCGTCGTCGAGGAGGGCCCGGGTCGCGGCCCGGCTCATGCCGGCGGTGTAGGGCTGGCGCGACACGAACTTGAAGATGTGGCCGCCGCGCCGGTCGTTGGCGGCGTACACCACGACCGGCTGGCCCGGCACCAGCTTCCAGTCAGCGCCCACCGCGAAGGTGGCGTTCTCCCAGTTGGCCCGGCCCAGCGCGCCCAGCTTGCGGTGGCCGACGCCGGGCGTGGTCTTGCCGTAGTACTCGTCGGTGGCCGCGGCGGGATCGACCTCGACCAGGAGGCCATAGCCGTCGCGCGGGTGGCTGGCGTTCGCGTCGGGGCTGGCGAAGTCGCCGTTGGGCGACGGCGCGGTGGCGAACGTGATCGCCGCGCCCGGGTCGAAGCCTTGACCCGGCACGAACCGCTGGCTCGAGGTCCAGGCCGTCTCCAGGTCGCCGTAGCCGAACTGCACGTTCTCCTCGGCCGACACCACGGTGCCCCACGGCGTGACGCCGCCCGAGCAGTTGGCCTGGACCCCGACCACCACGTCGTCGGGCAGCGGCGCACCCTGGTCGTCGTGGTCGGCCGACACGTCGAGGCCGGTCACTCTCACCAGGGTCGCGTCGGTGGCGTCGAACCGGCGCGCCGGCTGTGCGCGATCGAGCACCCAGGTGCTGGTCGCGGGATCCTGGATGACGTGCATCCAGCTGCCGCCCACCTGCTTCTTGAACTGATCGACGTAGGCGGCCAGGTCGCTGTCGGTCCACGTCGACGACGTGGCGCCGCCGCCGAGGGCACCCCAGTAGGCCAGGAACCGGGCCAGCGTCAGGTGCTGGCCGGTCGGGGCCGCGGTGGCCCGCGGACGGTTGTTCGACACGTACTCGTGGTTGACCCACATCCACGCGCTGTGGTCGCTGCCTTGCCAGTGCGGGGTACCGGCGGCGTCCCAGCCGTCGCCGAAATAGGCGATGTAGTCAGGGTTCGCGCCGAACCGCGGCGTCACGGTGGCGCCCACCATCGGGTCCCAGGTCAGCGGATCGAGCCACTTGACCAACACGTTGGGGACCAGCCCGCGGATCGCACGCACCGAGTCGGTGGTGGCCGCGGCCAGCGGGAAGCCGGCGTCGGCCGGCAGGGTGCCCGTGCCGTAGCGGGCCACCATCGCCTTGACGTAGCCGGCGATGTCCGCGGCGCCGGTGTTGGCGGCGTCGCAGTAGCTGAGCGCGACCACCGCCGACAGCGGCGCGCTGGCCGGGACCCCTTCCACCGAGGCGGTGGCGGTACCGCCGACCGGGCACGTGGCGCCGTCGGTGCCGTCGGTGCCGTCGGTGCCGTCGGTGCCGTCGGTGCCGTCGGTGCCGTTGGTGCCGTCGGTGCCGGCTGGGCCGCGGGGGCCGTCGTCACCGCACGCGGCCAGGCCGACGCACGCCGCCAGGGACAAGATCGAGATTGGCAGTCGCATCACGGGCTCCTTGTTGCCCGCCACCTTGCCTCCGACGTGTGGCGCCGCGTGTGGCCGCGCGCGACGGGTCCCCGACATCCCGGTGCCGGCGCCGCCGTGGCACGGTGAACCTGACGTCACGTCAGCGAGCGGCGCTGTCACCGACCCGCGGTCGGCCGGCGCGGGCCGGGCTCAGGCGTACTCGATCTGGATGGTCTCGATGATGGTGGTCATGGCCCGCTTGACCACCTCGGTGTCCGGATCTCGGACGATGACGTAGCCGTCGCCCTCGTAGCTGTCGGCCCGAGGCGTGCCCGGCTGCGGCAGGCGCGCGTGGACCACCAGGTGCCCGACCTGGGCGTTGGCGGCGTCGACCCCGCGGATGGCGCGCACCCGGCCGCGCCCCAGGCCGCGCAGGTAGGCGATCCCGACGGCGTACTTGCGGGGCCACGGGCCGTCGAAGGCGTCGTCGACCACCGCCCGGGCCCAGGCCCGGTACATGTCGACGTCGTGGGCGAAGCTGTTGGCCAACACGATGTGGGCGCCGGGCGGGCGCGCGGCGATCTCGCCGATGGCCAGCGAGCCGTCGTCGCGGCGGAACCACTCCATGTGGGTCATGCCGGTGTCGAGGCCGAGCGCGGTGACCGCGCGCACGCCCAGGGCCCGGGCGTCGGCGAAGTCGGGGCCGTCGATGTCGCGCGGCAACACGACCACCCACTGGATCCACGGCGTCTCCATCACCTCGAGCGGGGTCGGGTAGTAGCGCGAGCACGACTGGAACTGGACCCGGCCGCCCAGCGTGATGGTCTCGAAGCTGTACTCGCGGCCGCGCAGGAACTCCTCGGCCAGGGCCGGGCGCTCAGGACTGGCGTGGAGCGCGGCCACCGCGGCGCGCAGCTGGTCGCGCTGGTCGATGCGCCAGGTCGACTTGCAGCCCATGCCGGCCGGCGGCTTGAGCACCAGCGGCAGGCCGACCTCGCCGACGAAGGCCTGGGCGTCGGCCCAGCTCCTGATCAGCTTGTGGCGGGCGCACGGCAGGCCGTGCCGGCGCAGCTCGTCCTTCATGCGCGCCTTGTCGCGGAACAGATCGGCGGTGGCGGCGTCGGTGCCGGGCACGCCCAGCGCCTCGCGCACCTGGGCCAGCTGCACCTGGAGCGGCTCGAGGATGCCCAGCACCCGGTGCAGCTTGCCGTGGCGGCGGGTCAGCTCACGGGCGCCGGCGATCAGCTGATCGGCGGCCAGCGCGTCGCCGACCTGGACCACGTCGGCGAACAGCCTGGCGTCGGCGCCCCGCGGCGGCTCCTGCACCAGGCCCAGCAGGCGGACCCCGTCGAGGCGGGCGGCGGCGCGGGCGAAGCGCAGCGTGGTCTCCAGCGGGAACGGCGCGGCGAACACCACGTTGCGCATGGCGCTCGTTGTACCATGGCGGCTCGGCGCTCTCGCCGTCCGTCCTGGAGTCCGCCGATGAAGGTCGTCTTTCTCGCGCCCAGCTATCCGCCCGAGATGCAGCAGTACACGCGCGGCCTGGCCGAGGTCGGCGCCAGCGTGTACGGGGTCGGCGACACGCCGGTCGGCGCGCTGCCGCCGGCGTTGCGCGCGCACCTGACCGACTACTTGCAGGTGCCGCGCCTCCTCGACGACGACGACGTGTGCGAGCGGGTCTACCAGTGGGTGCGCGGCCGCGGCATCGACCGGGTGCTGTCGAACTGGGAGGTGATGGTGTTGACCGCGGCCCGCCTGCGCGAGCGGCTGGGCGTGCCCGGTATGTCGCTCGACGCGGTGCGCGGCTTCCGCGACAAGCAGCTCATGAAGGAGCGGGTCGCGGCGGCCGGCCTGCGCGTGCCGCGGGCCGAGCGGATCCGGTCAGCCGCCGAGGCCCGGGCCGCGGCCGAGCGCATCGGCTACCCGCTGGTGCTCAAGCCGATCGCCGGCGCCGGCAGCGCCGACACCTACCAGGTCGACGACGGCCGCGAGCTCGAGGCGGTGCTGGCCAAGACCCGCCACGTCCCCGAGGCCAGCCTCGAGGAGTTCATCGCCGGTGACGAGTTCACCTTCGACACCGTGTGCGTCGGCGGCCGGCCGGCGTTCATGAACGTGGCCCAGTACCTGCCCAAGCCGCTCATCGCGCGCTCCAACGAGTGGGTCAGCCCGGTGATCGTGACGGTCCGTCACCTGGCCCAGCCGGCCCTGGCCGGCGGCCTGGCCCTCGGTGGCGGCGTGCTCGACGCGCTGGGCATGGGCGACGGCTTCACCCACATGGAGTGGTTCGCCAAGCCCGACGGCGAGGTGGTGTTCGGCGAGATCGGGTGTCGCCCCGGCGGCGCCCACCTGGTCGACCAGATGAACTACACCTGCGACATCGACCTGTTCCGCGAGTGGGCGCGGGCGGTGTGCTGGGGACGGTTCGAGGCGCCCACCACGCGCAAGTACAACGTGGCGATCATCTTCAAGCGGGCCAAGGGCACCGGCCGCATCAGCCGCGTCACCGGCCTCCAGGAGTTCCTGCGCGACCACGGCGAGCACGTGGTCGAGTCGCGGCTCTTGCCGGTCGGCGCGCCGCGCCGCAACTGGAAGCACACCCTGGTGTCCGACGGCTACATCATGCTGCGGCACCCCGACTGGCGGGTGGCGTGCGCGCTGGCCGAACGGGTCGCCACCGACGTGACCATGTACGCGGTGTAGACGAAGCCTCGTCGGCGCCGGCCCGCGTCCGTCGTCAGCCGGCCCGCGTCTGTCGTCAGCCAGCCCGCGTCCGTCGTCAGCCGACCCGCGTCCGTCGTCAGCCGGCCCGCGTCAGTCGTCGGCCGGGGGCGGCGCGCTCGGCCCGCGCGGCGTGTCGCGGGTGCGATCGAGGTCATCGTCGCCGGCGGTGGCCGGTGCCGGGGGCCGGGCCGCGGCGCGGTCGGTCGGCGCCGCCCCGGCCTGGTCGCTCGAACGATCGGCCGAGGCGTCGAGGCTGAGCTGCTGCTCGAGCATCTTCGACGCGATGTCCATGAAGTCTTCCTCGGTGACGATGCCGACCAGGCGATCGTCGGCCAGCACCGGCAGACACCCCACCCGCAGGCGCCGCATCAGCTGCAGCGCGTCGATGGTCTTGGTCTCGGGCGTCACCGTGGCGACGTCGCGCTTCATGATGGCGGCCACCGGGGTCCGCCGCGGCGAGCCGCCGCTCATCACGAACTTGAGCACGGCGCGGTGGGTGATCACCCCCACCAGCCGGTGGTCGGCGTCCTCGACGGGGACGTGGCGGATGCGCTCCCAGATCATCAGGTTGGCGACCATCTCGACCGCGTCGTCGGCCTGGACCGTGAACAGGTCGGTCGTCATGTAGTGCTCGACCCGGCGGTAGCCGCCCTTGGTCTGGGACTCGTCGAGCCGGGCCCGTTCCCACTCCGACACCGGCCGCCCGGTCTGCTGGCGGGCCACGGTGGCAGCGACCACCGCCGCGGCGCGCTCGGCCGGCGTGGCCCGATCGCGCAGGGAGTTCCACGACGACAGCTGCCAGCGCGCCCCGGTGCGGGCGGTCTTGGCCCGCTCCTCGATGACGCCCAGATAGCGGGCGATGTCGGCCTCGTCGACCCGCTGCCGGCGCAGCCCGGCCTGGGCCAGCGGCAGCAGGCGATCGAGCACCAGGGTCCGTGCCGCGATGTCCTCGCCGTCGAGCCAGGTGAACTGGGCGCTGATGCCCTCGCGCGCGGCGGTGTAGAAGTTGGCGCCGGCGTCGTCGAAGTCGATCCGCTGCGGGATGCCGTCCTCGCGGGCGCCCAGCTCGACCATCAGTCCGCACCACAAGGCGCCGTTGGCCATCTCGTCGAGCGTGCTGGGCCCGGCCGGCATGATGCGGTTCTCGATGCGCAGGTGGGGCTTGCCGTCGGTGATGCCGTAGCAGGCCCGGTTCCACCGGTAGACCGTGCCGTTGTGCAGGCGCAGCGCCTTGAGCTGCGGGACCTCGCCGCGGTCGAGCACGGCCAGCGGGTCCTCGTCGAGATCGGTGCCCACCAGGGCCCGGAACCGGGCGATGTCCTCGCGGAAGATCTCGGTGACCGACTCCTTGATCCAGCGGGTGCCGAAGCTGACCCGGGCCTCGGCCTCGCGCAGGTAGGCGTGCTTGCGGGTGTCGACCGCCTGACGGAACAGGGCGATGCGGGTCTCGGCCCACAGCCGCTTGCCGAACAGCACCGGCGAGTTGGCCGACACCGACATCATCGGCGCCGACAGCAGCTGGGCCAGGTTGTAGTAGCGCGCGAACTCGGCCGGGGTGACCTGCAGGTGGAACTGGAAGCTCGAGTTGCAGGCCTCGAGCATGACCGAGTCGTGGACCAGGTTGAGCTCGTCGAGGCCCTTGATGGCGAACTCGAAGCGCCCGCCGCGCTGGGCGGTGAGGATCTTGTTGAGCTGCATGTACCGCGCGCTCGGCACCATGCTGTCGAGGCCGAGGTCGCTCTTGCGCATGGTGGGCAGGATGCCCATCAGCACCACGTCGGTGCCGAGGCTGCGGGCCGCGGTGCGGGCCTGGGCCACCAGCTGGTCGAGCTGGGCGTGCATGCGGCTGAAGCCGTCGCCGCCGAACACCTGGGGATCGCAGTTGGCCTCGAGCTGGAACTGGCCCAGCTCGGTGGTGTAGTGCGGATCTGGGCGCAGCCGCTCGAGCAGCGCCAGCACCCCGTTGTGAGGCGCGTAGTTGTCGTCGATCAGGAACAGCTCCTGCTCGGCCCCGATCCGGCGCACGCCGGTCTCGAACATGCCCTGGGCCAGCATGCGCTCGAGGGCGTTGAGGTCGGCGATGACCGCCCCCATGAACTCGCGCTGGCGCTCGGGGTCGAGCGCGCCGTCGACGTCCTTGTGCGCGCGGGTGGTGTCGCTCATCGGCCGGCCTCCGTCAGCCACTGGTCGAGGGTCTGCGGCAACATCTTGCGCCAGGTCACCCAGTCGTGGGGCCAGTCGGGGCCCCACGAGTCGACCCGGTTGGGGATGCCCTGGCGGCCCAGCACGTTGGCCAGGTTCCACGACTCGCCGATGTCCTCGGCCTTGCCCTCGCCCGACATGATGTGCAGGTAGCGGGTGCGCAGCACGTCGAGGTGGTGGCCGCTCAAGGTCGGCACGAAGTGCAGCGGCGACGACACCCAGAAGTGATCGGTGAACTCCTTGGCGCCGTAGAACCGCCGCAGGTCGTAGGTGCCGCTCATGGCCAGGGCCCGGGTGAACACGTCGGGGAACCGGCACACCACCGCCGCGGCGTGGAACGCGCCGATCGACGCCCCGGCCGCCCAGATCGGCAGGTCGGCCTGGCAGTCCATGCGGATGGCCGGGGCCACCTCGTGGCGCACGTACTGGTGGAACTGGTTCTGCAGCCACATCTGGTGGGCGGCCGAGCCCTCGCGGCTCACCAGCGCCTTGCCGGCCGCCGAGTCGCACGAGTAGATCTTGATGCGGCCGGCGTCGAGCAGCGGCGCCAGCACGTCGATCATCAGGAAGCGCTCGATCTCCTCGGCGTCGCCGCCGGCGGTCGGGAACAAGAGCAGCGGCTGCCCGAACCGGCCCCACCGGACCAGCGTGACCTCGCGCTCGAGCCGCTCGCTGCGCCAGCGGCTGGTCAGCTTGTCGGCCCGATCAGCCACGGTCGCCTCCCGCCGTGTCGGCGCGCCAGGCCTGGATGCGGCCCCAGAACAGCTCGGTGAACGGCTCGACCTCGTGCTTGGGGAACAGCGCCGCCACCTTGGCCTGGACCGCGGCCTTGGCGGCGGCGGTGCCGAAGAACTCCCAGGCCACCTCGTCGAGGTGGGCCAGGTGGGTGGCGCAGAACTCCTCGAAGCGGTCGGTCTCGAACCGCGCGTTGGCGATGGCGGCGTAGCCGGCCAGCTTGTCGCGGTAGGGCCGGTCGCGGTCGGCGGCGATCTCGTAGAACGGGGCCCAGTCGAGGTTCTTGCGCATCGGCCGCTTGGTCACCGCGCAGAAGATCGACCACCGCAGGTTGGCCTTGACCAGCCACGGGAAGTGGCGGTGCAGCGAGGTGACCTGGGAGTCGGGGCACGGGTTGGCGAAGTCGATGGGGTACCACTGGCCGGCTCGGCGCAGCGCCTCGCACGAGTTGAAGTCCCAGCCGAAGAAGGCGTTGATCGTGAGCGTGGTGTCGCGCAAGAGCTGGGCCTCGTCGGCGTCGACGAAGTCGGTGGCCTGGGTGTAGCGATCGTGCAGCGCGGCGTCGGGGTCGTACTTGACCAGGTGGGTCTGCGGCCCCAGGCCGATGCAGCGCACGAAGCTGTCGAACGGGTGCACCGCCGCCTGCAGGTGCATGATGCTGGTGCCGCTCTCCTCGTAGCGAGCCTTGAGCGCGGCCTCGTCGGCGCATCGGCTGACCGCGCGCCAGCCGCCGCCGTCGTACGGCTTCATGAACAGCGGGTAGCCGAGCTGCTGCCCGATGGCGCGCAGATCGAACAGCTTGGCGTAGCGGCGCAGGGTCGGCGCCAGATCCGGGGTGGGCGCGTAGTCCTTGGGCGGCACCATCCAGGTCTCGGGGATGGGCATGCCCAGCGCCATCATCGCGCAGTAGGATGTGTGCTTCTCGTTGGCCTGCACCGACCACGGGTTGTTGAGGACGTACAGGCCGTCCATCACGATGGCTTTTTTAATCCACTCGCGGCTGGTGTGGTACCAGTGGGTCAGCCGGTCGAGGACCACGTCGTACTTGCACGGCTGGCGCAGATCGAACGGCTCGATCGACACCCGCTCGACCTCGATCCCGACGGTGTCGCCGGCCCACGGGATGGCCAGGTCGAGGGAGGTCAGGATCTGCTCGTAGCACAGCGGCCAGCAGAGGTCGGCGCCCAGGGACAATCCGATCCGGCGGGTGAGGTGAGCCATCACCCTCTAGCCTACTCGTAGACGAGGAGGAACGGACCGGGCAGCACCCACGACAATGCGTCCCGGAGGCGATCGCGCCAGTTCTCCCAGTTGTGGCCGTCCCGCGCTTCCACGTAGCGGACGTCCATGCCGGTGCCCAGGAGCATGGGCACCAGCGATCGGTTCTCGTAGATCAGCGACTCGTACATCCCGCAGCTGACGAACACCCGCTCGGACACCGCGGCCGGCTCGGCCCGGAACCGGTTCATGAACGCCACCACCGGGTCGAACAACGGCCCGCGGTGGTTGCGGTCGCCGATGTCGGTGAACGCGAAGCTGCCCGACTGCAAGAGCAGCCGGCCGTAGAAGCCGGGGTAGCGGCAGGCGGTCGACAGCGCGGCCACCGCGCCGAAGCTGGCGCCCATCAGGCACCGGCTCTGGGGCACCGCCTCGAGCGGGAAGGTCTTCTCGACGAACGGCACCAGCTCCTCGGTGACGTAGCGGGCGTGGCGCTCGTCATCGGCGTACTCGCGCAGGCGATCGGGCGAGCTGGTGAACACCACGATCGCCTCGGCCACCTCCAGCCGATCGATCAGGTTGTCGAGGATGGTGCCCATCGCCGCGTAGCGCAGGTAGTCGTGGCCGTCGTGCACGACCAACAGCGGGTAGCGCCGGCTGCGCTGGAACCGGGCCGGCACGTACAGGCCGAAGCTGCGCCGGCCGAAGGTCTTGGAGTCGAGGAAGATCTCGTCGAGCCGGCCCGGCGCCGCCGTGGGGTCGGGCTGGATCCAGGCCGGCTCCTCGTAGCCGGTGCCGGTGGCCACCGAGTTGGCGCCGAACGGGTCGCGCGCCAGCTTGTCGTTGTGAGGGTCCTGGATCCACTCGCCGTGGCCGTTGCGGACGATCTCGAGCTTGTACTCGACCCGCGACCCGGCCGGCAGCTGCAGCGTCAGGTGCCAGACGTCGGTGCCGTCGACCCGGTGCAGCTGCTGCGACGACGGCAGGCCGAACACCCAGTGCTTGAGGTGGACCGCGTCGGCCTCGCCGCGCCACACGAAGGTGATCGACGACTCGACCACCAGCGGGAACTTGTAGCGACCGAACCAGGCGTCGACGTCGGCCCGGGTGCGCGGGGTGGCCGCCAGCTCGCTGATGCAGCGCGCGCTCACAGCGGCCCGCCTCGCCAGGTCCGGTCGACCGCGCCGTCGGCGCGCAGGTGGGTGGCCTGGCCGCGGGCCAGGACCCCGCGGGTGAAGTCGAGGCGCGCGCCGAGGTCCATGGCCAGGCACACCGCGGGCGCCATCCGGCTGGCGAACCGGGCGATGCCGGCGGTGCGATCCGGCCGCAGGCGCCGCTCGGGGTCAGGCATCACCACCACGCCCGGCGCCAGGCCGAACCCGGCGTCGAGGACCTGGGCGATGTCGGAGCCGTACGGCGGGTAGTCATGGTAGAGCACGATCCGATCGGTCAGGACCATCGCGCCGGCACCCCACGCGATGATGGGCTTGCCGGCCATGAGGGTGAGCACGTCGAACAGCTCGAGCCGGTTGAGCAGCGACGCGACGTGGCCGCCGGCGATGATCAGCGCGTCAGCGTCGGCGGTGAGGGCCCGCAGCGCGGCCTGGTGCGCGCGCACCAGCGGCCGCTCGTGGGGGCGCCAGGTCTCGGTGAACTCGGCCCGGACCCGGGCGCACCGCCGCAGGTGGTTGTCGTCGAGCTGCCGGAATTGTTCGATCGACACCTGGTCCTCGTCCTCGAGGATCTCCGGCTGGAAGTGGCGGACCGCGATGGTGTGGGCGGCGTCGTCGGTCTTGTCCAGGCGCACCCGGTAGCAGCTCTGCATGTTGCGCAGGAGCGCCTGCCGGGCCTGGTAGGCCGCGGTGAACGGCGGATCGCCAGCGAACACCGCGGCGGCGCGGGCGTGCAGGGTCAGGTTGACGGCCGGGCGGCCCAGCGCCTCGACCAGCGCGGCGTCGTCCGCCTCGCGCTCCTGGTAGCCGGCGCGCACCAGCGCCACCCGGCCGGTGATGCCCAGGTCGGTCAGCGTCGCGCCGACGTCGGGCGCGGCGTGGCGCGACCCCAGGAGCGCCAGGGTGGTGGGCGGTACCGGCGGGCGCATCAGGCGGCTCGGACCTTCACGGTGCGCCCGACCAGATCGAGCATCTGGCGGAGCTGGTCGTAGTCCTCGTGCTTGAGGCGCAGCCAGGCGTTGGCCATGTAGCCGGCGGCCACCGGCTGGGTCGGCGTGCCCGGGGCCGGGGTGTGCCAGTCGATCAGGTTGTTGGCGAAGCGGGCCCGCACCGCGTCGAGGCCCTCGTAGCCGACGATGCGGCCGTCGCGGTCGGGGCGCAGCGCGATGATGCCGGCGGCCAGGCGACGTGACGGGCGCTGGCTAGGGCGGCCGGCGGCGACCAGCATGGCCCACTCGCGGTACAGGTCCATGTCGTTGCCGACGTTGTAGAGGTCCCAGGCCCGCACGCCGGGCGGGCGGCACCCGATCTCCGAAAACTTGAGGCCCTTGGGGCCGTAGAACCACTCCATGTGGGTGGCCGAGGTCTCGATGCCGAGCAGCTCGACCACCCGCTGGGCCATGGCCTTCACCTCGCCGTAGCCGTCGGCGAGGTCGACCCGGTTGGTGGCGATGAACTGCGGCGAGATCCACCGGGTCCGCATCGCCTCGAGGACGTTGGGATAATAGTGGGTGGCGAACTCGTGGACCACCCGGCCGCGCAGGGTGAGGGTGTCGAAGAAGCCCTCGTGGCCCTCGATGAACTCCTCGACCGCGATCGATCGGCCGCGATCGACGTGGAGCGCGCTGGCCGCCGCCTCGAGCTCGGCGTCGCTGTCGACCCGGGCTGCGCCCGAGGCGCCGGCGCCGTCGCGCGGCTTGACCAGGAGCGGGTAGCCGACCCGCTCGGCGAAGGCCCGGGCCTCGGCCAGGGAGTCGGCGCCGGTCGACGCCGCGCACGGCACCCCGCCGGCGCGCAAGACCTCCTTCATGGCCGGCTTGTCGCGGCACAGGAACGCGGTGCGCGCGGTGGTGCCGGGCAGCCCGGCCGCCTCGCGCACGTGGGCCGCCGGCAGGATGTGGGCCTCGACCGTGGCCTCCAGCCGATCGACGTGGGCGTGGCGCTGGATGAAGCGCACCGCCGCCAGCACCTGCTGCTCGTCGCAGACGTTGGTGACCTCCTCGTAGTGGGTCAGCCAGCGCCGCAGATCGGCGTCGAGCGAGGCCTTGCTGCCCTCGCCGATGGCGCTGATGGTGGCGCCGATCTCGGCCAGGGCGCGGATGAAGTGCTTCTGGTTGGCCGGGAAGCGCGGCTCGATGAACACGACGTGCATGGCGTTAGCTCCGGGTCGCGGGGCCGCGGACGAGGCGCAAGTAGAGCTGGTGGTAACGCTTGACCTGGGCCGTCCACGAGAAGTCCTGGGCCATGCCGTTGTCGACCAGGCGGGCCCACGCCGGCTGATCGCGGTAGGTCGCCAGCGCGGCCTGGATGGCCCAGCGCAGGCCCCCGGCGTCGTGGTGATCGAACACGAAGCCGGTGCCGGTGCCGGTGCGCGGGTTCCACAGCCGCACGGTGTCGGCCAGGCCGCCGGTCTTGTGGACGATGGGCACAGTGCCGTAGCGCAGGCTGTAGAGCTGGTTGAGGCCGCACGGCTCGTAGCGCGACGGCATCAGGAACATGTCGGCCCCGGCCTCGATGAGGTGGGCCAGCTTGTTGTTGAAGCCCTGGTAGAAGCACACCTGGCGCGGGAACGCCCGCTGCAGGCGGGTGAACATGTCCTCGAGGCCGGGCTCGCCGCTGCCGAGCACGGCCAGCTGGAACCCGTGGCGCGCCAGCAGGCCGGGCGCGACCTCGCCCAGCAGGTCGAGGCCCTTCTGGCTGACCAGGCGGCTGACAATGCCGAGCATCGGCGCGCCGGCCACCGCGGGCAGCCCCAGGGCCTCGGCCAGCGCCCGCTTGTTGACCGCCTTGCCGCGCAGATCGGCCGCGCTGTAACGGGCCGGGATGTAGCGATCGCGCTCGGGCGACCACTCGTCGTAGTCGACCCCGTTCAAGATGCCGACCACCGTCGACGCGCGCGCCCGCAGGAAGCCGTCGAGGCCGGCGCCGTGGGCCGGGGTCTGGATCTCTTTGGCGTAGGTGGGGCTCACCGTCGACACGCCGTCGGCGTAGAGGATGCCCTGGAGCAAGAAGTTGACCCGGCCCGCACCCAAGAGCTCTTGGTGGAACAGGTGCGCGAGGTCGGTCAGGTTGGTGTCGGGGCCGATCGAGGCCGGGAAGCCGCCCTGGTAGTTCAGGTTGTGGATGGTGAGCAGCGAGCGGGCCCGGCCCAACCACGGATCGTCGGCGAACCGGGCCTTGAGCAACAGCGGGATGAGGGCGGTCTGCCAGTCGTGGACGTGGACCACGTCGGGCGCGAACCGCAGGCGCTGGCACAGCGCGAGGGCCACGTACGACAGCGCGAGGAAGCGGCGGTGCTCGTCGGGGTCGCTGGTGTAGAGGCGGCCGCGCGCGTAGAGCGCGGGGCAGTGGACGAAGTACACGGTGGGGCCGGCGCCGGTGGCGAACACCGTCGTCGAGTAGCGGTGGCTGCCGAGCGCCACCATCATCTCGGCTACCGGCACCAGGGCGAGCTGGCGTAGGTCGACGGTGTCGTATAGCGGCACCACCACCCGCACGTCGTGACCGGCCTGCTGCAAGCCGCGCGGCAAGGCGCCGACGACGTCGGCGAGGCCGCCCGTCTTGGCGTAGGGGGCCATCTCCGAGGCGACGAAGAGGATGTTCACGAGGGGTGTCGGACGATACCAGACCGCCCCGGCGCCTGGCGACCGTCGGCGGCTACCACCACGCGGCCAGCGCCCGCGCCAGCGGCGCCGCGAGGCGCGCGACCGCGTCGACGCCGATGGTCATCTGCGCGAAGGGCTCGAACGGGGTGGCCAGCAGATCCCGGCGGACCTCCAGGCACAGCGCGCGGCCGGGCCGGGCCAGGACGTGGCCGTAGGCCTGGGTGCTGGGGTGGAGCGGGTAGGTGGCGCCGGTCGCCACCGCCAGGCCCAGCGGCGTCATGGCCTCGGCCAGCGCCGCCACCACCGCCGGCGGGGCGTGATCGACGCCGTCGAGGGTCCGCCCGATGACGTCGAGCGGCGGGCGCAGCGGCCAGGTGTCGACCAGCGCCGGGGCGTAGGCGCGGCGGAGGCTGGTGACGATGGCGTGGTCGACCGCCACGTCGACGGTGCGCGGCGCGTAGGTGTGGAGCATCAGCATGGCGCCGGTCGGGCCGAGGGTCGCCAGCGCCGCGTCGACGGTGGCCACGTACTGATCGAAGGCGGCCCGCAGCAGCGCGCGGTCGGCGTCGGTGGCGATCCACGGCATCAGCCCGGGCCCGACCTTGCCGGTGCGGAAATCCTCTGGCGCCAGGTCGATCTGCCGGTTGCAGTCGATGAAGGTGCGCGGCACGCGGCTGCGCACCAGCACCACGTGATGGCGGGGATCGAGGTCGACCAGCGCGGCCGCGACCGCCCGGGCTAGCTCCGGCGCCCCGGCGTCGGTGTTGACGTGGAAGAAGTCGGCCAGGTCGGCTGGCAGCGGGCTGGTCAGCTGGGCCGCGTAGTGGGCGTACTCCGCGGTGGCGGTCGCGCCGTGCGGGATCTCGATGACCAGCGTGGGCGTCGCGGCGTGTGGGCCGGCGACGCGGGTGACCTCGACGACGTGCTCGAGCGACGGGGGCAGCGCGGCCATCGCCGGACCTTGCCACATCGGCGCCCGCGAACCAACGCGACGCGGGCCGGGCCGATGGCTCCCGACCCGCGGGCCTGGGTGCTACAGTGCCGCGGCATGGGTGTGACGCAACCACCGCGTCCGACGTCGGACGCGCTCGCTCAGCTGGCGACCCTCGCCCACCAGGGGGGGGCGCCGGTCGCGCCGGTGCTCTTGCCGGCGCACGCCGAGCTGGTCGAAGCGTTGATCGCCGCGCACGGTGACCTGGAGACGGCGCGGGCCGCGGCCGGCCTGGTCGAGCCCGCCGACCGTTACCGCGACCGCGAGCAGGTGATCGCGGCGCTCCACGCGCTGGCCGCGGCCGGCGAGTCCCTGTCGCCGCGGCGGCTGCGCGAGCTGGGCGAGGCGTCGCTCCTGGCCGCTGCCCACGCGCTGTTCGGGGGGCTGTCGCTGGCGCGTCGCGCGGCCGGGCTGCCGGCGGTGCTGCGGACGCTGCCGTGGTTCGCGCCGCGCAACCGGCCGAGGCGGCGGTGGACCGCCGAGCATGTGGTCGACGCGCTGACCGATCGGTTGGCGGCCCGGCTGCCGGTGACGGCGCGGGCGCTGACCGAGGCCGGCGAGGTCGACCTGCTGGCCGCGATCGCTGCCCACGTCGGCTCGGTCGACGAGGCGGTCCGGCGCGCGCGATCGATGCTGCGCTTCCGGGAATCGACCGCCGCCGAGGCGCCACCGCCGCGGCGGGTCGGCCGCCCGCCCGGCCGGCGCCCGGCCGCGCCGCCGGTGCCGGCGCCGGTCCCCTCCGATGTGCGCCTCGCCGCGGAGGCCCACGCGGCCAGCGTGCGCCAGCAGATGATCGAGGCGGACCTGGCCCGGAAGGCCGAGCGGGACTCGCGGACCGTGGCCGCGCTCGACACCATCGCCGGCAAGCTGCAGGTGTCGCGCGCGGCCCGCGCGGCCAGGATCGCCGCGGCCAAGGCCGCCGCCGCTGCCGAGCGCGCGGCCCGCAAGGCCGAGCGCGAGCGCGCGACCGGCAAGGCGACGCCGGCGGCCAGCGGCGGGGCGGCAGCCGCTCCACCTGCGGTCGCGTCGCCGTCGCTCACGCCGCCGTTCCCGTCGCCGGTGAACGCGCCGCCGATCGAAGACACGACCGCGGCCGACCGGGCGTGGGCCGCCGCCGAGCGGGTGCGCGCCGACCGCCAGGCCAAACGCTACGCCGCGCTCGACGCGGCCCGGGCCCAGCTCGAGGCCAAGCGCGCGGCGCTGGCGGCCGCACGCGAGGCGCGCGCTCGCGAGATCGCCGAGCTGCGCGCGCAAGCGCCGGTCCGTCGACGTGGCCCGCGGCCGCCCTCAGCCCGCGCCAGCGGCGGGCCGCGTCGCACGCCGCTCATGCTCGAGCGGTGGGCCCAGTTCGAGCGCGAGGTCACCGCCGCCGGCGCCACGGCCCACCTGCCGGTCGGGCTGCTGACCATCCCACTCGAGGCCATCGCCGCCGACCGCACCGATCTGGTCCGCCAGCTGGGCGCGCCCTTGATGGCCCACCTCGAGCGCCAGGCCGAGCTGCTCGAGCTGGCCCCGCCCGGCCCGGCCCGTCAGGACCTGGTGCGGATCGTCGAGGCGATCGGCGCCGACGTGCCGGTGCCGGCCGGCCTGCAGGCGCTGGTGCAGGCGTGGTCGGTGGCGGCGCCGCGGCTCCGGCAGCGCAAGCGGTCGCTCGAGGGCCTGACGCCGTTTCGGCCCACCGAAGATCGGTAGCCGCGGCGCACCGCAACACTTCGTAACACCGGCGCCGCCGGCGGCGAAACAAGCGCCTGCGATGGTCGTTCCATGACCTCGCTCCGCACCCGCGTCTCCGACACTCTCGGGCGGCTCCTGTTCCGCGAGGTGGCCGTCACCGGCGCCACCACGCCGGCGCCGGGCTTCCGCCACCTGACCATCGCCGCCCCGACGTTGCGCGGCCTGGCGATCGCTGCCGGCGACAAGCTCCAGCTCGCGGTGCCCGCCGCCGGGTTGCGCACGTACACGCCGTTCGCGGTCGACCGCGCCCGCGGCCAGCTCGAGCTGCTGGTCCACCTGCACGGGGCCGGTCCGGCGGCGCGGTGGGCGGCCGAGGTCGAGCCGGGCGCCACCATCCGGGCTTTCGGGCCGCGGCGATCGCTCGAGTTCGGCGTGGTGCGCGGCCCGGTGCTCCTGGTCGGCGACGCCACCTCGATCGGCCTGGCCCGCGCGCTGGTCGACGGCGGCCACCCGCTGCGGGTGGTGCTCGAGGCAAGCGATCCCGACGCGGCCCGTTGTGCGCTGGCGCGCGTGGCCGGCGTCGACGGCGCGGTGGTGCCGGCCGGGCGGCTGGCCGCGCTCGACGCCGAGCTCCAGCGCGCGCTCCGCGACCTGGCCCCGCCCACGGTCGTGCTCACCGGCAACGCTCGCACCATCGCGGTGGTGCGCGCCAGCCTGCGGGCCGCCCCGGTCGCGGGCCGCGCCGTGGTGACCCGGGCCTACTGGGCCGACGGCAAGCGCGGGCTCGACTGACGCCGCGCGGGCCGCGCCGTCACGGGCCGATCGGCACGCCGAGCTGAGCCAGGATGAACGCGTCCACGTGGGCGTCCTCGGCGATGCGGTCGTCCATCGACGTGCCCTGGCCGTGGCCCGAGGTGGCGCTGGTGCGCAGCAAGATCGGCGCGTCGCCGACCTGGGCCGCCTGGAGCGCGGCGATCATCTTGCGGGACTGCCACGGGGCGACCCGCGGGTCGTTGGCGCCGGTCGTCATCAGCACCGCCGGGTAGCGGGTCTGGGGCGTGACGTGGTGGTACGGCGAGTAGGCGTACAAGGCGGCGAACTGCGTCGGGTCGGTCACCGAGCCGTACTCGGTGGTGTTGAACAACCCGTTGGCCGAGCGCTCGGTGCGCAGCATGTCGTAGATGCCGACCTTGGCGACGACGACCGCGACCCGCCCCGGGTGCTGGGTCAGCGCCGCGCCCATGAGTAGGCCGCCGTTCGAGCCGCCGATGATCGCGGTGCGCGCCGGGCTGGTGTAGCCGCGGGCGACCAGGTGGTCGAGCGCCGCCGCGAAGTCGTCGAACACGTGCTGCTTGTTGGTCAGCATGCCGGCCTGGTGCCAGGCCTCGCCGAACTCGGCGCCGCCGCGCAGGTTCACCACCGCGAAGCACACGCCGCGCTTGAGCAGCGGCCACTGGTTGCCGACGAAGCCGGGCTCGAGGCTGATGCCGAAGCCGCCGTAGCCGGTCACCACGCACGGCGTGGTGCCGTCTTGTGGTGTGCCGGTGCGCCACACGATGTTCACAGGCACCGAGGTGCCGTCGGCCGACGACGCCAGCTCGCGGCGCACCTCCCACCCCGCGAGCGACACCGGCGGCCGCGGCGACAGCGGCGCGACCTCGGTGAGCGCGCCGGTGGCGGGGGTGAACCGGAACCACGCGCCCGGCGTGACGTACGACTCCGACCAGACCAGCAGGTCGGCGCCGACCGGCCGCGGCAGCAGGTACGCCGCCGCCACCTTGGGCAACGCCGGGCCCGGGGCTGGCTTGCCGGCCAGCGTGAACGCGCGGACCTCGCTCGGGCCGCCGGTCTGGTAGGTCAGGTACACGCGATCTCGCGTGACCACCGGGCCGACGTCGTCGGAGAACGAGGTGACGATGGTGTCGGGGCCCTGGGCCACCACCCGCCGGGCCTGCCGCAGCGAGCGAGCCGACGCCGGCAGGCGCAGCAGCTGGCCGCGCGGCGCGCCCTTGGTCGACACCAGCCACAGGTCGCCCTTGGCGCCGAACACCGCGCTCACCACCTGGTCGTCCCACCGGGTGAGCTGGCGCCAGCGGCCGGTGCGCGGGTCGCGCAGGTAGTGCTGGAACACCCCGCCGTCGCCGTTCTGGACGCTGGCGAGGAGCCGTCCGTCGGCGTCGCTGTCGAGGAGGATCTCGGCGATCTTGGGCAGGTCCCGGCCGAACTCGTAGCGGTCGTCGGCCGCCGGCGTGCCGAGCTGGTGGCTCCACACCTGCATCCAGAAGTCACGCTCGTCGTCAGGCCGCTCGCCCGGCGCCGGGTACCGGGTGTACCAGAGCGCCTGGCCGTCGGCGCGCCACGCGACGTCGCCGCCGCCGGTGCCACGCTGGACGTTGGGGATGGGGGGCTCGAGGTCCTGGCCGTCGAGCCCGATCACATGGAGCGTCCCGGCTTCGCTGCCGCCCGACGACAGCGACACCGCCAGCTTGGTGCCGTCGGGCGACGGCACGAACCAGTCGATGGCCTGGTGGGCGTCGCCGCCGGCGGTCGGATCGAGCACCAGGCGCGCGGCGTCGGCGCGCTCGGGCGCGTCCATGACCACCAGGTCGCGCTGCTGGGCGGCCGGCGTCTTGCGCAGCGCGAACACCTTGCCGGCGCTGGGCGTGAGCGCGCTGTAGCGGGTGATCGGCGCTGCCAGGTACGCGCGCAGCTCGCCGGTCAGCGTGGCGAGGCCCGGGATGGCGTCGAGGACGGCGCGCGCGAACCGGTCCTGGCCGGCGCTCCAGGCCGCCACCTCCGGGTCGTCGGCCTCGAGCCACTGGTACGGGTCGGCCACCGCCACGCCGTGGTAGCGGTCGGTCACCGGCCGGATCGCCGCCACCGGCGGGACCACGTCGTCCTCGACGGCGGCGTCGGGGCCGGCGTCGAGGCTGGCCCCGGGTGAGGGCGGGGGCGCGACCGTGGCGCGTGGCGTGGTGGCGGCGGGGCCGCCGCAGGCGAACAGGACGAGGGCGCAGACCGAGGCGACGCGCTGCATGGACAGGTTGTACCCCGGGTCGGCGCGGGCGCACCTGGCGCCGCGGCGCGGCTACGGCATCACGCGGGCGTCGAGCTCGACCACGCCGTCGGCCCGCGACCAGGTGATCACGCGCCCGCGGTCATCGGCCGGCGGTCAGCTCACCTGAAGTAGACGATCGCCCGGCCCAGCGAGTACAGGCCGTAGCCGATCAAGCCCACCCCGACGATCCGGGTCATGACGTGGGCCCGCTCGCCCATCAGGCGCTTGCCCTTGTCGGCGATGAACGCCACAAACGAGAACCACGCCAGGCTGCCGACGAACACGCCGGTGGCGGCGGCCAGCGCGTCGAGGGTCGACAGGTCGGACAGGTGCGAGCCGACCACCACCACCCAGGTCACGATGGCGGCGGGGTTGAGCAGGATGAGACCGAGCCCGACCACCAGGCCGTTCCAGATCTCGTGGTACGGCGGCACCGAGTGCGCCGGCGCGGTCATGGCGCTGGGCGGCTGGCTGCGCGCGGTGAGGATGCCGTACACGATGAGGACCACGCCCGAGATGGCGAACAGCACCGGCTTCACGCCGGGCTGGCCGATCACGTGGGGGCCGATCCACAGCATGGCCGAGCCCGAGAACAAGAAGTCGCCGATGGCGCCGCCCAGCCCGACCGCGACGCCCCGCCGGAGGGTGTGGCGGTACGCGGCGTCGATCACCGCCACGTTCACCGGCCCGATCGGCACGCCCGTAAGCGCACCGATGGCGGCGCCGATGAGGAAGAACGTGAGCACGGACCCCGTGCTATAGCAGCGCCCGATGTCCACAGCTACCGCCGGAGGCGATCGATCCGCCGGTGCCGGCTCGGGGGGTGACCCGGGGGCGGCCGATCAGGTGACCTGGCTCGGCCACGCCACCGCGGTGCTGGCGGTGGGCGGACGGCGGGTGCTGGTCGATCCGCTGGGCCGCGGCCGCACTCGCCGGGCCGGCGCCGTCGACGCGGTGGTCATCACCCACGCCCACGTCGACCACTTGAACCGGTGGTCGCTCAAGGCGGTCGATCGCGCCACGCTGTTGGTGGTGCCGCGCGGGGCGGCCCCCATCGTGGCCGACCTGGGGTTCCGCGAGGTGCGCGAGGTCGAGCCGGGCGACCACGTCGACGTCGGCGGGGTCGACTTGGTCGCGGTGCCCACCAAGCACGACAACGGCCGGTGGAAGAAGGGGGACCGCCCGATCTGCGCCGGCTACGTGCTGACCAAGGGCGGCGTGGCGGTGCACCACGCCGGCGACGTCGACTTCTCGGACCACGCGGTGTTCGACGACATCGGCAAGCAGTTCGCGCTGGCGGCGACGCTCCTGCCCATCGGCGGCATGTTGCCGGTCTGGTACTACCGGCGCCGACGCGCCGCGCTCGATCGCGGCGTCCACATCGATCCCGACTGCGCCCTCGACATCTTCGAGCGCCTCGGCGCCCGCACCCTGGTGCCGGTCCACTGGGGCACGGTCAACCTGCGGCTGGGCAGCGCCCACGCGCCGCGGCGGCGGCTGGCCGAGGTGGCGGCGGCGCGGGCGGTGACCGGCGTGCGGGTGCTCGGCCATGGCGACGCGCTGCCGCTGGGCGCGCTCCCCGCGGCCACCGGCGCGACGCCCTGACCCGCGGGGTCACGGTGACAGCGGCCGCCAGCGCGCCGCGGCCGCCGCGGCCAGCTGGGCCGGGCTGGCGGTCAGCGGGGCCAGGTCGTGGCGACGCACCGTGCCGTCGACGCCGGCGGTGATCACCGCCGCGCCAGCGAACCACAG
The DNA here is from genome assembly GCA_041389965.1 of Kofleriaceae bacterium. Lineage (GTDB taxonomy): Bacteria > Myxococcota_A > Polyangia > Haliangiales > Haliangiaceae > UBA2376. The sequence goes on along the minus strand of JAWKQV010000003.1, from coordinate 668,724 downwards.
GCCGGTGATGCGGTGGGCGTGGCTGGCCAGCCGCGCGACCACCGCCCCGTCGCTGGTGCGCCGGAGCTCGACGACGCCGGTGCCAGTGCCCACCGCCAGCCAGTCGCCCGCCGCCGACAGCGCCAGCGCGGTGACCTCGGCCGGACCCAGCGGGAGCGTGACGGTGGCGCCGCTCGCGAGGTCCTCCAGCGCCACCTCTCGCCGGCGGGCGAGCGCGAGGTAGCGCCCCGCGGCATCCGCGGCCAACCCCAGGACGCCGCCGCACGCGCCGCGCTGCGTCCAGGCCAGCCCGGCCCGTCGCCAACGCTGGCCGTCGGCGCTGCACGCCCAGCCCCCGTCGGCGCTGATCGGGCCGGCGGCGGGCCCGTCGTGGCGCGCGAGCCGGCCGCCGGGATCCCAGGTGGTCATGCCGCTGCCGCTGGTGGCGCGCAGGGTGCCGTCGGCGTCGAACGCGACGTGGCGCGCGGCCCCGGGAGCGCCGGGCAACGGCCGCTCGCCCAGCGTCCGGTCGGGCGCGACCGCGTACCACCGGACGCCGGCGTCGGGATCGTCGAGGAGCGCGGCGGCCAGGCGGGTGCCATCGGGCGACCACGCGAGCGACGCGACCTGGCCGCGCACCGGCAGCCGCGTGACGGCGCCGGAGATCGTGACGACGATCTCGGCGTCGCCGCCGATCGCGACGGCGGCGTCGGTGAGCGCCAGGGCGGTTGGCCGCAGCGGCGCCGGCCAGCCCGCCGGGCCGCCCTGATCGGTCCAGGCGAAGGTCCACAGGGCGGCGCCGCCGACGACCACGCCGGCCTCGGCCACGGCGACCGCGGCGCCAGGCGTCACCGGGATCCGGCGCACGGTGCGCGCCGCGTCGACGCCGACCAGCACCGCGTCGCCGCTGTCGCTCACGACCAGGGTCGCCGCGCCGGGCAACGCCAGCGCGCGCACGCTGCCCAGGCCCCGGGCCGGGACCACCTCGACCGCCGGCCGCGCGCAGTCGCGATCGAGACAGCTGCGGAGGTCGACCCGGGTCACCGCCCCGGTCGCGGTGCCGATGGCCAGCTCGAGGCCGGCCTCGTCGACGGCCAACGCGGTGGCGCGGCCGCGTCCATCGGCCGCGCCGACGTCCACCTCGTGCGTCACGCCGTCGACCGTCGCCGCCCGCACCGCGCCGTCGCCGCACGCCATCCACACCAGGTCGCGCCCGAGCGCCAGCGCGTCGATGCTCGCGGCGCCGCACGGCGCGTCGAGGATGGCGAACGCCTCGGTGTCGAACATCACCTCGATCTGGAGGCCGGCCTGGATCGCCACCCGGGCGCGATCAGCGTCGACCGCGACCCGCTCCGGGCGATCGAGCTCGACCGGGGCGCGGCGCGACGGGTCGGCGAACACCTGGACCGCGCCGGTCGGGCGATCGATCGTCGTCAGCGCGGCGGCGTCCCACGCCACCACCACGGTCGAGGTCGCGACCGCACCGTCGAAGGCCCGGTCGACCCGCCACCGACGCGCCGGCGGCGCCAGCGTCCACAGCTCCAGGTAGCCCCGGCCCAGGCACAGGGCCTCGCCGTCGACGCCAGGGATGACCCACGGGCAGCCAGGTAGCTCGACCCGGGTCACCGGCGTCGCGGTCGGCTCGGCGTGGAGCGTGGCCAGGACGCCGCGGGCGTCGACGTCGTCACCGTGGGCCAGCGCAGCCGCGGCGAGCTGCTCGGCCTCGGCGTGGCGTCCGGCCGTGAACGCGGTCACCGCGCTGGTGGCCAGCGCGCGCGCCAGGGCCGCCTCGGCCCGGCCCAGCTCGACCCGCGTCGCCTGCTCGGCGGCGACCGCGCGGGTGCGCTGCCGCGCGATCCGGTGGTTGGTGGCGGTCAGCGCGACGATGGCGGCGATCACCGCGGTGGCCAGGGCGGCCAGCGGCCAGCGCCACGCCACGACCAGGCGGCGCGCCAGCTCCCACGTCGAGTAGCGGTAGGCGGCGACCCGGCGGCCGTCGCGGAACGCCTCCAGGTCGCCGGCCAGCGCCTCGGCGTCGGGATAGCGGGCAGCGGGATCGGTCGCCACCGCCCGGGCCACGATCGCGCGCAGCTCGCCGGGCACCTCGTCGGGCCACACCAGCGCCGGCGGCCGGCCGGCCCGCAGGGCGGCCATCGCCGCGTCGCGATCGCCCGGCACCAGTCGCGCGCCGGTCACCACCTCGTAGAGGATCGCGCCCAGCGCCCACACGTCGGCGGCGGGGGTGCCGGCGGCCCCGCGCACCGACTCGGGCGACAGGTAGGCCGGCGTGCCGGCGGCGCCGGTGACCGCGCCGTCGCGGGCGTGGTCGTGGGCCAGGCCCCAGTCGACCACCTGGGTCTCGCCGTACTCGCCCAGCATCACGTTGGCCGGCTTGAGGTCGCGGTGGACCACGCCGTGGCGGTGGGCGTAGCCGACGGCGTGGCACGCCGCGGTCACCGCGCCGACCAGCGCCAGCCGGGCGTCGGCGTCGACGGTCGCCGCCGCCACCTCGGCCAGCGAGCGCCCGCGGATGAGGCGCATCGTGTAGAACAGCCGGCCGTCGGCGGTGCGACCGGCGTCGTGGATCGGCACGATGCCGGGGTGGTCGAGGCGGGCGGTGATGCGCGCCTCGCGCTGGAACGCGGCCGCGGCCAGCGTCGGGTCGGCCCCCGGGCCGATGCGCTTGAGCGCCACTTCGCGGTCGAGCCGCTGGTCGCGCGCCAGGAGCACGGTGCCCAGGCCGCCCGCGCCGACCACCTCGACCTCGTGGTAGCGGCGATCGGCGTCGATGGCGAACGGCTGCGCGCCCGGGCCTGGCGCGGCCGGCACCGCCTCGCTCAGCCCGACCAGCGAGTGCGTGGGGAGGTCGTCGCCGTCCATCGCCGCCAGTGTATCGCGGCCGACCTCACGGACCTCTCACGCGGCGCTCGCCACCCGCCGCGCGCCCGGCCGCCGGTGCCGTCGCGCAGCCCGCGGTGGACAGTGGCGGGGCGCGGCCGCCGGCACAGGGGCGCGGGCCGGTGCGGTACACTCGGCCGCCGATGCGCGCCTACGCGATCTTGTCCGGACTCGCCGAGGAGCACGTGGTCGGCCACGGCGACCTCATCGGTCGCACCTCGACCGCCGCGGTGGTCATCGACGACCCCCGGGTGTCCGAGGCCCACGCCATCGTCAGCCTGCGCAAGGACGAGCTGCGCCTGCTGGCGCTGCGGCGGATGGTCATCGCCGACGGCCAGCCCACCGCCGAGGTGGTGCTGCGGCCGGGCCTGCGCATCACCATCGTCGACGACGTGGTCCTCACCGTCGAGCGGGTCCAGACCCCCGACGCCGTCCTGGCGGTGACGCTACCGTCGGGCGAGCAGCAGATCTTGCCCCAGGTGGCCAGCCTCACCATCGATCCGCCGCGCCTGCACGGCAAGCTGGTGCCCGAGGCCGCGGCGGTCATCTGGTCGACCGGCGACCGCTGGCGCCTGCGCCACCAGGGCCACACCCGGCCGATCGCGCCGGGCGATCGGCTGGACCTGGGTGGCCACACCTTCGGCTTCGAGCTGTTGCCGTTGTCGGCTGCCAGCGCGGTGGCCACCGACGGCGCCGACGAGATCGCCGCGCCCATCAAGCTGGTGGCGTACTACGACAGCGTGCAGATCTTCCGGCGCAACCAGAAGGTCCACACCCTGGGCGGCACCGGCGCCCGCATCCTCAGCGAGCTGGTCGCGTGCGGCGGCCCCACCCACTGGGAGGTGCTGGCGCGTGAGGTCTGGCCCGACGAGGCCGACGTGTTGCCGCTGCGGCACCGGTGGGACGTGTCGCTCGGCCGGCTGCGGTCGCGCCTGCGCGCGGCCGGCATCCGCGAGCTGATCCGCTCCGACGGCACCGGCCAGCTCGCCCTCGAGCTGTACGTGGGCGACACCGTCGAGGACAAGACCTAGCCCGCGCCGCCGCCCGGGCCCGCGCGCCCCGGCCGGTCCGGCTCAGCCGACCAGCGCCGCGGCGTGGTGGCGCAGGTGATCGTCGATGACCGTGGCGATGAAGTAGTAGCTGTGGTCGTAGCCAGCGTGGCGGCGCACCGTCACGTCGATCCCGGCCGCGGCGGCCGCCGCCTCGAGGCGCTCGGGCTGCAGCTCGCGCTCGAGGAACTTGTCGGCCAGGCCCTGGTCGACCAGCACCGGGCCAGGGAAGCGGGCGCCGCTCGCCACCAGCGCGCAGGCGTCGTGCTGGGCCCACGCCGCGCGGTCGTCGCCCAGGTAGCCGGCGAAGGCCTTGTGGCCCCACGGCACCTGGCTGGGCGCGACGATCGGCGCCAGCGCCGACACGCTGGCGAAGCGCCCGGGGTGGCGCAGGGCCAAGGTCAACGCGCCGTGGCCGCCCATCGAGTGGCCGGTGAGGCCACGGCGATCGCCGGCGATCGGGAAGCGCGCCTCGACGGCGGCGACCAGCTCGTCGACGACGTAGGTCTCCATCCGGTACGCGTCGCGCCACGGCGCCGCGGTGGCGTCGAGGTAGAAACCGGCCCCCTGGCCGAAGTCCCAGCTGGCGTCGTCGCCCGGGAAGCGCGCCTCGCGCGGGCTGGTGTCGCACGCCACCAGCGCCAGCCCCAGCTCCGCCGCCAACCGCTGCGCGCCGGCCTTGATGACGAAGGTCTCCTCGGTGCAGGTCAGCCCCGCCAGATAGTAGAGCGCCGGCACCGGGCCGCGCTCGGCCGCCGGCGGCAGGTACACCGCGAAGCGCATCGCGCCGGCACAGGCCGCGCTGGCGTGCTGGTAAAAGCCCTGCACGCCGCCGAAGGCGCGCTGCTCGCTGCGGGTGGTGACCTCGCTCATCAGAACTCGACCACGGTCCGGATCGAGGTGCCGGCGTGCATCAGGTCGAACGCCTCGTTGATGCGCTCGAGCGGCAGCTTGTGGGTGATGAGCGCGTCGATCTCGATCTTGCCGTCCATGTACCAGTCGACCAGCTTGGGCACGTCGGTGCGGCCGCGCGCGCCCCCGAAGGCCGAGCCCTTCCACACCCGCCCGGTGACCAGCTGGAACGGCCGGGTCGAGATCTCCTGGCCGGCCCCGGCGACGCCGATCACCACCGACACGCCCCAGCCGCGGTGGCAGCACTCGAGGGCCTGCCGCATGAGCGTGGTGTTGCCGACGCACTCGAAGCTGTAGTCGGCGCCGCCGCCGGTCAGCTCGACCAGGTGCCCCACCAGGTCGCCCTTGATCTCCTTGGGGTTGACGAAGTGGGTCATGCCGAACTGCCGGCCGGTGGCCTCGCGCGCCGGGTTGATGTCGACGCCGATGATCATGTTGGCGCCGACCAGCTTGGCGCCCTGGATGACGTTCAGGCCGATGCCGCCGAGGCCGAACACCACGACGTTGGCGCCGGGCTCGACCTTGGCGGTCCACAGGACCGCGCCGACGCCGGTGGTGACGCCGCAGCCCAGGTAGCAGATCGACGAGAAGGACGCGTCCTGCCGCACCTTGGCCAGCGCGATCTCTGGCAGCACCGTGTGGTTCGCGAAGGTCGAGCAGCCCATGTAGTGGTGGATAGGGCGGCCCTTGTACGAGAACCGGCTGGTGCCGTCGGGCATGAGGCCCTTGCCCTGGGTGGCGCGGATCGACGTGCACAGGTTGGTCTTGCGCGAGAGGCACGACTTGCACTGCCGGCACTCCGGCGTGTACAGCGGGATCACGTGATCGCCTGGCGCCAGCGAGGTGACGCCGGGGCCGACCTCGCGGACGATGCCGGCGCCCTCGTGGCCGAAGATGACCGGGAACAGGCCCTCGGGATCGGCGCCCGACCGGGTGAACTCGTCGGTGTGGCACACCCCGGTGGCCTTGAGCTCGACCAGGACCTCGCCGGCCTTGGGCCCCTCGAGGTCGACCTCGTCGACGACCAGCGGCTTGCCGACTTCGAATGCGATGGCTGCGCGCGTCTTCATGGTGGCGAACCCTAGCGCGCGCGGGCGCACCGGTCATGGCCCTCCGCGGCGGTTTAGCACCTGGGGTGGCGCGGGGTGTGCAAGGGTCGCGGCCATGCATCGCTCTTCGTGGTCCTCGCTCCTCGTCTGTGCCCTGGCCGCCTGTGGTGGCGGCTCCAAGCAGGCCCCGGCCCCGGTCGTGCCGTCGCCTGCGACGTCGCAGCCTGTCGCAGCCCCGCCCGCCGGTGTCGCGTCCCCGCCGCCGGTGGCCGCCGCGCCTCAGGGCCACCCGCGCGGCGATCTGATCCCGCGCGCCGTCTTGTTCGGCAACCCCGAGCGCAGCGGTCCGGACCTGTCGCCCGACGGCAAGTGGGTCGCCTTCGCGGCGCCAGCCGCCGGCGTGATGAACGTGTTCGTGGCCCCGGCCGGCGACCTCGCCAAGGCGGTCCAGGTCACCTTCGACAAGGCGCGGCCGGTCCGCGAGTACTACTGGGCCGCCGACGGCGCGTACCTGCTGTACGAGCAGGACGCCGGCGGCGACGAGAACTTCCACATCTTCCGGGTCAAGCCCGACGGCACCGGCGCGCTGGATCTGACCAACCGCCCCGGCGTCCGGGCCGAGCTGGTCGGGATGTCGTACGCGCACCCGGGCCGCCTGCTGATCGGGATGAACGATCGCGACCCGGCGCTCCACGACGTCTACGACGTGGACCTGGCGACCGGCACGGCGACGCTGGTGTTCCAGAACCCCGGCTACGTCAACTTCACCGCCGACGCCGACCTCAAGCTGCGCCTGGGCCAGCAGTTCCAGCCCGACGGCTCGATCAAGATCGTCGTCAACTCGGCCAAGGGCTGGGTCGAGCGCGACACCGTGCCGTCGGACGATCAGCTGACCACCCAGGTGGTCGGCATGGAGACCAGCGGCAAGCGCTATTTCATGATCGACTCGCGCGGGCGTGACACCGCGGCGCTGTACGCCCTCGACACCGCCACCGGCAAGCGACGTCAGCTCCTGGCCGAGGACGCCCGGGCCGACGCCGGCGGCATCATCGCCCACCCCGGCACCGGCGCGGTGCGGGCGGTGGCGTTCACGGTGGCGCGCCCGGCGTGGAAGGTGCTCGACAAGAGCATCGCCAAGGACCTGGCGGCGCTGGCCAAGCTCGACGAGGGCGACTTCCGCGTGGTGTCGATGAGCCACGACGATCGCACCTGGATCGTCGGCTACCAGAGCGATCGCCGGGCGGCGCGGTACTGGCGGTGGGAGCGCAAGACCCAGCGCGGCACGTTCCTGTACTCGGCGCGGCCGGCGCTCGACGGCCTGCCGCTGGCGCGGATGCACCCGGTCGAGATCGCGGCCCGCGACGGGCTGCCGCTGGTGAGCTACCTGTCGCTGCCGCCGGCGGCGGATCCCGACGGGGACGGCACCCCCGACCAGCCGGTGCCGCTGGTGCTGCTGGTCCACGGCGGGCCGTGGGCGCGGGACGGTTGGGGCTACAATCCGCTGCACCAGCTCCTGGCCAACCGCGGCTACGCGGTCCTGTCGGTCAACTACCGGGGCTCGACTGGGTTCGGCAAGGCCTTCGTCAACGCCGGCGATCGGCAGTGGGGCAAGGCGATGCACACCGACCTGCTCGACGCGGTGGCCTGGGCGGTCGACCACCGGGTCACCTCCGCCGGGGACGTGTGCATCATGGGCGGCAGCTACGGCGGCTACGCCACGCTGGCCGGCCTGACGCTCACGCCGCAGGCCTTCAAGTGCGGCGTCGACATCGTCGGCCCGTCGAACCTGATCACCCTGGTCCAGTCGGTGCCGGCCTACTGGAAGCCGCTCATCTCGGTGTTCCAGCGTCGGATGGGCGACTGGACCACCCCGGCCGGCGCCCAGGCGCTCCTCGACGTGTCGCCCCTGACCCACGCCGACCAGATCGAGCGGCCGCTGCTCATCGGCCAGGGCGCCAACGATCCGCGGGTCAAGCAGGCCGAGTCGGACCAGATCGTCAAGGCGATGCAGGCCAAGGGGCTGCCGGTGTCGTACGTGCTGTTCCCCGACGAGGGCCACGGCTTCGCCCGGCCCGAGAACATGCAGGCGTTCACCGCGGTGGCCGAGGCGTTCCTGTCGGCCCACCTGGGCGGCAGCTACCAGCCGATGACCGCGGCCGACTTCGCGGGGTCGACCATCCAGATCCCGGCCGGCGCCGACGGCATCCCCGGCCTGCCGGCCGGCGTCGGGCGCGGCCAGTAGGCGTCGCGCGCGGTCAGCGACCCAGCCGGGTCGCCATCACGTTCTTGCCCTTGAACGCGATCCACAGCGACCGCAGCGCGTGCTTGGCGGTGGTGGCGAAGCGGAAGTCGACCACCTCGGACAGGTCGGTGGTGCCGGGGTTGATCTCGACGGTGGGGACGCCCGCGCTCTTGGCGAGGAGCACCGGGCGCGCCACGTACGGGAACAACGCCTGGGTGCCGATGAGGAACACCAGGTCGAAGCCGCGCGCGACCTCGGCCTCGAACGCCTGGAACGGGCCCTCGGGCAGTGGCTCGCCGAACAGCACCACCGCCGGCCGCACCACCGACGCGCAGCGCGGGCAGCTGGGCGGGAAGGTCAGCGTGGCGTAGTCGGCCACGGTCTTGGCCCAGTCGCACCGCGTGCAGCGCAGGTCGTGGATGTCGCCGTGGATGGCGATGACGTGCTTGGACCCGGCGGCGCGGTGGAAGCCGTCGACGTTCTGGGTGAACACCACGGTGCGCGGGATGCGCTCGCCCAGCTTGGCCAGGATCTCGTGGCCGCGGTTGGGCGTGGCGTGGCGGCACGCCAGCTCGACGTCGTGGACGTACTTCCACACCAGGTCGGGGCGCTGGGCCAGCATCGGCGCCGACAGGACCTGCTCGATCGGCAGCGCGTCCTCGGTGAGCTTCTTGTCGTACAGGCCGCCCACGCCGCGGTAGGTCGGCAGGCCGGAGTCGGCCGACATGCCGGCGCCGGTGATGAACAAGACGCTGGTCGCGTCGGCCAGAAGCCCCGCGACTTGATCGACCAGCTTGCGGTCGAGCGTGTCGCGCTTGGGAGGCAGGCCGGCCATGGGCCGAGGATACGCGCGGCGGCCGGCCGGCGCAAAACCTGGCGCCGCCCCCGGCGCCCGCCGTCAGTGGGCCGGGCTGCCGCGCCGGGTCGGCTTGGCGTTCCAGATCCGCAACGACAGGAGGAGCCCGACCGCCGCCACCGGGATCATCGCGTACGGCCACACGTGCCAGTTCTCGATCTTCTTCGACTCCGGGTTCGACACCAGGCAGCCGGCGGCGTCGCGGATCTTCGAGGCCGGGAGGTAGGCGCCGTAGACCGCGGCCTGGATGCTCGAGCCGGCGTAGACGAACCCGTCGATGAGGCCGACCGCCATGCCGGTGTTCTTCTTGCCGGCGAAGTCGGCGCTGGCGGTGGCGGTCAGCATGCCGTGCACGCCGATGATGGCCATCGACATCACCGCCACCACCCAGCCGATGGCCCACGGCGCCGCGAACAACGGGGCGATCGACAGCGCGCCGACCAGCATGATGCCGTACAGCACCGCGGACACCGGGCTGCGGCGCGACTTGAACACGTAGTCGCTGACCGCGCCGGCGAACATGCCGCCGGTGATGCCGGCGATGCACGACACCAGGCCCCAGTGCTGGAACACGAAGGTCTTGCCCAGGCCGATGCCGAAGCCGAAATCGGTGCCCCACTGCAGGATGGCCTGGCGCAGGAAGCCGGAGCACAGCTCGATGAGCGCGATGATCATGAGCACCGGGTGGGTCAGCATTCGCCACAGCACCGTCCAGGCCGACAGCTTCTCGCCCTCGTCGGTGGCGTCGCCCAGGTCGAAGTTGGGCAGGCCGGCGTCCGACGGCTGGTTGCGCACGAACAGGAACGACAGGCCGAAGAACGTGAACAAAAGGATGGCCGGGATCCAGAACAGCCACTGGATCTCCATCACCTGGGTGATGCGCTTGCCGACGTCGTACGCGAAGTACAGGCCCAGCGAGATGAGGATGCCGAAGATGCCGCCGAAGGTGCCGCGCTCGCGCAGGTGGAACCACGCGGCGTTGACCTTGACGATCGAGATGGCGCCGAAGCTCTGGAAGTACATGTTGACCGCGTAGGCCGCGGTGAACGCGGTCACCGGCTTCATGCCAAAGGTGTTGCCGGTCATCGCCATGTAGCCCATCCACAGGTTGGCGGCGCCGGCGCCGAGCGCGGCGATGAGGATGGTGACGCGCCCGCCCAGGCGATCGGTGAGCGGCCCGTTGACGATGAGCGACAGGCCGTAGGCGGCGGACCCGAACCCGAACACCGCGGCGTACTCGGCCTCGGTGAGGCCGATGCCCTGGAACTGCTTCATGTTGTAGCGGCCGAAGTACAGGAACGTGTAGGTCAGCCCCAGCGGCAGCCAGTTGAGGAGCCGCCGCTTCTTGAACGCCTCGGAGTGGCCCAGGTCGACCTTGGGCAACCGCCACAACACGAAGGCGATGAACGCGATCAGGATGCCGATCGGCAGCAGGTCGTCGAGCAGCGGTCGTGGCGGCGACGGCTTCTTGACCGGGCACACCGCCGGGGCGGGCACCGCGGGCGCGGCGGCGATGGTTGCGTCGGGCTGCGGCGTCGCGACCTTGGCCGCGGCGTCCGCGGGGGCCGGCTGGGCCGCGGTCGGGGCTGCGGGGGTCGGCTGGGCCTGGGAGGTCCGCCCGGTGCCGAACCAGATGAACGCCCCCACCGCCAGCTCGAGGATCAAGACGAGCGCGAGGCTCCGGCTGCGAGGCTTGATCGGCATGGAGCCGGACGGTACTGGCCGGCCCGACGCCAGGGCAAGGCCCAGCGCCGTGACGTTGCCGTGACGGTGCCCACGCCGACCGTGGGCGCGTACACTGCCCGCCATGATCCGCTCGACGGTGCGCGCCCTGGCGCGCGGGCTCTTGTGCGTCGGCCTGGCCGCGTGCGCCGCGCCGCCGCCGGCCGCCCCGGTGGCGCCCCCGTGGCAGGTGCTGACCCCGGCCGGCGCCCCGGTGCCCTTGTACAGCTACCCCGAAGCGCTCGCCGCCTATGCGCCAGGCGACCGCGGTGCCTACGTCGTGCGGCTGGCCGGCGACGCCGCCACGCGCCAGCGCGCCGCGGCCCAGCTGGCCCTGGGCGACGACGTGGCCGGCGACGACGCGTACGTGATCCGGCTCGACGCGACCACCGCCGCCGCGCTGGCGGCCCGGCCCGGGGTCGTGGCGGTGGCCCCGCTGGCGCCGGCCGATCGCCGCGGGGTGCTGGTCGACCGCGCCAGCGCCGCCCCCGAGGTGCGCGTCGAGCTGTTCGCCGACGCCACCGCCGACGAGGTGGCCGCGGTGGCGGCGTGGATCACCTGGCGCGGGGGGCAGGTCCGATGGCAGGGCCGCGCCGCGCTGCGGGCCCAGGTGCCGCTCGAGGCCCGGACCGAGGCGTCGCGGCTCTCGGTGGTCCGCTGGATCGAGTAGGCTCGGCAGCGATGTCTCGACGGATCGTCATCGGCTGTGTCCTCGCCCTGGCCGCCTGCAAGAAGGCGGCGCCCCCGCCGCCGGCGCCGGTGGCCGCCCCGGTGGCGATCTTCCTCGACGATCGCGAGGTGGCCACCTCGGCCGCGCTGACCGTCAAGCCGCGCGCGCTGGTGGGCATGGCTCCGGGCGCGCCGGATCCCGAGGTGTGGCTGGCGGTCATCGCGCTCGATCCCAGCGGCAAGGCCACCACCGTGATGGCCCCGGCCCGCGACCACGGCGACCTCGTGCCGTCGCTGGCGCTGGTCGACGGCGCGGCGGTGTTCGGCATGGCCCGCGGCGACGCGCTCGAGAACACCGTCAGCCCGGTGGTCAAGGTCATCATCAAGACCAAGGACGACCGCGGCGCCATCGCCGCCGAGCTGGCCGGCAAGCCGGGGGGGCACGGCGGCGGGGACGGCGACGGCCACCAGCACGACGGCGCCGGCCAGCGCCCGGCGCCCAGCGCTGATCTGGTGATCCTCATCAAGTCCGGCAAGGACGAAGCCCGGTTCACCGGCGACAAGCTGGCGCCCCTGCCCACCGTCACCGCCCCGGTCGGCGACACCGAGACCCCGGGCTGGAACTTCGTCGACGTGCTGGCCGCGGCCGGGCTGGGCGGGGCCAAGGCGGTCAACCTGACCGACAGCGAAGGCGCCAGCTTGCGCCTCGAGGGCGCCGACTTCGATCCAGCCCAGACCGTTTTGTACATCAAGCTCAACCGCAGCGGGCAGTTGCGGTTCCGGCGCTTCGGCAAGCAGGGCGCCACCTGGACCATGACCGGCGAGCTGCGCGGCATCGCGTCGATCGCCGTCGTGCCGGCGTCGTGAGCCGGCGTGGGCGATGGGGCGGCGCGGCGCTCGGCCTCGGGCTGGCGGCGTGCGGCGCCCCGGCGACCCCGCGCCCGTCGGCGGTGGCGTCGCCGGCGGCCCCGCCCGGCCTCGACCAGGTCGACTGGCACGACCGCACGTACGAGTTGACGTTGCTCGAGGGCGAAGGCCCGATGACGTTCCCGGTGGTCCACGGGCGCTACCTCCTCGACGGCGAACCCGACGGTCACCAGGAGGAGCTGATCGTGGGGTCGCCGGTCTACGGCGACCTCACCGGCGACGGCGTGCCCGAGGCGGTGCTCGAGTTGACCTACCGCAACGACGGCATCGGGCCGTTCGATCGGCTCGACGTGTTCACCGGGGACGCGGCCGGGGTGCGCTGGCTCGGGCTCATCCACGGCGACGACGTCGACGGCGACGCCGCCATCACCGGCTGCCGCGTGGTCGACGGCGCGCTCGAGGTGGCCCGCCGCGGCCGACCCGCCGAGCGCTGGCGCTTCGACGGCCGGTTCTTCGTCGCGGCGTCGCGGCGCTGACGCTAGGGCGCGACCAGCCGGCGCTTGCCGTCGCTGGTGGTGGCGACCCCGGGCTGGTCGAGGCCGATCCGGTCCCACAGCTTGCAGGTGACCGGCTGGTGCCGCTGGTCGAGCGCCTCGCAGTAGTTGGTGAACTCGCAGCGCCGAATCGTGGCGCCGGCGCCGGCCTCGAGCTTGGCGAACCAGTCGGGGTCGGCCAGGGTCTGGCGCGCGGCCGCCACGACGTCGCACGCGCCGTCGGCCAGCGCCGCCTCGGCCTGGGCCACGCTGGCGATGCCGCCGGCCCCGACGATGGGCGTGGCGTGGCCGGCGGCGCGCACCGCGGCGCGGATGGCGGCCGCCAGCGGCAGGTTGCGTCCGAACGGCCCGCGCGCGTCGCTGTAGATGGTGGGCATGCAGGCATAGCCCGACGGCCCGGTGTACGGGTAGGCGGCGGCGCCCACCTTGGGCTGCTTGGCGTCCTCGAACTTTCCGCCGGCCGACACCGAGATCACGTCGAGGCCGGCGGCAGCCAGGGCGACCGCCGCCGCGCAGGCATCGGCCAGCGCAGTTCCGCCGGCGATGATCTCGTCGCCGAGCATCCGGCAGCCGACCACCGTGCGCGGCCCCACCGCGGCCCGGGTCGCCGCGACCACCTCGCGCGGCAGCCGCACCCGGCCGGCCAGGTCGCCGCCGTAGCCGTCGGCGCGGGTGTTGTGGGCCGACAGGAACGACGCCATCGTGTAGGCGTGGGCGAAGTGGAGCTCGACCCCGTCGAAGCCGGCCGCCTCGGCCCGGCGCGCCGCGGCCGCGAACAGCCCGGGCAGCACCGTCGGCAGCGCGGCGATGTGGGGTAGGTGGGTGTCGGTCACGCGCTCGCGGTAGCCGCGATCCAGATCGTCGCGCTCGCGCTCGGTCAGCACCTCGGTGAGCGCGGCGTCGTCGAGCGCCGCCAGCGCCGCGCGCACCGTGGGGTCGTCGGCGCCAGTCAGCGCCGCGTCGCGCCTGGCCAGCGCGGCCCGGTGGCGGTCGGTCACGGTCAGGAACCGCGCCAGGTACGCGTCGCGCGGCGGCCGGCGGCGGATCGCCAGGAAGTCGATGAGCTGGATGAGCAGCAGCGTGGTCCCGCCCGAGGCGCGGCGCACCGCCTCGACCAGCCGGGCCAGCCCCGGCACGAACCGATCGTCGCCGATGCGGAGCAGCGGCCCCGACGGCACGTCGCGGATGCCGGTGGCCTCGACCACCAGCACCCCGGGGCGGCCGGCGGCGAACCGGGCGTACCAGGCGATCACCGCGTCGGTCACCTCGCCGTCGGGGCTGGCCCGCCACGGCACCATGGCCGGCACCCAGGTGCGGGTGCGGGCGGTGCGCGGCCCGAGCGCGATCGGCTGGAACCAGCGCGCGGCCGCCGCCTCGGCCCGGGTCGGCGACGGGGCCAGCGGCAGAGCGTGCTTCTGGCGCTCGGGGGGCTGCCACATGCGCCCCGGTGGTACCACGCGGGCGGTGGGCGGCGCGGCCGGCGCTTGCTACCGTCACGCATGCCCGAGGTCGGTTCCCCCATCCCCGATGTCACCCTCACCGGCGAGCACGGCCCGGTGCGCGTCAAAGACCTGCTCGGCCAGCGCGCCCTGGTCTTGTACTTCTATCCCAAAGACGAGACCCCGGGCTGCACCGCCCAGGCCTGCGCCTTCCGCGACCAGTACCAGGACTTCGTCGACGCCGGCGCCGACGTGGTCGGTGTGTCGGGCGACGCCGCCGGCTCCCACGACAGCTTCAAGCAGCACCACCGCCTGCCGTTCACGCTGCTGTCGGATCCCGGCGGCGCCGGCGCCAAGGCCTTCGGCGTGAAGAAGACCTTCGGTTTGTTGCCGGGCCGGGTGACCTTCGTCATCGACAAGGCCGGCATCGTCCGCCTGCGCTTCGACTCCCAGCTCAAGGCCCGCCGCCACATCGCCGAGGCCCTGGCCGTGGTCAAGCAGCTGGGCAGCTGAGCGGCTCGGCTCGACGCGGCGGCCGGCGCGGGCCAAGGTGGGCGCGATGACCATCCCGCTGTCGGTCCTTGATCTGTCGCCGGTCGGGGTCGGCGTCGCCCCCAGCCAGGCGGTGCGCGACTCGGTGGCGCTGGCCGCCACCGCCGAGGCGCTGGGCTACGCGCGCTACTGGGTGGCCGAGCACCACAACATGGCGAGCATCGCGACCTCGGCGCCGGAGGTGCTGATCGCCGCCATCGCCGCGACCACGACGCGCATCCGGGTCGGCGCCGGCGGCATCATGATCCCCAACCACACGCCGCTGCGGGTGGTCGAGATCTTCCGCACGCTGGAGGCGCTGTACCCCGGCCGGATCGATCTGGGCCTGGGCCGGGCGCCGGGCACCGATCCGACGACCTCGGCGGCGCTGCGCCGGTCCGACGAGCCCGAGGTCAACCACCTGCTGGCGGAGCTGCTGGCGTTCGAGCAGGGCGGGTTCCCGGCGCGCCACCCGTTCGCCGCCATCACGGCCATGCCGTCGGACGTGCGCATCGGCGCGATGTGGATGCTGGGCTCGACTCTGGCCGGCGCGACCATCGCCGCGCAGCTCGGCCTGCGCTACGCGTTCGCTGGCCACTTCGCGATGCGCCAGGCCGCCGACGCCATCGCCCACTACCGCCGGGCCTTCCAGCCCAGCGCGAGCCTGGCCGCGCCCTACGCGATGCTGGCGGTGACCTGCGTGTGCGGCGCCGACGACGCCGACGCCCAGGACCAGGCCGCGCCGATCCGCCTGGCCATCGTCAAGACCCGCACCGGCAAGCGCGAGCCGATCGCGACGATCGCCGACGCGCTGGCCTACCGGTTCTCGCCGGCCGAACAGGCCATCGCCGATGACTTCCTCCTCGGCGCGGTCATCGGCGGCCCGGCCACCGTCGCCACCCGGCTGCGGGCGCTGGCGGCCGAGGTCGGCGCCGACGAGCTGATGCTGTCGACGCTGGTGCCGTCGCTGGCCACCCGCCAGGCCATGCTGGCCCGGGTGGCCACCGCGATGCGCTAGCCGGCAGCGCGCGCCGCGCCTACTGCGGCAGGACGGCGATCGACCAGCTGGCCAGGGTGCCGGTGTCGAGGTTGGCGTGGTCGCTGACGGTCAGCGTCCAATCGCCGGCCAGGGCGGCGCCGGCCAGGGCCGGGGCGTCGACGGTGACGTCGAGATCGTCTTCGTAGCCGCCGGTGCGGTCGTGGATCACCACGTCGCGGCCGTCGTGGCGCAGCACCACCCGGAGGTCGCCGCGGTAGGTGTGGTCGATGGACACGGTGACCTTGGCGGTGCCGACCGTGCCGCCGTCGGGCACCGCGATGGTCGAGGTGATGCCGGCCGGGTCGTTGTCGGGGATGGCGGCGGCCGGGGTGGCGGTGAACACCCGCTCGGTCGGGGCCGCCTGGCAGGCCGGCGCGCTGGCGCAGTCGGCGTCGTCGCAGTCGACCTGGCCGTCGCGGTCGTCGTCGGTGCCGTTGTCGCAGACCTCGGCCAGCTGGAGCGTGGGCACGTCGGAGGCGTAGGCGGTGCCGAACTCGCGCACGTACTTCATCGACAGGTAGCCGTAGCCGTCGCCGTAGGGGTTGGCGGCGCCGAAGCTGCCGGTGCCCCACGAGTTCTTGAAGATCCAGAAGCCCTTCTCGGTCACCGGGTTGCCGTCGGCGTCCTTCACCACGGCGCCGGTCTCGTCGACGATCGGCACCTCCTTGGTGTCATCCCAGCCGACGATCAGGATGGCGTGGCCGGCCCGCTTCTTGAGCGACTCCTCGCGGTCCTTGGCGTTGGGCGCCAAGACGATGCCCTCGCGCCAGTAGCCGGTGTTGATCGGCAGCGGCGACCGGCGGTGGTTCCAGCTCTGGTAGAAAAACGTCATCCCGACCACCACGCCCGACTTCTTGCTGGTCAGGTGGGCCTTGATCGAGTTGGTGTTCAAGTAGCGGCCGCGCGGCAGCTTGAACTTCTGGCCCGCGACGGCCGCCTCGGGCGGGGCGCCGTTGGTGTAGCACTGCACCGGCAGGTTCTCGCCGCCGGTGCAGGCCGGGTCGTTGCTGGTGTTCCACGGCGACGACTGGTAGCGCCACAGCGCCTCGACCACGATGCCGTAGTCGCTGGCCGCCTGCAGGTTCGACTGGGCGTTGGAGCCCTCGGTCGTGCGGAAGCTTCGCACCTGCTCCTTGGCCGACCACTGCATGTACTGCTCGGAGAAGTCGGCGTCGGCCATGCCGGCCTTGATGTACAGGTTCTCCATGAGCGCGGTGGTGGCGAAGATCGAGCACACGCCGCGGCTGCCCTGGCTCTTGACCGGCGACTGCTCGGCCACCAGGTCGAACTTCTCCGGGTACACCGCGTCGGCCTTGTTCTCGTCGGGCAGGGTGCCGTTGGCCGGCGCGCCGTCGAACAGCGGGTCGTAGCTCGATACCGCGTAGTCGTCGTCGTAGGGCGAGCCGACCGGAGCGTCGGCGCACGCCGCCAGGGGCAGGGCGGCGGCCAGGGCGAGCACGAACAGGTTGCGACGCATGTCGGCAGAAGTTGCGCGATCCGTGCCACCTGGTAGGTGCCCCAACTAGTCGGGATCGCGGCCGGCGATCGGCCGGCGCCCGCCGCCGGCCAGCCGACTGGCCACCCGCGCCTGGCAGGTCGCCTGGCCAGGGTGCCGAGCCCCCACCATCGCCCCCACTGCCCACCGCCGGTTGCACCCCCCGGCAGCCAAGGCGCCAGCCGTGTCCAGTGGACAGCGGCGCGCGCCGCCGGTCAGCGGCCGCGCAGCTCGGTGACCAGCCGCTCGACCGCGCCCTTGGCGTCGCCGAACAACATCTGGGTCACCGGCTTGTAGAACAGCGGGTTGTCGACCCCGGCATAGCCGGCCGCGCGCGACCGCTTGTTCACCACCACCAGCTTCGACTTCCACACCTGCAGCACCGGCATGCCGTAGATCGGCGAGGCCGGGTCGTCCTCGGCCCCGGGGTTGACGATGTCGTTGGCGCCGATGACGATCACCACGTCGGTGGTCGGCAGGTCGTCGTTGATCTCGTCCATCTCCAGGACGATGTCGTACGGCACCGAGGCCTCGGCCAACAGCACGTTCATGTGCCCGGGCAGGCGGCCGGCCACCGGGTGGATGGCGAACCGCACCGAGACGTCCTTGCCGCGCAACAGCTCGGTCAGCTCGCGTACCGCGTGCTGGGCCCGGGCCACCGCCATGCCGTAGCCGGGCACGATCACCACGTGCTTGGCGTCGAGCAGCCGATCGACCAGGCCGCCGGTGTCGATCTCCGATACCTCACCGGCCGGCTGGGCCGCGGCGCCGGCGGTGGCCTTGGGCGGGGCCGCGCCGAAGCCGCCGAAGATGACGTTCCAGATCGACCGGTTCATGGCCCGGCACATGATGTAGGACAGGATGGCGCCGGAGCTGCCGACCAGCGCGCCGGTGACGATGAGCAGATCGTTGCCGAGCATGAAGCCGGCGGCGGCCGCGGTCCACCCGGAGTAGCTGTTGAGCATCGACACCACCACCGGCATGTCGGCGCCGCCGATGGCCGCCACCAGGTGGACGCCGAGGACGGCGGCCACCGCGGCGCACGCGGCGAGGGCCCAGGTGTGGCCGCTGGCGCCGAACAGCACGCCGAACACCACGATGGCGCCCAGCATGGCCAGGTTGAGCAGGTGGCGCGCCGGCAGCAGCAGCGGCTTGCCCGACACCGAGCCGCGCAGCTTGAGGAAGGCCAGGATCGAGCCGGTGACCGTGATGGCGCCGATGGCGACGTCGACGTAGACCTCGATGCGCTCGACCTGGGGCAGCGTGCCGCCGTGCTTGCCGACCGACAGCTGGAGCGAGAAGCCCACCAGCACCGCGGCCACGCCGACGAAGCTGTGCAGGAGCGCCACCAGCTCGGGCATCTGGGTCATGCCGACCCGGACGGCCATCACCGCGCCCAGGGCGCCGCCGCCGACGACCGCGACCGCCAGCAGCGGGTGGACGTGGTAGTGCGGGATGAGCAGCGTGGCGACGATGGCGATGGCCATGCCGGCGATGCCGAGCTGGTTGCCGCGCTTGGCGGTCTCCTGGTTGGACAGCCCGCGCAAGGTCAGGATGAACAGGACCGCGGCGACCAGGTACGCGAGGGTGATGGCGACCAAGGGCATGGTGCGTTCCTACTTCCGGAACATCGCGAGCATGCGGCGGGTGACCCAGAAGCCGCCGGCGATGTTGATGGTGGCGAACAGGACGGCGGCGATGGCGACCGCCGAGGCGGTGTCGAGCGTGCCCTCGCCGGCCCCCAGCAGGCCGCCGACGACGATGATGCCGGACACCGCGTTGGTGACGCTCATGAGCGGGGTGTGCAGGGCCGGGGTGACGTTCCACACCACCTGCCAGCCGACGAACACCGCCAGCACGAACACCGTCAGGTGCTGCAGCAGCTCGCCGGTCTGCGGGCTGACGTGGGACGACGCGAGGCCGAACCGCAGCCCGAGGAACGCCGCGGCGAACGCGCCGAGGAGCCCCAGCAGGACCGGCGTGGGGACCGGCTTGCCGGGCGCGTGGCCGTGGCCGTGGCCCTTGGCCGGGGCGGCCTTGGCCGGGGGCGTCGGGGCGGGGGGCGGCGGTGGCGCCGCGACCGGCGTGGGCGGCGCGGCCGGCTTGGGTGGGGGCCAGGTGACCTCGCCGCCGTCGAGCACCAGCGCGCCGCGGATGATGTCGTTGCCGTGGTCGACCTGCCACTTGTCGACGCCGCCCAGCTCGCCCAGCAGGTGCCAGATGTTGGTGCCGTACAGCTCGCTGGCGACGTTGGCCATGCGGCTCGGCAGGTCGGTGTAGCCGATGATGGTGACGCCGTGGTGCTCGATCGCCTCGCCCGGCCTGGTGAGATCGCAGTTGCCGCCGGCCTCGGCCGCCAGGTCGACCACCACCGAGCCCGGCTTCATCGCCTCGACCATGTCGGCCAGCCACAGCTTGGGCGCCGGGCGGCCAGGGATGAGCGCGGTGGTGATGACGATGTTCACCTCGGCCGCCTGCTTGCGGAACAGCGCCATCTCCGCGTCGATGAACTCCTGGCTCATCTCCTTGGCGTAGCCGCCGGCACCCTCGCCCGACTCCTGGATCTCGACGGTGAGAAACTCGGCCCCCATCGACTGGACCTGCTCGGCCACCGCCGGCCGGACGTCGAAGGCGCGCACGATGGCGCCCATGCCCTTGGCGGCGCCCAGCGCGGCCAGGCCTGCGACGCCCGCGCCGATGACCAGCACCTTGGCCGGCGGGACCTTGCCGGCCGCGGTGATCTGGCCGGTGAAGAACGAGCCGAACTTCTGCGCGGCCTCGACCACCGCGCGGTAGCCGGCGATGTTGGCCATCGACGACAGCGCGTCGACCTTCTGGGCCCGGCTGATGCGGGGGATGCAGTCCATCGCCAGGACAGTGGCCTTGCGGGCGGCCAGCCGCTGGACCAGCTCCGGCTGCTGGGCCGGATACACGAACGCGATGATCACCTGACCGGCCCGGGCCAGGTCGGCTTCGTGGCTGCCGTCGGCGCGCTCGCCGGGCGGGCGCACCTTGCACACCACGTCGGCCTCGGCCCACACCGCCTCGGCGGTCGCCGCGACGGTCGCGCCTGCGGCGGCGTACAGGCTGTCGGGGAAGCTCGCGCGGGCCCCCGCGTCGGTCTCGACCACGATGGTCCACCCGGCCTTGATCAGGCGGGCGACCGTCTGCGGCGAGAGGGCGACGCGGCGCTCGTCGGGCCGGATCTCCTTGACGATGCCTAGTTTCACGGGCGGAACTTGCCCCGGGGGGCCGGTCGCGCGCAAGGGCGGGGGCCGGGTTGCGACGCCGGCGATCGACTACCATCGGCCATGGCCTGGACCGACCTTGCCCACGGCACCCGGCTCGAGCTGGTCGACGGTCGCGTGCGCACGCGCACCGATCGGGCCGGCCGGCCCCAGGCCAACCTCGCCTGGTCTGGCGATCGGCTGGCGACGCTGACCGTGCACGGCCTGGGTGACGCCGCGGTGACCGTCGACGGCGCGGTGGTCGACCACCCGGTGCTGGGGCCGGCCCACGCCATCCGCCGCGACGACGTCCAGGTCGCGACCATGAGCGCCGTCGCGTGGGCCCGGCCGCACGCGATCCCCGCCATCGATCGCCCGGCGGCGCTGCCAGCTGGCTGCGGGGCCATGCTCCTCGACACGCTGGCGCGGCTGGCCCAGGCCGCGGGTGTGCCGGCCCTGCGCTACGCCGGCCCCTACCCGACGGCGGCGCTGTGGGCATCCCTCGCGCACAGCTTCACCTCCGACGGCACCGAGGCGGCGTTCACCGCCGACGCCACCGCGCGCTGGCGCGGCGGCGCGCTGCCCGTCATCCCCATCGACTTCGTCCCGGCGCCTCACGAGCGGGTCCCGCTCGGGGCCGGCGTGACGGCGCAGCTGCGGGCCGGCGTCGAGCGGGTGATCGTCGAGGGTGCGGCGTTCGCGCCCGGTCCGGGCGTGCGCCGCCTGGTGCGCCAGGCCGACCGGTGGTCGGCGGCGCTGTGGTTCGGGGATCGCCCGTGGTGCGTGGTGGCCGAGCTGACCGAGGACGGCGCCCTGGTGGCGCGCCATCCGCCGCGTCCAGGCGTCGGCGCACCGGCCGGCGAGGTGGTCCCGCCGGCGCTCACCGCGGCATTGCTCGAGCTGGTCGCCGCCGAGCTGCCGCCGCCGCTCACCGTCGACGCGCTGGCCGGCGTACCGATCGCGTGGGGCGACGCCGGGCTGGCGGCGGCGGCCGATCGCGGCGACCACGTCGTCTTGCACGTCGGCCTGTGGCATCACCTGGCGCCCCACGGGCTGGCGCGGGTCGCGCTGGCGCTGGCCGAGGCGTTGACGCCGATCGCCACCGCCCGCGCGGTCGCCGCGCTGGCGGGGTCGGGGGGCGCGCGCTAACGTCGTCGGCGATGAGAGTTCTGTGCGTCGCGATCCTGGCGCTGGCGGGTTTGATGGCGGTGGGGGGCGCCGGCTGCGGCAACCGCGGCGCGGAGCCACCGGTCGCGCCCGCGGCGCCGCCCGACGGTGGCCGGTCGACGACGGCGCCGGTCGACGCGGGTGCCCCTCCGGCGCTGGAGCCGGACGCCGGCGGGCCGCGTCGCTGCTACCCGTACCTACCGGCTGCCGACGGCAGCTGTCCCACCGCCTGCACCAACCGCGACCAGTGCGCGGGCAGCCGCGGCCCGGCCGATCTCAAGGTCAACGGCTGGCCCCTCGACTGTATCAAGGGCCGGTGCGTGCCGCTGCCACCGTCCCACGTCCAGGGACGCTAGCCTGCGCGCCGCGCTCGCGGCCGGCTACTCGTCGTCGGCGCCGGTCGCGACCGGGCACGCGCGCACCTCCCAGCCCACCTGGCCGTCGGCCAGCACGACGCAGCGGCCGGTGTTGCCACCGAGCGAGCCGTCGGCGCACTGGCGCGCCGGCATGCCCATCGCCGGGCCACAGGCCGCGGCGTCGACCTCGGTGCCGGGCGGCCGCGCCAAGGTGTCGACGGTGGGATCGGCCGGGGGCTTCGACGAGCCTCCGCAGGCGAGGGTGGTGCCGAGGAGCAGGAGGAGGGCGGGGAGGGTGGAGCTGCGGTTCGCGCGGGGCATGGTCCACGGCAGACGACGGCGCGGCCGCACAAATTCGGGAGCCGGGCTGAGCGGCCACAACTATCTGCCCGAGGGTCCTGCCTCCGCGCACTGGCCGGCGCCGGCTACCGCCGCTCGACGCGGGCCGCCCCCGCCACCGCCGGCGTGATCGCGGCGCCGCCGCCGTAGGTGACCCGGGCCGCGCCGCTCGCACCGACGGTCAGCCCGCGGGTGGCGGTGACCGCGACCTGGCTGGCCCCGCTGGCGGCGACCGTGGCATCGGTGGCGCGCAGCTGCGCGGCGTCGACGACCGCCGCGCCGCGGGCGTCGAGCACCAGTGCGCCGGCGGTGCCGCCCAGCGCGACCCGGCCGGCGCCCGAGGCGTCGAGCGCGAAGCGGTCGCCGCGCAGGCCGCGCGCGGCGACCTGGCCGGCCCCGCCCACCGCGAGCGAGGTCAAGGTCGGCGTCGTGATCCTCACCCGCAACGGCAGCTTGGGTTGGTAGCTGTCCCGTGTGCGCAGGTACAGGCGGTGGTCGCGCACAGTGGTCTCGACCAGCGGCACCACGTTGGCGTCACCGGTGATGGCCACCGAGGTCTTCGGCCCGACCGCGATCTCGACAGTCAACGCGCCGGCGACCGTGACGCCGTCGAACCCCGCGGTCACGCGGTCCTGGGTGGCCGGCGTGCCGTTGCCCAGCACCTGGGCGTTGGCGAGGTTGCAGGCGACGACGGCCACCAGCCCAGCGACGAACAAGTTGCGCATGCGGGGTAGATGCCCGACCGCCCGGGCCGGTTGACCCCCACATCGTCGCCGGCGGCTGCGACGGTGCGACCACCCGCGACCGCCACCATCGACGCACCGCGGCCGGGCCGCAGCGCCGCCGTGAGGCATGGCCAGCGGTCACCTGCCATGACGGTGCCGGTGGTGGTAGTTGTGCGCTCGGGCCACCAACCACCCGCGCCCACCGGAGCTCGCATGTCGCTGCCTCGTCACTCCTCGTCGTTGCTCGCGTTGATCCTGGCCGGGGCGTGCTCCGGCGGCGCCACCCACCCCGTCGCGACGGGCGCGACGCCGGTCGGCCCGGCCACCGATCCCCAGGCGCCGCCGCCACCTGGCAGCACCACCACCCTGGCGGCGATCGGCCTCGACCCGACCGCGCTCGATCGCACCGTCGACCCGTGCGAGGACTTCTACCAGTTCGCCTGTGGCGGCTGGATCGCGCGCACCGAGATCGCCGCCGACAAGCCGGCGGCGATGCGCGGCTTCATCGACATCGACGACCGCAACCAGGCGTTCCTGCACGACGTGCTCGAGCGGGCCCGGACCGCGCCCGGCGACGATCCGGCCCTGGCCACCCTGGGCACCTACTACGGCGCGTGCATGGACGAGGCGGCGGTCGAGGCGGCCGGGGTCGCGCCGCTGGCCGACCTGGGCCGCGCCATCGCCGGCGTCACCGACGGCAAGACCTTGGCCGCGGCGGTGGCCGCGCTGCACGCCGCCGGCGTCGGCGCGCTGTTCACGTTCGGCCCCATCCAGGACGCCCGCGACGCGACCCGGGTCATCGGCGGCATCGACCAGGGCGGGCTGGGCCTGCCCGATCGCGACTACTACCTGAACGACGACGCGCAGACCAAGGGCCTGCGCGCCGCCTACCAGCAGTACCTGACCACCATGTTCTCCCTCGACGGCCAGGCGCCCGCCGCCGCCGCCGCCAGCGCCGCCACCGTCGTCTCCGTCGAGACCGCGCTGGCCAAGGTGTCGCTCGACAAGGTGGCGCGCCGGGATCCGGTCGCCACCTACAACCGCCTCGACCGCGCCGGCGTGGTCAAGGCCGCGCCGCGGTTTGGCTGGGATCGCTACTTCACCGCCGCCGGCGCGCCCAAGGTCGCGGCCATCACCGTGGCGTCGCCGGCGTACCTGCGCGGCCTCGATCAGCTGGTCGGCACCATCAAGCCGGCGGCGTGGCGCACCTACCTGCGCGCGCACCTGCTGGGCGCCACCGCCGGCCTCCTGCCCAAGCGCTTCGACGATGCCCAGTTCGCGTTCGTCGGCGCCCTGACCGGCCAGGCCGAGCAGGCCGTGCGGTGGAAGCGCTGCGTCGGCGCCACCGACGGCGCCTTCGGCGACCTGCTGGGCCAGGTGTTCGTGCGCGAGCGGTTCGCCGGCGCCGCCAAGGCCGGGGCCGAGGGGCAGGTCCAGGCCATCTCCCAGGCCATGCGCGCCAACCTCGCGGCCCTGCCGTGGATGGACGACGCCACCAAGCAGGCGGCCACCGCCAAGCTCGCGGCGATGACGTACCAGATCGGCTATCCCAAGCAGTGGCGCCCGGCGGCCACGGTGCCGGTGGCCGGGGCCTACGCCGCCAACGCCCTGGCCGCGCTGCGCGCCGAGCGCGCCCGCCAGCTGGCCAAGATCGATCAGCCGCTCGATCGCGACGACTGGCAGATGTCGGCGCCGACGGTGAACGCCTACTACGACCCCCAGCTCAACGGCATGGTGTTCCCGGCCGGCATCCTGCAAGCGCCGTTCTTCGACCCGGCGGCCTCGGCCGACGTCAACCTCGGCGGCATGGGCGTGGTGGTCGGCCACGAGCTGACCCACGGGTTCGACGACCAGGGAGCGCAGTACGACGCCGCCGGCAACCTGGCCAACTGGTGGGGCGCCGCCACCGGCGCCGAGTTCAAGCAACGCACCCAGTGCGTCGTCGATCAGTACAACCAGTACGACGCGGTCCCCGGCGTGAAGCTCAACGGCGCCAACACCGTGGGCGAGAACATCGCCGACATCGGCGGGATCAAGCTGGCGCTGGCCGCGGCCCGGGCCCTGCGGACCGGACCGGCCGTGGTGGCCGATGGCTTCACCGCCGATCAGCAGTTCTTCCTCGGCTTCGGCCAGTCGTGGTGCGCCAAGCTGCGGCCCGACTTCGCCGCGCTCCTGGCCACGGTCGACGTCCACGCGCCGGCCCAGTGGCGGGTCAACGGCGCGCTGGCGGCCACGCCCGAGTTCGGCGCGGCGTTCGGGTGCAAGTCCGGCGCGGCGATGCAGCCGGCCAAGATGTGCCAGGTCTGGTAGCCCCGGCGCCGGACGATCGCCAGGTCTCTTGCGCGGCGCCGCCTGCGCCCGCCGCTGCCGCCGAAAACCGTGACGGCCGACTCGTGGGAGCCGGCCGTCGAGGTCGCTGGTCGGGCCCGCGGCCCAGCCGGCGGCGGCTCGCCTACAGCTTCGCGAGCAGCTCCTTCTTCTTCGCGTCGAACTCGGCGTCGGTGAGGATGCCGGCGGTCTTGAGCTCGCCCAGCTCCTTGAGCGTCTTCATGATCTGGTCGCGGCTCTCGGCCGGCGCCGGGGCCGGGGCGCCGCCGCCCGCCGCCGGGCGGGCCTGCGGCTGGTTCATCATCTGCGCCATCTGGTTGGCCATGCCGAAGCCCATGCCCATGCCCATGCCCTCGAGGCCGGCGCCGCCGCCGCCACCCTTCTTCATGCCCTCGGCCGCGCCCAGCATCATCTCGGCCTGGGCCATCTGCTGGTAGCCGCCGGCCATGTTGGCGTAGGCGGCCCGCTCGACCAGCTTGTCGAGCCGGTCGCGATCGGCCGGGTCCATCGAGATCGTGAAGTCGCCGAAGCGCACGATCTCGACGCCGTAGCTCTCGATGTGCTTGCGCACCGCGCCGATGGTGAATCCCTCGATCTCCTCGGTGTAGGCGCCCGAGGACACCTTCATCACCGGCCAGTTCTCTTTGACGATCAGCTCGGCGATGTGGTCCTTGATGGTCTTTTGGACCTGGCTCTTGAACCAGCCGATGAACGCGTCGTTGTCGGCCATGCGCTGGCCGACCAGGCCGATGAGGAACTTCATCGGGTCGAACACCTTGGCCGAGAACTCGCCGTGCACCATCAGGCGCACCCGCAACGAGGTCTGCGGATCCGGGACGTCACCGATGGTGGTCCCGAACTTGATCGACGGGTGCTCGCGGGTGTTGACGAAGAACACCTCGGAGATGAAGACGTTGCCGCCGGTGAACTTGTCGACCAGCTGGCCCAGGAACGGGATGTTGTTGCCGTCGAGGGTGTGGCGCCCGGCCGACAGGCTGCCGACGAACTGCCCGTTCTTGAAGAACAGCGCGATCTCGTCCTGGTCGACGGTCAGCTGCGCCTTCCACGGGATGGTCTGATCGGGGTGTTTGTAGACCCAGAGGTCTTTCGCCGAGTCTGGCCGGGCGATGGCCATCTCCTTGACGCCACCCTTGACGAAGTCGAGAATGCCCATGGACGCTGTCTCCTTGTGATCGCTCGCCGACAAAAACCCGCGGCGGACGGTCAGGCTAGCACACCCCCTGACGGCGTGCGTGCGCCGCCGCACGGCGGGGCCTGGACCGCCGGGATGGCGCTTGCCGGGCCGCACGCGCGCGGGTCTACTCTGGGCGTGGGCCGCGCGCTGTTCATCGGATGTCTGGCGGCGCTGGTCGCGTGCGGTCCCAAGACCGGCACGCCTGGCGGCGACGACGACGGCGTCGACAGCGGCGGCCAGGCGGTCGCCGAGCTGGTCGGCACCGTGTGGGCGCCCGGCATGGCGCCGGGCCAGGTCGGGCCCGGCGAGGAGATCCCCGTCGCGGGCGCGCTGGTGACGCTCCTGGTCGACCGGCCGGCGCCCATCCCGACCGAGGCCTACTGCGAGCCGTGCGTCGACACCACCGGCGGCACCTTGACCGACAGCCGGGGTCGGTTCTCGGTCGGCTCGTCGCAGCCCGGCACGTTCTGGCTGGTGATCCAGAAGGGCCAGTTCCGGCTGGAGCGCCAGGTCACCCTGACCTCCGGCACCATCACCATGGCCGACGCCGACACCACGCTGCCGTCGCGGTCGGATCCCGCCGCCGGTGAGACCATCCCGCGGGTCGCGGTGGCCGTCGGCAACTACGACTCGGTCCAGGACATCCTGGGCAAGATCGGGCTGGGCGCGGTCGACGCCGACGGCGGCTTCGTGTCGACCGCCAGCGAGGTCGACGTGTACACCAACGGCGGCACCGACCTGGGGTTGGCGCTCGGCACGCTGGCGCAGCTGGTGCGCGATCCCGCGCGGCTGCGCAGCTACCACATCGTGTTCATCCCGTGCGCCGGCACCGCTAACGCCGCCGCGCTGCGCGAGCCCCAGGTGCTGCGCAACCTGCGCGACTACGTGGCCGCCGGCGGCAAGCTCTACGTCACCGACTGGTCCGGCGAGTGGATGGACAACGTCTGGCCCGGGCCGATCGAGCTGGGCGCGGCCCAGACCGGCGGGCGCACCGACACCCCGACCACCGCCTACGACCCCGCGACCGATCAGTGGGACCCCCAACAGTTTGGCGACGCCGACGGCGACTTCTACGAGGTGACCGACGGCGAGGCCACCGACCCGGCCCTGGCCGCGTGGCTGGGCGGCCAGGTCGGGCCGCGCGGTGACACCGGCGGTGACGTCGGCCCGATCGATCCCCGCCGCTTCGCGGTCTACGACAACTGGAACTGGATCGCGGCGCTCACGCCGATCCAGGTCGGCGTCGAGCCCGGCGGCGCGCCGGTGTTCGATCAGCCGCACCCGTGGGTCAGCGGCTCGGGCGCCCCGGCGGCCGGGCCCGGCAAGCGGCCGCTCACGGTGACCTTCCACCCGCCCGGCTGCGGCCGGGTGTTGTTCTCGTCGTACCACACCGCGCCGGGGACGCACCGCGGGCTCCTCCCGCAGGAGCGGGTGCTCCTGTACCTCATCCTCGAGCTGGGCACCTGCGTGACCAACCCGCCGATCGGCTGAGCGCCGCGGCGTCGCCGGTCACGGCGCCCGCAGGTTGGTCACCGACATCATCAACAGGAACTCCCGGTTGGCGTAGCCGGGGTAGCGCGCGATCATCTGGTCGATGGCGGCCTGGTCGGTGGCGGCCTCGGCGGTGATCGCCAAGATGTCGTCGATGTAGCGGCGGTCGGCGGCGAACACGCCGGTGTCGGTCGGCGCGCCGTGCCCGGGGTACACCGTCGGGTGGCGCGGGCTCCACGTGCTGGCCAGCTGGTCCAACGTGGCCTGCCAGGCAGCCGCGGCGGCGCGGGTGACGCCGACGCCGAGCCACAGGTGGACGTCGCGGTAGGCCAGGTCGCCCGTGAACAGCGCGTTGGCGTCGGCGCTGTACGCGGTGGTCATGTGGGCCGCCTCGGTGGCCGGGTAGGCGGTGGCCAGCTCGAGGGCCGCGCCGCCCGGCAGGGTGAGGCGGGGCTGGTCGAGCACCTGCAGCTGACCGGCGTAGTCGAAGCCGTCGGGGTGCGCGGCGGTCCGGGGCTGCATCGCCGGGAGCTGGGCCAGCCAACCCTGGCCGGTCATCCACGTCGCCATGCCGATGATGTCGTCCTTGATCTCCGGCCGCGCCACCACGAAGCGGGCGTCGGGGAACGCCGCGCGCAGCGCGCCCAGGCCGAGGAAGTGATCGGGGTGGCCGTGGGTGATCAGCACGGTGACCGGCCCGTCGGTCCGCGTCCGCACCCGGGCCGCGACGGCGGCCCCGTCGCTGGGGGTGCGGGTAGCGTCGATGACGATGGCGCCGGCGCCGTCGGAGATGACGTAGGCGTTCACGTCGGACTCGCTGGCCGGGTAGGGGTCGATGGTGAGGGCCGCGGGCGGCGCGGCCGGCGCGGCGGGGGTGGCCGGCGTGCCGCACGCGGCGGCGGCGACGAGGGCGGTGGCGAACAGGCGATGGCTCGACATGCTGGGACTCCTGGGTTCGAGGCGGAGCGCGCGCGGTGACAGCGGCCATGGTGGGGCGCCAGGCGTCATGCGCCAAGACGATGCTATTCATGATGGGTATGCGCGATGTACATGACGAGCTGATCGGCCTGGACCTCAACCTGCTGCGCGTCCTCGACGTGCTCCTGGCCGAGCGCCACGTCACCCGCGCCGCCACCCGCCTCGGCATGACCCAGTCGGCCGCCAGCCACGCCCTGGCCCGGCTGCGTCGCCAGTTCGACGACCCGCTCCTGGTGCGGGGCGAGCGCGGCCGGCTGGTCCTCACGGCCCGGGCCGAGACGCTGGCGCCGGTGATCAGCCGCCTGCTGGGCGAGCTGGTGGCGGCGTGGCGCGCGCCGGGCTTCGCGCCGGCCACCGCCACCCGCACGTTCCACCTGGCCGCGAGCGACATGGCCGAGCTGGTGCTGCTGCCGGCGCTGGTGGGCCGCGTCGCGCGGCTGGCCCCCGGCGTCGAGCTGTTCGTCCGCCCGGTGCCCGAGGACGTCGCCGCGGCGCTGGCCAGCGGCGCGGTCGACGCCGTCCTGGCGCCGGTCCGGGCCCGCGACGCCCGCGCCCTGACCAGCGATTGCCACTACCGGACGCTGTTCGACGAGACGTTCACCTGCGCGATGCGGCGCGGCCACCCGGCCAGCCGGGGCCGGCTGACGGTGGCGCGGTTCTGCCAGCTCGATCACCTGCTGGTCGCGCCGCGCGGCACCGCCGGCGGGTTCGTCGACGATGCGCTGGCGGCGCTGGGGCGGCGCCGCCGGGTGGCGGTCACCGTCCCGCACTTCACGGTGGCGCCGGCCATCG
Organism: Kofleriaceae bacterium; assembly: GCA_041389965.1. GTDB lineage: Bacteria > Myxococcota_A > Polyangia > Haliangiales > Haliangiaceae > UBA2376. The sequence continues at coordinate 638,825 of JAWKQV010000003.1, read as the reverse complement.
TCGCGGCCTCGGACCTGGTCGTCACGCTGGCCACGCGGGTGGTGGCGGCGCTGGGCCCGGCCCACGGGTTGGTGACGCGCCCGCCGCCCCTCGCCGTGCCGGGCTTCGCGATGCACCTCATCTGGCACGCCCGGGCCCACGCCGACCTGGGCCAGCGTTGGTTGCGCGAGCAGCTGGTCGCGGTCGGAGCCGGCCCGGCCGGCCGCCGCGGCGCGGTATCGTCGGGCGATGCCTGACCCCGAGCTCCCTGCTCTCGACGCCGGCGCGCGTGCGGCGCTGCGCGCGCTGGCCGACGACCTGGCCGCGCAGCCCGGCCACGGCGATCTGGCCCACCGGCTGGAGGCCCTGATCGACCTGCTGGTGCGCAACGGTCAGCTGTTGCCGGAGCACCAAGCCTGGCTGGCCGGGCTCCACGGCGATCGGACCCTGGTCAAGCTCACCGTCGGTCCGCCCAAGCGCACCCTGGCCAGCCCGCCGGTCGATTGCGCCGCGCTGTTGCCGCTGTGCCGTGGCCGCTGCTGCGGGCTGGTCGTCACGCTGACCCGGGAGGACCTGGTCGAGGGCGGGCTGCGCTGGGACGTCCACGATCCGTACCTGCTGTCGAAGGACCCGGTCAGCGGCTACTGCGTGCACATGGCGCGCGACGGCGGGTGCGGGTGCTACGACGCGCGCCCCGGCACCTGCCGGGTCTACGACTGCCGCGCCGACCCGCGGGTGTGGGTGGACTACGACGCCCGCATCCCGGCGCCGCTGGCGCCACACCTCGTGCCGCCGATGCCGTGACCAGCGGCGGCGGGTGATCGGCGTGACGATCAACGCGGCGTGGCGATCGCCGCCGGCAGCAGGCTCGGGCCCGCCACCAGCGGCGCTGGATCCATGCCGAAGGCCAGGTGGTCCCAGGTGGTCAGCCAGCGGCGCCAGGTGATCGGCTCGGCCCCGAACACCGCGGCCTGGCCGCCCAGGCTCGGCGGTGACGAGGCCGGCGTCGGGCCGCGGACCCGGGCCGTCAGCGACGGTGACTCCAGATCGTAGATGATCTCGGTCTCGAAGCCCGGGCCGGGCCACACCACCAGGCCATCGTCGGCCAGGTCGTAGGCGGCCACGACCACACCGGCGCTGGCCAGCACGGCCTCGAGCTGCTCGCGCACCACGTCGACCGCCGCCAGCTTGTAGAACCCGGCCAGCGCGAGCTCGACCACGCGCCGGTGATCGGTGTCGAGCGCGGCCAGCCACCCGGCCTCGCGCACGCCGGCCACCAGCCATCCCGACTGCTCCTCGATGTCGACCACCGCGGGCGTGGCGGCGACGCTGGGGCAGACCAGCTCGATGCGGACCCGGTTGGACGCCAGCTCGACCTGGCGCACCTCGACGTCGGCCGGCCGGAACCGCACGTCTTCGTTGAGCATCACCACCAGCTGCCGGTGGACGAACTTGCCGACCGCCTCCTCGGCGTGGTGCAGCGCCTCCTTGTGCTTGGCCATGGCCCGCTCGTTGTGCTTCCAGGTGGCGCGGCGCAGCTTGGCGTGGAGCTTGGGGACCGTGCCCGAGTGGAAGCCCAGGCGCAGCAGCCCGCCCATCGACTCGCCGTGGCTGCCGATCGCCACCGGGCGCAGGACCCGGGTGCGGTTGCGCTCGTACAGCTTCCAGTTGCTGTTGAGCTCCCAGGCCAAGAAGCCGGCGATGCCGGGCAGCACCAGCACCGTGAAGGCGGCGAACGACGCGCCCAGGGTCGGGCCCAGCACCGGGCTGGTCGAGTCGGTGATGGCGCCGATCATCTGCGGCGTGAACGGCAAGATCAGCTTGGCCGCCACGGTGACGACCGGAAAGTGCTTGACCGGGTTCACGGTCGGCTCGACGAACAGGTTGACGTACAAGCGCAAGAAGTAGCTGACGACGAACCACAGCGTGCCCAGCACGCCCTTGACCACCGCCATCGCCTGGGACTGGTGGGGCCGGAACCGCAGCGCCTCGTCGACCCGGTAGATGGCGCGCTCGAACAGCTCGCCCAGCCAGCCGAACAGCTCGAGCGCGTACTTGACCAGCCCGGGCAGGATGTGGCGCGACAGCTGCCGGCCCGAGCGCAAGAGCCAGTCGCTGATCAGCTCCTCGGCCACGCTGGAGTTGATGAGCACGGCGCCGACCACCACCAGCCCGGCGCCGACCGGCCACCGGGCCACGCCGTCGATGAGCCACACCGCCAGCGCGGCCGGCAGCGCCGGCAACAGCAGCCACCGGGTGACCGGCCGCACCAGCGGGACGCGCCAGATGCGGCGCGCCACGCTGCCGATGGCGTCGCCCACGCCGCGCCCCACCGCCCGCGCGCCGCGCACGACCTGGTGCCGGAACCACGCGACGTGCAGCAACAGGAAGATGAACGCCGCGGTCCCCAGCAGCACCGGGCGGGTCGAGATCTCGGGGTGGCCGCGGTGCATCGCCTTGGCCACCGGCGCCACCATGTGCTGGAGCCCCTCGACGATGAACACCGAGCCGACCAGCGGCAACAGCAGGTACAGCGACAGCAGCCGCCCCACCGGGTTGCCCGACAAGATCGACGACAGCTTCTGCAGCGCCCGCAGGTAGAACTCGCCACGGCGGTACACGCCGTCGAGCGACCGCGCGAGCAGCTTGTCGGCCCGCAGCAGCTGATCGCCCACCACCAGCTGGGTCGGGCGCAGATCGGGCAGCTTGAGATCGTTGGCCGAGATCACGTCGCGCAGGTTGCCGATCGACAGCCGTCCCACCGCCACCGCCTGGTCGAGCAGCTCGTCGACCAGCTTCTTCTGGGCCACCCGCCCCGGCAGGTGGCGCGGCCGCAGCTTCACCAGGTCCAGCGCGTCCTCGATCTTCGGGCGCAAGACGGTGCGCACGTTGTGGTTGGCGCGCTCGACCATGGCGTGGACCGCGTCGGCCAGGCGGTCGTGATCGTCGGCCGAGCGCAGATCGCACCGGGCGATCTTCTTGGTCGCGGCCCGGACGCGGCGTGCCACCCGGATCTCGCGGGTCGCGGGCAGGGTGCGGATGATCGAGCGCTTGCCGAGGGAGCGGGCCCACGCCACCGCGTCGACCACCTCCAGATCGCGCTCGCCGTCGACGCACGCGGCCTGGAGATCGAGCAGCAAGCGGGCGCTGGCGGTGTAGCGCAGCGTGGCCTGGCTGGCGGCGGCCTCGGCGACCGGGGCCAGCGCCTCGGCCCAGCCGGTGGTGGGCGCGTCACCCAGGGCCTTGCCCAGGCGCGCCACCAGCGCGTCGAGGTCGCCGCGCGCCGCGGCGGCGTCGCCGGCCCGGGCGGCGAGGATCGCGGCGCGCGCGTGGTTGCCCCGGGCGCGGGCCGCCGCCGCCATCCGCTGGGTGAGCCGGTTGCCCAGCGAGCCCGGGAAGCTCGACCGGCGCGGCGCTGGCGGGGGCGGCGCCGGCGGGACCACCACCGGCTGGGCCGGGGCCCGGGCCGGGCGGCTGGCGGCGAGCACCGCGGCGGCGTCGAGGTCGAGCGCCACCACCGCGTCGACCGCGGCGGTGCCGTTGAGGATCGGGAAGGTCTGGGCCAGCGCGCGCGGCGCGAAGTGGCGCAGCTCGAGGAACAGCGCGACGAACTCGACGTACTGGCCGGTGTCGTCGTCGGGCGGCAACAGCAGGTCCTCCTGCTGCAGCACCAGGCGGGCCTCGTCGAACTCGGTCTGGCCGATGGTGTTGATGCGCTGGCGGATCACCGCGGGCGTCAGGACCTCGCGATCGCACAGCTCTTCCAGCGCGTGGTGGACGTGGGCGTGGAAGATGGCCCGCCACGCCGCCAGCCAGGCGCTGGGCTGGCCGGCGGCTAGCCGCCCGCGGTGGCCGGGGATGAGCGCGACCCGGTCGGGCAGGCCGGCCAGCTCGATCGGCAGCTGGCCTGGCTCGACCAGCGTCGCCAGCGCCGCCTTGGGCAGCGCGTAGCCGTGGGCGTGCGGCACCTGCAGCCCCAGCCCCGACAGGCCGCGGTGGTGCTTGATCAGCCGACGCAGGAGGCGATCCTCGAGGAGGACGGCGCCGACGGCGGCCAGCTCTTGGTCGACAGCGTCCATCGGCGGCGCGACCTTAGCACCGGCGGCGGCGGCCGTCGCCCGAGGACGATCCCGCGTCACCCGGGGCGGCGCGGGGCGTGGCGCTGGACCCCGGGCGCGAGGCCGCCGCTGACCTCGGCGGTGGCCAGCGTGCCGCGCGACCACAGCGTGCGCTCGACCACGGCCCGGAACACCGCGTCGAGGAGATCGTGGGCGGCCGGCTCACCGAGCAGCGCGTAGGCCCGGGCGATGGCCTCGATGGTGGCCAGCCCGCCCTCGCGCGGCTCGCTGCGCAGCTGGTAGCGCGACGGCGGCCCCGGCGGCAGGGTCACGCACGGCACGTCGGCCAGGCCCGGGACCCGAGCGCGGACGCGCCGGGCTTGCCGCCAGGTGCCGTCGGGGACGATCAGCGTCACCGGGCCGCCGCCGGGCGGCAGCTGGTCCAGCGGCACCGCGTCGTCGGCGGGGAACAACAACAGCGGCCGGGTCCCGGCCCGGGCCACGAACGGCGGGCTGGGCCGGCCCTCGTGGCCGCGCTCAAGGATCTGGCTGCCGGCCAGGCACGCCGCCGCCAGCTGGCCGGTGTTGGTCGGCTTGCGCGCCTCCAGGCGGTGCACCACCAGCACCAGCGCGACGCCGGTCGCCAGCGGCGGCGTCGGGATGAGCCCGCACACGCACAGCTCGCCCAGCATCCGGCAGCGCGGGCAGCGCAGCTCGGCGTTGCCGCGGCGGCTCACTTGACCGGGAAGCCGCGCTTGGCCAGGAGCGCCTTGACGTCGGGATCGCGGCCGCGGAACTGGCGGTACGCCTCGGCCCGATCAGTGGCGTTGCCCGGCGCCAGGATGTACGCGCGCAGCTTGCCGGCCACGGCCGGGTCGAACACGTCGCCGGCGTCCTTGAACGCGGCGATGGTGTCGGCGGCCATCACGTCGCTCCACAGGTAGCTGTAGTAGCCCGCCGAGTACTCGTCGCTGGTGAACAGGTGGTTGAACTGCGGCAGGCGGTGGCGCATGGCCACCTCGCGCGGGGCGCCGATGGCCGCCAGGGTGTCGCGCTCGAACCTGGCCGGGTCGATCACGCCGTCGGCGATGGTGTGCAGCTTCATGTCGACGATGGCCGCCGCCAGGTACTCGACGGTCTGGTAGCCCTGGTTGAACTTGCTCGACGCCTCGACCTTGTCGACCAGCGCCTGGGGCATGGGCTGGCCGGTCTGCACGTGGCGCGCGAACTGATCGAGGATCGGCCGCGACAGCACCCACATCTCGTGGACCTGCGACGGGTACTCGACGAAGTCCGACGGGGTGTCGCCCAGGCTCGGGTACGGCGTCTCGGCCAGCAGGTAGTGGATGGCGTGGCCGAACTCGTGGAACAGGGTCTGGGCGTCGTCGAGCGAGATCAGCACCGGCGCGTCGGCGGCGCCGCGCACGAAGTTGTTGTTGTTCGACACGATCGGGATGCGGGTGGCGCCGGTGAACGCCTCGAACACCTGGTAGCTCGACATCCACGCCCCCGACCGCTTGCCGGCCCGGGCGAAGTAGTCGCCGTAGAACAGCCCCACCACCTGGCCCGAGGCCTTGGCGTGGACCTCCCACACCCGCACGTCGGGGTGGAACACCGGGACCTGGCCGGTGACCTCGACGAAGGTCAGCCCGTACAGGCGCTCGGCCATGTACATCGACGCCTTGATCATGTTGTCGAGGGCGAAGTACGGCTTGAGCTGGTCGGTGTCGAACTTGTACTTGGCCTGCTTCACCTTCTCGGCGTAGTACAGGTAGTCCCACGGCTCGAGCCGGTGCTTGCCCTTGCCGAGGGTGCGGTCGGTGTCGACCAGCTTCTGCATGTCGGCCACCTCCTCGTGGACCCGCGCCACCGCCGCCGGCCACACCCGCATCATCAGCTCGGTGGCCTTGGCCGGGTCGTGGGCCATGGTGTCGTCCATGCGCAGGTGGGCGTGGCTGGGGTAGCCCAGGAGCGCGGCCCGCTCGGCCCGCAGCTTGACGATGCGAGCGATGGTGGCCTTGGTGTCGTGGTCGTCGCCGTGATCGCCGCGGGCCTTGAACGCGGTCCACACCCGCTCGCGCAGGTCGCGCCGGCTCGACGCCGCCAGGAACGGGTCGACGCTCGAGCGGGTGTTCACCACCGCCCACTTGCCGGGCAGCTTGCGCTCCTCGGCCGCCGCCTGGTAGCTGGCCACCAGATCGGCCGGCAGCCCGGCCAGCTGGGCCTTGTCGTCGAGGACGATCCAGGTGTCCTCGTCGGCCAGCACCTTGTTGCCGAAGCTGGTGTACAGCCCGGCCAGCTCCTCGTTGACCTTGCCGAGCTGGGCCTTGCCGGCCGCGTCGAGCTTGGCGCCGCCCCGGACCATCGCCTGGTAGGTGCGCTCGACGATGCGGTCCTGCATCGGCGTCAGGCCGGCGCCGGCGCGGTCGGCGTAGACCACCGCGACGCGATCGAACAGCGCCTGGTTGAAGCGCAGCTGCTGGTCCGCGGCCACCGCCAGCTTGGGCGACCAGACCTCATCGACCGCCTGCACCGCGGGGGAATTCAGGCCCGAGGTCATCACCCCGAACAGCGTCTCCACCCGGTGCAGGTGACGGCCGGCGTCCTCGAGGGCGGCCAGGGTGTTGGCGAAGGTCGGCGGTGCCGGGTTGGTGACGATGGCGTCGAGCTCGGCGGCGCGCAGCGCCAGCCCGGTGGTGAACGCGGCGGCGAACTTGCTCGGATCGAGCTGGTCCCACGGCGGCACCCCACCGTACGGGCCGGCCCACGGCGCCAGCAGCGGATCCTGGTCGGCCAGCGCGGTGAGGCGGGCCACCTCGGCCTGGGCGTGCTGGTACGGCGTCGGCGTCGGCGTCGGCGTCGGTGCGGAGTCGACGGGGTCGGACACGGACATGGTCGGTGCGGTCTCCGTTTTCGGGGTGGGGCAGCACGCGCCCAGGAGGGTCGTGAGGCCGGCGACGAGCAGGATGGAGCGGGGCATGGGCCGGCGCAGTGTAGCGCCGGACGCGCCGCCGTGGCGTTGGTTGCGGGCGGTCGCACCGCTACCCCACCGATGGCTCGCCGAGCCAGCCGGCCCCGGCGCCGATCGTCTATCCTGGCCGAGGCCCATGTCCGACGAGAAAGAGACCACGATGTTCCTGAAGATGGCGCCGGCCATCCCGCGCGCCGAGGGGGCCGACGGCGACGCGGTGCTGCTGCTGATCTATCCGCCGGGGCCGGGGATGGGCCGTCGCTTCGCGCTGACCGGCCGCGAGCACCTGGTGGGCCGGCTGCCCGACCTCGACGTGGCGCTCGAGGGCGAGGGCCTGTCGCGCCGCCACGCCCGGATCTTTCGCGACGACCACGGGTGGCAGGTCGAGGACCTCGGGTCGACCAACGGGGTCTACGTCAACGACGTCAAGGTGCAGCGGCAGGCGCTGGGCGACGGCGACCTCGTGCGGTTCGGCGTCGCCATCTGCAAGTTCCTGGCGGGCGACAACGTCGAGGCGCACTACCACGAAGAGATCTACCGGATGTCGATCATCGACGGCCTCACCGGGGTCCACAACAAGCGCCACTTCCTCGAGGTCCTCGAGCGCGAGCTGGGCGCGGCGGTGCGCCACGGCACGGCGCTGGCGCTGATCATGATCGACATCGACCACTTCAAGCAGATCAACGACACCCACGGCCACCTGGCCGGCGACGCCGCGCTCAAGGAGCTGTGCCGGCGCCTGCGGCCCGCGGTCGGCGCCACCGCGCTGCTGGCGCGCTACGGCGGCGAAGAGTTCGCGGCGGTGTTGCCGGCGACCGACCACGCCGGCGCGCTGGCCGTCGCCGAGGCGCTGCGGGCGGCCGTGGCGGCGGGGCCGTTCCAGCACGGGGACCTGGCGATCCCGGCCACCATCAGCCTCGGGGTCGCCTGCGTCGATCACGCCGCGCCTGGCCAGCCCGTCGACCTCATCAAGCGCGCCGACGAGCAGCTGTACGCGGCCAAGCGCGCCGGCCGCAACCGGGTGATGGGCTGACGGCCGGCGCGGAGGGCGGACCCGCCGGCGCGCGATAAAAACACCGTCGTCCGGGGCCGGCGCGGCGCCACGGTCGCGGCGGCGGGTGTACCGTCTGGCCGTGCGATCCTGGCGCCTGGTCGCCGTGCTCGTCGTCGTCAACGCCGCGCTCCTCGCGGTCGGCGGCGCGCTCGCGCCTGCACCCCCGGCCGCGCCCGCGCGCGATCCCGCGGTGCGGCGGGTGCGGGTCGGGCTGGTGTTCGACGTGGGCGGCAAAGACGATCGCTCGTTCAACGACGCGGCGTGGCGCGGCCTCGAGCGGGCCCGCCAGGCCCTGGGCGTCGAGGTCGAGACCCTCGAGCCGTCGGACGGCGCCGACCGCGAGGCGTCGCTGCGCCAGCTGGCGGCCCGCAAGCTGGACCTGGTGATCGGCGTCGGCTTCATCTTCTCGGCCGATCTGGAGCGGCTGGCGCGGGCGTTCCCCACGGTCGCCTTCGCCGGCGTCGACTACGCGCCGACCGGGCCCGATCAGCCGCCCGCCAACCTGGCCGGGCTGCGCTTCCGCGAGCAAGACGGCAGCTTCGTGGTCGGGGCGATCGCGGGGATGTCGACGGTGACGCGGGTGGTCGGCTTCGTCGGCGGCATGAAGATCCCGCTCATCCGCAAGTTCGAGGCCGGCTACACCGCCGGCGTGAAGTACGCGTGCCCCGACTGCAAGGTGTTCTCGGCCTACGCCGGCACCGAGCCCAAGGCGTTCGCCGATCCGTCCCTGGGACGGGAGCTGGCCGAGGCCCAGTACGAGGGCGGCGCCGACATCATCTTCCACGCCGCCGGCAAGACCGGCGCCGGGGTGATCGCCGCGGCGCGGGCCCGGGGCGCGCGGGTCATCGGCGTCGACTCGGACCAGTTCTTCGAGGCACCGTGCTGCGTGCTGACCAGCATGGTCAAGCAGGTCGACGTGGCGGTGTACGACGCCATCGCCGACGTGGTGGCCGGGCGCTTCCGGGGCGGCATCCGCGAGCTGGGGCTGGCCGAGGACGGCGTCGGGTTCGTCGCCAACGCAGACAACGCGGCGCTGTTGCCGCCCGACGTGGTGGCGCGCGCCCGCGCCATCGCCGCCGACATCGTGGCCGGGCGCATCACGGTGCCGGCACAATGACCGCGCCGATCTTGCGAGTGCGGGCCAGCCGACGCTTTGGGGAGCGGGTCGCCCTGGCCGATGCGTCGCTGGAGGTCGCCGCCGGCAGCGTCCACGCGGTGGTGGGGGAGAACGGCGCGGGCAAGTCGACGCTGATGAAGATCGTCTACGGGCTGGTGCGGGCCGATCACGGCGAGCTCGAGATCGGCGGCCAGCCGCTGCCGCTGGCGCACCACAGCGTCGCGCAGGCCCAGGCGCTCGGCGTGGGGATGGTCCACCAGCACGGCATGCTGGTGCCGACCTTGACCCTGGCTGAGAACGCGGCCCTCGGGCACGAGCCCGGCCGCGCGGGGTGGCTCGACCGCCGAGCCGCCGGGCGCGCGCTGGTGGCGGCGGCCGCGCGCCTGGGCCAGACCCTCGACCCCGACGCCCGGGCCGGCGACCTCACCGTCGGTGAACAGCAACGGGCCGAGCTGGCCATGGTGGCGGCCCGCGCCTCGCGCTTGCTGATCCTCGACGAGCCCACCGCGCTGTTGGCGCCGGTCGAGGTCGACGCGCTGCTCGACATGCTGACCGCGATCGCCGCCGGCGGTGGCGCCGTGGTGCTGGTGACCCACAAGCTCGACGAGGTGGTGCGGGTCGCCGGCGAGATCACGGTGCTGCGCGGCGGCCGCACCGTCGCCGGGTGGTCGACCTCGGTGACGGCCGCCGAGATCGCCCGCGCCATGGTCGGCGGCCAGCCCCCGCCGCACCCCGAGCGGGCGCCGGCGCCGTCGGCCGATGCCGCGCCGGGCCTCGCGGTGCGCGAGCTGGTGGCGCCCGGGCCCGGCGGCGGTGGCGTCCGCGGCGTCTCTCTGGCGGTCCGCGCCGGCGAGGTGGTCGGCGTCGCCGGCGTCGAAGGGAACGGCCAGCGTGAGCTGGCGTTGGCGATCGCCGGGTTGGGCGCGGTCAGCGCCGGCACGGTCGCCATCGGCGGTGCCGACGCGACCCACCTGTCGGTGGCGGCCCGCCGCGCCCTGGGCCTGGCGGTGATCCCCGAGGACCGGCACCGCCACGGGCTCCTCGGCGACGCGACGGTGGCCGACAACGTGCTGCTGGGGCGGCTGCCCGAGCTGCGCCGCGGGGTGACCATCGATCGCGCCGGGCTGGCCGACCTGACGGCCCAGCTGCTCGAGCGCCACGACGTACGCCCGGCCGATCCGGCCGCGCTGGCCGGCGCGCTGTCGGGCGGCAACCAGCAGAAGCTGGTGGTGGCCCGCGAGCTGGAGCGGCCCGGGCTGCGGGCCGTGCTGGCGGTGCACCCGACCCGCGGCGTCGACCTGGCCGCCGTCGTCCGGATCCACGCGGCGCTCCGGGCTGCCGCCGTGGGCGGGGCGGCGGTGCTGGTCATGAGCGCCGACCTCGACGAGCTGATGACGGTCTGCCACCGGGTGGTCGTCATGCACCGCGGCCACGTCGCGGGTGAGCTGGCCGGGATCGCGCTGGCGGGCAGCGACGCGCGGACGCGGCTCGGCGCGTGGATGGTGGGGGCGTCGTGAGCCGCGGCCTCGACCGGGCGCGCGCCGCCCTGATCGCGCTGCTGACGGCGACCGCAGCCGGCAGCCTGCTCATGATCCTGGCCGGCGCCGCGCCGGCGGCGGTGTGGCGGGCCCTGGTGGCTTCGGCGTTGGGGGACGGCTACGGCGTCGGCCAGGTGCTGTTCCGGGCCACGCCGCTGGTGTTCACCGGACTGGCGGTGGCGGTGCCGCGGCGGGCCGGGCTGTTCAACATCGGCGGCGAGGGGCAACTCGCCACCGGCGCGCTGGCGGCCGCGGTGGTGGCCGCCGGGCTCCCCGCCGACGTGTCGGGCTGGGTGGCGGTGCCGGCCGCGCTGGTGGCGGCGATGGCCGGCGGTGGGATGCTGGGCGCGATCACCGGAGCGCTGCGGGTCTGCCGCGGCACCCACGAGGTCGTGGTCGCGATCTTGCTCAACTTCATCGTCGCCGGCGTGATGCTGTGGCTCGGGAACCGGTGGCTGTTCGTCGGCGAGGCCACCCGCACCGCGACGATCGTCGACGGCGCGACCCTGCCGTCGCTGGGCCTGGCGGGCTCGAGCGCTTCGGTGAGCGTCGTGGGCGCGGTGCTCGCCGCCGGCGTGGTGGCGTGGGTGTTCGCGCGGACCACCGTCGGGTTCACCTGGCGCGCGGTCGGCACCGGCCGCGCCGCCGCGCGCGCCGCCGGGTTGCCGGTCCGGCGGGCCCAGATCTCGGCGATGGCGGTCGGCGGCGCGCTGGCCGGCCTGGCCGGGGCCCACTTCGTCCTCGGCCACAAGCACGCCTTCGAGACCGGCCTCGGGCGCGGCGCTGGCTTCGTCGGCGTGGCGGTGGCGCTGCTGGCCCAGGGCGACGCGCTGGCGATGATCGCGTCGGCGCTGGTGTTCGCGATCCTGGCCCAGGGCGGGCTGGGCGTGGCCGCCACCGTGCCCAAGGAGATGTTCGACGTGCTGCAGGCCGTGGTCATGCTGGTGGTCGCGGCGTCGCTGGGACGGAGGGCGCGGCGATGACTGCGGTGCTGGTGTCGCTGTTGACCGTCGGCTTCGCCGCCCAGGTGGTGCGCATCGCCATCCCCTACGTGCTCGCCGCGCTGGGCGGCACGCTGGCCGAGCGGTCCGGCGTCGTCGATCTCGCGCTCGAGGCCAAGCTCCTGCTCGGCGCGTTCGCGGCGGCGGTGGTGACCTACGAGACCGGCTCGATCGCGCTCGGCATCGTGGCGGCGGCGGCAGCGGGCGTCGCGGTGGCGGCGGTGCAGGCGGTGTGGAGCCTGCACCTGGGCGCCGACCAGGTGGTGACCGGCATCGCGCTCAACCTCGGGGCCTACGGCGTGACCCGGTACCTGCTCGGCGTGCGCTACGGCCAGGGCGCCAACTCCCCGCGCATCGACGGCCTGGGCGTGGGCGTCATCGCCAGCCCGATCACCTGGCTGGCGGCGGCCGCCGCCGCGGTGATCGTCGTCGGGTTCACCTGGACGCGGCTGGGGCTGCGGGTGCGCGCGGTCGGGGAGCGTCCCGAGGCGGTCGCGGCGGCGGGCGTGTCGGTGGTGCGGGTGCGGTGGGCCGCGCTGGTCATCGGCGGCGCGGTCGCCGGGCTCGGCGGCGCCCAGCTGTCACTGTCGACCGACGGGTTCGTGTCGGAGATGTCGGGCGGACGCGGCTACGTGGCGCTGGTCGCGGTGATCATGAGCGGGTGGCGCCCAGGCCGGGCGGCGCTGTTGTGCCTGGCGTTCGGCTGCGCCGACGCCTTGCAGGTGCAACTCCAGACCCAGGGCGCGGGGGTGCCGGCCGAGCTGATGCAGCTCCTGCCCTACGCGACGGCGCTGGTGCTCCTCGCGGTGTGGCCCCGGCGCGCTGGCCAGCCGTCGGCCTTGGGCAAGCCGTCGCCGTGACCTGCGCCGCGGCGGCGGCGGGTCAGAAGCACGCGCCGTAGGTGGCCGCGCCGATGATCACCGGGGTCATGAACCCGCGGCAGCTGCCGGTGCCGGCGGGGCACGCGCCGGCCGCGCAGTTGCCGCCGGTGCACAGGCAGGTCGGGCGGCACTGCGGCCCGCCCGGGTTGAGCGTGATGCAATCGAGCCCAGGGCGGCAGTCGGCGCTCGACGCGCAGGTGGCGCCGGCGGCGCCGCCCGTCGCCGGCGGCGCCGCGCAGTCGGTGAGGTAGCGGTTGCCCGGCGTGTCGAAGTAGACGTGGCAGGCCCAGCCGGTCGGGCAGCTGGGGTTGGCCGCCGAGGTCGGCGTACAGCTGGTCGTGCACATGGTCACGCCCGGGATGGTCACCGGCGGGTTGCCGGTGGTCACGGAGATGATGCACACCGCGCCGTCGCCTGGGCAGGCGCCGTCGGTCTCGCAGAAGCGCCGGCAGCGCCCACCGACGCACGAGTGGCCGGCGGCGCACGTGGTCGACCGGGTGCACAGCGTGGGTTCCGTGCCGCCGAACATGTCGGTGCGGCACGCGGTGGCGCCCGACGCCAGCATGGTCGGATCGAGATCACACACCGGCGCCGCCGCGGCACATCCGCACTGGCTGTACACGTCGCACGGCTGGTTGGCGCAGGTCGATGCGTCGATGGCCGGCGCGTCGGTGGCGGCGTCGGTGGCGGGCGCGTCGATCGGCACCCCGACATCCACGGTGGCGCCGTCACTACCGGCGACGGTGGCCTGGGCGCAGGCCACGGCGAGGAGCAGGGACAGCCAGAGCGCGCGCATGACGGCACGGTACTACGGCGGGGCCGGTCGGTGCGACCTGGCAGATCCGCCGGCCGGGGAGATTGATCATCGACGCGATCGGGGCCACCGTCCAACGCGAAGGTCGCCGTCGCGCGTTGGTAGTGCGACCTGGCAGGAGTCATCGTGAAGCGAAGCCTCGGAATTCAATCGGTTGCGTTGGCCACGGTGGTCGCGTTCGTCGCGACGTCGTGTGGGCCGCGCGCGACGACCACGACCAAGCCGGGCGGCACCGTCGCCACGCCGGGCGGGCAGCCGCTGGAGGTGACCGACCAGCCGGGGCTGACGATGCGGCTGTCCGACGGCAAGGCCGGGGCGCCGGCGGCGGATCGCTCGACGCTGCCGCCGACGACGCCGCTCGACGCGGCGGCGGCGAAGGCGCTGCTGGACCGGGTGGCGCCGATCGGCGCGCGGCCCGACGACGCGGCGGCGTTCGCGCTGCGGGATCGCTCGCAGCCGCCGCCGCGGACCGGCAAGACCATCGCCGGGACGTTCCCGGTGCCGAACCCACAGGCGGGGCCGCCGCCGGCCACCAACGACGCCGGCAAGCCGCTGACGGTGGTGCGGTGGGCGCCCGAGGGTGACGTGGCGGTGGCGCCGCAGCTGCAGGTGACGTTCTCGCAGGCGATGGTGGCGGTGACGTCGCAGGCCGACGCCGCCGCGACGGTGCCGGTCACGCTTCTGCCGACGCCGCCGGGCGCGTGGCGGTGGCTCGGTACCAAGACGCTCCTGTTCGACCCGACGGTGCGGTTCCCGCAAGCGACGACCTACCAGGTCGAGATCCCCCAGGGCACGCGGTCGGCGACCGGCAACGCGCTGGCGGCGGCGGTGCGCTTCACGTTCACCACGCCGACGCCGCGGATCGAAGCCAGCTGGCCGACCAGCGGCCCGCAGGCGCTCGACGTGCCGATGTTCGTGAAGTTCGATCAACGGATCGATCCGGCGGCGGTGCTGGCCACCGTCGCGGTGAAGGCCGGGGGCCGGACCTACGCGACCCGGCAGGCCACCGCGGCCGAGATCGAGGCCAACGCCACGGTCAAGGGCCTGGTCGACGCGGCCAAGGCCGCCGAGCAGGACGGGCGGTGGCTGGCGTTCGTGGCCACCGAGCGGTTCCCCAAGGACACCCGGGTCGAGGTCACGGTGGGACCAGGGACGCCGTCGGCCGAGGGCCCCAACCGGACCGCGGACGTCCAGCGCTTCTCGTTCGAGACCTACCCGCCGCTCAAGGTGGTGAAGGCCGAGTGCGGCTGGGGCGAGTGCCCGCCGGGGGCGCCGTTCCAGATCGAGTTCAACAACCCGCTCGACGAAGCTCGCTTCGACGGGGCGCAGGTCACGACGAGCCCGGCCATCCCGCGGGTGGCGACGACGGCCAGCGGCAACTACCTCACGGTCCAGGGGCTGACCGAGGCGCGCACGGCGTACACGACGACGGTGTCGGGCGGCGTCGTCGATAGCTTCGGCCAGACCCTCGGCAAGGACGCGACCTTCACCTGGAAGACCGGCAAGGCGCGGCCGACGTTCTACGGCCCGTCGGGGCTGGTGGTGCTCGACCCGGGCGCCAAGCGGCCCACGCTCGACGTGTTCAGCACGACCTACGACGGGCTGAAGGTGCAGCTGTACGCGGTGACGCCCGCGGACTACCGCGCGTTCGGCGTCTACCTGCAGAACCAGTGGCAGCGCAAGCAGCCGAGCTTGCCTGGCCGCAAGGTGTTCGATCAGCTGGTGCCGGTGAAAGACGCCGGGACGCTGACCGAGACGGCGATCGATCTGGCGCCGGCGCTGACCAAGGGCCTGGGCCAGGTCATCGCGGTGGTCGAGCCATCGCCGTGGAAGGAGCGCTACGATCCGCCGCGGCTGGTGACGTGGATCCAGTCGACCCGGCTGGGCGTCGACGCCGCGGTGGATGCCGGCGAGCTGCACGCGTGGGTCAACCGGCTGGCCGACGGCGCCCCGGTGGCCGGCGCGCGGCTGACCCTGGCGCCGTGGGGCACCACCGGCACCACCGCCGCCGACGGCACCGCGGTGCTGGGGTTGTCGGCCGCGCCGGCCAAGGGCGCGGGCATGCTCATCGCCACCGCGGGCGACGACGTGGCGTTCGTCCCCGACGGGTATGGCTGGTGGAACGACGAGCCGCAGTGGCGCAAGCAGACGCCGGCCGACGAGCTGGTGTGGCACCTGGCGGACGATCGGCAGATGTACCGGCCGGGCGAGGAGGTCCACCTGAAGGGCTGGCTCCGGGTCCGGCAGGATCGCGAAGGCGGCGACGTCGCGGGCCTGGGCGGGCTGGTGTCGTCGGTGACCTACGTGGTCACCGACCCAGTCGGCAACGACCTGACCAAGGGCACCGCCGCGCTGTCGGCGCTGGGCGGCTTCGACGTGGCGTTCACGCTGCCGAAGACGCCCAACCTGGGCACCGCGTCGATCCGGTTCGAGGCCGCCGGCCGCCTGAGCGGGTCGGCGTGGCACGGCTTCCAGATCCAGGAGTTCCGGCGGCCGGAGTACGAGGTCACTGCCAAGGCCGACGACGCGATCAAGATGATCGGCGGCAGCGGCGACATCACGGTCACCGCCAGCTACTTCGCCGGCGGCGGCCTGGCCGGCGCCGAGGTCGACTGGAACCTGACCGCCAGCGAGACCACGTTCACGCCGCCCAACCGCGACGACTTCACGTTCGGCACGTGGGTGCCGTGGTGGGGCTGGGGCCGGCGCTGGTGGGACGACGGCGGCGGCTGGAAACCGCCGCAGACGTGGCAGCACCACGGCACCACCGACGCCGCCGGCGCCCACGTGCTCCACCTCGACTTCGTGGGCGTCAACCCGCCGACGCCGATGACGGTGACCGCCAACGCCTCGGTGACGGACGTCAACCGCCAGGCCTGGAACGCGTCGACCACGCTCCTGGTCCACCCGGCGGCGCACTACGTCGGGCTGCGGACCACGCGGCCGTACGTGGACCGGGGCCAGCCGATCGAGGTCGAGGCCATCGACGTCGATCTCGACGGCGCCGCGGTGGTCGGCCGGGCTATCGAGCTGACCGCGGTGCGGCTGGACTACCAGTACACCAAGGGCACGTACGTCGAGACCGAGGAAGATCTGCAGACGTGTACGCTGACCTCGGCGGCGGCCGTCGGCCGCTGCGCGTTCACCACCGCGGAGGGTGGCCAGTACCGGATCACCGGGGTGGTCACCGACGAGCGCGGGCGCAACAACCGCACGGAGCTGACGGTGTGGGTGTCGGGCGGCAAGACCCCGCCGGCGCGCGACGTCGAGCAGGAGCAGGTCACGCTCATCCCCAACGCGAAGACCTACCGCCCGGGGGACACCGCCGAGCTGTTGATCCAGGCGCCGTTCTATCCGGCCGAGGGCGTGCTGAGCGTGCGCCGGTCCGGCATCGTGGCGTCGTCGCGGTTCACCATGACCGGGCCTACCCAGACGGTGAAGGTGCCGATCACCGACGGCTACACGCCGAACCTGTGGGTGCAGGTCGAGCTGGTCGGCATGACCGCGCGAGTCGGTGACGACGGCCAGCCCGACGCCGCGCTGCCCAAGCGGCCGGCCTACGGCGTGGGCACCATCAACCTGCCGGTGCCGCCGGTCAACCGCACGCTGGCGGTGACGATCAAGCCGCGGGCCGCCAAGGTCGCGCCCGGCGCCAAGACCGGCTTCGACGTGACCGTCCGAGACGCCGCCGGCCAGCCGGTCAGCGGCGCCGAGGTCGCGGTGATCGCCGTCGACGAGGCGGTGCTGTCGCTCACCGGCTACCAGTTCGGCAACCCGCTCGACACGTTCTACACCGAGCGCGGCGCCGGCGCGTCTGACCATCGACTGCGCGAGTTCGTGAAGCTGGCGCGGCCGGGGACAGACCAGCTCGCTGAGACAGAGGCCGGGGGTGATGGCGCCCGGTCGGCCGGCGTCTCCTTCAGTGGTTCGAGTTCGCTCGAGCAGGCCTACGTCGTCGACGGCATCAACGGCCCGGCGCCCAAGAAGCCGGCTCCGTCAGCGGCCGTGCGCTCCCTCGAAGACGGCAACACCGCGACCGCTGCCACCACGACCGGCCCGATCGCGGTGCGCACCAACATGAACCCGCTGGCGGCGTTCTCGCCCAAGGTCATGACGCGAGCCGACGGCACCGCCGCGGTCGAGGTGACCATCCCCGACAACCTGACCCGCTACCGGCTGATCGCGCTGGCGGTGGCCGGCGAGCGGCAGTTCGGCAAGGGCGAGAGCGCGCTGACCGCGCGGCTGCCGATCATGGTGCGGCCGTCGCCGCCGCGCTTCCTCAACTTCGGCGACCGCTTCGAGCTGCCGGTGGTGATCCAGAACCAGACCGACGCCGCCCTGGCGGTCGACGTCGCGGTGCGCGCCACCAACGCCACGCTCACCCGCGGCAACGGGCAGCGGGTCACGGTCCCGGCCAACGACCGCGTCGAGGTCCGCTTCCCGGCCGCCGCGGCCCTGGCCGGCACTGCGCGGTTCCAGCTGGCGGCCAGCGCCAGCGCCGGCGCCGACGCGGCCGAGGTCGCGCTGCCGGTGTGGACGCCGGCCACGACCGAGGCCTTCGCGACCTACGGCCAGATCGACAGCGGCGCCATCCGCCAGCCGGTGGCGCTGCCGGGCCAGGTGGTCACCCAGTTCGGCGGGCTCCAGGTCGAGACCAGCTCGACCCAGCTGCAGGCGCTGACCGACGCGTTCTTGTACCTGGTGTCGTACCCGTTCGAGTGCGCCGAGCAGATCAGCTCGCGCGTCGCCGGCATCGCCGACCTGCGCGACGTGCTCGACGCGTTCAAGGCGCCGGGGCTGCCAGGCAAGGCCAAGCTCGAGGCCAAGGTGGCCGAGGATCTGGAGCGGCTGTACGCGTTGCAGAACGGCGACGGCGGCTTCCCGTTCTGGCAGCGCGGGTACGACTCGTGGCCGTACCTGACGGTGCACGTCACCAACGCCATGATCCGCGCCAAGGCCAAGGGCTTCGCGGTCGAGGCGGGGGCGCTGCGCGAGGCGCTGGGCTACCTGAAGACCATCGAGCGGCGCTACCCCAGCTACTACGGGCCCGAGATCCGGCGCACCATCACCGCGTACGCGCTCTACACCCGCACGCTGGCGGGCGACCGCGACGTGGCCCGGGCCAAGGGCCTCATCGCCGAGGCCGGCGGCGTCGACAAGCTGCCGCTCGAGGCGGTGGGCTGGCTGCTCGGCGTGGTCGCGCAGCAGCCGGCGGCCGCCGCCGAGCGCGCCGCGATCATGCGTCACCTGGGCAACCAGGCCACCGAGACCGCGGCCGCGGCCAACTTCACCACCTCGGTCAGCGACGGCGCGTACCTCATCCTCCACAGCGATCGCCGGGTCGACGCGGTGGTGCTCGAGTCGCTCATCGCCGAGGACCGGGGCAACGACCTCATCCCCAAGCTGGTGGTGGGCCTCCTGGGCCACGCCAAGGCCGGGCGGTGGGAGTCGACCCAGGAGAACGTGTTCGTCCTGGGTGCGCTCGACACGTACTTCCACGAGTACGAGAAGGTCACGCCGGACTTCGTCGCCAAGATCTGGCTGGGCGACGGCTACGCCGGCGACCACCCGTTCAAGGGCCGCCAGACCGACCGCTTCGCCGTCGACATCCCGATGGCGACGGTGGCCGCCAAGGCCGCCGCGGGCCCGGCTGACCTGGTCATCCAGAAGGACGGCGCCGGGCGCCTGTACTACCGGGTCGGCATGACCTACGCGCCGGCCAACCTGCGGCTGGCGGCGGCCGACTACGGCTTCGCGGTGAACCGGCGCTACGAGGCGGTCGATGCGCCCGGCGACGTCGTCCGGAATCCGGACGGTAGCTGGAAGATCAAGGCCGGGGCGCGGGTCCGGGTGCGGCTGGGCATGGTGGCCGAGAGCCGGCGCTACCACGTCGCTCTGGTCGATCCGCTGCCGGCCGGGCTCGAGCCCATGAACCCGGCGCTGGCGGTGACCGGCCCGATCCCGCAGGACCCGGCGGCGACCAAGACCGATCGCTACTGGTGGTGGTCGCGCACCTGGTACGAGCACCAGAACCTGCGCGACGAGCGGGTCGAGGCGTTCACGTCGCTCCTGTGGGAGGGCGTGCACGAGTACACCTACGTCGCGCGCGCCACCACGCCGGGCACCTTCGTGGTGCCGCCGACCAAGGCCGAGGAGATGTACCACCCGGAGACCTTCGGCCGGTCGGCGTCGGACACGGTCGTCGTCGAGTAGGGGAGGGCGCGGAGACGGAGGGGATGGGGCCGGGGCCGGGGGAGAAGGGGGCCGGGTCGGGGTCCGGGTCGGGGTCCGGGTCCGGGTCGGGGTCCGGCTCCGGCTCCGGGTCCGGCTCCGGGTCCGGCTCCGGGTCCGGCTCCGGGTCCGGCTCCGGCTCCGGCTCCGGCTCCGGCTCCAGTTGCGCGGCGGGTTCCTCGTCGAGGGCGCGTCTGTGCTCTCGTGTGTCTCCGTCGGTTGGGGGTGCCCGCGCGGCCCTGCGCGCATCGAACCGCGCCGACGACCAGGCAGCGGTGCGTCCTCACATGAATCTTGAGGTGTGGACCGGGCGGTGGAGTCCTGGTCGTCGTCACGGTTCGTGCGCGCGTGGCCGCGGTCGGGCGAACCCCCAACCGACGGAGATCATCATGCTCGACGCACAGACGCTGGTCCTTCAACTCATTCGGCTGCTGCGGCCCCTGGTCGCGGAGATCAACCGCTCGAGCCCGGGGCTGGGTGACCAGCTGCGGCGCGCCGCGACGAGCGTGGCCTTGAACCTGGCCGAGGGCACGCGGCGGATCGGCGCCGACAAGCGCCGGGTGTACCGGATCGCGGCGGCCGAGGCCCAGGAGCTGAAGGCCGCGCTGGCGGTGGCGGTGGCCTGGGGCTACCTCGACGACAGTGCGACCACGTCGGCGATGGAGCTGGCCGAGCGGGTCGGCGCCACGACGTACCGGCTGGCGCGGTGAGAGGGACGCCGGGTCCGGCTCCGGCTCCGGCTCCGGCTCCGGCTCCGGCTCCGGCTCCGGCTCCGGCTCCGGCTCCGGCTCCCGTTGCGCCGCCGGTTGTTCGTCCAGGATCACGCTCGGCGCGCGGGGCGTCCGCCGGTGTCGCCTACGCCTCAGCCCGCGGTCGCCAGAGCGGCCATCGCAGCGATGACCGCGGGCGGAGCCTGGACCAGCTCGATCAGCACGCCGGCGCCGCCGATCGGCGCGGCGTCGTTGCCCTTGGGGTGGATGAAGCACACGTCGAAGCCGGCCGCGCCCGGGCGGATGCCGCCGGGGGTGAAGCGGACGCCGCGCTCGGTCAGCCACGCGACCGCCGCGGCCAGGTCGTCGATCCACAGGCCGACGTGGTTGAGCGCCGGCTCGTGGACGCGGGGCGCACGGGCGGGATCGATCGGCTCCATGAGGTCGATCTCGACCCGGGCCGCGCCGGCGCCGACCGCGGCGATGTCCTCGTCGACGTTCTCGCGCTCGCTGCGGAAGCTGCCCTCGACGGTGACGCCCAGGAGGTCGACCCACAGCGTCCGCAGCGCCGCCTTGGACGGGGCGCCGATGGCGATCTGCTGCAGGCCCAGCACCCGGAACGGCCGGGCGCTCACCTGCCACCCGCCGCGCGCACCTCGGCCAGGCTGCGCAGCCCGGGGCGCGGCGCGTTGACCAGGATCGACATGTTGCCGCTGGGGTGCTGGTTGTCGCGCATGAGCTGGTGGCAGGCACCGGTCTCGGCGAAGCCGAAGGTGCGCGACAGGCAGGGATCGACCTTGCCGTCGATGACCAGCTGGTTGACGCCGGCGGCCTGGGCGTCGTTGGCAAAGTGCGAGCCCTGCAGCCGCTTCTGCCGCATCCAGTGGTAGCGGAGATCGAGGGTGGCGTTGTAGCCGGTGGTGCCGGCGCAGATGACGATCATGCCGCCGGTCTCGCACATGAAGCACGAGGTCGGTAGGGTCGACTCGCCCGGATGCTCGAACACGATCGTCGGGTTCTTGCGCTCGCCCAGCGCCTCCCAGAACGCCTTGCCGAAGCCGCGGGCGCCCTTGAGCCACAGCCCGTACTCGAGCTCGTCGCTCCACCGCGGCAGCTTGCCCCAGTGATCGAACTTGCGCCGGTCGATGACGCCGACCGCGCCCAGCTGCTTGCAGTAGTCGATCTTGGCGTCGCCCGACACCACCGCGACCGGGCGGCCGCCGGCCGCGGCGATGATCTGCAGCGCCATCGAGCCGAGCCCGCCGGCGCCACCCCACACCAGCACGGGATCGCCGGCCCCGACGACGTTGGGCGGCCAGCCGTGCAGCATGCGGTAGGCGGTGGCGCCCACCAGCATGTAGGCGGCGGCCTCCTCCCAGGTCAGCTGCGGTGGCTTGGGCAGGCACTGGTGGTCCTGGACCCGGGTGTACTGCGCGAAGCTGCCCCAGTTGGATTCATAGCCCCAGATGAGCTCCGATGGCGCCAGCATCGGATCTTTGCCGCTGGCCACCCACGGATCGTCGACGTCCCACATGCCGCAGTGGACCACCACCTCGTCACCGACCGCGACGTTGGTCACCGCGCTGCCGACCGCCCACACCACGCCCGACGCGTCGGACCCGCCGATGTGGAAGTCCTCGACCTCGCCCTTCTTCTGGCGGGCCGCGACGACGTCGACCGGGATGCCCATCGCCGCCCACACGTTGTTGTAGTTGACGCCGGCCGCCATGACGTAGACCAGCACGTCGTGGGGGGCGAGCGCGGGCACGCCGATCGCCTCTTGCCTGAACGCATCGGTCGGCTCGCCGTAGCGGTCGGGGCGGATCACCTGGGCCAGCATGCGGGCCGGCACCACGCCCAGGTCGGGGACGTCTCCAAGCGAGTACAGGTCGGCGGTCACGGTCGTCCTTTCGTCGGGGCCTTGCGATCGGCGTCGACCAGCGGCGAGAAGAAGTTGTCCTTCTTCACGTTCTCGTCGACGGTGAGGGGGAACTTGAGGCTGGGGGCGGCCCGCTGTGAGCAGTCGGTGCGCTCGCAGAACCGGCAGGTCACGCCGACCGGCACCGGCCGGTCGCGGTCGACATCGTCGGCGTAGACCAGCGCGGGCGCGGCGTCGGCCGGGGTGCCCAGGCCGATGGCGTAGTTGACGCCGCGCACCAGCGAGCCACCGGCGGGCTGGGAGATGACCTTGGCGAAGCAGAAGTAGGTCTGGCCGTCGGGCATCGCCGAGTACTGCCGGGTGATCACCGCCGGCGTCATGAACGCGGCGTGGACCGCCCACTTGGGGCACGCGCCGTGCCCGTGCGGGAAGCGCAGCCCCGACGCGG
Source organism: Kofleriaceae bacterium (assembly GCA_041389965.1). Classification (GTDB taxonomy): domain Bacteria; phylum Myxococcota_A; class Polyangia; order Haliangiales; family Haliangiaceae; genus UBA2376. The sequence goes on along the minus strand of JAWKQV010000003.1, from coordinate 616,144 downwards.
AGTAGCGCTTGGACACGTTGCCGGCGGCGTCGACCCGCAGGAAGTGGAGCGGCACGCCGGCGGCCTTGGGATCACCCAGGTTGCACATGCGGTGCGCCACCGCCTCCCACGAGGATCCGAACAGCCCGACCAGGCGGGCCACGTCGTAGCGGGTGCGCTGGACCTCGTCGAAGAACTCGCGGTAGGGCAGGAGTAGAGCCCCGGCGAAGTAGTTGGCCAGGTGGATCTTGATGAGCGTCGCGGTCTCGCCGTGGCGCGGCGCCGCCGCCTCGGTCAGCCGGGCGTGGAGCTGGGTGTCGTCGAGCACCGCCAGGCCGATGACGTGGGCCAGCTGGAACTTCAGCGCCTGGTCGCCCAGATCGGTCGACAGGCGCAGCGTGCGCGCCGCTGGATCGAACGCGCGCACCACGCTCGACGCGCCGGCCGGGGCGGCCAGCTCGACCGCGACGCCGAACTGCGCCGTCAGCACGTCGGCCAAGGCCTCGGCCGGGAACCGCCGGGGCAGCCGGGCCCGGGCCCTGACGTCGTCGGCCGCCGCCTCGAGCTCCGGGAAGTAGTTACGGTGGCGCTCGAGGAAGTCCGATACCTCGTCGCCCGGCGCGTAGCCGAGCGGCACCGGGGTGCCGGCCTCGAGCGTGGTCATGGCGACGTCGAGCTGCGCCCGGGTGTTCTTGTACAGGTGGTACAGCGCGGTGATGGTGGTCGCCACGCGCGGCTCCGATCGCATCCGAGCCAGATCGGTCTCGTCGAGCGCCAGCGCCGCGGTGAGCGGATCATCGAGCAGGTGGGCCAGCGCGTCCTCGGGCCGGGCCCCGCTGGCGGCGGCCATGAACTGTTCCAGGTCGGCGCCGAGGAGCTCGAGCGCGCGCAGCAGCAGCGGGAACTGCATCGTGCGCCGGCCCTTCTCCAGCAGGTTCAGGTACGCCGCGGAGATCGCCAGCTGGCGCGCGAGCTCGGCCTGGCTCAGCGCGCGGTCCAGGCGGAGCTGTCGGAGGCGCTGGCCGATCGTCGCTGAGTCCATGGCGCACTGCGCTGTGAAAGCGCGACGCCAGTATCGGCGGCAGGTTGCGCACGCGGCAAGGGTGAACGCCGACGGAATCCGGCTCACCTGTCAACGGTGCGCCGGCCCTGGCCCGGATGCGGCGCGCGGCGCCGGCGCGGCCGTCAGTCGGCGACGTCGGGCTCGACGAACGACCACTTGATCTCGGGCACCGCCGCCTGGAGCTTGACCTCGAACGCGTTGAGCACCGCGCACAGCTCCCCGCCGGTGGCGAGCCCGGGCCGCATCTTCACCTTCATCGCCACGACGACCTCGCCGGGGCCCTGCTGGATGGTCAGCACCCGCAGCACCGCGTCGATGCCGTCGGTGGCGGCCGCGATCCGCCGCACCTCGGCCTCGATGGCCGGCGCCGCGCTCTCGCCGACCAAGAGCGACTTGATCTCCTTGGCCAGGAAGATCGCCACCGCCACCAGCACCACGCCCACCGCCAGCGAGCCGGCGCCGTCCCAGCGGCCGTCGTCGGTCGTCCGGGCCATGATCAGCGCGCCCAGCGCCAGCACCAGGCCGGTCACCGCCGCCGCGTTCTCGCCGAACACCACCACCAGGTCCGAGTCCTTGGTCGCGCGCAGGTAGGGCAGCAAGGGCATCTGGCCGCGGCGCGCCTTCATCTCGCGCAGGTTGCCGATGGTGGCGTACCCCTCGAGCAGGATGGCCAGGCCCAGCACCACCAGCCCGGCGGTGATGTCGCCGACCGGCTCGGGATGCCGGATCTTGTGCAGGCCCTCGTAGATCGAGAACACGCCGCCGCCGGAGAACAACAAGAGCGCGACGATGAACGACCAGAAGTACAGGGCGCGGCCGTGGCCCAGCGGGTGGCTCGCGCTGGGCGGGCGCTGCGCCTGCTTGATGCCCAACAGCAGGAGGAGCTGGTTGGCGCAGTCGGCGAACGAGTGGATGGTCTCGGCCAGCATCGCGCCCGAGCCGGTGAGCGCCGCCGCCACCCCCTTGGCGACCGCGATCACCAGGTTGACGACCAGCGACGTGAGCACCTGTCCTGTCGAGCCAGCCATGGCCCGCGGTTCTAGCCCGCCGCGGGTGGCGTCGGCAACGCCGCGCCGAGCGCTTGACGCCACCGCGGGCCGGGCCCGGTGCCCACTTGGCTAGAAGCGCCCGGTCAGGACCAGGCGCGCCTCGCCCGCGGCCACCATGGGCATCAGCTGGAGGTCGGTCACGGCAGCGACCGGCGCGCCCTTGCGGAGGTTGTAGCGGTTGGCGATGGCGGTCAGCTCGTCGTCGGACGGGCGCAGGTTCGACAGGTAGTGCGCCGTCACCATCAGCGCGCCGCCGCCGGCCGTGATCAGGCCACCGATGTTCTTGGCGGCGCTGTTGTCGCGGTCGCACGCGGCCGACTCGGCGCCGGCGCCGCTGCAGATCTGGAGGTTGGTCAAGCGATAGGTGATACCGAGCCCGACGGCGGCGGCGCCCGCGCCCAGCAGCCCGAACCGCAGCCAGCGGCGATGCCGGATCCGGTCGATGACGTCAGTCCGTCCGGCGGTGCGCAAGAACTCGTCGAGCGAGACGGCCCGGCCGCCGTGGGTGAGCCGGGTGCGCGGCTTGCCGTCCTCATCGATGTCCTCGGTCGCCAGCGGTTCGAAGTTGGGATCCGCGGCCGGCGGTGGCGTGGCGGGCGGTGGCGTGGCGGGCGGCGCCGGCGGAGTCGGCGTCGTGGTGCCAGCACCGGTCGACTCGGGCGGCGGCGCGGTCCGCTTGGGCGTCACGATGAACCACTCCGGGGCCTGGCCGAGCGCGGCGAACACGGCGTCGAGGGTCGCCTTGCGCCCCTGCACCACCACGGTCCGGCGCGATGGGGTCAGCTCCGCGTCGAGCACCGCGGTGACCTCGGCCAGCGTGGTCGCGGCCAGGGCCCGGGCGGTCCCGCCGGCGTCGCCGCCTCCCGCGATGGCCGCGTCCTCGAGCGCCGCCGCCACCCGCGACGGACCCGCCGCGCGCGCAGCCGCGGTCGCCACCACCTTCCGGCGGGCCCGCACGAACGCCGCGCGACGGAGGTCGGGGTCGGTGCGCAGGCGCTCGACGATCGCCAGCAGGCGCTGGGTGGCGGTGGCGGCCTGCCCCGGCATGACCGCGCCGGCGACGGTGAGCGTGCCGCCGAGCGGGCTCGTGACATGGTCGGCGTAGACCCCGTAGCTCGCGCCGAGGCCTTCGCGGATGTCGCGCAGCTCGTCGTCGAGCATGGCGACCACGATGGCGCGGGCGGGGTCGTGGTCGGGATCGGCCGGCGTCGGGAACGCCAGCGTGACCGATGCCTGCACCGCGGTCGGTTGGACCAACGCCAGCCAGCCCGGCGTCGGGGCCGGAGCTGGGGCGTCGACCCGCGGCAGCGGCGCCGGCGCGACGTCGGCCCACGGCGCGAACAGCTCGTCGATCTCCCGCTTGATGGCGGCGACGTCGATGCGGCCGCTGACGATCAGGGTGGCGCCGCGGGGGCGGAAGTAGCGACGCTGCCACGCCTCGAGCGCGGCGCGATCGATGGACGCCAGCGCCAGATCGGCCCGCGGCGCGGCCTTGGCCAGCGGGTGGTCGGCGCCGAACAGGTGGACCCGTAGCGCGCGGGCGAGGTCGTCGGGCGCGTCGTCGTCGGTGGTCCGCGCCGCCAGCCGCCTGGCGTAGCGCGCGGCGGCGTCGAGAGTGGACGTGTTGTAGCGGCCCTTGTCGATGAGGGTCGCCAGGTTCCACAGGTGCCAGTCGGCGAAGTGGGCCAGGCCACGCACGCCGAACGTGGTCGCGGTCGCGCTGACGTCGGTCGAGGGGATGGTGCCGCGGCGCTCGCCCCACTCGATCTTCGTTAGCGTGGCGCGGTCGTAGTAGCCCTCGGTGTCGAGCTGGAGCCAGTCGGCCGCGGCCTGAGGCACCAGCGGCTGGCCAGGCTCGGCGTGGACGGTTCCGACCGGGAACACCAGCCGGGCATCGACCGTGGCGCTGTCGGGGTCCGGTGCCAGCTGGACGATGAGGCCGTTGTCGAGCTGGTAGCGGTCGACCGCGATGCCGGTGCGAGCCTGTGGCAGCGGCTCGGCGGCGTCGGCGGCGGCCAGCTCCACCGGCGCCCGCCACACGTGCTGCTCGGTGGCCCCGGCGCCCAGCTGGGACCCGACCGCTCCCCGGTCGACGCCGGGCCCGGGCGTGATCAAGATCCGGTGGCTGCGGGCCTGGGCCAGCCGCGGTCGCAACGCCTTGTCGAACGCCCGCCACGGCTGCGCCAGCGTCCGCAGGTCCTCGAGCAGGAACCCGGTGTGGTCGGCATACTGCAAGTAGCGCGCGATGAGTGGTCCGCGCGACGCGGCGTCGTCCCACGCCTCGACGTCGCCCAGCGCCAAGATGGTGGTCAGCCGGCCATGGATGATGGGGCCGTAGACGAACATGGCCTCGGCGCGGGCCTGGATCTCGGCGGCCGCCTTGGGCAGGAGCGACGCGTCGTTGACGGTGACCACGGCCACCAGCACCGGCGCGCGTGGGCCACCGATGACGCGGACGTCGGTGGACAGGATCCACGGGGTCTCGGCCTCGGCGACCTCGAGGATGCCGGCCAGCATCGCCGTGGCGACGCCGGCCGTGGCGGCGTCGGCGGTGCCGAACGGTGGCAGCGCGTAGGCGACCACCGCGGCGGGATAGGTCACCGGCGCGGTGAGGCGCGTGGTCTGGCCGGTGAGGGTCGGTGCCGTGGCGATGGTCACCGGCGCGGTGGCTACGTGGGTCATCGGCCCGAACGTGCGGCCGATCAGCTGACGGGTCTTGGCCACCGCGAGATCGCCGGTCACCGCCATGGTCGCTCGGGCCGGCGCGTAGTGGGCGGCGATGAACGCGCACACCTCGGCCTTGGTGACCGTGGCGATCTCGTCGCTGCTGATCGGCCGCGCGTAGGCGTGGGCGCCGCCGTACACCGTCCGGATCACGCTCGCGCTCACGCTGTCATCGGCGTCGCCGCGCTGCGCGTTCTCGGCCACCACCACCGCCCGCTCGCGCTCGACCAGCGCGTCGTCGAGCTGATCGCAGCGCGCGGCCATGCGCCGCGCTTCCAGCGCGATCAGCTGCTCCAGGTTGGCCGCCGGCGCGACCGCGGTGTACGTGGTCGAGTCCCAGTCGGTGTACGCGTTCGAGGCGAGCGTCAGCTCGGCCAGCTCGCCGGCCAAGGTTGGCCCGTCGGCCTGGTCCTTGAGCTCGAACAACAGGTGCTCGACCAGGTGGGCCATGCCAGCCCGCCCGGGTGGATCATCGGCGGCGCCGACGTCGTAGCGGACGTCGACGGTGACCAGGCCAGCCCGAGCGTCCTGGACCACGGCGACGCGCATGCCGTTTTGGATCCGGAACAGCTCGAGGTCCTGGCGGAAGGTGAACCGCCGCTGGTCGTCCCGCGTGAGGCTCCCGAAGCGGGGAGGATCCGCCCAGCGGGCGCACCCGCCGACCGCCTCGGTGGCGCAACGGTCGGACCGACAGGTGCCGCGGGCCGCCCGCTCGCCTACTCGTCGAACCAGCGCACGTCGGTTGCCCCGGCGGCGTCGAGCGTCGCCTTGAGCGGCGCGTGGCGGCCGGTCATCAGCACCACCATGCGGGCGGGATCGAGGTCGGCCGCGACGAGCCGGGATACGTCGGCCAGGGTCAGCTTGGCGATCGCGCTGGCATCCTGTGCGATCGCCAGCGGATCCCTGCCGGTGCGCACCGCGTCCTCGAGGCGCGCGCCGACGTCGCCGGCCTCGACCGACGACGCCAGGGCGCGGCTCAGCAGGCGCTTGCGGGCGCGCACGAAGTCGGCGGCGGCCGAGCGCGGATCGGCGCGCAGGCTCGCCAGGCTCTGCATGACCGCGGCGGCGGCGGCGGGCGCGCGCACCGGATCGAGCGACGCGCTGATGTCCAGCGTGCTGCCCGCGGCGCGGCTGTCGTACCCGACCGACACGCCGTAGCTCGCGCCCAGGCTCTCGCGGATGCCGCGCAGGCGATCGTTGACCAACTCGCTCAGCACCTCCCGCGCGGCCCGATCCTGGATCCGGTCGGAGGTCGAGGCCAGGCTGAGGAACAGCCGGACCTGGCTGTCGTCCTTGGTGCGTCGGCCGATCCAGGTCGGCCCAGGCGCGGCCACGGCGGCCGGGACAGGCGGCGGCGGCGGCGCGCTCGACCGGGGTAGCTCGCCGAATAGATCGACGATGTGGCGGTGCATCTCGACCGGGTCGAAGCCACCGCAGACGACCAACGTGGCCCCGCTCGGGGTGAGGGCGCGCCGGCGCCACGCGGTCAGCTGCGCCTCGGTCAACGCCGCGAGCGCGCCGCCGCTCGGTGGAGCCGCGGCGTAGGGGTGCCGGGCGCCGTACAGCTGCGCGAGCAGCAGCCGGCCGGCCGGCGAGCCGTCCTCGTCGTCGAGCTGGTTGAACTCCTTGCGGTACGTCGTCAGCGTGGCTGGCGAGTAGATGCCGCTGTCGAGCAGCCACGCCAGCCGCCACAGGTGCCAGTCGGCGAACATCGAGAGTCCGCGGCTGGTCACGACGGTGGCGTCGTCGTCGATGTTGCGGGTGATCTGGGTTCCGAGCCGCATGGCCCAGTTGATCTTGTCCACCTCGTGCCGGGCGTAGGCGTGGTCGAAGTCGTGCTCGAGGAGGCGGACGGCCAGGTCGGCGACGCCGGCCTGATCGCCCGGCTCGGCCGCGCGGCCCACGGGGTACACCATGCGCGCCGAGAAGGCGGGGCTGCGCGGCGCCGCGTACATCAGGACCCGCAGCCCGTTGGTCAGCTGGATGACCTCGATCGCGGGCGCCGGCACCGGGCTGGTCAGCGCGATCGGCTGATCGGCCTCGGCCGGATCGGCCGGGGCCCGCCACGCCGGGAGATCGTAGTCCTGGGTCGACGCAGCGATGACGGTGAGGGCGCGGCCGCCCTCGGCGTTGCTCGGCGTCACCAACGCGACGTGGCTGCGCTCGCGACGAAACAGGCGCTTGGCGTAGCCGGTGGCCGAGGTGCCGGTGATGGCGTCGGTGGCGCGCATGCGGGTGAACGCGAAGTCGAAGTTGCTGGTGTAGGTCAGGTAGTCGGCCAGCATGCGGCCGTGGCCCCAGAACGTATCGGCGTCGGTGATCGTGGCGGTCTGCAGCCGGCCGCGCAGCGCGCCCAGGTAGTGGGCGACGTCGCGGTCGTCGGGGTCATCATTGTCGTCGGCGTTGCCGTCGTGGTCCTCGTCCTGCAGCACGTCCTGGCCGATCCTGAACACCGCGGCCACGGCGTCGTCGAGGCGGCCGGGGGCGTCGACCTCGATTTGCGCGACGGCGACCCGCTGGTAGCCGACGCCGCTGTACCCGACGGCGGTCGATCGGACCCACGGCTCGCGCGTGTCGAGCGCGGCCAGGTCGGCGCTGAACGCGTTCATGACCAGCTCGTGGAGCGCCTCGCCCTCGTCGCCCCACGCCGGTGCCGGTAGCACCACCAGCGCCAGGGGATGATCGACCGGGCCGGTGTGCTCGCTGCGCGTGCCGGCCAGCTCGGCCGGCGCGGTCCGTCGGGCGGTCGCGGCACCGTCGCGGGTGATGCCGACGAACCGGTGGCCGATGGTCGACCGGATGACCTTGGGATCGAAATTGCCGGTCACCACCAAGACCGCGGCCTTGGGGGCGTAGTGCGCGGCGAAGAAGGCGCACGCCTCGGCCTGGGTGGTCTGGGCCACGTCGCGCGAGCCGATCGGGTGGGCGTAGGGATGCTGCGGCCCCCACACCGCGCGCTTCACCTCCAGCATCAGCGCCTGGGCCGGCGTGGCGCGCTGGGCCTCCTCTTCGAGCACGACGTCGCGCTCGCGGACGAACATCGCGTCGGGGATCTTGGCGCAGGCGCCTTCGAGGCGGCGCGCCTCCAGCTCCAGCAGACGCGGTAGCTGGTTGGCTAGGCCGACCGAGACGTAGTGTGTCACGTCCTGATCGGTGAAGGCGTTGAAGGACAGCGCACGGGTCGACAGCTCGTCGAAGATGGAGCCGCCGTCCCCGTTGCCCGGCCCCTGGAACGTCAGGTGCTCCACCAGGTGGGCCAGGCCCCTCCGTCCGGCAGGGTCGTCGCCCGCGCCGACCTTGTAGCGCATGTCGACCGCCACCAGGTTGCTGCGGTTGTCGGGCGCCAGCGCGACGAACATGCCGTTGTTGAGCTGCATCAGCTCGACGTCGTTGGTGACGTTGAGCTTGCGCGCGTCAGCCTTGAGGCCTGCGAAGTTCACGGACCCAGACCCGCAGGCGGCCACGCCCAGTAGGATCGTGAGTGCTCGCACCTGGGGCCAGCCCGCGCCGTCCGATGACTTCCATGTCTTCATCGGCTGACGATGCCACGATCTCTCGCGGCGCAGTGAGCATCGATACCTGCAGGCACGGGCCTGCAGTGGCAGTGGTCCGATGTCTACTTGACCATCCGCGACATCGCCTTGAAGTCCTCGGTGCCGGCCCGGCCGAGCAGATCGAACACCACCGTCTCGGTGTTGGCGATCACCGCGCCGGTGTCCCGACACAGCTCGAGCCCGTTGGCCCAGTTGCGCTCGGCGCGGCTGGCCACCGCGTCGGCCAGCACGATCACCTCGTGACCGGCGGCCCGCAAGCCGCGCACGGTCTGGAACACGCAGATGTGGGTCTCCATGCCGGCGACCAGCCAGGTCCGCCGCGGCGCCGGGCCCACCGCCTCGATCCACGCCGGCGCCGCGCAGGCCGCGAACTCGATCTTCTCGAAGTAGCACACGCCCTGGACCGACTCGAGGGCGCCCGCCACCGACGGCGTGGTCCGGCCCAGGCCCTTGGGGTACTGCTCGCTCACCACCACCGGCAGGTGGAAGCGCTCGGCCGCCGCCGCCACAGTTATCAGGTTGCGCTCGACCCCGGCCGCGACGTCAGGCGGCATGGCGCCCGCGAGGCGCTCCTGGACGTCGACGATGAGGACGGCGAGGGCGGATGGGTCGAGGGGGGCGGCCAGCATCAGCCGCTACTCCAACACACTCGCGCCACCACCGCCACCGGGCGTCACCGCTTGCGCGACCGGCCGCGCCCGCCGGGGCCGCGAGGTCGGTGCGGCTACACGCCGAGCTGCGCCAGCGCGTCCCGCAACCGCTGCTTGCGGGTCTCCTCTTCGGCCAGGCGGGCCCGCTGCTCGGCCACCACCTCCTCGGGTGCGCGCTCGACGAACTGCGGGTTGGCCAGCTTCTTGGACAAGATGGCGATCTCCTTGTCGGCCTTGGCCAGCTCGCGGTCGATGCGGGCCTTCTCGGCGTCGACGTCGACCAGCCCGGCCAGCGGCATGACGATCTCGGCGACGTCGCGGATGACCTCCTTGGCGCTGCCGGCGACCGCCTCGCCGCCCGCGGTGAGGGTCATGGTGACGCGGGCCGAGTTCTCGATCAGGGCGCGGTAGCGGTCGACCGTGGCGCGGGTGGCGGCGTCGGCGACCCGCACCTCGACCGGCACGCTCCACGATGGCGGCACGCTGTAGGTCGAGCGCAGCATCCGCACGCCGACCGCCAGCTCCTGCACTAGGGCCATGTCGCGCTCGGCCTCGACGTCGAGCAGCCGCTCGTCGCCGCGCGGGTAGATGGTGATCATCAGCGACGCGGGCAGGTGGGCCGGCTTGGGCAGCTTCTGCCAGATCTCCTCGGTCACGAACGGCGAGATCGGGTGCAGCAGGCGTAGGGTCCGCTCGAGCACGTGGGCCAGCACGCCCTGGGCCACCCGGCGCTGCGGCGACGGCGCGCTGCCGTCGTTGGGCAGGTACAGGTGGGCCTTGGACAGCTCGATGTACCAGTCACACAGCTCGTGCCACACGAAATGGTACAGCGCGTTGGCGGCGTCGTTGAACCGGAAGCCCTCGAGGGCGGTGTCGACCTCGGCCGCCACCCGCTGTAGGCGCGACAGGATCCACCGGTCGGCCAGGGTCAGCGTGAGCTGGCCGGCGTCGAGCTGGCTCTCGAACCCCTCGGCGTCGTGCCCGTCGAGGTTCATCAGCGCGAACCGCGACGCGTTCCACAGCTTGTTGATGAAGTTGCGGTAGCCCTCGACCCGGTCCACAGACAACCGGATGTAGCGGCCCGAGGTGTTGAGCGCCGCCAGCGTGAAGCGCAGCGCGTCGGCGCCCATCGCCGGGATGCCCTTGCCGAAGTTCTTCTTCACCCCGGCCAGCGCGGTGGCCCGCTTCTTGGGATCGGAGATGTCGGTCTCGGTCCGCGCCACCAGCTGCTCGAGGCTGGCGCCGTGGATCACGTCGAGCGGATCGATCACGTTCCCGACGGTCTTCGACATCTTGTGACCGTCTTCGTCGGTGACGATCGACGTCAGGTACACGGTGCGGAACGGCACCTTGCCCATGAAGTGCAGGCCCATCATCATCATCCGGGCCACCCAGAAGAAGATGATGTCGGGGCCGGTGATCAACACCGCGTTGGGGTAGAAGGTCGACAGGTCGCGGCTCTTGCTGGGCCAGCCCAGGGTCGAGAACGGCCACAGCGCCGACGAGAACCAGGTGTCGAGGACGTCGGGGTCCTGGGTGATGGCGGTGCCGCCGCACCCGCCGCACGCGGTCGGCTCGGCGCGGGCCACCGTGACGTGGCCGCAGCCGCAGTGCCACGCCGGGATGCGCTGGCCCCACCACAGCTGGCGCGAGATGCACCAGTCCTTGATGTTGGTCATCCAGTGCATGTAGGTCTTGGTCCACAGCTCCGGCACGAACTTGGTCTTGCCGCTCTCGACCGCGGCGATGGCCGGCGCGGCCAGCTGCTCGGTCTTGACGAACCACTGCTCCATCAGCATCGGCTCGACGACCGCGCCCGAGCGCTGCGACCTGCCGCGCGGCACTTTGTGCGGCTTGATCTCGCCCAGGTGGCCGCCGGCCTCGAGGTCGGCCACGATCTGCGTGCGGCACCGTTCGACGGTCAGCCCGACGTAGGCCGCCGGCGCCGGGTCACACATCAGCCCCTTGGCGTCGATCACCGTGATGATCGGCAGGCCGTGGCGCAGGCTGCACTCGTGGTCGTTGAAGTCATGGGCCGGGGTGATCTTCACCGCGCCCGACCCGAACGCGGGGTCGACGAAGGCGTCGGCGATGATCGGCACCCGGCGCCCGGTCAGGGGCAGCTCGACCTCCTGGCCGACCAGGTCGCGGTAGCGCTCGTCGTCGGGGTGGACCGCCACCGCGGTGTCTCCCAGCATGGTCTCGGGCCGGGTGGTGGCCACGACGATCACCCGGTCGGTGCCCACCACCGGGTAGCGAAGCTCCCACAGGTGCCCGGCCTCCTCGACGGTGTCGACCTCGAGATCGCTCACCACCGTCTCGCTGACCGGGTCCCAGTTGATCATCCGCTTGGCGCGGTAGATCAGGCCCTCCTCGTTGAGCCGCACGAAGGCCTCGCGCACCGCCTGGTTGGACACCTCGTCCATCGTGAAGCGCTCGCGCTCCCAGTCGAGCGAGAAGCCCAGCACCTTCTCTTGCTCGGAGATCCGGTTGCCCGAGCGCTCGCGCCAGGCCCAGGCCCGGGCCATGAATGCGTCGCGGCCGAGGTCGAAGCGGGTCTTGCCCTCGCGGTGCTTCAGCTCGTTCTCGAGCAGGTGGTGCACGGCGATCGACGCGTGATCGGTGCCCGGCATCCACATCGCGTTCCACGACGCCATGCGCCGCCACCGGATCAAGATGTCCTGCAGCGTCGAGCCGAGCGCGTGGCCCATGTGCAGCGATCCGGTGACGTTGGGCGGCGGCAGGGTGATCGCGTACGGGACCGACGGGCTGGCGGCGTCGGCGTGGTAGTAGCCGGCGTCGAGCCAGGCCCGCAGATGGCGGGCCTCCACATCAGAAGGGTCGTACTGCTTGGACAGCGCCGCGGTCGTCATTTCCGTCGGACGCTACCACGTCGTCGCCGGTCTGTTCTCGTCGAGGCCGACGCCACGGCGGGCCGGCGGGGCCGAGGGGGCTTCAGCGAACGGGGGCCCGACCGGCGGCGAGCCAGGCCGTGAATGCGTAATGGTGTCAGCCTGTTGCGGCGTGGCGTCGGCCGGTTGGGGGCGGCGCGCGAACCGCCAGAGCTACCCGCCGCGGCCGGGTTGGTCGCGCCGGTCAGGTGAAGATGATCTGGGCGCCGTCGGCGAGGTCGTAGAAGTCCCCGGCGGTGATGATGTCCTTCACCTGGGGCACCAGCTCGTCGGGCTTGCGCTTGAACATCTGCATCGCCAGCTCGCAGCCGTACAGCTCGGCGCCGGCGTCGTCGAGGATCTCCAGCATCTCGCGCACGGTCGGCAGCGCGAGCTCGGCCATCTGCTTGCGCATCATGCGGCCGGCCAGGCTCTCCATGCCGGGCAGGCCGGCCAGCATGGTCGGCATGCCCGACGCTGGGTTGCCGGCCAGGTTGACGTGGAGGTGGTCGACCTTGGCGGCGGTGACCACGTCGAGCCCCCAGAACGTGAAGAACACGAACGCGTCGATGCCCGACTGGCGCGCGGCGTTGGCGAGGATGAGCGCGGGGTAGGACTCGTCGAGCCCGGCCTTCGAGCAGATGATGGCGACCTTGCGGTTGGCGGTGGACATGGCGACTCCTGGCGACGCGTCGACCTCGGCCGGCGCGCGCGGGTGGGTGAGGTTCAGAGACAGCCGGCGGGCTTGGGCAGGCCGGCGACCTTGGCGATCGTGCGGCCCGGCGCCTTCGGAAACAGCGCGTAGAGGTCGCGGGTGGTCACCGCCGCGACCTGGGTCAGGCGGCGGATGTTGGGCGACGCCCCGGTGGTGGCGAAGTCGGCGCGGGCCGCCTCGAGGACCGCCCAGTGCGCGTCGGTCAGCGCCACGCCCTCGGCGCTGGCGATCGCCTCGGCCAGGGGCCGGGTCCACGCCGCCGGATCGACCAGGTTGCCGTCGGCGGTGACCGCGACGCCATCGACCACGCCGGCCGCGACCGCGGGGCGGCTCGACGGCGCGGCGCACGACGGCGCCGGGGCGGCCGGCCGCACGGCGGGCGCGGCCGGCAGCGCCCGCGGCGGGGCGGCGCGCTCGGTGCCGAGCACCCGGCGCGTGCGCTTGGGCCCGAGGATCGCGGCCAGCTTGGCCTTGCGGTCGTCGGCGTCCTGCTGCTTGGCCGCCATCGCGTTGACCCCGTGACCGACCCGGCGCAGCACCTCGACCATGAGCGCCATGCCGCGCTGGACGTCGGCGTCCTTGGTCGCGCGCATCATGCCGAACAGCCCGAGCGGCTTGGTCGCCTCGGCGTCGTGGATGGCGTCGCCAGCGTCGGCCGCGACCCGCATCACGTCGGGCTGGGTCAGCGACCGCACCGTCTCGAGGATCGTGACCGCGGCGTCGCCCAGCTGGCGGACGTCGGCCGGCGAGAAGTGCGCGAGCACGCGCTGGCCGATGCCGCCCAGCTCACGGACGAACGCCAGCGTGCCGTCCGCCTCGAGCTGGCCGAGCCGGGTGATCGCGGCGGTCATGGCGACCCGGCCGATCGGCACCAGCTCGTCGTACAGCTCGCCGCGGCGGCGCTCGTGCTCGACCAGGAGCTCGACCTGCGCGGTGAGCGCGTCGAGCCTGGCGGTGATGGTCTGGAGCTCAGTCATACGTCCTCCGTCCTCACGCGGCGTGCTTGCCGGCCATGGTCATGCGGTGCTCGAGGGGCAGCTCCTTGCCGGCCAGCAGCAGGTTCCAGTAGATCCACTTGAAGGCCAGCTTGCCCCAGTGGTTGATCGCGCTCTCGCCCAGGAGCGTGAACGGCCCGACCCCGGGCAGCGGGAACTTGCCGGGCAGCGGCTCGGTCGCGTAGTTGAAGTCGATCAGCATGGCCTTGCCGTAGCCGGTCTCGATGAAGCAGTTGGCGTGGCCGTCGAAGTCCGGCGCCAGCGGCCGGCCGTCGATCGCCCGCAGCAGGTTGTCGACCAGGACGTCGGCCTGGAAATGTGCGACCGCGCCGGCCTTCGACGACGGCAGGTCGGTGGCGTCGCCCAGGACGAACGTGCGGTCGTGATCGCGGGCCGCCAGCGTGTGCTTGTCGGTGGGCACCCAACCGCCGCTGTCGCCCAAGCCCGAGCCGGTGATCAGCTCGGCCCCGCCGTGCAGTGGAACGGTCACCAGCAGGTCGTAGGGCTCCTCGCGCCCGTCGTAGGCCACCAGCACGCGGCGCGCCCCGTCGACCTCGGCCACCGCGAAGTCGCCGGTCACGCCGATGCCGCGCTGGGCCAGCATGCCGCCCAGGTGGGCCGACGCCACTGGCTTGGTGAACGCGCCCTCGAGTGGGGTCGCGTAGACCAGCTCGACCTTGTCGCGCAGGCCGCGCTGGGTGAAGAACGCCTCGGCCAGGAACAGGAACTCGAGGGGCGCCACCGGGCACTTGATCGGCAACTCGACGACGTTGAGCACCACGCGGCCGCCGGTGAAGTGCTCGAGGGCCGCGCGCAGGCCGCGAGCGCCCTCGGGCGTGTAGAAGTCAAACGCGGTGGTGCCCCAGCCGGCGCCGGTCAGGCCCGGGGTCGCCGCCGGCAGGATCCGGCTGCCGGTCGCGATGATCAGGTAGTCGTAGGCCAGCACCTCGCCGTCGGCCAGGCGGACCTGCCGCGCGTCGGGCAGCACCCGCTCGATGCCCACCAGCCGCAGGTCGACCCGCGGGTCGACGGTCCGGCGCCGCGACCGCGTCAGCTCGTCGTCGCGGTACATGCCGAACGGGATGAACAGGAGCCCGGGTTGGTACACGTGCTCGTCGTCGCGGTCGACGACGGTGACGCGCCAGCCGGGCGGCAAGACCCGCACCAGGCGGTTGGCCATCATGGTGCCGGCGGTGCCGGCCCCTAGGATCACGATGCGCTTCATGGCGGCTCCACCTCGACGAAGACGAGGCAACCCGCATCATTTCAAGGCACGTGCCAGCGCGTGCGCACGCCGGGGTGGCGCGCCGCCGCGCCGAAGACTGCAACCGGTGCGTGTGGCCCAGCCAGGCCCGCACGGGCTGCGCGGCGCTACGGCGCCAGCGCGGCCACGCCGTGCGTTCGCGGCGCGCCGCACCCAGGCCCGCATGGTCGCTGCGGGCAGCGTCGCGTCGAGCCCGCGTTCCGGCCGATGGCCCGCCGCGCTAGTTGGCGCGCTTGGCGACCAGCTCCGCGACGTGCTCGCGGATGATCGTCTCGGCGAGCTCGGGGACCACTTCCCACACCACCCGCTCGACCACCTCGGTCGACAGCTTGACCAGCGCGGTCAGCTCGGGCGAGCCCGGGGCCAGCCCCGACAGCTCGGCCAGGCGCTCGCCCATCCGCGCCAGCGTGTGCTCGACGACCGCCGACCGCCGGGTCGGGATGCCGCTCACCATCGGCGCGCGGGTCGACGTGAACTGGGCCACCGGCGCGACCACCGGGCCGAGGCCACGGCTGGTCGGCGGCGAGGTGGGCGACGCCGCCCGCGGCGGTGGCGCGATCGGCGCCGGCGGGGCGACCTCGACGGGCGCCGGCGGGGCGACCGGCGCCGGCGGCGTCAGCGGCGGCACCTGGGCGATGGGCGCAGCCGGACCAGGCATCTTGATGGTCGGCATGCCCATGATGGTCGCCGAGCGCGGCGGGGCCACCTTGGGTGCGGCGGCCGCGATCGGCACGACCGGCGCCGGCGCCGGCATCGGCGGAGGCGGCGCCGCGGCCGGCACGACCGCCGGGACGACGGGCGCGGGCGTCGCCGCCACCGCACCGCCGGTAGACCGCGCGACGCCCGAGGCCGCGACCTTGTCGAGGATCTCCGCGACCTTGTCCAGCATGACCTGGGTGTCCCAGGGCTTGGTGAGGCTCCCGTCGGCGCCGACGGCGGCGCCCTTCGCGCCGTCGAACGGCGCCGAGTTGCCACACAAGATGACGACGGGGATGTCGGCGGTGGCGGGATCCGCCTTCAGCGCCTGACACAGGTCGTAGCCGGTCTTGCCCGGCATGACGGCGTCGGCCAGCACCAGGGCCGGTCGCTGCGCCTTGACCTTTTCGATCGCGTCTTCCGCTGACCGGGCTCCGACATAGCCGTACTCGGTCGCGCGGAAGGTGATCTCCGCCACCGTCTGCATGGTGACGCTATCGTCGGCGCAGAGAATGACCTTGCTCATCGATGCCGTTCCTCCGGAACCAGGGCGCGCGACAGGCGCGAAACCCCAGGGTTGACGATCTGGTTGGTAGCACAGTCCCGCTCCCAGGGTCAATTTGGAGCACCTGATTCCGCTAAGGTTTTCGCGACCATCGGGCAGCAGTGGGGCCGCATTGGGGTAGATTCCGCGCGCCATGGCCGTGCCCTCCAATCCGTGTGCCGCCGAGATCGCCCACGCCGTCGCCGCGCTCGCCGGGGTTCCCGTCGACGACATCAAGGTCGACCCCACCCCCCGGCCGGAGCTGGGCGACTTCGCGATCCCCGCCTTCGCGATCGCCAAGGTGACCAAGGAGGCGCCGCCTGCGGTGGCCGCTCGGCTGGCGCGCGACCTGCCGCGCGGTGGGCTCATCGTCGACGCCACCGCGGCCGGACCGTTCGTCAACGTGAAGGTCGATCGCGCGGTGGCCGCCCGCATCGCGATCGACGCCGCGTGCGACCGCCGCCGGCTGGTGCCCGACCTCGGCGCCGGCGAGGTGGTGTGCGTCGACTACTCGTCGCCCAACATCTCCAAGCACCTCGCCTACCACCACATCCGATCGACCATGCTGGGCCACGCGCTGGTCCAGCTGCACCAGGCGCTGGGCTACCGGGTGGTCCGCATCAACCACCTGGGCGACTGGGGCACCACCCACGGCATGCTGCTCGCGGCGTACGAGCGGTGGGGCAGCGAGTACCCGACCATCGACGTCACCGCCCTCAACGAGCTGTACGTCCGGTTCCGGGCGGCCATGAAGGAAGAGGCCGGCCTCGACGCGGTGGCCCGTGCCTGGTTCAAGCGGCTCGAGGACGGCGAGCCCGGCGCGCGCGCGCGGTGGCAGCAGTTCCGCGACGTGTCGCTGGCCGAGTTCGAGGCGGTCTACCAGACGCTCGGCGTCGCGTTCGACGACACCAACGGCGAGTCCTTCTACGAGGACAAGATGCCCGAGGTGCTGGAGCTTGTCGCCGCCCAGGGGCTGTCGTCGGAGAGCGACGGCGCGCTGGTGGTCGAGCTGGCCGGTGAGAAGGTGCCGCTGCTACTCAAGACCACCGACGGCACCACGCTGTACGCCACCCGCGACCTGGCGGCGGCGCTGTACCGCTGGCGGCAGTACCAGTTCGCGCGGTCGCTGTACGTGGTCGACCGCGGCCAGAGCCTCCACTTCAAGCAGCTGTTCGCGTGCCTGCAGCTGATGGGCTTCGCCTGGGCCAGCCGGTGCCAGCACGTCCCGTTCGGGCTGGTGCGGTTCGGCGGCAAGAAGACCTCGACCCGCGGCGGCGCCGGCGGCGCTGGCGGCGGCAGCTTCCTGCTCAAGGACGTCTTCGCCGAGGCGGCCGAGCGGGTCACCGCGATTATCCGCGACAAGAATCCGGACCTGGCGCCGGCCGATGTCGCGGCCATCGCCGACGTGGTCGGCGTCGGCGCGGTGGTGTTCGCCAACGTCTTGCCCCAGCGCGACAAGGACATCGACTTCGACTGGGACAAGGTCGTGTCGCTGAGCGGCGACTCGGGCCCGTACCTGCACTACACGCTGGCCCGGTGCTGGAACATCGAGCGCAAGGCGGGCGAGACCGTCGACGGCGACGCCGACCTGGCCTTGCTGACGCACGACGCCGAGTGGGCGGTGGTGCGCCGCCTGCTCGGGTTCGGCGACCACGTGGCGCGGGCGGCGGCCGGGTGCGAGCCACACGTGGTGGCCCACTACCTGCTCGAGCTGGCCGGCGACTTCTCCTACTGGTACACGCTCGGCAACGGCGATGCAGCGCTGCGGGTGCTGTGCGAGGACGTGGCGCTGCGGCGGGCCCGGCTGGCGCTGGTGTACGCCGTCAAGCGTGCGCTGACCCGCGGCCTGGCGCTGCTGGGCCTGGGCGAGGTCACCCGGATGTGATCGCCGCCGGCGAGCGCGGTCAGCGGCAGCCGCGGTCGACCACGTTGCGTCGGTAGTCGTCCATGACGTTGCCGGGCGGGTCGTAGTTGCACACCCACAGGTTCATGCCGTTGCACACCGACCGACCGCAGCCGACCGCGGCGGTGGCCCGCCACACCACCTGCGTGAAGTGGCCGGTGCGCATGCTGAACCCGCCGCGGGTGAAGTCGTACTGCGCGCGCTCGTCGACCCACATCGCCACCGCCTGCGCCGGGCCCATGATCGACGGCGAGCCGGCGGCGAGGTTCTCGCCGTGGGGCGTCGCCGAGTGCTCGAACGCGCAGCCGTCGGACGCCAGGTGGTCAGCCCAAGCCTGGGCCTCGGTCGCCAGCGCGGGCGACCAGGTCAGCGGCGGCGCGCAGTGCTCGGCCCGGGCCTGGTTGTGGGCGTCGAGCATGGCCTGGGCGGCAGGATCGAGCGTCGACGCCGGGCGGGGCGGCGCGGGCGGCCTCGCCTGGGTCGCGACCGTCGCGGTGCCTGGCTCGTCGTCGGTCATCCAGCCGTCGTCATCGGCCTGGTCGGCCGCGGCGGGCGTGGCCGTGGCGCGCGGGCCGGCGGGCGCGGGCCCTCTGGCCGGCGCGGCGGAGCAGGCGGCCAGCGCGGTGAGCCAAGCCAGGTGCAAGCGCATGCGCACAGTGTGACACGCGGGCGCCGGCGGCGCCGAACGCTCGGCTACAGTCGGCCGATGTCTCGCCGGTCGGCTCGGACCAACGTCGTCGACAGCCTGGCGAGCTTGGTCGGCCGCCAGCGCGAGCGCGCGGCGCTGACCGCGTGCCTCGACGCCGGCGCGCGCCTGGTCACCATCGTCGGCCCCGGCGGTGTCGGCAAGACCCGGGTCGCCACCCGCCTGGCGATCGAGCAGGTGCCGGCCTACGCGGCCCACGGCGGCGGCGGCGTGTGGCTGGTCGATCTGGTCGGCGTGGCGACGGTCGGCGCGCTGGCGGCGCGGGTGGCGCGGGTGCTCGGCATCCCGCTCGACCACGGCGCCGACGACGCGGCGGCGGTGGCTCGGGTCGGGGCCGCCCTGGCGCGCCGGCAGCGCATCTTGCTCGTCCTCGACAACGGCGAGCACCTCGAGGCCGCCGCGGTCAGCGCCCTGGCGGCGTGGCTGGCCCAGGCCCCGCGGGCCCAGGTCGTGGCGACCTCGCGCGTGCCGCTGGGGGTGCCGGGCGAGCAGCCGTGGCCGCTGGTCCCGCTCGAGGTGCCTACCGACGGCGCGGCCGCGACCGCCACCGAGGCCATGGTGCTGTTCGTCGCGCGGGCCCAGGCGGTGCGGCCGGCGCTGGCGCTGGAGGTCGACGGGCCGACCATCGCCGCGATCGTCCGCCGGCTGGGCGGGCTGCCGCTGGCCATCGAGCTGGCGGCCGCGCGCCTGCAGGTGCTGACCCCGGCCGAGCTGCTGGCGCGCCTGGAGCGCCCGCTCGAGCTGCTGGTGCGGCCGGGGGACGACGGCCGCCACGGCTCGATGCGCCGCACCATCGTCGACTCGCTCGAGCTGTGCGCCGCGGACGTCCGCGCCTGCTTCGCCGACTGCGCGGTGTTCGCCGGTGCCTTCACGCTGGCGGCGGCAGAGGCGGTCCTCGGCGAGACCGGGCGGCCGGTGCTGGCGCACCTCGAGCGACTGTGCGCCGGCTCGCTCCTGCGGCTCGATCATGCCGGGGGGAGGCTCGCGTGGCTCGAGGTGCTGCGCGAGGCGGCGGCGGCGGCGCTCGACGCCACGCCCGGGCGGCGGGCGGTGCTGGCGGTGCGGCACGCCGAGTACTTCGCGGCCCGCGCCGAGGCGCTGAGCGAGCCGGCGACCGCAGCGACCGCCGCGAGCGCGGCGGCCGAGCTGGCCGCCGCGCTCGACGACCTGGTGGCCGCCCACGCCCACGCGGTCGCCCGCGCCGGCGACGACCCGCGCGCGGCGCGCCAGGTCGTGGTCATCGCGCTGGCGCTCGATCCGGTGCTGGCGTCGCACGGCCGGTCCCGGCTCCGGCGCCGGTTGCTCGACGCGGCGGTCGCGGTGCCGCCGCGCCAGGTCGACGCCGCGCTGGCCGTGCGGGCCCGACTCGCCCGGGCCCAGTGTCGCCGCGAGCTGGGCGACCTGGCCGGGGCCGGCGACGATCTCGCGGCGGCGGCCGCCGACGAGGTGGCGGCGACGCCGGCGCTGGCGGCCCAGCTGGCCCTGGCGCGCGGCGAGCTGATCGAGATCGCCGGCGACACGGTCGCCGCCCGCGCCGCGTACCTCCAGGCGCTGGCCGCGGGCGCCGCGGCCGGGGCGGCGCCGCGTGGCCTGCTGATCACCGCCGAGGCGCAGGCGCGCCTGGGCCACGCCTTCCGGCGCGAGGGCGAGCTGGCCGCGGCGGCCGCCGCCATCGCCCAGGCCGACGCGATCTACCAGCAGCTCGGGCACCAGGACGGCGCCGGCGCCATGGCCTACGAGGCCGGCGTCATCGCGCTGTTCGCGGTCGAGCTGGCCGCGGCGCGCGCCGCGTTCACCCGCGCGGCCGTCATCGCCGCCGAGCGCGGCAACCGCCTGTTGGCCGCCGCCGTCGACTCGGCGCTGGGCATCCTGCTGCAGGCCGCCGGCGACGTCGCCGGCGCCGTCGCCCACCACGCCGACGCGGTGTCGGTGTTCCGCGACCTCGGAAACCGCCACCGCGAGGGCAGCGCGCTCTACTATCTGGGCGGCGCGTACCTGGAGCTCGACGAGCC
The DNA here is from genome assembly GCA_041389965.1 of Kofleriaceae bacterium. Lineage (GTDB taxonomy): Bacteria > Myxococcota_A > Polyangia > Haliangiales > Haliangiaceae > UBA2376. Next base: position 595,399 of record JAWKQV010000003.1, on the reverse strand, counting down.
GGCCCAGGCCCTGGTCGTGCTCCTGCAGGCGGCCGACGCCGTCGGCGTGGTCGGCGCCGCGCGCTACCAGGCGCTCATCGCCGGCGCCCAGAGCGCGGCGTTGGCCCAGCTCGGCGACCGCGCGGCGGCGACGGCCGCCGCGGCCGCGGCCGAGCGCTACCTGGCGGCGTGCCCCGACGAGCCGGCCCTGGCGGCGACGCTGGCGATCCACCGCCACCAGCTGGCCTGGCCGGGCGACGACCCCGCGGCGCTGGCGGCCGTCGTCGCCGCGACCCAGGCCGTGGCGGCCGGCGCGCCGGGCGACGATCCAGCGTGGGCCGCGCGTCTGATCGCGCGCCGGGCGGCCCAGGTCGTGGCGGCGCGCCCGACCTTGTGGGTCGCGGCCGACGCGGTCGAGGTGCGCGTGCCCGGCGAGCCGCAGGCGATCGACCTCCGCCGCCGCGCGCCGCTGCGGCGGATCGTGCTGGCCCTGGTGGCCCAGCGCCTGCGCGCGCCGGGCGAGGCCCTGGCCCAGGACGAGCTGGTCGCGGCCGGCTGGCCCGGCGAGTACATCAGCCACGGCGCCGCCGGCAACCGGCTCCACGTCGCGCTGTCGACCTTGCGCAAGCTGGGCCTGCGCCCGTACCTGCACAGCGGCGAGCACGGCTACTTCCTGGCGCCGGGCGTGGCCGTCGAGCTAGGCCGCCCCGGGACTACGGCGTGACCACGACGCTGCCGGCGTTCGCCGGGTGCTGCGCGCACGCGTAGGTCAGCGTCCCCGCCGTCGTGGCGCGGTAGCACCGGGGCTCGTACGCCTCGGTGAGCGTGCGGCCGCTGCCGGCGCGCACGGCATGTCCGGGGCAGCCGATGAACTGCACCACGTCGTCGATCCGCAGGTCGCCGCCGCCGATGAAAAAACCACACGAGTAGTACTCGATCGTCACCGCGGGGGCGCTGGCACCGCAGGGTTCCTCGGCGAGCGTCGGCTCGCCGCGCACGTCGGCGTCGGGGCCTTGAGGCGCGTCGGTCGCCAAGGTGGCGTCGGTCAGCGGCGCGGCATCTGTCGCGCCGGCGCCATCGCGCGCGGGCCCGGCATCGACCACCGCCGGTGCGTCGGCGCCGCCGCAGGCGGCGAGCGTTACCATCGAGACGAGCACACAGGTACGGATCGAGTTCATCGGAGGTCCTTGGCTACGGGTAGGGCGCCAGGTTGCGCCACCGCGCCGCCGACCCCAACGGGTGGCCGCTTAAGCCGCGCTTAAACTCGCGGGCCCGGCCGCGCTACACTGGCCGGCCATGAGCGACCTCGCCGCCCGCTTCGCCGCCGCCCAGGCCCGCATCAAGCCGGTCACCGGCCTCGGCAACGACGTGCTCCTCCAGCTCTACGCGCTGTACAAGCAGGCCACCGTCGGCGACGTCACCGGCAGCCGGCCCGGCATGCTCGACATGCGGGGCCGCGCCAAGTACGACGCCTGGGCCGCGCGCCAGGGCCAGTCGACCGAGGCCGCGATGACCAGCTACGTCGAGCTGGTCGACCGCCACGCCCGGTGACCCAGGTCGCGGCCGGACCTGCCGGTCAGCCCAGGTGGTGGAGCAGCACGCCGGCGACGCCGACCAGGCCGACCACGATGCCGATGACCGAGCCGAAGATGCGGTCGCGCACCGCCGGGTCGGCGCGGTCGCCGGACAGCGCCTTGCGCAGCCGGTAGCTGTCGATGCCGATCCAGTAGGCCGCCACGCCCGCGGTCAGGATCGAGACGAACCAGATGTACTGGCTCTGGCTGACCAGCTCGTTCACGCGGCCGCCTCGGTCGGGGCCGGCGCGGCCGCCGGGATCGGATCGAACGCCATGCGCTTGGTGTCGTGGATCATCACCACCACCATCAGCGCCGTGAACACCCAGAAGAAGTACACCGTCTCGTAGCGCGCGGTGCCGAAGCCGCCCAGGTAGGCGGCGTACGCCACCAGGCGCTCCATCGCGTGGCTCTGGTAGTTGGTGGTGCGGCCGGCCCGCTTGGCGTAGATCGCCCGCAGCACCATGTTGGCCGCCCCCAGCGCGATGATGATCACCACCGGCGGCCACGGCACCCAGCCGTAGGCGGTGACCACCACCATGGCGAAGCCGTAGCACAGCGCGTCGGCGATCGCGTCGAACACCTCGCCGAACGCGGTCTGGCACTTGAACGCGCGGGCCACCGCGCCGTCGAACAGATCGAGGACCGCGCACACCATCAGCAGCAGGGTGGCCCACTGCTGGTAGCCGTGCTCGACCGCCCACAGAAACGGCGGCAGGGTCAGGAAACGGGACGCGGTGATCGCGTTGGCGGGGTTCAGGTTCGAGGCCATGCTACGGGGCGATGTCGGCCACCTCGGTGGTGGCCTCGGGCGACGCCGGCACCGCGGCGCCGGTCGGGGTGACCTGGCGGTAGCGCTTCCAGGCGAAGTGGATCCGCTGGAGCAGCGACACGTGCGACATGATCGCCACCGCCCAGCAGCCGGCCAGCACCGGGCGCAGGTCGTGGGCCACCGCGGTCACGAACAGGCCGGTGCCGAAGTACAGGATGAACTCGGCCGAGCCGAACAGGCCGACCACGTCGATCGGGTGGCCGGTCTTGCCGGTGGCCTGCGACAGGTCGTGGCGGGCCTCGGCGTACACCGACAGCTTGACGATGACGTTGGTGAGGGCCCCGGTGATGCCGGCGCCCATGATGATGAGCGCGTGCGGGTAGGCCGGGGCGATGGCGATGCACGCGCCGGCGAACGCCACGCCCAGCGTCCACCGGTCGACCACGTCGTCCATGATGGCGCCGAAGGTCGACTTCTCGTTGTAGTTGCGGGCGCGGAAGCCGTCGATGTGATCGACCAGCCCCCGCACCAGCAAGAGCGCCCAGCCCGCCCACCAGTACCCGTAGTACAGCGCCACGCCGCACGCCGCGCCCAGGACCGCGCCGATCACCGTCCACAGCGTCGCGTGGATGGGCAACCGGGCGATGGTCGCCACCACCGGGTGGAGGACCTTGTCGAGCTGCTTGCGGACGGCGAACAGGTTCATGGACGGCGTCCTAGCGCGCGCGGACCGACGCGAGCACCTGCTTGAGCGTCGCGAGGAACGTGTCGATCTGGGCGGCGGTCACCACCAGCGGCGGCTGCAGGCGCAGGCAGTTGCCGTGGGTGCCGCTCATCGTGATGAGCATGCCGGCGTCGTGGAGGTCGTCCTTGATCGCGGCCAGCGCGGCCTTGGGCAGCACCTCCTTGGTCGAGGTCGAGCTGACCAGCTCGATGCCGCCCAGCAACCCGGTGAAGCGCACGTCGCCGATCCACGGATCGCGCAGCGCCCACGCCGCCTCGGTGAAGTGCTGGCCCATGGCCGCCGCGTTGGCGATCATGCCCTCGTCGATGAGGGTGTCGATGAGCGCGATGCCGGCCGCGGCCGACACCGCGTTGCCGCCGTTGGTCGGGGTGGTGCCGCCGAAGAACTTCTTGATGACGTCGGTGCCGGCGCAGGTCATCGCCAGCGACCCGACCCCGCCCGACAGGCCCTTGCCGCCCGACACGATCTCCGGCTCGAGGCCGTAGTGCTCGAGGCCGAACATCTTGCCCGAGCGCCCCAGGCCGGTCTGGACCTCGTCGATGATGAGCAACAGGCCCAGCTTCTTGCGGATGCCGTCGAGGCGATCCCACCACTTGCGCGGCGGCGCCAGGCCACCGACCGACTGGATGGGCTCGGCGAGGATGGCCCCGGTGGGCCGCGCCGCCAGCTGAGCCTCGACGCCGTCGAGGCACTCGACCTTGCACGACGCCGCCGGGCCGAACTTGCACCGGTAGCAGTAGGCGTTGGGGATGGTGAACGAGTGGCCCCCAGCGGCTTGCCCGCGCTCTCGCGGTACTTGGCGCTGGCGGTGACCTCGAGGGCGCCGAGGGTGAGCCCGTGGTAGGCGTTGTCGAGGTAGGCGATGTCGCTCTTGCCCGAGGCCTGACGCGCCATCTTCAACGCAACTCGTTGGCCTCGGAGCCGCCGGTGGAGAAAGAAGGCCTGGTTGATCGTCGGCGGCAACAAGTTCGCAGCCGCTCAGCGAGCGGATGGCCGGGATGGTGCCGTGCTTGCCGGACACCTGCAGCACCTGCGACAGCTGGGCGGTGGCGGCCTCGACGATGCGCGGGTGGCAGTGGCCGGCGTTGTTGACGAAGTAGCCGGCGGTGAAGTCGAGGTAGTCCGTGTACCCGTGGACGTCGGTGACCACGCAGCCCTTGGCGCGGGCCACGATCACCGGCTCGCCCTTGGGGTGCGTCCACGGACGCATGATGTACTGCTCGTCCTTGGCGACGATGGCGTCGGCTTCCGCGGTGGTCAGAGAGTGGGTCACGGCAGTTCCTTTGGCGCCCGACGCGCCCGCGCGCGCTGGGGGCCGGGTCGATATCGCAGGCGGCGAATCGATGTCAAGTTGCAGATTTATCGACATGTCACCGGTTGGTGACAGGATCTCGCCGGCGCTGATATGGAGCGATGACGCCTCGCGTCGGATGTCAGGCACTTGCGGCGATGGGAGGGGTTGGTTGCTCATCGAGCTCGAACACCTTGCGATCTCGATGCCAAACCCGGAGCTGTTGTCCGACCACCCGCCCATTCTCGATCTCGAAGATGCGGTAGCGCGCGGTCCGGTCGGGATCGTCGGCTTCGTACGTGCCCGAGGGGACGCCGAGCACCTCGATGTCCCCGGCAGGGCCAGGCAGCACTTCTCGCATGTTGCGATGCTCGTGGCCATGGATCACGACGTCCGCCCCGCACTCCCGGAGCACGGCGGCGAAGTCCTCGCGGTCCTTGAGACCGCGGATGCTGCTGGCGGCGCGGCGCCCAGCGGGCGGATGGTGGATGGCGACACCCGGCACAGTCCGATGAGGCGCGGATCGGAGAGGACGCTGCGCAGGCGCGCAAGCTGAGTAGCACCACCCGGCCGTAGGCCGTGAACCATCAGGGTCTGCGCTGGTCGACAGGCCGACCAGCGCCATGCCGCCGCGGATCCGCACCACCGGCCAGCGATCGGCCAGGCGCCGTCACCCGACCAGCTCCACCCGTCGTCGGAGGTCGCGAAAGTCGCCGAACACCTCGGCGAAGTGGCGCGTGCCCTCCTGGATGTAGGCGTCGTGGTTGCCGGGCAGCACCGTGACCCCGGCGGTGCCGAGCGCCAGGCGATCGAACAGGCCCCGCGCGAAGCGAAACTCGCCGGGCAGCGCCAGGTTGGTGACGTCGCCGGTGCAGATGATGTGATCGAGCGCCTGGCCGTTGAGATCCTCGACCATGTCTTCGAAGGCGGCCACGTGGTGGTGGCGGCTCCGGCTGGTGATGAGGTTCATGCGGCCGATCCACCGCTTGTTCAGGTAGTCGACGGCGCGGGCGCGTCGAGCGACAAGAGGTGGAGGTCCGGGTGATGCGCGACGCGCATCCGACAGAGGTACGACGGACCGCCGGCCAGCGCAAGCCCGCACGCCGGGCGCCCGGCCGGCCACGGCTCAGTCGCCCGGCGTCGAGGCGCGCAGGTGCCCGCCGATGCCGAGGCCGGCCGACGCCACCCCCGACACCACGTCCTTGCCGCCGTAGGCCCCGACGGTGAGCCACGGCGTCATCCACACGTCCGCGCGGGCCCGCGCCTCGATGACGCCCCGGCCGGCCCAGTGCGTGTCGGAGGTCTCGCACGCGCCGCGTACGCTGGTGGCCTCGACCACCAGGCCGGCCCCACCCGCGAACAGCTCGCCGCCGATGGACAGCCGGCCGACGCGGTGGTCGATGCCGGCGACGACGCCGCCGAGCGCCAGGGTGTCGGCGCTGGTGGTCAGGGTGGTCAGGCCGTCGGGGGAGGCGTCGGTCATGACGCGGCCATCGCCGGCCACCCGGGCCAGCCCGCCCTCGAGCCCGAGGTAGAAGCGCCCGTGGTGGCCCACCAGGCGCAGCTTGGCACCGGCCGCGGCCTGATCCGCGCCGAGGTCGGTGCCGACCACGCGGTAGTTGTACGAGGTGCCGCTGTCGTGGCTCATGGTGCCGCGCACGTCGACGGCGCCGAAGTCGACCCGGGTGCTCCACGAGCTGAGCTCGAGGGCGATCGCCGGCAGGTGCTCGGGGATGGCCCAGTCCGACCCGTACGAACGGCACTGCTGGTAGCCGTGGATGTCGCTCACGTCGTAGCAGGCCGGGGTCGTCACGTTGCCGGTGACGTAGCCGCCCGACGAGCCGCCGTCGCCGCTGTGGCCGCCGCCGCTGCTGCCACCGCCGTCACCGTCGCCGTCGCCGCCACCACAGGCCGCCGCCACCGCCGGCCGCACCAAGAGGCCCGCCAAGATCACCGCCAGGTACCGCGCGCTCATCGGACCACCTCCGCCACGCGGTCGCCGTCCGGGGCGACGCACACCAGCGCGGCCTGGCCCCGCTCGGTGATGGCGCCGACCTCGAGGCACACCTCGATCACGTCGGCGTCCGCGCGCAGGCTGCGGTACTCGAGGCGCTGCCGCCCGAACCGGCGCGCCTCCAGCTTCTGCGCCGACAGCGCGCGCGCGGGATCGAAGGCGGCCATCGCCACCCGGGTGCCGTCGGCGGTGCGGCCGGTGGCCCGGACCGCGCCCAGGTCGACGTGCACCGCGTGATCGCAGCGGTTGCCGAACTGGAAGGCCACCACCGGGCCGCGCGCGATCGGATCGCGTTGACCGGCCACCGCCAGATCGAGGCAGCCCACCGTGGTCGGAGACCCGGTGAACCGCTCGCCGCGGACGGCGAAGCTCCCCGGTGAATAGGTCGCGCACCCGGCGAGTCCCACAGTGGCGAACGTCGCGAGCGCCACGCCGAGCTGGTTGCGTTCGAGGAGCGGCATGGTCGTGCCGTGGTGCAAGCGGCACACCAGCACCGGCGCGACCGGCATCCGCACACTTGCCTGCGTGTCGCGCGGTTCATGTGGCGGCGACGCCACACCACCGTGGCGCGCTCGAGCCCGCGCGGCCGACGGCGGTTACTCGGGGCGCTTCCCAGGCTGGGTCGTGCGCCGCCGCCGGACCGACAACGGCGGCTCGGCGCGGTAGGCCAGCGCGGCGCGATTCTCGGGGCGTACGACCAGCCGCAGGCCGCGCCAGCTCGGGTCGATGGCGCAGGCCTTGTTGTCGATCATCCCGCCGGCGAGGCCGACGCGACGGATGACGTCTGGCGTGATGTCGGTGGGCCGCCGGGCCTGGGCCGTGGGCCAGCAGACCCACATCGCGCCGTCGGGGTGCAAGCGCGACGTCAGCAACGCGAAGCGGCGCTCGAGCTCGGCGAGCGTGTCGGTGAAGCTGATGAGCACGTCGATCGGCCCGGGCCGCAGCCGGCGAAACACCCGGGCGCCGGGCGGCAGGTCGAGGCGCGCGACGAAGCTCGGGGGCACCATGCCCATCACCACGACCTCGTGGCCGGGCTTGATGCCCAGCCGCCGGGTCAGCGGTGTGGTGGCGGCGGCGCCCATCGGCTGATGATGCCCGGTCAGCCCGCCGGGGCAAATGGGCGCGATGGACTTGTGCACGGGCCCGGGCCCGGGCGGCGGGCCGCTCGCCGTGCCCGGACGGGAACAAGAACCGTAAGGGTTCATACGGTCTGCCGACGCGCATACCCGTGGAAGGTCCGACGCCCTAACCGATTGCACACCCACGGTCCCGCCACCGCGGCGTACAACCGGTGCATGTCGAGCATCCTCGTGGTCGCGGGTCCGGGCGAGCGGCGGGACGCGTGGTGTCGTCGGCTCGAGCTCCACGGGTACACCACCGTCGTCGCCAGCGATCTGCTGGCCGGGCAGCGCCACCTCGACCGGCCCACGCTGGCCGGCCTGGTCATCGACGCCCGCAGCGACGAGGACCTGGTGGTCCTCGGGGCGCTCTCGAGCGTCCGGGTGTTGCCGCCGACGGTCGTCGTGGCCGAGGCCGCGCGGGCGTCAGTGCCGACCCGGCTGCCGGCGGTCCGCCACCTCACGCCCGCCGCCGGTCCCGGGCTGGTCGCCCGCTCGATGGACGCGCTGGTGAAGCGGATCGCGCCGGTGCCCGCCAACCTGCCGTTCCGGCTGTGCACCATGCTGTCGGCGCAGTGGACCTCGTACCTGCAGATCCCGGTGCCCGCCCTCGACGACGGCTTCGACGGCGGGACCCACCCCGACGGCTACGAGCTCGGCCAGCCCTGACGTCGGTGGTGGCGGGTCGGGCGGGGCCCGATCAGCCCGGGCCGGCCGCGGCGGCGCGCGCCATCGCCGCCACCGCCGCCACCCAGCTCGGCGTGGCGTTGAGCGACGGCACCAGGCGCAGCGCCTCGCCACCCAGCGCCTTCCAGTCCTCGGCCGCGCGCATGCCGATCTCCTCGAGCGTCTCCAGGCAGTCGGCCACGAACGCCGGGCACATCACCGCGAGCCGTCGCACGCCGCGCTCGCGCAGCTGGGGCAACAGCTCGTCGGTGTACGGCTTGATCCACGGCACCTTGCCCAGGCGGGACTGGAAGCCGATGGTCCACCCGTCGTCGGCCAGGCCCAGGCGGGCCGCCAGCGCCTGGGCGGTGGCGAAGCACTGCGCGCGGTAGCAGTCGCGGTTGGCGGCGGTCAGCGTGGCGCAGCAGTCGGGCGAGGCCAGGCAGGTCTGCCCGGTCGGGTCGGCCGCGCGCATGTGGTGCTCGGGCAGGCCGTGGAACGAGAACAGCACGTGGTCGGGCGACAGGTCGGCCAGCACCGGCGCGGCCACGGCGCACTCGGCCGCCAGGAACCCATCGTCGGCGTGGAACGCGCCGATGGTGCGCAGGCGCGGCACCGTCAGCTTGGCCGCCGCCACCCGGTACAGCTCCTCCAGCGCGCTGCCGCTCGACGACGACGCGGTGTGGGGAAACAGCGGCAGCACGACCAGGCGATCGACCCCGGCGGTTACCAACGCCGCCAGCGCGGTGGCGATCGACGGCTTGCCGTAGCGCATGCCCAGCTCGACGTGCCAGCCGGCGCCCAGCTCGGCGCCGACCGCGTCGCGCAGGTCGAGCCCGTGGTACAGGAGCGGCGAGCCGCGGGTCGCGTCCCAGATCGACCGGTAGGCGTGCGCGCTCTTGGCCGGCCGCGTCGGCAAGATGATCAGGTTGAGCAAGAGCGCGCGCCCCACCGGGTTCATGTCGAGCACGCGGGGATCGCCGAGGAACTGGCGCAGGTAGCGGCGCACCGCCGCGGTGGTGGGCGCGTCGGGGGTGCCCAGGTTGATCAGGAGCAAGCCGGTGGTCACGGCCCGCTGTGTAGCACGCTCGCGGCGCCGGCCCGCGGTCGCCTCCGAGCGGATCAGGTAGACTGCGCGCCATGAGCGTCCTGGCCGATGTGTACGGCGAGCTCCTGATCGTCCGCCCGCCGGTGCCGGCCACGTGCAACAAGGCCGGCGCCAACTACAAGAGCGAGGTGGCCCACCGGGTCTACTCGCCGCGCCAGGCCTACGACGAGTGGCTGTCGATCTGCGAGGCCATCGTCGCGTGCGGCGGCGACGCGCTGTTCGCCGACGAGGCGGTCGATCAGCCGTACCTCGGCCACGCCGCGCTCACCGTCGACGGCGATGGCGACATCCGTCCCGAGGGCGCGACCGAGGTGCTCGGCAACCTGGCCGACGTCGCCACCGGCCGGGTGTTCACCGCCAACGGCCCATGGGTCACGGTGACCGCGGGCGGCATCCGCGCGGTGATGCCCCACATGCTGCCGCACCGCCGGGGCGAGGCCAGCTACTACGCGGCGCTCCTGGGCCGCATCGCCGACGCCAGCGGCCAGTCGCTCGAGCTGGTCGACAACCCGCACCGCTGGGAGGGCATGGCCGACGTCGCCGTGGTCGGCGAGCGGGTCGTGCTCACCTACGCGGTGCCCGGCCACTACGACGCCGGCGTCGGGGCCAAGTCCGAGCGTTCGAGCCTGGCCGGCGTCACGTTCGCCGCCGATCAGGCCGGGGTCCCGGTCGAGGCCCGCGTCTATGTCGAGCTGGTCTATCCGCACTTCCACGGCGACACCGTCCACTTCGGCGCGCGGCCGCCGGCGGCGCCGCCGGTGCTGGTCCACTACGCCGGCGGCCTGTGGGGCGACGGCCCGGCGCACCTGCGCGCGGCGCTGGGCGACGTGGTGCCGATCGGGCGGGCCGACGCCGTCGACTACTACGCTGGCAACTCGCGCCAGGTCCGGGATGGCTTGTTGGTCCCCGAGGGCGTGACCGACGAGTTCCTGGCCGCGATGGCCGGGCTCGGCCTGACCACCCACGCGGTCCCGCTGTTCGAGCTGTTCGGCAAGGCGGGCGGGGGGCCGGCGTGCGCGACGCTCTACCTGCCGCGCAACCTGGCCGTCCCGGCCCACGCGCCGTTTCGCTACAGCGTCGCGCGGGCCGCGGCCCGGGCCCGCCGAGAAACGATCCCGGCGCGCCTGACCGTCGCCGACGAGTTCTTTCGGGGAAAGCACCGCGGCTAGCGATCCGACTTCAAGTGTTTGAAATCAAACACATGCGCGGGCATTCAGCTGGGATCCGCGGGGTTAGGCGCGGGGCACCGCGCGCCAGAAAGTGCGCCCAGACTGGAAACTCGTCTGTCTTCCTGATAAACACGCACCATTGCAACGCCTGCCTGGGTGGGAGGCTCGTCTCGACGAGCCCGGGGCGGCTCTGGAAGCACTAGCAACCAAAGGAACGAGACTCCCATGAGATTGCCCATCCTGCGCCGCATGTTGAACGTCGCCGCCCTCGGTACCGGGGTCGCCGTTGTCGCGCTCGCCGCGACCCCCGCCCACGCCGGTGTCGAGGTCGGTGTCACCGCCGGCCTGCACGTCTTCAACGACGACAACGAGCTCGGTGTCCCCGACGTCGCCGACGCGACGTCGCTGCGGAACACCGCGCTGTTCGGTATCCGCCTCGGCTACATGTTCACCGACATGCTCGGCGTCGAAGTCGAGGGCGGCATCATGCCGACCGAGGACCGAGGCCTGGTCTATGACGTGTTCGCCGGGACCCTGCGGGCGCACCTGATCGCCCAGTTCCGCGCCGCCGATCCGAACAACAAGCTCCTGCCCTTCGTGGTCGCCGGCGGCGGCGGCACCAAGGTGCTGTCGAGCGCGCGCGAGGACCGGATCACGCTCGACACCGACGCCGCGGCCTACGTGGGCGTCGGCGCCAAGTACCGCGTCGAGAACGGCTGGGGTCTCCGCATCGACGGCCGCCTGCTGTTCCCGCCGTCGAGCGCGGGTTCGGGCCCGACCCTCGACGGCGAGCTGCTGCTCTCCGTGTACAAGGAGTTCGGCCGCAAGGAAGCCGCCAAGGAAGAGGAGGCGCCGCCGCCGCCGCCGGTCAACGAGGATCCGGATGGTGACGGCATCGTCGGCGACGCCGACCAGTGCCCGAACGAGGCCGAGGACATGGACGGCTACCAGGACGAGGACGGCTGCCCCGAGGCCGACAACGACGGCGACGGCGTGCCCGACGCGTCGGATCAGTGCCCGATGGACGCCGAGGACGCCGACGGCTTCAAGGACGACGACGGCTGCCCGGATCCGGACAACGACGGTGACGGCCTGGCCGACGCCGCCGACAAGTGCCCGAACGAGGCCGAGGACGCCGACGGCTTCCAGGATGAGGACGGCTGCCCGGATCCCGACAACGACGGTGATGGCGTGCTCGACGCCAACGACACCTGCCCCGACACCCTCGAGACCAAGAACGGCTACCAGGACACCGACGGTTGCCCGGACGAGGTCCCGCAGGCCCTCGCCAAGTTCACCGGCGTCATCAAGGGCATCAACTTCAAGTCGGGCTCGGCGACCATCCTCAAGTCGTCCAACAAGCTCCTCGACAAGGCCGTCAAGGTGCTGACCGACTACCCGGACATCAAGCTCGAGATCCAGGGCCACACCGACGACGTCGGCGACGACCAGAAGAACCTCGAGCTGTCGCAGCAGCGCGCCGACTCGGTGAAGGCGTACTTCGAGGGCAAGGGCATCGCCACGGATCGCCTCGTCGCCAAGGGCTTCGGCGAGACCATGCCGAGCGCGCCGATCGACGGCCTCAAGGGCGGCAAGCTGAAGGCGGCCCAGGCCAAGAACCGCCGGGTCGAGTTCAAGCTGGTGTCCGACCTGAACCAGTAGCGGCCCCGCGGCCCCGCCGCGACGCACGCGCCTCCACGACGCCCGGCCCGCTGCCGGGCGTCGGCATTTGTGCGCCCAGCAGCCCGGGCGTCGACGATGCAGGCGTCGGCGCGCGGGCGCGGCGCCCAGCCCCGATCGCGCGTCGCGCGCGGACCGCGGCTTGACGCCGAGCGGGAGAGTCGTCAGCATGCGCCGGTGACGCTTTCTCCTGAGCTCCTGGCCATCCTGCGTTGCCCCGAGAGCAAGGCCCCGCTGATCTACTTCGCCGGCGGCGAGACCGGCGCCGATCCTGCGGCGGCGTTCCTGTTCTGTCCGACCTCGCGGCTGCGCTACCGCATCGACGACGGCGTGCCGTGCCTGCTGGTCGAGGAGGCCGAGCGCCTCGACGCCGCCGCCAGCGCGCGGTTGGCCAGCGCGGCCGAGGCGCGCGCAGGCGAGGGGTAGCGCGGGTCGGGGCGCACGCCCGATCCGGCTGCGGGTTACTCTGGTGGCCGGTGTGGGTGCGCGCGCGTGACGCCGCCTCGTGGCTGGTCGTCGTCGAGAGACATGCGCTTTCCGTTGACCCCGGCCGACCGTTGTCGTAGATCGCAGCGGTCCCCACCGCACCGGTGCGGTCCGGACGCACTCCCTCTCACGCTGGAGACGCCGTGCTGAAGGCACTGTCGATTTTCACGGGCAACGCCAACCGGGCGCTGGCCGAGGAGGTGTGCAAGTTCGTCGAGATCCCCCTGGGCCGGGCCGACGTGACGCACTTCTCGGACGGCGAGATCTACGTCGAGATCGGCGAGAACGTCCGCGGTGTGAACTGCTTTGTGGTGCAACCGACCTGCACCCCGGTGAACCAGTCGCTGATGGAGCTGTTGATCATGGTCGACGCGCTCAAGCGCGCCTCGGCCGGCTCGATCGTGGCCATCATCCCGTACTTCGGCTACGCCCGGCAGGACCGCAAGTCCAAGCCCCGCACCCCGATCACCGCCAAGCTGGCCGCCAACCTGATCACCGCGGCCGGCGCCGACCGCGCCCTGGCCATGGATCTCCACGCTGGCCAGATCCAGGGCTTCTTCGACATCCCGTTCGATCACCTGTTCGCGATGCCGGTGCTCATCGACGAGCTGCGCGCCCTGGGCTACGGCGGCGACGACACGGTGGTGGTGTCGCCGGACGCCGGCGGCGTCGAGCGGGCCCGGGCCTTCTCCAAGCGGCTAGGGTCGACCCTGGCCATCATCGACAAGCGCCGCGCCGCCGCCAACGTGTCCGAGGTGATGAACATCGTCGGCGACGTCCGCGGCAAGCGGGCGGTCATCGTCGACGACATCATCGACACCGCCGGCACCCTCACCAACGCGGCCAAGGCCATCATGGACGCCGGCGCCGCCTCGGTGGCGTCGTGCGCCAGCCACCCGGTGTTCTCGGGCAAGGCGGTGCCCCGGATCATCGACTCGCCGCTGTCGCACGTGGTGGTCACCAACACCATCCCGCTGTCGGACGCCGGCGCGGCCTGCGGCAAGGTCCGGGTCAAGTCGGTCGGGCGGCTCCTGGGCGAGGCCATCAAGCGCATCCACCACGGGGACTCCATCAGCTCCTTGTTCATGTAGCGGCTAGTTCATGTAGCGGCCGGGCGAGATTTCGGGTAAGCCTCCCGGCCCCGACCGTTTCGGCACCGTCGCCGCAACCGGGCACGTACCGCAGAGGATAGTCATGCAAGTCGGACAGCTCACCGTTTCTCTTCGCACTGGCGCCGGCAAGGGCGCCGCTCACCGTCTGCGCGCGTCGGGCCTGGTCCCCGGCATCTGCTACGGCGAGTCCGCCGACGGCCGGATCGACCCGGTGAACGTGACCGTGAACGTCAAGTCGCTCAAGGCGGCGCTCGACCCGGTCCGCAAGCAGAACACGGTGATCTCGCTGTCGATCGAGGACGGCGGCAAGACCGTCAAGTCGCTGTCGGCGCTGGTCCGCGACTACCAGATCCACCCGATCCGGCGCGAGATCACGCACGTCGACCTCCTGGCGATCGACCCGACCAAGGAAGTCAACGCGGACGTGCCGCTCGAGTTCGTCGGCAAGCCGCTGGGCGCCATCAACGGCGGCCTGCTGCACACCGTCATGCGCACCATCGAGGTCCGGTGCAAGCCGGCCGACATCCCGGTCAAGCTCGACGTCGACATCTCGCCGGTGGACATCGGCGATGTGCTCCACGTCAGCGACATCCCGATGCCGGCCGGCGTGAAGGCCGTCACCTCGGGCCGCGACGCCGTCATCAGCATGGTGGCGCCCGAGGTCGACAAGGAGGCCGCGGCGGCCCCCGATGCGGCCGCCGCTGCCCCGGCTGGCAAGGACGCCAAGGCCCCTGCCGGCAAGGACGCCAAGGCTGCGCCCGCGGCCAAGGCCGCTCCGGCCAAGCCGGCCGCCAAGAAGTAGCCGCGGTCGCGCGTCGCCTCGTCGCGCGCGCCGCACCTGCGGTGGTTGCTGTCATGTGGATGATCGTCGGCCTCGGCAACCCCGGGGCCAAGTACGCCCGGAACCGGCACAACGTCGGCTTCCGGGCGGTCGACGTTCTGGCGGCCCGACACGGCCTGGGCGATCTGCGCACGGGCGGCAAGCTGGGCGGGACCACCGCGACCGGCGTCATCACCACGCCGCGGGGCCGCCAGAAGGTGGTCCTGCTCGAGCCCCAGGAGTTCATGAACCTGTCGGGCTTCGCGGTCCAGCGGGCGGCCCGCTTCTACGGGGTCGAACTGGACCACACGCTGGTCCTGCACGACGAGATCGATCTGGATTTCGGCGTGGTCCGGCTCAAGACCGGCGGTGGCCACGGCGGCCACAACGGCCTGCGCTCGATCATCGAGCAGTGCGGCGGCAACGGCTTCGCGCGGGTCCGCATCGGCGTCGGCAAGCCGGGACCCAAGCCGGGCACCGCCGACGGCGGTCTGCCCAAGGCCAAGGCCGGCGACAAGGACGTGGCGGGCTGGGTGCTGGCGGACTTTCCAGCGAGCCAGGCCGCGGTGGTCGACGCGCTCATCGCGCGCGCCGCCGATGCCTGCGAGGCCGTGGTGGGGCTGGGCATCGCCGCGGCGATGAACGAGTTCAACGGCAAGCCGCCGGTGGCGTGACGCGCGCCGGTCGAGGCCGGCGACGAGGCGTCTGGGATAACCACCCGGATTGTCACGGCCTGGACGGCCGCGACGAGGGTTGATCTGGGGCCCGCGCTCTGCTACAAGCCGCGCTCACCTCGCTCGTCCCCCGTGGACGGGCCCAACTCCACGAGGAATCGAATGGCAAGACTGGAAAGCCTCGCAGACGCCCCCGGGACGTCGCGGGAATACGAGACCATCTACATCCTGCGGCCCAACACCGCCAACGACGGCGTCGCCGAGATCAACACCAAGGTCAAGGCGATCATCGAGGGCATGGGCGGCAAGATCCTCAAGGTCGACAACTGGGGCAAGCGCCGCCTCGCCTACGAGGTCGCCAAGGAGCGCAAGGGCATCTACCTGTACTGGCGCTACCTGGCCACCTCCGGCGTGGTCGAGGAGACCGAGCGCAACCTGCGCATGCTCGACCTGGTCATCCGCTTCATGACGGTGCGGCTCGACGCGTCGATCGACCCCGAGGCCCGCCCGTCCGAGCTCGACGACACCTCGTACGAGCGCGCGGCGACCACCGCGGCCGACGAGGAGGACATGTTCCTGTCGCGCGGCGGCGAGTCGTCCGGTGACGGCGACGACGACGAGTACGACGACAACCCGGTGGCCGAGGCCCTGACGGAGGAGAACTAGCCATGTCCCGCACCGACGACGATCTCGACGACAAGAACGACGACCGGCGCGGCGGCAAGAGCCGCGGCGGCGGTGGCGGCGGCGGCATGAACCGGCGCAAGGTGTGCCGCTTCTGCGCCGAGCCCACCACCATCATCGACTACAAGAACCCGCAGCTGCTGCGCAGCTTCGTCACCGACCGCGGCAAGATGGTGCCGCGGCGGATCAGCGGCTCGTGCGCCAAGCACCAGCGCGCGATCTCGGTGGCGGTGCGGCGCGCGCGCATGCTCGCGCTCCTGCCGATCACGGTCGGCGGGGAGTGAGGAGGACGCCATGCCCATGCAGATCATCCTGACCCAGGACATCCCGAACCTCGGCGACGCCGGGGAGCTGGTGTCGGTTCGCCCCGGCTACGGCCGCAACTACCTCGTGCCGCGCGGCATGGCGGTGTCCGCGACCGCGGCCAACGTCCACAAGCTCGAGCACGACAAGCGCGTCATCGCCAAGAAGGTCGCCAAGGAGCGCGCGACCGCCGAGGCGGTGGCCGAGCGCATCAACCTGGTGGTGCTGCAGTTCGACCGCCAGGTCGGCGAAGAGGACAAGCTGTTCGGCTCGGTCACCAGCCGGGACATCACCGAGCAGCTGGCCAAGGCCGAGATCGAGATCGACCACCGGTGGGTGGTGCTCGACCAGCCGATCAAGGCCCTCGGCAAGTACGAGGTGCCGATCAAGCTCGGCAACGGCGTGACCGCGACCTGCAAGTTCTTCGTCGTCGCCACGGCGAAGTAGCAGCCTTCCCGCCGGTCCTTCGGCGTCGCGACCCGCACCCGGTGACGGTGTGGGTCGTCGCATTTTCGGAGAGCCGGGAGCCGGAGGCGGAGGCGGAGCCGGAGCCGGAGCCGGAGCCGGGGCCGGAGGCGGAGCCGGAGTCGGTGCGGGAGCCGGAGCGGGAGCCGGAGCCGGTGGCGGAGCCGGAGCCGGTGGCGGAGCTGGAGCCGGTGTCGGAGCCGGTGCCGGTGCGGGTGCCGGTGCGGGTGCCGGAGCCGGTGCGGGTGCCGGAGGCGGAGCCGGAGGCGGAGCCGGTGCCGGAGCCGGTGCCGGTGCCGGTGCGGGTGCCGGTGCGGGTGCCGGTGCCGGTGCGGGTGCCGGAGCCGGAGCCGGAGGCGGAGCCGGTGCCGGAGCCGGTGCCGGTGTGGCGCGCTCGCTCATCGGCGCCGCGCGGTTCCCGTCGACGTTTGGTCGGTGGCTCGCCCTCGCGTCCCCCGCGCACGGCACATGCCCTGCGACCTGGGCAGGGCGGAGGTGTGGCTGACCTGGATGGACTTCGTCGCGGGCATGCGCCCTGCGCGTTGGGCCGCGGACGGGCGTGAGCCACCAACCAAACAAGTCTTGTGACGTGCTGTGCGTCGCCGAGGAGCTGATCCGGGCGCTGCGCCCCATCGTCTCGGCGTGCGACGCCGACCTGGCCAACCAGCTGCGGCGCGCCGCCACCAGCGCCGCGCTCAACGCCGCCGAAGCGTGGCGCCGCGCCGGGCGCGACCGCGCCATGCGGCTCCGCGTCGCCCACGCCGAGTGCCACGAAGCCGTCGCCGCCATTCGGGTCGCCGTCGCCTGGGGCTACGTCGCCGACGCCGACGCTGCGCTCGCCCTCCACACCGCCGATCGCCTCGGCGCCATGCTCTATCGCCTCCGCGTCCCGCGCAGCTAGAGCGCCCAGCATCCTCCGGGCCCGACGGGCCCGGTCTCTGCTCGCGGGAGCCGGAGCCGGGGCCGGAGCCGGAGCCGGAGCCGGAGGCGGAGCCGGGGCCGGAGCTGGAGCCGGAGGCGGAGCCGGGGCCGGAGCCGGAGCCGGAGCAGGGGCCGGAGCCGGAGCCGGAGCAGGGGCCGGAGCAGGGCCGGAGCCGGAGTCGGAGCCGGAGCCGGAGCCGGAGCCGGAGCCGGAGCCGGAGCCGGAGCCGGAGCCGGGGCCGGAGTCGGTGCGGGAGCCGGAGCGGGAGCCGGAGCCGGTGGCGGAGCCGGAGCCGGTGGCGGAGCTGGAGCCGGTGGCGGAGCTGGAGCCGGGGCCGGAGCCGGTGCGGCGCGCTCGCTCATCGGCGCCGCGCGGTTCCCGTCGACGTTTGGTCGGTGGCTCGCCCTCGCGTCCCCCGCGCACGGCACATGCCCTGCGACCTGGGCAGGGCGGAGGTGTGGCTGACCTGGATGGACTTCGTCGCGGGCATGCGCCCTGCGCGTTGGGCCGCGGACGGGCGTGAGCCACCAACCAAACAAGTCTTGTGACGTGCTGTGCGTCGCCGAGGAGCTGATCCGGGCGCTGCGCCCCATCGTCTCGGCGTGCGACGCCGACCTGGCCAACCAGCTGCGGCGCGCCGCCACCAGCGCCGCGCTCAACGCCGCCGAAGCGTGGCGCCGCGCCGGGCGCGACCGCGCCATGCGGCTCCGCGTCGCCCACGCCGAGTGCCACGAAGCCGTCGCCGCCATTCGGGTCGCCGTCGCCTGGGGCTACGTCGCCGACGCCGACGCTGCGCTCGCCCTCCACACCGCCGATCGCCTCGGCGCCATGCTCTATCGCCTCCGCGTCCCGCGCAGCTAGAGCGCCCAGCTTCCTCCGGGCCCGACGGGCCCGGTCTCTGCTCGCGGGAGCCGGAGCCGGGGCCGGAGCCGGAGCCGGAGCCGGAGCCGGGGCCGGAGCTGGAGGCGGAGCCGGAGCCGGAGCCGGAGCCGGAGCCGGGGCCGGAGCCGGAGCTGGAGCCGGAGCCGGAGCCGGAGCCGGAGCCGGTGCCGGTGCCGAGAGCCGGAGCCGGAGCCGGAGCCGAAGCCGGAGGCGGAGTGAGGTTGCCCCGATTTTCTGGACAGCCTGACTACGTAGTCTTGTCCTGAACGACTTGCCGTTCGAAGTCAACTGGACTGCGAAAGCCGTTGTGGGAGTGGAGGCGCTGCGGCTGTAGAACTGGTCGATGTACACGCTGACATCGCGCTCAACGTCGGCGGCGGTGTGCCAGGTCGCAGTGAGCTCCAGTTCGAACTGCATCGACGAGAAGAAGCTCTCGGCGACGGCGTTGTCCCAGCAGTTGCCCTTTCGGCTCATGCTGGCGGTGATGCCGTGGGCCGCGAGGACGCGGGCGTACGCGTCGAAGGTGCGCACGCCGCGGTCGCTGTGGTGGAGCAACCCTGGCGCGGGGCCCGCACGGCGAGTGCCCGCTGCAAGGCCGTCGTGGCAACGTCCGCGGTGAGGCTCGTCGAGACGGCCCAGCCGACGACGCGCCGGGCGTAGAGGTCGAGGACGACGGCCAGGTAAGCGAAGCCCGTGGCGCTCCGCAGATAGGTCAGGTCCGCGACCCACACCTGGTTGGGCGCAGTGACGTCAAAGCGGCGCGAGGCGGTTGGGCGCGATGGCGCTGTCGTGGCGGGACTGTGTCGTCGCGACGAACCGGCGCCGCGGCCGCGCCACCAAGCCGGCCTGCCGCATCAAGCGCGCGACACGCTTTCGTCCCACCCGGTGGCCCGCCGCGCGTAGCTCAGCGTGTACGCGTGGGCTGCCGTAGCGGCGCCGGCTGGCCGAGAACACGGCCCGCACGTGAACGGGCTGGGCACGTGGTCGCGCCGGCGACGCGCCGTTGATGGCGTCTTTCGCCACGCATAGTACCCCGACGGCGCGACGTCGAGTGCACGGCACATCAGGCGCACGGCGTACGTGTGCGCGTGGGCGGCGATGGCGGCGTACTTCACGACCGGTCTTTCGCGAAGTACGCCGCCGCTTTTTTTAGGAAGTCTCGTTCCTCCTGGGCAACTCGCAGCTCACGCCGGAGCTGCGCCAACTCGGCCCGCTCGTCGGTGGTCAGCGGTCCGGTCGAACTGCTGCGTTGGTTCACCTTGGCCTGCTTGACCCAGTCGAGGCAGCTCTCGCTCAGGTCCAACCTCCTTGGCGACCTGCCTGATGGAGCGCCCAGGTTAGTCGCGAGCCGGACGGCCTCTGCCTTGAACTCCGGCGTGAACGTGCGCCGCCGACGCGGCTTCTTGGGGGGAGGAGACGTGCTCATGGATACCTCGCTCATCTTGACGGTGGTCGGATGGCAGGTGTCCAGAAAACCGGGGCAGGCTCAGAGCCGGTGCGGGTGCTGGAGCCGGTGTGGCGCGCTAGCTCATCGGCGCCGCGCGGTTCCCGTCGATGTTTGGTCGGTGGCTCGCCCTCGCGTCCCCCGCGCACGGCACATGCCCTGCGACCTGGGCAGGGCGGAGGTGTGGCTGACCAGGATGGACTTCGTCGCGGGCATGCGCCCTGCGCGTTGGGCCGCGGACGGGCGTGAGCCACCAACCAAACAAGTCTTGTGAAGTACTGTGCGTCGCCGAGGAGCTGATCCGGGCGCTGCGCCCCATCGTCTCGGCGTGCGACGCCGACCTGGCCAACCAGCTGCGGCGCGCCGCCACCAGCGCCGCGCTCAACGCCGCCGAAGCGTGGCGCCGCGCCGGGCGCGACCGCGCCATGCGGCTCCGCGTCGCCCACGCCGAGTGCCACGAAGCCGTCGCCGCCATTCGGGTCGCCGTCGCCTGGGGCTACGTCGCCGACGCCGAGGCAACGCTTGCCCTCCACACCGCCGATCGCCTCGGCGCCATGCTCTATCGTCTCCGCGTCCCGCGCAGCTAGAGCGCCCAGCATCCTCCGGGCCCGACGGCCCCGGTCTCTGCTCGCGGGTGCCGGAGCCGGAGCCGGAGGCGAGAGGCGGAGCAGGAGCCGGAGCAGGGGCCGGAGCAGGGCGCCGGTCGCGGAGCCCGGGCCGGAGACGGTGCCGGAGCCGGAGCCGGAGCTGGAGCCGGAGCCGGAGCCGGAGCCGGAGCCGGCGGGGCCGGAGCCGGAGTCGGTGCGGGAGCCGGGAGGGAGCCGGAGCCGGAGCCGGAGCCGGTGGCGGGGCCGGAGCCGGAGCCGGAGCCGGAGCCGGAGCTGGAGCCGGAGCCGGAGCCGGAGCTGGAGCCGGTGCCGGAGCCGGCTCCGAGAACCGGGTCCCTGGCCGACCCCTCAGCTCTGCTCGTCGCGCCGCGCCAGGTTCTCGAACCGGGTGAACCGCCCCTCGAAGTGGGTCTCGACGGTGCCGATGGCGCCGTGGCGGTTCTTGCCGAGGATGACCTCGGCGATGTTGGGGGTCTCGCTGTCCTTGTTGTAGACGACGTCGCGGTAGATGAAGAGGATCACGTCGGCGTCCTGCTCGATCGCGCCCGACTCGCGCAGGTCCGACAGCTGGGGCCGCTTGTCGGTGCGCGACTCGAGCGAGCGGTTGAGCTGCGACAGCGCCATCACCGGGCACTCGAGCTCCTTGGCCAGCGATTTGAGGCCGCGCGAGATCTCGCTGATCTCCTGTTCGCGGCTGGCCTTGGCGGTCTGGGGCGAGCCGCGCATCAGCTGGAGGTAGTCGACCACGATGAGCCCGGTCTTCTTGCCGGCGAACAGCTCCTTGTTGGAGCGGAACCGGCGGGCCCGGCTGCGCAGCTCGCGCAGCGACAGCGCCGGGGTGTCGTCGATGAGGATGGGCGCCTTCGACAGCGTGTTGGCGGCGTAGGTCAGGTTGGTCATGTCCTGGCGCTGCAGCTGGCCGCGGCGCAGCGCGCTGGAGTCGACCCGGGCCTCCGAGCACAGCAGGCGCTCGGCCAGCTGGGTCGACGACATCTCGAGCGAGAACACGATCACCGGCCAGCCGCCGTTGACCGCGGCGTTCTGGGCCAGCGACAGCGCGAACGAGGTCTTGCCCATGGCCGGGCGGGCCGCCAGGATGATGAGCTCGGTCGGCTGCAGGCCGGCGGTCTTGGCGTCGAGATCGGTGAACCCGGTCGGCACGCCGGTCACGCCGTCGGCGGAGTTGAACCGCTCGTCGAGCGAGCTGAACACCTTCTTGATGAGGCCCTTGATCGGCTCGGGGCCGCTCTTGGCCTGGCGCTGGGTGACCTCGAAGATCTTGCCCTCGGCCATGTCGAGGTACTCGCCGACCTCGAGATCGTCCTCGTAGCCCTTGTCGACCACCTCGCCGGCCGCCTCGATGACCCGCCGGGCCGCGCGCTTGCCTTCGACGATCTCGGCGTAGTGGATGACGTTGTCGACCGACGGCACCCGCAGCGCCAGCTCGCCCAGGAACGCCAGCCCGCCGACCGCCTCGAGCTTGCCCAGCCGGGCCAGCTCGTCCTCGACCGTGACCGGGTCGACCGGCTTGGCCTGGGCCTCGAGGTTGCGCATGGCCATGAACACGGCCTGATGCTTGGGGCTATAGAAGTGCTCGACCTCGAGCGTGTCGAGCTGGGACAACAGCTCGTTGCGCAGGAACACGCCGCCCAAGACCGAGGCTTCGGCGTCGAGGTTGTGGGGGAGGACGCGCCCGGCCATGGGGCGGTTGTATACCGCGCCGCAGCGCCGGCGATCGCCCCGCCTGGCCAGCGTTCTGGCGCCGCCCGGTCCGCCCGGGGCGGCGCGGTGGGGCTATGATGCGCGCCGATGGGCACGCCTGTTCCTGGCACCACGATCGGCGCGTATCGCATCGAGGGCGACATCGGCGCCGGGTCGATGGGCGACGTCTACCGCGCGACCGACACCGGGCTGTCGCGCAAGGTCGCGATCAAGATCCTGTCGGAGCGCCACAAGGACTCGGGCGAGCTGCGGGCCCGCTTCACCCGCGAGGGACGCGCGGTGGCTGCCATCGCCCATCCCAACGTGGTGCAGGTGTTCGCCACCGGCGTCTACGAGGGCCGACCGTACATCGCGATGGAGCTGCTCGAGGGCACCGACCTGGCCACCGCCATCGACGACGACGGCCCGATGAGCTCGGCGGTGGCCGCCGCCACCGTCCTCGACGCCGCCCGCGGGCTCGACGCCGCCGCCAAGGCCGGCCTTATCCACCGCGACGTCAAGCCGTCCAACCTGGTGCGGCTCCTCGACGGCCGGGTCAAGGTCACCGACTTCGGCCTGGCCAAGCCGGTCGATCCCGGCACCGAGCCGGCGCTGACCGCCCTGGGCGTGGTGGTCGGCACCCCCGACTACATCGCCCCCGAGCAGGCCCGCGGCGAGAAGATCGACGAGCGGGTCGACATCTACGCGCTGGGCGGCACGCTCTATTTCTTGCTGACGGGGGTGCCGCCGTTTCGCACCGGCAACCCGGCCGAGGACAAGTACCTGAAGGTGGTGGCCCGCCACCTGAAGGCGCCGCCGCCCGACGCCCGCGACCGCGTGCCGACCGTCGATCGCGAGCTGGCCGAGCTGGCCATGGCGCTGATGGCCAAGAAGCCAGCCGACCGGCCCGACTACGCCACCCTGATCGCGCGGCTCGAGGAGATCGTGCCGCGCCTGGCGGCCCACCGCCCGTCGACGGTGCCGCCGGTGGTGCTGCCGCAGCCGCGGTTGGACACCGGCACGCCCTACGTCGGCGCGTCGGCGCCGCCGGCGTTCTCCGACGACGGCACCGCGACCCGGGCCGCGCTGGCGGCGGTGGGCGCCGGGCGCATGCCCCGGTGGGTGTGGGGGCTCACCGCGGTCGCCGCGGCGGTGTTCGTCGCCGGCCTGGTCCACTTCCTGGGGCGCGGCAGCGCCGCCAGCGCCGCCGCGGCCGACGCCGGGGTGGCGGTCGACGACGCCGGGGTGGTCGCGGTGATCGACGCGCCGCCGCCGCCGCCGCCGCCGACCGCGCCCGACGGCATGGTGCTGGTGACCAGGCCCGACGGCGCGCCGTGGTTCTTCGTCGACGCCCGGCCGGTGACCGCCGGCGCGTACGCGCAGGGCTTCCCCAAGCTCAAGGCACCCAAGGCGGCGGAGCGCGACAAGCCGGTGGTCAACGCGCCCTACAACTTCGCCAAGGCCTACGCCGAGACCGTTCACAAGCGGCTCCTCACCGACGAGGAATGGCAGGCCGCGGTGATCACGCCCGGCGTGGTGGCCTCGCCCACCATGTACGAGTGGATCGCGCCCGCCGTCGGCAAGCAGGCGCCGGTGCGCGCGCCGGGCAAGGCGGCGCTGCGGGCCCAGACCGCCCAGAAGGACGTCACCATCCGCCTGGGCCGCGACCTGTAGCCCGCGCGGGTGGCCGGCCTACAGCCGCGGGCAGCGGGGCCGCGCCGGGGTGTTGTCCAGGATCGGCTGGATCCAGCTCAGGTTGTCGATGATGCGCGACCCCGCGGTGTAGTGGGCGCTGTCGTTCGACGAGCCCCAGGTCGTCACCCCAGCCAGCACCCGGGCGCCGTCGATGTTCCAGTACAGCGAGCCGCCCGAGTCGCCGGGCGCGCTGCCGATGACCCCCGACGTCGACCACGACGACGCGCCCCACGTGAACGCCGGGCTGGGCAGGCTGATCGTGCCCTGGCGCTTGATGCCGAAGTCGGTGCCGTTCCACGACGTGGGCCCGTAGCCGGACAGCGTCACCGACGCCGCCTTGAGCGGGTCCTTGCCCGACACCGACAGCGGCACCGCGGTCACGTCGGCGGGGTGGAAGCCGCACTCGAGCTGGAGGATGGCGAGGTCCGCGGTCGGGGACTGCCACTTGGCCACCACCTCGTAGGGGGCCACCTCGACCACCGGCGCGTCGCCGACCTGCACGTAGATGGTGCCAGGCCCGGTCCAGTCGACCACGTGCTTGTTGGTGATGACCATGTCGGGGCGGATCAGGGTGCTCGAGCCGCGGGACCCGGGGCTGCCGTGGAAGCGGACCAGCATGGTCGACAGCGGGCCGCTGGGGGCGACCAGCGGCCCGTGCAGCTCCTGGTCGGTGGTGTCGAGGCCCGACTCGTCGAGGTCGGTGCAGCCGGTGCCGGCGAGCGCGGTGAGCGTGGCGAGCGACAACAGCGTGCGTGCGAAGGTGCGCATGAGGGAACTCCTGGCCAGCCTGCCGCGGTCGGCTGCGACGACCTCGTCGCGATCACCGCCTGGGCTGCGTGGTGGCCGTCGACCGCAACGACGCGGGCGGCGCCGGCAATCCCGGGTGTGAGGGTGGCGTGAGAATGGCCGCGCCGGGCCCGGGGCCGGCGCCGCTCGGGTATAGTCGGCGACCCATGTCTGACGTCGATCGCCTGGTCGAGCTCATCACCGAGAAGGTCCGCGCCCGGCTGGCCGGGCCCAGCCTGGCCGCGGTGCACCCGAAGGACCGCGGGCCGTGCCACGACGACACCGCGCCGGGCGAGGACTGCGCGAGCTGTGGTTCGTGCGTGGTGCGCCGGCCGTGGTCGGTGCGGGCCATGGAGGGCGCCGGGGCCATGCGGGTCGGCGCCGCCGCCGGGGTCGGCGCGGTGCCGGCCGACCTGGCCAAGCTGATCGATCACACCCTGCTGCGGCCCGACGCGACCC
Organism: Kofleriaceae bacterium; assembly: GCA_041389965.1. Taxonomy (GTDB): domain Bacteria; phylum Myxococcota_A; class Polyangia; order Haliangiales; family Haliangiaceae; genus UBA2376. Next base: position 570,242 of record JAWKQV010000003.1, on the reverse strand, counting down.
GCGACGACATCGTCGCGCTGTGCGCCGAGGCCAAGCAGCACCGGTTCGCGTCGGTGTGCGTGAACACCACCTGGGTCGGCCTGGCCAAGGCGCTCCTGGCCGGCACCGACGTGATGGTGTGCTGCGTGGTCGGCTTTCCCCTCGGAGCGATGACGCCGACCGCCAAGGCCTACGAGGCCCGCGACGCGGTCCGCCAGGGCGCCCGTGAGATCGACATGGTGGTCAACCTGGGCGCGCTCAAGTCGGGCGACTACGAGACCGTGTTCGAGGACATCTGCCGGGTGGTGAAGGCCGCCGCGCCGGCCGGGGTCAAGGTCATCCTCGAGACCTCGACCCTAGAGCACGACCAGAAGGTGATCGGCTGCGCGCTGTCCAAGCTGGCCGGCGCCGCCTTCGTCAAGACCTCGACCGGCTTCGCCAAGGGCGGGGCCACGGTCGAGGACGTCGCGCTCATGCGGGCCATCGTCGGCGCTGACGTCGGGGTCAAGGCCTCGGGCGGCGTGCGCACCACCGAGGACGCGCTGCGCATGGCCGCGGCCGGGGCCAACCGCATCGGCGCCTCGGCGTCGATCGCGATCGTGTCGGGCAAGGCCGACGCCAGCAAGAAGGGCTACTGATGTCGGGGCGGCTCCCGGTCGAGCTCATCCGCGCCAAGCGCGACGGCCACGCGCTGTCGGCCGCCGAGCTGCGCGGGTTCATCGCCGGCGTCACCGACGGCAGCATCCCCGACTACCAGGTCGCGGCGATGCTGATGGCGATCTACTTCCGCGGCCTGGCCGACGCCGAGCTGGCGGCCTGGGCCGACGCCATGGTGCGCTCGGGAGACGTGCTCGACCTGTCGGCCATCCCCCGGCCCAAGATCGACAAGCACTCGACCGGCGGCGTGGGCGACAAGATCTCGATCCCGCTGGCGCCGGCGGTGGCGGCGTGCGGCGTGGCGGTGCCGATGGTGTCGGGGCGTGGCCTGGGCCACACCGGCGGCACCCTCGACAAGCTCGAGTCGATCCCGGGGTTCCGGGTCGACCTCGACACCGACCGGTTCGCCCAGCTGGTGGCCGAGCTCAACGTGTGCCTCATCGGGCAGACCGCCCGGGTGGCGCCGGCCGACAAGCGGCTGTACGCGCTGCGCGACGTGACCGGCACCGTCGAGTCGATCCCGCTCATCGCCTCGTCGATCATGTCCAAGAAGCTGGCCGAGGGCATCGACGGCCTGGTGCTCGACGTCAAGGTCGGGGCCGGGGCGTTCATGAAGGACGCGGCCCGGGCCCGCGAGCTGTGCGCGGCGATGCAGGCCATCGGCGCGGGCGCGGGCAAGCGCATCACCTGCGTGCTGACCGACATGAACGCGCCCATCGGCCTGGCGGTCGGCAACGCGCTCGAGATCGCCGAGTCGATCGAGGTGATGCGCGGCGGCGGCCCGGCCGACACCCGCGAGCTGACCGTGGTCCTGGGCGCCGAGATGCTGGTGCTGGCCGGGGTCGAGCCCGATCCGACGGCCGCCGCGGCGCGCATCGCCGGCGTCCTGGACGACGGCTCGGCGCTCGAGGTGTTCCGGCGCGTGGTCGCGGCCCAGGGCGGCGATCCGGCGGTGTGCGATGAGCCCGCCCGGGTGTTGCCCCAGCCGCGCCGTCGGGTGCCCATCGTCGCGCCGCGCGCGGGGGCGGTGGCGGCGGTCACCGCCGACGAGATCGGCATGGCGGCGCTGGTCCTGGGCGCCGGGCGCGGGGCCAAAGACGACGTCATCGACCCGGCGGTGGGGCTGGTGCTGGCGGTGCGCCCGGGCGATCGGGTGGCGGCCGGCGACCTGCTGGCCACCGCCTGGGCCAGCGACGACGACGATCGCTTGGCCGCGTGCACCGCGCGGGTGATCGCCGCCATCCACCTGGTCGACGGCGCGGCGCCGCCGCCGCCGGCGTCCCGCGTCCTCGAGATCCTTCGCTAGCTGGAGCCTGCATGTCCGCTCACGCCTCCGACGATCTGTACGATCGTGTCCACGCCGCCGCCGCGGCGGTGCGCAGCCGCCTGGGTGGTCGCGCGCCGCAGGTCGGCCTCATCCTCGGCTCCGGGCTGGGCGGCTTCGCCGAGCACCTGGCCGAGCCGGTCGCGATCGGCTACGGCGACGTCCCGGGCTTCCCGGTGTCGAAGGTCCACGGCCACGCCGGGCGGCTGGTCGTGGGCCAGCGCGGCGGCGCCACCTGCGTGGCGATGCAGGGGCGGGTCCACATGTACGAGGGGCACGACGCCCGCGCGGTGGCCTTCCCGGCCCGGGTGCTGGTCGCGCTGGGCGCCAAGGTCCTCATCGTCACCAACGCCGCGGGTGGGCTCAACCCGGACTGGGCGCCCGGCACGCTCATGCTCATCCGCGACCACATCGATCTGTTGCGCGATCACCCCCTGCGCGGCGTCAACGACGACCGCCTGGGGCCGCGCTTCCCCGACATGACCACCGCCTACGCGCCGGAGCTGCGCGAGCTGGTCCGGGGCGTCGCCGCGGCGCAGGGCGTCGCGCTGGCCGAGGGGGTGTACGTCGCGATGCCGGGCCCGTGCTACGAGACCCCGGCCGAGGTCAAGATGCTCCAGACGCTGGGCGCCGACGCGACCGGGATGTCGACGGTGCCGGAGGTGGTGGTAGCCCGCCACATGGGGGCGCGGGTCATCGGCATCTCGTGCATCACCAACCAGGCCGCGGGCATCACCGGTGAGCCGCTGTCCCACGACGAGGTCACCGAGACGGCGACCCGGGTGCGCGGCACCTTCGAGGGGCTGCTCGACGGGATCCTCGCCGCCCTCAGCGCCGGCGGCGAGCTGGGGGCGGCGTGAGCAAGCCTCGGGCCGCGAAGGCCGTGGCCGGGCGCGCTGTGGCGGCGGGTGCCGCGGGCCACGCCGAGCTGGTGGCGCTGGCGCGGGCGGCCCAGGCCAAGGCCTACGCGCCGTACTCGGGGTTCCGGGTCGGCGCCGCGCTGGTCACCCGCACCGGCGAGGTCTTTACCGGCGCCAACGTCGAGAACGCATCCTACGGCCTGTGCATCTGCGCCGAGCGCAACGCGCTCATGGCCATGGCGCTGGCCGGCCACCGCGACCTGGCGGCGATCGTCGTGGCCACCGACGTGGCGCCGCCGGCCTCGCCGTGCGGCATGTGTCGGCAGACCATGCTCGAGTTCGCTCCGGACCCGACGACGACCACCGTCACAGCGGTCGGCCCCGGCGCGGCCCGGGCGGCGTGGACCGTGGCCGAGCTGATCCCCGACGGCTTCACCGGCAAGCAGCTGGCGGTCAAGCCGGCGCCGCGCCGACGCTGACACCGCCCGGCGACCAGGGCAGGCCACGCCGGCGCAGTCGTCTCGGCGAGTCAGTTGCAGGTGCGATCGGCCGTGGCGACGTGACCCGTCACGGTCAGCGACCACGGTGCGCAGGTCGCCGCCGAGTAGTAGCGGACCTCGATGATGAGGTCGAACGAGGCGTCGCCGCCGTTGATGTCACGGCGCCCCATGTTGACGCGGTCCTCTGCCGTGGTGGTCGCTGACTGCACCGGCCCGGCGCACGACGCGCACTGCACGTAGAGATCGAAGTCGGCGTTGGCCGGGCTGGTCAACGCGACGCTGGCCGTCACCGGCGTGAGCGTGCCGTCGTCGGCTTCGGCGACCCGGACCCGGATGAACTGCTCGCCGAAGCCGGTGACCGTCATGGTGTCGTTGCCGACGTCGCCCCGGACGGTGAACGCCGGGGTCGCCGACACCGCGGTGCACACCGGATCGTCGTCGCGCAGCTCGCAGCCGTTGGTGGGATCGCTGTCGCAGTCGCGCGCGCCGGCGGCGCAGGCCGGGACGCACACCGAGGCCACGCAGGCGTTGGTCGCGTTGGTGTCGGCGCACACCGTGCCGCACGCGCCGCAGTGGTCGTGCGCCGAGGTCAGGTCGAAGTCCTCATCGGCCATGCCGTCGCAGTCGTCGTCGACCCCGTTGCACACCTCGGTGGTCGGGATGCACGTCGAGGCGTCGGGGCCGGCGGCGTCGATCGGGCCGGCGGCGTCGGGTTGGCCGGCGTCGACCGGTCCGCCAGCGTCGGTGTCGGTCGGCCCATCGCCGGCCCCGTCGGCGCCAGCGCTGCCGTCAGGCGGCTGCCCGGTCGGCGAGAAGCCGCACGCGGCCAAGCCGAGGGCGAGAAGCGGAGCGAGACGGCGCGGGAGCACGAGGTGTGTCATCGTGGCGCACCCAGCGGACGAAGGCAAGCCTGACGGTGCCGAGGCCCCGGTCAGTTGCAGACCAGGTCGTCGGCGCCGACCTCGCCCTCGATCCGGAGCGTCCAGTCACCGCAGACGGTCGAGCTGACCCAGCGGACGTGGATGCCGATGGTGTAGGAGGAGTCGCCCGGGTTGTCGGCTCGCACCACCCCGACGGTGTCGACCCCGGTGGTCGATGACGAGTGGCTGGTGCCGTTGCATGCGTTGCAGGTGACGTCGAGATCGAAGTTGGTGCCGGGCGGGCTGGTCAAGGTGACCCGGGCCCGCAGCGGGGCGACGTTGCTGCCGCCGCCGGTGCGGTTCTCGTGGATGGTGACCTGGTAGTGGGCCTCGCCGTAGCCGGTGGTGGTCAGATCCGGGCTGGCGTCGTCGCCGTTCACGGTGCCCAGCGACGGCGGAGCGGCGCAGGTCGGGTTGGTGTCGCGCAGCTCGCACCCGTCGGCGGGGTCGCCGTCGCAGTCGTTGGCGCCGACGGCGCACGCCGGCACGCAGGTCGAGCTGGCGCAGGCGTTGGTGGCGTTGGTGTCGGCGCACACCCTGCCGCACGCGCCGCAGTTGGCGGCGTCGCTGGTGAGATCGAAGCCCTCGTCGGTGGTGCCGTCACAGTCCTCGTCGCCGCCGCCGCAGACCTCGAGGGTGTCGCCGGTGGTGTCGGTGCAGGTCCGCCCGACCATGGCGGCGTCACAGGCCCACACTCCCTCGGCGCAGGCGTCGCTGTCGGCGCCGTCGCAGGCCACCCCGAGCTGGAAGTCCTCGTCGGTCTGACCGTCGCAGTCGTTGTCGAGCCCGTCGCACAGCTCGGCGTCGTCGTCGGGGGCGGGACCGCCGCAGATGGCGCTCATCCCGTCGGCCGCGCACACCGTGACGTCGTCGTCGCACTGGTCGGCGTCGGGCCCGTCGCACGCGGCGCCGACGCCGAAGCCCTCGTCGACGTTGCCGTCGCAGTCGTCGTCGAGACCGTTGCACAGCTCGCCGCCCGCCCGCGGCACGCAGGCGTCGATGCCCGGGGCGCCATCGGCGGGACCGTCGGCGGGGGCGCCGTCGCCGGCCGCGGCGTCGATCGGCGCGGTGCCCGACGGGCTGAACCCACAACCGGCCAAGCCGGCCGCGGCCACCAGGGACAGGGACAACCGCCAGACGATGGGCATGGCCAACGCTACGCTCGCGGCCGGGGCCCCGGCAACACCTGCGACCGCGCGGTCGACCGACACCGCGATCGTCGTCGTGCCAAACGGTGGCCCCCGGCACGCTCCGGCGGTAGGTTGCACCGATGTCCGAGCTCATCTTCCGCGGCGGCACAGTGGTCACCGTCGACGACGGCCACCGGGTGGTCGCCGGCGACGTGGCGGTCAAGGACGGCGTGATCGTCGCGGTCGGCGGCACCTACACCCCGACGGCGCACGACTACACCATCGTCGACGCCACCGGCTGCGTGGTCATGCCGGGCCTGATCCAGGCCCACGTCCACACCTGCCAGACCCTGGCCCGCGGCCAGGCTGACGACCTCGAGCTGCTCGACTGGCTGCACCAGGTGGTGTGGCCGTACGAGGGCGCGCTCACCGAGGCCGACCTGGCAGCCGGCGCCGAGCTGGCCATGGCCGAGCTGCTGCTCGGCGGCACCACCGCCATCCTCGACATGGCCACGGTCCACCACACCGACGCGGTGTTCGCCGCCGCCGAGCGCACCGGCCTGCGCGCCACCATCGGCAAGGCCATGATGGACGCGCCCGATCCGGCCATCCCGGCCGGGCTGCGCGAGTCGACCCGGGCCTCCCTCGACGCCGCCGAGGCGTTGATCGCGCGCTGGCACGGCGCCGCCGGCGGCCGGCTGCGCTACGCCTACGCGCCGCGCTTCGTGTTGTCGTGCACCGACGAGCTGCTGGCCGAGGTCGGCCGGCGGGCCGCCGGTGCCGGGCTGGGCATCCACACCCACGCTAGCGAGAACCGCGCCGAGATCGCGGCGGTCACCGCGCGCTACGGCAAGCGCAACCTCGAGGCGCTCCACGACCTGGGGCTGCTGGGGCCGCGCACCGGCATCGCCCACTGCATCCACCTCGACGAGCGCGAGGTCGAGCTGCTGATCGCGACCGGCACCCACGTGCTGCACTGCCCCAGCTCGAACCTCAAGCTGGCGTCGGGCGTGGCGTCGATCCCCGAGCTCATGGCGCGCGGCGTGGCGGTGGCGCTTGGCGCCGACGGCGCGCCGTGCGGCAACAACCTCGATGGGTTCCTCGAGCTGCGCCTGGCGGCGCTCCTGCACAAGCCCCGGGTGGGGCCCAAGGCCATGCCGGCGGCGCAGGCGTTGGCGGTGGCGACCCGCGGCGGCGCGGCGGCGCTCGGGCAGGGCGACGCGCTGGGCGCCCTCGAGGTGGGGCGGCGCGGCGACGTGATCGCGGTCGACGTCACCGGGCCCCACGTGGTGCCGACCACCAACCCGCTGTCGGCGGTGGTCTACGCCGCGAAGTCGAGCGACGTCCGCCACGTCGCGGTCGACGGCCGCCTGCTGGTGCGCGATCGCGAGCTGCTGACCATCGACCTGCCGGCGGTGACCGCCGCCGCCACCGCAGCGGCCCGGCGGGTGTTCGCGCGGATCGGGCGGTGACCGCCGCGCTCCAGGTGGTGTGCGGGCCGGTCGGGGTCGGCAAGACCACCTACGGCCGGCGCCTGGCGGCGGAGCTGCGCGCGGCCCACCTGGTCATCGACGAGTGGATGCAGGACCTGTTCGTGCCCGACGCGCCGGTGCCGCTCGAACTGGCGTGGATGCTGCCGCGGGTGATCCGGTGCGAGGCCCGGATCCTGGCGGTGGCCGGCCAGCTGGCCGCCGTCGGCGTGCCCAGCGTGATCGAGCCTGGCTGGTTCCGCCGCGACGAGCGCGATCGCTTCCGCGCGGCGGCGGCCGCCGCCGGCCTGGCGGTGCAGGTCCATCACCTGACGGCCCCGGCCGAGGTGCGGCGCCAGCGGGTGCGCGCCCGCAACCTCGGGGGCGACACCCTCACCATCCTGGTCGACGATGGCGTGTTCGCGTGGGCCGAGGGGTACTACCAGCCGCTGGCAGCCGACGAGCGGGCCGGCGCCCACGAGGTCGACACCAGCGGGCCGCGGCCGTGAGCGGCGCCGCGGCGCGGGTTGGCGATTGCGCGGTCGTCGCGCTGGGGTAGTGTCGGACCATGCTGCTCACCCGCGAGGAGATGTCGTTCGACTTCGGCGGCGCCAAGTTCGATCCGGTGGCCGATCGTGAGGTGCTGGGCTGGATGATGAACCAGTTTCTGTACGGCGAGATGACCGGCATCCAGGTCGGCCACTGGCTGTACGACGCGCCCGACGTCGACGCCGCCAAGTTCCTGGCCCGGCAGTCGCTCGAGGAGATGCAGCACGTCGACAACTTCCTGCGCATCATGACGATGCTCGGCGTGAAGCCGGCCGAGGCCCACTGGGCGGTGCGGTTCCTGTCGACCGGGATGATGGGTGGGTCGTGGGCCGAGCACGTCGCGCTCGAGATGGCCCAGGGCGAGGGCTTCGTGCTGATGGCGTTCTACGGCGTCATCGACACCCTCGATCACAAGCCGTCGGTCGACATCCTCAAGCGCGCGGTCAAGCAGGAGGAGCGCCACGTCGAGTTCGGCGAGCGCGAGACCGCCAAGGCCATCGCCGGCAAGGCGTGGCTGCGGCGCCGCCTGCTGGGCCTGTCGCTGGTGTCGATGTGGGGCGTGCGCAAGCTGGCCGGCTTCATGGACAAGCGCATGAACCGGGCCGGCGCACCGCCTCACCCGGTGATGCGCCACCTGCCGGCGTTCCTGGCGCTGGCCAACCAGTGCGCCGAGACCCGGCTGCGCCGCATCGGCGTCCTCGATCGGCCGCTGGCCGAGCTGGGCGGGTTCCGGCGGGGCCTGCTGGTGGCCGAGGCGTACGGCGGCAAGGCCCTGGGCGGCCTGGTCAGCCTGGTGACGTGGCCGCTGCGCATCCTGCCGTTTTGGCCCAAGAAGAAGCGCCTCACCGACGTGTACCTGGCGGATCCGCACGTCGCCGGCTTCACGCTGGCGGCCCCCGAGCCCGAGCCCAGCGATGGCTAGCGCGTCGTCGGTCCGCGCCGACGGCCGCCTGGTGGAATAGACCGTTGCGCGGCGGAACCGGGCCGCGCCCATGGCCAGCGCGCGCGGGGTCGGTCACCCTCGGCCGATGGCCGCCCCTGCGTCTCCGGTGACCGCCCTCGAGCGCCGCGTCATCTGGCTGGTGGCGATGGTCCAGCTGGTCAACGTGTTGGACTTCGTGATGGTCATGCCGCTCGGGCGCGACTTCGCCCGGGCGCTCGGCATCGACGAGTCGAACCTGGGCCTGGTCGGCGGCAGCTACACGCTGGCCGCGGCGGTGTCGGGCCTGGTCAGCTCGCGCTTCCTCGATCGCTTCGATCGTCGGCGCGCGCTCACCGTGGCCATGCTGGGCCTGGTCGCGGCCACCGCCGCCGGCGGCCTGGCCCAGGGCCTACCGTCGATGATGGCCGCGCGCATCGTCGCGGGCATGTTCGGCGGCCCGGCCACGTCGCTGTCGATGGCCATCGTGGCCGACGTGGTGCCGCCGGCCCGGCGCGGGTCGGCCATGAGCATCGTCGCCGCGGCGTTCTCCGTGGCGTCGGTGGTCGGCGTGCCGCTGGGCCTGTACGCGGCCGAGCTGGGCTCGTGGCGGACCCCGTTCTTCGCGCTGGCGACGATCGGCCTGGGCGTCACCGCCTTCGTGGCCCAGACCCTGCCGTCGCTGCGCGGGCACCTCGACGGGCCCCGCCACGCCGCCACCACCACGCTGGACCTGCTGCGGCGCCGCGACATCCAGCTCACCCTGGCCGCCGCCGGAGCCATGACCTGGTCGGTGTTCATGGTGGTGCCGTACGTGCGATCGTTCCTGCAGAACAACCACCACGTCGCCGAGGATCAGGTGAAGTTCCTGTACCTGGTGGGCGGCGTGGCGTCGTTCGTCGTGGTGCGGCTGACCGGGCCCGCGGTCGACAAGGTCGGCTCGACCCCGGTGGCGATCCTCGGCACCGTGCTGGTGTCGGCCGCGCTCACCGTGGGCTTCTTGCCGGCGGCGCCGATCGTGCCGGTGGTGGTGGTGTTTGCGGTGTTCATGTGTACCGCGGCGCTGCGCAGCGTGCCGCTGTCAGCGCTGTCGTCGAAGCTGCCGGCGCCCCACGAGCGGGCCCAGTACATGTCGCTGCAGTCCGCGGTCCAGCACCTGGCGTCGTCGGCTGGCGCCATCTCGGCGTCGCAGATCGTGGCCACCGGAGCCGACCAGCGGCTGCTCCACGTCGACGTCCTGGTGGCCGGGTCGATCGCCTTCGCGCTGGCCATGCCGCTGCTGCTGTGGCCGGTCGAGCGCCGCCTGCGGGCCGGGGGCGGCGGCGCCCCGGCTTGACCGGCCAGGTCGGGGCGCCGACATCCTGCTAGAGTGCGCCGATGATCCCGCGGCCGTTGTTCGGGTACCGGAAGTTCTGGGCCCACCGCCTGGGCCCGGCGCCGTTCCTGCCGACCACCCGGGACGAGATGGACGCGCTGGGCTGGGACGTGTGCGACATCATCATCGTCACCGGCGACGCCTACGTCGACCACCCCAGCTTCGGCATGGCCATCGTCGGCCGCCTGCTTGAGGCCCAGGGCTTCCGGGTCGGCATCATCGCCCAGCCCGATTGGCGGTCGGCCGCGCCGTTCGCCGCGCTGGGCCGGCCGGCCCTGTTCTTCGGCGTCACCGCCGGGAACATGGACTCGATGGTCAACCGCTACACCAGCGACCGCAAGCTCCGCTCCGACGACGCCTACTCACCCGACGGCGCCGGCGGGCTTCGACCGGACCGCGCGGTGGTGGTGTACGCCCAGCGCTGCCGCGAGGCCTTCGGCGACGTGCCGATCGTGATCGGCGGCATCGAGGCCAGCCTGCGGCGCATCGCCCACTACGACTACTGGTCCGACGCGGTGCGCCGGTCGATCCTGGTCGACTCCCACGCCGATCTGCTCATCTACGGCAACGGCGAGCGGGCCATCGTCGAGCTGGCCCACCGCCTGGCCGCGCGCCAGCCCATCGACACCATCCGCGACCTGCGCGGCACCTCGTTCCTCGTCCGGGGGGTGCCCGAGGGCATGGTCGAGCTCGACTCGACCACCGTCGACGCACCCGGCCCGGTCGCGCCGCCGATCGATCCCTATGCCATGGTCGAGGATCAGCCCGGCGCGGCGTGCGCCACCGACGCCGCGGCGCCGGCGCCGCTGGTGCAGCTGCGACCGCGGCCGGCCAAGGTCCCGCGCGAGCAGCAGGTGCTGCGGCTGCCGGCGTTCGAGGCGGTGCGGGCCGATCCGGTCTTGTACGCGCACGCGTCGCGGGTGCTGCACCTCGAGGCCAACCCCGGCAACGCCCGGGCCCTGGTCCAGCGCCACGGCGACCGCGACGTGTGGCTCAACCCGCCGCCGTTGCCGCTGACCACGCCGGAGATGGACGCATTGTACGAGCTGCCGTACCAGCGGGTGCCGCACCCGGGCTACCACGGCGCCAAGATCCCGGCCTACGAGATGATCCGGTTCTCGGTGACCATCTTGCGCGGCTGCTTCGGCGGGTGCTCGTTCTGTTCGATCACCGAGCACGAGGGCCGCATCATCCAGAACCGGTCCGAGCCGTCGATCCTGCGCGAGATCGAGGAGGTCCGCGATCGCACGCCCGGCTTCCACGGCATCATCAGCGATCTGGGCGGGCCCACCGCCAACATGTGGCGTCTGGCGTGCAAGTCCAAGGCGATCGAGGCCGCCTGCCGCAAGCCGTCCTGCGTGTTCCCCGACGTGTGCGAGAACATGGGCACCGATCACGGGCCGCTGATCCAGCTGTACCGCAAGGCCCGGGCGCTGCCGGGCGTGAAGAAGATCTTGATCGCGTCGGGGCTGCGCTACGACCTGGCGGTCAAGTCGCCGGCCTACGTGACCGAGCTGGCGCAGCACCACACCGGCGGCTACCTCAAGATCGCGCCCGAGCACACCGAGGACGGCCCGCTCGAGCACATGATGAAGCCGGGCATCGGCGCCTACGCCCGCTTCAAGGAGTTGTTCGACAAGGCCAGCGCCGACGCCGGCAAGGAGCAGTACCTGATCCCGTACTTCATCGCCGCCCACCCCGGCACCCGCGACGAGGACATGCTGAACCTGGCGCTGTGGCTCAAGGCCAACGGCTTCCGGCCCGATCAGGTCCAGGCGTTTCTGCCGTCGCCGATGGCCACCGCGTCGGCGATGTACCACACCGGCTACAACCCGTTGCGCTCGCTCAAGTCGCGGACCCGGGTCAACACCGTCAAGCATCCCGAGCGCCGCCGCCTCCACAAGGCGTTCCTGCGCTACCACGACCCAGCCAACTGGCCGCTGCTGCGCGAGGCGCTCGAGCGCATGGGACGGCCCGAGCTGATCGGCAACGGCAAGCACCACCTGGTGCCGCGCTGGCAGCCGCAGGGCGTGACCACCGCCGGCGCGGAGGGCAAGCGCCGGCCCGGCCCGCGCAAGGGCACCGCGCTGACCCAGCACACCGGCCTGCCACCGCGGCCGCGCGGGCGCGACGTGGCCAAGCGCAAGGGCCGCTGAACCGGCCTCTGGCGGTCGCCCATCACCGGGCCGCGCGGTCGACACGCCGCGGCCGGTTGGATACTGTCGAGCCGTCGATGACCAGCAACCGAGACAAGCTCCGGCAGGTGTTCCGCGAGGCCCTGGGCCTGGCCGCGGACGCGCCGGTCGATGACCTGGCCTACCGTGGCATCAAGCAGTGGGACTCGGTCGCCCACATGCAGCTGGTGGCGTCGATCGAGGCGGCCTTCGACCTCATGCTCGACACCGACGACGTGATCGGGATGTCGACCTTCGCGGTCGCCTGCGAGATCGTGGGCAAGCATGGCGTGGCGACCTGACGGACCGCTCCTGGCCGGCCGCACCGCGCTGGTGACCGGCGCGGCCCGCGGCATCGGCTGGGAGGTGGCGCGGACCCTTGCCGCCAACGGCGCCGACGTGGCGCTGGGCGGGCGCAGCGATCCGGCGGCGCTGGCGGCGCAGGCCGCGGCGCTGGCCGACGAGTTCGGCGTCCGCGCCCTGGCGGTGCCGGGCGACGTGGCGGACCCGGCCGCGGTCAACGCCATCTTCGCGACGGTGTGGCAGGCGTGGAAGCGGCTCGACGTCCTGGTCAACAACGCCGGCGTCCTCGAGGGCGCGCTGATCGGCATGATCGGCGTCGACCTGATCGATCGGGTGCTGGCGACCAACACCCGCGGCGCCATCCTGGTGCTGCAGGCCGCGGCGCGGATGATGGCGCGGCGCCGGGCCGGCTCGATCATCACCATGACCTCGATCATCGGCACCGCCGGCGACGCCGGCCAGGCGGTGTACAGCGCGAGCAAGGCGGCGTTGCTCGGTCTGACCGCGTCGGCCGCCAAGGAGCTGGCGCCCCAGGGCATCCGCGTCAACGCGATCGCGCCCGGCTACATCGACACCGACCTCATCAAGGGCGTCGCGCCCGCGCTGCACGAGGCGCGGGTGGCGGCCATCGGGCTGGGCCGCATCGGCACCCCCGCCGACGTGGCCGGCGTGGCGCTGTTCCTGGCGTCGGACCTGGCCGGCTACGTCACCGGCCAGGTGGTCGGCGTCGACGGAGGGCTGCGGTTGTGACGCTGGTCCTGGCCCGCGGCCGGGCCGACGCGGCGGCGCTCATCGACGGCGCGACCGGCGCGACCATCACCTACGCCGCGCTGGCCGCGCAGGTCGACCAGGCCGCGACCGAGCTGCGCGCCGCGGCCGGGCCCGGGCTGGCGGTGCTGTTCGTCGCCAACGACGTGGCGTCGGTCGTGCGCTTCCTGGGCGCGCTGGCCGCGGGCGTACCGGCGGCGCTGGTGGACCGTGCCCTCGACGAGGCCCTGGCGACGGCGCTGCTCGAGCGGTACCGCCCGGCGGTGGTGTGGGGCCGGGCGCTGCCGACGGCCGCTGGCGGTGACGCGCCGGTGCACCCGGACCTGGCGCTCTTGATGTCGACCTCGGGCTCGACCGGCAGCCCCAAGCTGGTGCGGCTGGCGGCCACCGCGGTCGCGGCCAACGCCCGCGCCATCGCCGGTGACCTCGGCATCGGGCCGGGGCAGGTGGCGCCGACCAGCCTGCCGATGCACTACGCCTACGGACTGTCGGTGATCACCAGCCACCTGTGCGCCGGCGCCACCGTGTTGGTCACCGGCGACGGCGTGGTGACCGAGGGTTTCTGGCGGGCCTGCCGCGACCACGGCGCGACCTCGCTGGCCGGGGTGCCGTTCACCTTCCAGCTGCTGCGGCGGCTCGATCTGGCGCAGGTGGCGCCGCCGACGCTGACCACCTTCACCCAGGCCGGCGGCGCGATGGCCCCGGCGCTTCTCGACGACGTCCACGCGCGGATCGTCGCCCGCGGCGGGCGGCTGATCGTCATGTACGGCCAGACCGAGGCCACCGCGCGCATCACCATCCTGCCGGCCGACGAGCTGTCGGCCCACCGCGGCTCGGTCGGGCGGGTCATCACCGGTGGCACCCTCACCGTCGAGCGCGCCGGCCAGCCGGTGCCCGCCGGCGAGGTGGGCGAGGTGGTCTACCGGGGCCCCAACGTCATGCTCGGCTACGCCGAGGGCGCCGCCGATCTGGCCCGCGGCGACGACCAGGGCGGCGTGCTGCACACCGGCGACCACGGCCACCTGGATCGCGACGGGCGGCTGTGGTTGCACGGCCGCGCCGATCGCCTGGCCAAGGTGTTCGGCCAGCGAGTGAACCTGGACGAGCTGGAGGCCCTGGCTGGCGCCGCGCCGGGCGCGCCGGCGGTGGCGGCGCTGGCCGGCGACGGGCGGATCCGCCTGGTGGTCGAGGGCGCCGGCGACGTGGTGCGCCGCTACCTGGCCGACCGCACCGGCCTCCACCCCAGCGGCTTCGTGGTCGAGGAGGTGGCGGCGTTGCCGCGGTTGGCCACCGGCAAGCTCGACTACCGTCGGCTCGAGCGCCATGACCCTCGACGCCACCATCGACGCGCTGCTCGACGCGCCCCTGTACGGGCTGCCGCAGGCCGAAAAGGCCGCGCGCCTGACCGACGCGCTGGCCGCGCTGACCCGGCACCACCGCGCCGCGTGCCCGGCGTACCGGCGCCTGACCGACGTGCTGGGGAGCGGCGAGCGAGTGCCGGCCGGGGTGGCCGACGTCCCGTGGCTGCCGGTCGGACTGTGGAAGAGCCACCGGCTGGTGTCGGTGGCCGACGACCAAATCACCACCACGCTGACCTCGAGCGGGACCACCGGCCAGGTGCCGAGCCGGGTGTACCTCGACGCCGCCACCGCGCGCCGCCAGGCCCGGGCCCTGGCCAAGGTGATGACCCACGTGCTGGGGCCGCGGCGCTTGCCGATGCTGGTGGTCGACACCGACGCGGTCCTGGCCGATCGGCGGGCGTTCTCGGCCCGCGGCGCCGGCGTGCTGGGCATGATGACGTTCGGCGCCCAACCGGTGTTCGCGCTGACGCCGACGCTCGAGCTCGACCGCGCCGCGGTCGATCAGTTCCTGGCCCGCCACGGCCACGCGCCGTTCCTGGTGTTCGGCTTCACGTACCTGGTGTGGGCCTACCTGCTCGAGCGCCTCGACCAGCGTGGGCTCGACCTGCGCCACGGGACGCTCATCCACTCGGGCGGCTGGAAGGCGCTGGCCGAGCGCGCGGTCGACGACGCCACCTTCCGCGCCCGCCTGGCCGCCGCCACCGGCCTGACCCGCAGCTACAACTTCTACGGCATGGTCGAGCAGATCGGCGCGGCGTTCCTCGAGGGCGACGACGGGTTGCTGTACCCGCCGGTGTTCGCGGACGTCATCATCCGCGATCCGTTCACGCTGGCGCCGGTGCCCACCGGCACGCCCGGCGTGATCGAGGTGGTGAGCGTGTTGCCGACCAGCTACCCCGGCCACGCCATCTTGACCGAGGATCTCGGCGTGGTGGTCACGGTCGACGCCGGCGTGGGTGGCCGGCTGGGCCAGGCCGTGCGCGTGCTGGGGCGGCTGCCGCGGGCCGAGGTGCGCGGCTGCAGCGACACCCACGCCGCCGGGGTGGCGCCGTGAAGGTGGTGTGCCGGGTGCCGGCCCGGGGCACGGTCGAGCTGACCGAGCTCCTCGCCGGCCTGGCCGCGGCGCCGGGCGGCCACCCGTTCGCCGACGACGTGCTCGAGCTGTGCAGCCAGTTCTCGCAGCGGCTGATGGCCGATCCGGTGGCGCGGGTCCACCCCGAGTTGATGACGCTGGGCTACTTCATGCGCAAGGCCGAGCTGGTGCGGGCCCGCCGCGATCACGAGGCCGCGGTCCGCCACGACGTGGTGCAGGTGCCAGCCGGGCTGGTGTTCCACGTCCCGCCCGGCAACGTCGACACCATGTTCATGTACTCGTGGCTGCTGGCGGTCCTGGCCGGCAACGTCAACGTGGTGCGGCTGTCGAGCCGCAGCTCGCCGGTGGTCGATCACCTGTGCGGCATCCTCGACGAGCTGCTGGCGCGCCCGCTCCACGCCGACGCCCGGGCCCGGGTGGCGATGATCCAGTACGACCACGACGACGCCACCACCGCCGCGCTGTCGGCCCGGGCCGACCTGCGGGTCATCTGGGGTGGCGACGCCACCGTCGCCGCCATCCGGCGCGCGCCGCTGCCAGCCCACGGCCGCGATCTGACCTTCGCTGACCGCTTCTCGCTGGTGGCGCTGGGCGCCGACGCGGTGGTCGCCCTCGACGACGCCGGGCTGCGGGCCCTGGCCGAGCAGCTGGCCAACGACCTGTTCTGGTTCGATCAGGCCGCGTGCGCGTCGCCCCGCCTGGCGGTGTGGATCGGCGCCGCGGCGGCCGCTGGCCCGGTGCGCGACCGCCTGTGGCGCGCGGTGGTCGAGGTGGCGGCGGGGCGCGGGCACCGGCCGGAGATGGCCGTGCGGATGGCCCGCGAGCTGTTCGTGCACCAGGCCGTCCTCGACGGGCCGGTGGTGGCGCGCAGCGATTTTGGCACGGCGCTCACCGTGCTGCGCGTCGATCGCCTCGACGGCCTGGCCCGCGTCCATCCCGGCGGCGGCGTGCTGTTCGAGGCGGTGGCCCCGTCGCTGGCCAGCCTCGACCGCTGGATCACGCGCAAGGACCAGACGCTGACCCACTTCGGGCTGCCGCGGCACGAGCTGGTCGAGCTGGCGCAACGCCTGGCCGGGCGCGGCCTCGATCGCCTGGTGCCGGTGGGGCAGGCGCTGCAGATGGCGCGCTACTGGGACGGCTACGATCTGGTCGATCAGTTCCTGCGCCACGTCCACGTCGTGGCGTGAGGCACCTGGCGGCGCGGATCGTGTAGCCTGGCCGGGTGACCTGGCAACCCGCGCGACGCGTGCTGCCCCTGATCGCGAGGAGGCGACGGTGCCGTACTGGCTCTACCTGATCGTCACGGTGCCGGCCATCAGCGCCTTCATCGGCTGGCTCACCAACTGGCAGGCCGTGAAGATGATCTTCTGGCCAGCCCGTCGGTGGGGCCTCGGCCCGCTGGCGTGGCAGGGCATCATCTACCACCACGCCGACAAGTTCGCGGCGAACCTGGGCCGCATCGCCCGGGATGACCTGATCTCGTCCGACGAGCTGGTGCGGCGGGCCGACCTCGACCAGCTCGAGCCGCTGCTGGCGCCGCTGGTCGATGGCGAGGCGCCGGGGCTGGTGGCTGAGGCCGCCGAGGCCGTGATGCCTGGCGCCTGGGCCCAGGTGCCACCGCCGATGCAGGCGCTGGTGATCGAGCAGGTCAAGCAACGCGCGCGGGGCATCGCCCGGGACGTGGTGGCCGACGTGCGCGGCGCCGCGGCTGAGCTGATCGATCTGCAGGAGCTGGTCAGCCAGCAGCTGTCGGGGCCCAACGTCGAGCGCCTGGCGCGGCTGACCCAGCAGATCGGCAAGCGCGAGTTCTTCTTCATCGAGTGGGCCGGCGGCGTGTTCGGCGCGCTCATCGGCTTCATGCAGATCGCGGTGTGGGGGCTGTTCCAGCACTGGTGGTTGATGCCGGTGTTCGGCGTCGCGGTGGGCCTGGCCACCAACTACCTGGCGATCCAGATGATCTTCCGGCCGGTCGAGCGGCGCCGGTACCTCGGCGTGCCCTACCAGGGCCTGTTTCCCAAGCGCCAAGGCGAGATCGCCCGCGACTACGGCCGCACCACCGCCAGCGAGGTCATCACCCCGGCGACCATCATCGATCACCTCACCGCCGGCGAGCGCGGCGCCCGGCTGCGGGCCCTGGTGACCGCCGCCATCGAGCGCCGCCTCGACGCCGAGTGGGACCAACACAAGGCGATGCTGCCGGTGCCGCTGTCCGACGAGGCTCGCCTCACGCTGCGAGCCCAGGTGGTCGACCGGCTGTTCGCGCTGGCACCGCGGCTGCGCGCGCCGGTCGAGGCCTACCTGGTCGACGCCCTCGACATCCGCGCTACCGTCGAGCACCGGCTGGCCTCGCTGCCCAAGCCCGAGTTCGAGCGCCTGCTGCGCGGCGTGTTCCAGGAGGACGAGCTGACGCTCATCCTGGTCGGCGGCGTCCTGGGCGGCGCCGTCGGCTGCCTGCAGGCCGCCGCCGTGCTGGCGTTCTGAGCGCGAGCGGCCGCCGGGCGCCGGGGACCGCAACCGGCGCCGCAACCGCCGTCACCGACAGGCCGTGTCGACGGCGCCAGGCACGTAGCTCATGAACCGGATCGGGTGGCCGCCGGGGGCGACCGCTTCGGCCCAGGTGACGCCGTCGTCCGACCCGTAGAAGCGCTGATCTTGGTACCAGACCTGCCAGCCGCCGCGGACGCCGACGAAGCGGCCGGCAGCGTAGGTGACGGCGCCCAGGTCGAGGCCGGCCGGCGCCAGCGGCACCTCGGTCCAGGAGACGCCGTCGGGGCTGTGCCAGGCGACGCCCGCGCCCCAGGCCCACACCTCGGCGCCGGTCCACACCACCTGGCCGCGCACGTCACCGCCGACCTCGGCCTCGGTGAAGGTGGCGCCGCCGTCGGTCGAGGTACACGCGGTGTGGCCGGCGACGACCACGATCCGGTCGGCGGTGCCGACGATGCCCCCGCTCGACTGCAGGTCTCCGACGCCACACGCGGCGGGCCAGCTGGCGTGGCTCCAGGTGGCGCCGCCGTCGGCGCTGACCACCAGCTCGCGCACCTCGCCGTCGTTGCCGAACATCAGCACCCGCCCGCCGGCGGTGGGCACGTAGGCGGCGCGGCGCACGTTCCACACCGTCAGGCCGGGGTCGCCAGCCGCGGCCCAGGTGGCGCCGCCGTCGGTCGAGCGCATGGGGCTGTGGCCGGCGGCGATCACCGTGGCGCCGTCGGGGAGCGCCACCACGCCGCCGAAGGTGGTGTCTGCCAGCGCCGTGGTCCAGGTGACACCGTCGGTCGAGGTGCGGATGCCGCCGGGCTGGCCCCACCCGAAGGTGGCCCAGATGCGGCCCGCGGCGCCGTCCAGCCCGCGGCCGGCGCCCGGGCTGTGATCGCAGTCGACCCCGCCGGTGAAGCAGCGGACGGCGTCGTCATCGGAGCGGTCGGCCGTCCACGTCGCCCCGCGGTCGCACGACACCAGCGTGCGGCCCATGTGGCCCTGGGCCACGACCAGGTCGACGGTCCCGGCGGTGGCGTCAGGCAGCGCGTCGCCGTCGGGGCCGGCGTCGGTCGCGTCGCCGGTCGCGCCGTCGCCGCCGCACCCGGCCGCCGCGACCAGGGCCAGCGCCAGCGCCCGGGCGGTCCGGGTCACCACACCGCCACCGCCGCGCCGGCGCCGGCGCTCAGGTAGGTGTCGACCGCGCCGCCGACGATCATGGCGTCGCCCACCTCGGGGTGCATGGCGAAGAAGTAGTGGCGGGCGTCGACGCGGGCGTAGAGCATGAGCCGTCCTGTCTGGTAGCCGAGCTGGGCGGCGCCGTCGACGCCGCGGCCGGTGGCGCGCGGGAACCAGTCGGCGCCGGTGAGGTCGCCAGTGCCGACCAGGTAGCGACCACCGGCGTCACCGGTGAGCCGCCAGCGGGGTCCGAACGCGAGCGTGGCCTCGACGCCGAGCCGCACGTAGCGATAGGTGGCGTCGGGCACGAGCTCGGGACCTGGCGCCGGATCATCGTCGATGTGGAACCGGTGCTCGCCGTAGCCGGCCCGCACCGCCACCGCCGGCGCCACCCGGTAGCCGAGCTCGGCCGACCACGCCGACGCCTTGGTCGCGTAGGCCGTGCCGTCGGAGGTGCGCGAGCCCTTCACGGCCACCGCCAGCTGGCCGGCCGCGACCACCTCGAGGCGCGGCAGGCTGGCGATCGGCCGCGCGACGACCTCGACCCCGACCGCGTCGGCCGCCAGGTCATAGTCGCGGGTGACCAGCCGGTAGTCGTCGTTGTAGCGGAGCCGGCGCCAGAACGGGCGCTGGTCGATCGCCACCCGCAGGCGGGCCGGGGTGGCGCCGGCGGCGCCCCGCGGGCCAGCGTCGGTCGACGCCGGGGGCGACGGCACCGACGGCGCGGCGCTCGGGCTCGGCGCCTCGGCGCGTGGGGCGACCGACGCAGCCACCTCCGGCGTCGCCGTCACCGCCGGCGCGGTCGCGCCGTCGCGCTGTGGCCGCGCGGCGTCGATCGCTCGGCCCAGCCGTCTCCACGTGACCTTGGCCAGCGCGCCGGCCAGCCGCCGCCTGCGCTCGCGCACCGCGACCCGGGCGACCTCGGCGCCGTCGACCCCCTGGTAGACGACCGCGGTCACCGTCGGCTTGTCCTTGCGGCCGCTGGTCGTCACCACCACGACCGCGGCGAGCTGGTGCGGCTCGGCCAGCACCATCGCCGCGACGCCGGGGCCGGCGGCAGGCGCGTCGACGGCGACCGCCTCGACGTGGTCGCCCAGCGCCGCGCGCACCGCCGCGACCGCGGCGGCGTCATCGCCCACCACCGCCACCCGCGGCGCGGCGGCCACCGCCTGCGCTGCCGCCACGATCGCCGTGACGGCCAGCCCGACCCGGCCGATCACGGCGCCAGCTCCTCGACCCAGCGCCGGACGCACTCGACGTCGCCGGCCGACAGGGCCGGCGCACCCAGCGGCATCTGCGCGCCGCAGGTCGCGCCGGTTACCTTCTCGAGCAACAGCCCGCCGCTGGCGTCGATCACGGCGCGCCCGCCGCACTGGGCGGTCGTCGACACCGCCGCGCGGGCACGCTCGCCGGCGCCGGTCGACACCAGGTCGAGCTCGGCCTTGCGGTCGACGGCGTCGTGGCAGCCGGGGCCGCACTGCACCGTGAACAGCTGCTCGACGTACCCCGGCGGGCAGTCGGCGAACCGCTCGGGGTTCTCGAGCTCACCGGCGCAGCCGCCGGCCACGACGAGCGCGAGCAGCCCGCGCGCCGTCGCGGCGCGGCCGCCGACCGGGTGGGTACGCCTCGATCTCATCACAGCTCCCGCGTCAGACCAGCCCGGGCAGCGGCCCGCGCAGATCGATGGCCGGCGCCCCCGGCTTCTTGGGACGCACCGAGGCGTCGCCGATGGTGTCGGTGTCCAGGCCCAGCGCCTGCGCCACCGACACCAGCAGGTGGTTGTGCGGCAGGCCGATGCGCTCGTTGTCGTCGACCCAGCTGGCGGTGGTGGTGGTGAGGGTGTCGTGCTCGTAGTGCAGGTAGCGACCGGTGCGGAACCGCTGGCCGCCGCCGACCATCATCACCGGCACGTTGTCGTGGCCGTGGCCGCCGTGCGACAGCTCGCTGACCCACAGGATGACGGTGTGGTCGAGCATGGTGCCGTTGCCCTCGGGGATCGCGTCGAGCTTGTCGGCCAGCTCGGCCACGTAGCGGGCGTAGCGCGCGGTGTACGCGGTCATGCCCCGGGTGGCCTCGGCGAAGGTGGGCTGGTTGACCTGGTCCGGCGCCGACGCGTGGGCGTAGTCCTGGTGCAGGTCGCCGGTGCCGTTGATCATCTCGACGTGCAGCTGCCCGAACTGCATGGTCACCACCCGGGCCAGGTTGCAGGTGAGCGCGGCGGTGGTCAGGTCCCAGAAGCTGTCCTTGTGGGCGTCGTAGCGCTGCTCGTGAGGCACCTCGCCCCAGTAGTAGTCCTGCACCGTCGGCGCGGTGCACACCGCGTTCTGTAGCCGGCGCAGGCGTTGCTCCATGTCGCGCACCAGGTCGCGGTGGAGCTCGAGCTTGTGGCGATCCTCGGTGGACAGCCGCTGCGCCATGTCGGCGTACATGTTGCCGACCGCGGCCAGCACGTCGGGCTGGGCCTGCTTGATCGGATCCGGCGGCTGGGTCCCGTCGCCGTTGGGGAACAGCCGATCGAAGGCCGCCTGCGGCTGCTCCTCGTGCGGCAGCCGCAGCACCGGGCCGCCGTTGCCAGGGTCGCCGTAGATGGCGGCGTGGAAGTTGTACTGGTAGATGCCGTACTCGAGGGTGGCCAGGTCGGTCAGCGTCGGGTCGGCGGCCCGGGCCGCGGCGCCGATCAGCTGATCGAGCGACGGCTTGGCGGCGTTGCTCTTGACGCCCTCGATGGTCTCGCGGGCGATGCCCCCGGTCAGCGCGCTGACCCAGCCCTTGGCGTGGCCGTCGCCGTAGGGGTCGGCGATGGCGGTGGCCAGCGACAGGCCGTCGACCACCGTCAGCTTGTCGCGGTGCCGCCACAGCGGGCGGATGCACTCGCTGAACTCGCCCTCGGCCAGGCCGGCCAGCGGGAACTCCCAGCGCTGATCGATCGGGTTGCCGCGGTGCATGTCGTAGGTGGAGTGCGGCACGCCATGCTCGGTGAACACCACCACCAGGCGCATGGGCGGATCGCCGGGCGCGGCGGCGCGGACCCGGCCCCGATCGAACAGCGACGGCAGGAACAACCCGCCGGCGGTGGTGAGGCCGGCGGCCTGGAGGAAACGGCGACGCGACAGGCTCATGGGGACGTCTCCGAGGTGACGAGGCCGAGGAAGCGCGGGTGGGTGGCGACCGCCTTGATCAGGCCGGGCAGGTTGCCGCCCGAGGTCGCGAAGCTGTCCTGCAGGTCTCGGGTCAGGCAGGCGTCGCTGCCCAGCGCCGGCCCCGACATCGCGTAGGTCAGGTACTTCTTGGTCACGCAGTCGGTGACCTGGCGGCTGTCGGCGAGGAAGTCGGCCAGCGCCGCGGCGTCGGTGACGTCGACGCCGGCGACCTGGCCGCTGGGATCGATGGGCAGGCCGTTGTCCTGGTCGCGCCAGCGCCCGAAGGTGTCGTACTGTTCGAAGGCATAGCCGATCGGGTTGATGACCGCGTGGCAGTCGCGGCACACCGGGCCGCCGGTCGAGCGGTCGTAGTTCTGGCGGTTGGTGGTGGGGCCCATGGTTGGATCGCCCTCCGGGATGGTCATGTTGACCCCGGCCGGCGGGCTGCCCAGCTCGATGCACATGAACTGCTTGAGGACGAACAGCCCGCGCAGCACCGGCGACGGGTTGTTGGGGTGCCCGTGCGAGGCCAGAAACTCCGCCTGCATCAGGAAGCCCTTGCGGCCGGCCGGCAGGTCGGTCTCCTGCCAGGTGCCGCTCGGCGGCGGCGGCAGCCCGTACAACGGCGCGGTCTGGTCCGACACGAACACCCGCGGCGACGTCAGCAGATCGCGCACGGTCCCGCCGCGGGCGAAGATGATCTCGGTCAGGAACCGCCGGGCCTCCTCGGCCAGGTCCTCGCGCAGCGCGCCCGACCACAGGGGATCGTTCTTGCCGACCCGATCGAGCCGAGCGAGATCGAGCCACTGCCGGGCGAACGTCAGGAAGCCTTCGACCGCGCGCGGATCGGCCAGCATGCGGTCGACCTGGACGCCGACGTCGGCCACCGAGTGCAGTCGGCCAGCGGCCGCCGCGTCGAACAGCGCGGCGTCGGGCATGGTCGACCACAGCAGGTACGACAGCCGCGACGCCACGTCGTAGGGCGACGCGCTGCCGTCGGGGCCGACGCTCTCGATGCGGTAGACGAACGCCGGCGACTGCAGGATGGTCTGGGTGGTCAGCTCGACGGCGACGTCGAAGCCGCTGGCGGCGTAGTAGTGATCGAACACCGTCTGCAGCGCGTCGAGCTCGGCCTGGGTCGGCGGACGCCGGAACGCGCGCGGCGCCAGGTCGGCGATGAAGGCGCGGCCGCACGCCGAACCGTCGGCCGGCATGCACGGGACGAACTCGGCCTGGTGCTGGCGGACCCGCTCGGCCACGTCGATGGCGGCGGTGTTGTACTGGTTGACGAGGAGCCCTGACGCCTGCAGCGTGGCCGCGTCGTTGTCGAAGCCGTACGGCGCCGGATCCGGCACCAGCACCAGCTCGGGCAGATCGAGCCCCGGGAACAGGTCGCGCACGGTGTTGCGGTACTCGGCGTTCGACAGGCGCCGCGCACCGGGTTCGGGCAGGGCGCCGCAGGCGTCGCCGCTCGCGCCGGGATCGCCGATCGAGCCCCAGCATCCGCCGAGCGCGAGGGTCGCGGTCGCAACCAGGGTGAGTGTACGTCTAGTCAGCACAGGGCCTCCCATCGGTCCGCGTGGACGAGGTCGAGGTAGCAAGGGGCGTGCCTTCGGCGGGGTGATTCTCCCTCGAGAAACCGCCGACGCGAACCCGGCGACGCTACCACGAGGCCGCGGTCGGCTGGGCACCTGTCGTCGGGATCCCCCAGGTGGGGCGGGTGGCCCCACCCGCGTCAGCTGCCGAGGTCAGGCCGACGCCGACCGCGCGCGCCACGCGGTGAGCAGCGCCGCGCTCGATGGGCCGCGGGCGATCGCGACGAGCGTGCGGGCTGCCGGCGTGGGTCAGCGTGATCTCCAACCGATCGTCGGGCAGGTGTGCGGCGAAGCGATCGGCCCACTCGACCAGCGCGCTGGCGTCGCGCCGGTCGAGCAGCTCGTCGAAGCCGAGCTCGCGCAGCTCGCGAGCGTCGACCAGCCGGTACAAGTCGAGATGGGTCAGCTCGACCCGCGCGGGGTAGCTGTGGACCAACGCGAAGGTCGGGCTCGCGACCAGCTCGGGGGCCGCGCCCGCGCCGACCGCCACGCCGCGCACCAGCGTGGTCTTGCCCGCGCCGAGATCGCCGCACAGCGCGATCACCTCACCGCCGCCCAGGACCGCCCCCAGCGCCGCGCCGACCGCCTCGGTCGCGTCGGCATCGGGCAACGCGACGGTCCACGGCTCAGGCGCCGACAAGGCGGTCGTCCCAGTCGTCGGCGACCGTGGCGATGGTCTGGACCAGGTCCTCGAACTCCTCGTACTCGAGGTGGTAGAGCGACCGCATCGTCCGCAAGAAGATCTCGCCGGTGTCGGGGTGCAGCGCGAACGCCGCGTCGCTGGTCGCGGTGAACGACGCGGTCAGGAGCTGGCGGAGCAGGTCCTCGCGTCCGGGCGCCGGGGCATCACCGACGCGCGCGTACATCATCAACACGCCGTGCTCGGCCAGCACCTGGACCGTCACCACCGCCGAGCCGCGCTGGACGTGGGCGAGCCCTTCGGGCGTCAGCGGCGGCATCGCCAGGTCGCGCTCGCGCGCGAACCGCTCGAGGAAGGTGGCGACGCGGGCGCGCAGTTCGTCGGGCATGCTGCGAACGTGCCGTGAAGGCGTCGGCCGCGCAAGGGTTGCCGGTGTCCCGACGTGCGGGGTATGACACCGCCATGGTTCGCGCGCTGTGCGTGGTCGCGTCTGTGCTGGCGGCGGTCGGGTGTGGCGAGCGGCTGGGCCCGCCGCGGGTCCGCCCGGCCCCCACGCCCGACACCCAGCCCGCCCTGCGGGTGCCGGGGCCGCGATCGCCGCGCGTCGCCAACTACCAGATCGCCGCGCGCTACGACGCCGACGCCCACCGGCTCACCGCCACCCAGACCCTGACCTGGACCAACCGCAGCGGCGCCGCGGTCACCGAGCTGCCGTTCCACCTGTACCTCAACGCGTTCAAGAACGAGCGCACGCTGTTCTACACGTCGGCCCACGGCGAGCACCGCGGCCACGCCGCCACCGCCGACGGGTGGGGCTGGATCGACGTCGCCTCGATCAAGGTCGGCGGCGTCGAGCTCCGGCCGCGCTCGACCTTCCAGGGGCCCGATGAGACGGTGCTGGTGGTCCCCCTGCCGGCGCCGGTGGCGCCCGACGCGGTGGTCGAGGTGACCATGGGGTTCGAGGCCCAGCTGCCGCGGGCCATCGCCCGCACCGGCTACGAGGGCGCGTTCACCATGGTGGCGCAGTGGTTCCCCAAGCTCGGCGTGCTGGTCGGTGCGCCCGGCTTCGAGCGGTGGGACTGCCCCCCGTTCCATTCCAACAGCGAGTTCTTCGCCGACTTCGGCGTGTACGACGTCGAGCTGACGGTGCCGTCGACCCACCTGGTGGCGGCCACCGGCGTGCTGGTGGCGGCCACCGATCACGACGACCGCACCCGGACGCTGCGCTACCACGCCGAGGACGTCCACGACTTCGCGTGGATGATCGATCCCTACATGCAGGTGATGTCCGCCACCGCCACCGTCGACGGCGCCCCGGTCGAGGTGCGGGTCGTGTACCGGCCGCGCCAGCGGGCGTTCGCGCGCCGCCACCTGCAGGCCGGGGTCGGCGCCATCGAGACGTTCTCGCGGCTGTTCGTGCCCTACCCGTGGTCGATCATGACGGTGGTGGACCCGCCGCCCGAGGCGGAGGCCACCTCGGGCATGGAGTACCCAACGCTGGTCACCACCGCCGCCGACAACGTGCTGATGCGGCCAGGCATCCGGGTGCCCGAGTTCGTCACCATCCACGAGATCGGCCACAACTGGTTCCAGGGCCTGCTGGCGTCGAACGAGGCCAAGGAGGCCTGGCTCGACGAGGGCGTCAACGAGTGGGCCGACAGCCTGGTGATGGCGCGCCTGTACGGCGAGAAGCAGAGCCTGGTCGACTGGGGCGGCTGGCAGGCCGAGGACCTGCGCCTGCGCCGCGCGGTGGCCGGACGCCTGGCCGACCTGCCCAGCGCGATCGCCACCAGCGCCGCCGCGTTCCCGGACATGGGGACCTACGCGGCGGCCACGTACACCAAGACCGCGGTCAGCCTGCGCACCCTCGAGGCACTGGTCGGGCGCGACCGCTTCGCGGCCGCGATGCGCGCCTACGCCCAGGCCTGGGCGTTCCGCCACCCGACCGGCACCGACTTGTTCACCACGCTGTCGGCCGAGCTCAACGAAGATCTCGGGTGGTTCGTGCAGAGCGCGTTCCAGCGCCCCGGCGGCGTCGACTACGCGCTGGCCACCGCGGCCTGCCACCGGACCCGGGCGGCGCGCGGCGTGTTCGGCGAGGGCGCGGATCGGCGCACGGTCACCGGGGACGACGGCGCCGGCGACGTCGGCGGCTACACCTGCGCGGTGGTGGTCGAGAACCGCGGCACGGTGCCGGTGCCGGTCGACGTCGAGGCCCGCTTCGCCGACGGCACCACCGAGCGGTTCCGCTGGGACGCCCGCGACGGCAGCCGCTGGCACCGGTTCGAGTTCAGCCGCAGCTCGACCATGACCGAGGTCGAGGTCGATCCCGATGGCGCGGTGATCATGGCCGATGACGTCCTCGACGACCACGTCCGGCTCACCGGCGATCGCCACGCGGCGTGGCGGGCCAGCGCGCGGCTGGCCCACTGGACCCAGGCGCTGATGCAGGTGGTGGGGCTGTGACCGGGCTCGGGCGCATCCGCTTGCCGGACATGCTGCGGGCCGGCCCACGGGCGGTCACCCAGTACACCGGGACGCTGCTCGCGGTGTACGTGGCCCAGGTCCTGGCGGCGTGGCTGGCCGGGTTCACCATCCTGTTCATCCTGGCCAGCACGTTCGGGGCCCGGCCGCTGTTCGACGAGGCCGTCGACGGCGACCTGGTCGCGCTCCTGACCGTGCTCACCGAGCGCACCGCGGTGTTCGCCGCCGTCGGCTGGGTCATGGTCGGCGCGGTGGTGGCGTGGGTGGCGTGGAGCTGGTTTTTGACCGGCGGCCTGCTGACGGTCTTGACCGAGCGCCCGCGCGGTCGCCTCGAGACCGCCCGGGTGTTCGGTGGTGGTGGCGCGGCGACCTTCCTGGTGTACGCCCGGCTGGCGCTGGTGGCGGCGGTGCTCCACCTGCCGGCGCTGTACGCGCTGGGGCTCGGCCTGGGCTACTTCGGCGAGCACCTGGCCACGGCGATGACCGTCGGCGAGCTGGTGGGGCCGGCGCTCGTCGGGTTCGGCCCGGCCGCGGTCCTGGCGGTGATCGCGTCGACGGTGGTCGACTACGCGCGTGCCGAGCTGACGCTGCGGCGGCCGACCCACGGCAGCCTGGGCGCGGCGCGGGCCGCGGTCCGCGCGGTCGGCTACTTGATCCGGCGCCCGGTCGCCCTCGGGCACGCGCTGGTCTACTGGCTGGCGTGGATGGCGCTGTGGGCGGCGTTCGTCTGGCTGGCCTACGATCACGCGATGCTCGGCACCGGCGGTGCGTTGGCGCTGTTTGCGGTCCGCCAGGTGGCCGGCCTGGCCCGCATGGCGCTCAAGGTCGGCCTGCTCGCCGGCCAGGTCGAGCTGACTAGCACGCGGCCCCCACCGCCCCGCACGGTGGCCCGGGTCGAGCCGCGCGAGCGGTAGCGGCGGGGCGATCAGGGCCGCGGCGGGCGGTGGGCTCGCGTCCACGCCACGGTCGAGGTCATCACCCACCACCGGGCGCGGGCGTGGCCCCGCCGGTCACAGCGCCGCGAGGAACGCCAGCAGCTCGGCGCGCGCGGCCGCGCTGGCCTCGACGAACCGGGCCCGCGCCGCGTCGGCCTCGCCGCCGTGCCACAAGATCGCCTCGGCTACGGTCCGGGCCCGGCCGTCGTGCAGGTAGCCGGCGCCGGGGAGGACCGTCGGCACCAGGCCCAACCCCCACAGCGGCGGGGTGCGCCATTCGCGACCGTCGGCCAGAAAGTCGGGTCGGCCGTCGGCCAGCCCGTCGCCGAGATCGTGCAAGAGCAGGTCGGTGTACGGTGCGATGGCCTGGAACGCCAGGGCCGCGATCGGGTGGTCGCCGGTCACCTGGGTCGGCGTGTGACAGCCGGCGCAGCCGAACTGGGTGAACCGCGCGCGGCCGGCGTCGACGGCGACCGCGCGTGGCGCCGGCACCGCCAGCGTGGCGGTGTAGAAGGCGGCTGCCTCGACGGTGGCCTCGGCGATCTCGGGGGTGTCTCCGAACCGCCGGTTGTCGATGCCCATGTCGTTGGCGTAGGCCGCCGCGGCCTGCTGGGACAGGCTCGGCATCGACGCCTTGTGGCCGAAGCGGCCGATCCGGACCGCGCCGGCGTCGACGTCCCACACCCGGTTGACTCGCCCCGAGATGCCATCGCCGTCGCGATCGTCGGGGTCGGCCGCGGCCGCCAGCGCGGCGTCGGGGATCGCCTCGAGCAGGCCCAGGCCGAACACCGGCGGCGCCTGGCGGAACGAGCGCAGCACCTCGGCGCCCAGCGGGGTGCCGTCGGGCCAGGTCGCGGTGACCACCGGCGCGCGCAGCTGGTACGGCGTGCCGTCGGCGTAGCGGCCGTCGAGCTCCCGCCACGCCAACGCCAGGACCACCTCGGGCGGTACCCCGAACACCGCGTGGTCCTGCAGCTGGGTGCCGAGGCCGGGCACCGGGACCGCGCCGCCGGGCAGCGTCGGGGTGCCGCTGGTCAGGCTGACCCGGACCAGGGCCTGGGAGCCGGTGACGCCGAGGCTGGGCAGGCCGCGGCCGTCGCGCACGTGGCACGCCTCGCACGCGTTGTGGTTGAACAGGGGGCCCAACCCGGCGTTGACCGGCGCCGGCCCGCGCACGAACACCGCCGAGAACGCCGCGTCGCCAGCGCGGTGGCGGACCAGGTCGACGGCGTCGAGGTTGGCGGCCGGCTGTGCGTAGGCGTTAGAGGTCCGATCGTCGACCGTCGTGTCACCGCCGGCGGCGACCGGGGCATCGAGCGGGCCACCGCACGCGGTGGTCAGCAGCGCCGCGACGGTGAGCGCCCGCGTCCGATCCGGCGCGGTCATCGCAGCGCCGTGGTGAGCTCGCCGTCGATGGTGGCCTGCACGGTGCGGATCGCCCCCTGCGCAGCCTCGATGGCGGGATAGGCAGCCGGGTCGGTGATGGCGTCGCGGAACGGCGGCGGGATGGCGCCGATGGCGGCGATGGCCGCGGCCAGCTCGGCCCGGAACCGGGCGTCGAGGGCTGGGTCGCGCTCGGCGACGATCGCGTCGAGCCCGCGGCCGGTCGTGCCGGCGGCCGGCACGTCGCCCAGGTAGGCCTGCTCGACCGAGCGCAGGTTGTCGGCGAAGTCGGCCAGCGAGTTCCACGAGTACTGGCTCTCGACCAGCGCCGGATCGTGGGCGTCGTAGGGATCGGCGATCTTGCCGTTGGCGACCTCGTCGCAGATCCCGCTCATCCCGACCAGGATCTCCTGGGCCGCGGCGTCGAGCGACGGGTAGGTGCTGTTGGTGCCGGCGCCGACGAACACCTCGCGGAAGCTCGGCGCGCCGTCAGTCCAGCTGGCGGCCAGCTGGCCGCTGATGTCGGCCAGCTCGGCGGCCGTGGCGGTGAGGTATGCCAGCTCGCGCTCGCCCAGCTCGTCGACCTGGCGGCCGCGCCGCTCGCCGAACAGCAGGTACTCGAGCGTGTGGAAGCCCTTCTGGGTCTCGGGCAGGTTGCGCACGTAGGCCGGCGTCAGGGCGTCGCCCGACGCCAGCACCAGGTCGAGGTCGGTGCGCTCGACCGGCCACGAGTCGAGCGCGGGATCGTAGCCGCGGGCCGACACCGGCCCGAACAAGAACGCCTCGCTCTGTTCCCACGGCACCCGCGCCGCGATCCACGCCTGCTGGGCGGCGTCGAGGTTGTCGGCGGTCGGCGTCGCCGCGAGCGCGACCGTGGCGGCGTGCAGCGCGTCGATCCGCGCGTCGAGGAGCGCGTAGGTCGGGATGACCACGCGGTCGGCGAAGTCGGCGATCACCTGCGGGTCGGTGAACCCAGCGGTGCTGGCCGGCTCACCGCCGCAGGCGGCGGCGCCGAGGGTGGACGAGGCGACGATGAGCAAGGCGACACGCATGGGGACTCCGGGGTGAGGGTCAGTAGACGAAGCCGAGCGCCGCGTGCAGCGCGGTCTCGGGGCCCAGCTCGCTGGCGCCGAACCGGCGGTGGGCGAGGTCGACCTTGACGGTGATGGCGCGGTCGATGGTCGTGGCCACGCCGACGGTGCCGACGGTGCGCTGGTAGCGCGGGTTGGCGAACAGGCCGGCGCTGGTGGCGGCCATGGTGTCGAAGCGCTCGACCCGGACGAACGGCTCGACCGCGTAGCGCGGCGCCAGGCCCAGCGGGCACGCCAGGTCGACGCCCAGCTCGCCGCCGACGCCGTAGGCCCAGTCGGCCACCGGGGTGCGCGCTACGCCGGCGGTGTTCGACAGCCGGCGGTTGCGCTCGGTGACCAGCGCGGCGTTGCCGAGGTGGCCGACCAGGCCGAGCAGCGAGCCGCGCACCGGCCCGCGCGCCAGCGCGGCGTGGACCTCGCCGATCGCCACCACGGCGTTCACGTAGCCGCACGCCGCCACCTCGTCGTCGGCGCCGTCGGGACAGTCGCGCACCAGGTCGGGCTTGGGCCGGTTGCGGCTCGACCCGCCCAAATACGCGGCGGCGCCGACCTCGAGCCCGGCCAGGGGCGTGACGTCGAGCCGCCCGACGCCGGCCAGATCGGTGGCGCGGATGGTCTCGTAGGCACCCTGGTGCCCGGTCGACACCCACCCGGCCGAGGAGAACCCCGCAGAGTCGAGGCCGCTGACCACCTGCGCGGTGGCGCGCACCCGGCCGAGGTGGGCGGTGAACGACACGCCGAGCTCGTCCCACTGCCCGGGGATGATGGTGGTCTCGATGTCCGAGCGGGTGGCGGCCAGGTAGTCGGTCGGGCGGAAGCGCGACGACAGGTGACCGAGCGCCACGTAGAAGCGACCCACCTTGAGCTGGTAGCGCCCGGCCAGCGTCTTCTCGAGGTACAGCTCTTCGAGGATGACCTCGCCGCCGTGCTCGACCTCGGTCTCGTACTCGCCGAACTCGTCGTAGTCGATCTCGCGGGCCGCGCCGGTGCCGCCGTGCTCGATCTCGAGCTCGGCCTCCAGCTCCCAGCCCGACGGGGTGCGCGCCTGGAGCACGGCGACGAAGCGGGTCGCGTCTAGCTCGAGGCGGAGGTCGCGCTGGGCGCCCGCGGCGCGGCTGCCGTCGGCGCCATGGTCGAACAGGGTCGCGCCGAGCTCGCCGTAGCCGCCCAGGCGCAGCGTGAAGGGCGTCGTCGGGAGCGGATCGGCCGCCGCGGTGGTCGCGACGAGGGTCGCCGCGATCGCGCCGACGAAGGTGGCAGGGCGGGGCACGGCGGCGACTCTGCTGTAACTGAAAACGATAGTCAATATTGATGATAATGATTTTCAATTCTGTCTTGCGCTGCGACCTCTGGGCCCCCGGTGTCGGTTCACGCTAGGCTGCACCCCGCCGTGGCCGCCCCACCGTTTCCGATGAGCTTGTGCCACCGCTGCGCCTACGTGCGGCTGACCGGCAACACCCGGGGCTCGGTGTTCCTGGCGTGTACCGCGCCGGGGATGCCCAAGTACGGACCCCAGCCGGTGCTGCGCTGTCCGGGCTTCCAGGCGGCGTCGCGCGCCGACTGAGACGCCGCGCGCCCGTGCCGATAGACCCTTGCGCGTCGACGCTTATTGACTTATGGTCAATAGCGATGGAGCCAAGCGCGATCGAATCCACCGGCGTCCTCATCATCGGCTCGGGCTTCGCGGGGCTGGCCATGGCGGCCCAGCTGTGCGAGGCCGGCCGCCGCGACTTCGTCATCCTCGAGGCGGCCGACGCCGTCGGCGGGACCTGGCGCGCCAACCACTATCCTGG
Organism: Kofleriaceae bacterium; assembly: GCA_041389965.1. Lineage (GTDB taxonomy): Bacteria > Myxococcota_A > Polyangia > Haliangiales > Haliangiaceae > UBA2376. Next base: position 538,146 of record JAWKQV010000003.1, on the reverse strand, counting down.
CTGCGCCTGCGACATCCCCTCGCACCTCTACTCGCTGTCGTTCGCGCCGCGGCCCGACTGGTCGCGCAGCTACGCGCCCCACGACGAGATCCGCGCCTACCTCGAGCACGCAGCGGCGCGCTGGCAGCTCCACCGCCACCTCCGCTGCGGGGCCGCGGTGGTCGCCGCTACCCTCGACGAAGCCCAGGCCCGGTGGACCATCACCACCGCCGACGGCCGGCGGTTCCAGGCGCCGATCGCGGTCATGGCCCTGGGCGGCCTGAGTCGCCCGACCACGCCACACCTGCCGGGCCTGGCCCAGTTCGCCGGCGCGACCTGGCACTCGGCGGCGTGGAACCACCGCTACGACCTGGCCGGCAAGCGGGTCGCGGTGGTCGGCACCGGCGCGAGCGCGATCCAGTTCGTGCCTCACGTGGTCAAGGCCGCCGGCCAGGTCCACCTGTTCCAGCGCACGCCGCCGTGGGTGCTGCCGCGGCGCGATCGGGCCTACACCGACCGCGAGCGGTGGGCGTTCCGGCACGTGCCGGGTGCCCGTGCGCTGCACCGCGCGACGCTCTACCTCCGCCACGAGCTGCGCGCGATCCCGTTCACGCTGGCCCCGCAGGTGCTGCGGTGGGTGCAGCCGCTGGCCCTCCGGCACCTCCACGCGCAGGTCGCCGACCCGGCGCTGCGCGCGACGCTCACGCCGAGCTACGTGCTGGGCTGCAAGCGCATCCTCATGTCCAACGACTACTACCCGGCGCTCGCGCAGCCCCACGTCGAGGTGGTGACCGACGCCATCACCGGCGTCACACCCGACGGCGTGGTCACCGCCGACGGGCGGGCCCGTCCGGTCGACGCGATCATCTTCGGCACCGGCTTCGCGGTCCACGACTACCTGGGCGGCATCGCCGTGACCGGGCGCGCGGGCGCCGACCTGGGCGCGCGCTGGGCCGACACCCCGGAGGCCTACCTCGGCACCATGGTCGACGGCTTTCCCAACCTGTTCACCCTGATCGGCCCCAACACCGGGCTCGGCCACAACTCGATGCTCCTGATGATCGAGGCCCAGGTCCGGCTGGTGATGTCGACCCTCGCGGCCATGGCCCGCCACGACCACGTCCTGGTCGAGCCGCGGCCGGAGGCGGTGCGTGCCTACAACGACGAACTGGCCGCGCGCATGCCGAAGACGGTGTGGAGCACCGGCTGCACCAGCTGGTACCGCGACGCCGCCGGCCGCAACCCGACCTTGTGGCCAGGCTCGACCGTCGAGTTCGCGGCGCGCACCTGGCGCTTCGACGCGCGGGCCTACCGCTGCGAGCCGCGGCCGACGCCCGCGACACGGCCGACGCTGGTCCGGGTGGCGTGACGGACGTCGGGTCCCTGGCGCGCCGCGGCGGCCGGCGACCGAACCCGGACCCGGACCGCGCGCGGCGCCGCACCTCGTCGGACCTCTGACGGTCAGGTGGTGGAAGCAGCACGCTCGCGACGACGAAGTGCTCGAGATCAGGTCGAGCGACGGGTCGGCCGAGAGGTTGCACAACCGGTCTCCACCTCACGCCTGATGGAGCCCGCCATGCCCACCGCTGCCTTGCCTGCCACCAACTGGGATGATCACTTCGCGACCATCGGTCGTCGCCGCAACCTGGTCGAGACCCTGCGGATCCGGCAGGTGTTCGCGGCGTACCGACGCCTGCTGGCCGACGTCACGCTGCCGGCCTACCCGCGCATCCTCGAGCTGGGCGCCGGCACCGGCCACGCCTCGCTGCGGCTGGTCGAGACCTTCGGCGGCCACGCCACCCTGGTCGAGCGCAACGCCGCCGCCCGAGCGTTGTCGCGGCAGCTGTGGTCCCGGCGTGGGCACGGCGCCTCGGTCGAGCACGTCGACGGCGATCTGCTCGGCTACCGCGGCGGCGCCTTCGATCTGGTCCACTCCGGCGGCGTGGTCGAGCACTTCCACGGGCTCGATCAGGACCGCGTGGTGCGCGCTCACGCCGAGGCGGTCGCCCCGGGCGGGCTGCTGGCGGTGCTGGTGCCGGTCGACACCTGGCGCTACCGGACGTTCCGGGCTGGGCTGCGCGCCGTCGGCAAGTGGATCTACACCGACGAGGTGCCGTGGACGGTCGCGCAGGCGCCGCGCTTGTTCGGTCCGCACGGCCTGACGCTCGTCGCCTCGACCGACTGCGGCCACGAGCGCGGCTACCTGTTCCGGCGCCGACCGCGGTGACGGGCGGTTCGGGCGATGCGCTCGTCGCGCGCCCGGCAGGCGAGCGCGGCGTGGTGCGGCTCGAGCCGGCGTCCCAGGTCGCGCGCACGCCGGCGTCGCTGGTGTAAGGTGTTCGCCATGCGCCAGCCCTTGCCCCGCCTGACCCAGCCCCTGGTCCGCGATCGCAAGCCCGACGGCAGCCGCGGCCCGCTGCGGCCGGCCAGCTGGGACGAGGCGCTCGATCGCGCCGCGGCCGGCCTGGGCCAGACCATCGCCAGCCACGGACCGGGCGCGGTCGGCATGTTCTCGTGTTCCAAGGCCAGCAACGAGGTGAACTACCTGGCGATGAAGTTCATGCGGGCCACCGTCGGCTCGAACCACATCGACAGCTGCAACCGAACGTGACACGCCCCTAGCGTCGTCGGTCTGGCGACGGTGTTCGGGGCTGGTGGCGGCACCAGCTCGTACCGCGAGGCGGAGGAGACCGACGTCCTCCTCTTGTGGGGCTCGAACGCGCGCGAGACCCACCCGATCTTCTTCCACCACGTCCTGGCCGGCATCCAGCGCGGCACCCAGCTGGTCGTGGTCGATCCGCGCGTGACCGCGTCGGCGGCGTGGGCCGACCACTGGCTCGGCCTCGAGGTCGGCTCCGACGTGGCGCTGGCCAACGGCGTGGCCCACGCCATCCTGGCCGCCGGCCTGGAGAACAAGGCGTTCATCGCGCGCGCCACCACTGGCTTCGCGGCCTACCGCGACCACGTGCTGACCCACTACCCGGTGGCCAAGGTCGCCGCCGTCACCGGCGTCGCCGCCGCCACCATCACCGCCGTGGCCCACGCCTACGCCAAGGCCGATCGCGCGATGATCTGCTGGACGCTGGGCATCACCGAGCACCACAACGCCGTCGACAACGTGCTGGCGCTCATCAACCTCGCGCTGTTGACGGGGCACGTCGGCCGGTGGGGCTCGGGGCTCAACCCGCTGCGCGGCCAGAACAACGTCCAGGGCGGCGGCGACATGGGCGCGCTGCCGCACAAGCTGACCGGGTTCCAGGACGTCGACGACCCCGAGGTGCGCGGCCGGTTCGAGGCGGCGTGGGGCGCGACCATCCCGCCGGTGCCGGGCTGGCACCTCACCGACATGTTCAGCGCCATGGAGCGCGGCGAGCTGCGGTCACTGTACGTGCTGGGCGAGAACCCGGCGCGGTCGGAGGCCGACGGCCACCGCACGGTCCGGCTGCTCAGCGGCCTCGACACCCTGGTGGTGCAGGACATCTTCCTCACCCAGACCGCCGAGCTGGCCGACGTGGTGTTGCCGGCCACCGCCAGCTTCGCCGAGGCCGACGGCACGGTCACCAACAGCGAGCGGCGGGTCCAGCGCATGCGGCGCGCGGTGGCGCCGCCGGCGGGTGCCAGGGACGATCTGGCCATCCTGGCCGAGGTGTCGCGCCGGCTGGGGCGCGATCTGGGCGACCCCACGCCCGAGGCGCTGTGGGACGAGCTGCGGGCGCTGTCGCCGATGCACGCCGGCATGAGCTACCGCCGCCTCGACGAGCTGGGCGGCATCCAGTGGCCGTGTCCCGACGAGGCGCACCCGGGCTCGCCATTCCTGCACGGGCGCCTGTGGGCCGAGCCGCGCCAGGGCCCGGCCGCGCCGTTCCACGTCGTCGAGCACGCGCCGCCGGTCGAGGCCACCGACGCGGCCTATCCCCTCCGGCTCACCACCGGTCGCCGGCTCGACTCGTACAACACCGGCGTGCAGTCGGGCAGCTACCCGTCGCCCTTGCGCCGGGGCGAGACCCTCGACCTGTCGCCGGCCGACGCCGCGCACTACGGCGTCGTCGAGGGAGATCAGGTGCGCGTGTCGTCGCGGCGCGGCGCGGTGGTGGCGCCGGTGCGCATCGATCCCGGGCTGCGCCCCGGCCTGGTGTTCATGACGTTCCACTTCCCCGATCAGGTCGACACCAACCTGCTGACCATCGACGCCCACGATCCGCGCTCGGGCACCGCCGAGTTCAAGGCCGCGGCGGTCCGCATCGACCGCGTGGCCTGATAGAGTCGGCGCGTGGATCTGCGGCCCCTCGCGACGCCCCCGACCGACGCCGAGCGCGCCGCCGTCGACGCGGTGCTCGGGCCGCCCGCGCCCGACGCCAACCCGGCGATCGGGGCGCTGCGGGTCGCCCGCGGCCAGCGCCACCTGCTGCTGCCGGGGCTGCACGCGATCCAGGAGCGGTGCGGGTGGGTGTCGGCCGGGGCGCTGGGTTACCTGTGCCAGCGCCTGCACGTGCCGCCGGCCGAGGCCTACGGCGTCGCGTCGTTCTACGCGCTGTTCGCGTTGGCCGAGCGGCCGGCCACGGCGCTGCACGTGTGCGACGACGTGGCCTGTCACGCCGCCGGCGTGGTCTCGATCACCGACGCGCTGGCCCAGCGGGTCGGCCCGGCCGGCGCCGCCCGCGCCGGCGCCACCTGGCTGCCGAGCCCGTGCCTCGGGCTGTGCGAGCACGCGCCGGCCGCGATGCTGACCGTCGCCGGCGCGGCGCCGCGGGCCGGGGCGTGGGGGCCGCTCACCGCCGACGCCGCGGTCGACGCCATCGCGACCGGGCGGGCGCCGGCGCCGCCGGCGACGGTGCTCCACCAGCGCACCGCGGCGCCGGGCCGGTACCCCGAGCGCCTGCTGGCCCAGGTCGGCCGCGTCGACCCCACGGACCTCGACGCCTACCGCGCCGCCGGCGGCTACCAGGCGCTGCGGCGCGCGCTCGATCGCGGCCCGGCCTGGGTGCTGCGCGAGGTCACCGACAGCGGCCTGGTCGGGCGGGGCGGGGCGGCGTTCCCGACCGGGCGCAAGTGGACCGCGGTGGCCCAGGCCCTGGGCCCGACCCGGTACCTGGTGTGCAACGCCGACGAGTCCGAGCCGGGCACCTTCAAGGACCGGATCCTGATGGAGGAGGACCCGTTCGCGCTGGTCGAGGCCATGACCATCGCCGCGGTCACCGTGGGCGCCACCCGTGGGTTCATCTACCTGCGCGGCGAGTACCCGCTGGCGCGGGCCCGGCTGGCCGGCGCCATCGCCGCCGCCCAGGCTCGGGGGCTGGTGGGCGCCGACGTGCTCGGGTCGGGCAAGGCATTCGAGCTCGAGCTGCGGCTGGGCGCCGGTGCCTACATCTGCGGCGAGGAGACCGCGCTGTTCGCGTCGCTGGAGGGCTACCGCGGCGAGCCGCGCACCAAGCCGCCGTTCCCGGTCGAGGCCGGCCTGTTCGGCAAGCCGACCGTCGTCAACAACGTCGAGACGCTGGTCAACGTGCTGGGCATCATCACCGACGGGGCCGCGGCGTACCGGGCGGTCGGCACCGCCGGCTCCCCTGGCACCCGGCTGTTCTGCGTCAGCGGCCGCGTGGCGCGCCCGGGCCTGTACGAGCTGCCTTTCGGCGTGCCGCTGGCCGAGCTGCTCGCGCTGGCCGGCGCGCCGACCGAGGTGGCCGCCGTGCTCCTGGGCGGGGCCGCCGGCACCTTCCTCGGGCCCGCGCAGCTGGCGCTGCCGCTGTCGTTCGAGGCCACCCGCGCCGTCGGGGCCTCGCTGGGCTCGGGCGTGGTCCTGGTGCTCGATCGTGCGGTGCCGATCGCGCCGGTCCTGGCCCGCATCGCCCGGTTCTTTCGCGACGAGAGCTGCGGGCAGTGCGTGCCGTGCCGGGTCGGCACCGTGCGCCAAGAAGAGCTCATCACCCGGCTCGGGCGCGGGGCGCCGCACGGCTCGGTGGCGACCGAACGTGCGCTCCTGGCGGAGCTGGGCCAAGCCATGCGCGACGCGTCGATCTGCGGCCTCGGCCAGACCGCGGCGAGCGCGATCGAGAGCGCGGTGGCCAACCTCGGCGTGTTCCCCGACCCGGAGGCGCGATGATCCGCTTGCCGATGTACCCGTCGCCGCGCCCGCGTCCGGCCGACCCCGCCACCGCCCGGCCGGTGGAGATCACCGTCGACGGCGCGGCGGTCACCGTGCCTGAGGGCGCGACGCTGCTCGACGCCTGCGCCGCGGCCGGGGTCGAGACCCCGACCCTGTGCTTCGCGGCCAACCTGACGCCGGTCAACGCGTGCCGGGTGTGCGTGGTCGAGCTCGACGGCGCGCGCACCCTGGTGCCGGCGTGCTCGCGCAAGGCCGAGCCGGCGATGGTGGTGCGCACTGACTCACCGCGGGTGCGCACCGCGCGCAAGCTGGTGCTCGAGCTGCTGGGCTCGTCGGTCGATCTGTCGGCGGCGCCCCAGGTCGCGGCGTGGATGACCCGCTACGGCGCGGCGCCCGAGCGGTTCGGTCCGCCGGCGCCCGCGGCCGCACACGGCGCCGGCCCGGTGGCCCCGGCCGGCCACCACCACGCCACCGACGGCGCGACCGCGGCCACCGTCGCGCAGCCGGTCACCGTCGACAACGACCTGTTCGTGCGCGACTACGGCAAGTGCATCCTCTGCTACAAGTGCGTCGAGGCGTGCGGCGACGACGCCCAGCACACCTACGCGATCGCGGTGGCGGGGCGCGGCTTCGACGCGCGGATCTCGACCGAGCTGGCGGTGGCGTTGCCCGACTCGGCCTGCGTGTTCTGCGGCAACTGCGTCAACGCCTGTCCGACCGGCGCGCTGCTGTTCCGCCAGGAGCACGCGCTGCGCGAGGCCGGCGCGTGGGACCCGGCGCGGCAAGCCCAGACCACCACGGTGTGTCCGTACTGCGGGGTCGGGTGCGCCATCACGCTGCACACCCAGGACAACCAGGTGGTCAAGGTGACCTCGCCGCTCGACTCCAGCGTCACCCACGGCAACCTGTGCGTGAAGGGCCGCTTCGGCTGGCAGTACGTCGGCGACAAGCCGGCGGAATAGACCGGGCCGGCCGCGCGTTGGGGCGCCCATGCAGCGCCTCGCCCTGATCTTGCTCGCCTCCGCCCTGGCCGGGTGCCGTGCGCCCGCGCCGGCCACCGCGCCCGCCACACCGGCGCGCCCGGCCGCGCCGCGATCGCCCCTCACGCTGACGTACCTCGGCGTCGCCGGCTGGCAGCTCGAGGCCGCCGGCAAGGTGATCTTGCTCGATCCGTACTTCTCGCGGCCCGACCTCGCCGGTCCGATCCAGCCCGACCCGGCGGCCATCGCGGCGCGGACGCCACCCCGCGTCGACGCCATCGTCATCGGCCACAGCCACGTCGACCACGTGCTCGACGCCCCGGCCATCGCCCGCGCCACCGGCGCCCAGCTGATCGGCAGCGCCTCGACCGCGCGCCTGGCCCGGGCCAGCGGCGTGCCCGACGGGCAGATCGTGACGGTGCGGGGCGGCGAGGACTACCAGTTCGACGGCTTCTCGATCCGGGTCATCCCCAGCCTGCACTCGGCGCTCGACGAGAAGCACACCGTCGGCCACGACATCGTCGACGGGCCCCGACTGCCGATGGGCTTCGAGGACTACGGCGAGGGCGGGACGTTCGGCTACCTGGTGCGGCTGGGCGGCCACGAGATCTTGCTGTTGTCGACCGCCAACTTCATCGAGCGCGAGCTGGTCGGCATCCACCCCGACGTCGCGGTGGTCGCCACCGGCCTGCGTCAGGAGATCTACGACTACACCTGCCGCCTGCTGGGCGTGCTGGGCCAACCGCCTCGGGTGTTCACCAACCACTTCGACGACTGGCGCGCACCGCCGGTCGACGCCACGCCCGACCCCGACGTGCAGGCCTTCGTCGACGAGGCCCGCGCCTGCGCGCCGGCGGTGCAGGTCACCATCCCCGGGCACTTCCGGCCGATCGTGGTGCCGTGACCGGCGGCGCGACAGGCGCGCTACCCGTCGACCACCTGACACCGGCGGCCGCGCGCGGCACGGTCGCCTGGTGGCACCCCTGGCACCGCGCGTGCAGGTCCCGACCTCCATGCAGCGGCATGTCGCAATCTCCATCGTGATCGCGGTCGTCAGCGTCGCGGGGTGTGGTGAACCTCCCCCGGCGGGCGGGGCGGTCGACGCGGGCGCCGGTGACGGCGACGTCGCTCCGACGCCTGCGGAGTTCACGTACGTCGAGGTCTCTGGCACCACGTGCGCCAACGGCACGCCGGCCGGCCTGGGCGTCTCGCCGCAGGCCGGCGCCGATGAGCTGGTGGTGCTGATCGCCGGCGGTGGCGCGTGCTGGGACGACTGGACCTGCTTCGGCCTCAACGCCGCCGTGAACCTGTCGACCACCTACGGTGCCCAGGTGATGGCCGCCGAGCTGGCGCCGATCATCGCGAGCGGGTTGGTCGATCGCGGCGACCCCGCCAGCCGCGCCGGCGCCGCCAACCTGGCCTACCTGCCGTACTGCACCGGCGACCTCCACGCCGGCACGGTGGTCCGCCGCTACCAGACCGACGTGGCCGGCACCATGCGCGACGTCCACCACGTCGGGCGCCTCAACATGGCGGCGCTGGCGCCAGCCCTGGCGGTCCGGTTTCCGGACGTCTCGCGGGTGTACCTGGTCGGGCTGTCGGCCGGCGGGTACGGCGCGATGCTCGACTACGACCTGTTCGCGGCAGCGTTCCCCGCCGCCGAGGTTCACCTGCTGGCCGACGGGTCGGCCTGGCTGCCCACGCCCCAGGGCGAGTGGGCGACGTGGCAGGCCCGCTGGCAGGCGGCGCTGCCGGCCGGCTGCGCCGACTGTGCCACCCGGCCGGAGGCGATCATCGCGCACCTGCGGACCGCCGCGCCGACGCGGCGGTTCGGGTTGATCACCACCACCAACGACGAGGTCATTCGCGCGTTCTTCGGCTACGGCGTGTTCGGCGACATCACGGCCCAGGTCGGCGCGCTGGTCGATCGCCAGTACCCCGCGGCGAGCGCCAACGCCCACGCCTACGTCGAGGCCGGCACCCAGCACGTCCTCCTCGGCGGCTACCGGACCCGCACCGGCCCGGGCGGCGTCCCGCTCAAGCAGTTCGTCGACGGCTGGTTCGACGGTGACGCCGGGTTCGCCACCGTTCGGCCGTAGCTGGCCATCGTCGCCTTGAACGCCTTCGCCGCCAGGCTATCCTCCGGCGATGCTCACGCGCCGCCAGTGGATCGCCAGCACCGGCGCGGCCGGCGCGGCGACGCTGCTGGGCGGCTGCGGCGATCCCGGCCCGCTGACCGCGCTGGTGCTCGAGGTCGACGACCGCTCGGCGCTGGTGGCGGCGTGGGCGCTGGCGGCGCGCAGCTTCACGGTCGAGATCGCGGCCGACGGTGGGCCGGTGGTGGCGACCGGCGTCGGCAGCTTCGACGCCCGGGGTCACGGCGCGGTCGAGGTCGGCGCGCTGGCGGCCGGGCGCCGCTACCAGGCGTGGGTCATCGCCGACGACGGCGGTCGCCACGGACCGATGCGGTTCGCCACCGCGCCGCCCGACGCGCAGCCCGCGGCGGCCCGGCTGGTGGTGACCGCCGACGTCGACGAGGATCCCGCCTACCTGTCGGATCTGGCCGACCAAGTCGCGGCGCTGGCGGCCGACCTCGACGTGTCGCTGGGCGACTGGCCGTACACCGACAACTACCGGGCGTCGATCACCCGCGACGACTTCGAGGCCCGCTACTTGCGCAGCTGGGTGACGCCGCGGTTCGACGCGTGGATGCGCTCGACCTCGTTCCGCGCCATCTACGACGACCACGAGTTCGGCAACGACTGGGACGGCGGCGATCGCGACGCCGAGCCGGCTCGCTTCGCCGCGGCCACCGCGGCGTGGGATGCGTGGTTCCCGCGGCGGGGGCCCGGGCCACGCTACCGGCGCTGGCGCTGGGGCGCGCTGGTCGAGTGCTTCCTGCTCGACGCCCGCGCCTTCCGCAGCGCCAACGCGGCGCCCGACGGGCCGGCCAAGACCATGCTCGGCGCGGCCCAGCGGCAATGGCTGACCGACGGGCTGCGCGCGTCGACGGCGCCGTTCAAGCTGGTGTTCACGTCGGTGCCGCTCGACTTCGGCCACGGCGTCGATCACTGGGCCGGGTTTGCGTGGGAGCGCGACGCCATCCTCGACGAGCTGGCCGCGGCCGCCGTCACCGGGATCCTGTTCGTGTCGGGCGACCAGCACTGGTTCGCCGCGCACCGCCACCGCCACGGCTTCCGCGAGTTCCAGATCGGGCCGCTGTCGCGCGGGGTGATCGATCCGCCGCCGGCGGTGCCCGGCGTGCTGACCCGGGTCACCGCCTACAACGTCGGCGTGATCGACGTCGATCTCGACGCCGGGGGGGCGCCGCGGCTGCGCTTCCGGGCGATCGGCGCGGGCGGAGTGACGCTCTACGACGAAGTGCTGACCCCGACCGAGCTCACGCCGGCGTGACGCCGGGCCCGCCGCGACGCACGCTAGCGCCGGCGCGCGGCCAGCGGCAGCAGCAGGCCGCCGCGGAGCTGCCGGATGCGCTTGCGCTGGGGGGCCGCCCAGGTTGCCCCGGCGTGCTCGAGCACGGCGCCGACGTCGATGCCGGCGTTGCGCAGCGCCGCCACCGTGGCCGCCAGCGCGTGGTGGTTGGGGCCCACGGTCGACGGTGCCAGGATCTCGGCCCGGCGCGTGAGCTGGTGCAGCAACGTGCGGCTGACCGATCTGACCAGCTCGTGCTGGCCGGCGGCGAGCACCTCGACCGGCAGCGACAGGAGCTCGACCGGGAACGGCGCCGCGCCCGACGACGCCATGGCCAGCTCCGCCACGAAGACGTCCCAGCGCGCGCGCAGGGTGGCGGGGAAGCGATCGGTGACGTCGGGCTCGGACACGGCGACCAGGGTACCACTACTCGGCCGGAAGCGTCGCCGCGGGTTCGGCGGCCACGACCTGGAGGTCCAGGTCGGTCAGCGCGACCACGCCGGGCACCGCGACCGCCGGTCCGGCGACCCAGGTCGACACCTGGGCCTCGAGCGCCCCGTCGGTGCCGGTCGCGACCGCCACGTCGAACTGGAGCCGGGGCGCCCGCCGCGGGCCGAGCGGCCAGGTGCGGCCGTCGGCGTCGCGCGCGGCCCACTCGAGGATGAGGTCGCCGCGTCCGCTGCCGGCCAGGCGCGCGCGCGTCGGGTGATCTGCCGGCAAGGAGATCGCGACCTGGGTGCCCAGGTGCAGCACCAGCTCGGTCGCGGTGAAGCCGCGCTCGTCGATGAAGCCGGGCGGCACCGCGACGTCGCCCAGCGCCAGGGTGAGGTCCTCGACCAGGAGGAAGCCGTCGGCGGTGGTCCGCACCACGACCTCGCCGTGCTCGATGACCGGGCCCACCGCCAGCTGGCGTGGGCCGGCGATGGCGGTGGCGCTGAGGTCGCTGCCGGCGATGACCGGGAGGTGGGCCCGCTGGGCCAGCCGGGTGGACAGCGGAGGGGCCACGCCGGCCGGGTCGAACCCGCACGCCGCGGTCGTGGCCAGGGTCATCGCCGCCGCGGCCAAGCACAGATGCTTCATGCGCCCTTGGTAGCCACCCGTCGCGGGGCCGCAAGGCCAGTCGTCGACGTGAACCGGCATCTTATTGACTTCTGGTCAATAAAACCTGAAAAAAGTTTCACCTGACCCTCGGCGTGGACCTGGCGCGTCCCCGCGCGTACATTGCCCGCCATGATCGGCGCGGTCTTCGGCGAGCCGCTGACTGCGCCCGTGCGGGTTCGGCGGGGCACCCTGCGCGGCGCGACGTTGGCCGCCACCTGGCGTCGGTTCGCCCCGCTGGCGGCGCACGTCGGCCTGACCCGCCTGGCCGACCTCACCGGGCTCGACGATCTCGACGTGCCCGTGGTGGCCGCGATCCGACCGATGGGCAAGTCGCTGTCGTCGTCCCAGGGCAAGGGGGCGACGCTGCTCGCTGCGCGCGTGTCGGCGCTGATGGAGAGCCTCGAGACCTGGCACGCCGAGGAGCGGCGTCCGGATCGCATCGCCAGCGCGCGGGCGCTCGGCGCTGCCACGGTGGCCCGGGCCCAGGCGTTGCCGCGCCATCGCCGGTTGATGCTCGACGCGCCGCGCCCGTGGGTGCGCGCGGTGTCCCTGCCCACCGGGCGCGCCACCTGGGTGCCGTGGCAGGCGGTCACGCTCGACACCGGCGCCGCCACCGCCCAGCCGGTGGTGTTCGACGTGTCATCCAACGGCCTGGCCTCGGGCAACAGCCTGGTCGAGGCGATCGTCCACGGCCTGGCCGAGGTGATCGAGCGCGACGCCGAGGCGACCTGGCGCGCCACCGGCCACGATCGTCGCGTCATCCTCGACACCATCGATGACCGGCTGGTGCGCGGGCTGGTCGAGCGGATCACCGGCGCCGGCGCGCGGCTGTGGCTGTGGGACCTGACCTCGGACGTCGGGGTGCCGGTGTTCGGCTGCGGGCTGATGCACGACCCGCGCGAGCCGCGGTGGCGGGCGGTGGGGTTTTACCAGGGCTTCGGTTGTCACCTCGATCCGGCGGTGGCGATGGCGCGGGCCATCACCGAGGCGGTGCAGACCCGCATGACCTACATCTCCGGCGCGCGCGACGACTTCTTCCCCGCCGACTACCAGCGCGCCACCGATCGTCGCGTGCTGGCGCGGGTGTGGCAGCGCTACGCAGCGCCGCCCGACGAGTCCATCGACGCGCGCGAGCATCGCCCGGTGCGGGTCGACGATCTCGGCGCGGCCCTGGCGTACCTGATCGACGCCCTGGCCGCCGCCGGGACGCCGGAGGTGCTGGTGGCCGATCTGCGCCAGCCCGGCCTCGACGTGCCGGTGGTGAAGGTGTTGGTGCCGGGGCGGGCCACCCGCCTCGAGGGGCTGGGCTGATGGCGCCGGCGCAGGCCGACGCCACGGTGGTGTTCGTCGGGCCCAGCCTGCCGGCGGCCGAGGTGCGCGCGCTGGCGCCGGACGCGATGCTGGCGCCGCCAGTGGCCGCGTTCGACGTGCTGCGCCTGCTGCGACGCCGGCCGCCGGCGCGGCTGGTGATCATCGACGGCTACTTCGAGCGGATGGCGGCGGTGTGGCACAAGGAGCTGGTGCTGGCGCTCGAGGCCGGGGTCGAGGTGGGGCGGCGCCAGCATGTGGGCGCCCTGCGCGCCGCCGAGCTCGATCGGTTCGGCATGCGCGGCGTCGGCGCCATCTACCGTGACTACCGACAGGGCCGGCTCACCCGCGACGCCGACGTCGCCGTGGCGCACCTGCCGGCCGAGGGTGGCTACCTGGCGCTGACGGTGGCCCAGGTCAACGTGCGCGCGGCGGTCGCGGCGGCGCGGGCCGCGGGCGTGGTCCCGGCCGCCACCGCCCGGGCCGTGGTCGCGGCGTCGGCCGGGCTGCGCTACTGGGAGCGCACCTGGGACGACGTCGACGCGCTGGTGCCGGTCGCGCACCGCGCTGGCTTCGTCGCGTGGCGTCGCGCCGCGGCGCCCGACCAGAAGGCCGACGACGCCCGCGCGCTGTTGCGGGCCGTCGCCGCCAGCACCCCGCAGCGCCGCCCGGGCGCCGCCGTGCCGCGGACCTGGGCCTTGGCGCAGATGCAGGCGGTGGCCGCCGCGCCGCGGTCGCGGCGCCGCTAGCGGTCGACCGTCGCGCGGGGCGGTCGATGGCGCCGGCGGCGCGCTACAGGCCGACGGCGCCGGCGGCGCGCTACAGGTCGACGCCGACGGCCTGGCAGGCGCGCTTGACCTTGGCGCGCAGCGCCTTGCGCGAGATGCCGTTCATCATGGTGTTGGCGGTACCCAGGTCGCTGTTGTGGCAGGCCGCCTCGGCGCGCACCGCCAGGAGCGCCTGGGCGCCTGGATGCTGGTTGAGCGCGGCGCGCGCCAGCTTGTCGGCCCGGTCGGGGTCGCCGGCCTTGAGCGCGGCGGTGGCGGCGACCACCGCGGCGCGCACGCCGGGGTCGTCGGGCGGATCGGGCGGCGGCGCCACCGACACGCCAGCATCGACCCGCGCGGGTGGGCGGGCGTCGATCGGAGGTGCGGCGTCGACCGGAGCCGCGTCGATCGGGGCAGCTGCGTCGGCGCCGGGGGCGTCGAGGGCCGGCGGCGCGTCGAGCGGCCCCGCGTCGACGCCGCTGACCTGGGGCTGGCCGCCGCCGCCGCGCCCGCCGCGCGCGAGCACCACGCCGCCCGCGGCCGCGCCGGCCGCCAGCACCACCACGCCGATCATCAGCCCCAGCCGACGCCGGGGCGGCGTCGCGACCGTGGGCGCGGCGGTGGCGGCCGCGTCCTGCACGGCGCGGGCCTGGCTCACCAGCGCGCTGCCGTAGTCGCCCGAGCCCACGGTGGCGGCGAACGCCTCCTGGGTGCTCTGCTTGGCGGGCGTCGGGTTGGGCAACGTCGCCGGCCCCGCCGTCGGGCGCACCGCGGTCGGCACCGGCGCCCGCGCCGTCAGCGGCGCCCCGGTCACCGCCTCGACGAAGCTGGCGATGTCGGGCCAGCGCTCGTCGGCCTTCTTGGCCAGCGCGCGATCGACCGCGGCCGCCACCGCGGTCGGCACGGTCGGCGCGAGGGTCGCCAGCTTGGGCGCGTCCTCGAACACCACCTTGAACACCACCTCGGGGATGGTGGCCCCGGCGAACGCGCCCTGGCCGGTCAGCATCTCGAACAGCACCGCGCCCAGCGCGAACACGTCGGTGCGCCCGTCGACCTCGGCGTGGCGGCCGGTGGCCTGCTCGGGCGCCATGTACTGCGGCGTGCCCAGCATCTGGGTGTCCTGGGTGTTCACCGTCGCCGAGCCGCGGATCTTCGAGATGCCGAAGTCGAGCACCTTGGCCTTGGGCGGCCCGTCCTCCTGCGGCACCAGGAAGATGTTGGCCGGCTTGAGATCGCGGTGGACGATGCCCTCGCGGTGGGCCGCCGCCAGCGCGGCTCCGACCTGGCGCACCAGCGGCGCGGCCTCGGCGATGGCCATCGGCCCGCGCCGCAGACGGTCGGCCAGCGACTCCCCGGTCAGAAGCTCGAGCACCAGGTACGGCGTGCCGTCGGGCAGCTGGTTCCAGTCGTGGACCTCGACGATGTTGGGGTGGCCCAGGCGCGACGCGATCTCCGCCTCGCGCCGGAACCGGGCCAGGGACTCGGCGTCGGCCACGTCGGGGTGGAGCACCTTGATGGCCACCTTCTTGCCTGGCAGCCGGGCGTGGCTGGCCACGAACACCGCGCCCATCCCGCCGCGGCCGATCAGCCCCTCGATGGTGTAGGTGTCCGCGATCACGGAACCCACGTCGAGTGCGCGCGGCGCTGAATGCTCCATCGCCCGGCATCGTATAATGCCTGGACCATGCGCGCAGCCCCCGTCGTCCTCATCGTCGCCGTGGCCGCGGCGTTCGGCACCGCCGACGCCCGGCCGCGCAAGAAGCAGCCCTCCGACGTGGTGGACATCAGCGCCGCCAAGAGCCAGCTCAAGGTGCTGACCGACAGCGACGGCGCCATCTACGTGATCGACTCCAGCTGGCGCGACGACCAGATGGTGTTCTTCGGCGACAAGAAGAACGTCTACCGGCTGCGCATCTTCGGCGGCGGCGCCGACGGCAAGGCCTTCTCGCTGCGCTTCTGGTCGCCCCGGGTCGACCACCAGGCCGACGTCGGCCGCAAGGACACCGGCGACTTCTTCGTGCGGTGCGGCGACGACGAGGAGCTCCTCAAGCCGCTGCCCGACGGCGACGCCCGGCAGGTGCTCGACAAGGCCGGCTTCCACACCTCGCTGTGGAAGCGCCAGGGCCACTTCCTCGCCCGCGACGACAGCGGCACCTACTACTACGTCGATCGCCTGCGCGACGAGGCCGGCGGCAAGGGCTACCGGGTGTTCGTCGGGCCGGCCGGCGCCATGAAGGAGCAGCCGATGAAGAACGTGGTGTCCGACTCGATCGGCCAGATCTTCTCGACCAAGAACGGCCAGCTGCGCATGGTGACCTCCAACAGCGAGGTCACCTGGATCAAGGGCAAGGACAAGAGCTCGCTCACGCCGGTGCCGGTCGAGGACAACATCAAGCTGGTCTACGACGAGCTAGGCGTGTACCCCGGCGGGCTGGGCACGCCGTGCGACGGCGGCTGAGCGCCTGACTCACGACGGTGGGCGCCTGAGCCCGCCGCGCCGGCGCGCTACTTGCCGTCGCCGAGCAGCCCGCCCAGATCGCTGGCCGCGCCGCCGCTGCCTAGCTGGCGCAGGCTGTCGAGGTGGTGCAGGAGCAGGGCCCGGTTGTCGCCTACCGACAGGTTCTGCAGCTCGAGGGCGCCGATGCGATCCTCGGGCGAGAACGCCGGCTCCTCGACCCGCTCCATCGACAGCTTGTCGGGGGCGTAGGCCATGTGCTGGGCCCGGGTGTCGAGCAGGGTGTAGTCGTCGCCGCGGCGTAGCTCGACGGTGACCGAGCCGGTGACCGCCGGCGCCACCCACCGGCACAGCCCGTCCTTGAGCAGGCACGCCTCGGGGTCGTACCACCGGCCCTCGTACAGCAGCCGGCCCAGGCGCCGGCCCAGCGTCGCGTACAGCTCCATGGTGTTCTCGTTGTGGATGGCCGACACCAGGCGCTCGTAGGCCAGGTGCAGCAGCGCCATGCCCGGGGCCTCGTAGCAGCCGCGGCTCTTGGCGTCGATGACGCGGTTCTCGACCCAGTCGCTCATGCCGAGGTCGCGGCGGTCACGCCGATCCTCGGTTGCACTCGGCGAAGTACTCGACCTGGGCGACGCGAACCGGGCGCCGTTGATGGTCAGCACGCTCCTGCTCGAAGCCGATGGTGACCTCCTCGGCGTGGATCTCGACGTCGCGCTGCCACGGCGCCACGCCCATGATCGGGTTGACGATGCGCATGCCGGCGTCAAGTCGCTCCAGGTCCTTGGCCTCGTGGGTGGCGCCCAGCATGTTGGCGTCGGTCGAGTAGGCCTTCTCGATGCCCATCTTGTACGGCTTGCCGACGCGGACCAGGTACTCCGACATCTCGGTGCGGCCGCCGAACGCCTTGACGAAGGTGGCGTCGAGCCACGGCTTGTAGATCTTGAGCGTGGGGTCGACCAGCGCGCCGTAGCGGTAGAACCGCTGGATGTCGTTGCCCTTGTGGGTCGAGCCGTCGCCGAACACGTGGACGTCGTCGGCCATCATGGCCCGCACGATCGCGGTGGTGGTCACCGCGCGGCCCAGCGGCGTGGTGTTGAAGTAGGTCTTGCCGGCGGTGCGCAGGTGGAACGCGCCGCACTGGATGGCGATGAGGCCCTCGCGCACCAGCGCGTCCTTGCAGTCGAGCAGCTGGGCCTCGCGGGCGCCGTGATCGAGCGCGATGGGCGGGATGTCGGCCGGGTTGGCCTCGTCGGGCTGGGCCAGATCGGCGGTGTACGCGTAGACCTCCTGGCCCTGCTCGGCCAGCCAGGCCACCGCGCACCGGGTGTCGAGGCCGCCCGAGAACGCGATGCCCAGGCGGGTCCCGGCGGGAGGAAGCGAACGGTAGATACGGCTCATGGCCCGGGCGTACCACGAGTGCCGGGCGTCACGGTGCGCGCACCGGCCGCTGCCAGAAGCCGACGTCGTGCCACGCGTCGAACTTCCACCCGACCTCGCGGAACACCCCGACCGGCGTGAAGCCGCAACGCTCGAACAGCGCGACCGAGGCGGGGTTGGGCAGGGCCACGCCGGCCACCGCCTGGTGGAACCCGGCGGCGGCCAGATCGAGGAGAATCGCCTCGACCAGCGCCCGGCCGTGCCCGGCGCCGCGGGCCGCGGGCGCCAGGTACACCCCCAGCTCGGCGGTGGCGGCGTAGGCGTCGCGGGCGCGGAAGCGATCGGTCTTGCCGTAGCCGATCACCTGGCCGGCGCCGTCGGTGGCCACCCGCCACGGGTGGCGGTCGCGGGCCGCGAACGCCGCCGCCAGCTCGGCGACCGTCGGCGGTTGGTACGCGAAGTGGATGGCGGTCGTCGTCACGTAGTGCGCGGTGATGGCGGCGATGGCGGGCAGGTCGGCCTCGGTGGCGGCGCGCGGCATGGGCGGCAGTGTGGCGCGGGCCGGGCCCGCGTGGCACCGTGCCGCCATGGATCCGGTCGCCTGTCCGCACCGCGAGCGCGTCGACGGCGTGTGCCCGACGTGCGGCGACTGCGAGCACGACGTGATCTTGAACGGCGCGTGCCTGGCGTGCGGCTCGACGGCGATCGATCCGGTGGCCCGGTCGCCCCGGCCCGAGCTGGTGCCGGCCGACGCCCTGGTGCGGCGACGCCCGCGCGGGTGAGCGTGCCGGTGGCGCTCAGGCCCGGCGCCGCCGGCGGGCCAGGGCCATCCCGAGGACGCCCAGCACCAGCCCGGCGCCGCGCGGATCGGGCGCGCTGCTGCAGCCGCAGCCCGCCGCGTCCTCGTCGTCGAGCGCCGCGCCGCCGTCGGGGCCCGCGTCGGGCCCGCTGCCTGCGTCGGGCTGGGCCGCGCAGTCGGGATCGGGCGTGGCGCAGCCGGCGAGGCAGTTGCCCTCGGCGCCGCACTGCCGGGCGCAGTCGGGGTCGGCCGCGCAGGCCGGATCGCACACGCCGTCGTCGCCGCAGGCGTCGGCCGACGTGGCCGCGCAGTCGGGGTCGCGCGGCGCGGTGCAGGCCTCGGCGCACACGCCGTCGGCGCCACAGCGGGCCGCCGCGCAGTCGGGATCGCCGAGCTGGCCGCCCTGGTCGCAGCCGTCGGCGCACGCGCCGTCGGCCCGGCACCGATCGGCGCCTTCCCACGCGTCGAGGTAGGGCTGGATGAAGTCGGTCACGAACGGCAGGTCGGTGCGCTGGTCGGCGCCGTCGAGCGTACAGGCGGCGTCGCCCGACGACGTCACCCCGATCAGGTGCTCGACGCCGTGCTCGACGAAGAACGCCGGGCCGCCCGAGTCGCCGTTGCAGGTGTTGCGACCCATGGTGTCGGTGCCGAGGTAGTAGAACAGCTCGGCGGTGAGGTCGTCGGGCGCGGGATAGCTGCCACCGACCACCGCTGGACCGACGATCTTGATCGGGAACGTGGTGGCGCGCTTGATCCCGAACCCGGCGCCGCCGCCCGAGGTGGCGCCGTAGCCGACGAAGACCAGCGCCGGGCCGAGGAAGCGCGGGGTGTTGGTCAGGGTGTCGCGGAACAGCGGCGCGGCCTGGACCGGCGCGTCGGCGCCCAGGTGGAGCAGGCCCAGATCGTAGGTGGCGTTGTCGTTGGGCAGCGCGCGGTACCGTGGGTGGCGCACCTCCTCGATCACCGGGACGCGGGTGGCCGCGCCGCCGGTGACGCTCGGGCCGACGAAGATGTTGCGCACGCCGCCGATGCAGTGGCCGGCGGTCACCACGGTGCGGCGCGACACCACGGTGCCGGTGCAGAAGGCCTGGGTGGTGCCGCCGACGCCGACCACGTAGCGATGGTTGAGGTCGGTGACGCCGTTGACGATCGGGGCGGGAGCCTGGCCCAACGGCGGTGGTTCGCCGCAGCCGGCGGTGCCGAGCAGGATCGCGACCAGGACGTGCACGCGCCGGGCGGCAAGCGACATGCCGCGGTGATACCGCGTCCGCGGTCGGCGCCGGCCGCGCCATCCGCTGACCAGCGATGGCCGGGGGTGAGGCGCATGGGTGGCGCCGCGTGGTTGGCCGGGGCGGTCAGCCCGCGGGCGTCAGGAAGTCCACGAAGGTGTCGAGGGTCGCGACCAGCGCCGCGCGCTGGTCCTGCTTGAAGTCGGCCGCCGGCGCCATCCCGTCGATCTGCTCGTCGAAGCACGCCAGCATCGCCGTCCGGATCGGCCCGCCGTCGACCGCGGCGCCGTCGGCCCACGGCCGCGACGGGGTGTGGGCCATGACGCCGTTCAATAGCGCGATGGCCGCGAACGCGGCGTCGAAGGTCTCGTCGATCTCGGGCGCTGCCATGAACTCGTCGACCGCGCTCATCAGGTGATCGATCACGCTGCCCACGAAGTCGAGCGCAGCGTCGTTGCCGAACGGTCCGGCTTGCCAGGTGCCCATGGCCCGATGGTCGCACAGGCGCGGACGGGCTGGGGCGCGCGGCGGCTGGCCGCGCAGTCCGCGTGCGACGACCCATGCGACGTCGCGGTGCGGGTCGCGCCGCGGGCCACCGTGCGTGATCGCGGTCACCGGCGACGCGCCGGCGGGCGGGCGGGCGCGGGCGCAACCCGGGCTCGTCGTCGGTGTCGCTCTTGCAGCCACGGTAGGCTCGATGAAACCACCACAGCTGCACCCCCGCTTCCGCCGCACCTCCTTGGTTCACCCCGTCGGCGTGATCGCGTTCGCGCTGGTCACCGCCTGCGCGTCCCCCGACGACGGCGTCGTACCGCCGACCGACCCCACCGCGGCCGCGCGCGAGGCGCCCAGCCCCGGCAGCCCCGGCCTCGGCGACGAGCTGTACGCCACCCTCGGCAACGGTGGCTACGACGTCCTCCACTACGACCTCGCGCTGCGCTACGCCTCCGCCGCGCCCGAGCAGCCCATCGACGGCCGCGTCACCATCCGCGCCCGCGCGACCCAGGCGCTGTCGGCGTTCGATCTCGACTTCGGCGGCGACGCGGTCGGCCAGGTCGAGGTCGACGGCCGCCCCGCGGCGTGGCGGCGCGACGGCGACGAGCTGGTGATCACCCCGGCGCGGCCGTTGCGCCGCGGTCAGGTGTTCGAGGTCGAGATCGAGCAATTCGCGGCGACCCCGACGGTGCCCGACCCGGCCGACTTCCTGGGCGCGCCGCTGTTCGTGCACCCCGACGGCAGCGCCTGGGCCGCCCAGCCGGCCGGCGCTCACGCCATCTTCCCGTGCAACGATCACCCGCGCGACAAGGCGTCGTTCGACTTCCGCATCGACGTGCCGGCCGGGACCACCGCGGTGGCCAACGGCGAGTTCCGCGGCAGCTCGACCAGCCACGGGCGGACGGTGTGGCGGTACCGCCAGCGCCAACCGATGGCCACCGAGCTGGCCCAGGTGGCGGTGGGCGACCTGACGGTGATCGAGCGGGGGCGTCACGGCGGCGTCGACGTGCGCGACGTGGTCCCGACCCGGCTAGCGGCCGAGCTCGGGCCCAAGCTGGCCAGCGTGACCGCTCACCTCGCCTGGCTCCAGGCCCGGCTGGGCGACTACCCGTTCGACAGCTACGGGTCGCTGGCGGTGGACACGTCGCTGGGCTTCGCGCTGGAGACCCAGACGCTGTCGCTGTTCGAGGTCGGCTTCTTCGACGCCCCGGCCGCACAGTACGAACCGATCATGGTCCACGAGCTGGCCCACCAGTGGTTCGGCGACAGCGTGGCGCCGACGCGCTGGCGCGACGTCTGGCAGAACGAGGGCCACGCCACCTGGTATGAGCTCGAATACCAGTTCGCGCCCGACGCCCCCGCGTTCGTCGGCCTGATGCAGAACATCTACTTCTACGGCGATCTGCTCCGGGCGTTCTACGGCCCGGTCGGCAGCCCGCTGTCGGGCGGTCCGATCGAGCTGTTCAACCCCAACGTGTACTACGGCGGCGCGCTCACCCTGTTCGCGCTGCGCCAGGAGGTGGGCGACACAACCTTCCGCGCCATCGAGCGGGCCTGGGTCGGACGCAACCGCGGCACCTCGGCGTCGACCGCGGACTTCGTCGCGCTGGCGTCGCAGCTGGCCGGTCGCGATCTGACCACGTTCATGGACGGCTGGCTGTACGGCGACACCACGCCCCCGATGCCGGGCTACCCGGACTGGACGACCCAGCCGGTGACCGCCGCGACCGCGCTGGCCGCGCCGGCGGTCACGGCGTCGCTCGAGCGCGCGTTGCCGGTCCCGCTGGGCGACCTGGCCGGCCACGGACTGACCCGCTGGTGACCGGGGTCAGCCGCCCAGGCGCTGGGCCAGGCCGGTCGAGCGCACCGCGCGTCGCGCGCCGCCGTCGGCCAGGATGGCGGGGTCGCCGACGACGATGGCGCTCTGCCGGGCGCGGGTCAGCGCGGTGTAGACCAGCTCCCGGCTGATCAGCGGCAGGTCCTCCGGCGGCAGCACCAGCGCGACCTGGCCGAACTCGGAGCCCTGGCTCTTGTGCACGGTCATGGCCCAGCCCAGCTCGAGGCCGCCGCGCAGCGCGTCGATCGGGAACGGCACCAGGTCGCCGCCGCGCCGGAACACCACCCGGTAGTGCTGGGCCCCGTCGTCGTCGACCACCCGCGCGATGACGCCCTGATCGCCGTTCCACAGGCCGCGGGCGTAGTCGTTTCTTGTCTGCACCACCGGCTCGCCCGGCAGGAACTCGGGCGTGCCGTCGACCGAGGCCTCGGCCAGCACCCGCGCGTGGCAGCGCGCGCTGACGGCGTGCGCGCCCAGCGGCCCGGTCCGGGTGACGGTCAGCAGGCGCGACGCCTCGTGGGTGGCGAGCAGCGCGCCCAGCCGATCGGCGTCGTCGCCGCGCCACCGGCCGTCGGCCCGGCGGTAGGTGGCCCGGGCCAGCTCGTCGAGCAGCTGCCAGCGTCGCTGCCACCAGTGGTCGACGAAGCGGTTGGCGCCGGCGGCGTCGGCCGGCACGAACTCGACGCCGCTGCCGGTCAGCTCGGCCGGGGTCGGGCGCACCTCGGCCAGGCGCTCGCCGCGGCCCGGGCCCAGCCGCTTGGCGTCGCCGACGAGCACCGCGGCGGCGGCGGCCAAGATGGCGCGCCCGCCGGCGTCGGCGCTGTCGACGCGGTAGCTGCGGGTCAGCCGCGCGGTGCCCGGACCGTCGGCCCCGGCGGCCAGGAGGTCGGTCAGCACCTGGCCGGCCTCGACCGACGGCAGCTGATCGGGATCGCCGACCAGGATGAGCCGAGTGGTCGGCGCCAGCGCGGCCAGCAGGCGCTCCATCAGCCCGAGATCGATCATCGACGCCTCGTCGACGATGACCGCCTGGTACGGCACCGGGTTGCCGTCGCCGTGGTGGAAGCCGCCGCTGGGCAACGAGCCCAGCACGCGGTGGAGGGTGGCGGCGCCAGGGCCGTCGCCGCCCAGCCGGGCCCGCACGCTCTCGCCCATGCGGTGGGCGGCCTTGCCGGTGGGCGCTGCCAGCGCGATGTCGGCCCGGGCGATGCCGAGCTGGCCCAGCGCCGCGACCAAGGCGGCGACCGTGGCGGTCTTGCCGGTGCCGGGGCCGCCGGTGATCACCGCCAGCGCCGAGCCCACCGCGGCCGCGGCCGCCGCGGCCTGCTCGTCGGACAGCTGGCCGTCGCGGATGGCGGCCACCGCCGCCGTCGCCGCCGCGGGCTCAAGCAGGACGTGCCCGCGCCGGGCCGCCAGGCGGCGGGCCAGCTGGGTCTCGAGCCACCACAGCCGGTGCGGGTACAGCGCGTCGTCGTCGACGATCAGCGGCGCAGCCGGCCCGTCAGTGCGCGGCCCGCTCATGACGCCGTGGAACCCGCCGGCCAGCCCGCGCAGATCCTTGAGCACCTCGCGGGCGGCGACGCTGTCGGCCAACCCCGCGGCGCGGATCACGCCGGCCACCAGCTCGGCGCCGGGGCCGCGCGGCGCCAACGGCAGCCGGGTCGAGCCCTGCCGCACCGCGAGCAACAACGCCAGCACGCCCAGGGCCAGGCTCTGGCGTTCGCGCGCGCCCAGCCACGGGTTCCACGCCACCAGCTCCTCGGCCAGGTACAGGCCGGCGTCGCCGAGATCGCAGCGCCGCGCGCCGACGCCGAGCCGGCGGAACAGCTCGTCGTCGCCGGCGCCGGTCAGCGCCCGGCGCACCGCGCCCAGCGGCGACAAGGTCGGCGTGGTCATGCGTACTCCCGGCGGCCGAGCGCGGCGGCGTAGTGCTCGAGGTCAGCCCAGGTCGGGACGCGGTGGACGATGCGGCCCGGCCGGACGAACCAGTACAGCAGGCCGCCGAAGCGCGCCGCGGTGTCGGCGGCGTCGCGCAGCCCCAGCATGCGGGCCGCCGCCAGCGCGTACAGCTCGGCCTGGAGCGCGTAGTGCTCGTCGACGTGGTGGGCCAGCGCGGCTGGATCGTCGTCGACCACGTCGCTCTTGTAGTCGAGCACGTACCAGCGCTGGTCCCATGCGACGATGGCGTCGATGAAGCCCTTGACGAAGCCGCGCGGCCCGCGCGGCCCGGCCGCCAGCGGCGGATCGGGGATGGGGTAGACGAACTCCACCTCGCGGGCCAGGCGTGCCGCCGCGGCCAGCGGCGGCAGCTCGACGTGGGCGGTGACCACTGGGGCGCGGATGGTGGCGTGGACCAGCGCCGCGGCCTGGCGGCGGTGCCGGCGATCGACGCCGAACCGGCGCTCGCCGTCGGCGAACCACCCGGCCACCTCGGGGCGCGCCAGCCACGCGTCGAGGTCGAGCCCGGCGGCGACGGGAAAGTCCGCGTGCTCGAGGACCGCGTGGATCAGCTGGCCGGTGGCGGCGCCGCCGGGCAGCTCGTCGGGGCCCGGCGCGCGCCGGCTGCGATCCTCGGCGGTGACGGTCGACACGTCGAGCTCGGCGCCGTCGCGGCGCAGCCGCGAGTACGAGGTCACCACGAACCCGGTGCGGCCGGCCAGCTCGCCCGGCTCGGCCGGCGGCGGCGGGGGCGCCGGCAGCTCCACCCGGCGGGCATCGAGAGTGCCGGTCACCGGCTGCGCCGGCGGCCACGGCTCGACCATGGGCGCAGCGGTCGGGAACACGATCACGTTGGCCGGCGGTGGCGTCGCCGGCGCTGCGGCTCGGGGACCGCTGGCCGCCAGGTCGGTCACTGCGTCGTGGAGTGCGCCGTAGACGCCGTGCCAGCCGCCGCGCACCGTCGGGGTCTTGGTCTTCGCCGGCAGCACCGGGAGGTACAGCCGCGCCCGGGCCCGGGTCATGGCCACGTAGGCCAGGCGCTGGTCCTCGAAGCTCTGGGGCGTGGCGGCCAGGCCGGCGCCCTTGAGCACCGCCACCCGCTCGCCGCTGTCGGCGTGGACGATCGACACCGCGTCCTCGCCGCGGGTCTGGCCGGAGATGCCGCCGACCACGAACACCACCCACGCCTCCAGGCCCTTGGCCCGGTGTACGGTCATCACCTGGACCGCGGCGGCGTCGGTCTCTTGCCGCTGGAGGTCGCTGTCGTCGGGGCGGTCGCCGCCGTCGGCGATCATCGCGCGCAGGCGGGCCACCAGCTCGGGCAGCTCGCACCGGCTGCGCTCGACCTCGGCGTACAGGTGCTCGAGCACGTGGGTCAGGTTGGTCACGGTGCGGGCGCCGCCGCCGGTGGCCAGCGCCCGCTCGATGACCCGGGTGTCGTCGAGGATCGACCGGAACAGGCGCGGGTAGTCCATGCGGGCGGCGTGGCCGCGCCAGTCGTGGAACCGCGCGACCAGCGGGTGATCGTCGGCGGCGTGCTTGGCGCGGGCCAGCTGGTCGGGCTCGACGTCGAAGAAGCAGGTCATCCACGCCCGGACCTGGGCCTGCGGATCGCGCGGACGCGCCACCGCCTCGAGCAGGTCGGCCACGTCGGCGGCCTCGGCGGTCGAGAACAGGTGCTCGGCCTGGAGGAAGGCGCACGGCACGCCGCGGCGGCGGATCGCCTCGGCCACCGCCACCGACTCGCCGTTGGTGCGGGTCAGCACGTAGATGTCGCCGGCGTCGATGGCGCGGGCCTGGCCGCGGACCGTGCCGATCATGCGGTGCGCGGGATCGCCGCAGAGCCGGGCGATCTCGTCGGCGGTCGCCTCGTAGATCGCCGCGCGGACGTCGTCGATCGGCTTGGCGATGGGCACCGGCAGGAGCGCCACCGGCGCCACCGGCCGCCCGTCGGCCCAGGCGGCCGTGACCTGGCCCGAGGCCTGGACCGGCCGGGCGTCGTCGATGCCGCTGCCGACGAACAGCGAGCGGGGGCGGGCCATCAGGCGGTTGACGGCGGCGACCAGGGCCGTAGTCGAGCGCTGGCACACGTCGAGCGTGACCTTGGCCGCCCCGGCCGCCACCAGCTCGCGCGTCGCCGCCTGGTAGGTGTGGACGTCGCCGCCGCGGAACGAATAGATCGCCTGCTTGGGATCGCCGACGATGGTGAGGCCGCGGGCCGGCGGCTGGCGCCAGATCCGCGCCGCGATCTGCCACTGCACCGGATCGGTGTCCTGGAACTCGTCGATCATCGCCCACGGGAAGCGGGTCGCGATGCGCCGGGCCAGCGCCGGATCGGCCGCCAGCGCCCGCGCGGTCAGGCGCAGCATGTCGTGGAAGTCGACCTGGCCGCCCTTGCGCTTGGCGCGCTCGGCCCGGGCCAGCACCTCGTCGAGCAGGCCGGCCACCAGCGGCTGGTGCGGCGCCGAGGTCCCCGGCGCCAGGGGCGCGCCGAACCGGTACAGCGCCAGCACCTGCCGGAACAGGGCGTCGGGCGTGCCGCCGTCGGCCAGGTAGGCGTGGAGCAGCGCGCGATCAGCCGGCACCACCGCGAACCGCTCGCGCAGCGCGTCGATGAACGCGGCCCGGACCGCGGCCTCGTCGGGGACCGCCTCCTGCTCGAACGCGCGGCCGGCGGCGAACGCCTCGTCGGCCAGCACCCGCTGGCAGAAGCCGTGGATGGTGCTGATGGGCGCCGCGTCGACCCGATCGAGCGCGTCGCGCAGGCGCGCGCGGGCGCGCTCGTCGAGCAGCCACCCGCTGGCGTCGGCGCCCGGGGGCGGCTCGACCCACACCAGCTGGGTCAAGAGGCGCCGGATGCGCGCCTTCAGCTCGGCGGTGGCCTTCTCGGTGTAGGTCACCACGACGATGCGATCGAGGGTGGCGTCGGTCGCCAGCAGCAGATCGACCACGCGGTGCTCGAGGAAGAACGTCTTGCCGGTCCCGGCCGAGGCCTCGACCACCATCAGCGGCGCGTGGGGATCGCCCAACGTCGCCGGCCGCGGCCAGCGCGCGGTCACGGCGTCCTCCCGATCCGCTCGAGCAGCGGGCGGTAGCGGCGGTCGACCACGGCGTCGAGGTCGGGCACCGGGGCGCGGTGGTCGCGCGGCCGCAGCGGGCCGAAGCCGAGCGAACCCGGCCCGCGCTCGCTCGGCGGCTCGACCTTGACCGTCTTGCGCTCGATCACCGCGTGGGCCATGTCGAGGCTGAGCAGGTAGTCGTGGCTGCCGCCGAGCAGCTCGCCGCACAGCGCGCTCAGGTACGCCTGGGCGTCGACCGCGGCCCACGCCTGATGGTGGCGGCGCTCGCTGCCGTCCTTGGCCAGGACCAGGTGGCGCCAGCCGGTGGTGGCCACGCCGGCCGCGGCCAGCACGACGTGCTCGAGCGCGGCCCGCAGCGCGAAGCGCGGCCGGAGCTTGCCGGGCGTCAGCAACAGCGTGCCGGCCACGTCGCCGACCTCGCCGAGCGCGCCCACCAGCTCGATCCGGCGGGGCCGCCCGTCGAGGATCGCCGGCACCGCCACCGGCGGCAGCACCGTGGTGGCCGTCGACGGCGCCCGCCCCAGGCCGTAGCGGGTGAACCCCTGGCCGCGCCCGCCCACCGCGTCGAGGTCGCGGGCCCAGCCGGCCACCAGCTCCAGGTCGGCGGCCTGCGCGACCTCCCCGAACACGCCGATCGGGGCGCCCCCGGCCAGCTGGGCCTCGCGCCAGACCTGCGGCACCGCGACCTCGACGTCCGCGCCGGCCAGGTAGCGCGCGAACGCCGCCCGCGCCAGGTTGGCCCGGGTCATGTTGTCGACGGCCATCGGCTCCTCGTCGTGGTCGATGCGCTCGTCGTCGTCGTCGTCCGACAGCGCCAGCACCGCGCGGGCCCAGCCTTGGGGCGCCGACTCGAGGAACATCCGCACGTGGGTCAAGCGCAGCACCACCGGGCCGTCGTCGACCACCGGGGCCACCGCGCGGTGGCCCAGGCCCAGGGCCCGGGCCACGTCGGCGCGCGCGCCCAGGGCTCGACGCAACGGCCGCGGCGCCGGCATGGCGCGGTGATCGGCCCGGGCCGCGTCGTCGAGGGCGGCCCGCACGGTGGCGGCGTAGCGTTCGCGCACCGCCAGCGGATCTTGCGCGTCGTCGAAGCGGTGCAACGGGAACCGCTCGGTCAGGGTGGCCAGGGCGTCGGCCGCCGGCACGCCCAGGTACGGGGCCAGCATCTCGGCCAGCTCGTGGACCACGGACGACGGGGCGCGGGCCTCGCCGGTGATCGGCTCGCGATCGACGTACGACAGCACCAGCTCGGACCGCGCCGCCAGCGCCAGCTCGAACAGCGCGTAGCGATCGCGATCGCGGGCGGTGACGTCGCCGCGCCGCACCTGGCCGCGCAGCTCGAGGCCGGTCTTGCGATCGCTCGACGGAAACCCGGCCTCGCCCAGGCCGACCGCGTAGACGTGGGCGAACGGAAGGGGGCGGTGCGGCGTGATGCGCCCGACGTGGACGCCGTGAGCCAGCGGCTCGCCGCGGTCGCCGCGCACCTGGCCCAGCCGGCGCCGGGCCAGCGCGGCGGCCTCGCGGTACCCGAGCGCGCGGCCGTCGAGAGCGACCGTCGCCAGGCTGGCCAGCGCCGCCCGCACCCGGGCCAGCTCGGCCGTCGCCGCCTCGTCACGCCCGCCCAGGTAGGCGGCGGCCAGCGCGTCGAAGATCTCGGCCCAGGTGGTGAGCGACGCGTGGTGGCCAGCCAGCCAGCGGGCGTCGGCGATCAGCGACCGGGCCAGGAGCGCGAAGGTGGCCGCCGCGGCCTGCTCGTCGGCGGCGACCTCCTCGGGGCGGTAGGTGCGCGCGTCGAGCCGGGCCAGCACGTCGGCGCCGGCCCGGGGGCCGGCCATGAACGCGCCCAGCGCCAGCCGCTTGATGCCTTGATCCCAGTGGAACGCGTCGCTGCCGGCCAGGTAGGTGCCGGCGTGGTCGGCGTCGTCGGCGCCGTGCACGATGCCCAGCGCGTCGGTCCACGCCACCCAGTCGTACGGATCGATGCCGGGGTGGCGCGCCAGCACCGCGGGGTGGGTCATCACCCCGAGCAGCTCGGGCCGACGGAACCGCCCGAGCGGCAGCTCGAGCAACAGCTCCATCGCGGTGGCGGCGTGGCCGTGGCCCAGCGCCGGCATGTCGACGACGTGGAACGGGAGGCCGTGGCGCGCGAACGCGGGGGCCAGCTGCGGCAGGTAGGTCTCGACCGCGGCCGGCGCCAGCAGCACCGCGACCTGGTTGGCGGTGAGCTGCGGATCGCAGTCGAGCTGCCGGCGGATCTCGGCCGCGACCACCTCGAGCTCGCGCACCGGCGACGGGCACGCCAGCACCCGCACCCCGGCGGTGGACGCCGGCCCGGCGGCGGCCCCGGCCGACGGCGCGGCGCGCACCAGCGTGTCGAACGCCCACCGCGCCCGGGCGCTGGCGCTGGCGCCGGGGCCGTCGTCGGGCTCGCCGAACCGATCGTCGATGTCGCCGTCGGACAGCTCGGCCAAGGCCGCCAGGTAGTCTCGGCCCGGGCCGCCCCACCGCGTCAGGGCGACCGGGTCGTCGGACGACACCGCCACCCGCCGGCCGCGGCGCCGGGCCACGTCGCCCCAGTAGGCCGCGCACGGCGACATGGCCAGCACCGTCACCGGGCGCGCCTCGGCCAGGTACGCCAGCGCGTCGAGGTACACCCGCGGCACGTACGACAGCCCGATCACGAACACCGGCGGCCCGGCCGGCGCGGGCCACCCGGCCCGGCGCCGCGCCACCGCCAGCTCGGGGATGACCACCGGGTGCGGGCCAGCCACGGTCCGCAGGTAGCGGGTCGTGGCGTGCCACAGCGCGCCGTGCCACCGCGCCACCGCCGGATCGAGCACCTCGTCGTCGGGCACCGCCTTGCCGCTGTGCCACGCCGCCAGCCAGTCGGGGCGGCCCAGCGCGTACTCCCAGGTGCGGTCAGCCAGCTCGGTGGCCAGCTCGATGCGGCGGCGGCCGACGCCGTCGGGGCCGTCGGCCTCGAGGTACGCCCGCGCCGGCGCCAGCTCCGGCCGCGCCAGCACCGCGCGATCGGCCAAGACCGAGGCCAGCGCGGTCTCAAGCCCAGCCTTGTCGAGAGGGCGCAGCTCGGGGCGGTCGGCGGTGAGGCCGGTGGCGAGCAGCTCCTCGAGGAACAGCGTGCGGTAGCCAGCGGCGATGCCGGCCCGGGTCGCTAGCGCGTACTGCACCCAGCGCGCCACCACCCGGCTCGGCACCGCCACCAGCGGCGGCGCGAACGGATCGGCCGCGGGCGCTAGCGCGGCGGCGAGCGCCGCGGCCAGCTCCTCGAACCGATGGCTCTCGACGACGCGCAGCATGAGGTGCGGCGTCCAAGCGCCGGTGGTCAGGCTGCCACGAGGCCCGTGCTGGTCACAAGCAGGCGGTCGGCGTGGGCCGATCCCGGCCGGCGTGCGCCGCTACGCGCGCGCGCGCCGTCGACGCACCCGCGCCACCACGCCGGGCCCGAGCCACCACCCCAGCGCCGCCAGCGCCGCGCCCCAGGTCAGCGGCCCGCCGACGGCGGCGTACAGCGAGCGGGCCCGCGGCCCGACCCGGACCGGCACCAGCAGCGTGGTCGGGGGCCCATCGCGGCGGGTCTCGCTGCGGGCGATGATGCGGCCGTCGCGATCGATCACCGACGATGGCCCGGTGTTGACCGCCCGCACCATCGGCACGCCGACCTCGACCGCGCGGAACCGCGCCAGGCCCTCGTGCTGGTGCGGCTCGGCGTCGAGATCGAACCAGGTGTCGTTGGTGAGGTTGACGATGAGATCGGGGTCGAGCGCCGCCAGCTCCCGCCCGAAGCTGGGGATGACGTCCTCGAGGCACACCATGATGGCCAGCCGCACCGGGTGGCCGGCGATGGTGACGGTCAACAGCTCGGGGCGGGTCCCGCCGGCGTAGCTGCCGGCGCCGTCGGGCAGGTACTTCTCGAGGGCCGGGAAGCGCTCGACCAGCGGGTTGTACTCGCTGCCGATCATGCGGTGGATCTTGTCGTCGCGCCCCAGGAAGCGGCCGTCGGGGTCGACCAGGATGGCGCTGTTGTAGCGGTCGTCGTCGTCGGACACGGTGACCGCGCCGATCAACAGCGGCCCGGTGGTGGTGCCGCGGATCGACAGCGGGTGGGCGCGGTCGACGTCCTCGGTCCGATCGCGCGCGATGCCGAACGGGTAGGCGGTCTCGCTCCACACCACCAGGTCGGCGCCGCGATCCTCGAGCTCGCGCGAGGCCCGGCGCAGCTGCTCGAGGTGGCCGGCCAGCTCGCGGCTGCTGCGCGGCACGTCGACCCGGGCGTTGGGCTGGACCAGCCCGACCGTGATGGTACGCGGCGCGCGGTCGTCGTCGACGCGGACGCTGCCGATCACCGCGATCACGATGAACGCCGCGACCCCGGCCGCGGGCTGCCACCGCCGGCGCGACCGGGTCAGCGCGTCGTAGCCGGCGCCGGCCACCGCCGCCATGATCGCGACGATGCCGACCGAGCTGGCGAAGGCCGCCAGGTGGCGGAGGGGGCCGACCGCCGCCTGGCCCAGCGCCACGCTGAACGGGAACGGCGTCCACACCACCACCTCGACCACCAGGTAGCCGAGCGGCAGGCACAGCGCCATCGGCCACGGACCGCGCGGGTCGTCGCGGCGGCGATCGCGCAGGGCCCGGGTCAGCCGCGCGCCGAGCATGAACACCAGGCCGTGGTAGCCGCCCAGGAGCGCCAGGCCCAGCACCGCCAGCGCGGTCGGCAGGTGGGCGTTGACCTCGAGCAGGTAGATCATCCAGTGGAAGCCACCGACGGTGAACACCAGGGCCGCGCCGCCGCCCCACAACCCGGCCCGGCGCGGGGTCGGCGCCTGATCGATGGCCCAGGCCACCGGCCACGGCGCCAGCCAGCCCAGCAGCCACACCCCGTACGGCGGTGACGCGAGGATCCACAGCACGCCGCTGGCGACGGCGGCGGCCAGCCCGGCCAGCCACCCGGCGCGCCCTGGTCGCGCCGGCGCCGCCAGCCAGCCCGCGGTCACGCCGGCCGGTCCGCGCGCGGGGTGATCACGGCGAGCGCGCGCGGCACGATGCGGAAGGTCGCCGGCAAGACGCCGGGCGTCTCGCCGTCGACGTCGAGCTCGACGACCTGGTCGCGGCTGGCTGGCTCGGCCCGCACCACCTCGGCCCGCCGGTGGCTGACCTTGGGCAGGTCGAGGTGGGTGCCGTTGTACAGGCGGCGGCTCTTGAGCACGAAGTCGGTCATCGACATGTCACCCAGCGCGACCACGTCGAACCGGCCGTCGTCGAGCTCGGCGGCGGGCGCGATCATCATGCCGCCGCCGAAGAACCGGCCGTTGGCGATCGCCACGGTGTTGATGGTCAGGTCCTTGCCGTCGGCCGGCCGGTCGTCGAACGACATCCGCACCCGCTGGTTGTCGTACTGCAGCATGGCGCGGGTGGTGGCGGCGTAGAACGACAGCGCGCCCAGCCGCTTCTTGGACTGGTTGACCAGGCGATCGGTCAGGCCCGACATGCCGAACGAGGCGATGTTGACGAACATCCGCACGCCGGTGCCGCCGGTGCGGGTGGCGAAGTCGATCCGGCCGACGTCGATCGTGCGGCGGTGGTCGGCGGCCAGCACGGCGCAGGCCCGGGCGAAGTCCTTGGGGATGCCGAGGGTGCGGACGAAGTCACCGCCGGTGCCGAACGGCAACACCCCCAGGGCGGCCGAGGTGGGGCGGGCCACGCCGTCGTCGAACCAGCCGTTGGCGACCTCGTTGATGGTGCCGTCGCCGCCGACCGCGACGACGACCTCGGCGCCGGCGGCGATGGCCTCGCGCGCCAGCCGGGTGGCGTCGCCCGGGCCGGTGGTCAGCGCGTCCTCGAACGGCACCACGCGCCGGATGTGATCGGCCAGCTCGGGCCAGCGACGCCCGAGCGAACCGCCCTGGGACTTGGGGTTGGCGATCACGACCACGCGCGGAGGCATCGGCGGCAGTATCACTCACCGGCCCGCGGCCGTCTCGCGACCGACGCGGTCAGATCGCCGGAGCCGGCGCCGAGTCGGACGGGCGCTGCCGGGTCACCACCCGCGTGGCCTGCTCCAGGGTCATCGCCGGGCCGGCGGCGGGGCCGGCGATCAGATCGCACCCCAGGCGCTCGAGGACCTCGAGCTGCCCGCGGGTGACGACGCTCGCGGCCAACGTCATCCAGTCGTGGCTGTGGGCCAGCGAGATCAGATCGCGCAGGTAGCTGGCGGCGTCGGGGTGCTGCTCGACCAGCGCCACCGCGTCGGCCGGTAGCTCGATCAGGTCGATCGGCGCGCCGGCCAGCGCGCCGGGGATGGCGCCGACCAGATCGAGGTCGGAGACCGCGACGCCGATGCCGGCGTCGGCCAGGCGATCGAGGCACGCGGTCGACCCGCCCGGCTCGAACCTCGGCACCCGCACCATCAGCGCCTCGGGCCGCACCCGCGCGGCGGTGATCGCCTCGAGCGCGGCGGCGGTCGCGGTGGCGGACACCT
This sequence comes from Kofleriaceae bacterium, assembly GCA_041389965.1. Taxonomy (GTDB): domain Bacteria; phylum Myxococcota_A; class Polyangia; order Haliangiales; family Haliangiaceae; genus UBA2376. Next base: position 504,764 of record JAWKQV010000003.1, on the reverse strand, counting down.
CGGCGCAGGTCAGATCGATCATCACCACCGGCGCCGTGTCGCGCGCCCACCCGCCGAGCACGCCCAGCGCGGTGGCAAAGCGCGCCGCGCTGGGGCCGGCCTGCTCGACCGCGAACCCGAACAGCCGACGCCGGGGCAGCTCGACCAGCGGGGTGAAGCGCGGAGGGGCGACGTCGTGCACACTCACAGCCTAACTGGCTGTGCGGCGCCCGCGCAGTGCCACACGGTTAGCAGCCGGTCATCCAGGTCCGCGTGATTGAATCTTCGCTCCTGAGCTTATTCGCGGCCTTGCACACCCAAGCGGGTGGCGGTGGTACGACCGGTGCGCACCGACGGGCCCGCGGGCAGGTGTTCACCCCACCTGGCCTGGCCGACGCGGTGGCCCGGCTCGCGCTGGCCGGGCGTCGGCCGACGACGGTGCTCGACCCTGCCGCCGGCGACGGCGCGCTGCTCGCCGCGGTGGCGCGGATCCAGCCGACGGCGCGGCTGGTGGGCATCGAGCGTGACGTCGACGTGGCGCGGCGCGGGCGACGCCAGGTGCCGGGGGCGCGCTTCGTGGTCGCCGACGCGCTGGCGCCTGACGCCGTGGTGCCAGCGGCCGCGCTGGTGATCGCCAACCCGCCGTTCGTGCGCTCGATCCGGCTGCGGGCCGACGATCCGCACCAGTGGGCCGCGCTGCGCGGGCGCTTCGCGGCGACCTCGCACGGCGAGTGGGACGTGTACGGCGCGTTCCTCGAGGCCAGCCTGGGCTGGCTGACGCCGCGCGGGCGCGCGGTGATGATCGTACCGTCGCGGTGGCTGACCGCGCGGTGGGCCGGGCCGCTGCGGGCCCATCTGGCGGCGCGGAGCGCGGCGCGCGCGGTGATCGATCTGGGCGCCAGCCAGCTGTTCGCCGGCGCCACGACGTACACCTCGGTGGTGGTGCTGGAGCCGGCGCGCGCGGCCGCGCCGATGGCGCTCTACCAGCGCGGGCCTGACGGCTGGCGCGCGGCCGCGCTCGACGTGGCCGCCCTGGCCGACGCGCCATGGATCGCGCCGGCCGCCCCGGCGCCGCGCGGGCGTCGCGCCCAGGTGACGTTGGGCGAGGTGGCGCACATGGCCAAGGGCGCCGGCACCAACGCCGACGGCGTGTTCGTCCTGGCCGGCGCGGTGCGCGACGGGCGCTGGGTGGTGGCTGGCGACGTGGTGGTCGAGGCCGAGGCCACCCGCCCGTGCCTGCGCGGGCGCGACGTCGGCGCGCCGCCGGTGGCGTGGTGCCTGGTGCCGTACCTCGACGGGCGCCTGCTGCCGTGGGCCGAGCTGGTCGCGCGCTGGCCGCGCGCGGCCGCGTACCTCGAGGCCAACCGCGCCCGCCTCGAGGCGCGCGAGCGCGGGCGCTTCACCGGCGAGCGGTTCCACGGGTTCGGGCGGCCGCAGAACCTGCAGTTCCACCTTGACCCGACCCCGAAGGTCGTGGTGCCCGACGTGGTGCGTGCGCCGCGGGCCTGGCTCGACGCGACCGGCGCGCTGGTGCTCGACAGCGCCTACGCCCTGCGCCCGCGCCCGACGGCGCCGCCGCCGTGGGATCGGATCGAGACCCTGGCCGAGCTGCTGCGATCGGACGCGCTGGCGGCGTGGTTGGCCCGCGCCAGCGTGCCGTTGCGCGGCGACTACCGCCGGATCAAGACCGGGTTCCTGGCGCCGATGCCGCTCCCGTGACATGACCGCCGCCATGTCCGACCTGCGCCTGTACATCGGCAACCGCCGCTACTCGTCGTGGTCGTTGCGGCCGTACCTGGCGCTGGCCGCCAGCCAGCTGGCGTTCGACTGCGAGGTGATCGTCCTCGATCAACCCGGCACCGCCGCGGCCATCCGCGCGGTCAACCCGGCCGGGCGGGTGCCGGTGCTGCACCACGGGGCGCTGGTGGTCCACGACTCGCTGGCGATCTGCGAGTACGTCGCCGAGCTGGCGCCGGCCGCCGGGCTGTGGCCGGTCGAGCGCGCGCGGCGCGCGGTGGCCCGGGCCGCCGCCGCCGAGATGCACGCCGGCTTCGCGGCGCTGCGGCGCGACATGCCCATGGATCTGATCGCGCGGACGCCGGGCGTCGGCCACTCGCCGGCGGCGCTGGCCGACGTGGCCCGGGTGCAGGAGCTGTGGCGCGCGCTGCGGGCCGAGGCCGGCGCCGGGCCGTTCCTGTTCGGCGGGTTCACCATCGCCGACGCGATGTTCGCGCCGGTGGTGGGGCGGTTCGTGACCTACGGCGTGCCGCTCGACGCCACCGCCCAGGCCTACGTCGAGGCGGTGTGGGCGGTGCCGGCGTTCGTGGCCTGGCGCGCCGCCGCGGCGCTCGAGGCGCCGCTGCCGGGTCACGCCTGAGCGGACTGGCGCGCCGGCGCCGCGGTCACGGCTCGTCGCCGGGATCGGCCGGCGGCGTGAACGCGGTGTCGGTCAGCTCGGCCACCAGCGTGGCCAGGTCGCGCACCTCGACGCCCTCGGGGGCGTTGCGCCGGAGCATGAGCGCGCAGGTGCCGCACGCGGTGGCCACCGTGCCGCCGCCGGTCGCGGCGATCTCGGCCAGCCGGCGCCGCGCCATCGCGTCGGCCACCGCCGGCATCGTCTTGGGCAAGAGGCCACCGCCGCCGCAGCACTCGGCGTCGACGCCCGACCACGCGAACTCGCGCACCTCGGCCAGCTGCCCGAGCACTCGGCGCGGCTCGTCGATGACCCCGGCCGAGCGCGCCAGGTAGCACGGGTCGTGGTAGTAGACGGCGCGCGCCCGGGTGGCCGGCGGCAGCGCGGCGGCGTGGTCGTCGAGGAACTCGGCCACCGACACCACCTCGGTGGCCACGGTGACGCCCTCGCCCTGGAACAGCGCGGTCACCGCGTAGCGGCACGCCGAGCAGCCCATCACCACGGTGCGGAACCGGCGCAGCGCCGACGCGACCTTGCCAGCGTGCCAGCGGAACTCGTCGACCAGGCCGGCCGCGAGGAGCGGGTAGCCCGCGCACGCCAGGCCGGCGTCGACCAGCGGCACCGCGCCCAGCCCCATGCGCACGAACACCGCCTGGGCCGCGGCCACGTCGGCGGCGCCCTTGTCGAGGCTGTCGCAGCCGGGCCAGAAGCCGACGTCGCCACCCTCGGCGAACGGTGCGTCGGCCAGGTGCTCCTTGGCCTGGGTGGCCAGCCGCTGATCGCGGGCCCGGAACCGCTCGCCGTAGCCGACCAGGTTGGCGTGGCCGGCGCCGGCGCGCTGGGCCGCGGCCCGCCCGGCCAGGAGCACCAGCCCGGGCTCGTTGCCGTGGTCGCAATAGACGGTGCAGTGGCGGCACCCGGTGCACGCCCACAGCGGCTCGGCGGCGTCGGCCTGCCACGCCTCGGTGCCGCGGCGCAGCCGGTTGAGCAGATCCATCTTGGCCTGCGGGATCAGCGACTCGCGGCCGGTCGTGGTCGACACCGGGCAGGCGTGCCGGCACATCTTCGGGCAGAAGGTGCAGTCGTCGAGCTGGCGCGCGACGTCGGCGGTGGTGAAACGATCCGACACGGGCGTCGACTATACCGGGTCGATCAACGCGCCGGGGTTCATGATGCCGTGCGGATCCAGCGCGGCCCGCAGCGCGGCGAGGTACGGCGCCATCGCGGTGGGGCGGGCCCCCAAGAGCCAGGCCCCGGCGGCGGTGGCGGCGGCCTCGGCGGCGGCGTGGGCGGCGGCGGCCGCCGGGCCGGTCAGCGCCGCGCCGGCCTCGTCGACCAGCGTCGCGAACAGCACCGCGCCGTCGAGGTCGAAGCGCGACACGTGCAGCCGCGCCCCGGGCACCGCGGCGCGGATCGCGTGGTAGGCGGCGGCCAGGTGGCGCGGCCCGGCCGAGACCTGGAAGGTCGGCGCGGGCCCCGGGATCGGCTCGAGCCCGAGCCGGCGCTTCCACCACCGTTCGGCCAGCGCCACGTCGGCCGGGCGACCGCCCTCGGCCAGCGCCGCGCTGGCGATGAGATCGCGGTCGCACGCGGCCAGGTCGGTCGGTCCGGCGGTGGCGGCGACCACCACCGCCTCGCCGTCGGCCAGTGCCGTCTCGGGGAAGTGGCGTCGGGCCTCGGCGGCGTCGACGATGCGCAGCCCGGCCGGCGCGCACTCCTCGCGCAGCGCCAGGAACGCGGCGGCGATGGCGGCGTCGACCGACGGCAGCACGAACGCGGCCAAAAGGCGCACCTCGGGCCGGCGGTGGATGCGCAGCACCGCGGCGGTGATGAAGCCGAGGGTGCCCTCCGAGCCCGACAGCGCGCGCGCCAGGTCGGGCCCGGTCGAGCGCCGCGGCGCCACCCGGGTGTGGATGGTGCGGCCGTCGGCCAGCACCGCCGACACGCCAGCCACCGCGTCCTCGAAGAAGCCGTGGCGGGCCGACGACTTCCCGGGCGTGCGCACGCCGATCAGGCCGCCGATGGTCGAGCCCAGGATGCTGGGCGGGTAGTCGCCCAGCGACAGCCCGCGCGGCGCCAGCACCTGCTCGAGCGCGGCGCCGGTCAACCCGGCCTGGACGTGGCACAGCAGCGAGGCCTCGTCGAGCTGGATCACCTGATCGAGCCGCTCGGTGGCGACGTGGACCCGGGCGCGGTCGCCCAGGCTCTTGACCCGCGCCGCGCGGAACCCGGCCCCAACCGGGACCACCGCGGCGCCGGCCGCGGCGCTGGCGCGGATGACGTCGGCCACCTCGGCCGGCGAGCCGGGCGCCACCAGCCACGCGTGCTGTCCGGCTACCGGACGGACGTGGTCGGGGCCGACCACCGCCGCCAGGGCCGCGTGCAGGTCGGGCGCCATCACCGGCTCCGGCGGGCGCTGGCCAGGCCCAGCTTGCCAGGGTTCATCACGTCGTCGGGATCGAGGCTGCGCTTGACCGCCTCGAGGATGGCCATCGCCTCGCGGTGCTCGCCGTGCATGTACGGGCCGCGCAGCAGGCCGACGCCGTGGTGGTGGCTGATGGTGCCGCCGACCCGGGTGGCGGCCTCGAGCCCGGCCTTCCAGATGGCGTCGTAGCGACGCTCGCTGGCGGCGCGGTCGCCGGCGTGGGCCACGAACGTGAAGTAGATCGAGCAGCCGTCGGCGTAGGCGTGCGAGAAGTGCGCCATCACCACCGCGTAGCGGCCGATGGCCGCGCGCACCGCGTAGTACAGATCGGTCAGCTGGCTCCAGCTGGCCGCGACCTCCATGGTGTCGACGAAGGCGCCGTCGCGGAACACCGGTGACATCTTGTAGCTGACCGCGTAGCGGCGGGCCAGCCAGGCGCGGCCGGGGTCTTCGCCCAGATCGCGGGCGCCGGCCCGCTCCAGCTCGGCGAAGGTCAGCGCGGCCTCGACCTCGGTGCGCAGGCGCGCGCCCTCGAGGCCGATGATGAGCTTGCAGCCCTTGCGGGCGATGCGCTCGGCCACGGTGCCGACCACGCTGTTGACCAGCCGCGGCCGGTCGAGCAGCGCGGTGAAGGCGTCGCCGCGCAGCTGGCGGGTGCTGCGCTGGGCGAGGTGGGCCAGCCGCGCCAGCGCGCCGGTGGGCGGCGGGGCCGGACGCGGCGGCAGCGGCGGCAGCGCGCCCTCCCCGGGCAGCGGCGCCGGCGCGTGGGTGTGGCCGAAGTGCACCGCCGCGGGATCGGCGTGGTGGCTGCCGAAGCTGTTCACGAAGGTGTCGAGCTCGTCGTACAGCCGCACCACCGCCGGGCGCAGGCCGCGCTGGAGCACCCGGCGCAGCGCCTCGATGCCGGCCGCCACGTCGGGGACCTCGAAGCCGCGGAACACCCGCAGCTGCGGCGCCGGCGCCAGCCGCAGGCGGGCCGAGGTGATGATGCCGAGCGTGCCCTCGCTGCCGAGCACCAGCTGGGTCCAGTCGGGGCCGCCCTGGGCCCGGCGCGGGCCGTCGGTGTCGACGATGTCGCCGGTGCCGGTCACCATGGTCAGGCCGGCCACCCGGTCCTCGACCTTGCCGTACTTGGTCGACAGCTGGCCGGCGGCGCGGGTGGCCAACCAGCCGCCCACCGTCGAGCAGTAGATCGATGACGGGAAGTTGCCGAAGGTGTAGCCGCGCCGGGCCAGCTCCCGCTCGAACCGCTCGCCCGACAGCCCGGCCTCGACGTCGCACACCTGCTCGTCGCGGCGGAACCCGCGGATCGCGGTCATGCGCTTGGTGTCGACGGTGATGCCGCCGAAGATCGGCACCACGCCGCCGCACACGCCGGAGCCGCCGCCGTAAGGGACGATCGGCACGCCCAGCGTGCGCGCCACCCGGACGATGGCGGCGACCTCGCGCGCGGTCTCCGGCCACACCACCGCGGTCGGCAGCGTCGTCGGCGCCGCGCCGTCACGGCGGGCCAGGAGCAGGCGCGGCCACATGTCGCGCGCGTAGGTGTCGAGGTCGCCGGGGCGCACCGACACCCGCCGTGCCCCGACGACGGCCTCGAGCTCCCGGCGCACGCGGTCGGCGTCGACCATGCAGCGACACTACGGGGCCAGGGCGGCGCGGTGCAAGGCCGCCGGGCTCTTGCGTCCGTGGGCCGGGCGATCGAAGGTCGGCCCATGGACACCGCCGGGCGCTTCTCCGTTGATCGCATCCACCAGGTCGCCGTGATCGGCGCCGGCACCATGGGCCACGGCATCGCCCACGTCGCCGCCCTGGCCGGGCACCGGGTCTACCTGTACGACGTGACCGCCGAGGCGGCCGCCGCCGGGGCCGCCAAGATCGCGGCGAACCTGGCCAAGGGCGTGGCGCTGGGCAAGCTGGCCGAGGAGGTCCAGGCCCAGGCCATGGCGCGGCTGGCCCACGGCGCCGACCTGGCGGCGGCGTGCGCCGAGGTCGACCTGGTGGTCGAGGCGGTGCCCGAAAAGCTCGAGCTCAAGCGGACGCTGTTCGGCCAGCTCGACGGGTTGTGCCCGACCACCGCGCTGTTGGCGTCGAACACGTCGTCGCTGCCGCTGGCCGCCATCGCCGACGCCGTGGCCGATCCCGGCCGGGTGGTGGGCATGCACTTTTTCAACCCGGTCCACCTGATGAAGCTGTGCGAGGTGGTGCGCCACGCCGCCGCCGACGCCAGCGCGGTCGCGACCGCCGTCGGGTTGGCCACCGCCTGGGGCAAGACCCCGATCACCGTCAAGGACAGCCCGGGCTTCGCGTCGAGCCGGCTCGGCATCGCGCTGGGCATGGAGGCCATCCGCATGGTCGAGGAGGGCGTGGCGTCGGCCGACGACGTCGACACCGCGATGCGGCTGGGCTACGGCCACCCGATGGGACCGCTCGAGCTGACCGATCTGGTCGGGCTCGACGTGCGCCTGGGCATCGCCGAGTACCTGGCCGACGCGCTGGGCAACACGTTCGAGCCGCCCGAGCTGCTGCGCCAGCTGGTCGCCGCCGGCAAGCTGGGCAAGAAGTCGGGCCAGGGTTTCTACCGCTGGGTCGACGGCAAGAAGGCCTGAGCTCGGCGGGCGGCCCGGCCGGCCGGCCGGCTCACGCCGCGCGGCGGCGCCACGACAGCAGCGCCGGCACCACGATCAGCGCCGTGGCCAAGCAGGTGATCTCGCCGATGAGCGAGGCCAGCCCGAAGCCGCGGATGGCGAGGTTGTCGCTGACCAACAGCGAGCCGTAGCCGATGATGGTGGTCAGCGAGCACACGAACACCCCGGCGCCGGCGGTGCGCAGGGTCTCGGTGGCGTCGGCCACCACGCCGTCGTGGCGGTGGCCGATGTTGATGGCGTAGTCGACGCCCAGGCCCAGCGTGATCGGCAGCGCGACGAAGTCGAGGAAGTTGACCTTGATGCCGGCCAGCGCGCACACCGCGATGAGGCCGAGCGCGCCCAGGCCGGTGCCGGTCAGCACCGCGACCGCCCGGCGGTTGCGTCCCACCACCACCAGCACCATGACCACCAGGCCGAGCGCGGCGGTGCCGGTGACCAGGAGGCCGTCGCTCTGGATGGCCTCGATGATGTCGGCGAAGATCACCGCCGGGCCCGAGGTGGTGACGGTCTCGTGATCGGGCAGCTCGAGGCGGCGTACCGCGTTGGCGAAGCGGATGAGATCGTGGCCGTTCCACTCGTCGACCGACGGATCGGGGCGCACGCCGATGAGCAGGCCGACCTGGCCGTCGCGCTCGCGCAGGGGATCGGCGATGGCCGCCGGCAGGTCGGCCACGGTGATGGCGCGCAGGTCGGCCGGCGGGCGCAGGCTGTCGAGCTCGGCCCGCTCGTCGGGCGTCAGCTCGTCGAACGCGGGGTCGGCCAAAAGCTCGCGCAGCTCGCGCAACACCGCCAGGCGGGCGTCCTGATCGGCCGGCATCACCTCGAGGATCGAGTGGATGACGCCGATGGTGTGGGTGCCGGCCGGCCCGGCCGACCGCAGCGCCTCGACGATCAGCGGCACCTGGGCCGGGCGGTCGGCCGCGATGTAGGTCTGGCCGCTGATGCCGCGGCCGAACTGGGCGTCGCTGATGGCCAACCATTTGCGCCCGAGGATGGCGTCGGGACCCTCGCTGCGCAGGTTGCGGATGTCGTACTCGAAGGGATCGTCGATGACGTAGCGGTAGCTGATGAGCGCGGCGGCGATCGCCGCCAGCCCGGTCACCGCCAGCACCCGCCCAGGGTGTCGGAAGCCGAACAGGCGGGCCAGGATCCGGCCCAGGAGCGAACCCTCGGCCGGCAGCCGCGGCGACGGCGTCAGCAGCACCAGCGCCGGCAGGACGGTGTAGGAGGCCGCCCAGCACACGAACATCCCGACCGCGCCGATGGTCGCGAAGTCGGCGAAGCCCCGGAAGCTGGTGGCCGCCAGCGAGCCGTAGGCGATCGACGCGCCCAGGGACGCCACCAGGGTGGGCCGGGTGGTCGCGGCGATGGCGCCGGCCATGGCCTGATCGGCGTCGAGGCTGCGCCGCAGGTCGAGGTAGGCGCCGATGAGCAGGATGCCGTAGTTCACCCCGTTGCCGGCGATGATGGCCCCGAGGAACGCGGTGGCGGCGTTGAGGTGCCCGACGGTGAACGCCGCGGCGCCGAACGAGGTCACGGTGGCCGCCCCCAGCACGCCGCTCAGGATCACCAGCAGGCGCAGCGAGCGGAAGTAGAGCGCGATCACCAGGCCGACCAGGAGCGCGGTGATGATGCTCGACACCACCATGCCGCGCTGGAGCGCGTGGTGCTCGGCCACCGAGTTGACCACGCCGCCGGTGAGGCCCACGTCGACGCCGGGGTGGGCGGCGATCACCGCGGCGCGCGCGGCCCCGAGCGCCGCCAGCAGCTGCTCGCCCTGATCGACCGCGGTCTTGGGGAACGCGGTCCGCACCACCAGCAGCTGGTGCAGCTCGTCGTCGGACACGTAGCGCGACTTGTCGAGCCGGCGCATGGCGTCGGCCCGCTTGCCGCGCAGCTCGTCGAGGCGCGCCTGGGCCGCGGCGGCGGCGTCGGCGTCGGCTTCCTCGTCGAGGTTGATGTACAGCGGGTTGGCGTCGCGCTTGGCCGCGGCCAGCCGTTCGGTCAGCGCCGCGCGCGCCGCCACCAGATCGTCGAGCGGGACCAGCAGGTGGAGGTGGGCCCGCGCGAAGTCGCGCACCGCCTGATCGTCGTCCTCGAGCTGCGACACCAGCGTCGCCGGCATCGCCCGGATGCGGGCCCCGAGCTCGGCCGCGGCGGCGGCCCGGCTGATCGGGTCCGGCGCGGCCACCACCACCAGCACAGTGTCCGGGGTGCGGACCCGAGCCTCGAGGCGGCGCAGGTCGCGCACCGCTGGGGCGTCGGGGGGCAGCAGGTTCGAGAAGTCGGCCCGCAGCGGCAGGTGGAACGCGACCAGGTACACCGCCAGCGCGGTGATCACCACCGCCGTGGCGACGATGGCCGCCGACCACCGCCGGATCCAGGCGACGTACCGGGTGGCACGAGCAGACGCCGTGGTCGTCACGATCAGACGCGGTTGCGGTCGCGGACCGGGGCGTGGCGCCGCTCGGGGCGCTTGCCGCGGACGCGCCGCGGCGGATCGTGGCGGTCGGTGCGCTGGTCCTGCACCGCGGGCAAGAGCGTCCACGCCGCCAGGCGGGCCGCCGCGGGATCGGTGCGCTGCAGTTCGGCGACGTGCAGGGCGGCGGTCGGATCGACCGCGCGCCCGTCGAGACGCACCTCGAAGTGCAGGTGGGGCCCGGTGGCGCGCCCGGTGGCCCCGACCCGGCCGATCAGGGTCGCGGCCGCGACCGCGTCGCCCGCGCGAATCTCGATCTTCGACAGGTGGCCGTAGCGGGTGATGACCCCGCCGCCGTGGTCGACGTAGATCACGTTGCCGTAGCCGTGCTGCCGGCCGGCGATGAGCACCACGCCGGCCCCCGCCGCGTACACCGGCGTGCCGCGGTCGGCGCGGAAGTCGGTGCCCTTGTGGAACTTGGCGCGGTGGTGGAACGGATCGCGGCGCCAGCCGAAGCCCGAACTCTCGACGCCTGGCACCGGGCTGGCGGTCAGGATCGACAGGTCGGGAATCGGCGCCGTGAGGCCGAGCAGCGCGCTCGGCCGTTCCAGCACGTCCGCCACCGCGTCGCGCACCGACACCAGCAGCTCGACCGGGACCGCCGCGACCGCGCGCGGCAACGGCAACCAGCCGAGCCACGGCGCGAGGTGGAGCGACAGCGCCTGGGCGGTGGATGGCGGCATCAGCGCGACGGGGCCGCCCGCGAGCGGCGTGGCGGCGGCCGGCGCCACCGTCGGGCCCGGCGTCACCGCGGCGGCCGCGGCGAGGGCGACCGCGACCGCGGCGAGACGACGAACCGACCGCATGAGGCGTCGAGTGTTGGCCCGCCCTCGACGATCGATCAACCCACCGGGTCCGAAATCGACGGCTCCAATGTAGGCGCATCTGTGGTTGCGTCTGCCGTGGTCCTGGCCACAATGCCGCGGATGTCGACGGCCCGCCGCGTGCTCACGATCACCCTTGCTGTGCTGGCTGCGGTGGGCTTCGCCCTGGCGGTCGAAGGTGGGCGGTGGTGGTCGCTCGGCGCCGACGTACAGATCGGGCCAGTCGGCAGCCAGCACTGCTTCGGCGGCGGATGCAAGCCCAGCGGCCTGGCGTGGATGGGCGGCTCGGCGCTGTGGGATCGCCTGGGCTTCGCCACCTACGTCGGCGGCCTCCTCGCGGCGCTGGTGCTGGTGGCGATGGCCGGCGGGCTGGCGGCGCGTCGACCGGCCCGGCTGACCTCGTTGATCGCGGCGGTGGCGACCGCCACGGCGACGGTGGTGGGCGGCGCGTTCATCGCCCTGCGGCCCACCGGGCTGGCCGGCGTCGCGGTCGATCGCGGTGTGGTCTTGTTCGTGGCCGCGGTGGTGCTCGCGGCGGCCGCCATCGTCAGCGCCCGCCTGACGCCCCAGGCCTCCGCATGACCGAGTCGGTGCTGGGGTTCGGCGGCATCTACCTCGGCACCTTCGTCTACTGCATCATCGCCGGGCTGGTCCCGTTCGTGGTGCCGGCCGAGCTGGTGCTCATCGGCCTGGCCGCCAAGCTCGGCGCCGCGCCGGCCGCGCTGACCGCCATCGTGGTGCTGGCGGCCTCGGGCCAGATGGTCGCCAAGATCGCGCTGTTCGTGGGCGCACGGGGCGCCATCGATCGCGCCAGCGGCAAGCGCAAGGCGTCGATCGACAAGGCCCGGGCCCGCGTCGAGGCGTGGCGCGAGAAGCCGCTGGCGATCTTGTTCGCGTCGGCCACCTTCGGCCTGCCGCCGTTCTACGTGGTGAGCTTGCTGGCGGGCGCGATGAAGATCCGGCTGCGGGTGTTCATCATCCTCGGCACCGTCGGACGGCTCCTGCGGTTCGCCGTCGTGGTCGCGATCCCGGCCTACCTGTCGGCGTGAGCGCGCCCGACGGCGCGGGTCATCGGAGCTCGACCTCGTCGATGGCGCCCAGCCCGGCGGCGTGGGTCCGGTACCACGCCGTGACCTCGGCGGCCCGGCCGGGCAGGGCCCGGGTGCCCCACACGATGGCCAGCACGGCCCGGGTGCCGTCGTGGGTCTTGGTGCGCTGGGCGTCCTTGACCGGCGTGCCGCACGGGCCGTCGCCGTCGCCCAGCGCCACGAGCCCGCCGGCGTCGATGGTCTGCCCCGACGGGTTGAACACGTAGCGGGTGTCGGCCGGGCACACCCCGATGGTCAGCGGCGGCGCGGCCAGGTCGAGATCGATCACGCTCACCGGCAGCCCGCTGTGCAGCGAGACGTGGTTGCACAGGTCGACCACGGCGTTGATGCGCGGGAAGCGATCCTCGGCGGCGGCCGCGGCCAGGTACTCGCACGCGGGCTTGCCCCGGCCGGCCGGCTTGTAGCCGCCGTGACGCAACAGCGCGCGCACCGCGGCCCGGACCTCGTCGTCGACGCGCCAGCCCGGCGGCGGCCACCCCGGGGTCGCCAGCTCGCCCAGCGGCGCCGGCAACCGGGTCACGAACGCGCCGAGCTCGAGGAGCGGGTGGGGCGCCACGGTGACGGTCACGGTCATGGTGAGGGTGTAGCGCACCTGCGACGGCGCCGGCCACGCCTGGGCCGCGCCTTGACAGCGGCCCGGTTCCCCCCGATGGTGCCGCCCATGTCGTCGCCGCGCTGGGACGCGATCATCATCGGCAGCGGCTCGGGCGGTGCCATGATCGCCGAGCGCCTGGTCACCGCCGGCGCCCGGGTGCTCATGCTCGAACGGGGTGCCTGGGTCGACCGGGGCGAGGCGGCGTGGCGCCCCGAGGCGTCGCTCGAGCTGACCCGCCACTACGACCGCGAGATCCCCTACCGCTGCGTGGCCGGCGGCTACGGCGGCGAGATCGCCGGCTACGCCTGCGTCGGCGGCCCGTCGGTGTTCTACGGGTGCGTGGCGTTCCGCTTCCGCGAGCGCGACTTCGCCGGTGACCCCGACGTGGTGGCCGACTCCGGCGCCGCGTTCCCGTTCGGCTACGACGAGCTAGAGCCGTACTACGACGCGGCCGAGGGGCTCTTGCAGATCGCCGGGGACGACGCCGGCGATCCCACCGCCCCGCGCCGGCGCCGCCCGTTCCCGCAGCCGCCGGCGCCGCTGGCGACGATCTCGGACCGCATCGCCAGCGCCGCCCGCGCGCTGGGCGCGAGCCCGTTCCGGCTGCCGCTGGCCATCAACCACACCGACCCGGCCCGGGCCTGCGTCGGCTGCCGCACCTGCGACACCTACGCGTGCGCCATCGAGGCCAAGAACGACGCCGCGACCATGCTGGTCAAGCCGCTGGTGGCCCGCGGCCTGACGCTGCGGACCCAGTGCGTGGTGACCCGCATCGTCGTCGAGGACGGTCGCGCCGTCGGGGTCGAGGTGGTCGAGCGCGCCGAGGGCAGCCGGCCCGAGCGCCTCGCGGCCGAGCAGATCATCGTCGCTGCCGGCGCGCTGGGCACCCCGCACCTCCTGCTGGCGTCAGACCTCGACGCCGCGTCGCCGGCCCCGGGCGCGGTCGGCCGCTACCTCATGCGCCACGCCAACGCGATGGTGTTTGGCTTCTATCCGCGCCGGCCCGATCCGGCCCGGGTGTTCCACAAGCAGCTGGCGATCCACGACTGGTACTTCGGCGCCGAGGGCAAGGACGCCGTCGGGTTGACCAAGCTGGGCGGCGTGCAGCAGGTGATGACCCCGCCGCGCGAGCTGGTGCGGGCCCACCTGCCGCCGGTGGTGCGTGGCCCGATCAGCGCGCTGACCGAGCAGCTCACCGGCCTGCTGTGCATCGCCGAAGATCAACCCAAGGTCACCAACGGCGTCACCATCGATCGCGCGCGCCGCGATCGCTTCGGGCTGCCCCAGCTGGTCATCGAGACCCGCTACGGCGCCCGCGACAAGCGCGCGCTGGGCGTGCTGGTGCGACGGGCCAAGCGGGTGCTGCGCGGCAGCGGCGCGTGGGCCACCCACACCCACCACATCAAGACCTTCTCTCACGTCCTGGGCACCGTGCGCATGGGCCGCGACCCGGCCACCGCGCCGGTCGATCCGGCTGGGCGCTACCGCGGCGTGGACCGCCTGTGGATCGCCGACGGCAGCGTGCTGCCGCTGTCGGCCGGGGTGAACCCCAGCCTGACCATCGCCGCCATGGCGCTGCGCACTGCCGACTTCGTCACCGGCCAGCGCGATCCGGAGGCCCCATGAAGTTCGTCCTGGTCGGCGCCGGCCGGGTGGCGCGGCGCCACGGCAAGCTGCTGCGCGCGCTGGGTGGCAAGGGCACCCAGGTCAGCGTGGCCTCGCGCGACCTGGCCCGGGCCGAGGCGGTGCGCGCGGCCGTCGGCGGCGCGGCGGCGCTCGGCAGCTACGACGACGCCTTCGCGTCCGACGCCGACGTCGTGGTCATCGTGACCCCGCCCCACCTGCACCTGGCCCAGGCCCGGGCCGCCCTGGCCGCCGGCAAGCACGTCGTCCTCGAGAAGCCGCCGCTGCCCCGGGCCGCCGACTTCGCCGAGGTGGCCGCCGCCGCCGCCGCCGCCGGGCGTCGGGTGTTCGTGGCCGAGAACTACTTCTACAAGCCGCTGCTGGTCCGGCTGCGCGGCCTCATGGCCGACGGCGTGGTCGGCGATCCGCTGTTCGTCCACGTCAACGCCATCAAGCGGCAGGTGGTCGCCGCCGACGACTGGCGCGCCGACCCGACCCGGGCCCTGGGTGGCGCGCTGTACGAGGGCGGCATCCACTGGATCGACTTCCTGGCCAACCTGGGCCTCACCGTCGACCGGGTCCGCGGGTTCGCGCCGCGGCCGCTGCCGGGCCAGCTCGAGCGCAGCATGATGGTGGGCTTCGACTACGCCGAGGGCGCGGTCGGCATGCTCAGCTACTCGTGGGAGGTGCCGTCGACGTGGAAGGGCCTGCGCCTGTCGAAGATCTACGGCCGCCGCGGCACCATCACCTTCGAGACCAACGGCCTGTGGGTGTGGGCCCACGGCACCCGGACCCGGCCCTACCTGCCCGGGTTCCGCGATCTGGCCGGGTACCGGGCGATGTGGAGCGACTTCCTGGCGGCGTGGCGCGACGATCGCGACGCCGCGTTCGACCTGGCCCGGGCCCGCCGCGACCTCGAGCTGGTCGAGGCCGCGTATGCGTCGAGCGGTTTGCTGGCCGCGGGGTAGAGCGGGCCGCAGGTTTCCTGCTAGGCACGGGCCGTGAACTACGCGATCGCGACCCTCATCGGCTTTCTGGCCGGGCTCCACACCTGCACGTGGGGCATGTACAAGGACGCCCAGCACGAGGGCTTCTCGTGGCCCAAGTACTTCCGCTCGGCCATCGTCGGCGCGATCCTCGGCGCCGGCACCCACTACTTCACGCAGTGGCCGCTGGCCGACGAGCCGGCGGCGCGGTTCGTGTACTGGGGCCTCTTGTACTGCCTGGAGCGGGCTGCCACCGAGTTCTGGAAGTACTTCATCCGCGAGGAGGATCAGTCGAAGTACTTCATCCCGATGCAGTTCGGGATCATGGGCGTGCCGATGAAGGACCCGCGCAAGCGCATCCCCATCGGCCTGGCGGTGGCGGCGGTGTGCGTGGCGCTGTTTTTCGGCCTGCGCGCGCTCGAGCGCAAGTTCCCCGACCTCCCGACCTGGCTCCTGGTGGTCACCGTCGGCAGCGTGTTCGGCTGGATCTCGGCGTTCGGCGGCGCGTGGAAGGACGCGCCGGTCGAGGGCTTCGAGACCTTCAAGTTCTTCCGCAGCCCCGGCGTCGCCGCGGCGTGGGCGGCCATCTGCGCGCTGTTCGTCCGCGAGTGGACGGTCCTGGCCATCGCCGCCGAGGGGTTCACCGTGGCCGGCATCGAGACCTACAAGACGTTCGTGTTCCCCAACAAGCCGCGCGGCAAGTTCGCCGGCAAGCCCATCACGCATCCTGAGTACACCACGTGGCGCTACAAGTTCATCCCGCTGTACTTCGGGATCTGGGCGCTGGTGCTCGGGCACCTCGCCTGGGCGCTGGCGCGCGGCCACATCCCGTACGTGTGGTGACCGACCGCTCGGCGAGTTGACGGCGGCCCGCCGTCGGCCGACCCTCGCGGGCCCATGGCCTTCACCGACTACGACCGCCACGATGGGCTCGGCCTGGCCGAGCTGGTGCGGACCAAGCAGGTCCATCCCCGCGAGCTGGTCGACGAGGCCATCGCCCGCATCGAGCGCGCCAACCCGCGCATCAACGCGGTCATCCACCGCATGTACGACAGCGCCCGGGCCACGGCCGACGCGGTCGACGTCGGCAGCGGCGCGCCCTTCGTCGGGGTGCCGTTTTTGGCCAAAGACCTGATGTCGACCTGGGCCGGCGAACCCCAGGCCTCGGGCTCACGGCTGACCGCGGGCTGGCGCCCCGACCACGACAGCGAGCTGGTGACCCGGTGGCGCGCCGCCGGCGTCATCTGCGTCGGCAAGACCAGCACGCCGGAGTTCGGCATCGTGCCGGTGACCGAGCCGGTCGCGTTCGGGCCGACCCGCAACCCGTGGGACCTCGACCGCACCCCGGGTGGCTCGAGCGGCGGCTCGGGCGCGGCGGTGGCCGCCGGCTTCGTGCCGCTGGCGTCGGGCGGTGACGGCGGTGGGTCGATCCGTATCCCGTCGTCGTGCTGCGGGCTGTTCGGGCTCAAGCCGACCCGCGGCCGTACCCCGGGTGGGCCCGACCGCGGCGAGTCGTGGCAGGGCTGCGCCATCGAGCACGTCCTGACCCGCACCGTGCGCGACTCGGCGGCGATGCTCGACGCCACCCACGGCATCGACCCCGGCGCGCCCTATGCGGCGCCGGCGCCGACCGGCCGGTTCCTCGATCAGGTCGGCGCTGCCCCCGGCAAGTTGCGCATCGCGTTCACCCGCCGCGCGCTGCTGCCGGCCGAGGTCGATCCGGTGTGTGCGGCCGCGGCCGAGGACGCGGCGCGGCTGCTGACCGAGCTGGGCCACGAGGTGGTCGAGGACCACCCGAGCTTCGACGCCGAGCAGCTGTCGCTCGACTTCCTGACCATGCTGGTGGGCGAGGTGGCCGCCGACGTCGCCCAGTGGGAACAGACCCTGGGCCGCCGGGCCCGCGTCGGCGATCTCGAGAAGGAGACCGCGGTGCTGGTGCGCATGGGCCACGCGGTGCCGGCGGTCGAGTTCGCGCTGGCGGCCCGGCGCCTGCGGCTGCTGGCGCGCCAGCTGGCGCCGTTCTTCGCCACCTACGACGTGCTGCTGACGCCGACCCTGGCCCAGCTGCCGCTGTCGATCGGCGCCCTGGCCCCCAAGGCCGGCGAGGCCGCGCTCTTGCGGGTGGCGCAGCGGCTGCCCATCGGCGGCGTGCTGCACAAGCTCGGCGCCCTCGACCAGATGGCGGGCCGGGCCTGGGCCTTCACGCCGTTCACCGCGCCGTGGAACGTCACCGGCCAGCCGGCGTGCAACCTGCCGCTCACCTGGCACGACCGCCCCGGGCTCCCGAGCCTGCCGGTCGGTGTCCAGCTGGTGGGCCGCTTCGGCGACGAGGCCACCCTGCTGCGCCTGGCCAGCCAGTGCGAGGCGGCGCGGCCGTGGCGCGAGCGCCGGCCGCCGGCGCGGTAGCGTCAGCGCGGGGGCGCGGTCGGCTTGGCGATCACCGCCGGCACCGACCAGTACGGGCTGATGTTGTTGGCCAGGGCGTCCTGCCCCGGCAGCCACATCGGCGGCGCGCTGGGATCGATCGCGCCGGTCAGCTGATCGCGCTTGATGGCGGTCATCCAGATCTGCTTGCACTGGGTCACGCCGTTGGCCTTGCACGACGCCGGGCTGGTGGCGGCGGTGGTGCGGTGGCCGTAGTCGCGCTCGCTCGAGAACACGATCCAGTAGTAGTCGGTCGACGCGATCGGCGCCCAGTGGGCCCAGGTGATGTCGAGGTCGACGTCGCCGCCGTTGGCCGCGGTCAGATCCTGGATCCACGTGCCGGCGCGATCGGCCAGCATCAGGCGCTGGCCGGCGCTGCGCGCGTTGGTGCTGTTGCGCCAGGCCGCGCGGGCGGCGTTGAACACGATCAGGTTGCCGTCGGGAGAGAAGCTGGGAAAAAAGAAGTTCTTGTAGACGCCGCCCGGCAGCGTGATGGTGTCGGGGGTGAGGAAGCTCGGCTCACCGAAGGTGTGGGTACCGCCGGCGTAGGCGTAGCTCATGGTGGCGATGCGGCCGTCGTCGAGGTCGATCCACTGGTTGGGGTGTGGCGTCGACGCGAACACCACCGTCGCCCCATCGGCCGACCAGTCGGCCATCAACGCCGAGCGCGGGGCCCCCGGCCCGTGGTTGGCGACGTCGAGGTTCGACGGCACCGCCGCCCCGGTGTCGGGGTCGTACAGCGCCAGCGTGCCGTCGGCCAGGGTGACCATCGCCAGGCCGCGGCTGTCGTCGGGGAACGGATTGCCGATCGGCGCGAACGTCGTGTACGAGCCGTGGATGGTGCGATCGTTGGCGTCGACCGGCTCGGTCCAGGTCTGGGTGGCGTTGTCGAAGCGCATGAACCCGGCGTACAGCTGGCTGCAGTCGTTGCCGACGCACCGGCTGTAGCCCAGGCGCTGGCCGTTGCGCGACATCGAGTGGCACGACGTACACTGGTCCTTGACCAGCGTCGGCGGGGTGGTCTCGCCGAAGGTCTGGCTCATGATGCTGCCCTGGGACGACGCCCACCAGTAGATGGCGGTGCGGTCGATGTCGTCGTGCGACATGGTGACCGTGACCTGGGGGCTGACGAACTTGGTCGACGGCTCCGCCTGGGCCAGGGCCTCGACGGTGAACGCCAGGGTGTCGCCAGCCGCGGTCACCGCGATCGCCTGCCAGGCCGCCGCGGCCAGCGTCGCCTCGGGGGTCGCCGCGTAGGCGTCGATCGCCAGGAAGCGCGACTCCAGGTGCAGGTGGAACAGGTCGTTGCCGGCGGCGCGCCACTGGGTCTCGACCGGCGGGATGTTGCGCGGCGACACCGCGCCGTCGAGCGGGTACTCGATGGTGGGCGTGCGGGCGGCGTCGGTGGCCACGGTCGCGCCGGCGAACATCCCCGGGGCCTCGGCCGGCACGCCCTCGCCGATCACCAGGCCGGTCAGGTTCACCTGCAGCGCGCCGGTGACGGTGCCGTCGGCGCAGGTCGCGGTCACGTCGGTGCGGCCGCCGCGATCGCCCACCGTCAGCTGCGCGGTGACGAAGCTGCCGAACCCGGCGTCGACCGCGAAGGTGCAACCGGCGGTGAGGTCGGTGCGGGTGGTCCCGGCGACGCCGTAGACCGCGTAGGCCTGGGTCGCGGTGCCGCCCAGCGGCACGGTCAGCGTGGCGGTGGCCGGCTCGAGCTCGAGCCGGTCGAACGGGGCAGGGGCGTCATCGCCCGCGCCGCCGCATCCGGCGGCGGCAGCGAGCACCAGCGAGAACAGCGAGAACATCGAGACGGCGGCGCGCATGCCACGAGTGTACGCCCATCGCGCGGGCGCTCGGCGGTCGAAGCGCGGTCGACCAGCGCCGCGGGCTGGCGTGGTACCGTTCCCCGACGTGATGCACGTGCCGCTGCCGCCGGTCCGCGACAACGTCCACCAGTGGGTCAACTGGGCCGGGGCCTTCACGCCGGAGCAGGTCGAGCGCTGCGTCGCGCTGTGCGCGCCGCTGCCACGCACCGGCGGCACCACCTTCGACAGCCAAGGCCGCGCGGCCGCGGTGGCGGTGCGCCACGCCGAGGTCGCGTGGCTGCGCCCGTCGCCGGCGTCGACCTGGCTGTTCGACAAGCTGGCGTACATCTGCGACGACATGAACTCGAAGTTCTTTCGCTTCGACCTGACGGGCTTCCACGAGCCGCTGCAGTACACGACCTACGAGGCCCGGCCCGGCCAGGCGCCCGGCCACTACACCTGGCACATGGATCGCGGCAGCAACATCACCCCGCGCAAGTTGAGCCTGGTCATCCAGCTGTCGGCGCCCGAGGACTACGACGGCGGCGACCTGGAGCTGTTCTACGCCGACCCGGCGGTGCGGGTGCCGCGCGGGTTGGGCAACGTGGTCGGCTTCCCGTCGTTCGTCATGCACCGGGTCACCCCGGTGACCCGCGGGCTGCGCCGGTCGCTGGTGGTGTGGGTCGGCGGGCCGGGCTTCCGGTGACCGCGCGCTGGCGGCGGCGCTACAGCTTCTTGAAGTTGAACACCGCGTCGCAGATGGCGTCGCAGTAGTCGACGTCGGCGGTCTCGAACTCGCGCACCGCGATCACCCCGAGGGTGAGCCGGTTGACGTCCTCGATGGCGGGGCGACCACCCCCGGCGATGGTCTGGCGCATGTACTCGAGCTGGCTCTGGATCGACGCGAACATGGCGTGGACCGCGCCGGCCGGCGCGGCCGCCAGGCGGTCGTCGGTCATGGCCCGGGCCCGGTCGACCAGGGCCGCGACGTGGGAACGTGAGATCTGCGACATGGGATTCCTCGTCGGCAGCATAGCGCGGCGCGGGCCGCGCTACGACGCTGGCTCGAGCGCCGCGTCGCGCACCAGCGCGGTGAACTGGTCGGCGACGTCCTGGAACATCGCGCGCGGCACGTCCCACTGGAACTGCGCATCGGCGCCGCCGGTGCCGAGCGCGTTGAGGGTCGCGGCCGGGACCGGGTCCGCCAGCGCGCGCAGGCGGGCCGCGGCTGCCTCGCACAGCGCCAGCACCACGGCACGGCGGTCCTCGTCGAGGATGAAGTCGTCGAGCTCGGGCATGACCCCGAACCCAAAGCCCATGGTCGCGGCGTCGTGCCAGTCTTCGCGCGCGTCGGCCAGCCACGCCGGCGCGGCCTCGGCGGCGTCGATCTCGTCGACCAAAAGCCGCAGCCACACCGCCAGCGCGGCATCGGACGCATCGAAGTAGCTCTCTCGTAGGCGCACGCGACTCGCGCTCATGGGTTGGCCTCAGAATCCGATCCGGACGATCTTGGCTTGCTCGGGCCCGGGCAGGCTGGCCAGGTGGGCTTCGAGCTTCTGGAGCTGCGTCGGGGTGAGGTTGAGGTTCGTGACGTCGACCACCACGCGGTCGACCGTCGGGTGGTGGAGGTGCTCGTCGAGCGACCGCATGTACTTCTTCCAGCTCTTGTCGAAGTAGGGCGTGGGCCCCGGGCTGCAACCGTCGTACACGGTGCCGGAGCTGGTGTCGACCCAGTCCCCCTTCTGGCCGGGCTGCGGCTGGTAGCGATCGAGCACGACGCCCTGTTGCGCCTCGACGCGCAACGCGGTGTCCATCGTTGGGGCGGAACTGGCCTGTCGCCGGATCCTCACCGAGGCGGTGCTCCCGGACGGGATCGTGGGGCACGGGGCCGCCGGGCGTGGGGCCGCCGGGCGTCGGGCCGCCGGGCGTCGGGCCGCCGGGCGTCGGGCCGCCGGGCGTGGGGCCGCCGGGCGTGGGGCCGCCGGGCGTAGGGCCGCCGGGCGTGGGGGCCGCCAGGCGTCGGGCCGCCGGGCGTGGGGCCGCCGGGCGTGGGGCCGCCGGGCGTCGGGCCGCCGGGCGTGGGGCCGCCAGGCGTGGGGCCGCCAGGCGTGGGGCCGCCGGGCGTGGGGCCGCCAGGCGTCGGGCCGCCGGGCGTGGGGCCGCCGGGCGTGGGGCCGCCAGGCGTGGGGCCGCCGGGCGTCGGGCCGCCGGGCGTCAGGCCGCCGGGCGTGGGGCCGCCGGGCGTCGGGCCGCCGGGCGTGGGGCGCCGGGCGTCGGGCCGCCGGGCGTGGGGCCGCCGGGCGTCGGGCCAGGCGTGGGGCCGCCGGGCGTCGGGCCGCCGGGCGTGGGGCCGCCGGGCGTCGGGCCGCCAGGCGTGGGGCCGCCGGGCGTCAGGCCGCCAGGCGTCGGGCCTGCGGTCACGGTCCCCACCGGCCGGAACTTGTCTCGGTCGGGCGCGTACATCTGCATCCCACCGCCGGGCGCGTCGTAGGGCTGACCTGGCGTCGACCACGTGTCGGTGATCGGTGCGGCGGTCGACTGGAGCGCGGGGATGTCTTCGGTGGCCTGCCAGCGGGTGACGACCTTGTCGGCGATGACGGGGTTGCCGTCGGGGCCGATGATCGGGTGACCGTCGGGACCGAGCACCTGGCCCTGCGGGTTGATGCCGAGCTCACCGGGGGTCGGGGTGCCGTCGGAGTAGTAGCTGCCCTGGCGGCCGCCTTCGACCTGGAACTGCGAGACGATCGTCCCCCGCGGGATGGTGGTCTCGACGACCGGGTGCCGGAAGTCGATGCCGTCGAGGTGGGAGTCGATCCTCGCCTCGGGCATGCCGTGCGACCGGTAGAAGTCGAACGCGGTGTCGCGCTGCGCCTGCATCGCAGGCGTCCAGTCGGGATCGCCTGGACGAGGCGCGCGATCGTGCGTCGGGCCGCCGGGCGCAGGGCCACCGGGCGTGGGTCCGCCAGGTGTCGGGCCACCAGGCGTCGGGCCACCAGGCGTCGGGCCGCCGGGCGTGGGTCCGCCGGGCGTCGGGCCGCCGGGCGTCGGGCCACCAGGCGTCGGGCCGCCGTGATCCGGGCCACCCGGCGTGGGTCCGCCGGGCGTGGGGCCGCCGGGCGTGGGGCCGCCGGGCGTCGGGCCGCCAGGCGTCGGGGCGCCGTGATCCGGGCCGCCAGGCGTGGGTCCGCCGGGCGTGGGTCCGCCAGGCGTGGGTCCGCCAGGCGTCGGGCCGCCGGGCGTCGGGCCGCCAGGCGTGGGTCCGCCAGGCGTCAGGCCGCCGCCGATCCGGGCCACCAGGCGTGGGTCCGCCAGGCGTCAGGCCGCCAGGCGTGGGTCCGCCAGGCGTGGGTCCGCCAGGCGTGGGTCCGCCAGGCGTGGGTCCGCCAGGCGTCGGGCCACCAGGCGTGGGGCCACCAGGCGTCGGGCCACCCGGCGTGGGTCCGCCAGGCGTCGGGCCGCCAGGCGTCGGTCCGCCAGGCGTGGGTCCGCCAGGCGTCGGTCCGCCAGGCGTGGGTCCGCCAGGCGTGGGTCCGCCAGGCGTCAGGCCACCAGGCGTGGGGCCACCGGGCGTCGGTCCACCCGGCGTCGGTCCGCCAGGCGTCGGTCCACCAGGCGTCGGTCCGCCAGGCGTGGGGCCGCCAGGCGTGGGTCCACCGGCGTCGGTCCACCAGGCGTCGGGCCGCCAGGCGGTCCGCCGGGCGTCGGGCCACCCGGCGTGGGTCCGCCAGGCGTGGGTCCGCCAGGCGTGGGCCGCCAGGCGTCGGGCCGCCGGGCGTCGGGCCACCAGGCGTGGGTCCGCCCGGCGTCGGGCCGCCCGGCGTCGGTCCACCAGGCGTGGGGCCGCCCGGCGTCGGGCCACCAGGCGTGGGCCGCCCGGCGTGGGGCCACCCGGCGTGGGTCCGCCAGGCGTGGGTCCGCCAGGCGTGGGTCCACCAGGCGTGGGTCCGCCCGGCGTCGGGCCACCCGGCGTGGGCCACCAGGCGTGGGGCCGCCCGGCGTCGGGCCAGGCGAGGGTCCGCCAGGCGTCGGGCCGCCAGGCGTGGGTCCGCCAGGCCGTGGGCCGCCCGGCGTCGGCCACCAGGCGTGGGGCCGCCAGGCGTGGGTCCACCAGGCGTCGGTCCACCAGGCGTCGGTCCACCAGGCGTCGGTCCACCAGGCGTCGGGCCGCCAGGCGTGGGGCCACCCGGCATGGTCCGCCGGGCGTGGGCCACCAGGCGTCGGTCCACCAGGCGTGGGTCCACCAGGCGTCGGGCCGCCCGGCGTCGGGCCGCCAGGCGTGGGCCGCCGGGCGTCGGGCCGCCAGGCGTCGGGCCGCCAGGCGTGGTCCGCCGGCGTCGGGCCGCCCGGCGTCGGGCCACCGCCGTCGGTCCGCCCGGCGTCGGGCCGCCCGGCGTGGGGCCGCCGGGCGTCGGTCCACCAGGCGTCGGGCCGCCCGGCGTCGGGCCGCCAGGCGTCGGTCCGCCCGGCGTCGGGCCGCCAGGCGTCGGTCCACCCGGCGTGGGTCCGCCCGGCGTGGGTCCGCCAGGCGTGGGTCCACCAGGCGTCGGGCCGCCAGGCGTGGGTCCGCCAGGCGTGGGTCCACCAGGCGTCGGGCCACCAGGCGTCGGGCCGCCGGGCGTGGGTCCACCCGGCGTCGGGCCACCAGGCGTCGGGCCGCCGGGCGTCGGGCCGCCGTGCGATGGGCCACCCGGCGTCGGTCCACCCGGCGTCGGGCCGTCGTGGCCGCCGCCGTGCTGCCGCAGCCCGATCAGCGTCACCAGCACCTCGCCCAGCGAGGTGATGCCCTGCAGGTATTCGCCCTTCTTGAAGTGCTCGTACGCAGCGAGCAGCGACTGGGCGCCGCCGTAGACCTCGTAGGCCGTCATCAACGCCTTGAGGACCTTGGTGGCGTTGCGGCCCATGCGCGATGCGTTGACCGCCTGGCCGAGGCCCGGCACCAGATCGGCCAGCGCGCCGATGCCGGCCAGCGCGGCGTCGAGGTAGTTGCCCTCGAGCAGGTACAGCGATGCGTTGACCAGCTCGGCGATCGCGCCGACCTCGGGGATGAGCCCGACGATGTCGATGACCAGGTGGATCGCGTTGCGGATCGGCTCGGGGATCGACGTCCACAGGTTCTTGAGGACCAGGAACTGACCGAACGGGACGACCGGCGCGATCAGCAGCTGCATCCAGACCGGCAGCGAGCCGAACCAGGTGACGAACTGCCCGACCTTCTCGAGGAAGTAGCCGCCGACCGCGCCGGCGTACTCCTTGAAGACCTCCCAGCACTTGGTCAGCCCGGGGAAGGTCCGCGCGAACCACGCCTTGAGGCTGGCCCACTGCTGCTGGAGCCAGTTCCACGCCGGCTGGATGACGTTGGTGTTGATCCAGGTCCAGGCCTGGCCGGCCTTCTCCTTGATCCAGGTCCAGGCCTGGCCGGCCTTCTCGCTGACCCACGCCCAGCCGCGCTGCAGCCCGGCCCACGCACCCTCGAGGAGCTTGGCGGCGCCCCAGCCGACCAGGGCGATCGCGCCGAGCGCTCCCTTGACCGCGCCCTCGACCGCGTCGACCGCCAGCGTGGCGCCGGTCTCGAGGGCGCTGATGCCCAGGTTCACGCCGCGCTCGACGGTGTCGACCGCCGCGGTGGCGCCGCGCTCGACCAGGTTCACGCCGCGGGTCGCGGCGCGCTCGAGGAAGTCGACCGCGCCGACCGCCCGCTGCTCGACCCACGTCACCGCGCTGGTGCCGTGCTGCTCGACCCACGTCACCGCGCCGGTGGCCTTGTCGGCGACCCAGTCGACCGCGCCGCTGGCCTTGTCGGCGACCCACGCCACCGCGCCGCTGGCCTTGCTGGCGACCCACTGGATCGCGCTCGAGCCCAGCTGCTCGACCCATGACACCGCGCCGGTGGCCTGGCTCTCGACGAAGTCGATGGCCCCGGTCGCCAGCCGCTCGACCATGCCGCCGGCCGAGCTGACCGCGCCGGACAGCGCGTCGACGGCGCCGTTGCCGAGGCCGGCCAGCCCGTCGAGGATGCCGTTGAACAGGCCGGCGAAGAACTGCATGACCGGCCCGCCCTTGGAGGCGAGCGCGTCGACGGCACCCCGGACCTGGCCGTGCAGGCCGTCGACCAGGCCGTGGCCCTTCTCGGAGATCCACTGCGACGCGGCGTCGGCCTTGCCGTGGATCCAGCTGCGCGCGACGTCGGCCTTGCCCGCGATCCAGTCGCGCGCGGTGTCGGCCTTGCCGTGGATCCACGTGTCGGCCGCCGTCGCGCGGCTGTCGATCCACGACCGCGCGGCCTGGGCCCGGCCGTTGATCCACGTCTTTGCCGCGGTCGCCTTGCCGGCGATCCAGGTGCGGGCGGCGTCGGCCTTGCCGTGGATCCACGTGCGCGCGGCGTCGGCCTGGCCGTGGATCCAGGTGCGCGCGGTCGTCGCGGCGCGCGTGATCGCCTGCCGCGCCTGGGCCGCCAGCCGGTGGACGAACGCGCGGGCGGCGTCGGCCTTGCCGTGCACCCAGGCGCGCGCGGCCTCGGCCTTGCCGTGGATCCACGCGCGGGCCCGATCGCCCAGGCCCATCAGCCACTGGATCGCCTGCTGGACCTTCTGGGTCAGCGCGTTCCACAGCTGGGTCGCCTTGGTCTTGAGCGTGTCCCAGGCGGCGGTGGCCTTGTCCCACGCCGCGCGGGCCAGCTCGGCCGCCTTCTGCGCCAGCTGGGTCGCCTTCTGCTTGACCGCGTCCCAGATCGGCTGGGCCCACGCGGTGAACTGCCGCCACTTCTCCTCGAGCGCCTTGAGGATGGGCTCGATCTGCTGCATGAACGCGGCCCAGGCTTGCTCGCCCGCGTCCTGGATCGCCTTGAAGCCCTCGGCCACCCTGCTGAAGGCCGGCTGCAGCATCGCGTCGACGGACTTGATGAAGTCCTGCGCCTTGCCCTTGTACTGGTCGCACAGCGCGCCGGCCCGCGCGTCGAGGCCGCGCACCACGCCCATCGCCTCGCTCTCGAGCGCCTGCCAGGCGTGCTCGATGACGCCGCCCTGGGTCTGGGCCTCGCCCTGCAGCGCCTGGGTGTCGGCCTGGACCTGCTGATCGACCTGCTGCTGGTCGGCCTGGGTCTGTTGCTCGAGCGTGCGGTAGTCGGTGCGCAGCTCCTCGCTGGTCTGCTGGGCCTCGACGTTGAGCTCCTCGCCCTTGGCCCGGCCCTGGGCGTCGACCTCGGCCGCCTTGGCGTCGGCCTCGCCGCGCAGCTCTTGATCCTTCTGCGCGGCCTGCTGCTCGACCTCGGCGCGCTTGGCGTCGGCCTGCTGCTCGACCTCGGCGCGCTTGGCCTCGGCCAACTGGTCGAGCTCGCCGCCGCGCTGGTGCGCGTGTTGATCGAGCTCCGCCCCCTTCTCGTGGCCGGCTGCGTCGAGCTCGGCGCCCTTGTGCTTGCCGTCAGCGTCGACCTCGCTGCCGCGCTGCCTGCCGTCGGCGTCGACCTCGCCGCCCTTCTGCTTGCCGTCGGCGTCGACCTCGCCGCCCTTCTGTTGGCCCTGGCCTTGGACCTCGGCGCCCTTCTGCTGGCCCTGGCCCTGGACCTCGGCGCCCTTCTGCTGGCCCTGGCCCTGGACCTCGGCGCCCTTCTGCTGGGCCAGGCCGTCGATCTCTCCCTGCTTGGCCTGCCCGGCCTGTTGCAGCGCGCTGCCGCTGCTCGACGCCTCGCCCCGCAGCCGGTTGAGCAGGTCCCGCGCCGCGTTGATCGCGTTCATCGGGTTCAGGTCGCCGAGCCCGAAGCGCTGCACCTGCCCGCGGGCGCCGCTGGTCGACAGCGCCGGGCGCAGCGCCGCGGTCAGGCCGTGCCGCACCGTCGCGGCGAACCCGCCGCGCAAGCCGGCGTCGGCGGTCGCGCGCGGGCCGCGCAGGTGCGCGGGCTGGTCGACGGGCGCCGCCGGGTGTCGCGCGTCCGCCGTCGGTGCGTCGCCCGTCGGCGCGTCGCCCGTCGGCGCGTCGCCCGTCGGTGCGTCCGCGGCGGCGCCCTGGGGCCGGCCGCCGGTCTGCTGGATGACGTGGGCTAGCTCGTGCGCTAGCAGGCGGCGCGCCTCGCGCGACTCGCCGCTGCCCTCGCCGTGGCCCAGGACGATCTGGTGGCCGACCGCGAACGCCCGGGCGTCGAGGGACGACGCCAGCGCCGCGGCCTCGCCGCCGTCGTGGATGCGCACGTCGCCCAGGTCGTGGCCGAAGCGCGGCTCGAAGAACGCACGCTCGCTCGCGGTCAGGCCGCGGCCGCCGCTGCGCAGCACGCCCTCGATGCGCGCCTCGACCTCGGGCGGCAGCTCGTCGTCGCTGACGGTGGCGCCGGGATCGCTCGCGCTGGTGCGCGACGCGACCGCGCGCTGCACCACGGCGACGGCCCGCCCGGCGACCTGGGCCTCGCCCTGGCTCATCACCAGGTCGGCGGCTTCGTCGGCCTCGCGCTCGTAGCGGTTGTCGGCGGCGCCCAGGATGAGCTTGGCCTGCAGCTGCCACTCGCGCCGCTTGAGCGCGTCGAGCCGGCGGGCCCGGGCCTCTGCGGCGGCGTGCAGCGCCGCGGCCGGGTCGCGCACGCGGTCGCCGGCGCGCGCCAGCTCGGCGGCGGCGACGGCCGGGTCGGTCGGCGCGGGGCGGCTGGCGCGGGTGTGGCTGGCGCGGGCGCGGCTGGCGTGCGGCCCGCCGGCGCGGGGCGAACGGCGCCGGGCGCGGCCGCGGCCGGCCCACGGCGCGGAGGCGCGGCTCCGGCGGCGACGGCCTCGTGGGCGTCGCGAGCGGGATCGGCCACCGCCGCGGCGGCGCGGGCGGCGTCGACGGCGGCGCTGTCGACCGCCTGGCCGGTCGCCGGTGCGTTCAGGTTGGCGGCGGCGCCCTGGAGCGAGCTCACGGCGTCGCTCACCGCCGCCACCGCCTGGTTGGCGGCGCCGCCGATCATCTGGGCCAACCCGTCGCCGACCACCTCCGAGATGGCGCCGACCACCGTGCCGATCATGCTGGTCGCCAGCTCGCGCACGCTGCCGCCAGCGGGCGCGGCCGGGGCGGGCGCAGCGGGACCGGTCGCCGCCGGGGCGGTCCCGGCGCTGCGGCTGGGGTCGGCGTCGCGGCGGCGATCGGCGCCGCGGGCCGGGCCGTCGGCGGCGCAGCGTCGGCGGCCGGCGATGCCGCGGTGGCGGTCGGCGCCGCCGCGCGGGTCGGTGCCGCGGCTGGCGCGGGCCCGGCGCCGACGCCCGGCGTGGCCTGAGGGCCGGCGGGCCGGCCAGCGACATCGGCGGCGCGGCCGGCTTGTCCTGCAGCAGTCCCGGATCCGGAATCCGCGCCTTGACGGCGTCCCACTGGCCCACCAGCGACGCGGCCGTGCCGTCGACGTCGGCGATCGCGCCCGGCCGGTTGACGATCGGCTGCATCACGCTCGCGCGGCGAGCGGCCCACGTCGCCGCCAGCGGCGTGCCGGCGCCGAGCCCGGGCGGCGCAGGGCTCGCGGGCGCCAGCGGGGTGGGCGCGGTCGGCGCGGGCGGGCCAGCGACCGGCCCGGTCACGGGAGCGCGGTCGCCTGCGGTCGCGGCCGCGGCGGGCGGCGGCGCCAGCGCGGACGGCGCAGTCGTCGCGGACGGACGCGCGGTCGGCGCGGGTGTCGCCTCGGGCTCGGTCGACGCTGGCGGGCGCATCGCCCGCGCCGCGTCGCCCCACGCCTTGGTCATGGGCGTCTTGCCCGGCGCCGCCGCGCGCTTGCGGCGCGGTCGTGCGGCCGGCTTTGCCGCCTTGGTCACCGCCGTCTCGAAACGACTCTTCTTGCCGGCGACCTGTCGGGGTTGCGGCTCCGCCTCCGGCGCCTCGGCGTCGTCGGCGAGTTCGAGTTCTGGCTCCTCAAGGCGCACAGGCGTGTCAGCGTATCGGCGAAGCGTCGTCCCCTTTGACGGCTGCAGCGCGCAGCTGCCGGTCACGAGATAATACGTGCGGTCGCGGCGTGGTCCTTCCCTCGTGCCGGAAACTTTTCGTCGACGAAGACCCGTCGCGTCGCGGCAAAAATGTACGTCACCGCACCGGCACTCGACGCGGTGACCACGGCGGGAGGAGGGGCCCCAGACCCCACCTCGTCAGGTGCCCGGCGGCTTGCGGGGATCGCCGCCGGGTGGGGGCGGCGGCGCGGCCGGGGCGGGTTGCCGCGGCCAGCCCCCCGCCCACGGATAGCCCGGAGGCGGGCCGTAGCCGTACCCCGGCGGCGCATGGCCGTACCCCGGCGGCGGATGCCCCGGGGGCGGCGCGGGTTGCTGTGGCGGGTAGCCCGCCGGCGCCGGCCCGGGTGCTTGGACGAAGCCCGGCGGCGGATGGGCGTGCCCCGGCGGCGGATAGCCGTGCCCCGGCGGCGGATAGCCGTAGCCCGGCGGCGGATAGCCGTAGCCCGGCGGCGGATAGCCGTAGCCCGACGGCGGATAACCGTATCCCGGCGGCGGATAGCCGTGCCCCGGCGGCGGATAGCCGTAGCCCGGGTAGCCCGGCCTGGCCGCTGGCGCGGGTCCACCCGGCGGCGGCGGCATCACGCCGGCGTTCCGGGCGGCGTCGGCGTCGTCGAGCGCCAGCGCGGTGCGCGCGTAGCGAGTCACGATCCACCACGACGCGATGATCACCAAAAGCGGCACGCCGAGCAGCGCGTAGGCGACGCCGTCGTGGCCGTCGAGGCGCAGCGGCTCCGCCAGGAACAACGCGGCGTCGTAGCTGCCGTGGAGGAGCACCGCGAGCGCGAGCCCACCGACGACGCCGGGGCCGCGCTTGTCGAACCGCCGCCGGGTGCCGCCGGCGGTGGCGATGGTGGTCCACAGCGCATGGCCCGGCACCGCCAGCACCGCGCGCAAGATCCAGGTGATGATGACGCCCTTCAGCTCGACCTGGCCCATCAGGTACAGGATGTTCTCGACCATCGCGAAGCCGAGCCCGGCCCGGGCGCCGTACACCACCGCGTCGAGCCGCTCGTCGTACGCGCGCCGTCGCCACGCCACCAGGTAGACCACCGCGACCTTGCCGCTCTCTTCGATCAGCGCGGCGACCACGAACGACGTGAACAGCGCGCCGCCGTAGCTCGACTCCGGGGGCCGCGCGTCGCCCAGCGCGCCCAGCAGCACCCCGTCGGCGATGAGGATGGGGATGACCGACAGCGCGCCGCACAGCGCGACCAGGCGGCGCAGGCCGGCCGGCTCGGGGCGGCGCCGATCGAGCCGATCGAAGTACCACATGGCCACGAGGGCGGGCACCGCCCCGGCGGCCGCGACGTAGAGCTGGGAGGCCGCCACAGCGCCAGTGTACCGCACCGCCGCCCGTCGCTGCGCCGCGCTCGGCTACGCGGCGGGGCCGCGCTCGGGCAGGTGCCAGCGCCGCTCGAAGCCGTCGGTGACGTCGCCGTCGGCCACCTGGTTGCGCACGCCGTCGAGCTCGCGGACCCGCCGCCACGCCCACACCAGCGTCGGCGACGGCTGGTACGACAGCTGGTACTCGGCGTCGAGGTCCATCGCCGTGATGTCGGCCCGGTCGGGCTTGTCGTCGCCGGGGAACGCCAGCTCGGTCAGCAGGCGCCGGGCCACCCCGACGATCGCCTCGGTCACGGTCCGGGTGAACGCGGCGTCCTCCTCAGCGACGGTGCGAGGCTCGGCGCCGAAGTAGACCCGCAGATCGGTGACCGGCTGCGCCAGCCGCTCCACCGCGGCCAGGCTGTCGGCGTCGACCCGCTGGCGCAACGACGCGCGCGGCCCGGGCTGCATGCGCCCGAAGAAGTGGGGGCGGTCGCGCAGGCGCCGGGTGACCTCCTGGTCGACGAAGCCGACGGCGTCGAGGGCCAGCGCGTCGCGCAGCCGCTCCACCGCGAACCGGTGGCGCGCGGCGAAGGCGTCGTCGGGAGCGTCAGGGGAGGTCGCCATCCGAGTGCCTTACCACGACGGCAGCAGGTCGCGCAGCGCCTGACCGGCCTCGCCAGCGCGCTCGCCCAGCTGGCTCGCGCCTTCTTGCATGCGGCCGCCCAGCTCGCTGGCGCCGTCGCGCAGGCGGCCGGCGCCCTCTTGCATGCGGCCGCCCAGCTCGACCGCGCCGTCGCGCAGGCGGCCACCCGCCTCGCGGGCGCCGGCGGCCACCGCGCTGCCCGCCGCCACCGCGCCGTCGCGCGCCTGAGCCCCGAGCAGCTTGCCGTGGTCGACGTTCTCGAGCGGCTGCTGGGCCCCCATGCCGGTGCCGGTGGTCTCGGTCTCGGCCGCGCCGGAGATGTTGCCGTAGGCGAAGCCGTCCTTGAACACATCGGGCAGCCGGTTGACCAGGCGGACGATCAGGTTGACCGCGTGCTCGTCGATGGCGGTCTCTTGCACGTACAGGCCGACGTGCAGGTGCAGCCGGGTGACCAGGTCGCTGATGGCCTGGACCGCGCTCTCGTCGACCGCGTAGCTCTCGGCCCGCACCCAGCCGCCGCTCTTGGTGATCAGCGACCCGGCGTTGAACATCAGGTGGTCGCCGTCGTGCAGCTCGCCGTTGACGGCGGCCAGCTGGACCCCGCTCAGGCCGTGGTAGAACTTGACCGGGCGGACCCCGGCCTCGAGGCCGGCCAGCTGATCGTGGCGGAAGGTGCCCACGCCGATGACGTTGATGCCGCGGGCCTGGAGGGCGTCGACGAAGATCTGGATGTCGCCCGCGGTCGAGTAGGTCGACTTCACGTCGAGCACCAGGCCGCCGCCGTTCTCGGCGCGCAGGAAGTCGATCGCCAGGTCGATGGCCGCGGCGGCGGTGGTGGCGGCGGCCGCGCGCTGCATGGCGGCCTGCCGATCGCCGGTGGCCGCGCCGCCCTCGGGCGCCGCCCCGCCGCGGTACATCGCCACCGCGCGCCCGAACAGCTCGAGCCACTGCGGCCCGTTCTTGCTGGTGCGGACGTCGTCGCGGCCGTAGCCGGTGACGCGATCCTGGTTGGCGCCCTGGAGCATCGTCGTCATCTTGTTGCCGTGGGCGATCTTGGCGTGGGTCAGATCGCCGGGCGCCGCCGGGTCGAGCCACACGTCCCACTCCTGGGGCAGCACCTTGGTGCCGGCCACCGCGGTGCTGGGCTCGGCGCGGCCGGCGGCCTGGCCGCGGTGCTCGAGGGTCTTGCACTCACCGTAGGCGGCGAGGATGGGGTTGTTCTCGAGGGCACCCATCACCGCGGCCACGTCGGTCAGCGCCGCGACCCGCTCGTACTCCGAGGCCCACAGCGACCGGAAGATCTGGTTCCACAGCGCGTCCTTCATGAACTCGCCGGCCGCGCCCATCATCGCGCCGTGCGCGTAGGTCTGCGCGTCGGGGTTGGCGAACCCGGCGACCCCGGTGGTGCGCGACGCGACGTGGGCGTCGCCGCCCAGGTAGCCCGCGCCGGGGCTGCGCCCGGGCTCGGCGCCGTTGTCGTTGGCGACCAGCGCGTCGGTGGTGGACGCGTGGTCGGTCTCGCTGCGCCGGAGCCGGGTCTGGTCTGGATCGCCCATGGTGGTAGGTAGCGTACCACCGCGCGCGCGTTGTAGGCTGGCGTCTTGATGGGTCGACCTGCCGATCGCGTCGCCGACGTCCTGGCCCTGGGCCGAGCCGCGGCGGCCCGCCTGTGGCTCCGGCTCGGGACCGACGGTCACCAGGCCGGGCCCGACGAGGCCACCCGCGCGGCCCTGACCGCGCGCGCCGCGGAGGTGCCGGCCCTGGCGGCGGCGGTGGCCGCGTCCTGGCCGCGGCTCGGGCCCACCCCGCTGGCGCGGATCGCCCGGTGGCTCGACGATGACGACGGCCAGCTCGCGGTGCTGGCGCTGGCGGCCGCGCCCCAGCTCGACGGCGCGCTCGGCCGCAGCTGCGACGCCCTGGCGCCGCGCGGCGGCTTCACGCTCGGCTTCCTGCTCGACCTGGCCGAGGACGACGTGGCGGCGCGGCTGGCCCTGGCCAAGCGGCTGGGCGGCGAGCGCGGGTTGCTGGCGCTGGGCCTGCTCGAGGTCGATCCCGTGCTGGGCCTGGCGGCCAGCGCCCCGGTCCGGGTCCCGGCCGCGGTGCTGGCGGCGCTGCGCGGCGCGGTCATCCTGCCGCCGGCGGCGGTCATCGACACCGCGCCAGCCGGCATCCGCCCGACGCTCGATCTGGCCGCGGTCGGCCTGCCCGATCTGTCCCGCCCGCTCCTGGTGGTCGGCCCGTCGCCGTGGTCGATGCACACCATCGGCCGCGTGCTGGCGGCGCGCGACGGCGCGGCGCTGTGGACCTGCGCGCTGCCGGGCGACGGCAACCTCGAGCTGGCCTTCACCCGGCTGCTGCGCGACGCCGCCCTCGCCGGCGCCGTGCCGGCCATCGACCTGGCTCCCGAGCGCGAGCCCGATCCGCTGCACATCGCCCGCCGCCTGGGCGCGGCGGTGCGCGCCGCCAACCGCCTCGACGTGCCGGTCGTGGTGTACGCCCCCGACGAAGATCCGGTGCCGACCACGCTGGCGCCGGCGCTGGCGGTGGTGTCGATGCTGGGCCTGCGCGGCGGCGCCGGCACCCGGCTGGCCCAGGCTCGCCTCGAGCAAGACGGGGTGACCGCCGCGGCCGAGATCACCGCCGAGGCGATCGCCCCGCTGGCGCCCGCGCTGGGGCAGGTCGAGGCGCTGGTCGACGCCTACCACCGCGGCACGCTGCTCGACCCCAGCCCCGCGGCCCAGGCCGCGATCGCCGACGCGCTGCGCCCTCGCCTGGGCAACCTGGTCGAGCGGGTGGCGCGCCGGGTCGGGTGGGACGGCCTGGTCCTGCCCAAGGACACCACCACCCGGCTGCGCGAGATGGTGCTGTACCGCCGGCACGCCGAGCAGGTGTACCGGCAGTGGGGCCTGGGCCGGCACGTGACCGGGGAGGGCGTGGCGGCGCTGTTCAGCGGGCCGCCCGGCACCGGCAAGACCCTGGCGGCGTCGGTGCTGGCCACCGAGCTGGGCATCGCGCTGTACCGGGTCGACCTATCGCAGATCGT
Source organism: Kofleriaceae bacterium (assembly GCA_041389965.1). GTDB lineage: Bacteria > Myxococcota_A > Polyangia > Haliangiales > Haliangiaceae > UBA2376. The sequence continues at coordinate 470,495 of JAWKQV010000003.1, read as the reverse complement.
GTCGAAGTGGGTGGGCGAGACCGAGAAGAACCTGGCCCGGCTGTTCGCCGAGGCCCGCCACGGCCAGGCCGTGCTGTTGTTCGACGAGGCCGACTCGCTGTTCGGCAAGCGCACCGAGGTCAAGAGCGCCAACGATCGGTACGCCAACCTCGAGGTGAACTTCCTCCTCCAGAAGCTCGATCAGTTCGACGGCATCGCCATCCTCACCACCAACGCGACCGGCGGCATCGACGAGGCGTTCCTGCGCCGGCTGCAGTTCCGGGTCGACTTCGAGCTGCCCGACGCCGACGCGCGCATCGCGCTGTGGCGGGCCCACCTGCCGGCGGCCGAGCACCTGGGGCGCGATCTCGACCTCGACGACGTCGCCGACCGCTGGGAGTTCAGCGGCGGCAACATCCGCAACGCCGCCATCCGCGCCGCGTTCCTGGCCGCCGAGGACGGCGGCCCGCTGCGCCACGCCCACCTGGCCCGGGCCTGCGCCATCGAGTCCGAAGAGCTGGGGCGGCTGGTCAAGCGCTGACCGCCGGCCCGGGCGGCGCCGGCCGGACCGGGTCGGTCGATCGAGCTGGCCGCGGCCGCGCCGACGGCGAATATTTACGAGTGCCGATCGTCTGTCTCGAGCCGCCGGGCTATACCCGGCGGGTTGCCGAGCCAACCTCGGCCGGACGGCGCTTCGCCGGGAGGAACCATGTCCAAGTCTTCGCTCGCTCTCTGTGTTCTCGGCGCCGCGCTGGTCGCGACCGCCGCGCCCGCCCACGCCGGCAACGGCACCGACCTGCTCAAGTTCGTCCCCGAGCAGAGCCAGCTGGTCATGGTGTTCGACATGGGAGGCGCCCGCGGCTCGGGCCTCTTGCAGAAGGGCTTCTCGCAGCTGCTGGCCGCCGCGCCCGACGCCAAGACCAAGCTGGCGGAGCTGGGTCTCGATCCGATGAAGGACATCGACACCATCCTGTTCGCCGGCGGCAGCGCCAAGGGGCTGAGCAAGGACAGCATGCAGGACGTGCTGATCATCGTCGAGGGCCGCCTGCCCAAGGACAAGCTGTCGACCATCCCCGACGCGACGTCGTCGACCTACGCCGGGGTCACCATCTTCACCAGCAAGGACACCGACGCGGCCTTCATCGGCGACCGCATGTACTTCGCGAAGAAGGGCAAGCTGAAGGCCGAGATCGATCTGGTCCTCGGCAAGGGCAAGGCCAAGGGCAAGAGCGTGGCCACCTCGAAGAGGGCCAAGGCCATGAAGGCCGCCATCGCCGCGGCGGACACCAAGGCCCACCTGTGGGCGGCGGTGCTCATCCCGGCGTCGGCCCAGGCCGACATGAAGAAGGAAGGCATGGCGGCGTCGACCGTCACCTTCGGCATGAAGTTCACCGCCGACCTGGCGATCGGGCTCAAGCTGGTCACCGACAGCGCCGACTCGGCCGCCAAGATCGTCGGCATGGCCCAGGCCCAGCTGGGCCAGGTCACCTCGGCCGCCAGCTCGATGGGGCTCACCAAGGCCGCCAAGTCGCTGATGGTGGCGGCCGACGGCCCGGTGGTGAAGCTCAACCTGGCGCTGACCGAGGCCGAGCTGACCTCGATCATGAACCTCGCCAAGCAGTTCGGCGGCATGGCGGCGAAGGGCGCGGCCGGCAACCCGTAGCGCGGCCCGGACCACCACCGACCCAGACGCCGGGGCCGCGAGGCTCCGGCGTCGTCGCTTTCGGCTGGGCGCGGTGGAATCCTTGTCAGGTCGAGGCGGGTTCTCGACACGAGCGGGTACATGGGACAAGCGATCACCGATGACGAGCTGGTCGCGGCCAGCCGCCGTGGCGAGCGGGCCGCGTTCGGCCAGCTGGTCGAGCGGCACCTCGACGCGGTCTGGGCGGTGTCGTACAGCTCGACTCGCAACCCGACGCTGTCGGAGGACGTCGCCCAGGACACCTTCGTCGCCGCGTGGAAGCAGCTCGACTCGCTGCGTGAGACCGGCCGGCTGCGAGCCTGGTTGTGTGGCATCGCCCGCAACCTGGCGCGGGCCGCGCGCCGCCGACAGCGGCGCGAGACGCCGGTCGACCAGGTGGACGATCGGGCCAGCCTCGCCGCCACGCCGTACGAGGCGCTCGACGCGGCAGAGACCGACCGGCTGGTGGCCGGCGCGCTCGACGCGCTGCCGGCCAGCTACCGCGAGGTGCTGGTGCTGTACTACCAGCACGACCGCTCGATCCGCGACGTGGCCAGCGCGCTCGGCATCTCGGCCGAGGCCGCCACCCAGCGGCTGTCGCGCGGGCGGCGCCTCCTGGCGACGCACGTGGTCGACACCGTCGAGGACGCGCTGACGCGGACCCGGCCGCGCCGGGCGTTCGTGGTCGGGCTGGTGGCGGCGCTGCCGCCGCGACCGCCGCCGTCGTTGATCGCTAGGTCCCTGCGTTCGACCTCTCACCCCGCAGGAGCCACGATGTTGAAGATTGCTGCCCTCGTCCTCGCCGCCGCCGGAGCGGCCGGCACCGCGTATGTCACCACCCGTCCGGCCGCCGCGCCGGCGGCCGCACCCGCGCCCGCCGCGGCGACCCGCGGCCCGGCGGCGCCGACCCTCGCGCCGCGCTCGTCGCCCGCGCTCGCCGCGGCCGCCCCGTCCGCGGTCGCGCCCCGTCCGGTCGCCGCGCCGGCCCGGCCGGCGGCTCGTGCGACCCGGACCAACCCGGCGGCGAGTGTCAGCCCGGCGAGGTGATCCCCGACGGCGACCAGATCGATCCCGCGCTGGCGGCCCAGGTCGGCCTCGAGCGCGGCCCGGCCAAGGGGCCGGCCGACGCGCCGGTCACCATCGTCGTGTACCAGGACCTCGAGTGTCCGTTCTGCGCGAAGGTGGTCGGCACCGTCGACGCGCTGTGGGACGAGTACCCCGGCCAGCTGCGCCTGGTGGTCAAGGACTTTCCCCTCGACGGCCACCCCCACGCCCGGCTCGCGGCCGAGGCGGCGCGCATCGCCGCCGCCCAGGGCAAGCTGTGGCAGTTCCGCGACCTGTGCCTGGCGTTCCAGGACGACCTGTCGCGGGCCGCGCTCATCGACCTGGCCGGCCAGGCCGGGCTCGACGTGGCCGCCTTCACCCGCGACCTCGACAGCCACCGCTTCGCCGCCGACGTGGCGGCCGACTTCGACGGCGGCATGACCCTGGGCGTGCGCGGCACGCCGGCCTTCTTCATCAACGGGCGTCGGTTCACCGGGGCCCAGCCGATCGAGGCCTTCCGGGCCGCCATCGAGCGCGCCCTCGCCGACAGGTCGTGACAAGGCCCAGGGCCACGGGTACGGTCCGGCCATGGTTGCCACCGCATCGTCGTCCCCGTCGTCCAACGGAGCCGCCCCGCCCATCCCCGGCGGCGACGTGCTCGAGGTCCACGCGCCCGCCACCGGCGAGCGGCTCGGCGCCGTGCCCATCGTCACCGCTGCCGGCGTCGCCGCGACCGTGGCCAAGGCGCGCACCGCCGCCGCCTCGTGGGGCGCGCTCACCTACGCCGAGCGCGAGGTCGAGCTGACCCGCTGGCGCCGGGCCCTGGCCGACGCCGCCGACGACCTGGCCGACCTCATCCACCGCGAGAACGGCAAGTCCAAGCTCGAGGCGCTGATCGAGGTGATGATGGCGCTGTCGCACCTCGACCACGCCGCCCGCCGCGCCGCCAAGGCCCTGGCGCCCGAGAAGGTCGGCACCGGCGTGCTCGCCAACTTCCGCGCCACCATCACCTACCACCCGCTGGGCGTGGTCGGCGTGATCGGCCCGTGGAACTACCCCATCTTCACGCCGATGGGCTCGATCGCCTACGCGCTGGCCGCCGGCAACGCGGTGGTGTTCAAGCCCAGCGAGCTGACCCCGCTCATCGGCGTCAAGCTGGTCGAGCTGGCCGCGCGGTCGTTGTCGATCCCCGACGTGCTGCAGATCGTCACCGGCGCCGGCGCCACCGGCGCCGCCCTGTGCGCCAGCGGCGTCGACAAGCTGGCGTTCACCGGCTCGACCGCCACCGGCAAGAAGGTGATGGCCGCGTGCGCTGCCAACCTCACGCCGGTGCTGATGGAGCTGGGCGGCAAGGATCCGATGATCGTGGCCGAGGACGCCGACCTCGACGCCGCCGCCGAGGCCGCGGTGTTCGGGGCGCTCACCAACGCCGGCCAGGCCTGCGTGTCGATCGAGCGGATCTACGTGGCGGCGCCGGTCTACGATCAGTTCGTCGCCAAGGTGGTGGCCGGGGTCGGCAAGGTCAAGGTCGGCGGCGACGACGGCCACCTCGGCGCCATGACCTCGGCGGCCCAGGTCGAGATCGTACGCGACCACCTGACCGACGCGCTGGCCCGCGGCGCCAAGGCGCTCACCGGCGGCCCCGACGCCATCGCCGGTCGGTACATCCAGCCGACGGTGCTGGTCGACGTCACCGACGACATGCTGGTCATGGCCGAGGAGACCTTCGGGCCGGTCATCCCGATCGTCAAGGTGGCCTCGACCGACGAGGCGCTGCGGCGCGCCAACGCCACCCGGTTCGGCCTGGGCTCCGCGGTGTTCGGCAAGCGGGCCCGCGAGCTGGCCGATCGGCTCAAGTCGGGCATGACCGCCGTCAACTCGGTGATGGCGTTCTCGGGCATCACCACGCTGCCGTTCGGCGGCGTCGGCGACTCCGGCTTCGGGCGCATCCACGGCGACCACGGCATCCGCGAGTTCGCCCGGACCAAGGCCACCGCCGAGCAGGTGTTCTCGCTGCCGATGAACCTGATGTCGTTCAACCTGCCGGCCAACACCTACGACAAGGTGCGCGGGATGATCAAGCAGCTGTACGGCGTGGGCCCGATCGCCCGGGTCAAGGACGCGCTCGGGCGCCTGCTGTAGCCGGGCCCGGCGGCGGCGGCGTGCTACACGGCGAGCATGGTGTTCGTCCCCGCCATCTCCACCACCGCGACCGTCGGCCGGCTGTACGTCATCGACGGCGCCGACCTGTGGGTGGTGCCCGGGCCGGCGGTGTCGGTGCCGGTGGGCGAGGCCGGCGCGGCCCTGCACCTGGGCGAGCTGGACGGCGCGCCGTGCTTCGCGCGGCTGCGCGACGACGGTGGGCCGCCGCCCGGCAGCGAGCCGGTGCCGCTGCGCCAGCTGTACGGGGCGCTGCCCGACGAGGAGTTCGCCGTCGCCGGGCGCGCGCTGGGCCTGACGGCGTGGGACCGGGACCACCGCTTCTGCGGCCGCTGCGGCGGCCCCACCACCCGCAGCGTCGCCGAGCGCGTGCGCACGTGCGCGGCGTGCGGCCACGCGTGCTACCCGCGGCTGTCGCCCGCGGTGATCGTGCTGGTCGAGCGCGACGGCCGGTGCCTGCTGGCCCAGCACGTGCGGGCCCGGCTGCCGTTCTACTCGACCCTGGCCGGCTTCGTGGAGGTCGGCGAGACCCTCGAGGCGTGCGTCCACCGCGAGGTCGCCGAGGAGGTCGGGGTCGCCGTCACCGACGTCCGCTACTTCGGCAGCCAGCCGTGGCCGTTCTCCGGCTCGCTCATGGTCGGGTTCACCGCGCGCTGGGCCGGGGGCGACATCGTCCCTGAGCCCACCGAGATCGCCCACGCCGGTTGGTTCGCGCCCGACGCCCTGCCGCCGGTGCCGCCGCCGCTGTCGATCGCCCGCGCGCTCATCGACGACTTCGTCGCGCGCCAGGGTGGGTAGCCGCCTCGGCCACCGCCGGGCCGCGCCGGCGCGCGTCGCCGATCAGGCGTAGAACGCCTTCACCTGCTTCACCGCGCCCTTGCCGCGCGGCACGAACACGATCGGCGTGACCCCGCCGGCCAGCTTCATGCGGACCTGCGACAGCGGGCCGAACGACCACACCTTGAACGACGCCAGCTTGGCGATCTCGAAGGCCTGATCGGCGTAATCCGACCCGAGCAGCGAGGTCAGCTCGGCCTCGAGCGCCTCGACCGTCAGATCGGTGCGCTGGACCAGGCGCTCGACCTGCTGCGGCAGGGAGCCATCGTCGCCCTCGTTCCGCGTCATGATCTTCCCCTTGATCGCGCCGATTTGCACGTCCCGGCTGGGGATCATCACCAGCAAGCGCTTGGTACACACCGCGACGCCGCGCTGGGTCGACAGCTTGAGCCCCTTGCCGCGGGTCAGCTCGGCTTTGGGAAAGAACAGGACATTGGATCCCAGCGTGACGGGGTCAGGCATCGTTCGTCGCTCCTTGGTGGTTGTGCGTTGCTCGAGCGAGTATGCCAAACCTGCCGTGCCGCGACGGCCGCGGCCGGCGGAAACCGGCGTCGCCGCAGGCGCGCGATCGGTCCCGCGCGACCACGCCGCGCCCCCGCGCTGCGCGTCCGGCGCTGGCCGCCCGCGTCGCCCACCTACTCGGCCAGAAGCGCCTCCTGGAACCAGTCGGCGGTGAGCGCGGTCTCGTGGCTGGTGCGGCGCATGACCGAGACCTGGGCGCCCAGGTAGCCGAACGCGTGGAGGTTGGTCAGCGCCTGGCCGTCGCGCGGGTAGGCCAGCGGCCGCGCGCTGGCGAACTCGTCGGCGGGCGTCAGCCCGTACGCCGTGGTGCCGACGAGCCGCGCGCCCTCGGCGACGTGGCACGACACGCAGTCGGTGTCCTCGGAGGTGTGGCGGGTCGGATCCTGGGCGGCGATGGCCTCGGCGAACCCGGCCTCGACCTCCGGCGTCGTGGTGGCCGGGCGGCCGAGCGCCGCCAGCACGCCGAGCGCTGGCAACGACGGGGTGACCCCGGTCTCGTAGATGCCGCCGATCATCGGGTCGTGGGCGCCGGTGCCGCTGATGGTCTGGTTGGTCGCCTGGGCATCGACGATGGTCGCCGCCTCGAGGCGATCGCCCCGGCGCTCGAACAGCGCGAAGCCCCAGGCGTCGCCGTCGGGGAACTGGTGCACCATCCGGGTCACGCGCGCGATCCGCGCCGCGCCGACGTGGGCCAGCAGCGCGGCGCGCAGGCCGACCGCGAACTCGCTGCGCAGGCCGCGGGCCGCCAGGATCGGGTGGACGCCCAGCGGCCGGTCGACGTCGACGCCGGCGCCGGCGGCCCGCTTGAGCGCGAGCACCTGCTTGAGGAACCCCAGCAGCTCGTCGGCGGGGACGTCGTAGAAGACGTGCAGCGCCCCGTCGGCGGCGATCGGCCGCCCGTCCACCACCACCACCGGCTGGAACACCGCGCGGATCTCCGGGGTGCAGCTGCCCCGCGCCGAGCACGGGTCGAGCCGCAGCGCGACCAGGCGCAGGTCGGCGTCGCTCGCGGCGACGTCGCTGTCGAGCCGTCCCACGGTGGCGTCGCCCAGCACGTCGGGTGGGACCAGCACGCCGTGCGCGCCGATCGCGCTGGCGGCGATCAGGTCGTCGCGGTCGGTCGTGGCCGTGAGCGGGTACAAGATCGACACGTCGGCGGCGGCCACCTGGCGGTCGAACGGGCCGATCACGGTCGGGTCAGGTTGATCGCCGCCGCCGCTGCACGCGGCAGCGAGGGTGGCGACGAGGGCGGCGGTCAGGCGGGCGCGGACGTTCGACATGGCAAGCTCCTTGGTAGGCGCTCACGGTGCCGAGGTTCGCCCATGTTGCCCACTTAAGGTCGCTTAAACCCTCGCGCCGCTGGTGCCGGGCGGGCCCGCCGGTCGCCGCGGTCACGCGAGCGCGACGTACAAGGTCTGGACGTCGTCGTCGGCGTCGACCTCGGCCAGCCACGCCTCGACCTCGGCCCGCGCCGTGTCGTCGAGGGGGACCGGGTTCTTGGCCTTCCATCCCAGGGTCGCCGAGGTGACGGTCCAGCCCAGCGCGGCCAGCGCCTTGGTGACCGCGTCGAGGTCGGCCGGGTCGGTGAAGAACCGCGTGGCGCCGTCGTCGCCGGCCTCCAGGTCCTGGGCGCCGGCCTCGATCGCCACGCTCTCAGAGTCGGCGCCGTCGGGGCCGGTCGCCTCGATCATGCCCAGGTGATCGAAGTCCCAGCTGACCGAGCCGGTGGTGCCTAGCTGGCCCTTCTTGAAGTGGAACCGCATGTTGGGCGTGGTGCGGTTCTTGTTGTCGGTCAGGCACTCGACGATGACCGGCACGCGGTGGGGACCGAACCCCTCGAACACGACGGTGTCGTAGCTGACCTGCTCGTCGAGGAGCCCGGCGCCCTTCTTGATCGCGCGCTCCAGCGTGTCGCGCGGCAGCGACGCCTTCTTGGCAGCGTCGACCGCGATGCGCAGCTTGGCGTTGGTGGCCGGGTCAGCGCCGCCCTTGGCCGCCATGATGATGGCCTTGGCCAGCCGGCTGAACACCTTGCCCTTGGCGGCGGAGTTCTCTTGCTTGCCCTTGTGCTTCCACTGAGCGCCCATGGGCTGTGCCTACCACGCCCGCCCCCGGCCCGGCGACGGCCGCGCGCCGCCACGGCGGCCGTCGGTCGCGCCTACTTGGTGCCGGCCTTGGCGGCGGCCTTGACCGGGACCCGCGCCACCCGCTGGGTCGGCGCGTCACGACCTCCGCCGGCCGGCGCCGCCAGCCGGTGCAGCGCCGCGCTGGCCACCGCCGAGCGACGGCTGGGCGCTACCTTCGCCAGCAGGGCGGCGATGGCGGTGATGGCGTGCTCCTCTTCCCGGCTGATCATCGGACGATCCTACACCGTGGGGGCGCGGTGGGGTAGTGAACCGACGGGCCGGTCAGTCGCAGCCGCCGTCACCGGGCGGGCACTGGATGCGGACGTGGAGGTGGTCGTCGTGGTGCGGCTCGTGGCGCACCAGGCCGGAGCCGCTCTTGCCGTCGGGGTACTGGAACAGCCGGTCGAGGTAGGCCGCGCTCACGCCGCGGCCCTTGGCCCACTCGTACAGGACGCCCTGTAGCTCGTAGTCGAGGAAGATCGCCGACACCCCACCCGCGTCGTCGGCGGTGCGCGCGAAGCCGACCAGCAGATCCCAGGTGGCCGGCAGGTCGAGGTTGGCCTTGGTGCCCACCACGAAGCTGTCAGGATAGCCGGGGGGGCGCCGCTTGAACACGAAGCCGACGTCGACGTCACGGCCCGACTGGTGCGAGTGGTGTTCCGAGATGCGGCCCCCGGCCTTGGCCGACAGATCGCCGATCGCCAGCGTGTGGATCTTCGGATGATCCTTGCGCAGCTGGCGGGTGACGTCGCGCACCAGGTCAACCAGCTTGCGCGTGCCGTAGGCGCGCTCGGGCCGGCGGATCAGGTAGCCCTTGCCGGCGGCCAGGCGGCTTGGACGCTTGAGCCGCCCGCTCCACGGCTTGCCCAGGCTCTGGCCCCGCACCACGGTCTCGGCCCGCGGCGGCCGCTCGCTGCGCGCCACCCGCGCCGGCGCCTTGCCACACACCGGCACCGCCAGCTGCTGGCCGGCCAGGATGCGGGTCGACGACAGCCGGTTCTGCTTCTGGACCGCGTCGACCGAGCAGTCGTAGCGGCGGGCGATGGCGCCCAGGGTGTCGCCCTCGGCCACCGTGATGTTGGCGGCGATCTCGGCCTGGGCGGCGGTGACGGTGGCCGCGAGCGCGGCGATGACGAGCTGGATTCGCACGGACTGTCCTCCCGGGTCGGCAATCGTGACCCGCAGGCCGCGATGGATCGAGTTTTTTTTTTCGGCCGTGCGGCCGTCGGCCGGCCGCGCGGCGGTAGGTTCGCACCATGCGCAGGGTTCCGTGGCGCGGGCTGCTCCTCGGCGTCATCGCCGCCGTCACCATCACGCCGCCGCTGGCCCAGGCCGCGCCGGCGCGCTGGTCGATCACGCCGCCGGCGGGGTGGTCCGACGTCACCGCCGAGCTGGCCGCCGACCCGGCAGCGCCGCCGGAGGCTCGGCCCCGGGCCGATGCCGGGACCGAGGTCCGGTTCTATCGCGACGCCGGCGGGGACGACTGGCTCCAGGTCACGTACATGACCAAGGCGTTCGACCAGGACGGCACCGTGTTCGACGTCGAGGCCGGCCTGCGCCGATCGCTGGACCGCCATGGCACCGTGACACGGGCGCGGCGGCGCATCGAGCCGGACGCGCTGGTGCTGGACTTCACCGTCGTGGGCGATGACCACGCCACGTACGGGCGCACCATCCTCGGCAGCGACGCGCCGCGGCGGATGGTGTCGGTCGCGGCGACCTGCATCGCCGCCGAGGCGGTGTGCCAGCCGGCGCTCGACTCGCTGCAGCTGGATCGGACCGGGTTCCGCCCGGTGCCGGCGCCGTCATCGGCGGCGCCTGGCCCGGCCGTCGCGCCGCCGGCGCCTGGCCCGGCCGTCGCGCCGCCGGCGCCGGTCCCTGCCCGACGGACCCGGGGCGACGTGATCGCCACCTACGTCGAGGTCGGCCTCGGTGCCGTGGTCATCCTGCTGGCGATCGCGCTGCTGGTCCGGCGGCGCCGGCGCCGCGGCTGACCGCGCGGCGCGCTCAGCGCGCGGCCCGGCAGCGGGCCTCGATCGAGGCCAGCACCGGCCCGAGCTGATCGTCGAGGGCCTTGGTGAAGTCGCCGCGGCGCACGCCCTTTGCCGCGGCGATCATCGGCCGGGCCCCGCCGCACGCGGCGACCACCGCGCCGAACGCCTCGTAGCTGGCCTGGTACACCCGCAGCTCGATCAGGTTGGCGTTGTTGAGCGGTCGCCACATCCCGAGGTCGCCCCGCAGCGCCTCGAAGATGGCGGCCTTGCGCGCCAGCTTCTCGGCGTCGGGCAGGTCGCTCCGGTACAGCTCGTCGAGGGCATGGAACGCCACCAGCTGGCGCGCCACCCGGGCGCGCCGCCGGGCCTGGCTGTCCGCCCACGCCGCCTGCTCGTCGGCGTCGGGCCCGAACCGCGCCACCAGCCACTCGTCGGTGAGGGCGTCGCCGATCGCCTCGGCCAGGCCCTCGTTGAAGTACGGCTGGTCGGGGATGAAGACGGTGGCGTGGACCGACTCGTGCAGCAACACGTTGGCCAGCTCGGCGAAGGGCGCCACATCGGCGTCGACCATCGACGACACCACCGGATCGGGGAACCAGCCGCCGGTCGAGTACGCGCCGGCCGGGCGGGCCATGGCGTCCCACCCGCGCTTGCGCAGGCGGTCGCGGTGGGCGATGGCGTCGTCGCGCTCGAACCAGCCCAGGCCGGTGAAGCAGCCGGCCACCGGGAAGCACCAGCGCGGCGCCTGGAAGGCCAGCGGCCGCGACGCCCCGACGAACCACACCGCGGCGCCCTCCGGCACGTCGACGTAGGTGCGGTAGTTCTTGCGGGTGTTGAGCCCGGCGGCGGCGCCGAACGCCTTGATGCCGGCGATCTCGTCGAGGCGCAGCCGGATCTCGACCGGCACGTCGGGGTCGTCGATGACCTCATCGATGGGCCGGGCGCGGTTGAGCAGGTCGAGCTGGCCGCGCACGGCCTGGCTCAGGTAACCGGTGGTCTCGCACCCAGCCAGCCCCGCCAGCGCCGCCAGCCCGACCAGCGCCGCGGCCCGCCCGCGCCGGCTCACGCGACCGCCGCCGCGATCGCCGCGGCCAGCGCGGCGCCGTCGTCGCCCAGCGCGCCGGCCGGCCAGCCCACACCCAGCCCGGTGCCGTCGTCGAAGCGGGGGATGATGTGGAAGTGGACGTGGAACACCGCCTGGTGCGCCAGCGCGCCGTTGTTCTGCAGCACGTTGTAGGCGGTGGCACCCGACACCCGCAGCACGGCCCGGGCCAGCCGCGGCAGCACCCGGCCGACCGCGGCGGCGCTGGCGTCGGACAGCTGGTCGAGGGTCGCGGCCGGCTCCTTGGGGATGACCAGCGTGTGCCCGCGCGACAGCGGGAAGATGTCGAGGAACGCCAGCACGTGCTCGTCCTCGTACACCTTGTGGCACGGCAGCTCGCCGCGCAGGATCCTCGCGAAGATCGTCTCGGCCATGGGACCGCGATGGTGCCTCACCCCGCCGGGTCAGGCCAGGGCCGGTCGCGGGCTAGGGATCGAACCGGTAGCCGGAGCCGCGGATGGTGACGAAGTGCCGGGGGTGCTCGGGGTCGGCCTCGAGCCGCTTGCGCAGCTGCCCGACGAAGTTGTCGATGGTGCGCGGCGTGCCCGCGGTCTGGCCCCACACGGTGGCCAGGAGGTGCTGGCGTGACACCGCCTGGGCCGGGTGGTTGACGAAGAACAGCAGCAGCTCGAACTCGAGGTGGGTGAGCTTCACGGCCTCGCCGGCGCGGACCACCGTGCGCTGGACCGGGTCGACCACCACGTCGGCGAAGTGGACCGTCCCGGCCGGCGGCGCCGCTGGCGCCGGCGTCGCCACCGCCAGGGCCCGGCGCAGCACGGCGTCGACCCGGGCCAACAGCTCGGCCAGCGCGAACGGCTTGGTGACGTAGTCGTCGGCGCCCAGCCGCAGCGCGGCGACCTTGTCGTACTCGCCGTCGCGGGCCGACAGCACGATCACCGGGACGAAGTTGTCGGCGCCGCGCAAGGCGGCCAGCACGTCGAGGCCGTTCTTGCGCGGCAGGTTGATGTCGAGCAGCACCAGGTCGAACACCTGCCCGGCGATGGTGGTGAGCGCGGCGTCGCCGTCGCCGACCACGGTGGCGCGGTGCCCGGCCAGCCGCAGGTTGAGCGACAGGCCGGTGGCGATCGCCTCGTCGTCTTCGACCACCAGGATGTCGCGGGCGGACGTGTCGGGCATCAGCGTGGCTCCGGCACCGCCGTCGGCGGTGCGGTCGTGGGGGCGGCGGCCGGCGCGGGCGCGTCGGCGTCGAGGCGCCGGCGCGGCAGGATCAGCCGGAAGGTGGAGCCGTGGCCCGGCTCGGACATGATCTCGATCTTGCCCTTGTGGGCGCGGACCACCGCCTTGACCAGGGCCAGCCCCAGGCCGACGCCGGGCACCTTGCCGTCGTGGGCGGCCTTGCCACGGACGAAGCCGTCGAACAGCTCGGACCGCTCGTCGGGCTCGATGCCGACGCCGTTGTCGGTGACCTCGAGCTCGATCTTGCGCGGGGTGGCGCGGGCGTCGACCCGGATGTGCTTGACCTCGCCGCTGTACTTCCACGCGTTGACCAGCAGGTTCACCAGCGCCCGCACCAGCGTCTCGCGATCGCCGTGGATGGTCAGCGCCGGGTCGATCGTGGCCTCGATCGGGGTGGGGCAGGTCGCGGTCACCGCGTCGAACGCGGCCACCGCCTCGGTGACCAGCTCGTGGACCGGCACCGCCGCCATGGCGAAGGCGTGGCGCCCCGACTGGATCCGCGACACGTCGAGGGTCCGCACCAGCAGGCTGTCGAGCCGCTTGACCTCGCGGGCCAACAGCCGGGCCACCTGGGTCCGCTCGGCCTCGGTCAGCCGGCCCTCGGACAGCGGCTCGAGCAGCAGCCGGATCGAGGTCAGCGGGGTGCGCAGCTCGTGCGACACCGACGAGAAGAAGTCGTTTTGCACCCGGGCCAGCGACGCGCCCTTGCCGACGAAGATCGACACCAGGATGTAGCCGGTCACCGCGGTGGTGCAAAACGCCAACACCACCACGCCGGTGAAGACGGTGGCCGAGGAGGTGCCGACCGCCAGCAGGATCACGCCCAGCGCCGTCATCAGGATGGTCGGCACCAGCACCGCCAGCATCAGGATGAGCTGGGCGCGCCGGAGCTGGATGATCGCCGGGGGAAACCGCACCGTCACCGCACTATGCCACGCCGCCACCGACCGCGGTCGGCGCCGCGGCGGCAGCTCGTACGACCCCGCCCGCGCCGTGCCAGGCCGGCGGCGCCCGGCCCCTCGCTGCGGCCCCGTCGGCCCGCCCCGTCGGCCCGCCCCGTCGGCTCGCCCGTCCCCGCCGGCTAGAACTTGCCCGCCGGCTAGAACTTGCCCGTCGGCTAGAACTTGCCCGTCGGCTAGAACTTGCCCGTCGGCTAGAACTTGCCCGTCGGCTAGAACTTGTAGGTCGTGCCGACCCGCGCGTAGGTGTTGTAGTCGGTCGACAGCATCGGCGCGTTGAAGGTGTCGACGAACAGCGCCCGCTCGCTCTGGAACGGCGCGACCTCGAGCAGGAAGAACAGGTTCCACCGCTGCTTGAGGGCGATCTCGGCGACCACCGAGGTCATCAGGCGCACCCCGCCGTCGCGGGAGAAGAAGTCGTTGCCGCTCTGGCCGGTCAGGCTCTCGACCCGGGTCGCCTGCTCGGCGGTGAAGCCGTCGGCCGCGGGGTGCGGGCCGCCGGCGCGGTGGGCGTACTGGGTGCACACGTCGTTGGCGGTGCCGTCGAACTTGTCGGTGGCCTCGGTGTAGTCGGGGCAGTGCCGGTCGCTCCAGAACTCCAGGTAGGCCCGGGCGCTGACGGTGACGTGGGTCAGCGCCGTGAGCGACGCCACCCCGCCGATGTCGAAGGTGGCCCCGTTGCGTTTGGAGTCGTCGAGCAGCTTCGACCCCCACCACATGTTGGCGAAGGCCCCGGCGGTGAACGGATCGGCGTCGACCAGCATCAGCCGGGCGCCCAGGCCCAGCTCGGAGCGCGAGCCCATGGTGCGCACGCCGACGTTGGCGTCGAAGCCCAGCCCCGACATCTTGCCGGCGCCGACCGCGATGCGACCGTCGAGGAAGTACGGGTAGCCGAGGCTGAGGTCGACCGTCGACCGGCCGCGCGGCATGGTGCGGGCGCCCCACGACGACAGGCTGCGCTGCTCGCTCAGCAGCTCGCTGTCCGACTTGCCCTCGACCTTCAGGTTGGCCGACAGCACCTCGGTCTTGCCGCCCTCGAGGTTGAGGGTCTGCTCCCACGGCTGGTAGCCGGTCTTCTCGACCCGCACGATGGTGGTGCCGACCTCGACCTCGTTGAGCTCGAGCGGCGTGACGCCCTGGGGCAGGCCGTTGACCAGCACGCTCGAGCCGGGCGGATCCGACAGCACCCGGATCCGGCCCACCGCGCGCAGCTCGGCCGACACCGTCAGGGTCTGGCCCTCCTCGATCCGGATCTTCTGCTCGAAGGTCTTGTAGCCGGGCACCTTGACCATGACGAAGTGATCGCCGCGGCCGACCGCCTTCTCCTGCGGCACCTTGCCGACCCCGGCGCCGTCGATGTAGACGTCGGCGTCGGGCACCGCCGACACCACCTTGAGGGTGCCCTTGCCGCCGGCGCCGGCCTCGGGGTTGAGGTCGAGCTTGAGCACGGTGGACTGGCCGTCGTTGATGGTGACCCGCTCCTCGTGGGGCTGGTAGCCGGCGGCCTTGACCTCGAGCACGTGCTCGCCGCCCTTGACCTGCTTGATGTCGAGCGGGACCTTGCCCATGTTGGTGCCGTCGAGGAAGACCTCGGCGCCGGTGACGTTGGACAGGACCCGGATGGTGCCGCCCTGGCCGTTGACGGTGGCCGACAGCTCGGCCCGGACCTGGACCTGGGTGCTGGCCGCGACCTGGATGGTCTGCTTCCACGGCACCGCCGGCGCCTTGCGCACCTCGATCACGTGCAGCCCCTCGAGCACGTCGTTGATCACGAGCGGCGTGGTGCCGTTCTGCTTGTTGCCGTCGAGGTAGACCTCGGCGTCGGCCACGTCGGCCGACACCACCACGGTGCCGACCTTGGGCTTGGCGATGGCGCGCATGACCGGGGTCAGCGTGGCCTTCTCGTTGTCCTTGACCTCGATCCAGGTCTGGAAGTTGTCGAAGCCCTCGCGCTTGATCTCGACGAGGTGCCGGCCGGACGTCGTGGTCAGCAGCACCGGCGCGGTGCCCTGGGACTGGCCGTCCAGGTACACGGTGGCGCCGAACACGTTCTGATCGGCGTCGGCCCGCACGTCGATGCGCGGCGGGTCGACCTTCTTGATGAGCGGGAGGAACGCGCTCTGCACCTTGCGCGTGCGGGCGACCCGGAAGTTCTTCTGGGCCGGCTGGTAGCCCTCGAGCTCGACGATGACCAGGAAGTCACCGTTTTTCATCTTGCCGGTCCAGGGGGTCACGCCGACCGCGCCCAGCTCCTTCTTGTCGATGTACACGGTGGCGCCGGGCGGCGCCGACTCGATCTTGACCGAGTACCGGCCGCCCGACAGCGCCGGGTGGGACTGGGCCGCGGCCTGGCCCGTGAAGACCAGGAGCAGGAGCGCGGTCGAGACCAGCGAGATGCGGCGCAACCACCGCAGGGGCAACGTAGTGATATTCATAAGATGAGACTCCCGTTCGAGCAGGCCCGGACAACCTATCAGGTCTGCTGGCCGGCCGAGGTGATCGGTCAGGGGATTCGACGGTATGCGGAGGGGGTGTGTTCACGATCCCAGCGTGATCACTCACACACCCGCGAACGGGGTCAGCGTGCCGGCCAGGAGCAGGGCGCCCAGCGCGGCGGCGATGACCACGCGGTACACCGCGAAGCCAGCCAGCCGGTGGCTCCCCAAAAACCGGATCAGCCAGGCGATGGTGAGGTAGCCGGTGATGGCCGCCACCACGAGCGCCACGCCCAGCGGCTGCCAGGCATCGGCGCCCAGCTCGTGCACCGCCTTGCGGGCCTCCAGGATGCCGGCGCCGGCGACCGCGGGGATGCCCAGCAGAAACGAGAAGCGCGCGGCGTCGGTGCGGCGCATGCCGACCAGGAGCGCGGCGACGATGGTGGCGCCCGAGCGCGACACGCCGGGGCACAGCGCCAGCGCCTGGGCGCAGCCGATGATGAGCGCGTCGGCCAACGCCAGGTCGTCGATGGTGCGGGTGCCCTTGGCCCGGGCGTCGACCACCGCCATGACCACGCCGACCCCGGCCAGGGTGGTGACGATCACCCACAGCGAGCGGGCGTCGCCCTCGACCAGGTGCCGGGTCAGCAGGCCCACCACCACGATCGGCAGCGTGCCCAGGATGAGGTACCAGGGCAGGCGGCCCTGCGGGCTCGACGGCGCCTGCACCAGGGCGCGCGGCAGGTCGATGAACAGGTCGCGCGCGAAGTAGACGATCACCGCCGCCAGCGTGCCGAGCTGGAGCACGGCGGTGAACGCCGCGCCGGGATCGTGCTGACCGAGCAGCGCCGGCGTGATGCGCAGGTGGGCGGTCGACGACACCGGCAAGAACTCGGTGAGGCCTTGCACCAGGCCCAAGACGATCGCGAACCAGATCGGCACGGCGCGCACGCTATCATGCGCGGCGATGGACCGCCGTGTGCCCCGCGCGCTGACCGCGCTGATCTCGCTGTCGTTGATCGTCGCGTGCAAGCCGCCGCCGGTGGTCGCGCCGGATCCCGAGCCCGCCGTCGACGCGGGCGTGCCCGACGCGGCGCCGCCGGTCGACGCCGCTGGCCCGGTCGCGGCGCAGGTCGCCCCCGAGGCGTGCGCGGCCTACGTCGACCACGTGCTGGCGCTCGGCCGAGCGGCGATGCGCGCCAACCGGCCCGACGAGCTGGTGCCGACCGACGACCAGGTCGCCGACATCCGGGCTCGGTTGATCGCCGGCGCGCCGTGCCGCGAGCTGACGCCGGCGGAGGTGGCGTGCGCGATGGCGGCGACCACCCAGCCGGGGTTGTACGCCTGCGCCGAAGCTAGCGCCCGCTGAGGCGGGGCAACGCCGGCGCGGCCCGGCGCGGCGCGATGTCGACCGCGGTCGAGTCGCCGACGTCGAGCGGTCCGGCGCCCAGCACGATCTCCGTGGTGTCGTCGCCGGTCCGCTCGACCGGCCCGGTGCCACGGGCCAGGCGGTGCAGCCCCGCGGCGGGCGTGGGGATCGCCGGCAGGCGCGCGGCACGCGGCGGCGCGGGCGGCGCGGGCAAGGGCGCCGGCTCGCGCGGCGCGGGGGGCGTCGGGCGGGCCGTGGGCGCGCGCGGCGGGATGACCGCGATCCGCCCGAGGCTCGGGGCGGTCGCCTGCGGTGGCGGCGCGACCTGGCGGGCCGGCGCGGCCTGGCGGACCGGCGCGGCTTGGCGGACCGGCGCGGCGGCGGGCGCGGGGCGGGCTGGCGCGGGGCGGGCTGGCGCGGGGCGGGCTGGCGCGTGGCGCGTGGGCACGGGGCGCGTGGCAGCACGGGCCGGCGGCGGGACGACCATCATCGGCTCGGTGCGGGCGATCGGGCGGCTCGCTGGCCGCGCCGGGGTCGGCGCGGCGGGCCGCGGCCGGGCGACGGCGACCGGCGGTGGCGTCGGCCGGGACCGGACGGCGGGCGCGGCCACGGCGACCGGCGTGACGGCGACCGGCGTCGACGCCGGCCGGGTGCGGACCACCGCCGGGGCCGCCGGGCGCGCCGGCTCCTCGGCGGCGATGCGGGCCCGGGCCAGCGCCAGCTGCCACTCCCACTCGTCGTCGTCGGCGCCGTCGTCGTCGCCATCGTCGGGCAGGGCATCGGCCGCGATGATGACCGACGGCAGGGCCGCAGGCGACGTGGCCGCGGGGGCCGAGCGCGCGGGCGCCGGTGCCACGGGCGGCGCGGCCGGCGGCATCGGGGCAGCCAGCGGCATCGGCATCGGCGCGGCCATCGGCACCAGCACCGGCGCGGCCATCGGCACCGGCATGGCCAGCGCCGGGCCGGTCGTGAACATCTCCTGGGCCGGCAGGGGCGTCGGCGGGTGCAAGCTGACGATGCGCCCATCGGGGGTCAACGCCAGGCCGTACCGCGACAGCTTCACGTATCCGGCGCGGGACAGGATGTTCTCGATGACCGCCATGGTGCTCAGTGATGCACAGGCCAGGCCAGCGCATGGCGGCGTAGCCCCCGCCCGCGCCGCTGGTAAGCCGTCGGATCCAGACGACAGCCGCGGGGCGAGCCGCCCGATCGGTCGCCCTGTGGCGCCTGGCCCCTCAGGCCACTGGACCCTACCTGCCGGTGAACGCCGGGGGCCGCCGCTCCGCGAACGCGCGCAGCCCTTCATCGCGATCCTCGCTGAACAGCGTGACGTCGTAGCACTGCCGCTCGATACGCAGGCCCTCGTCGAGTCCGACGTCCACGCCGCGGTCGATGGCGGCCTTGGCCATCGCCAGCGACCTGGGCGCGCACCCGGCCAGCTCGCCGACGATGCCGGCGACGGTGGCGGCCAGCTCTGCCCCGGGCACCACCGCCATGACCAGCCCGAGCGCCAGGGCGCGCTCGGCGCTGATGCGCCGGCCGAGCAAGATCATCTCCTTGGCCGCGGCCACGCCGATCAGCCGCGGCAGGCGCTGGGTGCCGCCCGCCCCGGGCATGATGCCCAGCCGCACCTCGGTCAGGCCGACCTCCGCGCCGGCGACCAGCACCCGCAGGTCGCACGCCAGCGCCAGCTCCAGGCCGCCGCCGTAGGCCGAGCCGTTCATCGCGCACAGCGTGGGCTTGGGGAGCCGCGCCCAGGCGTCGATCGCCCCGCTGATCGCATCGATGTACGGCTTCGACGCGGCGGCCGGCACGCCCTTGCGCTCCTTGAGGTCGGCGCCGGCGCAGAACGCCTGATCGCCGGCGCCGGTCAGCACCACCGCGCGCACGTCGGGATCGTCGCCCAACGTCCGCGCCAGGCGCGCCAGCTCCTCGTTGACGGCCCGCGACAGCGCGTTGCGGGCCTCGGGGCGGGCCAGGGTGACGGTGGCGATGTGGTCGCGGATGTCGACGGTGGGCAGCGTCATCGCCGGCATCCTACCCGCAACCTGCGCGGCGGCGTGACGATCGCGGCAACCGATCCGCCGGCGTGGTGTCCGACCGGCCATGCGCACGTTGATCGCGTTCGTGGGCCTCGGCCTCGCCGGGATGGTGGCGTCAGCTTCGGCCGACCAGCTCGAGACCGCGCGCGGGCAGCCGCTCACCGAGGTCAGCCACGCGGTCGAGGTCGCGGTGGCCGACGGCATCGCCACGTACAAGGTCCAGCGGGTGTTCGCCAACGCCGGCACCGTCGCTGACGAGGTGCGCCTGGAGATCGATCTGCCCTACGGCGCCGCCGCCACCGGGCTGCGCATCCGCGCCCGCGAGCGCTGGTACGAGGGCGAGCTGATGGAGGCCGAGCAGGCGGCCCGTCTGTACCAGGAGCTGACCGGGCGCGGCGTGTGGAAGCCCAAGGACCCGGCGCTCCTGTACTGGCGGTGGGCCGACAAGCTGGCGCTGCAGATCTTCCCGGTGATGCCGGGCGGCACCAGCACCGTCGAGTACACGCTGACCGTGCCGACCCGGTACCAGGGCGGCAAGGTGTTCCTGTCGTACCCGCGCCTGGGCGTCGACGCCGATCCGGCGCTGGCGATCCCGGTGTTCACCATCCGACCGGGTTGGGGCGACGCGACCACCCGGGTCGCCGTCGACGGCCTGCGGCGAGCGCCCGGGGTGCCGATCGTGCTGGCCCGGGCCGCCGAGCCGGCCTGGCTCGCCGCGCTGGCCCACGACGACGCGGCCAGCTACGTCGCGTCGTCGCTCACCGTCGACGACGCCCGGGCCGCGGGCGGGTTCGACCACGCCACCGTGGTGATCGACCTCGAGCACACCTACCGCGGCGATCTCGAGGTCACCTTGGTGACGCCGGCCGGCCACTCGGTCGCGGTGGTCGCCCGCGATGGCGGCGGTGACAACGACGTGCGGGGCCGGTTCCCCGTGGCGCTGCCGCCGGGCACCGACGGCCGCGGCACCTGGCGGCTGGTGGTGTCCGACCACGCCGCCCTCGACACCGGCACCCTGACCGCGTGGTCGCTCGAGCTGGGCGACGGCCCGGTGACCACCGCGGCGGCGGATCTGCCGCTGTACATCCCCGACGCGCCCGAGAACGCGGCCGACGGTGGCGTGGCCACGATCGAGCTGGCGCCGCCGCCGATCGACGGCGTGGCCGCGCGGCTGGGCCGCGTGGTGGCGTCGGCGGAGCACGGCTTCAGCCGGCTCGAGGTCGACGCCGCGCCCGAGCTGCGGCCGCTCCCCACGAAGGCCCAGGTGGTGTTCGTGATCGACGCGTCGCGGTCCCAGGGCGCCGACGGCATCGCCGGACAGCTGGCGATCGTGCGCGCCTACCTGGCCCACGTGCCCGACGCCCGCGTCGAGGTGGTGCTGTACCGCCGGACGGCGACCGCGTTGTTCGGCGGGTTCATCCCGGCCACGCAGGTGCCGGGTCGCCTGGCGCTGGCCGCGCGCGCCGGGCTCCTGGCGCCGGGCAACGGCAGCGCGCTCGACGCCGGTGCCGCGCTGGCCGCGCGCCTGCTGGCGACCCGGACCGGGGCCCAGCGCATGGTCATCACCACCGACGACCTGCTGCGGTCGACCTACACCAACCAGCTCGCGCTGGCCGCGCTGGCGCCGACGCCGGCCGGCGCGGTGGTCCACGTGGTCGAGGCCCAGCTGGCCGGCGGCCAGGTCACGGTCGCCCGTGACGATGGCCACGGGCTGGCCCCGCTGGCGCTGGCCCACCACGGCATCGCCGCGGTGGTGGCCGGCCTGGCCGACGCCGACAAGCACCTGGCGGCCCAGCTGCTGGGGCTGGTGCGGCCGGTGCGCATCGATCACTTCGCGGTGGACGGGCTCGACGTCGACGCGGTCGCCGACGACTACCGCGCCAGCCAGGCCGACAGCCTCGACGAGGGCGCCGGGCGCCGCCTGGTGTTCGCCACCGCGCGGCCGCCGGCCACGGTCGAGCTGACCGGCATGATCTGGGGCGACCGGTTCCGGCGGGTGGTCACCGTCGACGCCCGGTTCTCGCGGGCCGCCGCGGCGTGGGTGTTCTCCGAGGACGATCACCACGATCTGTCGGAGGCCGAGATGATGACCGTGGCGATGATGGGCCGGGCGGTGTCGCCGGTCACGTCGTACCTGGCCACCGAGCCCGGCGTGCGGCCGTCTACCATCGGCTTCGAGCGCACCGGCACCGGCGCCGGCTTCGGCAGCGGGTCGGGCGCGCTGGCGTCGGTCCGTGGCGGCGTCGTGCGGGTCCGGCCCGAGCCGATGCGTCTGTTGGCCGGGGCGCGGGATCGTTGCGTCGCCGCGGTGGCGCCCGCCGCCGGCTGGCAGGTCACCCTCACCCTCGAGACCACCTATGCCGAGGTGGTCGACGTGGTGCCGGCCGCGGCGTCGCCGATGGCCAGCTGTCTGGCCGAGGCGGTGTGGGCGCTCGACCTGGGCGCCGACTACTGGATGCAGCGCGCCAGCTTCCCGCTGACGTTCGAGTGAGCGCGGCCCGCGCGGCCTGCAAGGTTTCTTCACACCGGCGCGGGGCGTGGCGCAACGTGGGCGGCCCACGGTGGGTAGCGAAAAGGAGCTACCCATGCTGTGTCACATCCTCGGATTCGGACTGCTCGCCGCGCTCACCGCCCGCCTGGTGGCGCGTCGCCACCTGGGCCACCACGGCGGGTGCCACGGCGGCGGGGGCCACGGCTGCGGCCACCGCCGCGGCTGGGGGCACCACCACCGCGGGTGGGGGCGCCACCGCGTGCAGCGGCTGGTGCTGCACCGCGCCCTCGAGCGCATCGACGCGACGCCGGCGCAGGAGCGCGCCATCGTCGCCGAGGTCGACCGCCTCGAGGCGCGCCTGCGCGAGGCGCGGCGGGGGCTGGCCGACCTGCGCGCGCCGCTGGCCGAGGCGGTGCGCAGCCCGGCCCTCGACGACGACGTCGTGGGCACCCTGACCGACGGGGTCGACGCCCGGGTCGCCGACGCCCGGGCCGCGATGGTCGACGCCCTGCGCGCCATCCACGCGCTCCTCGACCCCGGCCAGCGCGCCACCTTGGCCACGCTCCTGGCCGACGGTCGCGCCGGCGGTGGGCCCTACCGTGGGTAGGGCGCGGTCGGGCGCGTCGGGCGCCGCGCGCTGGGCCCGCGCCGTGCCAGGATGAGGCCGTGCGAGTCCTGTGCATCGACGACGACGCCCGCCTGGCGGAGCTGCTCCGGGGCTACCTGGCGCCCCAGGGCGTGGTGCTGCACCACGCGCCGGGCGGCGTCGCGGGCCTGGCCGCGCTCGGCCAGGGCGGCTTCGACGTGGTGCTGCTCGACGTGATGATGCCCGGCCTCGACGGGCTGGCGGTGCTGCGCCAGCTCCGCGCCCGCGACGCCCACCTGCCGGTGATCATGCTGACCGCGCGCGGCGACGAGTCGGACCGGGTGGTCGGCATCGAGCTGGGCGCCGACGACTACGTGGCCAAGCCGTTCTCGCCGCGCGAGCTGCTGGCCCGGCTGCGGGCGGTGGCGCGGCGGGGCGCGCCCGACGCCCAGGCGGCCCGGCTCGCCGCCGCCGGTATCGAGGTCGACGTGGCCGGCCGCGAGGCCTGGGTCGACGGCGCGCCGGTCGAGCTGACTGCGCTCGAGCTCGACGTCCTGGCGGTGCTGGTGCGCCGGGCCGGGCGGGTGGTGCCGCGAGCGGCGCTGCTCGAGCTGGCCGGGCGTGGCGACGCCACCGTCGGCGAGCGCGCCGTCGACGTCCACCTGTCGCGGCTGCGCAAGAAGCTGGGCCCGGCCGCGGCGCGGATCAAGACCGTGCGCGGCATCGGCTACACCCTGGCCCGCACCGTCGAGGCGCCGTGACCGCGCCGCGGCACCGGTGGCGGCACCGCCACGCCCACCGGCACCGGCACCGGCTGCACCGCTGGCACCGCGATCGGACCGGGCCGTGGTGGCTGCTGGGCCGGGTCCGGGTCCGGTTGTTCATCGGGCTCGGGCTGGTGCTGGGCGCCGGCCTGTGGCTGGGCCAGCGCCTCGAGCGCGACGCCCACCGGTGGCAGCTGGGGCTGGCGTTCGTCGGCCTGTGGGTCCTGGCCGGCGGCCTGGCGTGGCGCTCGGTGCGCCCGCTGATGATCACCGTCCAGGCGGCCCGGGCCATCGGCGCCGGCAAGCTCGACACCCGCGTCGACGTCGGCCACCACCGCGGCGAGCTCCGGGTCCTGGCCGACGCGCTCAACTTCATGGCCGCCCGCATCGAGGCGCAGCTGCGCGACCAGCGCCAGCTCTTGGCGGCGGTGTCGCACGAGCTGCGCACGCCGCTCGGGCACCTGCGCGTCGTGATCGAGACCGCGCGCGAGCAGGGCGACCTGACCCAGCTGGCCCAGGTCGAGCGCGAGCTGCGCACCCTCGACGATCTGGTGGCGCGGCTGCTGGCCTCGGCCCGGCTCGAGTTCGGCTCGGTCGAGCGCCGGCCGCTCGAGGTCGGCGCGCTGGTCGCCGACGTGGCCCTGGCCGCGGGCGTCGACCCCGAGCAGGTCTCGGCCGACGGCGACACCACCGCCGCGGTCGACGCCACCTTGCTGCGGCGCGCGGTGGCCAACCTGATCGACAACGCCGCCACCCACGGCGGCGGGGTGGCCGCCATCACCGTGACCGGCGACGGGGTCCAGGTCGAGATCGTCGTCGAGGATGGCGGCCCCGGCCTGCCTCCCGAGCTGGCCACCGACGGGGTCCGCGCCTTCGTCCCGTCGACCGGCGGCGGGCTGGGGCTGGGGCTGGCCCTGGTGGCGCGCATCGCCGCCGCCCACGACGGCAAGGTCACCGCCGCGACGCGGCCCGGCGGCGGCGCCCGGGTCGGCCTGGCGATCAGCGTTCGCCCAGCGTGAGCAGCGCGATCGCGGCGTCGAGGCGGGTG
Source organism: Kofleriaceae bacterium (assembly GCA_041389965.1). Taxonomy (GTDB): domain Bacteria; phylum Myxococcota_A; class Polyangia; order Haliangiales; family Haliangiaceae; genus UBA2376. The sequence continues at coordinate 446,159 of JAWKQV010000003.1, read as the reverse complement.
CCGGCCTGCGGATCGGCCAGCGCGCCCCACAACCCCGGGCCGACCAGCCCGGCCGCGAGGTGGGCGGCGACCACCGCCGCGCGCACCGTCGGATCGGTCGAGGCCCCGAGCTCGATCAGCGCGGCCGGCCCGCGCGGGTCGTCGGCGCGGGCCAGCTCCGCGGCCGCGTCGGCGCGATCGTGGAGGTCGTCGGCGCCGAGCATCGGCGCCAGCGCGGCGATCGCGCCGGGGCGATCGCCCAGGTAGGCCAGGGCGCGCGCCGCCGCCAGCCGCACCCGGGGCGCCGGATCGGCGGTGGCGGCCGCCGCGCGGGCGCGCGCTTCGCCGTTGGCCAGGGCCGCGCCCAGGAGGTTGACCGCGCCGGCGCGGATGGTGATCTCGCTCGACGCCAGCGCTCGGTCCAGCGCGGCCGCCGCCGCCGCGCGATCCTTGGCCGCCTTGGCCGCGGTCGCCGCCACCATGGGATCGGCGTGGAGGAACAGGGGCGTCAGGGCCGCCGCGCCGCCCAGCCGCGCGGTCAGCGCGACCGCCGCCAGCCGCGGGCCCAGCGCCTCGTCGGCCAGCCCGGCCTGGGCCCGCGCGGCGAGGTCGCGGCCGCCGCCGCGATCGCTGGCGGCGAGGGCGCGCAGCGCGGCGGTGCGGACCTCGGCGTTGGCGTCGGCGGCCAGGGCCAAGAGCCGCGCGGTGTCGGCGCGGTCGCGGATGGCGCCCAGGTAGCTCGCCACCGCGGCGCGCACCCGGGGATCCGGATCGCCGGCCAGGGGCCGCAGATCGTCCGCGGCCAGGCCCTTCACCTTGCGGCCGATGCCCTCGACCGCGATGGCGCGGGCCGCGGGATCGTCCGAGCGCAGCATCTGGGTCGCGGCGTCGGGGGCCTGCGGGAACGCGCGCAGCACCGCGACCGCGGCGGCCGCCACGACCTGGTCGTCGTCGTCGCCCATGGCCCGCCCCACGTCGGTGGCCAGCTCCTCGAGCTCGAGCCGCTCGACCGCGCGGATGGCGGTGACCTTGAGCGCCGCCGACGGCGAGCGCACCGCCTGCCATACGGTGGTGAGGGCCATGGTGCGCAGCGCCGGCCCGTCCTCGGTCCCGCCGTGGGCGGCGCGCCAGGCGCGGTAGTCGGCCACCGCGGAGGCGGCGTCGCCGGTGCCCAGCAGCGCGCGCAGCCGCAGCCGGTGCAGCACCACGTCGTCGGGCTGCTTGGCCAGCTCGGCCTCGGTGTACTGCGACGCGGCCTGGTAGTCGCCGCGGTCGATCAAGGCGGTGGCGTGGCGCACCGACGGCGACGGACCGCAGCCGGTCGCGGCGGCCATCGCCGTGACGGCGGCGACGCAGGTGGAGGCGAGGACGAGCGAGGGGGTGCTGCGCATGGCGGGCTCCGATCAACATGCACCGGCGGTGACGACGGCGCCAGACAAGGGATGTGCAGGCGTAGTGGCGCGGGTGGCCAAGCTGGTTACGCGGCGCCGCGCCGCCCCGGCGCGGGGACCGTGCGCGGCGCCGGCTGCCGGCACGGGCGCGGGTGTGCTACCCAACCCGCGTGGTCCCGCGCGCAGTCCTGTTCGATCTCGACGGCACCCTGGTCGACAGCGAGCGGCAGTACGCCGACGCCATCGCCGCGTGCCTGGCGCGCGCCTTCGGCGTCGTGCTCACCGCGGCCGATCGCGCCTACGGCACCGGCCGGTCGTGGGTCGCCATCCACGCCTACCTGGCCGAGCGCTACCCGGCCATGGCCTGGGATCGCGATCAGCTGATCGCCGCGACCGCCGCCGAGAGCGCGCGGCTGTTCGACGCCCACGGGGTGGCGGTGCTGCCCGGGGCGCTGGCGGCGGTGGCCCGGTTCGCCGATCGGCCGCGGGCCCTGGTCACCGGCAGCTCGCGGGCCGAGGCCGGCCACATGCTGGCGCTGCTGGGCCTGACCGACGCCTTCGCGGTGCGGCTGTGCGCCGAGGACGTGCCACGCTCGAAGCCGGCCCCCGACGGCTACCTGGCGGCGTGCGCCCAGCTGGGCGTGGCGCCGGCCGAGGCCATCGTGGTGGAAGACTCGGCCGCGGGGTGCGCCGCCGGCCGGGCCGCCGGCTGCGCGGTGATCGCGGTGCGCGCCGGCAACACCGGTGGCCAGGATCAGTCCGCGGCCCACCACATCATCGACACCCTCGACGACCTCACCATCGAGCTGGCGGCCGAGGTGGCGGCCGCGGTGACTCGTGGGTATGGTGGCGCGACGGCATGAAGCTCCCGCCGCGCGTCACGGTGTACGAGGTCGGGCCCCGCGATGGCCTGCAGAACGAGGCGCGCCACGTGCCGACCGCGGACAAGATCGCGTTCATCACGGCGCTGATCGACAGCGGCCTGTCCCGCATCGAGATCACCAGCTTCGTCAGCCCCAAGTGGATCCCGCAGCTGGCCGACGCGGCCGAGGTGGCCCGCGGGGTGCCGCGCCGCGACGGCGTCATCCTGTCGTGCCTGGTGCCCAACCGGCGCGGGCTCGACGCCGCGCTGGCGGCCGGCATGCGCGAGGTCGCGGTGTTCATGTCGGCGTCCGAGACGCACAACAAGAAGAACATCAACAAGTCGATCCGCGAGACCCTCGACGCCTTCGCCGACGTGGTGCCGCCGGCGCTGGCCGCCGGCGTGCCGGTGCGGGCCTACCTGTCGACGTGCTTCGGCTGTCCCTACGAGGGCGACGTCGATCCGGCCCAGGTGGTGGCGCTGTGCCGTGAGCTGCGGGCCATGGGCGTCTACCAGGTGTCGGTGTCCGACACCATCGGCGTGGCCAACCCGGCCCAGGTCGAGCACGTGCTGCAGCAGGTGCTGGCCGAGGTCCCCCTCGAGGCGGTGGCGGTCCACTTCCACGACACCCAGGGCACCGCGCTGGCCAACTGTGTGACCGCGCTCCAGCAGGGCATCACCACCATCGACTCGTCGGTCGGCGGCCTGGGCGGCTGCCCCTACGCGCCGGGCGCCTCGGGCAACCTGGCCACCGACGATCTCATCGGCATGCTGCACGGCATGGGCATCGACACCGGCGTCGACCTCGACAAGCTGGTCATCGCCGCCCGCCAGGCCGCCGCGTTCGTCGGCCACGACCTGCCGTCGAAGTTCCTCAAGGCGTACCTGGGCAAGCAGGCCCGGGCCCGCCGGCGCGCGGAGCTGGCGTGACGTTGCGGCGCGCCCTCGTGCTCGGGGTCGTCGCGCTGTCGTGCGGTCGCGACGAGCCTGCCCGCGAACCGCCCGGGCGTCCTGGCGGCGGCGGTGTTACCGTCGCCGCGTCTCCATCTGGCGAGGTCAAACCCACCATGCACACCTACGAGCTGTCGTTGTCCGCGGTCGCCGGCGCCCCGCGCGCCACCGTGTCCCTCGAGCTCCCCGCGACGTGGACCGCCGAGGTCGCCGCCGACGGCGCGCCCACCTTCTCGGCCCCCGGCTTGTCGGGGCTGGTGTTTGGCCTGAGCGCGACGCCGACCGATGACGTCGAGCCGGCGGCGCGCATCGCGCAGGCCTTCAAGTGGCAGTACGAGGACGGCGAGGGCGTCACCCGCGAGGAGCTGGCCGATGGGCGGCTGTGGGCGGTGCGGGTCGAGGGACGCATCACCCACGCCCGCGTGTTCGTCCCGGTCGACGGCGGCGTGGTCATGGCGGTGGCGATGCTGCGCGAGGTCACGCCGGCACAGCTCGCCGAGATCAAGGCCGCCTTCTCGTCGTTGCGCGCGGGGAAGGCCTAGCCGATGTCCGCCGCCGTCGGGCTGGGGCTGTTCTCGGACTGGGAGGTGGGCGAGGCCGACTACGGGACCTGGGTCGACGCCACCACCGTGACCGACGGCCTGCTGGCACCGCTGTTGGCCAGCGGTGAGCTCGACCGGGCGACCCACTACTGGGTCGACGACGTCGAGCCGCACCCGCTGCCGGCGCGGTCCGAGCTGATGGCCATGGCGAGCCGGTGGCGTCAGGAGACGGTGGCGATCTTCGCCGGCGAGCTCGACCAGCCGAGCTGGCGCTTTCAGTTCGGCTTGCATCGCACCGGCGTGCGGGTGTCGTTGGAGCTCGGCCCGGCGTACGTCGATGCCACCACCCGCGACCACATCGAGGCCCTGGTGCGGACCTGGTCGGGCGCGCTGGGCCCGCGGTGTGGCTTGACCCTGGCCACCGTGGTGCCGGCGGGGGCGCCCTATCGTCGGGTGATGCCACCGCGCGACAGCGCGTGGACGCTCGGCGCCATCGACTACTACCTGGGCCAGCGCTGGCACGGCGCCGACGGTGGCCGCGCCGCGGTCTTGGCCGCGGTCCGGGCGGCGCCGGTTCCGGACGGCGGTGTCCGCACCGACGCCGACGACGTGGTGCGGGTCGGGTTCGCCGCGGAGCTGGCCGACGCCGCGGCGGTCGGTCTCGCCCGCACCGCCAGCGAGGCCTGGCTCGCGCCCCTGGTGCCGACGACCAACGAGCGCGGCTGGAACGACGCGGGCGACAAGATGGTGGTGGCCTCGAACCGGATCGAGCTCGCGCCGTTCACCTTCTTCGATGCCAGCTCGCACGTCGGCTACAAGGCGCTCATCGTCGATCCCGACGACGGCGCGATCGATGAGGACGCCTGGGCCGCGCTGGTCGCGGTGGCGCGCACGGGGCACGCGCCCGACGGGACGCCCGTGCGCGCCGTCCGCGCGGTGTTCCCGGTGCGCGCCGACGCCCTGGCCATGCACGCCCGCGTGGTCGCCGACGGCCTGGAGATGTCGACCTATCCCGGCGGCCCCGTCTTCTGGCAGGTTCACCCGGACCCGGCTATAAGTGATTGATATCTAACTGGTCCAAATGGCGAGATCGGGCAGGGGAGATCGGTGGCGCCGCCGTCGTACAATAGGGTGTGCCAGCGCAGCCCGAACTGCTCAGCCGCGAGTTTTTGACCGGGTCCTCGCGTGATCGCCGCGATCGCGACGTGGATGACGATGTCGACCTCGCGGTCGTCGCGAGCCCAGGCAAGCGGACCGGCGTCGCTGAGCCGGCCGCGCCGGGCGCGGACACCGCGTCGCCCGGGCAGGCGGCGACCCCGGGGGCGGTGCGGGTCGACCGCTACGCGGACGCGAGCGGCGGCGATGGCATCGATGACCTGACCGCGGCGCTAGGCTTGGTGGCTGACCTGCGCGCCGGCCAGGCCCTGCCGGCCGAGCTGGCCCGCACGCTCGAGCGTGACCTGGGGATGTCGCTCGGCCACGTCCGTCTCCATGACGACGCGCGCGCCCACGCCGCCGCGGCCCAGCTTCGGGCGCGGGCGTTCACCGTCGGCAGCGACATCTATTTCGCGGCCGGCGCGTTCGACCCGCACAGCGAGGCGGGCGTGGCGCTCATCGCCCACGAGGCGGCGCACGTCGCTCAGCAAGCGCGCGGCACCGCGCCGACCGCGCGCGGCGTGTCGCAGCCCAGCGACGGCCACGAGCGAGAGGCCGAGGCCTTTGCGCGCCAGTTCCAGTCCCGCCACCGCATCGACGTCACCGCCAAGCCGGGCGAAGATCCGGCCACGCTCATCGACCGCGCGCGCCGCGAGGGACGGCGCATCGGCCTGCCGTTCCAGGCCGAGCTGGAGGAGCAGCTGGGTACGTCGTTCGACTTTGTCGAGGCGTACACCGGTCCGGCGGCACAGATCGCGTGCGAGGCGCTGTCGGCCTCGGCGATGGTGGTGCGCAACATCATCCTCCTGGCCGATCCGTCGCCCAACCGGGAGCTGTTGCTGCACGAGCTGACCCACGTGCAGCAGATGGGGCAGCGGCGCGCGCCGGCGCAGTTCGCGCTGGGGACGCTGCGGGTGAGCGATCCGGGCGACCCGGCCGAGGTCGAGGCCCGCGCCCACGCCGCGCCGACGGTGGCCGCCGATCCCGACACCATCCACCGCGCCGGCCCCGACGCCAGCCAGACCACGCCGTCGGGCACCGCCGCCGCCACGTCGACCCCGGCCGAGCGCGTCGCCTACTTCGTCGAGCAGCACAAGGCCAGCGGGGTGACGACGTTCACCAACGACGGCAAGGACGGCTGGAACCGCTTCCGCGGCAAGACCAGCAAGCACAACTACGCCAACAGCAGCAAGGAGCCGTTCAAGCGCGAGGACTACATCGCGGTGCTCGATAAGTCGGACAAGAAGTCCGACAACTACACCGCGGACATGGACGAGATCCGCACCAAGGGCAGCACGTACAAGATCGCCCGGGTCACCGACCGCACGTACGCGTACCTGGGTGACGCGGGCAAGTACGACGAAGAGGTCGACGACATCAGCCCGTCGGTGCGGCCCAAGGCCGATCCGCAGGAGCAGTTCGCCTGCTACTTCAAGCTGGTCACCACGCTGTCCAAGCGCATCTCGGACTTCACGTTCCCGGTCAGCGCCGAGGAGTACAAGAAGAACGACGTCACGATGGACGCGGCCCAGGCCGACGCCTACCGCCGCGCGCTGCGCAAGGCGCTGGTCGATGGCTACAAGGCCTTGGCGGGGGGCGGCTGGCAGGAGTTCTACGAAGAGGTGATGAAGCCGCGCCTCATCCCCGTGAAGTACAACGCCCTGACCGGCGCCATCTTCGAGGATCTGGTCCGCGCCGCCGAGGGGGTCACCCTGTCGGCCAGCAAGCCCATGTTCAAGAGCTCGGCGCTCGCGGAGAGCCCGCGCATCGGCGACTCGTTCAGCGGCTCGGTCCTGGTCGACGGCAAGGCGGCCACCGCCGGCGCGGTCAAGGCCCAGGCCGAGGACTACCTGAAGATCGTCAAGACGCCGATCCCGGGGTGGATCAAGGGTGAGGACGAGAACGACCCCAAGCGGATCTTCCAGGCGGTGCTCTACACCGCGGCGGGCAAGGACAACGCCACCAAGATCAACAACCAGCTGAAGGCGTGGTTCCCCAACGCCGCCGACTACAAGAAGTTTGGCGTCACCCCCGATCCCGAGGGGATGAAGACCTTCATCGCCAGCTTCAACCCGACCCTGATGTTCCGGACCGAGGACGCCGGCAAGGGCACCTACACCTTCAAAGATCCCATCAACCCGATCACCGGCGTGAAGGTCAAGGAGGCGAAGTTCGTCGCCAACGCCGACGACACCGCGGTGACCGGCGGCTCGATCAAGATGGACGTCGAGATGGGCGACGCGGTCAAGGGTGGGTCGGTGTCCAAGCCGATCACGCCCGGCACCGGCCCAGGCCTGGCCGGCTCGGTCGACAACAAGTTCGAGGGCTTCAAGAGCTCGCTCGACAAGGTGCTCGGCGCGGTCAAGGTCGACGCCAAGCTCGTCGACGGCGGCGTCGAGGCGTCGATCACGCTGACCCCGGGCGCGGCCAAGATCCCGCAGTTCGAGGTCGGCGGCGGCGTGGTCACCGCCCGCTACGTCAACGGCGCGCTCACCGTCAGCGGCGAGGTCGACCTCACCCACAAGAGCAAGAAGATCAGCGCCAAGGTCAAGGTCGCCTGGGACGGCACCGGCTGGTCGTTCGACGGCTCGGCGACCCTGGCCGAGGGGTTGGTGCCGGGCCTGAGCGGCACCACGCTGCGGGTCACCTACGCTGGCGGCAAGACCAAGATCTTCGCCGACCAGGCCAGCTACGAGCGCAAGATCGGCGCGGTCACGCTCAAGGGCACGGTGCGCCAGCTCGAGTACGACGTCGACGCTGGCAGCTTCTCTGGTTCGGCCGAGATCAACGCTGACCTCGGCATGTTCGGGAAGGCGTCGGCCTCGGCCACGATCGAAAAGAACGACCTGGCCCACGCCTCGTTCACGTATGACTCGCCGGAGTTCAAGTACCCGGCCAAGGACGCCAACCCTGCCTTCAAGGGGACCATCGGCGGCACCATCACCTACGACAAGGGCAAGTTCTCCGGCGCCATCCGCGGCAGCGCCAACATCAACCTGCCGGCGCTCAAGGCGGTGGCGGGTGACAACGGCGCTGGGCTCGCGGTCGACGCTCACATCAACGCCGACGGCACCTACGGCGGCACGGTCAAGACCACCTCGCCGCTCAAGTTCGGCAAGCACGTCGAGGTCCCCAGCGTGTCGTGCACCGTCAAGGACGACGGCTCGCTCGAGGGCACGTTCGAGATCAACGTCGTCAAGATCAAGTACCTCGACAAGGCGTCGATCAAGTGCAAGGTCACCAAGGCCGGCATCGAGGTCGAGGACGCCAGCATCGAGGTGCCGTTCGGCAGCGAGCAGGGCGGCAGCTTCTGGGGCAAGTTGACCGTCGGCTACGCCAAGGGCTCCGGCCTCAAGATCGGCGGCACGGTCAACTACAAGATCAAAGAGGGGATGGTCGCCACCGGCACCCTCACCTACTCGACCGAGTCCCACGAGGTGTCGCTGTCGATGACGGTGTCGGAGATCACGCTCCTCGACAAGACGGTGTCGAAGAAGCTGTTCTCGGCCACCAAGCAGATCCCGATCGTCAGCGTCTACGGCCTGGGTATCTACATCGACATCGGCTTCGAGCTCGGCTTCAACTTCGGCTTCAAGCTGGGGCTCAAGCCCACCGTCGACTTCGAGGGGCTCTCGCTCGAGACCTTCGACTTCAAGAAGATCCAGGCCAAGCTCGAGCTGCTCGGCAACATCTTCGCCGAGCTGACCGGCACGCCGAAGCTCGGCCTGGGCGTGTTCGCGCTCAGCCCGTCGATCTTGCGCGGCGGCGGCGGCCTCAAGGTGCCGATCGTCGGCCGGGCTGAGATCAAGCCCACCGGCACGTTGTCGGTGGCGTACAGCCCCTCGGGCGGCGTCGAGGGGGACGCCAAGGTCGGCATGAACATGACGTTCGGGATCTCGGGGTCGGTCAAGCCGTACGCCGAGTTCTCGGTGCTCGACGGGCTGTGGAACCCGTCGTGGGAGGGTGGCGCCCTCACCAGCTTCGAGATCTTGAAGCCGAAGGAGCTGTTCAGCTTCGTGGTGGACTTGGGCGGTGACATGAAGAAGAAGGAGGCGCCCGAGCTGCCCGGCGAGAACGCGGCCAAGGCGCCGTCGACGCCGGCCGCCGACAAGATCCTGCCCGAGAAGAAGAGTGCGCCGACGGAGAAGAGCGGCGGCGCCGCCTCCAAGGAGACCCAAGGGCCGACCGGCGAGGTGGCCGAGAGCGGCGACGAGGGGCCGTTCAGCTTGTCGGCGCTCAAGCCGCTCCTGGGCCAGCTGCCGGGGGCTGCCAAGATCAAGGGCATCCTGGAGAAGGCCTACAAGATGTACGAGAAGTTGAAGGACTTCTTCGGCCGCGTGGTGAAGACCTTCAAGTCGTTCTTCGACAAGCTCGCCAGCTCGATCGAGGAGATCGTGGATGGCTTCGGCCGCGAGGGCCTGAGCTACCTGCCCAAGCTGGTGAAGAAGATCGTGGGCGACGCCACCTACGAGATCATCGAGCCCCTGGTGCAGCAGCTCGGCAACAGCGCCGAGAAGCTGCTCGATCTGTTCGAGACCGATCCGCCAACCAACCTGAGCGACATCATGCCGTGGGTGTGGAAGCTGGCGAAGAAGGCCTTCGGGCTGGCCTTCGACAGCCTGTCGGGCTTCGTCAGCGCGATCCGGCAGATGATGTCGCGCGCCGCGGGCGTGGCCAAGAAGCTCGTCAACCGCGCGGTCACCGACGGCTGGATCGGCGTCAAGCGCCACGGCTACTACATCTGGCGGCCGTGGCCGTGGGACGACTACAAGTTCATGGCCGCGGCGGAGTACAAGCTCAACATCCCCGGCGTCGCCAACCTGGGCCACGGCGAGGCGCCCAGCGTCCTGCTCACGCCGGGGGCCGCGGTCGCCCTCGGGCTCTACGAGTTCCTCGAGGACCTCGGCGTGCCCATCACCTACGTCGGACGCAACGAGTCGACCGGCCAGCCGTACAACGATCGCTGGAAGGGCGCGGGTCAGCGCGGCTGAGGCGCCCCGGCGGGCTCGTGGCGCGGCCGGCGCGCGGCGCCGGTGCCGATCGGGTGACCGGGTGACGCGGCGGGCGCTCCGTCGAGGTAGGATGGGCCCATGGCGGTAGCGCAGGGCCTGGCGATGTCGCGCACCGGCCGGTGGCTCCTGGTGACCACCGCGACCGGGCGCGAGCTGGTCGACCTGGTGGGCACCATGCCGACCCGCGCGGTCGAGGCGTCGGCCGACGCCGTGGTGCGCTTCGTGGCGCGCGAGCTGTGGGTGGTGACCGACGGGACGTTGGCGCGCTTGGCGCCCACCGACCTGCGCGCGCTGGCGCAGCCGGTGCGGTTGCCGGGGCCCGTCACCGAGATCATCGCCACCGGTGGCGCGGCCATGGCCGAGGCGGTGCTGGTGGGCCAGCCGACGCTGCGCGGCGGCCTGCGCGGCGACGCCTTGGTGTTCGAGGGCGTGACCGAGCTGCGCGGCGACGAGCGGCTGGTGACCGGGCTGGGGGCCCGGCTGTACCTGGCCGCCGGCGACAGCCTGCGGGCCACCGAGCGCGGCCGCGAGGTGTGGCGGCTGGCCAAGCTCGACGGCACTGTGCTCGACGTCGTCAACCTGTTCGGCGGCCGCGCGGTCGCCGTGTGGCTGCGGCGCGACGGCGACGACGCCATCGCGGTGATCCAGGCCCACGGCCAGCGGGTCCACCAGGTCCCGGTGCCGACCTGCGCGCGGTGGGCGGTGGCCGAGGAGCTCGGCCACGCGTTCGTGGTCGGCGTCGACGGCGAGGTCGCGCGCCTCGACCTGCGCTACGGCCGGGTGATCGCGCGCGGCCAGCCCATCCTGGCGCCCGCCGAGCTGGTGGTCGATCAGGACGGCCGCAACATGGTGGTGCTGGGCGCCGACACCGGCGAGGCCATCCACATCCAGGCCGCGGAGCTGCTGCGCGCCGCCCCGGCGACCGCCGACGTCGACCCGCCCGCGGACACCACCGCCGCGGAGCCGATCGAGGAGCTCGAGGTCCCGCCGCCGCGCCCGGCCGCCGGGCGCGAGCACCGGGTCACCGCGGCGCCGGCCCCGGCGGTGCCCGACGCCCGCGCCGCCGCCGCGCCGCCGCCCAGCCTGCGCCCACCGCCGCGCCCGATCGAGGTGCCCGCGCTGTTGCCGTTGGCTTTCGGGCCGGCGCCGCCGCCGGCCGCGCCCACCGGCGACGGCACCTCGCCCTACGCCAGCGCGCGGGCCCACCTCGACGCGCTGCTGGCGATCGTCGCCGCCCGCACCGCGGTGGCCATCGCCGACGCCTGGCACAGCGGCCGGCTGTCGCCGCCGACCGCGACCCGGCGACCGCACGAGCTCGAGGTCGAGGCCTTGCTCGGCGTGTCGGGCGGGTTCGCGCCCGACAAGCTGGCCGAGGCCAAGGCCCGGTTGGTCGAGCGCCAGCAGGAGGCGGCGGCGCGGGCCCAGGCGTCGGCCGAGGCCGGCGTGCGGCTGCCGTTCCCGGCGCTGGTGCGCGAGCTGGGCTTGTCGCCGGTCGCGGCCCAGGTGCTCCTGGTGGCGGTGGCGCCGGTCCTGCGCGGCGAGATCGCGCGGCTGTTCGGCGTCCTGTCCAACGATCCCGCGCGGCCGATGGTCGACCGGTTCCTGGTCGAGCAGATCATCGCCGGCGAGCGCTCCACGTTGCGCGATCAGATCGCCCGCGAGCTGGCGCCCGACGCGGTGCTGGTGCGCCACGGGCTCATCCAGGTCGAGCCCGCGCCGGCGACGCTGTTCGCGCGGCTGTCCGCGCCCGACGCGCTCCTCGACCGCCTGCGCGGGCTGGCGCCGACCCGGGTCGACGACATCGCCCAGGTGCGCAAGGCCGACGTGCCGCTCGACGCGCTCCTCATCGACCCCGCGGTCAAGCGCCGCGTGGTCCTGGCGCTGGCCGAACCGACGCCGCCCCACGCGCCGCTGCGTCTGGTGCTGCGCGGTCGGCGAGGCAGCGGTCGCCACAGCCTGATCGCCGCCGTGGCCGCGCGCATCGAGCGCGAGATCGTGGCCATCGACACCGCCCGGTTGCCCCACGCCCGCCGCGAGCTGGTGGCCGGGCTGCGCACCTCGCTGTTTCGGGCCAGCTTGCACGGCCTGGTGCCGGTGCTGTCGGGGCTCGAGCAGATCGAGCCGACCGACGTCGACGTGCTCGACGCGGTCCGCCAGGTGCTGCGCACCCACCCCGGCCCGCTGTGCGTGCGGACCAGCCCCGAGGGCAACCTGCCGCTCGATCCCGGCTTCGTGTCGGTGGTGCTGCCGCCGCTGACCGAGACCGAGCGCGCCACCGCCTGGCGCAGCATCCTGGCCACCGCCGGCGTCACCGCCGACGCCGATCGGCTGGCGTCGCGCTACCGCATCGGCCCCGGCATCATCCGGCGGGTGGTGTCCGAGCTGACCGTCGCCGGCGCCGGCCGCGGCGACGCCACCAACGCGCTCGACGAGCAGGTGCGCCAGCACGTGGCGGCCCGCCTCGATCACGTGGCCAAGCGGGTCGAGCGCACCGCCCACTGGGAGGACGTGGCCCTGCCGGACGAGCTGCTCGACAGCCTGCGTGAGTTCATCGGCCGGGCGCGCCACCGTCGGACCGTCTACGAACGGTGGGGCTACGACGCCAAGATGACCACCTCGCGCGGCCTGACCGCGTTGTTCTACGGTCCGCCCGGCACCGGCAAGACCATGGTGGCCGGCGTCATCGCCCAGGAGCTCGGCCTCGACATGTTCCGGGTCGATCTGGCCCGGGTGGTGTCGAAGTGGGTCGGCGAGACTGAGAAGAACCTGAGCGAGGTGTTCGACGCCGCCGAGGACGGCCAGGTGCTGATCCTGTTCGACGAGGCCGACTCGCTATTCTCCAAGCGGACCGACGTCAAGACCTCCAACGATCGCTACGCCAACCTCGAGGTGAACTACCTGCTGCAGCGGCTCGACACCTTCGAGGGCATCGCCATCTTGACCTCGAACCTCGACGGGTCGATCGATCCGGCGTTCAAGCGCCGGCTGTCGCTGCGGCTGCAGTTCCCGTTCCCCGACGAGGAGACCCGGGTCCGGCTGTGGTCGGCCCACGTCACGCCGGAGACGCCGGTGGCCGGCGACTTCGACTTCGTCGACCTGGCGCGGCGGTTCCCGCTGTCGGGCGGGTACATCCGCAACTGCGCGCTGCGCGCGGCGTTCCTGGCCGCCCACGAGGGCGAGCCGATGGGCCAGGCCCACCTGCTGCGCGCGATCCAGCTCGAGTACCGCGAGATGGGCAAGCTCTCGACCTCGAGCCGCCTGGAGTAGCGCGCCGCGTTCGTCCGCGCCGGCCGCCCGGGCCAGGTGGCCTAGCCCACGCGCTTGAGCGCGTCGGCCGCGGCCTTGGCCACGATCGGGTTGGGATCGCGCGCGGCCTTCTCGAGGGCCGGCCGGGCCTTGTGGGCCGCCTTGCCCAGCTTGCCGAGCGCGACCGCCGCCTGCCGGCGCGCCGCGGCGTCGTCGCCGTGCTCGAGCGCGTGGATCATCGCCTCGACCGAGGTGGCGCCCCCGCCGGCTTGGCCGTCGGCCTCGTGATCGTCGAGGGCGCTGCCGACGCCGCGGCCGGCGGTTGGCGCCGCCGCGGGAGCGGGCGCCACCTCGCCTTCGGTTTGCTGCGGGGCCGCGGTCTGCTCGCCAGAGTGCCGCGTGCGCAGCGCCACCGGCCGGCGTCGCCCCGAGGTCGCCTCGGCGCGCGCCGTGCCGCCGCCGCCGCCAGGGCGCCGCCCGCCGGGCCCGGGCCGCGCGCGATCGACGGACGGGGCGGCCATGGTCAGGGCCTTCGCCGCCAGGGCCGCGGGCGCCTCGCCGCCGCCCTCGCCGCCGCCCTCGCCGCCGCCACCGCCGAGCCCGGCCTTCAGCTGGAGGAACTTCTTGGTCTGCAGCTGCTTTGCCGTCTCGGGCGTCGCCAGCCCCTGGGCCTGGCCCTTGGGCGGCGTGACGATGCCCTCGAGTTTCTCCTTGCCGATATGCCCACCGCCGCCTGGCCCGCCGCCGCTCGGCCCGCCGCCGCCCGCCGCGTCGCCGCCCAGGCCCATCGCGCTCATCAGCGCCGCGTCGGCCTCCCAGGCCCCCGCGCCCTCGCCGCCACCCGCGCCGCCGCCACCCGCGCCGGCGCGCCGCTCCCCGCCGGCCTGGGCGTGGTCGCCATCGGCCTGACCCGCCTGGCCCACGCCGCGGCCCGCGGGCTGGGCGTGCTTGCCGTGGGCCGCCGCGTCCTCGTCCCGTTCGTTGCGCTCGTGGTGCAGCTTTTCCATGACGATCCTAGTACGAGCCAGGTCCCGCCGACCTCCCTGCTCACCCGAGGATAGAGCGGGCGTCTCGCTGGGCGCAACCGCCGCGACCGCCCCGCAACAGCTTGGAATCGCGAGCCGCTGACCGGTCAGTCGGCCCGGGCGCCGGGGAACGTGTCGAAGTAGGTCGAGATCGTCGCCGGCGTGCCGCTCAGGTAGACCGCGTCGTCGGCCGCCACCTCGAACCCGGGCTCGAACTCGACGATGATCTCGTCGCCGCGCTCGATGGCGATCACCAGGCAGCCGGTGCGCTCGCGGATCCGGGCGGCCAGCAGCCGCTGGCCGGCGAGCTCACCTGCCGCCGCCTTGACCAGCTTGATCTCGGGCTGAAGGCTGACCGCCTCTTCGCCCAGGAGCTGGAACGACAAGAGCTGTCCCGCCACCTGTCCGATCGACAGCACGAAGTCGGCGCCGGCGCGGTGGACCCGGGCCACGTGGTCGGCGTTGTCGACGCTGGCGATGATGGCGGCGTCGGTGACCAGGCCGCGCACCACCGCCGCCGCGAACGTGGTCTCGCTGTCGCTCTCCATCACCACCAAGACCGCCTGGGCCTCGGCCACGCCGGCCTGGCGGAGCAGGTCGGGGTCCATGCGGTCGCCCACCAGGTGGACGCCCTCGGCGGCGACGGTGTGGATCACGCGGACTTCCTCGCCGGCGTCGGTGAGGAACTGGGCCACCTTGCGGCCGATCTCGTCGTAGCCCAGCACGATGAAGTGGCCGCGCCGCGCCACCGGGGTGGTCAGCTCGCCCAGCCGCGCGACCGCGTCGCGGCTGCCGGCCGCCACCAGGATGCTGCCGGCGTCGAGGCGCTCGGTCGGCGACGGCGTCCCGTCGAGCACGCCGTTGTTCCACTTGCCGATGATGGTGGCGCCGGTCTTGCCGCGCAGGTCGGCCTCGGCCAGCGTCTTGCCGACCAGCGCGCTGCCGCGGTGGACCCGGACCTCGGCGATCTCGAGCGAGTTGCCCAGGCGGTGCTCGCCGGTGACCCGCGGGCTGATGGCGATCGACGCCTTGGCCGCCAGGGCCGCGGCCAGCGCGTGGCGCGGGGTGAACACCGCGGTGGCGCCGGCCCGCATCATCGGCGCGCGGCGGCTGGGCTGCTCGACCAGGGCGACGATGGGGCCGGTGAAGCCGCGCTGGCGCGCGACCAAGGTCAACACCGCGTTGGCGTGGTCTGCACCGTTGGCGACGATGCCGCGCAGGCCGACCAGATCGCCCAGGACCTCCTCGTCTTCGTCGAGGTCGCCGAACACCACGGTGCGGCCGCGGTCGTGCAGGCGGCGGGCGGTGACCAGGTTGTCCTCGAGGATCACCACCGGGATGTGCTCGCGCTCGAGCTCTTCGACCAGGGTGGCGACCGCCGGGCCCCACCGGTAGATCAGGATCTGGCCCTTGCCTCGCGGCACCCGGTTGGGCAGGCGGCTCTCGAAGCGCTCCTCGAAAAACGGGATGAGGAAGATCGGGAACACCAGGAAGGCCATCACCACGCCGGCGAACTGCACCAGCACCACGAACACCTGCATCACCGGGTGGCGCCAGCTCGAGTCGGCGCCGTAGCCGGTGGTGGTGATGGTCTCGCCCGCCCACTCGAACGCCTGCCAGAACGTGCGGTGTTCGCCCTCGAGGTGCTCCATCCCCAGCGCGTAGAGCAGCGCCAGCACCACCAGCGTCACCGGCAGCGCCGCGACCATGATCAGCAGCCGTCGACTCGATCGCCGCATCCGGGGCAGGGTAGTCGCTCGCCTCGACCCCGTCGCGGTCCGCTGGAGCCAAGTTGGCGCGGTCGCCGCCCGGCTCCGGCTCCGGCCCGGGTTCACCGTTCCGGATCGGCTCAGGCGCTGGGCTTCGGCGCGCCCCTGCTATCGTCGCGGGCGCCCATGGTCACCGGCTCCGCTCCCGGCTCCGCGCAATCCACCGCCCCCTCGACCGCGCTCACCGCGCGCGGCGATCTGTCGGTGACCGCGCTGTACACCGCGCAGGCGTGGGCCTGGGGCAAGTTCGACGGCGCTGCGCTGTTCAAGACCTGGAAGGGGCGGGACGTGTGGAACGCGACCAACCTCGCGCTCGGCACCGCCCGGCTGTTCCGGCGTGATCTGCCGTCGCTGCGCCACGGCCTGGTCCAGCGCCACGCGATGATCGACGCGCTGGTCGCCGGGGCCGGCTGCGGCCAGGTCCTCGAGCTGGCGGCTGGGCTGTCGCGCCGCGGGGCCTCGCTGTCGCGCGATCCGGCGTGCCGCTACGTCGAGGTCGACCTGCCGGCGGTCATCGCTCACAAGCGGCGGCTGCTGGCGCGGTCGGCCGGTGGCCGGGCGGTGGCGGCGCGGCCCAACCTGATGATGATCGAGCACGACGTCACCACGCTGGCGTATGACGACGTGCTCGCGCCTGGGCCGGTGTGCGTCGTGGCCGAGGGGCTGTTGGTCTACCTCGACGCGGCGGCGCAGCAGGCGCTGTGGGCGCGGCTGGCCGCGGTGGTGGCGGCGCGGCCCGGCAGCTGCGTGGTGTTCGACCTGGTCCCCTTCGTCGAGCAACCCCGGCCGGGGCGGATCGGCCTGGGCCTCGAGCGGTTGTTCCGGCGCGCGACCCGGGGCGCCGGCATGGCGTTCGACGGGCGCACCCGCGGCGATCTGGCGCGTGAGCTGGCGACGGCCGGCTTCGGCTCGGTCGAGACGTTCGAGCCGCGCAGCGCGCCCGCCGCGTGGGCGGTGCCCCACCTCGACCGGCCGACCCAGCAGCTGGTGTGGCGCGTGGCCGCGTGAGTCAGCCGGTCGCCGCCAGCGGCGCCGTCGTGGCCCGCGGCATCATCCGCGCCAGCCAGGCCGCCAGCACCTTGTCGCTGGCGACCAGGCCGCGGCGGGTCGCCACCCCCGCCAGCTGCTCCTCGAGCGCGGCGCAGCTGGGCGGGCGATCGGCCGGGCGGAACGCCAGCGCGCCCAGGATGATGAGATCGAGCTCGGACGGGAGCCCGGGCCGGACCTGGGTCGGGCGCGGCAGGTGCGGCCAGCCCGCCACGCCGCGGTGGATCAAGGTCGCCATGTCGAGGTCGATCTCGACCCCGGTGACCAGCTCGTAGATCAGCGCGGCCACCGCGTAGACGTCGGCGCGCACGTCGATGTCCTGGCCGCTGCGCTGCTCGGGGGCCATGAACGCGGCGGTGCCCCGGGTCTCGCCGACCGAGGTGGTGCGGACCGAGGTGGCGGCGCGGGCGATGCCGAAGTCGCTGACCTTGACCTCGCCCTGGCGCGACAGCAGCACGTTGGCCGACTTGACGTCGCGGTGGATGATCGCCAGCGGCTGGCCGGCATCGTCGACCGCGGTGTGGGCGGCGTGGAGGCCGTCGCAGATCTTGCGGGCGATCGACAGCGCGATGGCGACCGGCACCACCTCGCCGGCCTCGCGGGTCCGGCGCACCACTGTCTCGAGGTCGGCGCCGTCGATGAGGTCCATCGCGATGAAGTACGCGTCGCCGACCTGGCCCAGGTCGAGCACGCCGACGATGTTGGGGTGGCGCAGCCGCGACGCCAGGCGGGCCTCGTCGAGGAAGTAGGTCACGGCGTCCGGGCGTCGCGCCATCTGCGGGTGCAGCACCTTGAGCGCGACCGGGCGCGCGAAGCCGGCGGCGCCGGTGGCCACCGCGCGGTACACGTCGGCCATGCCGCCGTGGCCGACAAGCTCGATGGCCTGGTAGCGGCCGAACCGCGACCCGCCTGGCTGGTCGCCGGCGCCCGGCGCCGTGGCCTCGCCGCCGACCTCGCTGGCCACCGAGGCCGCTTCGACCCCGACGGTCGGCGACGCGACCGCGGCCGTGGCTGGCGCCGCCGTGACCGTGGGCGTCGCGTCGCGACGGCGGCCCGCCACCAGGCCGAGCCCGGCCAGGACCAGGCCGGCGGCGACCACGCCCAGGCCGCGACCGACGGCGCCACCGACGGTGAGCGGGCGCGCCGCCATCCGCACGGCGATCCCGCCGGGGCTGGCCAGCGGCACGGTCACGGTGCCGGCGCCGGCGTCGACCGCGCCGCCCAGGGGGACCGCCGTCGTGGCGTCGACCAGGGTGACCGCGCCCAGGCCCAGCTTCCCCAGATCGACGGTCGAGGTGACCGCCATGGCGCCGCGGACCTGCGCCGCGCGCTCGGCCGGGGTGACGTCGATGACGTCGACCGCGACCAGCCGGCCGGCCTCGAGCGCCAGGCGCTCGCCGGCCCGGGCCACACCCGGCGTCGGCGCCGCGCTGGCCGGCAGCCGCAGCAGCGAGGTCACCGCGCCGGTGGCTCGGTCGACCTGGACAATCTCGAGCCGCTCGTCGGCCAGAGGCCGGAACCCGACCTCGGTCGACGTGAGGTCGCGCACCGTGGCGGCGTCGGTCGACACCGCGCGTGCCAGCACCGGCAGGCCAGCGAGGGTCTGGGCCCGGGCCGAGGTCGACGCCTGGCGCACCCGCGCCGCCTCGTCGATGGCGGCCGCCGCGGCGCGGGCGGCGCGGTCGTCGAGCGGACCGGGCCGAGCTCGGTCGTGCCACAGCAGGCCGCCGCCGACGACGATCGTCACCGCCGCCGCGATCAGGCTAGCGGTCCGCACGCGGTGCTCCGTACTTGTCGGGCGCTGGCCCGGGCGGGGCGTCGCCGTCGACGCCGACGGTGACCTGGTTGGCGCCCGACTTGATGACCAGCTCCTGGGTGACCGGGGCCTTGGACCGCTCGCTCCACGCCCGCAGCCGGTAGCGCCCCGGCGCCAGGCTGCGGAACGCGAACCCGCCGTCGGCGCCGGCGATGACGTAGTGCGGCGCGCCCACCACGACGATGGTGGCGCCCATGTTCGCGTGGATGTTGCAGCCCAGCCGCAAGACGCCCTCGCGGTCGAAGGTGTTGGTGCGGGCCTCGCCCTGGCGGAACAACCCCAGGTCGAACGGGGTGGGCGCCGAGGTCGAGAACACGTTGTGGAAGATCGGGTCGAAGTTGGGGAACGCCACCGTCGAGCCGACCGGGATGATCATCAGCCGCGGCGAGAACTGCCGGGCCCGCTGCTCCATGATGCGCTGCTTGGGCTTGCGCGGGCGCCAGGTGCGGTCGATCGGCTCGAGCGTGACCATGGTCAGCGCGCCGGCGGCGCCCGCGACGGTGACGGTGCCGGTCAGCGAGCCGCGATCCGGGCGCGGGGGTGGGGGCGGGGTGGCGGCCGCCGCCGCGTCGGCGTCGTCCTCGTCGTCGGAGTTGCCGACCGTGGCCGGCTGGGGCGCCAGGTCGGCCGGCACGGTGACCAGCGGGGTGGTGATGCGCGGCGGGCCACCGGCGCGGAACCGCTCGGCGATCGCCGCGACCGCGTCGGGCCCGGTCAGCAGCTCGGCGGTCGAGAACTGCAGCTCGGCGCGGCTGCGCTCGCCAGCGTCGAGGAGTCGCTGGGCGTCTTCGAGCAGCTCGGCGGCGCGCCGAAGCTGGGTCGCCCGCTCGGCCACCGGCCCGGTCACCGGCGGCGGCGCCGGGGGAGCGACCACGACCGGTGGTGCCGCCGCTGGCTTGCCGGCCGCCGGGGTGGTGGTCGGCTGCGGGCGGGCACCGCCGCACGCGGCGAGGGCGATCAAGGCGGCGAGGGCGAGGCGCATCGACCGTGGTACGAGCCACCGCCGACCCCGGATCGGCGGCATCGCCGCGCACCGCGGTCGCGGTGGGGTAGCCGCGACTCCCGGATCAGTGCCCGACGATGTCGGCGCGCATCCCGCCCAGGGCGCCCAGCAGCTCGTCCTTCTCGGTCTGGCCGACCCCGGCGTCGTCGAGCGCGTGCACCAGATCCTCGACGATCGCGTCGAAGTGGGCGTCGGTCAGGTTCATCCCGGTGTGGGTCTCCTTCATCGACTTGCCCTTGTACTCACATGGCCCGCCGGTCGCCGCGCACACCTGATCGATCAGGTTGGTGCGCACGCGCGCCACCGCGGCGCCGTCGAGCCCGGCGAAGAACGCGTTGATGCGGGCGTCGGCGACGATGTTGGCGAGGAACTTGTCGATCACGATCTCGATCGCGGGCTGCTGGCCCAGGCGATCGTACAGCGACGCCGCGGCGGGCTCCGCGGCGGGCGCGGCCGGGGCGGGCGTGGACGTGCCGCCACAGGCGGCGGCGGTGGCGAGCGAGACAGCGAGCAGCACGGCAGACAGGCGCATACAGGTCCTCAGAAGTGGTTGGCTCTCGGTACGAGCCAGCCGCCGCGCCGGATCGATGGGTCGTGCGGGAGGCGGTGCTCCCGGTGCGCCACCGGCCGGCCGGTCTCGCCCTCCTAGAGTCGCGCCGTCCCGTCCCGCCCCGAAAACGACGACGGGAGGGCCGCGGCCCTCCCGTCGCGCGACCGAGCCCGCGGGCTACTGGCTACGCCACTCGCCGCCGACGCGGACGTAGACGTTGCCGCGCAGCTCCCAGCGGAACGGGACCCACACCTTCTGGGCCTTGGTGCGCTCCCAGTGCCCGGGGACCCAGTCGTACTGGCGCGCGTCCTGATCCCACTGGTAGGCGCCCTCGATCCAGGTGTAGCCGCGGCGCGGCTGGCCCGGGTTCTCGACCCGCGGCGGCGGAGGCGCCGCCGTCGGCCCGGTGATGGTGACCGTGCCGCCGGCCGACACCACGGTGCCGGCGCCGTTCGAGGCGATCACCCCGCCCTGGCCGTTGCTGACCACCACGCCGCCTTGGCCGACGACGACGCCACCGCCCTGGGGCAGGCCGCCGTTGGTGATGATGGTGCCGCCGTTGGGCGCGTGGGTGACGATGGCGTCGCCCGACTGCGGCTGGTCGTCGTAGCGGTGGTCCTGGACCTGGGGCCGCCCGCCGTCGCCGACGATCACCGTGCCGGTGCCGCTGGTGCTCACGACCCACTCACCGGACACCCAGTGCCAGGTGCCATTGCGCGGCTCCCACCGACCATCCGACCACGCATAGCCGGCCCGCTCGCGCTCCCAGTGGCCATCGATCCACACCCACTGGTTGTTCTGCCAGGACCAGTTGCCGCTGATCCAGATGTGGCCCGCCATGCCGCCCTGGGGATTCTCGGCCCGCGGGGGCGGCGGCTGATCGTACGCGACCATCGACCCGGTCGCCATGCGCCCCTGGGCGGTGACGAGGCAAGCGGGGAGCGTGGTGCCAAGCGCGAGGGACAGCCCCAGCAACGACAGGATCCGACGGGTACGGTTCATCTCAAGTCTCCTTTAAGGTCGTCCAGCGTCCGGGGCGTCCGGGCCGGATCTCGAATCTTGGACGGCCAGGTCCTCGATTGTTTCAACGGGGAGTATTCCCATGCGGGATCTGCCTGTCAACGCCGCGAAGTCTCTGGACTTACGGTAGCGCCACCGGCCGGGCCCCACCGGTCCGGCGGCACGGCGTGCGCCACCTAGGGCGCGGCGTCCCACCGGGTGAGCGCCTTGACGTCGTCGGGCGTCGCGGTCCGCAGCCACACCAGGTACTCGGCCAGGGCCCGGAGCGAGTTGGGCTCGAGCTGGTCGTCGTAGGCCGGCATGTCATCGAGCGCACCGAACAGGTGGGGCGACCCGCTGTCGCGCAGCATCGACTCCCAGTAAGCGCGGGTGCCGTACCCGGCCAGGTTGGGCCCGCTCGACGCGTCGGTTCCGGTGCGGTTGTGGCAGTTGGCGCACTCGCCGTCCTCGAACAGCTGCTTGCCCCGGGCGACCTTGGCGGCGTCCACATCCGGCGCCCCGGTCTCCGCGTAGATCAGCTCCACCAGCGCGTCGAGCTCGTCGGGGGCGACCTCGGTCTTGGGCATCGCGTTTTCCGACGTGGCGATCTTGGGCGACCTGCCGAAGTGCTCCGGCGCCGACGGATCGAGCAGCAGGGAGCGCAGGTGGGCGCGGCCGGCGAGCCCGGGCCCGAGCAGCGGCGCCTTTCGGTCCTGGCCGTCGTCGTGGCAGCTGGCGCACTCGCTGCCCCACAGGCGGCGGGCCTCGTAAAACGGCGTGGTCGTGAACACCGCCAGGCCGCCGGGGGACGGCACGCCGTTGGCCTTGGCCAGGGCCCGGGCGCGCCGGGCATCGCCGGCGATCGTCGCCGTGCGCTTGGCCAGGTCCTCGTCGGCCGCGTCCTGGCGGTACGACATCGTCGACACGATCACCGCGCCGGCAAGACCCAGCCCCATGACGGCGAGGATCAGCGCGTGGCGCCGGGGCCGGCCCGGCCGACCGTCGATGACCGGCAGCGCGGCCAGGCCGCCCAGGACCACCGCCGGCAGCCCGAGCGCGATGATGGTGCGCAGCGACCCGAACATGTTCACCAGCGCGAACAGCGGGCGGAAGTACCATTGCGGACGGGCGTCGTAGACCGAGGTGGGGTCGGCCGGGCCGTCGAGCCCGGCGCCGCCGGCGTGGCGGCTCCACAGCGCCAGCGCGATGACCACCGCGGCGCCCACCGCTACGTTGCGGATGGCCTGGTAGGGCCACGCGGCCTGGGCCGCGCCGCGGGCCGGGACCGGCCCGTGCGTGCGGCCCACCCGCCGGTACAGCGCGACGAGGATGAGCGTGAGCGCCGGCAGCACCGCGACGTGCAGCGCGTAGAACCGGGTGAGGGTGAGGTTGCCGAAGTCGTTGCCGCCCTGGAGGATCTGGGTCGCGGCCTGGCCGATCACTGGCGAGTCGGTCACGTAGCCCAGCTCGACCTTGGTGGCCCAGTAGCCGTACTGGTCCCAGCGCAGCACGAACCCGGAGATGGAGTAGCCGACCAGGACGCCGATGATGAGCAGGCCCAGCCACCACTGCACCTCGCGCGGCCGACGGTAGCCGCCGCGCACCGCCGCCACCACCAGCTGCAGGCCGGCGACGATGACCACCGCCGACATGCCCCAGCGGTGGACGCCGCGGACGAACGCCCCCATCGTCACCTGGTCCTCGATGTAGGCCACCGAGGCCCACGCCGAGCCGGTCGACGGGCTGTAGTAGAACGCGAGCAGCGCGCCGGTCACCGCCTGGAGCACCAGCAACAGCGCCAGCGAAAAGCCCAGGGTGTGCGCGAGCGAGGCGCCGCCCGGCAGCGGGCGTCGCCACTCGGCGACCGCCGCGCGGTAGCCGGTCCGCTCGTCGAGCCAGTCGCGAACCGCGGCCAGCACGTCAGACCTTCTTCCGCTCGGCGCCACCGTTTTGGTAGCGCACGAAGCTGATCTTGATGCGCCCGTCGACCACCGTCAGATCGAGCGGGTCGAGGCCCCGCTCGGCCGGGCCGCTGAGGCGCTTGCCGTCGATGTCGAAGGTCGCGCTGTGGCAGGGGCACTCGAAGCGCTTGGCCGCCGGCGTGTAGCCGACGGCGCAACCCTTGTGGGGGCACTCCGCCGAGTACGCCGCGATGCTCCCGTCGGGGGTGCGGCGCAGCCACGCCGCGCCGAGGACCACGTTGGTGGTCGCCGCCCAGGCGTCCGCCACCCGGCGCGCCACCAGCGGCACCCGCAGTGGCTCGACGCCCACGTCCTTGACGGCGACGGCGTCGATCGGCTCGCTGGAGGCCGACACGATCGATCGTCCCAGCGGGTGGGCGAGGAGCCGCGCCGCGGGGATCAAGACGGCGGCGCCGAGCCCGCCGCCGACCGCGCAGGTGGCGAGTTGGAGGAAGCGGCGGCGGCTATCGCCACCGTCAGGGGGCTCGCCAGGGGCGCCCGGGGTGCCGGGATCGTCGGTGCTCACTGCGGTACGGTACGCCGGCTGGTCGCGGCAAGTTACCTCCGCGGCGCGGGTTCTTCACGGTGCCGCGACCGGCGCAGGTGTGTGAACGTCGCGTACCCCGTCGCGTCGAACCCGGCCCACGCCACGCGGTCCCCGTCGCTGTGGTCACCCCGCTGCAGCCGTCAGGCACCGCCGCTCGGGCGACCCACCTGTGCACCTTGCGTGCAGTGACCTCCCCGCCGCACCGACACCGGCGCGATCCCGGGGGCCGCGTCTCACCTCACCCCAGCGTGCGCTCTTCGCGCTCCTGATCTTCTTTGCACCGGATGCACAGGCTGGTCTCCGGGCGCGCCTCGAGGCGCTTCTTGCCGATAGGCTCCTCGCACGACTCGCAGTTGCCGAACGACCCGTCGTCGATCTTGCGGATCGCCAGGTCCAGCTTGGACAGGAGGCTCTTGTCCCGCCCGCGCAGGCGGAACTCGAACGACTGGGTGTACTCGGCCGAGGCGAGATCCATCTCGTCCGGCAGATCGCTCGGGTCCAGGGTCATGTCCTCGGTCAGGGTCTTGCGAGCCCGATCGACGACCGCCCGCCGCTTCTCTTGGAGCAGCTCTTTGAACTTCTGCAGTTCCTTCTTGGTGAGCGGCTTGGCCGTCGCTGCGGCGGTGCTGCTGGTCGACACGTCATGCCCCCTTGAATGCGTTTGCCGGACAGTCCCGGCCCGAAAGGCCGCATACCATAGTGGCGAAGGGCGCCGGAGACAACCCCCCGGGAACCTCCGCCGTTTTCTCTGGGCGCCTTGACAGGTACCGGTCCGGGCGCCGAGAATCACCGCACAATGTCTGGCTCCGATAAGCGCAAGCAGTCTCTCTACTTCCCTGAGGACATGCTCAAAGAGATCCAGGACGAGGCAGCCCGGCAGGACCGGTCGCTGTCGTGGATCGTCCAGAAGGCGTGGAAAATCGCGCGCAAGGAGATCATGAAGTACCCGTCCGTGAACGAGTTTCCGGGCGAGGACGACCCCAAAGAGAACTCGTAAGAGCGCCGGGTGCGATGGGGGTATGCAGCGGCGCCCGGCGACGGGACGCGGCTGTTCTACGAGGACGATGACCGCGGCGACCCCCGCACCCCGGCCCTGCTGTGTGACGGCATCGGGTGCGATGGGTACGTGTGGCGCTACCTGCGCCAGAGCCTCGCGCCGCGGCGCATCCTCCACGGGCACTACCGCGGGCACGGACGGTCGCAGCCGCCCCGGGAGGCGGTCCGGGTGGAGATCGCCGATCTCGCGGACGACGGCGCGGCGATCCTCGCGGACGCCGGCGTTCCGCGCGCGGTCTGGATCGGGCACTCGATGGGGGTCCAGGTCGCCCTCGAGGCGTGGCGGCGGCACCCGGCGCAGGTCGCCGGGCTGGTCCTGGTCTGCGGCGCGCCATCGCACCCGCTGCGGAGCTTTCGCGGGGCCGACACCCTCGAGCACGTCTTGCCGACGGTCGAGCGCTGGGTGCTCCGGGTGCCCGGCGTGGTCAACCGGCTGACCCGCCAGGTACTGCCGACGCGGCTCTCGATGGAGCTGGCCAAGCGCCTGGAGATCAACCGGGACCTGGTGTCCGAGGACGACTTCATGCCGTACCTCGAGGGCATGGCGCGGATGGACGTCCGCACGTTTTTGGCCATGCTGGCCGCCGCTGGCCGCCACTCGGCGGACGAGGCGCTCGGCCGGCTAGACGTCCCGGTGCTGGTGGTCGCCGGCGGGCGTGATGGGTTCACCCCGGCCAGCCGCAGCCAGGAGATGATCGCCGCGATCCCGGGGTGTGAGGCCCTGGAGATCGAGGATGGCTCCCACACCGCGCCGATCGAGCGGCCCGAGGCGATCGACGGGGCCATCGTCGAGTTCCTGGACCGCCGTGTGGATCCCGCGATCGCAAAATAGCGTCGCAATTATAGCTGGTTGGGTGGGGAGTTGGGGCCCGGGCGGGGCCCGCTCGGGGTGCGGCGGATTTTCCGCAAAAAGTCGTGGCTTTTCGATCGGCATTGGTGCAAGGTGCGCTCCCACACGGCAAGCCATTTTAGGGACTTAGCCGTGCGGTTGTGCGCTTTTCCGCGTGATTGACCGCGGTGGCGCGAGAAAGAGTGAGGAAATGACCCGTCCCGTCCTTCGCCGCCCAGAGGATGACAACGATGGCCTGGTCGCCCTGCCACCGATCACGGTGGTCCGGCAGCGCCTACGTACCACCGTCAAGGAGTTCGCCATCGCCTCCCCAGGCCGGCGCGCTGCCGCTCTCGCCGCGGTCTGGATTGCCGCCACCGGCTGCGAGGCCGACCTGAACCACTACGACCCGGAGGAGGCCCTCCGGACCTACCGGCTGATCGAGAGCGAGCTCCGCGCCGAGCTCCGCATCAGCGTCGGCCGGGGCATCACCAACGAGCCCCACACCGCCACCCGCAACACGATGATTCAGATGCTCGAGCACCTCGAGGAGCTCGAGGCTGCCGCGGTCGCGCCGCGCCCGGCGCGGCGCCGGCGTCGTCGCTAGCTGGCGGCGCTGCTTGTGGCGGAGGCGCGACCCGGGCAGCCCCCGAGGCGGCAGCCGTCGCCAGCGTCACCTGCCCGGCGGGCGATGTCCGATCGCTGGCCGGATCTCGGCCGAGCGGACGGGCCGCCGGCCGAAGCTCGGACACAGGCGTGGCTAACTAGCCCACCCGACGAGTCCGCGATCTCGGCATCGCGCTTGCTGTGCCTGTTCGCATGCGCGCCCGGGGCTGGTGTCTTGCATTCGTTTTGGCCGCCGTCCTCGTCGTGGGAGGGCCGCCCGTCCACGCCGACTGCCCCAGCCTCGGCGCGATCCAGACCGCGTCGGAGACCTACGGCGGCCTGACCGGCCCGAGCTCGTGGCGGGCGCGGGCCCGCTGGGCGGCGCTCTTGCCCGAGGCGTCGATGCGTGTGCGGTCGGCGTCGGGGTGGAAAGAGGGATCGGCCGCGAGCCGATCCGCCGTCGGACCGATCGACCGCGACCAGTCCGTGGAGGTGCGGCTCACCTGGCACCTGGATGGTCTGGTGTTCGCGCGGGACGAGCCGCGGCTGGCGGAGCTCGATCGGGCCACGCAGCGCGCGCGCATGGCGCTCCGGCAGGAGGTCGCGAAGGCGTACTTTGCCTGGCAGCGGCTGCGGGCGCGCCGGGCTGACGCCGTCGAGGCGGACGCCGCCGAGCTGGCCCTCGACGAGGCCGAGGCGCGGGCGCTGGTCGACGCCTTGACCGGGGGCTGGCTCGCGCAGCAGCCGTGTCGCTAGCCATGCCGCGCTGCGAGGAAGTCGTGCGACACCTTCGGAGGCCTGTGGAAAAAAGTTTGGCGACGGCGCCGGTCGAGGGATCATTGCGTCGTGGCCTCCCTACCGCAGCCCCAGCGGGCCTATCCCCGTCACGCGGTGGACGCCGAGATCTCGCTCTCCATCGGCGGCGACCTGCTGGCCCGCGGCCGGACCCGCAACCTGTCGCGCGGCGGGCTGTGTGCGGTGATCGGCACCGTGGTGCCGCGGGGCGCCACCGTCCTGGTCTCGATCTCGCTGGTGTTCTCGACCGACGGGGTGTCCGAGCCGCTGGTGGTGCCGGCCCGGGTCGCGTGGTGCACCGCGTTCTCCGACGCCGTGCAGGTCGGGCTGGCGTTTCTGCCGCTGGCCGCCACGACCGCCAGCTACCTCGACATGTTCATCCGCTTCCTGACCCAACCCGACGACGACGCCGCGGGCGACGACCCGAGCCCGTTCGACCTGTAGGTGGCTTCGGCGGCGTGACGGTGCTTACGGGCCGGGCTGGTTTCGTCTAGGATGGTCGGTCGTGGGGTCGAGGCGCGCGTCCGGACGCGCCGCCGGTCCCGGGAGGATGCATGCGACCACTTCGCCTGATCGTCGTCGCCGTCGTGACCCTGTGGGCAGCGGCGCCCGCCGCGGCCCAGCCCGTCAAGAACCGCATCGCGGTCCTGGTGGACTCCTCGGGCTCGATGCTGCTCACCCCGGAGATCGTGACCTACACGGAGACCTGTGCCGGCTGGAACCCCTGCACGTTCCTCGGCGCGCCGAGCGCGGCGCAGCGGACGTGCAACGCCTGTGTCCGAGACACGATCAACTTCCGCGCGAGCTGCGCGACCAACTGGACCGCTACCTGCCAGAGCGACTACGCCGGGTGCATCACCGCCACGGTCGGCGGCGCGTGCTCGCCGACGCTCACCACCTCGAACGGCGTGGCCACCCGCGGCGACGGCTCGGCCGACCTGACCGGGTGTGACGTCAACGGCGACGGCCTGGCCAACGACAGCCGCATGTACCAGGCCAAGGAAGCGCTCAACAACGTCGTCGCCACCTTCGGCGAGGTCGAGTTCTCGCTGTGGCGCTACGCCCAGGTCACCGGCGGCCAGACCTGCACCACCGACGCGTCGTGCCCTGACACCCCGGGCGGGCTGAGCGTCCTGACCTGTGAAGACCAAGACAACAACGCCGCCACCCCCAGCGTGTGCGCGTTCGACGCGGACCTGATGGACAACGTCACGACCGCGGGGTTCGAGGGCCAGTGCGCGCTGTACACCCACACCGGCGCGCCGGCCGGGTTCAACTGCAGCGCGTGCAACTACACCAACAGCTACGACCGCGCCCTGTGCGAGATCTACAAGCTCGACGGGGTGCGCACCGGCGGGGTCAGCCCGCTCAACGGCACCAGCGCCGTGACCTGCTTCCCGACCGCCAACCCCCAGCACCGCTTCATGAAGTACCACGGCGCGTTCATCAACGCCGGCGCCTGTGATCCGCTGGGCGGCCAGCGCCTGGTCGACTTCCCGGCCAACGGCTACGCCGACAACTACCCGCAGATCGCCGCGTGGATCGATCACAACCAGAACCCGTTCGCGTCGACCGACGAGCTGCGGCCCCAGGGCGGCACCCCCATCGCCGCGTCGCTGCGCGACATGCGCGCGTCGCTTTTGGCCGCGGCCACCGCCGACCCCAAGACCCCGTGCCGCAAGTACCAGGCGATCGTGCTGACCGACGGCGGCGAGAGCTGCGAGTCGGTGGCGGCGGCGGTGACCGCGGCGCGCTCGTTCCAGAACCTGGCGTTCACCAACGCGGCCGGCACCGTCGTGCCGGACTTCGACATCCCGGTCTACGTCATCGGCTTCGCCATCTGCCCGCCGGGGCAGCCCAACTGCCAGACCCGCCAGGACCTCAACGCCATCGCCGCCGCCGGCGGCACCAGCCAGGCCATCCTGGTCAACAACCAGCTCGAGCTGCAGCTGGCCTTGGCCCAGATCGTGGCCAGCTCGGTGGTGGCCGAGCGCTGCAACAGCCTGGACGACGACTGCGACGGGCGCATCGACGAGGACTTCCCGGGGCTGGGCAGCGGCTGCTCGGCCGGGGTCGGCACCTGCTACGACGCCGGCACCGTGGTGTGCACGCCCGACCAGCTGGGCCTGGTGTGCGACGCCACGCCCGGGGCCCCGAGCCCCGAGGTGTGCAACAACCTCGACGACAACTGCGACGGCCTGGTCGACAACGGCGTGGCGTGTACCAGCTGCGTGCCGGTGTGCACCGACGCCGCCGGCTGCGATGTGTGCAACAACCTCGACGAGGACTGCGACGGCATCTTCGACGAAGACTTCACGCCGACCAGCTGTGGCGTCGACACCGGGGCCTGCGCGCCCGGCACCACGGCCTGCGTCGGCGGGGTGCTGGCGTGCAGCGGCGGGGTGGGGCCGGTGGCCGAGACCTGCAACAACGTCGACGACGACTGCGACGCCATCGTCGACGGCATGGCCCAGCCGTGCTACCCGGCCGGCGCCGGCTGCAACCTGGCCACCGGGGTGTGCCAGGGCGTGTGTCGGCTGGGCACGCAGACCTGCACCGCCGGCAGCTACGGCGCGTGCGCCGGCGCGGTGACCCCGGGCGTCGAGGTCGCGTGCAACCTGCAAGACGACGACTGCGACGGTCGGGTCGACGAGGGCGCCGGCACCGAGCAATGCAACGGGGTCGACGACGACTGCGACGGCCGGGTCGACGAGGGGGTGGCCAGCACCGACCCCGACATCGGCACCGCGTGCGGGACGCCACCGTTCGTGGGGGTGTGCCACCCCGGGGCCGTCGCCTGCGTGGCCGGGGCCCAGGTGTGCGTGGGCGAGGTCGACCCTGGCATCGAGACCTGCAACAACCGCGACGACGACTGCGACGGCGTGGTCGACGACGATGTGCCCGGCTTCGGGGGTCCGTGCGGCTCCGACGTCGGCCGGTGCGACCCCGGCACCCTGCAGTGCGTGGGCGGGGCGCCCCAGTGCGTCGGGGCGGTCGGCCCGTTCCCCGAGGTGTGTAACGGTCTGGACGACAACTGCAACAGCGCGATCGACGAGACCGATCCCAGCCTGGGCACCACCTGCGCCACCCTGCCGGGCGGCGGGTCGGTCACCACCGACGCTGGCGAGTGCCGGTTCGGGGTCCTGGTGTGCACCGCCGGTGGGCTCGAGTGTGTCGGCGCGGTCGGCCCGGCCGCCGAGCTGTGCAACGCCCTCGACGACGACTGCGACGGCCAGAGCGACGAGGCCTTCCCGACCCTGGGCCAGGCCTGCGACAACGGCCAGCTCGGGGTGTGCCGCCAGACCGGCGTGGTGGTGTGCGCGCCCGGCGGCGCGGGCGTCGCGTGTACCGCCGGGGCCGGCCTGCCCGGCGTCGAGACCTGCAACGGGCTCGACGACGACTGCGACGGCACCGTCGACGAAGGGCCGCTGCCGCTGGTGGGCACCGAGTGCGCGCCGGCCGCGGGGGTGTGCGTGCCGGGCCTGTGGGCGTGCACCGCCGGGCAGCTGGTGTGCGGCGCGCCCAGCTCGGGCCAGCCCGAGGTGTGCAACGGCGTCGACGACGACTGCGACGCCCAGGTCGACGAGCACCCGCCGGGCGCGCCGCTGCCGGGGGAGGGCGAGGCCTGCGTCGAGCCCGGCTTCGAGCCATACATGGACATCGGCGAGTGCGCGTTCGGCACGACCACGTGCGTGGCCGGCGGCCTCGACTGCATCGGCTACCAGGGCCCGAGCCCGGAGATCTGCGACGGCCTCGACAACGACTGCGACGGGGTGGCCGACGACTCCGCCACCTGCCCCGCGGCCACCGACGCCTGCCACGCCGGGACCTGCGTCGTGCCGTGCGCCAGCGGCGAGTTTCCGTGTCCGGGGGCTACGTGTGCAGCACCTCGACGACGCCCGGTCACGGGCGACTACCATCCCGGATCCGTGCGAGGAGGCGTGGTGTGCAGGGCCGACGAGGTGTGCGACCCCGCCACCCGGACCTGCCACGGGCTGTGCGACGGCATCTCGTGCCCGACCGGCACCACGTGCCGGGCCGGCACCTGCCTCGACTGCTTCGCGCTGCCCAGCGTGTGCATGCCGGGCCAGCGGTGCGTGGCCGACGACCAGGGCGTCGGCCAGTGCCAGGACAACCCGTGCGATCCCAACCCGTGTGGCCCGAACGAGGTGTGCACCGACGGGACCTGCTCCGGCGGCTGCGGCGCCGGGTGCCCCAGCGGCCAGGCCTGCGTCGGCGGCGCCTGCGTGGCCGACGCCTGCGACGGGGTCACCTGCCCGGGCACGCGGGTGTGTGATCCGTCCACCGGCGCGTGCGTTAACGACCTGTGCAGCGGCGTGCAGTGCCGGCCCGGCGAGGTGTGCGTGCCGGTGAGCGGCGCGTGCATCCCGGATCCGTGTGACAGCACGACGTGTCCCCTGGGCCAGGTGTGCGCGGTCGATCCCGGCGGCCGGCCGGTGTGCGGGGATCCCGACGCGCCGACGGTGGACCGAGTGACGGCGGCCGGGGGCGGCTGCGCGGCCGGCGGTGCAGGCGGTGGCGGCCTGGGCTCGGCGCTCGGGCTGGGGCTCGCGCTGGCGGCGGTGACGCGCCGGCGCCGTGGCGGGGCGGGAGGTGCGGCGTGATCCGGGCGGTGGTGGTCGCCGGCCTGATGCTCATCACGGCCTGCGACGTCAACCCGTACAACCTCGGTGGCGGCCAGCACCGCGACGGCGGCGGCGACGCCACCGACGCGGCCGGCGACGGCGACGTCGGCCCGATCGACGCCGCGGTCGACGCGCCGATCGACGCGCCGGCGTGCGTGCCGCGGGCCGAGCTGTGCAACGGCCTCGACGACGACTGCGACACGGTGGTCGATGACGGCTTCAACCTCGACGCCGATCCCAACAACTGCGGCACGTGCGGCCGCAGCTGCACCTACCCGCACGCGTTCGGCACCTGCGTGGGCGGCGCCTGCGCGCCTGGGGCGTGCCAGCCCGGCTGGAACGACACCGATCCGACGGTCGACGGGTGTGAGTACTTCTGCATCCCGACCAACGGCGCGGTCGAGGTGTGTGACAACCGCGACAACGACTGCGACGGCCAGGTCGACGAGGACTTCGATCTCGCCGGCGACGTCGCCAACTGCGGGCGGTGCGGCAACACCTGCAACCTGCTGCACGCCTCGGCCACCTGCGCCGCCGGCGCGTGCCAGGTCGCCGCCTGCGACCCCGGCTTCGTCGACAACGATCCGGCGGTGCCCGGCTGCGAGTACCAGTGCACGCCGTCCAACGGCGGCCTGGAGATCTGCGACGGCGTCGACAACGACTGCGACGGCGCGGTCGACGACGGCAACCCCGGCGGCGGGGCCAGCTGCGGCACCGACGTCGGCGTGTGCAGCGCCGGCACCACCCAGTGCCAGTCGGGGGTGCTGTTCTGCGTCGGCGCCACCGGCGGCGGCGCCGAGGTGTGCGACGACCTCGACAACGACTGCGACGGCGTGGTCGATGACGGCTTCGACAAGCTGACCGATCCGCTCCACTGCGGCAGCTGCGCGCCGTGCAGCGTCCCCAACGCCACCGCCGGGTGCGTCGCCGGCGCCTGCACCGTGGCCGCGTGCGGGTTCGGCCACGTCGACCTCGACGGCAGCCCCGGCAACGGCTGCGAGTATGCGTGCATCGCCACCGGCGGCGAGCGGTGCGACGGCGTCGACAACGACTGCGACGGCGTGGTCGACGACGGCTTCGACCTCGCCACCGACGTCAGCAACTGCGGGGCCTGCGGGCGGGCCTGCGCGTTCACCAACGCCGCCGCGGCGTGCCAGGCGTCGGCGTGCGTGATGGGCGCCTGCCTGCCCAACTTCTACGACGTCAACGGCGACCCCGCCGACGGCTGCGAGTACGGCTGCGTGCGCACCAACGGCGGCGTCGAGATCTGCGACGGCGTCGACAACGACTGCGACGGCGCGGTCGACGACGGCAACCCCGGCGGCGGGGTGGCGTGCGGCACCGACACCGGCGCCTGCACGGCCGGCGTGACCGCGTGTACCCTGGGCCAGCTGCAGTGCACCGGGGCCACCGGGCCCGCGGCCGAGACCTGCAACAACCTCGACGACGACTGCAACGGCGTCGTCGACAACGGGTTCGATCGCCAGAACGATCCGCGCTACTGCGGCGCCTGCACGCCGTGCAGCCTGCCGCACGCGGTGGCCGGGTGCGCGGTGGGCGCCTGCACGGTGGCCGGCTGCCTGGCCGGGTTCGTCGACCTGAACGGCAACCCGGCCGACGGCTGCGAGTACGCCTGCACCTTCTCGGGCCAGGAGGTGTGCGACGGGGTGGACAACGACTGTGACGGCTTGATCGACAACGCCGACCCCGGCCTGATCCGCCCGGCCAACTTCTGCAAGACCGCTGGCGAGTGCGCGGGCACCTCGCCGACCTGCACCGGCGCCACCGGCTGGGACTGCCTGTACACCGACCCCGACGTCGAGCTCGCCGGCAACGGCGACCCGGTGCTCGAGGAGACCCGCTGCGACGGCAAGGACAACGACTGCGACGGCGGCGCCGACGAGGTGTACCCGCTCAAGGGCACCGCGTGCGGCGAGGACGGCACCTTCGGTACCACGCGGCGCCTGGGCGCCTGCCGCGGCACCGGCGCGCTGGTGTGCAACGCCGCGCAGACCGGCCTGGCCTGCAACGTGACCACGCCGGGCGCGGCCCCGGTCAGCGAGACGTGCAACAACCGCGACGACGACTGCGACGGCCACACCGACGAGCCCTACGACAGCGACGGGTTCGCCGGGGTGCGCGACGCCGTGGTCGGCCCGGTCACGGTCAACGGACGCAGCGTGGTGATGTACCGCTACGAGGCCAGCCACCCCGACGCCACCGCCACCGCGCCTGGCTTCGTCGGCACGCGGGCGTGCTCGACCGCCAACCGCATGCCGTGGGCGTCGGCCAACCTGGCCACGGTCCAGGCGGCGTGCGCCGCGGCCGGGATGCGGCTGTGTCGGGTCACGCGCAACGGGGCCGGCCAGGTGACCTCGGACGAGTGGGGCCGGTTCTGCGAGGGCTCGGCCAACCGCACCTTCCCCTACGGCAACACCTACGGCGCCACCACCTGCAACGGCAGCGACTACGACCCGGTGCCGGGCGGCGTCAACGAGGATCAGGCGGTGGCCACCGGCTCGCTGGCCGGTTGCGTGTCGGCCGACGGCGGCTTCGATCTTTCGGGCAACCTCAAGGAGTGGGTGGACGATCCCCGGGTCGTGTCGGGGCAACCGGTCTACACGCTGCGTGGTGGTTCGTTCGACAACTACCAGCCCGGCCTCACCTGCGACTTCGACCTGACGGTCGTGCCGGTCGGCTACACCTTCGCCAACGCCGGCTTCCGCTGCTGTGCGCTGGCGTGCCCGGCCGGGCAGATCGAGTGCGGCGGCGCCTGCGTGAACCCCTCGACCAGCGCGACCAGCTGCGGTGCCTGCGGGGTCGCCTGCGGCGTCGGGCAGGCCTGCTCGAACGGCTACTGTTGCCCGAGCGGCAGCCGGGCCTGCGGCGACGTGTGCGTCCCCGCCGCGTCGCCGTGCCCGTGACGGGCGCCTCGAGCTGGAGCGACGGTCCAGCCACCTGCGAGCCCGCTGCGTAGCGGCGTGCGCACCGGGGTGCGGCGTTACGCACGCATGTCAGCTTTTCGACGCGCCGCGGCCATCACATCCCGGCTGGTTAGCACTGGCATGCAAGGTGCTCATTTGGTTGCCAATCTCATGAGCCAGCCCAACGAGCGCCAGAAGGCGGTACGCATCCTCGCCAAGTCGCTCTTCAAGGAGCTCACCTCGCAGGGCTTCGACGACAAGCAGATCGTCTCGCTCGCGACCGAGCTGATCAGCCAGGTCACGGTTCGGATGGACGGAGCCCGCCAGGCGGCGGCGGCCGAGCTGTCGGCCGCGGGCTAGCGCGGTCGCGCAGGGGAGCATCGCGGCGGGACGGTCGGGGACGGATCGCGGCGGGACGATCGGGACGGATCGCGGCGGGACGATCGGGACGGATCGCGGCGAGCCGGTCGCGACGGGCGCCGGCGGCATCCCACGGCGCGCGCGCCGTGGCGGGGCCCGCGCCGGCCACGCGGCGCGCCGATCACCGCGGCCGCGGCACCTTCCGTCGGCGCGCCGGTCGACACCGGCGGGGCCTGGGGTATAGGGTCGCCACGTCTCATCCCCGGAGCACTCTCATGGCCAAGGTTCGCGTAGGCATTAACGGTTTCGGTCGCATCGGCCGTGGCTTCGTCCGCTGTCTGGCGGATGCGCCCGGCACGTTCGATCTCGTCCTCATCAACGACCTCACCGACGTCGCGACGCTCGGGCACTTGCTCAAGCACGACTCGGTGCACGGCCGCTTCCCCGGCACCGTCGTCGTCGAAGACAACGCCCTGGTCATCAACGGTGACCGCGTCGTCATCTCGGCCAAGAAGGACCCGGCCGAGATCCCGTGGAAGGATCACGGCGTCGACGTGGTGATCGAGTCGACCGGCAAGTTCGTCGACAAGGCTGGCGCCGGCAAGCACCTGGCCGCCGCCAAGAAGGTGCTCATCAGCGCCCCGGCCAAGGATCCCGACGTGACCTTGTGCTGCGGCATCAACCTCGAGGCCTACCAGCCCGCGGCGCACCACATCATCTCCAACGCGTCGTGCACCACCAACTGCCTGGCGCCGGTCGCCAAGGTGCTCCACGAGTCGTTCGGGATCGTGTCGGGCATCATGACCACGATCCACAGCTACACCAACGACCAGCAGATCCTCGACCTGCCGCACAAGGACCTGCGCCGGGCCCGCGCCGCGGCGCTGTCGATGATCCCGACCACGACCGGCGCGGCCAAGGCCCTCAAGGAGGTCCTGCCGGCGCTGGCCGGCAAGCTCGACGGCCTGGCCATCCGGGTGCCGACCCCCAACGTGTCGCTGGTCGACCTGACCGCGCGCCTGGCCAAGCCGGCCTCGGCCAAGGAGGTCAACGACGCGCTGCGCGCCGCCGCCGCCGGGCCGCTCCAGGGCATCCTGGCGGTGTCCGACGAGCCGCTGGTGTCGTGCGACTACAACGGCGATCGCCACTCGTCGACCGTCGACGCCGCGCTCACCACCGCGACCGGCGACATGGTCAAGGTCATGGCCTGGTACGACAACGAGATGGGCTACTCGCAGCGGTTGTTCGACCTGGCGCGCTTCGTCAGCGAGCGCCTGTAAAGGACCCACCATGGCGCTGCCCAAGGGGATCACCCACGTCAAGGACCTCGCGGTCGAGGGCCGGCGCGTGTTCGTGCGCGTCGACCTCAACGTGCCGCTCACCAAGGACCGGCAGGTCAGCGACGACGCCCGCATCGTCGCCGTGCTGCCGACCCTCCGCCACCTGATCGAGCGCGGCGCCCGGATCGTGCTGGGCTCGCACCTGGGCCGCCCCGACGGCCAGGTCAAGCCGGCGCTGTCGCTCGAGCCGGTGGCGGCCCGCCTGGCCGAGCTGTTGGCGATCGACGTGGTGCTGGCCGACGAGCCGGTCGGCGACGGCGCCCGCAAGGTGGTGTCGGATCTGCGCGACGGCGACGTCGTGCTCCTGGAGAACCTGCGGTTCGATCCGGGCGAGGAGGCCAACGACGACGCCTTCGCGCGCCAGCTGGCGTCGTACGCCGACGTCTACGTCAACGACGCCTTCGGCACCGCCCACCGGGCCCACGCGTCGACCGCCGGCATGGTGCCCCACGTCGCCCACCGCGGCGCCGGGTTCGTGATGGCCAAGGAGATCGACGTGCTGTCGCGGCTGCTCGGCGCGGTCGATCGGCCGTACCTGGCCATCGTCGGCGGCGCCAAGGTGTCCGACAAGATCGAGGTGCTCGACGCGCTGCTGGCGCGGGTCGACGTCATCGCCATCGGCGGGGCCATGGCCAACACCTTCCTGGCCGCCCAGGGCAAGCAGCTGGGCAAGAGCAAGGTCGAGGCCGACAAGCTGCACCTGGCCCGCAACTTCTTGCGCAAGGCCGGCGAGCTGGGCAAGCCGGTCATGCTGCCGACCGATCTGGTGGTGGCCGAGGGCCTCGACGCCACGACCTCGACGGTGGTCGCGCTCGACGCGGTGCCGGGCGATCAGATGGCGCTCGACCTGGGCCCGGCCTCGGTCGAGGCCTACCGGGCCGCGGTCGCCAAGGCCCGCACGGTGTTCTGGAACGGCCCGATGGGCGTGTTCGAGAAGCCGCTGTTCGCGGCGGGTACGCTGGCGGTGGCCCACGCCATGGCCGCCAACAAGCTGGCGTTGACGGTGGTCGGCGGCGGCGACTCGGCGGCGGCGGTCGCGGCGGCCGGGGTGGCCGAGCAGGTCACCCACGTGTCGACCGGCGGCGGCGCGTCCCTGGAGTTCATCCAGGGGCTCGAGCTGCCCGGCATCGCGGCGCTGGCCGCGGCCGGCCAGAAGTAGCCCGCGGGCCGGACAACGGTTCGCGAGAACCGCTATGATCGGGGCGTGGCAGCCCCGCGTCTCGTGATCCTCGACCCGGCGGGCCGGCTCGGGGATCTCGCCACCCTGGCCACGCGGCTGGGGGCGGCCCCGGCGCGGATCGATGCCGCGGCGGCGCTGGCCGGCTTTGGCTCGACCCCGGTGCTGGTCCCGGCCAGCGCGGCGGGCGTGCTCCACGGGGTGTCACCGACCGGCCCGCGCTGGGTGCTGGGCGACGGCGACTCGGCCGGCAAGATCGCCAGCGCGGCGGTCACCTGCGGCGCCACCGGCGTGGCGATGGCCCCGCTGTCGGCCGAGGCCCTGGCGCTGGTCTGCGCGGCGGCGCCGGTGCCGCTGCCCGAGGTCGAGCTGGCCCGCGCGCGCAGCCTGATCGCCGCCTCGGTGCTCGACGGCAACGGCGAGCCCACCGCGGACGGCCTGGGCGCGATCGCCCGGGCCTTCGCCGCGGACGACTGCGTGTTCTGGTGGCGCGAGGGCGACGGGCTGGTGCCGTGGAGCGTCCGGCCCAGCGCCGACGCGGATCAGCGTGCGCTGGCGGTCGCGGCGCGGGTCGCCGCCGCCACCGGCCTCACCACGGTGACCACCGGGGCCCGCACCTTCAGCCTCATCGCCGCGCCGCTGGCCACCGGTCCCCAGGAGGTCGGCGGCCTCATCGCGGTCGTGGCCGATCGGGCGCGGCGCTACGTCGCCGCCGAGATCTCGGACCTGCGCGCGCTGGCGACCCGGCTGCCGCGCGAGCTGTCGTTCCGCGCCGGCCACCGTCGCCTGGTCGGCGAGCACGAGCGCCTGATGGCCAGCGCCGGCCAGGATCCGCTGACCGGCGCGCTGACCCGGGCCGCGCTCGAGCGCGACGTGGCGGCGGCGCTGGCCAACCGGTCGAGCGAGCCGCTGGCCCTGGCGCTGTTCGATCTGGTCGGCATGCGCCGGCTCAACCTCGAGCACGGCCACCGCGGAGGTGACGACGTGCTGGTGGCGCTGGCCGATCGGCTCAAGGCCGTGGTCCGCCCCGGCGATCGGGTGGCGCGCTTCGGCGGCGACGACTTCGCCGTGCTGATGCCCGGCCTCGACGCGGCCCGGGCCGAGATCGCGTCGGTCAAGCTGGCGGCGCGCATCACCGAGCCGGTGCACAGCGGCGGCGGCGAGATCACCTTCGAGCTGCGCGGCGCGGTCACCGTGCTGGGCGCCGGCGAGCGCTCGGCCGAGGCCGGCATCGGCCGGATCCGGGCGGCGGTGCGGGCGGCGCCGGCCGGCGCGGTGGTGCTGGCGCGGGCCTCGACCCGGGCCGAGACCGAGCTGTCC
The DNA here is from genome assembly GCA_041389965.1 of Kofleriaceae bacterium. GTDB lineage: Bacteria > Myxococcota_A > Polyangia > Haliangiales > Haliangiaceae > UBA2376. The sequence continues at coordinate 407,251 of JAWKQV010000003.1, read as the reverse complement.
GGCGACGTCGAGCTGGCGGCCGGGGTCACCCCCGGCACCACCATGGGCGGCACGTACCGCATCCTGCACGAGCTGTCGCGCGGCGCGATGGGCGTGGTCTACCGCGGCGAAGATCTCGGCCTGGGGCGCCAGGTCGCCATCAAGGTGCTGCGGTCCGATCTCGGCACCGACGCGATCCTGGTGACGCGGTTCCGGGCCGAGGCCGCCATGCTGGCGTCGCTGCACCACGCCAACCTGGTCCAGGTGTACTCGCTGGGCGAGCACGAGGGCGACGTGTACTTCGTGATGGAGCTGGTCGAGGGCCAGTCGCTGGCCGAGGTGCTCGACAACAGCCACGCCGGCGGCGAGTGGCTGCCGACGGCGGCGGTGGCCCAGGTGGTGCTCGAGGTGGGCGACGCCCTCGACGCCATGCACGCGATCGGCCTCATCCACCGCGACGTCAAGCCGGCCAACGTGCTGCTCGACCGCGAGCGCGATCGCGCGGTGCTGGTGGACGTCGGCGTGGCCAAGCGCCGGGGCGACGACGTCGACGGGGCCGGCACCCCGGGCTACGCGGCGCCCGAGTCGTTCCTCGAGGGCGGCCGCGAGTCGCCCGAGACCGACGTGTACGGCCTGGCCGCCACCGCCTACTGCGCGCTCACTGGTCGGCCGCCGTTCGGCTCGGGCCAGCTCATGCAGGTCATCGGCCGTCAGCTGCACGAGCCGCTGCCGCCGGCGCGCGGCCTACGGCCCGAGCTGCCCGACGCCGTCGACGCCATCTTGGCCAAGGCGCTCGATCCCGCCGCCGAGCGCCGCTACGCCTCGGCGTCGTCGTTCGCGATGGCGCTGGCCCGGGCGCTCGAGCGGGCGCCGCGGACCATGACCGCGCCGCCCAGCGACGGGGTCAAGCCCGAGCACGTGCTGCGGCAGACCGAACAGCTCGGCGCGGCGCGCCCGGCCAGCGTCATGGCCGCGCAGCTCGGCATGGTGCGCGCGGCCCACTTCCGGGTCGCGGCCCGGGTCATCGCCCACCTGGCCGGCGACGGCGCGGTCCGATCGATCGCCGACGGTGATCCCGAGCTGGCGGTGGCGCTGGGCGACGGCACGACGCCGGTCGGCTGGCTCCCGCTGGCGCTCCTGGTGCGGCTGGTGGAGCAGGCCGAGCCGCTGACCCGACGCGCCCGGCCGGTCGACGGCGGCGAGCATCTGATGCGGGCCATCGGGCGCAGCACGGTGTCGGCCACGTTCGCCCGCTTCTTTGGCGCCGACCCGGCCACCCTCGGCGTGTCGGCGATGCTGGCGGTGTTGCCGTCGATGTGGAACCGCTACCACGGCTGGTGCCGGTGCGCGGTCCTGCGACGATCGGCGGCCGGCGCCGAGCTGGCGCTCGAGGGCGAGGCCGCGCCGCCGCTGGCGTGGATCCTGGTGGCGGCCCAGCTGGGCAAGGCGTGCGAGCTGGCCGGCGCGGCCAACGTGGTGTGCGAGCCGAGCGGCGACGTCGGCGGCCAGCGTCGGTTCGCGCTGTCGTGGTCGAGCGATTCGGTGGCGACCGCGCGCGGCTGACGCGGGGTCGGCGCGCCGGTGGCCAGCGGGGCCGGGCCGGCGCGGGTGAGTCGGCTGTGGCGGGTGACGCGCGCCGGCCCGCGCAGTACAGTCGCCGCGATGCGCACCCCGTTCGTCGTCGGCAACTGGAAGCTCCACAAGCACGTGGGCGACGCCCTGGCCCTGGTCACCGAGCTGAAGAACCAGCTCGCCGCGGTCAAGGGCGTGGCGGTGGGCGTGGCGCCGCCGTTCACGGCCCTGTACCCGGTGGCCAAGCGCCTCGAGGACTCCCCCATCGCGGTGGCGTCGCAGGACTGCTACTGGGAGGAGAAGGGTGCCTTCACCGGCGAGGTCGCGCCCGGCATGCTCAAGGACGTCGGCTGCACCTGGGCCATCATCGGCCACAGCGAGCGGCGCCAGTACTTCGGCGAGACCGACGACACCGTCGGCAAGAAGACCCGGGCCGCGCTGGCGGCCGGCCTGGGCGCCATCGTGTGCGTGGGCGAGACCCTGGCCCAGCGCGACGCCGGCACCACCACCGCCGTGGTCGAGACCCACCTGAGCGCGCTGCGCGGCCTGAGCACCGACGTCGCCGACCGCTTGGTCATCGCGTACGAGCCGGTGTGGGCCATCGGCACCGGCCGCACCGCCACGCCGGGCCAGGCCCAGGAGGTCCACGCCTTCATCCGCGCCTGGCTGGCGCGCGAGCTGGGGGCGCCGGTGGCGGCCGCGGTCCGCATCCAGTACGGCGGCTCGGTCAAGCCCGACAACGCCGTCGAGCTGATGCGCCAGGCCGACATCGACGGCGCGCTGGTCGGCGGCGCGTCGCTCACCGCCGCAGACTTCGTGGCGATCTGCAAGGCCGCGCGCCCGGCCTGAGCCCGAGGGGCGTAGGCCGGTTAGGCTTGCGTCGCTGAGGTCCACCGCCGCGGCAGGGTGGCGCCGCGCCGCGCCGGGCGTCCGCGCTCGACCCGCGGTGGCGTCGCGGGTGGGCCCAGCTCCGCCGCGCGCGGTGCGCGGCGAGGTGATGGCGCGCCCGGTCGCGCGGCGACGGTCGGTGCCGGCGCGCTCGACGCTTGCGCGAGTTGTTCAAGGGTTGAGCGACCCGCTCGATCGTCGATCACGGTGCTTTCGCAAAAGCCCAGTGATCGCAGGCTCGTGGCGATGGCACGTCGCGTGCTCATCCGGTCGACAGGAACCGACGTCGGTCCCAACACCTCTCGCCCCAAAGGAACCTGTCATGTCGAAGCACAACAACCGCAACGCTGTCCTCCGGATCTTCACCGCCCTCGCGCTCCTGATGATGTCGCTGGTGGTATCGCCGACCCGGTCGCAGGCCGCGTCCGCCAACGACAACTTCAGCTTCTCGAACGGCTCGGCGGCCAAGCCGATCCGGATCGTGGTGTCCGGCAACGCCAACGACCGGACCTGCGGTCGCTTCATCGGGTCGCTGTGCATCAGCGACTGCCAGCACGGCTGGACGCGTTGCCTGGACATCCAGGACATCTTCACCTCGGTCGAGTACACCGGGCCGGCGGCGGCGTCCCGCGTCAAGGTCCAGTACACGGTCAGCATCAAGTTCGACGGCAAGAAGATCGGGGTGGGGTCGCGCGGCTTCACGCTGGTGAACAACAGCACGGTCTGCCAGAAGACCGCCACCGGCACCAAGGGGGTCAAGAAGGTGACGCTGAGCGGGTCCGGCTCGGTGTGCGGAGCGACGTACGGGTGGGGGTCGATTCGTCCGAGCAAGGCCACCATCACGATCGACTGGACCTACACCCTCGACGGCGCCAACTCGTACGTCGGCTCTACGACCTACGAGACCGCGCTCAACTACGACAACTGATCCGACCCGGCGCGGGGTGGCTCGGTCGACCGAGCCGCCCCGGTTCACGTCGTGTCGCCGCGGCCGCGCCGCACCCGCTCGCCCGGGCGCGTCGCGGCGCACCTCGCTTCCCAGGCAGCCCCATGCACCACCTTCGTGTCATACGCAAGCGCCGAGCCTGGCTCGTGGTCGTCGCGGTGGCGACCGTGGCTGCGCTGTGGCCGGATGCCTCTCCGACGGGTTCCCGCGGCCAGGGCGCCCTTGGCCACGGTGCGGGCCGGCCCGAGCGCGCCGGGGTGGCCTGGCGGCACGCGGCGCCGATGCCGCCGCAGCCTGACCGCGGCCTGCTCGAGGTGTCGGGGCGCGTCATCGACCGCGCGACCCGCGCGCCGGTCGGCGACGTCGAGGTGGTGTTCGCCGACGGCGCATCCGAGGCCAGCGTCGTGGCGAGCCAGGATGGGCGGTACCGGTTGGCGCTACCGGCCGGGCGCTACCGGGCGTTCGTCCGGGGCGACGGGGTGATGTCGACGGCGCCGCCGGTCGCCGAGCGGGTGCCGGCGCGCCCCGACCCCGACCTGGTGGGCGCGCCGCGCCTGGAGCTGGTGCCCGCGCTGGCGCTGGTCGAGTCCATCGACGGCGTCGACCTGGAGGTGGAGCGGGTCGGCCGCCTGCGCGGTCGCGTGGTCGACCGGGCCGGCCAGGTGGTCGCGGGCGCGATCGTGCGCGCGGTCTCTGCCGACGACGGCGACGCCGCGCGGCCGGTGCTGGGCTCGGACGTCGCCGAGACCGACGCGGCCGGGCGCTTCGAGCTCGAGCTGGCCGCCGCCACCTACGCGGTCGAGGCATCGGCCGATCACGCCGCCGGCGCGCGCGCAGCCGCGGCCGCGACGGTGGTCGCCGGCGCGGCCACCGACGTCGACCTCGTGCTCGAGGCCGGGTGTCTGATCGCCGGCCGCGCGGTGCGCGCCGACGGCCGACCCGTCACCGGCGGCACGCTCGAGCGCGGCGACGAGGCCGACGGGCGCGACGGGTTCTTCTCGATCGGCGCCCTGGCCAGCGATGGCTCCTTCGTGTGGTCGACCACGGAGCCGACCACGCTGTCCCTGCGGGCCTGGCCGTGGGCATCTCCCCCGTCGGCGGCGCAGCGCTTCGAGTGCGGCGACGGCGAGCGGTACGCCGACGTCGTGTTGGTGGTCCCCGATGCGTCGCCCGACCTGAGCGGCCGGGTCGTGACCGCGGATGGGCGACCGGTGCCGTTCGCGTTCGTCGATATCCGGGGTGAATCGCCCGGGGCCGAGAGCCAGCAAGAGCGCGCCGACGCCGACGGCGCCTGGGCGGTCTACGCGCTGCCGGCCGGCGCCTATCGGGTGGCCAGCGTGGTCGACGGGGCCGGCGTCGCCGTGGCGCACGTCGCGGCCCCGGCCCAGGACGTCGAGCTGCGGATGCCGGGCGAGGGCGCCGTGCAAGGCGAGGTGCGTGGGATCTCCGACGGCCTCGTGACGTTCACGGTCGTCGCCTGCAGCGTCGGCGACGACGTCCTGGACGCCTCGATGCGACGGGCGGTGCGGGTGACCGACGGGCGCTACCGGCTCGACGCCGCGCCGGCGTGTCATCTCAGCCTGCAGGTCGAGCGGGGTGACCTGCGCCTGTTCGTCGAGGCCGCGGTGACGCCTGGCGGCGTGACCCGCCTCGATCTCGACTTCCCCGACGATCAGCCGGTCAGCGTCCGCGGCGTGGTGGTCGACGCGGCGGGCCGGCCCGCGGGCGGCGCGACGGTCAGCGCGTCCGGCTCGGGCGACGGGGCCACGACCGAGACCGACGCCGCCGGGCGGTTCGCGCTGGTCGCGCGCAGCGGGGACGCGCTGGTGGCGGAGGGCGCCGGCGGCGTCGCGCGCGCGGCGCTCGCTCGTCACGGCGCGCCGGCGGCGGACCTCGTGCTCACGCTCGAGCCCTGGGCCACCCCGCCACCCTCCGATGGCGACTAGCGACGACGTCGCGCCCGTGCTGGCCAGGGCCGGCGCCACCGCGGCCATGTCGGACGAGCCGCGTGCGAACCAGGCCGCGCGCGAGGGCTGGATCGCGCGCGCGGGGCTGGCGGCGTGGGCCGAGGTCACCGGCGATTGAGCGGTGCCAGCTCCCGCCGCGCGCGCGGCGGACGTTGGCGATCGATGGCGACGGCGGCCACGACCACGACCACGAGCACCGCCGCGGCGAACGCCAGCAGCGCATCGATCGACGGCGGCGGTGCCCCGACGGTGGCGACCACGAAGCCCACGGTGAGCACCGCGGCCAGCGCCGGCCACCCCCACCGCCCGATCGGCCCGGTGGCACGGGTCGCGCGGGTGTAGAGCGTGGCGCCGACGGCGAACATGCCCAACTCGGCCGCCAGCGTCCCGGGCAGCGAGCCCCACAAGCCCAGGCCGTGGCGGGCGCCGCCGGGCCAGAGCTGCATGTCCGGGCCGTGGGCGATCCAGTCGAGGAGCCAGTGCCCGACCACCAGCGCGGCGCCGACCGCGGCGCCGCGGCGATCGCGGGTGAGGGCGAGGTAGCCGAGCGCGAACCCCAGCGCCCAGCCGAGCGCGAACACCAGGCTGTGCGAGTACGGCATGTGTTCGAGCACCAGCGGCGACGCGGCCAGGTGGCCCGGCTCGAGGTGGGCCTGCTCGACGCCGGTCGCCACCAACACCGGCCAGGCCAGGTCGAGCACCTGCGGCGCCACCAGCAGCGCCGGCAGCGCCATCCGCGGTGCCAGCGGCTTGGCGGCCAACCCGGTCGCGAAGTGACCCAGGAACATGCGGCAACCCTATCCGATGCCCGCCGCGGTGCCAGGGACGCGCGCAGGTCTGTGGCGCCGGTCGCGGTCAACGTGATCGACGTCGCGCGGGCGCCGCGGTGGCCGCGGCCCGCGTGGCCTTGCTCCGCGATGGCGTGGCCACCGATGCCGAACGGCGCGTCGAGGCCCGGCCCCGGCGCGAGGATGCGTTGCGACGCGGTCGCTCGCGTGAGCGCGCCCTCGCGGGCGGCTGTCGCCAGCAGCTCGTCGGCGCTGACGCCGCGGAGCGTGAACAACAGCGCCGGGTCATGATCGAGGCGAGCGCCGACGCCGTACATCTTGCGACCCTCGACCGTGATCGGCGCCAGCGGCCGGCCGCGGCGCTTGGCGTCGGCCACGCCGGGCCGACCGCTTCTGGCGTCTGGCGTGGCCGGGATCGCCCTCCGTCCTCCACCGCATGCCGCCCCGTCGCTACTTGCGCGACTTCTTGCGGGCGGCCTTCTCGGCCTTGCGCTTGTCGCGCTTGTCGCGCTTGTCGGCCAGGCGCATGGCGCCGGGGACGTTCTTGGTGCCGGGCGCGGTGTAGCCCTTGGGCGCCCCGGGGACCTGACCGCCGGGCGCACCCAGGAGGCCGCCGCCGGGCATCCCAGGCATGCCGGGCATCCCGCCGGGCATGCCGCCCTCGGCGCCCATGATGGCGCCCAGGTCCATGCCGGCCAGCTTCTTCATCTGGCCGAACTGCTTCATGCCGGGGATCTTGCCCATCAGGCCGGTCGACGCGCCCAGCTGCACCATCATCTGGCGCATCGTCGCGAATTTTTGGAGCAGCTCCTTCACCTCGGTCTCGGCGCGGCCCGAGCCCTTGGAGATGCGCCGGACCCGGCCCGGATCGAAGTCGGCCCGGCGCCGCTTGGCCTTGTGGCCGGCGGTGGCGGTGAACTCCTCCCACGAGGTGGTCACGAACACCTCGGGGCTGGTGCGCTCCTCGAGGGTCATCGAGCTGATCATCGCCTCGATCTTGACCAGCTCCTTGTCGTCGAGGTTGACGCCCTCGGGCATCCCACCGCCGAAGAACGGCAGCTTGTCGAAGAGGTCCTTGAGCGACCCCATCTTCTGGATCATCTTGATCTGCTCGAGGAAGTCCTGCATGTCGAACTTGCCCTTGAGCATGCGCATCGCATCCTCTTCGGCCTTTTCGGCATCCACCACCTGCTCGAAGTCCTTGACCAGGCCGACGATGTCGCCCATCCCGAGGATGCGCGACGCCAGGCCCTCGGGGCGGAACTCCTCGAGCTTGTCGAGGGACTCGCCCATGCCGAGGAACTTGATCGGCTTGCCGGTGATCTCCTTGACCGACAGCGCGGCGCCGCCGCGGGCGTCGCCGTCGAGCTTGGTCATGATCACGCCGTCGATGTTCAACCGCTTGTTGAACGTGTCGGCGACGTTGACGGCGTCCTGGCCGGTCATCGAGTCGAGGACCAGGAAGATGTTGGCGGGCTGGACCGCCTTGTCGATGTCCTCGAGCTCCTGCATCAGCGGCTCGTCGATGGCGAGCCGGCCGGCGGTGTCGAAGATGATGACGTCGCAGCCCTCCTTGGCGGCGAACGGCACCGCCTCGCGGCAGATCGTCACCGGGTCGGCGCCGGGGATCGAGAACACCGGGGCGTCGAGCTTCTTGCCCAGGGTCTTCAGCTGGTCGACGGCGGCCGGGCGGTACACGTCGGCCGCGACCAGGCACACCTTCTTCTTGTGGGTCTTCTCGAGGAAGCGGGCCAGCTTGCCGCACGAGGTGGTCTTGCCCGAGCCCTGGAGGCCGACCATCATGAAGCCGGTGGCGCCCTTCTTGGCCCACTTGAGCTCGGTGTCGACCGGGCCCATCATCTTGGTCAGCTCGTCCTGGCAGATCGCGATGAACGCCTGCTCGGGCGTGATGCGCTGGACGCCGTACTCTTCGCTCTTGGCCTTGAGCTTGACCTGCTCGCCGCGGGCGGCCTCGCGGACGCGGTCCATGAACCGCTTGACCACGCGGAACTCGACGTCGCCCTCGAGGGCGACAGGCGCACGTCGCGCAGGGCCTCGTCGATGATGTCGTCGTCGAGTTCGGCCTTGCCGGTCAGGCGCTGCTTGGCGGCTCGGAAGCCTTTGGAGAGGGTCTCGAACATGGCGGTGGGAGGCTATACCACGCCGGCCGCGGGTTGAATGGAACCGCGCCCCGACCGTCTTGTCATATCGTCACCGTGATGCGCGTTGCCCTGGCCTTGCTCCTGGTCCCGGCGGTTTCGGCCGTGGCCGCCGCTGATCCCACCGTCGCCTGCGAGCCCGCGGGCGCCGACGTGGTCGACGTCGACGGCATGATCGACGACTGGGCCGGCATCAAGCCGGCCCGCGCCGGGGGCACCGACCCCGACGCCAGCTTCGACGTCCGGTGCCTGATCACCGGCGACACCCTGTGGCTGGCGGTCGACGTCCGCGACGATCGCCTGACCCGAGGCAGCAAGGCCGACGACCGCCTCGACCTGGTGATCGGCTCCGGCAAGGGGCTAGCGTTGGCGCTGGCCCCCGGGGTGGGCCGGACCCCGCCCCGACGCGCGCTGGGCGGCAAGCCGGTGCCGCGCTGGCTGACCGTCGAGGATTCGCTGCAGCCGGCTGGGTGGTCGGCCGAGCTGGCGATCCCGCTGGCCAAGGTGCCGGGCTACGGGCCGTCGACGCCCGCGGTGCGCCTGGCCGCGACGTTGTCCGATGGCGACATCCCCCGCGGCACGACCTTCGAGCACGTGGTGGCGTGGACCGGCGACCTGGCGCTGGCCGGCCGGGCCGACCTGCTCACCAGCTTCCTGGCCGCCGCCAAGCTGCCGGCGACGGCGGTGACCCTCGACGCGCAGGCCGACGTCGACCCGACCTTGCCCGGGCGCGAGCGGGTGGTGGCCGCCGCCGACACCGTGGCGCTCCTCACCGACCAGTTCGCGTACGTGAAGCTGCCGGTCAGCCGCCCCCTCGACGTGCTCAAGGTCGAACTGGTCGACCTGCGCGGCGACGGCACCAAGGTCATCGCGGCCCGCCTGCGCCAGCGCGGCGGCGACGGCGTACGCGATCTGATGCTGTGGTGGGCCGCCAGCCGCGGCCGCCTCGAGCCCCTCGGTGGCTTCGAGGTCGGCAAGGAGCAGGGCGCTCGCCGGCTGACCAGCACCTGGAAGGTCGTGGCCGGCAAGCCGTGGGCCAAGCTCACCGGCGGCGCCCGGCGCGTCATCGAGGTGCGGGCCCAGCCGGCCCAGGGCTGGGACGAGGACAGCTACCAGGAGGCGCCGGCCGGCGACGCCGAGCCGGTCCACGTGCCGTGGGATGACGATCGGGTCGGCGGCGTGTTCTGGATCGGCCCCGATGGCCGGCTGGCGACCCGCCCGATCAAGCGGTAGGCCGGCTCACAGCGCCGGGTAGTCGGTGTAGCCCTTGGCGCCGGGAGTGTAGAACGTGGCCTGGTCCGCCTCGGCCAGCGGCGCTTCGCTGCGCAGGCGATGGACCAGATCCGGGTTGGCCAGAAACGGCCGTCCGAACGCGACCAGATCGCCGGCGCCAGCGACCAGGTCGGCCTCGGCCCGGGCCCGGTCGTAGCCGCCGGACAGGATGTACGTGCCGTCGAACGCCTTGCGCAGGCGCTGCTTGAGCGCCGCCGGTACCTCCGGCGCACCCATGGCCGCGTGGTCGACCACGTGCAGGTAGGCCAGGCCCAGGCGGCTCAGCTCGGTGGCCAGCTCGACGTACTGCTCGTCGACGCCGGGGTAGGCGCCGGTGCCGTTGAACACGCCGTAGGGCGAGATGCGGATGCCGACCTTGGTCTTGCCGATGGCGGCGACGGTGGCGGCGGCCACCTCGAGGGTGAGCCGGTTGCGGTTGGCGGCCGAGCCGCCGTAGCCGTCGGTGCGGGTGTTGACGTTGGCGTTCAGGAACTGCTCGAGCAGGTAGCCGTTGGCGGCGTGGAGCTCGATCCCGTCGAGGCCGGCGGCCATGGCGTTGTGGGCCGCGGCCACGTAGCCGGCGACGGCGGCGGTGATGTCGGCCTCGGTCATCGGCCGTGGCGCGGTGTGCGGCTGCGGGCCGCTGGCGTCGGTGTACATCTCGCCAGGGGCGGCGACGTCGGTCGGGCCCAGCACCTCGGCCCCAGGCGGCAGGTTCGCGACGTGACCGACCCGCCCCGTGTGCATGAGCTGCACGAAGATGGTGCCGCCCTTGGCGTGGACGGTGTCGGCCACCTTGCGCCAGCCCTCGACCTGCGCCGGCGAGAAGATGCCGGGGATGCGCGGGTAGCCGAGGCCGTCGGGGGCCGGGGCGGTCCCCTCGGTGATGATCAGCCCGGCGGTGGCGCGCTGCCCGTAGTACGTCGCCGCCAGGTCGCCGGGCACGTTGCCGGCCTCGGCGCGCGAGCGGGTCATCGGCGCCATGACGACGCGGTTGGCCAGTTCACGGCCGGCGAAGGGGGTCGGATCGAAGAGCATGGGCGTACTGTGGCCATCCCGCACCGGCAGGAGAAGCCGCGCAGGTGCAACAGTGCGTTGCGTGCGTGGCTCACCCGCCGTGCGGGCCGGCGGTGCGGCCGAAGGCGGCGGCCTTGCCCTCGCGCCACAGCTCGCGCTCGACCGCCAGCAGCAGCGGCCCGAAGGTGGCGCGGTCGAGCGCCGACACCACGAAGCCCCCGCCGTGCTGGGCCAGGTGGTCGGCGGCCGGCTCGGTCAGCCGATCGGCCTTGTTCCACACCAGGAGCCGGGGCTTCTCCGCCAGCGCCAGCTCCGCCAGGATCGCGTCGACGGCGCTGACCTGCTGATCGCGATCGTCGTCGCTGGCGTCGACCACCTGCACCAGCAGGTCGGCGTCAGCCATCTCCTCGAGGGTGGCCGCGAACGCCGCCCGCAGGTCCTTCGGTAGGTCGCGGATGAAGCCCACGGTGTCGGTGAAGATCACCTCGCGCTCGTCGGGAAAGCGCAGCCGACGGCTGACCGGATCGAGGGTGGCGAACAGCTTGTCCTCGGCCCGGGTCGCGCCGTCGGTCAGCGCGTTGAGCAGGGTGGACTTGCCGGCGTTGGTGTAACCACACACCGCGACGATCGGCACCCCGCGCGACACCCGGCGCTGCCGGCGCAGGCGGCGATCGCCGGCCAGGTTGGCCAGCTTCTGCTCGAGCAGGTTGATGCGGTCGCGGGCCCGGCGGCGGGAGATCTCGAGCTTGGTCTCGCCCGGGCCGCGGCCGCCGATGCCGCCGGTGAGGCGCGACATCATCGTGTTCTTCTCGATGAGCCGCGGCAGCGTGTAGCGCAGCTGGGCCAGCTCCACCTGCAGCTTGCCGTCGGCGCTCACCGCGTGCTGGGCGAAGATGTCCAGGATGAGCATGGTGCGGTCGATGACCTTCAGCTCGGTGATCTCGCTGATGGCGCGGGCCTGGCCCGGGGTCAGGTCGTGGTCGAACACCACCAGCTCGACCCCCAGCTGCATCGCCCGCAGCAGGATCTCGTCGAGCTTGCCGCGGCCGACCAGGAACCGTGGGTCGGCCGCCGGCCGCCGCTGCACCAGCAGGTCGGCCACCTCGACGCCGGCGGTCCGGCACAGCTCCCGCAGCTCGGCGATGCGGGCCTCGGCGTCGGCGGCGCGGCCCAGCGCGACGTGGACCACCAGGGCCCGCTCGGCCCCGCGGGCGCCGGCGCTGCCGCGGTGGGCCTTGCCGTAGGCCGCCTCGAGGCCGGCGATCAGCTCGGTGAAGTCGGGCCCGGGGACGTGGACCGAGCGCGGCGGTAGCTCACGCCACGGGCGATCGGCCGGGCCGTCGGGCAACAGGTGCCCGGCGTACAGCCGGCCGGGCCGGCCGCCGCCGTCGACGCCGATGGCCGCCACCAGGTCGAGCCGCAGCAGCGCCAGGTCGGTCAGGTCGTCGCGGGTGAGCGCCTCGCCGCGCAGGTGGGTGTGGACCAGCCGCAGCCCGCGGAAGCGCCCGGCCGCGCCGCGCCACCGGCCGACGTCGGGCAGCACGATCTTCGACGCGTCCCCGACCATCACGTGGGTGACGGTGCCGCGCCGATCGAGCAGCACCCCGACCTGGCGGTGCAGCTCGAACGACAGCTCGCACAGGGTCGTCGCCAGCTCGGCGCTGACGATCTCGGCGGGGGCGACCCGCCGGCGGTACAGGCGCTCGAGCGCGGCGCGCTCGCTGGGCTTCAGGCCGGCGACGTTGCCGGTGACCTCCTCGGACATCTCGGCCCCACTATACGTCACCCGCGCCCAGACGCAGCCGAGTTGCCCAGCGGTCGCCGCCGGCCCGCCGCCACAGGCGTATAGTCGGCGGGTGTCCCGGTTCCGTGCCTTGGTCCTCCACCCCGATCGCGCGGTGACCAGCGAGCTGGTGGACCTGATGGCGTCGGCGGAGCTGGAGGTGGAGCCGGTGGGGACGCCCACCGACGCCGCCCGGCGCATCCGCCAGGCGCCGCCCCACGTGATCGTCGCCGGCCACGCGCCGCCGGTCATCGACGGGATCGGCTTCCTCGACGCGACCGTGGCGGCGGCGCCCGACGCGCTGCGGGTGCTGGTGGTCGACACCGCCGGGGTCGGCGTCGAGCTCGACGCCCGCCCGGCCCACGCGCCGGCCATCGTCCGGTTCGTGGCGCGGCCCGGGCAGCGCGGCCACCTGTCGGTGTTGGTGGCCGAGACCATCAAGCTCCTGGGCCTGGTCGACGAGCAGCGCACGCTGGTCCGGCGGCTGGCCACCGAGCACGAACGGCTCAAGCGCCGCGGCACCCTGCTCGACGTCGTGGTCAAGGAGCGCACCAAGGAGCTCGAGGACAGCTACGCCAAGCTCAAGGAGGCCCATCGCCAGGCGCTGTTCGGCCTGGCCGAGGCGATCGAGGCCAAGGACCCCTACACCAAGGGCCACTGCGGCCGGGTCGCGGCCTACGCCCTGGTGCTGGCCCAGGAGGCCGGCTACCCCGGCGACGGGCTCGAGACCCTCGAGTTCGGCGCGTTCCTCCACGACATCGGCAAGATCGGCATCCGCGACGCGGTGCTGCTCAAGCCGGGGCCCCTCGACGACGCCGAGTGGGTCCACATGCGCGAGCACCCGGTCAAGGGCTTCGAGATCGCCCGGCGCATCGAGATCCTGCACCCGATCATGTCCGCGGTGCGCAACCACCACGAGCGGTGGGACGGCACCGGCTACCCCGATCGCATGAAGGGCGAGGACATCCCGCTGGCGGCGCGCCTGGTGGCCATCGCCGACGCCTTCGACGCCATGGCCACCGATCGCCCGTACAAGGTCGGCTTGCCGCTGGCCGAGTGCGAGCGGCTGCTGCGCAAGAACGCCGGCACCATGTTCGACCCCGACCTGATCGAGCTGTTCATCGCCCGCCAGGTCGGCGCGCTGTACCACGACGACCCGACCGCCGACGAGCTCGACGCGCTCGACCGCGGCGGCTGACCCCGGCCGATCAGCCGGCCGGCTTGGGATCGTCGAGGGCGGTGAGCGCGATCGCCAGCGCCTTCTTGGCCCGGGTCACCGTGGCCTCGTCGGCCTTGATCCGCTGGTAGGCCTTGAGCACCTGCTCCTGGTAGGTCGCGTTCTCGCGCTCGATCTCGTCGAGCTGGCCGGCCTGCTGGGCCAGCCGCTCGTCGCGGGCGGCCACCGCGGCCTGGTACTCCGCCAGCGCGGCGTCGCGCTCGCCGATCGCGGCGCGCGCCGCCGCCAGCTCGTCCTCGGTCCGCTTGAGGCTGGCCCGGGCTGACGCCAGGCCGCGCTCGAGGTCGCCGCGTTCGCGCTCGACCTCGTCGCGCTGCCGGGTGCTGTCGTCGAGGTTGGCCCGGGCCGCCGCCAGCTCGGCCGCCAGCTGGTCGCGGGTGGCGGTGGCGGCCGACAGCTCGGCGGCCACGGCGTCGCGGCCGGCGGCGACCTCGGCCAGCGCCTGTTGGGTGCGCCGGGCCACCTCGTCGCGTTCGCGCACCAGCCGCGCCTCGAGCGCCTGCTGCTCACCGACCAGGCGGTCCTCGAGCGCGCGCAGGGCGACCGCGTGGTCGCGCTCGAGGGTCGTGCGCAGCGCGGCCAGCTGCTCCTCGTGGGTGTCGCGGGCGGCGGCCAGCGCCGCGTCGTGCTCGAGGCGCAGCCGCGCCACGTGATCGCCGCGCACCGACTCGGCCTCGGCCTTGGTCTCTTCGAGGGCCGCGTGGTGCTCGGCGGCCAGCCGGGCCACCGCCTGTTCGTGGATGGCCCGGACCTGCGCCAGCTCGCCGCGGGCTGCCTCGGCCTGGGTGGCCGCGGTCTGGCGCGCCTCGACCTCCAGCGCGGCCACCGCCTCGGCGCGCTCCCGCGCCAGGTCGTCGATCGTTGCCTGGTGCCGGCGCTGGGCCTCGGCCAGCGCCGCCTCGCGTTGCTCGAGCGCGGCCGCCAGCTCGTCGGCGCGCTCCCGGGCCGCGGCGGCCAGGGCCTGATCGTGCGCCTCGCGCAGCTCGGCGAGGGCCCGCTCCCCGCGCTGGCGCTCGCCACCGATCGCTGCCTCCAGGGCTGCGGCGTGCTCGGTGGCGGTGGCCAGGGCGCGGGCCTCGTGGGTCGCGGTCGCGGCGGCCAGGGCCGCCTGGTGCCGGCGCTCGAGCTCACCGCTGGCGTCGGCGACCGCGCGCTCGGTGGCGGCGGCGGCGGCGGCGGCCGCGTCACGCGCGGCGGCGGCGGCCTCGGCCTGGGCCGCGGTCAGCGTGGCGGCGGCCTCGGCGCGCAGGGTGGCGACCGCCTGGCCGTGGTCGTGCTCGAGCCGGGCCAGGGTCGCCTGGTGGGTCGACGTGGCCTGGGCCAGCTGCGCCTCCAGCTCGCGCTGGCCGGCGGTGGCCGCGGCCAGCGCCTGGCGCTGGGCCTCGGCGTCGGCCGCCGCCGCGGTCAGCCGGGCCTCGATGGCGGTCAACCGACCCCGGAGCTCGGCGGCGGCCGCGTCGGCGGCCTCGGCCCGATCGTGGCTGTCGAGCAACCGGGCCTCGAGCTCCAGGTTCTTGCTGTCGATGGCGGCCTTGGCGTGCTGCAGCTGGCGGGTCTTCTCGCGAGCGTCGAGCAGCTCGCGCTCCTTGTGCGACTGCTCGTCGCGCAGCGCCAGCAGCTCCTTGTCCTTGGCGGCGATCATCTCGCGCAGGTTGAGGAACTCGCGCTCGCGGCTGACCGGCTTGGTCGGCTCGTTGGTGGCGCGGGCGCGCTCGAGCTCGGCCTTGAGCCGCTGGTTGTCGCGCTCGAGGGTGTGCAGCTTCTGCAGCGTGCGCCGGTCGTGGACGCCCGACTGTTCCGCGTCGGCGCGCGCCGCCACCTCGTCGAGGCCGAGGTCGACCAGGGCCTCGGCGGCGATGGCCGGCGGCGCCGCGCTGGGAGCCTCGTCGGCGGCAGCGTCGACCGCCGGGATGGCGCCGACCAGCGGGGTCGGGATCGTCGCGGGGGCGTGGCGGTCGGCGCCCGGCGGGGGCGGCGGGGGCCGCGTGCCATCACGGCGGCGTCCGGCCGGGGGCGGCGGCGCGACCTCGGGCGGCGGCAGCGCGATGCTGGGATCGCTGGGCGGCAGCGGCTCCAGGTCCACGAAGCCGAGCCCGTCGCCGGCGTCGAGCTCCTCGACGCTCACCAGCGCGTCGGCCGGGGCCGGGGCGGGCGCCGGCGCGGTCGGGGTGGGCGCCGCGGGGTCGGCCTCGACGGCCAGCTCGCGGGAGGCCTCGGCGGAGTCGACCTCGAGGGCCAGCTCGCGGGAGGCCTCGGCAGAGTCGACCTCGAGGGCCAGCTCGCGGGAGGCCTCGGCGGAGTCGACCTCGAGGGCCAGCTCGCGGGAGGCCTCGGCGGAGTCGCCCTCGAGGGCCAGCTCGCGGGAGGCCTCGGCGGAGTCGACCTCGAGGGCCAGCTCGCGGGAGGCCTCTGCCGAGTCGACCTCGAGGGCCAGCTCGCGGGAGGCCTCTGCCGAGTCGACCTCGAGGGCCAGCTCGCGGTCGGCGGCGCCGCCATGCTCGACCGGGGTCAGCGGGGCGTCGTGGATCGGCTCGGGCACCGGGTCGGCCGCCGGCGGCGGCGCGGTCAGCGCGGCGGGCAGCTCGTCGAACGACAGCGAGTCGGTCAGCGCGGCGAACGCGGCGTCGGTCTCGGCGTCGATCAGCTCCTCGAAGGCGGTGGTCGAGTGCTGGGTGTGCGGCCCCTCCTCGAAGTCGTCGCCCAGATCGAGCGCGGCGTTGTCGACCTCGTCGACCAGCACCTCGTCGTCGATGGCCACCTCGTCCAGCTCGACCGGGATGGCCAGCTCGCCGTCGAGCGACAGGTCGCCCAGCCCGAACAGGTTGTCGAGCTTGCCCAGCAGCTCGGCGGTCGACAGCTCGCGCTTGTCCAGGTACTCGTCGGCGTGGACCTTGAGCTTGCGGTGGGCGGTGAAGGCGTCGGCCGGCACCGTGCTGGTGACCAGCACCACCGGCAGGTTGGCGGCTACGCCCTTTTTGGCCTTGTTGAACAACGCGTAGCCGCGCTTGTCGGGTTCGTCGACCGCGATCACCACCGCCACCGGCTCGAGCCGGGGCACCTGGGCCAGCGCGTCCGGCGTCGCATCCTGGATGATGGAGAACCCGTACGGGCCCAGCTCGCGGACGAGCAGGGCGTGGAACTCGGGGTCGGGATCGATCAGGAGGATCGGGCGCTGGGTCATGGGGCGGCAGGAAAATTGTATCTGCTTGCCGCCGCCGGCGCGCCCCCGGGGGGACCGGAAAGCCCCGTCGCTACCCGCGCGACACGGGCCGAGCCACGCCCGACCGGCGGGCCGCCTACCGGCGCGGGTCGTCGGCGCCGACCCGGGCCACCAGCGGCGTGCCGCCGATCAGCCGCTTGAGATCGTCGGTGCCGAGCGTGCGCGAGGTGATGCGGATGGCGCGCGGTCCGTCGCGCACGACCAGCCCGCCGGCGCCGTCCCACACCTCGTAGCCGCCGACGATGGTGCGGCCGCGGGCGTCGAGGCCGAGCCGGGCCGCGTCGTGGACGGTGACTTGCACGTCGAAGCGCTCACCCGAGGGCGCCACCGCCGCGTAGTAGAGCGCGGCCACGTCCTCGCCCAGCCGCTCGACCCCGGCCAGCGTCAACCCGACGTCGCTGATCGAGCTGGCGGCCATGGACCCGCCGAACCCGACTCGCCCGGCCGGGGCCACCGCCCGCAGCGGCGTGCCGGCGATCGGCGCGTCGCCGCGAGGCGCCGGCGTCGACGAGCCGAAGGCGAACACCAGGAGCGCGGCGGCGGCCGCCGCCATGGCCGCGCCCGGCAGGGCCAGGCTGCGCCACCACGAGCCGCGCCGCGACCGATCCTCTTGATCGAGCGCCGCGGTCAGGCGCTGCCGAACCAGGGCTGGCGCCGGCGGCGCCGCCAGGCGATCGCGCAGCAGCCCGACCACCTCGCGCTCGCGCTCGACCTGGTGCCGGCACGTCGCGCAGTCCAACAGGTGCAGCTCGACGTCGCGCAGCTCCTGCTCGGCCAGCTCGCCGTCGCACAGCATCATGGACAGGGTGTCGATGTCGTCACACAGCTTCAGCATGGTCACGCCTTCTTCCGGCGGTAGGTGGCCAGGTCGATGGGGGCGGCCGGCGCGGCGGTGTCGGCCTCGGCCGGCTCCGCGTCCTTGACGTACCCCTCGGCCACGGCGAACGGGCGGAGCTGCGCCTCGAGCAGGCGGCGCCCGCGAAACAGGCGGCTCATGACGGTGCCCACCGGGCAGTCCATCACGTCGGCGATCTCCTTGTACGACAACCCCTCCACGTCGCACAGGACCACCGCGGTGCGGAAGTCGGCCGGCAGCGACTCGAGCGCGCGCTGCACGTCGTCCGACACCGACCGCTCGATCAGCGCCCGCTCCGGGCTGTCGTGGCGGAGCGCGGCCTCGTGGTACAGCACGCCGTCGACGGCGTCCTGCTCGGCGGTGGCGGCGTCGAGCACCTCGCGCCGGCGGCGCTTGCGCTGGTACTCGTTGATGAACGTGTTGGTCAGGATGCGCAGGAGCCACGCCTTGCAGTTGGAGTTCTGCTCGAACGTGTCCCAGAACCGGTAGGCTCGGAGCACCGCTTCCTGGACCAGATCTTCGGCGTCGCGCGGGTTGCGCGCCAGCCGGTACGCGGCGCCGTACATCGCGTCGAGGTGCGGCAGCGCGACCGCTTCGAACTCGGCACGGCGGTTGGACTTCTTGGCGAGCATCGGGGGTCGCAAGGTTGTACCGCCGCCGCCGCCGCCTGCATTCCCGCCGTCAGATCCCGGAGTGACGACGGGGGGTTAGCCCACGCGGGAGGGCGCCTCCCGGGCTCCTCTCACGCCTTGTACGGCGTGTGCGGCACGCCCAGCGCCTCGGCCACGGCCTTGTGCGGCACCGTGCCGCGGAACGTGTTGAGGCCGCTCTCGAAGACCTTGTCGTCCTTGATGGCGCCCTCGAGGCCCCGGTCGGCCAGCTTGACCGCGTAGCGCATGGTCGCGTTGGTGAGCGCGTAGGTCGAGGTGCGCGGCACCGCGCCCGGCATGTTGGCCACGCCGTAGTGGATGACGTCGTGAACGACGTAGGTCGGCTTGTCGTGGTAGGTCACGCGGGCGGTCTCGACGCAGCCGCCCTGATCGATCGACACGTCGACGATCACCGAGCCCGGCTCCATGGCCTTGACCATCGCCTCGCTGACCAGCCGCGGCGCGCGGGCGCCCGGCAACAGCACCGCGCCGATGACCAGGTCGCTCTCGAGGACGCAGCGCTCGATGTTGACCGGGTCCGAGTACTGGGTCGACACCCGGCCCATGTAGACGTCGTCGAGGTACGCCAGGGTCTTCAGGTTGACGTCGAGCACCGTGACGTTGGCGCCCAGGCCCACCGCGATCTTGGTGGCGTTGGCGCCGACGACGCCGGCGCCGATGATCGTGACGCGGCCGCGGCGGACGCCGGGCACGCCGCCGAGCAGCACGCCCTTGCCGCCGCGCTCGCGCTCGAGGTACGTGGCGCCGGCCTGAACCGCCATGCGCCCGGCCACGGCGCTCATCGGCGTGAGCAGCGGCAGATCGCCCGGGGTCGGCTCGATGGTCTCGTAGGCGACGCCGTCGACGCCGCGCTTGATCATCTCCGCGCCCAGCTCCTGGGCCGCGGCCAGGTGCAGGTAGGTGAACAGGATCTGGCCCTTGCGCATCAGCGCGTACTCGGGCTGGATCGGCTCTTTCACCTTGACGATCATGTCGGCCTCGCCCCACACCTCGTCGCGAGTGGCGACGATCGAGGCGCCCGCCTTGACGTACTCCTCGTCGGGGATGCTCGAGCCCAGGCCGGCGCCTTGCTCGACCAGCACGGTGTGACCACGGCCGGTGAGGATCGCCGCGCCCGCCGGGGTCATGCCGACGCGGAATTCTTGGGTCTTGATTTCCTTGGGGACGCCGATGCGCATGTGGCGCGCACTATCGAGCCGGCGCCGCGTCGGAGTCAATGCCGGGGCGAGCGGACGCGCACGCAATCGCGAGCGCTGCGATGCGTCATGCCGATCGGCGCGCGGCGGCAGCGTCAGGCCGGCGGATCGTCTTCGCGCGGTGGCCACACTCGCGCCGCCGCGCCAGCGACGCTCGGCTCGGCGTCGGCGCGCAGCGCGGCCAGGAGCGTGAGCCGGTCCGGCGTCCAGCCGCGGCCGGCCCCCGCGTCGCGCGTCAGCCCGGCCACCGCGATGCGCCGGAGCCCCGGATGCGGGTGGCCGGCGAGGGTGGCTACCGTGGCCGACAGCTCCTCGGGCCGCAGCCGGCCGAGCCCCGCCCGCGCCGCCGCCACCGCGTCGACGTCGACCGCGTCGATCGCCGCGACCCGCGCCAGCACCGCCACCAGCGCGGGGCCGTCGGCCAGGGCGGCGGTGGCGTCGATCGCGAGGTTGGCCCACCGGCGGTCGCCGATCACCGCCTCGGCGGCGGCGCGGGCCAGGTGCTGCCAGCTGGCGCGGCTGCGCACGTCGTGGGCAACCAGCGCGGCGACCGCGACGTGGAGCGCGCGCGGATCGGCGGTCAGCGCCGCCAGGGTCGCGCCGACCGCGTCGACGTCGGCCTCGGTCGAGCGCGCCATCACCGCGCCCATCGCCGCGGTGACCTCGGTGTCGTACGGCGACGCCAGGCGGGCCCGGCACGCGGCCAGGAACGCGCGGTCGCGATCGGCCACCGCCACCGTGGCGGCCCGTCGCAGGAGATCGATCCGCGCCTCGGGCTCCGGCCGCGCCACCACCCGGGCCAGCAAGGCGGCCAGCCGCCGATCGGTCGCCGCGGTCAGCCGATCGGCCGGGATGTCGGCCAGGCGCGACGCGGTGATCCAGTCGGGGTCGTCGACCGCGCGCGCGTACACCGCCCAGGTCTCGTCGCGATCGAGGTGATCCCACAGCGCGCGCAGCAGCGCGATGCGCACGTCGCGGTGGAGCGGCCCGGCAGCCAGCTGGTCCAGCCGCGCCACTGCCGTCGGCGTGCGCAGCTCGCCCAGCAGGCGGACCACCTCCTTGGCCACGGTCACCTTGCGCAGGGGCGCGTCGGCCAGCAGCTCGACCGCGCGGGCGGGCGCCATCTCGAACAGCGCCCGGCGCAGGCCGTAGATCGCGAACCGCGCCCGGTGGTCGTCGAGGCAGGCCAGCAGGGTCGGGACGCCCTGGCCTGCGTCGCACCGGGCCAGCACCCGGATCGCCTTTTCCTGGACCGCCGGCCGCGGGTCGGCGGCGCGGGCGCACAGCGCGCGCTGATCGCACCAGTCGAGGGACGCCAACGTGGTCACCGCCGCCAGCACCGCCGGCGTGTCGCGGTCGGCGTCGGCCACCACCGCGTCGAGGGTGTCCGCGTAGGTGGCGGTCTGGTCCGCCGTCCACCGGTGGGTGCCGGTGCGGAAGTGGAACAGCCAGCCGGTGGCCCCGGTGGCGCGGCGTCCCGTCACGGGCGCACCGGCCAAGTACGGGGTGAGCAACTCCTGGCGGTGGCGGTGGGCCCACCGCCGGACCGGCGCGAGCGCGAGCAGGCTGGGATCTGCGGTCAGCAGGGGGGCGAGGGCATCGTCGAACGCGGCCGGGGCCCGCGCCGCCAGCACCTCGACGGCGCTGGCGTGGTGCTCGAGCGGCCCGGTGCGCACGATCTCGAGCAGCTCGTCGGCCAGCGGCGCCGGCAGATCGTCCCGGCGACGGTTGCGGGTCCGCGGCTGATGCCCGGGGGCGACGCCGTGGGAGGTGGCGAGCTCGACGAGCATCGCATACCACCGTCGACGATGCAGGTGGGCCACCAGCTCGGGGAGGGTCGCCAGGTGCAGCGCCGGCGCATGACGGGCCAGCGCCGCGACCAGCGCCGACGCGGCCGGGATCGTGGCGGTGAAGCGGGCCTGGGCCACGCGCTCGGCCAGGCCGGGCACGTGCGCCAGGTGGCGGCCCAGGCTGTCGACCAGGCTGGCCACCCACGCGAACCGCTCCTGGATCAGCCAGGCGTCGACGATCTGCAGCAGCGCCGGCGCCGCCGCCACCACCTCGTCCGCCGTCAGCCTGGCGCCCAGGCGCTGGTCGTACAGGGTGCCGCGCTCCTTGATGAGCGTGGTCAGCTGCGTCGCCGCCCACGCCGGGTCGACCGCGAACATCCGGATCACGATGCGCTCGCCGGCCACCGCGGTGATGACGCTGCAGTCGGCGGCGTCCAGCATGTCACGGAGGATCTGTTGTACCGCCGGCAGGTGGGCGGCCCGCCACACCCGGCGCGGCCAGTCGGCCAGCGCCATCAGCATGACCCGGCGCACCGGATCCTGCTCGAACTTGCGGGCGGTGACCAGCGCCAGCGCCGCGACCGGCAGGGCGGCATCGTCTGGATAGAGCCCGATCGACGACAGTTGTTCCTGCAGCGCGACGGCCCGGGTGTCGCCCTCGGGGTGGCCGCGCAGCTCCGCGAGCGCCTGGTCGAGCTCCGCCCACGGCAGGTAGCGTGCGTAGCCGGTGATGCGCCGGGCCGGATCGGTCGCCAGCACGACCACCTCGTGCAGGTGGCGGCGGCCCTCGCGTACGGCCAGGTCGGCCGGCAGGGACCGCAGGGCGGACGGCGCGATCACCCCGTCGCGATCGCGGGCGGCCCGGCTCCAGGCCTGGTAGGCCACTTCGCGCGCCGGCGTGGCGGGCAGGTAGCGGAGCAGCGCGGCCCCCTCGAGCGGCCAGCGCGCGTGGGCACCCAGCCAGGCGGTCGCCATCGCCTGCTGGCGCGCCGGGGACGCGGTCCGCAGCCAGTCCTCGTACGCGCCCAACAGCGCCGGGGCGTGGGCCACGATGTCGGCCAAAAGCGCCGGCGACAGTTCACGGGCCCGGCTCTCGAGGAGCCCGGCCGGTAGCCGCGCCGCGTGCCGGATGGCCAGCGCCACTGTCGGCCCCGGCCGCAGGCGCACCAGCGGCGCCCACGTCGCCGCCGTCGGCTCGATGGCGCGCGCCAGCAGGCACGCCGCCAGCTCGAGGCCGCGGTCGGGGGCCCGCGCGGCGATCATCGGGTGGTGGGCGTCGGTCAGCTGGCGCGTCACCGGATCGGCCTCGCCCGCGTGCTCGCCCCACCGCGCCAGCAGCACGGCGCCGAGGACCTCGGGGTGGTGGCCGGCCAGGCCCCGCCACAGGCGCTGGCTCGGGCGCTCCAGCGCGGTCGGCAGGTGGCGCGCCACCGCCGCGGCCGAGCCGAACGACAGCGCGTCGACCAGCTCGCGGGTGTGCCCGTCGGCGGCCAGCTGGTCGAGGAACCGATCGATCGCGGACGTCCGGCCGCGGGCCGCCAGGCGGCGCAACAGCCGGCGCTCGTTGCGCGTCGACCAGGCCAGGGTCAGGGCGGCCACCGCCTGATCGTCCGTGCACGCCAGCGCCACCAGCACGGTCGCCTTGCCGCGGACCCGGCGCGACGGGTCCGCGAGCAGCGCCAGCGTGCGGTCGCCGTCGCGGTCGCCGAACCCGGCCGCGGCGGCCAGCCATCGCGCGGCCGCGTCGCCGGCGGCCAGGGTCGCCAGCGCGTCGCGGTCCCCGGCGCGGGCCCGGGCGATGGTGTCGAGGAGCCGCGCGCGATGGTTCGGTGCAGCTGGCATGCCGCGATCTCACCATGAAACGGCGGGCAGCCGGCCGGTCACGAGCGGTAGTCGGCGTTGATCGACACGTACTCGTGCGACAGGTCACACGCCATGACCTGGGATCGGGCCTTGCCCACGCCCAGCTCGACGGTGATGGTGTACGCGGGGGTCTGCATCACCGCCGCCGCCTTGGCCTCGTCGTAGCCGGGGGCGACCGCGCCGCGCTTCACCACCTCGACCGGGCCGATCTTGAGGCCCAGGCGATCCGGGTCGAGCGGCACGCCGGCGTTGCCGACCGCGCACAAGATCCGGCCCCAGTTGGGATCGCCGCCGGCGATGGCGGTCTTGACCAGCGGCGAGGTGGCGATGCGCCGGGCCACCAGGGCCGCGGCCCGCTCGGAGGCGGCG
Organism: Kofleriaceae bacterium; assembly: GCA_041389965.1. Classification (GTDB taxonomy): domain Bacteria; phylum Myxococcota_A; class Polyangia; order Haliangiales; family Haliangiaceae; genus UBA2376. The sequence goes on along the minus strand of JAWKQV010000003.1, from coordinate 383,678 downwards.
CCGCGCACCGCCACGGTGACCACGTGGTGCACGCCCTCGCCGTCGCGCATGAGCTGGGTGGCCAGATCGGCCAGCAGCTCGGTCAGCGCGGTGGTGAACGTGGCCAGGGCCCGCCCGGTCAGGGTCGCGCCGGTGGCGCCCGAGGCCAGCACCGTCAGCATGTCGTTGGTCGAGGTGTCGCCATCGACGGTGACCGCGTTGAAGGTCGGCGCCACCGCGGCCCTGGTCAGCCGCGCCAGCAGGGCCGGGGTGACCGCCGCGTCGGTGGTGACGAAGGTGAGGGTGGTGGCCATGTTGGGCGCGATCATCCCGGCGCCCTTGGTGCAGCCGGCCAGCGTGATGCGCTCGCGCCCCAGCACCAGCTCGCGGTGCGCGGTCTTGGGGCCGCGGTCGGTGGTCAGGATGGCGTCGGCGAACGCGGCGAAGCCGCCCGGGGTCAGCGCCTGGCCGGCGGCCGCGATGCCCGCGGCCACCCGGTCGATGGGCAGCGGCTGGCCGATGACGCCGGTCGACGCGACCAGCACCTCGCCCGGCTTGGCGCCGACCGCGGCGGCGGCCCGGGCCGCCATGGTGCGAGCGTGGGCGGCGCCGTCCTTGCCGGTGCAGGCGTTGGCGTTGCCGCTGTTGACCACCACGCCGCGGATCCAGCCGCGGCTGGCCCGCAGGGTGGCCGCCGACAGCAGCACCGGCGCGGCCTTGACCCGGTTCGAGGTGAACACCGCGGCGCAGGCGGCGCGGCGGTCCGCGGCGATGAGGCCGAGGTCCTTGCCGCCCTTCTTCTTGATGCCGGCGACGACGCCGGCGAAGCGAAACCCGGGAACGATCATCGTCCGACGCTACCGCGGCCGGGGCCGCAGATCGACCGCCACGGCCCCCGGTTCCCCCGCGCCGTCAGCTCACTCGGCCGACGCCTCGGACTCGTCCTTGCCGTGGCACTTCTTGTACTTCTTGCCGGAGCCGCACGGGCAGGGGTCGTTGCGGCCGACCTTGGCGCGCTCGCGGCGCACCGGCTCGACCTTGGCGTCCGGGTCGGCCGCCTTGCCGGCCGGCGGGCGCTGCGCCGCCTTGCCCTTGGCGGCGCGGGCCTGGGCCACCGCGGCCAGCAGGTCGGCGGTCTCGTCGACCTTGCCGGCGGCGCCGGCCTCGACCATCTGCTGGCGGCGGCCGTGCAGCGTCGGGATCGCGGCGTCGTTGCCGCGGGCGACGCGGAACAGCTTGCTCGAGACGTTGCTCTGGATGCGGACCATCATGTCCTGGAACATCTCGTAGCCCGACTTCTTGTACTCCTTCTTGGGGTCCTTCTGGCCGTAGCCCTGTAGGCCGATGCCCTCGCGCAGCGCGTCCATGGCCTTCAGGTGCTCGACCCACTGGTTGTCGATCTCCTCGAGGAACAGCTGGCGCGCGTAGTACATGAGCCACGGCCGGGTCAGCTCGGCCTCGCGCTCGGTCAGCTTCTGCTCGATCACCTTCCACGCGCTCGACGCGACCTCCTCGCGGTTGCCGTTGTCGAGCTCGAACTCGGTGTTGAAGGTCTCCTCGAGGGCCTCCTCGAGCGCGTCCAGATCCCACTCGTCGTCGGGCTTCTCGGGCGGGCAGAACTGGGTCAGCGCGGCGTCGATCAGCGTCTCGCACAGATCGAAGATGCGCTCGCGCTGTTGGATGAGCGACTTGGCCACGCCCTTGACCACGAAGTCGTCCAGCTCGGCGCGCGGGCCGGCCAGCTTCTTCTCGACGTCGAGCAGCGCGCCGTACTGGCGCCACAGCTCGCCGCGCAGCACCCGCCAGGCCGGCCGCGGATCGGCCGCCGGCTCGCCGGCCGCGACCCGGGCGTCGCGCTCCTCGACCCGCTTGAGCACCGCGTCGACCATCTCGGTGACCCGGCCGCGGATCTCGTCGGCCAGGCTGGGCACGGTCCAGTCGCCGCTCTCGACGATCTCCGGCGGCACCACGCCGCGCGCCTCGTCCTCGGCCGACAGCATCGGCACGTAGGCGCCCTCCAGCACGGCCTTGCGCAGCGCGTAGATGGTCTTGCGCTGCTGGTTCATGACGTCGTCGTACTCGAGGACGTTCTTGCGGCTGTCGAAGTTGCGGCCCTCGACCTTCTTCTGGGCGCCCTCGATCGAGCGGGTCACCATGCCGCTCTCGATCGGCACGTCCTCTTCGAGGCCCAGCCGCTCCATCAGCCCGCTCATCTTGTCCAGGCCGAAGATGCGCAGCAGGTCGTCCTCGAGCGACAGGTAGAACCGCGACGCGCCCGGGTCACCCTGGCGGCCGGCGCGGCCGCGCAGCTGGTTGTCGATGCGGCGCGACTCGTGGCGCTCGGTGCCGATGATCTTGAGGCCGCCGGCGGCCAGCACCTCGGCCCGCTCGGCCTCGCACTGGGCCTTGAACTCGGCGATGTATTCCTTGAGCGTGGCCTCCTCGTCGAAGGCCGGCTGGCTGGCGCCGCGGTAGGGATCGCCGTCGAGCCCGTCGCCGGCGGCGCCGGTCTCGGGGTCGGGCTCGGGCCGGGCCGCGGCGGCGGCGGCGGCCTCCTCGGCCACCTTCTGCCGCTCGGCCGCCAGCTTCTCCTTGGCCATGAACTCGGCGTTGCCGCCCAGGAGGATGTCGGTGCCGCGGCCGGCCATGTTGGTCGAGATGGTGACCGCGCCCTTGCGGCCGGCCTGGGCCACCACGCCGGCCTCGCGCTGGTGCTGCTTGGCGTTGAGCACGTTGTACGGGATCTTGGCGTCGCGCAGCAGCGTCGACAGCACCTCGGACTTCTCGACCGACACCGTGCCGACCAGCACCGGCTGGCCCCGCTCGTAGCAGTCCTTGATGTCGGCCAGGACCGCCTTGAACTTGCCGCGCTCGTTCTTGTAGACGAGGTCGGGCTGATCCTTGCGCAGGATGGGCTTGTTGGTGGGGATGACCGTGACGTCGAGCTTGTAGATCTCGTGGAACTCGGTGGCCTCGGTGTCAGCGGTGCCGGTCATGCCGCTGAGCTTCTTGTACATGCGGAAGTAGTTCTGGAACGTGACCGTGGCGATGGTCTGGTTCTCCTCCTCGACGTCGACCCCCTCCTTGGCCTCGATCGCCTGGTGCAGGCCGTCCGACCACCGCCGCCCCGGCATCTTGCGGCCGGTGAACTCGTCGATGATGACCACCTTGCCGTCCTCGATGAGGTAGTTGACGTCGCGCTTGTACAGGGTGTGCGCGCGCAGCGCCTGGCTGACGTGGTGGTTGAGGTGGAGGTTGCTCAGGTCGTACAGGTTCGAGATGCCGAGCAGCTTCTCGATGCGCTCGACGCCGTCGTCGGTGAGCATGGCCGAGTGGGCCTTCTCGTCGACGGTGAAGTCGACCTCGCGCTTGAGCCGGGGGATCAGCTTGTCGACCTTGCCGTACCAGTCGGCCGAGTCCTCGGGGCGGCCCGAGATGATGAGCGGCGTGCGGGCCTCGTCGATGAGGATCGAGTCGACCTCGTCGACGACCGCATAGTGCAGGCCGCGCTGGACCATGCGGTCGGGCGCGTCCTTCATGTTGTCGCGCAGGTAGTCGAAGCCGAACTCGTTGTTCTGGCCGTAGGTGATGTCGCTCTGGTAGGCGCGCTGGCGCTCGAAGTCGTCGATGCCGTGGACCACCACGCCGGTCGACAGCCCGAGGAAGCCGTACAGCCGCCCCATCCACTCGGCGTCGCGCCGGGCCAGGTAGTCGTTGACCGTCACCAGGTGGACGCCCTTGCCGGCCAGCGCGTTGAGGTACACCGGCAGCGTCGCCACCAGAGTCTTGCCCTCGCCGGTGCGCATCTCGGCGATCTTGCCGGCGTGCAGCACCATGCCGCCGATCAGCTGGACGTCGTAGTGGCGCATGCCGAGGATGCGGCGGCCGCCCTCGCGGACCACGGCGAAGGCGTCGACCAGGATGTCGTCGAGCGACGCGCCGTTGTCGAGCTTCTGCTTGAACTCGGCGGTCATGGCCTTGAGCTCGGCGTCGCTCTTGGCCTTCATCGCGGCCTCGAGCTCTCCGATCTTCGCCACCTTGGGCTGGAGCTTCTTGACCTCGCGCTGGTTGCGACTACCGAAGATCTTCTCGAGGAATCCCATGGTGCTTCCGATCGTTCGAAGGCCCGCGAACCGCCGGGCCACGCGCCGCGTGCATAGCACGCCGCCTAGCGCGGAAGGCTAACCATCCACCCGGCCACGTCAATCCCAAGACGCCAAGAACTTCGCGGACCTACCCGTTGTGGCGGGGTGTGATCGCGCGGCGCGGGCGGTGGGGCGGACGCGGTGGGGCCCACCCGCCGCGGCGGGCCGGCGGTCACGCCAGGTGGAACGAGCGGACGAAGGCCACCATGTCGGCGCGCAGGTCGAAGCGCGCCTTGGCGGTGCCGACCAGGCGGCCGCCGGCGTCGGTGATCTCGCCTGGCAACTCGGTCCACGTCCGCCGGGCGTCGAGCCAGCGAATGTCCTTCTGGCCGTCGAACCCGTAGCGCTCGCCGTCGTCGCCGGTGAACTCGAACCGGTAGCGGATGCGCCGCCCCAGCCACGGCCGCAGCTCCATCGTCCCGGCCAGCGGCTGGCGCGTGGCCAGGCCGGCCACGTCGACCGTGCCGCTCATGGTCGCCAGGCGCGTGCGCTGGAAGCCGGCCAGCGGCCCCGACGAGACCTTGACCGTGAAGGCGAACCGTCCGACCTCGCCGTCGTCGGCGCGGTGCCAGGTCCCTTGCATCGTCTCCGCGAACCCGAAGCCCATGGCCCATAGTGTAGCGCCGAATCGCCCTCGCCGCCGTCACCAGATCCGACACTGAAAACGACCGCGAGCCCCGATCGGGGCCCGCGTGGATGCCATCGCCGAGGCTCACCGCCCCGCGCCAGCCGCCGTCGGCGAGGCTACTGGCAGTGGCCGCCAGCCGCCGTCGGCGAGGCTACTGGCAGTGGTCGCCAGCCGCCGTCGGCGAGGCTACTGGCAGTGGTCGCCAGCCGCCGTCGGCGAGGCTACTGGCAGTGGTCGAACGAGAACGTCTCGCAGGTGCAGTTCGACGAGCCCATGGTGCACGAGGCGCCCGACGGGTTGGTGCAGTTCTGGCCGGCGTAGATGGGCGAGCAGTCGACGCGGTCGAGGCACATCTGCTCGGTGTTGAGGACGCCGCAGGCCGGGACGCCGGTGCAGTTCGCCAGCGGGGTGCAGGCGCCGGTGTAGCAGCCGTCCTGGATGAGCGGGACCTGGCCAGCGGGGCAGGTCGGCGCGCCCAGGTTGCAGGTCAGGGTGCCGTTGCAGGTGGGGCCGGCCGGGGCGCCCGGCACGCAGGTCGAGCGGGTGGTGTCGCAGTGCTCGTTCGACGGGCAGTCCGCGTCGGTCGAGCACACGCTGGTCTCCTCGCACTGCCCGCCGGAGCAGTAGCAGCCCGCGGCGCACTCGGCGTCGCTGGTGCAGCCAGGCACGTCCGGGATGCAGGTGCCGTCCGCGGCGCAGGTGGTGCCCACCGGGCAGCCGGTGTCGAAGCAGGTGGAGCCGCAGGTGCGGGTCTCGGTGCCAGCCGGCACGCACGAGTTCGAGCAGTCGCACGACATGCCGAAGCCGCAGTCGGCGTCGACCGCGCAGAAGCCGCCCTCCTCGCACAGGCCCGAGGCCTCATCGCAGTAGCAGCCCGACGCGCACTGGAGGTCGCTGCTGCAGTACAGGCCGGGGCCGCCGCCCGGGGCGCACACCAGCTCGCCCCACTCGTTGTAGGCCGCGTAGGTGCCCGCCGGGCAGTCCGGACCGTCGTTCTGCTCGCCGAAGTAGAGGGTACAGCCGGTGGCCGAGATGGCCATCGCGAGGCCGAGACATGCGAGGAGCTTCTTCATTGCGGGTTCTCCGGATTCGGTGAGCAGTGGGGGAGCTGGGTGACGATGTGTCGGGACTAGAGCACGGGGTGTGCCAGAACGGCATCGGGATCGAACCACCCGGAATCGTGACAGTCCTGGTGAATGCCGGCGTCCAATTTCAACCGGCGCCCGCCGGATCCATGACAGAAACGTCCGGGATTTCGGCGATCGGCGTGATCGGGTAGCTGACAGGTGCCCAGGGCATCGGGTGATGCGCGTTGTACGCACCGGCCGGCGCGATCGATCTCTGTAAACCCCTGGCCACGATCGACTGTAGCAATCCGTTCACACCGGGTGGGCCAGAAGGCCACAGCCGGGGGGCTCATCACCCCGGTGTGTCCACGGCGAGGATCGTCTCGCGTAGCGTGGCGCGCGCCGCGAAGCCCAGGTCCCGGGCCGCCCGGCTCCCGTCCACCATGCACACGTAGCGGATGAAATCGAACTCGGCCACCGGGTAGGACGACAGGCCCAGCCGGAACGCGGTCGACCACAGCGGCCGCGCCAGCGGGTGGGGGATCGGGATCGTGCGGCGACCCAGCTCGCGCAAGATGACCGACAGCGGGACCTGTCCGGGGCCCACGATGTTGTAGATGCCGCGGGCGCCCGGCGCCAGCGCCGCGAGGATCGCGGCCGCGACGTCGCGCTCGTGGATGATCTGCACCATCGGGTCGAAGCCCAGCAGGCGGGGCACCGGGTCTAGGCGCAGGTAGTTCGACGGCGCGTTGTGGACCGCGCCCAGGATGTGCACCGGCCGCAGCACCACCGTCTCGACGTCCCTGGCCTTCCACAAGAAGGTCGAGGCCAGGTGATCGATCTCGACCAGGTCGCGCATCTGCGGGAACCGCTGCGCGGCCAGGAGCGGCGCGTCCTCGGTGAGGAACTGCGGGTTCTCGGGGCGCGGCCCGTAGACGTCGGCCGACGACAACACCACCACCTTGGGGATGCGGTAGGCCTGGCAATACTCCAGGAGCTTCTGGGTGCCGGCGACGTTCCACGAGTAGACGTCGGCCGGTTTTGCCCGCGGGTCGTGCATGAGCCCCAGGTGCACCAGCGCGGCCACCTCGCCGGTGCGGAAGATCTCCCGGGCCTTCTTGCTGCGGACGTCGACCTGGTGGTGGACGATGTCCTTGGGCCGAGCCGGGAACGGGCGGCGATCGAGGCCGTGGATGGCCAGGCCGGGGACGTGGTGCAGGGCGCGCGCCACCACGCGACCCAGCCGGCCGGCGATGCCGGTGACCACCACCGTGCGGCGGGCGTCACCAGAAGACATGCTTGCGCTCCTGCAGCCCCAGGTGGAGCATCGACTCGATGCGGCGCTTCACCGCGGTGGCCTTGTCGGCGATGACCTCGTCGTCGTCGTCGGGATCGCCGGTGAACGTCATGGCCGGCCCGAAGTACAGCCGGTACTTCACCGGCAGCGGCACGATGGGAATGAACGGCGGGTAGGGCACCAGCGGGAACGACGGCGCACCGACCAGCTTGGCCAGGCGCTTGAGGTTGATGGCCGGGGCCTGCTCCTCGGAGCCGACCACCGCCACCGGCACGATCGGCGTGCCGGTGGCCAGGGCCAGGCGCATGAAGCCCAGCCCGAACGGCGCCAGCTGGTAGCGGCGCGAGAACGGCTTGGAGATGCCGCGAGCGCCCTCGGGGAACACCAGGATCGCCTCGTCGTCGTCGAGCAGCCGCCGGCAGTTCTCGGGGGTGCCGATGATCTGCCCCCAGCGCGCCAGCAGGTAGCTGGCGAACGGCACGGTCGGCACGAAGTGCTCGATCATCGACCGCACCAGCCGCGGCGTCGGCGGCTCGAGGAAGCAGGCGGCGGCGATGACCATGCCGTCGAACGGCAGCTGGCCGGCGTGGTTGGCCACCAGCAGCACCCGGCCGGTGGCCGGCACGTGCTCGACGCCGTGGGCCTCGGCGCGGAAGTAGTGGCGGTAGAACCACCCGGCGGTGCGGACCGCGGTCTCGAGCTGAGCGCGCCCCAGCCCGAAGGCGTCGTAGCCGTACTCGTTGTCGCGCAGCGCCAGCGCGGTGGTCCGCTGGCTGACCTCGTCGGGCGGTGCCTGACGACGCGCGGCGACCTGATCGAAGCGGCGGCGGAGCCAGTCGGTGACGGCCATGACCTGGGGGAGCTTCCTCGCCCGCGTCGACCGTGTCAAACCGGCCGGCGCCGCGGCCCGCGCCGCCGTGGTACCGTCGGGTCGATGAGCGAGGATACCGTCGACGTCACCTGGCGCGGCCAGGCGGTGGTGCGCCAGGCCCGGCTGCTGCTCAACCCGACCGGCACCGGCTTCGTCGAGCACGCCGCGCCCATGCCGACCGGCACCGCGGTCACGCTGCGCACCGCGGACGGCCACGAGCTGGCCGCGGTGGTGGCCACGGTGCGCGAGCAGATCAGCGGTCGCAGCGAGCCACCCGGGATGGAGGTGGCGGTGGCGGCCGCCGGCGAGGCGAGCGCCTGGTGGCAGGCCCGGGTCGCCACCTCCCGCGCCGCCGCGGTCGCGGCGCCGAGCGAACCGGCGCGTCCGCCACGGTCTCGGACCACGCCGCCAGCGCAGCCGGCGCCGGCCGCGCCGACGCCCGCGCTCGAGGTGGCCGCGCCGACGCCCGCGCTCGAGGCGGCCGCCGCGGCGGTGGACGCCCGGGCCACCGACGTGATGCCTGCGGTGGTGGTGGCCGACGCCGACGCCGACGCCGATGCCGCCGCAGCGTCCGCCACCGACGGCGCGGCCGCCGACGCCGCCGACGCCGCGAGCGACGCGATCCCGGAGACGCTGGCCGACGACGGTCGGCGCACGACCGTGATGGCGGTGGTCGACATCGAGGCGATCGTCGCGGCCAGCGCCGACGCCGCCCCGGCCGAGGTGGTCGACGAGCCCTCGGGCCCGACCGCGGGTGGTGACAAGAAGAAGGGCGCGCGGGGCAAGCGGCGCCGTGGCCGCTGAGCCTGGGCCGCGCGGCGTGCGGCCGGCGACCATCGCCTGGATCGTCCCGCCCGCGGTGCGGCCGGGAGATCGGGTCGGCGTGTGCGCGCCGGCCGGGCCGGTGGCGCCCGATCGGCTGGCGCGCGGGCTGGCGCAGCTGGCGCCGCACCTGCGGGTCGAGGTCGACGACGGCGTCTTCACGCGCACGGGGTACCTCGCCGGCGACGACGCCCGCCGCGCCGACGAGCTGACCCGGTTGCTGCGCGATCCCGACGTCCGCGCCATCCTCGTGGCGCGCGGCGGCTTCGGCATCACCCGCATCTTGCCGATGCTCGATCCGGCGCTGCTGCGGGCCGACCCCAAGCCGATCGTCGGCTTCTCCGACGCCACCGCGCTGTTGGCGTGGGCGGCGGCGGCGGGCGTGCGCGCCATCCACGGCCCGGTGGTGGCTCAGCTCGGCGAGCTGCCGGCCGACGACACCGCCGTGCTGGTCCGGGCGTTGACCGCCGCGCGCCCCGACGGCACCTGGCCGGGCGCGCTGACGCCGCTGGGGCCGCGGACGCCGTGCGCCGGGGCGCTCATCCCCGGCAACCTGACGCTCCTGGCCCACCTGGTCGGGTCGCCGTGGCAGGTCGACGCCACCGGCGGTGTGCTCCTCATCGAGGAGGTCGGGGAGAAGCCGTACGCGCTCGATCGCGACCTGACCCAGCTCGATCTGGCGGGGTTGGTGCGCGGCGCGACCGGCGCGGTGGTCGGGGACCTCACGCGGTGCAGCGATCCGCCCCACGTGGCCGGCGCCGTCGATGACCCCGGCCCGGCCCGGGTGGTGGTGGCCGAGCGCCTGGCGAGGTTCGGCGTGCCGGGGTGGTGGGGCGCGCCGGTCGGGCACGGCGCCCGCAACCGCAGCGTGCCGTTCGGCGGACGCATCGAGATCGATGGCGACGGGCGGTTGACGCTTCTCGACGCCGCCGTGGCGTGAGCGCGTCGCCGGCGGGCCGGTGACCCCGGCCGGTCGCGAAAGTTTGGATCGCGGCTGGCGTTGATGCGTACGAACCCCACACCTCGTCGCCGTCACCTCTTCGCCGGAGCCCCTCATGTCCCTGCGCTCGCTCGCCGTCACCGCCGCTGTCACCTGCGGCCTCGCCGCCACCGCCGCCACCGTCCGGGCCGACTGTTACTCCGACGACTGCCGCGACGCACGCGAGCGCGCCTGGGCCAAGCCGCGGTTTGAGGGCGGCTTCGGGCTCCTGGCCGGCAGCTACACCGTGGCCACCGTCCACGGCGCCGGGGTCGGCCTCCACGTCGACGGCGGGGTCCGCCTCAACCGGCTGGCGCTGCTCGGCGAGTACGACTTCCTGTCGGTGGGCGAGAGCTCGTACGACAACCCGGCCCCGGTCCGCGGGGTGCTGCACCGCCTGGGCGCCAACGCGCGCTACTCGCTGGCGTCGTTCGGCGGCCGCAACGTCCCTCTGCGCGGCGACATCTGGATCGAGGGCGGCGTCGGCAACCAGCTGGTGCAGTGGCACGGCGGCGGCGAGCTGTCCCGGCGTGACCTGGCGTTCGGCGTCGGCGGGCAGATGACCGCCCGCATCGGCGGCGACCGCCACCCGAACTACCTCGGGTTCTACTACGCGTTCCGCGGCCTGGTGGCCCGGGACCCGTTCCCCTCCAAGGACATGCCCACCTGCGCCGGGCCGTGCGACACCCCGACCGGGCCGTCGAGCTGGGACACCGGGGCGTTTTTCAACGTCGGGCTGGTGTTCTCACGCTAGGCCGACCGCGCGGCCCTGGGCGCCCGTGCCTGCCTCGGCCGCCCCACCGCCCCACGCTGGGGCGCGGTTTTGGAACACGCCGTTTCAGATCGACACGGCGTGCGGCCGGGCGGCGGCCGGGCCGGCTGCCACGCGGGCTGCCGAGCGCACAAAAAAAAGGCGCTGCACCGGGGGGACGGTGCAGCGCAAGCGCAGATCACGACACGCTACTGGTTGCCTCAGGTGGGAGGGGGATGCCGACAGGGATGAGGGGAGACCAAGCCGGCGCCACCGAGTCGAAATTTTCGCGTGCCGTGTCGCGCGTGGGAAACGAGTGCTCCTGGAGAGAGGCTTCGTGGGGTGAACCGCGTCGCGCGCAGGTCCATTCCTGCCGTGGGCGGTGAGCGTCGTCGTCGCTCGAGACGAAACAAGAGCAACTGCTGTTCCAACCTTCGCGCGGGCGCGCGCGGACCATGGTTCGCGTGCTTACGGCGCCGACCGTGCCAGAGCGTCACCACCCGGTGACACCGGTGGCTAGGCCAGGCGCCACACCGCTGCGGCGGCGAGGCATCACCTGGGGCGTGCACCCTCGTCACAGCGTGCGGCATGATCGAGCTTCACCGCACGGGCGCCGGCCGTGTGCTACCTGTCGGCCCTCATGCGCTCTATCGGCCTCGACGTCGGCTCTCGCACCATCGGCGTGGCGATCTCGGATGCGCTGGGCCTGGCCGCCCACCCGGACCACGTCATCGCCCGCAAGGGCACCGCGGCCGACGTGGCCGCCGTCGTGGCCCTGTGTACGCCCGACGTCGGCGCGATCGTGGTCGGCATGCCGTACGAGCTGTCCGGCGCCGTCGGCCACCGCGCCCGGCGGGTGCAGGTGTTCACCGCCGCGCTGCGGGCCGCGCTGCCGGCGGCGATCCCCATCCACGACGTCGACGAGCGCTTCACGACCGCCCTGGCCGAGCGGGTGCTGCTGGCCGGGGACGTGTCGCGCGCCAAGCGCAAGGACGTCATCGACAAGCAGGCCGCGGCGGTGATCCTCCAGGGCTGGCTCGATGCCCGGGCCCGGCAATAACCACGACCCGTCGCGAGTTGCTAGAGTCCCGCCGATGGCCCGCTCGCCCTTCCGCATCGCGCTCCTCGTGGTCACCGCCACGATCGTGCTGGCGCTCATCGTGGGCGGCGTGTTCGCGTACCGCATCTACCGGTACCCGACCACCCGCCACGGCGGGCGCGGCGTGGAGGTCGCGGTCACCATCAAGCGCGGCATGACGTTCCCGCAGGTGACCAAGGTCCTGGCGGCGCAGCACGTCATCGACCACCCGCTGTACTTCCGCATCTACGGCATGCGCCGCGGGGCCACCACCGCGGTCAAGCCCGGCGACTACCTGCTGCGCGACGACCTCACCCCGGCCCAGGTGCTCGACACGCTGGTGGCCGGGGTCCGCGAGCGGCAGGTCGCGGTGACGTTGCCCGAGGGCAAGCACATGCTGGAGTTCTTCCAGCTGCTCGACGCCGCCGGCGTCGCCAAGGCCGGCGAGCTCGAGGCGCTGGCCCGCGACCCCGCGTTCCTGGCCAGCCACGCCATCGCCGGCGACACCGTCGACGGCTACCTGTACCCCGACACCTACCAGTTCGTGGTGCCGACCTCGCCGGCCAAGGTGCTCGAGCGGTTGATCAACGCGCACCGCAAGGCGTGGAACGCGCTGGCCCGCGACAACGCCAAGTCGCTGGCCCGGCTCAAGGACAAGCTCAAGTGGAGCGACCGCGACGTGCTGGTGCTGGCGTCGATCGTCGAGAAGGAGGCGGTGGTCGCCGACGAGCGGCCGCGGATCGCCCAGGTGTTCATCAACCGCCTCACCTCGCCGACGTTCTCGCCCAAGCGGCTCGAGACCGACCCCACCATCCGCTACGGGTGCCTGGTGCCGACCCGCAAGAGCAAGGCGTGCCAGGACTGGCTGGCGCTGTGTCCGCCCGACCAGCCGGGCTGCGAGCGGCTGCGCCGGGCCCAACTCGACGACGTCGACAACCCGTACAACTCGTACCGCCACGAGGGCCTGCCGCCCGGGCCGATCTCCAACCCCGGGCAGTCTGCCATGGCCGCCGCCATCTCGCCCGACGGCTCGGACTACTACTTCTTCGTCGCCAAGGACGAGCGCCACCACGCGTTCTCCAAGACCGTGGCCGAGCACCAGCGCGCCGTGCAGCAGTACCTGCAGTGGCGAAAGAACGACGGGCCGTAGCGTCGCCGGGCGCGTCGCCGGGGATCCCGACCGCCGCCGTGACGGTCGCGGCGACCGTGATATCCTTGGGGCCATGAGCCTGCTCGGTCAGATCGCGTCGCTCCAGAACTACGACACGTACAAGGAGCTGGCCTGGGAGGGGTCGTTCGAGGACTACCTGGAGCTGGTCAAGCAGCGGCCGCAGGTCACCCGCAACGCGTACCAGCGCCTGTACGACATGGTGCTGTCGCACGGGGTCGAGGAGTACATCGACAACAAGAAGAAGCTGGTCCGCTACAAGTTCTTCAAGGACGACCAGCACGGCGGCAAGGACGCCATCTTCGGGCTCGACGTGCCGCTCATGCGGCTCATGAACGTGCTCAAGAGCGCGGCCCAGGGCTACGGCACCGAGCGCCGCATCATCCTGCTGCACGGGCCGGTCGGCTCGGCCAAGTCGACCATCGCCCGCCTGCTCAAGAAGGGCGTCGAGGAGTACTCGCGCACGCCCGAGGGCGCGCTGTACACGTACTACTGGACCCTGCCAGGCGAGCTCGGCGAGCTGGCCGGCGGCCAGGACGTGTTCCACTGCCCGATGCACGACGATCCGCTGCGGCTCATCCCCCACGAGTGGCGGGCCGAGACCATCGCCCGGCTGGAGCTGGGCTCTAGCGACTTCAAGATCAAGATCGACGGCGAGGTCAACCCGGCGTGCCGGATGATCTTCAAGGAGCTGATGCGCCACTACCAGGGCGACTTCGCCAAGGTGATGGGCCACGTGCGGGTGCGCCGCCTGCTCCTGTCGGAGCAGGACCGGGTCGGCATCGGCACGTTCCAGCCCAAAGACGAGAAGAACCAGGACTCGACCGAACTGACCGGCGACATCAACTACCGCAAGATCGCGGTTTTCGGCGCCGACTCCGATCCGCGCGCGTTCAACTTCGACGGCGAGTTCAACGTCGCCAACCGCGGCATCATCGAGTTCGTCGAGATCCTGAAACTCGACGTGGCGTTCCTCTACGACCTGCTGGGCGCCACCCAGGAGCGGCGGATCAAGCCCAAGAAGTTCGCCCAGACCGACATCGACGAGGTCATCCTCGGCCACACCAACGAGGCCGAGTACAAGAAGCTCCTGTCCAACGAGTTCATGGAGGCGCTGCGCGACCGCACGGTGAAAGTCGACATCCCGTACATCACCCGGGTGTCCGAAGAGGTGAAGATCTACAGCAAGGACTACACCTCCGAGCGGGTCGGCAAGCACGTCGCCCCGCACACGCTCTACGTCGCGTCGCTGTGGGCGGTCCTGACCCGGCTCGAGGACCCCAAGAAGGGCAACCTCTCCCCGCTGCAGAAGGCCAAGCTCTACGACGGCAAGACCCTGCCCGGGTTCACCCAGGACAACATCAAGGAGCTGCGCAAGGAGGCCGCCCGCGAGGGCATGGAGGGGATCTCGCCACGCTACATCCAGGACAAGATCTCCAACGCCCTGGTCAGCGAGAAGGGCGAGGGCGCGGTCAACCCGTTCATGGTCATGAACGAGCTGGAGAGCGGCCTGCGCCACCACTCGCTCATCTCCAGCGACGACATCCGCAAGCGCTACGGCGAGCTGCTGCAGGTGGTGAAGCAGGAGTACGACGACATCGTCAAGAACGAGGTCCAGCGCGCCATCTCGGCCGACGAGGACCTGATCCAGAAGCTGTGCGCCAACTACATCGACAACATCAAGGCGTACACCCAGCGCGAGAAGGTCAAGAACCCCTACACCGGCCAGGACGAGGAGCCCGACGAGCGGATGATGCGGTCGATCGAGGAGAAGATCGACATCGCCGACAGCCGCAAGGACGACTTCCGCCGCGAGATCATGAACTACATCGGCTACCTGGCGGTCGAGGGCCGGACCTTCGACTACAAGACCAACGAGCGCCTGCACAAGGCGCTCGAGGCCAAGCTGTTCGAGGACCAGAAGGACTCGATCAAGCTGACCAGCCTGGTGTCCAACGTCGTCGACCGCGAGACCCAGGCCAAGATCGACGTCGTCAAGCAGCGCCTCATCAAGAACTTCGGCTACGACGAGGTGTCGGCCACCGACGTCCTCAACTACGTCGCGTCGATCTTCGCCCGCGGCGACGTGAAGAGCTGAGCGGCGCCGCGCCCCTCGGCGCGGCGGCCCGGCCCGGGCCGCAGCTAGGGGGCGCCTGCACTCGCTGCCGGCGATGTAGGCGAGGGTTGGCAGAGAGGCACAAGTGTGGTTTTTCGATATGTGACGTCGACCGTGACAGCAAACGGGAAGGTAAACGTGCGCCCATTTGCGATGGCGGTCGACATGCCCGTGAGCGTTGCATTTTGTACTTCAGCCGTGAACATGGAATAGGTCACGGTGCTACCCTTCTTCCGTCCTTTGGTCCGATGGATGTCCCCTTTGACTGCGAACTTCAAGCCCTCTTTGGGAGATATTTCGAATCCCCCTTCGCCGCCATACGTTGTTGATGTATCTGTTTCGACGTTGTTGGCGACGGAGCCAGCGGAGGCGGCGGTGCCAGCAGCGCAGCCGCCGCCTACGTCCTCGATGATCGTCGACGATGAACCTGGCTGGCCGAGGGCCAGCGCCCAGCCGACCGGTTTTAGTGCAACCGTGGGGAAGTTGACACTAGAGCTGGGCTTGTACTCATCATCTGGAATCCCTGGCTTTTCTAGTGTTCCCTCGGTGGTGTCAATCGCTGCCCACGCGCTGGCTGTCGCCAATTGGCGCGCGGGTGCGATTGCGACTATGCAAATAGCATCCCCGGCGCATGCCTCGATCGCGGCGCGGAGTGATGCCTCCGCGAGTTTCTGCAAAATCGGCTGACGGCGATTGAAGCTGATTCTCTCGACGTTGACTTTCTTGACGGCTCTGTCCTCCAGCCCGTCCGGGTCGACTAGGTGCATGGGCGCATTGAGCACGTAGGTGTAGAGGCCCATGCGGCGCGGTGAGTCCGCCGCCCGCTCGGGCACCAGGCGGTACAGCGGGTCGGCCTGGGTCCACGATAGGGTGGTGGGGTCGTAGTAGCGGTGACCGAAGTACGACAGCCCCGACAGGGTGTCGCGAGCCTTGCCCTCGTACCCGCGGTCGTACGCCGCCGCAGCCACGCCGTCGGCGTAGAGCAGCTCGCCGAACGGGCCGTAGCCGAAGCGCGCCGTACCCACGCCGCTCTCATCGACGGCGATGAGCAGGTTGCCCAGCGCCCCGCTGAACGTGTACTCCATGTGGTTGACGTCACCGTCGGTCACCCGCGCGACCACCTGGCCGCCGAGCGTGACGTCGATCGTGGTCTTGGTGGTGCCGGCGGTGTCGCTGAAGGTCTCGGTGGTCCCGAAGCGATGGCGCAGCGACGGCGCCTCGGCGCCGCTCCCCGAGCGGTAGGTCAGCACCCGGTTCCCCGTGTGATCGTACCAGTACAGCTCGGTGCGGCCGGTCATGTCGTCGCCCACTCGGCGCAGGCGATCGTCCCCGTCGTACGTGAACCGCTGGTCCACGTCCGGAAGCGACTTCTTGAGCAGGTTGCCGCTAGGGTCGTAGGTGAAGCTCCCGACCTCGGCGCCGCCCGCGGCGTCCCGCAAGCTGCGCACCGCGGCGGGATCGACGCGGTCCGGGCTGGCCGGGACGTAGTCGTGGGTGACGTTGCGCTGGTAGACCGACGTGCCGGCCAGCGACGTGCTGAGGTTGACCGCGTTGACCTTGCCGCCAGGCGAGTAGGTGAACGCCCCCACGTAGTCCGCCGCGTTGCGGGTCACCGCCGAGGTCAGCTCGAGGTGGTCGTTGTATCCGAAGTCGAAGATGCGCCCGGTGGCCAGGTCAGTCATCGACGCAGGGATGCCGACGGGGTGGTACGTGAAGGCCTCGCCGGCGATGACTCCCGAGGTGCAGGCAGGATCGCACCACGCGCCGCGGACCTCATCGGTGATCGTGCGCCCGGCCGGATCGTACGCAAAGGTCTGGTAGGTCGTGGCCACCGCGCTGTTGCGGCGCACCACCGAGCCGGCGGGGTTCCGTACGAACGTGGCGGCGACGCGCGCGGCCAGCCCAGGCGCCGCGACCGCCGCCGACAGCGGGCGGGCGCGGTCATCGTAGCTGTACTGGGTCTCGGTCGCGTCGGGGTGGACGACACGGACCACGTTGCCCAGGAGATCGTAGCTCCGCGACTCGACGCCACCCGCGGCCAGGGCGATGCCCTCGGGCGCGACCTCGAACGCGTGCTCCTCGCGCGCCAGCCAGCCCTCGACGGTGTAGCCGTAGGTGGTGGTGCCGTGGGGGGCGGTGACGTGGCTCAAGCGGCCGATGCCATGTTGGGCCACGTCATCGTAGGCGTACGTGGTCTGCGTCGTGAGGCCGGCCGGCCCGGTGTAGAACGCTGCCTGGTCAGCGGGGCTCATGGCCCGCAGCGCGGGCGTCGCGCTCACCACCCGGTCGATGGCGTCGTACGTCCACGTCGACGCGTAGTTCACCGGGTCGGGCGCGCCGCTCGGCGTCGGGTGCAGCACCCGCGTGCGGTTGCCATGGAGGTCGTAGCTGTATTCCAGCGCGGTGTTCGCCCGCACCACCCGCGTGCGGCGACCGCCGAGGTCGTACTGGATGGTCGAGGCGACCCCGTCCGCGTCGACGACGCTGGTGACGCGGTCGGCCGCGTCGAAGCCGTAGGTGGTGATGGTCCTCGACGGGAAGCCCTCACGGACCCGCACCATCCGGCCGCGGCCATCCGCCTCGAGGA
Source organism: Kofleriaceae bacterium (assembly GCA_041389965.1). Classification (GTDB taxonomy): domain Bacteria; phylum Myxococcota_A; class Polyangia; order Haliangiales; family Haliangiaceae; genus UBA2376. The sequence goes on along the minus strand of JAWKQV010000003.1, from coordinate 366,190 downwards.
CGGTGTAGTCGAACGGCGTGCCGTCGTTGGGGTAATGGTAGTGGAAGGTGAACTTGCCCATGTACGCCCACACGTCCTGGGCGGTGTTCGGCGCCCGGTGCCCGAGCGGTCGGCCCAGCGCGTCGTACCAGGTGAGGTACGAGGTCTCCTGGCCCGTCGCCGAAGCAGGGCTGGTCGTGTACACGTTGACCGTGTTGCCGGCGCCATCGAAGGCGTAGCGGTTGGTCGCGGTCCCCGACGACGAGGGCGCCTCCTCGCGGGTCACCCGGCCCAGGCCGTCGAGCCAGGTGGTCGTCGTGACCCAGGTGGTCCCCTCTTTCAGGGCGCGCTGGACCACGTTGCGCGGGGCGACGTCGACGAACGCGGTGGTCGACACCAGCAGCTGGGCATAGCTGCCCGGCGCGGTCTCGACGGTGCGGCGCACCTCGCGCACGCGGCCGAGTCCATCGATCTTGTAGCTGGTGGTGGGCGTCACCGTGGCTTGGGCGATCGCGGTCTCCTGGGTGGTGACGCCGGTCGCCACGTCGACGGTGGTGGTGGTGGTTTGTCCGAGCTCGTTGCCCGACGACGCCGCGTACAGCCCCAGCGCGTCGTAGCTCACCGCGGTGACGAAGCCGAGCTGGCCCTGGGCCACGCGCGCCACCTGGTTCGGCCGGGTGACGGTTTCGACGTTGCCGCTCGCGGTGTACGTGAACTCCGTGGTGGCGATGGTGTCCAGGGTCAGGGTGACGTGCTTGCGCATCGGCAGCGCGCGCGGCCCTGCCTCGAACTCGACGACCGCGCGGCTGAGGACCGCGCCGGTCCCGTCGCGGGTCTCGGCCACGGGGTTCAGGAGCCTGAACTCGCTGGCGGTGCTGCGGAGCTCATAGGTGGGGACGGTCAGCAGATCACCGGCCACTGGCGTCGCGCTGGTGCTCGTCGTGCGCCGGTCCTGGCTGGCGACGAACATCGTGTTGTTCGTTCCGAGGGAGGTCCAGGTGGTGACGGTGCGGTCGCGCACGCTGTCGGCGTCACAGGCTGCGATCGCCGTGTCGGTGGTGCCGGCCGGGCGCTGCGTGCACTGCACCGTGCTGGTGTCGCGCAGGGTGTAGGCGCGCACCGCGCCGAGGATGGTCAAGGTCTGGTAGGCGCTGTCGGTGTACGACAGAAGCTCTTCGCGGTTGCTCTGCGCGGCGAAGACCTCGGACACGATCGTGCGCTTGGGCAGCCCCAGCTTGTCCTGGTCGAACGCGTACGTGGTGCGGGTCCGGAGCCGGCGGGCAGTGGTCGGCGTCGGGCCGGTCACTGTCACCGTCTCGAAGCCGCGGAAGCCGTGTTCTCCAAGACGGTCGGTGTTGGAGACGGGATTCGTGTACTGGTAGTCGGTGACCTGCGCCGCCTCGCCGGCCGTCCCCGACGACACCGAGCGCGACTTGGCCACCCACAGCGGTGCCCGCAGCCGATACCCGTCGGCCATGTGCACGACCGCAGGGTCCGACGTCGGTGCGTAGGTGAACACCGAGCGACCTCCGTAGCCGTTGTTCACCGCCGACAAGAGTCCGATGGGCTGGCTGACCGCGAAGCGCACCTGAGAGAAATAGGGGCAGCTGGCGTAGTCGTAGAGGTCGGACGGGCCGTTGGGACACGCCCAGGTGTCGGTCGGCTCGACCAGGTCGTACAGGCCGTCGCCGTTGACGTCGGCGAAGCCGGCCACCGAGCGCCAGCGGTGCTCTGCCTCCATGTTGGTGCCGAGCACCGCGGCGCGACGCTCCGCCAGCAGGGCCGCGGCGGCGGGCGTCTGGGCCGGCACCAGGGCGTCGCCGACGTTCAGGTAGCCCGTCATCGTCGCGCCGATGGACGGCGCGAACGGGTTGAACGTGCCGCCCGGCGGCGGCGAGGCGGTGATCAGATCGTCGAGGCCGTCGACGTCGAGGTCGACGCTGTCCGACGTGTTGACGGTGTACGCCTCGGGATAGTCGAGCGGGTTGTCCACCCAGCTGGTGCCATCCCAGCTCTTGGGGTTGACGGTGACGGTCTCGTGAAACGCCAGCGGCGCCGCGCTCAGGCGGGTGCCGGCGCTCTCGAAGCCGGTGCCGGTGTTGTAGAAGACGTACAGGCCCTGGTCGGTGCTTCGGACGTGGTCGAGGAGCCCGTCGCCGTTCACGTCGCGCAGGCCGAACGTCTCGCGCGAGCCGCCGTGGGCGTTGTCGCCGGTGGTCGGCTGCGGCAGCACCGGCTCCGTGAGGTGCAGGACCGGACGAGCGCCGTTGGCGAGCGCCGGTGCGTTCCAGCTGCGCCCACCCGGCGTGAGCTCGTACCCCGTCGAGGAGCCGAGCCACACCTGGAAGTTGCGATGGTCGGTGTCGAACGGGCCGTCCAGGAGCGGCGGTCGCATGTAGACCGCGTCCGGGCGGGAATCGCCGTCGAGATCGGCGAGACCGCGGTAGGCGGTGACGTTGGCCGCCGGGCCGGTGCCGAGGTTGCCGACCAGCTGGTCGGTGTCGAGCGGCACCGGAGAGAAGACGACCGACGGCGTGTTGCTGAACCACGACCCACCGGCGGCCGACCCCTTGTTGCGATAAACGCGATAGACATAGTGACCGCAGTGGAGGTCGGGCACGTAGCCGGTGTAGGTGTTCTGGTTGTCGACCACCACCGCCTCGTGGAGGGTGCTGGCACGCCCGAACGACAGCGTGCCACCCGGCGCGCCGTAGGAATCGAACTCGGTGGAGTAGGTGCTGCGGAGAGGCTCGTGCGTGAACACGCCCTTGAACCATGGCGGCACATCGAAGCCAGCGAAGGCGGGCTGGCCCGGCCTCCGGAACTGACTCTGTGGGATTAGCTCCGGTCCCGGAATGCAGTCCGTGAGGACGTCGTCGTCGGACGTCTGCGCGGTCGCGCTGTAGCCGCTCCAGCCTCCGTCGAGCGGGAGCACTGCCTGCCGATATCGCTCGGTCAAGCATGGCACGGCGACCCCGTTGGCGAGCTGGCAACGCGGCTGCGGCATCGCGGTGCAGGCCGGATAGTCAGAGGCGACCGAGGTGGTCGAGCCCTGCTTGATGGTCGTGTCCTCGGTCGGACGATAGCCGCCCTTCTGGTAGAAGAGGCTGGTGACGAGATCGAGCAGCCCGTCACCGTCGGTGTCGATGAAGCGATAGCTGTTGAAGTTGGTGGCGATGCCCATCCGGTAGCCGGGGCCGTTGGGCGGCGCCGCGCCGCCGCGGGACGTCGCCCGGTGGGTCACCTGCGCGGTGAGGCTGACCCCCTCGCTCTTGTCGGTCTCGGTGCTGGTGCTGGGCGCGAATCCATCGGCCCAGGGTTGCTTCGGCAGGCCGGCGCCCAAGGCGGCGGCGGTGCGGAGCTCCGGGGTGCCGTTGCCGTCGAGGTCGAGCATCATGGCGTCGGTGGTTGGCCAGCCGCCGGGCTTGGAGGGATCCAACGGTTCCTTGCCGTAGCCGAGCCCGTGCGGCAGCGCGTTGGGGTCGGGGACCGCGCCGGCGAACGACACCTCGCGCGCGGTGTATTCGAACGTGCGCGGCGGGAGCGTGGTCAGGGACCCGTCCGGGGCCCACGCGCGTTCCTGGACCGCGGTCAGTACGCGCCGCGGCGCCGCGGTGCCCCCGCAGGTCTCGGCGGTGGCATCGTAGGTGAGCGCGAGTTCCCGCCGGACGACGTAGGCGGCGCCCGGCGCGGACCGGACCGAGGCCTGGATGGCGAGCAGCTTGCGCGCGCCCTCGTACACGCGGACACCAGAGCGATAGTCGAACTTCGCCCCCACCGGCACGTTGCTCCCGGTGCACGTCGTCAGCGCGCTCTGCCAGACGAAGTCGATGCGCGCGTGGTGGATGGTGCTCGCGTCGTTGACGTTGCGGCCGTAGTCGATGGACCGGAGCGCCTTGTCGACGACGGTCGGCACCGCGCCATTGCGCGCGTAGCCGACGACCGACTCGTAGTTGTAGAGGACCTGGTTGCCCGAGGCGTCGCGGGTCTCGGACAGGAACCAGCGGTTCTGGTTGCCGTACAGGTCGTCGCCGATGGTGCCTTCGGTGCGCACGTCCTTGGAGTTGGCGGACGACCCGTAGTACCGGGTCGAGCCGTCGCTGTGGCGGACGATCCAGTAGCCACCTTCGGTGCCGTCATCCACCTTCTCGTAGCGGGCGAACGTGGTGTCGCCCTCGGCCCGGTAGGCGGTCCGCCCGGTGGCTGCGCCGGGCTCGGTCACCGCCACGAGCTTGCGCCCGTCGGCAGAGTAGGCGCGTCCCTTGGCCCGGCCCTGGGACGTGTCGAGCCGGATCACCGGGATCGGCAGCTGCCAGCCCGCTGCGATGCCGCCTCGCTGCGGGTTGCGCGAGCCGTAGGTCAGCGCCACGGCGGGGGCGGCCCCGTTGCGCCCCATCGGGACCGGGACGGTGATGACCTGGGTCACCTCGCCGTCGCGCGAGACCTCCTCCGTCGGCGACTCCGGGGCGGCCGAGGCCGACTTGTATTGCGGGGCAGGTGCCCCGACGTTGTAGGCGGCGCCCGGCGCGCCCAGGCTGTTGCCGAATATCGACAACAGGGCGAGCGAGGACATGAAGATGGACGATCGAGTTCGGACGCGGGCGTGATGGCGGCGGGCCATGGTGACTCCTTGCGTGGATGTGCCGCGGCCGTTTGCACATCCGGCGCCAGCCCGGGCTCCCCGCTGGCGGCACCCGTTGGGGCACCGCCGACGCAACCGCTGTACAGACTGTAAAGGGCGGTCTGTACAAGTTGACCAGCGCGATGATGACGTCGTTCGGAGTGAACGGCCGGCCGATGTCATCGACGACCGCGTAGTATGCTGCGCTCGTGCTCGACGGTGATCCGACGGTACCCTTCGCCCAGGCCTCGCTCGAAGGCGCGGCCGACGCTCCATCGTACGGCCGCTTCGTGTCGCTCGGCGTGCTCGGTCGCGGGGGCATGGGCGTGGTGCTCCGCGCGCGTGACCCCGAGCTCGGTCGTGAGGTCGCCATCAAGGTGCTGACGTGGGGGGCGCAGGACAGCGACAGCCCCGACGTTGGCGAACGCCTCTTCCGCGAGGCCCAGGCCATGGCCAGACTGCGCCACCCCAACGTGGTGCAGGTCTATGACGTGGGGCGCGCGGGCACGTCGCGCTTCCTGGTGATGGAGTTGGTCGAGGGGGGCACGTTGAAGCGCTGGCTCGACGCCGAGCGGCCGTGGCGCGACGTGCTCGCCACCTTCATCGCCTGCGGGCGCGGGCTCCTCGCCGCCCACGGCGCCGGACTGGTCCACCGCGACTTCAAGCCCGAGAACGTGCTCATCGGCACGGACGGACGACCTCTGGTCGCTGACTTTGGGTTGGTCGCGGACGGGGTGACCGTCGACGAGGGCGACGCGCCGAGCGAGCCGGTGAACCGCGGGCTGAGCGTCCGTGGGCAGGTGGTCGGCACGCCGGCGTACATGGCCCCCGAGCAGTGGATGGGTGGCGCGGTCGACGTCCGCACGGATGTCTTTGCGTTCAGCGCTTCGCTGTGGGAAGCCCTCTACCGGCAGCGGCCGTTCGTCGGTCAGCGCGTCGATGAGCTTCGCGCCGCGGTGTTGGCAGGCAAGGTCGCGCCGCTTCCGCGTGACCACGGGATCCCCGGCCGCATCGAGACCATTCTTCGACGGGGGCTGGCCATCGCGCCAGAGAGTCGGTGGCCGACCCTGGCCGGGATGCTGGACGCACTCGAGCGCGCTGGGCGACGGCGTTCGGGCCGCGCCGTCGCGATTGGTGGCGGTGCGCTGTCGCTCGCGGTGGTGGCGCTCGCCGTGACCACGCGCGGGGACGACGCGCAGGATCCTTGCCCGGATCCCGTGTCGCAGCTCGCGGGGGTGTGGGACCCGGCCACGGCCGACCGGGTCAGGGCAGCGTTTACCGCCGCGAACCCCACGGCGGCGCCGGAGGTGTTGCCGAGGGTCACCGAGGCCCTCGAGCGCTACAGCGAGGACTGGCGAACCGCGACGGTGGCTGCCTGCCGCGCCACCAAGGTGGAGGGGACCCAGTCAGACGCGCTGCTCGACCAGCGCATGGCCTGCCTCGAGCGGCGGCGTAGCGACCTGGGGGCCATCGTCGCGGCGTTCGCCGCCGCCGACAGCGAGCGGGTGACGTCGGCTGTCTCGAACGTCGGCAGTCTGGGTGGATTCGACGAGTGCGCCGATCGTGACCGCCTCGCTGCATTTCCGTTGCCAACCGACGCCGAGCGTCGGCGACAGATCCAGGCGGTCGACGCCGAGCTTAACGAGGTCAGCGCCATGCAGTGGACCCGGCGCAGCGACGAGCGGCAACGGCGCGCGGCGGACGCTGTGAGCGCGGCGCGTCGGCTCGACCACCCGCCGCTGGTAGTTCGTGCGCTGTATCAGCTGGCCGCGGCGGCGACCACCAACGGCGACGTCCCGACGCGGATCGCGACCCTCCGCGAACTGGCGCAGCGTGCCGCCGAGGCCCGAGACGATCGGCTCGCGGCTGTGTGCTGGATCGATCTGATCATGGCCCTCAGCTACCGCAAGCAGCTGGACGAGGCGTCGACCCTCGCGCCGGTCGCGCGCGCCGCGGTGACCCGCGCCGGCGACTCGCCGGCCCTTCGCTTCCGGCTGGCGTTCGCAGAGGGAACCCTTGCACTGATGGCTGGAAAGTTCGAGGCTGCGGAGGCGTCGCTGCGGGACGCCCTCGCCGTCGCCAGCGACGACGCGGCCCGCGCCCAGACGCTCAGTCAGCTTGCGCAGGTGCTGACCCTTCGCCTGGATCCCGCTGCCGCGTTGACCGTTGCGCTCGACGCGGTCGCCGCAGCCGAACGAGCCTACGGCCCCGGCCATCCCAACACGGCCCGTGCGCTCTACGCGGCCGGCAAGGCCGCCTTCGACCTCGGTCGCGACGAGCAGGCCGAGGCGCTGGCCCGACGCGCCTTGGCGGTCCGCGACGCGGCGCTGGTCCCGGGGCACCGCGACATCGGCATCACCTTGGATCTGCTGTCTGAACTCGCGATCCGGCGTGGCGATCTCAAGCAGGCGCGGGCCTACCTCGAGCGCGAGATCCCGATCTTCGCCAACGGCCGAGATCCAAACGACGCAGCCATCCCGCGCCTCTACTTGGCGACGGTGATCGCCGCGGGTGGTGGGTTCGACGAGGCGGCCCCCCTGTTCAAGGAGGGACTCGCTGCCCTCGCCGCGGCAGCGGGCGTCGACTCGGTCAAGTATGCGCGGCTCGAGACCTGGTACGCCCAGGCCCTCGCCGCCAACGGTCGCTGCGCCCAGGCCGCACGCCGACTTGCGCACGCCCGCGCCGTGCTGTCGCAGGCTGGCGACCCCGGGCTCGCGAAGGTGCTGGACGTGTCGGCGCAGTGCCGGCGCTCGACGCGCTAGGTTCGCCGGTGTCGATTCCGCGGCCTCGCGGGGAGCTTCATCCGCGCGGGCGGACGAGGCCGTAGAGCTTGATGCGGCTCACCAGGGTGGTCCGCGAGATGCCAAGCGCCTTGGCGGCGCGGGTCTGGTTGCCACCGTACTGCTCGAGCACGGCCACCAGCTGATCGCGCTGCTGCCGCTGCTCCGTGGTCAGCTCATCGGCGGCTGCGGCAGGTGGCCCGGTATCGTCGCCGGGGCGGGCAGCGAACGCCAGGTGGCGGACCCCGACCGGCTTGCCGCGGGACAAGAGCAATGCCCGCTCGATGACCGCCTTCAGCTCGCGAACGTTGCCAGGCCAGTCGTAGCGCTCGAGCGCGACCACGACCTCGGGGGCGAGCGCGATGGTCGAGCGACCGAGCTTGGCGGCGGCGTCCTCGAGGAACCGGGCGGCCAATCCGCCGATACGTGACCGGCGCCGGCGAAGCGGCGGGACCTCGAGGGTGATTCCGTCGAGCCTGAAGTACAGATCGTGGCGGAAGCGCCCCTGGGCGACCTCGGTTGGCAGGTCGCGGTGGGTCGCGGCCACGAACCTCACGTCGATCGGCGTCGCGCGGGTGGCGCCGATGCGGACCACCTCGCGGGCTTCGATGGCGCGGAGGAGCTTTGCCTGTGTAGCCAGCGGAAGGTCGCCGATCTCATCCAGGAACACCGTGCCGCCTGGTACCGACTCGAACAGGCCGATCTTGCCGAGTGCGCCGGTGAAGGCGCCTCGTTCGTGTCCAAACAGCTCGCTCTCGACCAGGTTCTCCGGCAAGGCCGCGCAGTTGATGCGCGCCATCGCGCCCGGGCGTCCCGACAGCGCATGCAGCGTCTCTGCCAGGACGTCCTTGCCGGCTCCGGACTCACCGCGAATGAGGACGCTGGTGTCGCTTCGCGCGACATCGCGCACGAAGCTTGACGCGCCGTTCAGGCTGGGGTCGTCGACCCGGAGCTGGTCGCGCCCCGAGTGAAGGGAGGTCGACGCGCCCCGCGCGCGCTGGCGGACCAGGTTGAACGAAAAGCCGCCGATGTGGAACGTCTCGCCGGCCTCGAGTGAAACCGCGTCGCCACCGCGCACGAGCTTTCGCGCCACCGTCACGCCATTGGTCGAATCGAGATCGCGGATCGTGATGGGCGGGCCGAGCGTCAAGACCGCGTGGCACCGCGACATGGCGGGGTGGTTGATGCGCAGCGCACACGACGGGTCACGCCCGATGGTGATCACGTTGCCGGCGATCACGTGGGTGAAGAGGTCACCGTGCCCCGCGACCAGGATGAGGTCCCCCGGCGCAAGCGCCGCGAGCGGCTCGTCAGGCGCCGTGTCGTGCACGCCGAGATCGTACCGCAAATCACCGGTCGCCGCCGGCCAGGCGATCGGTGGTCGAGGCGGTGATCGCTGGCGTCCGGTGGGCGGGCGCGACGCCGCTGCGGTGACAGGACCTCGATGATCGGTGACCATGCGAGGATGGATCCACGCGGCAAGGCTCCAGTGTCGATCGACCTCAATCCCACGCTGGCGGAGCTCCTCGCCCGGCTGTGCGCCGAGCAAGGCACCGATGACTACCTCGGGCTCCTGTCGCGAGCCCTCGGCCTGTACGACATGGCCCAGCGGACGCGGCGGAGCGGGGGCCGCCTGTGCTTCGTCAACCCGCACGGGGAGGCCTCCGACGTGGTGTTTTGAAGCCGGACCAGCCTCCACTGGCCTCGCGTGGCGTGGCCTGGGGGACTTGTGGATGGAATCGATAGCGGCGGCCGAGGTCTCGTGCGATCCTCCTGGCATCGACCGATGAGCCAGCGTATCGACCTCGACCACGGCCGGTTCCGGCAGATCATCCGCGGCAAGATCAAGCAGCACCTGCGCAAGTACATCTCCCAGGGCGAGATGATCGCCAAGAAGGGTGGCGACAAGGTGTCGATCCCGCTGCCGCAGGTCGAGCTGCCGCGGTTCCGGTGGGGCGACAAGCAGCAGGGCGGCGTCGGCCAGGGCGCCGGCGACCCCGGCGATCCGCTGGGCGGGCAGGGCCAGCCCGGGCAGCCCGGCCAGGGCCCGGCCGGCGAGCGCCCCGGCGAGCACATGGTCGAGCTCGAGGTGTCGCTGGCCGAGCTGGCCGAGATCCTGGGCGAGGAGCTCGAGCTACCCCGCATCGAGCCCCGCGGCGGCGCCAAGATCGTGGCGTGGAAGGACAAGTACACCGGCATCCGCACCAGCGGCCCGGAGTCGCTGCGCCACTTCCGTCGCACCTACAAGCAGGCCCTGCGCCGGCAGATCTCGCTCGGCACCTACAACCCCAAGGACCCGGTCATCGTCCCGATCCGCGACGACCGGCGCTACCGGTCGTGGAAGAGCGAGCCACTGCCCCAGGCCAACGCCGTCATCATCTACATGATGGACGTATCGGGCTCGATGGGCGAGGAGCAAAAAGAGATCGTCCGCATCGAGAGCTTCTGGATCGACACCTGGCTGCGCTCGCAGTACCACGGCATCGAGAGCCGCTACATCATCCACGACGCGATGGCCAAGGAGGTCGATCGCGACACCTTCTTCCGCACCCGCGAATCGGGCGGCACCATGATCAGCTCGGCGTACAAGCTGTGCGCCAAGATCATTGAGGCCGAGTACCCGCCCGAGCTGTGGAACATCTACCCGTTCCACTTCTCCGACGGCGACAACTGGTCGATCGACGACACCCACGCCTGCGTCGAGCTGCTCAAGCAGCAGATCCTGCCGGCCGCCAACCTGTTCGCCTACGGCCAGGTCGAGAGCCCGTACGGCTCGGGCCAGTTCATCAAGGACCTGACCGAGCACTTCGGCGCCGACGAGCGCGTGGTGGTCTCCGACATCAAGGGCAAGGACGCCATCATGGACTCGATCAAGGACTTCCTGGGGAAGGGCAAGTAGCGTGGCCGGCCCCCGCCACTTCCCGGCCTACCTGCGGACCATGCAGGAGACCATCGAGGGCTACGCCCGCGGCTTCGGCCTCGACTTCTTCCCGATCATCTACGAGGTGCTCGACTACAAGACCATGAACGAGGTGGCGGCCTACGGCGGCTTCCCCATCCGCTACCCGCACTGGCGGTTCGGCATGGACTACGAGCAGCTGGCCAAGGGCTACGAGTGGGGCCTGCAAAAGATCTACGAGATGGTGATCAACACCAACCCGTCGTATGCCTACCTGCTCGAGGGCAACTCGCTGGTCGATCAGAAGATCGTGATGGCCCACGTGTGCGCCCACGTCGACTTCTTCAAGCACAACTACTACTTCAGCAAGACCAACCGGAAGATGATCGACGGCATGGCCAACCATGCCGCGCTGGTGCGCCGGCACATGGAGCGCCACGGCGCCGACGTGGTGGAGGACTTCATCGACACCTGCTTGTCGCTGGAGAACCTGATCGATCCGATGTCGCCGTACATCGCCCGGTCCCGCCCGGCCACCGACGACGACGACGCCGGCGAGGACGACGTGCCCCGGCTGCGGGCCAAGCAGTACATGGACAAGTTCATCAACCCGCCCGAGTACCTCGAGGCCCAGAAGAAGAAGCGCGACGAGGCCAAGCAGGCCCGCCGGCGCTTCCCCGAGGAGCCCCAGCGCGACGTGCTGGCGTTCCTGGCGGCCCACGCCCCGCTGCCGACCTGGCAGCGCGACGTGCTCGAGGTGGTGCGGGCCGAGGCCTACTACTTCGCGCCCCAGGCCATGACCAAGATCATGAACGAGGGCTGGGCCACCTACTGGCACTCGAAGATCATGACCGAGCGGGCGCTCGACGCGTCGGAGATCATCGACTACGCCGACGCCTGCTCGGGCGTGCTGGCCACCGCGCCCGGCCGGCTCAACCCGTACAAGCTCGGCGTCGAGCTGTTCCGCCACATCGAGCAGCGCTGGAACAAGGGGCAGTTCGGTAAGGACTGGGACGAGTGCGACCGGCTCGACGCCAAGCGCGACTGGGATCGCCGGCTGGGCCTGGGCCAGCAGAAGATCTTCGAGGTGCGCCGGCTGCACAACGACATCACCTTCCTCGACGAGTTCTTCACCTTCGACTTCTGCGTCGAGCAGCAGTTCTACAGCTTCGGCTGGAACGCCAAGGCCGGCGGCTACGAGATCCAGACCCGCGAGTTCGCCAAGGTCAAGGAGCAGCTGTTGCGGTCGCTGACCAACCGCGGCCAGCCGTTCATCCAGGTGGAGGACGCCAACCACGACAACAAGGCCGAGCTGATGCTGCGCCACCGCCACGACGGCGTCGATCTCGACCTGGCCCAGGCCAAGGACACCCTGGCCGCGCTGTGCCGGGTGTGGACCCGGCCGGTCAACCTGCTGACCAAGGTCGAGGGCAAGGGCAAGCTGTTGCGCAGCGACGGCAACCAGCTGACCGAGAAGTCAGCCGACTACGGCGGATGAGGTAGGCGACGATGCGTCTTCTGGCCTGGGCCAAGACCGACACCGGGCGCAAGCGCGACCACAACGAGGACAGCTTCCTGGTCGCCGAGGACGTCGGGCTGTTCGCGGTGGCCGACGGCATGGGCGGCCACCAGGGCGGCGAGCACGCCTCGAAGCTGTCGCTGCAGGTGCTGTACCAGCGGGTGGCCGAGGCCCGGGGCGACCTGGCCGGCGCGGCCCGGGCCATCGAGCATGAGCGGCGCGAGGCCATCGTCGAGCGCCTGTCCCAGCAGGGCGACGGTGACACCTGGGGCGGCAACACCCCGACCAGCCCGCTCATCGACGTGGTGGTGCCGCCGGCGGTGGCGGTGCTGCGCGAGGCGGCCCGGCGCGCCAGCTGGGCGGTGTTCGACGCGGCCCTGGCCAGCCCGCACCTGCGCGGCATGGGCACCACCCTCACCGCGATGCTCATCGTCGACGACCGGGTCCACCTGTGTCACGCCGGCGACTCGCGCTGCTACCTGCTGCGCGACGGCACGGTCCGCCAGCTGACCGACGACCACACCTGGATCGCCGAGCAGGTCAAGAGCGGCACCATGACCGAGGCCGAGGCCAAGACCTCGCGCTATCGCCACGTCATCACCCGCTCGGTCGGGTTCGAGCGCGACGTCGAGACCGACACCAAGACCCTGGCCCTCGAGGCCGGTGACTGCTTCGTGTTGTGCTCCGACGGGCTGTCCAACCACCTGGGCCCCGGCGAGCTCGAGCGCATCATGGCCACCACCTGGTTCCGGCGCGCGCCCCAGCACCTGATCGATCTGGCCAACCAGCGCGGCGGCGACGACAACAGCACGGTGATCGTGGTGCTGGTGGCCAACGAGGAGACCACGGCGTGAGGCGGCCTGCGGGCGCGCGCGCGGTGGCGGTGTTGGCGATGGTGGCCGGGGCCGCCGGCGGCTGCGGCCGCGACGCCCGGCGCGAGGTGGCGCCCGAGGCGGTGGTGCTGAGCACCCCGGCCGGGCCGTCGGCTCCACCGCCCCGCGCCGCGCCCGCGGCGGCCGCCGCCGGCGAGGCCGGCCCAGCCTGCGGCCTGCCGACCGAGCCGTGGCGCTTCCCGGCGGCGCCGCGGGTGATCGCCATCGGCGACGTCCACGGCGATCGCGGCGCGGTCGACGCGGTGCTGCGCGGCGCCGGGGTCATCGACGCCAGCGGCGCCTGGATCGGCGGCACCACGTGGGTGGTCCAGACCGGCGACGTGCTCGACCGCGGCGACGACGAGCAGGCTATCGTCGACGAGTTCGAGCGGCTCGAGCGCGGCGCGGCGGCGGCCGGTGGGCGCTTCGTGTGGCTGCTGGGCAACCACGAGCTGATGAACGCCGCGGGCGACCTGCGCTACGTGACCCCGGGCGGCTTCCGCGACTTCGAGGACGTGCCCGGCCTGCCGCTCGACCGCTTCGCCGACGTGCCGGCCATGGCCCGGGCCCGGGTGGCGGCGCTGGCGCCGGGCGGGCCGTACGCGCGGATCATGGCCGGGCAGCTCCTGGCCATCGTGGTCGGGGACACCGCGTTCGTCCACGGCGGCATCCGGCCCGGGCAGACCGCGAGCCTGCCGGCCGATCAGGCGCGCGCGCAGTGCTGGCTCGCCGGGTCCGGTCCAGCGCCAGCGGCGTTGTCGGATGATCAAGGTCCGGTGTGGGATCGCTCGTACGCGCTAGAGCCAGCGGATTGCGCGGCGCTCGACCGCGCCCTGGCCGAGCTGGGCGTGGCTCGCATGGTGGTCGGGCACACCGTCCAGCCCAGCGGCATCTCCCAAGCCTGCGACGGCAAGATCTGGCGCATCGACGTCGGCCTGGCCAAGCACTACGGCGGCCCCCACCAGGCGCTCGAGCTGACCGCGGCCGGGCCCAAGATCCTGACGATGCCCTGAGGGGCCAAGGGGCGGCGCTACTCGACGACGACGCGGACCTCGACGCCCTTGCACGGCACGGCCTCGGTGATCTGCAGGTAGCTGCCGCCGTCCTGGCCGGTCACGTCGAACACGATGGGCCCGGCGGCGATGGCCAGGTCGCCCTTCATCTGGCCGTCGACCGCGCCGCCGCTGGCCCGCAGGTAGCTGGTGCCGAGCCCGGCGCCGGCCGGGCCGGTGCCGGTGATGATCAGCTTGACCGGCTCGTCGACGGGGACGTCGAACCTGGCGTAACCCGACGCCCGACACGGCGCGGTGAACGTGAAGGCATCGCCGCGGTGGTAGACCGGGGCGTCGTGCATGTTGTCGGCGATGCCGGCGCCGGCGGCCGCCGGGCCGGCCCCGGGCTTGCTGATCATGCTGCAGCCGGAGGTGGAAGTGACCAGGAGTGCCCCGCAGGCCAGGGCACGGATCGGCGTGATGCGCATGCCCGGACAGAGCCGCTCGGGCCCCGATCGTGACAGCGCCCCGGTCGATTCTGGTCCGGGGGCGCGCCGCGCTGATCGTCCGCAACCGCGGCCGGGTCCGGTCGATACTCCGCCATGTCGCTCGAGCAGGTGATGCGGCGGCGCTGGGCCGACCGTTCGGATCGTGAGCTCCTCTACGCGCTGTTCCTCGAAGATCTCTCCGCCGAGGGACGTCGCGTCCTGGGCCTCCCTCGCCGCCGAGAGGGTCGGGGCGGTCGAGGACCTGGCGCAGCGCCACGCGCAGGTCCAGGGCCAGCGCCAGGGGGCGATCCGCGTGCGCGCGTGCCGGCTCGGCGACGATCCGGCGTTGCCGGCGATGCGCGGCGAGCTGGTCCTGTGCACCGGCGGGCTCGGGTTCGTGCCGGGCGGGCTCGACGAGGATCACCAGCTCGCCACCGGCCTGGGCCAGGTCTTCGGGGGCGTGCTCGGCGCGGTCATCCAAGACCTCGGTCGGGCCGCGCAGCCGGTGCCGAACCTGCGGCGGGCGCGCCTGCCGGTGCCGCTGCTAGCAGCGATCTCCGACCATGCACGGTTCTGGGTGCCCGACCCGACGTACCGCCTCCACTGGCGCCCTGACGGCGGTGAGCTGTGGCAGGGAATAGCCTGCTCCGCGCCGACGCGGTGCTCGACGCGTCGCAGGCGATCGCCGCGTGGGCCGCGACGCAGGCGCGTTCGCCGCCGCCGTCGCCGACGACGGGCCGCCTTCCGATGACGGCCTGGAGCCGGTGGGCTAGGCCACCACCAGGCGGGTCCGCTGGGTTAGCAGCTCCGACGGTGACCCGGGCCCCGCTGGGGAACGCCAGGGCGTCACGCTCCACGCCGTCGGAGAAGATCACGCCGCCCTCGGGCATGGCGACTCGATGGTCAGCGTGGCACCGGCCGCGACTAGCCCCGGCCACCACCGTCGACGCCGAGGTGCGGCTAGGGAACGGCTCGCGCACCACGTAGGCCAGGCGCGGATCATCCCAGCCCAGCGCCGGCGCTGCGCCGACCTCGCCGCCGACGAACCCGGCCAGGCCAGCGGCCATCGCGAACATCGACGCTAGCCAGCTGGTCGGGATGGCGCGCCAGTCGACACACCACGCCGCTCGACGACTGCACCTCGGCGCGACCGCCGACGGTGATGGCGTAGCGGGCCGACACGTGGGACCGGTGGCCGATGAACAGGTCGTTGAACGCCAGCAGGCGCTGGCCGTCGGTGAGCGTGGCCTCGGCCAGCGTGACCTCGCGGGTGCGGGCCCGGCCGCTGCACACCTTGGCCACCGTGGCCTCGGCCTGGCCGAGCGCGATCCGCGCCAGCACGCCGTCGATCCGGGTCGGGTCCGGGTTGAGCGCGATCACCGGCTGCCCGCCGACGTACTTGGCGACGTTGGCGACCAGCCCGTCGGGGCCGAGCGTCACCACCAGGTCGTGGGGCGCGAACAGGTAGGTCGGCACCACCGCGCGCTCGAGCCACTGGCGCTTGAGCCCGCACCCGTCGAGGTCGCGGTCGACCGTGGCCAGGGCCCGGCGGTAGGCGTCGTCCTCGCGCTGGTAGGCGTCGAAGTCGCCGCCCTGGCGCTCGATGGCGTAGCGGGCCTGGCCGCGGCTGCCCCACCGCTCCAGCAGCTGGGCCAACCGGGTCTGCTTGGTCACCAGGACCAGCTTCTCGTACACCGCGGCCTCACTTGCCCACCAGCGACCGCAGCAGGTCGGGGCTCATGTTCAGCTCGCCGATCTTGGCGGCGTTGCCGGCCAGCTCGCGGAAGGCCAGCGCGATCGACGTGCGCGGGTCGCCGCCGGTGGCCGAGATCGCGGTGAGGGTCTTCCAGTCGGCCGACTTGATCGGCGCCAGCAGCGCCTCGATGGCGTAGGCCTGGCCGTCGGCGTCCTGCTTGTCGTTGGCGACCTTGGTGGTCACCAGCTGGGTGCGCTGCTGCTCGAGGGCGATGTCGCCGGCCAGGGCCCGCTCGCGCAGGGCGCGCTGCTTGGCCGCCACCACCGCCTCGGTCTCCAGCTCGCTCTCCTTGATGATGCGCTCCTGCTCGACCGCGGCGTTGCGGCGCGCGTAGATCGACTCGTCGGCCTCGCGCTGCAGCTGCTCGCGGGTGGCGGCCTCGAGGGCCCGGGCCAGGTCCGGGGTGGGGCGCGCGCCCAGCACCGCGAGCGACAGGATCTCGACGCCCAGCATCTCGACCGCGGGCGAGGCCCGCAGGCCGTCGCCGACCTCGCGCACCAGGGCCTCGGTCGACGCCAGCGCCGCGCGCAGGCCCAGGCGGCCCAGCACCGCGCGCCCCAGCACCTGGGCCGCCTGCACCAGGCGCTCCTCGAGCTTGTCGGGATCGTCGGTGCGGTAGCGGCCGCGCTCGTCGACCGAGTAGTCGAGTAGCGCCGCCAGCTTGCCGGGGTCGCGCACCCGGTAGGTCAGCTGGCCCTGGACGGTGATCTCCTGGAAGTCGGCGGTGGTCTCGCTCCACACGAACGGGATGTCGGCGCTGCCGGCCGGGACCAGCACCACGGTGGAGGTCGGTCGGTAGTACAGGAACGCCAGGCCGGGGCCGGCCCGCTTCACCTGGCCGCGCTTGTAGTGGAGGACGTAGGTGGTGGGAGGCGCCTTCAGGTATGCGATGCCGAACATGCACTCAATATAGTGTCCAATTGACACTAAGCAAGCCGAAAACGACACGCCCCGCCAGGCGGCGGGGCGGCGCTGGCGGAGCGACCGCTACTGCAGCTTGAACTCGACCCGGCGGTTCTTGGCGCGCGCGGCGCGCAGCTTGGACCGCTTGAGCCCGTCGATGGCCACCGCGGGCAGGGTCTCCCCGTAGCCCTTGGCGGTGATGCGGTCGGCGGCGACGCCCTTGGCGATCAGGTAGGTGCGGACCGACTCGGCCCGGGCCTGGGACAGCGCCAGGTTGGCCGCGTCGTCGCCCTGATCGTCGGTGTGGCCCTGGATCTCGACCTTGAGGTCGGGGAAGCCCACCAGCGCGGCGGCCGACTTGTCGAGGAGCTTGAACGACTTCTTGTCGATCTCGGCCGAGCCCTTCTTGAAGTTGACGCCCTTCACCGCGCCGCTGAACTGCTTGAGCGGCGCCGGCACCGTGTCGGGGCAGCCGTCCTCGTCCTGATAACCGTTCTTGACCTCGGGCTGATCCGGGCACCGGTCCTCGGCGTCGACGATGCCGTCGTCGTCGCCGTCGGCCGGGGGCGCGGGCGGTAGGTCGGCCGGCGGTGGCGTGGCCACCACCACCGCGGGCGCCGTGGTCGCCGCCGCGGCGCCGCCGCGGACCCGGGGTTGCACCTCGGTGCCGGGCGGGCAGGTCGGGCCCGCGGCCTGCTCGACGCGCTCCCCCGCCAGGATCCCCATGTTGGCGGCGCCGGCGTCGGTGACCAGCGTCAAGGCCGCGGCTGGCACGCCGCGGCTGACCAGCCGGTCGCGGATGGCCGCGGCCTGGCGCTCGGCCTCGCCCTTGGTCTTGGCCGCCACCGCCAGGGTCCAGGTCGCCACGTCGCGGCGCTGCAGCATCACCAGCGCCAGCTGATCGACGATGATGGCGCCGCCGCGATCCAGGCCGCGCCGGTCGAACGTCGGCAGGCGGCTGAAGGTGAGGCGGTCGTCGGACGCCTCGATGAGCAGCGCGCCGCCGTCGTCGTTGCAGCCGTCGAAGTCATCGAAGCCGTTGATCGACTCGGGCTCGTTGGGGCACTGGTCGGCGGCGTCGGGGATGCCGTCCTGGTCGTTGTCGAGGTCGGGGCAACCGTCCTCGTCCGCGAAGCCGTCCCTGTCCTCGGCGCACAGCGGGCACTGGTCGTCCTCGTCGGCGACGCCGTCGCCGTCCTGGTCGGGGTCGGGGCAGCCGTCGTCGTCCTCGAAGCCGTCCTTGTCCTCGGGGTCGGCCGGGCAGGCGTCGACCGTGTCCATCAGGCCGTCGCGGTCGGCGTCGTTCTTGTCGGCCGGGCAGCCGTCGGTCGGGAACGGCTGCTTGCCGTCCTCGGGATCCAGCGGGCACTTGTCGTCGAGGTCCTTGAAGCCGTCGCCGTCGTTGTCGGTCTCCGGGCAGCCGTCGTCGTCGTCGAAGCCGTCGAAGTCCTCGCTGACGTCGGGGCACTTGTCGTGGGCGTCGTCGCGGCGATCGCCGTCGTTGTCGTCGTCGGGGCAGCCGTCGCTGTCCTGCCAGCCGTCCTTGTCCTCGGCCGCCGCCGGGCAGCGGTCGCGGTTGTTGGGCACGCCGTCGCCGTCGCTGTCGCGGGTGTCGGGCGCGTAGCCGAGCGACGCGAACACCCGGAGGTCGGGCGAGCCGATGCCGCGGATCAGGCCGGTGCCGCCGCCCAGCACCACCGCCACCGCCTGGGTGGCGTTGACGCGGACGCCGCCCTCGACCTCGAGCGGGCTCTGGTCGAGGTCGATGCCGGGCAGCCCGGTGCGCCCGAACGACTCCGCCACCAGCGCGAAGCGATCGACCGGGCGGTAGGTGGCCGCCACGCCCCAGGTGATCTGCTGGCCGACCGTCGAGGCGTAGATCGTGCGCGGCTTGCGGAAGATGAGGCCGAGGTTGGCGCCGACCGACGCCTTGCCGTCCGCCGAGGTCCACTGGACGATCCCGTTGCCGCGCACGGTCGGCAGGTCGTCGCCGATGAACTTCGAGCCGCCGGTGCCGAAGCTGGTCGGCAGGGTCACGCCCACCGCGGTGGCCAGGCCGAGGCCGGCGGCGCGGTAGGCTTGCATCTTCACCTCGGCGCGCAGATCGCCGGTGCCGCTGACCGACAGCCCGCCGGGATCGGGCTGCGCGGTGGCCGGCATCAGGCCGTCGCCGCGCATCTGGAACGTCATCGGCAGGCTCAGGCCCAGCTGGAACCGGTCGTTCAGGCCGTAGGCGCCCGCCAGGTCGCCGGCGAGGACGGTCTTGATCACCCGGGTCCGCTCGCCGGTGATGGTGTCGGCGTTGTTGTCGACGTTGTAGACGGTGAACGGGTTCGACAGGAACGTGACCAGGAAGTCGAACGTGAACTGCTTGGGCGCCATCAGCCCGGCGTCGGCGACGACGAAGAAGCGCTTGGGGCCCATCGCGTAGTCGAACAGCTGGACGTCGATGGCGGGATCGAACGGCGGCGCCTCTTGCGCCCGGGCCCGCTGGGCGGTGCCCCCGACGCTCGCGGCCACACCAAGTACCAACAGCAGAGAGGTCCCCCGGATGCGCATCGTCGTTCAGTGTATCCCCGGCGCCGCCTCCATCGGAAGCCCCGGCGTGGGGTGCGGGCCGGGTAGCCGACGCGGATCTCGTCGCGGGCTCAGGGTGGCAGGGTGAAGTTGAATTCCCACACCACCACCGACGCCACCGCACGGTCGGCGGTGTCGCGCGCCGGCTCGAACGTCAGCTGGCGGGCCCGAGCCAGCGCGACCTCGTCGAGCCCATAGCCCAGCCGGCCCAGCAGCCGGACCTTGGTGACGCGGCCGGTGGCGTCGACGGTGAGCTTGGCCTTGATGGTGCCCTCGATGCGCTGGGCCCGGGCCTCGGCCGGGTAGCGCTTGCCGGCGTCGAAGTAGTCGAAGGCGCCGGTCGGCTTGGCCGGCGTCTTGATCGACGCGATCGACACCGGCGCCGGGCTGGCGCCGCTGCCCACGCCGGCCCCGTCGCCGCCGCCGGTGCCGCCGCCGCTGCCCCCGCCGCCGGTGGGGCCGCTGGGCGGACGACCGATGGCCATGGCCGGCCCCGCGCCACCGGCCCCTGGGTCGGGTAGCCGATAGACCGGGGCGTCGCCGCCGCCCGGCGTGGCGGTCGTCGTGGTCGGCGCGCGCGCCGGGGCGTCGACCTCGGGCGCGGTGGTCGCCGTGGTGGTCGCCGCCGCGGTCGCCGTGCGCGTGACCCGCGTGCGCGGCGCGGTCGGTGGTGGCGGCGCTGGCACCGCCGGCGCGATCGCCGGGGGCGGCGGCGCGGGCGGCGGCGCGGGCGGCGGCTGCAGCTGCGCGACGTCGATGTCGACCATCGACACCCGGGGCGGGGGAGGCTTCGGCCGCGACTTGCTGGTCACGCCGACGGCGTCGACCACCACCGCGGCCAGCAGGTGGACCGCGACGGTGGCCGCCAGGGCGAGCTGGAGCGTCGACGGCATCGCGCTCACCGCGGGGCGGTCACCTCGGTCGCGGCGGCCGCCGGATCGTTGGCCAGCGAGATGCTCTCGATGCCGGCGGTCTTGGCCAGCTCTATGGCGACGAAGATCGCGCCGTAGTTGGCGCCGGTGTCGCCGACGATGATGGCCTTGGCGTTGGGGTCGCGCTTGGCCAGCTCGGTCAGCGCGGTCTTGGCCGCCACCCGATCGGGGTACGGCGCGCCCTTGATGTAGAGCAGGCCGGCCTTGTCCACCGTCAGCACCACCGTGCCGGGCACGTCTTGCCCCACTGCGCTCTTGGGCTTCTCGACCTCGACGCCGCGCTGGATGATGAGGCGCGCGGTGACCATGAAGATCACCAGCAGCACCAGCGCGACGTCGACGAACGGCGTCACGTTGATGTCGGTGATGGCGCCGCCGTCGTCGTCCTGGTACAGGCTGCCGCCGGCCATCAGCCGGCCTTTCGCTCGTCGGCGTGGGCCGCCGCCAGCACCGCGTGGGCCATCTCGTCGGCCCCGCCCATCACCACCTTGAGCCGGCGGCTGAAGTAGTTGAAGGCGACCACCGCCGGGATGGCCACCAGCAGGCCGATGGCCGTGGCGGTGAGCGCCTCGGCGATGCCGGCCATCACCGCGGCCTCGCTGCCGGTCGACGCCTGCTTGAGGTCATCGAAGGCCTTGATGACACCCAGCACCGTGCCGAACAGGCCCACGAAGGGGACGTTGTTGCCGAGCGTGCCCAGCACGATCAGGTTCTTGTCGGCGTCGCGCCGCCAGCGGGCCCGCTCGCCGTGCATCGCCTCGGCCGCCGCGGCCGGCCCGCCGCCCAGCGCCTCGAGCCCGACCGCGGCCACCCGCAGCGGGATGGCGGGGTCCTCGCGCCAGCGCCGGGCCAGGGCGGCGCGGGCCTCGGCGGTGGTGGACTTGGCCAGGTCGGCCCGCGCCCCCGCGGTGTCGCCGTCCTTGCCGCGGAACCACAGCGCGCGATCGACCATGATCGCGATCGAGACGATCGACAGCGCGATCAGGAGCCACATCACCCACTCGGCACCGAGCAGGGCGAAGTCGACGAAAGACTGGGTCAGGTTCATGGGGTCACTCGGGTTGGCTCGGGTCGGGGTCGGCCCCGTCCTCGGGCTCGGCGGCGCCGAAGCCGTCGACGGGTTTTTGCAGCTCGCGGGCGATGGCGGTCGCGTAGGCGCCGGCCGGCAGCGTGAACGCGACCCGGATCGCGTCGTCGGCGACGGGCTCGACCGTGGGGTCGCCGGGGACGACCGCCGCCGGGCGGCGGGTGCCGGGCGCCAGGCCGCTCAGCCGCTGGAAGTCGGCCGGCCCCAGGGCCAGCTCGTCGAGCAAGCGCGCCTCGCGGGCGTGGGCGGCGCTGCCGTCGGGCGGCGACCGCATCGACGCGCCGAACATCGGGCCGGTCAGGCCGACCTCGCCGGCGTCGAGCCGGGCCTGGTCGACCGTCGGCTCGCTCGACACGAACATGCCGCCGCTGGCCAGCTTGTGGAGCACGTCGCCGTCGAGCACGGTGGCGGCCAGGCCGTCGGTGATTCGCTCCGCCAGCCAGCGGTTGAACAGGTGCGACTGGAACGCCGACAGCATCAGCCGGCGCAGGCGCGGCGGGCCGCCGCCCTGGCCGCCGCGCCGCAACAGCGCCAGCCCGGCGGCGGCGTTGTCGCCGCGGGCGCCGAACCGTTGCTCGCCGTACCAGTTGGGCGCGCCGCTGGCCAGCGCGGCGAACACCGCAGTCGCCGTCGGCACGGCGCGCGCGGCGTCGACCGCGCGGATGACCAGCGCGAAGCGGTTGCCGCGCAGGTGGCCGGTGCGCAGCTTGTGGCGGTGGCGCACCGCCGCGAGCACCGTGAGCCCCGGCTCGTGGTGGGCGGCGATCGCCTCGGGCCGCGCCGGCGGCGGCAGCGACAGCCACTGGCGGGTCACCGCGTGGCGGTCCTTCATGCCGGCCCAGCCGACGTCCCGGGCCGACACCCCGGCCACCGTCGCCAGCCGGCGCGCGGCGTCGATGGTGGTGAGGCCGCGCTTCTCGATGTGTACGAACACGTGATCGCCGTCGCCGCTGGGCGGGTAGGCCGGCACCTCGTCGACCACGAAGTCGTCGTCGGTGCTGCGCAGGCGGCCGCCGATGCCGGGCAGCGCGCCGGTGCGGTAGGGCAGGACCAGGGTGGCCAGCGTGGGGGTGTCCACCCGCGTACTCTGGCACGGGTGGCGCGGTGGTACAGTGCGCGCGTGCGTTTCCGCGGCTGTCTCCTCGCGTTCCCGCTCACGCTGTCGGTGGTCGCCTGTGGCGGCACGCGGCCGGCCCCGCGCGGCCCGGCCGCGCCGGTGGTCGCGCCCGACGTCGACGCCGACGGCCCGCCGATGGCCATCGCCGACGCGGCGCTGCCTTACGCGATCGTCGACGGTCACACCGGCCGGGCGGTGCCCGAGGCCACGTTCTGGGCCGCGGTCGACGGCGCCCAGGCGGTGTGCGTCGGCGAGGAGCACCCCAACCCGCACCACCACTGGGCCCAACTCCACGTGGTCGAGCACCTGGCCGGGGCGGCCGGCGCCGGGCGCCGCGCCCTGGGCCTAGAGATGATCCAGCAGCCCTTCCAGGGCGTGGTCGACGACTTCGCCGCCGGCGCCATCGACGAGCCGACCTTCGTGTCACGGGTCGGGTGGGCCGACCGCTGGGGCTACCCGTGGTCGTACTACCAGCCGTCGATCACCCACGCCATCGCCCACGGCTGGTCGGTGCGCGCGCTCAACGCCCGGGCCGAGCTGGTCAAGCGGGTCGGCAAGGTCGGCGTCGCCGGGCTCGACCCGGTCGAGCGCGCCGAGCTGCCGGAGCTGGTGCTCGACGACGCTCGCCACCGGGCGTGGTTCGACGGGGTGATGCGCGCCATGGGCGACCACGGCGGCGCCAACATGCCGTCGGCCGACAACATGTACGCGGCCCAGGTGGTGTGGGACGAGTCGATGGCGGCCGGGGCCCACGCCTGGCTGGCCGGCGGCGGCGACGCCATCGTCATCCTGGCCGGCACCGGCCACTGCCAGGACGGCGCCGTGGCCGGCCGCCTCGAGCGGCGCGGCGTGGCCCGGGTGGTGACCGTCCGGCCGATCATCGACGACGGCGAGGGCGCCGTGGCCGACGCGCTGACCGAGGCCAACGCTGACTACCTGTTCGTGATGACGCCGCCGACCGGGCCCTGAGCCCGCCGCGGCGGCGCCCGCTCCCCACGCCGGCTCAGGCGCCGGCTTCGCCGAGGAGCTTGCTGGCGGCCTTGCCCAGCCAGTCGCGGATGAACATGCAGTACTCGGCGCACTCTTCCTTGGTGTCGGGCACCGGGAACATCGTCATCGCGTTCATCGGGTTCTTGGCCACCAGCGCGTCGTAGACCGCCTTGGTCGCGGCCGCGGTCTTGGCGCCCAGGAAGCCGTCGACCTTGAGCGGCGCGTAGCCCAGCGCCTCGGCGAAGCGGTTGAGATCGGTCTGCAGCCCCTGGAACTCGTCGTGGATCGGGCCGGCGCCGTAGGCGATGGCGTCCTTGGTGTTCCACTCCTGGCCGGCGCCCTTGTGGTACCGGCGCAGGTCGGCGACGTTGAGCGCCTTGCGCGCGGTCTTCTCGAGCCAGTCGCGCGACATCATCGCGTAGGTGGCGACGTCGGTCACCGAGTTCGGCGGCACCAGCGTGCCGGTCAGCGCCGGGTTGGACTTGATCACCGCGGCGTTCACCGCCTGCAGCGCCGCCAGGGACTTGGGCCCGAGCACGCCGTCCACCTTGATGAGCTCGAACCCGAGCTTCTCGGCGAAGAAGTTGAGGTCCGCCTGGATCCCCCGGAACACGTCCCGCGCCAGGCCCGTCCCGGTGACGGTGTCGCCGTTTTGGGTCCAGTCGCTGCCTTGCTCGAGCTTGCGGTTGTCGGTCATCTCGTCCTCCTGATCGTTAGGCCGCGAGCCTACACGACCCCGCAGGCCCCGCCGCCCACCTCGACCGGATTCGATCGGTCACCGGCGGGGTAGGGCGCCGCTCGGCCGCGGCGGTCACTGGATGGTGAGCGACGAGCACAGGGACTCGAGCCACGCCAGCGTCTTCTCGGGGCTGGGCACCCCGCCGGTCTTGGCCTGCGAGGCCCGGCAGGTGAGGGTGACGTCGCCCTTGCGCTTGAGCACCGAGGCCCGGACCGTGCCGTTGTCCTGGGTGTGGGTGGTCAGCACGAAGCCGTCGTCGGTCGCCGCCTGCTTGGCCACGACGTCCTTGGGGCCGAGCATGGCGTCACGCACGAACCCGTCGACGTCCTTGGCCGGGATGGCCGCGTAGGCCACCGAGAAGCTCGGCTCGCTGAAATAGTCGTCGACGTCGGCCTGCCAGCGCTTGGTGATGGCGTCAGGGTCGGCGTCGGTCCCGTCGAGCTTCATGCCGGCGGGCGCCTTGATGGTGAAGCCCACGCCCTTCACCTTGTCGGTGATGGTGGTGTCGAGCGGCTTGCCGCTCCAGTCCTGGCCTGGCCCGGCCGACTTCTTGCTGCCGCCGCAGGCGGCCAGCGCGAGAGACAGGGCGACGATGGTGTTGTGGAGCTGCATGCCGACCAACCTAGCAAGCCAGCGGCCACCTCGGCCCGTGCGCGGCGGCTGGTTTCCAGCGATCGTTCGGCCCGGGCGGGGCTGCCGTGACCCGCCGCGGCGCGCGCCTGGGGGCGCCCGGACCCGCCGGCCGCGCCCGCGCTCAGTCTTTCATCATCCGCAGGTAGAGCGCCGCGCTCTTGTTGGCCGGATCGTGGGCCAGGACCGCCCGCCACGTCGCCACCGCGTCGTCCTTGCGCCCGGCCGAGAAATACGCGACGCCCAGGTGGACCTGGGCCGGCATGTACTCGGGCCGTTGGTCGCGCGCCGTGGTCAGCTCGCGGATGGCCGCCGCGTGATCGCCCATGTCGCGGTAGACCGCGCCCAGCTGGACCCGCAGGTCGGCGAACTCCGGGCACAGCGCCAGGGCGTTGCCGTACTCGCGCACCGCCTCGGCGTACATCGCCAGGCTGGCGTAGCCGGCCCCCAGATCGGCGTGCATGTTGGCGAGCTTGCCGCGGGCGAACGGGTCGATGTTGCGGGGCGCCTGGTAGCTGGCGGTCACCGCCCGCGAGTACACCTCGCGGGCCCGATCGTACTTGCCGCGATCGTTGTAGGTGACCGACAGGTTCAGCGCGGCCTCGGTGTAGTTGGGGTTGATCGCCAGCGCGGCCTCGAACGCCGCCTCGGCGTCCTGGAACCGGCCGTGCGCGTGGTAGATGACGCCGAGCATGTTGTAGACGTCGGCGTAGCGCGGCTCCGCGGCCACCGCCTGCGCCAGGAGCGGCTCGGCCTTGTCGTACTCGCCCGCCTTGTAGTGCTCGCGGCCGAGGGTGATGAGCTGATCTACGGGATCGGACATGGCGGCTCCGTCGACGAATGGGGCCCCGAAGGTACCGCATCGGCGCCGACAGGTCGCCCGCCGCGAGCGGTTCTCGGCGCCGATCCCGCGGCGTCGCGCGCTGGGTCAGGCCACGCGAGCGCCGCCCGCGCTGCCCCGGCTCCGCAGGCGAGTCAGGGCTTCGCGGCGGGCAGCCGGGCCAGCGCGTCCTTGGCGCTGTCGGCCTGGCTGCTGGCCGGGTATTTGGTGACCAGCTGGGTCCAGGTCTCGCGGGCGCGGTCGGGCAGGTCGACCTTGGCGTAGGCCCGGCCCAGGAGCCACAGCGCGCGCTCGTCGTAGCCGACGCCGGCGTAGCGATCGAGCAGCCGGCGCAGGCGCAGCACGGTGCCCATGGCCTTGCCGCGATCCCAGTAGTACGTCGCGACGTACCACTCGTGATCGGCCAGCCGGTGGGCCACCTTCGCGCGCAGCTCGACGCCGCGCTTGCGGAACGGCGAGTCGGGGAACTTGGTCAGGAACCGATCGAGCTCCTCGCCGGCCTCCTCGACGGAGGTCTGATCCTTCTCGTAGGACGGCGGCAGGATCCACATGTCGCCCGGCAGCTGCTTGTAGTAGGCCTCGGCCACCCGCAGGCTGGTGTAGCCGTTGGCTACCAGCTCGTGGGTCGGGTGCAGCTTGGCGAACACCTTGTAGCTCTCGGCGGCGTCGAGGTACTGCTCGGCGCCGAACTGCGCGTCGGCCAGGCGCAGCTCGGCCAGCACGGCGAACTTGGAGTACGGGAAGCGGCTGCGGATGAAGCTGAAGTACTTGCCCGCGGCGATCCACTCGTGCCGGTCGAGCTCGGCCATGCCGCGGTCGTAGTTCTTCTGCGCGGAGACCGAGTAGTCGACGGCGGTGGGCCCGCCGCGGCCCCCGCAGCCCGCGGGGGCGACGGCGACAGCGAGGGCAAAGGCGATTCCGAGGCGGCGGAAAATCATTGGGAAGTCCCGAAGTTGGCCATGTGTACACCGCGGCTGCGGACGGGTCAAACCCCCGCGCAGGGGGACGTGTCGAGGTTGGACCCAGCAGGCGCCTCGACGGTTGCCGGCGGGCGGCGGTTATGGCTCCATGGGCCGATGCAGCGCCTATGCGTCGGACTCGCCGTGGGGCTCGGGGCGTGCGGCGGCGCGCCGCCGAAGCAGGTGGTCCTCCTCGGGCCACCGCCGGCGGCCGCCACCGTGGCCACCCTGGCCGGGCCGCTGTGCGACGGCCAGGGGTGCCGCTGCCGCGACCTCGACGCGCCCGGCGACGGCGGCGCCGGCGTCCCCGACGGCGGCAAGCGCTTCGAGCTCCGGCTGGGCCCGTCCGAGCACGAGCTGTGGGCCACCGTCGACGACATGGTGCTGTACAAGAGCCGGGCCCGGGCCGAGGCGTGCTTCTACGTCGATCTGGCGCCGGGGGATCATCGGGTCGGCCTGCGGGCGTCGAACCCCGGCGGGGTGTCGGCCGGGCTCACCGTGGCCGAGTACGCGCCGGCCCAGCAGTCGTGGTACGCGACCTTCGGCTTCGACTGCGGCACGCCCGGCGTGTGCTCGTACGACGAGCTCGACGCCTACAAGGCGTCCCTCGAGAAGTTCCGCCGCAACATCCACGACCCGTGCGGCAGCGTGAAGGTCAACGGGCTGGCGTGGGACACCGACGTCGCGCCCGACACCGTCCACCCGGGCAACCTGGCGGTGGGCCTGGTGCTCGAGGTCTACGGCTTCGAGCCCAAGCACCCCCACGGCGATCCGGCGTGCGCCGAGCGGTACTGACGTGACGTACCTGTACCCCGACGCCTACGACGTGATCGTCGTCGGGGCCGGCCACGCCGGGTGCGAGGCGGCCCTGGCGGCGGCCCGGGTCGGCGCCCGGGTGCTGGTGCTGACCGGCTCGCTCGAGCTGGTGGCCCAGATGTCGTGCAACCCGGCCATCGGCGGCGTGGCCAAGGGCCACCTGGTGAAGGAGATCGACGGCCTGGGCGGCGCCATGGCCGAGGTCATCGACGCCACCGGCATCCAGTTCCGGCGGCTCAACGCGTCGAAGGGTCCAGCGGTCCGGTCGACCCGGGCCCAGGCCGACAAGCGCCGCTACCGCGAGGCGATGCGGGCCCGCCTGGACGACACCGCCGGCGTCGCGCTGCGCCAGGCCGAGGTGGCGTCGATCGACACCGACGCCGGCGGCGCCCGGCCGCGGGTGGTCGGCGTCACCACCACGATGGGCGTGGCCTACCGCGGCCGCGCGGTCGTCATCACCACCGGGACCTTCCTGCGCGGCGCCATCTTCGTCGGCGACGCCCGCGCCGCCGGCGGGCGCGCCGGCGAGGCCCCGGCGGTGTCGCTGTCGGCATCGCTGGCCCGGTTGGGCTTCCCGCTGGCGCGGCTCAAGACCGGCACCCCGTGTCGACTCGACGGCAAGACCATCGACTACGCGTCGCTCGAGGTCCAGCACGGCGACGATCCGCTGCCGCGCTTCGCCCTGGCCCACGCCGGCGCGCCGCCGCCGCTGCCGCAGCGGCCGTGCTGGCTGACCCACACCACGCCGGCCACCCACGACCTCATCCGCGCCAACCTCCACCGATCGCCGCTGTTCCAGGGCGCCATCGCCGGGGTCGGGCCGCGCTACTGCCCCAGCATCGAGGACAAGGTCGTCCGGTTTGCGGACAAGTCGCGCCACGCGATCTACCTCGAGCCCGAGGGCGCCGACGGCTACGATCGCGGCGAGATCTACCCCAACGGCATCTCGACCTCGCTGCCCTACGACGTCCAGCTGGCCCTGGTCCGCACCATCCCCGGCCTCGAGCGGGCCGAGATGACCCGGCCCGGCTACGCCGTGGAGTACGACTACGTCGACCCGCGGGAGCTGTGGCCCACCCTCGAGACCCGCCGGGTCGCCGGCCTGTACTTGGGTGGCCAGATCAACGGCACCTCGGGCTACGAGGAGGCGGCCATCCAGGGCCTCCTGGCCGGCGCCAACGCCGCGCTGGCGTTGGCCGGGCGCGAGCCCCTGGTGCTGTCGCGGGCCCAGGCTTACGGCGGCGTGCTGGTCGACGATCTGGTCACCCGCGGCACCAAGGAGCCCTACCGGATCATGACGTCTCGGGCCGAGTTCCGGTTGCTCCTGCGCGAGGACAACACCGCGGACCGGGTCATGCCGGCCGGGCGCGCCGCCGGCCTGGTCGACGACGCCCGGTGGGCCTGGTTCGAGCGGCGCCAGGCGGCGCTGGCGGCGGCCCGCGCCCGCATCGCCGCGGCCTCAGTGACCGGCACGCCCGCGGTCGAGGCCGCCCTGGCTCGCCTCGGCTCGGCGTCGATCGCCGGGCGCCGCGCCACCCTGGTCGAGCTGCTGCGCCGCCCTGAGCTCGACTGGGCCGCGGTCGAGCAGGTCGCGGCGGCCGGCGATCTCGCCGCCGGCGGGTTCGACCCGAGCGTCGCCGAGCAGGTCGAGACCGAGGTGAAGTACCAGGGCTACCTGGGCCGCCAGGCTGCCGACGCCGCCCGGCTGGCCGAGGCCGATCGCGTAGCCCTGGCCGCCGACCTCGACTACGCGGCGATCCCCGGCCTGTCGTACGAGGTGGTCGAGAAGCTGACCGCGGCCCGGCCGGTGTCGGTGGGCCAGGCGGCCCGGGTCGACGGGGTCACGCCGGCCGCGATCTCGATCTTGATGACTCATCGCGCCTTGACGCGACGCCGTGGCACCGACGTAAGCTCGCCGGGATGAACCCCCGTCAAGCGTGGTCGTGTGGTCGTCTCTGCTTCGGAACGCTGGCTGGCGTGCTCGCCGCCGCCAGCACCGCCCACGCCGGCGGCCTGTACCTGCCCGGCAACGGACCGGTCAGCGTGGCGCGCGCGGGCGCCGCGGTGGTGTCCCTCGACGATCCATCGGCCATCGGCGTCAACCCCGCCGCCCTGGCCGGCACTGAGGGCACGGTCGCCTACGTCGGCAGCTCGCTGGTCAGCTTCAACCTGACCTTCGGCCGCTACGGCTCGTACGAGGCCGACCCGGTCCACCCCCAGCCGTGGGATGGCCAGCCCTACGGCGCGGTGTCCGACACCAGCAAGCCGGCCATCGGGGTCGGCCCGTACCAGGCGGTGCCGGTCATCGGGATCGCGTCGAACCTCCGCGGCAAGCTCAAGGGCGTGGTGATCGCCGCGGGCGTCTACGCCCCCACCGCGTACCCGAGCCGGAAGCTGGGCGCCGACTACACCTTCGAGGATCCGACGGTGCCCCCGCCGCCGACCCGCTACGACGTCGTCGAGCAGAAGGCCGCGGTGGTGCTGCCGTCGATCGCCGTGGCCTACCGGCCCACCGCCAAGCTCGATCTCGGCGCGCGCTTCTCGGCCGGGCTGGGCGACATCGAGGCCACCACCTACACCTGGGGTCTGAGCAACTTCACCGAGTGGGTCGGCAACGACTCCCGGTTCCACGTGAAGGTGAAGGACAACTTCATCCCGGCGTTCGGGCTCGGCGCCAAGTACCGCATCACGCCGGCCATCGAGGTCGCCGCGGCCTGGTCGAGCGCCGTGCCGGTCCGGGCCAAGGGCACCGGCGACGCGGTCGCCGGCTCGGGCGCGATGCTCAACATGCGCCTGCCCGAGGTCATCCCGGTCGACGACGCCATGGCCCGGTGCGCCAAGGGCGGGGCCAAGGGCGCCATCGCCGCGTGCGTCAACTTCGACCTGCCCCAGACGGTCGCGCTGGGCGGCCGCTACGTGGTGCGCGACGCCGGCGGCGCCGAGGTGGCCGACGTCGAGCTCGACGTCAACTGGGAGCAGTGGAGCGCGGCCACCAACCAGGACGTCATCGTCGACGGCGACCTGTCCTACGACGGCACCACGTCGACCTTCCAGATCCAGCCCAGCACCATCAAGCACAACTTCAAGGACGTGGTGTCGGTGCGCCTCGGCGGCTCGTACCAGCGCGACCTCGGGCCGGGGCGGGTGACCCTGCGCGGCGGCGCCGCGTACGACACCACCACCGCGCGCGACGGCTGGCAGCGCGTCGATCTCGACGGCGCGGCGCGCACTACCCTGGCCGCGGGGGCCTCGCTCGGCCTCAAGAAGGTCCGCATCGACGTCGGCGGCGGCTACGTCTACGAGGGCACGCGGACCCAGGGCGTCGGCTGCAACCCGCCGCGGGCCAACACCGGCTGCGACGGCGGCGCGCCGCTGCCGCCGGGCCAGCGCACCGGGCCCGACCCGATCCAGCCGCTGGCCGAGGCCGGCAGCCAGCAGCAGAGCCCGTTCAACGAGGGCGCCATCAAGAGCGGCTACACGCTGCTCATGGTGGGCGTCTCGACCTGGTTCTGAGCGGCGCGGGCCGCGGGGTGCGTGGGCCGGCCAGGTCTGTCATGCTCTCCGCATGAGCAAGGCCCTCACCCGTCGTGGCGGCGGCAGCGGCGTCGTCCCCGCCGCCTGTAGCCTGATCATCCCCGGCGTCGGCCAGCTGGTGAACCGCGAGACCGACAAGGCCATCGGCGTGTTCGCGGTGTGGGGCATCGCCGGCCTCGGCTTCCTGGGCGCCATCCCGCTCATCGGCGGCGTGGCGGCCATCGTCGCCCTCGGCACCCACGTCTACGCGGTCGGCGACGCCTACGTGCAGGGCCGGCGCCGCGGCTAGGCCGGGCGAGCCCCGATCACTCCGCGGTGGCCTGCGCGGCGCGGACCGCCCAGTCGCCCTCGGCCAGGAAGGTCTGGTAGTCGACCCGGTCCCACGCGCGCAGCGCCACCAGCACCATGCGGGGGAGCATGCCCATGGCCGAGCGGCCGGTGCGGTCGGCCAGCCCGAGCCGCGCGTAAAACTCTTTGGCCAGCGCCAGCGACGCCTCGGTCGCGGCGGTGGTGTCGAACATGATGACCGCGTCGCTGTGACGGTCGTTGCAGGCGGCCGGATCGGAGAAGACCAAGGCCGTGGCGCACGCGGTGGGGCGGGCGTCGTACACCGTGCACCGCTCGGCGTCGTCGAGGAAGACGCACGGCGCGGCGTAGGCGGCGCGGCGGGTCTGCTCCATCGCCTCGGCCGAGGTCCGCAGCGCGGCGCGCAGGGCCGGCGTGTCGCGCCCGTCGCGGCGCAGGCGATCGGCGACGATGACCGCGTCGTGCAGGTAGATGACCGTCGGCAGCTTGCAGCAGCCCTTGGCGGCGGTGCAGGTGTGGCACGCCACGACCTTCAGGCGCGCCTGGCCGAGCTGATCGGCCTCGGCCGCCGCGGTCGCCTTGATCGCCCGGGTCCGGCGGGCGAACTCGTCGATGAGGCCGAGCTGGGCCAGTGCCTCGACGAAGGTCGGCCCGGTCGGACGACCTTTGGCCCGGGGTCTCGACTTCGCCATGGCCGCATCGTCACGCAATCTGCCGCCGGCCGCCAGCGAGCTCGTCACTCGACGACGATCGGCGCGCAGCGTGGATCGTCGGTCGTGAACAGCCGGCGGGCGTACATCGACTCGACGGTCGGCTTGGTGACGGCGGCCGCGGGGTCATAGGTCCAGATCCACTGCGCCGTCGAGCCGGGCGCCAGCGCCGCGAACACCGCGCCCCACGGCGCGATCCCGACCGCGCCCAGCGGCACCGCGGCCGGCCACGCGCTGTCGTCGAAGCCGGGCAGGGTCCAGCCGGCGGTCAGGGTGTTGGTGGCGCGGAAGCTGGCGTCGCTGGTCACGGTCTGGGGCGCGCCGGCGACGGTGAACCGCAGGTCGACCACGCTGCCGCGGTCGTAGCCGGCCTGGTTCTGCAGGTTGACGCCCTCGACGGCGATCAGGTTGGGGTGCAGTGGGTGCGCGTAGATCATCACGTCGTAGCGCTGCGGCGCGCTCCAGATGCGGGCCACGTCGTCGATCAGGACGCCGTTGACCCACAGCTTGGTGTTGTCGTCGGTGGTGATCGTGAGGGTCGCGGGGATCTGGTCGTCGATCCCCACCGGGCACAGGGCCGCCGCGTCGGGGAGTCCGCCCGCGTCGGGGAGGCCGCCGGCGGCGGGGAGGCCGCCGGCGTCGGGGAGGCCGCCGCCGTCGGGAAGTCCGCCGCCGTCGGGGAGTCCGCCGCCGTCGGGGAGGCCGCCGCCGTCGGGGAGTCCGCCGTCGGGGAGTCCGCCGTCGGGGAGGCCGCCGCCGTCGGGGAGTCCGCCGTCGGGGAGTCCGCCGTCGGGGAGTCCGCCGTCGGGGAGTCCGCCGCCGTCGGGGAGTCCGCCGCCGTCGGGGAGTCCGCCGTCGGGGAGGCCACCGCCGTCAGCGCTGCCGTCGACGATCGCGCCGTCGACGATCGTCGTCGTCGGCTCGCCACATCCGGTCAGGGCGGCGACGACGAGCGCGGCCACCAGTGCGCGCGGCTTGGTTGGGCAGAGCGAGACCATGCAGGCATGATCGCACGGGGCGCGGCGCCAGCCTACCTCCGATCGCCTGGCCTCAGCCGTTGCACTGGTTCCAGCGGCAGCCCGCGCACCCTTGCTCGTCGCCCAGGTTGCACGCCCGGATCATGTCGGCGCAGCCATCGGCCGGCAGCGGCGCGTCGTCGATCATCTGCATGCCGACCCGCAGCGTGCAGGCCTCGGCGATGCCGGCGTCGCACGAGCGACGCAGCGACTGCAGGATCGCGGTCTGATGCTGGGTGCGCTCGGCGGCGGCCATGTCGACGCCCAGCTCCTGGGCCTTGATGCACACCGCGATCTGATAGCAGGCGTCGGGATCGTCGGCGTTGCAGGCGTCACCCAGCGCCAGGTACGCGGCCTGATCCATGCACCCCACCTCGGGTGGCTTGGGCCGCCGGTTCGCCGCCAGCGCGGGGTCGGCCACGCAGACGTCGGCCGGCGCGGGCTGGGCCGGCGGTGGCGTGGCGCTGCCGCCACAGGCAGCCAGGGTGAGTGCGAGTCCGACACCGATCACTTGCCGCATCGTTCATCACGTTATCACCCGCGCGTGGGTGAATTCCACCGGCCATCGCGGGTACCATGGTGCGTTGAGTCCAAACCACCGCCGCGGTGCCGTGCGCCGCCGAGGAGTGCTGCCGATGAACCTGCCCCGCGTTGTCGTGTCCGTCGCCGTGGCCACCGCCGTCGGTGTCCCCGCAGTGGCCCGCGCTGACAAGTCCGCGCCGGTCCGTGACGCCTACCTGGCATTGCGTGACGGCGGCTGCGACGTGACCTCGATCGGCTCCCCGGTGGTGGCCCGCGTGCTGCGCAACGTGCCCTACGCGCTCCAGGGCAAGATCTTCAAGTCCCCCGAGCTGGCGTACGTGTTCGATCACGACGGCGGCTGGTACCAGGGCACCGACGCCAAGGCCGACGTGACGGCGGCCGACCGCGCCTGCGTGCGCGCGCTCGACAAGCAGGAGCAGGCCATGCGCAAGCGCGGCAAGCTACCTGCGGCGCTGGAGGCCGCGGTCACCCGCAGCGGCGAGTCGGTGATCGACATGATGCAGGTGCCGCCGGGGGAATACCGCAAGCTAGCGGCGGCTCAGCGCGTCAACGACGGCCAGCGCATCTGGACCCTGTCGTTCATGGAGGGCAAGCGGCTGGTGTTCCTGGTTCACTGCGCGATGCCGGAGGCGCAGGCCAAGACCAAGGCGCCCGACTGGTCGACGCTCGAGTGCCACACGCTGGCGCCGGGCTGACCACCCCGCGGGGCGATCGGGCGCCGGCGACGTCATGGGGGCGCGCTAGGGTGCGCGGCATGGACGCAGCGCCGCACGACGAGATCACCGAGGACACTCGCTGGAAGAAGGCCGGCTGGATCGCCCAGGTGATGAAGAACGAGGACGACGACGGCTGGGCGGTGGCGATGACGCGGGTCGGCGACGACGAGCCCGCGCTGGTCGGGCCGTGGACCATGGGGCGCGACAAGCGCAACCCCAAGCCGCTCGACGCCAGCGCGTTCGCCACCCTGGTGAAGACCGCGACCGAGGTGCTGCTGCGCCACGAGCAGGCCCGGCGCGCCGCCCTCCACAAGACGATGACGTTCACCAGCGACGCGGGCGTGCGCCTGCGGGCCGACCTCGACGTGGCGATGGACGACGACGACCCCCACGCGATCCTGACGGTGGTCGATGACGCCACCGGCGAGTCGGTCCGCCGCGGCCGGGTCGCGCCGGACTTCAAGCTCGCGGCGGCGAGCATCCAGCGGTTCGTCAAGACCGGCGAGGCCTGAGGCTGGCGGACGGCCAGCGGCCGGCCCGGACGGCGTGGGCCGGTCGGGCGGTGGCCGAGACCCGGACAGTCGCCCAGATCTCGGACGCCGGCGTCCGAAGTTCGGACAGCGCCCGCCTGATGACAGCGGGTTGGCGTCGGCACGACGCTCGCAGAGGGGCCCGGGACCATGAACACCTGGGCGAGGCTGACGAGCGTGATGATGATGGGCGCGGCGGTGAGCGGCTGCGTGGTCGGCGACGCCGACGACAAGCCGCCGATCGGGCAGGTCGACGGCCTGCTGGCGTTGGTCGGGGACGAGGCCCGTTCCATCGACGGCGCTGGCAACAACCTTGACCATCCGCGCTGGGGCGCGGCCGGCACGCCGCTCGAGCGACGGCTGTCGGCTGGCTACGCCGACGGCCGGGCCAGCCCGGCCGGCCCGGGGCGTCCCAGCGCGCGCGCCATCTCCACCCTGGTCGTCGCGGGCCCGGGCGGCCAGCGGCCCGCCGCGGACGCGTCCGACTACTTGTGGGCGTGGGGGCAGTTCATCGACCACGATCTGGACTTGAGCGACGCCGCCGTCCCGGCCGAGGCCTTCCCGGTGGCGGTGCCGGTAGGAGATCCCTGGTTCGATCCCGACCGACGAGGCGATCGGACGATCCCCCTGGACCGGTCGGGCTGGGTGATCGACGGCGCCGGGATCCGGCAACAGGTCAACAGCATCACCGCGTTCATCGACGCGTCCAACGTCTACGGCTCCGACCCGGGGCGGGCCGCCGCGCTGCGGACCTTCGACGGCACGGGCCGGCTCAAGACCGGCGTCGGCGACCTGCTGCCCCACAACCTGGATGGGCTCCCCAACGCGCAGCCGGCCGGCCGCCCCGCGGCCGGGTTCTTCCTCGCGGGCGACGTGCGCGCCAACGAGGTGGTGTCGCTGCTCAGCCTGCACACCTTGTTCATGCGCGAGCACAACCGGGTGGTCGCGCTCATCGCCGCGCTGGTGCCGGATCTCGACGACGAGGCCCTGTACCAGGCGGCCCGGCGGTTGGTCGGCGCCGAGCTGCAGGCCATCACCTACAACGAGTTCCTGCCTCGGCTGCTAGGCGAGCCGTTGCCGGCCTACACCGGGTATCGCCCGGAGGTGTCGCCGGCCATCGCCAACAGCTTCTCGACCGCCGGGTTCCGGCTCGGCCACAGCCTGTTGTCGAACCAGATCCTGCGCCTCGACAGCCACGGGGACAGCATCGCGGCTGGGCCGCTGGCGCTCGCGCAGGCGTTCTTCGCGCCGGCCGAGGTCGAGGCGACCGGCATCGAGCCGGTCCTGCGCGGCCTGGCGTCGCAGCGGTGTCAGCCGCTCGACACCCACGTCGTCGAGGGCGTCCGCAACTTCCTGTTCGGGCCGCCCGGCGCCGGCGGTCTCGATCTGGCGGCGCTCAACATCCAGCGCGGCCGCGACCACGGGCTGCCCGGCTACGCCCAGGCCCGACGCGAGCTCGGCCTGGCGCCGGTGACCTCGTTCGCGCAGATCACCTCCGACCCCGACGTCGCCGACCGGCTGGCGACCGCCTACGGCGCGGTCGACGCGATCGACCTGTGGGTCGGCGCCCTGGCCGAGGACCCGCTGCCCGGTGCGCTGGTAGGACCGACGCTGCGGGCGATCCTGGTGGACCAGTTCACCCGCGTGCGCGATGGCGACCGCTTCTGGTACCAGCGGCTGCCGACGGCCACGGTGGACTACGTCGAGACCATGACCCTGGCCCGGGTGATCCAGCTGAACACCTCCATCGGCGCAGAGCTGCCGGCCGATGTGTTCACCGTCGCCTCCGCCGAGCGCTGCGCCGACGGGCTGGTGTCGTCGGAGATCCCGCCGCTGCCGATCCCGGACAGTGATCCCAACGGCGTGACCTCGCCCATCGTCGTCACCGGCGCGGGCACCGTGGTCACGGCGTCGATCAGCTTGGCCATCGGGCACCCCTACCGCGGCGACCTGCGCGTCACGCTGGTGTCGCCGCGCGGCACGCGGGTGGTGGTCCATGATCGCGCGGGCGGCTCGGCCGACGATCTGTTCCTCGACCGCGTCGACGTCGGGATGGTGGGCGAGCCGGCGGCCGGCACCTGGACCTTGGAGGTGGTCGACGCCGCGCCCTCCGACCTCGGCGCGCTGGTGACGTGGTCGCTGCGGCTGTCGACCGACTGTGCCCAGGCGTGCGTCGATCGCACGGCGTCGACGTCCCCCGGGCGGGCCATCCCCGACGCCGACCCGGCCGGGGTGGTGTCATCGCTCGACCTGGACGTGCCGGGCACCGCGACCTCGGTCGAGCTGTCCGCGTCGATCGTCCACCCGTTCCGCGGCGACCTGCGGGTGCTGCTGACCGCGCCCGACGGCACCGAGGTGGTGATCGTCGACCGCGAGGGCGGCGCCACCGACGACGTCGACCTGGTGCGCCAGCGGGTGACCATGGCCGCCGGGCACCGCGCCGGCGGGACGTGGTCGCTGCGGGTGATCGACGCCGCGGCCCAAGACGTCGGCACCCTGCGGTCCTGGTCGCTCGCGGTGCACGCCTGCACGGGTGGCTGAGGTGGCGCCGGCCGGCCCGGTCGCCGCGCCGGCCCGGCCGCGCCGGTCGGTGGATTCCGCGCTAGGCTCCTCGGGATGGCCTTCGATCAGTTCACGGGAACCGACACGTACATCGCGTCCGACGACCTGCGCCACTCCGTCAACGTCGCCGTCGCGCTGGCGCGGCCGCTCTTGGTCCGCGGCGAGCCGGGCACCGGCAAGACGCTCCTGGCCGAGAACCTGGCGCAGGCGCTGGGGCTGCCGCTGTTGCGCTGGCACGTCAAGTCGACCACCAAGGCCAAAGACGGGCTGTACGTCTACGACACCGTGGCCCGCCTGCATGACAGCCGCTTCGGCGACGGTGACGTCAAGGACGTGGCGCACTACATCAAGCTCGGGCCGCTGGGGCAGGCGCTGGCGTCGCCGACCCGGGTGGTGCTGCTCATCGACGAGATCGACAAGGCCGATCTCGAATTCCCCAACGACCTGTTGCTCGAGCTCGACGCCATGCGGTTCCGCATCGACGAGACCGGGGCCGACGTGGTCGCGGTCGAGCGGCCCATCGTCGTCATCACCTCGAACAACGAGAAAGAGCTGCCCGACGCGTTCCTGCGCCGGTGCGTGTTCCACTACATCGAGTTCCCGACCCGGGATCTGATGGCCAAGATCGTGCGCGTCCACCACCCCGACCTGCCCGACAAGGTGCTCGACCAGACCCTCGAGGTGTTCTACGGCCTGCGGGCGACCCCCAAGCTGCGGAAGCGGCCGACGACCTCGGAGCTGATCGACTGGATCTGCGCCTTGCAGAAGGCCGGCGTCGATCTGGGCAGGATCGGAGGAGGGATCCCGTTTCTGGGGACGCTGCTCAAGACCGAGCAGGACGTCGAGCTGGTCGGCAAGCGGGCCCGGGCCTGATGCTGGTCGACTTTCTGTTCGAGCTGCGCCGCGACGGCCTCAAGGTGTCGAGCCACGAGTGGCTGGCGCTGATGGAGGCCCTGGACCTCGGGCTCCACGAGTCTTCGCTCGACGGGTTCTACCGGGTGGCGCGGACGGTGTGCGTGAAGGACGTCGCCGACTACGATGCGTTCGATCGCGCCTTCGCGCGGTACTTCCAAGGTGTCACCGAGGCGGCGCTGGCGCTGACCACCCAGCTCGAGGACTGGCTGGCCAACCCGCAAGCGCTGGGCCCCCTCACCGACGAGCAGCGTGCCCAGATGCAGGCGCTGGGCCTGGCCCAGCTGCGCGAGCTGTACGAGCAGCGCCTGCGCGAGCAAAAGGCCCGCCACGACGGCGGCAATCGCTGGGTCGGCACTGGCGGGACCTCGCCGTTCGGCACCAACGGGAAGAACCCGGCCGGGATGCGGGTCGGCAGCGGCGGCGCCCGGTCGGCCATGGCGGTCGCGGGCGAGCGGCGCTTCCAGGAGTACCGGCGCGATGTCGTGCTCGACGTGCGCCAGATCGACGTGGCGCTGCGCGGCCTGCGCAACCTCGGCCGCGACGGCGCCGAGGACGAGCTCGACCTCGACCTCACGGTGGACGAGACCTGCAAGAACGCGGGCGACCTCGAGCTGGTGTTCCGTCCGCCGCGTCGCAACCGGGTCAAGGTGATCTTGCTCATGGACGTGGGCGGCTCGATGGATCCTCACGCCGAGCTGGCGTCGCGGCTGTTCACGTCGGCGTCCCGCGCCGGCCGGTTCGCCAAGTTCCGCAGCTACTACTTTCACAACTGCGTCTACGAGCACGTCTACGAGGACGCCCGCTTTACCAAGCGGGTCGCGACCGCCGACCTCATCAGCGGCAGCGACAAGGACGAGAAGCTCGTGGTGCTGGGCGACGCGCTGATGCACCCGGCCGAGCTGCTCGACCCCGGTGGCTCCTATGCGTATGCGCTGGGCAGCCGGACCTCGGGCGTCGAGTGGCTGCGACGCCTGTCGGGGCACTTCCGCCGCACCGCGTGGCTCAACCCCGAGCCCGACCGGTACTGGAGCGGCAGCACGATCGAGGTCGTCGCCGCCCTGTTCCCGATGTGGCAGCTCACCCTCGACGGCCTGGCCGGCGCCGTGCGCTACCTTGTGCGCGGGGGACAGCGGCCGACGATCGCCAACCCGACCCAGTGGGCCAAGGCCGCCGGGTAGGGCCGCCCGGTAGCATCGGGTGGGGCGGGCGGGCGCCGTGCCAGGGCCGTGCGCCGGCATCGACGCCGGAGCCGGAGCCGGACCCGGCGCCGGTGAACCGGACCCGGACCCGGACCGCGACCCGGACCCGGACCCCGACCCCGACCCGGAGCCGGAGCCGGACCCGGACCCGGACCCGGACCCGGAGCCGGACTCGGACCCGGACCCGGAGCCGGAGCCGGACCCGGACCCGGACTCGGACCCGGACCCGGAGCCGGAGCCGGAGTGAGCCTGCCCCGGTTTTCTGGACACCTGCCATCCGACCACCGTCAAGATGAGCGAGGTATCCATGAGCACGTCTCCTCCCCCCAAGAAGCCGCGTCGGCGGCGCACGTTCACGCCGGAGTTCAAGGCTGAGGCCGTCCGGCTCGCGACCCAACCTGGGCGCTCCATCAGGCAGGTCGCCAAGGAGTTGGACCTGAGCGAGAGCTGCCTCAGCGACTGGGTCAAGCAGGCCAAGGTGAACCAGCGCAGCAGTTCGACGGGACCGCTGACCACCGACGAGCGGGCCGAGTTGGCACAGCTCCGGCGTGAGCTGCGAGCTGCCCAGGAGGAACGAGACTTCCTAAAAAAAGCGGCGGCGTACTTCGCGAAAGACCGGTCGTGAAGTACGCCGCCATCGCCGCCCACGCGCACACGTACGCCGTGCGCCTGATGTGCCGTGCACTCGACGTCGCGCCGTCGGGGTACTACGCGTGGCGAAAGACGCCATCAACGGCGCGTCGCCGGCGCGACCACGTGCTGGCCGTTCACGTGCGGGCCGTGTTCTCGGCCAGCCGGCGCCGCTACGGCAGCCCACGCGTACACGCTGAGCTACGCGCGGCGGGCCACCGGGTGGGACGAAAGCGTGTCGCGCGCTTGATGCGGCAGGCCGGCTTGGTGGCGCGGCCGCGGCGCCGGTTCGTCGCGACGACGCAGTCCCGCCACGACAGCCCCATCGCGCCCAACCGCCTCGCGCGCCGCTTTGACGTCACTGCGCCCAACCAGGTGTGGGTCGCGGACCTGACCTATCTGCGGAGCGCCACGGGCTTCGCTTACCTGGCCGTCGTCCTCGACCTCTACGCCCGGCGCGTCGTCGGCTGGGCCGTCTCGACGAGCCTCACCGCGGACGTTGCCACGACGGCCTTGCAGCGGGCACTCGCCGTGCGGGCCCCCGCGCCAGGGTTGCTCCACCACAGCGACCGCGGCGTGCACTACGCCTGCGACGCGTACAACCGCGTCCTCGCGGCCCACGGCATCACCGCCAGCATGAGCCGCAAGGGCAACTGCTGGGACAACGCCGTCGCCGAGAGCTTCTTCTCGTCGATGCAGTTCGAACTGGAGCTCACTGCGACCTGGCACACCGCCGCCGACGTTGAGCGCGACGTCGGCGCGTACATCGACCAGTTCTACAACCCGCAGCGCCTCCACTCCCACAACGGCTTTCGCAGTCCCGTTGACTTCGAACGGCAAGTCGTTCAGGACAAGACTACGTAGTCAGGCTGTCCAGAAAATCGGGGCAACCTCAGAGCCGGCCCCGGAGCCGGACCCGGAGCCGGAGCCCGACCCGGACCCCGACCCGGAGCCGGAGCCGGAGCCCGACCCGGAGCCGGACCCGGTCACCGCGCCAGCCGGTACGTCGTCGCGCCGACCCGCTCGGCGAGCTCCATCGCCGACGTGGTCGCGGCGTCGTCGAGGTAGCCCCAGGCCACCGCCACCGCCAGCGCGGCCTTCAGCTCCTGGGCCTCGGCCGCCGCGATCCGATAGACCCGGCGCTTGTCGGCGCCGATCCGCCGCGTGCCCTCGGCCAGGTTCAAGGCCACGCTGGTCGCGGCGCGCCGCAGCTGGTCACCCAGCCCCGGGCTCGAGCGGTTGATCTCCGCGACCAGGGGCCGCAGCAGCCGAATGAGTTGAAGGACCAGCGTCTGTGCGTCGAGCATGATGATCTCCGTCGGTTGGGGGTTCGCCCGACCGCGGCCACGCGCGCACGAACCGTGACGACGACCAAGCCTCGTCCCTCGCGGCCCGCACCTCAGGTTTCGAGTGAGGACGCACCGCATCCTGGTCGTCGGCGCGGTTCGATGCGCGCAGGGCCGCGCGGGCACCCCCAACCGACGGAGACACACGCGAGCACAGATGCGACCCTCGACGATGCATGCCCGTGACCCGGAGCCGGACCCGGCCCCGGAGCCGGACCCGGAGCCGGACCCGGACCCGGAGCCGGACCCGGAGCCGGAGCCGGACCCGGACCCGGACCCGGCGCCGGACCCGGACCCGTGAACCGGCCCCGGAGCCGGACCCGGAGCCGGACCCGGACCCGTGAACCGGCCCCGGAGCCGGACCCGGAGCCGGCCCCGGACCCGGACCCGGACCGCGACCCGGCCCCGGCCCCGTGATCCGCACCGGTGCGCCGAGCGCGCCGCTACTCGACGGGCGGCGGCGCGGTGCCGGCCATCGTGCGGCGCAGCGGCAAGCCCGGCAGCGCGAGGGTGACCAACAGCGCGAGGATCGCGATCAGCGCGCACAGCCGGTAGATCTGCTCGATGGCGTCGGTGAACGCCTGCTTGATGCCGTGAGCGGTGTGGTCGACGGCAGCCAGGGCCTGGGCCTTGCCCGCCTCGATGCCGGGGCGAGCGTCGGGCGGCGCGGCGGCCAGGCGGCTGGCGAACTGCGCCTCGATCCCGGCCTTGATGGCGTTGGCGTCGAACGCACCGGTCATGGTGGGTGCGCCTTCACCGCCACCGCCACCACCGCCACCGCCACCGCCACCACCGCCACCACCACCACCACCACCGCCACCGCCACCACCGCCACCATGGCTCGCGGCGACCGCCGCCGGCTGGCCACCACCGACATCTGCCAGGTGGTGCTGCATGCGCGCGGCCAGGGTGCTCGCGAACACGGTGCCGATGATGGCGATGCCGATGGTGGCGCCCATCTGCCGCGAGAACGTGGCGGTCGAGGTGGCGACCCCGATCTGACGCACCTCGACGGCGTTCTGGATAGCGAGGGTGAACAGCGGGATCGACGGACCTAGGCCCATGCCGATCAGGATCATCTTGAGCGACACCTCGGCCTGGGTCGAGCCGGTCGACAGCGTGAAGCCCATGATGGCGAACGACGCGATCAGGATGACCAGCGACACCACGATCACCGGCTTGTACTTGCCGATGCGGGCGACGATCTGGCCGGCGGTGATGTTGGCCGCGACGATGCCGAAGGTCAGCGGCGTGGTCGTGAGGCCAGAGCTAGTGGCCGACAGCCCGACCACGTTCACCATGAACAGCGGCAGAAAGACGATCGCGCCCAGAAATGACAGGCCGGTGGTGAACGCCGCCGCGTTGCCGATGGCGAACACCTTGTTGCGAAACAGCCGGAAGTCGAGGATGGGCTCGGCCGCTCGGCGCTCGATCTGGATGAACGCCGCCAGGCCGGCGATGGCCACGCCGAACAGGCTCAAGATCTGCCACGAGCCCCACGGCCACCCGTCGGGGCCCCGGTGGTGCGCCCCGCGCCCCAGGCTGAGCGCCAGCAACAGCGGCACGGTGCCGACGATGAGCGCCACCGCACCGCCGACGTCGAGCGACACCGGGCCTTGGCGCGGCCGTCGCAACATCGGCATGTTGGTGGCAGCGAAGCCGATGGCCAGGGCGCCCACCGGCAAGTTGACGAAGAACACCCAGTGCCAGCCGACGTGGTCGGTGAGGAATCCGCCGACCAGCGGGCCGACGACGCTGGCCAGGCCGAACACGCCCCCGAAGATGCCTTGGTACTTGCCGCGCTCGGCCGGCGGGAACAGATCGGCGACCACGGCGAACGCGTTGGTGAACAGCGACGCCGAGCCGACGCCCTGGACCGCGCGGAACAAGATCAACTCGAGCGTCGTCCCGGCGACCCCGCACAGCACGGAGCCCAGGAGGAAGATCGACATGCCGGCGATGAGGATCGGCTTGCGACCGTACAGATCGGAGAGCTTGCCCCACAGCGGCACCAGCACCGTCGACGCCACCAGGTAGGCGGTGGTGATCCAGACGTACAGCGCTGGCTCGATGTGCAGGTCGTGCTGGATCTTGGGCCCGGCCGTGGCGACGATGGTCTGGTCGAGCGCGGCCAGCAACAGACCGAGCAGGGCCGCCACCATGGTCGCGACCTTCTGGCGACGGGTCAGTTCCGGGAGCTCGAGCGCGGGTGCGGCCATGGGCGCGCGCAGTCTCGCAGGGCCTGCGCGATCGGCAAGGGCCAACGCCAGCCATCGCTCGGCCTGGGCCCGCGCTCGGTCGCCGGCGATCTCGGCGCCCACCACACCGAGGCGGGCGTCGCGTGTGGGGAGCGGGCGGTTCCTCCTCACGGTTCCGGCTCCGGCTCACGGCTCCGGCTCCGGTTCCGGTTCACGGCTCCGGCGCACGGCTCCGGCTCCGGCTCCGGTTCCGGCTCCGGCTCCGGCTCCGGTTCCGGCTCCGGCTCCGGTTCCGGCTCCGATTCCGGCTTCGGCTCCGGCTCCGGCGAACGATTCCGGCTCCGGCTCCGGTTCCGGCTCCGGCTCGCGGCTCGCGGCTCGCGCCAGGTTGGCTACTCCGGCAGGTCGACGAACGGGATGCGGCCGTTGGCCCGGGCGCCGTCGCCATCGGGGATGTAGGCCATCGGGGTGTCGGCGTTGGCGCCGGTGTAGCGGAACACCAGCTCGTCTCCGGC
Source organism: Kofleriaceae bacterium (assembly GCA_041389965.1). GTDB lineage: Bacteria > Myxococcota_A > Polyangia > Haliangiales > Haliangiaceae > UBA2376. The sequence continues at coordinate 321,973 of JAWKQV010000003.1, read as the reverse complement.
CTGGGCGATGGCTGGCGCGGTTACCCGGGCTTCGAACGGCTGGGCGTCGAAGCCCATCGGCAGCGGGTCGAAGTGTTGCTGGAACATGCCGATCGGCAGCTCCACGCCGGCGCGCCGCGCGAACAACTCGAACGTCACGTCGACCGGCCGCACCACGATGCCATCGGCGACCAGCACCCACTCGCCGGCGGGGACGTCGGCGACCAGGGTGAACTCAGCTTCTTGGGAACTCCCGGTCCCCACGCCGGGCGCTCAAAAGGGTGGCGGTTCGGCGCCGACCAGGCGCACCTGGATCTCGGAGCCGTCGAGCGCCAGCCACAGCTTGTCGGGGTTGCGCGGGGGCGGTGCGTCGTCGGCGCAGGCGGCGGCGAGCAGGAGCAGCGAGGCGGCAGCGGGCAGGCGGGTCATGGCGAGGCCTTGGCAGGGGGGGAAGGCTTGGGGGCCTTCGCAAAGACTGCCACGAACTGGCCGGGGAGGTCGTTGACTTCTTTCACGAGGGTGAACCCGACCGCGGCGGCCGCCGCCATGGCCGCGGCCCGGTGCTGCATCCGGTTGGAGATGGCGAGCCGGCCGTCTGGCTTGAGCGCCGGGGCTGCCTTGGTGAGCCAGGCCACCCGGTCGTCGAAGTAGTGGTCGACCTGGGCCAGCAGGATGAGATCATACCGGCCGGCCTCGAGGCCGGGAGCGCTGGCCTCGACCACCCGGGTCTCGACCACCGAGTCGAACCCGGCCGCCTCCATCCGAGCGTGGAGGTAGTCGAGCACCGCCGAGTCGATGTCGGTGGCGACCACGTGGCCGCCCGGGAACACCGCGCGCGCGACGTGGACGGTCAACAGCCCGGTGCCGGCGCCCACGTCGGCCACGGTCATGCCGGGGCGCAGGCCGAGCGCGCCGATGATGAACTCGGGCTGGCGCTCCTGGTCGAAGCGGGACTGGTCGTCAGCGGCGACCTCGGCGGCGTCGGCCTGACGCGAGTCGCCGGGCCCGGGCGCGGGCTTGGAGGAGGAGGCGGGAGCGTCGCCCTTGCAGGCGACCGCGGCCACCAGGGCCGCCACGACGAGACAACGCACGCGCGGAACCTAGCGCCGGCCCGCGCGGCTGTCGACTCGCCCCGCCATCACATCGTCAGGGTCTTGACGATGCCACCGATGTTGACGCCGCGGGCGAAGTCGGCGGCGCGCCGCATGTCGCCGCGGGCGATGGCGTAGGCCACCGCGGCGCTGGCCGGCGCGGCCAGATCGCGCGGCGTGGTGCCGTTGTCCTGGCCGGTCTGCGGGTCGAAGCCGCGCACGGTGCCGTCGGCGTCGATCCCGCCGTGCCAGCCGGTCTTGAGCAGGCCGTTGCCGTACACGTACATCCAGTTGGAGTTGCCGGGGGTGCCGTCGGGCCAGCCGCCGCGATCGAGCGGGTTCTTGGGCGTGTCACCGTTGATGGTGAGGACCACGTTGTCCGCCAGCGTGGTGCCGCCGCAGCTCGGGTCCTGGGCCGCCGCCAGGTCGGCCATGAACCCATCGAGGATCTTGCCCAGCGCCGTGGTGGTCGAGCGCAGCGCGGCCATGTCGTTGAAGGCGCCGTGCGGGTCGTCCATCATCGCCGGCATCACCACCGCCGAGGTCAGGCCCATCGCGAAGGCCTTGGCGGTGACGATCAGGTTGTCGGCCAGCGCCAGCACGTTGGCCCGGGTGCCGACGTCGACGCCATAGCGGCTGCGATCGCCGGCGGTGATCGCCAGGCGATCGGCCAGGTTGGTGCCCAGGAGCCGGGCCGCGGTCTTCGCGGTCCCGTAGGCCCGCTGCTGGGTCGGGCGCCCGGCGGCGCGGTTGAGCGACGCCGCGGCCGCGTACTGCGCCTCGTACAGCCCGGCGTCGGTGGTGTTCTCGAGCAGGCCGCCGGCCCGCGACGCCGCGCTGTTGAACAGCCCGACGAACTGATCGGCCGCGCCGACCGCGGATGGCCGCGGCGCGCCCGGCGCGTTGCCGAACGGCGCGCCGTCGATGGTCACCACCGGGATGACCGCCGGGTTGGTCGCCTGCAGGGCCGCGGCGACCGCGAAGATCGAGTTGCCGCCCACGGTGGTGGCGGTCGACGGCGTGCGGGTGTGGGTCTCGTTGGCGCCGGCCATGAACGCCGACATCTGGCGGCCGCCGGTGGCGCTCCGGAACGGCGCCTCCGGCCCGAGGGTCAGCGGCCGGTCGGTGCCGGCCGCCATGGTCTGCTCGCCCGGCGCGTGGAACGCGAACTGGGCGTTGCCGGCGGCGGCGACCGCGTTGTGCGGCCACAGCAGCTGGAACCACGCGAAGCCGCCGTTGCCGGCGACGATGTGGACCGAGCGGTTGGTCTTGAGCGCGCAGGCGTCGGCCGCCATGGCCGGATCGATGGCGTCCTCGAGGATCTCGAACACCTTCCACCGGGCCAGGCCCAGCGCGGCACCCGAGAACAGGCTCCACTTGATCAGCTCACGGCGGCCGAGGGCGCGACGGGCGTCGCGGGCGGCGGCTTCGGGGGTTCCCTTGATCTTCATGGTGGTCCTCACTCGCAGGTGTGGGCGGCGGCCAAGAGCGTGGCGACCGCGATGCGCTTGCCCTTGTCGGCGTCGGAGGCGCGCTGGACGGCCAGGTTGCACAGCTCGACGTGGCTGGCGGTCGCCGGCACGCCGATCAGGCAGGTGATGCCGTCGAGGTTGCACTGGTTGTCGGCGTTGAACAGCTCGACCCCCTGGCCGGCGATCTGGCAGGCCGGGGTCGCGCCGAGGTTGGCGATGATCTCGGGCGCCGCCTGGACGTAGATGTCGAACATCTTCGACGCGGTCGCGGTCGACAGCTCGCGGGTCTCGGCCTGGCGCGCGGCGTAGTTGGGCGCCGCCAGCGCCTGGTCCGAGTCGCGGTACAGGCGCCCGGCCGACAGCGCGGCGGTGTTGCCGAGGTCGACGCCGCGCGACGCCAGGAGGTTGCCCAGCGTGGCGTACTTCAGCTTGGCGCAGCCGTGGACCCGCGACGAGTAGCGCGCCGGGCCCTCCTGCTTGAGCCGGTCGAGCAGCTCCCACACGTCGACGTTGGTGCCGGGGTGGTCGAAGGTGTTGTCGGTGCCAGCCGAGGCGTTGCCCTGAGGCAGCTCCGGGGTGTCGCCGGTCGACGGCGCCTCGGTGCAGCCGGCGGCGCCGGCCAGGACCAACAGCGAAGACAGGGTGAGCAGCCGCATGGTGGACTCGCGCCGGGGGTGGAAGGGCGGGTGGATGAGCTCGCGGTCGGCCATGGCTAGAACCTCACGAAGTCGTCGGAGGTGTAGACGGCGAAGATCGCGTCCTTGAGCTTGCCGCCGTTGGCCTGGAAGTCGGCGACCTGAGCGGCGATGGTGGCCGGCGGCACCGTGGCCAGCGCGTCGACGATGTCGCCCTTGCCCAGCGCCCAGTTCCACAGCCGCGCCACCGCGCATTCGGCGATGTCGGGGTCGGCCGCCATGGCCGCGCCCAGCGCCGGCAGGTCCGCCGCCGGGACGCCGTAGCGCCACGCGGTCGGCTCGGCGCCGGGCAGCCAGTCGGACCGCAACGCCAGCGGGTTGCCCACCTGCGGGGTCTTCACCTGGATGTCGGCCTGGAGCTGGCCGTTGTCGTCGAAGTTGGCGAACAGCGGCGCCAGGTGGTTCATCGTGGTGTGGCAGTTGGCGCAGATGACCGCGCTCTGGTCGTGGAAGTCGATCGTGCCGCCGTTGGACAGGCCGGCGATGCTCTCCATCGGCCACACCGACAGGAACGCCGGGGCGCCGCCCTCGGGCGGGGTCCCGGTCAGCTCGACCGGGAACGCGGTGCACGCGAAGACCTCTTGCACCCAGCGCACCCGCCGGAAGGCCAGGTTCGAGCTGAACTGGGCCATCACCGCCGGGTTCGACAAGACGCCGGCCGCGGTCGGCACGCCGTTGGCGCAGTCAGCCGGCGTGAACGTGCCGGCGGCGGCGTCGAAGGTCGGGCAGGTGCCGGTGGCGGCGGTCAACAGCTCGGTGTACGGGCGGTTCTCGACGGCCAGCTGGGCGGCGAACGCCGGCGCCGAGTCCATCGCCCCGCCGCCGAGGCGCATGGTGTCGCGCCAGAACGCCACCATCTGCCGGGCGAAGCGCGGGCCCTCGAGGTAGCTGCGCAATAGCGACTCGTACACCACCTTCTTGGCGGCGTCGTCGCCGGCGTCGGCCACCGCCTTGATCTCGGCCAGGCTGGGCAGCCCGCCGGTCAGGCGCAGGGCGGCGGTGCGCAGGGCGGCGTTGTAGTCGAGCACGCGCTCGGTCAGCCGCTGGTCCCACTCGTCGGTCGGCGTGTCGTCGCCGGGGGTGTCGTCGCCGGGGGTGACGGGCGAGGTGCCGCCACACGCGGCGCCGGCCAGGATGGCAGCGACGAGCGTGCAGCGAAGGGCGGTGGTGGTGCGCATGCAGGTGTCCTCCGGGGCGCGGCTCACGGGGCCGCCTCGGCGTTGATCCACGCCAAGAGCTGGGTGCGGTAGTCGGCGAAGGTGCCTGCGGGCACCTTGTAGTACGGGTGGACGTTGGTGACGCCGGGGTCGACCGAGACGATGATGCTCGACTGATCGGGGTTGAGCTTGGAGATGCGCGACAGGATCTGCGCGCACGCGGCGTCCTGCTGCGCGTCGTCGGCCAGCTTGGTCATGTCGGTGGCGGCGGTGGCGCCGGCGTTGCTGCCGGCGTGGCACATGCCCGCGCAGGTGGTGAGCTGGGGCCGCGCCATCGCGGTGAACAGCGCGACCGCCTTGCAGCCGCCGCCGGTGGTGCCGCCGTTGTCCGACGGCGGCATGCCGTTGGCAAAGGTGGCGGCCTTGAAGTGCAGCGACACCGGCGCGGTCGGCGGGATGTCGACGAACACCGCGGTGCCGCCGCCGACCGAGCTCGACGTCGCCTCGGCCACGGTCAGGTCGATGTCGCTGAAGCGATCGATCGGATCGGGGATGGGCTGCGCGCCGTCCCACACGACGAACAGCGGATGGGTCAGGCGGGCGCCGCCGGTGCCGGCGGTGACCTTGATGCGCGACAGGTACATGCCGGTCGCCAGCGGCTGGTAGTCGAACTCGAACGTGGTGCCGGTCAGGCCGATGGCGCCCAGGTCGATGGAGTTGGGACCGATCACCGGGGTGATGGTGGGGCTCTCGACGGTCGGCTCGGCGGTGACGCCGGCGGCCAGCGCCTCGAGCTCGACCCAGGCGGTGACCTTGGCGGCCTCGGCCGGGGTGTAGTTGGTGCCGACCATCATGTGGGCCTGGCTCGAGGCGTAGACCGCCAGCCGGCTCTGCACCGGATCGGTCAGGCTCACCAGGCTGCCGCCGCTGAAGCCGAGGATGCCTTCGCGCAGCGTGGGCTCGGGCTTCATGAACTGCGGCGCGGCCACGCCGGTGTGGCACGCGGCGCACTTGGCCTGGAGGGTCGGCTCGACCTCGCGCGTGAAGGCCGCGATCGCGGCGGCGCTGGGGTCGCCGTTGGGATCGACGATGTCTCCGGTACACGCCGAGGCGACGGCGGCGAACACCGCGAGCGCTCCGACCGCCTGGAGGCGAACCATCGGCAGCCGACGGAACAGAATCTCCAGCGCGGCCCGGCGGCTCACCGGAAGTACCCGAAATGGATAGGGACCGAGCATCACGACCACGATACAGCAACCTGCATGCCGGAAGCGACGCCGGGCTGATCCCTTCCCCAGGGGCCCGGCGGCGTCAGAACCGAGGTTGTGGCCGCCGCAACCGGGCCGGATCCCGGGGGCCAAGACCCCAGGCGGGGCCAGTTGACTCCATCCCGCCCCGCGAGTGCAATGACTTGAAATTACCTATGAAATGTCACTTCACGCCGCCCGGCGCCGGCGGCTTGCTGCCCTTGGGCGACAGGCTCGCGGCCGCGGTCCCCACCACCGGCCAGCCCTGTTGGTTCCAAAACAGGATCCCCTCATCGAGCACCGCGGTGTGCTTGTAGCCGCGCTTGCGCAGCTCGTCGACGATGATGCCAGAGGCGTGGTGCGGGCAGGCGCAGTAGGCCACCACCCACGTGCCGTCGTTGGGCACCTGGTCGAGCCCGCTGGGTTCGTAGTGCGGCACCGAGATCGCGCCGGGGATGCGCAGCGCCAGCCAGTCCGACGGCGGCCGCGCGTCGATCACGACCAGCTTGCGCTTGGCCGCCAGCGCAGCGTGCACCTGGGCCGCCGGCACGAAGCGATCCTCGCGCAGCGTGAAGGCCGGCGCCTTGCCCTTCGGATTCAGCACAACCGGGCCGGTCGGCAGGGGCACCGGGGGCGGCGGGGGCGGCGGCGGCGGTGGCGACGCGGCCCAGCTGCGCAGGTGCGCGACCACGTCGTCGATCTGCTGCGGGGTCAGGGTCTGGCCGAACGGCAGCATCGGCGTGCCCGGGCGACCGCGCACGATCGCGTCGCGCAGGAACGCGTCGGACGCCAGCGCCAGCAGCACCGGGTGGCCGAGCTGGATGGCGTCGAGCCGGGTGGCCCGGTCGCCGTGGCACTTCTGGCAGGTGGCCGCGTACAGCGCGGCGCCGGCGACCGGATCGCCCTTGCCAGTGACCGGCGGCGGCGGCCGGTAACTCGGGCGTCCGCTGCGGAGCCACGCGACGATGTCGGCGATGTCGCTGTCGGCCAGCGGCCCGCCCAGGTCCTTGCCGTAGCCGGCCATGGGGCTGCCCGGGCGGCCCAGCTCGATCGAGCGCGCGATGAACGTGTCGTCGGCGCTCTCGAGGAAGGTGTCGGTCACCAGCGACGGCGCGTGGTCGGCGACGTAGCCCTTGCCCTCGGGGCCGTGGCACAGCGCGCAGTACTTCTGGAACGCGGCGCCGCCGCGGGCGACCCGGGGGTCACCCTGCGGCGCGTCGGCGCCGGCGTCGCGCGCGGCGACGATCGGCTGCGGGGCGGGGCCGCCCGACGAGCTCGAGCTGCAGGCGACCAGGACGATGGACAGCGAGAGCGTGGCGGCGCGCACGCGCGCACTCTGTCATACGCCAGCCAGCGGCGCACGAGCGGGATCCTGGCTATCGGCGAGGACGTCCTTGGCGGTCTTGCCCCGGCCGTCGTGGCGCCAGCCCGGCGGGCGCAGCAGGTAGCCGGCCCGGGCCCGCCAGGTCGGCGCCGCGGCCACGTCGCGCGCGAGCGCAGCCCACTCGTGGAACGCGATCACGTCGGGGCGGTGCGAAGTGAGGTTGTCGGTCAGACCGTAGACCACCCGCTCGCGCTCGGGCTCGAACGTGCCGAACAGCCGGTCCCAGAGGATCAGGATGCCGCCGTGGTTGCGGTCGAGGTATTGCGGGTTGGCGCCGTGGTGGACCCGGTGGTGCGACGGCGTGTTGAAGACGAACTCCAGCGGCGCCGGCAACCGATCGATCGCCTCGGTGTGGATCCAGTACTGGTACAGGAGCGAGATCGCCTGCTGGGTCAGCACCATCCACGGCGCGAAGCCGAGCAGCGGCAGGATCAGCCAGAACACCGGCGCGGTGAACGGCGTGGTCCACGACTGCCGCAGCGCGGTCGACAGGTTGTAGTGCTGGCTCGAGTGGTGGTTGACGTGCGCGGCCCACCACAGCCGGACCTCGTGGCTGGCGCGGTGGAAGGCGTAGTAGCAGAGGTCCTCGGCGAAAAACAGCAGCACCCAGGTCCACCACGCGCTGGGCAAGGTGGCGACCCGGTGCTGGTACAGCCAGGTCATCAGCGCGAACGTGCCCAGCTTGGTGACGCTCGAGATGATCACGTTGCCGAGGCCCATCGTCAGGCTGGCCAGGGTGTCGGCCTTGGCGTAGCCGACGATGGCTGGGTCGTGGCGGCGGCGCCGGGCCCAGCCCAGCTCGATGAGCAGCGTCAGCACGAAGATCGGGATGGCGGCGTAGATGAGCACCGACATGGTCAGGCCTCGGGGGCGGGGAGGGTGGGGCGCCGGGCCAGCTCGCGGCGGGCCAGGCGCTCGAGGAAGGCGAGGTGGCAGACCTCGGCGGCCGGATCGGGCGAGAACAGGCCGATGGCGGCGCCCTGCATCGCGTAGACGATCGCGAGCACGGCGTCGCCGAACTCCGGGTTGGCCGCGGCGGCCAGCGGGAACAGCCGCCGCGCCTCGTCGAGCAGCAGGGCCTGGTGGTGGTCGAGCACCGGGCCGAGGCCGCGCTCCAGCTCGGCGTCGGTCCGCGCGCACACGTAGATCTCGAGGACGACCCGCATGTCGGGCCGGCGGAACACCCGCCACAGCGCGGCGCACGCGGCGGCGAGCGGATCCGCCAGCGCCGGGGCCACGGCGGCGCGCCGTCGGCCGCGCCTGGGGGCCAGCTCCTCGGCGAAGGCCTGGCGCAGCTCGGCCAGGATGGCCTCGGTCACCGCGATCAGCAGGTCGGTCTTGTGCGGAAAGTGGCGGAACAGCGCGCCCTGAGACACCTCGGCCCGGGCGGCCACCGCCGCGGTCGGCGCCCCGGCCAGGCCGTGCTCGACCAGCAGCGCCCGGGCCGCGTCGATCAGCCGGCTGCGGGTGCGCACTGCGCGGGCCTGCCGGGCCGGCACCAGCGGGCGCACCGTCCGGCGGGCGCGAGGGGGAGGAGCCATGGCGAACACCCTACGGCAAATAAAGTGAGTAGTCACTCTCTTTCTGTAGCGACCGCCGGCTCGGACCAGGTGCGCGTGGCGGCCCCGCGCGGTAGCTTGCGCCGGTGCGCCTCGCTCCGCTGGTCCTGTCCATCGCGGGGGTCGTCCTGGCCGGGTCCGGCGCCGCCGCCGCCCGCGCCTTCGACCCCGCCGCCGTCTACGACGTCCCGCTCGACGACGCGCCCCGGCGCGGCCCGGCCGACGCGCCCATCACCATCGTGGAGTTCTCGGACTTCGCGTGCGGCTACTGCAACCGCGCCCAGGCCACGCTGGCCCAGATCGAGCGGCTGTACCCGGGCCAGGTCCGCTGGGTGTTCCGGCCGCTGCCGCTCGACGAAGACGACGGCATCCTGGCCTCGGCGGCCGCGCTCGCCGCGGCGGCGCAGGGCCAGTTCTGGCCGATGCACGATCGCCTGTTCGCCGTCCACGGCCGGGTCGATCGCGCCGCGGTCGAGCTGATCGCGACCGACCTCGGCCTCGACCTGGTGCGCTTCCGGGACGAGCTCGACTCGGGCCGGGCCCGCGCCCGCGTGCTGACCGACCTCGCGCTGGGCCGGCGCCTGGGCATCGGCGGTACCCCGGCGTTCTTCATCAATGGCCGCGCCGTCGCCGGGGCGCAGCCGCTGGCCGCGTTCCTGGCGGTGATCGGGGAGGAGCTGGGCCGGGCCGCGACCGGCGCCCGCTACGAGCAGCTGATCGCCGGCGGCCGCCCCACCGCCGATGGCACCGGCGACGAGGTCGAGCCGGTGGGGTTGTCGTCGACGGCGACCTACCGCATCGGCCTGGGCCTGCCCGGCCACCGGCTCGGCCCCGACGACGCCGCGGTGACGGTGGTGGTGTGGAGCGACTTCATGTGCCCGTACTGCGCGCGCCAGGCGCCGATCCTCGAGCGCCTGGCCCGGGCCCACCCGGCCGACGTGCGCGTGGTGTTCCGCCACCTGCCGCTGCCGATGCACCCCGGCGCCGACCTGGCGGCCGAGGCCGCGGTCGAGGCCGGCCGCCAGGGCAAGTTCTGGCGGTTCCACGACGAGCTGTTCGAGGCGGCGCCCGGTGGGTTCGATCGCCAGGTGCTGCTCGAGCGCGCGCGCCGGGCCGGGCTGGACGTGGCCGCCGTGGCCGCGGCGCTGGCCGACCACCGCCACCGCGACGCGGTGTTCGCCGACGCGGCCGCGGCGATGTCGCTGGGCGCCCGCGGCACGCCGACCCTGTTCATCAACGGCCAGGCCACCGCCGGCATGGTCGACGCCGACGAGCTCGAGGCGCTGGTGGCGGCCCAGCGGACCCGGGCCGACGATCTGGTCGCCCGCGGCGTACCCCGGGCCGACGTCTACGGCGTGATCGGCCTGGGCGCCGACCTCGTCGAGCAGGGCGATCCGCGCCGGCTGGCGCGGCCCGGGCTGCGCATCGAGCCGGGGACGGCCGAGCGGTACCGCATGGTGGTGGCGGCGTGCCGCGACGGCGACCGGGCCGACGCCCTGGCCCTGGCGGCGCGGCTGCGCGATCCGGCGCTGGGCCTGGCCCGCGCGGTGTGCGCCGACCGGGGCGTGGACCTGCCATGACCGCCGACGTCGACCTGTTCGTCATCGGCGGCGGCTCGGGCGGGGTCCGCGCTGCGCGCATCGCCGCGACCCACGGCGCCACCGTGGCGATCGCCGAGGAGCATCGCTGGGGCGGGACCTGCGTGATCCGCGGCTGCGTGCCCAAGAAGCTGCTGGTCTACGCCAGCGAGTTCGCCCACGCCTTCGAGGACGCCCGCGGCTACGGGTGGGACGTCGGGCCGGTCAGCCACGACTGGGCCCGGCTCATCGCCGCCAAGGATCGCGAGATCGCGCGGCTGTCGGAGCTGTACGTCGGCAACCTGCGCCGCCACGGCGTGGTCATCCACGACGGCCGGGCCACGCTGGTCGACGCCCACACCGTCCGAATCAACGGGCAGGACGTCCGGGCTCGGACCATCTTGATCGCCACCGGCGGCCGACCCAAGCGGCCCGCCATCCCCGGCGGCGAGCGCTTCATCACGTCGGACGAGGCGTTCTACCTGCCGGCCCGGCCGGCGCGGATCGCCATCGTCGGTGGTGGCTACATCGGCGTCGAGTTCGCGCACATCTTCCAGGGGCTGGGCGCCGCGGTGACGCTGCTCCACCGTGGGCCGCGGGTGCTGCCGGGCTTCGACGACGACCTGCGGGCCGCGGTCGAGGACGGGCTGGCGCGGGCCGGCGTGGTGGTGCGGGCGAGCACCGAGCCCCGGGCGGTGGTGGCCACCGCCGACGGCCTCGCGCTCGAGGTCGACGGTGAGCCGGTGGTGGCCGACGTGGCGATGGCCGCGACCGGCCGCGCGCCGGCGACCGATGGCCTGGGCCTGGCCGCCGCCGGGGTCACCACCGACGGCCGTGGCGCCATCGTCGTCGACGACTGGAGCCGCACCACGGCCGACAGCGTCTACGCGGTGGGCGACGTGACCGGCCGGGCCGCGCTGACCCCGGTGGCGATCCGCGAAGGCCACGCGTTCGCGGACTCGGTGTTCGGTGGCCGCCCGACCCAGGTGGTCCACGACCTGATCGCCACCGCGGTGTTTGCCCAGCCGGCCGCCGCGGCGGTCGGGCTGACCGAGGCCACGGCGCGTCACCGCGGGCACGACGTCCAGATCTACGCCACCCGGTTCCGGCCGATGAAGCACACCATGACCGGCCGCGGCGACCAGGTGTTCCTGAAGCTGGTGGTCGACCGCGCCTCGCGCAAGGTGCTCGGCGTGCACATGGTCGCTCCCGAGGCGCCCGAGATCATCCAGGCCGCCGCCATCGCGGTCACCATGGGCGCGACCAAGGACGACTTCGACCGGACCTTCGCCATCCACCCCACCGCGGCCGAGGAGCTGGTGCTGCTGCGGTGAGCGGCGCCCCGGGCCGGATCACGAGGCGGGGCGGGCCAGCCAGCGAGCCACCAGCGAGCCCAGCGCGGCCGCGTTGATCGGCTTGGCCATGAAGTCGTCCATGCCGGCGGCGGCGGCCGCGGCGCGATCGTCGTCGAAGGCGTTGGCGGTGATCGCGACGATCGGCACCCGGGGCGCGCCGCGCTGGACCTCCCACGCGCGGATGGCGCGGGTGGCGTCGTGGCCGTCGAGCTCCGGCATCTGGATGTCCATCAGCACCAGGTCCGGTCGCGGCGTCGCGGTGGCCGCGTCGACCCCGGCGCGGCCGTCTTCGGCGACGCGCACGTCGGCGCCGAGCCGGCGCAGCATCAGCTCGATGACGCGCCGGTTGACCTCGTGATCTTCGACCACCAGGATGGTGCCCGACAGCGTGGGCAGCGGCCCGGTGGTGCGGGCCGCGGTCACCGCGCGTGGCAGCGGGACGCGCACCCAGAACCGTGAGCCGACGCCCTCGGTGCTGTCGACGTCGACCGATCCGCTCATGGCCTCGACCAGCTCCTTGACGATGGCCAGGCCCAGGCCGGTCCCGCCGTGGCGCCGGGTGCTCGAGTCGTCGAGCTGGCTGAACCGGGTGAACAGCCGGGCCCGGTCGGCCGCCGAGATGCCGAGCCCGGTGTCGGCCACCGCCACCTCGACCACCACCTGCTCGCCGACCTGCCGGTACTCGCGCGCCTCGACGGTGATCCGCCCGCGGTCGGTGAACTTGATCGCGTTGCTGATCAGGTTGCCGATGACCTGGCGCAGCCGGCCGGCGTCGCCCAGGTAGCTGGCCTGGTCCGGGCCCATCCACCGGCCGCTCAGCTCGAGCCGCTTGCGCCCGGCCGTGGGCGCGTGCAGCGCCAAGATCTCGGCGATGACCTGTGCCGGCGAGAACGGCACGGCGCGCAGCGTCAGCCGGCCGTCCTCGATGCTCGACAGGTCGAGCACGTCGTTCAAGATCGACAAGAGCTGCTCGCCCGAGGCGACGATGGTGCGGGCCTTGGACTTGACCCGCTCGGGGGGCAGGTCCTCGTCGACCAGGATCTGGGCCATGCCCAGGATGCCGTTGAGCGGGGTCCGCACCCCGTGGCTCATCATCGCCAGGAACCGGCCCTTGGCCTGGTTCGAGGCCTCGGCCGCCTGGCGCGCCTCGATCAGCGCGCGCTCGGACTCCTTGAGCGCCGTGATGTCGATGGCCGCCCAGATGTTCTCGCCGGTGGCGGCGTGGAGCCGTGCGCCGGACACGTCGAACCAGGCGATCGACCCGTCCTTGCGCCGGAAGTCGCGCTGGGCGCGGAACACCCCGCCCGCCGCGATGACTGGCACGGCGCGCCCGGCGAACGGCGGCATCGCGGCGTCCGGGGGCAAAAGCGCCGCGACCGATCGCCCGACCAGCTCCCCCGGCTCGTAGCCGAACATCTTGGCCGCGGCCGGGTTCATCCACAGGATCTCGTTGTCGCGCTCGATGACGAACCCGACGGTCTCGCTCTGGACGATCGCCTCCTTCTCGGCGAGCAACCGGCGGAGCGCCACCTCGGCGGCGCGGCGCAGGGTGATGTCGGCGGTGCTGCCGACCACGCGCACCGGACGGCCGTCGGCCGCTCGCTCGACCACGCCGCCGCGGTCGCGGACCCAGACCACGCCGCCCGGGCCCACCAGCCGGTGCTCGGACTCGTAGCGCTCCGCTGCGCCGGTCGCCAGCGCGCGCATGCGCCGCTCGACCTCGGGCCGATCGTCGATGTGGACGAAGCCGACCACGTCGTCGATGCGCTCGAGCGGGGTGTCGTCGTCGTAGCCGAGCATCGCGCGCAGCTGGGCGCTGTACTTGATGCGATCGGTGACCACGTTCCAGTCCCACACCGCCTCCTGGATCACCGCCAGCACGTTGCGCAGGCGTTGCTCGCTCTCGGCCAGATCGAGCTGCGATCGCATGATGCTGGTGATGTCCTGGTCGAGCACCACGACCCGACGGTTGCCGTCGTCGCTCTCCACCGGCCGGACCAGCGAGCGCACGTAGGCCAGCTGGTCGCCGATGTCGGGGCGAGTCTCCAGCGCGACCCCGAGCTGGTTGCGGGTCAGCGCCTCGGCCACGCGGTCGAGCGTCGCCGCGGCCCGGGCCGGCGCCATGCCCAGCTCGACGTCGCGGCGGCCGATCAGCGTCGACGGGGTGGTGTGGAAGCGCTCCGCGGTGGCCTGGTTGGCGACGACGTAGCGGCCGGCCGGATCGAGCATGAACAGCGGGTCGGGCACCGCGTCGATGACCGCGCGCAGCCGGTGGCGCTGCTCGATAAGCTCCCGCTCCCGGGTCACCGCCGCCGTGGTGTCCTGGATGATGCACATGATCTGCGGGGGGCCGGTCGCCGCCCCGGCCAGCGGCACGAACCACCCGCCCCGCCACACCGTGGTGCTCGCTGGGCCGGGGCACTGGCACTGCCACTCCACCGCGGCCGTGAACGGGCCATCGTCACGGTAGTGGCGGGCCAGCGGTTCGAGGGCGGCCACGGCGGGCGTGCGGAGGTTGATCCCGACGAGCTGCTCGACGGCGAGACCGGTCACCTCGGTGGCCGCGACGTTGGCAAACGTGATCCGGTCGTCGGCGCCGATCAGCAAGATCCCGAGCGGCAGACGCGCGACAGCCAGCGCGAGAACCTCGGCCGGCAAGCTGGCGAGGGCGCTCGGCGCGTCCATTGAGCCGATTATTACCGATTCGAACGGCCGGTGCGAGACTCTTTCACGACGGCCAGACTGAAACCGCCTGGTCGCATGGTTCGTCCACCCCGCGCGAGATCAACCCGGCGGGATCACCGCGACCGGGACGACCACACGCTCGACCGCGACCGTCGCGCGTCGACACACGGCCGGCGCTGGCGGCGCCGGGCGCGCGGGCTTGGTCCGGGGGGGCTCGATCGGCGGGGGCGGCGGTCCCGGCACATCGACGTACACGTACACGATCGCGTCGGTGGGGACCGCGACCCGCTTGCTCCAGGTGCAACCGTCGCGTTCGACCACCACCGTGTGGTCGCCGGCCACGACCTCGACCGCGGCGCCCAGGCGCGTGGGGGTGGCGCCGTCGATGGTCACCTTGGCGCGCTCGAGCCAGCCGCTGCCGCTCACCAGCAGGTTGCCGTCGGCCCGCGCCGGCAGGCTCAACGTGAACGAGCTGCTCCGCGCGAAGTCGACGGCGTGGGTGAGCGAGCGAAACGAGATGCGCGACACGGCGTCGAACCGGTGCGGGCCGGGCGCCAGCTCGAGGAACAGCTTGTCGGCCGGGGCCTGGCGCTTGCCATCGACGAAGACCACCGCCGCGTCGCCCTTGATCGACACGTCGAGCTGCCCCGGCGTCGCCTCCAGCTGGCGGATGACCTGCTCGACCTTGCGGCGGTCGGCGGCGGTCGGGTCCTGCCGGAGGTACGCGCGGTACTCGCGGGCCGCGCCGCGCAGGTCGCGCTTGCGGCGCAGGACGTCGGCCAGGTTGTAGGTGATGTTGGGGTGCGGGGCGATCTTCTGCAGCTGGCGGTAGCGATCGATCGCGGTCACCAGATCGCCCGCGCGGTCGGCGGCCTGGGCCTCGGCGAAGACGGCCCGCGCCGCCTCCTCGACGCGCGGCGGCAGGGGCGGGGGCTCGTCGGCGCGCGCGGCGGGCGCGGCGGGCGCGGCGAGGCCGAGCGCGAGGACGATGCAAGCCCGGGAGACGATCACGGGGTGATGGTAGAGGAGGGGGGGCCGTCGCGCACGCGCGAAGGCTGGCTGGACGGCAGTGCGAGCGGGCATTTGCCGCAATTGCAGATGTTTGTCTTGTTTATGAGATTTTGCTGAATATGACGGACGGACATCTGCTATCACTGTCGCCATGGTCCGCCGCGCCGATCCGTACCGTGACCTCGCCATCATCGACAGCCGCGCCCCGCGCACCAACCAGACGGTGGTCGCGCTCGGCGCCGGGATCGCCGTCGCCACGGGCGCATGGCCGGTGCTCGCCGCGCTCGCGCTGCAGCTGGCCGTCGCGATCCGTTTCGGCCGGCGCTTCTGCCTGCCGTGCCGGTTGTACTTTGACGTGATCCAGCCGCGCTTCGGCGAGGGGCCGCTCGAAGATGCGCGCGCCCCCCGCTTCGCCAACCAGATCGGCGCGGTGGTCCTCGGCGCTGCGGCCGCGGCGTACGCGCTCGGCTGGACCCAGCTGGGCGCGGGGCTGGCCCTCGCGGTGGTGGCGCTGGCGGCGGTCGCGGCGACCACGGGCCTGTGCGTCGGCTGTGAGCTGTACCGGCTGGCGGCGCGCCTGCGCGGCATCCGCACCGGCGCGATCGATCGGGTCGACCTGGCCGGCCTCGACGGCGCGCCCGCCGACGGCGGCGCCCCGCCCGGCGCGCTGGTCGTGGTGTTCACCCACCCGCTGTGCGCCGCGTGCCAGGCCTACGGCGCGGACCTGGCGGCGGCCGGCACGCCGGTGGTCGCGGTCGACGTGTCGCGCCGGCGCGATCTCGCCAAGAAGTACGGCGTGGCGCTGGTCCCGACCGCCGTCGCCGTCGACGCCCACGGCGTGGTCACCGCGCGGCTACGCTGACGGCCGCGGTCCGAAGATCGCGGTGCCGATGCGGACGATGGTCGCGCCGCACGCGATCGCGGTGGCGAAGTCGTCGCTCATGCCCATCGACAGGTGCGGCAGCGGCCGCGCCGGCGTCGCCAGCCGATCGCGCAGGGCGCGCAGCGCATCGAAGTAGGGCGCCGACGTGGCGGGATCCTCCGTCGGCGGCGGCATCGTCATCAGGCCGTCGACGCGGACGCCCGGGACCTCGGCCAAGGCCGCCACCAGCGCCGGTGCGTCGGTCAGGGCGACGCCGCCCTTGGTGGCCTCGCCCGCCAGGTTGACCGCGACCAGGATCGGCTGCACCGCATCGGGCGGCACGCGCTTGCCGAGCTCCCGCCCCAGCTCGACGGAGTCCACCGCGTGGACCAGCGCGACCTGGCCGGCCACCTGGCGCGCCTTGTTGCGCTGGAGCCGGCCGATGAAATGCCAGCGCGGCGGCGCCGCCGCAGCGAGCGCGGCCTGCTTGCCGACCAGCTCCTGCACGTAGTTCTCGCCGAGGTCGGTGACGCCGGCGGCCAGGGCGGCGGCCAGCGCCTCGACCGGATGGTGCTTGGACACCGCGACGACGGTGACCTCGGCCGGGGCCCGGCCGGCGGCGTGGCAGGCGGCGTCGACCGCGGCGCGCACGTCGCGCCAGCGCGTGGCCACGTCGGTCACGCCGCGACGCCCTCGGCCAAGCACACCGGGGCGGCGCCGGTCGCGCGCAGGAGCGCCACCACCTCGGCCAGCGGCAGGCCGACCACGTTGGTGATCGAGCCGCGCACGCCGCGGACCAGCGCGGCGCCGATGCCTTGCACCGCGTAGGCGCCGGCCTTGCCGCGCCACTCGCCGCTGGCGAGGTAGTCGGCCAAGGTGGCATCGTCGAACCCGTCGAGCTCGACCTCGGTCGACACCGTCACTCGGTGCACCTCGCCGCCGCGCTGCAGGACCACCGCCGTGATCACCTGGTGGGTGCGGCCGCGCAGCTGGCGCAGCATGGCCGCCGCGTGGGCGCCGTCCTCGGCCTTGCCGAAGATGGCGTGGTCGAGGACGACCGTGGTGTCGGCCGCCAGGACCCAGGCGTCGGCGTGCGCCAGCGTGGCGGCCTTGGCGGAGGCGACGCGCTCGACGTAGGCCCGCGGCGGCTCACCGGGGAGCTCGCGCTCGTCGATGTCGGCCGGGCGCACCTCGAAGCGCACGCCCACGCGGGCCAGGAGCTCGCGCCGCCGCGGCGACGCCGACGCCAGGATCAGCATGCGAGGCGTATACACCGGCGCTGGCAGCGACGCACGCCGCAGGCCGACGCGGGCCCGAAACGCCGACGAGCGCCGCGTGGGCGCTCGTGGAAACAACCGGCCGGACGCGGCCCCGGCTCACGTCACTGGGGCGGCTGCCAGCCACCGGGCGGCGGGCCACCCTGAGGACCGCCGAAGCCGCCGGGCGGCGGGCCACCCTGAGGACCGCCGAAGCCGCCGGGCGGCGGATAGCCACCGGGCGGGCCGTACCCGGGCGGCGGGCCGCCGTAGCCACCGGGCGGACCCTGCGGCGGCTGCTTGTTGCCCTTCACCAGATCCATGATGGCGTCGTAGGCGGCCGGGGCGGTCAGCATCAGCACGCCGAAGTAGGCCACCAGCATGAGCAGGCTGCGCGCGAGCAACAGGAACCACTCGACGAACTTGACGCCGTCCTGGTGGACCAGCATCGCCAGCAGGAACAGCACGATCTGGACCGGCAGCCACACCAGCAGCGCCGCCGTGACGTGCGGCGCGAACGCGTCGACCGCGCGCAACGCCGGCGGCAGCTTGCGCGCGGGCACCACGTAGACCGCGCAGGCGGTCGCCACCAAGGTGATCACCAGGAACAGGAGCGCGAAGACCTTGTAGAGGCCGCCCTTGAACAGGTCGGAGTCGAAGTACTTCACCACCGACATCGTGATGGTGACCCCGTCGCGCCCGCCGCTGATCCCGTCGCCGGTGAAGATGGCCAGGAACACCAGCCCGGCCCCGACGGCGATGATGATCCGCGCGGTCTGGTCGTCCGGGCGCTGCAGCCGGGCGAGCAGCCCGAACAGCAGGGTCGGCATGCCGAGCGTGTAGAACAGCGCGACCTCGATGGTGGCGCCACGGACCGAGATCGCGCCGAGGCCGTTGATGAGCACGCCGACGAACGAGACGCCGAACGGCAGCCACTGCAGCACCACCGGCGGGACCTTGGCTCGGATGTCCTTGGGCGCCGCGGCGACCAGCAGGTACGAGGCGGCCGCCAGGAGCGGCCAGACCAGCCCCTTGAACGCGTTGCCCTTGAAGGCGAACAGCAGCTTGGGGCTAAACGACACCGGGATGAAGATGGCGATCGCCAGCGCGATGCCGAGGAACAGCAGCGCCTGACGCTGGACCCCTTCGTCGCGCAGCTTCGCGAGCGGGACGCCGAACAGCGTGCCCGGTTGCGACTGCGGCAGCTTGCGCGCCCAGTCATCCATCGGCCCGGGCAGGTTCTGTTGAGGCGGCGCGAACGCACCGGCGGGCGGGCCACCGAAGCCGGGCGGCGGGCCACCGGCGGGCGGGCCACCGAAGCCGGGCGGCGGGCCACCGGCGGGCGGGCCACCGAAGCCTGGCGGCGGGCCACCGGCGGGCGGGCCACCGAAGCCGGGGGGCGGGCCACCGGCGGGCGGGCCACCGAAGCCGGGCGGCGGGCCACCGGCGGGCGGGCCACCGAAGCCGGGCGGCGGAGCGCTCGGCGGTGCCGGCGTGAGTATGGGTGCGGGTGCCGGTGGCGCGGCCGCCGCGGGCGGTTCGGGTGCCTTGGGCGCGGCGGGGCCGAGCTTGGGCGCGGCGTAGCCGAACATCGTCTTGGCCGGGCCGCCCGAGGGCGCGGCCGGAGCGGCCGGCATCGGCCGCCCGCAGGTGCCGCACGCGGGTGCGGTCATGAGCACGGCCGCGCCACAAAACGGGCACGGCCTGGTTGGAGTCGCCATTCTTTCGGTGTCCCCCGTTGGTGTGCCCGACCGTAACGCGCATCGCCAGCCAGGGCAACGCACCGAACCTTCGATCGGATGCCGCTCGTGGTACATCGAGCGGGTGATCGTCCCACTCGACAAGACCATCGGATTCCTCGGCGCTGGCAACATGGCCGAGGCGCTGATCCGCGGTCTCATCAAGGGCGGCGTGGTCGACGCCGCGCGCATCATCGCCTCCGGGCCGCGCCAGGAGCGCCTCGATCGGCTGGCGACGACCTACCAGATCGCCACCACCGCCGACAACGTCGACCTGGCCCGCCGCGCCGACATCCTGGTGGTCGCGGTCAAGCCCCAGATCCTCGACCGGGTGGTCCGCGAGGTGGCCCCGGTGGTCGCGACCACGACGCTGGTCATCTCGGTGGCCGCCGGGGTCGACACCACCGCGATCGAGAGCCACTTGCCGTCGGGGGCCCGGGTCATCCGGGCCATGCCCAACATGCCGGCGCTGGTCGGCGCCGGCGCCACCGCCGTCGCCCGCGGCCGCCACGCCACCGACGCGGATCTCGGCGAGGCCAAGCGGGTGTTCGACGCGGTCGGACTCACCGTGATCCTCGACGAGAGCCACCTCGACGCGGTGACCGGCCTGTCGGGCTCCGGCCCGGCGTACATCTTCCTCATCCTCGAGGCCCTGGCCGACGCCGGCGTGAAGGTCGGGTTGTCGCGGCGCGACGCCCAGCGGCTGGCGGCCCAGACGGTGATGGGCTCGGCCAAGCTCCTGCTCGACACCGACGAGCACCCCGGGAAGCTCAAGGACATGGTGACCTCGCCGGGCGGCACCGCGATCGCCGGGCTGCACACCCTGGAGGCCGGCGGCCTGCGCACCACCCTGATCAACGCCGTCGAGACCGCGACCAAGCGGGCCCGTGAGCTGGGCCGGGGCGGCAAGGGATGACCTACCTGCGAGCCACCGACGGCGGGGTCACGCTCGAGGTGCTGGTCCAGCCGCGCGCGTCGCGGGCCAGGTTGGGCCCGCCCCACGGTGATCGGCTCAAGCTGGCGGTCACCGCCCCGCCGGTCGACGGCGAGGCCAACGCCGCGGTGATCGAGCTGGTCGCCAAGGCGCTGGGCGTCGGCCGCGGGGCGGTCGAGGTGATCGCCGGGCACGCGTCGCGCCGCAAGACGGTCGCCGTGCGCGGCGTCGATCCGGCCCGGGTGACCGCGGTGGTCGAGGGGGGCCGGTGAGGGCGACCGCGCTCGCGCTGCTCGCGGCTGGCTGCGGCGGCGTCACCGGGACCTTCTCGCTCGAGCTGGTGACCGCGCCCGGGTCCACGGTGCTGGCCGAGGTGGCCCGGGGCCGCCTCACGCTCAGCCAGCCGCCGACCGTGGTCGAGGCTACCCGCGGCGCCGACGGCCAGCTCCACTTCGAGCTCGACGTGGCCGCTGACGGCCCGGCCGGCCGGCTCACCTTCGAGGGCTTCGACGCCGGCGACCGGCGGATCGCCATCGGGCGCTCACCGGCGCTGCCAGTGGCGGCGGTCGACGCCGACGTGGCGATCTACGTCAGCGGCCCCGACCAGTTCGCCGCCGCCCCGGTCACGCTCGATCCGCCGCGGACCGCGGTGGGCGCCGCCGCGTACCCTTTCGGCGTCCTGATCGCGGGCGGGCTCGAGGCCGGCGACGTCGCCAGCGACCGCGTCGCGATCTACAACGCCTACACCCACCGCTGGCAGGCCGGCGTCGGCTTGCCGACGCCGCGCGTGGCGCCCAGCGTCGGGGGCACCTCCAGCGGCTACGCCTACGTGTTCGGCGGCCGGGACGCCGCCGGCGCCGACACCGGCACGTTCTGGCGCTACGACACCACGGTGGCGCCAGCCGGGGCGGTCCAGGTGATCGACGACCAGCCCGGCCTGGCGCGGTCGGGCGCGCCGCTGGCGCTGGTCCGGACCGAGGCGTTCATCGTCGGTGGCGGGGCATCCCCGGTGGTCCTCGACGGCCTGACCCGCACCGCGACCGCGGCGGCGACGCTGCCCCCGCTGGCCGGCGCGGCGACCTCGGTCGTGGTGCCCGCCGCCGACGGCACCGACGCGCTCTACGCGGTCTACGCCGGCGCCGGCACCGGGACCGGCGGCGTGGTCACCATCGGCCCGGGCGGGGTCACCGACGAGCCCGGCGTCCCGGCCGCGGCGCTGCGCGTCGGCCACGGCCTCGCGCCGACCGCCGATGGGCGCGTCGTCGTGGTCGGCGGCGCCAGCGGCGGGGTGCCGCTGGCCAGCGGGCTGGTCATCAGCCCGGCGACCCACCTGGTGACCGAGCTGCCGGCCCTGCTGGCGACGCCGCGCACCGACGCCGCGATCGCCCTGGCCGGCGGCGTGCTCGTCGTCGCTGGCGGCATCGACGCTGGCGGCGCAGTCCTCGCCGACGCCGAGCTGTTCGACGCCACCACGTTGGCGCCGCGCGGCGTGGTGCCGCTGGTGATGGCGCGCGCCGGCGCGGTGGCGCGGCCCCTCGACACCGGCCAGGTGCTCCTGGTCGGTGGTGTCGACGCCGGCGGCCAGCCGGTCGGCACCGTCGAGCTGTTCACGCCGGCCCCGTAGCCGCCGCGACGTGGCGCCGCGTCGCGCCGCCCGGGTGGGCGCGGCGGTCAGCGGATCGTCACCTGCAGCCGGTAGTCGAACTGGCCGGCCGCGGTGGTTCCGGTCGGGTTCGAGGCCTCGACCCGCACCACGTAGAAGCCGGCTGCCAGGTTGTGGGCGTAGGCGTTGGTCGGTGTCGCCCCGGTCCCGTCGATCAGCGAACAGAACCCACGCCCCGCGTCGTCGTCGTTGCCCAGCTCGACTCCGGCGGCGTTGAACAACCGCAGCCGCGAGTCGATCCCGTTGCTCTCGCAGGTCTCGGCGGTGCTGCCTTCGATCGTCTCGACCCGCAGGCTGCGCCCGGCCGGCACGAACACCACGAAGGCGTCGAGGTCGGCGTTGACCGCGTGGCTGCCCAGCACGAACACGTCGCTGCGGGGCGGGAGGTTCAGGCTCGCGGTGGCCACCGTCTCGTTCGGCTCGGTCTCGGCGCCCCGCCCGGCCTGGCTGCGTACCTGCAGCTTGTAGTTCGCGATCGCCGCGTTGTTGCCGGTCTCCTCGACCTGGACGTAGTAGGTGCCGGCGACCAGGTTCACCACCAGCGCCGAGCAGCTGGCGATGCCGCTGGTGGTGTCGGTGTAGAGCTGGGTGCTGGCGGCGTTGAACAGCCGCAGCGTGGTGGTCATGCCACCCACGCAATCGTTGCCGGAGGCGTCGAACGTCTCGAACCGCCACACCCCGTCGCTCGGCACGGTCACCCGGTACCGATCGACGTCGGCCACCGGCGTGATGGCCCCGGCCACCAACGCCGAGCCGGGGGGGAGTGCCGGGTTGGTGTCGGCCTGGGCACTGGTGTTGTTGGGCTCGACTTCCGTGACGAGCGCCTCGACGTCGCACGACGCATCGCAGCCGTCGTTGTTGAGGGTGTTGCCGTCGTCGCAGGTCTCGCCGGCGTCGGTCGTGCCGTTGCCGCACGCACCCGCGAAGCACGCGCTGGGGGTTCCGAAACACGCGTACCCAGCCTCGACCGCGCACGCGGCGGAGCAGCCGTCGCCGTTGGCGACGTTGCCCGCGCCCTGGTCGCAGGTCTCGGCGCCGGCGATGATCCCGTCGCCGCAGGTCGTGGTGCAGGTCGAGGGGGCGCCGGCGCAGGCGTACCCCGGCTGGACCGCGCAGGCGGCGGTGCAGCCGTCGCCGTCGGCGCCGTTGCCGTCGTCGCAGGCCTCGCCCGCCTCGAGGATGCCGTTGCCGCAGGTCACCGACTGATCGACGCACATCACCAGGGTCCACCCGACGATCGAGCCGACATCGCCGCCGGCGCCGTCGATCGCGCGCAGCCGCCAGGTACCGGCGGGGTTGAAGCCGCGGAAGCCGGCCGCGTCGCTGACGGTCTGATCGGGGCGGAACGCGCCAGTGAACGGCGCCGTGCCGGTCGCGACCGCGACGGCCGCGGCGTCGTCGAACCGGGTGGTGACGAAGTTGTCCCCGGCGCCGCCGCGGCGCTGCGCCAGATCCCGCCGGCGCCCCGACGGACCGATCAGCGCCAGGGTCAGGTCGCCGTCGAAGGTGTGGGTCACCCGGCCGAGGCCGACGAGCACCTTGCGGACGGCGCCGGTGGTGGCCACGGTCACCAGGCTGTCGACGCCGGCCGGCGTGTTGTCGGGGATCGCCTTGGGGACGTCGGTCGACCGCACCGCCACGAGGGTGTCGGTCGCCGCGCAGGTGATCTCGAACGCGCAGGTGGCCGAGCAGCCATCGCCGCTGGCCCGGTTGCCGTCATCGCACTGCTCGCTGCCATCGAGCACCCCGTTGCCGCACTCCAGGGTGCAGGTCGCCGAGCAGCCGTCGCCGTTGTCGCCTGGCTCGCACACGAACGGCAGGCCGGTCAGGCAGCCGTCGTCGCACTGTTCGGTGCCGCCCACGACGCCGTCGCCGCACCGGATCACGCACACGCTCGGGGCGCCGGTGCACGAGTAGCCCGCCTCGACGGTGCAGGCGGCGGAGCAGCCGTCGCCGTCGGCGACGTTGCCGCCGCCCTGGTCGCAGGTCTCGGCGCCGGCGACGACGCCGTCGCCGCAGGTGGTGGCGCAGCTCGATGGCGCGCCGGCGCAGGTCCAGCCGGGTTCGGTGATGCAGCTCGTCGAGCAGCCGTCGCCCGCGGTGGTGTTGCCGTCGTCGCAGGTCTCGCTGCCGCCGGCGACGCCGTCGCCGCAGTTGGTGGTGCAGGCCGACGGCGCGCCGACGCAGGTGTAGCCCGGCTCGATGGCACAACCCGCGCCGCAGCCGTCGCCGGCGACGTTGTTGCCGTCGTCGCACTGCTCGAGGCCGGCGACCACCCCGTCGCCGCAGCCGGCCGAGCACACGCTGGGCTGGCCGGTGCACGTGAAGCCGGGCTCGATCGCGCAGGCCGCGTCGCAGCCGTCGCCGCTGGCGGTGTTGGCGTCGTCGCAGGCCTCGGCCCCAGCCCGGACGCCGTCGCCGCAGGTGGTGGCGCAGCTCGACGGCGCGCCGGCGCAGGTCCAGCCCGGCTCGGTGGCGCACGCGGCGCTGCAGCCATCGCCGCTGGCGGTGTTGCCGTCGTCGCAGGCCTCGGCGCCGACCCGGATACCGTCGCCGCAGGTGCTCGTGCAGGTCGAGGGCGCGCCGGCGCAGGTCCAGCCGGACTCGACCGCGCACGCGGCGCCGCAGCCGTCGCCGCTGGCGGTGTTGCCGTCGTCGCACGCCTCGGCCCCGGCCCGCACGCCGTCGCCGCAGGTGGTAGTGCAGCTCGAGGGCGCGCCGGCGCAGGTCCAGCCTGCCTCGGCGGCGCACGCCGCGCTGCAGCCGTCGCCGGGCGTGGTGTTGCCGTCGTCGCAGGCCTCGGCGCCGGTCCGGATCCCGTCGCCGCAGGTGGCCGCGCAGGTCGACGGCGTCCCGCTGCAGGTCCAGCCGGTCTCGACCGCGCAGGTGGCCGAGCAGCCATCGCCGTTGTCCGCTGGCGGTGGGTCGTCACACGCCTCGGGTCCAGCCGGGATGCCGTCGCCGCAGGTCGTGGCGCACACCGACGGTGTGCCGGTACAGGTCCAGCCGCTCTCGGTCCGGCAGGTCGCCGAACAGCCGTCGCCGTTGGCCACGTTGCCGCCGCCCTGATCGCAGGTCTCGGTCCCGGCGGTGACGCCGTTGCCGCAGGCGGTGACCGTGCAGTTGTTGTCGCAACCGTCGCCGTCCACGGCGTTGCCGTCGTCGCAGGCCTCGGTGCCGGCGGTGACGCCGTTGCCGCACCCCGAGATCCGGCACCCGCCGCCCACGCCGTCGTCGCAGCCGTCGCCGTTGGTGTGGTTGCCGTCGTCGCACAGCTCCGGGCCGGCCTGGATGCCGTCGCCGCAGGTGGTCGTGCAGGTGGCGAGCGGCGTGCCGGTGCAGGTCCACCCCGGCTCGACCGCGCAGGCGGCCGAGCAGCCGTCGCCGCCGGTGGTGTCGCCGTCGTCGCACGCCTCGGTGCCCCCGGTCACGCCGTCGCCGCAGGTGGTCACGCACACGCTCGGGACCAGCGCGCAGGTGAAGCCGGCCTCGACGCCGCAGCTCGCGCTGCAGCCGTCGCCGGCGGTGGTGTCGCCGTCGTCGCACGCCTCGGCGCCGGCGATGATGCCGTTGCCGCACGCGGTGACCGTGCAGTTGGAGTCGCAGCCGTCGCCGTCGGTGGCGTTGCCGTCGTCGCACGCCTCGGCGCCGGCGACCACGCCGTTGCCGCAGCCGGTCGGGCGGCACGCCGCCCCCGGGCCGTCATCGCAGCCGTCGCCGTTGGCGCCGTTGCCGTCGTCGCACGCCTCGCCAGCCTGCTGGACGCCGTCTCCGCACCGGGCGACCTGGCACACCATCGCGTCGCACACGCCGCTCGCGCAGTCGGTGCCGGCCGCGCAGCGTTGGCCGTCGGGGCACGGCTGGCCGGGCGCGCAGCTGCCGCCGCAGTCGACGTCGGTCTCGGTGCCGTCGCGCTCCCCGTCGGTGCAGGTCGGGTCGACGCAGGCGTGGTTCGGCTCGTCGCAGATCTGCGCGCCCGTGCAGTCGATGTCGGTGTTGCACGGCACGCACGCGCCCGCGCCGTCACACACGCCGGCCGGGCACGCCGTCCCTGCCGCCGCGCTGGGGTGGGCCGGCAGCCCGGCCTGGCACACGTCGTCGGTGCACGGGTCGTTGTCGTCGACGGCCTGGCAGTCCGCCGCGTCGACGGCTGGGGCGCGGTTGTCGCCACATCCAGCCAGGAGCCCGGCGAGCAAGAGCACAGCTGGCGCACGACGCAGGTAGCGTTTCCCCATGCGACCCACGTTACGTGGGTGAGGTCGCGTTGCGCCGGGCGCGCGCGCCCGACTCACCGTGTTGATGAAAACTTGATACGCCTAGCCGCCCCACGCGACCGAGCGCATCCCCAGGGCGCCGAGCTCCCAGCCGGTCACCGGGTAGCGCGGCGGCGGCAAGCGCCCGTCTACCGATGCGGCGCCGGCCGCGACCAGGAGCGGCGCGAGGTGCTCGACCGTCGGGTGGGCCTGGCGCGCGCCGGGCGCGTCTAGCACCCCGGCCAGCGCGTCCGGGTCGCCGGCGGCCAGCACCTCCTCGACCCAGCGATCGAACGCGAGCGCCCACGGCGGCGCGGCCCCGGGGCGGCCCAGGGCCCGCAGGTTGTGGACGATCCCGCCCGAGCCCAGGACGAGCACGTCCTCGTCGCGCAACGGCGCCAGCGCGCGGCCCAGGGCCAGCCACCCCGCCGGACCCGCCGCCAGCGGGAGCGCCAGCTGCACCACCGGCACGCCGGCGTCGGGGAACAGCTTCGACAGCGGGACCCACACCCCGTGATCGAATGGCCGCGCGGGCGCGCTGTCGGCGCCGGTCAGCGCGCGGACCCGGGCGGCGACGTCGGGGGCGCCCGGTGCCGGATACTCGACCCGGTACAGCTCGTCGGGGAAGCCCCCGAAGTCGTAGTAGAGCGGCGCCTGGCGCTCGACTCCCGTCAGGGGCGTCGCCGCGACCCAGTGCGCCGAGACGACCACGATGGCCCGCGGTCGGGCCAGCGCCGCACCCCAGGCCGTGAGCGCCGCCGCGGCGCCATCCTGGGCCAGCGCCAGGGTGGGCGCGCCATGGCTGATGAACCCGACCAGCGTCGTTGCCATGGCGGTCATGTTGGCGCGGCTCTCCGCCGGCGAGAAGGGCGCCGCCTGGGACACACCGTTGCGGGGGCGCCGCGCACCGGGCCCACTTGATGGGAGTTCAAAATTACGGTGCCGCGTCGCTTCGCTACCCCGACGTTGACGCGCGGGACACCCACGACCTCGGGATTCTTGCTACCAAGGCACTGTGGGGGACGCCATGGACGACCTAGCGATCTTCGGGCAGGGGCCGGTGGTCATCTTCAAGTGGCGGAACGCCGACGGCTGGCCGGTCGAGTACGCCTCGCCCAACGTCGCCACGGTGTTCGGCTACACCGCCGACGAGTTCACCAGCGGCGCGGTCTCCTACGGCACGGTGCTCCACCCCGACGACGCCGAGCGGGTCGCGCGCGAGGTCGCGGCCGGCACCGCCAGCGGCGCGGCCAGCTGGGCCCACGAGCGGTACCGCATCCGCGACAAGGCCGGCGGGGTGCGCTGGCTCGACGACTACACCCGCATCATCCGCGACGCCGCCGGCCACGCCACCCACTACATCGGCTACGTCATCGACGTCACCGATCGCATCGCGGCCGAGGCCGCGGCGCGCGAACTCGAGCGCCAGCTCCTGCACGCCCAGAAGCTCGAGAGCCTGGGCCTGATGGCCGGTGGGGTGGCCCACGACTTCAACAACCTGCTCACCGGCATCCTCGGCCAGGCCAGCCTGGCCCGGCGCCAGCTCGCCTCGGTGCCCGGGCTGTTCCGCGACACCATCACCCAGATCGAGGGCCTGGCCCGCCGCGCGGCGTCCCTGACCCGCCAGCTCCTGGCGTACTCGGGCCAGGGCAGCCTGGTGATCGAGCCGACCGACATCGGCGAGACGGTGCGCGAGCTGCAGTCGATGATGGCGGTCGCGGCGTCGCGCCGGACCACGCTGGTGCTCGACCTGGCCGAGCCGCTGCCGTCGATCATGGCCGATCGCGGCCAGCTCCAGCAGGTGGTGATGAACCTGCTCACCAACGCCGCCGAGGCGCTGCCGGACGGGGTCGGCACGGTGACGGTGCGCACCGGCACCGAGGCGTGCACGGCCGAGCGCCTGGCCAACGTCTACGGCGCCGGCGAGCTGCCGGCCCAGACCTACGTCACCCTCGAGGTGATCGACACCGGCGTCGGCATGTCGGCCGAGGTGACGGCGCGGATGTTCGATCCGTTCTTCACCACCAAGGGCACCGGCCGCGGGCTCGGCATGTCGGCGGTGCTGGGCATCGTCCGCAGCCACCGCGGGGTCATCACCGTGACCTCGACCCCGGGCGACGGCACCCGCTTCAAGCTGCTGTTCCCGGCCGCGTCGGCCGCCACCGCGCCGGCCCTGAGCCCGGCCCTGGCCGCGCCGCGGCCCCAGCGCGGCGCGGTCCTGGTCGTCGACGACGAGGCCACCATCCGCGACACCCTGGCGGCGACGCTCGAGTTCTTGGGCTACCACCCGGTGGTGGCGCGCGACGGCAACGAGGCGCTGACGGTGTACGCGCGGCACCAGGCCGAGCTGGCGGCGATCGTCATCGACATGACGATGCCGATGTTGTCGGGCCCGGCCACGGTGCGGGCGCTGCGCGACCTCGGGGTCGCCATCCCGATCGTCATGACCAGCGGCTACAGCGAGCGCGACGCGCTGGGCGAGGCCGGTGAGCTGCCGGTGACCGCGTTCCTGCAGAAGCCGTTCGGCGTCGACGAGCTCGAGCGGGTGCTGCTCGACGCCACCGGGCGGTGACCGCCGCCGGCGGCGGTCAGGGCGCCAGGATGCGGGCCCGCTGCGGCCCGACCGTCACCGCCAGGGCGCCGCCGGCGCCGACGGTGAAGGTGGCGCCGTCGGTGCCCGGGGCGAGATCGCGCAGCACCGTGCCGGGCGCGAAGCTGGTGGCCATGCAGGCGCCGCCGTCGGCCACCGGTGCGCAGGTCTCGCTGGTCTGGGTCGCGGCGTTGAGCACCACCAGGACCTTGTCGCCGGCCGTGGCCCGCTCGAACCCGAAGATGCCGGCGTCGCGGCGGGGGCCGGCGGCGCGCACGCTCCAGGTGATCCGCACGTCGCCGCGGCGCAGCGCCTCGCGCTGCTTGCGCAGGGCGATCAGATCGCGGACCTGGGCGAACGCCGGGTTGCCGGTGTCGAACGGCGGGTAGCCCAGGGCGGGGTTGCCGCCCCACAGGTCCTCGCGGTTGGCCGGGTCGACCCCACCGGCGAAGGCCTGCTCGGTGCCGTAGTAGACGCACGGGATGCCGTCCCAGGTAAACAGGTAGGCCAGCGAGATGCGCAGCTGGTCGGCGGTGGCGTCGAACAAGAACCGCGGCAGGTCGTGGTTGTCGAGGAAGTTGACCGGCACCTGCTGCGGCGCCAGGCCGATGCCGCCGGCGTCGGACGCGGCGTGGGCGGTGGCGCCGAAGGTGGGGCCGGCCGGGTAGCCCTGGCCCTGGCACCAGGCGTCGCCGGGGTTGCGCCCGGTGCGGCTGTTGAACAGGCACTCGATGTTGGCGGTCGGCTGGCCCTGCTTGAAGACCGCGTCGATGACCCGGTACTTCTGCGAGAAGTAGAACACCGAGTCGAACCGGCCGAACCGGCCGTCGCCGTCGACGCCACCCTGGGTGTACGCGCCGATCAGCGCGTCGTCGCCGTCGAACGCCTCGCCGAACAGGAAGAAGTTGTGCTTGCCCAGCGCCGCCGCCTTGGCCCGCATGCGGTCGGCGAACACGCCCCAGAAGCCGCGCCGGTTGGGGGCGGCCTCGGGCCGATCGATGTGCTTGATGGTGTCGATGCGGAAGCCGTCGAAGTCGGCGGCCTCGATCCAGTACTCGAACACCCGGCTGAGCGCCTCGACCACGTCGGGATTGTCGGTGTCGAGATCCTTGAGGCCGCCGGGGAAGTCGCCGGTGGTCTCCTGCTCCCGCACGAACTCGCGCGAGTAGTCGCCCTCGTGCCACCACACGTAGACCCGCCCCTTGCGGTGGTACCAGCTCGGCTCCTCGAACCACGGCTTGTCGTCGGGCCAGCCGAACCAGCTGGGCGGGCGCGGCGGCGGCACCCGGTTGGTGGCCGGCCAGTCAGTGAAGCGGACCTTGGCCGGGCCCGAGAAGCCGAGCGAGGTCCAGCCCTGCACGCCGCGCGGGTCGTACTCGGGGTCCCACTCGATGATGCGCTCGAGGTAGTCCTTGCCCTTGTCGCAGTAGGTGAGCTCGTCGGGGCTGCACGCGGTCGGGCGCTGCGAGCACAGCTGCACGCAGGTGTGCGACAGGCCGCCGCCCGACAGCCAATCGTCGGGCTGACCGTTGCCGTTGATGTCGTAGTAGAACAGCTGGCCGATGTGGTTGGTGACCACGTCGAGGATGACCAGCATGCCGCGGGCGTGCGCGGCGTCGACCAGCTCGCGCAGCTTGGACAGGTCGCCGAAGTGCGGGTTGGGGCGCAGGAAGTCCTGGGTCCAGTAGCCGTGGTAGCTGGCGAACCCGGCGTCCTCCTCGGTGTTCTTGACCACCGGCGAGATCCACAGCGCGGTCACGCCCAGCTCGTCGAGGTAGTCGAGCTGGTCGATCACCCCCTGCCAGTCGCCGCCGTGGTAGCGGGCCGGCACGCTGGGCGCGACGTTGTAGTCGTTGGTCGGGTCACCGTTGGCGAAGCGATCGACCACGATCTGGTAGATGACCTGGTCGCGCCAGTCGACGTCGACGTTGGCGCGGTGGGGCAGGTCGGTGGGGTGCTCGAGGTCGGACGCCCCGCAGGCGGCGGCGACGGCGAGGGGCAGCAGGGCATGGAGCTTCATGGCGAGCCTCACCGGTAGGAGTTGGAGTTGAACCACCACTCGGCCGACACGCCGAGGAAGTGGGTCCAGGTGCGGGCCCGTGGATCCTCGGGCGCGTACAGCGCGAGCGCGCCGTCGTTCTGGTGCGCGGCGCGGTAGACCAGGCGCAGCTCGGGGCGCGACCACGCCGATGCGCCGGTGGGGTGGAAGGTCAGCATCGGCGCCGCCGACACGATCGCCGGATCGGCCGCGGCCTGGGTGGTCGGCTGCAGGCCCCGCGGGAACCGCGCCTCGTAGCCGAGGTCGAGCGCCGCGTAGACGCCGTGGTGGTGGAGCCGCACGGCGGGGCGGAGGTCGACGGCGTACTCCCAGCCGTCGTCGCGGTCGCGGGTGTTGACGTCGGCGTCGACGAACCGGCGCAGGTAGCTGGCGGCGACGAGGTGGTAGCGCGCGGCGTCCCAGCTGCCGCCGGCGCCGATCACCAGCTCGCTGGCCTTGGGGAAGGTGCGCAGCTCGGCGTCGAACGAGGTCGGCGCCGCCAGCTCGTCGAAGGCGGCCAGGCCCTTGGACCACTTCACGAACAGGCTGGCGGCGCGGGTGCGGTCGGCGTCGCCCGGGTCGCGCCAGGCGGTCAGCTCGGCGCCGAGCGTGGTGCCCCAGTCCCGTGGCAGCGCCTCGAGCGTCGCGTCGGAGGTGCGGCGGCGGGTGCCGGCGCCGATGCCGTGCAGCTCCCCGTACAGCGTCGCGCGCAGGTTGATGCCCGGGCGGCCGCCGGCGTCGGGCTCGGCCAGCCGGGTGTACGCGGCGCGCGCGCTGGCGATGGTGCGCTGCCGGTTGAGCTGGACCACCGTGGTGGCACCCAGCTCGGGATCGGCGACGGCGCGTTCCTGGTACTGGAACGGATCGCGCAAGCGGTTCAGGCCGACGTGGGCGGCGACATCGAGCCAGCTGCGGTCGTCGTCGCCGTCGCGCCCGAGGCGGAGCTCACCGCCGGCGCCGACGGTGTTCAGATCGTCGAGGGGCCAGTAGTCGAACAGGTACAGGTCGTCGCCGCGCAGCATGCGCGAGCCGACCCACACCGCGTGGTCGTCGTGCTCGGCGATCACGTACAGGTTGCGCAGCGCGGGGCCGGCGGTGAACGCGCCGGTGTCGTGGAACAGCTGGTCGTCGTACGCCAGCGTGAGGATCGTGCGGATCAGGCCGCTGTGGCCCCAGCGCGCGCCGTAGCTGAAGTCGAGCTCGAGGTAGCTCGGCTCGACGATGCGCGGCCCGTGGGCCACGACGTGGATCGGCTGCGGCTTGCCGCCGGCGAGGTCGGTGCCGGCGGTGACGCGGCCGTAGGAGCCGAAGCGGAAGCCGAGGAAGGGCTCGCGCCAGTCGGAGGCCGGGGCGCTGGGCGGCGTCGCGGCCGGCGCCGGCTCGACGCGCGGCGCGGCGCGCAGCGCGGCCAGCTCGCCCTCCAGGCGCTGCACCCGCGCCGACAGCTCGACCAGGGTGGGATCGAGCGGCAGCGGCTCGGCGGCCACCGGGCCGTCGGCTGGGGGCGCGGGCTCCTCCGGCGCCGGGGGCGTGGCCGGCTGCGCCGCCGCGGTGTGCGCCAGCGCGGCGAGTCCGATCGCGACCAGGGAGCACCGAGCGATGACCATCACCGCGCGCGGCAGCAGGATCCGTGCCGGTCGGCGCGCGTCGCGATCTAGTGAGAAGGTCGTCACCGCTGGCTGAACCTGCCACGGTCCGCGTTGCGAATGGCAACGCATTGGGTCGCGCTGGCGCTGCAAGATCGCGGATCGGCGATCGGTCGGGCGGCGGTATGCTGGCACGAGCCTTGATGTCACGTCGACGGATGCTGCCCCGCCTCGCGTTGCTCGCGCTGATCATCGCGGCGGCGGGTTGTCCGTCGGCCCAGGTGCCGGGCGATGACGTCATGACCGACGCCGGGGTGGACGCCGCCGGCGACGCCGCCATCGACGCGCCGCCCGCGCCTGTGTGCGCGCAGCCGGTCCCCAGCTGCACGCTGACCATCCGCTACGTGGGGCCGGGGAGCTCCGTCATCCTCCGGGGCGACTTCGCCGCCGACGGGTGGACCGTCGGCGTGCCCATGACCCAGGCCGACGTCGGGTGGAGCGCCACCATCCCGGCGGCCGATCAACAGATCGTGGTCTACAAGCTGGTCGTCGACGGGGTCTGGCAGGCCGATCCAGGCAACCCCCGGACGACGCCTGACGGTTTCGGCGGTCGCAACTCGGTGGTGCGGGTCGACTGCGACCACTGCCCGCCGCGCCCGACCATCGACTGGCGAGACGCGGTGCTCTACTTCGTGATGGTCGACCGCTTCGCCAACGGCGACCCTGGCAACGACCGGCCGCTGGGGCTCGAGCCGCCGGCCGACTACCGCGGCGGCGACTTCGTCGGCCTGCGCCAGCAGATCGAGGCGGGCTACTTCACCCAGCTCGGGGTCAACACGCTGTGGCTGACCTCGCCGCTCGACAACGCCGACGGCGCCGGCCGCGGGTCCGACGGCCACGACTACGCCGGCTACCACGGCTACTGGCCCAAGGACCTCGAGCAGATCGAGGCCCGCATCGGCACCGAGGCGGAGCTCAAGGCGGCCATCGACGCCGCTCACGCCCGCGGCATCAACGTCATCCTCGACTACGCGATGAACCACGTGCACGCCGAGAGCCCGACGTACCGCGACCACTCCGACTGGTTCTGGCCCAACGACAACGGCCGCGGCGGTGACTGCGTGTGCGGTGGCGGCTGCAGCTGGGACGACCCGTTCGAGCGCAAGCGGTGCTGGTTCACCTCGTACCTGCCCGACTTCGACTTCCGCAACGACGACGCCCGGCGCTTCTCGGTGGCCAACGCGGTCACCTGGGCCAAGCGGCTCGGCGCCGACGGGTTCCGGCTCGACGCGGTCAAGCACATCGAGGACGCATGGATCACCGACCTGCGCGGGCGCCTCGACGGCGAGGTCGCGTGGGACCAGGTGTTCTACCTGGTGGGCGAGACCTTCACCGGCGACCGCGACCTCATCCGGTCCTACGTCGACCCGGCCACCAAGCTCGACGGCCAGTTCGACTTTCCCCTGCGCGGCCAGCTGTTGGCGACGGTGTTGCGCCGCCAGGGCTCGATGCTCGACCTGGGCACCTGGCTGGTCGGCAACGACACGTTCTATGGACCCGGCGCGGTCATGTCGACCTTCATCGGCAACCACGACGTGCCGCGCGTGGTGTCGTTCGCCGAGGACACCCCGCTGTTCGGCGACTGGGACGACGGCAAGAGCCGGGCCTGGCAGAACCAGCCGACGCTGCCGACCTCGGCCCGGCCCTTCGAACGGCTGGCGGTGGCCTACGCGCTCCTGTTCACGTCACCCGGCGTGCCGCTCATCTACTACGGCGACGAGGTGGCGCTCCCCGGCGCGGGGGACCCCGACAACCGCCGGCTGATGCCGTGGGACGGGCTCACCAGCGAACAGACGTGGCTGCGCGATCGCCTGGCCACGCTGGCCCAGATCCGGGCGGCGCACCCGGCGCTGCGCCGCGGCACCCGGGTGGTCCTCGGCGGCAGCGCCGACGTGCTGGCCTACGAGATGCGCGCGCCGGGCGACGCGGTGGCGATCTTGCTCAACCGCAGCGACGCGCCGCAGCCGTCGGCGGGCGTCGCGCCCGGCGACTACGACGAGCTGCTCACCGGCCAGGCCGTGCGGTTGCCCATGGCGGTCCCGCCGCGCACCGCGATGGTGCTCGTCCCGCGCTGAGGCCGGCGGTGTGCGCTTGGCGCTGCCGCGGGCTCCAGAACGCGCACGCCTTGCGCCTGGCCGCAGAACCCGTCGCAGAATCTTCGGAAATTCTCAGAATCGCGCGGGCACCCCGACATGGTTTCAATGGGCTGGCGCGGCACGCACCTTGCGATGTGTTCGGCCGATGCGCACCCTCGTCGTCGCGGCAGCACTCGCACTCGTCGCTTGTGAAGGCCCTGCCGGGCCGGGTGGCCCTCCGGGCGACCCAGGCGATCCGGGTGATCCTGGCGCGCCCGGCACGCCCGGCCAGATCGGTCCCGAGGGTCCGCCCGGCGCCGACGGCGTCACGCCGTGGTTCACCGGCCCCGGCGTCGACGTCGAGGTCACCGAGCTGACCGTGTCGGCGACCCAGGCGGTGGTCACCTTCCGGCTGCGCGACGGCGCCGGCACGCCGCTCGATCGCGCCGGGCGCCTGACCCAGGGCCCGGTGGCGATGAGCTTCGTCCTGGCCCAGCTCGGCGTCGACGGCGCTGGCGCGCCGACCCAGTACACGGCGTACACCGTGCGCACGGTGACCTCCCCGACGAGCGGGCTCACCGCCACCCAGGCCACCACCGAGAACTCCGGCGCCTTCGCCACGCTCGACGTCACAGCCGGGACCTACGCCTACACCTTCGCGGCGCCGCTCACCGGCTTCGATCCGGCGCTGACCCAGACCGTGATGGCCGTGGCGTCGCGCACCTTCGACGGCGCCAGCGCCTTCGACCGCGCGACCTTGTCGGTGCGGCCCGCCGGCGGCGCCGCCGCGGCCCGCGGGGTGGTGTCGCAGAGCGCGTGCGGGGCGTGCCACGGCAGCTTCGGCGCGCACGGCGGGCGCTACGTCGCGGTCGAGCAGTGCGTGATGTGCCACACCGCCCAGACCAGCGACCCCGACACCGGCAACACCGTCGACTTTCGCGTGATGCTGCACAAGATCCATGCTGGCGAGGGGCTGCCCAGCGTGGTGGCCGGCACGCCGTACCAGATCATCGGCTTCGGCGGCAGCGTCCACGACTTCTCGACGGTGGTGTTCCCCCACTCGATCACCAAGTGCGACTCGTGCCACGCCGGCGCGGCCCAGGCCGACAACTGGAAGACCAACCCGTCCGACGCCGCGTGCCGGTCGTGCCACGACACCGTGTCCTTCGTCGATCCGCCGCCGGCCGGGATGGTGCTCCACGGCGGCGGCGCCCAGCCCCCGGGCGCGCCGTGCAACGTGTGCCATCCGGCCACCGGCTCGATCGCCCCGCTGGTCCCGGCCCACGCGCTGCCCGCGCTGGATCTGAGCCACGTGCTGGCGGTCGACGTGCAAGGCTTCGACCCGGTGGTACCGGGGCAGCCGCTGGCGTTCACCTTTCGGGTCACGTACGACGGCGCGCCGCGCGACATCCTCGCCGCGCCGCTGGCGTCGATGCGCGCGCTGATGGTCGGTCCCAACAGCGACTACACCCAGTACTGGACCGTCGGCACCTCGACCAACCCGTGGGCCCAGGCCACCGTGCAGGGCGGCGGCGCGTCCGGGACGCTGGCCGCGGTCGACGCCGCCAACGGCACCTTCCGCTACACCTTCCCGGCCACCATCCCCGTGCCGGCGACGGCCACCGGCAGCTTCACGCTGGGTATCGAGGCCGCGGTCAACAGCGCCGAGCCGCGCCACGCGGCGGTGTCACCGATGGTGCCGTTCGCGGTGACCGACGCCGTGGCGCAGCCGCGCCGGCAGGTCATCGACCCCGACAAGTGCAACGCCTGCCACGCCAACCTGAGCGCCCACGGTGGCAACCGGCGCGGCGCGGCGTACTGCGTGGCCTGCCACAACCCCGAGAACGCCAACAACGAGCGGGTGGCGCGGTTCGAGGGCTCGACGGTCCTGGCCGAGAGCGTCGACCTCCGGGTGATGATCCACAAGATCCACATGGGCGAGGAGCTGACCCAGCCGTACGTGCTGGGCGCGTTCCCGGCGCCGTCGGTCGCCAACCCGGCCGGCACGCCGATCAACTTCGGTGAGACCCGGTATCCGCGGCCGCGCACCGAGTGCGCGGCGTGCCATCGCCCCGGCACCTGGGGCCTGCCGTCGCCGGGGCGCGCGCCCAGCATCCTGCAGGAGCTCACCTGCAGCGAGGATCCTGGCGCCGATGGCGACAGCTACTGCACCAACCCGGCGTGGGCGGTCAGCGACACGTTCCGGCTGCCGCCCGAGACCGCGGCCTGCACCAGCTGCCACGACCAGCCCTACGTCGCCGCCCACGCCGCCGTGAACACCACGCTCCTGGGCGCGGAGGCCTGCGCCACCTGCCACGGCCCGGGCGCTGACTTCGACGCGGTCGCGGTCCACGCCCGGTGAGGCACCTGGTGCTGTGCGGCGCGCTCGTGATCGCGGGCTGCGTCGATGCCCGGCCGCGCCCGGGGGATGCGTGCCCCGACGCCGGGGTGCACCCGTGCGGCATCCTCGACCCGGCGTCCGACGCGTTCCACGGGCGCGAGCTGGCGCGCCGCGACTGGGACTTCGCGCTGTGCGCGAGCTGCCACGGCGCTGACTTCGGCGGGACCAGCGCCGCGCCCAGCTGCACCAGCTGTCACGTCGATGGCCCCACCGCGTGCGCGACGTGCCACCGGTCCGGGCCGACCACCGGCGCCCACGCTACCCACACCGCCGCGCTGCTCGACTGCGCGACCTGCCACCGCGTGCCGACCGCGTGGAACGACGAAGGGCACATCCTGGTCGCCGGCCACGCTGATCCTGCGCCGGCAGAGGTGGTGTTCACCGGCCTGGCGACGGCGACGCCGGTCCCGGCCGATCGCACCGGCCCGCCGACCTACGACCCGGCGACGGGCACCTGCGCCCAGGTCTACTGCCACGGCGACGTGCTGGGCGGCGCCGGCGGGACCCGCCCGCAGCCGGTGTGGACCGACGATCCGCCAGGCCCGGCGCTGTGCACCAGCTGCCACGGCCAGCCGCCGCCCGACCACGCGTGGTCGACCTGCGCGACCTGCCACCCGTCGGGGGCGGCCCACCTCGACGGCGTGGTCGAGGTGGGCGTGGCCAGCGCCGACTGCAGCGGGTGTCACGGCCGGCCGGGCCAGCCGGCGCCGCCGCGGGACCTGACCGGCGGCGAGTTCTCGACGGCGCTCGGGGTCGGCGCCCACCAGGCGCACCTGACCGCGCCCCACCGCCTGGGCGCGCCGATCGCGTGCGCGGCGTGTCACCAGGTCCCGACGACGGTCACCGCGCCGGGCCACGTCGACACCCCGGCGCCGGCCGAGGTGAACGCCAGCCTGGGCTGGGATCGCGGCAGCGCGACCTGCGCCACGGCGTGGTGCCACGGCCCGGCGCGGCCGGTGTGGACCATGACCGGGCAGGTGACGTGCGGCTCGTGCCACGGGATCCCGCCGGCGACGCCGGCCCACGCCTCGGCGACCACGCTGGCCTCGTGCGCGACCTGCCACCCGGCCACCGTCGACAGGTTCGGCAACATCTTGGTGAGCGACGGCCCGGGCGGGCCGACCAGCGCTCACGGCAACGGAGTGGTCGATGCGCCTTGACGTGTTCACCGTGGTCGCGCTCGCGGGCGCCGCCGGCGCTGCGTTGATTCTCCTGTGGTACCTGCTGGCGCGGCCGCCGCTCAACCGGCTCACCAAGCTGGCGCTCTTGGCCGGCATCGGCGTCTTGCCGATCGTCACCGCGGGGTCGGGCAACTACGCCGGCTTCGAGGCCACCAAGCGGCGATCGTTTTGCGGCTCGTGCCACGTGATGACGCCGTACCTCGACGACGTCGAGGACCCGACCTCGATGGGCCTGGCCGCGATCCACACCCGCAACGCGCAGTTCGGCGAGGAGAGCTGCTACACGTGCCACGCCGACTACGGGATGTTCGGGACGGTGGTGACCAAGGCCGGCGGGCTCCGGCACGTCTACTACTACCTGACCGAGTACCACGCGATGACACTCGAGGAGTCGCGCGCCAGCATCCACCTGCGCGGCACCTTCAAGAGCTCGACCTGTCGACGCTGCCACTCGACCACCGCGCCGGGCTGGTCGGCGGTCGGCGATCACGCGGCGCTCCTCGACGAGCTGCGCGCCGGCAAGGTCGGCTGCGTCGGCGACGGCTGCCACGGGCCAGCCCACCCGTGGAGCAAGGAGCAGCCGTGACCCGCTGGCTCAGAATCTCGGCCGGGCTGACCCTGCTGGCGCTGGCGCTGATGGTGTGGTCGCTGGTCACGCCGACGCCGCTGCCGGTCATGCTGGCGATGTCGGTGGGGCAGGTGATCGGCACCGCCGCGTTCGCGATGTACGGCTGGGTGGTGCTGGTGGACCTGCGCCGGATCCGGCGGCTGGCGCGGATCGCCGCGGCGGAGGAGGAGGCCCGGGCCGCCGCGGCCGCGGCGCCGTCAGCGGCGGTGGCGTCGTCGGCGGTGTCGGCCGTCGACGCGGCCTCGGAGCCTGGGCCGCCGGAGGCGACGTGAGCCGCGCGCCCCGCTGGCTCGTCGTGCTGACGCTCGCGGTCCTGGCCGGCCCCGCCGCCGCCGAGCCGCTGCGGCTGCGCGGCGACGCCCTCGCCAGCGCGGCCTCGCCGGTCGGGCTGCTGGTGCTCAGCGGCGACGGCGGCCTGGCCCACGACGGCCTGCACACGGTGTCGGCCGAGGCGATGGTGTGGCTGGGGGCCGACGCCGACGGCGTCACCGGCGACGCGCTGGTGATGGCGCTCATCGCGCGCCGCCAGGACGGCCGGGCCCAGGTCCGGGTCGGCCGCACCGTGGTCACCGCCGGGGCGCTGCGGCCGGTCCACCTCGACGGCGTGGCCGGGCGGGTCCGGCTGCCGCGGCGGATCGACGTCGAGCTGTTCGGCGGCGTGCCGGCGGTGCCCAAGCTGGGCGCCCACGCCTGGGACTGGGTGATCGGCGGCCGGGCGGCGCGGCGGCTGGGCGACAGCGGCAGCGCCGGCCTGGCGCTCCTCGAGCAGCGCAGCCAGGGTCGCCTCGACACCCGCGAGCTCGGCCTCGACGCCGCGGTGGCCCGCGGGCGTCGCGACCTGGCCACCCGCCTGGCGATCGACCTGATCGATCCGACCGTGGCCGACGTCAGCGTGGTGGCGACCCAGCGATGGTCGGCGATCCGGGCCGAGGTGTCGGCCCAGCACCGGGTGCCGTCGCACCTGCTGCCGGCGACGTCGCTGTTCACGGTGCTGGGCGACGTGGCCTCGGACCGGCTAGGCGGCGGGCTGCGGTGGAAGGCGGCGCCACGCCTCGATCTGGTGGGCGACCTCGGCGTGCGTCGGATCGACGGCGCCACCGCGGCCGACGGCTTCGCCCGGGCCACGCTGCGCCTCGACGACGCCGGCCGCGGCGCCATCACCGGCGAGGCGCGCCGGGCCGGCGCGATCGACGGCGGCTGGACCGGCCTGCGGCTGGCGGCGCGGGTGCCGCGCGGGGCGCTGACCGCGTCGCTCGAGGCCGAGCTGGTGATCGCCGACGTCGACCGCGGCCGCGGCCGGGTGTGGCCGTGGGCGCTCGCCGCGCTGGGCTGGGCCTGCGGCCCGTGGGACGCCGCGGTCGCGGTCGAGGCCAGCGCGTCGCCGGCCGAGCGCGGTCGTCTCGACGTCCTCGGTCAGCTGGGCCGCCGCTGGGAGCTGCGATGAGGCGCGGGCTCGTCGCCGCCGTGGTGATCGCGGTCGGCCTGGCCGCCTGCGCCGGCGTGCTGGGCCTGCGCCGCGAGCGGGTGGCGCGCTTCCCGCACCGCGCCCACGTGCTGGCCGGCGTCGGTTGTCCGCAGTGCCACGTCGGGGTGGCGACCGCGGGGCACGACACCCCGCTGCACCTGCCCGACGACGCCACCT
Source organism: Kofleriaceae bacterium (assembly GCA_041389965.1). Taxonomy (GTDB): domain Bacteria; phylum Myxococcota_A; class Polyangia; order Haliangiales; family Haliangiaceae; genus UBA2376. The sequence goes on along the minus strand of JAWKQV010000003.1, from coordinate 281,853 downwards.
GCACCGCGGCTGGCTGCCACGCCACGCCGCACGATCCGCACCCGTGCAGCGGCTGCCACAGCGACGCGCTGGCCATCGGCGCGGTGGTCGAGGCCCGCGATCACCTGCGGTTCTCGCACGCGACCCACCAGGTCGCGTCGGTCGGCAACTGCGTGCGGTGCCACGTCGGCGTGGCCCAAAGCGACGGCCCGTTGCGTCCGGCCATGGCCACCTGCTGGAGCTGCCACGAGCACGACCGGGTGCGCGACATCCGCGACTGCGGCGCCTGCCACGTCGACCTGGCCGAGGAGGGCACCGCGCCGGCCTCGCACCTCATCCACGACGACGACTTCGCGACCCGCCACGGCACCCAGGCCGCGGCCGCCGCCGATCTGTGCGCCACCTGCCACCGCGAGGAGTTCTGCAGCCGCTGCCACGGCACCACCATGCCGACCTTGCCGGCGCGCCTGCGGCCGGCGGATCCGCTGGCCGCGTCGGTGCACCGGCCGGCGTTCCTGGCCCGCCACGGTGAGCAGGCGCGGGTGGCGCCGGCGGCGTGCACGTCGTGCCACGCGCCGTCGCGGTGCCTGGCGTGTCACCAGGAGCGCGGCGTCATCGGCGGCGGCACCGGCAGCCCGCACCCGCCGGGCTGGGTCGGCATCGGCGTCGGCGGCAACCTGCACGGGCCGGCCGCGCGCCGCGATCCGGTGGCGTGCGCCAGCTGCCACGGCGGCGCCGGCGAGGCGCTGTGCGTCGGCTGTCACCGGGTCGGCGGGCCCGGCGGCAACCCCCACCCGCCAGGGTGGTCGAGCCCGCAGCCGCTGGGCAGCCTGCCGTGCCGGCTGTGCCATCCGCTCGGGGCGCGGCCGTGACCGCGCGCGCCTGGCTCCTCGTCGCGGCCGCGGTGGTGGTCGCGGCCTGCGGCGGCACCGAAGACCCCGCCGGGGTGCCGGCCGACTGGAAGATCGTGCGCGAGAGTTTCGGCCACCGGGTCCACGTCGTCGACGGCGACGTCAAGTGCCGCGAGTGCCACGACCTGGCCGACGGCGGCTTCTCCCCGCCGCCGGCCACGCTGTGCGCGCGCTGCCACGCCGACCAGGTGCCGACCATCCACGCCGAGGCGCCGGCCACCGCCCCGGTGCCAAGCTGCCAGGAATGCCACGGCTTCGGGCGCGACCTCGGCATCCGCCCGGCGTCGTGCATGCGCTGCCACAACCAGACCCAGGGCGACCGCGTCGCCGCCATCGAGATCCACGCTGGCGCACCGTGCGCTGACTGCCACCGGCCCCACACCACCCCGTCGCTCCAACCCCGCGCGTGCGGCGACTGCCACCTCGACGTGGCGATGCGCCATGGCGACCGCGAGGGCCCGATCGACTGCCTCGACTGCCACCGGACGCACGAGCGGGCGGCCGAGGCCGACGGCACGTGCGCCAGCTGCCACGCTACCCAGCCGCGACCGGTCACCGCCACCGCGCTGTTCAAGGGCCACGATCGCTGCACCGGCTGCCACACGCCGCACCAGTTCGTCACCGACGCGGTCGCGCCGTGCGCCACCTGCCACCGCGATCAGCCGGTGCTGGCGGCGGCGGCCCACGCCGCGTGTACCAGCTGCCACCAGCCGCACCAGGCCGCGGCGCCGCGCGCGTGCGCCAGCTGCCACCGCCAAGCCGTCGCCCACCCGGCGCCCAGCGCGGCCGGCGCCTGCGTCGGCTGCCACCCGCCCCACGCCCGCGGGCTCGCTCAGCTGGCGGTGGCGTGCGCGCAATGCCACGCCGACGTGCCGCGCCACGGCGCCGCCGCCTGTCGCGACTGCCACGATCCCCACGCCGGCAAGCCGGCGTTGACCGCCGCGCTGTGCCAGCAGTGCCACGCCGACCAGGTCGCGACCACCGCCGGCACCGGCCACGCCGCGTGCCTCGGCTGCCACGCCGACGCCGCCCACCGCCCTTCGAGCGCACCGCCGGCGTGCGGCACCTGCCACCGCGCCATCGTCATGACCGCGCGGCCCGGCCACGCCGCCTGCGCCAGCTGCCACGGCGAGCCGCGCCACGACCCCGGCCGCGCCGCGCCGCCGTGCGCCAGCTGCCACCAGGCCGAGGCGGCGACCGCGCCGCCGGGCCACCAGGACTGCCGCCGGTGCCACGACCAGCACACCGGGCAGCGCCTCGCCGTGGCCACGACCTGCGTCGGGTGCCACGCCGCCCAGGCCGCGGTCGGCCATGGCACGCTCGGCGCCACCGCCTGCCAGAGCTGCCACCGGCCCCACGGCCCCGACGGGGTGGCGCGGATCCCGACCTGCACCACCTGCCACCAGGGCGCGCTGCCCGGGCTGCATGCGTCGAAGGGCCACGATCGTTGCGACGGATGCCACCGCGGCGGCCACGATCCCGCGCCCCACGCCGACCGCGCGACCTGCGTGACCTGCCACACCGACCAGGCGGCCCACCAGCCGACCGCCACCGCGTGCAGCGGCTGTCACCCGTTCACCGACGGCCGGCCCGGGACGGCCGCGGTGCTGCCGTCCCGACCCCGGTAGCGCGCCGCTAGGGTTTGGCTTGTTCCTTCCAGAACGTCAGCTGGGTGGTCGGAGCCGGCGCGCAGCCGTACGTCGCGTGGAGCTCGTTGTCGAACCGGTCGGCCGAGGCGACGAACCGCGCGATCCACGCCCGCAGCTCGGCGTGGTCGGCGTCGGCGAACACGTCGGTGATGTGCAGGGTCAGCACCAGGCGGATCACGTTGTCGTCGAGGTCGAACGCCATCGGCGCGTGGTCGGCCGCCAGCAGGAACCGGAACAGCTCGCCCAGCTGCTGCTTGCCCGGCTTGGCCAGCGGCGACGCGAAGCACAGGTGCTCGCTGCAGCAGCTCCAGATCTCGATCGGCGCGCTGCCGCTGTAGAACGACCAGTTGTGGTGGCCGTGCCGCGCCAGCACGGGATCGACGGCGGCCCCGGCCAGGGCGGTCTCGACGAACTCCACCAGCGGGTGGAGGTCGGGCGGGTCGAAGTAGGTGGCCAGCTCGAGCGACGCCAGGTCGGTGCCGCAGTGCTGGCAGTACCGCTCGGCGGTCTCCAGCAGCGCGTCGCACGCCGGGCACAGCACGCCGAACGGCGCGGTCTGGCTGTGGAACCCGTCGACGAAGGCCTGGGCGTCGGGGCCGGGGATGCCGAACCCGACGTTGTCGGCCGCGCGCAGCTTGCAGGTGGTGACCGCGACGATCCGGCGCTCGTCGTCGACCATCGGCCCGCCCGAGTTGCCCGGGTTGATGGCCGCGTCAGTCTGGACGAAGTGCTGGCCGTCGAGGAGCTGGCGCGGGTTGGACACGACGCCGTCGGTGATCGACAGGGGCAAGCCGACCGGGAAGCCGATGATGCTGATCGGCTGGTTGGGCTCGAGGTCGTCGCCGGGGCGGATGGTCAAGATCTCGCCTGGCAACGGCTGGGCCAGCTCGACCATGGCCAGGTCCCGCTGCGGGCTGATGCGGCGCACCGTGCCCAGCACCCGGGTGCGGTCGCGTAGCTCGATGGCGACCTGGCGGTAGGGCGCCACCACGTGGCAGTTGGTGACCAGAAGGGTCGGCTCGATCAAGAAGCCCGACCCGGTGCCACCACCGGTGAACACCTGGAACACGCCGAGCTCGGTGAGCGCGGGAGCAGTCATCGGTCATCCTCCGCCCGGCGATCGTCGTCGTCGCCATCATCGTCATCGTCGTCGTCGTCGTCGTCGGGGCCGACCCCGTCGGCCGCGTCGGCGCCGAACAGCTCGGCCACCGCCCGCAGCTTGTCCCACAGCACCGCGCTGGCCTCGCGCCACGGCTTGCCGCTGGCCGCCGCCAGCGCGCCCATGAGCGCGGCCGCGGTCTCGGGTGGCCACGCGTACCTCGCCAGCAGGTAGGTGGTCGACGACCACAGGGCCAGCGTCGCCTCGAACGAGCGGCCCGACGTCCGGTACTTGTCGATGGCGGACAGGTAGTCGCCGCCGCCGAAGTAGCTGGTGAGCGTGGCCGCCTCGCCCGGCGCCAGCGGCGCCAGCGCGTACGCGGCGTGGCCGAGGTTGGCGCGCAAGGTCGCCGCCGGCAGCGCCGCCATGTCCCGGGCGCAGCGCGCCAGGCTGGCTTCGCGCTTGGTGGGGTCTTGCTGGCCGTCGTTCCAGGTGCCGGCGCTCTCGGTCAGCTGGGCCGCCAGCACCCCGCACACCGGCAGCGCGAACTGCACCCGGAACAGGGCCAGCGCGGTGACCTCGTTGAGGAAGAACACCGACCGGCGGCGCTGCGACTCCTTGACCAGCTCCTCGACGTCGGCCCAGTGCGAGCGCCACAGCGCGTCGGCGGCGGCGGCCTCGGCGTCGTCGAGCGGGGTGATCGGCGCCCGCTCCAGCGGCCGGGCGCCGAACTCGGTCTCGAGCCAGTCGTCGACCCGGTCGGCCTCGACCGGCATCTGCCGCAGCACCTCGAGCAGCTTGGCCGGGTGCATCCGGGACAGCTTGTCGCGGAACTCGAGGGTGATGTCGTCCCCGCGCAGCCGCGGCTGGTAGAGCTGCCCCGAACCGGCGACGGTGGTGAGGATGTAGCGCAGCGCGGCGACCGGGTTGCGGGCGCCGGCCAGGGTCACCAGCGGGACCGTCACCGCCAGGGCGTCGCCGTCGAGCGCCACGGTGACGCGCGACGAGCCCTGGACGAAGGCGAACGGGCCCGCCGTCAGGTCTGGGACCGGGGCATCGGGGAACAGGTGGCCCAGGACCCCGGCCACCGCGTCGCCAGTGGCGCCGGCCTCGGCGTGGGCCATCGCGGCCTCGAGGAGCCCGTAGTCCAGCCGGCGCGGCGCCGGCAGCCGCCGCAGGGGGGTGGCGAAGGAGAGCGAGGTGATCGCCATGATCCGTCCAGTCTGCGGGAGGCGCCGTTGCCAGCGCAACCCGGGGTGAGGGCCGGACGGCCCACGCCTTGCTTTTGCCACTGGTATGGATCCCGCCGCCGCCCGCACCGAGCTCCTGGCGCAGCACCACGCGCTGCGCCACCACCTGCGCGCCGTGCGCGCCGCCGCTCTCGCCGCCGCCGGGGAGGACCACCTGATCTCGGCGCTGGCCGAGCTGAGCGTCGCGCTGACCGAACACAACGCGGCCGAGGAAGCGCTCTTGGCGCCGCTGTTGCCTGACACCGACGCCTTCGGCGAGGTCCGGCTCGCCCGCATGCGGACCGAGCATGCCCAGGAGCACGGGGCCATCATCGCCTTCCTCGAGCGGCCGCTCGACCAGGTGGTGGCCGGCCTCGACGACTTCGTCGAGCAGATCTTGGCCCACATGGACGCCGAGGAGCGGACCTTTCTGCACCCGAACGTGCTGCGCGACGACCTGGTCACGGTCGATCACGCCGGGGCGTGAACGGGCGTTGGCCGCGCAGCCGTTGCGGCCGGGCGCCCTCCGGCGCATCGCTTGCGCGCGATCACCGGCGCGCCTGCTGGCGTAGTAGACTGCCGCGGCCATGCGCACCCTCGCTCGCGTGTTCGGTCTCGCTGCGGCACTCGCCGCCGCGCCGGCCTGTTCGCTGGTGACCGTCCAGCAAGACCCCTTTCCGCCGCTGGCGATCCGCGCCGATCGCCCGGCCGCGCCGCCACCACGGGTGGTCCTGACCGACTCCAACATCCAGATCATGGACAAGGTCCAGTTCGAGACCGGCTCCGACAAGCTGTTGCCGGTGTCGTTCCCGCTGCTCGATCAGGTGGCCCAGGTCATGGCGGAGAACCCCCAGATCGAGCAGGTCGAGATCCAGGGCCACACCGACGCCACCGGCTCGGCCGCGCTCAACCGCAAGCTGTCGGCGGCGCGCGCCGCCTCGGTCAAGCGCTACCTGGTCGACAAGAAGATCGGCGGCGGTCGGCTCACCACCAAGGGCTTCGGACCTGACGTGCCGGTGGCGAGCAACGACACGCCCGAGGGCCGCGAACAGAACCGCCGGGTCGAGTTCAAGATCACCAAGCAGGGTCCCAAGAAGACCCTGGTCCAGGAGGACTGAGCCATGCGCACGTTCACGCTGATCGCCGCCGCGGCGTCGCTCGCGGCCTGCTCGCGCACCGGCACCGGCCCCGCGGTCCGCACCGACATCACCGCGCGGATGCAGTCGATCCAGGGCCCCATCCAGCAGTGCTACGCCGATCGCCTCCAGCAGAACCGCAAGCTGCGCGGGATGATGGTGGTGACGTTCCGCGCCGCCCCGGGCTCCGGGCAGTTCTCGGATCTGACGGTGTCGCGCGACGAGCCGGGCGACCCGGCGCTGCGCCAGTGCGTGCTGACCCAGGTGGCGACGCTCAAGCTGGCCACCCCGCAGCGCACCGCGGTCACCATCGCCTACCCGATCGACTTCCAGCCCAACCCGTAGGGCCTCGCGCGACGTGATCGACAGCCACTGCCACCTCGACGGCGATCGCTTCGACGGTGATCGCCCGGTGGTGGTGGCGCGGGCGGTGGCGGCCGGCGTGCGCGGCCTCTTGGTGCCGGCGATCCGCCCGGCGACGTGGGCCGCGCTGACGGCGCTGCCGTCGACGCTGCCCGGGGCGCCGCTGGCGCTGGCGCTGGGCGTCCATCCGCAGGTCGTGCCGGCGCTCGACGCCGCCGAGCGCGCCCTGGCCGACACGCTGACCGAGGCGCTGGGGCAGGCGCTGACCGAGCGAGGTGGTGGCGGTCGGCGAGGTGCGGCCTCGACGGGGGCACGGCCGATCGGCCGGCCCAGGAGCGCTGGCTCCGGGCCCAGCTGCGGGCGGCCCGCGAGCTGGGCCTGCCGGTGGTGCTCCACGTGGTCCGGGCCCACGACGTGGCGCCCCGGATCTTGCGCGAGGAGCGAGTGGCCGACGTCGGCGGCGTGATCCACAGCTTCTCGGGGCCGGCCGACCTGGTGCCGGTCTACCTGCGCCTGGGCCTGGCGCTGTCGTTCGCCGGCGCGGTCACCTGGCCGGGGGCGCGCCGGCCGGTCGGGGCAGCGCGCGCGGTCCCCGACGATCACCTGCTGGCCGAGACCGACGCGCCGGATCAGGCGCCGACCCCGCGGCGGGGTGGCCGCAACGAGCCGGCCTTCCTGGGCGACGTGATCGCCGGGCTGGCGGCGGCCCGGGGCCAGGCCCCGGCGGCAGTGGCGGCGACGACCGCGGCGGCCGCGCGCCGGGTGTTCCCGCGGGCCGCGCCTTGGTGGTAACGCTTGCCCATGGCCACCCACCGACGCTTCGATCGTACCGCGCGGCTCCTCGGCGACGACGGCGTCGCCCGGCTGGCGGCGTCGACCGTCACGGTGATCGGCGTGGGCGGCGTCGGCTCGTTCGCCGCCGAGGGACTGGCGCGCAGCGGCGTGGGGCGCGTGATCCTGGTCGACTTCGATCGGATCTGCGTGACCAACGTCAACCGCCAGCTGCACGCGGTCAAGGGCACCATCGGCAAGCCCAAGGTGGCGGTGATGGCCGAGCGGCTGCGGCTCATCAACCCCGAGTGCGTGGTGGTCGAGCGCCCCGAGTTCTACGGCGCCGCGACCTCGGCCCGCCTGCTGACGCCGGAGCCCGATGTCGTGGTCGACGCCATCGACAACGTGACCGCCAAGATGCACCTGATCGCGACCTGCGTGCGCGAGCGCCTGCGGCTGGTGTCGACCATGGGCGCCGCCGCGCGGCTCGACCCGACCCAGGTGCGGGTGGCCGATCTGGCCGAGACCCGGATGTGCCCGTTCGCCCGTGATCTGCGCAAGTCGCTCCGCAAGAAGCACGGCCTGGACTGCACGGTGCCGACCGGCGTGGTGGCGGTCTACAGCGAGGAGGCGCCGCGGCCGCCCCACGCGCTGGCCTACGACGACGACGGCTTCGCGTGCGTGTGCCCGGGCGGCGACAACGGCCAGAACGACTGCGAGAAGAAGCACCGAGTCGAGGGCTCGGCGGCGTTCGTGCCGTCGGTGGTCGGCATGACCGCGGCCGCGATCGCGGTGCAGATCCTCCTCGGCCAGCGCGCGGTGCGGTGGCCGGCGCCGGCCGCGGTCGACGCCGCCGACCTTCGTGATAGGGTCCGCGCACCATGATCAATGCTGGCGACAAGATTCCGTCTGTGACCATCAAGCAGGCCACCGCCGAGGGGCCCAAGGACGTCGACCCGGCCGCCCTGTTCGCGGGCAAGCGGGTCGTGATGTTCTCGCTGCCCGGTGCGTTCACGCCGACCTGCTCCAAGGAGCACCTGCCCGGCTACGTCGCGCGCTACGACGAGCTGACCGCCAAGGGCGTCGACCTCATCGCGTGCCTGTCGGTCAACGACGCGTTCGTGATGCAGGCGTGGGCCGAGCAGCACGGCGCCACCGGGAAGATCGTCATGCTGTCCGACGGCAACGCCGCGTTCACCAAGGCGCTGGGCATCGAGGTCGACCTGGCGGCGCCCCACATGGGCCTGCGCGCCCGCCGCGGCCTGTTCCACGTCGTCGACGGCGTGGTCAAGTCGGTCGAGATGGAGGCGCCCGGTAAGTTCGAGGTGTCGAGCGCGGCGGCCTGCATGGTCGCGCTGTCCTGAGCCGATGACCGCGCCGCGCGTGGTCGGCGCGCTGGCGCTCGCCGTGGCGTGCCGCACCGCCGAGCCGGCGCCGCCGCCGGGCCAACCCGGCCCGGCCGGCCTGGCGACGTTCCTCGACGAGGTCGCCCGACGCTCGCCGGCGGGCGCCGCGGCCGTCGTCGCTGGCTTGCGCGTCGACGACCCCGGGTGGGCCAGGCTGGTGACCCCGCCGTACCGCGCCGCGTTCGCCGCCTACCAGGCCGGCTACCCGGCGGCGACGGCCGGGCTGGCGGCGGCGCTCACCGCCGGCGGGCCGGTGACCGTGCGGACCCAGTACGCCGACGACCCGCGCCTAGCGCCCGCGCTGCGCCGGGCCCGGGTGGCGCTGCCGGTGGGCCGGCCTGGGCTGATCGCCACGGTCGGCGGGCGCGACCTGCCGGTGGTGTTCGTGTTCGACCGCGGCTGGCGCGCGCTGGCCGGGATCGACGAGCTGACCCAGGCCGCGATCGCCGCGGCTGACCCCGCCTGTGCCCGGGCCTACGCCCAGGTCGGCGCTCCTGGCCCGTGCATGGACGCGGCGGCGCCGGTGGCGCTGGCGGCGGTGGCGGGCGATCTCGCCGGGGAGGTGATCGCGTGTCGACGGTTGCGAGCCCTCACCCAGGCCGGCTGCGGTGACGACCGTGGTAGCGTCGCGCCGGCCCCGCACCCATGAGCCCGCCCTGGTTCCATCGCATCCTCATCGCCAACCGCGGCGAGGTCGCCGTGCGCATCGCGCGCACCTGCGACCGCCTCGGCATCACCCCGGTGTTCGCGGTGTCGGAGGCCGATCGCGCGGCGCCGTACACCCGCGACCGCGAGGTGGTCGTCCTCGGCCCGGCCCGCTCGGCCGCGAGCTACCTCGACGCCCGCCGGGTGGTCCAGGCCGCGGTCCAGTCCCGGTGCACCGCGCTGCATCCCGGGTGGGGCTTCCTGTCGGAGAATCCGCTCCTGGCCACGCTGTGTGAGCAGCACGGCGTCACCTTCATCGGGCCACCGGCCCACGTCATGGCGCTCATGGGTGGCAAGAGCCCCGCCAAGCGGGCGATGCGCGCCGCCGGGTTGGCGGTCATCCCCGGCAGCGACGGGCCGCTGGCGTCGGCGGCCGCCGCCCGCGCCTGCGCCGATCAGGTCGGTTACCCGGTCTTGCTCAAGGCCGAGAGCGGCGGCGGCGGGCGCGGCATGCGGATCGCGCGGGGGCCGGCCGAGGTCGAGGCCGCGTTCACCGACGCCCAGGGCGAGGCCCGGGGCGCTTTCGGCGACGACCGGGTGTTCCTCGAGCGGCTCATCGAGGGCGGCCGCCACGTCGAGCTCCAGGTGTTCGCCGATCGCTACGGCCACGCCATCCACCTGGGCGAGCGGGACTGCACGGTCCAGCGCAACCACCAGAAGCTGATCGAGGAGAGTCCGTCGCCGGTGGTGCCCGAGGCGCTGCGCCAGGCCACCCTGGCCACCGCGGTGGCCGCCACCGCGGCCATCGGCTACGTCGGCGCCGGCACCATCGAGATGCTCCTCGAGGAGGGCCTGACCGGCACGCCCACGCTCCGGTTCATGGAGATGAACACCCGGCTCCAGGTCGAGCACACCGTCAGCGAGGAGCGCACCGGCCTCGACCTGGTCGAGCTGCAGATCAAGACCGCGGCCGGGCACCGGCTGGCGGTGACCCAGGATGAAGTGCGGCTCGACGGCCACGTGATCGAGTGCCGCATCAACGCCGAAGACCCCGACGACAACTTTCGGCCAGCGCCCGGGACCATCACCGCCTGGCAGCTGCCCGACCCCCAGGGTGGGGCCGTCCGGGTCGACACCCACGTCGAGGCGGGCTACGTCGTGCCACCCCACTACGACAGCCTGTTGTGCAAGGTCATCGCCAAGGGCGCCGACCGCGCCGACGCCATCGCCCGCATGCAGCGCGCGCTGGCCGAGCTGGTGTGCGTCGGCGTGCCGACCACCGCGGGGCTCCACCAGCGCATCCTTGGCTCGGCCGCGTTCCGCGACCACCGCTACGACACCCGCACCATCCCGGGGCTCGCGCACCCCGGCCCAGGCCGCTCATGACGCTGGTTCCCCTGGTCCCGATCGGCAGCCCGCTGCCGCCCGCCGCCGACGATCACCGCGCGGCCCTGGCCGTCCTCGAGGCGCGCCTGCACGCGCGCCGGGCCGAGGTCGAGGCCGGGTGGGGCCCCAAGTACGTCGATCGGGTCCACGCCAAGGGCAAGCTGACCGCGCGCGAGCGCGTGGCGCGCCTGATCGACGCCGGCACCTCGGCCCGCGAGGTGGGCACCTTCGTCAACCACGGCGAGGTGTTCCCGGGCGACCAGCGGTCCCCGGCCGCCGGCGTGGTCACCGCGCTGGGCCTGGTCGAGGGGCGCTGGTGCATGATCATCGCCAACGACAACACCGTGGCCTCGGGGGCCTGGTGGCCGCGCACGCCCGAGAAGATCCAGCGGGCCCAGCAGATCGCGCTCAAGCTGCGGCTGCCGACGGTGTACCTGGTCGACTGCTCCGGGCTGTTCTTGCCCGAGCAGAGCAAGAGCTTCCCCGGCGCCCGCGGCGCTGGCCACATCTTCAAGATGAACAGCCTGCTGTCGGCCCACGGCGTCCCGCAGCTGGCCGGCGTGTTCGGTGACTGCATCGCCGGCGGCGGCTACATGCCGATCATCAGCGACCGGGTCTACATGACCGAGCAGGCCTACATGGTCATCGCCGGCGCCGCGCTCATCAAGGGCGCCAAGAGCCAGAAGATCACCTCGCTGGGCATCGGCGGGCCCGAGGTCCACGTCCACCAGTCGCGCTGCGCCGATGTCCGGGTTCCGGACGATGACACGCTGCTGGCCTGCCTGCGCCGCGAGGTGGCCCGGCTGCCGTCGTCGGGCGCGACGTTCTACCGCGGCGACCAGGGCCCCCTGATGCCGGCCCACCGCGCCGACGAGCTGGGCGCGCTGTTGCCGGTCGACCACCGCGAGGTCTACGACGCCCACCAGGTGCTGGCGCGGCTGGTCGATCAGTCGCTGTTCTGGGAGCTGCTGCCCGACACCGGCACCGAGATGATCTGCGGCGTCGGTCGGCTGGGCGGGCTGTACGCCGGGTTCGTGATCAACCGCCAGGGCCTGGTCGAAGATCCCGACCGCCCCGGCAGCCAGCGCCCGGCCGGCATCCTGTACCGGGGCGGTATCGCCAAGGTCAGCGCGTTCTCGCGGGCCTGCAACGACGACGGCATCCCGCTCATCTGGCTGCACGACATCTCCGGCTTCGACATCGGCGCCGAGGCCGAGGCCCAGGGCCTGTTGGCGTACGGCTCGAGCCTCATCTACACCAACTCCACCAACACCGTGCCGATGTTCTCGGTGCTGCTGCGCAAGGCGTCGGGCGCCGGCTACTACGCCATGGCCGGGATGCCGTACGACCCGGTGGTGCAGCTGTCGACCTGCCTGTCGCGGCTGTCGGTGATGGAGGGGCGGACCCTGGCCATCGCCGCGTACAACACCAAGCTCGACGACGACTTCCAGATCGCGGTGACCGACCCAGCCGAGCGGGCCAAGATCGAGGCCGGGATGCGCGAGGTCGAGGCCCGGATCGAGGCCGACATGGATCCGTTCGTGGCGGCCCGGCAGATGGACACCGACGAGATCGTCGAGGTCGCCGCGCTGCGCGGGTGGCTGACCGACCTGGTCGAGATGAGCTACCAGGCCACCGGCTACCGCCGGGTCAAGAACCCGCGCATCTGGTCGCTGCACGATCTGGCCGAGCTGACCCGGGGGCGGCGATGACCCGCACCGCCGGCGCGACGGTCGACGCCGCGCGCGTGGTGCTCACCGCCGACGGGGTCGGTCGGTGGACGCCGTGGATCGCGGTGGGGCAGGTGGTCGAGCCCGGGCAGGTGGTCGGCGTCGTCGAGGTGCTGGGCGTCGACGAGCCGGTGGTCTACGCCGCGGGCCCGGCCGGACGCGCCACCGCGGTCACCGGGGCCCGCCACCACCGCTGCGCCGTCGACCACGGGGCGGTCCTGGCCACGCTCGATCGGTCGATCGACCTCGGCGGTGGCGCCGCCGCCGCGACCTCCTCCACCGGGGCCGCGGCCGCCGGCCTGGCCTTCGTGGCTCCGTCGAGCGGCCGGTTCTACCTGCGCCCGGCGCCCGGCAAGGCGCCGTTCGTGGCGGTGGGCGACGTGGTGCGCGCCGGGCAGACGGTGTGCCTGCTGGAGGTGATGAAGACGTTCCACCGCGTGACCTACGGCGGGGCCGGGCTGCCCGACGTGGCGCGCATCACCGCCATCGCGGTGGCCGAGGACGCCGACGTCGGGCCGGGCGACGTGCTGTTGCGCCTGGCACCACTCGAGGAGGAAGCCCCATGACGCTGCCGTACCAGCTCATCGTCCGCGGCGGCACCCTGTGTACGCCGGGCGGGCGCGTGGTGGCCGACCTCGGCCTGCGCGAGGGCCGCATCGCCGCCATCGGTGACCTGGGCGCCCACGCCACCGCGGCCACCATCATCGACGGGGCCGGGCTGCACGTCCTGCCCGGCGTCATCGACGCCCAGGTCCACTTCCGCGAGCCGGGCGCGCCCCACAAGGAGGACCTGGCGACCGGCACCACCGCCGCGGTGCTGGGCGGCGTGACCGCGGTGCTCGAGATGCCCAACACCGACCCGCCGACCACCACCGTCGAGGCCATGGCCGACAAGGTGGCCCGGCTCAAGGGGCGGGCCCGGTGCGACGTCGGCTTCTTCATCGGCGCCACGCCCGCCAACGCGGCCCAGCTCGGCCAGCTCGAGGCGCTGCCCGGGTGCTGTGGCGTGAAGGTGTTCATGGGCAGCTCGACCGGGACCCTCTTGGTCGCCGACGACGAGGCCCTGGCCGAGGTGTTCGCCCACGGCGTGCGCCGGGTGGCGATCCACGCCGAGGACGAGGCGCGCCTGCGCGCGCGCAAGCAGCTGGCCATCGACGCCGCCGACGTCGCCGCGCACCCGCTGTGGCGCGACGCCGAGACCGCGCTGACCGCCACCTGGCGCGCGGTCGCGCTGGCCCGACGGTTCGGTCGCCGGGTCCACGTCCTCCACGTCACCACCGCCGAGGAGTGCGAGCTGCTGGCCGGGGCGAAGGACATCGCCACCTTCGAGATCCCGCCCCAGCACCTGACCCTGGCCGCGCCGGCCTGCTACCAGGCGCTCGGCACCCGGGCCCAGATGAACCCGCCCATCCGCGACGCCAGCCACCAGGCCGCGCTGTGGGCCGCGGTCACCTCCGGCGCGTGCGACCTGCTGGCCACCGACCACGCCCCGCACACGCTCGAGGAGAAGGCCCGCCCGTACCCCCAGAGCCCGAGCGGCATGCCCGGGGTGCAGACCATGCTGCCGCTGATGCTCGACCACGTCGCCGCCGGCCGCCTGACCCTCGAGCGGCTGATCGATCTGGTGTGTACCGGCCCGGCCCGGGTGTGGGGCCTGTCTGCCAAGGGCCGCCTGGCGGTCGGCTTCGACGGTGATCTGACGCTGGTCGACCTGGCCGCGCGCCGCACCATCCGCTCGGCCGACATGGCGTCGCGCTGCGGGTGGACCCCGTTCGACGGCCGCGAGGTGACCGGGTGGCCGGTGGCCACCGTCGTGCGCGGCCACGTGGTGATGCGCGACGGCGCGCTGGTGGGCGATGCCATCGGCCGCCCGCTGCGCTTCGATGAGGCGCTGGCGCCGGTGTCGCCGCCGTAGCGCGGCCGGTGAGCTCGGCCCGCGATCAGAACCCGCGGGTCACCCCGGCTGAGCCGATCCAGTAGCCGCTGGCGTAGGTGCCAGCGTTGAACGGGTTGTAGGGCTGGTCATCGGGCGCCGCCAGCGGCACCCCGATGTCGGGCTGGACCCGGTGCGCGGCGTCGGCCGGGTCCGCGACGGCGACGTCGCCCAGGTGCCGGCTGGGGGACACCACCAGCGCGCCGCCCACGTCGATGCGCCACCGACCCAGCTCCACGCCGACGCCGGCGGCCGCGGTGAACCGCTCGAGCCCGTCGAGGTCGAGGCGGGTCCAGCTAGGCGGCGCCGCCGCGGTGTCGTAGGCCAGGCCGCCGCGCAGATGCCACAGCGCGCCCGCCACGTCCGCCGCCCGGCCGCGGCGCGCGACGGTGGTCGGCCGGCGCCGATCGATGAGCCCCTCGAGGCCGAGCCGGATCGACCAGGTGTCGACCAGGCCGTGGCGGACCACCGTGTCGTTGAGGCGGCTGCCGAGCAGGTGGTTCTGACCGTCGACCACGATGCGGTAGTCGGTGGCGCGGCTCCACTGCTCCCAGCGGACGTCGACCTCGACGTCGCCCAGCGGCGCGCCGTCGGGATCGCGCACCAGGTAGCGGGCCGCGACGGTCGCGACCTGCGGCAGAGCTGGGATGGTCGCGCAGGTGGCCAGGGCGTCGCGGGTACCGCCGGGGGCGCACCTGGCCTGGCCATCGGGCACCGGCTCGTTGTAGTTGGTCACGCCCGGCTGCGGCTCGCGCAGCGCGGCGCCGAGGAGCGCGGTCGACGTGCCGCGCGCGTCGAGCGTGATGGCCGATTGCCAGGTGGCGGCCAGCTCGAGCTGGGGCGCGGCCCGGTACGCGAGGCCGACGCCGACCGCCGGCACCCCGGCGTCGCGCGCGGTCACCGTGACCTCCGAATCCTGCGCCGGATCTTCCGCGCCGTTGGCGATGCCCTGGACCACCTTGCGGGTGGTCAGCGCCGCGTAGCCGTAGCTCGCGCGCACCCCGACCCGGACGCCGTGGCCCAGGTCAGCGGCCAAGGCCAGCGACGGCAGGATCACCAGCGCCTGCTGATCGACGGTGTCGTAGCGCTGCGGCGCCGGCGCGCCGTCGGGCATGGTCAACGGAAAGTGGCGGCGCCCGTAGCCGTGCGGGGCCATGACGCCGAGCCCGAGCCCGAGCCGCCGGCCGAGGGGGATGGTGGCGGCCAGCATCGGCACCGCCTGGGGGCCACCGGCGTGGCGCACCGCCGGGTAACGATCGCCGGTGTAGCTGGGCTGCCCGGTCGGGCCGGGCGCGACCGCCGCGTAGGCGCCGTCGCGGGTGTAGCTGGCGGTCAGCTGCACGATGTTGGCGCCCAGGTACAGGGCCCGCGCCGCGCCGACCACGCCGGCCGGGTTCCAGGCCAGCGCGGTGGGGTCGTCGGCCTTGGCGGTGAACGCGCCGGCCCGTTGCTGGCCCTGGGCGCCGTTGTCGCCGACCAGCTGGCCGCCGGCGTGGGCGGGGGAGGCGGTGGTGGCGATCCCACCGAGGACGGCCAGGGTGATCCGCGCGCGCATGCACCACCGTCGCGCGCGCGCGCCCGATGAGGAAGCTCGATCCGCCCGCGCCCCCGTCGTCGCGCACCTGGGTTCGGCTCGGCGGCGCAGCCGCCCGGCCTTGACGTGGCCGGGCGCGCCCCGCACCTCTCGGCCGTGCCGCTGCCTGACCTCGGCTGGGATCCTGCGTGGGCCGACGCGGTGCCGATCGTCGACGGCGGCGCGCTGGCCCGCGTGGTCATCGCCCACCGCGGCGCGGTCGAGGTCGACGACGGCGAGGCCCGGTTTTGGGCCGAGCCGACCGGCCGGATGTTCCACCGCGCCGGCGACTCGCGCGAGCTGCCCATCGTCGGCGACTGGGTGGTGGTGACCGAGGCCGACCGGGCCAAGCTCGACGGCTCGCGCGCGGTGGTGCGGGCCATCGTGCCGCGCCGCACCTGCCTGGTGCGCCGGGCCGCGGGCGAGGCCGATCGGCCCCAGCCGATCGTGGCCAACGTCGACGTGGCGCTGGTGTTGACCTCGGCCAACCTGGATCTCAACCCGCGCCGGCTCGAGCGCTACCTGGCGACCATCCGCAGCGGCGGCGCGACCGCGGTGGTGGTGGTGTCCAAGCTCGACCTGGTCGATGCCCCGGCCCGGGTGCTGGCGGCGGCGACGGTGGCGGCCGACGGCGCGGCGGTGGTCGGGCTGTCGATCGTCGACGGGCGCGGCGTCGCCGAGGTGGCCGGCTGGTGCGCCCCGGGTCGCACCGTCACCTTCCTGGGCAGCTCCGGGGTCGGCAAGACCACGCTGGTGAACCAGCTGACCGGCGCCGACTTCGCCACCGCGCCGGTGCGGGCCGGCGACGATCGTGGCGTCCACACCACCACCCGCCGCGAGCTGGTGGTCACCGCGCGCCACGGCGTCATCATCGACACCCCGGGCATGCGCGAGCTGGCGCTGTTCGAGGACGAGCCCGAGGCCGCGTTCGACGACGTGCGGGCCCTCGCCGCGGGGTGCCGCTTCTCCGATTGCCGGCACCAGGCCGAGCCGGGGTGCGCGGTGGTGGCGGCGGTGGCGGCGGGCACGCTCGACGCCGGCCGGCTGGCCGGCTTCCACAAGCTGGCCGACGAGCAGGCCGTGCAGGCGGCCCGCGCCGCCCGCCGCCCGCCGCCGCGTCGGCGCTGACCCGATCAGGCCAGCGGCGCGGCCAGCAGGGCCTCGAGGGCGGGCTCGTCGAGCACCGGCACGCCGTGCTTGGTGGCCGCGTCGAGCTTGGCCTTGCCGGTGGCGGCGCCCGCCACCAGGTAGCTGGTCTTCTTGGTCACCGCCCCGGTCACCTTGCCGCCGGCGGCGACGATGCGCGCCTCGATCTCGCTGCGCGGCACCGACAGCGTGCCGGTCACGCACAGGGTCTTGCCGGTGAGCGGTCCGTCGATGGTCGCCGCCGTCGGCTCGACCGGGTCGACCCCGTGGGCGATCAGCTTGGCCAGCACCGCCCGCGCGTGCGGGTCGCGGAGGAACGCGTCGATGGCGCGGGCGATGACCTCGCCGACGCCGTCGAGCTCGGTCAGCGCGGCGACGAAGCGGTCGGGCGCGCTGGCGTCGGCCGCCGCCGCCAGCGCCGACACCTGCCGCCAGTGCCGGGCCACCGCCTTGGCGACCACGCCGCCCACGTGGCGGATGCCCAGCGCCGTCAGCAGCCGGCTGGCGGTGGCGTCGGCCTTGGCCTTGGCCAGCGCCGCCACCAGGTTCTTGGCGCTCTGCTCGCCGAACCGCTCGAGCCCGGCCAGGTCGGCTTCGGTCAAGGCGAACAGGTCGGCCACGTCGGAGATCAACCCCGCGGCCAGGAGCTGCGCCACCAGCTTCTCGCCCAGGCCGTCGATGTTGAACTGGCCGCGGCCGGCGAAGAACTCGATCGCGGCCTGACGCTGGGCCGGGCACGCCAGCCGGTTGGGGCACAAAAGCACCACCTTGTCGTCTTCGCGGGCCAGCGGGGTCTGGCACTCGGGGCAGGCGGTCGGCGCCGTCCACCGCGGCGAGTCGGCCCGCTCGGTGACCCCCAAGATCTGCGGGATGATCTCGCCGGCCTTCTCCACCAACACCCGATCGCCGTCGCCGATGCCCAGGCGCCCGACCTGATCCCAGTTGTGCAGCGACACCCTCGACACCGTCGTGCCCGACACGTCGACCGGCTCGAGCCGGGCCACCGGGGTCACCGCGCCGGTGCGGCCGATGTTGACCTCGAGGTCGCGCACGGTGGTGGTCACCTGGCGGGCCGGGAACTTGTAGGCGATGGCCCAGCGCGGGAACTTCGAGGTCACCCCCAGCTGGGCCCGCTGCTCGAAGCTGTCGACCTTGATCACCAGGCCGTCGATCTCGTAGGGCAGGGCGTCGCGGCGCGCGGCCCAGGTCGCCACCGCCGCCGCCAGGCCGTCCCAGGTGTCGACGGTCTGGTTCTCGCCGGAGGTGGGGATCCCGAGCGCCGCGATCCGCGCCAGCGACGCCACGTGGCCGTCGGCCAGGCGCGCGCCGTCGACCACCTCGTACAGGATCGCCTGCATCGGCCGCGCCGCCACCTCGCGCGCGTCGAGCAGCTTGATCGAGCCGGCCGCCAGGTTGCGCGGGTTCTTCCACGGCTCCTCACCGGCCGCGAGGCGTGCGGCGTTGAGGCGGGCGAAGGTGTCCTTGGCGATGTAGATCTCGCCGCGCACCACCACGTCGATCGGCTCGCGCAGCCGGACCGGGATGGTGCGGATGGTGCGGACGTTGGCGGTGACGTCCTCGCCGGTGGTGCCGTCGCCGCGGGTGGTGGCCAGGGTCAGCACGCCGCCCTGGTAGGTCAGCTCGATGCCGAACCCGTCGATCTTGGGCTCGATCGAGTACCGGGTCGGCTCGCCGTCGAGGCCCTTGGCCACCCGGTCGTGGAAGGCCCGCAGCTCGGCCTCATCGTAGGTGTTGTCGAGCGACAGCATCGGCACCGGCCGCACCACCTTGGTGAAGCCCGACAGCGGCACGTGCCCGACCCGCTGGGTGGGCGACCAGGTGACCACCCAGTCGGGGTGGGCCGCCTCGGTCGCGCGCAGCCGGGCCGCCAGCCGGTCGTACTCGCCGTCGGCGATGGTCGGGGCGGCCAGCTCGTAGTAGCGGCGATCGTGTTCGGTCAGCTCGGCGACCAGGGCCAGGTACTCGGCGTGCGTCATCGCCGCGCGAGCATACGCGGCCGGGCCCGCGCGATCACCCGGGCCCGCCGACGATGGGGCGTCGCCGGCCGACGGTCAGGCCCGGCCGCGCAGGCCGTCGCGGCCGCCGGCGCCGGTCGTGACGTCAGGGTCGTCGGCGTCGGGATCGCTACGGCCGGCGGCGGCCACGTCGGGATCTAGGTCGGGATCCAGGTCGGGATCGCCGGCGTCCGGGTCGCCCAGCTCGCCGACGTCGGCCAGCGCCTGCAGGTCGCCGGTGTCCAGGTCGTCGTCGTCGTCGAGCCCCTCGAACGCCGCCAGGTCGTCCAGGTCATCGGCGTCCCACCGTGGGTGGCCGCCGGTCGGGGCGTCGGAGGCGTCGCGCTCGTCGGCGATCAGCCCCGCGGCGTCGATCACCCCGGGCAGCGGGGCCGGCGCCGGCTCGCGCGCGCGGGCCGGGTCAGCCACCACGCTGCCGGCGCCCAGGTACCCGGGCCGGGCCTTCCCGTCGGTGAACGCGTCGAGCGACAGATCGGCCGGGTCGATCGGGTTGTGGCTGCCCTCGACCTCCTGGATCTCGAGGATGTCGACCTCCGCGGTCCCCAGCTCGCGGGCCGCCGGGGTCGCGGCGGCCTCGGTCGGGCGCACCGAGCCGTCGGCCAGCCGCACCGGCACCGGCGCCGACAGCTCGCTGCCGGCGGCGTCCTCGACGGTCGCGGCCAGGCGGGCCGGATCGAGCTTGCGGCCGACCAGGCAACCGGCCTTGACCGTCACCTGGAACGCGCGCTCGCCGAAGTAGGCGTCGATCGCTTCCTTGATGTACCAGAAGACGTCCTGCAGCTCCTGGCCGGTGCCGGCCACCGCCTTCCACTCGGGCAGCGGGCCGAACTCGACCACCGGGGCGAAGAAGAACTCGCGCGAGCTCTTGAACAGGAGCGTGAACTCCTCGACCTCGACCGCCGGCTCGAGTCCGGCGGCCCGCATCCAGCCCAGGCACTGGTCGATGGTCGGGTAGCTGGCCAGGTGGGCGTCGAGGCGGTCGAGCGCCTCGTGGCGGTCGTGCTTGACCAGCACCTCGCGGAAGATGTCGTGGAACTCCAGCCAGGTGCCGTCGAGGGGGATCGTGCAGCGGACCTCGCCACCGACCTTGGTGACCCGCGCGAAGTCGGCCAGGGCCTGCGCCGCGTCGGGCATCTCGGCCAGGCCCAGGTTGCACATGACCACGTCGTAGACGTCGTCGGCGAACGACAGCCGTGGCACCGGGCTCTCGGTGCGGAAGAACACCCCCCGCTTGCCCAGGGCGCCGAGGTCGGCGACCTTCTTGCGGGCCACGTCGAGCAACGCGCTCGAGGCGTCGATGGCGATCACCCGGGCGGCGTCGCCCTTGCGGCGCAGCACCTCCACCAGCGGGTAGCCGGTGCCGCACGAGATGTCGAGCACCTGGCCGCGCTCGGGGATGGTCAGCTCCCGCAGCAGCATCTTGCCGAACCGCGCGCCCCATACCGGCGCGATCTGGTCATCATAGATGCGCGCCAGCTTCTCGAGCTTGAGGCTGCGTTTTTCGACCGCCACGAGTTGATCAAAGATCTTGGCGTGCTGGCGCAGCGGATGCAAGGCCCGAAAGACACCGCGCCCCGGATTGACGCGCCGCGACGCACGCCATCGATGCGGCAGGTCTCGCGGCGCGACGCGGCGGCGAGAACTCTTGGTAGATTCGCGCGATGGGAACCGCCTGGCGTCGGTCGGTGCTCGCCGCGCTCCTCGCCGTCGTCGCGCTGTCCCCTCACAGCGGCTGCGTCTCGACCGAGAGCGTCGTGTGTGGCGATGGCTCGGTGTGCCCGGCCGACGGGGTGTGCGTCGTTGTCGACGGGCTGACGGCCTGCGCGACGCCGGCCCAGGTGACCGCCTGCGCGGGGCTGCCGGCGCTGGCGGCGTGCGGCCCCGCCAGCGTCTGTCACGGCGGCGCCTGTTTCCCGGTGGGGTGCGGCAACCAGCGGCTCGACCCGGGCGAGCCGTGTGACGACGGCAACAACGTCCCCGGCGACGGGTGCGCTGCCGACTGCGCGTCGGACGAGACCTGTGGCAACGGCGTCGTCGACCTGGTCACCGGCGAGCAGTGCGACGACGGCCCGGCCGGCCGGGCCATCAGCCACGACGGCTGCGCCAGCGACTGCACGCGCGAGAGCGTCGGCTGGACGGTGCTGCCTGACCTGGGCCTCGCCAGCGATACCGTCGTCGCCTACGACGCTCGCCGCGATCGGATCGTGATGTTCGGATCCACCGACGGCGGCAGCGCCACCTGGGAGTCCGATGGCCACCACTGGATGCTCCAGACGCCGCCGGTCTCGCCCGCGCGCCGGCTCCGACCGGCCCTGGCCTACGACGCCCACCGCCAGCGCGTGGTGCTGTTCGGTGGCTTGACCCTCGACGACACCTGGGAGTGGGATGGCGCCACCTGGACGCTGATGGCGCCGACGATGTCGCCGCCGTCGCGGGACGACGCCGTGATGGCGTACGATCCGATCGGCGAGCGGATCGTGCTTTCCGGTGGGTTTGCGCGACCCGTGGGGGCGCCGGTGCCGCTCGGAGACACCTGGACCTACGACGGCGTCACCTGGACCCTGCTCAGTGGCGACGGTCCGTCACCACGCGGGGGAGGGGCCGCCATGGCGTTCGACCCGACCCAGGGTGCGCTGGTGTTGACGGGTGGGTGGGACGGCCAGGACCCGCGTTCGATCTCCGGGGAGACCTGGGCGCTGGCCGGCGCGACCTGGACCCTGCTCGATACTAGCGCGGCCGCGGCGCGTCACCACCACACGATGGGCTTCGAGCCACGCACCGGGCGCTTGCTGATGCAGGGCGGGTCAGGCGGCCCGTCGTCCCTCGACACCTGGGCCTGGACTGGCGTCGGCTGGACCGCGCTGGGAGCGGCTGGGCCAGCGCAGCCGGAACCCGCGATGGTGACCGTCGTCCGCCGCGCCGAGCTCCTGCTCGTGACCCGCGCCACCAGCAGCCGCTGGGACGTCGACCACTGGACGCCGGCGCAACCGTACGCCAGCGCAGGCGTGGACGGGCGCTCGAGCCACATGGCGGCCGTGGATCTCGAGGGGCGTCGGATGGTCATCTACGGCGGCCACCGCGGCGCGAACTACTACGACGACACCCTGATCTGGAACGGCGCCTGGTCACGGCTCACCAACGGGCCGCCGGGGCAGGTCTTCCAGGCCGAGCTGGCGTACGACCAAGGCCGGCGCCAGTTCGTGATGTTCGGCGGCCGGCGCCTCTCGACCCCCAGCGCGCTCGACGAGACCTGGCTGTTCGACGGGACGACCTGGGCGCAGCACGTAGGTGGGGCGGTGCCGCCGGGGCGCGCGAAGGAGGTGCTGGTCTACGACGCGGCCCGCGGGCAGACCGTGATGTTCGGCGGGATCGGCGACACGCCGCTCGGCGACACGTGGATCTTCGACGGCGTCGCCTGGACGCAGGCGGCACCGGTCACGTCACCAGGGGAGCGCTACGCGGCGACCGCGGCCTACGATCCGATCCGATCCGTCGTCGTGGTGTTCGGCGGCACGGGGCCGGACGGCGCGCTCCGTGATACCTGGGAGTGGGATGGCGCGAGCTGGACGCTGCGGGCGACCGGCGGGCCGACCGCTCGGGAATACGGCGCGGCCGCCTGGGACCCGGCTCGCCGGCGGGTGGTGCTGTTTGGCGGCAACCCAGGTGGCCTGGCGCTGGCCGATCAGTGGGAGTGGGACGGCGCGCAGTGGACCCAGGTCCCGGTGACGACGACGCTGCGCGGCCGCGCGGACCACGCGCTGGTGACCGCCATCGATGGTGCCGGGGTGCTGGCGTTCGGGGGCACGCTCGCCGACTTCGCCGTCGCTGACGAGCTGGCGTGGCTGCGCTGGGACGGGCCGGCCGGCGACGACACCTGCGGGCCGGCTGACAGCGACGGCGACAGCGACGGCGACGGCCTGGCCGGGTGCGATCCGGTCACGGGCACCACGCTCGATCCCGACTGCTGGCTGGTGTGTCGGCCGGCGTGCCCGCCCGGCGCCAGCGGCGACGCGGCGTGCGGCGCCACCGCAGCCGGCTGCGGCGATCGCGTGTGCGCCCCGCCCGGCGAGTCCTGCGTGACGTGCCCCGTCGACTGCGGCGCGTGCGCGCCGAGCTGCGGCGACTTCCAGTGCACCGGCGGGGAGACCGCCACCACGTGCCCGGGAGATTGCGCGTGAGCCGTCGCGGGCGGCTGATCGCGCTGGCGCTGGCGGGCGCCCTGGTGGCCGTGCCGGCGGCCGCCGATCCACCGCCGTGGTCGGTCGGGGTCACCGACGCCGCCAAGGCAGCGGCCCAGGGCCACGTCGACGCCGGCAACGCACAGTTCCTGGCCGGCAAGTTCGTCGACGCCCTGGCCGCGTACCGGGCGGCGCTGGCGGCGTGGGATCACCCCGCGATCCGGTTCAACGTCGTGCGCTGCTTGATCCAGCTCGACCGCCCGGTCGAGGCCGCCGACGAACTCAAGCTGGCCCTGCGCTACGGCGCGGCGCCGCTGGACGACGCCGTCTACGCGGAGGCGGTGACCTACGACAAGCTCCTGGCCAACCAGATCGGCGAGCTGACGGTGACCTGCGCCCAGCGCGACGTGGCGGTGACCCTCGACGGCGTCGCGCTGGCGACCTGCCCGATCGAGATCAGCCGGCGCCTGCGGCCCGGCGCCCATCAGGTGGTGGGCACGCGGCCCGGGTACCTGACCGAGGCGCCGACGGTGATCGTGCTCGGCGGCGAGCCCACGCGCCTCGCGCTCACGCTCGCGCCGCTGGCGGCGAGCGCCCGGGTCGTCCACCGGTGGTCGCCGGCCGTGCCCTGGCTGGTGTTCGGCGGCGGCCTGGTGGTGGCCGGTGCGGGCGGCCTGGTCGATCTGAGCGCCGCGGCCGACGCCGCCAGCTACGATCGCTACGTCGCCCAGCACTGCGCCGAGCGGGCGTGTGACCGCGACCTCGAGCTGGCCGCGGTGGCGGCCCTCGAGACCCGCGCGGCCCAGAAGTCGGTGATCGGCACCGGCCTGGTGGTGGTCGGCGCGGGCGCCGCCGTGACCGGCGCGGTGATGCTGTACCTGAACCGCGCCCGCACGGTCTCCGACGCGCCGCCGCGGGTCACGCCGACGGTGACCCCGACCGCCGGCGGCGTGGTGCTATCGCTGGCCGGCGACCTGTGACCAGCGTCGCCGTGATCCGCGCCGCGGGGGTCAGTCCTTCAGCTTCGTGGTGAGCTTGCGGGCCTCGTCCTGCAGCGCCCGGACCCGTTGCTGCTCGGCCTCGAGGCGGACCTGGAGCTCCGCCTTGGCGCGCCGGGCCTCGTCCGCGGCGGCGACCGCGCGCACGGAGGCGGCGGTGGCGCGGGCCTCGGCGGCCTGGGCCTCCCGCGTCGACGCCTCCAGCTCGGCGTTCTTGCGCTCGAGCTGTTCGCGGCTCATCCCGAGCAGCGCGCTGGTGTCGGCGGCGGCGGCCTCGGCCTTGGTGCGCTCCCGCTGGGCGTCGGTCCGGTCGGCCACCGCCCGCTCCGCCACCTGTTGCTGGGCGCGGGCCGCGGCGAGCGCCTCGGTCTTCGCGGCGTTCTCGCGGTCGGCGCGGTCGGCGCTGGCGCGGGCGGTCTGCTCGGCGGCCCGGACCCGCAGGTAGGCGACGGTGGCGCCACCGGCGGCGGCCGCGAGGACGGCCATGGTCGCGGCGACCGCGGCGACGCGCACGCGTCGGCTGCGCCGGGCCAGCGCGAGCACGGCATCGAGAAACGGCTGGTCGCGTGGCGGGACCACCCACGCGCGGGTTGCGGCCCACCGGCGGGCCTCGGCGGCGGCGTCGCCACGCCACAGCAAGCCGGTCGGCCGCCCCCGTGCTTCCCACTGCCGCGCCGCCGCGGCCAGCTGGGTGAGGAACACCACGTCGTCACGCTCCTCGTCGAGCCACCGCCGCAGGCTCGGCCACTGGCCGATCAACGACTCGTGGATCAGCTCGACCGAGCCGCCGGCTTCGCCGCGGGCGTGGACCACCACCAGCCGCGCCGCCACCAGCTGATCGATCACGGCGCGGACCCGCGCCGGCTGTTCGTCGAGGGCGTCCAGGTCGGCCAGCTCGACGACGGCGCGGGTGCGCTCGGGCGTGACCAGCCGTCGGCACACCTCGCGCGCCAGCCGTTGGCCGCGGCCGTCGAGGGCGCCGACCACCTCCTCGGCGTGCGCCGCCAGGGCGCCGCGCACCCCACCCAGGGCTTGGTAGCTGGCGGCGGTGAGCTGGTGGCGATCGCGGTCGCGGGCCTCCCACAGCCGCGCGGCCGTGAACTGCAACAGCGGCAGCGCGCCCGGGGTCTCGGCCATGACGTCGACCATGTCGTCGACGATCGCCGCCTGCTCGAAGCGGTAGCCGGCCGCCGCCACCGGCTCCAGCAGCGCCTCGCGCAGGCCGGCCCGGTCGGGGGCCGCGAGGAACACCAGGCCGTGGGCGATGCCGTCGAAGAACCCGGGATCCTCGCCGACGCGGTCGAGGAAGTCGCCGCGGATCGACACGACGACCCGCAGCGGGGCGGCGACGTCGTCGGCCACCGCGGCCAGCGCGGTGGTGAACGCGCGCCGCTCGTCGCTCGCCGGCACCAGGGTGTACAGCTCTTCGAGCTGGTCGACGAACACCAGCGTGATCCGCCCGTCGACCTGCGCGCGGGTCCGCAGCGCCACGCCGAAGCAGCCTGGCTCGGTCAGCAGTCGCCGGGTCAGGGCGGCGTGCGGATCGGCGGAGGCATCGACCGGCAGCGCGTGCGGGGCGACCCGCTCGAGCACGCTGGCCAGCGCCGCCAGCGGGTGACGGCCGGGCCGGAGGGTGATGATCTCCCACCGCGGGTCCGCGGCCTTGAGGGTGGGCCCGACGCCGGCCCGGACCAGCGACGACTTGCCGACCCCCGACGGGCCGACCACGGCGGTCAGGGGCTGTTCCCGGACCCGCGCCACCAGACGCGCCACGTCACGGCCGCGACCGAAGAACCGCCCGGCGTCGTGCTCCTGGAACGCCGCCAGGCCCAAGAACGGGGCGTCGCCATGGGCCGGGCGTGCCGTCGGCGTGAGCTGTTCGAGCCGGCGAGCCAGCTCGGCGGCGCCGCCCAGGCGGTCAGCCACGCCCTTGCGGAGGCACTCGTCGACGACCGCGACCAGCGCCGGTGGCAGGCCGTCGACCACGCCGCCGACTGACGGCAGCGGCGTCGGCGTGACCAGGTTGCGGAACAGCGCCTCGGGCTCGAACGGCTCGACCGGGTGCCGTCCCGTCAGCAGCTCGAACAAGATGACGCCGACCGCGAACAGATCCGCACGGTGGTCGATCGGGCTCCCGCCCATCTGCTCGGGCGCCATGTACGGCAGCGTGCCGATGATGGCGCCGTCGTCGGTGAGCGTGAGCCCGGGCCGGCGGGCGTCGGTCGGGTCAGGGCGCGCCGACGGCTCGCCGCCCAGCGCCTTGGCGATGCCGAAGTCGAGCACCTTCACCTGCCCGGCGTCGGTCACCATGATGTTCTCGGGCTTCAGGTCCCGGTGGACGATGCCCAGCTCGTGGGCCCGGACCAACGCCCGCGCCACCGGGGTCATCAGCTCGACCACCCGCGCCGGCGGCATCGGCTCACCGGCGAACTCCTCGAGCACGTCGCGCAGGGTCCGGCCTTCGAGGTACTCGAACACCAGGTACGGCATCCCGAAGTACTGACCGACGCCGTGGATGACGACGATGTTGTCGTGGGTGCAGTGCGCGGTGGCGCGCGCCTCGACCAGGAACCGATCGATGACCTCGTCGTCGACCTTGCGCAGGAACTTGATCGCTACCCGACGGCCCAGCTGGGTGTCGCGCGCGGCGTAGACCACGCCCATCCCGCCGTGCCCGATCTCGCGGATCAGCTGGTAGGGCGCGAGGTGGAGCCCTGGCCCGATCTCGAGGTCTACGCCGTCAGCGCCGGCGCCGCGCCCCGCGGTCGGGTCCGCGGGGCCGGTCTCGAGCCACGTCGGATCGCCCGCCGACTGGAAGTCCGACGGTCGGTGCCGCGGTCGGCCCTCGCGATCCCGACTCGTCACGGGCCAGACAGTACCACGCGGCCGACCTCGCCGCCGCCGCTTCAGGCCTTGTCGAGGTACAGCGCCTGGCCCTGGTCGGCGAACTCGGCGGCCTTCTCGGCCAGGCCGGCGGCCAGCGCGGCCTCCTCGTCGAGCCCGTGGCTGGCGGCGTAGTCGCGCACGTCCTGCGTGATCTTCATCGAGCAGAACTTGGGGCCGCACATCGAGCAGAAGTGGGCGCCCTTGGCCGCCGCCGCCGGCAGGGTCTCGTCGTGGAAGTCCTGGGCGGTGTCGGGGTCGAGCGACAGGTGGAACTGATCCTGCCAGCGGAACTCGAAGCGCGCCTTGGACAGGGCGTCGTCGCGGCGCTGGGCGCCGGGGTGGCCCTTGGCCAGGTCGGCGGTGGGCGGCGATCTTGTAGGCGATGACGCCGTCCTTGACGTCCTTCTTGTTGGGCAGCCCCAGGTGCTCCTTGGGCGTCACGTAGCAGAGCATCGCGGTGCCGAACCAGCCGATCATCGCCGCGCCGATGGCGCTGGTGATGTGGTCGTAGCCCGGGGCGATGTCGGTCACCAGCGGGCCCAGGGTGTAAAACGGCGCCTCCTGGCAGATCTGCATCTGCAGGTCGACGTTCTCTTTGATCTTGTGCAGCGGCACGTGCCCGGGGCCCTCGATCATCACCTGGATGTCGTGCTTCCAGGCGATCTTGGTCAGCTCACCCAGGGTGTCGAGCTCGGCCAGCTGGGCCCGGTCGTTGGCGTCGGCGATCGAGCCGGGGCGCAGGCCGTCGCCCAGCGAGAACGCCACGTCGTACTTCTTCATCACCTCGCAGATGCGCTCGAACTCGGTGTAGAGGAAGTTCTCCTTGTGGTGGTGCAGGCACCACTTGGCCATGATCGAGCCGCCGCGCGACACGATGCCGGTGGTGCGGTTCGCGGTCCACGGGATGTAGGGCAGGCGGACGCCGGCGTGGATGGTGAAGTAGTCGACGCCCTGCTCGGCCTGCTCGATCAAGGTCTCGAGGAACAGCTCGATGGTCAGGTCCTCGGCCTTGCCGTTGACCTTCTCCAGGCACTGGTAGATCGGCACCGTGCCGATCGGCACCGGCGAGTTGCGCACGATCCATTCGCGGGTCTCGTGGATGTTGTCGCCGGTCGACAGGTCCATGACGGTGTCGGCGCCCCACTTGATCGACCACCGCAGCTTGTCGACCTCCTCGCCGATCGACGAGCTGACCGCCGAGTTGCCGATGTTGGCGTTGATCTTGGTGAGGAACTTCGAGCCGATGATCATCGGCTCGCTCTCGGGGTGGTTGATGTTGGCGGGGATGATGGCCCGGCCGCGCGCCACCTCGCTGCGCACGAACTCCGGGCCGGTCGTGGGATCCAGGCCTTCGCGGATGGCGATGAAGCGCATCTCCGGCGTGATCAGGCCCTGGCGGGCGTAGTGCATCTGGGTGCGGTTGCCGTCGTCACCGGCGGCGATGCGGGCGTCGATCCACGCCTTGCGCAGCTTGGGCAGGCCCTTGTGCAGGTCGTGCCCGGTCGGGCCCGAGGTGTCGTACACGTCGAACGGCGGCTCGCCGCCCGACAGGTGGACCCGGCGGACCGGGACGGCCACGTCGCCGGCCTCGACGTAGATCTTCTCGGAGGCCGGGAAGCCGGCGATGGGAGCCAGCTCGCTGACCGGGTCGTCGACCTGCGGCAGCGAGCCGCGCTTGCCGTTGCCGTTGGTGCCGTTGGTGCCGTTGCCGTTGCCGTTGCCGTTGGTGCCGTTGCCGTTGCCGTTGCTGCTCATGTCGCTTCCTTCCCCCGGTGGCCGCGCGCGCGGGTCGGGCAAGTTCGAGGGGTCGCACCGTCGACGTCGACGCGTGCCTCTCAGCCAGATGGCTCCCCCAGCGTGGGTGCGTGGTTGCGAGGGGGCACCCTATCGCAGCCGCCGCCGTTTGCAACGGGTGGCGCGGCCGCCGGCCGGTTCGCCCGCGAGGTAGCATCAGGCATGGATCCCTACGAGCACGGCCACGCGCTCCTGCAGCGCTTCATCCGGGGCGACGCGATGTTGGGCCTCATGGACGACGCCCCGGCCGCCGAGCGCGCCATGCTCGACGCGCTGTGGCAGGCCGCCACCGCCGGCGACGCCCGGGCCTACCTCGCCCTGGGCGAGTGCTACCTGGCCGCGCTGCGGACGCTGGGCGCCTTCGACGGCGTCGACCCGGCTGACGCCGAGGGCCGGCCGTGGTCGCGCGAGGCCCAGGCCATCGTCGACGCCGAGCAGCCGGCGCTCGAGGCGACGCTGCGGTGCCAGTGCGAGGCGGCCCGGCTGGGCGCGCGCGACGCGGTGGCCAACCTGACCCGCCTGAGCCGGCACACCTCGGCGGCGACCCAGCGGCTGGCGCTGGAGCTGCTCGACGGCCTGGCCGCGCCGACCCCGGCCGAGCGGTACCTGGGCGGGCTGGTCGCACACTGGCTGGGCGATGCCGCCGACAGCCTGGCCCGGCATCGGGGTGCGGCCGACGCCGGCGACGCCGACGCCCAGTTCGAGCTGTCGCTGTTCTACGGCCAGGGCATCGGCGTCGATGCCGACCCGGCCACCGCGGCGGCGTGGCTGGCCCGCGCCGCCGACGGCGGTCACGCCCGCGCGCTGTACAACCTGGGCGCGCGCCTGGCCTCCGGCGCCGACGGCGAGGTCGATCTCGCTGGCGCCGCGGTGCTGTACCGACGGGCCGCCGACGCCGGGCACGGCCGCGCCGCCGCCACTCTGGCGGTGATGATGTTGACCGGCGAGCTGGACGGCGACCTGGCCGACGCCTGCGTGTTGCTCGACCAGGCCGACGCCCGCGGCTTCGAGACCTGGGAGATGCTCGACGCGGTCGGTCTCGAAGATCCGCGCGCGGGCGACGACGACGACGACGACGACGGCGACGACGACGACGCGGACGACGACGACGACGCGGACGACGCGGACGACGCGGACGACGACGACGCGGACGCCGAGCCCGACGCGAGGTGACACTGGCCCGCTGGGTCGGGCACCATCCCAGCCATGGCGTACGACCACGCGACCGCGCAACGGATCCGCCGGGTGCTGGCCCAGGGCGAGCAGGAGGTAGTCGAGAAGCAGATGTTCGGCGGCCTGTGCTTCATGGTCGGCGGCCACATGTGCTGTGGCCTCACCACCGAGGCGTTGATGTTGCGCGTGGGCAAGGCCGCCTATCCGGACGTGCTCGACCTGCCACACGCCCGGCCGATGACGTTCACCGGCCGGCCGCTGGCCGGCTTCGTCTACGTGGACCCGGCCGGCTTCCGCACCGCGCGCGGCCTGGCGGCGTGGCTCAAGCGCGGCACCGACTTCGTGGCGACCCTGCCGGCCAAGCGCCCGGCCACCGACCGGCCGCGACCGCGTCCGCGCCCACCAGGCCGCGGCCGGCGGCGCGCCGCGCGCGTCAGTTCGTGATCGTGTACGTGAGCGTGTACGCGCCGGTGGTCGCCAGGAAGCCGTCGACGACCAGCCAGTACAGGCCCGGCCCGGCGGCCGCGGCGCCGGTGAACGACGACAGGCGGATCGGCGAGGCGGAGCCGCACGGGGACAAGCCGTCGTCGTTGCAGGTCACGTCGGTGGCGACGCCGGCCTTGCGCAGGTAGATGACCGAATCCCAGCTGGTCGGGGTGCTGCACGTGGCGGCGGCGACCGTGCGGGTGGTCGCCGGGCACGCCAGGAAGTAGTAGGCCTGGTCGCCAGCCGTCGATCCCGACGAGCACGACGGCACCCAGGTGTTGGCGGCGCCGACGGTGGTGCCGGTGACCGAGCCGCTGGTCGCCGGCAGCGCACTCCCGGTGCGGCCGCCGCGGGTGAAGGTCAGCGTGAGCGCGCCGGCGGTCTGCGCGCTCGAATACTGGTCGGCCACCAGGCAGTACGTGCCGGCCGCCAGCGACAGCGCGCCCTGGCTCTGCAACACGCTGCAGCTGTCGTCGAAGCAGCTCTGCAGCGCGCCCAGCGCGGTGCAGCTCCCGGCGAAGATGCGGAGGTCGGTGTCGAAGTTGGAGCCGAAGGTGTCGACGTAGACCGTCTCGGCCGCCGGCAGGGTGAAGGTGTAGTAGACGTCGCGGCCGCCGGTCGATCCGCACGACGTGCCGCTGAAGTCCTGATCGTTGCGGGCCGCGGTCAGGTCGACCGTGAAGACCCCGCCCGCGCTGATGTTGACCGCGCCGGCCGGGCCGTCGTTGACCGGGCACGCGATGTCGGCGCCGTTGCAGTCCTGGTCGATGCCGTCGCCGCAGATCTCCGCGGTGGGGGCCCCGGCGGTGGCGCTGCACTGGACGCCGGTGCCGGCCGCATTGCACACGTTGGTGCCGGTGCGGCTGCAGGCGCCGACCCCGACCGCGCAGGTCACCCCGACCGGGAAGCCGTTGTCGACGCCGCCCTGGCAGTCGTCGTCCAGGCCGTTGCAGGTCTCGACCGTCGACGAGGTGTTGTCCGAGCAGGTAGTGCCGCCCGAGCCGTTGCACACGATGGCGCCCTCGACGCAGGCGTCGGTGTCGGGGCCGTCGCACGCCATGCCGACGTTCCAGCCCTCGTCGGTGCGGCTATCGCAGTCGTCGTCGGCGCCGTTGCACACCTCGATGGTGTCGCCGGTGCTGTCCGAGCACATCGTGCCACCGCTGGCGTTGCACACGATCATGCCCTCGGTGCACAGGTCGGCGTCGGGGCCGTCACAGGCCGTGCCCAGGCCGAACCCCTCGTCGGTCGTCCCGTCGCAGTTGTCGTCGACGCCGTTGCAGGTCTCGGCGATCGGCTGACCGGCGGTGGCGCTGCACTGGACCCCGGTGCCGGCCGCGTTGCACATCCACAGCCCGGTGCGCGCGCAGGCGCCCAGGCCGACGGTGCAAGCCTGTCCGACCGTCGGGAAGTCTTCGTCGGTGGCTCCGTCGCAGTTGTCGTCGCGGCCGTTGCACAGCTCGGTGGTCGGCACACAAGCGTCCGGGCCGCTCGGTCCGTCGATGGTGGCGTCGGTCGCGGCATCGGTCGCGGCGTCGGTCGCGGCGTCGGTGTTGGCCGCGTCGATGTCGGCCGCGTCGATGTCGGCCGCGTCCGGGGCGGCATCGGTGGCGGGCACTTCGGACGAGGCGCACGCGGCCAGCGCGAGCGCCAGCAGCGCGGCTACCCCAAGCCGGGAGACGACGAAACGCGACATCCGGGCATCCTACCACCGGCCGCCAGCGCCGCCGCAATCGGAACCGCGACCGGCCTGTGCTACCACTCACGCTCGCAGGGGGCCCCGCCGCCCCCGGGAGGCCTCACGATGTCCACGCCCACCGACCCCACGACCCGCCTGCCCGTCGTCGGACAGGCCCCGCCGCTCGACCTCACCGCCGACGAGCTCGAGGCTGGCATCCGCCGCCTCAAGGCCGAGCGGAACGCGGTCATCCTGGCCCACTATTACCAGGAGTCGGAGCTGCAAGACCTGGCGGACTTCGTCGGTGATTCGCTGCAGCTGTCGCAGGCGGCGGCGTCGACTCAGGCCGACGTCATCGCGTTCTGCGGCGTCCACTTCATGGCCGAGACCGCCAAGATCCTCAACCCCGACAAGATCGTCGTCGTGCCCGACCTCGAGGCCGGGTGTTCGCTGGCCGACGGCTGCCCGGCGCCGCAGTTCGCACGGTGGCTGGAGAAGTACCCCGGTCACACCGTGGTCAGCTACATCAACTGCTCGGCCGAGGTGAAGGCGCTGTCGGATGTCATCTGCACCTCGTCCAACGCGGTCAAGATCGTCAAGGCGCTGGGCGACGTGCCGATCGTGTTCGCGCCCGACCGCCACCTGGGCGCGTTCGTGAAGAAGCAGGCGGAGCGCGACGATCTGGTCTTGTGGCAGGGCACCTGCATCGTCCACGAGACCTTCTCGGAGCGCCGGCTGCTGGCGCTGATGGCGCAGCACCCCGAGGCCGAGGTCATCGCCCACCCCGAGTGCCACGAGGGCATCTTGCGCCACGCCCACCACGTGGCCTCGACGTCGGGGCTCATCAGCTACGCGCAGCGGTCGCCCACGTCGACGTTCATCGTCGCCACCGAGGCCGGCATCCTGCACAAGATGGCGGCCGCCGCGCCGGGCAAGACGTTGATCGCGGCCCCGCCCGAGGACGAGAGCTGCGCGTGCAACGTGTGCCCGCACATGCGGCGCAACACGCTCGAGAAGCTGTACCTGGCGCTGCGCGACCTGCAGCCCCAGGTCGACGTGCCGGAGCCGGTGCGGGTGCGCGCGCTGGCGCCGATCCAGCGCATGCTCGAGATGAGCGTGTGAGTTGAGCGTGGGCGCGGCCCGGGTCGTGGTGGCCGCGGCGGCGGTGGTGGTGGCCGCGTGCCATGGCCGCCGGCCGGCACCAGCGCCGACCGACGCGCGGGCGACCGCCGCCGCGCCGGACGCCATCGACCACCCAGCGACCGGCCCCGGCAGCCAAGCCGCCGCGGCCGGCGTCCGGATTCCGGACCCATCGACCGAGCTGGTGCTGGTGGTGACCGCTGGGTGGACCGCGACCACCGCACAGGTCAGCCACTGGCGCCGAGCCGCCGGAGGTCGGTGGCGCCCGGTGCGGGCGCCGTGGCCGGCCACCGTCGGCGCCGCCGGCCTTGGCTGGGGGCGTGGGCTCCACGGTGATGGCGCGCCGGCCGGGGAGGGCGGGCCGGTGAAGGCCGAAGGGGACCGGCGGGCGCCGGCCGGCATCTTCGCGCTGGGCCCGGTGTTCGGCGTGGCGCCGGCCGCGCCGCCGGGGGCCCGGGTGCGCTACACGCCGACCACCGCGCGGTGGCGCTGCGTCGACGACCCCGCCAGCGCGCTCTACACCCGCATCGTCGACGAGGACGCCGTGGTCAAGGACTGGGCGTCGGCCGAGGACCTGCGGCGCGCCGATCACCGCTACGACTGGGTGGTCGACGTGCGCCACAACCCGGCGGCCGCGCCGGGCGGGGGCAGCTGCATCTTCCTGCACGTGTGGGCTGGCCCCGACGACGCCACCATCGGGTGCACCGCCATGGCCGAGCCCGATCTGCGCGCCCTCATCGCCACCCTCGACCCCGCCGCCCGGCCGGTGCTGGTGCAGCTGCCCGTCCCTGCGTACACGGCGCTGGCCGACGCCTGGGATCTGCCGCCGCCGCCGTGACGATCAACGCGGCCGCTGCCGGGTTCCGGCTCACGACGCCGGCATGGCCTCCGGCTCCGAGCTGCCTGCCGCCGCCGGCATCTCCAGCGCGAACAAGCCGTCGCGGCTGGCCCAGCGCGTCCCGCTGGGGTCAGCCGTCAGCGGCGCGTCTGATCTCGCCACCGCGATGACGGCGCCCGTCAGGGCGTCCTCCACCTGCGCGAGGCCGGCACGCCACCGGCTGCGATAGGGGTGGTGGCGCGCGACGAAGCCGTGCTGGCCGTGCAGCATCTCGGCATGGTCCTGGGGTTGGGCCGCCGGCAGCTCGACCGCGCCGAGCAGCCTCGGCGGGCCGCCGCAGGCCCAGATCTGAGCGCGGTCGCGGCTGACGATCGCGAGCCGTCGCCCATCGACGCTCCACACCAGCCGGGGCGCCGCCGCCTCGAGGGTGTCCACCCGTCGGTCGCGCCAGCACCCGTCGGCGATCTCCTCCAGCAGGCGGAGGTCGCCGGTCGAGGCTACGTACGCGAGCGCGTGGGCATGGGGGGCCCATCCGAACGTGGGCTCGGCCGGCGATTCGCTGCGCGCGACGACCCGGGCGGTGTCGGTCCGGTGGATCGCGAGGAACTCGTCGCGCTGGCGTCGCGCCGCGAGGAGCTCGCCGTCGTCGCAGAACGCGGCCTCGTCGGTGTTCATGAGCCTGAGGTATCCGGTCGGGACCTCGGCGCCGCCCAGGTCCCAGCGCTTGAGTCCAGCCGGCCCGACCTCGATGAACCCGGTCGGGAGCACCCGGCGCCCCCGTTCGGGCGGACCGCCTTCGAGGTACGTGCCCCCGTCGACGTCCAGCGTGGCCAGGTGCGTGCCGGTCCGCGCGTCGCACAGGTCCTGGCCGCGCAGCAGCACCGCGCCGTCGCGATCGAACGACGCGTCGACCAGGCCCCGGCGCCGGGCGCGGGTCTGGTCGTCGAGCAGGCCCTCGACGTCCCACAGCCGCAGCGCGCCAGCCCCGCGCGTGACCAGCCACCGGCCGTCGGCGGACAATGCGCCCGCGGCGTCGACCAGCGGCGTCGAGCCCTCGACCTCGCCATCATCGGTCCGGACCACGTAGCCGTGACGGCCGGCGTGGACGAACGCGCGAGGGGCGCCGCGGGCCACCGCGACCGAGGTCACCGCCTCCGGGAGCTCGATCCGCCAACGGACGCCGCCGGAGGGCGGGTGCACGCGCGCGAGGACGCCGTCGTAGTCGCCCCACCACCCGCCGACCAGCACGTCGTGGTCGTCGATGGCCGTGAGGGCCACGAACTGGGAGTCGCCGTCGACCACGACGTCGTGGCGGTCTCCGGTGATGGCGTCGACGCAGGCCGCCGCACCCCACGTGCCATCGTGAGCCAACGCGAATCGGGACGCCGGGGGGGCGTCCGCGACGTCCGCGAGGTCCGCTGCGGTCAGCCGGGCCCCGGAGGCGACGTCCCATCCGCGCCGGTCCTCGGCCCGGCCGGTGCCAACCCGATCGCCGGCCGCCGTGCACCACAGCGCGGCGTTGCCATCCGCGCCGTCGTCGACGAACTCCGCGATCACCGGCGCGCTCAGCGGGAGCACCGGCGGGACCAGCGCCCGCAGCCAGGCACCGCGGTTCGCTGCGCGCCAGGCGTCGGCCCAGCGCTCGAGCATCGGCGCGACCTCCGGGTCCGTGCCGCAGGTCCGGACGACGCACGACAGCGTCAGCTCGGGCCGGGTCCGGAGCAGCGCGGCGTCGCGCCGCAGCGCGCTGGCCACGCGCCGCAGCGCGACCGCGTTGGCCGGGTCACGCGCGGCCGCGGCCTCGACGAGGGCGACGGCGGAGCCCGCCGCGACGGCGGCCTCGACCGCGTGGAGCTCCAGGTTCGCCAGCGCCGTCATCGCGTGATTGTTATCGAACCCGCGCGCGCTGTCACCCGCGACCCCGCGGCGACCACGCTGGATCGTCTCGGCGGGCGCACTCCGCGCCAGCGTCGCCGGATCCGGAGCCGGGACCGGAGCCGTGAACCGGAGCCGGAGCCGTGAACCGGAACCGGCGCCGCCGGCCGGCCCACCCGGACATTGGCGCGCGGCGGGCCTCCCCGGGTATCGTCCGCGGCCATGGCCGAACCCGTCGTCCCGTCCCACGCTCGCGTCGTCGTCATCGGCGGCGGCATCATCGGCTGCTCGGTCGCCTACCACCTGGCGCACGCCGGCTGGAAGGACGTGGTCGTCGTCGAGCGCGACCGGCTGACCTCGGGCACCACCTGGCACGCTGCCGGCCTCATGGTCACCTTCGGCTCGACCTCGGAGACCTCGACCGAGCTGCGCAAGTACACGCGCGACCTCTACGCGCGGCTGCCGGCCGAGACCGGCCAGGCCACCGGGCTCAAGCAGTGCGGCTTCATCGAGGTGGCGGCCGACCGCGATCGGCTCGAGGAGTACCGCCGGGTGTCGGCCTTCAACCGCTACCTCGGCATCGACGTCCAGGAGATCTCGCCGCGCGAGGTGGGCGACCTGTTCCCGCTGGCGCGCACCGACGATCTGCTGGCCGGGTTCTACGTGCCCGAGGACGGCCGGGCCGATCCGGTCGACGTCACCATGGCGCTGGCCAAGGGCGCGCGCCAGGCCGGGGCCACCATCGTCGAGGGCGTGGCGGTCACCGGCGTCACCACCCGGCAGCGCGCGGTCACCGGCGTCACCACCACCGCCGGCCCCATCACCTGCGACTACGTCGTCAACTGCGCCGGCATGTGGGCCCGCCAGCTGGGCGAGGCGTCGGGCGTGGTCATCCCCAACCAGGCGGCTGAGCACTACTACCTGATCACCGAGGGCGTCCCCGGCATCTCGTCGGCGTGGCCGGTGCTCGAGGACCCCGGCTCCTACGGCTACTTCCGCGAGGAGGTCGGCGGCCTGATGATCGGCCTGTTCGAGCCGGTGTGCGCGCCGTGGCGGGTCGACGGCATCCCGGCCGACTTCTCGTTCGGCTCGCTGCCGCCCGACTGGGAGCGGATGGGTCCGTACCTGGAGAAGGCGATGGCGCGGGTGCCGGTGTCGCAGACCATCGGCATCAAGAAGTTCTTCTGCGGCCCCGAGTCGTTCACGCCCGATCTGCGGCCGTGCGTCGGTGAAGCGCCCGAGCTGCGCGGCTACTTCGTCGCGGCGGGCCTCAACTCGATCGGCATCCTCACCGCCGGCGGGCTGGGCCGGGTCATCGCCCACTGGATCACCACCGGTCGCCCCGACGTCGACGTCACCGGCATGCACGTCGATCGGCTGCACCGCTACCAGGCCAACCCGGAGTACCGCCGCACCCGCACCGTCGAGTCGCTCGGCATGGTCTACCAGTGCCACTACCCGACCCGGTCGATGCAGACCGCCCGCGGCGCCAAGCGCTCGCCGCTTCACGACCGGCTGGCCGCGGCCGGCGCCTACTTTCGCGACGTCAGCGGGTGGGAGGCGCCCGACTGGTACGCGCCGCCGGGCCACGCGCCGACGTCGGAGCTCACCTGGGGCAAGGCCAGCTGGTTCCCGCACTGGGCCGCCGAGCACCACGCGGTGCGCACCGGCGTGGTGCTGATGGACATGTCGTTCATGTCGAAGTTCCTGGTGCAGGGCCGCGACGCCGGCCGGGTGCTCGAGTGGATCTCGGCCAACCAGGTCGACGGCGACGTGGGCGTCATCACCTACACCCAGTGGTGCAACGCCGGGGGCACCCTCGAGGCCGACCTCACCGTCACCAAGCTGGCCGACGACAAGTTCTGGGTCGTGGCCTCTGACACCGTGCCGCGCCACGTCCACGCTTGGATCGAGCGCAACACCCCGGCTGACGCGCACTGCGTGGTGACCGACGTGACGTCGGGCTGGGCCCAGCTCAACGTCCAGGGGCCGCGGGCCCGCGAGCTGCTGGCGCGGGTGACGTCGTGCGATCTGGCCGACGCCGCGTTCCCGTTCCGGGCCGCGCGTGACATCGACGTCGGGTTCGCGCGGGTCTTGTGCGTCCGCATCACCTACCTGGGCGAGCTGGGGTACGAGCTGTACATCCCCGCCGAGCAGGCGGTCCACGTCTACGATCGGCTGGTCGCGGCGGGCGCCGACCTCGGCGTGCGCCACGCCGGGCTCAAGGCCCTGGCGTCGTGCCGCCTCGAGAAGGCCTACCGCGACTACGGCCACGACATCGACAACACCGACACCCCGCTCGAGACCGGGCTCGGCTTCGCGGTGGCGTGGGCCAAGCCCGGCGGGTTCCTCGGCAAGGACGCCCTGGTCGCGCGCAAGGCGGCCGGGCCCCTGCGCCGACGCCTGGTGCAGCTGCGCGTCCTCGATCCGGAGCCGCTGCTCCACCACGCCGAGGTGGTGTGGCGCGACGACCGCGCGGTGGGCTACGTCCGGGCCGGCTCCTACGGCCACACACTGGGCGGCGCGGTCGGGCTGGCCATGGTCGACGCTGGCGGCGCGCCGGTCGACGCGGCCTACCTGGCGAGCGGGGCCTGGACCGTCGACATCGCCGGCACGCGGTACCCGATCGAGGTCTCGCTGCGGCCGCTGTACGATCCGGCCAGCGCGCGGGTGAAGGGCTGAGCGGCGACCGCCCGAGTCAGGCCCCGGCGACCCGGTTGCGGCCGGCCGCCTTGGCCTGGTACAGCGCGCGGTCGGCGGCGCCGACCAGGTCGGCGGCGGTGGTCACCGTCGGCTCCAGGTAGACCGCGGCGCCGATCGACACCGTGACCCGGACCGGGCCCCCGCCCTCGACGTCGATCCGGGTCTCCTCGACCCGCCGGCGCAGGCGCTCGGCCAGGAGCATGGCCTGATCGATCGCGGTGGCGCGCAGGATGACGACGAACTCCTCGCCGCCGTAGCGGGCCACCACGTCCTCGTTGCGGATGGCGCGGGCCAGGACCGCGCCCACCGCCGCCAGCACCGTGTCGCCCACCAGGTGGCCGCGCTCGTCGTTGACCCGCTTGAACAGGTCGACGTCGATCATCAGCACGGCGAGCTGGGCGCTGTGCCGGCTGGCGAACCGCAGCTCGGCGTCGAGCCGTTCGTCGAAGTAGCGCTTGTTGTACAGGCGGGTCAGCGGATCGCGCAGCGCCGACACCACCACCCGCTCCTGGAACGAGTCGTCGAGCGCGTCGTGGTACGTGAACTTCAGGATCGAGCCGCGGCCGACGTGGACCTTGTCGCCATCGACCAGCTTGACCGCGGTGTCGACCCGGACCCCGTTGACGAAGGTGCCGTTGCGGCTGCCCAGGTCCTCGATCCACGCCACCCCGTCGACGGTGCGGATCCGCGCGTGGTGGCGCGACACCCCGTCATCGTCCAGGCACAGCTCGGCCCGGAGGCTCCGGCCGATGACCACCTCGGCCGCGTCGATGCGCACCATGGTGCCGACCCGGGGACCCGCCAGCACGACGATCGACGCGCGATCGCGAACCGTGGCGTTCGGGTTTGGAACCTCGGTCTCGTGCGTGACGTTGGTGTCGGAGTCCCAATCTGACAAGTGTTCAGATTGTAAGAAGAAAGAATGGGCAGCGTCAATCCGTCGCGCGCCGGCCGGCCGGAGGCGTGGTCGGACCCACGATGATCACAGACGGATCGTCGAGGCGCATCACCCATCCGACGGCCGCCACCACGCCGTCGGTGCCGAGCGCCGCGGCGCGGGCCGCGCCCGCGAAGCGGAGCCGGTCGCGCCCGTCGACGCGCACCACGTGGTCCACCACCTCGAGGCGGGTCGGTCGTGGCCGGGTGGTCGCCAGCGTCGGCAACCGCAGGCCGCGGCGGCCGGTGGCCGTGGTCGCCGTCACCACGTCGCCGTCGAGGTCGAGCCCGCGGATCGGCCCAGGCGCCATCGCCACGCACTGCAGCAGGGCCCCGTCGGTGCGTCGGCGCAGGCACACCGCGCCGGCGGCGTCGCCGACGACCAGCAGGTCAGGGGCGGCCACCGCCAGCGCGGTCACCGCCGCGCCGATCGGCCAGCGCGCGCGGGTGGTGCCGTCGGCGAGGTCGATCGCGCGCACCGCGGCGTCGGCCCCGCCGACCCACGCCACGCCGTCAGCCACCGCCAGGGCCGGCAGGTCGCGCTCGGGCGGCCCCAGCGAGACCTGACGTTCGACCCGGCCGCTGGCCAGATCGCGGACGACCAGCGCGAACGCCAGCTCGAGCTCGATGGTGACCAGGCGCTGGCCGTCGATGGCGACCGCGTAGCCCAGGGTGCCCCGGGCCAGCACCCGCGGCGCGGTCGACGTCGGCGCCGGCCGACACGCCGCCGCCAGCGCCAGCGCCAGCGCCGCTAGCCGCCGATCCACGTCGCGAGCTCGACCAGCACCTGGGCCGACGGGCCGAGGCTCGTGGCCAGCGCCGCGGCCTCGGCTCCGAGCAGCTTGGCGCGGGCCGTCGCGGCGGCCGCCTGCTCGGGGCGCTCGCCGTCGTCGCGATCGTCGGCGTGCTGGAACGCGATGCCGATGGCCAGGCCGTACCGGGCCAGCGTGGCCCGGGTGGTGTCGGGCGCGCCGGCGGCGATCGCGCCCAGCTCGGCCGCGGCCGCGAACAGCGCGCCGGTCTTCTTGGCGTGGAGATCCTCGACGGCGGCGAGGTCGGCCGGCGCGCTGCCCATCGCCAGGTCGATGGCCTGGCCGGCCAGCAGCTCGTCGGCCCCGGCCCGGGCCGCCAGAGTGGCCACCGCCGCCCCCGCGCGTGGCCCGAGCTCCGCCAGGCAGGCGAACGCCTGGGTCAAGAGCCCGTCGCCGGCCAGGATGGCGATGGCCTCGCCGAACGCGATGTGGACGGTCGGGCGGCCCCGGCGCTCGTCGTCGTCGTCCATCGCCGGCAGGTCGTCGTGGACCAGGGTGTACGCGTGCAAAAGCTCGATGGCGACCGCCGCCGGCAGCGCGTCGGAGTCGTCGCCGCCACAGGCCGCAGCGGCCGCCAGGACCAAGGCCGGGCGCAGCCGCTTGCCGGGGCCAGTCGCGGCGTAGTGCATCGCGGCGCGCAGGCGCCCGGGGTCGCGCGCGGGGACCGCCAGCCGATGCTCGAGCGCGGTGTCGACCCGGGCCCGGGCCGCGTCGAGGAACTCGCGCAGGCGGGGCGGCGCGGTGCGAGGATCGATGGTCACCAGCGGGGTGGTCATGGCGGACGCTTGTCTTGTAGCAGCTTCCGCACCGTTGCCACGAGGGTGCGGCCATCGATCGGCTTGGGCAGGAACCCGACGGCGCCGGCGGCGATCCCGGCGGCGCGGTCGGCCTCCGACGACCGGCCCGAAACGAACACCACCGGGATGTCGCCCCACTGGCGGTTGCGCTTGAGGGCCCGGCACAGCTCGAAGCCGTCGATCCACGACATGTTGATGTCGAGCACGATCAGGTCCGGGCGGTCGACCTGCAGCGTCGCCACCAGCCGCAGCCCGCTCTCGGCCACCCGCACATCGAAGCCGGCCCGGGTCAGGGTGTCGGCCAGGTAGTCGCGCGCGGCCCGGTCGTCGTCGACCACCGCGATCCGCGCTGGCGCCCCGGCCGCGACGGTCATGACTCGTCGGTGAGCGCCTCGTCGAGCGGCACCGCGGGCGCGCCGCCCGCGACCAGGAGCTCGACCCGCCGCTCGGCGCCGTCGAGGAGGTGGTGGCCGCGGCGGGCCAGGGCGATACCCTGCTCGTACGCCACCAGCGCGTCCTCGAGGGACAGCTGGCCGGTCTCGAGGTGCTCGACCACCTTGCGCAGCCGCTCGAGGACCGCGTCGAAGCCTTCGTCTGGTTCGGGCGTCGCGCTCATCTGGGCCTCAGTGTACCGCCGACCGGCGGTCGCGGGATCGCCTCGTTCTCGCCGTGAAATCGATTGACCTGCCGCCGACCGCCAGGCACACCAGGGGGATGGCAGGCTCGTCGTCGCGCAGCAAGGCCCCCGGCTCGTCCGGGGCGCGGGGGTCGCTGCCGCTGGCGCCGGCCGCGACCGCGCGTCAACCCGAGGCGCGGGAGCTCAAGGCCGCGTGGCAGACCTACCTCGCCGACAAGCGGCTCAACACCACCGCGCAGCGCGAGGCCATCGTCGAGCAGTTTTTTCGCACCCCGGAGCACGTCTCGATCGAGGAGCTGCTCGGGCGTGTCCGCAAGCGCCACCCCAAGGTCGGCTACGCCACGGTGTACCGGACCCTCAAGCTGTTGGTCGACGCCGGGCTGGCCAGCGAGCGGCAGTTCGGCGACGGCCAGGCCCGGTACGAGGTGGCCGGTGATCACCACGACCACCTGATCTGCATCAAGTGCGGCCTCATCCTCGAGTTCGAGGACGAGGAGATCGAGCGCCTGCAGGAGCGCATCGCCCAGCGGCTGGGCGGCTTCGACGTGGTCCGCCACCGCCACGAGCTGTACGCGCTGTGTCCGCGCGAGCGCGGCGTCGACGATCGCTGCCCGGGGCAGGGCTCGTGACCGGGCCGGGCCGGCCGCGGCGGGCGCACCTCGGGGCGGCCCTGGCGCTGGTGCTGGCCTTCGGCTGCGGCGGTGGCGACGGCCCCGCGGCGATCGACGCCGCGCCCGGGGATGGCCCGGGCGCCGACGCGCCGGCCTGCGATCCTGACCGCCCGCGCGCGACCGCGCCGACGGTGGCGGTCGGGCCGGCCACCCTCGAAGATCGAGTGGTGGCGCTGGTCGACGGCGCCACGGTCGCCATCGACGTGCAGATGTACTCGTTCACGCTGACCCGGCTGGCCGATCGCCTGATCGCCGCCGACCGCCGCGGCGTGCCGGTGCGGGTGCTGCTCGACGCCGGGCAGCCCGAGAACGCCACCATCCGCAGCCGGCTGGTGGCCGGTGGCGTCGAGGTGCGCGACGCGCCCGCGGCGTTCATCAACGCCCACGCCAAGTACGTGGTCATCGATCGCGACGACGCGCTCATCGCGTCCGGCAACTTCACGGTTGCCGGCCTGAGCGACCAGCGCAACTACGGCGTCGAGGATCGCGATCCCGAGGACGTCGCCGATCTCGCGACCTTGTTCGAGGCCGACTGGACCGGCACCACGCCGGCGCTGACCTGCAGCCGGCTGGTGGTGACGCCGGGCGACGCGCGCCTGCGGATCCAGACCCTGATCGCCAGCGCCACCACGTCGCTCGACCTCGCGCTGTACTACCTGTCTGACACGTCCATCCGCGCCGCGCTGCAGACCGCCCACAACCGCGGCATCGCCGTGCGGGTGCTCCTGGCCGACCCGAGCGAGATCGCCGACAACGCCGCCACCGCCACCACGCTCACCCAGACCGGCATCAGCGTGAAGACGCTGCGCAACCCGACCATGCACGCCAAGGTCATCGTCGCCGACGGCGCCCGCGCCCTGGTCGGGTCGAACAACATGTCGATCACGTCGATGCGCGACAACCGCGAGGTGGGCGTCATCCTGCGCGAGCCGCCAGCGGTGGCCACCGTCACCACGCAGTTCGCGGCGGACTGGGCGGCCGCGACCGCGTGGTAGCGTGACCGCGAGCAGGCGACCGCGGGTACGTGACCGCGGGGAACGCGACCGCCTGGTCGCCCGACCTCGCTACGGGGTCGGCGCC
The DNA here is from genome assembly GCA_041389965.1 of Kofleriaceae bacterium. Lineage (GTDB taxonomy): Bacteria > Myxococcota_A > Polyangia > Haliangiales > Haliangiaceae > UBA2376. The sequence goes on along the minus strand of JAWKQV010000003.1, from coordinate 238,179 downwards.
GGCGCCGGCGCGCCGGGCGCTTCCCGGCGTAGGCGCTCGAACTCGGTCTGCTCGCGCGCTGGCAGGACCCGGACCATGCAGCGCCCCGGGCTCGTGGGCAGCTCGCCGACCACGAAGATCTTCCGGTTCTGCCACGCCAGCCAGGTCGGCCGCGCCTCGCTCGGCTGGCCGAACCTCGAGCGCAGCCACATCCCGAGCTCGTCCTCGTGGCAGCCCTTGATCTGCAGCTGGATCTCGATGACCGGCGCGGTCGGCTCGACCCCGAGGAAGTACAGATCGACGGAGGCCGGCCGCCCGGCCACGATCATGTCCGGCAACAGGAAGCACCAGGTGCCCTTGCGGCCGTCGGGCAGGTCGGTCGGCTCGCACCGCCCCTTGGCATCCTTGAGCTGGAGCTTGTCGACCCGGTACGGGCCGATGCCGGTGTATTGCGGCTCCCGCTTGCCGCACGCACCGACGGCGAGGACCAGTCCGACCGTCGCCAGGGTCGCCCGCGGCGCGCGCACGCGAGGTGTCGTCGGGCTGACCCGCGGCTGCGCGTTCAGGCGGACACGCACTGCAGCATCAAGGTGGTGACGTTGTCGGTGCCACCGGCCCGGTTGGCCGCGTCGACCAGCTCGGCCACCGCCCGCTCGAGGGACTTGGCGTTGGTCGAGATCTGGTTGATGCCCTCGTCGGTCACCATGCCCGACAGGCCGTCGGAGCAGAGCAGGAACATGTCGCCGCTCTTGATCTGGTGGGCGCGGATGTCGACCTGCACCGTCTCCCGCATGCCGAGCGCGCGGGTGATGACGTTCTTGTGCGGGAAGTTCCGCTCCTCTTCCTCGGTCATGTCGGGCTTGGCCTCCTTGTAGTCCTCGAGGAGGGAGTGGTCGCGGGTCAGCTGGGTGATGGTGCCCTCGCGGACCCGGTACACCCGGGAGTCGCCGACGTGGCCGATGTAGGCCTTATCCCCAGCCACCAGGCACGACACGATGGTGGTGCCCATGCCCTTGTAGCGGATGTCGCGACACGAGGTCTCGAAGATCCGCAGGTTGGCCAGCTTGATGGAGCACACCAGCCGGTTCTCGATGTACGAGAGCGACCGGTCCATCTTGTAGGGCCAGGTGACCTCTTCGTCTTCGCGGGTGCGCTGGTAGAACTCGCCGATGGTCTCGGCGGCCATCTTGGACGCGACCTCGCCCGAGGCGTGGCCACCCATGCCGTCGGCGACGATGAACAGCTGCTCGTCTTCGATGAGCGAGAAGTAGTCTTCGTTGTGGGTGCGCTTCATCCCCACGTCGGTCTTGGCGGCGTAGCGGATCTTCATGGCGCGGACCTGACCGAGTGGTCCTGGCGGGCACGGGAGAGGATTCCCACGGCGAAAGGATAGGTTGGCCGTCAAAGCCCCGTCAACCGATGCGGCCTGATTCGCCATGCCGCGGTGAGATCGGGTCGGTCGGGGGGGCCGGCCCGCTTCTGGGGTAGCATGCCGCCGTGCGAGCCGAGATCGTGACCATCGGCGACGAGCTCACCCGGGGCGAGATCGTCGACACCAACTCGTCCTGGCTGGCGGCGCGCCTGTGGGACGAGGGCATCGCGGTGGCCTGGATGACCAGCTGCCGGGATCTCGCGGACGACATCCGTCGGGCCATCACCGACGCCACCGGGCGGGCTGACCTGGTGCTGGTGTCGGGCGGGCTCGGGCCGACCGAGGATGATCTGACGGTCGAGGTCGTGGCGGGGCTGGTCGGCGCCGAGCCGGTCGAGGAGCCGGCCGCGCTGGCGCGGCTCGAGCAGCTGATGGCGGCCCGGGCCCGGCCGCTGACCGACGTGGCGCGGCGCCAGGTCCGGGTCCCGGCCGGCGCGACCGTGTTTCCCAACGGGGTCGGCCTGGCCCCAGGGTTTGGCGTCGAGCTGGGCGGGGTGCTGGTGGCCTGTATGCCCGGGGTGCCGCGCGAGCTGCACGCGATCTTCGACGGGACCGCCGGGGCTGACGGCTCGCTGGGGCAACGGATCCGCGCCCTCCGCGACGGCCGCGGCGGGGTCCCGCACCTGGCGCGGCGGGTGTACCGGGTGTTCGGCCGGACCGAGTCGCAGCTGTCGGAGGTCCTGCGCGGCGTCCTCGACGGCGTCGCCGGGGCGTCCATCCACTACCAGGTGAAGTTTCCCGAGACGCTCATCAAGCTGGTGGTCGCCGACGGCGACGCCGCCCAGGCCGAGGCCGCGCTGGCCGGTCTCGACGGCGAGGTGCGGGGCCGGATCGGGCGCTGGATCTACGGTGAGGGGCCGCCGGCGCTGCCGGCCGTGGTCGCCGGGCTGCTGGCCGCCCAGGGCCGCACGTTGGCCGTGGCAGAGTCATGTACCGGCGGCCTCCTGGGGCAGCTCCTCACCGATGGCGCCGGCGCCTCGCGGTTCTTCCTCGGCGGGGCCATCACCTACGCCGACGCCGAGAAGGTGCGAGCGCTGGGCGTGCCGCGCGAGGTCCTCGCCGAGCACGGCGCCGTGAGCGAGGCCTGCGTCCGGGCGATGGCCGCCGGGATCCGCGCCGCCACCGGGGCCGACCTCGGGGTGGCGATCTCGGGCATCGCCGGGCCCGACGGCGGCACCGCCGACAAGCCGGTCGGCACGGTGTGGCTGGCGGTCGACGACGGCGGCGGCGGCGACACGATGACATTTCGGTGGCCGGGCAGCCGGGACCAGGTGCGGACCCTCGCCGCGTGGTGGGCGCTGGCGATGGTCCGGGCCCGGTGCGAGGTGACGGCGTGACCGCGGTGCGCTTGTTCGTCGGCGTGCCGGTGGCGCTCGGCGTGAGCCGCGCGCTCGCGGGCGCGTGCGAGACCCTGGCGCGGCGCGCTCGTGGCGGTGGCCTGACCTTGGCGTGGGTGCCGCCGGCCCGCTACCACGTCACGGTCGCGTTCTTGGGCGGCGCCCGGCCCGAGGTCGTGCCGGCGGTCCGGGCGGCCCTCGCCGAGGTGGCCCGGGCGGCGCGGCCGTTCCGGTTTCGGTGCGAGCGCCTGGGGGCGTTCGCGAGCCCGGAGCGCGCGACCGTGGTGTGGGCCGGGATCGATGACGCCAGCGGCGACCTGGCGCGCTTGGCCCACGAGGCGGGCGCGGCGATGGCCGACCTCGGCTTCGCGACCGATCCGCGACCCTACCGGCCCCACGTCACGCTGGCCCGGCTGAAGGCTCCGGAGCCGGTCAGCGAGGTGCTCCTGCCGCTATCTGAACAAGTGTTCGGTGAGTCGCGGTGCGATGCCCTGACCCTCTATGAAAGCTCTTTGGTTGCAAATGGTTACGAGTACGGCGTGATCGCCCGCGAGGCTCTGGGAACGCCAAAATCGGTGGCCGAGCGTCAGACGGACACTGTACAAACGGCTCCATTCGATGCGTCACACGGTTCGGACGATGGCTGGGATCGCACGTCGTGATCCACGTCCGGGCGCGGCGCCCCACGGAGTAGATCATGGCTACCAAAGACACGTCTTCTGACCGCGCCGCTGTCCCGACCCCTGCCGCCGCCGCGGGCTCCGGCCCCGCGCGCGATCCCAACCGCGACAAGGCCATCGACCTGGCCCTGGGCGCCATCGAGAAGCAGTTCGGCAAGGGCTCGATCATGCGCCTCGGCAAGGACACCGTCGAGCGCGAGGTCTCGGTCATCCCGACCGGCTCGCTCGGGCTCGACATCGCCCTGGGCATCGGCGGCCTCCCGCGCGGCCGCATCATCGAGATCTACGGCCCGGAGTCGAGCGGCAAGACCACGCTCACGCTGCACGCGGTCGCCGAGGCCCAGAAGCGCGGCGGCGTGTGCGCCTTCATCGACGCCGAGCACGCCCTCGACGTGGGCTACGCCAAGAAGCTCGGGGTCCGCACCGAGGAGCTTTTGGTCTCGCAGCCCGACTACGGCGAGCAGGCCCTCGAGATCGCCGACATGCTGGTGCGGTCGAACGCGGTCGATCTGGTGGTCATCGACTCGGTGGCCGCGCTCACGCCCAAGGCCGAGATCGAGGGCGAGATGGGCGACTCCCACGTCGGCCTCCACGCCCGCCTGATGAGCCAGGCCCTGCGCAAGCTGACCGGCGCCATCTCCAAGTCGCGCTGCACCGTCATCTTCATCAACCAGATCCGCATGAAGATCGGCGTCATGTTCGGGAGCCCGGAGACCACGACCGGCGGCAACGCGCTCAAGTTCTACGCCTCGGTCCGCCTCGACATCCGCCGCATCGGCGCCCTCAAGAAGGACGAGGACGTCATCGGCAACCGCACCCGCGTGAAGGTCGTCAAGAACAAGATGGCGCCGCCGTTCAAGGAGGTCGAGTTCGACATCATGTACGGCGTCGGCATCTCGAAGGAGGGCGACCTCATCGACCTGGCGTCCGAGGCCAACGTCGTCGACAAGAGCGGCGCGTGGTTCTCGTTCATGGGCGAGCGGATCGGCCAGGGACGCGAGAACGCCAAGACCTTCCTCCTCGAGCACCCCGAGACCGCCCAGGCCATCGAGGCCAAGCTCCTGGCCCACTTCAACGTGCGGCGGATCGGCGTCGACGACGCCCCGGTCGCCGCGGTGGTCGACGCGGGCGACGACAAGGCCAAGGCGGCGGCGCGCGCGGCGTCGACGAGCAACGGCAGCGGCAAGCGCCCGAACGCCTGACCGCGCCCGGCGAGGCAGCCGATCGTGGCGGAGCCGGCAGGCCTGCGCGGCGCGCGGTGACGCTTCGTCCCTCGACGCGCGTCGTCGTCGAGGAGAGCCGCGGGAGCCCGAGCTGTACGCGGAGCCGGAGCCGTACTCGGAGCCGGAGCCGGAGCCGGAGCCGGAGCCGGAGCCGGAGCCGGACTCGGAGCCGGAGCCGGACCCGTACTCGGAGCCGGACCCGGAGCACCCGGAGCCGGACCGCGCGTGTGATCTATCTGACACTCGCGCCCGGGAAAAACGATCTCGGCCCGACGCGACACGGGGCGGCTGCGACCGCCGTCGCGGTGATGCCTGGACGCCGCGGTCGCAGCCCGGTCCCGCGACTCCGACGACGGGTTTTCGGTTGCTTGGCCGGTGTCTCTGTCGGCCGAATCGATGTCAGCCGGGTGTCGCAGGGTGGGGCGGAGACACCCAAGTCCATGGAACTACAGTGTCTCCGGGGCGTGATCTCGGTGACGAGAGTGCGATCCGGATCTTGCGTTTGTCGGGACGATGGGCGATTACTCGGGCGGCCGCGCTCGGGTATCCACGCTCGGCGGGCTCACTAGCAACTAGAGGGAGGCTACGTAATGCTGCGCTACCGAACGCAAGGACTCCTTGCGGCAGGACTTGGAATGCTCTTCGCGGGTTGCTTCAGTGACCCGGATCTCAAGACGGCCCTTCGCCCCGACGGCCTTCCAGAGGTGCTCTCTCTGGTGTCGATCGACAGCGGAGGAGGCGAAGCGCCATTGTTTTGCAAGTACGTGGGCGACGTGCTCGACGAGAAGGCCCCCGGGCTCGTTCAGGGCTCGGAGTTCTGCCCGAAGCAGAAGTCGGACTTCGTCGCCGCGGGCGTCGATCCGCTGGGCTTCAGCCTGCGCATCGTTTTTGACGAGCTCCTTGACGGCGACGCCGTCGAAACGCTCGACTGCCCCGCCGACGAAGAGGTCTGCTACGGGCACATCAACACCACGTTGCCTGTCACGCTGATGTGCGGCGGCGCCGCGATGACCTACGACGGGTACTACTACCCGAACGGCAACGCCGTCTCGTTCCCGGTCGGGCCGTCGCTCGTCGTCACGCCCGACGACGTGGTCGCGACGGGCGCCGACTGCACGGTGGTCATCAACGACGTCGTCAAGGACAAGTCCGGCAACACGGTCGCGACCGGCCCCGAGCTCAACCAGTTTACCTTCACTGTCGACGCCCTGGCCGTCACCGGGACCGACCCGGTCGACGCAGCCGACGTGATGGACCGCGAGGTCATCGCGCCCGACGGCGCGGTTGCGTTCTTCTTCAACGCGCTCATCGACCCGGCGTCGGTGACGGCCGCCGAGGTCGAGATCACGAACCTCGACACCAACCTGCCGGTGCCGAGCGACTTCGATGTCGTCGACAATGAGATCGACGTGTTCGGTGTCGCGGCGCTGCCGGCCGGCAACTACGCGGCGACCATCAAGAGCGGGGCGACCATCGCGGACGTCGCCGGTGGCATGACGACCCTGACGGCGGACGAGACCGTCCGCTTCGTCGTTCAATAACAAGAGGAGCAGACCATGAAGCGCATTGGACTTTCGTTCGCAATGGCGGTCGGCCTCTTCGCCGGCGCCACCGCGGTCGACGTGCCCCAGGCCGTCGCCCAGAGCAACACCACGGGCTCTGTCCGTGGCCGCATCATCGACAAGAAGAGCAAGGACGCCGTCGTCGGCGCCACGGTGTCGGTGTCCGGGCCCGCCCTCCAGGGCACCCAGACCGAGATCACCGACGAGAACGGCTCGTTCAACATCTCGAGCCTGCCGCCCGGTACCTACGTGGTGTCGGTGTTCTACGGTGACTCGCAGTTCAATCGTCCCAACGTGGTGATCGAGGTCGGCAAGCAGGCCTTCATCAGCGTGCCGATCGACACCGAGGTCAAGGCCAACGAGGTCATCGAGCTGGTGGGCCGCGCGCCGCTGGTGGACCAGGGCTCGACCAAGGTCGGCACCACCATCACCGACGAGTACACCCGCAACATCCCGACCGGCCGCACCTTCGGCGCCGTGCTCGGGACGGCGGCTGGTACGCAGAACGACACGTACGGCGTGTCGTTCTCGGGTTCGACCTCGGTCGAGTCGAGCTACGTGGTCGAGGGCATCAACACCACCGACACCGCGTTCGGTGGCCAGTCGACCAACCTGCCCAACGAGTTCGTCGAGGAGACCGAGGTCATCGCCGGCGGCTATTCGGCCGAGTTCGGTCGCTCGACCGGTGGCGTCATCAACGTCGTCACCAAGCAGGGCTCGAACAAGTTCAAGGGCTCGGTGTTCGCGTACTACTCGCCGGGCACGCTGACCAGCGACGCCAAGGCGATTCTGCGCGAGGGCAGCTCGATCGGGAGCGAGACCAACCTCGACTACCAGAGTGATCTGGGCTTCGAGGTCGGCGGCCCGATCATCAAGGACAAGCTGTGGTTCCACGTCGGCTACAACCCGTCGTTTACGGCTGACACCATCAGCCGCATCACCACGAGCGTGGTCGATGTCGATCAGGATGGCGTCGAGGACGTCGATCCGAACACCGGCTTCACGGTCCTCGAGAACGTCGCGCAGCAGGACCGTGGACGTTTCCGTACGACCCAGTTCTTCACGGCGAAGGTCAACGGCGCGATCTCGGACAACCACCAGTTCCAGATCTCGGGTTTCGGCAACCCGCGCAGCATCGACAAGACGCTGTACCGCACCACGGGCTCGCCCGAAGCGTCGCTCTATTCGATCGACGACGGCGCCTACGACCTCGCGGTCAAGTGGACCTCGAAGCTCAACGACGGCAAGACGCAGGTCGATCTGGTCGGCGGCTACCACCTGGGCTTCTCGAACGAGAATCCGTATTTCGCGGGTGGCGAGGCCGCCCAGGGGCTCCAGTTCCAGAACCTTCGGTTCCTGGGTGACCTCCAGCAGTTCGAGGCGGTCAAGTCGCCGAAGTGCGTCGACGGCAGCCCCGATGACCTCTACCCGATGGTCAACAACTGCCCGGTCGTCAACTACACCGTGAACGGGCTCGGCTTCCTCGAGAGCCGCGACAACGCCCGGACCTCGCTGACTGGGTCGCTCACCCAGCGGGTCAACCTGGCCGGTCACCACGCTTTCAAGCTCGGCGGCGACGTCGAGTTCACCACGTACAACTCGCAGCGGCGGTTCACGGGTGATGCGTTCTACCAGTGGCGCCGGCCGGCCCCGGGTCAACCGCGTCAGTGGCGCCGCCGTGCGCTCATCGAAACCGATCCGGCCGGTGTCATTCCGTGCCTCGGGACGACGTGCTCGATCGCGCCCGGCGGAATCCAGGCCGACACCGAGAACCGGAACATCGGGCTCTACCTCCAGGATTCCTGGCAGGTCCGTCCGAACTTCACGGTGAACGCTGGCGTTCGCTGGGAGAAGCAGACGGCGTTCGTCGCCAAGGGGATCCAGGGCCTTACCTCGCCCGAGGGTGAGGTCATTCCCGAGGTCGCGTTCGAGCTGTCCAACATGATCGCTCCCCGCGTCGGCTTCATCTGGGACCCGACCTCGGAGGGGCGCGCGAAGTTCATCGCCCACTACGGGCGGTTCTACGAGTCGGTGCCGATGGACATCAACGTCCGCGCGTTCGGCGGTGAGATCACCGACCAGTCGTTCCTCGACTGCCCGGACGCCACCATCGACGCCAACTCCTCGACCCTCACCGGCTGCTCGACGGTCTCTCGTCGCACGCAGCTCGGCGGTGGCACCGAGTACGTCGCGCCGTCCATGCGCGGCCAGTACATCAACGAAGTCATCCTCGGCGCCGAGTACGAGCTGATGGCCGACTTCAAGATGGGCATCAACTTCGTCGGTCGCAACATGCCGATCGTCATCGAGGACGTCTCGACCGACGGCGGCAACAACTACCTGATCGCCAACCCGGGTGAGGACTTCTCGAGCGACGCCTCGTCGCTTCGGGCCCAGGCCGACTCGATCATGGCGACCGACCCGGACCTGGCGGCGCTCTACAACTCGCGCGCTGACCAGCTCGACAGCGTCAAGGACTTCGACAAGCCGGTCCGCGACTACCAGGCCGTGCAGTTCACGGCTCAGCAGCGGCTGTCGAAGCACGCGATGCTGCTCGCCTCGTACACCTACGCCCGCAGCAAGGGTAACTACCCGGGCCTGTTCTCGACCGAGACCGGCCAGCTCGACCCGAACCTGACCTCGCTGTACGACCTGCCCGAGCTGATGTCGAACCGCTACGGCGCGCTCGGCCTCGATCGTCCGCACAACCTGAAGGTCGACGGCTTCTACCAGTTCGACTTCAAGCAGGCCGGCCTGCTGACCCTGGGCGCCAGCGTCCGCGGCCAGTCGGGCATCGCCCACAACACCCTCGGCGCCCACGTGTTCTACGGCACCGACGAGAGCTACATCCTGCCGCGCGGCTCTGACCTGCGCTCGCCGTTCACCTGGACCGGCGACGTGAAGGCCACCTACGGCCGGCGCATCGGCAAGAACCAGTCGGTCGAGGTGTTCGCGGACATCTTCAACCTGTTCAACAACCAGGACGAGACCGACGCCGACGAGACCTACACCTTCGACGCGATCGACCCGATCGTCGGCGGTGACAGCTCGGACCTGGCCCACGCCAAGCAGCAGGGCGTGAACGAGACCCCGAACCTGAACAAGAACTACGGCAACCTGAACGCGCGCCAGGCGCCGCGGTCGATCCGCTTCGGCCTGCGCTACTCGTTCTAGTAGCCAGCTGTTCCGGTCGCCGAAGCGGCGGCCAGCCATCCAAGACGGCGAGGGCTTCGGCTCTCGCTGTTTGCGTTTTCGGACACGCAACCGCGCGGTGAAACCCGCGGAGGTCCTGAAACCGCGACGGTCGGCGGCGCCACCGTGATGGTACGCTCACCCACGAGGAGATCTGCATGGCCACGCTGTCCCGCTCGCTCGGTCTTTCGCTCGCCGCCATGGCGACCACGCTGGTCCTGGGCGCCCGCCCAGCCCACGCCGATAGCTCCGGCGCCTACTACAAGCAGGGGATGTCCTGGAAGAACCAGGGCAAGGACGACGAGGCGATCAAGGCCTTCGAGCAGGCGGTCGCCGCCGACGCCCGGCACGGCATGGCCTGGGCGTCGCTCGGGCACCTCTACAAGAAGAAGCAGGACTACGCCAAGGCGGCGGACGCCTACGAGCACGCCACCCAGATCCTGGCGAAGGACGCGGTGGTGTGGGCCAACCTCGGCATGACGTACTACCGGCTCGACCGGCTGGCCGACGCGCTGACCGCGCTCGAGACCGCCTGCAGGCTTGACCCCAAGCAGGCCGACGTCTTCTCGAACATCGGCGTCATCCGGCGCAAGCAGGGCGACACCGCCGGCGCGCTCAAGGCCCTGACCTGGGCGGTCAAGCTGGCCCCTGGTGAGCACTCCTACGCCAACAACCTGGGCGTGACGCAGCGGGCCGCCGGCGATCTCGAGGGCGCCGCCGCGTCGTTCGCCAAGGCCATCGCGCTCAAGCCCGACGTCGCCGAGTACTACTTCAACGCCGCGGTGGTGTTCCGCCGGCAAGAGGAGATCGACCAGGCCATCCCGATGTACGAGAAGGCCGTGGAGCTGGCGCCCGACGCCGCCGACGCCTGGTACGACCTCGGCTACATGTACAAGCTGAACCACGACGATCCCAAGGCGATCGACGCGTTCAACACGTACCTCGAGCTCAACAAGGGCAAGGACGCCCAGGCCCAGAAGAACATCGAAGCCGAGGTGACCGCCCTGGGCGGGACGCCGGTGACCGCGCCGCCGCCAAAGCCGGCGTCGAAGAAGAAGCGCACGCGCTAGGAGGCGCTCGCGCCAAGCGCCGACCGCGGCCGCCGGCTACAGCGCGGCCAGCGCCGCGGCGAGCCGATCGACCGCCACCAGCTCGAGCCCCAGATCGTCCTCGAGGCGGGCCCGGTTCTGGGTGGGCAGGATGCAGCGGCGGAAGCCGAGCTTCTGGGCCTCGGCCAGGCGCAGCTCGGCCATGGGCACGGCCCGGACCTCGCCGGCCAGGCCGACCTCGCCGAACACCACGGTCTCGGCGTCGATGGCGCGGCCGCGCTGCGACGACGCCAGCGCGCAGGCGATGCCCAGGTCGATCGCCGGCTCGGCCAGGCGCAGGCCGCCGGCGATGTTGACGAACACGTCCTGCCCGACGATGTCGTAGCCGACCCGCTGCTGCAGCACCGCCAGCAGGAGCGCGACCCGGTTGGCGTCGACGCCGGCCACGGTGCGGCGGCCGATGCCGGCGGAGGCCGGCGCCACCAGCGCCTGGACCTCGACCAACAGCGGGCGGTGGCCGTCGGCCGACGCCACCACCACCGAGCCAGGCGCGCCGCGCGGCCGCTCGGCCAGCAGCAACGCCGACGGGTTGGGCACCTCGACCATGCCGGTGGCGCGCATCTCGAACACGCCGATCTCCTGGGTCGAGCCGAACCGGTTCTTGTGGGCGCGCACGATGCGGTACGCCCCGGCCCCGTCGCCCTCGACCTGCAGCACCACGTCGACCAAGTGCTCGAGGGTCTTGGGCCCGGCCAGGCCGCCGTCTTTGGTGACGTGGCCGACGACGATGGTGGGCGTGGCGGTGGTCTTGGCGTAGCGCACCAGGCGCGCGGCGCACTCGCGGACCTGGGCCACCGCGCCGGGGATGGAGTCGAGCGCGCTGGTGTAGACGGTCTGGATCGAGTCGACCGCCAGCACCCCCGGCGGCGTGGCCCGGGCGTGGCCGAGGATCAAGTCGACGTCGGTCTCGGCCACCAGCCGCAGGCCGCGGGTGGCGGCGCCGATGCGCCGGGCCCGCAGCGCGGTCTGGGCGACCGACTCCTCGCCGGTGGCGTACAGGACCGCGCGCTGCCGGGCGATCGCGCCCAGCACCTGCAACAGCATGGTCGACTTGCCGATACCTGGATCGCCGCCGAGCAGCACCACCGCACCCGGGACCAGGCCGCCACCCAGGACCCGATCGAGCTCGGCCAGGCCGGTGCCGACCCGATCGCTGGCGTCGAGCTGGGCCACGTCGGTGACCGCCACCGGCGCGGCGCCATCGGCCGCCAGCGCGGCCCCGGCCCGCGGCGGCGCGGCGGCGGCCAGCTCCTCGACCAGCGTCGCGAACTCCTGGCAGCCCGGACACTGCCCAAGCCAGCGGGCCTCGACGTGGCCGCACCCGGTGCACCGATAGACGGTGCGCGGCCCCTTGGCTTTCTTGCTCACCACCCGCGACGCCCCATCGCCGGCTAGAACTCGATGCCGAGGCGGGCCTGGAACGTGTGGGCGTTGGCCGACGAGCCGGCGTTCTGGTTGTTGTCGCCGAACGGGAAGCCAGTGCCGCCGCTGGTGCCGGTCGGGTGGTCCATCGCGCCCAGCGGGAACAGCACGCCGTAGGCGAGACCGGCCGAGAAGCCGTTCGACGCGTAGCCGAGGTCGGCGTCGAACTCGGTGCCCCAGAACGTGGCGTTGCCGGGCGTCGACACCGGCTTGAGCGCGGCGCTGGTGACGTTCTGCAGCTTGACGTTGATCGCCTTGGTCAGCTGGTACGAGAACTGCGGGCGCACGTAGAACGCGTTGGACACCGCCCCGATCAGCTCGCGGAACAAGATCAGGTCGACCTTGTAGTCCGGGTCGAACACGAACCGGCTCATGGTGTGGTCGCCGGTCTGGGGGATGAGCGAGGCGTTGCGCAGGTTGGTGCGGCCCTCGACGGGGTTGTCGGCGTCGTCGCCAGTCGCCAGGCCCAGCTCGAGGCCGTAGCCGAGCTTGGCGTCGAACGCCTTGCCGTGGGCCCGCGCCACGCCGCCGAACGAGCGGATGTCGAGCGCGCCGTCGTAGCCGAAATCAGCCAGGGCGTCGATCGAGCCGACCATGCCGGCGGCCTCGACCTCGACCAGCAGGCCCTTCCAGCCCAGCTTGAGCCAGGCGTCGCCGATGTACATCGACATGCCGCGCGCCACCAGCTTGTTGCCGTCGGCCGCGTCGCCCACGGTGACGCCGGTCAGGTCGTAGTCGACGCTCTGCGAGCGCCGGGTCAGGCGGCCGCCGAAGTCGAGCGCCAGCTTGCCGCGGTCCATCTCCTCGCGGAAGTCGGCCGGGGCCTCCATCTTGGCGATGCCCAGGGTCCACTGGTTGGTGTCGTCGGCGTCTCCCAGGTCCCACGGCTGGCCGCCCACGGTGCGCGCGGTGTCGACCTGGTCGCTGGTGACCCCGGCGCCCTGCCAGTCGAGCGCGATCATCGCCCGCAGCGGCGTGCCGGGGACGTCGAGCGTCGCCATGGCGCGGTCGACGGTGTCGCCGTAGTCGCTGTCGAGATCGTAGCCGATGTCGTTGGCGCCGCCGACGTTGGCCTCGGCGCCCGGCGCCCACAAGGTCTCCCAGGTGGCGTAGTCGGTGTCGGCGCGGCGGCCGCTGTTGGCGACGAGGCCGAGGCCGAAGTGATCGGGCATGCGGCCGAACTTCAGGTGGAACAGCGCGGTCGACACCTCGCCCCAGGCCCGCCGCACCACGATCGAGTTGCGGTCGCTGTTGACGCCGGCCTCGGGTGGGACGGCGCCGCCCGAGAAGGCGCCCAGCGGCGACTGGCCGCCCGGGGTCGAGCCCAAGACCAGGTTGTCGAGCAGGTCGATCTGGGTGTGGACGGCGATGGTGTTGGTCAGCTCGAGCCGCGGCTCGAGGCGGAGCCGCAGGTTGGACGACTTGATGGTGTCGCCGCAGGTCGCGGCCCGGGTCGCGGCGTCGGCGCGGCACACCAGCGGCTGCGGGTACGGCGCGCCGCCGAAGGCCGGGTCGTCGGCGAACCCGAGGTTCCAGTTCTTGGCCCAGTCGCCGCGGGCCCGCAGGTAGCCGTCGACCTTGACCACGTCGTACTTCTTGCGGCTGTCGCGCCGGGCCGGCACGGCCGGGGTGGTCGACACCAGGCTGGCCGACTTCGGCGCGGCCTCGGCGGCGCCCTTGGGCTTGGTGTCTTCCTCGCCGCCGGTGGGTGGGCCGCCGGTCGGCAGCGCGCTCTGGGCTCGGGCGGCGCCGGCGACGAGGGTCAGCGCGACGGCCGGGCCGGCGAGGAACGAAGCGAGACGGCGGTGACGTACGAGCATCGAGAGGGCTCCGGGCGCCGGCGCAAGTCGAGGTGACGAGACGCGGAGAGGCGCGGAAATCATGAACGAATCAGCGCGGTAAGGCGGGCGGACGATAGCGATTGACCCCGGCAGCGGCAAGCCCGCGGGGCCACAAGCGGCACAGGGCGATCGGCTGGTCGCGCCGGTTTGGCGGCGCCGGGCCCGAGGAGTACGTTGCATGCGATGGAGTTGGACCTGATGCGCCTCGCCACCGTTGCCTCGCTCGCGCTGGTCGGGTGCCGACCCACGTTTTCGCCGGAGCCGGTGGGGGTGGAGCCGACCCCCGCGGTCATCGCCCACCGCCCCGCGGCCCCGGGAGGCCACAGCGCGCTGGTGGCCGAGATGTGCCTGGGGGCGGTCGACGGGCGGCCGGCGGTCGCGCCGCTGGCGATGCGGACGGTGTCGTGGACCACCGACCGGGACGAGCTGGAAGACGTGCTGGTCCGGGGCCGGGCCGCGCTGTTCGCGGTCATCGGGTTCGACGGTCACGTCGCCGGCCGGTTCACCGCGCTGGGACCGGGTGACGGGCCGGTCCTCGACGGGGTCGGCTCGTACACCGGGGCCAACCCGTGCGCGCCGGGCGGGACCCTCGACGGCGCGGTCGACGCTGCCTGCGCCAAGGTGCGCCACGGCTGCGGCCTGGCGGTCGCCACGGTAGGCGAGGCCGGTGGGCAGTTCGACGGCGAGGCGGCGCCGCCGCCGGTGATCGCCGGGGGGGCGTGCCGCAGCGGCGCGGTGCTGGCGATCGACGTCGACGGCGACGGCACCGCCGAGGCCTTCCCGCTGGCCGACTTCCTCGACCCGGTGCAGGCGCCCGCCGGCGAGGTCACCGCGACGGTGGCGGCCGCGCCGGCGTGCACGCCGACCTTCTCGCTCCTGGGGCAGGTCGTGCCGGGCGGGCCCCAGCGCGTCGAGCTGGACGTGCTGGGCGTGGTCGACCTCGACGGCGACGGCGCCCGCGAGGTGATCGTCGGGCTGCGCTACCCCGAGAGCCGCACCGTCGCGGTCTACAGCGCGATCGACGCGGCGGTGCGTTTGTCGCTGGTGGGCGAGGTCGTGCCGTGGGCCCGGTAGCCGGTCCGATCGCCGTCGTCGGCGCCGGCGCTCACCCGAGCGCGCGGTAGACGTCCTCGAGCGCGGCCACCACCCGCGCGCCGGTCGCGGTGGGGCGGGCGTACTGGGCCAGGGTGTCGAGCGCCTCGCGATTGGCGGCGCGCACCTGGCGGCGCCGCGCGGTCGCGCCGCGGGCCAGCGGGTGCCCGAGCTCGGCCAGCGCGGCGTGGAGCGCCTCGACGGCGACGAAGGCGTGGGCCGCCAGCAGCACGCCGAGCAGCGGCCGCGGATCCGGGCGCGCCGGCGAGGCCACGGTCTGGCTGGCCGGGTTGGTGACCAGCGGATCGAGCCACGACAGGAGGTTGAGCTTGCCGTGCTGGGTCTCGTGGACGATGGCCTCGGCCAGGGTCAGCGGATCGGGATGCAGCGACAGGTAGATCAGCCCAGGTGCCTCGCGGTACGAGCACGACAGGTGGCGCTCGGCGTCGAACCCGACCGGGACGATCCGGCGCAAGGTCACCGCCAGCTCGGCGTGCAGCGCCGGCAGCGCCGCGGCGATGGCGTCGAGGGCGATCGTCAGCGCGGCGGTCCACGCCGCGACCGAGCGGCCGCCGAGGTCGAGCGCGTTGCCGGTCTTGTCGGGGTGCGCCTCGAGGGTGGCCAGCGGGTTGCGATCGACGGTGGCCAGGCCCAGGCCGGGCAGGGTCGGGGTCACCGGGAGCGCGTCGTCGAACGGCGCGCCGCGGTCGAGGCGCGCGGCCAGCGTGGCGGCGGCGGCCGCGGCGTGGTCGACGCCAGCGTCGAGGGCCAGCGCGCAGGCCTGGACGTCGAGGTCGGCCGCCAGGGCGTCGAGCTCGGCGCGGCCCACGGCCTGGTGCCGGGCCGCGACCAGCGCCCGACGATGGCGGGCCACGATCGCGCTGGCCGGCGTCGCCGGCAGCGGGCCAACCAGGAGCCGCCGCAGGGCGATGGCGCGAACCCGCATCGCCAGCGTAGCCGCCAGGTCGTCGTCGACGGCGGGCACCACCAGGAACGCCGGGCTGAGGGTCATCGCCCGCCCGCGAGGTACACGTGACGGCCGCGCGGCGTGCCGAGGGTCTCGCTCACCACCCGGGTGGCGCGGCCGCTACGGGCCAGCCGCGCGGCGGCGGTCGGCGCGCCGCTGGCGAGGGCCCAGGCCGGGCCCAGGTCGAGCTCGGGGAAGCGGCTCACGTCGACGTGCAGCGCCTGGTCGAGCGGCGCGCCGGCGGCATCGAAGCGGTGGGCGGCCAGGAGCGGCAGCTCGCCGAGCAGGAGCCCGCGGGCCTCGAGCAGGGCCACCAGCGCGCCGCCGAGCCGGGCCCGGGCGTCGGCCGCGGCGATCGGCGCGTAGTGCTTGAACGCCCGGCGCTGGCCGGCGACCACGTCGACCGCGACGGTGCGCACGGTCGCCACCGGCGGGGGCCCGCCGAGGAGCGCGTGGGCGGCGGCGCGGTCGGCCGCGGTCGGGGTGTCGAGGTACAGCTTGGCGCGGAGGTCGGCGTCGACGACCACCCCGATCAGCGCGGTGCGGTGCGGCGCCGCGAGCCACGCGCGCGCGGCATCGGCCAGCCCAGGTGCGCCGGCGGCGATGAGCAGCGCGGCGGCCGCGGCCTGGCGGTCGGGGTGCGGCGACGGGTTGAGCAGCAGCCGGAGCTGGTCGTCGCCGTCGAGGGCGAGGCTGGGCTCGACCAGCGCCGGATCCGCTACCCAGCGCGCCGCCGCGGCCAGGATCGCGGCGGCGCCGGGGCGCGTCGTGCCGGGCCATCCGTCGGGCAGCGGCACCACCGCGGCGGCCGGCGCCGCGGTCGGCGCAGCCGGCGCCGCACCCAGCCGGTCCGCCAGCGCGCCGTCGTCGCGATCGGCCAGGTGCGCGGCGATCGCGGCCAACAGCGGGCGGCAGCGCGCCGTGGCGGCGGCGTCGAGCACCGGGTGGGTGAGGTCGAGCGAGCGGGTGCGGGCGAAGCACGGCCGCGCCGGATCGCGGCGGTACGCCTCGACGGTGACCACCCCGGCGCTGTCGGCAAACCGCAGGCGGGCCAGCGGGCCGTTCGGGGCGGCGCCGGCGTCGGCGTCGACCAGGCGGTGCCCGGCCAGCTGGGCGCCCGGCGCCAGGCCCAGCGCCGCGAGATCGAGCGGTCGCGGCGTCGGCGCGGCGGCCGCCGGCGGCCGGTCGGCCCAGTCGTGGTAGCGCGCCACCGGCGGCGCGGCCGGGCCCGGCGCGTCGACCAACGGGACCAGCGCCGCTTCCTCCCACCCGAACCGACGCACGTAGGCGTCGGACAGCCCGCTGCATCCGTCGTCGCTGTTGGCGGCGGCGCACACGCCCTCGTACAGGCAGCCGTAGGTCGGGTAGTCCTGCCAGAACGCGTCGTCGATGACCAGCCGCGGCTGGGCGTCGGAGTGGACGTGGGCGACCTCGCCCAAGAGGCAGCGCGGGAAGTACTTCACCGTCATCGCCAGGCCGTGGCTCAGGCCGGTGGCGACCGCGCGCTGCACCACCGGCGCGGCGTCGGTGACCCGGACCAGCTGGGCCCGCACGTCGTCGGCGTCGACCCGCGGCACGTACCCCCACAGCTCGGCGGCGCGGGCGCCGTGGGCGGCGGCCAGCTCGACGATGGCCGGCAGCTCGGCCAGGTTGGCGGCGCACACCACGGTGTTGGTGACGATGGCCGCGCCGGTCGCGGCGATCGCGTCGAGGCCGGCGGTGACCAGCGCCAGGCTGTCGGCCACGTCGGTGATGGCGGCGCAGGTGGCGGCGGTCGCGCCGTGCAGCGACACGAAGAACTCGTCGACGCCGGCGGCGACCAGGGCCGCCGCGACGCCGGGCTCGCCCAGCCGGCTGGCGTTGGTCTGGATCCGCACGTGCTCGACCGTCGGCACCGCCCGGGCCAGGGCCACGTAGCGCGGCAGGTCCTTGTCGAGGGTGACCTCGCCGCCCGACAGGACGACCCGGGTCACGCCGTCGGTCAGGCGCGGCTCCGCCAGCAGGCGGGCGGCCTCGTCGACGGTGACCCCGCGGAACCGCCCGGCCAGGCCGTCCTCGACGTAGCAGAACCGGCACGCGAAGTTGCAGCGGAACGCGAACGTGAGCAGCAGCTCGCGGCCGGCCCGCAGCGGGTTGGCGCCGGCGCCGGGCCGGATCACCCGCAGGCCGTCACGCGGTCGCATACACCGCGCTCTTGTCGATGCTCGGATCACCGGCGCCGGCGCTGGCGCAAAAGTCGAGGCCCAGATCCCACGCCAGGTGGCGGAAGGCGTCGCGGCGGCCGTCGACGAACCCGATCAGCGGCGCCGGCCAGCGGTGGCGCGCCAAGAACCGCGCGCAGCCGTCGGTGTCGATCCCAGCGAAGTACAGGCCGTCGGCGCGGCGCTTGTTGGCCACGCACAGGCGGCGGCAGCGGTGCAGGCCCGGCTCGATGACCGCCGCCACGCCCCGGGCCGGGCTGCCGAGGTGCGCGCTGGTCGCCAGCCGCGCCAGGAGCTGCGCCGGCTCGCGGCGCGGATCGTGGAAGGTGTACAGGTTGCCCAGCGTGAGCGCGCCGTCGGGCTCGACCGCGTAGCTGCGGCTGGCGCCCGGCGCGTCGCCGCCGCCGAGGTAGACGGTCATCCGGGCGGCGCCGTGATCGCGCAGCGCCGCCACGTCGACCTCGAGGCTCCACATGTGCCAGGGCACCGGGGCCCGCGGCGTCGGCGGCGGCGCCAACCACGGCGCGAGCGTCGGGGCGACCGCCTCGGGCGTGACCTCGGCACGTTCGCGGCCGGGATCGTAGATGTAGAACTCCCATGCCAGCGCGCCGCCGGCGTGCTTGACGCCCCACACCAGCCGACCGAGGCCGACCACCGCGCGCAGGTGCTCGACCAGGGCGACGCCGGCGGCCTCGACGCCAGCCACCGCGAACGACTCGACGAGGAGGTTGACCGCGGCCAGCCGCCCGGCGACCGGCGCCAGCGGCGGGTACGGCGCGAGCACGTAGTCGCGCAGCACCACGTCGGCGCGGGCCGGCTCGGGCCAGCGGCGGGCCAGGCCGGGGACGGGCGGCTGCGGCGGCGTGGGCGCGCGGTCGAGCAGGTCGGCCAGCGCGTCGATGCGGGCGCGCCGGGCGAGCGGCAGGGCGGGCCGGGGCGTCCTGGTCACCGTGTCCTCGACGGTAGCACGGGCATCCAGCGGTGGAGCGTGGCGCCGGCGTCGAGCGGCGACACCTCGAGCGCGACGTCGAGGGCGGCGCAGCGCTCGACCAGCGCGTCGATCGCGGCCACGGCGGCGCCGAGGTTGCCCAGCCCGACCGCGTCGAGCGCGACCTCGAGGCGGAGCTGGGAGGCGCCCAGCGCGGCGGTCAGGTCGGCGTAGCCGCCCAGCTGGTCGAGGTTGCCGGCGTCGACCGGCGCGCGCACCTCGACCGCGACGCCGGCGCGGACCAGCGCGCGCACGCCGGCCACCGCCTGGTCGTGGGCCCCGGCGTCGCGGGCGATGGCGTCAGCGGCCGCGGCGGTCGGAGCGAACAGCTTGACGCTGGCGGCGGTCAGGCCGGCGTCGACCAGCGCCCGGGTGAACGCCGCGTACGCGCAGCGGCGGCCGTTGGTGACCAGCCCCACCGGCCGGGCGTCGTCCCCGCGCGCCGCCGCCACCAGCGCGGCGACGTCAGCGCGCACCGTGGGCTCGCGGCCGGCGAGCACCACCGGGCGGCCGGTGGCCCGGGCCGCGTCGACCCGGGCCCGCGCTGGCTCGGGCTGGTAGCGCGCGCCGTTGGGGCAGGCGGCGCAGCCGTTGTTGCAAGGCCCGGTCACGCGGACCACCTCGGCGTCGCGGTGGCGCCCCCGGGGCGGCCCGTCGGCGCGGGTCGCCAGCCCGGTCAGGCGGGCGGCCAGCCGATCGAGGCACGCGACCACCGCGGCCGCGGTCGGCGCGATCGCGGCGGCTTCGCCGACGAAGCCCTCGGCCAGCGCGGCGACCGCGGCGAGCTGGCTCGCCTCGGTGGCCGTGCCCAGCCGCCCGCGCAGCGCCTCGGCCAGCTGCCACGCCAGCGCGGTGCGTCGGTCGAGGAACCGCCACGGCCGCTCGCGGTGGTAGCCCTTGCGCGCGCCGGCGCCGCGCTCGCCGTCGGCCCAGGCCTCGGTGAGCGCCCCGGCCGCGGCCGCCGCGAAGTAGATCGGCAAGTCAGGGTACAGCCGGAGCCGGTTGCGGCCGAGCTCCGCGAACAGCTCGTCCAGGCCGTGCGCGCGCACCGTGGCCAGCGTCGCCGCCAGGTCGGCCGGCGTGGTCCACGGGTTCCACAAGATCAGGCTGTGGCCGCGCGCGGCCGCGTAGTCGAACGCGCCCGGGTGGGCGGCGGCCAGCGCTCGCATGGCGGCCACGGCGTCCAGCTGGTCGTCGACGGTCGTGCCCTTGTTGTAGCGCTGGAGCTCGGCGTCGCAGAACGCCTCGAAGCCGGTCAGGTACACCTCGATCGACGCGCCGGCCGCGGCGGCGCTGGCGATCGCCGCCTCGACCCGGGCCCGCTCGCGGACGAAGGCGTCGGCCCGGGCCGCGAACAGCCAGCGCACCGCCGGCACCCCGGCGGCGGCGGCGGCCTCGATCAGCGCCGCCAGGTAGCGCAGCGCGTGCTGATCGTCGAGCACCAGCTCGCGGGTGGCCGGCGCGTGGGTCATGACGTGGCGGGCCTGGGCCACCAGCGCCGCGATCACGTCGGCGTCGGGGCGGCGCTCGTAGTCGCCGCCCATGCTGCAGAACGCGCAGCCCAGCCGCGCCACCTCGGCGTCGGCCGGGATCGCCAGCGCGCGGTACATCGGCAGCGCGCGCGGGTCGGCCGCGTACGGACACCCGGCGTTGCCGAACAGCGTGTGGCGGACGATCGGCGGCGCCGGACCGTCGGCGATGGTGGCGTGGTCGAGCGCCGGCGCCAGCCCGCGGCGCGGCCCGGCCTCGGGCGGCAGCGGCGCGCCGACCAGCGCGCCGTCGATGATCGCGGCGACGCCGGGCACGCCGGCCGGGTCGGCCCCGGCGGCCAGCGCCTGGACCAGCGCGGCGAAGGCCTGGGCCACCTGCCACACCGTCACCGCCGACCGGGTCCGCCCGGTCGAGGCGCTGCCACGCACGCCGCCGACCACCAGCGCGATGCCCGGCGCTGGCTCGACCGAGTCGCCCCGCACGACCAGCACGCCGCGGCGGCCCGGCGCGGCGGCGACGAAGCCGGCGATCGGCGCCGGATCGAACAGGCGCTCGAGCACCACCAGCTCGAAGCCGCCGGCGTCGAGCCAGCCCCGCAGGCGGTCGCCGATGGCGCGATCGCGCGGCCCACCGTCGCCGGCGTAATAGACCCGAACCAGCGCGCCATGATGGCCAGCGGCCCGGGCCTCGGCGCACAGCTGGCCCAGGAACGTGGCCGGGAAGAAGCCGTCCGAGCGTTCGCCGTAGGGCAGGACGAACGCGATCCGCAGCGCGCGGGCGGCTGGCCCGGCGGTCATGGCCCTCGGTGATCGGCGGCGGCCACCAGGTCCGCCGCCACCAGGGTTCGACCGACCACGTCCGGTCGCGGCTCGAGTCGCGGCGCCGGCTGGTCGTCGTCGGGTGGCACCACGGCCACCGCGTCGGTGATGACGAACCCGCCGGCCAGGTCGCCGGTGCCGGTGAGGGCCAGGTTGCGGCCGTGGCCGTCGACCACGTGGAGCCGCGCCGCCAGCGCGCGCCAGCGGGCGGCGAAGCCGGGGGCGCGGCGGTCGAGCTGGTCGACGAGGGTCGCCGCCAGCGCGGTGGTCGCCGCGCAGCCGAGCCCGCACGGCACGTGCGACACCAGCGCGAGCGGCTGGGTCAGCCACTGGGTGAGCGGCGACGCCGGCGCGGCCGCGGCGGGGGGCGCGCTGGCCGCCACCAGCGCGGCGTCGTCGTGGCCGGCCGCCGCGGTGAACCGCGCCACGCAGCAGGCGGGATAGCCCAGCAGCCGGCCCAGCGTGGCGATGGCCGCCGCGTCGGGGCCGGCGCGCACCGCCAGCTCGGCGGCGACGGCCTCGGCCGCGACCGCGCCGCCGCGCGCCCCGAGCAGCACCCGGCGCCCGTCGGCCTCGACCGGGCCGACCCGGACCAGCGCGACGCCGGCTCCGGCCAGCCAGGCCCGGTCGATCGCCTCGGCCGCGTCGGAGAAGCACTCTCGCTTGACCAGGCGGCGCAGGCCCAGCTCGAGCCCGACCAGCTCGGCGTCGAACGGCCACAACGCGTCGCCCGGCGGCATCCCCGAGCGCAGCCGCGACGACCACCGCGGCGGCGCGGGCGCGGCGGTGATGGCGATGGTGGCCGCCGGCGCCGCGTCTTGCACCACCGCGGCGAGCGCGACCGCGAGCGCCGCGGTCGGCCCGGGCGGGGCGTCGTCACCGGCGCCCGCCAGCGCGCGCACGGCCGCGCCCAGCGGGCCGGCCGGCGGCGTGCCCAGGTGCGCGACGGCGTGCCCGCTGCGCCGCACCAGCGCCCGGAGCGCGCGGGCGGGGTCGGGCGTGATCGTCACGATCAGCCGCTGCTCCCCCAGCGCGCACACGAGGCGAGTGGTCACCGCCCGACGGTATCGCGCCGCCGCGCTGTCGGGCAGACTGGGCGTCGATGGATCTGCGGGCGCACCTGTTGGCCCTGATCGCCCCGGCGGTGGTCGGCGACGAGCTGGTGCCCGGGGTCCGGGTGGTGGCGGTCACCGTCGATCCGCGGCCGGCGCTGCGCCTGGCCGGCCCCGACGGTGAGCTGGTGATCGAGGTGTCGGCCCGGACCCCCGCCACGCGGGCCGCGGCGACCTCGGCGCGGCTGGCGTTCTCGTACCGGGCCCTGACCGCCAGCGCCGTGGGGCAGCAGGTGTGCGTCGCGGTGGCGCGCCGCGCCGCGGCCCACGAGGACGCCTTCGTCGACGCCCTGGCCCGCGCCGGCGACCCGGCGGCGCCGCGCCTGCGCGAGCTCGAGGTCGACGCGCTGCTCGAGCTGGCCGGCTCGGCGGCCGCGCGCTTCTACGCGTGCAGCCCGTACGTGGGGTGCCTGATCGGCTGCCGCTTCTGCTACGCCCAGGCGCCGCTCGACGCGACCCGCGCCATGGTCGGGTTGCCTCCGGCGCGGTGGGGGGCGTGGGTCGACGCCCGGGTCAACGCGCCGGCGGTGCTGGCCGCGGAGCTGGCGCGCCTGCCGCCGCACCCGATCAAGTTCTGCCCGGTGGTGAGCGACCCGTACCACGCGATCGAGGCCCGGCTGGGCCTGACCCGACGCTGCCTCGAGGTGGTGGCCGCGGCGTCGGCGCCGCCGCCGGTGCTCGTGCTCACCCGCAGCGCGCTGGTGGTGCGCGACCTCGACGTGCTGCGCCGGTTGCCGCGGGCGTGGGTCGGCATGTCGGTGCCCACCGTCGACGACGAGGTCCGGGCCCACTTCGAGCCGAGGGCGGCGTCGGTGGCCGAGCGCCTGGCGACCTTGGCCACCCTGCGCGCCGCCGGCGTGCGCACGTTCGCGATGGTGCAGCCGCTGTTGCCGGGCCCGGTCGACGAGCTGGCCGCGGCGCTGGCCGGGTGCGTCGACTCGGTCAGCCTGGACGTCCTGCGCGGCGAAGGCGAGGCCCGGTCGGTGTTCGACGACCCGCGCTTCGCCCCGGCGCGCACCGCGGCGTGGCAGGCGGGCCAGGCCGCGGCGGTGGCCGCCGCGCTGGCCGGCGCCGGGGTGCCGGTGTGGGCCGGCGAGCTGCCGCCGGATCTGTGACCGCAAACGCGGTACGCTCGCCGGCGATGGCCCGCCGCGAAGCCACGGTGACGGGGCCGGCCCGGGCTCGGGTCGGCCTGCCGGTGGTGGCCGACGGGTCGCGCCGCCACCCGGTGTTGGTGCGCGTCGACGGCACCCGCGGCGCGTGCAACAACGGCTGCCAGCCGTGCGTCAGCGAGCCGCTCGATGGAGCCGGCGCCGCCGACGGTGACCTGGCCGGGCGACACGTCGTCGTGCGCCATCGCGAGGCCACGCTCGCGCGCGGCCTGCCGGCCCGGATCGCGGCGCTCAAGGCCGCCGGCGCGGCCTCGGTGGCGCTGGTGACCAACGGCCGCATGTTGGTGTACCCGCCGGTGGTGCGGGCCCTGATCGCGGCCGGGCTCGACCGGCTGGTGGTGAAGCTGTTCGCGGTCGACCCCGCCGCTCACGATCGCCACGCTCGGGTCGAGGGCGGCTACGCCCAGGCGCTGGCCGGCATCGCCGCGGCCCGCGCGGTCGGCGGCGTCGAGGTGGTGGTGGCCTTCGCCGGCGCCGCCCGTGATCGCCCGGCCGAGGTCGCGCTGGCCCAGGCGCTGACCGCGCGCGAGCCGGTGGTGTTGCCGGAGCCCGAGGTGGCCGGTCACGCCAACGAGTACCGCTACGACGTGGTCAACTTGCGCGACGGCATCACCTTCGCGCACCCGGCGTGGAACACCGGCGTGTTCCCGATGGTCCACATCAACACCGGCCCGCTGTGCAACATCCGCTGCGTCTACTGCAACGTCCGCGGCGGCACCGATCAGCGGCTGTACGACGTGGCCTACGTCGAGCGCCTGCTCGACGATGCGGCGGCCCGCTTCTTGGCCGCCGGGGCGTCGCCCACCATCGATCTCATCGGCGGCGAGCCAACCATGCACCCCGAGCTGCCGCGGCTGATCGCGGCGGCGCGGGCCCGCGGCTTCGCCCGCGTGCTCATCTGTACCAACGGGGTGCGCCTGGCCCGGCCCGGCTACCTCGACCAGCTGGTGGCGGCCGGCCTCACCGGCGTGCGGCTGTCGTTCCACGATCACCGGGCCGAGGTCGCCGCCGCGCTGGCCGACGTGCCGGGCCTGGGCGCGACCTATCCCGAGGTCGCGGCGATGCTGCTCGAGCGGGCCGACCTCGACACCCACCTGTTTCGCATCTTGCTGACGGACACCATCGACGCGGTGCCCGACTACCTGCGGTGGCTGGCGGCCCACAACCGCACCGGCCGGCCAGTCGACCTCACGCTGGGCATGCCGTCGATGCGCGGGCGCCTTTTCGACAACCGCCACCTGTACCCGGCGCTGGCGCGGCTGCGGCCGGTGGTGGCCGAGGCCATGACCCTGGCCCAGGGCCTGGGCTTCACGCCCACCATCCACCACGCGCCGGCCTGCCTCTACCCCGAGGCGCCGAGCCGCGCCGCGTGCGTGCACGTGGTGACCCAGCAGCTCGACGCCCTGACCGGCGCGCGGACGGTGATGAACTTCGAGGGCGACGCCGGCCACGGCGCCGCCTGCCAGGCGTGCCCGGCCCGCGCCGAGGGCTGCGCCGGCCTGCCCCGGGCCTACCTCGACGACGATCGCGCCGCGGCCGAGGCCTGGTTCCAGCCGGTCAGGTTCGCGCCGGGTCGGTATCCCCAGGGCGGCTGATGCGGGTCGCCTTCCTCAGCCTCCACAGCCACGGCGATCGGTCGTTCCTCGACGACAACGCGCTGGCGCTGGCGGCCGGACAGGCCCGGCGCCGGGGCGTCGACGCGGCGCTGGTGGTGGTGGCGCTCGACGGTGGGGTGGCCGACCCGACCACCGCGGCCGCGTTCGGACGCCTGGTCGACGTGCTGGCCGGGTTCGACGTCGTGGTGTACCAGCGCACCTGGACCCGGGCCATCCCGGCGGCGCTGGTGGCGGCGCTGCCCGCGGCCACCGTGGTCCACTGGCGCGGCGAGCACGTCCTCGACGATCCGCCCGGGCGCTACCAGGCCGAGGGTCGCGCGTTGCCCGATCTGCTGGCGTACCTGGCCGGCGACCGCCCGACCGTGCCGGTCGGCGCGCAGGCCCGGGTCGACGGCGGCTGGCGGGCTGGGCTCGGCGCGCTGACGGTGGCCGCCGACGCCGCCTTCGTCCCGGACCTGCGGCCGATCGTTGTCAACCCCGAGGCGTTGCCGGCCGAACGGGTGCTGTCGCTCGACGGCAACCCCGGGTGTCCCTACCAGGCCGACGCCCGCGCCAACCCGGCCTACGCCGGGGTCGAGCTGCCGGCGGGCGTCGGTCGCGGCTGTGGGTTCTGCACCACCGGCAACCACTACCAGGCGCGGCCGCAGCGGGCGCTGGTGGCCGAGCTGGTCGCGCAGCTGACCTACGTCCGGCGCGAGGCGCCCGACCTGCGGCGCATCGTGCTGCGCGATCAGAACCCGTTCGGGTACCTGGCCGAGCTGATGGAGGCGTGCGCGGAGGCCGGCGTCGGGGGCGTGACGTTGCTGCTCCAGACACGGGCCGACTGGCTGGTGGCGGGCGAGCGGCGGTTCCTGCGCGCGCTCGACGCCGCGGCCCGCGCCGGCATCACCGTCACCCCGTTTCTGGTCGGCATCGAGAGCTTCTCCCAGGCCGAGCTCGACCGCATGAACAAGGGCGTCGCGGTGGCCGACAACCACGCCCTCCTGGCGGCGCTGCGGCGCTGGGCCGGCCACCCGGCGTTCGACCTGGCCGGCGCGTCGTTCGGCTTCATCCTGTTCACGCCGTGGACCACCATGGCCGACCTCGAGGCGGCCTACGCCGGCATCGTCGCCACCGACTTCGATCGGCTGCGCGGCCGGATCCTGACGGCCCGGGTCCGGCTGTACCCCGACACGGCGATGTACTACCTGGCGGCCCGCGATGGGCTCTTGGCCGACGGTGGCGGCGCCACCGGCCAGCCCGGACGCTACGGCTACTTCCCCGACCACGCCTGGCGGTTCGCCGACCCGACGGTGGCCCGGTTCGCCGAGCTCGCGGCGTCGGCCAGCGACGCCACCGGCGGGCGGGACGAGCGGCGGGTGTTCCGCGCCTTGCTCGACGCGTTCGCCGCGGCGCCGGCCGCCGCGGTGACCTTGGCCGACGTGCTGGCCGGGGTGACCGCGCCGCCGGTTGCGAACCCAACCGCGCCGACGCCGGCGGTGCCGGCGGGGCGCGCCGCGGCGCCGACCAGCCGTCGCCGCCGGGTCGAGCTCGACGGCGGGCGTGGCTGCGGGCGGCCCCGGTGCGCGATGTGCTCGCCGGCGACCGGCGCGACCATCGACCCGGCGACGCTGCGCGGCGGCGGCGAACGGCTGGTGCTGCGCGGCCTCGGGGCGGGCTGGCCGGGGTTGGGGCCACTGGTGGCGGCGGCGCGCCGGGCCGGGTTCGCCGACGTGGTGGCGGCCGGCCACCCCGGCGGCCTCGGTGAGCTGTCCGAGATCCGGACCATCGCCGCGGCCGGCGTCGACGCCGTGCTGGTGCCGGTGGCCAGCCAGGTGGCGGTGGTCCACGACAAGGTGACCGGCGTCGACGGCGACCTGGTGGCGACGCTGGTGGCGGTGCGGGCCCTGGCCGCGGCCGGCGTCGCGGTCGAGCTGGAGGTGCCGGTCGTGGCGGCGCGGCTGCAGGACCTGGTCGCGGTGGTCGAGCTGTTCGCCCGGGCGGTGCCGACGGTGCGCGCCATCCGCTTCGGGCTGCCGCGGCATCCTCTGCCGCGCGCGCTGGCGCCGCCGCCGGTGGCCGAGCTGGGCGCGCGCCTGGACGCCGCGATCGCGGCGGCGACCGCCCGCGGTATCGCCGCGCCCCTCGAGGTCACCGCGGCGGTCCCGCTGTGCGCGGTGGTCGACCACCCGGCGGCGCGCGCGGCGGTCCGCTTCGATCCGCGCCGGGCCACCCGGGTCAGCGGCTGTCGCCAGCCGCCGGCGTGCGCCGGCTGCGCGGCGGCCGCCCAGTGCCCAGGCCTGACGCCGGCCTACCTCGCCGCCCACGGCGCCGCCGGCGCGCGGCCGCTGACCGAGCGGCCGGCGGCGCTGTACCAACAGCGCACGACGCCGCTGCGGGTGTGGGACGACGCCGCGCGGGCGGCGGCCCGGCAGGCCCAGCTGCTGGTGCTGCGCCCGACGGTGCACTGCAACCAGGACTGCGGCTTCTGCAGCGCCAACGAGAGCACCCCCAACGTGTGGAGCGATCCGGCGCGCATGGTGCGAGAGATCGCCCGGGCGGCCCGGCGCGGCGTCGAGCGGGTGTCGTTCTCGGGAGGCGAGCCGACCCTGGCCCGGGAGCTGCCGCGCTACATCCGGGTCGCCCGGCGGGCCGGCGTCGGCAAGGTCGAACTGGTCACCAACGGGGTGCTGCTCGATCGCGCGGCCAAGGTAGCGGCCCTGGTCGACGCCGGCCTGACCCACGCGTTCGTGTCGCTGCACGGCCACGACGAGGCCAGCGCCAGCGCCGCCACCCGCAAGGCCGGCGACTTCGCGCGCACCGTGGCCGCCATCGGGCACCTGATCGAGGCCGGCGTCATCACGGTGGTGAACCACGTCATCCACGCCGGCAACGCCCACCTGCTGGTGCGCTTCGTCGAGGAGATCTACGCGCGGTTCGGCGGGCGCACGATGATCTCGTTCGCGTTCGTCACCCCGCAGTACAAGGCCCTCGACCACCTGGCGATGGTGCCGCGGCTGTCGGCGGTGGCGCCGGTGCTGCAAGCCGCGGCGTGGCGCGCGCTGGCGCTGGGGCAACCGTTCGTCATCGGCTCGCGCCAGGGCGTGCCGCCGTGTTTCCTGGGCCCGTTCGTGGCCTGGTCGGACGTGATGCAGCTGGCCCACGAAGCCCAGGCCGAGGACGCGCCGCAGAAGCAGCACGGCCCGCGTTGCGGCGCCTGTCGCTTCGCCCGCTACTGCACCGGGGTGTGGCGGCCTTACGCCGCGCGCGACGGCTTCGACGAGCTGGTGCCGATCGCGGGGCCGCCGCTCGGGCCCGACGAGCGGGCCGCGCTGCTGCGCCACGCGCGCCGGCCGCCGTGGGGACAGCCGATGGCGTTCGCCGACGTCCACCCGCTGTTGCGCGACCTCGC
Source organism: Kofleriaceae bacterium (assembly GCA_041389965.1). Taxonomy (GTDB): domain Bacteria; phylum Myxococcota_A; class Polyangia; order Haliangiales; family Haliangiaceae; genus UBA2376. Next base: position 209,554 of record JAWKQV010000003.1, on the reverse strand, counting down.
CGCCGAGGCCGCCGGGCCGCCGGTGCTGGCGCCGGCGCGGCCGCCACCGCCGGTGGTGGTGACCGGCCAGCGGCCGCTGCGGCTGCTGATGGTGGGCTCCGGTGCCCGCGCGCGGCTCCTGGCCCAGGCCGCCCACGGGACCGGCGCGTGGGCGGTCGCCGCCGTGTGTTCGCCCCACGCCGACGCGGTCGACCGCGCCGGGTTCGGCGGGGCCCCGGCCTACGCCGACCTGGCGCTGGCGCTCGACGAGACGCGGCCCGACGCGGTGCTGGTCGCCTCGGCGACGCCCAGCCACGTCGCGGTCGCCCAGCGCGCCCTCGCCGCCGGCGTCCCGGTGCTGATCGAGAAGCCGATGGCGGGCTCGATCGCCGAGGCCGCCGCGCTGGCCGTGCAGGCGGCCGAGGCCGGCGCGCTCTTGATGCCGGCCCACAACCTGCGCTTCGCGCCGGGGCTGGCGCAGGCCCTGGCCGCCGCGTCGGGACGACCGCTGGCCGTGGCGCGCCACACCGCGGCGCGCTCGGTCGAGGCGTTGCACGCCTGGCACCGGGCGCCGCTGTTCGAGGGCCTGTACCACCTGATGGTGCTGGCCCACGTGCACGGCGGCGACCAGCTCGCCGTCGGCGACGCCGCGTGGTCGGGCGACGACCGCCCGGGCTGGATCCGGATCGCGTTGGCCAGCCCCGGCGGCGCCGTCGACGTGACCTGGTCGCTGACCGCGCCCACCGACGCCCTGGCCGTCACCGCGCCCGGCGTCGCCTGGCGACGCGCCGGCCCGCTGCACGAGCTGGTCATCGATGGCGTGGTCCAGCCGGTCGAGCCGGCGGGGGGGGAGCTGGCGCGCATGCTGATCGCGTTCCACCGCGCGGTCCGGACCGGCGGGCCGACGCCGGTGCCCGCCACCGACGGCGCGGCGGTCATGGCGCTCACCACCGCGGCGTGCGACGCGCTGGCGGCGGCCGGGGCACCGTTGACCCGGTCGACCGCCCCACGCCACGCGGCATCGCCCGCGCTGGCGCCGCGCTACCGGTAGGCTCGACACCTACCGCCAGCGTCGGTCGATCCCGCCGCGGCGCCGGCAACCCCAGCGTTCACCGACCGGATGGCCGCGCAGGTGCGAGGATGCCACCGTGGGATATCTGCATCGCTGGGGCCGCCTGGTCGGCCCGTCGGTCTTGGTCTGCGTCGCGGCGACCGCCGCCGCCGCCGCCCCGTGTGACACCGCTGGCCCGGCGTTCGTCGTCGACAACCTGACCTGTCAGCTGTCCGGCGTGTACACGTTCACGTCGGTGACGTTGCGCAACAACGCCACCGTCGAGGTCGTGCCGTACGCCGGCGGAAGCAAGCTCGCCACCGGCAACCTCGAGCTGCGCGCCCCGATCATCACCATCGACGCCACCTCGCGCATCGTCGCCAAGGGCGCCGGCTACCAGACCCTCATCTGCGGCGACGGCGGCGGCCCCAACCCGGCCGCCGGCGGGCAGGGCGGGTGCGCGGTGCGTGACTCAGGCGGCGGCGGCGCCCACTTCGGCCGCGGGGGCCGCGGCACCAAGGACATCAGCGGCACCCAGTCCTTCCCGCGCGACTTCGAGGAGGACTGCGGCAACTCGGTGGTCTACAACGCCAGCGGCGTGCCGTCGTGCGCGGTCACCACCAACTGCCGGGCTGGCAACGACGGCCTGCCGACGGTGGCCGGCCAGGAGTTCTACCACTCCATCTACCAGCCCGAGTTCGGCGCCGCCGGGGGCGACAAGGGCTGCCGCGACGGCGACGGCACCACCGTCAACACCGCCGGGCCTGGTGGCGGGCGCGTCGTGCTGGCCGCCCTCGACGCCACCCAGACCGGGCAGATCGCCATCGCCGGCCGCATCGACACCAACGGCCGCCGCGGCTGCGGCAACGGCAACGACTCGGCCGGCGGTGGCGCCGGTGGCACCGTGTTCCTGGTCGGCGACAACGTGATGGTCACCGCCACCGCCCGCATCACCGCGGCGGGCGGCCTGGGCGGCGACACCCAGGGGTTGTCGGCCGACCCCACCGGCGAGTGCGTGGCGCCGGCCCAGCAGGGCGGCACCTGTGACGACTGCGGCGGCGGCGGCGGCGGCGGCATCATCTCGGTGCTGTCCGTCAACGGCCTCATCGCCGACGAGTCGGTGTTCAACGTGGGCGGGGCGCTGGGCGGGACCTGCCCCATCTGCCAGGGCGAAGCCGGCGGCGGCGTCGGCGAGCTCCAGATCTCGGGCGGCTACGTCGGCGAGTTCTGCGACGGGTTCGACAACGACTTCGACGACCAGGTCGACGAGGGACTGCCGCCGCTCAGCTGCCCGTCGGGGCCGGTGCCGGCCTGCGTCGGCGGCGTGCCCCAGAGCTGCCCGCCCGACGTGCCGGCCTGCGTCGGTCCGGTCACCGACACCCGGGCCCGCTTCATGGTCGTGGTCGACACCTCCGGCTCGATGCTCGGTTCGCTGGCCGGCGTGCCCACCTTCGGCGACGGGTCCCTCGACCATCCCGGCCTCGACCAGGACGGCGACGGGCTGGCCGACGACGCACGGCTCTACAAGGCCAAGGGCGCGCTGTCGACGGTGATCGCCGCGTACCCCGAGATCGACTTCGCGCTGGCCCGCTACCACCAAGACACCGCGATCGATCGCAGCTGCCAGGTGGCCGGCTGGTTCGAGTGCGCGTCGATCTGCTGCAGCTACGACAACCCGACCAACAACACCGGGGCCGCGCTGTGCAACGTCGACGGCGGCAGCCTGGGCCCCATCCCGGCGCGGGCCACCTCGCCCGGTGACGAGTGCATCAACTACGCCGGCAACTGCGGGCCGCCCCGGCGCGGCGCCGACGTGCTGGTCGGCTTCGGCAACGATCCGGATCGGTACCTGGGCTGGCTCGACGGCGCCGAGACCGCGTTCAACCCAGGGCAGGCGGTGGGCGACTACTGTCCGGGCGGCGACTGCGAGCTGCGTGGCACCGGCCCGACCCCGCTGGCCAACTCGCTGGCCGCGGCCCAGGACTACCTGACGCCGGTCAAGGCGTGCGACGCCGCGGCCGGCGGCGGCTGCCGGCGCTACGGGGTGATCCTGCTCACCGATGGCGCCGAGAGCTGCCAGGGCGATCCGGTGGCGGCCGCCGCGGCGCTGCGCGGCACCGGCATCGACACCTTCGTGGTGGGCTTCTCGGTGCTGGGCGGCGAGCAGGCCCAGCTCAACGCCATCGCCGCCGCCGGCGGCACCGGCGCGGCGTTCTTGGTCGGCGACGAGGACGAGCTGGCCAACGCCCTGGCCACCATCGTGTCCGGCTCGATCGTGTTCGAGACCTGCAACGACCTCGACGACGACTGCGACAGCCGGATCGACGAGGACTTCCCGACCAAGGGCCTGGTGTGCGACGACGGGCGGCTGGGCCAGTGCCTCGGCACCGGGGCCTACGTGTGCGCCGCCGACGGCTCCGGCGTGGTGTGCGACATCACCAACCCCGGCGCGGCGCCGAGCCCCGAGGTGTGCAACGGCCTCGACGACGACTGCGACGGCGCCATCGACGATGGCATCTCGTGCATCCCGGGCTGCGTGCCGACCTCGACGGTCGACCTGTGCAACGGCCTCGACGACGACTGCGACGGCGCCTTCGACGAAGACGATCCGGCGGTGGGGCTGCCGTGCGGCTCCAACGACATGGCCCCGTGCCGGCGCGGCACCCAGGCCTGCATCGCTGGCCAGCTGGTGTGCGTCGGTGCCATCGAGCCCGGGGTCGAGACCTGCAACGGCCTCGACGACGACTGCGACGGGCTGGCCGACGACCTGGCGGCCTGCCCCGGCGCCACCTCGTGCGTCGAGGGCGCCTGCCGCGTCCCGTGCGCGGGCGGCGAGTTCCCGTGTCCGGCGGGGCTGACCTGCGCCGACACGCCCGACGGCCCGTTCTGCGTGCCCGACGCCTGCGCCGCCTGCGCGGCCAACGAGCTGTGCCAGAACAACATGTGCGTCGATCCGTGCGCCGACGTGACCTGCGCCGCTCCCGAGGTGTGCCGGCTGGGCACCTGCGTCGACTGCGACGTGCTCGGATGTCCCGGCGGCCAGGTCTGCGTGGCCGCGACCTGCGTGGCCGATCCGTGCGCCGGGGTCGACTGCGCGGCCAGCTGCACCGACAGCCTGGGCTGTAGCTGCTACGCCGGCGAGTGCCGCGGCAACTGCGCCGACGACAGCTGCCCGGCCGGCCAGCGGTGCGACCCCAGCGGCGCGTGCGTGGCCGACCCGTGCGTCGGCGTGACCTGCCCAGGCAACGACGTCTGCCGCGCCGGCGCGTGCGTGGCCGACCCGTGCGTCGGCGTGTTCTGCGGAGTCGGCGCGGTGTGCCAGGACGGCGCGTGCATCGACGATCCGTGCAAGGTCATCGACTGCTCGCCCGGGTTCACCTGCATCCTCGGCGCCGACGGGCCTCGCTGCGCAGCCGACGGCGCCAGCGGCTACCGACCGGAGCTGGTGACCGCGGCCGGTGGCGGGTGCTCGACCGGCGGTGGCGGCGTCGGGTGGGGCGGCCTGGCGCTGGTCTTGGCGCTGGCCGTGACGCGCCGGAGGCGGTCGTGAGCCGCGGGCTGCGGGCCGCGCTGGTCGCGCTGGCCGCGGTCGGCTGTGGGGTGTCGCCCTACGATCTCAACCGCCCCAGCGATCGCGACGGCGGCGTCACCGGCGACGGCGGCGGTGACGGCGACGGCGGCGGTGGCCGACTCGACGCGCCGACCTGCGTGGCGACCGGCCCCGACGACACCTGCGACGAGCTCGATCAAGACTGCGACGGCATCGTCGACAACGCCTTCGACAAGGACAACGACCCCAACAACTGCGGCACCTGCGGCCATCGCTGCGTCGGCGAGGGCGCGCTGCAGACCTGCACCGGCGGCGTGTGTACGCTGGTCGGCTGCCAGCCGGGGTTCGCCGATCTCGACAGCGATCCGCTGACCTGCGAGTACCGCTGCCCGTTGTTCCCGACCATCGCCGAGGACTGCAACGGCGTCGACGACGACTGCGACGGTGTGGTCGATGAGGACCTGCCACCGCCGCCCACCGGCCAGTGCCGGACCCAGCCGGGGACGCCGTGCGAGGGGACGACCATGGTGTGCGCGACCCGGGCCGGCGTGACCCGGTGGTACTGCGCCTACCCGGCCACCGTCGAGTTCGATCCGACCGTGCCCAACGGCATCGTGCTGTCGGAGCAGCTGTGCGACGGCGCCGACGGCGACTGCGACGGCGTGGTCGACGACAGCTTCCCGGACCTGGGCGCCGCCTGCGACGACGGCGGGATCGGGGTGTGCCGCGACGGCGGCATCCGGCGCTGCGACCCGGCCGACCCGACCCGCACCACCTGCGACCTGACCGCGCTGCCCGACCCGCTGCCGCCGTCGGCCGAGGCCTGCGACGGCCGCGACAACGACTGCAACGGGGTGGTGGACGACGCCACTGGCCCGGGCCGCGTGATCGACGCCATGGTCCACGTCCAGATCGCCGCGCTCGACTTCTACATCGACGCCTACGAGGCGTCGCGGCCCGACGCGACGCTGGCCTCGGTCGGTAACTCCGAGGCGCGGGCCTGCTCGAACCCGCAGGTGCTGCCGTGGCGGGCCGCGACCTTCGCCACCGCCGCCGCCGCCTGCGCCGCGGCCGGCAAGACGCTGTGCTCGGCCACGCAGTGGGAGTCCGCCTGCGCCGGCGCGCCCGCGACCGCGTACCCGTACGGCGACCTGTTCGTGCGCGATCGCTGCAACACCGAGAGCTTCGACGGCGTCCCGGGCGGCGCCGACGACGACGTGCTGGTGGCGACCGGGGCGCTGGCCGGGTGCCAGTCGACGGTCGGTGCCTTCGACCTGTCGGGCAACCTCAAGGAGTGGACCGACGACATCACCGGCCAGGCCGGCGGCGTCGACATCGCGGTGGTCCGGGGCGGCGCCTACGACAGCCCCGGCCTGGGCGCCACCTGCGGCTTCCGCACGTCGCGCGCGACCGTCGACACCGTGCTGCCGACCATCGGCTTCCGCTGCTGCAAGCTGACCCCGCCGTGACGGCTACGGCAGCGGCGACAGCGCGCCGAAGCCGTGGGCCCGGACGTAGTTGACGTGGAGGCCGCGGCAGGTGGCGGCCTCGCGGCAGCCGCCGCACCGCAGCGCCTGGCTGTAGAAACCGTCGGTGATGAACCGCCGCGCGTAGCGGAAGATCTCGAGGCGACCATCGGGTCGGGTCATCGCGGTGTCGAAGGTCTCCACCGGCGGCCGCGGCGCGCGCCCCAGTAGGCAGGCCGGCACGTTGTCGACCGGCACCGCCGCCGGGAACGCCGCGAAGAAGCCGGGCAGGTCGACGTCGTGGCTGCGGGCGTCGCTCACCAGCTCGTAGTTGGGCTGGCGCAACGCCAGGCGCGGCGGCACCGCGGCGCCCAGGCCGAGGAGCCAGGGCGCGGTGGCCTGGGTCAGCAGCACCAGCACCTCCGCGTCGCCCGGCAACGTCAGCAACGCCTGGGCGGTGGCGACGTCGCCGGCGACCACCTGCACCACCCGGCGACCGTCGAGGGCGCCGCCGTCGAGCGCCTGGGCCAGCCCGGCGTAGTCGGCCAGCTCGAGCGCGACCTGGTCGACGCCGACGAAGCGCGCGGCGGCGGCGCGGGCCGCGGCGAGATCGGGCGCGACGACCCGGACCGTGGTGGCGCCGGCGGCGACCGCCCGCGCCGCCAGCTCGCCGCGTGGCTCGAGGGCGCGGCCCAGGACCGGCAGCCGGCGCTTGCCGTCGTCGTCGAGCGCCGCGGCCTGCGCGGCGGCGCGCTTGGCGCTGGCGGGATCGCCGCCGAACGCCGGCGGCAGCGACGCCTCCCAGGCCACGTCGACCCGCACCTCGGTGAACCGCCCGGCCGCGGCGCCCCGGGCCCGATCGAGGCCGTCGCACAGCGGCTCGAGGTAGCAGTGGCGACACTGCTCGGGCGCGCGGCAGTGCAGCGGCTGGCCGCGCTCGAGCAACAGCTCGTACTCTTCCTGGCGGCCGCGGACCTCGTCGTTGAACTTGTAGGGGTCCTGGATGAGGTCCTCGAAGCCCTCGCAGTGGGCCGGCGGGAACCGATTGAGCCAGATGTGCATGTCGGGCTTGCGGGCCCACGCGAACGCCTGCTGCAGGTACGGCTGCATCTCGGCCAGGTCGTAGAACAGCACCTCCTTGCCGTCGGTGTACGCGCGACCGAACGGGATCACATGCAGCAGGTCGTACTCGCGCACGCCCTTGGCCACGAAGGTCTCGATCAGCGCCGGCAGCTGCCGGACGTTGCCGCGGTTGACGCACACGTCGATGTTGACGATGGGCCGCCCGTCGGCCAGGGCGTGCTCGAGCCCGGCCACCTCCTGCTCGAACGCGCCGGGCACGCCGACCAGGGCGTCGTGGATCTTGGCGTTGGGGCCGTGAATCGAGAAGGTGATCTCGGACAGGCCGGCGTCGAGCGCGCGGGTCAGGAAGTCCTTGTAGGCGAACAGTCGGCCGTTGGTGACGGTCTGGATCTTGGGGTAGCCGGCCAGCCGGCCCAGCCGGACGAAGTCGACGAAGCGCGGGTGGATGGTGGGCTCGCCGCCCGACAGGATGAGCCGGGTCGCCCCGGCCTTGCGCCCATCGAGGATCTGGCGCTTGACCTCGTCGGCGTCGCGCATCTCGCCGTCGTGAGCCCGGGAGTCGAGGCAGAAGATGCAGCGGTCGTTGCAGTCGTAGGTCAGGCGCACCCAGTTGCGCTTGTCGTGGGCCGCGGCCTCCCGGGCCCGGACCTGGGCCAGCGCGGCGGCGTCGACGACAGGCTGGGACACGCCCGCAGTGTAGCAGTGCTACCCTGGCCGCATGCGCGTCCGACGGATCGCCGTGATCCATCCGCCCATGTCGGTGGCGCGCGACTTCATCGACTACCCGTACCATGCCGATCTCGGCGCGGTGCAGGTGGCCGCGGTGGTGCGGGCCGCCGGCCACGAGGTCGTGCTGGTCGACGCCTTCGCGCTGCCGGGCGCCGGCCTGACCTGGCGCGCCGACGGTCGGGCCCACCTGGGCGCCACCGTCGACGTGGTCGCCGCCGCGGTGGCCGCGGCCGGGCCGCTCGACGCGGCGGTGGTCGCCCTCACGCCGTTCCACCGCCCGCCCCACCGCGACGACGTGCTGGCCGCGGTGGTAGCGGCGGTCGCCGCCCACGCCCCGGTGGTCCTGGCCGACTGCTACCAGTCGGGGCAGCACTACGTGGCGACCGCCGACGGCGCGATCTTGGCGGCGTACCCCGAGGCCCGGGCCTACCTGCGCTACGAGGCCGAGGCCAGCCTCCTGGGTGTGATCGAGCAGGTGCTGGCCGGGGCGGCCCCCGCGACCTACCGCGGGGCCCGGCCGAGCCTCGACGAGCTTCCGATCCCCGCCTGGGAGCTGGTCGACCTGGCGCGCCGGGACGCCTTCGCCGCGTCGGTGGTGGCCGGGCTCGGCCGCGGGCCGTGGCAGTTCGCCATCGACGGGCGCACGCTGCCGCTGGTGACCTCGCGCGGGTGTCCGTTCCACTGCGCCCACTGCAGCTCCAACCCCGATCGCCAGCTCGACGAGCCCAAGACCCAGCGTCGGCTCGGGCCGGCCCGTCTGGCCGCGCTGGTCGAGGCGCTGGCCGGCCTCGGCGCCACCCGCCTGGCGATCCTCGACGAGCTGGCCAACGTCAACGCCGCGCACTTCGATCACCTGCTGGCGCTCCTCGACCGCCGCGAGCTGCTGTTCGACCTGCCCAACGGGCTGCGGGCCGACTACCTCGAGCCGCGCCACCTGGCGCGGATGCGGGGCCGGGTCACCACCGTCAGCGTCAGCGCCGAGAGCGGCTCCCAGCGGGTGCTCGATCAGGTGGTCGGCAAGCAGCTGGACCTGGCGCGGATCCGCCAGGTCGCGGCCGACGCCCACGCCGCCGGGGTGCCCCTGCTCATCCACTGGATGATCGGCCTGCCCGGCGAGACCGGCCACGACGTCAACGCCACCCTGGGGCTCGCGCTCGAGCTGTACGACGCCTACGGCGCGACGCCGGCGGTGCAGTACGCCACGCCGTTGCCGGGCACCGCGCTGGCCGCCGGCCGATCGCTGCCGGTGGTGGACGACTGGGGGCCCCACTTCCAGCGCGGCGGCGGGCCGGGGCTGTCGACGCTCGATCGGGCCACCCTCGACGCGTTCATGACCACGTTCCGGGCCCGGCTGGCGGCGTCGTCGGGGCCGCACAAGCTGATCATGAACGTGACCTACGTGTGCAACAACCACTGCACGTTCTGTGCGGTGGGCACGCGCACCCAGGTCGACGGCCACCCCGTCCGCCAGCGCGAACACCTGGCCAAGTACCGCCGGGCCGGCGTCCACATGGTCGACTTCGACGGCGGTGAGCCCACGCTCAACCCCGAGCTGGTGCCGCTCATCCGCTACGCCCGGGCCCTGGGCTACGACCGCATCAACGTCACCACCAACGGCCGGCTGTGTGCGTATCCCTCGTTCGCGACCAAGCTGGTGACCTCGGGCCTGACCACGCTGCTGTTCAGCGTCCACGGCGCCACCGCCAAGAGCCACGGCCGCGAGGTCGGCGTGGCCGAGGCGTTCGACCAGACCGTCGCCGGCATCGCGCACTGCGTCGCCGCGGCGCCCCCCGGCGTCGAGCTGGGCATGAACATCACGCTCACCAAGCACAACCACGCCGAGCTGCCGGCGGTGGGCGAGCTGGCGCTGGGCCTGGGCCTGCGCTGGCTCAACATCCAGTTCCTGACCCCGTTCGGACGGGCCACGACCCGCCACGCCCCCGACACCGCGGCGGCGGCGGCGGTGACGATGCGGTTCATCGACGCCTTCGCCGACCGCATGAAGATCCAGGTGGTGAACCTGCCGTTCTGCTTCGCGCCCGGGTACGAGCGCTACCTGGCCGGCGACCTCAACAAGCTGCGGCGGCACATGGTGTTCGTCAACAACGACACCGTGAACCTGGCGGCGTACCTGGCCGAGCGGCGGGCCCACACCGAGGCGTGCGGCCCGTGCCCGCACCGCAGCTTCTGCGGCGGCTTCTACCAGCTCGACGACGTGCCCGAGCCGCCGTGGCTGGTGTCGGCCGAGGCGCTGGTGCGGCCGATCGCCCGCTAGGTCAGCGGGGGGCCGCGGTCGGCGCTGAGGCGGCCCCGCACCGGTCGACGGTGGGCGCGCGCGGCTGGCCGGGCGTCTCCTCGAAGGTGCCGCTGACGCCGAAAAGCGGCGTCACCCCGACCAGCACCGCGGCCGCCAGCGCGGCCAGGCCGACGCCCTGGCACCGCAGCTGGGCCGACGAGCGCGGCACGGCCACCGCCGGCGCGTTCGACACCGGTCCGGCGGCGCTGGTCGCTTCGACGTAGCGGCCACCGGTGGTGGTCGCGGTCGGGTTGGCGGTCGGGTCGGGGTTGCGCGGGTCGCCGCCCATCGGCGTCAGCGCCATCAGCGCCGGGCGCGCGCCCAGGCAGGCGGTCAGCGCCGCCATCGTCATCACCACCAGCAGCGGTCGCATCACGGCGGTTGGGCTGGCGCGGGCGGCGTCGGGTTGCCTGCCATCGCCGGCCGGGCCGCGACCACCTCGTCGTCGCCGAACCGCGCCAGGTAGTCGGCGCGCAGGCCCGGGCACACCGCGCGGTACCGGCAGCCCGCGCACGCGTCGACGTGGTGCTGCCCGGTCAGCTTGGACTGCGCTAGCTCGAACACCGCGTCGGGCGACACCACCCTGACCCGCCCGGCGCCAGGATCGAAGGCATGGTCGACGTCGCGGCCCAACAGGCACCGCGGCACGTGCAGCGAGCGCATGGCCAGGCCGCGGGCCCGGCCGACGGCGAGCGCGGCGTGGACGTGGGGCATGGCCTCGGTCATGCGCGGCATCGACGCCAGGTTGGCGCGGTTGCCGTCGGTGAGCGACACGAACCACAGGTCGACCCCGGCCACCCCGCGCGCGGCGGCCCAGGCGACCGCGTCGGCCAGGCGGTCCATGGTCGAGGCGGTGATGATGAGATCGACGGTGACCGTGACCCCGGTGGCGACGCCGGCGCGCACCCCGGCCTCCATCAGCGCGTGGCTGTCCGGACGCCGGACCAGCGCGTCGTAGGCGTCGGCCGCGTGGGTGTGGATCGACACGTGCAGGTCGTCGCAGCCGGCGGCGACCAGCCGGGCGGCGTTGTCGCCCTGGCCCAGCACCAGCCCGTTGGACTGCACCTTGACCCGACGGTAGCCGAGCGCGCGCGCCGCGCGGACCAGGCCCAGCAGGTCCGGGCGCACGGTCGGCTCCCCGCCGGTGAACGACACCTCGTCGAAGCCGGCGGTGCGGCCGGCCCGCAGCTCGCGCAACACGGCGTCCGTGGCCAGGCTGCGCGCGCGCATCGCCGGGGTGATCGTGCAGTAGTCGCAGGCCAGGTTGCAGTCGTAGAGCAAGATCACGTCGAGGAGCGCCATCACCGGCTCCGACGTCCGAGCGGGACCAGGGACCGATCGACCGGCGGCGCCGCGGGCCGGGCCGTCGCGCCACCCAGGGCGGCAGGGTCGACCGCGATCGGCACCAGCTCGCGGTCGCCGTGGCGGGCCAGGTAGTCGCGCCGCACGCCTAGGCAGTGGCGGTCGAAGCCGCAGCGGGCGCACTGCGGCGCCTTGGCGAACTGGGCGTCGCTGTCGGCCGACGCGTAGATCTTGTCGAGGACGCCGCGGTAGTAGCCGAGCTCGCCGTCGAGCATGCACGGCGGATAGCCCCCCTGGCCGATCAGCCCGCCGTAGCCGACCCCGGCGGCGTCGCAGGCGTCGAGCGCGGCGCGGACGAAGGGCTTGATCTCGGTGAAGGTCGGCAGGACCCAGCGCGGCACCAGGTCGCTGATGGCCTGGGCGATGGCGAAGCACACGCTCAGGTGGCGCCCGGGGCCGGCGAACTCGGCCAGCATGGCCTGCGTGAACGCCGGCAGGGCCGCGTAGTTGTCTCGGCTGATGACGTGGGCCAGCTGGGTCTCGACCCCGCGCGCCGCCAGGTTGTGCAGGCCGGCCACGGTGCGGTGGAACCCGCCCGGCATGCGGGTGATGGCGTCCGACGTCGCCGGGTCCATGCTGTGGAGTGACACGGTGGCCTTGGTGAGCCCGGCCGTGACCAGGGCGTCGACGTAGGCGGGGTCGTCGCACCGGACGCCGTTGGTCTGGATCTCGACGGTGGCGAACCCGCGCGCGCGGGCGTGGGCCACGAGGGTCGGCAGACCCGGGTGCAGCGTCGGCTCGCCGCCGGAGAACACCACGTGATCGGTGTGGCGCGCGGCCAGCCGATCGAGCTCGGCGGTGACCTCGGCCACCGGCAGATCGCCGACGCCGCGGTCGACGAAGCAGAACGCGCACGCCATCTGGCAGTGGCCGTTGATGCGGAGGAGGGTGCGGCCGGCGCCGGCGCCTCGGTTGGCGAACGGCGAGATCTGCGCGTAGTCGACCTCGCCACCGCCGCGGGCCGGCCGCAGGCGCCAGGCCGAGGCCCGCGCCGCGGAGATCGGCGCCAGCCCCCGCTCGCCGAACGCCGCGTGGTAGCCGTCGTCGACGCCGCGGCAGGCGTCGGCCACCGCGCAGGCGGCGCACGCCGCGACCCGCACCCGGCGGACCGCGCGGTCGGCGGCCTGGCGGCGCAGGCCGTCGTGCAGCACGGTGGCGAAGCGGTCGAGGGCCGGCGGCGCGGCGCACGGGATGATCGCGTCCGCGCCGTCGAAGCCGGCGGCGATCCGCGCGGCGCGACAGCGGTCGAACGCGGCGGCCGCCAGCGCGCCCACGGTCGGGTCGTCGACCAGGAGCCGGGTGGCCGCGGCCGGCACGTCGGCCGGCCGGAGCCGCACCAGCGCCAGGCGCTCGAGCCGCCCTGGCAGCGCCGCCACCCAGTCGACCAGCGGCACCACGTCGTCGAGGTTCCAGCGCAGCACCGGCACCACCAGCTCGACCGGGAGCGGCCCGGTCAGCGCCGTGGCCAGACCGCGCGCGGCGGCCCGCCAGGTGCCGGGCGCGCCCATCACCGCGTCGTGGACCCGCTCGCGCATGCCGCCGTGGACCACGCGCAACCGGGTGACGCCGGCTGCCGCCCACAGCGCGATCATGACGGCGTCGAGGCCGGCTGCCGCGCACTCGACGGTGACCTCGCCGCCCCGCGCGACCGCGGTGGCGAGCAGCGCCGGCAAGTCGGCCCGCTGCCACGGCGCGGCGGCGGCCAGGGTCAGCGCCCCGGCGCCGCCGTCGAGCGCGGCCGCCAGGCTGACCCGGGCGGCGTCGACCCCGACCGGCGCCGCTGCGGCCCGGGCCGCGAACCGCCGGGCCAGGCCCAGGCCGGCGTCGAGCTCGACCCGGGCGGTGCGATGGGGGCGCGCCGCGCGATCCACCGGTCGAGTCTACCGGAACCGGGTATGATCGGCGCCGTGACCGAGCCGGCCCATCCCGCTGTCGCCGCGACCGCCACCGCGGCGGCGCCCGGCCCCGACGGCATCGAGGCGCGGATCACCGGCCAGGCCGAGCGGGTCCACATCCTCACCGGCGCGGTGTGCAACAACAACTGCATCTTCTGCATGGAAGAAGATCGCGACGGTCGCTACCAGACCAACTCGCAGACCACCGACGAGACCGTGCGCTGGTTGGCCGGCCTGCACCGCGACACCGAGGAGGTCTGCTTCACGTCGGGCGAGCCCACCACCAACCCGGCGCTGCCGCGGTGGGTCAAGCTCGCGCGCGATCAGGGCGTGCGGCGGGTCAGCGTGATGACCAACGCGCGGGCGCTGGCCTACGAGCCGTACCTGCGCAAGCTGCTCGCCGCCGGCATGGGCCGGTTCTACGTCAGCATCCACGGCCACACCGCCAAGCTCCACGAGGGCCTGACCCGCACGCCGGGTTCGTTCGAGCAGACCGTGGCCGGCATCGCCAACGTCGCCCGCTACAAGCCGCGCGGCATCGAGCTGCACACCTCGACGGTGGTGACCAAGCGCAACCTGCCGCACCTGGGCGACATCTACCGGTTCCTGCGCGGGCTCGGCGTCGATCAGGTGGTGTGGAACGTCATGCAGGCCAACGGCCGCGCCAACACGTACTTCGAGAAGATCTTCCCGACCTACACCGAGATCGCCGCGACCGCGGCGGCGGTGCTGGCCGAGCAGGCCCGCGTCGAGCGAGATCCGCCGGCGTTCTTGGTCGACATCCCGCTGTGCACCACCACGGCGGTGCCCGACTTCAACCGCGGCTACGTCGAGAAGTACGCGCACTACGAGCCGCCCACCGCGGCCGCCGAGCAGCTCATCCCGGCTGAGGCGCTGCTGGCGCGGCGGGTCCAGGCCGACGGCGTCGACGCGCCGGCCGCGGTGCGGGTGACCCGGGCGGACCTCGACGACGCGATGCGCTCCAAGCGGCCGGCGTGCGCGACCTGTCGCTACGACCGCGTGTGCGAGGGCGTATGGAACAACTACCTGGCGCGCTACGGCTGGGACGAGTTCGTGCCGGTGCCAGCGCCCGCCGCCTGACGCCGGTCAGCCGAACCGAGCCAGGAACCCGAGGCGCGGCTCGACGCGGGACAGCGTCGCGACCGGCGCACCGCCGCGGCGGATCGCCACCCGCGCCGGCGCGACCTCGCCGTGATCGCCGGCGGCGAAGACCGCCGCCAGGGCCGCGGCCGCCGCCCCGGCGCCGGCGCCCTCGACGGCCCGGTAGCAGACGCCGGCGCCCTCGACCGCCGCGCCGCGCAGCCACACCTGGTGGTCGTGGTCGACGTACACGACCGCCGCGGTCAGCGCGCGCGCCAGGTCGGCCGCGGCCGCCGGCTCCACCCGCGCCAGCGCGGCCACCGCGGCGTCCACCCACGCCACCGCCGCGCCGCACCGGTAGTGGCACGGGTAGAACGGGACGAGGCGGCCGGCTAGATCGTTGAGCTGCCACGGCCACGGCCCGTCGCCGCTGCGGGTGCGCGCCGCCGCCAGGTAGCGGTTGAGGCTGTTGTTGCTGCGATCGCGCTGTCCGAGGAAGGCGTCGACGCAGCACCGCGGGTAGCCCAGCAGCTGGCCGAGCTCGACGGCGTGGCGGGTCGGATCCGCGGCCTGGAGCGCGGCGCACCGCTCGGCCAGCGCCCGCTCGTGGGCCAGGTACAGCTCGACCTGGGGCCGGCCGCGGCTCGGGTCGTCGCGCCAGTGATCCTGTCGGCCGACCTCGACGCGGCGCTCCCGCCGTAGCACGACGGCCTCGGGGACCGCGCGGCGCACCGCGGCCTCGCGCTCGAGATCCACGGTGAGGAACGCCACCGGCTTGACCCCGGCCCGCCACGCCCACAGCTCGACCGGCGCCCCGCCGAGAGCGAGCGGGGCTACCGGCGGGACCGGTGCCAGCGCCGGGAGGTCTCCGATGAAGCCGAGGGCCCGCATGGCCGATGGCCCATCGCTGGCGTCGGCCAGGCCGTGGGCGGCCTGGGCCAGCCGCGCGGTCAGCGCCGGTTCGTCGTCGAGCGCCCCGGTCGGCACGCCCGCAGCGTACCATCGCGGCGTGGTCGACCTCCCCACGCCGCCCGAGTGGATGGCCCTGGTCAGCGGGGTGAAGCCCGCGCTGCGGCTGCTGCGCGCCGACGTCCGGGCCCGGGCCGAGGCCGCCGCCGCCGCGCGGCGCGGCTTCGCGAGCGCGGTGGTCGACCTGGGCGACGGGCGCGCCATCGCCTACGTCGGCCGCACCCGGGCGCTGGTCGACGAGCTGGTCGCGGCCGAGGCCGAGGTGCTGCCGGGCACCGAGCGCGGTGCCCCGGCGGCCCACCGCCGGCTGGGCCTGGCGCTGGGCTTTCCGGCCTGCTGCGTCGAGGCCTTCGTCGAGCGGCTGGCGCGGGGCGTGGAACGCCTGCCTACCGGGCAGGCCGCCCACGAGGACTACGTCGCGGCCAGCGCGGCGCTGCGGGCCTCGCGCCGGGTCGATGCCCGGGCCAACGTGTTCACCCGCGACTGGCGCCCGGGGTGGCTGTCTCATTACCCGTGCCGCTTCGACTGCGCGTCGTCGTTGGCGTACGCCGACTCGCTCCGCGCCGCGTTCGCGGACCACGCACCGGCGGCGGCCGCCGCGCATGCCTGGTGGCTGGGTGAGCCGGTCGCGCTCCATCGCGACGGCCGCCGCACCGCGGTCGACGAGGCCACCGTCGACGCGTGCTGCCTGCGCTTCGACGATCCGGCTTGACCGTCCCGGACCCGGGCCCGTACGATCGCGTTCGATGTCCGCCTCCTCGTCGCGTAGTCGCCGCGCGTTCCTGCGTGGGATCGGCCAGTCCGCCGCGCTCCTGGTCGGTGGCGCGGCGCTGGCGCAGTCGGCCGACGCTGGCCCGGCGCTGGCCGACGCTGGCCCGGCGCTGGCCGACGCTGGCGACGGGACCACGCCGGCCGGCCCGCCGGCGCCGCGCACGACCGCCCGCCACGACGATCTGCCGACGCCGCCGGGACCGGTCGAGGCGGGCTACCTGGGGCCGGTCGCGGTGGGGACCACCGTCGGGGCCTGGCGGGTCGCGCGGGTCCACGGCGTGTTCCGCGGGGCCTTGCCGTTCGTGTTGGCCCACGCCGACGGCCGCCGGGCCCAGGTCGATCTGATGGCGCACGACGCGGCGTCGCCGCCGGGCATCGCCGCGGCGTCGGCCGGCCACCTGTACCTGGTGAACTCGGGCGGCGGGACCCGCGCCACGCCGCCCGATCTCGAGCACGCGATCCGCCAGCTGGCGCAGCGGCTCGACGGCCGCCCGGGACAAGCGCTCGGCCTGCTCAGCAAGGCCGAGCGCGGCCGCCGGCACCCCGGCGCGGTCTACGTCGTCCCGGCGTGACGGCCCTACCGGCGGCGGCGGCGAGGTTCGTGCTGGCCGGCACCGCGGCGGCCCACGACTACCACGTCGGCGCCGACGGTGCGTACGCGGCCGCGCTCGACGCCATCGCCACGGCCCGCGCCGCCGGGGCGGGCATCGAGATCGAGACGCCGCTGTCGCGCTCGACCTATCGGCTCCTGGCGGCGATGCCGGCCGAGCTCCGGGCCCGCGGCGCGGCCCGCTGGCGCCTCCGGGTCCTGAGCGACACCGACGTCGACGACGCCAGCCGGGCCCGCCTGGTCCCACGGCTGGCGATGGCGTTGCCGCACGCGCTGCACGCGGCGACCCGCGCCCAGCGGGCGGGCCTGCCGACGGTGATCGTCGACGCGCCCCGCTGCCTCTTGGGAACGCTCGCCGAGGTCGGCGTGGTCGAGCGGGAGCGAGGCCACCCGGCGCCGTGCCTCACCTGCACCGTCCGCCCGGCGTGTGCCGGCGTCGACCCCGGCTACGTCGCTCGGTTCGGCACCGACGAGCTGCGCCCACGCTGAGCGGCGCGCCCACGCTGAGCGACCCACCGCCACCCCGTCCGTGCCTACCAGCTGCCGTGTGATCCGTGGCTGCCGTGCGACCCGTGGCTGCCGTGCGACCCGTGGCTGCCGTGCGACCCGTGGCTGCCGTGCGACCCGTGGCTGCCGTGCGACCCGTGGCTGCCGTGCGACCCGTGGCTGCCGTGGCTCGAGTGCTGGGCCTGGATCGGCCCGTCGACGGGGGCGTCGGGCGGCCCGGCGGTGTCGGCGTTGTCGCGGGCCCGGTCCGATACCTGCCGCTCGACCGGCGACAACCCGTCCGATGGCTTGCCCTTCCACACCGGGATGAGCTCGTCGTCCGCGTCATCGGCCGCAGGCGGCGCCGACGCACCCGGGCGTGTCGGCTGGAACAGGTCGTCGTCGTTGTCGCCCATAGGTCGGCTCGCTCGGTCGAGGTTACCCCCGAACCCGCCGGGGGTGCTACCGGTTTTCGCCGGGGGCCGGCGATCCCTGCAGGAAGTGCTCGCGGGGCCGGTGGGTCGTCCACTGGTTGAAGGTGCGCTCGACCGCCGCGTCGCCGCTGGCCAGGCGCTCGAACAGGTAGTCCTGGATGCCCTTGTAGACCTCGCACAGGACGCTCTCGCGCATCCGGCCGAAGATGGTGCCCTGGGTCTTGTGGTTGTGGCTGGGCGGCACACCGCAGTACGGCTGGTAGGTGCAGTCGACGCAGTCGGGCGTGGCGTCGAGGTTCGACGCGATCGCCACGGCCCGCACCGTGTCGTGCCCCACGACGTCGCGGTAGCTCGACGTCGCGACGTGGCCGATGCGGAAGGCGTCGTCGCCCATCGCGTCGAGCATGCGGCCCTCGTCGCAGGTGAAGATCGCGCCGTCGTGGTTGTAGGCCAGCGCGCCCAAGCCAGCCCCGGCCGGCCACCGCACGTCGAGGAAGTTGGGGTCGACCCCGGCCAGGATCTTGGTGAGGAAGATGGCCGCGTAGCGCTCGAGGATCTCGACGCCCTGACCGTTGAGCTCGATCATGTAGTCGACCGCGCGCCGGTAGAACTCCAGGAACTCGCGGCGCGGGTACTCGATCTTGGGGCCGGTCTTGGCGGCGAACCCGAACGGATCGACCGGGCGGAGGAACAGCGCCCGGCACCCCAACGCTACGTAGGTGTCGACCACCTCCTTCCACAGCGGCAGGGTGGCCCGGGTGGTCGTGAGCAGCGCCTCGACGTGGTACAGGGTGGGGTCGAGGCCGGCGGCGAGGTACGCATCGTTGATGCGCTTGATGCCGCGCGCGGCGTGGTCGTAGGCCGACGCCATCGGCAGCACCCGCTGCTTGTCGTGGAGCGCGGCCGGGCCGTCGATGCTGGTACACAGCTGGACTCGCTTGCCCAGCAGGTACTCGAGCTTGGCGTCGTCGAGCAGCGACAGGTTCGACACCATCGTGAACTCGAGCTGCTTGCCGCCGTGGCGGTTCTTGTCGAGGGCGTACTCGATGGTGTGCTTGACCACGTCGAAGTTGACCAGGGGCTCGCCGCCCTGGAACTCGATGGTCACGAACGGGCTGGTGGTCTTCCAGATGAAGTCCACGGTCTTTTCGGCCACCGCCCGGGTCATGTCGGTGTGGACCGCGTCCAGGTTGGCCCGCGACGCGTGGCAGTAGACGCAGGTCTCGTTGCAGCGCAGCGTCACCACCATCATGTGCAGGTTGGGGCCGTGGTGGACGAAGCCCTTGCGGGCCCGCACCATGTCGGCCGCGGCCCGCACGTCGTAGTGGTCGCGCAGGAAGTTGGACGCCTTGAGGCGGGCGGTCAGGTCGCTGCTCGGCTCGAGGCGGTTGGTGGTGAACCGCGCGAACTCGTCGGGCGACAGCACGAGCCAGCGCCCCTCCTGGTTGGTGATGAGGACCTTGTCGCCGATGGCCCGGAACCGGAACAGCGCGGCGTGGTCGGTCGCCAGCTGGTCGAGCGGCGCCAGCCTCACGGCGCCGCCTGACGCCGGTGCGCGGTGGCGCCCAGGGCGTGGTTGCCGAGCTCGCCGGCCACGGTGCGCTCGCGGGCCGCCGAGCGGCCGGTGACCCGCACCACCCAGTGGCGCGGCGCCTCGCTGGTCTCGAGCGCGGCGAAGCGCGCGAACTGCTTGACCGCGGCGTCGACCGCCTCGCCGGCGTAGACGTCCTTGTGGAACCGCAGCTCGATCACGCCGCACCGCCGTCGTCGTCGGCCCCGTCGCTGGCGCCGGCCGGTGCGCCGTCGTCGGGCTTGGCCTTCTTGCCGTACTTGTCCTCCCACGACTGCGCGATGCCCAGCGGATCCTCGAAGGCGTCGTTGGAGAAGTCGAACTGCTCGAGCTCGTCGAAGCTGGGCGGTCCCAGGGCCCCGGCCAGGGCCGCGTTGGTGACCGCCTCGACGGTGGCGCGGTTGGCCGCGGCCAGCCGGTGCCGGTAGGCGCACGCCAACAGCTCGTTGGCGAACGCCCCGACCTGGGTCTCGAGCGCGGCGGCGTCGGCGCCGGCGGCCTTGGGGGTGAGGACCACCTTCCAGTGGGCGTCGTCGGCGCGATCGACCACCACCCAGGCGTCCTTGATGAAGGTGAACGCGGCCGCGAACACCGCGTCGAGCGGGTAGATCTCCTCGCGGACGGTCAGGTGCACGGCGCCGGCGGCCAGGTCGGCGCCGGCCAGCTCCGCAGGGATCGACGACAAGGCGGCCATCCCTCGGTGGTACAGGGGCGGTGCGCGAGCGTCAAGGCACGCGCAGGCGCAGCGCCCACTGGTTGGACGTGGTCGGCCCGACCGGGTGGTGCTCGACGACGGCCAGGCCGGCGGCGGTGGCCCGGGCCGCGACCGCGTGGGAGTCGTCGTTGGCGTGGTGCTCGAACCCGGCGGCGCTGGCCCGGGCCCGGGCGGTCTGGGTCGGCGTACGGGCCAGGCCGAACCCGACGTTGTCGACGATGATCAGCTCGCCGCCGGGGCGGGTCACGGCGATCAACCCGGCCAGGGCGGCGGCGCCGTCCGGGAAGTGGTTCCAGCTGCGCAACGCCAGCACGTGGTCGAAGCGCGGCACGGCCGGCAGGTCGGCCAGCGCCCCGGTGGTGATGGTGGCCCACGGCCGCCCGATCCGGGCCGCGGACGCCGTCTTGGGGTCGGGCTCGAGGCCCAGGTAGCGCACGGCGCCGGCCGCCACCCGCGGCGCCAGCGCGGCGTCGTAGCGATCGGTGGCGCCGCACCCGACGTCGAGCACGTCGCCGGCCAGCGCGCCGATCCACGCCGCCACCACCGCGTCGTCGCGCGCGAACACCTCGGCGTCGGCCAGCTGGTAGATGCCGGTGCACCGGGCCCGCTCGGGGCACGGCTCGCACCGGGGGCTGCGCTCGAGCTTGACCAGGTCGGCCGCGAAGTCGTCGGGCGCGGCCTTGCCCGACACGTCCAGGTACACCTGGCCGGCGTCGTGCTTGATCGCGGCGATCTCGCCGTCGGCGAAGTCGCGGCTGTCGGCCCGGAACCGCGCGACCCGGTCGCCGTTGGCGACGAACAGGTGGCGCCCGCGATCCCACGGCGTCACCCCCAGCCGCAGCACCGGGCAGGCCTCGCCGGGCCGCGGCCGCACCACCGCCTCGAGGGTGTAGTCGAACGAGTTGGCGCGGGCGCCGCCCCGGCGTGGCCGCAGCTCGTCGGCGCCGAACGCGGCGTGGTAGCCGCGGTACAGCCCCGGGCACGGGCCGGCCAGCGCGCACCCGGCGCACGCCGGCGGCTGCAGCTTGTTGTCGTCGTCGACCGGGAAGTAGTCCGGCTCGCCGACCTCGATCATGGTCCAGAAGCGGTCGCTCTTGAGGTCGGCGAAGCGGTGCTCGTGGCCGGGCAGGAGGCACAGCGGGAAGCCGCCGTGGGCGAAGCGCGGGCCGTCGGGGCCGGCGGTGGCCAGGCCGTAGTCGAGCGCGTCGACCACCCGCGCCGCGGCGTCGGCCACCCGCGGCGTCAGCGCCGCCATCAGCGCGGCGCCGCCGCCCTTGGGCTCGACCATCGAGAACTTGAGCGTGACGTCGGGGTAGGGGCGGATCGCGTCGACCACGCCGCGCAGGTGATCTTGGTTCTGCAAGGTCACCACGCAGTTGACCTTGAGGTCGAGGCCCTTACCGGTCAGCTGGGCCAGCGCGCCGTAGGACTCGGCGAACGCGTCGGCCCGGACCAGCCGGTTGTGGACGGCGCGGGTGCCGCCGTGCAGCGACAGGTAGACGTAGCGCAGCCGGCACCGCACCAGCTCGGCGACCACGTCGGGGTACGACAGCAGCCGCCCGTTGGTGACCAGCCCGAAGTCCATGCCCAGGGCGGCGACCCGGCGCGCCCACCGCATCAGCTCGGGCCGGATGGTCGGCTCGCCGCCCGACAGCACCACCATCTGGTGGCCCAGGGCCCGGGCCCGGTCGATCTTGGCGTCGATCTCGGCGGCGGGCGCGTCGACGTGGCGGACCTCGAGGGTGTGGCAGAAGGTGCAGTGATCGTTGCACCCGTAGCCGACCTTGATCAGCGCCTTCAGGCCGCCGGCGGGAGGTGGTGGGAGCGCCGACACCACCTGAGGATACGCTTGGATCGCCGCCGCGGGTTGCGGTACGCTCGACGCGATGACCGTCTCCGGGATGCTCCGCTGGGTTGCGATCGCCGGCCTGGCCGCGGCGTTGGTCGGTGGCTGCGCGTCCAGCAAGTCGGGCGACGGCGCCGACGCCGCCGGGGCGGACGCCATGGTCGACGGTCCGCCCGATCCGTGCGACGGCGTGGCGTGCCCGGGCCTGACCTACTGCAAGGAGGGCACCTGC
The DNA here is from genome assembly GCA_041389965.1 of Kofleriaceae bacterium. GTDB lineage: Bacteria > Myxococcota_A > Polyangia > Haliangiales > Haliangiaceae > UBA2376. The sequence goes on along the minus strand of JAWKQV010000003.1, from coordinate 187,409 downwards.
GTGCCGTTCCCGGATTGCCCGGTCGACGGCGGGATGCCCGGGCCCGATCCCGTGCCGAGCTGTCCAGACGGGACCACCTGCCGCAACAGCGTGTGCATCCCCGACGGCCTCGACATCGACCACGACGGCTACCCGGCGGCGACCGACTGCGACGAGCAGAACCCCGACATCCACCCGGACGCCAGCGAGGCCTGCAACGGCTTCGACGACAACTGCGTCGACGGCATCGACGAGGGCGATCCGGTGCTGCTGTGCGAGGGCAACGGCGCCGGCAACATCTGCATGGGCGGCGCCTGCGTGTGCGCCGACGGCAACTTCGACCTGGATCCGACCATCCCCGGCTGCGAGTGCGTGGCCGCGCCGCCGGTCGGCGCGGGCCTGACCTGCGCGACCGCGATCGTCGTCGGTGATCTCTCGGACGCCGGCGCCGGCCAGCTGATGAACGTGAGCGGGAACATCCCCAACGGACGTCAGGTCTGGTACCGGTTCCGCGCGGTCGATACCGCCGACACCGCGTGCGACAACTACCACGCCGCCGCCAAGCTGATGACCAACCCCGATGATCAGTTTCGCATCCGGATGTTCCGTGGCGACTGCGCGTCGCCGATCGAGGTGGGGCAGTTCACCGAGGTGGAGTGGGCCACCGATCTCCGTCAGGACCTCGCCGGGCGCCTCACCGGCCAGTGCCCGTGCTGGATCGGCACGCCGGTCGACAACGTGTCGCAGTGCAGCGACGACTCGGCCGACTACTACGTCGCGGTCGAGCGGGTGGCCGGCGGCACCGACACCTGCGCCAGCTACTCGCTCGAGGTCTCCAACGGCGTCTACGACTGGCAGTGACACGCCCCGGTGGCCAACCTCGGCTACATCCAGGTGGTCCGCCACTGCAACCACTTCTGTGGGTTCTGCTCGAACCCGACCACGCCCTACGTGCACGACCTGGCGTCGATGCGGCCGCTGGTCGACGACTTCGTCCGCCGCGGCTACTTCGGGGTGATCCTCACCGGCGGTGAGCCCACCTTGCATCCCGAGCTGCCGGCCATCGCCCGCTACGCGCGCGACGCCGGGCTCCACGTCCGGGTCATCACCAACGGGTCACGCCTGGCCGAGCCCGGCTTCGCCCGCGAGCTGGCGGCGGCCGGGGTGCAGCTGGCGCACGTCTCGATCTACTCGGTGCGGCCCGAGGTCGAGGCCCGCCTACGCGGCCAGGCCGGCACGCTCCCCACCGCGCTGGCGGCCCTCGACGCGGCGGCCGCGGCCGGCATCGAGGTGAACGTCAACTGCGTCATCAACCGCCTCAACGCCGACCACCTCGACGTCAACGTCCGCTACCTGACCCACCACCACCCGCAGGTGCGGCACTTCGTGTGGAACAACCTCGACCCGTCGATGGGCCGGGCCGAGGTCAACCAGGCCCAGTTCACCCCGCGGCTGGCCGACTTCGAGCTGTCCCTCGAGCGGGCCATGCGTTGGCTACACCAGGGCGGCCGCACGTTCCGGGTCGAGAAGGTGCCGCTGTGCTACCTGGGCTCGTTCCCGTGGGCCTCGACCGAGACCCGCAAGATCGTCAAGGGCGAGGAGCGCATCGTCCACTTCCTCGACGACAAGCAGACGGTCCGGCAGACCAGCTGGGGCCACGTCTACGCGCCGGCGTGCGACGCGTGCACGCTGCGCGACGTGTGCGGTGGGCTGTTCGACCGCGGCGCCGGCTACGACCCGGCCGAGCTGGCGCCGCAGTTCGTCGACCGCGGCGCGGTGGTGCGGGCGATCATCGAGGACCCGGCCGATCCGAGCTACCCGCTGCGCGACCTGGCGGCGTGGTCGGCCGCGTTCGCCGCGCGCATCGACCGGGTGACCGCCGCGGCGTCGGGGCCCGAGGCCGACCCGACGCTACTGCCGGTGGGGCGGGTCACCGACGCCGGCGTGCGGCTGTACCAGGCCAAGCGCCGGCGCGAGGGCCGGCTGGCCGAGGTCCAGGGCCTGGCCCAGGAGCGCCCGCTCGACGACGACGCCGGCGACTGATCATGGCGCGATCGGCGCGAGGCCGGCGGCGCCGAACCGATCGAGGTAGCGCGACCACGGGCCGGCGCATCGCCGGTCGAGGGCGCACCCGGCGCAGACCGGCGGCTTCTGCTTGCCGGGCTCGACCGGGCCGCCGCGCTGGCTGCGGACCGCGTCGTGCCGGTCGCGCACCGCCGGCGGCAGCACGCAGGGCGGCAGGCCGCACCGGGCCGGCACCGAGGCGGCGATGCCGTGGCGCGCGGCCCGGGCCAGCGCGTCGGCCACGGCCGGGCCCAGGCGCGGGTACGGCACCAGGAGGTCGAGCGCGTCGGCGCCGTCGCCGACCGGCGCCACCGGCGACAGGACCAGGTTGGTGACGCCGGGCCAACGGGCGGCGATGGTGTCGACCAGCGCGGGCAGCTCCGCGAGGTTGGCGGTGGTGACTACGGTGACGATGGTCACCGCGACCTCGGCGCACGCGGCCAGGGCGTCGAGGCCCGCCACGGCGTGGGCCACCAGCGCGGCCGGCCCGATCAGCCGCTCGAAGGTGGCCTCGTCGAGGGTGTGCAGCGACACCTCGAACTCGGTGACGCCGGCCGCCACCAGCCGGGCCAGCAGCGGGCCGTGGCCGAGGGCGGTCGCGTTGGTCTGGACCCGCACGTTGGAGATGCCGGCGGCGCGCGCCGCCGCGACGTAGCCCGGCAGCTCCGGCGCCAGCGTCGTCTCGCGGCCGGTCAACAGCAGGTCGCGACAGCCGGCCGCGGCCGCCGCCGCGATGGAGGCCAGGACCGCGGCCGGCTGGTCGACGATGGTCGGCGAGTCGGCCGGGGTGTTGCAGAACCGGCACCGCTCGTTGCACGCGCGGTTGATCCGCAGCTCGACGAAGCGGTGGCCTGCGCTGGGGATGACCGGCAGGCGCCGCGGCGCGTGCCCGGCCTCGTGGCGCGCCAGCACCGCGGCCAGCGCGCGCACGACGACGGCGGCGGCGACGTGGTCGATGCCGTCGTCGGCGTAGTACGACAGCTGCAGGTCGCGGGTGGCTACCAGCGACGCGCCGCCGACCGACCGCGGCTCGACCGCCACCACCAGCCGGCGCCCGGGCTGGACCAGCACGACGTCGATCGCGGGGCGTACCGCGCTGGCGACGATCTCGGCCACGGTCCACGGCGCGATCGCCGCGACGGCGTCGGCGCGGTCGAGCGGGTAGGTGGCGCGGAACCAGGCCAGCACCCGCCGACGGTACCGCGGGAGGCCCGATCGAATGTCGAACGGTGGCCCCGGCCTGCGGTACCATCCAGGTCTGGCTTTGCGTCGGAGGATCGAGATGCCATCGAATGCGCGCGTGGTGCGATGGACCCCCCTGGCGGCCTTGGCCGCCACCGTCACGTGCCTGGCCGGGTGCCAGCGTGAGACGGCGATCGTGGTGGAGATCCGCGCGGCGGACCCGGTCGCGGCCGAGGTGTTGCAGCTCGAGGTCTACGTCGGAGTAGGCCGGCTCGACGCGCCGGCGCCGGGCGGCCCGTCGGTGACGTGGTGGCGCCAGGCGCCGGTCACGTTCGCCGCCGCCGACCTGGCCCTGGCGGCGCCGCTCGGCGACGGCACCTACCGCCTGGCGCTGACGCCGTCGGCCGACCTGGCGCTAGCGGACGAGGTGGTGGTCGCGGTGGCCGGGCGCGCACCCGACGCCGATCCGGTCATCGCGGCCTACGGCCACACCGCCGTCCTGCGCTTCGGCGACGGCCTTGTCCGCACCGTCCCCCTCGAGCTGGCCGCGCCGGTCAACCGGTCGGCGGCCGGCGTGACCGCCACCGGCTGCGCGTGGTGGGCCGACGACCCCAACGCGACCGCGGCCGGCCCGCTCCGCGACCACGCGATCGTGCCGCCGGAGGACGCCGACTGCGATGGCTACCGGGTCGGCGCGCCGGGCGAGGTCACCGACTGCGCGCCGGCGATCGACTGCGACGACGGCGACCCGCGCATCCACCCTGGCGCCGGCGAGACCTGCACCAGCGGCGAGCGCGACTGCTGCCTGGCCACCGGGCCCGATGCCGACAGCGACGGCGACGGTTACACGCTGTGCCAGGGCGACTGCCTCGACAGCGGCGCGGTCGACGGCACCGAGGCCGGCCACCCGGTCGTGATCCCCGCCGTCGACATCCACCCGGGCGCCGACGACGACACCTGCGACGGCGTCGATCAGGACTGCTCGGGCACCTGCGACGATCAGCTCGACGCCGATCGCGACCGCGACGGCTTCGTGAGCTGCGGCTCGGTGGCGCCGGTCGACGAGCCGGGCCAGCCGGGCACGCCGGCGGCGGTCGCGTGCGCGCCGACCGCGGCGGTGCTCGATTGCGACGACGACGACCCGTACGGCCTGCCCAGCGCCGGCAACCCCGAGGCGTGCGACGGCGTCGACTTCGACTGCGACCAGGTCCCCTACGCGCCGATCGGGCGGGTCGGGCCGGCGTGCCTCGACGACAGCGTTGGCTGTCGCCTGGGCACCCTCGAGTGCGGGGAGGAGCTGGCCAGCCACAGCTCGGCCGACACCTGCGTGCCCCTGGCCGCCGTGCCGCCGCTGCCGCTGGCCGCGTGCGCCTCGTGCAACGGCGCCGACCCGCTGGACTGCGACGACGGGCGGTTCGCGGTGTGCGAGGTGTTCGGCGCGGGGACGGCCCAGCCGTGCGCCACGCCGCCGCAGGTCGTCCACGTCGGGACCTGCGTCGGCGGCTGCCAGTGGAAGCTGCTCGGCGGCACCCAGCGGGCTGGCTGGATCGTGACGCTGGCGCGCACCGGGGAGGCGACGCCGTCGACCCCGGTCGACCAGCTCGACGCCGCCGACGTCGAGCTGCGGGTGATCCAGATCGGCCCTGCGCCGACCGGCTTCACGGTCGTCATCCCCGCGCTCCAGCGCGGCTCCCACACGGTGCTGGAGCCAGCGGCCGACGCCGTGTGCCGCGCCCCGGCGTGCCGCCCGCCGCCGGGGTGATCTCGCCGACCACCAAGCCGGCGGGGCCTGCCCGGCGCGGGGCCGTCACCACAGGTACACTGCCGCGGTGACCTCCTCGCTCGTCGCCGACGTCGGTCGTGTGCTGTGGCATGGCTTCCCCGGGCCGGTGCTCGACACCGAGCTGGCCGCGCAGATCCGCGCCGGTGAGATCGGCGCCGCCATCTTGTTCAAGCGCAACCTGCGGCTCGAGGTGGTGGCGGGCCCGGTGCCGCAAGAGGTGACCGATCTGGCGGCGCTGGTCGAGCTGACCCGCCAGCTCCACGGCGCCGCCCCGCCCGGGCTGCCCTTGCTGATCGCCATCGATCAGGAGGGCGGCGTGGTCCAGCGGGTGCGGGCCCCGGCCACCCAGTGGCCGCCGATGCTGGCCCACGACAACCACGGCGACGGCGACGACGTGGCCCTGGCCCGCGCGGTCGGGCAGGCCCTAGGGGACGAGCTGGCCGCGCTCGACATCGACGTCGACTTCGCGCCGGTGCTCGACGTCCACACCAACCCCGCCAACCCGATCATCGGCGATCGAGCGTTCGGGCGCACCGCCGCCACCGTGACCCGGCGGGCCCTGGCCCTCGCGGCCGGGCTGGGCGACGCCGGGGTGCTGGCGTGCGGCAAGCACTTCCCCGGCCACGGTGACACCGTGACCGACAGCCACCTGGCCCTGCCGCGCATCGACCACGATCCAGCGCGGCTGGCCGCGGTCGAGCTGGCGCCATTCGCGGCGGCCGCCGCGGCCGGGCTGCCGATGCTGATGACCGCGCACGTGGTCTATGCCGGCCTCGACGACGCGGTACCGGCGACCCTGTCGTCGGCGGTCATCACCGGGCTGTTGCGGGAGCGGCTCGGGTACCGCGGGGTGATCGTGTCCGACGATCTGGACATGCGCGCCATCGCCGACCACATCGGGGTGGGCGACGCCGCGGTGCGCGCCATCCGCGCCGGCTGCGACGCGCTGCTCCTGTGCCGCGATCCGGTTCACCAGGCCGAGGCCCGCGCCGCGCTGATCGCGGCTGGCGAGCGCGACAGCGAGCTGCGCCGGCGGCTGGGCGAGAGCGCCGCGCGGATCCGGACCCTGGCCGCCGGGCACGTCGACGCGCGCGCGCGCCGGCCGCGCCCATCGCTCGACGTGGTCGGCGCCGTCGCCCACCGCCAGCTGGCCGACCGCCTGGCCGGCCGGTAGCGCCGCGGGTCGGCCGCCCCTACCGGCGGGCCTGGATCAAGATCGACTCGACGAGCAACAGGCCCAGCAGCACCGCGGCGACCGCGTGCCACAGCTCGACGCGCCGCCGCGGCACCTTGCCGGTGCCGTTGCCGGGCGTGCCGGCCTGCGGTAGCAGCGCCGGCGGCGCCGGGGTGAGGTCGGAGCCGCGCGGATCGAGGTTGGCGACGAAGGTGAGCTCGGTGCGCTCGCGGGTGTCGCCGGCGCGATCGGTGCCGACCACGCGGTACACGCCCGGCCGCGCCGTCGTCGGGTAGCGCACCGTCGAGCGGCCGTCGAGCCGCGCCCCCTCGAACACCGCCACCGCGCCGCCCGGGTCGCGCACCTCGAGCTTCTTGAGCTCGAGCGTCGCCAGGCTCTGGCCCTGGCCGACCAGCACGCTGGCCGTGGCCACCGCGGCGCGGCGGCGGGCCAGGAACCGCACCGACTCCTGCACCAGCGGCAGGTAGCCGGGCAGCATCGGCAGGTCGTTCCAGTCACGGTCGAGGGTCGAGGTGTACAGCAGCACCTGGCCGTCGCCGACGGTGGCCGCCACCAGCGCCGCGGCGCCGTTGGTGAAGCGGGCCAGCACGGTGCGGTCGGCGGTGGCGGTGGTCGGCCCCAAGAGCATCACCTTGGTGAACGCGGCGTCGGCCAGCCCGGGGTCGTCCTTGCCGAACGGCGCGAAGATGGGGTGGTCGGCCTCCCACTTGGTCAGGTGCAGCGCCCGGGCGGCCCGCTCGTCGGGCGCGGCCCCCCACGCGGTGTCGATGGGGTCGCGCAGGCTCTGCGGCAACAGCGGCAGCATGGTCGCCTCGTAGGCGGCCGGGTCGACGCGATCGCCGGGGGCCACCAGCAGGCCGCCGCCGGCCCGGACCCACGCCGCTAGCGGGTCGACCCGCGGCCCCGGCAGCGCCGCGACGTTGGCCAGGATGACCACGTCGAACGCGTCGAGATCGACGCCGTCGAGATCCTCCGGCACCACCTTGGTGACGGTGGTACCGGCCTCGCCGCGATCGCCCGGGCGCAGCGCGGCCTCGAGGTAGAACACCTCGTCGTCGTGGCGATCGGTGCGGGCGTCGCCGTCGACCACCAGCACGCGGAGCTCGGTCCCCAGCCGGGCGATCGCGACCCGTCGGTCGTCGACCGGCAGCGCGTCGGCCGGCAGCGACACGGTGATCGGCGCGGCCCGGACCTCGGGCGGCAGCGTGATGAGGAACCGCTTGCGCTTGCGCTCGCCGGGCGCCAGGTCGAGCTGGCCGCGGGCCACCACGGTGTCGCCGATCGCCACCGACAAGGTCACGCCGCCGGCCGCCACCGTCGAGAAGTTGGCGATCTCGGCCACCACCGCCAGGCCGCGTGTGCCCGAGGCGCCGTCGGGCGTGACCGCCAGCTCGGTCACCGCCAGGTTGGGCAGGCTGGCCCCGGCCCGGACGTCGATCAGCTCGAGCGCCGGCCCGTCGCTGGTCCACGGCGCCTCGCCCGACGCCAGCGAGGTCGCGGTGATGGGGGCCAGCAGGTAGGCGGTGCGGCGCTGGTGGTTCGAGCCGGCCAACAGCTGGGCGGCCCGGGTCAGCGCGCGGCGCAGGTCGGCTGGCCGCATGGTCGGCGTCAGATCGAGCAGCGCGTCGCGGGTGCGCAGCTGCTCGCGCGACAGCTCGGTCGGGTTGGCCGCGCCCTCGGACGCCCGCACCACCGCCACCTCGGCTTCGGGCCCGAGCTGGTTGAGGATGCGGGTGGCGGCGTCCAGCTCGCGGGCCAGGAGCGTCTGGCCACCCAGCCGGTAGCCGCTGGTGAACGAGTCGTCGATGACGAACACCACCGCCTGCGGGCCGCGGGTCACGGTGGGACCGCGGGCGGCGCACGAGGTGAACGGCTTGGCGATGGCCACCGCCAGCGCGACACACGCCAGCACCCGCACCACCAGCAGGGCCCGCTCGCGCAGCTGCAGGCGCCGCGCGGTGCGGCGCCGCGACCCGAACAAGAACTGCAGGGCGGCGAACTTCACCACCGTGGCGCGGCGTCGGCCGATCAGGTGGATCACCACCGGGATCGCCAGGCCGACCAGGCCCACCAGCATCAGCGGCGCGAGGAAGCTCACCGGCGCTCCCGCTGGCCGCGCCGGTTGGCCACCACCGCCAGGAGCGTCTCGTCGAGCGGCCGATCGGTCGGCGTCAGGTGGTAGTCGACGCCGGCCTGGGCCAGGGCGTCCTTGGTGTGGGCCAAGAACCCATCCATCCGCGCCACGTAGTCGGCCCGGATCGCCGAGGGGTTGGCCAAGAGCTTGTGGTCGCCCTCGAGCGCCTCGAACAGGGTCAGGCCCTCGTACGGCAGCGTGCGCTCCTCCGGAGCCAGCACGTGGAGCACCACCACGTCGTGGCGCTGGGCTCGCAGGCGCTTGAGCGCGCCGACGGTCTGATCGTCGGGGTCGAACAGATCCGAGGCCAGCACCACCAGCGCGCGCCGGCGCCGGGCCAGCTCGCCGACCCGCTCGAGCGCGGCGGCCGGGCCGGCGGTGGTGCCCTGCGGGGCGGTCATGACCGCCTCGAGCACCGCCAGCACGTCGCCCAGGTGCGAGCCCTTGGCCCGCGGCGGTACGTGGCGCAGGCCGTCGGCGCCACCGAACGCCACCAGGCCGACCTGGTCTTGCTGCTTGCTGATCAGGTACGCCAGCGCCGCCAGCGCCAGGCCGCCGTACTCGACCTTGGCCAGGCCGGCGCCAGCGAACCGCATCGACCCCGAGCCGTCGAGGACCAGGTACGCCGTGAGCTGGGACTCCTGCTCGTACTGCTTGACGTAGTAGCGGTCGAGCTTGCCCAGCGCCTTCCAGTCGATGTGGCGCAGCTCGTCGCCCGGCGAGTACTCCTTGTGCTCGGCGAACTCCACCGACGAGCCGTGCAGCCGGGCCCGGTGCTGGCCCGACAGGGCGCTGTCGACGATCAGCCGGGCCTTGATCGCCAGCGAGCCCAGGCGGGCCAGGAGCGCGGGATCCAGCCGCACGGGGTTACGGCGTGACCACGCCGAGCAGGCGATCGACCAGGTCGCCCGGGCGCACGCCCTCGGCCTCGGCCCGGTAGTTGAGCAGCAGCCGGTGCTGCAGCGTCGGCCGCGCCAGCGCCGCCACGTCGTCGAGCGACACCGCGAAGCGGCCGTCGAGGATGGCTCGGGCCTTGCCCGCCAGGATCAGGAACTGCGAGGCGCGCGGCCCGGCGCCCCACTGCACGAAGTCCTGGATGAACCCCGGCGCGGTGCCGTCCTTGGGCCGGGTCGCGCGGGCCAGCGCCACCGCGTAGCGCACCACGTGATCGGCGGCCGGCACCCGCCGCACCAGCGCCTGCAGCTCGAGGATGCGCTCGGGCGACAGCACCCGGGTCAGCTCGGCGGTGTGGCCCGAGGTCGACAGCCGCACGATGGCCTCCTCCTCGACCGCGCTCGGGTAGTCGACGTCGATCTGGAACATGAAGCGATCGAGCTGGGCCTCGGGCAGCGGGTAGGTGCCCTCCTGCTCGATCGGGTTCTGGGTCGCGAACACCAGGAACGGCAGCGGCAGCGGGTGGGTCACGCCGCCGGTGGTGACCCGGTACTCCTGCATGGCCTGGAGCAGCGCGGCCTGGGTCTTGGGCGGCGTGCGGTTGATCTCGTCGGCCAGCACCAGGTTGGCGAACACCGGCCCCGGGATGAACCGGAACGAGCGGCGGCCGGTCGCGTGATCTTCCTCGAGTACCTCGGTGCCGGTGATGTCGGCCGGCATCAGGTCGGGCGTGAACTGGATGCGCTGGAACGACAGGTTGAGCGCCTCGGCCAGGGTCGAGATGAGCAGGGTCTTGGCCAGCCCGGGCACCCCGACGAACAGGCAGTGGCCGCGCGCGAACAGCGCGGTCAGCAGGTGCTCGACCACCTTGCGCTGGCCGACGATGCGCTTGTCGATCTCGGCCAACAGCTGATCGTGGGCCCGGGCGATGTCGGCCACCGCCCGCAGGTCGGCCGCCGCCGCGGCCTCGGGATCCGGGATGGTCGGGACCGGCTCGGTCGGCAGCTCGGTGTTGATCGGCGGGAACTCGGGCGCGGACTGGGTCATCGGCAGGGGCACTCGCGGCGACGGGGGAGAGGCGTGGACGGGGCAGGCCGGCGGGTCACGGCTGGACTCGCTGGCAGGCGGCGCGCTCGCGGGCCGCGCGCGGATCGCCCAGCTGGGCGTAGCCGTCGGCCAGGCCGCAGCGCACCGCGGGATCGAACGGCGACACCCGCACGGCTTGCTCGAACGCCGCCACCGCGCCGGCGGCGTCGCGCAGGCCGGCCCGCGCCAGACCCAGCGTGACCGCCGGCACCGCGTCGGTGTCGTCGACGGCGGCCAGCGGCTCGGCCAGGGCCGCGGCCTTGGCGTACTCGCCCAGCTCGATCCACACCCGGGCCAGCTTGCCGGCGATGGTGGGGTCGGTGGTGCCGTTGGCGGCCAGGGCCTTGCCGTACTCGATGGCCGCCGCCGCCGGCAGCCCGCGCGCGCGCAGCATGCCGCCGAGCCGGGCGAACTTGCGGGCCTTGGCCGAGGCGATCTCGTCGACGCCCAGGTTGTCGCTGGCGGCGCCGCCGCGGCTCCAGCGGATCCGCGCGTGCTTGGCGTTGCGCACCCCGGCGGCGCGCCCGGCCGACAGGTCGAGCGTGCGCAGGTACGCCTTATACTCCTTGTCGAGCTTGGCCCAGCTGGTGCCGACCACCTCGGCCAGGGCCCGGCGCGCGCTCTTGCCGTTCTGCTGCAGCGCCAGCGCCTCGCGCAGGCCGGCGTAGCCCACCTTGCCGTGCAGCCACGCCACCAGCGTGAACACCTCGGCGTAGGCCAGGGCGGCGGCCTCGGCGCTGGGCAGCTTGGCCATCGATGGGTGCATCGCGTCGAAGTCGATCAGCCGGCGGTTCTTGAGCGCCGCCGCCAGGAGCTGCTGCTCGATGGCGGTGAGGGTGGCGCTGGGGGCGCTGCGCCAGCGCACTTGCTGGAAGCGCGCCAGGCCTTCGTGCAGCCACACCGGCACGGTGTCGTGGGACACGTGCGCCACCACGTAGTGGACGTACTCGTGGACCAGCGCGTCGAGCCAGGGATAGCCGGTCAGCGTGGCCCGCGGCGACACCAGCATCAGCTTCTCGTACTTCGACAGCGCGATGGTGCCGGTGGTCTCGATCTCGGCCTCGGTCAGCGGCGACACCTGGGCCAGATCGGCCGGCGCGCCGAGGATCTCGACGCGGACCTTGGTGGTCGGCCGCCACCCGAGGTCGTCGCCCAGCTGGGCCCACGCCCGATCGAGCGCGTCGCCGGCCAGGTCGACCAGCACCTCGTCGCGGCCGGGCGCGTAGGAGATCTGGAAGTGGCCGGCCGGCGAGTCGCGGTGGACGAAGCCGGCGGTCAGGTCGCGGGTCCGGGTCGCCAGGCGGCGGGCCGCGCCGACCTCGCCGCCCAGCTCGGCGTCACCCAGGCCGGTCAGGCGCTCGACCGCGCGCGGGTAGTCGCCGTCGAGGAACGCCACCTGGGATTCGAGCCAGCGCACCTCGGGCACGTCGGGGGCGCGGCGCACCAGCTCGGCCACGATCGGGCGGGCCTCGTCGAGCCGGGCCTCGCCCAGCAGGCGCACCGCCTTGGCCGCCTCGCCGGCCACCGCGGCGTCGCGGCGCGCCGCGGCCGGCGCCACCGTCGCCGCCAGCGCGACCACCACCAGCCAGCGCCGTCGGCTCATCGGATCAGGTCCTCGTAGTACCGGCGCAGCGCCTCGTCGTAGCCGGCCGGCGCCTGCTTCTTCATGCCCTCGAGCAGCTCCTGCCGGAACGCCTCGGGCGCCACGTACTGGTCGGCGCCGGGGATGCGCACCGGCTCGTCGCCGGTGGCGCCCGGGCCGCCCGACTGGGCCTGGCGCGCCGCGCGCTGGGCCTCGCGGCGCGCCTTGTCGAGGGCGTCGGCCGCCGAGCGCGCGGCGTCGCGGGCGCCCGACGGATCGCGTCCGCCCATGCGCTTCTCGGCGGCCGACATCGGCCCGGTGGCGTCGCCGACCCGCGCGCCGATCGCGTCGGCGGCCTGGCCCGGCAGCCCGTCGGCGGCCTTGGCCTTGTCGGCCAGCCCCTTGGCGCGGTCGCGGTTGGCGGCCTGGCGCCGGCGCAAGGCGTCGAGCCGGCGCTTGTCGTCCTTGCCCAGGATCTGGTCGGGCGACGGGGTCAGCGCCGACAGCTCGTCGACCAGCTTCTGCGCCAGCGGGTGGGCCCGCTCGACCGCGTCGACCGCGTCGGCGGTGGCGGCCGCGAACGGCGACGACGGATCGTCGGCCATGGCCGCGTCGAGCTCGCCGGCCACGGTCTCGAGGCTGTCGGCGGCCTGCTTTGCCATGCCCAGGGCCTCCGCCACGTCGCCGTCGTCGAGCATGCGGCCCAGGTCGGCCAGGCGCTTGTCGACGATCTCCAGCTCCTCGCGGGCGAACGGCGTCAGCCCGCTGTCGGGCACCGTGGCCAGGCGATCCTTGAGCTTGTCGACCAGTCCGCCCAGGCGGCGCCGGGCGTCCTTGCCCAGGTCGTGCGACAGCTCGTCGGCGCGGTCGGCGTAGCGCTCGAAGATCGCGTCGGCCTCGGCGGCGATGTCGCGCTGGTCCTGGGCCACGTCGGCCAGCTCGTCCATCAGCTCGTCGAGCTTCTTCTCGGCGTCGCCCATGCGGTCGCCGCGCAGCTGGTGCAGCGCGTCCTCGAGCGAGGCGCTGGCGGTCGAGGTCCGCTCCATGCAGCGGGCCAGCGCGGCCTGGGCCCCGGCGGCGTCGCCGGCCTCGACCAGCCGGCCGACCTCGTCCATGCACGAGCCGACCTGGTGATCGGCCACCGCGTCGGCGTGGACGAACTGGTCGAGCACGTCCTCGTTGATGCCGGCCCGGAACCGCGCCAGGTCGCGCAGCCGCTGATCGATCGCGTGGAGCTGGCGGGCGATCTCGGCCTTGAGCTTGGGGTCGCCGGTGCGCGCGAACTCGGCCAGCAGCTCCTTGAGCCGCTGCTGGTGCGCGTCGATCTCGTCGGTGATGTCGAGCATCCCCTCCATCTGCTCGCGCTCGAGCCAGTCGGCCAGGAGCAGCGCGTCGTCCTCGAGCTCGGCCACGATCTGCTTGTCGACCGGCGCCAGCCGGGCGCTGGTGGCGCGCGGCCGCCCGCGGCCGGCCGGGTCGGGCTTGTCGAGCAGCCGCTCCTCGGCGCCGACCAGCTTGGCCAGGCGGTCGCGCAGCGCCGCGATCATGGTGCGCAGCCCGGGATCGGCCAGGGGATCATCGGCGAACGCCGCCGCCAGCGTGCCGGTCTCGACGGTGAGCTCGTCCAGCTCCCGGTGCAGCTCGTCGCGCGCCACCTCGCCGTCGCGGGCGATCAGGCGGTGGCCCAGGTGGGTCACCACCTTCTCGGCCAGGGCGCCCTGGCGGGCCAGGTACTGCTCGTGGCGCTCGCGCGGCGAGAACACCCGGAGGCGCAGCGCCCGCGACCGGCCGCGGTGGGGGCCGTCGACGGTGGCGTTGTCGACCGCCTCCAGGTAGTAGGTGACCAGCGCGCCCGGCGGCAGGGTCATCTCGGCCAGGTCCCACACCAGCTTGCCCTGGGCCCGCCCGGGCGCGTCGGGCAGCGCGGCGATCCGCTTGTGGTCGAGCTTGCCGCCGATCTCCCACTGCAGATCGATCGCGGTCAGGCCGAAATCGTCCTCGGCGACGTAGGCCAGCTCGATCCGCTTCATGTTGGTGACGTCGAGCTCGTCGGCCGGCGCGTACAGCTCGACGGTCGGCGTCGCGTCGGGCTCGACCTCGATCGCGTGGCTGACCAGCTCGATGCGGCGGGCGCGGCGCGCGGTCTCCAGCTGGAACCGGTACCGGGCCGGCCCGGTCACGGTCAGCTCGGCCACCAGGCCGCGCGCGGTGGCGACCATCGGCACCACCTCGCCGGGTTGTCCTGGCGCCGCCTCGAGCACCAGCGCCGCCGCGGTCGCCGGCTCGAGCGCGGTGGTGACGATCTCGACCTTGGTGCCGAGCAGCGCACGGAAATCGCCCGAGCTCGACGGCAGCGTGGTGGTGGCGCGCCGCGCGTAGGCCGGCGGCGTCAGCGTGATGGTGACGTCGCCGACCAGCGGGACCGCCGACGGCTGGGCGCCGCCGAACGGCCGCGTCGGCGCGTGCAGGAGCTGATGCCAGCCGCTGGCGAAGGTGCCGGTGACGCTGACCGCGAGGCCGGCCACCACCACCAGCCCCGCGCCGGCCACCGCCCGGCGCAGCGGCCAGCGCGCCACCAGGGTGACCGGATCGAGCGCGACCAGGCGGCGGGCGGTAGCGTCGGTCAGCGCCTCGACCAAGATGGGCGATGGCGCGCCGGGCGTGTCGGCCTGCGCGCGCAGCTCCACCGTCGACAACAGGTCGGAGGCCAGCGGCTTCGCCCGCGCGCCGATCCACCGCGCGACGGCGCGATCGTCGGCGTACCAACGGGCCGGGATCAGCGCGCCGACCACCACCGCCGCGACCACCGCCAGCAGCGCGATCACGCCACCGCCGGCGATCAGCGCCAGCGACGTGGCGCGCCCCGGCGCCAGCGCGTGGGCCAGGGCCGGCAGCCCGATCGCGACGGTGCCCAGCACCGCCGCGAGCGACACCAGCGCGCACGCCGCGAACTGCCGGCGCACGCGGGCGCGCACGGCGGCGAGCTGTTGAGAAATGACGTCGGACGAGGACACGGGGTAGGTCGGGCGCGCACGTCTCCCGCGGTGAGCGCCGGTGGCGTGCAGTGTAGCGCGAGGCGTGCGGGCGCGCTCGGCGGTAGCGCGCCGACAGCCGCATAGGTATAACCGGCCCGTGAGCAAGCGCGCCGGGCTGGCGACCGTTGCGGCGGATGGATCTACTGCGCCAGCGGTGGCGCCGGCGCCGCCGACCGACGATCGGCTGCTGGTCGCGCAGGCCCAGGCCGGCGACCGCCTGGCGTTCAAGGCCTTGTTCGAACGGTACCAGCGCCGGGCCTACGCCCTGGCGTTCGGCGTGGTGCGCAACCAGGACGACGCCCTGGACGTGGTTCAGGACGCCTTCATCAAGGCCCATCGCCACCTCGACAAGTTCGAGGGCCAGGCGTCCTTCTATACGTGGCTCTATCGTATCGTCATGAACCTGGCGATCGACCACCTGCGCAAGCACCGGCGCCACAACCCGGTCGATTTCACCGATCAGGCCATCGAGGGCGCGGTCTCTGAGGATGCGTTACTGCCCAAAATTATTGGAGGAAATCCCGGGCGAGCGCTCATGGACCGCGAGATCCGTGAGCGGATCAGCGAGGCCCTCGACGGCCTGTCCGAGAACCACCGCGCGGTCCTCGTCATGCGCGAGCTGGAGGGCCTGTCGTACGAGGAGATGGCGGTGGCCATGAGCTGCAGCAAAGGGACGATCATGTCCCGGCTGTTCCACGCCCGGAAGAACATGCAGCGCCAGCTGGCCGATCTGTATCCTGGCCGGACGATCCCCGATGACGCGCAGGAAGATCGCGACCCGGTTGAATGACCGCCCCCCGGTCGCTCGTCATATCTCCGAACCCGCAACCTAACGTTGGTCAGAATCCCGTGTCCAAGCCCACCCCCGATCGCTCCGCCCTGGACTGCATGCTGCTCGCCGACGGCGAGCTGCCGGCCGGCGAGGCTGCGCCCCGCGGGCCCGACGCCGACGCCACCGTGGCCTCGATCCAGGAGCTGGGCGAGCTGGTGCGGGGCAGCCTGGAGCTCGCCGCCGATGACGCCGAGCCGCGCCTCGCGGGCTTGTGGGATCTGGTCGAGCGACGCCTGGACCTGCCGGCCGCCCCGGCGCCCGCGCCCGCCGCCGCGCGGCCGCTCTGGTCGCGGGTCTGGACCTGGCTGGCCGGTCATCGCAGCCACATGGTCACCGGCCTGGTCAGCGCCGGCGCGGTGGGGGCCCTGGCCCTGGCGCTGCGCCCGGCCCCCGAGGTCCGCACCATCGAGCGCACCGTGGCCGTGCCGGCGGTGACGCCGACCGCGGTGCTGGCCCGGACCCCGCCCGAGGTCGAGTCGATCGACGTCGGCGACGGCACGGGCAGCGTGTTCACCATCGACGACGAAGACGGCGAGACGGCGGTCCTGTGGATCGAGCCGGCCGAGTACGATCCGACGGAGGGAATATGAAGCACCATCGCTACGCTGTCGCCCTGGCCGTGCTCGGCCTCGGTGTGGCCGCGGCACCGGCCGCCCACGCCGACGTGTCCTGCACGGTGGTCGAGGTCGAGGCGTCGTCGGCGGACACGCCGTCGATGGACCCGGCGCTGCGGCCGCTGGAGAAGAAGCTCAAGAAGCCGCCGTTCACGTCGTGGAACGTGTTCAAGCGCCTGGGCGCGTCGACGGTGTCCCTGGCGCCGCAGGGGGTGGCCTCGGCCAGCCTGGTGCACGGCAAGTTCGGCCTGCTCTTGCGCGACGTCACCGAGCGGCCCGGCAAGCGGGCCCGGCTGTCGCTGGGCATCACGCTGGAAGACGCCGGCGGCAAGCGCGTGGTCGACACCAAGGTCAACGTCGACGCCGGCGACTACTTCGTGGCCGGGCGGCCGCTGCCCGACAACAAGGGCCACCTGGTCGCGCTGACCTGCAAGTAAGGAGCGCCGGGGCGGCGTCTCGCCGGGGGGTAGCGATGGGGGCCCCGACCCGCCGGACACGTCCGGGGAGTGCTAGGCTGGCAAGGCCAGTGCGACGGATCCGACTAGGTAGACGCCAGCGCTGGCTGGTCGGGGTGGCGCTCGCGCTGGCGGCCCTGGCGATCGCCGCGGTGGTCGCGTACCCGCGGCTGGGCGCCTGGTACATCCGGTCCCGGGCGGTGCCGGCGCTGGCGGCCCGGTTCGGGGCCGGGGTGTCGGTCGGCCAGGTCGACGTCGGCTACGGCCACGCGACCCTGTCGCGGGTGACCATCCGCGCCGCCGGCCAGGCCGAGCCGGTCGCGGTCTTGGCCCGCGTCGAGGTGAGCTTCGACGGGCTGGCGTCGCTGGTCGGGCGGGCCGCCATCGAGCGGGTGGTGGTCACCGGCGGCACGGTCCACGTGGTCCGGCAGGCCGACGGCACCACCAACCTCGACGGCCTGGTCCGGCGCCCGGGGCCCAGCGGCGACGGCGGCGGCGGCACGCCGATCAGCTGGCGCGGCCTGGCGGTCGACCTGGTCGATGCGGCGACCGGCGTGCGCGGCACCGCCGGCGCGCTGTCGGGCAGCCGGCGCGCCGGCACCACGTCGATCATCCTCGACGACGTGGCGGTCACCTCCGACGCCGGGCCCACCGCCCGGGCCGGTTCGCTCGAGCTGACCCGCGCCGCCGGCCAGCTGGCGGCCGAGGTCACCGACGGCGAGCTGGCGGTGTGGACCGGGCTGTCGCTGACCGGCATCGCCGGCACCGTCGGCGAGAGCCCGACGCCGGGCCAGCTGGCGATCAACCTGTCGGGCGGCTACGGCGGCGTGGCCGGCACGCTGTGGACCGCGCGCGGCTGGGTCGATCCGCGGGCGGCGGCGGGCGAGGTCCGGCTCAAGGCCGACTCGTTCAGCCTCGAGCGGCTGCGCCCGATCCTCGAGGGGCGACCGCTCCTGGTCGACTTCCCCAAGACCACCATCGACGCCGACGTGACCATCGCCCGGGCCGGCGATCGCGCCACCATCCGCGGCGGCGTCCACGTCGCCGACCTGACCGTCAACCACCCGATGCTGGCCGACCGGCCGGTGCAGATCGAGTCGATGACCGGCGAGGTCGAGGCGACCTACGATCGCGCGACCCGCCTGGTGACCTTGACCAAGGGCGAGTTCGGCACCCGCGGCCTGCCGTTCTCGCTGACCGGCGAGGTGGTGGTAGGGCCGCGGCTGCGGCCGGTCCGGCTGGCCGGCCGGCTGGTGGTGCCGACCGTGCCGTGCCAGCAGGTGCTCGATGGCCTGCCGCCCCAGCTGACGTCCGAGCTCGACGGCTTCGCGCTGACCGGGATGTTCGCGACCGACCTGCGGGTGGCCATCGACTGGGCCGACCTCCAGGCCACCGAGCTGGGCGGCTCGGTCGGCATCGCCGGGTGCCGGGCCCGGCGGGTGTCCAAGGCGGTGGCCCGGCTCAAGGAGCCGTTCGAGCACTGGGTCGAGCTCGAACGCGACGAATGGATCTCGTTCGAGATCGGCCCCGCCAACCCCGACTTCGTGCCGCTGGCGGAGGTGTCGCCCTACCTGCTGCGGTCGCTGCAGACCACCGAGGACTCGTCGTTCTACAAGCACCACGGCTTTTTGCCCCGCGAGTTCCGCACCGCGCTCATCAAGAACCTCGAGGCCGGCAAGTTCAAGTACGGCGCGTCGTCGATCACCATGCAGACGGTGAAGAACGTGCTGCTGTACCGGCAAAAGACCCTGGCGCGGAAGTTCCAGGAGCTGTTCCTCACCTGGGCCATCGAGAACTACCTCGACAAGGACCGCATCCTCGAGATCTACGTCAACGCCATCGAGTACGGGCCGGCGCTGTACGGCATCGGCCCGGCGGCCCACGCCTACTTCGGCAAGCCGGCCAGCGCGCTCACGCCCAAGGAGGCGGCGTTCTTCTCGTCGATCCTGCCCAACCCCAAGGAGCGCTACCGCCAGTACTGCCAGGGCGAGCTGCGCAAGTGGACCGAGGGCAAGATCGGCCGCATCCTGGCCAAGATGCGCGAGCGCGATCGGCTGACCCAGGAGGAGTACGACCAGGCCGTGCTCGAGCCCCTGGTGTTCGTCAAGGACGGCACCGAGACCGAGGAGCAATGCATGCGCCGGGTCGCCCGGGCGCTCAAGAACGCGCGGCCCACCAACCCGCTGGCGCCGCGCTGATCGGGCGCCGGCCGGGCGTCACACCACGACGCCGTCCCAGCGGTTCCACCACCGGGTCGGCGTGAAGGCGGGGACCGGCAGCGGCTCGAGGGGTGGCGCGCCGGCCTGCCAGAACGAGCGGAACGGCGGCTTGGTGCCGGTGGTGAAGACGTGCTCGAGGTAGGCGTAGTCGCACGCCGCGAAGTCGGCCAGCCACTGGTCGAGGTCGTGGACGCCGGCGTCGTGGAACAACGTCAGCGAGTACTGGCAGGCCTGGCGTTCGTAGGCGCGCAGGGTCGCCAGGTGGGCGGCGTCCCACGGGCCGGGGTGCGTGGCGATGGCCCGGGCCTCGGGCGAGACGTTCCACTGCACGGTGTGGCCGAACAGGTGGACCACGATGAACAGCGCGTCCTCGGCGTCGAGGTCGTGGTCGACCCGGATCTCGGCGCCGTCGAGGTCGCCGGTGAACGGCGCCGGCACGTCGCTGATGATGACCGGGATGCCGAAGCGATCTTCGATCAGCCGCTCGACTCGGGCGAACGCGGTGCGGAACCGCGCGTCGGTGGGCGCGCCTGCCGCGGCTCGGTCGGCTTCGGTCACGAGGCGCTGGCAGCGCCGGCGGCGTTCGCCCGCCGGGCCTTGGCCATGTCGTGGAGCACCTGCATGATGGCGTAGGCGCAGGTCTCGGCCAGGAGCTTGGTCACCAGGGCGTGCTGCTGGTCGGACAGCGAGCCCTCGACCGCGCGCATGGCAGCCTTCAGGTTGTCCTCCTGGGTGGCCAGCTCGGCGTCGTCGATCACGCCGTCGGCCAGCGCCGTCGCGAAGTGCTCGAGCTGGCTGACGTGGGCGTCGAGGTCGGGGTGGTTGTCGTCGTCGATCCAGTTGGCACGGGCCATGGGGCACCTCTCGGATGGGGCTCGGAGTTGTCGGCAGGATGGGTCAGGGGGCGGCGCGGGGCTAGCGCCCGGCCAGGATCTGCTTGATGGCGGTGGCCCGCTCCTGGGCCTGCTCGCGCCCGCCCAGCTGGGTCAGGCGCTCGCGCTTGCTCGGGGGCAGGAACTCGACGTCGGTACACTCGATGATCGCCGCCAGCTCCTGCAGCTCGCGCTCGAGGGTCTGGGTCGACGGCATGAAGTTGGCCAGGGTCTGCGCCAGCGCGTCCTTGGTGATGCGGTCGGCCCCGGCCAAGAGCGACGTGCGCCAGGCCCGGCCGATGATGCCCTCGACGTCGGCGCCGCTCAGGTTGCCCTTGTGGGGCAGGGTGTCGGGCAGGTCCTCGTCGAGGAGCGTGGCCCCGCTCTTGCGCGCCAGCACCTTCAGCATCTTCTTCAGCTCGGCGTCGTCGGCCGGGTAGAACAGCGGGATGTGGACCTCGGCCCGGCCCTGGCGCTTGATGTCGATGGGCAGGAGGTCGGGGCGCGCGGTCAACAGCATCCAGATGATCTTGCCGCGGTAGCGGGTGTCGCCCATCTGGTTGGCGATCATCCCGAAGATGCGCGACGACACGCCCGAGTCGCCGCCGCCGACGTCGCGATCGCCCAGCACGGTGTCGGCCTCGTCGATCACCACCACCACCGGGCCCATCGACCGCAGCAGGCCCAGCACCCGCTCGAGGTTGCCCTCGGTCTCGCCCACGTACTTGGACCGGAAGTTCTTGAGCACCACCGCCGGCACGCCGATCGAGCCGGCCACGCACTGGGCCAGAAACGACTTGCCGGTGCCGACCGGGCCGCTGAACAGGTAGCCCATGGGCACGGTCTCGAGCCGGCCCTGCTTGATGAGCGCGGCGTCGTCGAGCAGGCGCCGCTTGGCCGCCTCGTGCCCCACCACGGTGTCGAGGCCCCACTTGGGCTCGACGAACTCGAGCATGCCCTGGGCCTGGCGCTCGATGAGGCGCTTCTTCAGGTCGCGGAAGTAGCCGGCGTCGAGGCGGCGGCCGCTCTCGCGCGACGACCGCACCAGCACCTCGAGATCGGTCAGCGCGATGCCGGCGGTCAGCTTGGCCAGCTCGGGGACGGTGAAGTCCGCGAAGCCGGCCACGTCGACGCCCTTGCACGCGGCGGCGAGGAACGCCTCGCGCTCGCCGGCGTCGGGCATCGGCACCTCGATGGCGGCGACGTGGGGGTTGCCGGCCAGTCGGTCGTGCAGCTCCGACAGCCGCGGATCGATCAGCACCACGGCGAGGTTGAGCCGCTTGACGTACGGCGACGACGCCCAGTTGAGCAGCGTCACCAGCTGGGTCTGATCGCCCAGCGACAGCCGGTCGCCCGACGGCGCCACGAACGAGGCGTGGTCGATCACGATGGCCGCCGACAGCCGCTTGTCGGCGTCGGCCATGACGTTCTTCTGGATGAACAGGTCGAGCGCGGCCAGCGCGGTCACCGGATCGCGCTTGAGCTGGCGCACGTCGCCCAGCACCCGGTTGACCTTCTCGACCATGTCCTTCAGGCGGGCGCCGTTGGCCCCGGCGACGCAGCGGATGCCGCGGGCCAGGTCGTAGTGGAGGATCAGGTCCCACCGCCCGAACAGCTGCTCGGCCAGGAAGTCGGCCAGGGCGCCCCACCGCAGGTCGGGGGCGTCGGTTGGCCCCAGCCGGCACAGATCGAACACGTTGCCGTGCAGGACGAACATCGACGTCGTCCCCGAGAAGTACAGCTCGGCCAGGCGCGCCGCCCACGGCGGGAAGTGCGCGGGCAGGGCGCTGGCGCGGCGGACGCCGTCGGAGCCGGCCAAGGTCTTGTCGGCCGGGGTGGCGGCGGGTTCGGTCGGATCCGGTGGGCTCATCGCTCGACCTCGGTGACGTCGGTGGACAAGATCGCCGGCGCCTCCTGGGTGTCGCCCAGGCCGGTGATCGACTGCAGCTCGCGGATGGTCTCCTCGGTCTGCGACATGCCGGCGGCGACCGCGTCGACCTGGATCGACAGCTCGTCGGGGTTCTGGTGGCTGATGGCCATCTCGGTCAGTGCCTGGATCTTGGCCTCGATCCGGTCGAGCTCGACGGTGACGAACTCGGCGTTGCCGCGGGCCTTCTGGTAGTTGTCGAGGCGCAGCTGGGCGGTGGCCACGCTGTCGGACAGCGAGCGCAGGATGCGGTCGTCGCCCTTGGTCGCGGCCTCTTGCTGACGGGCCTGCAGCTCGGCCAGCTGGCGCTCGATGGCGGCGCCGTCGGCGGCGCGCAGGAACCGGCCCAGCGCCTGCTGGGACAACAACAACCGCAGGAACACCCACAGCAGCCGGTCGAGCGCCGGCGTGCGCAGCTCGGCGGCGGCGCCGCTGGGATCGTTGGTGTCGCCGCGCACCGCGTTGGCGATGCGCTGCATCTCGACGCAGCGGGCCCGGAGCCGCAGGAACCGGTTGCGGCGGTCGGGCTCGAGCGAGCCCAGCACGGCGGTCAGGCGGTCGCGCGCGCTGCGGGTGTCGCCGCCGACCGCGGCGGCGGCGGTGCCGTGGCCCTCGCTGCGGGCCTTGGCGTCGATGGCGGCCTGGAACCGGGGCAGCGAGGTGAGCCCGGCCAGGTAGGCCAGCTCGCCGGCGGCCACCAGCGGCAGCGCCACGTCGGGGTGGCCCGAGATCACCGCGGCCGCGGCGGCGCCGCCGAACACGAGCAGGTTCCACCGGAACATGAAGGCCTCCTTCACGTACCGGAACCAGCCGGCGCGCGGCCGGGCCATCAGTCGCCGCTCCGTGACGACGACTCGAGCCGATCGATCAGCTCCTTGATGTCGTAGACCGTCTCCTGGAACGCCGGATCGCGCAGCATCTCCTTGGCCGGCTTCTCGGGCGGCGGCACCTTGATCTCCTTCAGGATGGTGCCGGGGGACGACGAGAAGATGAGCACGTGATCGCCCAGGTACACCGCCTCCTCGACCGAGTGGGTGATGAAGAACACCGTCGGAGACTGCTCGCGCCACAGCTCGATCAGCAGGTCCTGCATGCGCGACCGGGTCGGCGGATCGAGCGCGCCGAACGGCTCGTCCATGAGGATGATCTTGGGCTCGAGGATGAGGGTGCGGGCGATGGCCACCCGCTGGCGCATGCCGCCCGACAGCTCGCTGGGGTACTTGCCGGCGTCCTTCTTGGGCGACAGGCCGACCTTGCCCAGCCACACCATGGCGCGATCGCGCCGTTCGGCCCGGCCGACGCCGCGGCACTCCAGCCCGAAGGCGATGTTCTCGAGGACGGTGCGGTGATCGAACGAGGTGTAGTCCTGGAACACCATGCCGCGGTCGGCGCCCGGGCCGGTGACCACCTGGCCGCCCACCAGCACGGTGCCGCTGGTCTGCGGGAACTGCGGGGTGAGGCCGGCGATGAGCCGGATGACCGTCGACTTGCCACAGCCCGACGGGCCCAGGATCGGCACCATCTCGCCGCGGCCGGGGTGGTCGTCGATGCGGAACGACACGTCCTTGATGGCGGTGAACGCGCCGGGCCCGGTGCCGTAGGTCTTGGTGACCTTGTCGAAGACCACCACTGGCTCGGGCCGGGCCGGGGCCAGCGGCGCCAGGCGGGTGCCGCCCGAGGCGGTGGTGACCACGTGGGTCGGCACGGCCGACGCCCCGGCGGGTGCTGCGCTCGCCGCCGGCGGTCCCTCGGTCGCGCGCTGCTCGGCCTCGAACGCCGCCAGCGCCGCCTCGGCGGCGGCCGGATCGATCGGGTCCTGCGGCGCGGGCGTCGCCGCCGGTGGGCCGGCGGGGGGCGGGGTGTCGCCTGGCTGGCTCACGTCACAGATCCTTCCGGTAGTGGAACACGTTGCGCTGCACCAGGCGCAGCACCCAGTCGAACGAGAACGCCAGGATGGCGATGATGAACAACATCAGGTACGCCACGCTCTGCTTGCCGGTGCGCTCGGCGATGTTGATCAAGAAGCCCAGCCCCTCGGTGGTGTTGATGGTCTCGGTCAGGGCGATGTAGCCAAACGCCAGGCCAAACAGAAACCGCAGGCTGGTCACGATCTCGGGCAGGGCCAGCGGCACGAGCACCTTGGTGATGATCTGGAAGCGCGACGCGCCCAGGGTCTGGGCGGTCTCGACGTACCGCTCCGGCACCAGCGCCAGCGCCTTGACCGTGTCGGAGAACACGAAGGGCACGGTGGCGAAGAAGATGAACATCGCCTTTTGCTTCTCGCCGATGCCGAAGAACAACAGCGTCACCGGGATGAGCGCGCTGATCGGCACGCTGCGCCCGAAGATGATGAGCGGCTGGAAGAACGCGGCGATAGCCCGGAACGAGCCGGCGATGATGCCGAGGCCGACGCCGATGAGCGTGGCCCACAGGAAGCCCTTGAAGACGCGCCACAGCGACGCGATGATCCCGTCGACGATGGCGCCGTCGGGGGGCACCGCCAGCGCGTCCCACACCTCACCCGGGCTGGGCAGCTTCGACGGCGAGATGATGCGATCGGCGGCGGTGGCGCCGCGGGTGACGAACCACCACACCGCCAGCACCAGCGCCACGCAGGCCAGGCCGAGCAGCTTGCCGATCCACGCCGGCGGATCGACCCGCAGGGTCGCGTACCACGGCGGCGGCTGGGGCACTGGCGTCGCCGGCGCGGCGGCCTGGCCGGCCCGGGCCGCGGCGTCCTTCGGCGGGGCCCCGCGCGCCGGCGGCGTGGCGGGTTGGCTCACTGGGCCTCGGCCGGGACCACGCGGACTTCGACACGCCGGTTCTTGGCGTGGTTGTTGGGATCGTTGGGGTCGGCCGGCCGCTCCCAGCCGCGGCCGACGACGGTGAACTGGTTGGGCGCCAGCTGGAACTTGTTGATGATGGCCTGCTTGACCGCGTTGGCCCGGTCCTCCGACAGCTTCTTGACCAGGTCGGGGTCGGCCTGGCCCTTCATCGACGCGTCGGTGTGGCCCTCGATGAGGATGCGGGCGGCGCCGTACTGCTTGGACACCTTGGCGATCTCCTCGACGACGAAGTCGACGTTGGGATCGTACAGGCCCTGGGTGGTGCCGCCGTTGGCACCGGCCTTGTCGACCTTCTTGTAGAGGTCGGCCGAGTTCGGGAAGAACTGCACCACGACGGTCTTGGTCAGGATGGTGCTCTCGACCGGGATCTGCGACGCCGCCACCGGCGCGAAGGTCACCTCGTACTCGTTGCGCTGCTTGGCGTACTTGTCCTCGGCGCCCAGCTTCTTGACCACCGAGAAGTCCATCAGCTGGTCGAAGTCGACCTTCTGGTTGACCGCGCCGACCGCCTTGTAGAGGAGGAACGCCGTGTTGTAGGTGCGCTCGAAGTTGGTGGGGTTGTTCTGGTTCAAGAAGAACTCGCGGTTCTCCGCGTAGTTGGTCCAGTGGGCGTCGCCCAGCATGCCCAGCGTCTCGTCGGCCGGGATGCCGTAGCCGTCGCTCATCCACTTGGCGACCTGCTGCTTGGCGGCGTCGTCCTTGAGCGCGGTGGTCGCGTCGAAGATGCCGCGGACCAGGCCCTCGATGATCTCGGGGTTGTCGCGCGCGAAGTCGGCCCGGGCCCACCACACGTCGGCGATGAGGTGGTTGGCCTGCTGCGTGGTGACCAGCAGCTCGTTGCCGGGGAGCTTCTCGGCGATGCGGTAGATGTCCGGCGCCCACGACACCACCGCCGAGATGTCCTGCTGGGTCGCGTAGGCGCGGGCGGCCTGGAACGCGTCCTTGGTGAACACCATGTTCACCTCCTCGGGCTGGACCCCGCCGTTGAGCAGCGCGTTGAGCAGGAAGTAGTGCGACGGCGAGTTCTGGGCCAGCACGACCTTCTTGCCGCGCAGGTCGGAGATCTTGAGGCCCTTGCGCACCACGATGCCGTCGCCGCCGTTGGACCAGTCGATCTGCTGGAACACCCGCGGCATGGTGCGGGGGTCGGCCTTGAGGCCCTCGACGAGCAGCGGCAGCATGTCGACGGTGGCCCAGCCGATGTGGACCTCGCCCGAGGCGACGGTGTTGCGCATGTCGACCGGGTTGTCGGCCAGGACCAGCTTGACCTTGAACGGCTGGCCCTTGCTGTCGGTCCACACCTTCTTGGGGTTCATGCCCTCGTTGGCGTAGATGATGGGCGCCCAGCCGGCCCACACGTTGATCGCGAACTTGACGACGCGATCCTTGCCGAGCGCGGCGTAGTCAGAGGTGCCGGGCACCGGCGGCAGCTTGGTGGCCGCCTCGAACTCGTACTCCTTGACCGTGGTCGCGGAGTTGACGTCCTCCATCTCGGCCGGCGTCGTGGTGCCGGCCTGCTTCTTGATTTCGTCGAGGCTGACCGCGCCGCCTCCGCCGGCGGGCTTCTTGGCGGACTTCTTGGTGCCGCGGATGACGGCGAACGCGATCAGCGCGCCGATCACGGCGAGGACGGCGAGGAAGAATGCGGGCTTGGGCTTACCGCCGGGCTTGGTCATGTGATCACTCCTGCCGGGCGCGGGCCGCGGCGGTTGGGGGACAGTGGGGCGAGCCTACTTCTCGGTCTCGACGGCGCGCTCGGCCGGGCCCAGATCCTTCTGGGCCTCGGCCACCGGGGTGACCTCGGGCGCGCGCATGCCGAGCTGGACCTCGAGGTCGGCCAGCGCGTCCTCGGCCATCGACTTCTCCATCCGCTCCTCGGCCTCGATGTCGGCGATGCCCTGCTGGCTCAGGTCCGAGGCGACGCGGGCCTTGCCGCGGTTGGCGTCGATCTTGCCCTGGATGACCTGCTCGAGCTGCCCGAAGTCGGTGGTGACGTTCAGGTCGAAGCTCTGGGACAGCTTGGCCACCTCGGCCTCGGCCTCGCTCATCTTGAGCTCGGCGTCGTACTGCTGGATCTTCGACTTCACGTCGGCCAGCTTCTTGTTGGCGTGCTGGATCTTCTTCAGGTTGTTCTGGTAGGCGGACTCGTGCATCTGCAGCTGCTGCCGGTTCTGCTCGAGCTGGCCCTTGGCCTTCTGTAGCTCGAGCGCGAACTTCGACGCGGTGGCCCGGTCGCCGGCCTTGAGGTAGGCCTTGGCCTGGGCCTCGAGCTTGGCGGCGTGGGCCTCGCCGTCCTTGACCTGGCGGTTCACCCGCTCGACCAGGCCGCGGTACTGCTCGAGGCCGACCCGGCCTTCTTTCAGCTGCTCGACGGCAGAGTCGTACTCGTACTGCATCTGGGCGATCGGATCTGCCTCCCAGAAGAAGTTGGCGAGCTTGTTGAGCTGCGCGCGCAGTGCACCGAACATCTTTCCGAAGATCATCGCGGGCTCCCCTGGTGGATCGGCCGACGGTCCGACCTGGCCCGACATTACGGCGCGCCGGGGGTGGCCTCAAGCGGTGGGGCCGGCAATGCGGCGCACCTCGGCGTGGCCTGGGTTACGTCGGCGATGGCCGCGCGCGGCCGCGCCTTGCCCGCGACTTCCGGCCCCGGCTACGGTCGGGAGATGTGCAGCTCTCGGACCTGGTGCGCGCGTGGCGTGACGATGCTGGCGCTGGTGCTCGCGGGCTGCGGCGGGGCCCGCGCCGTGGGGCCCGGCGACGCCGCGGTCGACGCCGTCGGCCTCGACGCCGCGGGCGGGGCGCGGCCGCGCCTGCTGTTCGTCGGCAACAGCTACCTGTACACCCACGACGTGCCGGCCCAGGTCGGCGCGCTGACCGCCGCCGCCCGCGTCGAGCAAGCGACCCCGGGCGGCTACACGCTGGCGCAGCACGCGGCCGATGCCGGCACCGACGGCACGCCGCTGGCGGCGTGGTTGCGCACCGGGCTCACCGACGCCAACCGGTTCGACGCGGTGGTCTTGCAGGAGCAGAGCCAGCTCGGCGGCTTCCCGCTGGCCCACGGTTGGTTCGACGCGCGGCTGGCGTCGCTGACCGGCGCGGCCGCGCTGGGCGAGCTGGCGGCCGGGCGCGGCGCCACGGTGGTGCTGTACCAGACCTGGGGTCGCGTCGACGGCGACCCGGCCAACGCGGCCATCTTCGGCACGTACCGAGCGATGCAAGACCAGCTCGACGACGGCTACCTGCTCATGGCTGAGCACCTGCGGGCCCGCGGCGTGCCGACCCGCGTGGCACCGGTCGGGGCCGCGTTCCGCCGGGTGTTCGACGACGACGCCGCCACCGGCGCGGATCCGCTGGCGGCGAGCAGCGAGTTCCGAGCGCTGTACGAGCCCGACGGCTCGCACCCGTCGGCGCGCGGGGCGTACCTGGCGGCCTGCGTGCTGAGCGCGACCATCACCGGGGCCGATCCGCGCGGGTTCGCCGACGGACCCGAGCTGCCGGCGCCGGTCGCGGCCCGGCTGCGCGCGGCGTGCGCGGCGGCGGTCGACCAGCCGCGCTGGCGCGGTCCGGTGCAGGCGGTCGAGGCGCCGCGGGTGTACGCCGCGCCGCGCGGTGACCAGGCCAACTGGGGCCGGTACGACCTGGCGGTCAGCGACGACGGTGACCGCGTGCTGATCGCGCCAAGCCGCGGCGAAGCGCGCGTGCTGGTGCGGTCGGCCGCCGGGTGGGCGGTCGAGGCGGTGCTGCCGCTACCGGCCGGCGTGGCCGTGGCTGCGCTGGCGCTCTCGGCCGACGGCGGGGTGGCCGCGCTGGGCGATCCGGTCGCCGGCGCGGCGTACCTGTTTGGGCGCGTCGACGGCGCGTGGGCCGCGCTCGGCCCGCTGGCCAGCCCCACCGACGCCGGCCTCGGCCGCTCGATCGCCCTGTCGGCCGACGGCGCGCGGGTGCTCGCCGCCGGGGCGGAGGCGGTCCACGCCTTCGTCGCCGCCGGGGGCGGGTGGACCGAGGAGCCGGGCATCCCGGTGCCGGGGGCCACGGTGGCGGCCACCGGCGATGGCGCGCGCGCGCTCGTCGTGGGCGCCGGCCCGCCCGCGGTGTGGCGCCGCGACGCCGATGGCTGGGTCGCCGAGGCGACGCTGGGCAGCGACGGTGGCGGCGTGCCGGCGATCGACCGGGCGGGAGCTCGTGCCGCCGTCCTGCGCGGGACCGGCGCGGGCGCGACGGTGGCGTTCTACGCGCGGACCCAGCAGGCCTGGGCCGCCGACGGCACGCTCACCGGCTTCGAGGGCGCCTGGGCCGCGCTGGCCATGGCCCCCGACGGCGCGCGCGTCGTCGTCGGCGCGCCCGAGCGCCCGGCGCCGCTCGGCGTCGGCGCGGCGTGGACCTGCGCCCGCAGCGACGGCGCGTGGCGGCGCGAGGCGCTGGTGGTCCAGGCCGATCAGCTCGACACGTTCACCCAGGCGCGCGGTCTCGGCACCGCCTGCGCGCTGGCCGGGCCCCGGCTGTGGTGCACCGAGCGCGGCTCGGTCGGCG
Source organism: Kofleriaceae bacterium (assembly GCA_041389965.1). Classification (GTDB taxonomy): domain Bacteria; phylum Myxococcota_A; class Polyangia; order Haliangiales; family Haliangiaceae; genus UBA2376. The sequence continues at coordinate 158,177 of JAWKQV010000003.1, read as the reverse complement.
TGCCGGCGTGGCAGGGTGGGGTGCGCGAGTTCCGCCTGCCGTGAGCTGCGGTCAGCCGCCGGGCGGGCGGGGCCTGCGGACCGCCGCCCTGGGCAGCCGCTCGTCGACCCGGGCCCGCCACGCCAGGAGGCGCTCGACCACCACCGTGGTGAACGCGAACGACGCGGTCACCATCGAGAACACGAACCGCAGCGCGCTGTCTTGGGAGTGCGCGCCGCAGAACTGCGAGCCGTGCTCGATGTCATCCGCGGCGGCGGCGTAGGTGAGGTGGTAGACGAGCACGGCCACGCCGGTGGCCACCACCGCGGCCAGCGCCAGGCGCTTGGTCCGGCCGCGCAGGTCGCGGAGGTCGGGGACGTCGTCCATGTCCAGTGGTCACTGTACCGGACCCGATCGTTACGCCAAGCGTGAACCGACCGCGCGGTCAGTGCGCGACGACGGTGCCGTAGGCGTTGCCGCCCAGGCGGTAGTACGTCGGGTGGCGCGCGAAGCTCCACGCGCCGAACAGGTTGACGACGATGCCGACCACGATCAGGCCGCGGGCCAGCCGCCCCAGCGGGCGCCCGCCGACGGCGACCAGGAGCACCAGGAACACCGTGTAGTCGAGGCTGAACCGGTAGCCGAACTGGACCCAGCCGGAGTTCTGGTAAAAGAACGTCGGGATCGCCACCAGGGCGACGGTGACCCACAGCGCGCGGTGCAGCGCCGGGCGCTGGCGTGGCCACAGGAGCAGCAAGAACAGGGGGGTGGTGAACCAGATCGCCAGCCCGTGTCCCGACACCTGCACCCACGATCCCACGTCGGGGAACTCTGGCAAGAGCGTGAAGGCGACCGCGAGGTTGCGGGCCAGGTACTGGTAGCTGAACAGGCCGTGGGCCTCGATCTGGGCCTGCTGCCGGACGTTGAGATACGAGTGGCCGAACTCGGTCGGCGCGTCGAAGCGGACCAGGTTGTAGGCGGCGGCGGCCACCGCGATGACGACCACCGGCGCGACGAAGCGGAGCAGCGGGCCGCGCAGCGCGCGCACCAGGGCGGCCCGATCGTGGCGCCAGGCGCCGCGCAGGCCGCCGTGGCGGGCCACCAGGGGCTCGCCGTCGACGCCGCCGGCGGTGCGCACCGCCTCGAACAGGAACAGCGGGAACATGAACGCCATCGGCGTGCGGGTGATCGCCGCCAGGCCCAGGCACACGCCCGCGGTGATCGGCTGGCGCGCGCCGATGGCGGCCCACGCGTAGGCCGTCGCCAGGAGCACGCCCAGCACGTGGGCGGTGAACCACACCTTGCCCTGCACCGACGCGAAGTACAGGACCGTGCCGAAGCCGAGCGCCGCGGTCAGCCACACGTCGTCGGTGACGGTCCGCGTCGACTGCCCGGCTGCCGCCAGCCGGCGCAGCGCGGCGAAGGCCAGCGGCAAGATCAACGCGGCGCACAGCACCGTCGGCAGCACGTCGTTGCCGGCGCGCCCGCCGAGGGCCGCGCCCGGCAGCATCAGCACCGACGGCAGCGGCGGAAACGAAACGTAGTACGTCTGGCCCTTGCTCGCGGTGACCTCGGTGAGCGGCACCTCGGCGCCCCGGGTGGTGCGGAACACCGGGCGGCTCTGCAGCCGGCGGCCGCGCACCTCGCGGCCGTCGCGGAGGACCACCGTCTCGACCCGGGCCCAGTCGTCGCCCTTGGCCGGCGGCGGGGAGATGGTGGCGCGGCCGTGGAGCCAGGCGTCGGCCTGGTACACGAAGTGGGGATCGCTCGACTGGTGCCACAGCCGATCGCCGGCCAGGGCGCCGTAGCCGACGAGGCCGACCACGAACAGGGCCAGGTGCAGGGTGTGGCGACGCAGCCAGGGCACGCGGCTGGCACTGTACACGAGGCCTGGCGCGCCCACCCGCGTCGAGGTGTAGGATGCGCGGCCCGGTGTCTGCACCCGTCCGTCGCCTCGCTCGCCTGGCCCCCGCGCTCGCGCTGGTGGTGATCGCGGCGTGGAGCGCGGCGCGGGTAGTGGGCGCCGGCGCGGCGGTGCCCGACGACGCGGCCTGGGCCGCCGCCGCCGCCGCCATCGAGCCCGAGCTGGCGCCCGATCACCTGATCGTGTTCGCGCCGGCCTGGGTCGATCCGGTCGGGCGGCTCCACCTGGGCCGGCACATCCCGCTGGCGACCGCGGGCCGCCTCGACGACGCCCGCTACCCGGTGATCTGGGAGCTGTCGATCCGCGGCGCGCGTTCGCCGGCGACGCGGGGCCTGACCCCGACCCGCACGTTCACCCGCGGCGGCGTCACCGTGCGGCGCTTCGACCGCCCGGCCGCCCAGCTGGTGACCGACCTGGCCGACCACCTGGGCACCGCCACCGTCGACGGCAACCGCGCGCGCGGGCCCGACCGGGTGCTGGCCGAGGTCGGTTTCACGCCGCGCCGCTGCGTCCAGGTGGTGCCGGTCCCCGACGGACTGGTGACGCTGACCTTCCGCGACGTGGCGCTGGGCACCCAGCTGGCCATCGGCGTCGGCCTGGCCGACGTGTTCACCCGGCGCGACGTGCGCGACCCCGGCGAGCTCACGGTGGCGGTCGACGGCGAGCTGCTTGCGACGGTGCGCGTCGGCGTCGACGACGGCTGGATCACCCGCTACCTGGTGACCCGCCCCGGCCGCGGCACGGTCACCGTCACCGCCCGCGCGGTCGGCCTGCGCGCCCGCGACCGGCTGGTGTGCTTCGCCGCGGAGGCCCGCCGGTGACCGCGCGCTGGCGGGTCCGCCTCGTGGGCCTGGCGCTGTTCGTGGTCACGCTGGCGACGGCGCTGGCGGCCCAGCGCGACGTCGGCCTCGCGCGCGACGAGGTGGTGTACATGGGCGCCGGCGACGGCTACGCCGCGTGGTGGATCGACCTGGTCACCGGCAAGCCGAACACCGCCAGCGCAGCCGGCATCACCGCGGCGTGGGGCGGGCCGGGCGTGACCGATCACAACCGCGAGCACCCGCCGCTCATGAAGACGCTGTTCGGGCTGTCCAAGCGGCTCCTGCACGACAAGCTCGGCGTGGCGTCGACCATCACCGCCTACCGCGCGCCGACCGCGTTGTTCCACGCCATCCTGGTGCTGGTGGTGTTCGCGTGGTGCGCCGCCGGGTGGGGCGTGGCCGAGGGCGTGCTGGCCGCGCTGTTCACGCTGTGCCTGCCGCGGGCGCTGTTCCACGCCGGCCTGGCCTGCTTCGACGGGCCCATCGCCACGCTGTGGGTCGCCACCCTGTACGCCTACTGGCGGGCGCTCGACCGGCGTCGGTGGGCGGTCGTGACCGGCGTGGTGTGGGGGCTGGCGCTCGCCACCAAGCACAACGCGCTCTTGTTGCCGTTCGCGATCGCCCCGCACTTCCTGTGGGTGGTGGTGGGCCAGGGCCGGGCGGCGGTGGCGCCTGGGCGATGGCGCCGGCTGCGCGGCCTGGGCCATGGGCTGCGCGCGCGGTGGTACGTGCCGACGGCGATGCTGGCGCTGGGGCCGCTGACCCTGGTCGCGGTGTGGCCGTGGCTGTGGTTCGACACCGTGGCCCACGTCCGCGCCTGGCTGCAGTTCCACCTGCACCACGTGCACTACAACTTCGAGTACCTGGGCGACAACCTGAACCATCCGCCGTTCCCGTGGCACGTCGCCGTCGTCACCACGCTGGTCACGGTGCCGGCCGGCACGCTGGCGGCGGCGGCGCTCGGCTTCGGCGTCCAGGCCCGGGCGTGGTGGGCGCGCCGTCGCACCGTCACCACCGAGCCGGGGCTTTTGCTCGCGCTGTCGGCGACCGCGTCGATGGGGCCGTTCTTCCTCGGCTCGACCCCCATCTTCGGCGCCGAGAAGCACTGGGAGGCCGCCATCCCCAGCCTGTGCATCGCCGCCGGCATCGGCGCGGTGTGGGCGGCGCGACGGGCCGCCGCGGCGCTGGCAGACCTGCTCGATGCCCCGCGGTGGACTGGCGTGGCCAGCCTGGCGCTGGTCGGCGGCGCGCTCGTCCTCAGCGCCGCGGCCGAGACCGCCCACGCGCACCCCTACGCGCTGTCGTCGTACAACGCCCTGGCCGGCGGCGCCCCGGGTGGCGCCGACCTCGGCATGAACCGGCAGTTCTGGGGCTACGCGGCGCGCGGGGTGCTGCCGTTCCTCGACGCCCACGCGCCGCCCCCTGGCGCGCCGCCGCGGCCGGTCTACACCCACGACGCCAGCCCGGCGTGGGGCGCGTACCTGCGCGACCACCTGCTGGCGCCCGGCCTGCCCGACGCCGGGCGCGAGGAGGGCGGCATCGCCCGCTCGGCGTTCGCGCTGGTCATCCACGAGCGCCACTTCGCGCGCCACGACTACCTGATCTGGGCCAGCTACGGCACGGTGGCGCCGGTGTTCGTCCTGCGCGCCGACGGCGTGCCGATCGTCAGCGTGTACCAGCGCCCGCCGCCGTGACCGCCGCGGTCAGCGGGCGGCCGGCCCGAGCCACACCTCGTCGACGTTGAGGTGACCCCACGAGGTCTGCGACTCGTCGATCAACGCCAGGGTCGCGGTCTGGCCGACCAGGTCGGCGACGTTCCAGTCGACGTCGGAGAACCGCTCCGACGGTGGCGGCGGTGGCGACGCGGTGCGCACCGCCTTGCCGTCGATGCGCAGCTCGACCCGCAGCCCGCCGTCGCCGGAGCCCCCGCCCAGGCGCAGCCGGATGGTGTCGGCGTCGATGGTGAACGGGCCCGACAGGAGCATGCCGGTGCTGGCGTCGCCGCCGTGCATCGAGGTGGCGAAGTAGCGGCCGCCGAACCGCCGCACCAGCCCCTGGCCCTCGAGCGACTTGCGCTCGGGTGCCACGCCCCACGCGCTGCCGAACAGCGTCCACTTGGCGTAGGTGCCGTCCTCGAAGTCGAACAGCACCCGCCAGCCCGGCGGCAGGGTCGGCTTGCCGGCCGGCACCCAGATCGAGTCGGGGACCTTCTTGGCGCCGGTGAACAGGCGCGGCCGGGCGTTGCGGCCGACCAGATCGTCGGGGCGGTAGTACTGGGTGATGAGCCCCAGCGTCTGGTGGAGGTCGACGTTGTCGAACACGATGGCGTCGAACTCGCGCCCGCGCAGCGCCTCCTCGAGGCCGGCCACCACGCGCGGCTTGCCGGTGGTGACGTCGACGATGCCCATCCGGTGGACGTACATCGACTTGCCGGCCAGGTGGCCATACCAAGGATGCGACGGCACCCACACCTGGCCCGGCAGGTCCCGGATCGTCGCGATCAGCTCGTCGCCGGCCGCGCGATCGCGCGCGGTCGGGACCAGCCGCTGCGGGTTCCACCGCGCCTGGTACAGCTGGATGCCCAGGCCCACCGCCACCAGCGCGGCGGCGACGTGGGCGAACGTGCGGGCCCGCGCCCGCCGCCGCCGGTCGAGCTCGTCGTCGCCGTGGACCAACAGCTCGACGCAGGCCAGGATGGTGGGGACCGCCAGGCCGGCGGCGATGGCGCCGTGCAGGAACGCCGGCATGTAGGCGTTGTTGTGCGCGAACTGGGTGCCCCAGCCGATGGCCCCGTTGAGCGTCGACACCGCGTACAGGTACGTCCACAGCAGCAGGCCCTTGGCCGGCCCGGGCACCCGCCGGCGCACCACCGCGCAGGCGAGCACGACGAACAGCGCCAGCACGATCAACGCGGTGGCGACCCGGAAGTGGAGCAAGATGTAGCCGAACGAGTCGTCGAAGCGCTTGCGGTTCCAGTCGTGGGCCTGGTGCAGCTCGTAGGCGTAGGTCCAGAACCAGCCGCCGGTCATGCGCTGGAGCAGCGCCGCCCCGCCCAGGCCGACCACCGCGGTGGTGGCGACGTAGGTCGGGGCGCGCCGCCAGTTGAGCGCCAGGATGATCGGGCCGCCCGCCAGCACGTAGATGACGCCGGTCTGCTTGGCGAAGAACGACAGCGCCAAGAGCATGCCGGCCGCGGCGATCCGGCGGTGGCCGGCGAAGCCGGTGCCGACCCGGGCCCACCGCGACAGGCCGGCCAGCCCGCCGGTGGCGAGCAACAGGAACAGCGTGTCGCCGCGCACCAGATCGTACCAGCCCTCCATGTAGGGATAGGCCGCGGAGAACAGCCCGATGGCCAGGGCCGAGCCGGCCCACGCCGCGCCGCGCTGCTGCGGGGACCAGGCGCGGATGTTGCCGACGACGACCGCGCCGATGCCGCACAACGACAGCACCGAGATCATGCGACCGAGCTGGTACGACAGCCCGAACACCTCGCCGAGCAGCGACAACAAGCCCGGGTACAGGGGCGTGTACAGAAACGAGATGTAGTCGACCGACGGCGGCCCGTAGATGCCGTCGCCGCTGGAGATGCGCGCCGCGCCGTGCAACACGCCGCCCTCCATCCACTCGAGGTCGTACGGGTACGCGACCCGGTGGATGATGGCCCAGGCCATGAGGCCCAGCTGCCACAGGCCCGGGATCGCCAGCGCCGACCAGAACGCCGCGCGCAGCCACGGAGGGATCGTCATCGCACCACCCGGATGGTCGCCACGTCGACCCGGTTGTCGACGACCTTGATGCCGGCCCGCGCCTGGACCGGGCGACGGTCGTTCTTGCGCCACAAGCCCATCCACACCGCGTAGTCGCCGGCCGGCGCGGTGGCCGGGACGGTGGTGGTCGTGGTGTAGCGGAGGTACTGGCCGCGGCGCCACCAGTCGAACGGTCGGGGCGGCTCGTGGTCCGCGGTGAACCGCCCGCCGGCCGGCCCCTCGACGTGGACGAACACCTTCCACCCGCCGGTGAGCCGGCCGCGGGCGGCGAAGGTCCAGGTCAGCTCGATCAGCTGACCGGGGCGGGCCTCGGCCGGCGCGTCGACCGCCAGGAGCCGCACCTCGTCGCCGAAGTCGATGTCGAGCGGCGCGGTGATGGTGGGCGGGCCCGGCAACAGCGCGGCGCCGGCGCCGGCTGGGATCTGGGCGCTGTCGTACCAGCGCTCGAAGGTGTCGCGCAGCTTCGTACACCGGCCCGGTCGGCTCGCGCGGTCGCGCAGCTCGCCGGGGTCGGTGGTGAGGTCATAGATCTCCCAGCTGGTGTGGGGCGACACGTTGTAGATGACGTGGCAGGTGGCGGTGGCCGCGCCGCGCATCTCGTGGTTGCCCTCGTACGAGAGCTGCTGGAACACTGCGCGGTCGGGGTCGTCGGGGGCGCCTGCCAACAGCGGCACCAGCGACTGGCCCATCAGCTCGGCGCTGGCGGTGCCGCCGGCCAGGTTGGCCAGGGTCGGCAAGATGTCGACGTGGCCGACCGCGGTGGTCGACACCCGCGGCGGCAGGCCGGGGACTCGCACGATGAGCGGCACCTTGGTCTGCGCGGCGTAGAGGTGGTAGCCGTGCTGGAACACGCCGTGCTCGCCGAAGCCCTCGCCGTGGTCGCCGGTGACCACGATGACGGTCTTGTCCCACAGGCCGCGGGCCTTGAGGTCGGCCACCAGCCGCCCGATGTGCATGTCGGTGTAGCGGATCTCGCCGTCGTAGCGGGCCACGTCGTCGGCGCCGAAGGTCGGCACCTCGGGGTGCGGCTCGTACTCGTGGTGCGGATCGTAGTAGTGGACCCACAGGAAGAAGGGGCGATCGGCGTGGCTGGCGACGAACGCCAGCGCCTTGTCGGTCTGCTGGCGCGACGACGAGCCGCGGGTGTGGGCCGGGTCCGCGCCCTGGTGCAGCCGCGCGTTCTCGTTGTCGTAGCTGTCGAAGCCCTGGTCCATGCGGCGGACCCGATCGAAGTACCAGTAGTTGGTGATGGCGCCGGTGGCCAGGCCGCGGTCGTGGAGCACCTCGGCGATGGTGGTGGCCGCGGGCGACAGGCCGGGCCACCCGGCGATCGAGGTGTCGTAGGCGACGTCGAGCGGCAGCCGCCCGGTCAAGATCGCCGGCATCGAGTAGCGGGTCGACGGGGCGTGGGCCCAGGCCGCCGCGAACCGGGTCCCAGCGGCGGCGATGCCGTCGAGGGTCGGGGTGGTCGCGCGGGGGTAGCCGTAGCTCGAGACGTGGTCGGCCCGCAGGGTGTCGATGGTGATGAGGACGACGTTGAGGTCGGCCGGGACCGTGGCGGGCACCGGCGCGAACGGCGTGACCACCGCGTCGGCGCGGGTCGTGGCGTCGCCGGCCACGCAGTTCTGGTCGACGCCGTCGTCGGGGATGTCGCTGGCGCCGGGGTGGATCTGGGCGTCGCCGTCGTCGCAGTCGCCGCCGCCGAACCACGGCGAGTAGCCGTCGCGATCGCGGTCGGCCACGCGGGCCCAGGCCCGGGTCAACCCGTCGCCAGCGCCGGAGTACGCCACCGCCGCCTTGATGGCGCCGCCGCCGGCCAACGCCGCGCCGGTCAGAAACAGCGCCACCGGCGCGGCCGGGACCAGGCCCCGGCGGATCGCGGTCCGGCTGGTCCGCCAGCGCGCGGCGACCCGCGCGCCCACCTCCACCAGCGGCGGCGCGAAGACCGCCGCGACCGCGACGACCGCCGGCAGCCGCAGCGGCAGGAGCGACACCACGCTCCACGCCTTGACCAGGACGACCGCCACCCCGACGGCGAGCAGCAGCACCAGCGCCACCGCCGGGGCCCACCCCGACGCCAGCGCCCGGCCGACCGCGCCGCGCGCCGCGCGGCTGAGGCCGGCCTCGATCGGGCGCGCCACGGCGACGGCGATGGCCAGCGCCACGATGAGCACGATCACCGACGTGCCCATCGCCACCGCCACCGCCAGCGCGAAGTTCTTGCGGGCGTGCAGCGCGTGGACCAGCCGGGGGAACACCACCACCAGCGCGCCGGTGGCGATCGGCACGAAGGCCATCACCAGGGCGACGCCGGCCACCGCGTCGCCGGGCCGCCGGGCCCGCGCCCGGGCGTGCTCGCGGCCGGCGTGGGCCACCAGCGTGCCGAGCCGGGTGGCCCGCAGGTAGAACAGCCCGATCGCGGTGACCACGGCGCCGATCGCCAGCCCGGCCAGCGCGTAGCTGACGGCCAGGTACGCCAGCGCGCGGGTCCGCTCGACGACGCCGGGGGCGAACTGGCCCAGGCCGCGCCACGACCACAGGCCGTCGACCAGCCCGGCGGCGCCCGCCGCCAGCGCCGCGGTGACCGCGCCGGCGACCACGACCTCGCCCACCGGCCGGCGCGCGCGCGCGACGACGGGCTCCGGTGGGGACGGCTCGGACATCGACCGCGCACCCTAGCAAGAAGTCGTGGCTGCGCGTCGGTGGGGCGGCGGGAATTCGTGCCGGGCCGCGGCTTGAATCGCGGCCGCCGGCAGGGGAGGCTCCGGCGCGGTGTCCTCCGCGATCGATCGAGTCGTGCCGGCGTGGCGTCGCTACGCGCCGCTGGGGTTCGCGGCCCTGATCCTCGTGTGGCACGCCCAGCAGTACGACTTCGTCACCGACGACGCGTTCATCTCGTTCGTGTACTCGCGCAACCTGGCCGAGCACGGCCAGCTGACGTTCAACCTGGGCGACCGGGTCGAGGGCTACACCAACTTTCTGTGGACCTTCGTGCTGGGCGCGGTGATGGCCATCGGCGTGCCGCCTGAGCTGGCGGCGCGGGTGCTGGGCGTCGGCTGCGGCCTGGGCGTGCTGGCCATGAGCTTCCGTATCAGCGAGCGCGCGCTGGGCCAGGGGCACCCGCTGGCCGGCCTGGCGCCGATCTTGTTGGCGTGCTCGAGCGGCTTCGCGTGCTGGTCGTCGGGCGGCCTCGAGACCCAGCTGTACACGCTCCTCATCGCGGTGGCCGTCGACGGCTATCTGGCCGCGAGCGCCGCGCCCGAGCCGGCCCTGCCGCGCGCCGCCGTCGACGCGCGGGTCCCGTCCGACCCCGCCACCCGCGGCCTGCGCCGGATGGGCATCGCCCTGGCGTTGGCGTCGATGACCCGGCCCGAGGGGCCGCTCCTGGCGGCGCTGTTCGGCGCCCACCGCGTCGCCACCAACCTGATCAGCGAGCGCCGGTGGCGGCCCAGCCGCGCCGAGTGGATGGCGGCGGCGTGGTTCCTCGGTCTGTGGGCGCCGTGGTTCGCGTGGCGCTGGTGGTACTACGGCTGGCCGTTTCCCAACACGTACTACGTGAAGGCCGCCGGCGCGGCCAGCCCCGGGTACGACGCCCAGATGCGCGCCAACGGTTGGCACTACCTCGGGCGCTGGTTCACGCAGACCGGCCTGGCGTGGGCGTCACCGCTGGCGGTGCTGGGGCTCGTCGCGCGGCCCGGGCGCACCGCGCGGTTCGCGCTGGTGACGCTGGCCGCGGTCGTGTTCGCCGTCTACGTGCGGTACGTCGCCGGCGTCGGCGGCGACTTCATGGGTCTGCACCGGTTCATCATGCCGCTGTTCGTGCTGGCCGCGCTGGCGCTGGCGCTCGGCGTCGAGCGGGTGGGCGCGCTGGCCGGGCGGCTGGCCGGCGCGACCGACCGCCGGCTCGCGCTCGGCGTCAGCCTCGGCGTGGGGGCGGTCGTGCTCGGGCTGTTCGCCCACCGCCAGCTGGCGCTGACCCGGGCCAGCCTGCGCCACGGCAACTTCGCCAACGACCGCGGCATCGACACCCCGGCGTTCCTGCGCGCGTACACCCACGACCGCGCGCTGATCGGCAAGGCGCTGGCGCCGTGCGTGCGCCCCGATGACTTCGCCATCTACGGCGGCGTCGGCGCCATGCCGTACTACGCGCGGCTGCGCGGCGTCGACGTGTTCGGGCTGGTGTCGTCGCGCGTCGCCCACGAGGTGCCGCGGACCCGGCCCCGCGCCGGCCACAACAAGTGGGGGCCCGATCCGCTCATGGCGGCGTACGATCCGACGATGATCCTGTCGTGCTACGACCTGCGTCGCACGCCGGAGCCGGCGCCGCTGGCGCACTGCGCCGGGTTCTGGACCGCGCGTGGCTTCGAGCGCGTGGTGCTGCACGTGCCGGGGCTCGTCGAGCGCGGCGAGTACCTGACCTTCCTGGTCAAGCGCGAGCGAGAGCTGACGTGCCCCGGCCTCACCCGCTAGCGCGCCTGGCGCCGTGGGCGATCGCCGCGGCGCTGGTGGTCGCGGTGGCGCTCGGGCGCGCGGCCTGGTCACCGCCGCCGCTGGCGCGCCTGGCGACGACGGCGTCGGTCGCTGGCGATCCGGTCGGGACCCGGGCGTGGCGCGGCAGCCTGGCCCTGCCGCGCGGCGGCCCCTACATCGTCGGCTTCGCGTCGACCGGCCCGGCGCGGCTCGAGCTGGCCGGGCAGCCGCCGCTGACCGGCGCCGGCGTGGTGACCGCGCGCGTGGTGTTGCCGGCCGGGGCCATCGGCCTGCGCTTCGCCGCGCCGCCGGGCGCGCGGCTGGTGTGGCACCCGCCGGGCCGCCGCGGCGATCCCGAGTACGTGCCGGCGTCGTCGTTGTCGTCGGCGTCGCCCGGCGCGGCGCGGTTCACTGCCCCCGGCACCAACCGGGTCGACGCGGCGGCGGCCTGGTCGTACCTGCTCATCGTCGGTGGGCTGGCGCTGTGGCTCGGCCGCCGACGCTTGGCCCAGGTGCCGCGCGACGTGGCCCTGGTCGGCTTCGCGGTGTTCGCGGTGGCCGCGGCGGCGCGACTCTACGACCTGGGCGCGGCCGGCCAGACCTGGGACGAGGACACCTACTGGTCGGCCGGGCGCAACTACCTCCAGAACCTGGTGCGCGGCGACCTCGACGCGCTGGCGTGGCGGTGGAACTACGAGCACCCGCCGGTGACCAAGTACCTGGCCGGACTGGGCGGCTCGTGGAGCGACGGCTTCGACGGCGCCCGGGCCATGTCGGCGCTGGTGCTGGCGCTGGGCTGCGCGCTGCTGGTGCCGATCGGCCGGCGCCTCACCGGGGACCTCCGGGTCGGCGCGCTGGCCGGCGTGATCGCTGCGCTGTCGCCGCACCTGATCGCCCACGGCCAGATCGTCGGCCACGAGGCGCCGTCGGTGGCTGCCTGGCTGGCCATGCTGTGGGCGTCGCTGCGGGTCTGGGATCGCGGCGCGTCGACACGCGCGGTGGCTCCGCGGCTGGTGACCGTCGGCGTCCTGCTCGGCGTCGCGCTGATGACCCGGTTCGTCAACGGCCTCGCCGCGCCGGCCATCGGCGTGACGATCGTGGCCACCGCGCCGGTCGGGGCCCGGCGGCGGGCGATCGGCCTCGGGCTGGCGATCATCCCGGCGGTGGCCGTCGTGACCTCGATCGCGCTGTGGCCGCGGCTGTGGACCCACCCGATCGCCCACACCCAGGAGGCGTGGGCCAAGCTCAAGGGGCTGCACAGCGAGGAGCCGTTCCTCGGCGCCATCACCCGCACGCCGCCGCGCTGGTACTTCCTGGCCTACCTGGGCGCGACCTCGCCGGTGGTGGTGTTGGTCGCCGCCCTGGGCGGCGTCGTGGTGTGGGCGGCCCGGGCCCGCCGGACGCTGCTCGTCGTCGCCGCGTGGCTCATCGCGCCGCTCGGGGTCATGCTGTCGCCGGTGCGCCAGGACGGCGTGCGCTACGTGCTGCCGGTGCTCGCGCTGTTGGCGTTGCCGGCGGCGGCCGGCGTGGTCGCGATCAGCCGTCGCCTGCTGGCGCCGACGGCGGGGCTCGGCGCGCGACCGGCGGCGGGCCGCGGCGCTCGGGCCCGGGCGGCGCTCGGGCTGACGGTCCCGGTGGGGCTGGTCATCTACCTGGTGGTGACCTGCGCCCGCATCCATCCCTACTACCTCGACTACTACGGCGAACAGGTGGGCGGGACCGCCGCGGTCGCGCGGGCCCGCCAGTTCGAGGTCGCGTGGTGGGGCGAGGGCGTGGCCGCCGCGGTCGACTACGTCAACCACCACGCCGCGATCGGAGACAAGGTCCACCGCGATTGCGTCGAGCCGGCGCACCTCACGTGGTTCCGCGGCGACCTGTGGGAGACCGTGCGCGACCCGCGCCAGGCCACCTGGATCTTGCACTACCAGCCGAGCTGGCGGCCGTGCGCGATCCCGCCCGATGCGGTGCGGGTCTACCGCGTCGAGGCCGGCGGCGCGCCGCTGTGCGACGTGTACCGCCGCCGGCCGTGACCGGCCGCGCTCACGGTCCCCGGGTCGCGACGCCCAGCGCCATCACGCCCGGGCGGAAGCCGGTCGGAGTGCGGTCGGGCAGGTAGAAGTCGGGCGGCACCGCTTGATCGTCGAACCCGACGTAGAGCATCAGGCGGTCGTCGCCGTGGGCCGCGACGTCGACGCCGGTCAGCATGCCCAGCGGCTCGCCTGGCTCGCCCGGCGCCCACGCCAGGTCGCGGGCACCGTCGAAGTCGATCGACCACGTCGCTCCGTCGGCCGAGGTGGCGTGCCACGCGCCCATGGTGTTGTTGAACGCGGCCGGCTGCACGTCGGTCTCGCCGGCGGCGTCGCTGGTCAGCCACAGCTCGTAGCGACAGTGGCGCTGGTCCCACACCACGCTCGGTTGCTGGCCGCCGCTGGTGGGGACCCCCGGCGTGCGCACGAGCGACGGCACCGGACTGGCGGCGTCGGGCGTCCAGTGGATGCCGTCGGTCGAGCTGGCGTGGGCGACGCCGAACGCGGTCACGGTGTCGCACGCGGTGGTGGCGGCGGCGCACGCGAAGCTCGAGAACCATGCGTGGTAGGTGCCGTCGCGAAACACCACGTCGGGATCCGCGACCAGCGCCGCGTCCGCGCGCGGGTACACGTCAGTCCCGCGCAGCACCAGGCCGGCCTGGCCGTGCGGCGAGTCGGCCGCGGCGACCCGCGTAAAGGTCACGCCGTCGGGCGAGAACGCCGCGCCGATGGCATAGGCGGGGAAGGCCTGGCCCGGCATCGTCCCGGCGGCGCCCGCGTACAGCATCAGGTAGCGACGGTCGGGCGGGGCGTCGGGGTTGACCACCACCGTCGGGGTCTCGGTCCGGTCGTGGTCCCACGCCTCGGTCGACGGGCTGGCCAGCAGCGCCGGCGGGTCGAAAAGCGTCCAGGTGGCGCCGTCGGTGCCGCCGCGCATCTCGCGGATGCTGTGGGTGAGCGGCCCCGCGAACGAGGGGCCGCGCGCCGCCAGGAAGTACCCGCGCCACTGGCCCAGCGCGTCGTCCCACAGCAGGTCGGGGTCGGCGATGGTGGTGTCGACGTCGGCCCCGAACCGGGTCCCCGCCCGCAGGCGTGGGTTGTCGGTCCGGCGCATGAACGGCGCGGTGGTCGCGGGCGCCGGGGCACAGGTCGCGGCGTCGATGGTCGCGGCGTCGGTGGTCGCGGCGTCGCGGCCGGCGTCGGTCGGGCCGGTGGTCTCGGCGCCGCAGCCGAGCAGGCTTAGCAGGCAGGTGATCGTGGGATTCTCCACATCACCGCGCTACGGAGCACGACCCGCGCCAACGGTTGGCGGCCTTGATGTCATCTATACGTGCCCCGCCTGGCGCACGGCGCGCGTCCGCGTAGCGTGGTCGGTCACGGTGACCGACCCACGACAGGCGCTCTATGCCGAGGCAGATCAGCAAGCCGCGGCCGTCGTGGCGGCGGTCGGCCTGGCGTGCCCGACCGGCTGCGGCGCGTGCTGCGTCACCTTGCCTCCCCACGTGAGCCTGGGCGACCTGGCGCCGATCGCCGCGGCAGCCATCGTCGACGGCACGGCCGAGGCGATCCTGGCGCGGGCGGTGGCCGGCGCCACCGGCCCGTGCGCCCTCTACGATCCGACCCGCCCAGGCGGCGGCTGTACCGTCTACCCGCTGCGCCCGGTGGTGTGTCGCCTGTTCGGGGCCGGCGCAGTGCGCGACAAGCGCGGCGGCTTGGCGCTCGCGGTGTGCCGCGTCCACCAGGCCGCGGATCCGGCGACGGTCCAGCGCGCCCAGGCCTACGTCGACGGTGGCGGCGCGGTGCCGGCCTTCGCCGAGTTCCACGAGCGCGCCCAGCAGTGCGACGACGGCGCTGCCGCGGTCCTCCCCATCAACCAGGCCCTCGCCATCGCGCTGGGGCGGGCCTTGCTCCACGCGCAGCTGCGGGCTGAGGCCGCGCTCACGCCGCCCGGCACCGAGCTGGCGTCGGCGCCGGTCGCGCTACCGTAGCGGCTGGTTGAGCTCCCACGGCGGCAGCGCCGCCGGCAGCGGCGCCGCGCCGTCCTCGGCCTGGGCCTTGGGCGCGTCGTCGGGCTTGAGCCCGCCGCTGACGTTCCACGACTGCGTGCAGTAGGCCTTGCCCGACAGGTAGTACTCCGCCACCAGGACCATGTTGAGCACGTGGTCGTTGTTCACGGTGCCGGCGGCCGAGAACCGGCCGTCGAGGCCCTGGATCGAGGTGCGCCCCAGCTTGGAGGTCGCCTTGATGCGCCCGCCCTTGCTGGCGCTGCCAGCCATGAGCGGCATGCGCTCGATGTCGATGGTGATCGCGTTGCCCTTGCGCTTGGCGATCACCCCGGAGCCGCGGTTGAGCGCGATGCCGGTGTTGGTGCAGTTGGAGGTGACCTCGGCGTACTTGAGATCGAAGGTGCCTGCCACGGCGCCGGCGTAGTCGTTGTCGGCGTGTGCCGCGAGCGGCACGAGCAGGGCAGCGAGCACGATGAGGTTGCGCATGGTGATCCTTCCGACGGTGGGGTCGGCCGTGTGATTCAACGCACCCGACCAGGCCCTGACAATCGCTCAGATCGCCGCCAGATGCGACCCGGTAGGGCGATGTAGGCCCGACGTCCGCTCACGGCGCGGAGGTCACGGCGCCGGGTCACGGCGCGCGGGCGGTGGTCGGCTCATCCCGGTACACCACCACCGTGGTGACGGTCTTCACGTCGGCGTTCTCGCGGCCGACCACGGTGATGACGTTGGAGCCCGGCCACAGCGGCACGTCGCCCTGGAACGCCAGCGCGGTCGGGGTCTTGCTGCCACGGTTGGAGCGGTACAGCACCTTGCGCGAGTCGATCTTCGCGCGGCTGTTGGACACGAAGACGTACACATCCTCGACGTGGGTGTCGTCGGTGACGGTGCCCGACAACGCCACGTGATCGGCCGCGGTCTCCTGGGCCGAGGTGGCCATGGACACGGTCGGCGGGGTCACCTGGAAGCGGGCGGTGACCGTCCCGGCCGGCTTGGCCGAGGTCTTGGAGATGCCGCGGGTGGCGACGAACGCCGGGGCGCCGGTGTCGAGCTCGACCTTGGTCCACGGCCCGACGGTGCCCAACACCTTCCAGCGCGTGCCTCGGCTGGCGGTCGCGATCACGGTGGCGTCGGCCGAGGCGCCCTCGCGCAGCTCGGTGGCGTCGGCCCGCGCCTCCACAACGCCGCCCGCCGCGGTGACCGCGCTGCCGCTGGCGAGGACCGGGAACTTCAGCTTCTCACCGGACTGGGTGCCGACCTGGGCGTCGTAGATGACCAGCTCGATGGCCGCGGTGTCGGCGGCCAGGTCCGGCTGCACGGTGAACGCGAACTCGACGGTCTTCTGGGCCCCCGGCGCGAGCTCGCCCAGCTCCATGCGTGAGCTGTCGAGCTGGACCCCGTCGCCCGAGGCGTTGCGCAGCACGGCGGTGGCCTCCTTGGCGGTGCCGGTCCCGATGTTCTTGATCACCACCCGCATGCGGTGGCGCTCGCGCCGCTGCAGCAGGCCGTCGCCGTTGCCCTCGTCGATCAGCTGGTGCCCGTACGCGAACATCGGGCGCGGCGCCGCCTCGAGCTGCACCGGCACCGGGGCGATGGCCGCGCCGGCCCCGCGGGCCTCGGTCAGGTCGAACGCGATCCGGTCGACCCGGCGGATCGAGTCCTTGGGCACCTCGAACCGCGACGTGAAGGTCTTGGTCTGGCCCGGCAACAGCTTGCCGATCACCAGCTCGTCGTCGTCGAACAACCCGTAGTCGGCGTGGGCCCGCAGGTGGACGCGGTAGGCCGGGGTGGCGCCGGTGTTGGTGACCCGCGCGGTCATGCCGACGGTGGCCCCCGGGGCCAGCGGGCCCGGCGCGTCGAGGGTGACCGCGGCCGCCAGCGTGGCCTTGGGCTCGCCGGTGGCCGGCGGCGCCGACCAGTCGATGCCCAGCTTGGCCAGGGCCTGGCCCAGCTTGGTGTCCTCGGCTTGGCGCCGCTTGAGCACCAGCGCCTTGGCGGCCTTGACCAGGCCCGGGCGGTCGTTGACCTTGGCGGTCGCCAGCAGCTCGCGGGCCAGCGAGGTCTCGAAGTCCTCGACGATGTCGTCGTCGACCGAGGCGTCGTCGTCGTTGGGATCGGCGCTGGCGTCGGCCGCGGCCGGCTTGGCGTACAGGAACGGCACCTCGTAGGCCGGCACGTCGGTGTCCTTGGCGTAGGTCGAGGTCAGGTGCGCGTCGAGGTCCTTCTCGCCCCACGACTTGCTCGGGGGCAGGAGCCGCAGGTAGTCCGACGCGCTGTCGTTCTTGTCGGGGACGAACATGCGCTGCAGCGCGATGTCCGGCACGATGCCGACCGACTGGATCGAGCGGTCACCGGGCGTCAGGTACTGCTCGACCGTCAGCTTCAGCATCGTGCCGTCGTCGTTGCGGTACAGCTGCTGCACCGAGCCCTTGCCGAAGCTGCGGGTGCCGATGATGACGGCGCGGTCGAGGTTCTTGAGCGCGCCGGCCACGATCTCGGAGGCCGAGGCCGAGCCGGGGTTGAGCAGCACCGCCAGCGGGAAGTCGGTCTCGCCGTCGCCGCGGGTGGCCCGGCGCGGCTTGCGCTGGCCGCCCTTGACGGTGGTGACGATGGTGCCCTGGTCGACGAACAGATCGGCGGTCTCGACCGCCTGGTCGAGCAGGCCGCCGGGGTTGCCGCGCAGGTCGAGCACGATGGCGCGGGCGCCCGCGGCCCGCAGCGCGGTCAGCGCCTGCGCGGTCTCGTCGCCGGTCGAACCCTGGAAGTTGGAGATCTTGATGAGGCCGACGCCGTCGGCGAGGAGCTTGGAGCGGACCGACTCCACCGAGATCTCCGCCCGCACCAGGTCGAAGCGCAGCAGCTCGTCGGTGCCCTTGCGCTTGACCCACAGCGTGATCGGGGTGGCCGGCTGGCCGCGCATGCGGTCGACCGCCTCGTCGCTGGTGAGCACGTCGGTCGCCTGGTTGTCGATCTTGACGATGTGGTCACCGGCCTTGATGCCGGCCCGCGACGCCGGGGTGTTCTTGATCGGGCGGATCACCGTGAGCTTGCGGTCGACCATGCGGATCACGATGCCGAGCCCGCCGAACTTGCCGCTGGTCGAGGCGTTGAGCTCCTGCGCGGCCTCGGGATCCATCAGCACCGAGTGGGGGTCGAGGGTCTCGAGCATCCCGTTGACGGCGGCGTACTCGACCTGGGCCAGGTCGGCCCCTGGGTTGATGTTGTCCTCGATGAACGCGAAGATCTGCTTGAGGTCCTTTGCCAGCCGCCACGGCGAGTCGACGTCGGCGGTGGAGAAGGTCCGCCGCTGGTCGTTGACCACCACGGTCAGCTGGTCCTTGGTCAGGTCGGGCTCGACCAGCACCTCGGGGATGTTCTGCTGGACCGAGTTGAGCGCCTGGAACAGCATGCGCTTGGGGTCGATGCGGGACGGATCGACGTAGCTCTCTTTGACCCGCAGGAGCGTCATGTTGAACGCCTGCAGGTCCTTGAGGTCGTGCTTGGCCTGGGCCGGCGTGCCGGGCGCGGCCCACACTTGCTGGGGCGCGAAGGCCACGGCCTGGACGCCCTCGTGGGTCCGCTTGCTGACGGTCAGGACCAGCGCCAGCAGGGCGGCGGTCGCGACCAGGACCACGTGGAGCGACAGGTGGCGGCGCATGCTGTCGAGTATAAGCGCTACCAACCGATCTGCCATTCCCGTCGCCGCTCGCGCGATGTGCGACGTGTAGTATGGTGCGTCCATGGTCAGAGGCTCGGGAACCCGTCCCCGCAACGCCGGGGCTGGCCGCAGCGCCCGGGCCGCCGGCCGCGGCGGCGACGACGATGGCGCCGCCGACGAGCGGCCGGACGGCGACGCGGCCGACGCCAGCGACGCCGCCGACGATGAAGACGATGACGACGACGTGGCCGCCGACGAGGTGGCCGCCACCGGCGCGGTGATCGACGTGGGTGACGAGCCGGCTGACGACGACGAGCCGACCGAGGAGGCCGACGACGACGACGACGTGGCCCGGGTCGCCGTGGCCAAGCGCCGGGGCGACGATCGCGTGTCGCTCATCAAGCGCGATCCCCTCCAGGCCTACATGCAGGAGGTCCGCCGCTACCCGCTGCTCACGCCCGAGGAGGAGCACGCGCTGGCCACCCGGCTGGTCGAGCACGGCGATCGCGGGGCCGCCCGCAAGCTGATCGAGGCCAACCTCCGCCTGGTGGTCAAGATCGCCTACGAGTACCGCCGGGCCCACCGCAACCTGCTCGACCTGGTCCAGGAGGGCAACATCGGGCTCATCCAGGCGGTCGGCAAGTACGACCCGTACCGCGGCGTCAAGCTGTCGTCGTACGCCGCGTTCTGGATCCGGGCCTACATCCTCAAGTTCATCCTCAACAACTGGCGGCTGGTCAAGATCGGCACCACCCAGGCCCAGCGCAAGCTGTTCTTCAATCTGCGCAAGGAGCGCGAGCGGCTCGAGCAGCTCGGGTTCCAGCCGACCACCAAGCTGCTGGCCGACAACCTCCAGGTCACCGAGCGCGAGGTCGACGAGATGGAGCGGCGCCTGGCCGCGCCCGACGCCTCGCTCGACGCGCCGATGCCGGGCGACGACGACGGCGCCCGCAGCCGGCTGGACTTCCTGCCCAGCGACGACGCCCGACCCGATCAAGCGGTCGAGCACCAGGAGTTCGCGGCGCTCTTGCGCTCCAAGCTCGAGACCTTCGCCGACGGCCTCGAGGGCCGCGAGCAGAGCATCTTCCGCGAGCGCTGGCTGACCGACGCCCCGCTCACCTTGCAGGAGCTGGGCGATCGCTACGGGGTGTCTCGCGAGCGGGCCCGGCAGCTCGAGAAGCGGATGCTGGGGCGCCTGCGCAAGTACCTCGAGGCCGAGCTGGGCACCGCCGTCGACATCGACGCGATGTCGCGCGAGTAGCCATGGCCGACGGCGAGCCGGAGATCGAGCCGGGGCGCAGGCCCGGCACGCTGTTCGTGGTGGCCACGCCGATCGGTAACCTCGACGATCTGTCGCCGCGGGCGGCGGCGGCGCTGCGCGAGGCCGACGTGATCGCGGCGGAGGACACCCGGCGGGTGGCCATCTTGCTCGACCACGTCGGCGCCGGCGCCCGCCGCGACGTGCGGTCGACCTTCGACGGCAACGAGGCGGCCCGGGCCGAGGAGCTGGCCGCCGTGCTGGCGGCCGGCCGCACGGTGGCGCTGGTGAGCGACGCCGGCACGCCGGGCGTGTCCGACCCGGGCGCGCGGGTGGTGCGCGCGGCCATCGCCGTCGGCGCGCCGGTGGTGGTCATCCCCGGGCCGGTGGCGGCCATCGCCGCGCTGGTGGCCAGCGGCCTGGCCAGCGATCGGTTCTTGTTCGTCGGGTTCCCGCCGCGCGATCCCGGGCCGCGCGCGGCGCTCGTCGGCGGGCTGGTCGACGAGCGGGCCACGCTGTTGTTCTACGAGGCGCCCGATCGGGTCGGCGCCACGCTGGCGACGCTGGCCGCGGGGCTGGGCGACGAGCGGGCGGCGACGGTGTCGCGCGAGCTGACCAAGCGCTACGAGGAGCACGTGCGCGGGACCCTGGGCGAGCTGCGCGCGCGCTTCGCCGACGTCGCGCCGCGGGGCGAGTGCGTGATCGTCGTGGCCGGCGCGCCGGCCAGCGCGGCGCGCGCGGTGGTCGACGTCGACGCCGCGGGGCGCGCGCTCCTGGCCCAGGGCTTCGGGCCCAAGGACGTGGCCCAGCGGCTGGTGGTCAAGACCGGCCGGCCGCGGCGCGAGCTGTACCAGCTGGCCCTGGCGCTGGCCCGGGACGTCGGCGCGTGACCGCCGCCATCGCCTGGTCGGCCGATCGGGTGCCGACCCTGGCGACCACCACGACCACGCTGCCGTGCGGCCTCGAGGTGGTCGTCCACCCCGACCCGGCGGTGCCGCTGGTCGCGGTGTGGATGGGCTACCGGGTGGGCAGCTCCGACGAGGGTGACGGCGACAGCGGCTTCGCCCACCTGTTCGAGCACATGTTCAAGAACTCGCTCCACCTGGGGCGGCGCCACCACTACCAGATCTTGCGCGAGGCCGGCGCGGTCGAGGCCAACGCGCGCACCGGCCCCGATCGCACCGTCTACCAGCAGGTCATGCCGGCCGCGACCCTCGACACCGCGCTGTGGATCGAGGCCGACCGCATGGGCTTCTTCTTACCCGGCCTCGACCAGGGTCGGCTCGATCGGCAGATCGGGGTGGTGCAGAGCGAGCGCCGCCAGCGCTACGAGAACGCGCCGTACGGCCCCGAGCGGTTCGCCGTGGCCGAGGCGCTGTACCCCGACCGACACCCGCTGCGGTACCTGACCATCGGCCGCCACGCCGACATCGCCGCGGCGACGCTGGCCCGGGTCGAGGCGTTCTACCGGACCTGGTATGTGCCGGCCAACGCGACCTTGGTCCTGGCCGGCGCGGTCGACGTCGACGACGCGCTGGCCCGGTGCCAGCGCTGGTTCGGCGACTTCCCGCGGTCGACCCGACCGGCGCGGCGGCCGTGGCCGGCGCCCGTCATCGCCGGCCCGGTGGCGATCGACGTCGACGATCCGCTGGCGGCCCTGGCGCGCATCCGGCGGGCGTGGATCGGGCCGGCCAGCGGCACCGCCGACCTGGCCGCCCTCGAAGCGCTGGCGGTGGCCTGGGCCCTGCCCGGCGCCGGGCGGCTGTGGCAGACGCTGGTGCACGCGCGTCGCCTGGCCCACCGCCTGGGCCTGGGCGTCAGCGGCGGTCGCCTCGGCGGCGAGGTGCACCTCACCGTCGACGTGCGCGCCGGCGTCGAGGCCGACGAGGTGCGCGCGGTGGTCGACGCCGAGCTGGCGGCGCTGGCGGCGGGCGCCATCGACCCGCGGGCGGTGGCGCGGGCCGCGCAGCGGCGCGAGGCGGCGCTCCTGTGGCAGCTCGAGGCGGTGGGGCGGCGGGCCGGCCTGCTCCTGGCCGCGCAGCTCGACCACGGTGATGCCGCCGCCATCGGCGCCGCGCTGCGCCGGGCGCGCGCGGTCACGCCGGCCGCGGTGGTCGACGCGGCCCGGCGCTGGTTGGCGCCCGGGCGGATGGTCGAGGTGACGACCCGCCCCGGCCGCGACAGTTCGTCCCTTGACCGCGCCGGCACCGAGCCTACGTTGTCCACACCATGACTGACTTCTCCGTGGCCATCACCGGGATGCACTGCGGCGCGTGCGTGAAGCGGGTGCGGACCGCGCTCGAGCGCGTGCCCGGCGTGGTCGACCCGGTGGTCGAGGTGGGACGCGCGCGCGGCCAGCTCGACGGCGCCACCGCGGCCGAGGTGGTCGAGGCCATCACCCGCGCCGGCTACCCCGCGCAGGTCGAGTAGCCGGTGACGTCGCCGGCCGCGACCACGGCCGTCACGCTGCCGGTGGGCGGCATGACCTGCGCCGCGTGCCAGCACCACGTCGAGCAGGCGCTGCGCGGCCAGCCTGGCGTGGTCGACGTGACGGTCAACCTGGTCACCCGGTCGGCGCGGGTCACCATCGATCCGGCGGTCGCGCTGGTGCCGGCGCTGGTGGCGGCGGTCGACGACGCCGGCTACCAGGCCGAGCTGCCCGGCGCCGAGGACGATCTGGTCGCCACCCAGCTGGCCGACGACGCCGCCCGGCGCGGCGAGGTGCGCGCGTGGACCGCGCGGGCGGTGGTCAGCCTGACGGCGATGGTGGTGGTCATGCTGGCGGCCGCGCCGCTGCCCCACGGCCACGACGCTCTGGCCCACGCCCTGATGCGGCCGGTGGCGCGGGCGGCCCACGCGGTGGCGCCGTGGCTGTGGAGCATCGCGCCGGCGACGCTGGCCTGGCTCATCGTCGGCACCACCGCCGTCGTCGGTGGCGTCGCCGGCTGGCCGATCTGGCGCGCCGGGATCCGCTCGCTGTGGCACCGGGCGCCGGCGATGGACGCGCTGGTCACCCTGGGTTCCGGCGCGGCCATGGCCATCTCCGTCGCTGCGGCTGCCGGCGCCGGCGGCGGGCTGTACGCCGAGGGCGTGCTCGGCATCCTCGGCTTCGTGTCGGCCGGCCACGCGCTGGAGGCGGTGGCCCGGCGGCGCACCACCAGCGCGCTGGCGGCGCTGGCGCGGCTGGTGGCCCCGACCGCCCGCGTCGTCGATGACGCCGGCGAGGTCAAGGAGCTGCCGACCGGGCAGCTGCGGCGCGGCGACCTGCTGGCGATCAACCCCGGCGAGCGAGTGGCCGCCGACGCGGTGATCGCCAGCGGCGCCAGCGAGCTGGACGAGGCCCTGGTGACCGGCGAGGCGGTCCCGGTGGCGCGCACCGTGGGCGACCGGGTCCTGGCCGGCACCATCAACGGGCCCGGCGCGCTGACCGCCCGGGTCACCGCCGCGGCCGGCGCCAGCACGGTGGCGCGGATGATCGCCGCCGTGCGCGACGCCCAGGGCGGGCGGGCGCCGACCCAGCGCCTGGCCGATCGGGTCAGCGCGGTGTTCGTGCCGATCGCCATCGGGCTGGCGCTGGCGACCGCGGTGGGGTGGTGGCTGTGGGCCGGCGACGTGGCGCTGGCCGTCGAGCGCGCCGCGACCGTGCTGGTCATCGCGTGCCCGTGCGCCATGGGCCTGGCCGTGCCCACCGCGGTGATGGTGGCCACCGGGCGCGCGGCGCGGCGCGGCGCCCTCATCAAGGGCGCGGCCGTGCTCGAGCAGCTCGCCGGCGCGCGCCGGGTGTGCTTCGACAAGACCGGCACGCTGACCGCGGGGCAGCCGGCCGTGGTCGAGGTGGTCACCTGCGACGGCGCGACCGCCGACGAGGTGGTGGCGGCCGCCGCCGGCGTCGAGCGCGGCAGCGAGCACCCGCTGGCGCGCGCGGTGGTGGCCTGCGCCACGAGCCGCGGCCTGCGCGGGGCCCCGGCGCGCGACGTGGTGGCCACGCCCGGGGCCGGCGCCGCCGGCTCGGTCCGCGGCCAGGCGGTCACCGTCGGCAACGCGGCGCTGGCCGTCGCCGCGGGGGCCGAGGCCGAGGCCGCGACGGACCTGGCCGCCCGGCTGGCCGGCGGCGGGGCCACGCCGATCCTGGTCGTGATCGACGGCGCGCTGCGCGGCGGCCTCGCGGTGCGCGATCAGGTGCGCCCCGAGGCGGCGGCGGCCATCGCGGCCCTGCGGCGACGGGGCCTGGCGGTGGCCATCATCAGCGGGGATCGGGCCGAGGCGGTGGCCGGGGTCGCCGACGCGGTCGGGATCGACGTCCGGCACGCAGCGGTCGATCCCGCCGGCAAGCTGGCCCTGGTCCGGGCCGAGCCCGGCCCCATCATGGTCGGCGATGGCTACAACGACGCCCCGGCGCTGGCGGCGGCGTCGGTCGGTGTGGCGCTGGGTTCTGGCACCGACGTGGCGGCGGCTGCCGCCGACGTGACGCTCCTGCGCCCGTCGCTGGGGCTGGTGGTCGAGCTGATCGACATCGGGCGCAGCGCGCTGGCCACGATGCGCATCAACCTGGGCTGGGCCTTCGCCTACAACCTGCTGAC
Organism: Kofleriaceae bacterium; assembly: GCA_041389965.1. Classification (GTDB taxonomy): domain Bacteria; phylum Myxococcota_A; class Polyangia; order Haliangiales; family Haliangiaceae; genus UBA2376. Next base: position 133,687 of record JAWKQV010000003.1, on the reverse strand, counting down.
CTTGCCCCTGGCGGCCGGCCTGCTGGTCCGGTGGGGCCTGGAGGTCTCGCCGATGCTGGCGTCGGCGCTGATGGCGCTGTCGTCGGTGTCGGTGGTCACGTCGAGCATGGTGCTGGCCGGCCGGATCCGCCGGGGCTGACCGACGGCGCCGCGGTCAGCGACGTCGCCCGCCGCCACCGCCGCCGCCGCCGCCACCACCGCCACCACCGCCGCCACCGCCGCCCCGCCGGGCCTCGAGCGCCGCCAGGAGCGCAGCGTCTTCGTCGGCCAAGGCCGCGCCGACCTCGGCGAACAGCGCGTCCTCGCGCCCGGCGTGGTCGCGGTAGCTGGCGGCGACCTCGGCGGCCGCACCCGCGAACGCCGCGGCGGCGGCCGGCGCCGGCACCCGCTCGTCCCAGCCGCGCAGCTGGGCGTCGAGCGCCGCGAAGCCGGCCAGCAGGGGCCCGTGCTCGTCCGACAGCGCGGTCAGCCGCGGCGCCACCTCGGGGCGCACCCGCGCCAGGGCCGGGAACACCACCTCGTCTTCGTCGCCGAAGTGGCGCGGCACGGCGCGCGCGAAGAACGCCAGCGCGTCGAGGGCCTCCTCCACGTCGGCCATGCCGCCGACCCCGGTGGCCAGGCGCTCGGCGGCGCCGAGCAGGCCGTCGAGCCGCTCGTGGTGGCGGTCGTGGGACCGGTCGAGCTGGGCGAACGCGGTCATCGGTCGCACGCGATCCATGGGCCGATTGCACCACACGCCGACCACCGCGGCTACACTGCGGGCGCCATGGCTTCACCCGTCGTCATCATCGGCAGCGGCCCCGCTGCTCACACCGCGGCCATCTACACCGCGCGCGCCAACCTGCAGCCGATCCTGTTCGAGGGCTGGCTCGCCGGCGGGATCGCCGCCGGCGGCCAGCTGACCACCACGACTGACGTCGAGAACTTCCCGGGGTTCCCCGAGGGCATCGGCGGGCCCGAGCTGACCGATCGGTTCCGGGCCCAGTCGGTCCGGTTCGGCACCGTCATCCACACCGAGACCGTGACCAAGGTCGACCTGTCGCAGCGCCCGTTCCGCTACGTCACCGACGAGCGCGAGGGCTTGGCCCAGACCCTCATCATCGCCACCGGCGCCACCGCCAAGCGCGACGCGATCCCCGGCACCGGCGACGGCGAGCTGTGGCAAAAGGGGGTGTCGGCGTGCGCGGTGTGCGACGGCGCGCTGCCGATGTACCGCAACCAGCCGCTGTTCGTGATCGGCGGCGGCGACTCGGCGATGGAGGAGGCCGGCTTCCTCACCAAGTTCGCCAGCAAGGTCTACGTGGTCCACCGGCGCGACGAGCTGCGCGCGTCGAAGATCATGCAGGACCGGGCGCTGGCCAACCCCAAGATCGAGTTCCTCCTCTCGCACAAGGTGCTCGAGGTGACCGGCGACCAGGTGATGCGCGCGGCCCGGGTCGTGGACCTCAAGACCGGCGCCGAGCGGGTGCTGCCGGCGGCCGGCTTGTTCTTCGCCATCGGCCACGTCCCCAACGCCGGCTTCCTCGACGGCCAGGTCGCCACCGACGAGCAGGGCTACATCATCACCACGCCGGGCTCGACCGCCACCACCGTGCCCGGCGTGTTCGCGGCCGGCGACGTCCAGGACAAGAAGTTCCGCCAGGCCATCACCGCGGCCGGCTCGGGCTGCATGGCCGCGCTCGAGGCCGAGCACTTCCTCGCCAGCCACGGCTAGTCCGGCGCCAGGCCGGCGCGACCGCCGGTCAGCCGCCGGCGCGGCCGGCGACCAGGCCGCGGGCGAACGCCGCCAGCTCGGCCATGGTGGCCACCACGCAGGCCCGGCGCGCCTCGCTCGCCGCCTCGGCCCGGTGCCGGCCGCCCAGCACCAACGTGCCGCCGGCGTCTGCCAGCTGGCCCGCCAGCTCGCCCAGGCTGGCGGCCAGGCCGGGTGCCACCGGGGTCGACAAGCTCAGCCACACCAGCCGCGGCCGGTGGTGCGCGATCGCGTGGCGCAGGCTGGCGACCGGCGTGTCGGGGCCGAGGTTGATCGCGTCGACGCCCTCGGCGGCCAGCACTGTCGCGGCCAGCATTGACGGCAACAGGTAGGGGTCCCCGGTCGGCGCGCCGCCCAGGGCGACCGGCGCACCCGGGGGCGGATCGAACATCGAGCGCAGCTGCGCCACCGCCTGCAAGCAGCAATCGGTGGCGCGGTGCTCGACGAACACCCCGGTCTCGTCGTGTCGCCACAGCTCGCCGACCCGGGCCATGGCGTGGGCCACCGCGCCGTCGCACAGGCTGGCCACCGACTCGCCACGCAGGTAGCGCCCCATCAGCACGCCGCGGGCCTCGCGCAGGTTGCCGGCGGCCAGGTGGGTGTACAGCGCGCCGTCGCCGCCATCGTCGTTGGCGACCGCGGCCACCTCGGCCAGGCCGATGACGTCCGGGCGCACCAGCTGGGCGCCGGTCGCGCGGATGAAGCGCACCGCCTCGGCGATCGGGATGCGTCGGTGCCCCCCCTCGGTCCGCGCGTACACGATCTTGCCGGCGTCGGCCCACCGCTTGAGCGAGGACTCGCTGACGCCGATGGCGGCGGCAAGGTCGCGCGGGGACAGAGAACGCTTCACAGGGGTGTAGGACGCCGGCTGGTGGGGGACGGTTACCGAATCCGCAGCATGACATCGTCCGATCCCGCTCGTAAACGCTCGAGATCTCTACTTCTCTAAAATATCGTTCAAAACATCCTTGCGATCATCCAAAACGGTCATAGAGTGAACGTTATGAACGATATCGATACCGCCACCATCCCCGACGCGGAGCTCCCCTCGGTCTCGTTCACCGCCGACGACCGCGCCTTCGTGTTCGCCATCGCCCGCCGCATCGTCCGCGACGAGGACGACGCCAACGACGTGGCGCAGGAGGCGCTCCTCACCGCGTTCCGCCACCGGCACGGCTTCCAGGGCAAGTCGCGCTACCGCACATGGCTGTACCGGGTGGCGGTGACCTCGGCCCTGTCGCACCTGCGGCAGCGCCGGCAGCGGCGCTACGCCGCCACCGACAGCCTCGACGGCGGCACCGCGGCCGATCAGTTGGTGTCCGAACAGCCGGGGCCGGACGGGGCGCTGGCCGCCGCCGAGGCCGCCGCGATCGTGCGGACCCACCTCGATCGCCTCGACCCGCGCTACGCGTCGGTGCTGCGCCTGCGGCTCGATCAAGATCTCGGCGAAGCCGAGGTGGCGCGGTCGCTGGGCCTGTCGGTCGCCACCGTCAAGATCCGCGGCCACCGCGCGCGCCGCGCGCTGCGCGAGACCCTCGCCGTCGCCCTGTGACGTGGCATGCTACCGGCGATGGCAAGCCCCGCCGAACCTCCGCGCGCCGGTAGCGCCGACTCGTCCGCCCTCACCAAGATCCTCGCGCTGCTGCTGTTGCTGGTGGCGGCGGCGCTGGTGTTCACGGTCGTGAAGATGCGGCGCACCCAGCCCGACGTGGTGTACGAGTCGCGGCCGGTGGCGTTGCCGGTCGGCGACTACGGCGCCGACGAGAAGAGCACGATCGCGGTGTTCAAGGCGGTGTCGCCGTCGGTGGTGCACATCACCAACATCCAGCAGATGCGCAACACCATCACCGCGACGGTCGACGACGTGCCGCAGGGGACCGGGTCGGGGTTCATCTGGGACGAGCACGGCCACATCGTCACCAACTTCCACGTCATCGACGGGGCGACCTCGACCGAGGTGACCCTGTCGGACGGCAAGACCTACGAGGGCAAGATCATCGGCACCGCCCGCGACAAGGACATCGCGGTCATCAAGATCGACGCGCCGCCGTCGAAGCTGGCCAAGATCATGGTCGGCACGTCGGCCGACCTGCAGGTGGGGCAGAAGGTGCTGGCCATCGGCAACCCGTTCGGTCTCGACCAGACCCTGACCACCGGCGTCATCAGCGGCCTCGGCCGGGAGATCACCTCGAAGAGCCAGCGCAAGATCTACGACGTGGTCCAGACCGACGCGCCGATCAACCCCGGCAACAGCGGCGGGCCGCTGCTCGACAGCCAGGGCCGCCTGATCGGCATCAACACCGCCATCTACTCGCCGTCGGGCGCCTCGGCTGGCATCGGCTTCGCGGTGCCGGTCGACACCGTCAACCTGGTGGTGCCGCAGATCCTGAACCTCAAGGGCGAGGTCCGCCCGGTGCTGGGCATCAACATCCTGTCCGACGGCGAGATGCGGCAGGTCGGGGCCATCGGCGTCGGCATCCGCAACGTCGGGCGGGGTGGGCCGGCTGACCGCGCGGGTATCACCGGCCTGGTGCAGGGCCCGAGCGGCCTCGAGCTGGGCGACGTCATCACCAAGATCGACGGGCAGCCGGTGGCCAAGACCTCGGACCTGTACAAGGTCCTGGACCGGCGGCGCATCGGCGACACCGTCGAGCTCGAGGTGGTGCGCGGCGGCAACCGCCGCACGGTCAAGGTCACGCTAGAAGTCGCGCGCTGACGTCGCGCGGGTCGCCGCGCGCATGGCCGCGCGGCGCGGCCGACCGGCGCCTAGCGCTCGACCAGCACGCCGCCGACGATGGCGAACCCGCCGGCCGGGCCGTGCAGCAGGGGCTCGATCTGCGCGGCGTGGTCGGCCACCGGCACCTTGTGGCGGGCCAGGATCTCGGCCACGCGCTTGCGGAAGCGTCCGCTCTCCTCCTCGGGTCGGATCAACGCGGCGATGAGCGCGGCGCTGGTCAGGGCCGGGTCGGCGTCGGCCACGCCGTCGGCGGCGGCCACCCGGACGTTCTGGTCGAAGTCCTGGAGGTACGGCACCAGGCGGGTCGCGACCTCGGCCCCGCCAGCGGTCCACTCGCCCAGGAAGCGGATGAGATCCATCCGCCGCTCCGGGTCTCGGGTGTAGCCGGGGCGCTCGTCGGCCAGGATCTCGTCGACCGCCTCGAGGATCTGGGCCTGGTCGCCGACCTGACCCAGCACCGCCAGCGCGTACGACAGCTGCGCGGAGTTCCGCATGTACCGCCGCAGCGGCGCCAGCACCACCGCGCCCTTGCTGACCAGCACGTCGACGACCCAGGCCTTCTCCTGCTGATCCTCGACGTTGTTGTTGCTGGTGATGCTCCAGCGCTTGCACAGCCCGTACAGCGCGTCGTCGGTGCCGTCCTCGCGGAGACGCTCGAGGGCACCCCACCGGTCGGCCTGCTGGGCGAGCTTGTTGGTGGCCTTTTCGATCGTGCGCTGGAGCGCCTTTTCCTTGGAGAACAGTCCGAACACCATGGCGGCGGAACCTAGCACCGGGACGCCGCACCGGCCAGGCGCCGGGGGCGCTCCTAGGCCGGCCAGGCTACGGCGCGGTGCCGGTGATCGGCACCATGACCGGCCCGCCCGGGTTGCCGGTGATCGCCAGCTGTCCGGTGAAGGTGCCGCTGCCCGAGGCGGTGAACCGGACGCCGACGCTGCAGGCGTCGCCAGCGATCAGCGCGACCCCGGCGCAGGCGTCGGTGTCGACGGTGAAGTCGGTCGCTCCGGTCAGCGCCACCGCGAGCGCGGCGGTGGTCGCGGCGCCGGCGTTGGTGAACGTGACAGCGCCGACCTGGTCGGGCGTCAGCGTCAGCGCGGCGGGCGCGGCGGTCAGCGCGGCGGTGCCGGTGCCGGTCAGGTTGAGCGAGACCGTGCCTCCCACCGCGGCCGCGGCCGAGGCCAGGCCGGTGGCCGGGCCGACCGCGGCCGGCGTGAACCGCACCTCGAAGCTGCAGGTCGCCATCGGCGCCAGGATCTGGCCGGTGCAGGTGTCGGTGGCGCCCATCACCCGGGTGAAGCCGGTGCCGGTCACCGACACCGTCAGCGCCGACGCGGCGACGGTGCCGCCGTTGCGGACCATGACGGGCTGGGTCGCTGTCTGGGTCTGCGGCACCGCGCCGAATGCCAGCGGGCTGGCGGTGACGATGGCCAGCATCGCGGTGCCGGCGTCGGGGGCGGCGTCGGGGGGCGCGTCGACCGCGGCGTCGACCGGCGCGTCGACCACGGCGTCGGGGGGCGCGTCGACCGCGGCGTCGGCCGGGGCGGCGTCGACGCTGCCGGGCTCGCACACCAGGGTCGGCGCCACGCCGTCGCGCTTGCACCAGCCGTCGGGCGCGCAGTAGTAGCCGTCGCCGCAGCTGCCGTCGCTGCCGCACAGGAACGCGCAGTCGGGCCGCGGCGGCGCGTAGCAGGCGCCGGCCGCGCCGAGGAGGGTGGCCACGAGGATCGACCTAGACCGAGCGTGGGACATCAGAACTTCCAGCCCACGGCGACGCCGGCGCCGTGGCGATCGAGGGTGGGACGCAGCCGGGCGACCGCGGCGGGCTCGCCGTGGGGCGTGCCGCGATCGAGCAGGAACAGCGTGGTGGCGATGGCCGCGGTGACCCCGGCGCCGATGAAGGCGGCGGTCGCCAGCTTGTCGAACTTGCGGCCGTCGGCGTCGAGGCTGGCGTACTGGCTCGCGACCTCGTCGTAGCGCAGCGGCCGGCCGCCGCTGCGGAACTCGATGAGCGACTGCAGGTCTTCTTCGCTGCCCTCGGCCGACAGCGCCATCACCACGCCGGCCGCGGCCAGGCCGACCGTCACCCCGGTGGCCACCCACGCGCCGGTCCGCTGCCACGATGGCGGCGCGTCGACGAACGTCGGCCCGCGGTCGCCCCCGAGGTCGTCGCCGGCCGGCGCGGTCACGCCGTCGGCGGGCGCGTCGCCGGTCCCGACCGACGGCCCGTCGGTCACCGTCGGCAGCGGGTCCGCGGCGGCGGTCCCCGCGCCGTCGCCCGCATCCCCGGCCGGTCGATCGACCCCGGGCGTGACCACCTCGGGCGCGCCGGTGCCGTCGCAGGCGGCGATGTGGCCGACGGTCAGCTGGCGGTACTCGGGCGACGGGTTGCCCTCCTTCAGGTACCGGTTGTAGTAGGTGAGGGCCACCGGGCACTTGCCGGCCTTCTGGTTGGCCTGCCCGATCTTGTAGAACAGGACCGGGTCCTTGGTGATGTCGTAGGCGACGCCGTACTCGAGGGCGGCCTTGGGGAAGTCGCCCGCGGCCATCGCCTGCTCGGCCGTCTTGTAGTGCTCGGCGGCGGCCTTGTAGTCGGGGTCGGCCAGGGCCAGGCCGGCGGCTGCCGCCACGGCCGCGACGGCGACCAGGAAACGGGAGGTCATCGCCCGATGGTACCGCACATCGGCCTACGCGCGCCAAGGTCGCGCGCCAGCGGCGGCCAACCCCGGGGCTCGTGATATAGACCGCGCGCCATGGCCAAGATCGATCTGGTCCGAAACATCGGCGTCGTCGCCCACATCGACGCTGGCAAGACCACCGTGTCCGAGCGGTTCCTGTTCCACTCGGGCAAGATCCACAAGGCCGGCGAGGTCCACGACGGCGGCACCCAGATGGACTGGATGCCGCAGGAGCGCGAGCGCGGCATCACCATCACCGCCGCCGCCACCACCTTCGAGTGGGCCAAGCACGAGATCCACCTGATCGACACGCCCGGCCACGTCGACTTCACCATCGAGGTCGAGCGCTCGCTGCGCGTCCTCGACGGCGCGGTCGTGGTGTTCTGCGCCGTCGGCGGGGTCCAGCCGCAGTCCGAGACGGTGTGGCACCAGGCCGACAAGTTCAAGGTGCCGCGCCTGGCGTTCATCAACAAGCTCGACCGGGTCGGGGCGGCGTTCGACGAGGTGGTGGCCGAGATCAAGGCGCGCCTGGGGGCCAACCCGGTGCCGATCCAGCTGCCCATCGGCAGCGAGGACGCCTTCGAGGGCGTGGTCGACCTGATGACCCAGCAGGCGCTGTACTTCACCGGCGACCTCAACGATCCGCCCGAGGTCCGGCCGGTGCCGGCCGAGCTGGCCGACCAGGTGGCCGAGGCCCGCGATCGCATGATCGCCGCCATCGCCGACCACGACGACGCCATCGCCGAGCGGTACCTCGAGGGCGCCGAGCTGCCGGTGGCCGACCTCAAGGCGGCGCTGCGCAAGGCGGTCATCGCCGTCAAGATCGTGCCGGTGCTGGGCGGCACCGCGCTGCGCAACAAGGGCATCCACCCGCTGCTCGACGCGGTCATCGACTTCCTGCCGTCGCCGGCCGACGTGCCGCCGGTGTCCGGGGTCGACCCCCGCGACACCACCGCGCGCCTGGTGCGCCAGCCCAAGAACAACGAGCCGCTGGCGGCGCTGGCGTTCAAGGTCGCCATGGACGAGGGCCGCAAGGTGGTGTGCCTGCGCATCTTCTCGGGCACGTTTTCGCCCGGCGACGATCTCCTCAACGTCCGCACCGGCAAGAAGGAGAAGGTGGCCCGGCTGTTCCGCATCCACGCCGACAAGCGCGAGCGCCTCGACAAGGCGGTGGCCGGCGAGATCGTCGCGGCGGCTGGCCTCAAGGAGGCCACCACCGGCGACACCCTGTGCGACGCCAAGCACCCCATCCTGCTCGAGCGGATCGACACCTACGAGCCGGTGATCTCGCAGGCGATCGAGGCCGAGAACAACGCCGCCAAGGAGCGCCTCGACTTCGCGCTGGCCAAGATGGTCGACGAGGATCCCACCTTCCGCGTCAAGGAGGACGCCGACACCGGCCAGACCATCATCTGGGGCATGGGTGAGCTGCACCTCGAGGTCATCGTCGACCGCATGCGGCGCGAGTACGGCGTGGCGGCCAACGTCGGCAAGCCCCAGGTGGTGTACCGGGAGACCATCCTCGGCGAGGCCGACGGCCACGCGGTGTTCGAGCGCGAGCTCAAGGAGCAGCGCATCTACGGCGAGGCGGCGTGCCACGTCCGGGCCCGGGCCCGCGGCGCCGGCATGACCTTCGCGAAGGCGGTGCCGCCCGGGCTGCTGGTACCCGAGCCGGTGGTCGAGGCCGCGCTTCAGGGCCTGCGCGACGCGGCCTCGTCGGGCGTCGACGGCTTCCCGCTCGACGACGTCGAGGTGGTCTTGACCAACGTGGCGATCACCGACGGCGCCGACGCGTTGATCGGCTGTCGCGCGGCGGCGGCCGAGGCGTTCCGGCGCGCGGTGGCGGCGGCCCAGCCGACCCGCCTCGAGCCGATCATGACGGTCGAGGTCACCACCGACGACGAGTCGCTGGGCGCCATCATCGGCGATCTCAACCAGCGCCGCGGCCAGATCCAGGACGTCGAGGTGCGCGGCGCCAAGCAGGTGGTGACCGCGCTGGTGCCGCTGCGGGCGATGTTCGGTTACTCGACCCGCATGCGGTCGCTGTCCGAGGGGCGCGCCACCTTCGTCATGACCTTCCACGCCTACGACACCCTGGGCGGCTGAGGCCGGCCGCGCCAGGCCCGGCCGGCGCGGGCTACTTGAGGCGGGTGTGGAGCAGGTCGGCCAGCGCCACCATGCCGTCGACGGTGGTGAAGATGCCGACCACCTTGTGGTTCTGCATGATCACCACCGAGCCGGCCTTGCGCTCGGCCATCAGCGCCGCGACCTCGTCGAGGGGGGCGTCGGGCCCGACCGTCAGCACATCCGAGGTCATGGCGTCGTCGACGGTGATCAGCTCGGGGTTGACGTCGTCGAGCGAGGTGATGATGGCGACGTCGCGGTCGGAGATGACGCCGACCAGGCTGTTGCCGTGCATGACCGGCAGGTGGCGGATGCCGTGCTCGCGCATCAGGTCGTGGGCCTTCTTGAGCGACTGCTCGTTGCCGATGGTGTGCGGCGAGGTCGTCATGTAGCGCTGGATGGAGGGGATGCTCTTCATGTCCCCGGCTGTTGCACGACCGGTGCCGAGCACCGATCGGCGGAACCGCGCGGTCGGCGCGGGCTGCCCCGCACCGCTTGCGCGCGGACGTGCTCCCGGCCGCACCGCTTGCGGTCGTCAGGCGTCGGCGGCCAGCCGGGCCGCCAACCGGGCCGCCACGTCGTCGGCCAGCGGGGCCGGCGTCAGCCGCTCGCGCAGCGCGGCCACCAGCGCACCGTAGGCGCCGCCGAACGCGGCGCAGGCGCCGCACCCGGCGACGTGGGCCTCGAGCTGGGCCCGGGCTGGGCCGGGCAGGGTGCCGTCGGCGTACTCGCCCAGCTGGTCCAGCACGTCGTGACAGGCCAGGCCGGCGATCCGATCATCGAGGGTCATGGGAACCTCCGGGGCGCCGCAACCGCGCGGCGAGCTGGAGCCGGGCCCGGTGCAGGCGGCTCTTGGTGGCGGCGACCGACAGGCCCAGCACGCGGGCGGTCTCGGCGAAGGTCTGGTCGAGCAGGTGGTGCAGCACCAGCGCGGTGCGATCGTCGTCGGGCAGGTCGGCCAGCGCCGCGGCCAGCGCGCCGCTGGCCTCGGCCCGCGCCACCGCCTCGGCCACGCCGGGCTGGCCCCAGCCGGCGGCGGCGCCCAGCTGCTCGAGGCTGGCGTCGCTGGTGGCGACCTGGTCGGCGCGCCGCCCGCGCCGGTGGGCCGCGTGGCGGGCGATGGCGTACAGCCAGCCGGCCACGGCGCCGTCGCCGCGGAAGCTGGCGGCGCTGCGCCACGCCGCGAGGAAGGTGTCTTGCAACACGTCCTCGGCGGTGGCGTCGTCGCGCACCAGCGCCCGCGCCAGGTGGAACACCCGGGCGCTGTAGCGATCGACCAGGGCGGTGAACGCGGCGCGGTCGCCGGCCCCGGCCAACGCGATCAGGGCGCGGTCTTCTTCATCGGGCATGTGGAGACGCCCAGCAAGGTGTAGGCCGGGCAGCTGCCCACCAGCCCGGTGAGCAGGGGCACCACACCCAGGAGGCCCCACAGGGTCTTGGGGCCGATCACCACCAGGGACAACAGGGCGAGGCCGATGACGACGCGGACGACGCGCTCGATCGCGTGTTCGTTGCGCGGGAGGATGGCAGACATGGGAGCCTTTCTGGCGGGCCCGAGGTGGGCGCCTTCACACCCCCAAGAGCCGCGCGGCGGCCGGATGATTCGCGCGATCGAAAAAAATCGATCAGCGCGGCCACAGGCCGAGATCGCCCCGGCTGATGGCCTCGGCCCGCGCCTCGTCCATGCGGCGGACGAACAGGTCGGCCAGCTCGGGATCGAACTGGGTCCCAGCGCAGCGGTCGATCTCGCCGATCGCCACCTCGTGGGACAGCGCCCGGCGGTACGCGCGATCCGAGGTCATCGCGTCGTAGGCGTCGGCGATGGACACGATGCGGCCGACCAGCGGGATGTTGTGGCCGGCCAGCCCGCGCGGGTAGCCGCCGCCGTCCCACCACTCGTGGTGGCACCAGCAGCCGTCGATGAGGCCGTGCAGGCACGGCACCGGCTCGAGGATGCGCTTGCCCTTCTCCGGGTGCTGGCGGAACACCCGGACCTCCTCGGCGGTGAGCTTGCCCGGCTTGTTGAGCATGTCGTAGCGCACGCCCAGCTTGCCGATGTCGTGCATGACCCCGGCCTGGACGATGCGATCGACCTCGGCGTCGGGCAGGGTCAAGCCGCGGGCCAGGAGCTCGGCGTAGGTCGCGACCCGCTCGGAGTGGCCGCGGGTGTAGCGATCGGTCTCCTCGAGGGCCTGGGCGAAGCCGGCCACCGTCGAGCGGAAGGTGTCCTCGAGGCTCTGGTTGGCGGTGCGCAGCTCGTCGTTGCGGACCCGCAGGTCGTCGTAGAGCCGGGCGTTGTCGATGGCGCCGGCGGCCCGCGACGACAGCACCGTCAACATCTTGCGGTGGCCCTCGTCGAAGGTCTTGCCGCGAGTGTAGGAGAACACGTTCACGACGCCCTGGACGTAGGCCCCGATCTGCACCGGCACCGACAGGAACGACACCAGCTCCTTGCCCGGGCTGGCCGTGGCCAGGCCGGTGAAGAAGCGGTGGGCGTGCTCGCCGTGGGACACCACGGTCTGGCCGCGATCGAACCGCTCGGTCAGCGCCGCGAACGACGGGGTCGGCGCCCGCTCGATGGCCGGGCTGTCGCCGAGCCGGGTCAGCCGCTCCTGGTACTCGCCGGTGACGCCGTCGCGCAGGTGCATGGTGCCGACGTCGGCGCCGGTCTCGCGCACCGCCGCCCGCAGGATGGTGTCGAGGATGTGGTCGAGGTCGAGCGAGGTCGCCAGCGCCTCGCTCACCTGGTAGATGGTCAGCGCCTCGCGCAGCCGGATGTTCTCGGCCTGCAGCTGCTGCCGGTACAGCGCGCGCTGGACGACGTGGATGACCTCCTCGACCTTGAACGGCTTGAGGACGTAGTCGTAGGCGCCGCGCTTCATCGCCTCGATGGCGGTCTCGACCGTGCCGTAGCCGGTCATGATCACGGTCAGGACGTTGATGCCCTCCTCGGCGATCTTCTCGAGCAGCTGCAAGCCGGAGACGCGCGGCATCTTCAGGTCGGAGATGACCAGGTCGTACGGGCGCAGGCGGAGCTCGGCCAGGGCCTTGGCGCCGTCCTCGCACGTCGTGACCTGGTAGCCCTCGAGCTGCAGGAACTCGGCGAGGATCTCCCGGATCACCTTCTCGTCATCGACGACGAGCAGGCGGGCCGCGGGAGGGCCGTCGACGGGGATGGGCTCGGTGGTCACGCCAGGGGACACGGAGAGAGGCGGGCTGGACAGAGAGGGGCGACCGGCGGCCGGCGCCCCGCGACCGGGCTGTTGCGTTACTCGTCGCCGCCGTCGTCGGGCGCGGCCGGCGCGGTGGGGTCGTCGGCCACCGGGGCCGTGCCGCCGGCGGCCGGGCTGCCGCCCAGGGTGGTGCCGCCGGCGCCCATCGTCGGATCGGTGCCGGTGGGGTTGGTCGACATCGGATCGGGGAACTCGCTCTTCTTGCCGAGGATCTTGTCGGCCTGGCCCTGGATGGCGACCCACTTGCCGCGGGCGTCGGTGGCCTTGGCCTTGGCCTCGTCGGAGCGGCCCCGGTAGTCGGCGGCGCGCTTGCTGCGGGTCGCCTCTTGCTCGACGAACTTGTCGTGGTTGAAGCCGGCCGGGGCGATGCTGTTTTTCTGGGCCAGGCGCGCCATGGCCAGCTCGTACTGGGCCTCGCGCCAGTAGGCGTTCTCGGTGGTGTAGCGCTTGAGCGCCACCAGCCAGTCGCGGTAGGCCCGGTAGTACTTGACCCGCTCGTCGGCGGCGTTGCGCGACAGCTGGGCCGCCTGCTGAGCCTTCTCGGCCTCTTTGATGCGGTTCTGGTTGGCCGACGCCTTGGCGGCGTCGTAGTTCTTCTTGGCGGAATCCTCGTCGAGCTTGGCGGTCTTGGCCTCGTTCTCGGCGATCGACAGCGTGTTCTTGGCCTCGCGCAGATCGGCGTCCGCCTTCATCTGCTCGCGCTTGGCGACGTCCCAGCCGCTGTTGGCGGCGACCACGTCGGTCTGCTGGTCGACGGCGACCTGGGCCAGGTACGACTGATCGAAGTGCGTCGACAGCGGCTTGGGGCCCGACTCCCCGCCGCCGCACGCGGCCGCAGACAGAGCGAGGACACCGGCGAACAACGGGGCGAGCAAGTGGGTGCGAGACATCGGGCCAAGACTACTACGGTCAGCCGGTAAAGCGCTACGATGTGCCGGTAATGACGTGCCTCCTGGCGGTCGATGTCGGCAACACCAACACGGTGCTCGGGGTGTTCCGCGGGCGCGACCTGGTGTGTGATTTCCGCATCGAGACCAACGCCGGCCGCACCTCCGATGAGCTGGCGGTGCTGGTGCGGTCGCTCCTGGAGCTGCAGGGCTTCGCCTGGGGGAGCCTCGACGCCGGGATCGTGTCGTCGGTGGTGCCGCCGGCGGTGTTCGGCATCCAGCGGTTCTTCAAGCAGTACCTGGGCACCCCGGCCCTGGTGGTCGGGCCCGGCGTCAAGACCGGCATGCCGATCCTCTACGAGAACCCGCGCGAGGTCGGCGCCGATCGCATCGTCAACGCGGTGGCCGCCTACGAGGCCACCCGTGGCGGGTGCATCATCGTCGACTTCGGCACCGCCACGACCTGGGACGTGGTCAACCCCCGCGGCGAGTACCTGGGTGGCGCCATCGCCCCCGGCGTCCAGATCAGCGCCGAGGCGCTGTACGCCCACGCGGCCAAGCTGCCGCGGGTGGAGATCGCCCGCCCGGGCAAGGTCATCGGCCGCAACACGGTCAGCTCGATGCAGTCGGGCCTGCTGTACGGCTACGCGGGCATGGTCGACGCGCTGGTGACCCGCATCCGGGCCGAGGTCGACTTCCCGGCCCGGTGCATCGCCACCGGCGGCCTGGCCCGCCTGGTGGCGTCGGAGGCGACGACCATCGAGGACACCGACGAGCTGCTCACGCTCAAGGGGCTCAAGCTGCTCTACGATCGCAACGCGGGAGGGACCGTCTGATGGCACTGTCACACACACCGCTGCCGCCCGAGCGCGTGGCCGGCCTGTCGCCGGCGGCGGCCAAGGCGCTCGGGCCCGGGCCGGGCCGCATGATGGCCGCGCGCGGCCTGGTGCCGCTGCCCAGCGCGGCGGAGATGGTCACCGTGCTCTACCAGGTGGCCGTGCTCGAGCCCGGCCTCGCCGCGGCGGCCGCGGCCACCGCCAGCGGGCTACCCGAGGGCGTGCTGACCGGGGCCCTGGCCGAGCCGTCGCTGCCCCCGGTGGTGCTCGACTGGTTGGCGCCCAAGCTGCGCGGTCGGGGCGCGCTGTTCGAGGCGCTGGTGCTGGCGCCGGCGGTGGCCGACGACACCGTGGTCGAGCTGGCCGGCCAGGGCAGCGCGGCGCAGGTCGACCTGATCGCCTCGAACGAGCAGCGCCTGCTGCGGTGCCCGGACATCATCGCGGCGATGTACGCCAACCCGCACGCGCGCATGTCCACGGTCGATCGCGCCGTCGAGCTGGCGGCGCGGTCCGGCGTGCGGGTGTCCGGCATCTCGGCGTGGGACGAGCTGGTCCGGCTCCTGACCAGCGGCCCGCCCGGGGCCCACGTGTCCGACGACACCGGCTTCGCCAAGGCGCTGGCCGGCGTGGGCGCGGTGGCCGACGCGGCGATCATCGCCCCCGACGACCGCGCCGGGGAGGACGGCGTGGCCATCGCCGAAGGGGAGGACCAGGCCCCGGCCGTCGACGAGGCCGAGGTGCCGATCAGCAAGCTGGGCATCCCGGCCAAGATCCGCCTGGCCACCCTGGGCAACGCGTTCGCGCGCGCTATCTTGATCCGCGACCCGATGAAGATGGTGGCCGTCGCAGCGATCAAGTCACCCGGCGTGACCGACCTCGAGGCCGCCAAGTACGCCGGCAACCACGCGCTGTGCGACGACGTCATCCGCTATGTCGCCACCCGGCGCGACTGGACCCGGCTGTACGGCGTCAAGAAGTCGCTCATCCTCAACC
Organism: Kofleriaceae bacterium; assembly: GCA_041389965.1. Taxonomy (GTDB): domain Bacteria; phylum Myxococcota_A; class Polyangia; order Haliangiales; family Haliangiaceae; genus UBA2376. Next base: position 118,449 of record JAWKQV010000003.1, on the reverse strand, counting down.
CCAAGACCCCGATCACCGAGTCGTCCAAGCTCCTGGTCCACATGCGCGAGCGCGACCTGCGGTTGATCTCGACCAGCAAGGGCATCCCCTCGGCCGTCGGGGCCCAGGCCCGCAAGCTGGTGTCCCAGCGCGCCGGCAAGAAGTGATCCTCGGGCCGCGCTTCCAGCGCTGGGGTGACGCGGTGGTGGCGCCGCGGCGGGCGATGCGCGACGCCGATCGCGCCGCCCTGGGCGGGGGCCCCGCGGTCGATCTGGCGTGGGCCGTGCTCGTCGCGGTCGCGGTCGGCTACACCCGCGGGCTGGTCGCCACCGGGTGGGTTGGCCTCGAGCTGGGCGTGCGGGCCGCTCTGGCGCCGCTCACCATGACCCTCACCGCCGCCGCCACCGTGCCGCTGGCCACCGTGGCCCTGGCGACCCTCGCGATCTGGGCCGGCGCCGGCCGTCGCCGCGACCTCGGGCGCGACGCCGACCTGGCCTGCGTGGTGGCCCTGGTGCCGACCCTGGCGGTGATGGTGCTCACCGCGGTGGCGGGCTGGCTCCCCATGGCCCGGGTCGCGGTCCTGGCCATCGCCGGCGTGGTCGCGGTCCCGGCGGCGGTGGCGGCGGTCGCGGTGGCCCGGGGCCGGACGGGGGCCCCGTGACCAGCCGCCGGGCCGGCCAGCTGGTCGCCGCCGTGGCCGCGGCGTGCCTGGTGGCCAACGTCGCGTGGGTGGCGGTCCACCTCGACCGCCTGCGGCCCCTGGTCACCGGCATGCCGGCGCCGGCCCTCGCGCTGCATCAGATCGACGAGCGCGGCGCGCCGACCGGCCCGGTGATCGACCTGGCCGACCTGCGCGGCCGCGTCGTCGTGGTCGAGTTCTGGGCCACCTGGTGCAAGCCGTGCCTGGCGTCGTTGCCCACGCTCGACGCCGCCGCGCGGCGCTGGGGCGAGCGGGTCGCGGTGCTGGCGGTCAACGTCGACGACAGCGCCAAGGCGCGGGCCCTCTTCCGCGCCCGCGGCTACCAGCTCCGGCTGTTGGCCGACGGCGAGGACACCAGCGCGCGGTGGATGGCCAACACCTTGCCGCACGCGGCGGTGGTCGATCCGGCCGGCGTCGTGCGCGCGGTCAGCAGCCGCCCGGCGGCCATCGAGGCGGCGGTCGAGCGCCTGCTCGCCAGCGCGCCGTAGCGGTCCGGCGTCGTCGACGCACCCCCGCGGGCCCCGCGGCTGTGCGATCTGGGGCCGTGCCTCCGTCCCAGCCTGCGCCACGTGCCGCAAGCTCGTCGGCGCCGACGTGCGCCGCTTCCGCTGCAACGTCGCCGTGCAACACCGGCCGTCAGACTCATCTTCTGCAGCGAGAAGTGCTGGCAGGCCCACGTCCCGACGGCCCGGCACCGCAAGGCCGGCTTCATCGAAGAGGGCTGACGCGGCGGCGACCGGGCCGAGCGTCGCTCACCGGTGCCAGCGGCGTCGCCGCGCCGAGCCAGGCCGCGACCGCGGCGCCCAGCGCCAGCGAGCCTGCCCGCCGCCGGCGCCGCAGCACCCGCCGGCGGGTTCGCCGCCACCACCGCCACCGCCACCGTCGCCGACGCCACCGTCGCCGGCCGGCTCGCGATCGACCACGCGCACGGTGACGCGCGCCGGGACGGACAGGGTCGACAGCCCGACCCGGTAGGTCATGGCGAGGGTCACCGCGTAGTCCCCGTAGCCGCCGAACTGGAGGGTCACTGGCGTGTCGCCCCGCCGCGGTCGCCGCTCGCCGACGTCGGATGGCCCTGACGGTCCAGGTCGCGGTGTCGCCGGCGACCGCGCCGCCGCCCGCGTCGACGATGGTCACGCCGGGGGCCGGCGACCGCTGGCTTCGCGACCGCGTCGAGGGCCGGCCCGATGGCGTGGTTGTCGTAGCGGGTCGCGAAGCCGCCGTGGCCGGCAGCGCGCGCGGAGGCGACCAGGGTGAGCGGGCCCTCGAGCGCGAGGTCGATCGCCGGTTGGCCCACCGACGTGACGCAGTCCGCTTCGAACAGGGCGTTCAAGAACAGGCGCGCGCCCTGGCTGTCGCCGTGGCTCGAGACCGGGAGCCCGGTGCCGTAGGCGTGGCCGCCGAGGTAGCTGACCTTGCCGCCCGCGCAGGCCGGGCCGCGCAGGCCGACCGGGGGGCCGATGTCGCACGCCCCGTCGACGTACCCGGTCATCCACACGTCGTCGACGCCGGGCCCGGCCGGGCCGGTCAAGAACACCACCTCGCGCGCGTTCTGGTAGGTCGAGCCGAGGTACGCGCTCAGGCTGTACGCCGGCTCGCTGCCCCCGATGGTGGTGAACGCGCCGTCGCGCTGGTTGTACGGCACCTCGGGCCGCAGCACCTGGACCGTCGGTGGTCGAGCGCCGATCATGAATCCGGCGCCGCGCTCCTTGGGGTCCCGCGGCAGGCAGCAATCGGCGCCAGCGCAGCCGCCGACCACGCACTGGAACTCGGCGTCGGTGCACGGGCAGGCCGGCGGCGTCCCGGTGGTGGTCAGGAAGTGGCCGTTGCGGTCGGCGTCGTCGAGGTACGGCCACGCCGGGTTGGGCACGGTGTTCTCGTAGGCGTTGACCGCCTGGCACTCGGCGAAGAAATGCACCGGGTACTGGAGGAACGCGCGGACCTCCGCCACCACCTCGTGGCCGTGGTAGGTGAAGCGCTCACCGGCGCACGCCGCCTGGGTCGTCGGGCACGGGCCGCCGTCGCACTCGACCGTCTCGCGATCGGTGACGTTCCAGTGCATCGACATGATCTGGCAGTAGGCCGGGACGCCGGCGGCGGTGAACAGCGCGCCGTTTTTGTGGTCGCGGTTGGGCGCGTCGCAGGTGCCCATCTCGCCCATGATGCTCGGCACCGTCAGCATGTCGGGGTTGGCGGTGCCGGGGCCGCAGGTGCCGCCTCCGCACCGGTTGGCCGGAAACTCGGCGCCGTTGGACTGCGGGATGCCGGCCGCCCGCAGGTAGCTGGTGGCGATGTCCTCGTTGCCGTCGGAGAAGACCGCGATGGTCGGCGCGGCGCGCAGCTCGCGGGCGATGTCGGCGGTGAACCCCGCGGTCGCGGTGTGGACGGTCACGATCTCGGCGATGGTGCGCGCGGCCCACGGGCTGGCCGGCCAGCGCGTTGGGTCGTTCCAGGCGTCGATCACGGCCAGCGCCTCGGCTCGGTGCGCCGCGTCCACCACGAACGGGCCGCCGCGGTAGGCGTGCCTGCCGATCGGCGCCCCCGGCGCGCCGCCCCACACGATCGCAGTGGTGGCGGTGAAGTCGGGGCTCGCGGTTGGATACGGGCACTTCACTCCCGATCCTTCGACGGCGCAGTCCCACGGACACAGGTCGCCCGGCGTATCGCACGGGGCGGCGTGCCAGGTCTTGTCCGGCGCGATGGCCCAGTCGACCGGGATGCCCTGGCGCAGCAGCTGGAAGACCAGCCCGTAGGCCTGCATCAAGCCGCGATCCTGGTACGCGAGGTCCATCGGGACGATCAGCGTGCCGGCCGGGTAGGCGCGCGGCGCGGCGTCGGCGGTGGGCGCGCGGCCCAAGATCACGGCGGCGAGCACGAGCCAGGCAGGTCGAGGCATGCCCGTTAGTCGCGGCGGCGGTCGGGAAGGTCACCGCGATCGGCCGCGGCGCGCCCGGAGCGCCGCGAACGCTGCCAGCGGCGCAGGGCGCGACGTCACCGCTGTGCCGGATCGGCGAGGCACGCGGTCAGCGCTGTGCCGGATCGGCGAGGCACGCGGTCAGCGCCGCGGTCTCGGTCCAGCCGCACTCACCCTCGGGCTGCTCCTCGCACACCGCGCTCTGGTAGCACGCGTACTCCGGGCGGTACTCGCAGGTCGACACCGTGCCCTCCCGGTCGCTGCACAGCTGGCCGGCGCAGCCGCCGACGTAGCAGGCCCGGCGGTCCCGCGCCCGGGTGTAGAACTGCGTCACGGTGCGGGCCTTGCCGCTGCTGGTGGCGCCGCGGACCGTGTAGCGATCGCCCGCGACGATCAAATCGCGCACGAACAGCTCGGTGATGGCGCGGCTGATGTCTTCGTCGGCCACCTCGGCGGCGTCCCACCCCAGCTCGGCGATGGCGGCCGTCGCCGACGAGTTCAGCTTCTTCTCGCGGAACGTGTCGCACGGCGTGGTGATGCAGCGGACGCCGATCTCTTCGACGATGGCCAGCGGCCCGGTCGGGGCGTGGGGGCCCCGGCCGATCCAGGCCTCGGTCGGCTTGAACTCGCCGAGCCGGCCGAGGTCGCCCTCGTAGGTCTTGCCGCCCAGGGTGCCGCGCATCAGCACCTGGCCGTCGCGGTGGATAGTGCCGTTGATCTCATCGACCGTCGCCTCGGTCAGGCCCAGGTTCGACCAGCGCATCTCGGCCACGTAGCAGCGCTCGGCGTATGTGCCGTCGAAGCAGCGGGTGGTCGAGCGGTTGGCCCGAGCCACCCAGAACCCGCCACAGCGCGGCCAGGCGCACCGGTTCATGTCCGCGGTCACCTGATAGTAGGTGTACGTGCCGGTACCGTCGGCCTTGCCGTCGCCGTCGGCGGTCTCTTCGGCGGCAAATTCGTCGACGACCATCGGCTCGGCGCACGCCGTCAGACCGAGCACGGCGCACACCGTCAACAACAAGCGAGTCTGCATGATGAGGCCGCCCAGAGCACGCGGTGTGCCACTCGTCGCCGGCTTCGTGGCGTGGCCGATCAGCGGGTTAGCGCGCGCTCGGCCTGGCGGCGGCGGTGGCCAGGCGGCCAGGCGGCTAGCCATGTCGCTGGGGGCGACAGGCGACCGCGGGCCGGGGCGCCCGGGCGCATCCGGCGGCGCCGACGCCGACGACCGGGCGGCCCGAAAAGGGATGGTTTTTGTGGTCTGGCGACGGAGGCTGATAGAATTTTTTTCGTGCGACTCGGATCGTGTATCGCCGTCGAGACGGCCACGCTTTTGGCGGCCCTGGTGGGGGTCGCCTGGGGGGCGACGGCGCTGTCGGCGGAGCTGCGCGGGCCCGGCGCCGAGCCGACGCAAGACCTGGCGCTCCGGGCGCCGCCCAGGCCCACGCCACCACCAACCCCTCCGAAGGTGGCGGTGCCGGTGGCGGCCGTGCAGGCGACGCGCGGCGACGTCCGCGGCCCCGAGGTGGCGCTGCCCGTCGCGCCGACGGTGGCCGATCCGCTGGCGCCGCGCTGGGCGTTCGCGGGGCGCCCCGACGAGCCGCTCCTGGCGCCGCTCCGGGCCGGCACGCCCACTGGTATCAAGGTGAACCGCGGGGGGACGTCGCTGTCGCTGCGCATCGACTTCGACAACGGCGCGCGGGCTGCGTTCAAGCCCGACCAGGTGTTCGGGCAGTCGAACCCGCGGCGCGAGGTCGCGGCGTACCGGATCGATCGCCTGCTGGGCATCGGTCGGGTGCCCCCCGCGGTGGCGGTCAGCTACGACCTCGAGCAGCTGCTGGCGGCGACCGGCGACGCGGAGGCGCGGGCCCGGCTCCGCACCGACGCGGTGCCACGCAAGGGCAAGCTCCGCGGCGAGCTGTCGTGGTGGGTGCCGGTCCTGGCCGACGGCTACATCGGCAGCGCCCGCATCGATGACACCGTCGGGATCGTGACGTGGCGCAAGTGGCTCAAGGCCGGCGGGCAGATTCCGCCCGAGCGGCGCGCGCTGTGCGAGCAGCTGTCGGCGATGGCGCTGTTCGACTTCGTCATCGGCAACATCGACCGCTGGACCGGCAACAACGCCAAGGTCTCCGAGGACGGCCAGGTGCTCTACTTCATGGACAACACCTTGGCGTTCGGGAAAAACCGCCAGGGTGCGCACAAGACGCACCTGTACCTGCAGCGGGTCCAGACGTTCTCCAAGGAGCTGGTCGGGCGCCTGCGCGCCCTCGACGAGCCGCGCCTGCGGGCGGTCCTCGAGCCCGAGCGCGGCGACTTCGAGCAGCTGCTCACCGACGAGGAAGTCGCCGCGGTGCTCAGCCGCCGCGACCGGGCGCTCGAGTACGTCGACGGGTTGATCGCCGTCCACGGCGAGGCGAAAGTATTGGCGTTCCCATGACCACGACCTCCTGCCCGGGCTGCGGCACGCCGATCGACTCGATGCGCACCCGCGTGGTCCGGGTCCGCGGCGGCGCGGTCGTCGGGTTTTGCAGCACCGCGTGCGCCGACCGGCCGGCCACGCCGACCCGCGCGAGGGCGTCGACGCCGCCGCCGCCGAACGCGAACGTGCCGGTTGCGGCTCCGGCTCCAGCTCCGGTGGCGGCTCCGGCTCCGGCTCCGGTGGCGGCTCCGGCTCCGGCTCCGGTGGCGGCTCCGGCTCCGATGGCGGCTCCGGTCGCGGCTCCGGCTTCGGCCTCGGTTGGGGCTCCGGCTCCGGCCACCGCGCCGACGCGGCTCGTCGCGCCGGCCGCGGCCAAGCCCGCCGTCGTCGATCCGCCCTCGGTCACTCCCCCGCCACGCGCGGCGCTCCAGCCCGGGGCCGCGCCGCGCGCGCGGCTGCGCTGGCCGTTGATCATCGGGGCGCTGGCGGTGGTCGTTGGCCTGGCGCTCGCGATGTCGACGGGGGGCCGGGGCCGCAGCAAGCCCGCCGCGCCCCCGGTGATCGCGCCAGCGCCGGTCGCGGTCGCGCCGCCCGCGCCCGAGGCGATCGACGCGGCGGCGGTCCGCGCGCGGGCCATCACCATCGCGCGCGGCCTGATGACCTCGCCGGCGCCGCGCATCCAGCACCTGGCCGCGCTGGTTTTGGCCCGCGCGTGTGAGCCCGCGAGCCTCACGTTTCTCCTCGACAACCTGGACGAAGGCGCCAAGGCGATGGGCAAGGTCGCCGCCGCCGAGGCGCTGTTTCGGTGCGGCGACGCCACCGGGACCGCCCGGCTCAAGGCGGCGCTGGCCGACCCCAGCCGGGACGTGAAGTCCGACGCGGCGCGGGCGTTGGTGCGCGGCGGCGATCCGGCCGGCGCGACGTTCTTGCGTCAGCTGCTGGGCCTGTCGTCCTACCGGCTCGGCGCGGCCGAGGTGCTGGTCACCATCGGCGACGCGCAGTCCATCAAGCTGCTCACCGCGGTGGCCGGCACCCAGAACGCCGACGCCGACGAGCGGACCCGCGCCACCATCGCCCTGGCGATCACCGGCGACGCCGACGCGCTGGCCGGGACCCGGGCCGCGCTCGAGGATCTGCGGTTCCGGCCGGCGGCGGCCGCCGCCCTCGCGCGGGCTCACGATCCCGTGGCGCGCCCGGCGCTGGTCGCCAACCTGGCCGTCTCGGCGCTCCGGGTCGACGCCGCGCTGGCGCTCAAGGAGCTCGAGCCCGCGCTGGATCCGGCGCCGCTGTTGCCCCCGCTGGTGGCCGCGCTCGAGGCCGATCGCGATCTCGATCAGCTGTCGGCCTGCGACGCCATCTTGATCCTCACCGCGCCGGCGCCGCCGGCGTCCGCGTCCGAGCCGCCGGCCTCGGGCCCGCCGCCGCCCGCGCCGGGAGCCCGCTGATGGCGCGCGACCTTCGGCTGTTCTACCTGTTCCGGCTGCTGGCCACCTCGTACCTGTGGGTGCCCATCTTCGTGCCGTTCATGGTGTCGCGCGGGCTGTCGTTCCGCGACATCATGGTGCTGGGCGGGGTGTACAGCGCCATCGTGATCGTGGTCGAGGTGCCCACCGGCGCGTTCGCCGATCGGCTGGGTCGGCGCACCTCGATGATGGCCGGGGCGCTGATGATGACGGTGTCCTGCGTGATCGCCTACCAGGCCCACGGCATGGGTGACTTCTTGGTCAGCGAGTGCCTGGCGGCGGTGTCGATGTCGCTGTGCTCCGGCGCCGACTCGGCCTACCTGTTCGATCTCCTCGCCACCAACGGCGTGGCCCACGAGTACGGCCAGCGCGAGAGCACGGCGTCGGCCTGGCACCAGGCCGGCAGCGCGTTCGCGTACGCCGCCGGCGGCGCGCTGGCGATGTACGACCTGAGCCTGCCGTACCTGGTGACCGCGGTGGTGTCGCTGGCGGCGTTCGCCACCGCGGCCACCATGCGCGAGGACCGGGTGCCGCCGACCTCGCGCGACCGGGTGGCGATGCGCCAGTGGAGCACCTGGGCCCGCCACATGCGGGCCGCCGTCGGCGAGGTCATCGCCAACGGGCGGCTGGCGTGGATCATCGGCTACTCCGCGGTGGTGTTCGTGCTGCTGCGCGCGACCATCTACCTGTACCAGCCGCTGCTCAAGGGCCACGACTTCAGCTACGCCAAGATCGGCCTCATCTACGCGGCGGTGTACCTGACCGCCTCGGCGGTGGCCCACCGGGCCCACCGCCTGCGCCAGCGGCTGGGCGACGAGGTGCTGCTGTGGACGCTCTTGGGCGGCCTGGCGCTGTCGTTCGTCGCGTTGGCTGAGCTGCAGGGTACCTGGGTGCTGCTGTTGTTGGGCGTGCAGGCGGTGGCCAACGGCCTGTACTCGCCGCTGGTGAAGCCGCTGCTCAACAGCGAGATCTCCGATTCGGGTCGGCGGGCCACCGTGTTGTCCGTGGAGAGCATCGTGCGGCGCGGCGCCATGGGCGTGTTCGCGCCGATCGCCGGGCTGTACGGCGCCGACAGCGCGATGCAGCTGTGCGGCGTGATCGGGCTGGTCGGGCTGGCGGTCCTGGCCGCGGTGGCGTTGCGTCGGGTCACCTGGCGCGGCGCGCCGACGCCGTAGCGGCGGGCGTCCCGACGACCGCGCGGGCGGCCCAGGCCTCGAGCTGCGCGCGGCGGCGGGCCCGCTCGGCCGGCGGCGCCAGCGGGTCGTACTGCGCCGGGGTGAGCCGGCGGCCCAGCATCGCCTCGAGCGCCAGCACCATCCACATGCGGGTGTTGGCGCGCGGATCGTCGAGGACGGCGACCAGGCGCGGCAGGTCGGCCAGCCAGCCGCGGCGCGCGTACGCGGCGGCCGCGGTCATGCGGACGAACGGCTGCGGGCTGGCCAGCCACGCCGGGCCCACCGCGAACGCCAGATCGCCGCCGTAGGCCGGGCGCCAGGCGGGCGTCGGCGCCACCCGCACGCCCCACGCCGCGAGCGCGTCGGTGGTCCACCGGATCGAGCGATCCAGGTGGCACAGGTTGCACGCGTTGGGCGCGCCGCTGGCCAGCATCGATGCGTCGGCCGGCGTCGAGATGCGGTGCGAGCGCACGTAGGTGCCGATGCCTTGCACCAGTCGAGGCATGTGGCAGTCGAGGCAGGTGGTGACGCCGGCCGGGTGGTGGCTGTGGGCGGCGGCGGCCGCGGGCGCCGCGAGGGCGGGGTGGCACGCGGTGCACGCGGCCAGGTGCGCCGGTCGATCGGGGCCCCCGGGGGCCGGGCCGCGCTCGTGCGGGTCGTGGCAGTCGACGCAGCGGATCGCGCTGGCGCAGGCGCCGGCGGCCATGGCCAGCGCTTCGCTGGAGTTGCGGGCCGCGCTGCCGTCGGGGAAGCGCGGCGACGGCGTGGCGTGGCACTGGCCGCACACCGCACCGAGCACCCGCGGATCGTGCCGATCGCTGGTGGTCGGCGCGTCGGCCAGCCGCACCACCGCAGCGCCGGTCGGCACGAACGACGGCGCGATCTCCTCGGGCGCGGCGGCGTGGGCCCGGCCGCCCAGGTGGCAGCTCTCGCAGCTGATGCCGACCGTGACCAGCCGCTCGAGCGGCAGGTGGTTGGCGACCACCGGCGGGGCGATCGGCGCCAGGTAGCGCTCGGGGCCGTGGCCGATACCGGCCCGGGCCATGCGCACGGCCAGCGGGTAGGTCGTGTGGCACCACGCGCACCGGTCGGCCCAGGCCTCGGTCGGCGCGGCGAAGGCATCGAAGCGCGGGGCGGGGTCGGCGGGGGCGCCGTCGGCGGCGGTCGCCACGGCGTACTCTGCGTCGAACCACGAGTCGAAGTACGGCTGCGGGTACCAGCCGGGGCGGGCCAGCCACCAGCCGAACGGCAGCCGCACCTCGCGGGTGTCGCCCTCGGCCACGCCGACGTACTCCTGCAGCCCCCGGCTGCCGATGGTGCGGGTGACCCGGAACTGCCGGGTCGCGCCGCGCCGGTTGGTCAGCACCATCACCGGCGCGCCGGCGCGGGTGGTGAACCGGGCGACCCCGCCGCCGTAGCGCAGCTCGGCGCCGGTGAAGTCCCCGGCCACCGTGGCGGTGGCGAGGTCCTGGGTCATGGTGCGGTGCAGCCCGGCGCGCCACGCGGCGGCGTTGTCGGCGTGGCACCCCGCGCAGGCGTCGGGGCCCACGTAGTCGGCGTCGTCGACGTTCGAGGTCGTGGCGGTCGGCCGGGACGCCGGGGCGGCGGCTGGGGGCTGCGGCGGGGGCCCAGCGCCGACCACGGCCGGGACGTCGCGCCCGCCACGCCACGCCATCACCGCCCAGCCGCCGGCCGCCAGCGCGACCGCGGTCGCCGCTGCCATCGCGCCCACCGCGCGCGTCACCGCCGGCGCTCGAACACCAACAGCTCGCCCAGGAACGGGTGCTCGCGCTGGCCGCACGGGCGCATCCCGACCCGCTCGATCACCCGCAGGGACGCGGTGTGCCACGGGAAGGTCACCGCGGTCACCGCGGTCACCCCGGGCTCAGCCAGCGCCCACGCCACGCACGCCGCGGTGCCCTCGGTGGCGAAGCCCTGGCGTTGCTCGTCGTCGTCGACCCCGTAGCCCACTTCGGCCACGCCGTCGCGGGGCCGGCCGTGGAACACCACCGAGCCCACCACCCGCCGGCGCCCGCTGCGGGCGATGAGCAGCGTGTCGCCCCACAGCCGGGTGTCGGGGTCGGTGCGGATCGCCTCGATCGACGGCGCGAAGGCCCGCGCCACCAGGTCGGGCCCGGGCCAGGTCGCCGGCAGCGGCGCGCCGCAGACGCGCTCGGCCGCGGCGCGGTCGCCCGCCATCACCGCCTCCACGAACGGCAACGTGATGGGCCACAGCTCCAGGCGGGCGGTGGTGAGCGCGGGCACGGCGGCGATGGTACCCTGACCGCCCTTCATGCACCTTTCGGTGTTCGACATCTTCAAGATCGGTATCGGCCCCTCCAGCTCGCACACCGTGGGGCCCATGCGGGCGGCCCGGCGCTTCGCCGAGCACCTCGAGGAGACCGGCCTCGTGTCCACGACCGCGGCGGTCAAGGTCGAGCTGTTCGGCAGCCTCGGCTTCACCGGCAAGGGCCACGGCTCCGACGTGGCGGTGCTGCTCGGCCTCGAGGGCGAGGACCCCGAGACGGTCGACGTCGACGCGGTGCCGACGCGGATCGCCGCCATCGCCCAGAGCGGCGAGCTGCGCCTGCTGGGCCGGCACCCGGTCGAGCTGCTGCCGGCCAGCGCCATCTTGTTCCGGCGCCGCGAGACCCTGCCCCTGCACTCCAACGGCATGCGCTTCACCGCCCGCGCCGCCGACGGCGCCACCGTGGCGGCCAAGGTGTTCTACTCGGTGGGCGGCGGCTTCGTGGTCAGCGCCGACGGCGTCCCCGACGGCGCGGCCGAGGTCCGCCCGGTGCCGCACCCGTTCTCGTCCGGCGCCGAGCTGCTGGCGGTCACCGCCGAGCACGGGCTGTCGATCTCGACGGTGATGCTGCGCAACGAGGCGGCCCACCGGCCCGAGGCCGAGGTCCGCGCCGGGGTGATGCACCTGTGGGCGGCGATGGAGGCGTCGATCAAGCGCGGCTGCGAGCGCGAGGGCATCTTGCCCGGCGGGCTCAAGGTCCGGCGCCGGGCGGCGGCGATCCACCGGCGCCTGCGCGCCGACGCCCGCGGCCAGGGCGATCCGCTGGCCGTCATCGACTGGGTCAACCTGTTCGCGCTGGCGGTCAACGAGGAGAACGCGGCCGGCGGGCGGGTGGTCACCGCCCCCACCAACGGCGCGGCCGGCATCGTCCCCGCCGTCATCCAGTACTACCGGCGGTTCGTGCCCAACGCCGACGACGACGGCGTCATGCGGTTCCTGCTGACCGCCGCCGCCATCGCCACCCTCTACAAGAAGAACGCGTCCATCTCGGGCGCCGAGGTGGGCTGCCAGGGCGAGGTCGGCGTGGCGTGCTCGATGGCCGCCGGCGCGCTGTGCGAGGTCATGGGCGGCACCCCGGCCCAGGTCGAGAACGCCGCCGAGATCGGGATGGAGCACAACCTGGGCCTCACCTGCGATCCCATCGGCGGGCTGGTCCAGGTGCCGTGCATCGAGCGCAACGCCATGGGCGCGGTCAAGGCCATCAACGCCGCCCGCATCGCCCTGCAGGGCGACGGCAGCCACGCGGTGTCGCTCGACAAGGTCATCCGCACCATGCGCGACACCGGCAAGGACATGTCCAAGAAGTACAAGGAGACCGCCCGCGGCGGCCTGGCGGTCAACATCATCGAGTGCTGAGGCCCCGGGCCGTCCGGCCGGCACGCCGTGGTTGACAGGGCGGGGTCCCGCCGACAGACTGCGCCGATCGTGACCGGCCCGAGCCAGAACATCTACTTCGTGTCCCTGGGGTGTCCCAAGAACCAGGTCGACACCGAGATCATGCTCGGCCAGGTGACCGACGCCGGCCACGCGCTGGTCGACGCCCCCGAGGACGCCGACGTCATCGTCATCAACACCTGCGCGTTCATCGACTCGGCCAAGGCCGAGAGCGTCAACACCATCCTCGAGATGGCCGAGCACAAGAAGGGCCGCGCCGGCAAGCTGGTGGTGACCGGGTGCCTGGCCCAGCGCTACGCCGACGAGATCGCCACCGAGATCCCCGAGATCGATCACATCCTGGGGTCGAGCGACTTCCCGTCGATCGCCAAGGTGCTGGCCCCGGCGCCGGCCGCCGCCAAGGGCCGCCGCGGCAAGAAGCTGCCGGTGGTCCAGGTCACCGACGCGCCGGCCTACATCTACGACCACGACGCGCCGCGGGTCCGCATCGGCGGCCGCCACACCGCGTACGTCAAGATCGCCGAGGGCTGCGACCGCCCGTGCGCGTTCTGCATCATCCCCAAGCTGCGCGGCGCCCAGCGCAGCCGGTCGATCGACGACATCGCCGCCGAGGTGACCGCGCTGGCCGCGGCCGGGACCAAAGAGATCTGCCTCATCGCCCAGGATCTGACCCGCTACGGCTGGGATCTCGAGGGTCGGCCCACCCTGGCGCAGCTGCTGCACCGGCTGGCGCCCATCCCCGGCGTCCACTGGATCCGGCTGCACTACACCTTCCCGTCGGCGTTCTCCGACGAGCTGATCGACGCCATCGCCACCCTGCCGACGGTGGCCAAGTACGTCGACGTGCCGCTGCAGCACATCGACGACGGCATGCTCAAGCTGATGCGCCGCGGCCACACCAGCCGGCTGACCTACGAGCTGGTCGAGCGGCTGCGGGCCCGGGTGCCGGGCATCGTCATCCGCTCGACGTTCATCAGCGGGCACCCCGGCGAGACCGAGGCGATGCACGGCGCGCTGCGCGACTTCCTCGCCGAAGCCCAGCTCGACCGGGTCGGGGTGTTCCCGTACTCGATCGAGCCCGGCACGGTCAGCGCGATGTTGCCCAACCGGGTGCCGCCCGAGGTCGGCGACGCGCGGGTGGCGGAGCTGATGGAGCTGCAGCGAGGGATCAGCCGGGCCAAGCTCGAGGCCATGGTCGGCCGCGAGCTCGAGGTGCTGGTCGACGGCATCTCTGCGGAGACCGATCTGCTGCTCGAGGGTCGGTACTTCGGCCAGGCCCCGGGCATCGACGGCGTGGTGTACCTGGCCGACGGCACCGCGCCGGCCGGGGCGCTGGTGCGGGCGCGGGTGACCCAGGCCGCCGATCACGATCTGGCGGCGTCGCTCGAGCTGGCGTGACCGCCGCGGCGCCCGGCACGCCGCCTGGTTCGTCGGGCGCCGCCGACCAGGATCCGCGCGCCGAGGCCGCGGTCGCGGCGCGGCCGCTGCGGCGGCCGGTGAAGTGGCTGTTCGCCCCCGACCTCATCGCCTACACCAAGCGGCTGTTCCTCCACGCGTTCTACGGCGGGGAGCTCGACCCGCGCGACTGGATGCGCATCGAGGACGGCCACGCCCACGTCGAGGACGCCAGCGCCGACCCCGGCCGCGAGTGCGACCTGCGGGCCACCCCGGTGGTGGCGCCGCCGTCAGGCGAGCTGTGGTTCGACTACATCGCCGACACCGGGGACGGCGGCGCCGCCATGTTCACCACGGCGTACGCCGTCGGCGCCACCTTGACCCTGCCGGCCGGCGTCGACCTTGCCACGCCGTCGACGGTCATCGGCGCGCCCGCCGCGGTGGCCGCGCCCACCGCGGGCGCCACGACGCTGCCGCGCGGGCAGTTCCTGCTGGTCGGCGGCGACACCGCCTACCACGTGGCCGACATCGACACGCTCATCGCCCGGGTCCAGGTGCCGTTCACCCGGGCGGCGCGGGCGCTGGCGGCGGTGCAGCCGGATCACCCGCCCCGTCGCCTGTACGGCATCCCGGGCAACCACGACTACTACGCGCAGCTCACCGGCTTCAACCGGATGTTCCGCCACGGCGTCACCGGCGACCACGAGCGCGGCCCCGGCGGGCGGCGGCCGCTGCTGGCCATGCCGGGCTACCAGCGCGCCCAGGATGCGTCGTACCTGGCCATCCGCCTGCCGTGGGACTGGCTGGTCCTGGGCCTCGACGTCGACGACTGGATGGACGCGCGCCAGGAGTGGTACTTCCGCTCGCTGCCGACGGCGGCGCGGCTGATCGTGGCCACGCCGTCGCCGCCGATCGTCCTGGGCGCGGTGGTGGCCAACGACGCCCACCGCGACGGGCTGGCCCGGCTGGGGCTGCCGCCGTTGTTCGACGGCGCGGCGCCGGCGCCGGGGACGTGTCGCCTCGATCTGTCCGGCGACACCCACCACTACGCGCGCTACCAGCCGGGCGCGCCGGCGCCGGTGGTCGCGGACGTCGGGCTGGGCCAGGCCGAGCCGGCGCCGACGCCGGCCGCGTACGTCAGCGTGGTGTCGGGTGGCGGTGGCGCGTTCCACCACCCCAGCTTTCCCGACGTCGGCGCGCTGCCGGCGCGGGCGCGGTACCCCCGGGCCGCGGTGTCGCGCCGGGCGGTGTCGCAGCGGCTGCTCGAGCCGTGGTCGATCTTCGACGGTGGCCTCGCCTGGATCATGCCGCTTGTGCTCACGCTGGTGGCGGCCTTCGGCGCGACCCGTTCGGCCGGGACGCGGTGGTTGTGCGATGGCGCGCTGGGGTGGCTCGGCGTCGATCGCGAGCGCGCCTTCGGCGGCGCCGCGCGCCCGCTGGCGCCGGTCGGCCCCGACGACCTGGCACCGTCGCTGGCCTTCCTCGGCTTCGGCGTGATGTCCCTCGTGCTGTGGTACGTGGCGTTGCGGCTGTACGGCGTGTTCTTCACGCCGGCCCAGCGCCGCGACCCGGGCGCCGTGGCCGCGTTCTTCGGCCGGCTGTCGACCCCGGCGCGGCGCGCGCTGGCGGCGGTGGCGGTGGCGGCGGCGATCCTGGTGCCGTTCTCGTCGCCGTGGTTCGTGCGGTCGCCGCTGGCCGCGACCTTGTGGTTCAACGCCTGGTGGCTGCTGGCGGTGACGCTGACCGTGGCCAGCGGCGTGGCGATCGGCCTGGTCGGCGGGCGGCTCCTCGCCGCTCGCCCGCGCGCGGCGATGGTCGGCATCGGCCTGGTCCATGGCCTGGTCCACGTGCTGACGCCGTTCGTGATCGCCCGGCTGGCGCTGGTCACCTGGTGGGTGGTGCCGGCGATGGTGGTCATCCTGACCGCGCCGCTGGTGCTCGGCCGGCGCCTGCTGCGCGGCGGCACCCCGTGGTGGACCCTCTTGGCGCTGTGGCTCGGGCCGTGGCTCGGGGCGGTGGCCCTGGCGGTGATCGCGGCCGACGGGGTGGCCCTGGCGCCGGTCGGCGCTGGCGCGTGGGCGGTGGTGGTCGCGGTCACGGCGGTGGTGTCGATCGCCATCGGCTGCGCCCACATGGGCTGGTACCTGACGGTGTCGGCGGCGCTGGGCGCGCACGGCAACGAGGTCGGCGGCGCCGCCCGCATCGACCGCTTCCGCCAGTTCATCCGCTTCCGCCTGACCGCCGCCGGCCTCACCGGCTTCGTGATCGCCATCGATCGCCCCAGCGCCGACCCGGCCGCCATCGCCCCCTACGTGGTCGACGTGTTCACCGTCGCCCCGGCCGCGGCCCCGCCGCCGTAGCCGCGCCCGCGGGTCGCTACTCGATGCGGTCGATGCGCCACACCGCGAGCGCCGCGGCGATCGCGGTGAGCACCGCCAGCGACACCGGGCCGGACACCAGGTCGGTGCCGTTGGCCAGCGCGCGGGTGCCGAACGACACCGTCACCACGTGCAGGCCGAAGTCGAGGGCACCCACGGTGGCGTCGAACAGCAGCAGCCAGCACACCGCGATCGGCACCGCGAAGCGCGGCGCCAGGGTGGCGATGGTGGCCGACACCGTGGCGAAGCCGACGGCGCCGGCGGTGAACGCGCCGATGCCGCGCGCCAGCGTGGCGACCGACACCGCCGCCCCGGCCCCCAGGATGACCCACGACAGGGTCAGCCCGACGGCGACGGTCAGCGCGATGACCGGGGTCAAGCCGACGATCTTGCCGGCGATGATGGTCCAGCGCGCCAGCGGCCGCGACCACAGGTAGGCGGCGGTGCGGTCGTCGATCTCGTCGGACATCGACGACGCCACCAGGATCGGCGCGGCGATGGTCAGCACCACCGTGTAGGTCCCGACGAGCCAGCTCCAGACCTTCGCCGGCGAGTCCTTGCTCAGCAGGGGCATCAGCAGGGGGACCAGCGCGAGCACCGCCGCGGCCCAGATGGCCTTGCCGCGCAGCGCGCGCTTGATCGTCAGGCGGGCCAGCGCGGCGGTGGCCTCGACGCCGGTGAGGACGGTGGCGGTCATTGGGCGTCCTGGGACTGGCCGCGGTCACCGGTCAGGTACTCGAAGACCGCGGCGAGGTTGTTGTCGGGAGAGGTGAGGGCGGTGGCGTCGATGCCCAGGTCCAGCACGGCGCCGGCCAGATCGTCGTAGCAGCGGTCGGGATCGGTGGTCTCGACGGTGACGCCGCGTCGATCGATCATGACGCGGCGGACGTGATCGGCGGCGGCGATGGCGGCGGCCAGGGCCCGGGGCCGGTCGCACTCGACGGAGATCCGGTGCGGGTGGTGATCGATCAGCTTGCGGATCTCGTACAGGTTGCCCTCGGCCAGGACCTGGCCGCGGTAGATGACCGCGATGTCCTGGGTCAGCGCCTCGATCTCGTACAGCACGTGGCTCGACACCACGACGGTCTTGCCGGTGGTGGCCAGGCCGCGGATGCGGTCGATGATCTCGGCCCGGGCGATGGGGTCGACGCCGGTCAGCGGCTCGTCGAGGATGAGCAGATCGGGGTCGTGGGCCAGGGTGGCCGCCAGCTTGGTGCGCTGGCGCATGCCCTTGGAGTAGCCCTTCACCGGCCGGTCCATCGCCGGCTTCATGCCCATGTGCTCGAGCGCGGCCACCGCGGCGTCGCCGGCCTGGCGCCGCGGCACCCCGGCCAGGTGGGCCAGCGCCGTCACCAGCTCGCGCCCGGTCAGCTCGTCGTACGTGCTCTCGTGCTCCGGGCTGTAGCCGATGCGCCGGCGCACCGCGAGGTCGTCGGCTGGGTCGCCGCCGAACACCCGGATCGTGCCGCGGCTGGGCCGCAGCATGCCCGCCATCAGCTTCATCAAGGTCGACTTGCCGGCGCCGTTGGGCCCCAGCAGTCCGATGACGCCACCCGGCAGCTGCCAGGTGATGTCGCTGATGCCGAGCACCGAGCCGTACCACTTCGAGCAGTGATCGGCGTGGACCACGGGGGCGGTCACGAGCTGGCCCCCACCGACGCCAGGGCGTGGCGCCGCACCGATGCGTAGATGAGCCCGACGGCCACGGTCAGGTGGAGCGTCAGGCTGATCAGCGCGGCGCCGAGCCCGGCCTCGGCCCCCGGGCCGGTCATGTCGAGGTGCCACAGCTTGATCGCCAGGACCTCGATCGCCACCCCAGGATCGATGACGATCAGCGGCGGCCACGCCGCGTAGGCGCCGAACGCGACCATGGCGATGCCGAACATCCAGTAGCCGGCCCAGGCCCCCAGCGCCGGCCAGCGCTGGCCGATCAGCGCCGACATCGCCATCGGCGCCGCGGCGTAGATGAGCGACGCCACGGCGCCGACCAGGATCGCGTTGCCCACCAGCGGCAACAGGTGGAGCGCCTCGGTGGGGGTGTCGGCCAGGCCGATGCGGAACAAGGTCAACACCACCGGCCCCGCCATCAGCAGCGACGCCATCACCGCGGTCATCGCGACCAGCTTGCCGATGACGTAGTCGATGGGCCGCACCGGGCGGGAGAAGTAGAACGTGAACGCGCCCGTGCTGCGGTCCTGGGCGATGCTGGTCGACGCCACCGTCATGGTGACGATGAACGCCGCCATCCTGAAGAACTTGAACGACAGCGGGATCAGGCCATCGATGAGGCGCGCCGCCGCGCCGTTGCTGCGCAGCGCGTCGAACATCTTGTCGCGCGAGAAGTAGAGCAGGGCGCCGACGGTGACCGTGGTGATGAGGGCGCCCAGGATGGCCGGCTTCCACCGCCACCAGGTCTTCCAGGTGTAAGCGAGCTGGTTGCGGGCGATCACCCGCCACAGGGTCGACGGCTGGCGCCGCTCGCCGGCGTAGCGGGCGTAGCCGAGATCGTGGATGACGCCCCGGGTCGGCGCGGGCGTGGGGGTGGGCGCGGTCATCGGGCCTCCAAGGTCGGGCCGACGCGCGGGCCGCTGGGCGCCGCGGTGACCACGCGCAAGAACGCCTGCTCCATCGACTCGCGGTGGGGCTCGAGCTTGCGGATCTGGATGCCGGCGTCGCGGGCCAGGCGCAGCACGTCGACCGGCGTCAGGTCGTCGGGCAGCGTCGCGGTCAGCGCCACCGGCGAGAACGCGCCGGCCACCGCGCCGCGGGCGGTCAGCACGTCGTACAGGTCGCTGACCCGCTCGCGCACCTCGATGACATAGTCGCGGGTGCGCCCGGCGTTGGTGCGCAGCTCGTCGATGGTGCCGGCGAACCGCACCGCGCCCTGGTGCATGATGAGCGCGCTGTCGCACACCCGATCGACGTCGGTCAAAAGGTGGGTCGAGATCATGATGGTGCAGCCGCGCTTCTCGGGCAGCTCGGCGATGAGCGCCAGCATCTCGTCGCGGCTGCGCGGGTCGAGCCCGTTGGTCGGCTCGTCGAGGAACAGGAACTCGGGGTCGTGGACCAGGGCCTGGGCCAGCTTGACCCGCTGCTTCTGCCCGGTGGAGTAGCCCTCGACCGGCTGGTAGCGCTTGTCCTCGAGGCCGGCGTAGTAGAGCGTGGCGTGGGCCCGCTGCAGCGCCTCGGTCTTGGGCAGGCCCGACAGCTCGGCGGCGTAGGCGCACAGCTCGACCGCGGTCATCCCGGCCAGGAACACGTCGCTCTCGGGCATGTAGCCGACCCGGGCCCGGATCGACGCGCCGTCGGTCTTGGGATCGAAGCCGAGCACGGTGGCCTGGCCGTCGAAGGGGATGAGGCCCAGCAGGCACTTCACCAGGGTCGACTTGCCGGCGCCGTTCGGGCCCAGCAGGCCGACCACTTTGGTCGCGCGGGCCACGGTGGCGTCGACGCCGCGCAGGGCCACCACGGCGCCGTAGCGCTTGGACACGCCGCGCAGCTCGAGCAGGGGAGAGTCGGTCATGGGGCTCCTGGCAGGATCTCGAGAGTCACGGCGGCCACACCTGCATCGATGATGCCGAGCTTGCGCGCGGCCCCCTCGGTCAGGTCGATGATGCGCGAGGCGTTGCCGAACGGACCGCGATCGTTGATGCGCACGGCCACGCTCTTGCCGGTCTTGTCGACGGTAACCCGCACCCAGGTCCCGAACGGCAGGGTGCGGTGGGCCGCGGTCATGGCGCGCTTGTCGAAGCGTTCGCCCGACGCGGTCTTCTTGCCGGACCCGTAGTAGACCGCCTTGCCGCGCAGGATGGTCCCGGGCGAGGTCCCAGCTGCGACAGCCCCGGGTGCGACCGGTGCGACGGCGGGCGGGGTCGCGGCGGGCCGCGGCGCGGTCGCTTGGTTCGCCGGGCGAGGCTTGGTGACGGTGGTGCGGGGGGGCGTCGTCGTCGGCGTCGTCCGGGTCGTGCGGCTCGTGCCGCCGCAGCCGAGCGCCGCGATCGCCAGCGCCGCCGCCAGCCGCGTCACTTGGGGCACCCGGCGCCCAGCGTCGCCGACGCCTTGGCCAGCCCGGCCTGGCGCAGCGCGCGGCCGGTCGGGCCGTCACCGAGCGCCGCGCGGGCCGCCGCGCCGTGGCCGGGGCCGAGCACGTCGCGCAGGTACGCGGTGCGGTCGAAGGTGTCCGAGTGCTCGGGCGTGTGGCACTGGGTCGCGCACAGGTCCTCGGCCGGGGCCAGGGTGATGGTCGCCTTGGCGTCGGCGTCGTCGGCCTCGACGTGCCGCGAGCCCGGGCCGTGGCAGGTCTCGCAGCCGACGTCGCGCCACTGCTCCGCGTTGGCCATGGTGG
Source organism: Kofleriaceae bacterium (assembly GCA_041389965.1). GTDB lineage: Bacteria > Myxococcota_A > Polyangia > Haliangiales > Haliangiaceae > UBA2376. The sequence goes on along the minus strand of JAWKQV010000003.1, from coordinate 97,978 downwards.
CGCCGCCGGCGCCGCCCCAGCCGGTGACGTGACAGCTGGTGCAGTCGTAGTCGAACTGCTTGTCGACCTCGACCAGGGTCTTCCACGCCCCGGCGTGACGGGTCGTGGCCCAGAAGTCGACCGCCTCCTGGTGGCAGTCGCTGCACGCCTCGTTGCCCACGTAGACCGCGGTGCCCGGCGGCGGTGGCGGCGGCGGTGGTGCGGCCTTGGCGGCGGCCAGGTTGGCGGCGCCCGCTGCCCGGGTGTAGGCCTGCTTGGCGGCGACCACCTCGGCGTCGCACGCCAGCGCCTTGTTGATGCGCAGCTGGGCCAGCTGGAAGTAGCTGCCGGTGGCCGGCGCCCGCAGCGGCGTCGTGCCCAGCGCCGCTCGATCGGCGGCGACCGCGTCGCGCTCGGCGCGCTTGCGGCCAGGAACGTGCCGGGTCGGCGCTCGGATCGACGGCGAAGCGGGCCAGCTCGTCGTCGAGGGTAGCCAACCGCGCCGCCAGCTCGATCGTCGATCGGCGGCCGCCGCCGGGCCCACCGCATCGATCAGCGGCCCGGCGCCGGGGCGCAACGTCAGCTCGAGGCGAGCCACCACCTGGCCACGGTTGGGCGGGTAGATCATCCAGGTCGACCCGATCTGATCGGGCGTGGCGTGGACGTCCTTCGGCTCAGGGGCCAGCGCGCCGAGCGCCACCACCATGACGTCGATGCCGTCGACGGCCCGGGCCAGCGCGGCGGCGTCCTTGCGGGACATGGTGGCGAGGGCCACGATCCGCTTGGCGCCGCGGCCTCGGAGATCGGCCACCTCGGCGCGGGCGGCGGCGATCGGGTCGGACGCGCCCAGGGCCGGGATCTCGTCGGGGCCGATGACCCCGAACACGCCCAGGACCTCGTCGCCCACCGGGATCAGCACCCGGTTGGTCAGCGGCACCCCGGCGGTGGCCGGCACGTTGGCGGCCAGGCGGGGCAACCTGACCCCGGCCGGCCCGGCCGCCAGGTCGGCGGGGCCCAGGCCGACGGCGGCCACCTGCAGCTCGTCGGTGTACACCTTCGCCAGCAGGTCGGCCTTCAGGTTCTCCTGGGCCAGGGCCAGCGGATCGATGGTCGTCCGTGGATACAGCAGCGAACCCGCGTCCACCACGACCACCGGGCCGCGGGTCCGCGCCTCGGTCACGAGCTGCGCGGTCCGGGCCAGGTCCCCCAGGGGATCGGTCGTGCAGCCGCACGGCTCGATCTGCCCGCGGACCTCGGCCAGGGCGAACAGGGTCACGGTGGTGCCGGGCGGGGCCGGGGCGGGGGCGCTGCCGCGCCGACCGGAGCAGCTGGTGCCCCCGAGGATCGCGAAACACCCCAGGATCAGCGCGGTCGGGACCATCGCCCGGCGCGCCACGCGGGCCTTCGATTCCAGTCGCATGCGCGAGTCGTATACCACGCTTGACATGGCGGGACCCGGCCCGGAGATTGCGCCGCTCTCACGTCACCCCCGTTCGAGGAATTCATGGTCGTCCTCCGCATGTCTCGCCAGGGCTCGAAGAAGCGCCCCTTCTACCGCATCGTTGCCGCCGACAAGCGTCGCGCGCGTGACGGTCGGTTCATCGATCTGATCGGCACGTTCGATCCGCGCACCAAGGCGTTCTCGCTGGACGCGGACCGCTACGAGCACTGGGTGAAGGTCGGCGCCCAGCCGTCCGAGACCCTCGCCAGCCTGGTCCGGCGCCACAAGCGCGGCGCCGCCGTCGCTGCCAAGGCCTGATCGTGGCCGACGCCAGCGACGCCCCCGCGATCGACGTCGCGGACCTGGTGCGCTTCATCGCCAAGGGCCTGGTCGACAAACCCGACGAGGTCCACGTGGCCCTGGTCGAGGAGCGCCAGGCCACCGTGTACGAGCTCGAGGTCGCCGAGAGTGATCTCGGCAAGATCATCGGCCGCGGCGGCAAGACCGCCCGGGCGCTGCGGACCCTGGTGACCCAGGCGGCCCCGCGCTCGCGCAAGCGGATCCTGGTCGAGATCCTCGAATAACGGCTGTGGCAGCCGAACCCGTTGCGGCGCCCGACGACCTCATCGAGGTCGCGACGGTCGCCAAGGCCCATGGCATCCGGGGCGAGGTCCTCGCGGTGCTCATCGATCCGGCCTCCGAAACCCTCGGCCAGGTCGAGGTCGTGTGGATCGGCGGCGTGCGCTACGAGGTCGTCTCGGCCCGCCCGGTGGGCGGCGCCTACCTGATCGCGGTCGCCGGGGTGGCCGACCGCGACGCCGCGGCGCTGCTGCGCGGCCAGGCGGTCGCGGTGGCCCGGGATCAGCTCGACCTCGACGAGGACGACGTGCTGTACGCCGACCTGGTCGGCTGCCGGTGCCAGCTCGCCGACGGGCGGCCGTGGGGCACCATCGTCGCCATCGAGCTGGGCCCGCAGGATCGCCTGGTGATCCACGACGAGCAGCACGAGGACGGCACCCCGGGCGCGGTCGAGCGCCTGCTGCCCCTGGTCGACGCCTTCATCGCGTCGATCGATCCCGACGCCAAGCTGGTGGTGGTGACGCCGCCCGACGGCATCCCCGAGGAACCCCGGTGACCAGGTTCACCGTGGTGTCGATCCTCCCCGAGATCGTCGACACCGCGCTGGCGGCCGGCGTGATCGGCCGGGCCCGCGCCGCCGGCCACCTCGAGGTCGCCTTCCAGAACCCGCGCGACTTCACCCACGATCGCCACCGCTCGGTCGACGACACGCCCTACGGCGGCGGGCCGGGGATGGTGATGCGGTGCGAGCCGCTGGCCGCGGCCATCGACGCGGCCGGCGCCGGGCACCGGGTCTTCCTCGGGCCCAGCGGTGCGCCGCTCACCCAGGCCACCGTCCGGCGCCTGGCGGCGTGCCCGCACCTGGTGCTGGTGTGTGGCCGCTACGAGGGCGTCGATCAGCGCCTGCTCGACACCTGCATCGACGAGGAGATCTCGCTGGGCGACTTCGTGCTGACCGGCGGTGAGCTGGGGGCCGCCTGCGTCATCGACGCGGTGGCGCGGCTCCTGCCCGGCGTCCTGGGCGACGCGGCGTCCGCCGACGACGAGTCCTTCGCGGCCGGCTTGCTGGAGTACCCGCAGTACACGCGGCCGGCGGTGTTTCGCGACCAGCCGGTGCCCGACATCCTGGCCGGCGGCAACCACGAGGCCATCCGGCGCTGGCGCCGGAGCCAGGCCCTGCAGCGCACCGCGCGCCGTCGCCCCGACCTGTACGCGCGCTACCGCCCCGACAAGCTCGACCGCAAGCTGGCCGAGGCCGCCGGCCTCGATCTGGCGGCCCGGACCGCCATCGCGCTGGTCCACCACCCGGTCCACGATCGTACCGGCGCGGTGGTGACCAGCGCGGTCACCAACCTCGACGTCCACGATCTGGCCCGCTCGGCCCGCACCTTCGGCCTGGCCCGCTACTTCGTCGTCACGCCGGTCGAGAGCCAGCGGGCCAAGGCCGAGCACATCGCCGCCGCCTGGCAGGAGCTGGCGGCCGACACCGGCCCCCGCGGGCCTGGCGGTGGCAAGGACGGCCGGGCCGGCGCCTTGCGCATCGTCAGCCCGGTCGCCTCGGTCGAGGCCGCCGTGGCCGACCTGACAGCCGAGTTCGGCGCTGCCCCGCGGGTGGTGGCCACCTCCGCCGACCCCGCCCGCTTCCCCGCGGCCACCCGACTCTCGGCGAGCGAGCTCGTGGCCAGCCTGGTGGACGAGCCGACCCGGCCGGTGCTGGTCCTGTTCGGCACCGGGTGGGGCCTGGCCGACGGCGCCCTGCCGATGGTCACCGACCTGCTGCCGCCCATCGACAGCCGCAGCGGCTGGAATCACCTGTCGGTCCGGAGCGCGGCGGCGATCGTGCTCGCGGAGCTGTTCGGTGTACGGTCGGCGGCTCCCGGCGCTTGACGCCCCCCCGCCTTTCTGGCAGAAACACGCGTCCGCGCGCAGACCTTCTCTGTGCGCACCCCTTCGAGGCTCCCCATGAGCGCGCACACCGTCCTCCAAACTATCGACAAGCAGAACCGCCGCGAGGCCGCCCTGCCCGAGTTCCGCGCTGGCGACTCGGTCAAGGTCTGGGCCAAGATCCGCGAGGGTGAGAAGACCCGTCTTCAGGCCTTCGAGGGCGTCTGCATCCGCCGCGCCCGGCAGGGCGCTCGCTCGACCTTCACGGTCCGCAAGATCTCCTACGGCGTCGGCGTCGAGCGCATCTTCCCGGACAACTCGCCGAACATCGACAGCGTCGAGGTGACCGCGCGTGGCCAGGTCAACCAGGCCCGCTTGTTCTACCTCCGCGAGCTGTCGGGCAAGGCCGCCCGCATCAAGGAGCGCAACACCTTCCGCGCGGCTCCCGAGGCGGCCGCCGCGCCGGTCGAGGGCGCCGAGCCCAAGGAGCGCATCACCGGCCGCGGCAAGCGCCAGAAGAAGAAGGATCAGAAGGCCGCCGCGGCGACCTGATCTTTCGGACGCGGGGGTCGGCCACGCCGACCGTACGGGTGAACTGACCGCACGACCGGATTGTCTGGTCCGTGGCGGTGCCTACCGCCGGGCCTGAGGGCTCCGCGGCGAGGCGGGTGGCGTCGATGGGCACGTTCAACGGCAGGCCAGCAGGTCGGCTGTGGTGCCCCACACGGGGAGGGCAGGATGGCGAGAGGGCGGGGACGTGATGGCCGACGTGCGGATGGCACCGCCGCCGAGGCCTTGGCCGAGCGCGCGCTGGTCGACCGCGGGTATCGCATCGTCGCGCGGAACTTCCGGGGGCGCATCGGGGAGCTCGACCTGGTGGCGTACGACGGCGACGTCCTGGTCTTCGTCGAGGTGCGATCGCGGCGAGACTACCGCTTCGGCGGCGCACGCCTGGCCGTGCCCCACCACAAGCAACGCCAGGTCGCCGCCGTCGCACGCCTGTTCATCGCCCAGCGCCAGCCGCGGTTCCGCACCTGCCGCTTCGACGTGGTCGCGGTCACCGGGGCCCACCTCGAGGTCATCCCGGGCGCGTTTCACATCACGTGGTCGTGACCCGCACCTCCGGCGCCGGGGCCGGCGTCCGGCTTCGGCGTCCGGTCTGGCTACGGAGCCCCGGGGCCGGCACCGCCTCCGGCCCTCCGTGCCGCTGCCGCTCCCCTTCACCTGCCGCGGGCGACACCTCACGACGCTGGCGACCGGCTCACGCGATCGCCGCGGGGCGTCCGCCCCAGTCCATCAACCCGGGCAGTTCGGGTACTGCGGGTTGCCGGTGCGACCCGACAGGTTGCAGCACACGTTGTCCGGGTTGCCGGCGTCGCACGCCAGCTTGTCCGGCAGGTTGCCGCTCTCCGGCAGGACGATGTAGTCCTTGCAGATACAGAACTTCTTGCAGCAGAAAGGGCCCACGGTCAGCGCCACGCCACACGCGAAGCCCGACACGCACGGCGACTCCGGGACCTTGTCGCAGTCGCTGTTGCTCTCGCAGGTCGCGGTGCACATGCCCTGGTTGACCGACAGCGGCTGGAACCCCATCGGGGTGTCCTTGCCGTTGTCGACGGGGATCTTGAGGCAGGTGCGGGTCGGGCAGTCGAGGGACGGCGAGCCGACGACGGCCTGATCGGTGCCGGGGTTCTCGACGCCGAGATCGCAGATGCGGCCGACGGGATTGTCGCTGCACGCGGTGACGGAGCCGGCCAGGGCGACAGCGGCGACGGCGCCGAGGAGCCACGACGAGCGACGGGAACGAGCGGTGGGGATCATCGGTTTCCTGTGGTGGCCCGAAGGCGCAAATCGGCTCGAGCGATGAGCCGCGATGATATGGGTCGAGGGCACGAAGTCAAGGCCGGTCGCGACCTTCGGTGAGTGGCGGGGCCGCGCCGATCCGTCACGCGGATCGCGTCCGCCCCGATGCAACCGCGGCCGTCCACCGGTGTCGGTACAACGATGGTCCTGTCTGTACGTCCGGTGCGCGATCGTCGGTGGCTGACCGCCGACGTGGTCCATCGTCGCACGGGCGCCTTGACAAGTGCGCGGGCGCACGCCGATGATTCCGCCGCCCGAGAGGACCGCGAAAGGCTTGGCGACTTTGACCGTCATGGCCGAACGCTCGGGCGCCCGTCTGGAGGAACCCCGATGCGCCGTCTGAACGCACTATCCACCGCCATCCTCAGCGTCACCATCGGCGCTGTCACGCTCTGCGCTCACACCAGCCCGGTCAGGGCCCAGGCGGAGGACGATGACGCCGCCGCCACCCCGGCGTCCAAGACCTTCGAGCGCGCGATCGACCTGTATCGCAAGAAGGACTACTACTCGGCCACCATCGAGCTGAAGAAGGTCCTCGACGGCGACACCGGCGACGACGAGGCCAACAAGCAGCGCGCCCAGTTCTACATGGGCAAGACGCTGTACCAGATGGGCTACTACGCCGGCGCCCAGAGCAAGTTCACCGAGATCGTCGAGGCCGGCACCGGCCACGCGTACTACGCGGCGACGCTCAAGTGGCTGGCGGCGCTGTCGCGCGTGCTGCCGGAGACGTCGGGCATCCTCGACCTCATCGGCAAGTACGACCCGGCCGCCCTCGACGAGCCGATCATGGACCAGGTCCGCGACGAGCTGTACTTCCTGCTCGGCCGCCACTTCTACAACCACGCCGAGTTCGACAAGGCGGTCGAGCTGTTCACCAAGGTCTCGGAGTCGTCCGAGTTCTACGTGAAGGCCAAGTTCTTCGAGGGCGTGACCTACGTCCGCAAGTACGAAGGCCGGCCGGCCGGCGAGGCGTTCAAGCGCGTCCTCGAGGTCGCCCGCGAGCGGCCCAAGCAGTACAAGGCCGGCGACCTCGACCGCTACGAGGACCTGGCCATCCTGCAGATGGCCCGCGTCTTCTACTCGACCCAGGACTTCGACAAGGCCATCCGCTACTACGAGAAGCTCGAGCAGAGCTCGAGCGACTGGGCCGAGTCGCTGTTCGAGGCGTCGTGGGCGTACTTCATGAAGACCAACAACCCGAAGGCGCTGGGCAACATCCACACGCTGAACGCCCCGTACTTCGAGAACCAGTTCTTCCCCGAGTCGATCCTGCTCAAGGCGGTGATCTACTACAAGTACTGCCTGTACGACCGCTCGCTCGAGGCGGTCGCCGAGTTCGACGAGAAGTACAAGCCGCTGCGCCAGAACCTCCAGGGCGTGGTCGACAAGTACGAAGACAACGCCGAGTTCTACGAGTACGTGAAGAAGATCAAGGCCAACAAGGCGGGCCTCGACGACGTCACCCAGCGCCTGACCATGAGCGTGCTCGGCGACAAGACCCTGGCCAAGACCTTCGCGTGGGTCGACGAGCTCGACCACGAGCTGCAGATGCTCAAGAAGGCCGACAAGGCCTGGCAGACCACGGCGGTGTCGGGCGATCTCGACGCCGACCTCGAGGTGACCCGCTCGACCGCCTCGGCCGACGCCGGCCGCCTGGCCAAGGACCGCCTCAAGCGCCTGCTGTCGGAGCTGGCCGCGCTGAGCCGCGACGGCACCAAGATCAAGTTCGAGATCCTCGAGGCCCAGGCCGGCAAGATCAGCGCCGAGCGTACCGGCGACCGGATCTCGAAGGATCGCAAGGAAGACCCGATCATCGTCGACGATGAGCACTTCGTCTGGCGCTTCAACGGCGAGTACTGGAAGGACGAGCTGGGCTACTACCGGTTCAAGATCCGCTCGCAGTGCCCCAAGAACTAAGACGTCCCACGCACGAAGGGGCCCCACGCACGAAGGGGCCCCGCGCACGAAGCGGCCCCAGAACGAAGGGGCCCCACGCACGAAGAGGTCCTACGAACCAAGAGGGCCCACGCCCTGAGGGCCGGCTGCCGGCCGCGTTGACGACTCCCTGTATGCTGGTCGGGCCGCTCGTTGGGCCCGCGACTGAAGGTCCCGGATCCGAGCCTCGGATCAGTCCGCTCGCCTTGATCGGCCGCCCCTGGCCGCCTCCATCCGTATCCTGAGGAAACCCGATGGCACGTTCGATTCGCCCATACACCACCTCGCTGCTCGCCCTGGCTGCGCTCGGCGCCATGGTCGCTCCGGCTCGCTCGGAGGAGACCAAGTACAAGCGCTCGAACCAGGTCAAGGTCGACGTCAAGATGAGCGACCGGGTCCGCCCGTCGACCCCCACCGACGACGGCAAGCCGAAGGGCCCGACGATCTCCGCCGACGAGATGCTCGAGATCGGGGTCGCCGTCGGGGACATCCGGGCCGAGCAGATCCAGCTCCTCCAGCAGCTGATCGACGACACCCCCGACAGCGACGTGACCGAGAAGGCTGACCTGTACTTCCGCATGGCGGAGATGCACAGCCAGCTCAACCGGTTCCACCGGCTGAAGGCCACCGAGGCCACCATCAAGGCCGACGGCGCCAAGGGCAACGACAAGGCCAAGTACCAGGCCGCCGCCAAGGACAGCACTTCCAAGGCCGAGGCCGCGCTCAAGAACGCGGTCAAGGTCTACAAGACGCTGACCGAGAACTCGAAGTTCAAGAACTACCCGCGCATGGATCAGGCGCTGTTCTACTTCGCGTACTCGCTGCAGCAGGGCAAGTACATGACCCCGGCCCGGGCGGTGTACAAGCGCCTGCTCGACGACTACCCCCAGTCGAAGTTCGTGCCCGAGGCCTACCTGGCCTTCGCCGACTACTACTTCTCGGCCAACGAGCTGGCCAACGCCCAGGCCTTCTACGAGAAGGTGCTGCAGTTCCCGAAGTCGTCCGTGTACGACTACTCGAACTACATGCTGGGCTGGGTCTTCCTCAACCTGACCCAGGAGCAGGACGCCGGCCGTCAGTTCTTGCAGGTCATCCGCGACACCAGCGGCGACAAGAAGAAGGAGACGCTCAACCGCGCGGCCAAGAAGGACTTCGTCCGCGCCTACGCGTCGTTCGGCCAGGTGCAGAAGGCGTGGCCGACCTTCCAGAAGATCGACGCCGACTACGCGGCGACCATGTACACCATCCTGGCGGATCTGTACCTGGAGCAGGGCAAGAACGACAAGGCCATCTACGCGTTCCGCCAGCTCATGAAGGAGGAGCCGAAGAACAAGAACGTGTGCCTGTGGCAGTACAACATCGCCCACGCGATGCTGTCGACGCCGGGCGCCTCCAACGCCGACAAGGTCAACGAGATCGAGCGGCTGACCAAGCTTTTCGGCGCGCTGCGCGACGCCAAGGGGCTGCCGCCGCCCGAGGCCAGCGAGTGCCACGACAACGCCGCCGCGATGTCGGGCGAGATGGCGCGGGCCTGGCACAACGAGTCGATCAAGACCAAGAACCCCGAGACGCTGGCCTACGCCGACAAGCTGTACAACGTCTACCTGGCGGTGTTCACCGACGCCGATGACTACGGCGAGACCCAGTACTACTACTCGGAGCTGCTGTGGTCACGGGCCGACGCCGAGGCCAACCCGCGGCTCAAGACCGAGCTGTGGAAGAACGCCGCCAACTCGTTCACCGACGTGGTCAAGACCGGCAAGGTCGACCAGAAGCTGCTCAAGGAGTCGGCCTACGCCGCGGTGCTCGGGTGGAAGAACGCGCTGGCGGTCGACCCGCGGGTGAAGGTCGACCCGATCGAGGTCGGCACCGAGGGTGACAAGATCCCCGAGGCCAAGCCGATCCCCGAGAACGAAGCCAAGATGCTCGACGCCTTCGACGTGTACATCAAGTACGTCAAGGACCCGAAGGACGACGAGCTGGTCTCGATGAAGTTCCTGAAGGCGAACCTGTACCGCCGCTACAACCACTTCGACGAAGCGATCCCGCTGTTCGAAGACATCATCAAGAACAACCCGCAGCACGAGACCGCGTACTACTCGGCCAACATCATCCTCGACGCGCTCATCCTGACCCACAAGTACGATGAGATGCTCAAGTGGGCCGACTACTTCGCGGCCAACCCGAAGTTCCTGACCGCCAAGGAGGGCCAGGACCGGAGCGAGCTGGGCGAGCGCGTCACCGACATCCAGAACAAGGCCAAGCGCAAGATCGCCGAGCAGCTGGAGGTGGACGCCAAGGCGTCGGGTGACTTCGGCAAGTACGTCTTGTGCGGCAAGACCTACCTCGACATCTTCAACGCCAACCCCGAGGCCGACAAGTCCGACGAGGTGCTGTACAGCGCCGGCGTCTGCTTCGAAGAGGGCCGCTCGCTGTCGACGGCCATCGAGGCCTACACCGAGCTGCGCGGCCGCTTCCCCAAGAGCCCGCAGTCGGCCAAGGCCCTGGCCCGGCTGGGTGGCGTGTACGCGCGCGTGGCCTACTACGATCGCGCCGCCTCGATGTTCGAGGAGTACGCCAAGAAGTACGCGGCCGAGAAGGACGCCTACGACCTGATGAACGACGCGGTCTTCTACCGCAAGGGCATCGGCGACGACGACAAGGCGATCGACAACACCAACTTCTTCATCTCGAAGTTCGCCGCCAAGAAGCCGGGCGACGCCGCCGCGGCCTACTTCAGCCTGGGCAGCATCTACGAGAAGCGCGGTGACCTGGACAAGGTGGTCGACCACTACCGGAACTACCTCAAGCGCTACAACGAGAAGGGCGGTGGCGACCGCGTGGTGGCCGCCTACGGCCGCATCGGCCAGATCCTGTGGGAGCAGAGCTGCCCGGTGAAGACCGTGGACGGCTCCTGCATCCGGGTGGTCCGCGAGCGCGCGGTGTCGCTGCGCGGCAAGGCCAAGCGCAAGAAGGGCGACGCGACCCGCACCCAGTGTGGGCCGGAGTCGAAGATCAAGCTGACCGTGGTCGATCGCGATCCGCGAAAGGTGAAGGCGGCGATGGCGGCCTTCGCGTCGGCGGTGTCGAACTTCGAGCGCAAGGGCGGCAAGTTCCCCGGCGGTGACGAGGCCCTGGCCCAGCGCTACTACGCGTCGGCCAAGTTCTACCAGGCCGAGGTCGACTACGAGAAGTTCCTCGCGGTGAAGTTCCCGCAGGGCATGAACTTCGACCCCGCGAAGAAGGCCGAGGCGGCCAAGTCGCTCAAGCGCTTCGAAGAATGGTTCAAGGAGAAGCAGAAGCTGGCCGGCAAGGCGTCGGGCCAGTACCAGGACCTGGTCTTCAAGGTGAAGGAGCCGTCCAACGCCATCGCGGCGGCGGCCCGCTTCGGCCAGATCTCGCAGAACTTCTCGGACGCGCTGTTCACCGCCGAGATCCCCTCGAACATCCGCGCCTACGACGAGGCGGTCGACGTCTACTGCGACACTCTCACCGAGAAGGCGGAGCCGCTCGAGGCCGCCTCGCTGCAGGGCTTCGGCGCCTGCCTCAAGGCCTCGACCGACTTCGGCTGGTTCTCGAGCTGGTCGAAGCTGTGCGAGCGCGAGCTCGGGCAGATCAAGCCCGAGGAGTTCCCGACCGCCGCGGAGATCCGGGTCGCCCCGGACGCCGAGGCCGAGGTCCGGGACATCGAGCCGCCGGTCACTCGCCTCGAGTAGGCATCTCCTCCTTCTTCTCCTCGAGCCCTGAGGCAACGACTCATGCGCGTCACTCCTTCTCTCGCCAGCATCCTGTTGTCGGTCGCCACGATCGGCACGTTCGCCGCCTGCGGCGGCGCCCAGAAGCCCAAGTCGGGCCTACACGCGGACACCAAAGTGCCGCCCCCGCCCGACGTCTCCAACGTGAAGCCCGAAGGGCAGGGCGAGACCCGCGAGGTCTCGTCCAACGCCAAGTCGGACTACGACAGCGCCATGGCGGCCTACCTGAAGTCCGAGGCGGCCGGCTGGAACGAGGCCGCGTGCCGTGCTTCGGCCGACCAGTTCGCCGCCGTGGCCCGCGCCCACAAGGACATCGTCGAGGCGCAGTATATGGCCGGCCGCAGCTACCAGGCGTGCGGCCTGGCCAAGGAGGCCGAGGAGGCCTACCAGGCCGCGCTCAAGATCAAGCCCAACCACGGCGCGTCCATCTCCAACCTGGGCGAGCTGTACATGGAGGCGGGCAAGGTCGACGGCGCGCGCAAGTACTGGGAGAGCGCCATCAAGGCCAACCCCAAGCTGACGGCGGCCTACGTCAACCTGGCGACCCTCAACCTCGAGGAGATGCGCCGCACCAAGGACAGCGCCGCCTGGGCCAAGCTCGAAGAGGACGCCCGCAAGAAGCTGTCGAACGCGCTCGCGGTCGACAACGAGAACGTGCGGGCCTACACGGTCTACGGCCTGGTCTACATGGAAGGCCAGCAGAAGAACCGCAACCGACTCGACCTCGCCAAGCTCCTGCTGGAAGAGGGCGAGAAGAAGAACCCGAAGTACGCCCCGCTGCAGCACGCCCTGGGTCTCCTGGCGCTCTCCAAGAACAACCTGACCGGCGCGCTGGCGCGGTTCCAGGCCGCGGCGGACCTCGATCCGAAGTTGTCCGAGGCTCACCTCAACGTCGGCCTCATCCAGCTCGGTACCCGGCGCTATGACATCGCCAAGGCCGAGTTCGAGAAGGTCTTGGCCCAGCAGCCCAAGAACTACGACGCCATGATCGGTCTGGGCATCGCGCAGCGCGGGCTGGGCGATCTCGACGGGGCCGAGGCCAGCTACAAGAAGGCCAAGGACACCGATCCGAAGCGGGGCGACGCCTACTTCAACCTCGGCGTGCTCTACAAGGACTTCCGGGCCAACAAAGAGAACGATCTCAAGAAGATGCAGGACACGTCGAAGACCGCCCGGCAGTTCTTCGCCGACTTCCTCAACAAGGACGGCGGCAACGACGACAAGGACGAGGCCAAGGAGAACATCAAGGCGATCGACAAGCTGGTGAAGCAGCTCGACGACGCCATGAAGATGCAGGCCAGCCAGCCGGCCGCCGGCGGCTGAGTTTCGGCTCCTATTATTTCAATCGGTTAGCCGGCCCGATGGTTTGGGTCGATCTCCTCGAAACCGTTTCGTAGAATCCCGAAAGAAAATCGGAACCGAGTCGAACCCCGGATGTCAGACGACCCAGAATGCTGGCGCGCCTGACTCCCCCTCGACTCGAGCTACTCGAGAAGAAAGGGTCGTCATGCGCACCATCACCGTCGTCGCTGTCTCGCTGCTCACCCTGGGCGCCTTCTCCAGCCAAGCGCTGGCGCAGGGCAAGGACAAGGGCAAGGACAAGGTCAAGGTCTACGACTTCTCGGGCGATACGATCGAGGGTGACCTCATCAAGCCCGAGGGGACGGCGGTCGACGCCCGCGACTTCGCCAAGCACTCGAGCCTGATCCGCATCCGCAAGGACTTCATCGCTGAGATTCTGAAGTCGGCCGAAGACTTGTGAGCCAGGGGCGCCGTCGGTCCCGCAGCCTCCGGGCTGGCGGGCCGCGCTCCTGACCCCCCGGTCATCGGTCGTCTCCCCGCCTTCCCGCCCGCTCGCCGGGCACCGCGTTCGCTCCTGGAGACAATCCCATGGCCGGTGGCAAAGTTCCTCTGACGTTTCGCTTGTACAAGGGTGACGAGTTCCTCCGCGAGGAGAAGCTCGCCCTGCCGGTCATCAAGGTCGGCAAGCTGTCGTCGTCGCACCTGCGGCTCGACGACAAGAACGTCAGCCGGATGCACGCCCTCATCGAGGTGACGGGCCCCGGCGACGTCAGCATCATCGACCTGAGCTCGACCACGGGCACCTTCGTCAACGGCCAGAAGGTCAACAAGGCGAAGCTGCAGTCGGGTGACTCGGTCGTCATCGGTGAGACCCGCATCGAGGTCACCATCGGCGGCGCCGAGGAGGACGATGACATCCCGACCCGGGTGCAGCCGCAGATCGCCGAGGCCGCCGAGGCGGTGATCGCCTCGACGCCGCGCCCGGCCCCGCCGGCGATGCCGGCCCACGCCGCGCAGGTGGCTCCGCAGGCGCCGCCGCCGATGCCGCAGCCCGCGATGGCGCCGCCGATGCCGCAGCCCGCGATGGCGCCGCAGATGCCCGCGCAGATGATGGCGCCGCGGCCGCCGGCGCCGGCTGGCGCTCCCGCACCGTACGGGATGTACAACGCCCCGACCCAGGCGCCCACCTACGGCGCGTCGGGCTTCATGGCCGACCAGATCGACGTGCCGGGGGCCCGCGCCGTCGAGGTCGCCGCGATGCTCGGCAGCTCGGTGGTCACCGTCAAGCACGCCATCAACCCCAAGGGCGGCAAGATCTCCGCGACGACCTGGGCCTTCCGCGGCCTGGCGGCGCTGTGGCTCCTGGTGGCGATGATCGGGTTCGTGCGCGGCTACAACAACGCCTCGTTCAACCACGCCAAGCGTCGGCAGTGGGTCGACGTCGAGAAGCGGCCGTCGTGGGCGTTCCGGCCCCGCACCCTGGGCATCGAGAACGACCTGATGACCTTCCTGGGCCTGCCGCTCGGGATCGGCTTCTTGGCCGCCGGCTTCCTGCGGGCCCGCGACGAGAAGCAGTCCAACCCGTTTTTCCGCATCGGCCAGGACCCGGAGTGTGAGTACCCGACCACCGACGCACCGGCCGGTTCGTTCGCCCTGGTCGCGCCGTCGTCGAACCCCAGCGAAGACTTCGTCTTCAACTTCCTCCCCGGCATGGAGGGTGACGTGTCCGCCGACGGTCAGTCGGTGTCGCTGGCCGATCTCCAGGCCCAGGGCCGGGTGCGGCCGTCGACGACCGCCCCCGGCGGCCTCGAGATGTCGATCCCGCAGAAGGCGCGCATCCGCGTCAAGGCCGGCGCGACCACCTACCTGGTGACGTCGGTGCCGCAGCCCAAGCGCCAGGCGGTGCCGCTGTTCGCGGCGCTCGAGAGCCAGGTGCTGCTGTTTTTCCTCGGCTCGGCCGCGTTCCACATGGCCATCGTCGGCCTGATGCAGTACGCCGACCCGGACCAGGAGGGTGCCCCGACGGACATGTCGCTGTCCGAGCAGGCCTCGTCGAGCGCCCAGACCACCTCGATCGAGGATCCGCCCCCGCCCGAGCAGGAGGACACCGAGGACGACGGCGAGGACGAGTCCGGCGGTACCGGCACGGCCATGGCGCTCGAAGAGGGCAAGATGGGCAAGAAGGACTCGGATCGCGCCGAGGGCCACTACCAGATGAAGCGCAACGCCGACCAGGAGCAGCTGGCGCGCACCCAGGCCATCGAGCAGGCGCGCACCGCGGGTGTGCTCGGCTCGCAGGTCTTCGCGCAGAACGGTGGCGCCTTCGCGTCGATCACCGGCTCGGGCGACATCTCCAGCGGCTTCGACGACATGGACATCCAGGGCGGCCTCCTCGGCACCGAGGCCGGCGAGATGAACGGCGGCTTCGGCTTCGGCCGCTCGGGCTTCGGTCCCGGCGGTGGGGGCACGGGCTGGGGCACCATCGGCACCGGCCGCTACGGCACCATCGGCCACGGCTCGGGCACCGGTTCGGGCTACGGCGTCGGCTCGGGCCGCGGCGGCATGCGCGGCCGCAGCGCCTCGGTCCCGTCGGTCCGCATCGGCAACCCGCAGTCGACCGGTGACCTCGACAAGGCCATCATCCGTCGGTACATCAAGCGCAACATCCAGAAGATCACGTACTGCTACGAGAAGCAGCTCCTGGCGTCGCCGGGCCTCGAGGGCACCGTCAGCACCCAGTTCTTCATCAGCCCCAACGGCACCGTGGCCACGGCCAACGCCAGCGGCGTGAGCGGCGACGTGTCGAGCTGCGTGGCCGGCGTGCTCAAGGGCATCGAGTTCCCGAAGCCGAAGGGCGGCGGCGGCGTGCAGGTGAACTACCCGTTCACCTTCCGCCCGACCGGCGGCTGACGCGACGGCGGCGCTGCCGCCACGGATGTCGGAACGGCGAGCCGCGGGGCTCGCCGTCGTGTTTTCGGTCGCGTTTTCGGCGAGGCCGGCGCTTGAGTCGCCGCCGCCGCCCGGTCTACGGTTCGCTCACCTGCTGGCCCCCTCGGGGCGCCCACCTGGAGGCTCTTGATGATCCGCTCGCTCGCCCGTTCTCCGTTGACCCTCGTGTTGCTGCTGGTGCTCCTGTCGACGGGCTGCCCCGACAAGGGTCGCAAGGAGTCGATCCAGCGAGCCAACGCCGGCATCAAGGCGCTGTCCGCCAAGCAGTTCGACACCGCGATCACCGAGTTCAAGGACGCGATCGCCGCATACAAGGACAACCACTACGCCCACTACCTCCTGGGCGAGTCGTACCGGGGCAAGAAGGCCTTCGACAAGGCCTCCGAGGCGTACGCCGAGGCGGTGCGCCTCAAGCCCGACAACGAGATGTACCAGATGATCTACGGCGTCTCGCTGTACGAGGAGGCGGTCGACCGGGCCCGCGAGGACGCGGCCCGGCTGCAGAACAAGAAGCCGGCCGAGGTCGAGGTCGACTACTCGGTCATCGACTTCGACCAGGCCGAGCAGCACCTGCTGGCGGCGGTCAAGATCAACCCGAACCTCTACTTCGAGCACGCGTACCTCGGGCGCATCTACCGCGCCACCGGACGGCCCAAGGAGGCGGCCCAGGCCTTCTCGAAGGCGATCGAGGCCAACCCGCGCGAGTGGGCGCCGTACGTCGCGCTGGGCGAGCTGTACCGTCGCTGGGACTACCCCAACGAGGCCATCCAGGTGTTGACCCAGGGCGTCGAGCTGGTGCCCGGGCAGGTCGACAAGGCCGAGCTCGACTACGTCCTCGGCATGGCCTACACCGACAAGCAGGACGACGCCAAGGCCATCGAGGCGTTCACCGCGGCCATCGACGCCAGCAAGGACAAGCACATCGCGAAGTTCATGCGCGGCCAGGCCTACTTCCGGCAGGGCAACCTGAAGGCGGCGGACAAGGACCTCGAGGCCTACGCCAAGGCGGCCGGCGCCAGCGACGCGACCAACAAGTCGATCGCCCAGAAGCTGCGGTTCTCGATCGGCGCCAAGCTCCAGGGCGGCTGATCAGCGTGGCGGGCCCGGCGGTCGACGCTGGGCGGCGGGGCCGGTCGACGGTGCGCGACCGAGGCGCGGCGGCAGCGGTTGGGGCCGCGACGGGGTAGCGGCGCGTCGCGCGTCGCGCGTCGTCGACGGCACGCGGGTACGGTGGATCGGCGGGTGGGAAAAAGTTGACGCGCCGTCGCGCTTCCCCGCCGCGGGGGCTAGAAGTCTCCCTGCGGGTGCGGGAGGATACGGCGCAGATGGATACGCGTACGCAGCTGAGGGAGCGCCTGCGCCGCGCCCACGATTGGGCCGCGGCAATCGACGAGTTGGAGAAGGAGCTGGAAGGGTCTGGTGCCAAACCAGATCAGTCCGAGCGCCTGTTCGAACTCGCGCGCCTGACAGAGGACGTGATCCCGGAACGGGAACGCGCGCTCGGGCTCTACCAGCGGGCGTGGAAGCTCCACCCCGACAACCTCAAGGCGCTGTCCCGCGCCCGCGAAGTCTATGGCGAGCTGGGGCGCCACGAGATGGTCGCCAAGCTCGGCGAGATGGAGCTCAAGAGCCCCGCCGCCATCGACGAGCTGGCCGGCATCGTCGGCGAGGCGCTGCTCGACAGCGGCCAGCGTGACAAGGCCGAGACGGTCCTGGCCCACGCCGCCGAGCGGACGCCGGACGCGCTGCGGGTCAAGGACGCCCTGGCCGCGCTCCGCTACGATCCCGAGTTCTGGCTCGACGAGGTCGAGCGTCTGACGGCCGAGGCGGCCAAGTTCGACGATGTCACCGGCGCGCGCATGCTGTTGCGTGCGGCCCGCATCCTGCGCATCGAGGCCCCCGACGATCCGTCGCTCGAGCAGACCCTGCGCGCGGCGCTCGATAAGGATCTCCACGAGCCCTCGGCCAACGTGATGCTCGAGGCCCTGCTGGCGGCCGGCGGGCGGCTCGACGAGCTCGAGGCGCACCACGAGCGGCGGGCCCAGGCCATCGCCGCGCCCAGCGAGCGGGCCGACCTGTACCGGGCCTTCGCGCTGGCCTGGCTGCAGCGGTTCAAGGAGCGCGATCGGGCCGCGCGGTTCGCCGCCAAGGCCATGGCCTGCGTCGCGCACAACGGCGCGCGGCCGACCCGGTCGGTGGTCGCCACCTACGCGATCCTGCTGGCCGAGCTGGGCGAGCGCGGCGCGTGGGACGAGCTGGTTTCGCTCGGCGAGCTGGCGCTCGGTCACCTCGAGCCCGAGGACCGGTTGTTCGTGGCGGTGACCGCGGGTCGCGCCGCGTGGAAGCAGCTGGGCGATGTCGAGCGCGCGCGCCGCCAGTTCGCGGCGGCGGCGGCGGTCCAGGCCGACGCGCCCGACGTGCTCGAGTTCGTGGCCGCCAACGGTCCCGTCGACGCGCCGGCCGCGTCCGCGGTCAGCGCGGCTGCCAGCGAGGAGCCGGCGGCGGCGGAGGTCACGCCGGCTGCGCCGGTCGCTGCTGCGGCCGAGCCGACCTCGAGCGAGGCGGCGGCTCCGGCAGCCCCGGTCGAGGCCGCTCCGGTGGCCCCGGTCGCGGCGGCTCCGGTCGCGGCGGCTCCGGTCGCGGCGGCTCCGGTCGCGGCGGCTCCGGTCGCGGCGGCTCCGGTCGCGGCGCCGGTCTCGGGTGATGTCGCGGCGGCGATGGACGCGGCCCGCGCCGCCGAGCGCGGCGCCGACGGCGGGGTCGCGGCGTGGAAGGACGTCGTCGCCAACCACGGCGACGCACTGCCGGCGCGGCGCGAGCTGGCCCGCGTCTTGGCCGCGGCCGGGCAATGGCAGGCCCTGGTCGACGCCGCCCGGGACGAGGACAAGGTCGCCAGCGCGCCGGCCGACAAGGCCGCGGCGCTGCGCTCGCTGGCCCAGGGCTACGAGCAGCTCGGCAACGAGAACCAGGTCATGTCCACGCTGGTGGCCTTGGTGGCGGTGGCGCCGTCCGACGACGCCTACGACCAGCTCGCCGCCCTGTACGAGAACAAGAAGCGGTGGCCCGACCTGGTCAAGCTGTTGGGCGAGCGCGCCGAGCACGCCACCGACGACGGCAGCCGGATCGCGCTGCACCTGCAGATCGCCAACCTGTACCTCGACCGGTTCTCGAACCAGGCCGAGGCCATCAAGGCGTTCGAGCGCGTGCTCGAGCTCGAGCCCGACAACGCCCAGGCCACCACCCACCTGTTGGCGGTGTACGAGAAGCGGCGCGACTGGGAGAAGCTCATCAAGCTGCGCGAGGGCGAGATCGAGCGCGCCCCGGCGGCCCAGCGGGCCGAGCTGACCATCGACGTCGCCCGCATGGCGCAGACGAAGGTCAAGAAGCCCGAGGTCTGCACGTACTGGTGGGAAAAGGTCATCGAGGTCGAGCCCACCCACGAGGAAGCGCTGACCGAGCTGACCAAGCTGTACGAGCGCAGCAAGGACTGGGGCAAGCTGGCCGAGGTCTGCTCGCTGCAGGCCGACAACGCCGGCGACGACAAGACCCGGGCCGACGCGCTGCAGCGCCTGGGCCTCCTGTACACCGAGAAGCTCGAGGACAACGCCAAGGCGATCGACGCCTGGCAGCGCCTGCTCGTGGTCGACGAGTCGCACCGCCGGGCCCAGGACGCGCTCAAGAAGCTGTTCGTCGCCGACGCCCGCTGGGACGACCTCGACGCCTTCTACCGCAGCCGCGGCAAGCTCGACGAGTACGTCCGCGTGCTCGAGCGCGAGGTCGAGGCCGGCCCCGAGGAGCACCGCCTGGCGCTGGCCACCAAGATCGCGGTCCTGTACCGCGACGAGCTGGCCAAGCCGGACCGCGCCATGCGGGCCTACGAGAAGGTGCTGTCGCTCGACGAGCACAACCTCGACGCCGCCGAGGCGCTGATCCCGCTGTACGAGGCGGGCCGCGACCCCAAGAAGCTGGTCGGCGCGCTGGAGATCCAGCTGGCCGCCACACAGGACCCGGTGCTGCGCCAGGAGCGGCTCAAGCGCCTGGCCGAGTACAACGAAGAGAAGCTGCGCGACAAGGGCGCGGCGTTCGGCTGGTGGCTCAAGGCCTACGCCGAGGATCACGAGGCCGAGTGGATCCGGGCCGAGCTCGAGCGGCTGGCCAAGGACACCGGCGCGTGGACCGAGCTGGTCGCCGCGTACGGCGCCGCGCTGCCCAAGTACACCAACCACCACGACGCGCTGCCGGTGATGAGCGTGATGGCCACCGCGCTCGAGCAAGAGCTCGGGCAGGGCGACCGCGCGCTCGAACTCAACCGGCAGATCGTCGAGCTCGACGCCAACAACCAGGACGCGCTCGACGCGCTCGAGCGGCTGTACCTGGGCCGGGGCCAGTTCCAGGCCCTGCTCGACGTCTACACCAAGAAGCTCGACCTGACCCACGACGTCGACGAGCGGGTCGACATCCAGGCCAAGATCGGCCAGCTGTACGAGGACGAGGTCAAGGACGACGGCAAGGCCATCGCCGCCTACCAGGGCATCCTGGACGCGGTCGGTGACGAGCCCAAGGCGCTGGCCGCGCTCGACCGCGTGTTCCTGCGTAACCAGCGGTGGAAGGACCTGGCCGACATCCTGTCGCGCCAGATCACGACGATCGGGCCCGACGACGATCGCGCCAAGCACCTGGAGTTCAAGTTCCGCCTGGGCCAGGTCCGCGAGGCCCACCTGGCCGAGGTGCCCGGCGCCATCGAGGTCTACCGCGACATCCTCGACCTCGAGCCCGGCCACGCCGGCGCCCGGGGCCGGCTCGAGCACTGGCTGGCCGTGACCAGCCCCGAGCACGCCGAGGCCCGGCTGGCCGCGGCCGCGATCCTCGAGCCCATCTACGAACAGCTGGGCGAGTGGCGCGCGCTGGTCGGCGTGCACGAGATCCAGGTCGACGCCGCCGGCGCCGACGGCCTGCGCAAGGTCGGGCTGTTGCTGCGCATCGGCGAGCTCGAGCGCACCAAGCTGGGCGACGTCGAGCGGGCCTTCGCCGCCTACGGCCGCGCGTTCCGCGAGGACCCGGCCACCGAGGCCGCCAAGGCTCACCTGGTCGAGCTGGCGCCGCTGGCCGACAAGGGCTGGGCCCGGCTGACGGATCTGTTCGAGCAGGCGGTCGGGCGCGCCGACCTGGCGCCGTCGCTGGCCCACGAGCTGGCCACCGATGTGGCGCGCAACTACGAGGAGCGCCTGGGCAAGAGCGATCGCGCCGTGGTGTTCTTCAAGAAGGCGCTCGAGCTTGAGCCCGACGACGGCGAGGCGCTGACCGCGCTCGAGGCGATCTTCGCCCGCGACGAGAAGTACCCCGAGCTGCTCGAGGTCTACCACCGCAAGGCCGAGATCGCGGCGGCGCCCGACGAGCGCCTGGCGGTGCTGTTCCGCATCGCCACGATCCACGAGGAGATGCTGGGCCAGCCGGCCGAGGCCATCCGCGCCTACGGCGAGGTGCTGGCGCAGGACGCCGACAACCTGCAGGCGCTGCGGGCGCTCGATCGGCTGTACGTGGCCGGCTCCCACTGGCAGGACCTGGGCGACAACCTGACCCGCCAGCTGACCCTGTGCGAGGACGACGGCGAGCAGGTCCTGCTGCTCAACCGGCTGGCCAGCCTGCGCGAGCAGCACCTGGGCGAGTCGGCGGCGGCCATCGAGACCTACCGCCAGGTGCTCGAGCTCGACGGCAGCAACCGGCCGGCGGTGGCGGCCCTCGAGCGCCTGCTGACCACCGGCGGGGCCGAGCACGAGCTCGCCATCGCCGGCATCCTCGAGCCGATCTACAAGGCCGAGGGCGCGTGGCAAAAGCAGATCGGCGTGTACGAGATCATGGCGCGCCACGCCTTCGATCCGGCGCGCAAGATCGAGCTGTTCCACCAGATCGCCGAGCTGCACGAGATCGGGGGCGACGACGCCGCCAAGGCGTTCGACACCCACGCCCGCGCGCTGCGTGACGATCCGCGCCACGAGGGCACCGCCGGCCAGCTCGAGCGGCTGGCCCGGGTCCAGGACCGCTGGACCGACCTGGTGGCGCTCTACGACGGCATCGTCACCGACACCACCGACGAGGATCTCAAGGTCGCGCTGCTGTTCAAGCAGGCCCAGATCCACGAGCACGAGCTGGGCAACGATCCGGCCGCGGTGGCCACCTACCAGCGCGTGCTGGCGGTGGCGCCGGGCTCGGTGGAAGCGGCGACCGCCATCCAGCGCATCCACGAGCGCAACGGCGACTGGCCGGCGCTGGTCAAGGCCCTCAAGAAGAAGAGCGAGATCCTGCTCGACCTGACCGAGCGTAAGGAGCTCTTGTACCGCGCGGCCCAGATCGAAGAGGAGGTGCTGTCGGACAAGCCGGCGGCGGTGGCCACGTTCCAGCAGGTGCTGGCGATCGACGACGTCGACGTGCCGGCCATGGACGCCCTGGTCAAGCTCCACCTGTTCCTCAAGCAGTGGGAGCCGCTCAAGGACATCTACGCCAAGAAGGCCGACCTGGCCGACGATCCGGCCGAGAAGAGCCCGATGCTCAAGGTGCTGGGCCAGGTCTACGATCGCGAGCTGGGCGACGTCGCCAAGTCGATCGAGACCTACCAGGCCATCCTCGACATCGACCCCGACGACGACGACGCGATCCGCGCGCTCGACCGCCTCTACGGCCAGGCCGAGCGCTGGTACGACCTGCTGGCCAACCTCGAGCGCCAGGTCGAGCTGTCCGAGATGCCGGGTGAGATCGTCGGGCTCAAGTACCGCATCGGCCAGCTGTGGCAGACCCGTCTGGGCGATCAGGCCCGGGCCATCGAGAGCTACCGCGAGGCGCTGGCGATGGAGCCCAGCCACGGGGAGACCCTCGCGGCCCTCGACGGGATGATCCGCAAGGCCGACGGCGAGCCGGTGGCGGCAGCCCGCGTGCTCGAGCCGATCTACGAGGCCGGCGGCGAGTACGGCAAGCTGGTCGAGGTCCTCGAGGTGGTCATCAGCCACACGGAAGATCCGCTGGCCCGGGTCGACCTGCTGCACCGGGTGACGTCGATCCACGAGGCCCAGCTGGGCGACCCCAAGGCGGCGTTCGCGTCGCTGGCGCGGGCGCTCAAGGACGACCCCGCCAACGAGCTGACCCTGGGCCACCTCGAGCGGCTGGCCGAGCTGACCGGCCAGTGGACACCGCTGGCGGCGCTGTACGCGAGCGAGGCCGAGAAGTCGCTCGACGTGCCGCGCCAGGTCGACCTGCTGTCGCGCCTGGCCCGCGTCAACGAGCAGGAGCTGGGCGACGTCGACAAGGCGATCGCCACGTTCCGGCGCATCCTCGACGTCGACTTCGACAACCGTCCGGCGGTGCTGGCGCTCGATCGCCTGTACACCGCGACCGGCAAGTGGAAGGAGCTGGCCGACGTGCTGCGGCGCGAGATCCGCCTGGCCGAGTCCGACGAGGAGGTCGTCGCGCTGCAGTTCCGGCTGGGCCAGACCCTCGACGACGCCCTCGACGACAAGAAGGGCGCGATCGAGGTGTTCCGCGAGATCTTGATGACCTCGCCCGACCACGCCGACACCCAGGCCGCGCTCGAGGCGCTGTTCTTCGAGGGCCACCACCAGAACGAGATCGCGGCGATCCTCGAGCCGCTGCACGAGACCGCCGGCGAGTTCGAGAAGCTGCACCGCATCTACGAGGTGCAGCTGGGCAAGCTGACCGTGGCGGCCGATCGGGCCGGCATGCACCAGCGCCTGGCCGAGCTGGCCGAGACCCGGCTGTACGACCCGGCCCGGGCGTTCGGCTGGTGGGGCGAGGCGGTGGTCGAGGACCCCGCCAGCGCCCACGCCATCGACGAGGCCGAGCGCCTGGCCGGCGAGGCCGGCGCCTGGGACGACCTGGTCAACGTCTACACCCGGGCCCTGGGCCGGCACGCCGACCCCGAGCTGCGCCGCCAGACCCTGTTGCGGTTGGCGCGGGTCCACGAGTTCGAGCAGCGCGACGCCCACGCCGCGGTCACCACGCACCTCCGGGTGCTGGAGATCGACGCCAAGGACGTCGACGCGCTGGCCGCGCTCGATCGGCTGTACCTCGGCGCCGGCATGTACGACGAGCTGGTCGAGGTCCTGCGCCGCCGCATCGAGGTGACCCAGGATCCCGACGAGCAGACCGAGCTGCAGTTCCGCCGTGGCGCGGTGTTCTCCGATGCCCTGGGCGATCTCGACCAGGCGCTGGGCTGCTACCGCGCGATCCTCGAGCAGGAGAGCCGGAACCGGCGCGCCCTCGAGTGCGTCGAGGCCATCTACTTCCGGCGCGAGGCGTGGGCCCCGCTGTACGACACCTACGAGCAGCTGATCGACGTCGCCGACGGCGACAGCGAGCTGGCCGACACCTACGCCCGGATGGCGCGGCTGTCGTCGGAGGCGCTGTCGCAGGACGACCGCGCGATCGATCTGTGGGGCCGCGTGCTCGACATCCGCGGCGAGGACACCGTGGCGTTGGCCGCGCTGGCCGACATCCACCAGCGCCTGGGCAAGTACGAGGAGCTGGTCGAGGTGCTGGAGCGGCAGGTCGCCGTGTCGGCGTCCGATCGCGACCAGATCCGGCTGTACAAGCGGCTGGGCCGGGTGTGGGCCGATCACCTGCACCGCGAGCGCAGTTCGCTCGACGCCTGGCTGTGCGCCGATCGCCTCGACCCCAACGACTTCGAGACCCTGACCGCGCTGGCCGGCCTGTACCGGTCGACCCAGAGCTGGGACGAGCTGTCGCAGACCCTGCGGCGGATCATCGACGTCGGCCAGGATCAGGACAAGGTCGACGAGGACCAGGTCATCGCGCTGTACTCCGAGCTGGGCCGCATCGAGGGCGACGTGCTGGGGCGGGTCGACGAGGCGGTCACGGCGTGGCGCTCGGTCCTGGCGATCGACGCCGGCGACTTCGGCGCCCTCGAGCAGCTCGAGGGGCTGTTCACCCGTGAGGCCCGGTGGGAAGAGGCCATCGAGGTGCTCGAGAAGCGGGCCCTGGTCCAGGAGGACCAGTCGCAGCGCATCGACACGTTGCTGCAGGCCGGCGCCACCTGGGAGGAGAAGGTCGAGGACCTCGACGGCGCCGCCCAGGTGTACGAGCGGGTCCGCGCCATGGACAACGCCAACCCGACGGCGTCGGCGCGGCTCGAGGCCATCTACCGGGCTCAGTACCAGTGGGCCCAGCTGACCGAGGTGCTGCTCGAGCGGGCCGGCCAGCGCGAGGACGTCCAGGAGCAGATCAGCCTGCTGGCGCAGGTCGCCAAGATCTACGAGCAGGAGCTGGGCGATCAGGACAACGCCTACGTGGTCCTCGAGGAGGCGTTCAAGCGCGACTTCTCGCACGAGGGCACCGCCGCCGAGCTCGAGCGGCTGGCCACCGCCACCAACCGGTGGCAGGAGCTTTTGGGCGAGTACACCCACCAGGTCCGCGACCTGGAGTCGTCCAACCGGGGCCAAGCCGCGGACCTGTGGGTCAAGATCGGCCGCTGGTACGGCGAGCACCTGGCGCACATCGACTACGCGATCCACTCGGTGCAGCAGGCGCTGCGCATCGACCCGGCCCACGTCGGCGCGCTGGCCGCGCTGGCCGAGCTGCAGCGCAAGCGCGGCGCGTGGAGCGAGCTGGTCGAGACCCTGTCGCGCCAGGCGGCGTCCGAGAAGGACGCCTCCAAGCGGGCCGAGGTCAACCTGGCCCTGGGCGAGCTGCTCGAGAACCAGGTGATGGATCAGGGCCAGGCGATCGCCGCCTACCAGTCGGCCCTGGTCAACGACCCGAGCTCGGTGCCGGTGCTGGCGTCGCTCGAGCGGCTGTACCGCTTCCACCAGATGTGGGAGCCGCTGATCGACGTGCTGGGCCGCAAGGCCGCGCTCGCCGGCGACGAGGACGACGTCATCCGCCTGCGCCTGGACATCGGGCAGATCTACGACCTGCGCCTGCACGACGCCGGGGCCGCCATCGGCTCGTACCAGAAGGTGCTCGACACCGACCCCACCAACCTGCCGGCGCTGAGCGCGCTCGAGCAGCTGTACGAGAAGACCGATCAGTCCGAGAAGTACCTGGCGGTGCTCGAGGCCCAGCTCGACGCCCAGCCGTCGGACGCCCAGCGGGTCGCGCTGTACGAGCGCATGGCGTCGGCCTGGGAGGAGCGGTTCGGCAAGCTCGATCGCGCCGCCGAGGCGCTCGAGAAGATCGTCGCGCTCGACGGGCGCAACTACGGCGCCTACCGCGAACTGTCGCGTCTGTACCACCAGGCCGGGCGGTGGGAGGCGCTGGTCGAGACCTACCGCAACCACATCCTCAACACCACCGACGCCTCGACCCGCATCGACCTGTACTGCGCGATGGGCGTGGTCTACGAGCGCGAGCTCCAGGACTACGACCGCTCGATCGAGGCCTACACCGACGTGCTGGGCTTCGACAGCGACGAGCCGCGCGCGCTCGACGCGCTGGGCCGGCTGTACGAGAAGATCAGCGACTGGGACCGGGCCATCGAGGTCATGGCCCGCCTGGTCCACCTGATCGACGACCCCAAGAAGCGGGTCGACCTGTACCACCGCATCGGCCGCATCCAGTACGCCCAGCTGGGCGACGTGGCCGAGGCCGAGGCCAACTTCGTGCGCGGGCTGTCGATCGAGCCCGGGCACGTCGCGACCATGGAGGCGCTGACCAAGCTGTACGCCGATCGCGGCGACTGGCTCAAGGCGGCGCAGATGATGGAGCGCGCCGAGGCCCACACCCCGGTGGTGCTCGACAAGGTGCGCCTGCTCCACGAGGCCGCCCGCATCTACAGCGAGCGGCTCCACGACACTCAGCGGGCCAAGCCGCTGTTTGCCGCGGTGATCGCGCTCGACCCCGAGCACGTCGAGGCCGGCAAGCCGCTGGCCGAGGCGTACTTCGAGGACGAGGAGTGGGCGGCGCTGGCGCCGGTCATCGAGATGCTGGTGCGCAAGGTCGGCCAGAGCCGGCCCGATCCGCGCGAGCTCAACGAGCTGTACTACCGGGCGGCCCGCACCGCCGACGCGCTGGGCGACTACGACCGCGCCCAGCGTCACTACGAGGCGGCCTACAACATCGACTCGACCTACCTGCCGACCCTGATCGGCCGGGCCGACCTGCTGTTCAAGACCCAGGACTGGGACGGGGCCAGCAAGATCTACCAGACCATCTTGGTCCAGCACCGCGACAGCCAGCCCGAGGCTGAGGTGGTGCGGATCTACAACCGGATGGGCATGGTTCGCCAGAACCTGGGTGAGCGTAAGAAGGCGCTCAACATGTTCGAGAAGGCGCTCGAGATCGACCCGTCGCACCGCGACACGCTGCAGGCGGTCATCGCGCTGCAGGTGCAGCAGAACGACTGGGAGGCCGTGGTCCACGCCAAGCGCGGCCTGCTGGCCTCGGCGTCGGACGCCGAGAAGGTGGCGCTGCTCGACGAGATCGGCGGCATCTACCAGAGCAACCTGGCCAACCCGGGCAAGGCGGTCGGCGCCTACCTCGAGGCGCTCGAGGTCACGCCCGACGACCACTCGCTGCTGCAGAAGGTGCTGGATCTCTACACCGAGACCAAGCAGTGGAAGAAGGTGGTCGAGACCATCCAGCGGTTCATCGACCTCGAGACCGAGCAGATCCGCCGCGGGTCGTACTACCTGGCGGCCGGCGCCATCACCCGCGACGAGCTGAAGGCCACCGACGAGGCCATCGACTTCTACAACCTGGCGCTCGACAACTTCTTCGAGGTGCCGTCCAAGCTCAATGCGTCGAACCTGCACCGCGCGCTCAAGGCCTTCGAGAGCATCGACAAGATCCTGACCACCAAGAAGGACTGGAAGGCCCAGGAGCGGGCCTACCGGCAGATGATCAAGCGCATCCCGCAGCCCGACCCGGCGGCGGGGGAGGCCGACACGTTCCACACGGTGCGCATCGGCCTGCTCCACGCGCTCGGCGAGATCTACCGGTCGCGCCTGGGGCACTTCCAGAGCGCCATCAGCGCGTTCGAGGTGGCCCAGGAGCTGGACGCCGGCAACCGCGGCCGGGCCGAGATCCTGGCCGAGCTGTACACCCGGGCCGGGGCCGACTACGCCGACAAGGCGATCGCCGTGCACATGAAGATGCTGCGCGACGAGCCGTTCAAGTACGACTCGTACCAGGCCCTCGACACCATCTACCGGGACGCCCACCAGTACGACAAGCGCTGGTGCATGTGCGCGACGTTGACCTTCCTCAAGAAGGCCGATCGCGATCAGGTGGCCTTCTACGAGCAATACAAGCCGCGCGGCCTGGTCAAGGCCAAGGCGGTGATGACGCCCGACTCGTGGGGCAAGCTGATCCACCCCGACGAGAACCGCTACATCTCGGCCATCATGGGCGCGGTGTGGAGCGGCGTGGCGGCGATGCACGCCTACCCGCACAAGGAGCTGGGCATCAAGCGCAAGGACAAGCGCCCGCTGGCCACCGACCAGGTGATGTTCTCGAAGATCTTCTACTACGTCGGGCAGGTGCTGTCGGTCCCGATCCCCGAGGTGTTCCTCATCGCCGACCAGAAGCCGGCCGACATCCAGCTCGCCAACTTCACCGAGAAGAACGAGCTGTGCCCGTCGTTCGTGGTGCGCGAGCACCTGCTGTCGCAGAAGACCGACCGTGACATCGCGTTCTTGTCGGCCCGCCGCCTGACCTTCATGCGGCCGGAGTACTACCTGAAGCTCTTGCTCCAGACCAACACCGAGCTGAAGGTGGCGCTGCTGTCGGCCATCTCGCTGGTGCGGCCCGACTTCCCGGTGCCGCCCGATGTGTTCCCGCTGGTGCAACAGTACAAGCCGGAGATCCAGCGGCGCCTCAACCCGGCGGTGTTCGAGCAGCTGGCGGTGGTGGTGAACCGCTTCATCCAGGCGGCGCCCCAGGTCGACCTGGCGCGCTGGGGCCACGCGGTCGACGCGGCGTCGCACCGCGCCGGCTTCGTGGTGTGCGGCGATCTCGAGGTCGCGGCCCGGCTGGTCTCGGCCGAGCCGGTCACCGTCGGCGGCCCGCAGGTGAAGGACAAGATCAAGGAGCTGGTGCTCTACTCGATCAGCGAGGAGTACTTCGCGGTGCGCCAGCAGATGGGCGTCACCATCGGGTAGGCCCTCGGCCGGCCGGCTGGTCGAACGACCGGGCGGCCGTCGTCATCGCCCGCGGCGCCGGATGGTCGGCGCCGTCGTCATTTTCGGGGGGAGCGGCAGGCGGCGCCGGGCGACCAGCCCCGGGGCCGCGGCCCAGCTCACGCGCGGGTCGGATCGGACCAGCTGGCGGAGGCCGACGGCCCCGTCGGCTTGAGCGCGGTGACGCGGTAGACCTTGAGCTCGTCGGCCTTACCCTTGACCCGGACCGGGGGCAGGGCGATCGCCTCGATGCGGTCGGCGACGAGCCGGTGGGTGCTCTCGGAGATGATCACCTCGCCGGCGGTGGCGACGTTGACCAGGCGCGACGCCACGTTCATCGCGTCGCCGATGGCGGTGTACTGCAGCGCGCGGGTGGAGCCGATCGACCCGGTGATGACCTTGCCGGTGTTGATGCCGATGCCGATCTTGATCTCGGGCAGGCCCTCGGACGCGCGGGTCCGGTTGAACTCGGCCAGGCCGTGCATCATGGCCAGCGCGCACGCCACCGCCTTGAACGGGCCGTCCTCGATAGGGATCGGGGCGCCGAACAGGCCGATGATCTCGTCGCCGACGAACTTGTCGAGCGTGCCCTGGAACTGGAACAGCACGTCGACCATCACCTCGAAGTACTCGTTGAGCGTGTTGACGACCTCCTCGGGGGGGCGCCCGTCGGACATGGTCGTGAAGCCGCGGATGTCCGAGAACAGCATGGTGATCTCGTTGAGGCGGCCGCCCTTCTCGATGACCAGCTCGCCCTTGACCACCTGCTCGACCACCGAGGCCGGGATGAGCCGCGAGATCTGGGCGCGGGTCTGGGCCTCCTTCTCGATGCGGCTGGCCAGGCGGGCGTTCTGGATGGCGATCGCGGCCTGGGCCGCCATGCCGGTACACACCTGGAGGTCCTTCTCGGTGAAGGCGTTCGACGTGAACAGCGAGTCGAGGTGCATCAGGCCCAGCAGGTCGGCCCCGTACAGCAGCGGCAGGGTCATCGTCGACCGGATGCCCTGCATGATGATCGAGTGGGCGCCCGAGAAGCGCGAGTCCATGGTGGCGTCAGACGACAGCACCGCGGCGCGGTTCTGCACCACCTCCGACAGCACCGTGCGCGACAGCACCAGCTCCGAGTCGGTCTTGCCGCTGCGGGTCTTCACGTAACGCGGCACCGGCTCGCCGCGGTCGTCGATGAGTAGGATGGCGCCGCGGTCGGCGCCGACCAGCTCGAACGCCTTGTCGAGGATCTTGGGCAGGAGCTTCTCGAGATCGAGTTCGCTGCCGACCGCGCGGGCCAGCTCGTGGCCGATGCGCAGGCGCTCGTAGTCGCGCCGCAGGACCTTCTCGTCGGCCAGCTGCCGCTCCGGCATGAAGTCGCCGGTCTGGGCCTGGATGCGCTGCCGGATGTGGCTCTCGGTCAGGCCCGGGGCGATGGTCACCCGATGGAGCGGCTCTTCGGGCCCGGGGCTGTCGACGAACTGCAGCCGGGTCGAGCCCATGGTGACCTCGTCACCGTTTTGCAGGTAGTGCTCGCCGACCCGCTCACCCCGCAGGAAGGTCCCGTTGAGCGAGCGGAGGTCTCGCAGCAGGAACCGCCCATCCCCGGAGCGCTGGATCTGCGCGTGCTCCTTGGAGATGATCCGATCCAGGATCTGGATCGTGTTGTCAGGATGCCGGCCGAGGGTGTTGAAGGCCCCAAGCTCGAACTCTTGGCGTTCGTCGCCGGAGATGACGATCAGCTTGGCCATGCGATTCCCGAACGCTTTCGATGGTATGTCGCGAGGTGGCGGAATGTAAAGCCTTCCGCGCGCCCACCCGCGCCGCCGCGATCACCGTCGGCGCTGCAAATGTTGAGGCGTGCCGCGAAAAACATGGCAGCGGGAGTTGAACCGGACCCCCCTGCAGATATACTCCCCATCCACCGCGAAAGTGGCGGAATTGGTAGACGCGCTGGATTCAGGTTCCAGTGGGTAACACCGTGGGGGTTCGAGTCCCCCCTTTCGCACGAGCTAGGCCACCGAAAGGTGGCCTTTCTCCTTTTCGGGGGACGGTCAGGGGCGGGTGGTGGCGACGGCGTAGCACCGCTCGCGGCCGGTCACGCCCAGCGCGGCCAGGCGCGGTTGGGTCAGGGCGGTGTCGGCCAGGAGCTCGGCGGTCGGGTAGTAGGCGCGCACCTCGTCGTCGCTGAGCGCGAACGGCGGGCCGTCCATCACCGTCTGCGGATAGTCGAGGGTGACCACCAGGCCCGGGGCGCCGGCCGGGAGCAGGGCCCGGAGGTGCGCGACGTAGCGCGGCCGCGTCGACGCCGGCAGGGCGATCAGCGCGGCGCGGTCGTAGAGCGCGTCGGCCGGGCCGACCTGGGCCGTGGTCGCGTCGAACAGATCGCCGACCACGATGGCGATGGCGCCGTGGTGGTAGCGACGCACGCCGTCGACGTCGTCGACCTGCGGGGCAAGGCCGTGCTCGGCGAAGAAGGCGGCGGCCGCGGCCTCGACCAGCTCGACGCCGATCACCTGGTGGCCGAGCCCGGCCAGGTACGCCAGGTCGGCCGACTTGCCGCACAGCGGCACCAGGACCCGGCGGGCCGATCCGAGCCGGGCGCCGAACTCGACCAGGAAGTCGTTGGGTCTGCCCTCGTGAAAGCCGATCTGGCCAGCCTCCCAGCGCGCGTGCCAAAACGATGGGTCCATGGGGCGGGTGTACCGCGCCACCGTCAGAAGTAGTAGGTCGCGCCGACGGTGGCGGTGCCGCCGTGGCTGGCGCGCGGGCCGGGCGCTGGCATGCGCGCCGTGGTCGAGGCGTCGGGCGGCGCGCCGGTGACCAACCGCACCTCGGCGCTGAGGCCCACCTTGCCGAGCCGGCGCTCGACCCCGCCGCCGAGCTGGACGTTGCCGGCCTGGCTGGCGGCGCGGGCGTCGTCGGTGAGCATCGGGTCGGCCGCGGCGGTGGCCCCGGCACCCGCGACCACGTACAGGTCCCAGCGCGCGGCGGGGCGAGGGTGGAACTGCGCGAGCAGCGCCGCGGCGCTGCGGGCGTCGCCGCCGGTGGCGTCGGTGACCTGCGCCGCCGACAGCTCGAGCACCCAGCGCGGTGAGACGCGGTAGCGGAGCTGGAGCCCGCCGCCCTGCCACGCGCTGGCCGCGGTGGCGCCGTCGCTCGCCAGCGACAGCGAGGTCAGCTGGAGGCCGACGCCCCAGCGCGGCAGCCGCCCGGCCTGCGTCGGGTCGGGGGCCGCCGGCACCTCGCAGGCGCACGCGCCCGGACCGTCTGCGTAGGCGTCGGCGATTCCGACGGTGGTGGTGAGGATCGCGGCGCAACAGACCAGACGTGGGGCGAACATCGACAACTCCTGGGCGGCGGGTGGATGCCGAGGAGGCACTTCCACGGATCGTGCCAGGGGGTCGCGGTCGGCTCAGGCGTCGCGGAACGGCACCGGCCCGAGGAAGTCGGCCTTGCCCAGCTCGACGCCGTTGTGGCGCAAGATGGCGTAGGCGTGGGCCAGGTGGAAGTTGAGGTTGGGCATGGCGAACGCCACCACGTAGTCGGTGCCGGTCAGGTACTTGCCGGGCATCCACGGGAACGTGATCTTGGCCTCGGCCGCGCAGCCGAAGTCGGCGGCGGTCACCGTACCCATGAACGCCACCACCTCGGCGATCCGGGTCCGGCACTCGGCGACCGTGACCTGGTCGTCGGCGTGGACCGGCGCTGCCTTCCCGGTCAGCCGCGGCACGGCCAGCTTGGCGGTGTCGCACGCGGAGCCGATCTGGCGCACCAGCGGGAACTGATCGGGCGCCAGGCGCGCGGTCAGGAGCGTGTTGACGTCGAACTTCTTGGCAGCTGCGTGGGCCTCGGCCTTGTCGAGCCAGTGGGCGACCTGGGCCAGCTGGGTGGCCATCTGTGACAACAGGGTAGCGAAATCGATCTGCATGGAGCCTCCTTGGAGCGGCGGACCATAGCGCGTCGGGCCGCCGACGGTGCTACCGCGTCGGCCCGGCGCCGGGCGCGGCGAGCACGCCGAGATCGTCGGCGCCGTGGCCCGTGGCGATGAGCTGGTCGGCCCGGGCGGCGATGGCGGCCAGCGCCGCCAGGGGCGCGGCGCCCACCTCGTCGACCATCAGGCCCAGGTCCTTGCGGGCCATGGCCAGCTCGAAGCTGGCGGTGAAGTCGCCGGCCGCCATGCGCGCGCCGCGCACCTCGATGGCCCCGCCGGGCTTGAGCCGGCGCATCACCTCCAGCACGTCGGCCCCGGCCAGGCCCGCGCTGCGCCCGACCGCCAGCGCGTCGGCCATGCCGGCGGCGATCGTGATCAGCATGGCGTTGCCGCACAGCTTGAGCGCCGCGGCGCGCCCGTGATCGTCGCCGACGTACCACACCTCGCCGGCCATGGCCGCCAGCGCCGCGTCGACCCGGGCGTAGACCTCGGCCGGACCGGCACACAGCGTGATGCCCTTGGCGGTCGCTGCCGCCGCCGGGGACATGAACACCGGCGCGTGCAGGAAGCCGCGGCCGGCGGCCGCCAGCCGGCGGGCCCGCGCGCGTGAGCCGGTGGCCGAGGTCGTGGTGTGATCGATCACCACGGCGGCGGCCGGGGCCGCGGCCAGCACCTGGTCGAGCAGCTGGTCGACGGCATCGTCGTCGCGCACGCACAGGTGGACGCGGTCGGCGGTGGCCACCGCCTCGGACACGGAGGACGCGGCGCGGGCGCCGGCGTCGACCAGCCGCGCGAGCTTGCCGGGGGTGCGGTTCCACACCGTGACCTGGCCGGTGGTGGCCAAGAGGTGACGGACGAAGCCGCTGCCGAGGAGGCCGGTTCCCAGGAATGCGATGGACATGGCGACGACGCTACCGGATCTCGGCGGCGGCGGCGTCGTCGAGGCGCGCGCTCCTGGCGCCGTGCGCGGGGCGCCACGGCTGGGACGCCAGGGCCCGCCGCGGCGGCAGCGCCGGGCGTCCGGTGGTGGCCACCCCGGTGCGGCCCGCCGCCAGGGCAGGCCTGGGCGGCAAAACTTGCCCGGGTGGCGGGGCCGTCGAAGATGGGCGGCATGGCCCAGCAACCGCCGCCGCCGCGGGTGATCCTCCGCGGCGCCACCCGCCACCCGCTGTTGGACCTGTACCACGCGATCCTGGTGCGCTCGTGGGGCTTCCTGCTGGGCCTGCTGGCGGTCCTGGTGATCGCCTACAACCTGGCGTTCGGGGTGGTCTACTGGGCGGTCGGTGGCGTCGCCAACGTCCACGGGTTCGCCGACTGCTTCTTCTTCAGCGTCCAGACCGCCGGCACCATCGGCTACGGCGCGATGACGCCCAGCTCGACGGTGGCCAACCTGGTGGTGACCGCCGAGTCGATCCTGAGCCTGCTGGCGACCGCGCTGGCGACCGGCGTGGTGTTCGCCAAGTACTCCCGGCCCACCGCGCGGATCCGGTTCGCCGCGCGGCCGACCATCGCGCCGTTCGAGGGCCAGCCGACCCTGCGCCTGCGCCTCGGCAACCAGCGCGGCAACAGCATCGTCGAGGCCCAGATCCGCGTGGTGTTCAGCAGCACCCGGGTGACTCTGGAGGGCGAGCGCATCTACCCCCAGGTCGACCTGGCGCTGGTCCGCGATCGCGCCCCGGCGCTGTCGCGGGCCTGGACCGTGATGCACGTCCTCGACCAGACCAGCCCGCTGTTCGGGGCCACGCCCCAAAGCCTCGCGGCGGTCGACGCCGAGCTGGCGGTGTCGGTGACCGGGGTCGACGAGACCACCGGCCAGACCGTCCACGCCCGCACCACCTATGACCACGCCCAGGTCGCCTGGGGCGTGCGACCGGCCGACCTGATCAGCGAGACGCCCGACGGCGGGTTCGTGGTGGACCTGTCCCAGTTCGACCTCGTCGAGCCGGTGCCCGGGGCGTGACGCGTCGCGCCGCGCCGAGATCACCGTCGCGGCCGCCGGCGCTTTGCGATACACCGGACGCAGATGTCCGCAAGCGATCGACTCATCGAGACCATCCGCAGCGCCATCATCGGTGACGACTGCGCCATCGAAGGCCCCTACGGGCCGCGCCGCGTCACCTACGCCGACTACACCGCCTCGGGCCGGTCCCTCGGGTTCATCGAGGACTTCATCCGCACCCAGGTGATGCCGCTGTACGCCAACACCCACACCGAGACGTCGGGGACCGGGCTGCAGACCACCCGCTTTCGCGACGAGGCCCGCGCCATCATCAAGGCCGCGGTCGGCGGCGGCCCCGACGACCTGGTCATCTTCTGCGGCTCGGGCGCCACCGGCGCGATCAACAAGCTCATCGACGTCCTCAACATCCGGATCCCGGCCGATCTCGACCAGCGCCATGGCCTGCGCGACCACATCCCGGCCAGCCAGCGGCCGGTGGTGTTCATCGGTCCGTACGAGCACCACTCCAACGAGCTGCCGTGGCGCGAGTCGATCGCCGACGTGATCACCATCGGCGAGGACGCCGACGGCCACGTCGACCTGCAGGAGCTGGAGGACGAGCTCACGCGCTACGCCGACCGGCCGCTCAAGATCGGCAGCTTCTCGGCGGCCTCCAACGTGACGGGCATCGGCTCTGACACCCGGGCGATCGGCGCGCTGTTGCACCGCCACGGCGCCTACGCGTTCTGGGACTTCGCGGCGGCCGCGCCCTACGTCCAGATCGAGATGAACATGGCCGACGACGGCCCCGACGGACACCTGGTCTACAAGGACGCGGTGTTCCTGTCGCCGCACAAGTTCATCGGCGGCCCCGGCACGCCCGGCGTCCTCGTGGCCAAGCGCCACCTGTTTGCCAACACCGTGCCGGCCACGCCCGGTGGTGGCACCGTGGCCTACGTCAGCCCGGAGGAGCACCGCTACCTGGCCGACCCTGAGCACCGCGAGGAGGGCGGCACCCCGGCCATCATTGAGTCGATCCGCGCCGGGCTTGTGTTTCAGCTCAAGGAGGCGGTCGGCTGGCAGACGATCCGGGCGCGGGAGGAGGACTTCATCCACCGCGCCATCGCGTCGTGGTCGACCAACCCCAACCTGGTCATCCTGGGCAACCGGGGCGCCTGGCGCCTGTCGATCGTGTCGTTCGTCGTCGGCCACCGCGGCGCCTACCTGCACCACAACTTCGTCGTCGCGTTGCTCAACGATCTGTTCGGGATCCAGGCCCGCGGCGGCTGTTCCTGCGCCGGGCCCTACGGCCACCGCCTGCTCGGCATCGATCTGGCCACCTCGAAGGAGTTCGAGCGCGAGATCGTGCGCGGCTGCGAGGGAATCAAGCCGGGCTGGGTGCGGGTCAACTTCAACTACTTCCTGTCCGAGACCCAGTTCCAGTTCCTGATCGACGCCATCCACCTGGTGGCGACCGACGGCTGGAAGTTCCTGCCCGACTACACGTTCTGCCCCGAGACCGGCCTGTGGCGTCACCGGCGGGGCCGCCCCGACGCGGCCATGCGGTTGGCCGACGTCACCTACCGCACCGGCAAGATGGAGTACCGGTCGCGCCACGCCACCGAGCCCGAAAGCTCGTTGGCTGGGTACCTCGACGACGCCCGCCGGCTGATCGCCGCGGTGGGGACCGGCCCCGCCGCCGCGGCCGCGTGCACCGACGCCGAGCGCACCGCCGACTTCGAGGCGCTGCGGTGGTTCCCGCTGCCGGCCGAGGTGGCGGCCGAGCTGGCCGGGGCGCCGGCGCCGAGCCGTCCGGGCGCGTCGTTCCGCCGGTGACGCTCGCGGCCGACCCGCGCGGCGCCGGGGCGGGTCAGTAGCGGACGCCGAGGCCGACGTGGGCGTCGATGGCGCGATCGGTGGCGCCCACCACGTCGGGCACGTCGGCCTCGTCGAGGTAGGCCAGGTCGCCGTCGCCGGCGAACGCCATCGTCACCTGCCGGTAGGACAGCGCCGCGGTGGCGAACAGGCGGTCGGTCAGCGGCACGTCGACGCCAGCGTCGAGGTCGAACGCCGCCACCGCGCCGCCACCGTAGGCCGCGGGGCTCATCAGCTCCCCGGCGTCGAGCACGTGGTGGTAGCGCGCGCCCAGGCCGACCTGGGCCGCGGCGCCGACGGTGACCTCGAGCCTGACCGCGGCGGCCAGCGATCGGTACTCGGCGTCGGGCAGCTCGAGCCACGGCGGCCGCTCGTCGACCCGGTGGCTGGCGCTGGCGTGGTCGAGGCCGGCCTCGATCAGCACCGGTCCCAGCGGTTGCCGGTAGCGCACGCCCAGCGACCAGCCGCTGTCGACCACGGGCAAGGTCAGGAGCGCGTCGGGCTCGTCGAGATCATCGAAGGTGGCGCTGGCGCCGAGCGAGTGGCGGTAGGCGGCCGTGATGCCGGGGCCGACCAGGCGCCCGCGGGCGTCGTGACGGCCGGCCGGGAACACCGCGGCCTCGACCTGCGCACCGACCACGGTCGACTGCGGCGACGTCGCCGGCAGCTGATCGGACGGCGTGGTGGCGTCGACCGCGAACGCCAGCGTGCGGGTCGAGGTGTAGGGACCGACCGCGAGCTGGAAGCGCGGCGAGGACGGCGCGCGGGGCGCGGGGAGCGCTGGCGCCGGGGGGGTGTCGAAGGAGGGGAGGGCCGGAGGCTCGGACGGGCGCGATGAGTCCTCGAACCCGACGAGGTCGGCGACCGCGGGGGCGTCGTCGGCGTGCGCCTGGGGGAGGGCG
Organism: Kofleriaceae bacterium; assembly: GCA_041389965.1. Taxonomy (GTDB): domain Bacteria; phylum Myxococcota_A; class Polyangia; order Haliangiales; family Haliangiaceae; genus UBA2376. The sequence goes on along the minus strand of JAWKQV010000003.1, from coordinate 60,508 downwards.
ACGCCGGTGGCGAGGAGGAGGGCGGTGGTGGTGGGGATTCGAGCGCGCATCGCGACCTCCGAGTGGTGAGCTGGCGTGGCGGATCAGCAGCGCCGGCGCTTGCCGCCGCTGCAGCAGATGACCGGCGGGGGCGGCGCGGCCGGTTGGTTCATCATCGACAAGGCCAGGATCGGCATCATCTGGCTCATCGCGTCGGGCTGCTTGGGCGTGTTGCCCAGATCCTTGATCGCCCCCTCGATGGTGGTGAGCATGTCCATCATGCGGTCGTTGGTGGCCGAGCTCGTCGACGACGAAGCGGCGCGGCGCCCGCCGGTGACGGCGGCGAGCTCGGTGGCGGCGATGGGCGTGAAGGCTGGGGTGCGGGGGTTCGACATGGCGGTCCTGCCGGGGGTGTGGGGGGCGCGGCGGATGCCGCGTGGTGACAGCTAGAGCAGGCGGCGTGCCAGCCTCGGGGCCGTCGAGGTTCGGGCACCTGGCTCGCGCCGCGTGGGTGCGAGCCCCGCACTCCGTCGACCGCGGGCAGCGGCGACCGCCGCCGACCGGGCGCACGCCGAAAACGTCGACGGGCGGCCACTGGGCCGCCCGTGCAGGATGGGTCCGGTTGGCGCCGGCGCGGCGCGCGCCGCGCCTAGCGGTTCTGGCGCATCATCTTCATCGCGATGATCGGCATGATCGACGCCATGGGATCGTTGCCCTGCTTGTTCTGCTGCTGCACGGCGACGTCCTTGATGGCGGTGGTGATGCTGGTCATCTTGTCCATCAGGCGGTCTTCGAACTTGGCCGAGCTGGAGGTGCGGCTGGCGGCACCGCCGGTGACGGCGTCGAGGTCGGTGGAGGCGATGGGGGTGAACGTGGGCTTGGACATGGCGGGCTCCTGGCGAGGTCGGGGTGGGGGACGGCACGCGCCGTCGACGAAGCCAGGATGAGCACGCGGCGTGCCAGCGCCAGAGCCGCTGGATCGACGCAGGCGCGCGGGGTCCCCTGGGGGAGCGGCGGCGCCGTCGCTGCCCGCGGGTCACACGATCGTGCGCCCTGTGCGGCCGGGGCGGAGGTCCACCGCCCGTGCCGAAAACGTCGACGGGCGGCCGTCGGGCCGCCCGCGCTACCGTCGCCACGCCGGCCGCTACAGGCGCCCGCGCTGCATCATCCGCATCGCCAACAACGGCGCCAGCTGGCTCATCGGGCTGGGCGTCTGGTTGGCCTGCTGCTGGGCGGCGACGTCCTTGATGGTGGTCGTGATGCTCTGCAGCTTGTCCATCAGCCGCTCCTCGGTGGCGGCCTGGCTGCGGGCACCGCCGGTGACAGCGGCGAGGGCGGTGGGGTCGACGGGCGTGAAGGTGGGCGTGGGCATGGCGGGGCTCCTTTCAGGCGGTGAGGTGGTGGGACGCGGGCGGACGCCAGCGCGGCGTGGGTCAGTAGGTCATCCCGACACCCAGCTGGGCGCCGAGGTACGTGTCGGTGACGGTGTCGATCTGCCAGGCCTCGTCCATCTCGCCGCTGCCGTCGAAGGCGAGGGCGTAGTGCTCGAGGCTCGCGGCCGCGGTGACGTAGGCGCGCTTGCTGATGGCGTAGCTGAGGTCGGCCTTGGCCCGGGCTCCCCAGGCCTGCCCGCCGCCCAGCATCGATGACTCGGTGAGGACGCCGGCCGAGGTCACGAACAGGTACTCGCCGCCGACGCCGAGGGTGGCCTTGGGGCTGGCCGCGAACTCGACCCGGCCGCCGACGGTGAGGGCGCCGAAGTCGGCGTCGAGCGCGTCGAGCTCGTTGCCGATGTCGGCATCGACCTCGTCGACGATGTCGATGGCGTGCGCCAGGTTGCGGAAGCCGAGCGCGCCGTCGATGCTCAGGTCCTTGGTGTTGAACCGGTAGTGCGCGGCCGCGGCCCACTCCTGGTAGATGATGTCGTAGTTGGCCAGGGCCTCGGCGCCGACGTCGAGGTCGACCGTCGAGCCCAGGCCGCGGGCGTAGTCGAGCGAGACGCCGAAGCCGGCGAACCGCCCCTTGGCGTCGTCGCTCATGGGGTACACCGCCGCGGTGACGGCCAGCGCCTTGGTGACGCCGCCCGGGTAGTCCAGCGGCGCGTCGGCGCCGCCGATGAACGTCCGGCTGCGGCTGAACGCCGTCAGCCCGGCCGAGGCGGCGAACATGTGGTGGTTGGCGGCGGTGCGCGCGGCCTGGTCGGCGACCCGGGTGCTCTCGGCCGGGCTCAGGGCGCTGTCGTCGCCGAACAGCGCCATGATGTCGGACCCCCGGGCCTTGGGCGCGTCGCGGTCGTCGCGGTCGTCGCGGTCGTCGGCTCGGCGAGCGTCACGGTCGTCGCGGTCGTCGGCTCGGCGAGCGTCACGGTCGTCACGGTCGTCACGGTCGTCACGGTCGTCACGGTCGTCGGCTCGGCGAGCGTCGCGGTCGTCGCGGTCGTCGCGGTCGTCGCGGTCGTCGCGGTCGTCGGCCCGACGATCGTCGCGATCGTCGCGTGCCTCGGTCCGGTCCTCGTCCCGATCCCGGCGCGCCGCCCGCCGGTCGCGCCGGTCGCGCCGCTCGCCGTCGAGGTCGTGCAGGTCGTCGAGGTCGGCCAGATCGGCGTCGCCCAGGTTGCGGGTCGACGACACGCCGTCGACCCAACGCAGCAGGTCCTGCAGGTCGGTGCGGACCCGGTCCTCGTCGCGCGGGCCCATGCCGCGGGCGCTGAAGCTCAGCTGCAGGTGATCGACCTCGGCGCCGGCGTGGGCGTCGATGACGGTGATCTCGAGCGTGGCGCGGCCGCCGCGGGTGACCACCTTGCCCTCGACCAGGGCGTCGACCTTCGACTTCTTCGCGGCCCGGGCCCACACCTTCTCGCCCAGCTCCTGGGCCTCGGCGGCGCGACGGGCCTTGACCCACGCGGTGGTCGGGACCACGTCGTAGGCGCGGCTGATCTCGGCCACCACCGCCTGGCGGGTGTCGTCGGCCAGGTGGTCAGGGCCCTCGAACGGCATCACCACCACGCGGCCGGAGGCCTCGGCCAGCGACGGCGCGCCGATCGCGCAGACGACAGCGGCGGTAGCGAGCCAGGTGCGGAAGGAGGAGGTGGTCATCGGATGCTCCAGGGTGAGGCGTGGCGGGGGTGGGGACGTGCCGGTCGGTGCGCCGCGCGCTAGTGGTTCTCGTAGTCGGGGCTGTTGGTGCTGCCGTTCGACAGGACCGTCAGGCTCGGGAACTGGCTGGCGTGGTTCTGCAGGTGGTCGGCGCGCCACCGAGACAGGCGGGTGTTGCCCATGACCACCAGGTTTGCAGCGCGCGTGCCAACGTAGAGCCCCAGCACCGACTGCAGTTGCGGGTTGTTGGTGACAGTCATCGCGCCGCCGACGATGAGTCCGGGCGCCAGACCGTCGACCGAGGGCAGCGCCGGGTTGCCGTCGAGGATGAAGTCGCGGCCGATGTTGGTGACCACGAGCCCGAGCCGCTGCAGGCCGTTGTTGTGGAGGTCGACCGACCCGCTGACCTGGGTGATGGCCAGGCCGTCGAGGCTGCGCAGCTGCGGGTTGTCGTGGATGACCACCTCGTCGACGCGCCTCAGGTCGGGCATGCCACCGACGCTGGTCAGGCGGTCGTTGCCGCGGATGGTCACGGTGGTCGCCGCCGCCAGCGCGTTCAGGTCCGACAGCGCGAGCAGGCTGTCGTTGTCGGCCACCTCGAGGCGCTGGACGCGGGTCACCGCGTCGAGGCCGCCCAGGTCGGTGAGCGACGGGTTGCGATCGATCATCAGATCGCCGTTGATGGTGGTCAGCCGGCGCAGGCCATCGAGGCTGCGCAGCTGGTCGTTGTTGCGCACCGTGAGCCCGTCGATCTCGACCGTGCGCTCGAGGCCGTCCAGGTCGGCGAGGGCCGGGTTGCCGTCGATCAGGATGCTCCCCTGGTAGACCTCGACGTCGACGATGCCGGCCAGCGACGCCAGCTTGGTGTTGTCGACGATGCGCAGGTCGCCGGCGACGTAGCCCAGCTCCTTGAGCGGGGTGAGATCGGTCAGCGGGGAGCGCTCGATGACCAGGTCGCCGTCGATCGAGAAGCAGCGCTTGGGGAGGTCGTCCACGTCCGCCTGGGTGCGGATGGTGGTCGCGCCCAGCACGTCCTCGTCGCCGTCGCACGCGGTCGCATCCCGCTTGGGGCGGTCGTTGGTGGCGCCGACGGTGGAGACGCACGCGCCAGTGGCAGTCGCGAGGAGGAGGGTGGCGAGGGTCGTCTTCATGGCTAGCTCCTTGGAATCTGGGGACGACAGGAGCTAGAGCAGGCATCGTGCCAGCCCACCTGGAGCCAGGGTTCGCGCGGTTAGCCTGGCACCCCTGGGTGGGGTCAGGTCGAGTTGTCGACCGGGGGTCGCATCTCCCCATCCGGCCCCACCCGCCAAAGGCGCGGCCAGGCCCGTGGGGCCCGCGCGCCTGGACGTGGCCCGACTACCGACCGCGCTTGCTGCTCCGGACCTCGACGCCGTAGCGCTCGAGCAGCGTCCCGGTCAGAAACTCCAGGCGCGCCACCGCGATGTGGAAGTCGGCGATCGACCGGGCCTTGCGCAGCTCGGACTCCACCAGCTCGTCCTGCCGCTGGAACACGTCGAAGTTGCTCGACCGGGCGGCCCGGAAGTTGGCGATCTCGGCCTGGACGGTGACGTTGGCGACGTCGATCGACTTCTCCGCCAGCGTCACCCGCTGACGCGCGGAGGTGACCGCGTGGACCGCCTGGACGATCTCCACCTCGACGATGCGGCGCAGGTCCTGGGCGTCGATGACGACCTTGGTCCGACGCAAGGTGGCGGCCTCGGTCGCCGCCCGTCGCGAACCGCCGATCTCGAACTGGAACGACAGGTTGGCGCCGACCATGTAGCCGCCGCCGGCGCCGAGCGCCCCCAGGGCCTCGCCGGTGGAGGGACCGTCGCCGAACAGGGTGCCCTCGAGCGCCACGTTCACCTGGGGCCGCGCCGCGTCCCGGGCCAGGTCGACGTCGACGTCGGCGGCGCGTTTCTCGGCCAGCAGCACCTGCAGCCGGGGGTTGTCCGCCAGCGCGGCGTCGAGGGCGTCGTCGATGTTCCACCGGCTCTCGTCGCCGTCCTCGATCTCGAAGGTCTCGCCGGGGATGAGCACCAGGTCGCGGCGGCTGACCTCGAGGCCCGACACCCGCCGCAGCTCGAGCGAGCGCGACTCGACCTCGACCTGGGCCCGCAGCAGGGCCTCCTCGCGGACCGCCAGCTGGTACTCCACGGCGCGCAGCGCGCTGTCGGCCACCGCGCCGGCCCGCTTGGCGTCGCGGGTGGTCTGGAACTGGGTGTTGGCCAGCTCGAGGCTGCGCTTGCGCACCTGCAGCTCCTGGGCGGCGTAGGCCAGCTCCCAGTAGCTCGAGACCAGGTCACGGATGAGCTCCTCGGCCGCGAGCTGGGCCTTGACGTTGGCGCCCTCGGCCGCGGCCCGGGCCCGGCGCTGCACGCCGCCGGCGGCGACCCCGAACCCTCGCACCAGCGGCTGTTCGACCTTGATCTGGGCCGAGGCCTGGCCGTTGTCGACGTACTGGATGTCCATCCCGTCGGCGACGGTGAACAGGTTGGCGTCGATGTCGTAGGTCTGCGTCTTCTGGGCCAGCCCGACCTGGGCCGACACCGAGCCGCCGGTGGGCAGCTTCTTGGCGACGCCGAGGGTGCCGGTCACCTTGGCGTCCTCCACCAGCTGGACCGGCTGGTAGTCGGCGTTGGCGCCGACCACGGTCTTGTTCCACCCGACCTCGGCGCTGGTGATCCAGTCTTGATCGGCGCCGGCGGCGGTGGCCTCGGCCTTGGCGATCGATCGATCGGCCCGGGCCTTGGCCAGGCCGGCGCTCTGCTGGACCGCGACCGCGATGAGATCGTCGAGCTTCACCGACTCACCCGATGGCCCGGCCGCGGCGAGGGTCGGCGTGGCCGCGACGGCGAACGCGACGGTGGCGGTCACGAGCGAGCGGAAGGGACGCATCATTCCCCCGGTAAGAGCACCGGGCGTGCCACTCGCACAAGCGATCCAAGTAGCTGATCTGGGACGGCGCGAGCGCGGTGGGGCCACGACCCCGCGCGTAGACCGAGGTCGGCAACCCGCCGGCGCCGACCCCAGGGCGTGCATGAGATCGCTTGGAAACTCGCTAGCTAGACGACGCCCGCGGCTGGCTTTGGAGTTGCAGTAACCGCCTGCATGAGCCTCCCGCAGCGCAACGTGATCCGTCGCAGCCCGGCCGCGTCGTCATCGCACCCGTCCCGCGTGGGACGGCCGCTGCCACCGCCCATGGCCTACCCACCGGAGGACTTCGGCGACGTCGGCGACGACACCAACCCGAGCCTGGCGCCAGCGGCTTGGGCCCTGGCGGCCGACGAGGAGCCGGTCACGAGGCGGCCGGCCACCCAGGCCGCGCGGCCGGCCGCGATCCGCGCTACCCACCGCCACGCGACGGGGACGCCAGTGCCGGCGCCGCTGCCCCAGGCGCCGGAGGCGCCGACCCGCGCCGCGCGGCGCGCGACGCCGTCGCCGTGGAGCGGCTCGTCGGAGGTCGAGGCCCCGACCCGGATGGCCCGCCGCGACGCCGACCCGCGCCCGCTGCCGCCACCCCCGGTCCAGGCTCGCCGGCCCGCCACCGTCGCGCGGGCAGCCTCGGTGGTGACCCCGGCCCCGTTCGAGGCCTCGGTCGTGACCGCCTCGCCGCGCCGCACCCCGCGCGCGACCCCGGCCCCCCACGCAGCTTCGGTCGCCACCTCAGCGCCGCACCGCACGCCTCGCGCGACGCCCGCGCCACAGGCGGTCTCGGTCGCCGCGCCCGCGCCGCGCCCCCCCATCGCGCCGGCGCCCGCCGCGCCGGCCATGGTCGCGCCGCCGCAGGTCGACATCCCGCCCGAGCTGGCGGCGCCGGTCTACGGCTTGATCCGCCGCCTGGCCCTGCAGACCGAGCTGGTGTCGGCCGACCGCGTGCTCCGGGTCGGCCTGGCCGAGCTGACCGACGCCACCGTCGCGCTGTCGCGGTTCATCGACGAGGCGGGCGAGCCGTGGACCATCGAAGAGCAGGGGGACGGCGGGCCGTCACCCGAGATCCTCGCCAAGATCGCCGCCGCTGGCTGTCAGGTGTGCGACGGCAACATCCTGGTGCAGCCCATCGTCGCCGCCGGCCGCACCGTCGCGATCATCGTGCTGACCCGCAGCGAGCGCCTGGCCGGGTTCGGCCTCATCGAGCGGGCGATCGCCATGCTGGTCGCGCGCGAGTGCGCCGGCCTCATCCACCAGCTGCTGGGGGCCCACGCCCAGAAGGAGCGTGAGGCGGCCGCCGACGCCAAGTCGCTGTTCCGCGCCGAGGCACTGGAGAACCACCGCAACAAGGGCACCGAGGGTGCGCTGGTCAACCTGTCGCCGGCGTGGGTCCGGCGGGCCTACCCGATCGCGTGCGCGCTGGTGGTGGTGGCGCTGGCGTTCGCGTGGTTCGCCAAGGTCCCGACCTACTCGACCGGGCCGGTGGTGGTCACCGTCGACGGCTTCGACATGACCGCGCCGGCCCAGGGCACCGTCGAGCACATCGCGGTCAGCGCCAACGACCGGGTCAAGGCCGGCGACGAGCTGGCCCGGCTGTACTCGGTGCAGGAGAAGTCCGAGCTGGAGCAGGCCGAGCAGGACTACCGCAACGCGCTCATCCTGTTTCTGGTCGACAACGACGACGCGGCCAAGCAGGCGCTGGTCGGCGCCAGCACCAAGCGCCAGCGGGCCCGCGATCTGGTCGAGTCGCGCACGGTCCGCGCCGCCGGCGACGGCGTGGTGTCGGACGTCCGGGTCCGCCCCGGGCAGAACCTGATGCCGGGCGACCGCATCCTGACCATCGTGCCCGAGGGCGCCGACCCGGTGGTGCTGGCGCTCTTGCCGGGCCAGGACCGGCCGCGCCTGCGCATCGGCCAGACCCTGCAGGTGGCGCTCAACGGCTTCATCAAGCCGCGCGAGCAGGTGACCATCACCGAGGTCGGCTCCGAGGTGCTCGGCCCCGACGACGCCCGGCGCATGCTCGGGTCGCAGTTCGCCGACATGGTGGGCCAGGCCGGCTCGTGGGTGCTGGTCAAGGCCCGCCTGCCCAGCCGCACCTTCGAGTCGCAGCGCCACACCTACCACTTCCACAACGGCCTGCGCGGCACCGGCGAGGTGCGCATCGAGGCCAAGCCGTTCCTGGTGACCCTGCTGCCAGCGGTCGAGAAGATCCTTTACTGAGCCGGCGCGACGGTGTCCCGCCCGCGCCCGGCCCCGGCCCCCACCAGCGTACAATCACCAGCCATGTCGGAGTCGAAGTCCCAGGGCCCGTCGTTGGTCGAGCGGTTCCCCGCGCTGGCCCGGCTCGGGTTCAGCGGCGGCGCCCGCACCATCCCGTTCGTCCAGCAGCTGCAGTGGACCGACTGCGGCGCCGCGTCGCTGGCGATGGTGATGGCCTACCACGGCAAGGTCGCCAAGCTGGCCGAGATCCGCGACGCGATGGGCATCGGCCGCGACGGCGTGACCGCCAAGGCCATCCTCGAGACCGCCGACCGGTTCGGGCTCCAGGGCCGGGCCATCAAGGTCGACATCGAGCAGCTGCCGATGCTGCCGCGCGGGTGCGTCCTGCACTGGGAGCTCAACCACTTCGTGGTGTTCGACCGCCTGGTCAAGGGCGGGGTCCGCATCGTCGACCCGGCGGTGGGGCCGCGCGACGTCAAGCTGGCCGACTTCCGCAAGCAGTTCACCGGCGTCGCCCTCGACCTGTCGCCCACCGCGCGGTTCACCAAGCAGAAGGCCGAGAAGGGCCGGCTCGGGCGCTACGTCACCGAGCTGCTCAGCGAGCGCACGATCTTCACCCGGGTCATCGTCATGTCGATGGTGCTGCGGCTGGTGGCGCTGGTGCTGCCGCTTTTGACCGGCATGATCATCGACAAGGTCGTGCCGCGGGCCGACTACTCGCTGCTCTACGTGGTGCTGGCGTCGATCGGAGGGATGGTCGCGTTCAACACCATCATCGGCATCATCCGCGCCCACCTGATGCTGCACCTGCGGATGGCCCTCGACACCCGCATGACGCTGTCGTTCCTCGACCACATGGTCAGCCTGCCGTTCTCGTTCTTCCAGAAGCGGTCGACCGGGGACCTGATGCAGCGGGTCGACTCCAACGGCACCGTGCGCGAGATCGTGACGTCCAAGAGCATGTCGGCGGTGATCGACGGCTTCTTCGTCCTGACTTACGCGATCATCATCTTCTGGGTGAACCCGCTGCTCGGGGTCATCGCCATCACGCTGTCGATGACCGAGGCGCTGGTGTTCCTGGCGGCGCGACCGGCCAACCACCGCCTCCTGGCCGCCAGCCTCGACAAGGCAGCCAAGGAGCACGGCTACATGATCCAGATGCTGGGCGGCATGGAGACCCTCAAGTGCGCCGGCGCCGAGCAGCTCGCGGTCGAGAAGTGGAGCAACCTCTACACCGACCAGCTCAACGTGACCATCAGCCGGGTCCGCATGCAGGCCTACGTCGACGCCGTGCGCGGGGCCATCGCCTCGCTGGCGCCGCTCCTGATCCTCACCGTCGGGGCCACCGCGGTCATGAAGGGCAAGATGAGCCTGGGCACGATGCTGGCGATGAACTCGCTGGCGTCGAGCCTGTTCGACCCGCTGAGCGCGCTGGTGTCGTCGGCGCTCGAGCTCCAGCTGGTGCGCGGCCACATGGAGCGCATCGACGACGTGCTGCAGACCCAGCTCGAGCAGGACCGCGACAAGGTCGTCCAGCCGCCGGTGCTGCGCGGCAACATCACCGTGCGCGACGTCAAGTTCCGTTACGGCGAACAGGCCCCGCTGGTGGTCGACGGCGTCGACCTCGACATTCCGGCCGGCGCCGCGGTGGCGCTGGTGGGGCCGTCGGGCTCGGGCAAGACCACCCTCCTGTCGCTCTTGGCCGGCCTGCACCAGCCGGTCGGCGGCGAGATCGCCTACGACGGCAAGCCGCTCAAGGACATGGATCTGCGGGCGGTGCGCCAGCAGATCGGCATCGTGCCCCAGCACCCGTACATCTTCGGCGCCAGCATCCGCGAGAACATCGCGCTCACCGTGCCGCAGGCCACGCTCGACCGCATCGCCAGCGCGGCGCGGGTGGGGTGCCTGCACGACGACATCGTGGCCATGCAGATGGGCTACGACACCATCGTGTCCGACGGCGGTGGCTCGCTGTCGGGCGGCCAGCGCCAGCGCGTCGCCATCGCCCGAGCGGTGCTGCGCAACCCCAGCATCATGCTGCTCGACGAGGCCACCTCGGCCCTCGACAACAAGATCGAGGCCAACGTCATCGCCAACCTGGAGAAGCTGCGGTGCACCCGCATCACCGTGGCCCACCGGTTGTCGACGGTCCGCAACGCCGACCTGATCGTCGTGATGGACAAGGGCAAGGTGGTCGAGCAAGGCACCCACGCCCAGCTGGTGGCCGCGCGCGGCCTGTACCACGCGCTGCTCCGCGCCACCGAGCACCCCGACCAGGAGGACCTCCATGTCGCGCATCGCTAGCCTCGTCATCCTCATCGCCGTCGCCCTGGCCGCCGGGTGCGGCCGCGACGATCGCGCGCCGGTCGGCGCCGACCCGTTCGCCGCCCAGCGCGAGGTCAAGCCGACGCCCGCGCCGGCGCCGCTGGTCCTCGACGGCGTCATCACCTCGGCCAAGAGCGAGGTGGTAGTGGCCGAGTTCGATGCCCGTGTCGACGAGGTGCTGGTCACCGGCGGCCAGCGGGTCACCACCGGCCAGCTGCTGGCCCGGCTCGACGACAGCCAGCTGCGCCAGCGGCTCGAGGGCGCGCGGCAGCGGGTCAACGCGGCCAAGGCCGAGGCGGCCCGGGCCGGGATCCAGGCGGCCGAGGCCCGGCGCCAGCTGGCCACCGAGGCCAAGCTGTACTCGAGCGGCGCTCAGTCGCGGCAGGCGGTCGAGGCCGCCAAGGCGGCGCTGGGCGCGTCGGGGGCCGCCGCCGGCGCCGCCGCCTCGAGCGCGCGCGGCGCCGAGGCCGAGGTCAAGGAGTACGAAGACCAGCTGGCCAAGGCTGAGGTCAAGGCGCCGATGGACGGCGTCATCACGATGATCAAGGTCAAGCAGGGGGAGATGGCCCAGCGCGGCACCCGCATCGCCCGGGTGTTCGATCCCGCCGACCTCCGGGTTCGCTTCGAGGTGCCGCGCGGCCACCGCAACGACTTCACCGTGGGCACCAAGGTGCTGGTGTCGATCGACGGCGTCAGCCAAAAGCTGCCGGCCACCGTCATCGAGCTGTCGGCCGAACTCGAGGCGCCGCTGCAGTTCGCGGCCGCGACCGCCGACATCGATGACACCAAGCTGGCGGCCGACGACGGCCGGGTCGGCGCCGCGGCCAAGGTCCAGCTGGCCACCCCGGCGCCGGCCACCCCGGCCGCGCCGCTGGCGGCGCAGTGATACCGTGGTGGCCCCGACGACCGTGACCACCGCCAGCCCGCGATCATCGGCCCGGCCCACGGGCCGACGTCGGGCCGCCACCACCCCCTGCAACAACCTGCGCGCTGGAGTCGACTGTGAGCGGTGACATCGAAGCAGCCACCTGGGTGACCTCGCACCAGGGCAGCCTGCCGGGCCTGAGCGTCCGCCGCTGCCGCCTCGACGTGGTGAGCGGGCCCGACGCCGGCCTGGCCATAGAGTTCGCGCAGCCGACCATCCTGATCGGCCGGGCCGGCGCCGACCTGACCCTGTCGGATCCCAAGGTGTCGGGCCTGCACTGCGAGCTGCGGCTCCAGCCCGAGGGCTACCGGCTGCGCGATCTGGAGTCGACCAACGGGACCCACGTGCGCGGGGTGCGGGTGGTCGAGGGGTTCATCGCGCCCGGCGCCACCATCGGCCTGGGCAAGAGCGCGGTGACCTTCACCCCGTTGCCCGACGCGGTGCCGCTGCCGCTGTGGAACGAGCCGCGGCTGTGCAGCCTGATCGGCGGCGCGCCCAGCATGCGGCACCTGTTCGAGCTGATCGAGCGGTTCGCCCACAGCGACGCCACCGTGCTCATCCAGGCCGAGACCGGGACCGGCAAGGAGCTGGTGGCTGACGCCATCCACCAGCGGTCGCCGCGGGCCGGCGGCCCGTTCCAGGTGCTCGACTGCTCGGCCATCCCCGAGCAGCTGTTCGAGGACCAGATCTTCGGCCACGAGCAGGGCTCGTTCACCGGCGCCGGCAAGGCCACCATGGGCGTGTTCGAGGCGGCCCACGGCGGCACGCTGTTCCTCGACGAGATCGGCGAGCTGCCGCTCGACGTACAGTCCAAGCTGCTGCGCGCGGTCGAGACCCGCCGCATCCGCCGCATCGGCTCGACCCGGACCGTGCAGTGCGACGTGCGCATCGTCGCCGCCACCAACCGCGACCTGGCGGTCGAGGTCAACCGCGGCACGTTCCGCTCGGATCTGTACTACCGGCTGGCGGTGGCCAAGCTGGCCATCCCGCCGCTGCGCGAGCGCAAGGAGGACATCCCGCTGTTGGTGGCGGCGTTCCTGCGCCAGCTCGACGGCGTCGACCTGGCGGCCCTGCCCGCGGACTTCATGGACCGGGCCGCGCGCCACGGCTGGCCCGGCAACGTGCGCGAGCTGCGCAACGCCGTCGAGCGGGCCGCGCTCTTGCCGCACCACCCGTCGCTCCAGGTCGAGCCGGCGGCGGCCCCGCAGCACGGCGGCGGCTGGGCCACCATCGACGTCACCACGCCGTTCAAGGTCGCCAAGCAGAGGCTGGTCGACGAGTTCGACCGCCGCTACCTGGAGACGTTGCTCGAGCTGCACGACAACAACATCTCGGCCGCGGCTCGGGCCGCCGGCATCGACCGCATGTCGATCTACAAGATGATGCGGCGCCTGGGGTTGGCCGAGACGCCCGGCGACGGCGACGCCGAGTAGCGGGGCGGGCGGCTACTCCCGCGTCATCGCGATCGCCTGGATGCCGAGCGTGACGTTGGCCGCGAGCACCGCCCGCCTGGTGCGGTACCCGGGGGCGGTGATGGTGACGTCCATGGGGGCCTTGAGCTCGATGGCGAAGAGCCCCGCGGACGTCGTCGCGGTCCCCGCCGCCACCGGCGTGAAGCGCCCCGCCAACAACGCGAAGTAGTTGCGCGCGACGCCCGGCAGGTCGTCGACCGGCGCGACGGTGGCGCCCGCTAGCGGGGCACCGGTCGCCGCGTCCCACACGAAGGCGACGGCCGTCGACTTGGTGGGGTCGGTCCGCATCCGATAGAACTCGCCGACCGTCGCCGCCGGGGCGACGATGACCTCGTGGGTGCTCGTGCGACACAGGCGCGGGTCGGCGGCGGTGCGCGGCGGCAGGCACGACGACGAATGATCCCAGGTGCTGGTCGTCGCGGCCGTCCCAGGCGCGGTCGACGCGAGCAGGCAGCTGGGCGGTAGCGCGGCCGAGAAGTGCGGCCCGGCGAGCTGCGCGAGGCCGCTCGTGCTCACGTCGACCGCGGTGCGCGCCGCGTCAGCGCCGGGCGCGGCGTCGTCGCCGATCGGGTACATGTGGCGCGGCGCCAGCATCAGGAGGTTGGGGGGCGCGGAAAACGAACATCGATCGGGACCGTTCCCGATCAGCCTGCCCAGGTCCAGGACCTGCACGGTCTCCGTGGCGTTGGTGAAGTCCGCGCAGTCGAGCGCGTGCGTCAGCTTCACGCGCAGCGTGGCGCCGCCCTGGTACGTGCCACGCCCGTGGAAGATGGTGTCGCCGTTGCAGTCGTCATCTGACATCTTCCCGAGCACCTCGATGCCGGTGAGCCCGACCGGCATCGGGATGTCGAGCAAGCCGTGCAGGTTGTGGTCGGTCAGGCTCCGGATCGAACGTTGTGGCACCGCGACGCAGGCGTCGTCGGTGCCGTCGGTCGAGGACACCCGGATGAGCACATGGTTGACACACGCGTAGCTGATGCCGGCGGTGGCCTCGTCGGCTGGTGGGGTGAGGGTGACCTCGAGGGCCTTGTCGCCGCACCCGCCCGCGAGCGCGACGAGGAAGGCGGCGACCACGGCGCGCGCGCAGCGCGGCCGTGCGTGCGGAGGTGGACTAGATTGGGACGATCTGGACACCGACAAGCTCCGGAAACAGGGCGTCCGCACCGAACATCGCGGTCACGCTGGTCGGCCGCCCGGGAATGGACAGCCGGACCTCCGTCGGTGCGTTGGCACCGAACGCGAACACCCCTGACGAGGTCGTGACGTTGCCGCTGCTCGGGGTGAGGCTGCCGTTGACGAAGTCGAAGTAGCGAACCGGGGTCGCGTCGGGATCTGTCACGGTGGCGGTGACGCCGGCGGCTGGGCGCCGGGTCTGCGGATCCCACGCGACGCCGAGCGAGATGACGTTCGACTGGATCGCGTTCGCGACGGCCTGCGCGGTCGGTAGATCGATCGAAAACAGGTCGGCATCGCCGGGGCCACCGCACACCGACCCCAGCGCTGGCTGGTAGCACGTGAACATCGGGATCACGCCGCTCGGGCCGCTGGCGTACTCGATCATCATGCAGCTCGGTGGTTCGGCGCCCGCGAACAACGGCCCGGGCAGGGTCGCGACCCCGGCCGCCGAGAACGCGACGGCGGGGAGGGGAACGTCGGAATTGGCGCCCGTAAAGTCTGGCTCGTACTTGTACGGGTAGACGTGGATCATCTCGACGCTGATCGACGCCGCTTCGGGCGGTGGCGCGCACGGGGTCGTGCCGGTCAGGAGCTGGGGCAGCTGCCCGAGATGGACGGTGACGCCGGTGGTGCGCAGGTCATCGCAGTCGAGGCCGCGCAGCAGCGGCACTTCGAGCGTGTCGCCGCCGGCGTAGAAGGCTTCGCCATGGAAGACGGTGTCGCCCGTGGCGCAGGTTCCGTCGGCGGCACGGACGCCCCGGATGTCGAGCTTGGCGAACCCCAGCGGCAGGTCGACGTCGAGGAGGCCCGCGAGGTTGGGGCTGCGGAGGTTCGTGATCGTGCCCACCGGGACCTCGAGGCACACGGGCGTCGGGCCCAGGTTGGCGAACACCGAGACCTCGACCCGGTTGACGCACTGGTAGCTCGCGGGCTGCGCCGCCTCGCCGGCCGGGGCGACCAGCGTCACCTCGATGGCCTTGTCGCCGCAGGCGCTCGCGCCGAGCCCGACGCCCCCGACGAGGAGCAACCACCAGCAGCAGCGAGGGGGCGCGGGCATGGCTGGTTCAGAACCCCGTGATGCGCGTCGGCTCGCGCTGCGAATAGGCGTAGGCGCCGATGGCGCTGCCGGTGACCACCGCGCCGACCGCGGCCCACACGTACCAGCGCTTGTACCAGACCGGCGGCGCGGTCCCGAGCTGGCCCATGTCGACGCCCAGCAGGCTGGCCAGGCGGTTGGGCATCGTCGCCTCGCGCAGCGACAGCTCGGGCGACTCGCGCTCGCGCTCGACGTCGTAGACCCGGACCCGCTGGTTGGCGTCGATGACCAGCACCTTGGTGGCCCGGCCCGGCTCCCCGGTCTGGGTGAGCTTGATCAAGCGGCGCGCCTGGCGCAGCCGATCGGTCGTGGTGTCGGCGTCCAGGGTCGACACCCGCAGCCGGCGGGCCCGGCTGACCTCGTCCTCGGGATCGAGCGTGACGTTGACGCCGTTGTTGCGGTTGGTCCGGACCTCGACCAGCGCCGCGAACGGCTTGTGCTTGGCGGAGGTGACCACCACCAGGTGGAAGCCGAGCGCGACGTCGACCTCGTCGGTGATCGGCCGAGGCGGGCCGCCGTCGATCGCCAGGGAGCTGCCGTCGAGCACGTCGCCTTGCAGGTACAGCGGCCGCTTGGCGGGCTTGGCCTTGCTCGAGCGGGCGATCAGCTTGCGCACCTCGGGCGAGGCCACCGCGTTGTCGACCGGCAGGTCGGGGTCGATGCGGAAGGCCGCCGCGAACCACCCGGCGGCGTCGGTGGGGTTCTCGTTGGCGAACGCGGTGAGGCCGCGCCAGTAGAGCAGCTCGGCGGTGCCGCGGGCGAACTGGTCGGCGTCGCCGTGCGCGAACAGGTCGCCCAGGGCGGTGGAGATCAGCTCGTCGGCGTGGTCGTACTCGAAGTTGCCGTAAGCGGCCTTGATCTGATCCAGGTCGTACGGCGGCAGATCGTCGAGGGCCGCGGTGATCGCGGTGGGGGTCGGCTGCAGGAACCCCAGGTCTTCGAGGCGCCGGCGCAGCTTGTCGAGGTCGCTGGCGCTGGCGCCGCCGTTGACGACCACCACGCCGTCGTCCTCGGCGTGGGCCGGCCGCGCGGCGAGGCCCGCGGTGGCGACCAACAGCGCGAGCACGGCGAGGGGCGCGCGGTGCGGGCTCATGGGTTGAGGTTCACCTGCACCGGGCGGTTGTTGCCAGGCCGGATCGTGACGAAGCGAGTGGTCTTCGTGCCCAGGTCTGGGTTCTCGAAGCGCAGGTTGTACGAGCCGGGCGCGAGCTTGAGCTTGACCGGCGTCTGGTAGCGCTTGCCCTCGACGGTGACGAACGCCCACGGCGAGGCCTTGACCAACACCGAGCCGACATCACCCACCGGCTCCGGCGCGGGCTCGCCCCGGGGCGGGCGCGGCCGCGGGGCCGGCTTCGGGGGCGGCGACGGGCGAGGGGGCGGCGTGTCCGCCGGGCTGGCTGGCTGGGGGGACGGTGCATCGGTGGGCGCGGGGGCGCCGTCGTCGGGCGGCGCGCTGGCTGCCCCGGGCTCGTCGGCGCCACGTTGGACCGCCAGCGGGTCCATGCGCACCGCGGCTACCGAGGGCGGGGCGGTCTCGGTCGTCGGGACCGCGGCCAGCGTGCCCGCGCTCGGCGGGGCGGTGGGCGCCGCGGCCGCCGTGGGTGCCGGCGCGCCGGCCGCCGACAGCGCCGCGTCGTCGTGGCCGCCGGCCTGGGCGATGATCACCGCAGCGATCATCCCGGCCACCATGGCGCTGCCGAGGATGACGGCCGCCACCGCCCACGACCGACGGCGGTGGGCGCGGGCCCGGGTGCCGTTGACCGTCCAGGCGTGCGGCGTCGTCCCCCCGACGCCACCGTCGCTGAGGCCGCCGGCCGCCGCCAGCGCCGCCAGCTTGGGATCGGTCTCGGCTGCGCCGATGAGGGAGCGGGTGATGATGGTGACCGGGTGCGCGGTGACCATGGTGCGGCCGGCCGACGCCTGCGCCATCAGCTGCATCGCGTCGGGCGGTGCCGGGCGCGCCGTGCCCGAGACCGATCGCAACAGCTCGGCCAGCTCGGCGGCGCCGTCACGCCACCCATGGGCGAAGCGGATCTCTGACAGCTCGTCGTGGAGATGTTGGAGCCGCGGGAACCGCGCGGCGGGATCGGCGGCCATGGCCCGGAGGCACGCCGCCTCGAGCGCCGGCGGGATGTCGGGGCGGAGGTCGCGCGGGCGGCGCACCTGGGCCAGCGCGCCGGCGTCGCGGCCGTGCTCGGTGACCCGCCGCGCGAACGGGTGCACGCCGGTCAACAGCTCGTAGAAGCACACCCCCAGGGCGAACTCGTCGCTCTTGTTGGTGAGGTGCGCGCCCGCGGCCTGCTCGGGCGGCATGTAGGCCCACTTGCCCTCGACGGCGGTGGCGATGCCCTCGCGCCGGGCGATGCCGAAGTCCGCGACCTTGACCTCGCCGGTCGTGGTCAACAGCAAGTTCGACGGGCTGACGTCGGCGTGGATGATCGCGCCGGTGGGGCGGGCGTGGGCGTACTCGAGGCCGGCGCAGGCGCACGACAGGATGTACGTCACCAGCGGCAACGGCAGCGGGCCGCGCCCGGCCGCGGCGTGGGCCCCGATCAGCTGGCGCAGGCTGGGCCCGTCGACGAACTCCATCACCAGGAACACGTCGTCGCCTTCGCGCACCAGATCGAGCACGCTGATGACGTTGGCGTGCGACAGGCTGACCAGCAGCTTGGCCTCGTCGACCAGGCGCCCGACGAACTCCTCGTCTGTGGCCAGCGACGGCAACAGCCGCTTGATGGCGACCGGCTTCTGGAAGCCCAGGCTACCCAGCGCACGTCCGGCAAACACCTCGGCCATGCCGCCGCGGCCGAGCAGATCGCCGAGGATGTAGCGGCCGCCCGCGGCACGCCGACGGTTGGCTACCGTCTCGTCCCCAGCTTCATGCGCGCGTTGCGTGGGCCCCACCACGGTAACCACAGTGTAGCAACACCCGCGCCCGCCGGGCAGCCATGTAAGTCCATGACCTCACGACGCCGACCACCACGCTGGGGTGGGGAGACCACCCCGGCGCTGGGCGGGGATTGGCCGCCCAGTGCCGCAAATGTGCATCGATTGCACAGAACAATACCGAGCCGTGGTACCGGTGGGGTGTGGCTGGGGACCGCGAAGATCCGGAGGCCGCGCACGTCCGGACGGGCGAACCCGTGCTGTCCGTGGCCGCCACCGTGGAGTCGATCCCGTCCCGTTCCCCAGGAGCGGTCGCGGACGGCGTGGCGAGCCAGCGCCGGTTCGAGGCGTTGGTCGCCGAGCACTTGCCGGCGCTGCGGGCGCGGGCGGCGCAGCTGTGCCGGGGCTGCGGGGACCCGGACGACGTCGTGCAAGACGCGCTGGTGCGCGCGTTCCGCTCGCGCGATCAGATGCGCGACGCCGGCAAGGCCCGGGGCTGGCTCCTGACGATCGTGACCAACACCTTCCTCGACACCGTCCGCCGGCGCAAGGCCCGGCCCAGCGAGGTCGAGATGACGGTCGAGCCCGCCGCGCCCCCCGTGGACGACGCCGCGCCCTGGGCTCAGCTCGGCGTCGACGACGTGCGCGCCGCGGTGGCCGAGTTGCCCGACGACGTGCGCGACACGTACCGGATGTTCGCCCTCGAGAACCGCGACTACGCGACCATCGCCGAACAGCTCCGGGTGCCCAAGGCCACGGTCGGCACGCGCATCCTCCGCGCCCGCAAGCGGTTACGCGAGATCCTCGGGGACAAGCTGGGAGGGCAGGGATGAACGACCATCGCGCCGACGAATACCTCGACGGCCTGCTGACCGACGAACAGCAGGCCACCTTCCTCGACCACCTGGCCGACTGCCCCGTGTGTCAGGACGATCTCCACGGCGGCGTGCAGCTGCGTGACCGCGAGGCGACGCTGCGCGCCCAGTCCGGCGCGGCCGCCGCGCCGGTGTCGCTGGCGGCGGTCCGCGCCCGGCGTCGGCTGCGCACGATCGCGCTCGTCGCGGCCGGCGTCGCGGCGGCGGCCGCGGTCGCGCTGGTGGTGGTGCGCCCGTGGCGGCCCGCGTCCTCGACCGGGCCCGCGCTGACCTTGGCAGCCACCCGCCCCATCGAGCCGCGCCTGAGCTGGGGCCCGGCGGCGGCGTACCGCCCGTACGATCCCATGCGCTCGAGCGCCACGCCGGGCGAGTACATCGCGCCGGCGGTGATCGCCGAGCTGGCCCGGCGCGACGACTGCCCGGGGCTGGCCGCGACCTACGTCCTGTCGGGGGAGCTGGTCCGCGCGCAGCAGCAGTTCCAGCGCTGCGCGTCGACGCCGGCGGTCGACGCCGACCGCGCCGGCCTGGCCATCCTGCAGCACGACCCAGCGGCCGCGCTCGAGCTGGCCGATCGTGCGCTGCGCGCGGCCCCCGACCATCCGGTCGCGCTGTGGAACCGGGCCCTGGCGCTGCGCGACCTGGGGCTGGGCCTGGCCGCGGCCGAGGCGTTCGATCGCTGCGCCGAGGTCGACCCGGCGTGGGCCGCCGAGGCCCGGCGGCGCGCCGCCGACGCCCGCGGACCCCTGCTCAACCTGCGCGACGGCTACCAGCAGGCGGTCGACGCCGGCACGGCGATGGTGGCGGGCGGGCCGCCGATCCCGATCGATCTGGCCCTGCGGTTCCCGGTGCGCGCGGCGATCCGGCTCGACGACGCCATCGCCCTGGCCGACACCGCGGCGCGGCTGGGCGAGCTGCGCCCGCTGGCGACCGAGCTCGATCGCGCGACCGGCAGCGGCGTCCTGGCCCGGCTCGACGCCGCGGCGCCGCGGCGGCTGCCGCCATCGCTCACCGGGCCCTACGTCGCCTGGGCCACCACCAGCGCGCGGCCCGACGACGCCGCGTGGCGCGCCTGGCTGGCCGAGGCGGTGGCCGCCAACGCCGACGCGCTCATCCTCGGCGCCGGCCTGGTGACCGGCCGGATCGACGACGTCCCGCCGGCCATCGCGAGCGCGGCGCGGGCCAGCCCGTGGTTCGGCACCGTGATCGAGCTGCAGGCGATCCGCGGGCTGGCCGGGCGTGGCGCCGACGACGCGGTCGAGGCGCGGCTGGTCGCCCTCGAGGCCGCGTGCGCAGCGGGGACCCTGCCGGCCTACCCGTGCTTGCGGATCTCGTACCAGCGGGCCGAGCTGAGCTTCACGCGCTACCTGGCACCCGCGACGATCGCCGCCGGCACCGAGGCGCTCCGGTTGGCGGCGCACACCGGCGAGTGGGGCGTGCGCTGGCGTGCGCTCAAGCTGATCGCCACCGCCGAACGGCTGCGCAGCCGGCGCGCCAGCTCGGCGGCGTACTACGAGGAGTACGTCGCCTCTGATCAGTCGTGCATGGCCCAGCGCGAGGTCGGCACCGTGCTCGGCGTGTTCGCGTTTGAGCGGGGCGACCTGGACAGCGCGATCACCCATCTGCGGGCGCGGCCAGGCTGCGACGCCGCCCCGACCATGGTCGAGCTGGCGCTCGAGGCAGATCTCGCTCGCGCCGGCCGGTCGTTGCGCGCCCCCGAGGCGCTCGACCATGACTTCCTGGCGCTGCGCGCCGCGGATCCTGCGGTCGCCAACGCGGTCGAGTACTACCGGGCGCGGGCCGAGCTCGGCGTGCGGCCGGACGCGATCGAGCGCCTGCGCAGGTTGCGCACCGTCGACGACGAGGTCGCGCTGGCCGCGAGCCACCCGGCGGTGGCGGAGTTCGCCGCGGCCACCCTGTTCGTCGACGCTGCTCGGCGTGGACACTGGTCCGACGCCGCCGCGGTGCTCGCTGACGGCGTCGCCACCTGCGCGCTGGCGATCGGCTCTGACGGACCGGCGGTGGCGGTCGTCGCGGTCGGCGGCGATGGCCAGGCGCGCGGCGTTGCCTTCGACGCCGCGCCGGCCGAGGCAGCCCCGATCCCAGGCCCGCTGGTCGACAGCGTCGCGGGGTGTGCGGTCGTCGATGTGTTCGCGACTGCTCCGTGGAGCGGGCGCAGCCTCGGCCTGCCGCCGAGCCTGCCGTGGCGTTTCGTCATCGGCCGGCGAGACGCGGCGGCGGCGGCGGCGACCGCGCAGCGGGTGGTGGTGCGCGACCCGCGGCCGCCGACGCGGCTGGGGCTGAGCCCGCTCGCGGCCCGGGTGGCCGAGGCGCCCGGGACGATCGTGCTGGCCGGGCCTCAGGCGACTGTGCCCGCAGTGGCTGCCGCCGCGGCATCGGCGACCGTGCTCGAGATCCACGCCCACACCGCGCCATCGCCCGGTTCGGACGTGCCGGCGCTGGCCCTGTCAGATAGCCCAGCGGGGTGGGCGGCGACCGCCGAGGCGATCCGCGGCTGGCGGCTGACCGCGGCGCCGGTCGTGCTGCTGGCCGACTGCGACGCGGCGTCAGCCGCGCGCTACGATCAGGTCGTCTGGGGCCTGCCCAGCGCGTTCATCGCCGCGGGCGCGCGGGCCGTGGTCGCCCCGCTCGGGCCGGTGCCGGACGGTGAGACCGCCGAGGTGTTCTCGCGGATCGGTGACGCGGTCGCGCGCGGGCACGCCGTCGTGGACGCCGTGGCCGAGATCCGCGCCGAGAAGATCGCGCAGGACCGTGCGTCCTGGGTGAAGAATGTCGTGGTTTACCAGTAGCGCCACGACGCCCCCCAACCTGGCAGGAGAGTCCATGTTCACCAGTCTGGTCCGTCGAGTCATCGAGGCCGTCAAGGAACCCCGCGTCGCGTTCGTGACCGAGCCCACCGCGCTGCTCGCCACCCGCGCGCGCCGGCCGATGCAAGAAGTCCCGTTCGACAAGTGGGTCGATCTCGAGCACCGCCTAGGGGACCGCGCCATGGCGGCCGCGCTGGTGCCGGTGGCCAAGGGCAAGAGCGTCGCCTACGTCCTGGTCGGGGGGACCAGCGAGCTCGTCGCGGTGATGCTCGAGGGCGATCAGCGCCTGAAGTTCCTCGACACGTTTCTCGATCAGCAAGACCGTGGGCCACGCTCGCTGACCGGAGCCGACCTGGTCGCGGTGCGCTGGAACCCGCCACCGCCGCCGCCGCCGCCGTGGTACCCGCCCTACGATCTGTCGGCCCGGCTCGAGGCCAACCTCAAGATTCTGTCGCTCCCCGTCGTGGCAGGGGAGTTCTCGCCCCAGGTCGAGTTCCACGGCACGATCAACGGCTGAGCCGGCCGCGCCGCCGCGGCGTCAGAAGCTGCCGGTCAAAAGCGGCAGCACCGTCGCGGCCGTCCCGGGGGTGTCGTTCGACGCGAACAGCCGCGCGTGGCCCTGGAGCACCAGGTAGCCGAGGCCGGCCGAGGCCGCGGCGAAGCCGAGGCGGATCGGGAAGCGGTGGAGCTCGTCGGTGGCGCCCATGAGCGTCATCGCCTTCACCAGATCGTTGTGGCGGCTCCACATGATGGTGTCCTTGGCGAAGTCGAGCCAGAAGCCGGTGGCCAGCACCGTCACCACCAGCTGGCCGTACGGGCCGTCGGGGTAGGCGCTCGAGTGGTAGTAGCCGACGTAGGCGCCGAGCAGCGCCAGGTCGGTCAGCTTGGGCGCCAGGTAGAACGCGATCCGGGTGCGATCGCCGAACAACCCGGTCACCCGGGTCAGGCCCAGCTGGAACGCGCCGGTCTTGGCGTCGCGGCCGGGCCACGGCCGGAACTGCACCACGTCGGCGCCGGCCAGCTTGGCAGCCAGCGCGTGGCTGCCCTCGTGCGTGAGGACGCCGACGCCGTAGGTCGGCACCGCCAGCGCCAGCCCGACCACCACCAGCTTGGTGTCCGATGGTGGGTCCGCGGCGGCCGGCGGCGCCAGGGCCGCCACCAAGGCCAGCGCGGCGCGCGCCGCGCGCCGGGTCACGACTCGAGGCCCTTCAGGTAGGCCACCGCGGCCTTGGCGTCGTCGACCAGGCAGGCGTTGGCGTTGCGTCGCTTGCGCTTGATGGTGATCATCCGGGCCTGGGCCTTCTCGAGGATCGGGATGGCGGCGCGGTCGCCCAGCGCGCGCAGCTTGGCGACCGCCGGCTTGCGCTTGGTGCAGGTGTCGCCCTGCTCGAGATCGAGCCGGTAGCTGGTCAGCCAGTCGACGTGGTTGCCCAGCCCGAGCTTGGTCACGGTCGCCACCGCGACGGCGCGGCGCGTGGCGTCGGGGCCGCTGGCCCACTCGACCAGCTTGATCGTCGCCGCGTTGTCGCCGAGCGACTGGCTCTGGAACACCAGCGCCGCGACCGCGGTGGTGGCGTCGGTGTCGCCGACGATGGCGCCCAGGTTGGCGCGCAGCTCGGGGTTGCTGGCGACCGCGGGGTCGAGCTCGAACGCGCGCTTGTAGGCGGCCAGCGCGTCGACGTTGTTGCGCTGGGCCGCGTGGGCGTGGCCCAGCTGCAGCTGGGCCTGGGGGTCGGTCGCCGCGGTCTTCTTGGCCGCCTCGATCGCCTTGATGGCGCCGGCGGCGTCGCCTTGATCGAGCTTGTCGGCGGCCTTGCCGGCCACGGTGCCGGCCGGCGGTCGCGCCGCCAGCGGCTTGGGCCCGGGCCGGCGCAGGGCCAGCGCCCCGAGGATGCCGACCGCGGCCGCGCCGACCAAGATCAGCGCGGCCAGCGCGGCCCGCGGCGGGCGGCGACGCGGCAAGGTCGCCGGCGCCACCACCGCGACCTGCTCCGACGTCATCCCCGGCGTCATGAACAGATCGACCAGCGGCGCGGCCCCGGTCGGGATGCCGGGCCGGCTGCCGACCGCGCCGGCGCCGCCGCCGATCACGTCATCGATGGCCGCGACGTACGCGGCGGCGTCGGGGTAGCGCTCGGCGGGGCGCTTGGCCAGGCCGCGGGCGATGACCGCCTCCACCGCGGCCGGCACCGGCGGCATCGGCCGACCGGCCGTCGCCTGCAGGATCTCGTTCATCGACGGCACCGGCCGCGCCGTGTGCATCGACAAGATCTCGAGCTTGTCGTCGGAGTAGAACGGCGGCCGGCCGCAGATCATCTCGAACGCCATCACCGACGCGGCGTACAGATCGGACCGTCCGTCGAGGGGGTTGCCGATGGCCTGCTCGGGCGACATGTAGATGGGCGTCCCGAACGCCACGCCGGCCTGGGTCAGCTTGACGCCGTCGTCGAGCTCCGGCCCGCCGATCACCTTGGCGATGCCGAAGTCGAGGACCTTGGCGAACTCGGGGTCGCCTTGGTGCTCGACCACGTAGACGTTCTCGGGCTTGACGTCGCGGTGGACGATGCCCGAGGCGTGGGCGTGACCGAGGCCGCGCAGCACGTGGCGCAGGATCGCCAGCGCGCGGTGCGGCGCCACCGGCGCCTCGGCGTCCATCAGATCGCCCAGCGAGCGCCCGTCGAGCAGCTCCATCACCAGAAACAGCGTCCCGTCCTCCAGCCGGCCGAAGTCCGACACCCCGACGCAGTTGGGGTGGTCGATGCGCCCGATCGCGATGGCCTCGCGCTCGAACCGGCTGCGCAGCTCGGGCACCGCGGCCAAGGTCGGGTGCAAGAGCTTCACGGCCACCGCGCGCCGGATCGCGACGTGCTCGGCGCGGAACACCACGCCCATCCCGCCGCGGCCGAGCAGCGCGTCCAGCCGATACCGGCCGTCGATCACCGTGCCGAGCCGCGCGCGGTCGTCGGGCGCAGCCGCGGCCGACGTCTTGACCCGCGGTTCGGTGCTCGGCATGCCACCCGGTTCTATCCCAGGTGGCCGCGGCGCGCCCCTGTGAAGGCTCGTCGGATGTCGAAATCCGCGCTACCCCCATGGACACGATCCCGGTCCTTGGGTAGTTTGCGCGCCACGCCCAGGTAGCTCAGCTGGTAGAGCAGCGGACTGAAAATCCGCGTGTCGGCGGTTCAACTCCGTCCCTGGGCACTACCAAACCCGCAGAGTCCACCGGATTCTCGACGGAATTCTCGATCGCCGCCTGCGCGATCGCGTTGCCACCAGCGCCCCTGGTGCCACCGGTGCGCACGTCGCGCGTGACACCGGCGATGCGCGGCACGCCGCTCCACTCGAGCCATGCGCGCCCACATGCCGACGCCTCGAAGCGCTCCTTGAGGATCCTCACCGCGTCGTACGGGAGATCTTCTCAACGGCCTTCCGCATCGCTCGGCGACATGCCATCGCGTTCTGGAGGTGGCTGGAGATCGATGGCCCAGGTCCGCAGTACTTCATCATGGAGGTTGCCCATCGCGAGGAGGGTGACGAGCTCCTCTTGGCGCGGCTGCCCGAACACGACGCGGTAGGCGGCGAGCTGGCGCTTGAGGCGGCGGAACGCTTCGACCTCCTTCGTGTATGGCAGCGTCGGCACGTGGCGGAGTACTCGATACGGGCCCGGCGCGATCCAGTGCGGTACGAGGTCGCTATCGCCTCGGGCCCGCGCCGCGGCGGTGGCGAGCTCGAATAGGATTGCCCACAAGTCCGCGCCCACGGTCCACGAGCGGAGCGCGGCGTCCTGGCACTCGGTGGCGACGTTGCGTCGGATGGCGTGCCCCTTGTACCGGTGAACCCGGCCCTCGCGTTGCTCGAGGTCGACGGGGTTGCCCGGAAGGTTCCAGTGGACCAGCCGGTGACACCACGGGTGGAAGTCGAGGCCTTCCTGACCGACGGACGTGCTTGCGAGGACGAAGGGCCGGAACGGGCTGTTGAAGGATGCCCGCACTGCGTCCTGCGTGTGCCGCGACCCGCCGCTCTCGTCATCGGTACGAACGTCGCCGAACCGGATCGCGAAGTCGGTGCGCAGGCGCACCTCGTCCGCGCCGATGCTGGGCCCTTCCTCGACGCGCAGGAAGCGCGCGTGGACGCGCGAAACCTTCGGCTCGATCACCTGCACGAGCTCGCGGGCGCACCGATCGGCGGTGGCCGCCGCCGGCTGACCGGACCACGAGTGCTGCTCCCACATGAGGTGCCACGTCTCGTCGAGCACGGCCTGCAGGTTGCCGCCCCGGCAGTAGCGGAGCACGACGCGCCAGTACGCGTCCTCGCCGGCGGCCTCGCCTTCGAGGTGCTGTAGTAGCGACACGACAGACGGCCGATTGAAGAGGCGCCAGAACGCGTCCGCGACGGTGACCGCCAACGCGCGACGGGTCCCGTCGTCGAGCGCGCAGCCGGCGAGGGTGCGCGCGGCGAGCACCGCCGGCGACCCGAGCGCGACGTCAGTGAGCAACGCGGCGAGACCCTCTGGCCGCCGGCCGAGCGACGAAGGGTCAAAAGACAGGACGTCGTCGGCGTACGCGGCGAAGGCCGCCGGATCGGGACGCGGCAGTACATCCTGTGGCTTGGCGGCCCACGTTCGCACGAACGCTTGGAGGCCTTCATCGAGCAAGAGTGGGGCGGCCCACTCCCAGCGATGGTCGATGTCGCCCTCGGCCGGGTCGGGCAAGCGGCTCAGCAACGACTCGACCCGACCCCGCACATGCGCGCGTCGATCGGCGCCAGCGGGGGCGGCGAGGGGATGGCCCTCGTCGGCGAGGGCCAAGCAGGGCAGCAGCAGCAAGAGCAGCCGGTGCCGCGCACGCACGCCCGCCGCCGACTGGGTGAGCACCAGCAGACGGCCCTGCTGGCTCTTCGGGTCTGCGTACGACGTGATCCGGCCGCCGGTCATCCGCCGTTCGGCTTCGTAGGACAGCAGTGCGCACACCACGTCGGGGACGACGTTCCAGGCGGAGAACAGCAGCGTCTTCGTGCGGCGTTCGTGGCTGGCGAACGGACCCTCGAGCGGCCAGTACGGGATCGTGGGCGGCATCCACAGCAGCTTCCAGAGCCCGCTGTCGAGCAGGTCGCTCGCGAGCTCGCGCAGCTTTGCGTTCCCGAGCGGCACCTCCTGCCAGGCCTGGATCGCCTGCGGATCGAGGAACGCGTGCGCGTGTTTCTCGAGCACCGCGGCGATTGTCTCGGGGGCGGACTTCATCACCTCGTCGAGACGTCGGTTCACGCTGTAGCCGCGCATGAAGTGGGCGAGGTGCGGTGCGGAGATCCAGAACGGCATCGGGTCGCGATCACCGACCGCGGTGAACAGGGCGTCGGCGGCCATGTACTGGTGCACGTCGGCGGGCGCGAGCGTGACCGTGACGCGGGGTTCCTCCACCATGGCATCGCGATCCGCGCTGGCCGCGACGCGCTCGGTGCGCGCCATGACGCAGCGCAGCAGCGCCTCGACGGCGCGCTTGGCGCCGACGATCGAGGTCGGGTCGCCCGCGGCCGCTCGCTTGAGCGCCGCGCCGAAGGTCGAGAGCCTGGACTTCAACGCCGCGACCCGGGACGGGTCGTCCCGCATCAGGAAGCTGGTGGTGGCCAGGAAGTCGGCGTAGTGGTCTTCGTGCTCGATCTCGGCATCCGCGGTGTAGAGCTTGTACGGCGTCGCGGATAGGAGCAGCGTGCGCACCGGCGCGCCCTCCGGCGTGGTCGCGTGGAAGAGCTCCTGTGCGAGCTCGGCCGCAGGGTCCGGCTCGTCGACCTGCTGGTCGAGCAGGTTCTTGAACCGCTGGAACTCGTCGAGGATCACCAGGTCGGGCTCGAGGGCCTCGACGCACACCTCGGCGAGGAGCTGCCTCAGCTTCCCGATCATGGCGTTGCGTCCGGCGCGCGCCTCGGCGGGCCACTCGTAGGAACGGCAGAACCAGCGCTCGAACAGGTGCTCCAGCTCGGCGCCGAGCTCGGCACGCGCGGCGAAGGCCGCGTGGAAGCGCTCGGTGATGCCGGCATCGAGCTCTAGATCGCTGTCGTCGACGCGTCGTCGCCAGCGCTCCGAGCTCTTCACGTTGCCCTGCAGTAGGTTCAGCAACGGCGTGCGGGTCTCGACCAGCGGCTCGAGCAGGCGGAAGAGCACCTCGCGCTCGGCGACGTGCCCCGAGGCATTTCCGAGCTCGAACGAGGTCCCCGGAGTGAAGCTGACGAAGTTCAGGCGCCCATCGGCGAGGCTGCGGCGGCCGCCCTGCCGACCCAGCTCGGCTGGCAACATCGTCAGGCGCGTCGCGAGCGCGAACGGGTCGCCGCCGCCTATCTGGAGCTTGGGGAGGTTGGAGCGCGCTATGTTGCCATTGCTGCAGATGTAGACGATGTCGATGCGCTTGACGCTCTCCCAGAGGTGGTCCACCGCCCGGGCGATGATGCCCCGTGCGATCAACGTCTTGCCCAGCCCGACCTCGTCAGCAACGAGGAATCGGGCCGTGCTGTCCGGCGCGACGAACAGCCGGTGGAATGCGTGATCGACGGTGCGGCGTTGAAAAGACTTCAGCGGCCGCAGCACTGCCTCGACGTCCGGCCGGTTCATGGCGTCCCCTCGATGCCGAGTGCCTCGTCGACGACCGCCCACAGGGCGTACAGATCGTCCGGCACGATCTTGCGTCCTTCGTCGGTCGATCGCAGGTCGCGGATCAGTCTGCGCACGGGCTCGAGGCGGGCAGGGTCGCGGGCGGCGACGCGGACGAGATCCTCCAGCAGGGTCTCTCCGTCGAGGCCGGCGCCCCACGTCGCAGAGCCCGAGGCATCGGAGCCTTCGACGACGTTGTCGATCATCGCATCGAGTCCGCCGAGCAGCGCGCGCAGGAACTGAAGGAACCGCTCCGGGCTGTCGATGAGAGTGCGGAGGACGTGCGCCATGCGGCCGTCCGGCATGCCATCGACGGTGACCTTCATCGTGAAACGAAGGGCGTCGACCTTCGCGTCGTTGGCCTCCAGGCGTATTGCCAGAAAGGCGGTCAGACGAGCGACCGGGAGATGCCACCGCGCCGCGTCGGTAAGCGGTTGCGCGAGGTCCTCGGACACCGAGACAGGCCAGGCGTGGGCGGTGACCGTCGGCGAAACCGTTGGCGAGCCGGTGATCTGCAGGTCCCAGCCCTCTGTGCCCTCGACGCACGCCATCCCTAGCGCGCTGTCCAGGAGCGACGCACGCACTGCCTCGAGCTGCTCCTGGATCGCGGCGGCGGCGTCGTCGATTGGCGCTGGCGAGCGCCGGTACGGCGCGCACAGCGTCGCGAAGCCCTCCTTGAACTTCTCGATCCCTTCGGTCGACTTCTTGGCCGTCATCGACGCCATCATCTCGACGTTGCGTCCGGTGAACGCCGCGGCGGTGAGGTTCGCCGAGCCGACGAACCAGGTGACGTCCCAGCCATGTTCGATGCTGATCGCCTTCGCGTGGAGACCGGAGGGCCGCTGGCTGGTGCCGTCATTCGACTCGTCCGCGACCAGTTCGGACAGGACCAGGACCGTGTCCCAGGCGGCGAGCGCATCGTCCGGCAAGCAGTCGAGCGATTCCGGGCGGCTCACCAGCGTCCGCTCGCCGTTCGATAGCTTCACGAGCGTGTCGAGGGCGGTCCGATTGGCGAACGGTGCGATCGCGAGGAGGCGGCTCCCGTCGCTGCGGGGTTTCCAGGGGCGTGTCGCTCCGTCCGCGAGCCCCAGCGCCTCGAACCAGACGGGGCTGTCGAAGTTCTCCGGCGCAGGGAACGCGGTCTTCGCGAGCTCGTCGGCGACGGCCAGCACGGATTGCGCTACCGCGACGGAGATGTCGGCCCCGGCGAGCTCGGGAAGGCGACGAACGAGCTCCGCGAGGCCGCGCGAGGCCGCGACGTTGCGGCGGGTGGGCTCGGCCTCCGTCGCGAGCGCGAGATCCCACGAGCGATCGAAGGTGAGGTTGCGAGAGAGCACGGCGACGCGCAGCGTGGGTGCCCCAGCATCGTCGATGAACCGGGCAACCCACACTTTCGGGTGGAACGCACCGCCATTCGGTGCGCGCACCGCGTGTACGCTCGCCTCCAGCATCGCGTAGAGCGGCCGCGCGGTGCGTGGTATCGCGATGCCAGTCGCGTCGACGAATACGTGTACGCGTTCGCCGGCGGTGCGGAGCGCTTCGAGGAGCCGCAGGGGGTCCTGGAGAAGTTCGTCCACGCCGCCGTCAGCGTGGGCAAGCACCGCGAGGGGCAGGGCGAGGAGCGCCTCGAGATCGAGACTGTAGGTGGTAAGCACGGCGAGATCGAGCTGCTGGCCGGGAGGCGGACGCAGGAGCTCGACGGCGACGGTACGACTGTCAGGTGAGAGCATCTCAGGACTCCAGCCCGCGGTGGAGATCGGTGAGGAGCTGGCGCACGCGGAACCAGCGGAAGTCCATGCGCCCGGTGCCCACGCGACCGCTCCAGTCGAGGAGGCGACCCTCGTTGACGAGGCGCGCACGCGGCCCTTTGAGTTGCCGCTCACGGAGCTCTACGAGGCCTCGCAGGCTGCCATCGTCGGGGACCTGACGCGCCCCGATGGCTGCGACACGTTCCGACCACGCCCGCACGAAGGACTGCTGCGCAGGGGGGGAGACGAGGCCTCGAAGCGCGAGGAACGCCCACAGCGTCGACGGGTCGAACGGCGCCTCCTCGGCCTCGTGGGAAGCCCACTTGGCGAGTTCGTCACGGTAGCCTGACACCAGCTCGCGGTCGCCGTGTGGGCTTGCGGCGCGCTTCTCTGCCAGCAGCAGGTTGTATAGGAGCGGTGCGCCCTCGACGTGCAGGGAGAAGCGTCGCGCCAGTGCGATGATGGCACGGAGCTCCGCGGGGGTCTGCTGCGCGACGGGGTCGTCCCAGAAATCGGGTGCCGGCGAGGCGGAGCCGTTACGCGCTAGCCATGCAAGCAGCGAGCCCGCACATCGTTCCTCGAAGCGTCCACGCAGGAATTCCGCTT
Organism: Kofleriaceae bacterium; assembly: GCA_041389965.1. Lineage (GTDB taxonomy): Bacteria > Myxococcota_A > Polyangia > Haliangiales > Haliangiaceae > UBA2376. The sequence goes on along the minus strand of JAWKQV010000003.1, from coordinate 29,709 downwards.
CGTCGCGCGTGAGCGCGAAGGAAGCCTTGGCGGGGAACCCCTCCGGGGCGCGTGGGAGCTGGCGATGCCAGGTCGCGCGACGCTCCCAGACAACGCCCGGATCGTCAGCTGTCTCGGCGTCACGAGCGGCGGTGAGGATCGAGAACTGGGCATGATACCAGCTCTGCGTCTGACGCTGGAGGAAGATGCCCCAGTGCACGAGTCCCGCCCAGTACACGTTGCTCGGCAGGCGGCTGAGCGATTGACCGGCGCGCTTCCCGATCACACCGTCCGCGTCGTCGCTCTCGACGAGAGCGCGGATGAGAGCGATCTCGGCCCGGCGGGCCTCGCGCTCTATGTCCTCGCTCGCCACATGGCGGCGCTCGAGACGCTGGTAGAGCCACGGCACGAACAGCGCGTAGCGCAAACGGGTCTGGATCGATGACGTGCCCGGGAACAGCGCATCGGCGAGCGCGTCGCGCAGCGTGCCGAGTCCCATCTCGTCAACCGTGTTCTGCTCCGTGAGGAGGTCCAGGACGCGACGCATCTTGTCGCGGTCTCGCGACGTCAGGTCGAGCCAGGTCAGCGTTGGTTCCATGTCGGTCTTCGCCTAGAGAGGTTGTTCGGGGGCTGCGCTGACGCGCCGATCGCGTCCGGCCCCGGCACCGACGAGGGCTTCGATTCGCCATCGCTCGTCTGGCACCAGGTCCGCTCCGAACGGCAATAGTTTCGCGAGCGCCAGGACCTCATCCATCTCGTCACACAATGCGCCGAGCTCCACACCGGACCACGCGGTGTGCACGGGGAACATCCAGCCGGCCGACGTGAAAACGGCGGGGCCGCTCATCGCGACAGATTCGTCGACGCCGGCGCGGCACCGGATGAGAGAGAAGTGCGGCAGGGCGGCGGCGCGAACGAGAGGGACGTTGGCAGGGACGGGAAGCCGCATTCGTCCGCCGTCGTCGGAACCGGCGATCACCTGGAGGCGCGCCATCCGGTCGGGGGAGATGTCCAGGGATGTCACGCAGGGGGAGCCTCCTGGCCACTCTTGGATCGAGAGCAAGGTCTGCCGGTCGCGCGCGGCGGTGAGGAGCGCATCGACGACCATACCACGGTGGCATGTGCGGCGGGCGAGCGGCGAACCGCAAGAGCAGAAGAAGATGACGCGGGAACCGGCGGCGGCTCGTTCGTGGATGAGCTCGAGCAGACTCGCCGCGGCAGCGGGATCGTCCAAGGCCATGGAAAGTGAGCGGTCGGCAATCGCTCGATTGCCGAGTCCGGGTAGCCACAGGTAGCGCCCGGGCCCGAGCACCTTCTCAAAGGCGCGCTCGCGGAAGCCTATGGCGCGAACCTGCCGCCGCAGCCTAACGTCCACTAATAGGGGCGCACGAAAGCCGCGCGACTCCTCGATGGCGTCGACGATCTGGACCAGCTCCGCCGTGTGGTTGCCCCAGGCCTCGTAGCCCCACGAGAAGGCGAGCAACGGCCGGTCGTGAATCGCCGGTGTTGGTGTGTGCGCGACGTTCGCGCGCGCCGACACGCTGGCGATGGGGCGCTCCCGAGGCGCTGGCGGTACCACGTGCGCACTGCGCGGGCTTGCCGCAGGAGCTTGCGTCTTCATTCGAGCTCCGGCGGCGCGCTCACCGACCAGTTGTCGCATCGTCGCGTACGTGCGTTCGACGAACGACGGGAGCTTGCACTGTAGGCAGCATAGAACTCCCGGTACAGCTCGACGTCGGCAGGCTCGAGGAGTCCGTCGATACCGTTGACCTCGATATCCATTGCCGACGCATATTGGATCGCCTGCCTCAGCGCAGGGTAGGGGTCGGCGGCGGCGCCGGCGCCCGGTCGCTTCAGCTCGCAGACGACGAACCGCGCGTTGCGTCCCTGTCCTGCGTGCAACAGGAGGTCGACGTTCCCCGTGCCGCACTTCAGCGCCCCACTGGCCGCCACGCAGGTGGGGATCTCGATCATGAAGCCTTCGTGAATTACCGGCGCCAGCCCCGCGAGCACGGTCGCCTTCTCGCTGGCGAAGAACGAGCGCACCAAGCCCCCCTGTGCGGCGCGTTCAGGTACGACGGTTCGCGTCGCTGCTTCGTGCAAGTAGTCACGAAGAAGCGTGATCTGCGCGCGATGATCGTTGCTGCCGCGATCGCTCCAGACCCACTCGCGGCCATCTGTCGCGGTGAAGACGGGCGCTCGCCCGTCCGCAGAGAAACGCAGCTTGCCAACTCCGCGACCGTTCGCCTCCACGCTTGCGGCGATCGAATTTCGGGCAGTCGTCAGAGCTTGCTGTCCGATCGTGAGCACGGTATTGCGCGTGCGCTTCGGTCGACCTCCTCCGGCTTCGGCCAGCGCCTTGCGCCACGCTCGAAGGCCGTCGACGGCACGTGCGACCTTGTGCCGACGTGCCCGAACGTGATCGAGGCGCTGTCGCAGCAGGCTTGCGACCTGCTGCCGGATCGTCGCGTAGTCGTCGCGAGCGCGTGGTCTCACCGGCGCCTCCTGGCTGCGCCGAGATCCCAGACCTTGATCTCGGCCCACAGGCTCGGGTTGTGGTCTGCATCGTACGAGGCCCAGTCGTGCCCTCGCTCCGCCCATGCGCGGCGCGGCGTGGCGGTCCACTTGGCAGCGTCACGGCTCCGGGCGACGACGTGCTGCGAGTGGTAGACGTTCGCGTCGACCGCCGATGCGACGTTGACGAGGGTGTTCGTGAACCTTCGGCCCATGCTCATGTGACCGAGGTCGACGACGAAGTCCGGCCTGGCGCGCTGAAGAGCTGGTCGCAGGTCTACGTTGTAGACTTCTCCGCACAGGAGCACGCCCACCTTCATGCCCCCCAGTGCGACCAACCGGGCCGAGTCGTCGTCCGTCTCCTCGCCAGGGTAGACGGTGCGTTGCTGCCACGGACCGGCCACTGTCACACCACGGTGAGCTGCGAAGCCCCAGAAGCCGTAACCTCGCCCGGCGGTCCGGCCACGGGCTCGTCGGTCCTTGCCGTGATGCGTGGCGTCCTTGCTTCTGTACGTCACTCCTGCGCGCGAAGAGCCGGCGACGCCGAGCTCCGCGTCGAGCTGGGTCTTCTCGAGATCGATTCCGGCCAGGAGTGAGCAGTGGGGGAACATCGCCGCCAGGCGCGCTGCCTCCTTGCGGACAAGCGCCGAGTGCTTCACCGCGAAGAAGCCCGCCGGCAGGATCACCAGATCGGCGTCGAGTGCGTCCTTCTGTGTCGCGCGAGCGATCCTTCCCGCGAGATCGACGCGATCAGCGTTCGCCGACGTTTCCCGAAACGACCTTCGCGCCGTGCCCACGATCGTTGCTGCGATCCGCATGTCAGTCCTTCCCGCGTGGTCGAGCCGTGCACGCCAGCCCTCGCTGCTCACCCGAGAGTAACGCGCGATGATCGTCGAAGGTGCCGCACGTCAGCGCTTTTCAACGCCGGCGCGGCCGGAAGCGGCGGGGGGAGCGAGTCCGGATCGCTGTCACGACCGCGCCGTCCGCAGAGAAGACGATGGCGGTGTTCTCGAACCGGCCAACATCGACTCCCATACGTGCCGCTGCGTCGACCTGACGCCGGCCGAGGAAGTAGACCGCATGTCGGGAGGGCTGCGCGTACTCGCGCCCCCAGGCCAGGGCGGCCTCGACGGCGTCGTGAGGGATGGCGCGCTGGGCGCAACGAACTCGAGCGTGACGGGTGAAGACGAGCATCCTCTGCCTCCGGACGGCGCTTGCCGTCTCGCAAGGAAGAGGAGCGGTCAGGTTTGTTTCCCGGCCGGCTCGTTCGGCTGTGCTCGCAAGGTGGCGCTGAGCACGGAGCGCGTCGACGACGGGCTGGCGAGAAGCTCGACCAGCCAGGTAGCGTCGGAGCCCGCGGGTGGCCTGGGTAGCGGCCCCGCAGAGTCCAGCACCACGAATACCTCCAGCGTCTCGCCGGCGTCGAGCATCAAGGCGCCAACTTCCACGGTGGCACCTGCCGGGTGGCGGGCCCCGTGTGCCGCAGGCAAGACGATGAGGCTTCCATCGTCGGCCACCGCATACGCGGCACACCAGACGGGCGACGCCGGTGTCACCACGAGATCGACGGCGACGTCCGGTGTCACCTGCGTCGGGTCACCTGCCACTGCACGCTGGGGATGCTCGGCCGCTGTCCTGAGCGTCCCGCCGACGGGCGCCGCGAGTCCGCTCTCGATGTGGAGCAGGTCGCCGAGCGTGGATCGCGCTCGCCACGCGAGGCGCGCCAGACGTGCGCGGAGCGGGTGCGAGACCCAGTAGGATTCTCGTTCCCGCGCGTGCGTGGCGGCGGCTGCGAGCGCCTCGACGATCTCGAGCACGTCCTCGGTACCCGCGACGATCAGCCACGCGCGAACAGAGCTGGCATCGTCGTCAGGAAGCGTGCCCTCCACGTACGCGCGCAACGTCGGCAGATCGGGAGGTGCGAGCGTCATGCGGTAGCTCCGCACGAAACGATCTCGTCCCACTCGCGCTCGAGCTGGAGCTCGGCCTGGCGCGGCAGGATCCGGAGGACCGCCGACTTGAGGGCGCAGCTGATGACCTTGGCCCTGAGGTGCATGACCGGATCGTCGGGCGGCACCGCCGTGGCCGCGCTGGCGGAGTATCGGAGGACGGCTCGAAAGTCGTCGACAGCCGCTGGCGTCACGGGTTTGACCGGCCGGTAGGGCGCCTGATCATGAGCTGGACCGAGGAAGACCTCGCGCGCATCCGCCAGCTCGTCGCCGCCGCGAGTACCGGTGCAGCAATGGAGGTTGAACCGGAAGCAAGCGCCCGCACCGCTACGAGTCCGGGCGGTCCGATCGGCCGCGGATCCGCCTCGCGTCTCGGTCATCTGCACCAGAACTCTCCGCGCTTCCTCGGTCCACCGTGCTGTTGCTTCGATCACGCGGGCTCCGATGGCGCCGAGGTACCTGGCGAGCGGCCGCCGTGCGGCGCACGTCGCCCACAGCCACGCGCGCTCGAGCGCTGGCACCCCGGTGCTCGCGACGATGTCCGCCAGGATCCGGCTCCACTCCGCGACCAAGGCCAGCATGACGTCACGGATCGTCTCGAGCGTTGCTCCGGCGTCCCCGTCGAGGGCCACCCCGGCGTCCGCCGTTGCCGCTGCGCCCGGAGGCAGCGCGGAGGCCAGTCCTTCGTCGCGATGGCGAGCTGCACGCACCGCACGCGATCCCACCAGCCATCGGTACCATCCATCCACGTCGGACCACGGCGGCGCCTTCGCAAGCGCCGGGCGCGACCGGAACTTCGCGATCAACCTGTCCGCGATCTCCTTCGCGGCGTCACCGTCCGAGCCGTCCCAGCGGTCCCCGAGCGCGAGCCTCGGATCGATGCTGCGTCCCGCGATGGAGATGGATAGCTGCTCGGCCCAGTACGCCCACAGGCGTTCCTCCCAGTCGTCGAGGAAGCGCGCGCGCCCTTCGGGTGTCAGGTCCGCGAGTGCGGGGAACGCCGGCGCGAGCATCAGATGGCGCTCAGGTCTCGCGCGGTCACGCGCCAGCCACACCACGCTGCGGGCGCGCGGAACATCTGCAGGATGTCGTCGATGATCGCACGCACCTCGTGGTCGGAGCCCTGTCCGAGCGTGGATGCGATGCGTTCCGAGCGGCCCGGCATTGCCTTCGCCATGTAGTCCACCACGATCCTGTCGTCCAGAGGGGAACGCGGGGCTGGCACCGACGCGCCCCGATACCAGGCCACCCGCTGCTCATCGATGGCGGCGTGATACGCCCGCATGACCGCAGCGTCTCGCTGCTCGTGTCGAAGGCCAGCCTCGCTGACCACGAGGCGTTCCAGCTCCGCCGTGAGTGTCGCCACGAATGCTCGTTCGATCGGACCATCGATCGCGAAGGCGCTGCGATACTCGCGGCGGGCGGCTGCGAGGGCCCGGACATCGTCGAGGCCGCGCGCGAGGTTGAGCGCGTGAAGCTCCAGGAGGAGCGCACTGGGCAACGTCGGTACATGCCATCGCGATGCAACGATGCGACGGGCGCCGGCCACCAGCAGCGCCGCGGTGAGGTCCTCCGGCTCGTCGGAGATGCCGTGCTCCTGGAACTCTCGCCCGTGCGCGGCGCCCTCGCACGCCCAGAGCTCGACGCACTCCATCCCCATCAGCGACAGTCGGCGCAGATCCCGAGGATGCAGGTTGACGCGGTCGTGCGTTCGTTCGGCGTCTACGAGGGTCAGGCGATCAGCGTCGGGATTGATCGAGTCATGGTGGCCGTGCAGGAAGAGCCTGACGCGCGAGGCGCGTGCGAACAGCGTGCCGAGGCGGCCGTTCTCCGCCAGCTCGGCGCCACGAAGGCTCGGCTCGGCGAGTCCGACCTCGGCGAGCGCACGCATGGCGCTCGCGCCCGCGGCGAGCTGTGCCTCCGATGACCCGCTGCCGACGACCTGTACAGTGCCCGAGCGGTCGATGCCGGGCGCGCATCGCGGCAGGGCGGCCAGTGTGTAGGCCCAGGTCGTCTCGAACGCATCGCCGAAGAGTGTCCCCTGGTCGTCGATCGGGAACGTCTCCCAGGGGATCTGTGCCGACTGCGGTCCACGCAGCAAAAAGACAACTCGGTCCACGTCCTGTGCGCGTAGCACCGTCGCGGTTGCCTTCGCCCACGGCGCGAAGGCGGCCGTGACGCGATCGAGTGCCTGCGCGAGTCCGTCCCAGCTCGCACGGGTGGATTCCGTCGCGTCAGCCCCGAGGGCGTGAGCGAACGCCATGGCGCATACGACGCGCTCGGCGCCAGCCTCGGGCGCACCGGCGTCGATGCGCACCCGGTGCAGCGCGCCATCACGGTGCGTGAACGCGTTGAAGGCCGTCGCCTCCTCGGGCCACGGTCCAGGGATGAGCAGCGCGGTCGATGGGTGGTCGGCGAGCCAGTGCTCGATGACCTCAGGGTTGGCCGCCGGGCAGCTCTGGAAGTCCTCGATGTCCAGCTCGTGCATCGTGCTCAGCGTCTGCAGGCCGACGGTGAGGAAACGGCGGACGGGACCCAGGTGGCGGTCGATCTGCGCGAGGTCTCCCGGCTGCATGCGGATGACCGTCCGATCGGAACGGACCTCGCACTCGGACGTCTCGGCGCCGGTAGCGCGGCGTAGCTCGTCCGCGGGGACATCGAGGGGGAATGCGAGGAGCTCCACCGGCGGGTCGCGGAGGTACGGCTCGAATGCGGCACCGATCAGTGGATCGACCATTGCGGCCTCGTGGATCATCTTCGCGCGGGACCAGAAGTCCACGAGGTTCCGTGCGAGATGAACTTGGGCCCAGGCATCGGTCACGCGGTCGATCGTCGAGGCCTCCGGAAAGCTGGTCGTGTGTACGGCTCCCGGTCCACCCGGGAGCTGCGCGCCCGAGCGTCCGAAGACGAGCGCGTCGCTCCGGTACGCCGATGCTCCGGCGCGCTCCATCAGCGCGAGGGCTCGCGACGGCGCAAGCTCGTTGAAGTCGTCGGTCGACTGTCGTCCCCACTGGATGAGCGACGAGATCCAGCCCGACAGCAGCAGACGTTCCGACGCGGACAGCACCGGGTTGGCGAGATGACGCTCGAGCCGCTCGACGCGCTGCTCCACGTACCTCGCGAGCGTGGTGACGCCAAGCGTGCCGATCGACGCCGCGAGAGCTCGGCCCTCCGTGCGCCGGAGCTGCAGTACCAGTCCGGTGCTCATCGCGATGGGGCGTGCGCCGCCCGCGACGCGAGCGACGAGCTCCCACTGGGGATACGTGAGCCCGGCTGGCTGGACGGCGCCGGCCAGGAGCAGGGCGTGCAGCGCTGTCTGGAGGTGCAGGGAAGTCGCACCAGGTGCCGTGCGTGGAGTCCACACGTCGGGTGCAGGTGCGCCCGGAGGGTCGCGGGGACGCTCCGGTGGAGGCGACTCGAACGCGCCTCCCATCGCGGTGGTCAGCGCGTCGACCACGTTGCCCGTGCAGTAGTGTCGAAGGGTCTCGAGCGTCTGCGCCTCTCGCGCCGCGCGTTCTTCATCGCTCGCAGGGGGCGGCTGCAGTCGAGGCGCCCAGGCGAGGAAGTCGTGCATGTGTCGGATCGCAACGGCTCCGCATGTCATCGCCGCCCATGGGTCGGATGTCGCGAGTTGCTCCATGAACGTGAGCGACACGACGACGTCGCGGTACATCAGCTTGATGGCATCGTCGATGGGGCCCTGCACGGCACGAAGCTGACCCCACCAGAGGGCGCGCTGGTAGGCGCTCCTGGCGAGCAGGGCCAGAGCTCGCTCTTGCTCCTTGGGGAGCCCGGCCGAGAGTACCTGCTGGTGGGCGGACCGCCCGTACTCGAGCAGCCGCCGCTCGTGGTTGTCGGCGTCACGGCCACGTAGCCGGTCTGCCAGCCAGGCCAGGCACTGCGCTGCTGCCACGGCAGCGTGCGCGGACCAGCGCACGTCGGCGACAGCCGCGTAGGCGATGCTTGCCTTCTCGCACGCGGCGAATGCCTCCTCGAGCGCGAAGTTGATCGATACCAGGCCGGTCGAGGTGAGCAGGCGACCGAGCTCGAACAGGACCTGCGCGCGAAGTCGCGGCAGAGACCTGTAGCGCTCCATCGACGACACCGGCCCGGCGGTGATCTCGCGTTCTGCAACGCGCTCGGGCGCCACAGGCTCCCCATCGGGACGGGAGCCCGGGCCGGCGTCGTCGGCTGTCTCCGAGATGCGCGATTCGATCGCGGGGACGAGCTCTCGCAGGTGATCCACCGCCTCGGCGACCATCACGTCGTCGTCCGAGGCGCCATACTCGATCGCGAGCTTGAAGCGGGCGACCAGATCGGTATGCCGGACGTGCGTTGCGACCTTGTCGAGACCGTTGACGGCAAAGCTCAGCAGGCTCATCCGCATCGGATAGCGTCCGTGCCCGCGCAGCAGGTGATCATCGACCTGGTTCACGGCGAACCACGCTGCAACCTGCTCGGCCACGCTCGCGCGACCGCGCGCCGCGAGTCTGTCGACGAGCAAGGACGCGCAAAGCGTGATGTTGACGACCGACTGCCGCTGCTCCTTCGTTGCCAGCGACATGCTCGTGGCAGCGAACGTCAGTGCGCTCAGCGCGTCCTCGACGACCTTCGTCGATCCATTCGCGAGCTGCTCGTCGACTGCCATCTCCGTGAGCTCGCGCGCCTGCATCTCGTTCGGCGGCTCATGCCTGTTCAGGTACTCGGCCACCGCTGTCGCGACCTCCAGCGCTCGCTGGCGTGTCGACCTCCGGGCTCTCCGGAGCAACTCTCGTATCTCCTGTCGAACGTCGTCTGGTTGCACGGTCACCTCCGCTGCTGAAGGTCCGGCGGAGAGATTTGTTTCCCGACCGACCTGTGGAACGCCGCCGGTCCTCCGCGGGCGGTAGGCCGGCAGCGCCCGCGTGCGCACCGCGATGATACGCGGCCACGGCCTCGCGTATCAGCATCTGTCGCAGTCGCGTTCCTCGACGCCCTCGTCTGGGCGCGCGGCACGCCGGAGTTCCCACGGGTTGGAGGGCGAGCTGTTACACCGGCGTGACAGTGCTATCGCACGAGGTGCAATTTACGTAGTAGTGGCAACGTGTTGGATCGCTTCGGAGCGGGGACTGAAAATCCGCGTGTCGGCGGTTCAACTCCGTCCCTGGGCACGAAGCAGTAGGTGGTGGAGCGGGCGGGCGCGACCGGGACGGGCCGCAGGCGCCCGATGTGCGGCGGCGCGGCGCGCCGCGAGGTCGAAGCCGGTGTGCGTCGGGCGGCGCGGCGCAAGGTCGAAGCCGGTGTGCGTCGGGCGGTCGAAGCCGCGGCACGGACCGTGCAGCCTGGCGAGGCATGACCAACGAAGCAACGTCGACGGCTGATGTGCGGGATCCGGAGCTGCTCAGGACCAAGGTCGAGGACCGTGCCGCGAAGCTGCGCGGTGTGCTCGCGGCTGAGCCCAGCGTGAGCGGCGAGACCCGCAAGGACATCGAGGCCGCGCTGGCGGCGGTGGCGACGCTCACGACGGGTGATCTCGACAACATCCCGGACAGCGTCGGGCACCGTCTCACCGACTGGTTGCGCACCAGCAAGGATCTGGGCAAGCGGGCCGAGGTGACCGGGCCCCCCGTCGGCGCGTAGCCGGTTCGAGCTCGGCGCGGCAGCGCTGCGCCTCAGGCGTCGTCGCGGTCGCGCACCGTGCGGAGCGCGGCGGCGTCGGGGCTCGGCCGATCCTCGGGGGCGGTGCCGACCTCGGTGTCGACGATCTCGCCGTCAGGGCCGTGCACCTCGGCGGCGTACGGGTCTCGGCCGTAGGCGTCGCGTACCAGCACGTCTCGCTCGCGCTCGGTGTGTACCGGGGCTGGCGCGTCGTCGGGGTCGGTCGGCGCGGCGTCGGAGGCCGGCGCCGCCGGTGGAGGCAGCGGGGTCAGCACGGGGCGGGTGGAGGTCGTCATGCGACCTGGGATCTGCAAGCGGTGGGCCGGCACTCTCACCCGCGGGCTGGCCGCGACGATCCTGGCACACCGCTCGCAATTTGCCGCAGGCATGCAGCGTACGAGCCGATCGAGCATCAACCCGTCACGCCTGGTGTGGCGTCGGGGCTCGGTGTGCGCCAGCGCTCGACACCCTTGCTCGATGAGGACCCCATGCTGACCCACACCCACACGCTCGTGACCCAACTCCCCGCGCGCAGCCGTTGCGCCACCACGCCCCAGGTGCGGTCGTGAGCCGCGAGCCGGCCGGCTCGTCGCCTGAGATTCGGCTACCGGCCGATGATCTTGCGGCTCACCCCGAGCGCTCCTACGACGAGCTGGCGCGCCGCCTGGTGCCAGACATCGCCGCCCTCGACCTGCCGCTGGGCGCACCCGATCCAAACCCGGATCCGGCCCTGATCGCGGCCGCGCTCGCGTCGCTGGGCGAGGTCGACACCACCGCGGTCACCGTCACCGTGGCTGACGGCGTCGCGACCATGACGGGCGCGGTCGCCCACGGCGATGACCGTGACCGCGTCGCCAGCGCAGTCAGCGCGGTCCCGGGCGTCGTCAGGGTGGTCGATCACCTTGACCTGCGCGCCGTGAGGCCCGGCCGGTAACCCCCGCCGCGGGCCCAGCGTCTGAGCTGCATGGGCACCGTTCCCGCCACGACCCGGCCGCGCTGGCACGGCCTCGACCTCGACAACCTCACTGTCGCCGACCTCGACGCAGCGGCGACGCCGGTGATCGCCCTCGACGGCGCGGGCCGCATCGTCGGCATGAGCGGCGCGGCGGCGCGCTGGGCCGGGGTGTCTGCCTGGCAGACCCGCGGCCGCGAGCTGGCGCGCGAGCTGGCGTGGCGGTTCGGCGCGACGGCCGCGTCGGTGATCGATGGCTTCGTGCGGTCGGGCCAGGCGGCGGGGGCGCTCCACGTCGACGCGGTCGGCGGGCGCGGCGCGGCCGAGATCGAGCTGTTGCGCGGTGGCGACCGCATCTACCTGGCGATCGCCTGATCCCGCGGCCGCTCCTCGGGGCGATTGACGATCGCGCGGTGGCCACCGACACTGCCGGCATGAAGCATCTCTCCTTCGCGATGGTGTGCGCGCTGGCCGCGTGCGGCAACTCGTCCAAGTCCCCGCCGCCGGTGGCCGAGCCCGCTGCTCCTGCGCCCGACCCAGGTGGCGGCGGCCGGATCGGGGCCTTCCCATGCGAGCCGGCGCAGCTGCTCGGCACCTGGCAAGCCGACAGCGGCAGCGACTTCGAGTCGATCGCCTTCGCCGATGGCGGCGGCTTCGTGACGTACCTGCACGATCGCATGATGTACAACGGCGAGTGGGAGCTGGTCGACGGCGCGCTGGTGCTCAGCTCGGACGCCTACGGCGAGGTCGCCATCGACGGCGTCCGGTGCGCCCCGACGGCGGTCATCGGCACCGACCGCGCCAGCAAGAGCGACGTGCGCTGGAGTCGCGGCGGCGCCGCACCGGCCCCTACCGAGTGAACGCGGGCCTGGGTCGGCGCCGACGTCAATCTGCGCACACCCGGGGCAGGACGTCATGGTGGCGGCGGTCGGGGCGGACGCACCGGTCCCGGCGCTCGCCGAGGCGCGCGCGACAACCGAACGCGTGCTGGCGGTCATGGCACCTGCCGGCCAGGACCTCGTGCTGCTCTCCGGCGGCGCACGTCGACGGCGTCCCCGCCGCGGCGGCGATCCAGCCGGTGGCGATGCACACGCTCTCGCAATCCGCGCGGGAGGTGCATGGCTGGCCGGCGTCGGCCGTCGGGCAGTCGCAGGTCTCGGTGCTCATGATGCCCACCGGACCCCACGCCCCGCCGCACGCGGTGCACGCAGCGATGGCGGCGCTGCGCGCCGGATCGTCGACCGACGCGACGTCGACGGTGCCGCGCCGCTCGGCCCCCGTATCGTCGACCGCGACCACGGTGATCGGCGCGAGCCCGGGGCGGCTGGCCCCGTCGATGGCGAGGCGCGCCGGCGCGCCGCGGCGGGCCACCGCGACGCCGGCGGCGTAGGTCCGCACCCACCGCGCGGCCGGCCCGGTCGACAGCTGGCGCACCTCGATCGAACCGTCGCCGCACCAGTGCACCTCCAGCTCGCCTCGCCCGGCGTAGGACCGGTGGTGATCCCATCGCGCCGGGATCGGCGGCGGCGCGACCAGCGCCAGCCCGTCGACGCCGTCACACGGCGCCGGCGCTGCCACGGGCGCGGCCACCCCTGCGCCAGGCGTCGCTGGCGTAGCGTTCGCGACCGGGCGTGGCGCTGCCACCGGCGCGACCACCGCGCCGGCGCTGCGATCCGAGCGGGCCCCACACCCCGCGGCCGCTCCGGCGAGCCCGACGAGCATCCATGCACCGGTGCGCGCCGCCATGCCGGTCTGACACCGGCGCGGGCCGGCGGTTTCCCGCCGCGCCGCTTCCCCGTCAGGCGCTCAGCCGCGCGGGCCGGCGGCGCGGATCTCGTCAGACGCCTGGGCCTCGTACTTCTTGAAGTTGTCGCGGAACAGGGTCGCGACCTTGGCTGCCTGCGCGTCGTAGGCGGCCTTGTCGGCCCAGGTGTTCTTGGGCACCAGGATCTCGGGCGGCACGCCGGGGCACGCGGTCGGGACCGCCACGCCGAAGACCGGGTCCTCCACGGTGCTGGCCTGGTCGAGCGCGCCCGAGTGGATGGCGTCGATGATGGCGCGAGTGAACGACAGCTTCATGCGCGACCCGACGCCGTAGCCGCCGCCCGACCAGCCGGTGTTGACCAGCCAGGTCTGGGCCCCGTGGGTGCGCAGCTTGTCGGCCAACAGCTCGGCGTACTTGGTCGGGTGCCACACCAGGAACGGCCCGCCGAAGCACGCCGAGAAGGTGGCCTCGGGGTCCTTCACGCCGACCTCGGTGCCAGCCACCTTGGCGGTGTAGCCGCTGATGAAGTGGTACATCGCCTGGGCCGGGGTCAGCTTGGACACCGGCGGCAGCACGCCGAACGCATCACAGGTCAGGAAGATGACGTTCTTCGGGTGGCCGCCCACCGCCGGCAGCTTGGCGTTGGGGATCACATCCAGCGGGTAGCAGCCGCGGGTGTTCTGGGTGATCGAGATGTTCTTGTAGTCGACCACCCGGGAGATCGGATCGTAGACCACGTTCTCGAGGACCGAGCCGTACTGCAGGGCGTTCCAGATGTCGGGCTCCTGCTCGCGCGACAGATCGATGACCTTGGCGTAGCAGCCGCCCTCGATGTTGAACACGCCCTGGTCGCTCCAGCCGTGCTCGTCGTCGCCGATGAGCAAGCGCTTGGGATCGGCCGACAGCGTGGTCTTGCCGGTGCCCGACAGCCCGAACAGGACCGAGGTGTCGCTGCCGTCGCGGGCCTGGGTGGCCGAGCAGTGCATCGACAGCACGCCGCGCTTGGGCATGAGGTAGTTCATGATGGTGAACACCCCCTTTTTCATCTCGCCGGCGTACTCGGTGCCGAGGATGACGAACTCGCGGCGGCCGAACGACAGGTCGATCGACGTGGCCGAGGTCATGCCCGCGGTGTGCTTGTTGGCGGGGAAGCCGCCGGCGTTGAAGATGACGTAGTCGGGGGTGCCGAAGCTGTCGAGCTCGGCGGCGGTCGGCCGGATCAGCATGTTGTGCATGAACAGCGCGTGGTAGGCGCGGGCACACACGATGCGGATCTTGAGCCGGTACCCGGGGTCCCACCCGGCGAAGCCGTCGACCACGTACAGGCGGTCGCGGGTGTTCAGGTAGTCGATCGCCCGCTCGCGGTTGATCGTGAAGCTCTGGGCGTCGAGCTTGATGTTGACGTTGCCCCACCACACGTCGTCGCGCACCTCGGGCTCGTCGACCACGCGCTTGTCGGTGGGGCTGCGGCCGGTCTTCTTGCCGGAGTAGGCGATCAGCGAGCCGGTCGACGAGATGGCGGAGCCCTTCTCGTGGCGGAGCGCGGCTTCGTACAGAAAGGATGGCGTGGCGTTGCGGTAGATCTCGGAGACCGAGATGCCGTGGGCCTCGAGGGTGAAGTCGGCCATGGGTCCTCGTTCGGGGTGGGAGAAGTGCCAAAGGTATACACCACCGTCCCAGGCCAGGACATCCCCCGGCCCCGGTGGTCGCGCCGGTGATCGCCGTGATCACGGCGAGGCCGCGGCCCCGGCGCGCGCCGACCCGGGTGGTCGGGCCGGGCGCGGTCAGTCGCGGGCGGCGCCGTCGTCGCGCAGGGTGTCCTCCACGAACTCGAGCACCTCGCGGACCATCGCGCCGAAATCGACGTAGAAGACCTGGTCGACCTCGTTCGTGGCCGGGTCGTACAGCACCACCGGGCACTCGCCGTCGTCGGTGGCGCGGCCGGTGTCCAGGCAGAACCACTCGGCGGCGTCGGCGCCCTTGCCGACGACGATCAGCCGATCGGCCAGCTGGTTGGCGGCGCGCGCGTCCAGGGTGGCGTGGACCACGTCGGTGGCGCGGTCGGGGGCGGCCAGCCCGCAGAAGTCGTGGACGACCGCCAGATCGGCCGGCAGGCCCAGCGCGCCGTACCGGCCGACGAAGGCGCGGTACGACGGCGGGAAGCTCGCGCCTAGCTCGGCCTCGGCCGCGGCGATGGCGGGCTCGCTGGCCGGCCCCGGCACCACGCACCGCCGCTCGATCTCGTCCAACCGACGACGGACGCGCTCGATCAGATCCACCAGGTGAGGCTGCACGCCGACGATTATGCACGGGGCACGTCGACGCGCACGCCGCTCACGCCGCTCGTTCCGGCGGCGCGTGGCTGGCCCGCCATCGGGAATAGATGGCTTGACAGAAGCGATGCACGCCATGCACCACCGCCACCGAGCGCAGCGACGGAAAGATCTCGAACGCGTGGTGGGCGCCCGGCAGCTCGATGGCCGCCACCTCTGCGCCGGCGGCGCGGGCGGTGGTGACGAACTGGCGCGCCATCGCCACCGGCACCAGGCAGTCGGCCTGACCGTGGATCACCAGCATCGGCGGCCGCGGCGCGCCGGGGTCGGCTACCCGCACCGTCGGCGACGCCGCGGCGTAGGCGGCGTGGTCGGCGAGCGGGCGCTTCATCACCAGGCGCGCCAGCAGGAGCTCGCGGAACGCGCGGTGCCGGTAGGCGCGGTGGCCGTCGGTGAAGTCGAACACCCCGTAGTACGCCACGCAGCCGGCCACCGACGTGTCGGCGTCCTCGAATCCGGGTTGGTACCGCGGGTCGCCGGCGGTCACCGCGGCCAGCGTGGCCAGGTGCGCCCCCGCCGACCCCCCGGCGATGACCACGAAGCGCGGATCGCCGCCGTGGTCGCCGATGTGGTCGCGGACCCAGGCCAGCGCGCGCTTGACGTCGATCAGGTGGTCGGGGAAGGTGGCCCGCGGCGACAGCCGGTAGTTGATCGACACGCACACCCACCCGGCGCGGGCCAGCTCGTGGACCGTCAGCCGGCCCTGCTGGCGCTTGTCGCCGACCACCCATCCGCCGCCGTGGACGTACAGCAGCACCGGGCGCGGCCCGGTCGCCTCGCGCGGGCGATAGATGTCCAGGCGATGGCGGCGATGCTCGCCGTAGACCACGTCGGCTTGGCGCTCGACGCCCGGCGGCAGCCGGGTCCAGGGCACCGCGATGGTGCGCCACGGCGTGGTCGGGTCGTACGCGGCGCGCAGGTCCGGGGCGATGTGATCGTGGTAGTCCCGGCCCAAGGTCGCGGCGAGGCCGCGCTCGACGGCGGCGGTGGTGCCGGCCGCCAAGATCAGGTGGTACCGGAGCACGATCACCGCGGCGCCGACCGCGCCCAACCCGACCCACCCCGGCCACGCGGCCAGCCCGCCGGCCAGCACCAGCGCGGTGGTCAGGCCGAGCTCGAGCGCGAGGAAGTGCAGGGGCAACTCGCTGGTGAGCCACGCGATCGGCCACGCCGCGAGGGTGGCCACCCCGGGCCACCGCGGCGGCGCGATCGAGAGGATCGCGCCGAGGCAGCAGGCCAGGCCGAACGTGGCGAGGAGCCAGGGCATGCCCCCATGGTGCGTCGTCGCGGCGCGCCACTCAAGCGTGCGCGGCGCTGCCGAACTGGGCACAATCCCGCCATGGCCAAGACCAGCTGCCCCGTCACCCGCGCCCAGTTCACCGAAAAGGCCGAGGCCCTCAAGGTCGTCATCAACGGCACCGAGCTCTTGGCGGACGTCAAGGAGTTCTCGACCGGCTCGTTCGGCTGGTACCTCAACGGCAAGATCGTGGTCACCATCGACGGCAAGCCGTGCTCGGTGCAGGTCGGCATGAACCTCACGCTGGTGGGCAGCAAGGAGGCCGAGCCGGGGTGAGCCGGCCGCGCGTCGTCAGGCGTCGCGACGCGCGCGGGCCGCGGGTCAGGCTGGGCGCGGCAGGTTGGCCGGGAAGGTCCCGGCGTCGGCGGCGGCCAGCTCCATGTCGGCGTCGCCTAGCCCGAACGACCGCTGCAGCAGCGCGACGAACGGGATCACCCGCCAGCGCGGCAGGTCGGCCAGCGGCTCCGCGCACATCGCGTAGACCACCATCCAGTACCGATCGACCGCGTCGGGCAGCCCGGCCGCCAGCGCGACCAGCTCGCTGTCGGGGCCGGTCAGGCGCGGCTTGCGGAACGCCTGGTACAGCAGGCCCTCGAGCTCGTGCTGGCGCAGCGCCAGATCGGGGATGGCGCCGAGGAAGTCGCGCAGCTCGAACCGGTGGTCGTCGACCAGCTTGCCGAGCGTGACCGCGCGCACCGTGAACAGCTCGACCGCGACGCCGACCAGGCTGCGCAGGCGCAGCAGGCGATCGTCGATGTACGCCGCGGTGCGCTGGCCCTGGGCCGCCGCGAAGATGTCCTGGGCCTCGTACGGCGCGATCCGCAGCGCGAGCCGGAGCTGCTCGAGGAAGGTCAGCTCGCCTTCGTGGATCAGCTGATCGGCCACGCACACCTCGCACGCCATGGCCATCGCGGTGATGCGGTGGAGCCGGGCCGGCAGCCCGCGCGCGATCGCCCCGACGCGGGCGGTCGCGCTGCCGGCGAAGGCCACCGCGTCGGTGGCGAGCTCGAGGAGGACCTTGCGGTTGGCCGGGGTCATGCCGGCGAACATCTCGTGGCTCGACAGGTAGCGATCGAGGACCTCGCGCTCGCGCTGGTCGACCGCGCCGTCGGCGTTCATCGCCCCGATCATCGCCTCGACCAGGAAGCGACGCGGATCGTTGGGGCGAAGGGTGCCGGAGATGACGTCGCGCGCGCGCGTCTCCATGAGGTCGCTAGTGTACCTCACCGGCCCCGAGCGCGCGCGGGCGCGGCTCACGATCCCGTCAGCGCGCGCCCGACCACGTCGATGACGATCACCAGCGAGATCGCCGCGGCGGCGGCCGCCACCGCACCCAGCGCGGCGCCGCGCGGCAGCGGTCGTGGCGGTCCCCCCGCCGACGTCAGCGCGCGCCCGAGGCCGGCCAGCCCCGCCACGACGACGAGCCCGACCAGGGCCGGGCCGAGGCGCCGGTCGGGGTGGGCGCGGGCGATGGCGCGGCGGGCCGCACCTTCGGCGGCGGGGGTGACCGGGCCGGCCTGCGCGGCGCGCGCTCGCCACGCCGCCAGCTCGCGCTCGATGGCGCGGGTCCGCTCGGGGGCCATCACCGCCGCGTAGGTGGCGTCACGGCGCAGCGCCAGCTCGGCGACGACCAGCCCGGCGTGCGCGCCGCCGGCGAGCGCCAGCGCCGCCGCGACCACCGCCGCCCGCCGCCCGCGGGTCGTCGCGCGCGTCATCGCCGCGAGCTGCCGGCCGAGCCGACCGGCGGCGACCGCCGCCGCCGCCGCGGTAGCCACCGCGATTGCCACCGCGGCCGCCACGTGCAGGCCACCGAGCCGCCGGTAGGCCCACGCGCCGTCGCCGACGCCGTCGGCCAGGCCGACCACCAGGTAGACGCCAGCGTGGACCGCGAGGCCCCACGCCGCGCCGGCCAGCGCCGTGGCGCCCGGCCCGGCGCGACGCCGGCGGGCCGAGGCCCCGAGCATCGCGGCCACCGCCAGCTCGACCGCGATCCCGGCCAGGCTGACCACGCCGACCGCGGCGCTGGACCACGCTGCCCAGCCGCCATACTCGATCCAGCCGCCGCCCACCGCGTACAGGCGGAGGTCGACGACGTGGCCGCCGACCGCGAGCGCGGCGCCGCCGTGGCCGATCAGCTCGTGGGCGAGCAAGCCGAGCCGCGTCACGACCAGGGACACCGCCAGCGCCCACGCTGCGAGCCGGGCTACGTCGACCGCGGTGTCGGTGCGGGCGCTCATCGGGCTAGGATGGCATATCATCGGGCATGCTCCGCTGGCTGGTCCCGCTCGCGTTGGTCGCCGTCGTCGCCACCTCGGCGGCGGCCGAGCCCGAGCGCTCGGTCAAGGTCGAGTCGACGCCGGCCGGCGCCGAGATCTACCTGGGCGACACCGACGGCGAACCGCTGGGCGTGACCCCGGCGACCATCAAGCTGCCGCCCGGCGAGTACGTGCTGATCCTCACCCACGAAGGGTACCTCGACGCGCCGCTGCCGGCGTCGGTGCCCGCCGCCAGAGGCCGCGCCGCCAAGCGCGTGGTCGAGCTCGATCCGGTGCTGATGGAGGCGGCCGAGACCAGCCTGGTGATCGAGGGCGACCCCGGCGTCACCGGCGAGGTCCTCATCGACGGGAAGTCGCGCGGTCCGCTGCCGGCCCGCGTGCAGATCGCGCCCGGCCCGCACCAGGTCCAGCTGCTGGTCGACGGCGCCATGGCCTGGGACCGGTGGATCGAGGTCGGCACCGGCGCCGAGCAGATCCAGACCATCTCGGCCGCCGCGCTCGCGCCCCCGACCGTCGAGCAGCCGGCGCCGCCACGGCCGCCGCGGCCGCCGGTGGCCATCGTCCGGGTCGGCCTCGACGTCGGGTGGCGCCAGGTCCGCTATGACCAGCCGGGCGATCCCGCGTTCACGCCAGCGTTCTCGTCGCGGGGCCTGACGGCGATCCGCTTCGAAGCTGAGGTGGCCCCGTGGCGACTGGCGGCGGCGGCGCGCCCGCTGTGGCCGCTGGTGCTGGTCGTCGGCAGCGGGTTCGCGCCGGCCGACACCGTAGTGGCCGGGACCCAGGAGACCGATCAGTTCTGGCGCACCACGGAGGTCGGGCTGCGCTACCGCCTCGGCCTCGGTCGGCACGCTGTGGTCGGCGCCGACGCCGGCTGGAGCCGGCTGTTGTGGGCGTTCCGCGGCGACCAGGAGCTGGTGCTGCCCGACGTCGACTACCAGACGGTGCGGCTCGGGCTGCGCGGCGAGGGGATGGTGGGGCCGCTGACCGCCTGGCTGGCGATCGAGAACCGGGTCGTCGCGTCGGGGGGGGCCTTGCCCGAGCGGTTCCAGGACGCCTCGGCCGATGGGTTCGGACTGCGGCTCGGCGGGCTGGCCCGGCTGTGGCGCCAGCGGCTCGAGGTCGGCGGCGAGTATCAGCTGGCGCGCATGTCGTGGTCGTTCACGCCGGCGCAGGCCGGCGACTACCAGGCCGCGGGCGCGACCGATCGGGTCGACAGCTTCCGGCTGTGGGTCGGCGGGGCGTACTGACCCGCGCGACGTGGCGACGCGCCGGCGGGAACCGATCGGCGGTGCCGGTGTCTGAGCGGCATGCGCCGGAACCCGTGGTGGATCGTGGTCGCGATGATCAGCGCCGGGGCGACCGGCGCCAGCGCCGACCAGATCGACTCGGAAGAGCGCGGCGCCACGCTGGCCATCGAGCAGCCGCGGGTCACGGCTCGGCTGGTCGATGGGACGGCCGAGGTGACCGTGACCTACGACGTCCACAACCGCAGCCGGTTCGCCGACGCCGCGTCGATCGACGTCGGCCTGCCGGCCGGTGCCCAGGTGGCCGGCGTCCGGCAGCGAGTCGGTGCTCGCTGGATCGACGGCCGCTTGCTCGACGGCGAGGCGGCCGACGCGCGGTTCCAGGACTATCGCGACGCGGCGTTCGCCGCGGCCCGCGGCGCGGCGTTGTTCAGCGTCGCCGAGACCCGCGGCGTGCTGCGGCTGTCGTACGTGCCGCCGCGGGCGACGGTGGGGGTCGCGTACACCCTGGTGGTGCCGGCGTGTCGGCTGGGCGATCGCTGGCTCGCCGAGCTGCCGACCGTCGACGACGCGGCGGTGGTGACGGTGGCCGGTGGGGCGGTGCTGTCCCCCGCGACCGCGACGTCGCTCGGCGCCGCGGATGACGCCTGCGCCGACTTCGGCTGGCCGGCCGCGACCAGCCTGGCCGACACGCTCCGCGCCGGCGATCGGGTCGCGGCGTGGCGCCAGCCGCTGGCGACCGGCGCGCGCGCGTCGATCACGTCGGTCCCGGCCGGCGCGCGCCGCGCGACCGTGGTCGACGTGGCGCTGGGCGACCAACTCGAGGCGGCGCCGCGGCGCGCGGCCGTGGTGTTCGTGGTCGACGCCTCGCGCAGCCAGGGCGTGACCGGGATCGACGCGCAGCTGGCCATCATCCGCGGCTACCTGGGCCACGCCCCGGACGCGCGTGTCCAGATCGTCGCGGTGCGGCGCCGGGCCACCGCGTTGTTCTCGGGCTGGGTGCCGGCGTCGGTCGCGCTGACCCGGCTGGCGGCCATGCCACCCGCCGCGTGGGCCCCGGCCAACGGCTCCAACCTCGACGCCGGGCTGGCCCAGGCCGCGGCGCTCCTGGCCGCGACGCCGGGCCCGCGGCGGCTGGTGGCGTTCACCGACGATCGCCTGCGGGTGGCCCTCGACGACGCGGCGCTGGCCGCGGCGCTGAGCGGTCTGCCGGCGGACGCCATCGCCCACGTGGTGGTGCCGGTGCGCGGGGCCACCGAGGTGGTGCGCGACTTCGCCAGCCACTTCGAGGCCGTGGTGCGTCCGACCGGGGGCATCACGGCGACGGTGTTCGTCGGCGCCGACGCCGGGCCGCTGCGCGAGCTGGTGCGGCCGACCCGCATCGACGGGGTCACCGTCGACGGCGATCCGGCCGACGCCCTCGTCGAGGGCACCGCGCTGCGGTGGGTCAGCGTCGCCGCCGGGGCGCCGACCATCGCGGGCTTCATCTGGGGCCGGCGGTGGCAGCCTACGCTGGTCGACGATCCGCCGGCGCGGATCCGGGCCGCGCGGCTAGCGCTGGCGGCCGGCCTGGACGTGGACACCGACGAGCTGCTCGGCCTGGCGCGCCTCGGGCGGGTGGCCTCGGCGGTGACCAGCTGGCTGGCCGATGATCCGACGTGGACCCCGGGGGGACTGCCGCCGCTGGAGGACGACCTGGGCCAGTCGGCGGCGTGTTGCTCGTCGATCTGCGGGTTGCCGATGGGGCTCATCGGCGTCGGCACCATCGGCCAGGGCTCCGTCGTCGACGCCGGCGTGGCCCTGCCGCCGGCGCCGTCGATCGAGCCGTTGTTGGCGGCGCGGGTGCAGGGGTGCGCGGCCGCGGTCCCGCGCGGCTGGCGGGCGGCGGTCGAGGTCGAGACGACCGGGGCCGAGGTGGTCGACGTGCGGGTGGCGACCAGCGGCATCGTCGAGCCGGTCGCCCGCGCCCGGTTCGAGGCGTGCGCCGCCCAGGCCGCCTGGGATCTCGAGCTCGACGCCAGCTTCGCCCGCTACACCCGGACCTTCACCGCCACCTTCGCGGCGCCGTGACCGCGGCGGCGCGGCGGCGCGGCGCGCGCGTGCCTTCGTGCTACCAACGGGTGTGGCGCGCCGGCGCAAGCAGATCCTGGTCGGACTGGCGGCGATCGCCGCGCTGTACCTGACGGCGCTGGTGGTCGTCGGGTACGCGGCGCGCGGGTGGGTGGCCGATGTGGTGCGCGACCGGCTGGCGCTGTCGCTCGACGGCCGGGCCCGGGTCGGCCGGGTCGACCTCGGCCTGGTCCGGGGCCGGCTGGCGCTGGCCGACGTCGAGGTCGAGCGCGATCACCAGGGCCAGCTGCGCCTGGCCATCGCCCGCCTCGAGGTCGACGTGGCGCCGCTGGGCGCGGTCGTGGTCGATCGCGCGCCGCGCCAGATCACGGTGCGCGGCGCGCGCCTGGCCATCTCCGGCGGTGGCGCGCTGGGGCTGCCGCACCGGGCCGGCCCGCCGATCGCGGTCGGCGGCGTCGAGATCATCGACAGCGAGCTGGTGATCGCGGCGACCTCGGCGCTGCCCGGGCTGGCCGAGGTCCGCGTCAAGCTCGATCGGGTGCGGTGCGGGCCGACCCGGTTCGTCACGCCGATGTCGTGGCTGTTCGCACTCGACGTCCTCGAGGCCAGGGTCGAGCTCCCCGGCGGGCGCGGGTTCTCGATCGCCTACCGCGACCGGGTGTTGACGGCCGTCGGCGGACCGTTCGGGCAGGCCCCGGTCACCATCGACATCGAGCTGCCACGGATCCCGGGCGACGACGAGCCGGCCCAGGTGCGCGCCGTCGCGTTTTCGCTGGGCACCAAGCTGGTGGCGGCGCTGGCCCGCGGCTGGCTGTCGGACCAGCTGGCGCCCAAGCCGACGACGCCGGCGCCGGCGCCGGCGCCCGCGCCCTGACCGGGCGCTCAGCCCCGGTACGAGTCGTCCTGCTCGATCTTCGACAGGACCCAGTCGAACTCCCCAGCGGTGACGTGGACCCCGCAGTGGTCGCACGCGCCGGCCATGGTCACCACCAGCGGCGCGCCGCAGTTGCCGCACGCCCCGTCGGCGCGCGGCGGTCCCTGGCGCGCGGCGCTGCGGATCAGCGTCCAGTACTCCGAGTAGGCGCGCTCGCGGTGCTTGCTGCCGCGCACGTGGGCGCCGCTCGGCACCCGCACCACATAGTCCTTGCCGGTGCCCCAGATGCGGATGGTCAGCGCGTCGTAGTAGCGGTCGCGGCGGAGCTTGGCCGGCACCTGGTGGGTGATGCGCATGTGCTCGAGGACGTTGCGCAGGCCCTGCGCCTTGTAGGCGTCGAGCCAGTACTGCAGGTAGTCGGCCATGCCGTCGGACAGCACCGGCCGCGCCGCCGCCAGATCCCCCGCGGCCCAGGCGTCGTTGACCACCCGGTAGACGTAGTGGAGCCGGGCGATGATCGAGGCGTCGGCCACCGCCGGATCGGCGGCGGTCAGGGCCAGCCACTGCTGGTCGATGTGATCGTCGCGATACGTCGGCAGGTCGGTGCCGCGCTCGGGCACCTCGTCGGTCAGACCCGGCAGGTTGGCGCGCTCGTGCAGGACCCGGATCGACGCGACCTGCCAGTCGAAGCGGCCGTTGTCGACGATCTGATCGCACGACGCACAGCGCTGGCCGCCGGCGGCGGCGGCGGTCTGCCACGGGGCCCCGCAGCTTGGACAGGGGAACACCCGGGCCGGGCTGGGCGGTCGGGTCCGCGCCGTCGCGGCCCGGGTCAGCACCCACCGCTCGACGACGAAGCGCTTGCTGTCGCCCACCGCGTAGTTGGCCTCGAACTCCACGCTGACCTGGGAGCGCGCGGCGGGGTCGTCGGCCAGCGCGGTCGCGGTCGGCACCTCGACCTGGAACACCCGCATCGCGCCGACCACCACCGCGGTCACCGCTGGTCCGCCCGGCGAGCGCGCGGCCAGCGCGGCGCGCGCGGCGTCGCTCAGGTACGGGGCCAGCTCGTCGAGCCCGCCCGGCCGCCCGCGGGCGCCCTGGGCGGTGGCATACAGGCGGTAGGCGAAGTCCTCGAACAGCACCAGCGAGAAGTCAGGATCGACCCGCCGCAGATCGTCGATGCGCGCGGTGGCGCGCGCCAGCTCGACCGGCGGGCCGCTGTCCCAGTCCTTGTTCTTGTGCTTGACCCACGCGCCGTACACGACGAAGCCGACCACGATGAGCAACAGCGGCACGCCCACCTTGGGGTAGTAAAAGCACAGGCGGAGCAGCTGGAAGATCAGCTCGCCGATGGCGCCGCTGTCGCCGCCGCCCCCACCATCCCCGCCGCCGTGGCCGCCGCCCCCGGAGTAGCTGTCGCCGCCACCCGGGCGCGCCCACGCCAGCGCCGGGATGGCCACCAGCGCCGCGACGGCGGCCAGCTGCCAGGCGCGGCGGCGGGTCACGAGCGCGGCCTCCGCACCAGGTCGTGATCGAGGGCGTCGGGTAGCTCGTTGACGTCGTCGTCGGCGCGCGGCAGGGCTAGCGCCAGCGCCGGCGCCAGCGCGGCGATGCGCGCGGCGGTGGCGACGCCGCCCGCGGCGATGGCCTGGGCGATGGCGTCGCGGGCGGCGGCCACCGCGTCCGGCGTGACCGCCGCGGCCACGCCGACGTCGGTGATGACCGCGGCGCACCGCTCGGCCAGCGCGCAGTAGACCAGGATGCCGGTGCGGCCCTGGGTCTGGTGGACCCCGCGGGCGACGAAGGTGGCGCGCGCCTCGGCCTCGACCGCGCGCTGGCGGACCGCGCGCGGCGTCAGCCAGCGGACCAGCGGCGGCGCCACGGTCGAGGCCAGGCCGGCCGCAAGCCCGACCACCAGCGGATCGATCAGGAACGACGGCAGCGCGAAGGTGTGGTCGGCGTACAGCATGAACGCCAGCCCGATCCAGGCCGCGGCCGCGCCCACCAGGAACGGCACGTGGAGCCAGCGTCGCGCGCTGCGCCGCACGGCGATCACCACCTCGGCGGCGGACCCGGCCTCGATCGCTTCGACCGCATCCGCGAAGGCACGCTGGGCCGGTGCATCGAGCCAGCGGACCGACATCGCCGCCAGTGTACACGAAGCCGCGGGGCCCCTGGGACAGCCGGCGCGACCGCGGGCGGCGCGCCTCGATCGGCTGTTAGGCCGGGGCGCTGTCCCCGCGGCGCTGGCCGGTCGATGATGAGCGCATGGTGACGTTCCGAACGCTGGTGGTGGTGATGACGGCAGCCGCGGTGGCGCCACCGGCCGGTGCCGAGCCGGGCGGTGGCCAGCCCGACCCGGCTCGGGTCGGGCCCGGTCGCGGGGGCCACGTCGCGGTGCCGCTGGTCGGCGTCACCGGGCAGCCGGTGTTCTGCACGCACAACCGGACGCCGGCGCGGCTGCGCCCGGACGTCCTCGGCGGCTACCGCGTCGCCGGGCTGGCCCCGGGCCGCTACCAGGTCCACCTCGAGCTCGAGCACGAGCAGATCGACGTCCTGGTGACCGTGCCCGCCGGGGGGGAGGTGATCGTCCCGCCGGTGGTCGCCCGGGGCCGGTGCCAGGCGATCGCGGTGGCCGCCCGCGGCGTGCCGGCCAGCCCGGCGTCGGCCGGGTGGAGCCTGCGCTACGGCCGTAGCTACCGCGCCGCGTTCGGCGTGACCGGCAGCGCGCTGGTCGCGCCGCCGCGGCTGCGGCGATGACCGGCCAGCGTCACGCCGATGGCGCGGCGAACCGGGCGGCGATGGCGGGGTAGTCGACCTTGCCCGAGGCCAGCCGCGGCAGCGCGGGCAGCTCGAGCCACCGCCGCGGGCGCTGGTGGGGCGGCCACCGAGCGACCTCGGCGTCGAGCGCGGCGCGAGCGTAGCCGGGGCCCACGACGATGGCCGCGGCGATCACCTGGCCCCAGCGGGCGTCGGCCAGCCCGACCACCGCGGCCGCCGCCACGCCGGGGATCGCGACCAGGCTCGCCTCGAGCGGCTGCGGGTACACGTTCTCGCCGCCGGTGATGATCACGTCGTCGACCCGGCCGACCACGACGAGCTGGCCGTCGCGCAGGTAGCCGAGGTCGCGGGTCGCGAAGCCCGCGGTGAGGTCGGGCGTCGGCTCGTCGAGGTACCCGTCCATGAGGCCAGGGCTGTGGACGCGGACCGGCGCCGGCGCGGCGGCGGTGCCGGCGGTGATGCGCACGCCCGGCAGCGGCACCCCCACGGCGTCTTGGGGCGTGGTCGCGTCGGCGGTAGCGACCTGGCCGAAGGTCTCGGTCATGCCGTAGGTCGGCCGCACCGGGACGCCGCGGGCCCGGGCCCGCGCCACCAGGGCCGGCGGCGCGGCGGCGCCGCCGAGCAGCACCGCCCGCAGCCGCGGCGACGGGCGCCACCCGGGGTCGTCGAGCAGCGCAACCAGCTGGGCCGGCACCAGCGACGCCAGCGTCGCGGTCGGCCCGGCCAGCGCGCCGGCGTCGTCGAGGATGATCGGCCGGCGCGCCACCAGGCAGCGCACCACGACCGCCAGACCGCCGACGTGGCCGAGGGGCAGCGGCGCCAACCAGGCGTCGTCGGCGCGCCACCCGAGGTGAGCGGCGCTGGCCGCGGCGGCACCGAGCGCGGCCGCGCGCGACAAGCACACGCCCTTGGCGCGGCCGGTCGAGCCCGAGGTGAAGACCACGAACGCGGTCGTCGGCGCGACCTCGGCCGCGGCGACCCGCGCCACCAGCGCCGCCCGCTCGGCGGCCGGCGTGCGGGCGGTCACCAGCGCCAGCGGGAGGTGGCGCTCGAGGGCCGCGCACACGGTGACGACGGTGGCGAGATCGGCGGTCGCCACCAGCGGCGAGGCGCGACCAGGGCCGGCCGTCGGCAACTCCGCCGCGTCGGCGCGCGCCGCCAGCTCGGCGAAGGTGATGGTCGCGGTGGGCGTGATGACCGCGGGCGTGGCGCCGGCGCTGCGCGCGGCGTCGCGGATCGACAGCGTCACGGCGCGGCTCCGGCCAGCCGTGCCAGGGCGTCGTCGAGCGCGTCGTCGTCGGTGCCGTCGGCCGGGTGCCACGCGGCCAGGCCGGGATGCGCGGCCAGGCCGTGGACCGCGGTCGGCGCCAGCGCCGCCGCCAGCGCCCGGGCCGCGTGGAGCGCCACCGGCCCCTCGAGGGCGTGGCTGATGCGCGCCGCGACCTGGGCCTGGCCGGCCAGCGCGGCGAGGGCCTGGCACGGCCCGACCCCGCCGAGCACGGTCGGCTTGAGCACCAGCGCGGCGACCGCGCCCGACGCCAGCGCCGCGGGCAGCCAGGCGTCGCGGTCGGGGCTGGCCAGGCTCTCGTCGAGGGCGATCGGCACCGCCAGCGGCCGCGCCAGGCACCGCGCCAGGCCGGCCGCCGGCTCCTCGACGTAGGCCAGCCCGAGCCCGGCCAGGTCGGCCAGGCGGTCGGTGACCTCGGCCAGGGGCCAGCGCTGGTTGACGTCGGCGGTCAGCGCCGTCGTCGGCGCGACCGCGCGGATGGCAGCGACCCGCGCGCGATCGCCGTGGCCGTCGAGCTTCACCTTCAACGCCGGCGCGCCGGCCGCCACCGCGGCGGCGGCCCGGGCTGGATCGTCGACCACGTCGGCCACCGCCACCGGGCGGTCGTCGGCCGCGCCCCAGCGCCGCGCCAGCGTCGTGCCGGCCGCCGCCGCGCTCAGCCAGGCGGTGGCGGTGTCGACGGCGAAGCGCGCGCTCGGCGAGGCCGGCGTCGCCCCGGTGGCGATCCACCGCGCCAGGTCGGCGTGGGCCTGGGCCAGCGAGTCGGTCCCGAAGCCGGGCAAGGGCGCCGCCTCGCCGAAGCCGACCGCGCCGGCGCGGGCCACGCGGACGATGATCGCGGCGCGGGTCGGCCAGCGCCCGGGCCGGGCGGCGCCGGTCGCGGCCATCGTCCACCGCACCACCGCCAGCTCGGCGCGCATCAGCCGACGACGAGGCCGGCGGTGAGGAGCGCGGCCTGCAGCAGCATCAGCTGGGCGGTCGCGCCCAGCAGGTGGTTCATCGCCGGCCCGGGCTCGGCGCAGATCAGGGCGCGGGTGCGCGCGACGGCGAGCGGCGCGGTGACCAGGCCCAGCGCCAGCCACGGCCGGCCGGCCAGCGCCAGCGCCAGCGGCACCGCGTGGGCGACCACCAACAGGCCGGCGTACTCGGCCAGCGCGAAGGTCCGCCCCCAGCGCACGGCCAGCGTGCGCTTGCCGACCCGCGCGTCGGTCTCGCGGTCGCGCAGGTTGTTGACCACCAAGATGGCGGTGGCGACCGCGCCGACCGGCACCGACAGCGCCAGCGCCAGCGCGGTGACCTGACCGGCCACGACGTAGGTGGTGCCGCCCACCGCCACCTGCCCGAAGAACACCATGACGAACAGGTCGCCGAGGCCGTGGTAGCCGAGCGGCCACGGCCCGCCGGTGTACAGCACGCCGGCGGCGATCGAGGCCACCCCGATGACGACGACGGGCCAGCCGCCGACCGCGACCAGGTAGCCGCCGACGGCGACCGCGGCGGCGAAGGTGGCGATCATGGCCCGCCGCATGGCGCCGGCGGAGATGAGCCCGGCGGCCACCGCGCGGACGGGTCCCTTGCGATCGGGCGTGTCGGCGCCCTTCTCGGCGTCGAACACGTCGTTGGCGAAGTTGGTCCCGATCTGGATGAGCAGCGCGCCGACCAGCGCCGCCACCGCCGGGCCCCACGCGACGGCGCCGGCGGCGTGGGCGCAGGCGACGCCGACCGCGACCGGGGCCACCGCGGCCGGCAGGGTGCGCAGGCGGGCCGCCGCGATCCAGGCGCGGGTTGGCGACATCGTGCGCGCGTCGACGGCGGTCATCGGACCGCGTCCTGGCTGGGCGCGGGCGCCGGCGCGGGCGGCGCCGCCAGGGTCGCCAGCGCCCGGGTCCGGGTGGCGCGGGCGCCGTCGGCTGCGACCACCGCGTGCACCACGACCACGTCGGCCGCGGCCGCCATCTCGTCCGGATTTCGGACGGTCCGAGCCGGCAACCCGAAGCCGGCGGCGAGCGCCACCGGGGCCAGCGCCGGCGGGGTCAGCCACAGCCGGGCGAAGGTGGCCGGCTCGACCCCGGCCGCCGCCAGCGGCAGGTCGTCGAAGATGTGCCCGCCGCGGTTGTCGAGGACGATGATCCGCACCGGCAGCCCCGGCACCACCGCCAGGCTGCCGACGTCGTGGGCGAAGCTGACGTCGCCCAGGATCACCGTGGTGACGCGGCCGGTGGCCCACGCCGCGCCGGCGGCGCCGGCGACGAGCCCATCGATCCCGGCCGCGCCGCGCTGGGTCAGCACCCGCACGTCGGCGCGGGTCGCGGCCACCTCGTCGATCACCCGGATCGGCAGCGAGTTGCCGACCACCAGCTGGTCGCCGTCGGCCAGGCCGGCCACCACCCGGGCTAGCGCGTCGGTCTCCGACCACGGTCCAGGCCAGGCGCGGGCCGCCGCCATCGCCGCCCCGGCGGCGACCTCGGCCTGGTGCCAGGCCCGTCGCCAGCGGTCGTCGCCGTGCGTCGGCACCTGGGCGGTCAGGCGGGCCAGCGCGTCGCCGACGCTGCCCACCAGGAGCTGGGCCGCGGACGAGTCGCCGTCGGGCCAGCCGGCGTCGGCGATGATCAGCCGGTGGGCGCCGGCCGCCAGCCGCGGCCACGCCATCGCCACCGGCTCGCCGCCGATCTGCACCACCAGGTCTGGGCGCAGCGCGTCGCCGGCGGCCGCCGCCGCCACCAGCGGGAAGTGATCGACCACCACCACGT
>JAWKQV010000002.1:0-1104507 GCA_041389965.1 Kofleriaceae bacterium | reverse complement strand
GTTTCTTCCCCGTCACGGAAGCGTTCGACGTATCGCTCCCCGCATTCGGCCCAACCACCACCTCCGACGCCCCGTGACGCATCGTTCGAGAATGCCCCGCCCGACGGGATCAAGTCAAGCGGCGTCTCAGGTGGGCGACGTCGGTTACCCGTGCAATACCAACGGAGTAGAATATAACCCCAGAGGGGTGATGTCGCAGAGCCGTGTTACACAACCTGCCGAAATGTCGTGCTTTGGTGTCTCGCGCTGGCACGCCTCAGCGGCCCTGGCTCACATGCGCCCGATCTCCCGTTACCAGGGTGTACACGCTGGCTCGCCCGATCTCGCCCGCTGGCTGGCCACCGCCGGTCCCCAGGGGTAGGATGCGCGGCCCGGCGCCGGCCGCCGTGAACGCAGGCCCCGGCTTGGCCACTAACTCCGCTCACGCTCCTCGGATTTCATGCCCCCTCCCTGGTCGACCCGCCTCAAGGTGACGCTGCGCCCGCCGGCCCGCACCAACGTCCGCAGCTACCTGGCGGCGCGCGCCGCCGGCGACCTGGCCGGCGAGGACCGGTTCTTCTGGCAGCTGCAGCTGGCCTCGGGCGTGTTCAAGGCCACCAACCGCGACCGCTTCGTCGACACCTTCGAGGCGCTGCAGGCCGCGGTGCCGCGCGACCGGTCCCGGCTCCGCGTGCTCGACGTGGCGTGCTCGTCGGGCATCTCCACCGTCGAGCTGCACCGGGCCCTGGCCCGGCCCGGGCTCGACCTCGAGACCATCGGCACCGACATCACCATCCGGGTCCACCACGCCACCCTGTACGGCGACGCCGTGGTGTTCGACGACGCCGGCAACCTGCTGGCCGCCGAGATCGACGGCATGCTCATCAACCGCCACCCCAACCGCGCGGTGCGTCTCCATCATCCGTTCCGGGTGTGGCGCGCCCAGCGGCTGATCGCCCGGCACCAGCCCCGCGTCGGCGTGCCGTTCCATCCCCCGGCCGGCGCCACCGTCACCGAGGTCCCGCTGGTGTCGTCGGAGGTCGCCCGCACCCCGGGCGTGCGCGTCGAAGAGGAGGACCTGTTCGCGCCGCACATCGCCGGCGAGTTCGACCTGATCCGCGCCGCCAACATCCTCAACCGCGGCTACTTTTCGGACGCGCAGCTCACCACGTGCGTCCGCGCGCTGGTGGCCCGCACCACGCTCGGCGGGCTGTTGTTCGTCACCCGCACCGAGCGCGGCGCCAACCATGGCACCCTGTGGCGCCGGGCGGCCGGCGGGCTCGTGCCGGTGGCCACCGTCGGCGCCGGCTGCGAGATCGCCACGCTGGTGACCGCCGCCGCCACGCCTCTTGCCGGAGAACCCCGTTGAAGCCCCAGCCCGGACCGCATCCCCGAGACGAGCAGCTCCGCCAGACGCTCGCTGAGCGAGGCCTGTGGGCCACCCGCGCGGCCTTCGACCGTTACCATGCCGCGCTGTTCCGCGGCCTCTCGTTCGCCGGCCGCACCGTCCTCGACGTGGGCGGCGGCATCGGCACGTGCAGCTTCCTGGCGGCGCTGGGCGGTGCGCGCGAGGTCGTGTGCCTCGATCCGGAGTTCGAGGGTGCCACCCGGGGCACCGGCGACAAGTTCCGCGCCATCGCCACCGAGTTCGACCTCGCGCACGTGCGCATCGAGCCGGTCACGCTGCAGACCTACCGCGCGCCGCCGGCCTCGGTCGACGTCGTGGTGTTCCACAACTCGATCAACCATGTCGAGGAGGAGGCCTGCATCGCGCTGCGGCGGCGCGACGCGACCGGCGACGCGGCGCGCCAGACCTACCGGCGGATCTTCACCCAGGTGGCCGACCTGATGCCCCCGGGTGGCGACCTGATCATCGCTGATTGCTCCTCGGAGAATCTGTTCCCACGGCTCGGGCTGCGGCACCCCATCAGCCGCAGCATCGAGTGGCACAAGCACCAACCGCCCGAGGTCTGGGCCCGAGAGCTGGCGCAGGTCGGCTTCCACCGCCCCCGCATCCAGTGGACCGCGTACAGCCGGTCGGGCGCGCTAGGCTGGAAGCTGACCGCCAACCGCTGGGCGGCCTACGTGCTCACCGGCCACTTCGTCCTGCACATGCAGCGCCGCTAGCCTCGCACTGCGCCGGTCAGGACGTGCACTTCGACTTGGTCTTGGCCGAGGCCTTGAGGTCCTTGTCCATCGAGGTGGCCTTGGCCGCCAGGTTGGACGACGCGTACTTCTGCTTGAGCAGCGACAGGTAGGCCCGGGCCTCGGAGCAGTTCTTCAGCTTGGCGGCGGACTCGGCGGCCCGGAACAGGGCGTCGTCGGCCAGCGCGCTCGACGCGAACTTGTCGTAGACCTTCTGGAACTCGCGGATGGCCGAGTCCCAGTCGGCCTGCTGGAAGTACGACTCGCCCCGGAAGTACTGGGCGTCGTCGGCGCGATCGTGGGTGGGGAAGCCGACCGCGAGCTTCTTGTAGGCGTCGCGGGCCTCGTCCCACTTCTGGGCCTTGAACGCCGCGGTGCCCTGGGTCCAGAGGTCGTCGGGGTTCATGCCGGCCGGCGTGGTCCCGGTCGGCGTGGTCCCGACCGGGTGGCCGCCCTCGAGCGCGTTGAGGCGCGCCTCGATGATGGTCAGGCGGTCGTCGTTGGCGGCCTTGTACGCGTCGACCTGCACCGACAGGTCGTCGATCATGTTCTTGGCCGCCGACACCAGCCCGGTCGAGACCCGAATGTCGTTGCGCAGGGCCTCGACGTCGGCGCCCAGGTCCGCGCTGTTGCGCTTGAGCACCTTGGTGGCCTCGTCGATGACGCGCTTGAGCTCGGACACCTGACCGTCGATCTCGTCTTCCTTGCCCCGGACCCGTTCGTCGAGCTGGGCGACGTCGCGGCGCAGCGACTTGCCCTCGCTCTTGGTGGTGACCCAGAAGCACCCGGTGGCGCCGGAGGCGGCCAGGACGGTGAGCAGGACGGGGAGCGACTTCATGACGGACCTCACTTCCACTGGAACTCGACGCGGCGGTCGCGCTCGGCGCCCTCGCCGCTGGGCTCGGTCTCGCCCTTGGGCACGACCTGGAGCTTGGCCGGGTCGACCCCGAGCCGGGCCAGGTAGTCGGCCACGGTCTGGGCCCGGCGCTCGGACAGCGCGATGTTGTATTCCTCGGTGCCGGCCTCGTCGGTGTGGCCGATCACGTAGACCAGGCGCTGGGGCGACTTGCCGATGCACACGTTGTTGGCGTCGAGCCGATCGCGCTCGGACGGGGCGATGGTGGCGTCGTCGTAGCCGAAGTACACCGTGGCCAGGCTGCACCCGCCGGCGTCGGTCGAGCCCTGCCACGGCTTCTGGCAGTAGCCGTCGACGCAGTCCTCGTCGTCGGCGCAGTCCTCGTCGACCTTGCACGCGGTCGCGCGCTTGCACGCGCCGGCCTGGCACGTGCCCCCGGGGCCGCACTCGGCGTCCTTGGCGCAGGCCTGGCACACCCCGGCCTGGCACACCTTGCCGTCGGGGCAGTCGGCGTCCTTGCCGCACTGGGGCTTGGCCACGCAGGCGCCCTCGTCGCAGCGCTGGCCGGCCCCGCAGTCGGCGTCGCTGCCGCACATGACGCACTGCTTGGCGACGCACACCAGGCCGTTCTTGCAGTCGTCGTTGCCGTCGCACGCGGGGGTCTTGGGCTTCTTCTTGCAGCTGGCGACCAGGCCCACCACCGCGAAGGAGAAGGCCAGGACCGACAGCGTGAAGCGAGTGCCACCGACGAAGCGCATGGGGGGAAGCTACGGGTCCCCCCGCGCGGAGTCAAATCTCCGGCGCGCCTACCCGGGGCGGCGCCGGGCCGGGTGGTAGCCTGCCCCGGTCATGCCCCGGTCCACCATCCTGGTCATCGATGACGAGCCCAACATCCTGACCACGGTCAAGCGGTCGCTGGAGATCGAAGGGTTCGCGGTCGAGGTCGCCGGCGCCGCCGCGGTGGGCCTGACCAAGCTGGCCGAGCGCGACGTCGACCTGGTGCTGCTCGACGTGATGATGCCGGGCGAGGGTGGGCTGGACGTGCTGCCCAAGATCCGGGCCGCCCACCCCGACGTGGTGGTGGTCATGATGTCCGGCAACGCCACGGTCGAGACCGCGGTCCAGGCCACCAAGCTCGGGGCCCACGACTTCATCGAGAAGCCGCTGTCGGGCGACAAGCTGCTGCTCACGGTGCAAAACGCGCTGGAGTTCGCCCGGCTGTCGGCGGAGAACGCGCGGTGGAAGGCCCAGGCCGACGCCGAGCACTCGATGATCGGCAAGAGCCCGCAGATGCGCGCCATCTTGGACAAGGTGGCCAAGGCGGCGCCGTCGTCGGGCCGGGTGCTCATCACCGGCGAGAACGGCACCGGCAAGGAGCTGGTAGCGCGCGCGGTCCACGATCGCTCGCGGCGGGCCCGCGGGCCGTTCGTCAAGCTCAACTGCGCGGCCATCCCGGCCGAGCTGATCGAGAGCGAGCTGTTCGGCCACGAGAAGGGGGCGTTCACCGGCGCCACCAAGGACCGCCGCGGCAAGTTCGAGCAGGCCGACGGCGGCACGCTGTTCCTCGACGAGATCGGCGACATGAACCCCAGCGCCCAGGCCAAGGTGCTGCGGGTGCTGCAAGAGGACGAGCTCGAGCGGGTCGGCGGCAGCGACACCATCAAGGTCGACGTGCGGGTCATCGCCGCCACCAACAAGGACCTGCAGGCCGAGATCGCCGCCGGCCGGTTCCGCGAGGACCTGTACTACCGGCTGGCGGTGGTGCCCATCGAGATGCCGCCGCTGCGAGCCCGCAAGGACGACGTGCCGGCGCTGATCGCGCACTTCCTCGCGCTGACCTGCGCCCGCGACGACCGCCGGGTCAAGCGCATGCGGCCGGCGGCGGTGACGCTGATGATGCAGCACGACTGGCCCGGCAACGTGCGCGAGCTCAAGAACGTCGTCGAGCGCATGGTCATCCTCAGCGGCGACGGCGACGAGCTGGGCGAGGCCGACGTGCGCGACGCGCTGCCCAGCGTGCAGGCGGTCAAGGGCAGCTACCAGCAGGGCGTGCCGTTCAAGGACCTGGTGGCCGCCGCCGAGCGCGAGATCATCCTGGCCGCGCTCGACGCCCACGAGCACCACGTGTCCAACACCGCCAAGGACCTGCAGCTCGAGCGCTCGCACCTGTACAAGAAGATGCGGGCCCTGGGCATCGACCACCGCGCCGACGACAGCGAGTGACCGCGGCGGGCTACTCGTAGGCCAGCGCGATGACCACGTGGAAGCCGATCAGGCCGACCAGCAACACCGACACCGCGATGTGGCTGATGAACCAGGCGTCGTAGGCCCACGGCACCCGTCGGTGCAACGACCGCACGCCGCGCGCGACCAGCCCCAGCACCAGCGCGGCGCCGAACACCAGCGACAACATCCGCAGGTAGCCGAAGCCGAACCCCGGCGCGTGCAGCAAGAGCCCCAGCGGCAGGAGCGCCCCGACGACGCGATGGCGCGCGACCGCCGACGGGCCGACCGGCCGCCGATCCATCCGCGCCAGCGACAGCTTGAACTGGTAGGCCACCAGGCTGGCCAGAGCCAGGCCGGTGACGACCAGGTAGGCGTCGCGCGCTTGCAGCCGGCGTAGGGCGGCCGGCGCGAGCCCGGTCACCACCACCAGCACGTACGCGATCAGGAAGGCAGCGCCGAGCCGGCTCCAGCCGACGCCGTCCTCTTGCCGGGCCGGCTTCACCGCGGGCTTCACGGCGCCTCCGCCGGCGGGGCCGCGTGGATCAGCGCCTCGAGCGTGGGCGCGGCGCGCCGGGCGTGCTCGGCCATGAACACGTCGACCGTCGGCAGGAACCGACCGTCCTTGGGCCACTGGGTGCCGATGACCGGCGGCTCGGCGAACGTGGCGGTCTTGTCGAGGTAGCGCTGGTAGGTGGCCCGGAAGCCGGCACGCAGCACGCCGACCAGGCGCAGGGCGGTCTCGACCGACACCTGCTTGTCGGGATACATCCACGTGGTGGCGCCCATCATGTCGCCGCGCTGCCAGTCGCGCTTGGGGCTCTGCGGGTGCTCGTTGTGGCAGGTCACGCACGCGTCGGCCACCGCCACGTCGGCGAACATGGCGGTCTGCCGGCCGACGCTGGGCTCGTAGAAGTACTGCGGTTGGCCGGTGGCCTTGAGGGCGTCGGCGTGCGCCACCTGGGACCCGGCGAACCGGTTGGCGGCGTTGATGGGGTACGCCGAGCCCAAAAACAGGCTCAGGCCGTCGGCGTGCTTCTCCAGGTAGCCGGCGGTCTCACGCAGGAACAGCGCCGGCAGCGGGCCGGCCTCGACCGCGGATTCGCGCCAGTCCTCGGCGAAGCGGAGCCCGACCGGCTTGCCGGCGCCGACGATGTCCGCGGTCCAGCTGGCCCGGGCCACCCGGTTCTCGTTGTTGAGGATGTCGAACAGCTGCTCGACGCTGATGGTGGCGCCGGCCGGGGCGCGCTGGGCCTGGGCCGGCAGCGGCGCCGGGGCGGTCGCGAACAGGTAGACGGCCATGGTGCACAGGGCGGCGATCGCCACCAGCGGCGCCAGCGGGCGACGCGGCGGCGGGCGGCCGGCGACCGGCGGCGCCGTCGAGCCCTGGGCCATGCTCGCCTTCCGGGGTTGTGGGTTCGGCAGCCCCCTGGCTGGGTCGATCGCCGGATCATTGCCGCTGGGTCGGGTGGGTGCAGACATCTCACCTATCCTTCAGGGATGATCCAGGAACGCGGGCCTTCACACGGACCGGCCCTGGATAGGGTGATTCGCCGCCGCGAAAGTAAGCGCGGACGCGCTCGGCGCTCGGCGCATCGGCGAGGCGCGTTGGAACGTTATATTCGTGGTTCCCATGGAAGTCATGGCAGCGGAGGCACGTCTCCCACTGCTCGCCGGCCACCAGGCTGGCGTGCGACACGTCGAGCGGATCGTGCGCCAGCGCGAGGTCCTGGTGGCAGTTCCGGCAGTAGCCGGTGTCGGCCACGGTCACCCGGGCGTCGCGATGCTCGGCGTGGCAGCTGACGCACTGGTGGGGCGCCAGGGTGGCCCGCTGCGCGGCGAAGCGCGGCTCGAGGAACCGCGCCACCGGGTGGCGATCATCGACGCGCTCGTGGCAGCTCGTGCAGGCGTGGTTGTCGACGTCGCGGAAGCCCACGTCGACGTCGCTGGCGCGCGTCCCGAGCCAGCGCCCGACGGCGGCCTGCACCTGCTGGCGGACCGTCCCGGGCGCCGCGACGTGGCACGACGCGCACGCCAGGGCCCCGTGGCCGGTATTCATGGGGCCGGCGGCGTGCAGGTGCGCGCCGGCGGCCGAGGTGAGCACCAGGAGCGCGGCCGCGGCGGCGCTCGCGCCGGCCGCAAAGCCGACCCGGCGGCGGGTCTTTGGCTTCATCTGGCTACCCTGGCCCGAATAGGAGTGATGGTCGGAGCCTCGACTACATGGCCTCGCATGATGACCTCCTTGCCCTGCGGAAACTATGTCGCGCGTCGCCGGTAAAGGCCAGTATCGACTTGATTCGAATTCGTGTGTCCGCCCACGTGTAATGGCCATTGCACGCGAGATTGTGGCAGTCGAAACCGCCAGTCACACTCACGGGGTGATCACCTGTATCGGGCGATCACCCTCGAGGAGTCGACCGCGGGCGCCCGACGAACCCAGCAATTCGTGTCGCGCCACACTGGCGCAGTCCGGTGTTCGTCGGCCCCGTGTGATTGACATGCTTTAGTGCGATCCGGGACACTGGGAATCCTTGGTGGCCCCGGTCCCTCCCTCCCGCGCGCGCATCGCCCCTGGCCGAAAACTGGGCAGGTACCTGCTCCAGGAGCGCCTGGGCCATGGCGGCATGGGGGAGGTCTGGCGGGCGACCGTCGAGGGCCCCGGCGGGTTCGCCAAGCCCGTGGTCCTGAAGATGGTTCGGGCCGACCTGGCGGCACGCCCCGCCTTGATCGAGATGCTCATCAAGGAGGCGGCCCTCGCCGCCCGGCTGTCCCACCCCAACCTGGTCCCGGTGTTTGACCTGGATCACGCCGACGGCACGTACTTCTACGCGATGGAGCACGTGGTCGGCCACTCGCTGTCGACCATCATGGCGCGGGCACAGCACCGGCAGGTGCGCCTCCCGGACTGGCTGGTGGCGGCCGTGGCGGTGGCCTGCTGCGAGGGCCTCCACTACGCCCACGACATGACCGACGCCACCGGCCAGCCGCTGGGCCTGGTCCACCGCGACGTCAGCCTGGCCAACGTGATGGTGTCGAAGGCTGGCTGCGTATCGCTGCTCGATTTCGGGATCGCCACCACCGCGGTCGCGGGCGTGTCGCCGCGCAAGAGCCGGGCGTTGATCGGCAAGTTCCAGTACCTGCCGCCCGAGGTGGTGCGGGGCGACCATTCGGACCGGCGCGCCGACATCTACAGCCTGGGCGTCATGATGCTGGTGTGCCTGACCGGCGCCATGCCGTACCGGGCGGTCGACGACGAAGACCTGCTGCGCCAGATCCTGGCCGGCCCGCCGCCCGACCTCGACGCCCGGCTGCGCGGGGTCGCCGCGCCGCTGGCCAAGGTGATCCGTGCCGCGATGACCCGCGATCCGATCGCCCGCCCGGCGACCATGGCCGCGGTGGCGTCGGCCCTGCGCACCTACCAGCGCGACGCCGGCCACCACCCGACGGCAGCCGACCTGGCCCACTTCGTCGCCTGGGTGTTCGAGGACGAGGACGACGACGACGCCATCACCGACACGGTAGCGGAGCCGCTGCCCGAGGAGTCCAAGGAGCTGCAGATCGTCGCCGCGCCCGAGGCGCCGGCGCCGCGCAGCGAGGGCCCGCTCGGCACGCCGACGCCGCGCGACGCCCGCGAGCGCCCGCTGGCCAGCGGCAGCAGCGACGGCTTCGACGCGTTCACCGCCCGTCCGCGCCGCGAGCCCGCGGGCGCTGACCTGTTCGCGTCGACCCCCGTGCCCCGCGCCACCCGCGGCGTGTTCGACGACTTCGTCGGCCGGGCCGCCCCCACCCCGAGTCCGGATCCCGATGCGCCCGCCGAAGAACCACCGCTGCCCCGTCGGTGGCCGTGGTGACGCGGTCCCTTTCGCTCCCCAGGAGATGCTTTGGCTACCCTTGCTCAGAACGTCAACCAGGTCCTCCGCAGCATCCACACCAGCGTGCCCGAGGTCATCGGCGCCGTGGTCGTCAACATGGATGGCTTCGTGGTCGCGTCGGTGGTGCCGTCGGAGGTCGATGAAGAGCTCATCGGCGGCATGGCGGCGGCGCTGCTCGGCGTCGGCGAGCGCATCTCCGCCGACCTCATGCGCGCCCAGATGGAGCAGGTCTACGTGCGCTCGCCCAAGGGCTACGTGATCGTGAACTCGATCAACGAGCAGTCGGCGCTGGTGCTGCTGGTGACCCGCGAGGCCAAGCTCGGCCTGATCTTCCTCGAGGTGCGCCGCATCGCCGCCGAGCTGGGGCGCCTGCTGTGAACAAGGCGGGGGCCTGGCTGGCGATCGGCGTGCTCGACGTCGTCGCGCTCAACCTGTGGGTCGTGCCCGAGCTGGGGGGCGCGCCATCCGCCGCTGGCGCCGCCGCGGCGCTGGCGACGGCGGCACCGCGGCCCGTGCGCGTGGCCGTGGCGCCCGATCCTCCGGCCGCCGCGCCGGTCGCCGTCGTCGTCGAGCCGGAGCCCGCCCCCGCGCCGGTCGCCGCCGTCGTCGAGCCGGAGCCCGCTCCCGCGCCGGTCGCCGCCGTCGTCGAGCCGGAGCCCGCCCCCGCGCCGGTCGCCGCCGTCGTCGAGCCGGAGCCCGCCCCGGCGCCGGTCGCCGTCGCTGCCGAGCCGGAGCCCGCCCCCGCGCCGGTCGCCGTCGCCGTCGAGCCGGAGCCCGCCCTCGCCGCGCCCGAGGCCCCCGACCGCGTGGTGATCCGCTTCGGCTTCGATCGCGCCACCATCTTGCCGGTCGCCGCCCGCCACCTCGACCAGCTCCACCAGGTGCTGGTCGACCATCCCAGCTGGACCCTGACCGTCACCGGCGACGCCAGCCCCGACGGCGACGACGATCACAACCGACAGCTGTCGATGCGCCGGGCCCGCCGCATCCAGGAGTACCTGGCCGCGCGCGGCGTCGACGCGGCGCGGGTCGAGCTACACGGGCGCGGCTCCGCCGGCGACGCCCGCCGGACCGCCACCATCACCGTCGTGGAGCGCCCATGATCGGCCTGGCGGTGGCGATGTCGGTGGTCGGCGCGCTGGCGTTCTTCATGGCCGGGCGGGCCACCCGGCCGGCCGCCGTCGAGGCCGCGCCACCGCCGCCGCCAACCGCGGCGCCGCCGCCGCCGGGTCCCGACCCGGCCGTCGCCGCGCTGACCCACCAGGTCCAGCTCATGGACCAGCGGCGCGCCGCCGCCGAGGCGGAGGCCGCGCACCTGCGCGCCGCCCTGATCGTCAACATGCGCGGGCGCCTCACCATGCCGGTCGCCGACCCGACCGCGCCGCACTACCTCCAGCGGGTCACCGACGAGCTGACCCTCAACCCCGGCCTCGCGGCGCTGGTGGTGGCCGACGATCTGGGGCTGTTGGTCGCCGGCAGCGCGGCCCGCGGCGACGAGCTGGCCGCGCTGGGCGGCTTCCTGGCCGGCGCCGGTGACCGCGCGCGCAGCCTGGCCGCCCTGGGCCCGGTGGCCCGGGTCATGGTCGAGGACATCCGCGGCGCCACCGCGTCGGTCACCCCCCTCCCTGGCACCGCGCTGGTCGCGGTCGCCGTCCAAGAACCACCCGAAGGGCCTCGTTCATGAACCGACCTCCGCTCCCCAAGATCCCCTCGGCCACGCCCGCGCCGGCCCCAGCCGTCGAGCCGTCCGCCGGCAAGGTCGACGTCAGCAACGCCCTGTCGATCTTGCGGCCGACCCTCGGTGACCAGGCCGGGATCGGCCTGTACCGGCTGTTGCGCCTGGTGGCCCTCGAGGACATCATCGGCCGCGGCGCCGCCGGCACCGCCTACATCGCCGGCAAGAAGCTGGGCGTCGGCCTCGGCCTCACCTCGCTCGAGGACTTCCTCGGGCTGTGCGCGTCGCTCAAGATCGGCGTCATCAAGGTGCCGGTGCTGACCGCCACCCGCGCCCACGTCGACGTCTACGAGTGCGTCACCTGCTCGGGCATGGCCCCGGTCGGCCGCACGCTGTGCTCGTTCGAGGGCGGCCTCATCGCCGGCGCCGTCGAGGGCGTCACCAAGAAGCGCACCAAGGCCCGCGAGGTCACCTGCATCGGCGGGCTCGGCCACGACGCGTGCGGCTTCGACCTCGAGATCGAGTAGCGCCCCAGGCGATCAGCGCTTGACCAGCGTGACCGTCAGGACGCCCTGCAGCTGGGGCGCCTGCGCGCTCGACACGTTGGCCGCGGCGGCGGCTGGGTCGACCGAGATGGCCCGCACCTCGATGGTGTGGTTGCCCGGGGCCAGCTGGTAGGTGCGCCCGAACGACCAGTTGGCGATCATCTGGCCGACCGCCGCCGAGTTGGCCGCGACCACCCGGCGCTGGCCGCCCTGGATCGAGGCGACGCCGTCGACGAACAGCGCGACGTCGACCACCGCGTAGGCGCTGCCAGCGGCGGTGCACTGGATGCCGCCGTCGGTGTCGACCCGCACCGCCACGTCGGCCGGCACCATGATCGACTGGGCCAGCCCGGGGATGAGCGTGTAGCTGGTGACCGCGGAGGTCACGGTGAGCTGCCCGGTGCCGTACACCTCGAACACCGCCTGGCCAGTGGTGCCCGCGGGCCCGGGCGGCCCGGGCGGGCCGACCATGCCGGGCTCGCCGGGCGGCCCCGCCGGACCGGGCTCGCCGTCGGCACCCGACGGCGCCGAGCACGCCGCCGCGGCGAGGACGAGGAGGGCCAGGACGCGCATCCGCCGACGCTACCAGACCCGCCGCGTGTAGCATCGCGCCATGCGCCCCATCGTCGTCCTGGTCGCCACGCTCGCGCTCGCCTGTGGCCGCAAGGCCGCCCCGCCCGGGGCCCCGCCGCCGACCCCGGTGGCCGTGACGACGCCCGCCGCGCCCGCCGCCTGCCTGCGCGACGTCGGCCAGGTGCAGCCGGCCCGGGGCGCCCCCGCCGAGCCGCTGCGCCCGACCCACACGTTCTCGATCGTCGCCCGCGATCCCGCCACCGGCGACCTCGGCGTGGCGGTGCAGTCCCACTGGTTCGCGGTCGGCGCCGGCGTGACCTGGGCCGCCTCGGGCGTGGGTGCCATCGCCACCCAGTCATTCGCCGAGCCGGCCTACGGGCGCAAGGGCCTCGAGCGGATGCGGGCCGGCGCCAGCGCCCCCGACGCCCTGGCCGCGCTCCTCGCCGAAGACCCCAAGCGCGACGTCCGCCAGGTCGCCTTCGTCGACGCCACCGGCAAGGTCAGCGCCCACACCGGGGCCGCCAACATCCCGTTCGCCGGCGATCGCCAGGGCGACGGCTACTCGGTCCAGGCCAACCTGATGGCCAACGACAAGGTGGTGCCGGCGATGGCCACCGCCTACGAGACCACCCGCGGCGACCTGGCCACGCGCATGCTGGCCGCGCTGGTGGCGGCCCAGGACGCCGGCGGCGACGTGCGCGGCTGCCAGTCGGCGGCCATGCTCATCGTCAAGGGCGCCGCGTCGGCCGAGCCCAGCCACGACACCGTGGTCGATCTGCGCGTCGACGACAGCGCCGATCCCCTGGCCGAGCTGGCTCGCCTCCTGGCCCTCCAGCGGGTCTACGACCACATGAACGCCGGCGACCTGGCCGTCGAGCAGGGCGATGTCGCCGGTGCCCGCGACCACTACGGCGCCGCCGCCGCCGCCGCCCCCGGCCTGGCCGAGGTGCGCTACTGGCAGGCCGTCGGGCTGGCCACCGCCGGCGACGTCGACGGCGCGCTGCCGATCTTCAAGCAGGTGTTCGCCGAGGACAACCGCTGGGTCGAGGTCACCCGGCGCATCCAGCCCGCCGTCGTCCCCGCCACGCCGGCCGGCACGGCGCTGATCGAGCGGATCCTCACGGTGGCCCCGGCGCCGGCCCCGTGATCTTCCACCCGCGGGGGTGATACGCTGGGGGGATGGACGTCGATGGCGACCTGCTCGAGCGCTGGCGCGGTGGCGACCAGGGGGCGGGACGCGACCTGTTCGCGCGCTACTTCGACCAGCTGTTCCGGTTCTTCTCGAACAAGTGCGAGGAGCCCGACGAGATGGTGCAGGCCACGTTCCTGGCGATGGTGAAGGCCAAAGACCAGTTCGCCGGGCGCTCGAGCTTCCGCACCTACGTGTTCACCATCGCGCGCAACGAGCTGTACCGGCACCTGCGCACGCTCAAGCGCGAGCGGCAGTTCGACCCGGAGCTGTCGTCCATCGCCGACCTGGCGTCGACGGCGGGCGCCAAGCTGGCCCGCAACGAGGACCACCGGCGCCTGTGCGCCGCCCTGCGGACGCTGCCGGTCGAGCAGCAGACCCTCCTGGAGCTGCACTACTGGGAGGGCCTGGACGCCACCGCCCTGGGCGAGATCTTCGAAGCCCAGGCCCAGACCATCCGGGCTCGCTTGAGCCGGGCCCGGGCCGCGCTCCGGGAGGCCATGGCCGCCGCCAACGCCGCGCCAGCACACGCGCTGGTGACGGTCGAGGCCATGGACACCTGGGCCCGCGCCATCGGCGCCTAGCCAAGATCATCTGCGATCTCAGCTACCTGGCTGGCAGTGGCGGGTGGGGCGCCGTCCGCCCCGCGCGGCATCACCCCAGGCCGGCGAAGTATTTTCAGATTCTGCGTCACATCCAGGCCCAACCCGCATCCACCGATGCGATCCCTTGCACCCTGG
The DNA here is from genome assembly GCA_041389965.1 of Kofleriaceae bacterium. GTDB lineage: Bacteria > Myxococcota_A > Polyangia > Haliangiales > Haliangiaceae > UBA2376. The sequence continues at coordinate 1,090,710 of JAWKQV010000002.1, read as the reverse complement.
AGATGGCATGACCCGGATTTCTCTGGCACTTCCCCTGACCCTCTTGGCCCTGACCACCGGCTGCGTGGACGACGCATCCGACCTCGGCTCGGACACCGCCGGCATCATCGTCAAGGATGGGAACAACGACCCGTGTCCCAAGCTCGGATGCGGAACCAACTCGGCCCACGTCGGGCCGGCCGAGTTCCACGAGCTCGACGAGTCCGGCGTCCTCGCCAACGCCGAGGGCTTCCGCATCGACCACTTCGAGAAGAACGGGCTGCACTACAAGCTGGACGTCACGGGGACCACGCTGACCGGCAAGCTCTACTGGTTCGGCTCCTGGGTGACCGCGCTGTCGGGCAGCAACTTGGTGGGTTCGAAGATCATGGTCCTGGGGCCTCCCAACGACACCATGTACGAGATCCGCATCGAGAACGTCGCCTCGCAGCAGATGTGGCAGGCGCCGCTGGTCGCGATCGAGACCTACGAGCTGACCTGGCGCTTCCCCGGGCAGAACTTCGCGGGGCCACCGCCGCGGGTGTGCGTGAACCCGCCCAACCGCAAGGAGGGCGAGCAGCAGCTGTGGAACAGCGTCACCGAGGCGATCTTGTTCACCGGCGACCGCTACGACACCAGCGCCCTGACCGTCGACTCGGTCGGCCCGAGCTCGTGGTTCAACATCGCCTGCGCCGGGACGGTGATGGCCAAGCTCGCGCTCAACCGCCACACCGAGGCGACCGAGACCGCCAGCTTCCCGACGACCAAGGCCAAGCGCCAGGCGATGATGAAGATGTACACCTCGGATGTGTGCGGCAACGGCGACCCGCTCACGGTCACCGGGACGCCCCTGCGCTGGTGGTCGACCACCGGCATGGCCAGCCCGGCCATCTCCTACAACACGATGGAGGCACGCTGGGACGAGAACGGCGCGCAGTGCCTCGACGTCCACCGGCTCCACGGCAGCGCCAACGACATGACGACGCAGATCACCGCGTCGTGCGCAGAGGCCGGGCGCCCCGTGCCGCCGCCGTGCTCGGTCCGTTCGCCGGGCTACGACTTCCGGACGGCGAGCCCCGCGCTGTGACCGCCTGACGCGCCACGGTCAGGGCAGCTTCGCGCGGATCCGCGAGATCGCTTGCCGGCGGTGGCTGACGACCATGGGGGGCGCGCCCAGCGCGTCCACCAGCACCTCCGCCTGATCGAGGTCGCGGCGGGCGACGCCAGGGCGGGCCGTCGCGTGGACCAGCGCGCCGATGATCAAGTTGTCGACGTCGACCAAGCGGCGCCACCAGGGTGCGTCGCGCGCGACGGGGGCCACGCCACGGAGCAACACGGCCGCCTCATCGGCATGGCCGGTGGCGTACGCCAGGTAGACCTCGGCCCGTGTGATGCGGCTGTCCTGGTCACCGGCCAGCGCGGCGCTCCGCACGACGCGCGCCATCTGCGCGCTCAGGTCGAGCTGCCCGGCCACCGCCGCCCGCCAGGAGACCTCGAAGGCACACTCTCGAATCAGCTGGCGCTGGGCCGGATGCAACGCGGCCAGCCGTCGACACGGGTCCGCGAGCGCGGCGCGCCCCTCGTCGAGGTCGTCTTGCAACCCGCCGCGGATGATCGCTGCTTCGAGGGTCTTGGGGTGGTCGGCACCGAGCAACCTCGTCCACGTGTCGACCAGCTCGTCGCCGAGCTGGATGCGGTCGTCTGGGTCATCCGACACCTGCATCAGGTTTTCCAGGACGCCGACCATCTCGACGGCGGCGGCGGCCGTGAGGGGCGCAGCCTCGCGGCGGGCCTGACGGAACGACGTCGACGCCGCGCGCCGGTCGCCCATGGCCAGCTCGGCCGTCCCGACGTTGTTGTGCAACAAGGCCCGCGCGAACGATGCGGCGGCACCGGCGCGCCGGGCCAGCGCCTCGATCAGGGCGATCCCTGCCATCGCGGCGTCGGGACGACCGGTCGTGGCGATGGCGTAGACGTTCCGCGCGTAGGCTTCGATCGCCAGCGCCTCGTCGCCGACCTCGAGGGCGAGCGCGGTCGCCTCCGTGAACTCGCCGGATCCGCGCTCGCCTCGACCGAGCTCCAGGTCGATCCGGCCGCGCGCCACCAGCGCGCGCGCCACCAGCGGCGCGTAGGCGAGCGTCCGCGCGCGGGCCAAGGCGGCGTCGGCGTCCCGGGTGGCCTCCTCGCTGCGGCCGGCGTCGCGCTCGACGTCGACCTTGGCGATCAGGTCGGCGATGGCGGCCGCCTCGGGGGCCTGGGCCGCGGCCGGCGGCGCGACCGGAGACAACAGCGCGTCGTCGTCGGCGCACGCCGCCAGCTCGGGCAGGCCGGTGGTCGCGGTCACCAGGCCGGGCAGCGCGTCGAGGCTGACGCCGTCGGCGACCTCGGCCACCGCGCCGAGCGCGGCCTTGCGCCGGGCCAGGCAGGCGGTGCGGCGGTCGTAGGCGGCATCCGACAGCTCGCGCCGCGCGTGGACCTTGCACGACGCCTGGTGCAGGTCGACCCAGGCGCCGGCGTAGCGATCCAGCGCGTCGACGACGCGGGGCACCGACTCGGTCGCGTAGGCGCCGGCCAGGGTCGCCAGGTGGGTGCGGGCCCGGGTCCGCGCGGCGCCGCCCCAGGCCGACGCGACGGCGTCGGCGCTGCCCTGGCACGGCGGCTCGGCCTGGCGCGCGCGCCCCAGCGTGAACGCCGCCACCACCGCGCCGGCCGCGACCACGCCGCTGGCCGCCAGCCCGCGCCGTCGCCACCGCGCCGCCGGATCCAGCGCCAGCGCCGCGACCAGCGCATCCATCGACGGGAACCGCGCCGCTGCGTCAGCCGCCGCGCCCCGGGCCAGGATCGGCTCGAGCCAGGCCGGCACCGTCGCCGTCGTCGTGACCGCCTCGCGCAGCGCCACGCACAGGGCGTACTGATCGACCGCGGCGGTCAGGTCGTCGCCCCGCCGCTGCTCGGGCGCCATGTAGCGCGGCGTCCCGGCGATCACCGGCGACTCGCCCTCGGCCACCTCGTGGGCCAGCCCGAAATCGAGCACCCGCACCCGCCCGTCGGCGCCCAGGATCGCGTTGTCGGGCTTGAAGTCGCGATGCACCAACCCCGCCGCGTGCGCCGCCGCCAGGCCCTCGCCGCACTGTCGGTACGCGCGCACCAGCTCGCCGACAGTGGCGCCGTCGGTCGCCACCTCGCGCAGGGTCCGCCCCTTCACCAGCTCCATCACCAGGAACACGCCCTCGGGCGCCTCGAACACGTCGTAGATGGGCACGACGTTCGGGTGCGACAGCTTCGCCAGCGCGCGCCCCTCGTCGCGGGCCCGGGCGCGGGCCGCTGCGTCGCCCGAGGTCGCCAGCTTCAGCGCCACGCCGCGGTTGAGCTCCGGATCCCACGCCGACCACACCACCCCCATGCCGCCGGCGCCGGCCCGCTCGATCAGGCGGTACCGCCCCACCTGCACCGCCACTGCGTCGCCGAACAGCGCCGCCGCCGCCTTGGCCTTCGACATCGCCCGCTCCAGCGGATCTGCCATCGGCGCCGATCCCATCGCCCGCGGCGCCGCGGTCTCCCCCGTCACCGGCGCGCCGTCCTCTGTCACCGCGGCGTCCGCCTCCGCTCGCCGCGCGCGCGCCTCGGGCCCCTCGGGCGCCGTCGGTGCGAGCGGATCGGTCATCGCCGCGATAGTACCCCGCCCGGGGTGTCCACGAGCCACGTGCGCCGGTGCACCCCGCCGCGGGCGACCGAGCCACGTGCGTGCGCACCCGGGCGCTGATGTTTCGGTTGCAGCGATGGGGGAACGCGGGGTGCCCAGGTGCGACCTCGTGTTGCGGGTCGCGGTGGTCCCTCGAGGTGCCGGCGGGGGCGTGGACGGTGGGACGCGCAGCTCCCGGCGGCGGCGTGCGTTCACGAGGTTGCGGGTGGCGTGGCGGGTGCAATGGGGCTCGGCATGAGCATCCAACGCGGGATCATGTTGTCACTGGTGGTCGCGGCGGCGTGCGGCGGCGGCGGCGGCGGGCCGGCTGGGCCTGACGGGGCCGTGGAGGTGGACGGCGCGGTCGCGGTCGACGCGGCGCCCGCCATCGACGCGCCGGCTGCCGCCTGTGACGTGTCGATGCTGCCACCCTACGCGCCGGTCCCGATCATGTCGCGCAGCATCCTGCCCAGCGACACCGCGGCGCCGGGCGAGACCATCAACGACGTCCTCCAGGGCACGCTCAAGCGCCACTACCTGGTCGCGCCGGCCGCGGGGCAGCCGGCGCCGACCCGGGCGCTCCTGTGGCTGGCCGGCTCGGGCGCCGAGCCCCACCAGTTCACCAAGGTCTTGGCGATCGGGGCGGCGGCCGGCTACCTGGGCGTGTCGCTGGCGTACGACAACGAGACCCAGGTCGCGCAGCTGTGCGGCAGCACGACCGAGCCGGCCTGCAACAGCCGCATGAACCTCGACTGCGGCGACCAGGTCCGCCAGGAGATCATCTACGGCACCGACACCTCGCCGTGCATCGACGTACCGCGGGCCGACTCGATCGAGCACCGCGTCGTGCGGCTGGTGCAGTACGTCGACGCCCAGCTGCCGATGCTCGGCGCCCGCGGGTTCCTCGACGCGACCGGCGCGGCGCTCGACTGGAGCAAGTGGGCCGTGGGCGGCTGGTCCCAGGGCGGCGGCCACGCCGGCGTGCTGGCGCGCGACCACCTGGTGGCGCGGGCGCTGTTCGTGTCGAAGGGTGGCGACAGCGTGTTGTGCCCGCTCACCACCAGCGATCCGGATCGTGACTGCGACGTCAACGGCGACGGCGTGTTCGACCCGACCGACGACGACGAGCTCCAGGTGCCGGCGCCGGCGACCTACCTGCCGCGCCTGACGCCCGGCAGCCGTGCGTTCGGCGCTGTCCACGAGCGCGAAGGCGCGTGGGCGTTCAGCCGCGAGACCTTCGCCGCCTACGGCATGGGCGCCAAGGGCAGCGAGGTGCGCGTCGACGGGCTGGGGCCGTTCCCGGCGGCGTTCGACGACTTCCACTGCGCCCACACGTTCTCGACCATCGCCACGCCAGCCAGCGGGCCCAACGACTTCCACATCTCGATGGCGATCGACGGCGCCATGGCGGTCGACGCCGACGGCGTCCCGGTGCTGGCCCCGATGTACTTCTACGCCTTGACCGTGCCGGTGCCGTAGCCCCCGCCGCGCCAGACAGTTGCGGCCAGCGGGGGCGCCGACCCGAATAGCGGGTGGCGACCGTCGCATCTAGCCGGCATGCCCGTCACGAAGGTCCTGTTGTCCTCGGTCCCTGCCCTCCTCCTGGTCGTAGGTTGCGGTCGCGCCCCCCGACCCGCATCCGCGCCGTCGGCCGAGGCTCCCACCGCGTCTGTCCCGGCGAAGGACGCGCCCGCGGCGGCGACCACGGCACCGCCGCCGGTGTCCGCCACCGCGCCCGCCCCGCCGCAAACGCGGGACGACCAGGGCGTGCTCACGACCACCGTCACGCTCCCCGGGAGCAGCGCCGCGGCGACCGCGTCGATCGATCCCGTGCGCCGCCGGCTCACCGTCGGTGACCAAGCGGTGGAGGTCGAGGTCGACGAGTTCGACTGGACCGACGACGGCGTGGGGACGGTGTCGAATGGAATGGTCGATTCCCTCCTCACGCTCGCCGCGGTCGATCTGGACCCACGCACGCCGGGGCAGCAGCTGCACATCGCCCAACACGTCGGCAGCGATGACGAAAGCACGACACGCCACCAGCTGGTCGCGCTGGTGGACGGCAAACTCAAGGTGGTCTGGTCCTGGCTCGAGTATGGCTTCGGCGAGCCACCGGTGACGTTCCCCGGCGACGGCACCATCCGCCACATCGAGAACGCCTGGGAGGCGTGCCACCGGCTGTACGACCTGGTGAAGCCGAAGGCGGCTGACGAGGAGACGTGGAATCGGACGCGGGCGCCCATCGGCGAGTTGGTGTGGACGTTCGACGCCGCCGCCGGCACGGTGACGCCGGCGCCACTGCGCAAGACCAAGCTGCGCACGGACGACTGCAACCTGTCCGGCTGAGCGCGCCCCGGGCGCGGACGCAGCGCGGGCGCCAGGTCCGCCTGGTACACTCACGGGCCATGCAGCTTCGCTGGTTGGCAAGCCTCGTCACCACCCTCGGCGCGCTCACCACCGCCACCGGCGCCCGCGCCGACCAACCCGACGCGGGGCCACCCGGGCCGCTGCCAGCGTCGGCGCTCCAGCCCGCCCTGCACGCGATCATGATGCGCCCGCCGCCGCCGCCGCCGCCCTCCGGGAAGTCGCCGGGCCTGGCGGTCGGCCTGGCCGTCGGGACGACCTTCGTCGGCTACGCCGCCGTCGTGGGTGGCGCCTACATCGACAACGGGGCGTTCGTGCCGTTGTTCTTCGGCGGCCAGGCGATCGCCGCGGTCGGCCCCAGCGCCGGGCACCTCTACGCGGGCGAGGTCAGCCACGCGCTCCTTTTCGGCGGCATCCGGGCCGGCGCGCTGATGGTGGCCGATCTGGGCGTAGGGTTGGCCCTCGGCTGCGCGATCGGCGACTCCATCGACGACTCGTCGTCCAACGGCGACTGCGGCAGCGGCGCGACAGCGCTGATGTTGGGCGGCCTGGGCGTCGCCGCGGCGTTCGGCCTGTACGACTGGCTCGACGCCGCGCCGGCGGCTCGCCGCGCCAACCAGCGGGCCCGCGACCGCGCGGGCCTCACCGCGGTGAGCATCATCCCCACCGTCGACCGCACGCGAGGCTCGACCGGGCTCGCGCTCACCGGCGCGTTCTGACCGCCGCCGGCCGCACGCCGCACCAGGCCATGGGTGCGCGGCAGGTCACCCGACCGACGCAGGTGTGATCACCGCCTCGGCTAACCATCCACGGGGCCGCGGGTCATTACCGACGGCGGCCTGTGGTCGCCCGGGAGCCGACCGATGCGATCCACCACCTGGCGATTCGTCGCCACTCTCACCGCGTGCGCCGCGCTCGTTGGATGCGGCGGCGACGCCCCGTCGACGCTCGACGCCCCGGGGCCTGACGCCACATGCGGCGACGTCGCGGCTCGGGCCGCGCTCGACGTCCCGTACCAGGCGCTGCCGGGCGTCGCGCCGGACCTGCAGGCGCTGGACATCTATCCGCCGTGCAGCGGGAGCCAACCCGCGCCCGTCGTCGTGTGGGTCCACGGTGGCGCCTGGGCCATCGGCGACAAGCGCGCGCAGATCACCGACAAGGTCGCGCTGTTCACCGCGGCCGGCTACCTGCTGGTCAGCATCAACTACCGCCTGTCGCCGGACACCCCCGACCTCGACCCGGCCCGGGTCATGCACCCGCGCCACGTCGAGGACGCGGCCGCGGCGGTCGCATGGGTCCACGACCACATCGCCGGCTACGGCGGCGACCCGGCGCGGCTCGTGCTCCTCGGGCACAGCGCGGGCGCCCACCTGGTGGCGCTGCTCGGCACCGACCCGGCGTGGTTGGGCGCCCACGGGTTGCCCCTGGCGACGCTGGCCGGCGTCGGCTCGTTCGACACCGAGGCCTACGACATCCCGACCACCATGCAGACCGCGTCGGCCATGCAAGCGCTCATCCTGCGCAACGCCTTCGGCGACGACCCCGCGGTGTGGGCGATGGCGTCGCCCCTCAACCACGTCGTGGCCGGCCAGGGCATCCCGCCGTTCCTCGTCGTCGAGCGGGGCGAGCCGGGGCGGCGCCAGACCGAGGCCGCGTTCGCCCAGCGCCTGCGCGACGTCGGCGGCGCCAGCACGGTGATCGACGCGGGCGGGCTGACCCACGAGGAGGTCAACGCCAGCATCGGCGCGGCCGGCGACACCGTCATGACCGCCCCGGTGATGGCGTTCCTCGCCGCGTGCTTCCGGTAGCGTGGCCGGCCGACGGCGCGCGCCTACTCGGCCCGGGGCGGCGCGGTCGCGCGGGTGGCCAGGTCGGCGCCGGGCTCGACCGGGGTCTGGGCCGCCTTGCGCTCCGAGTAGCGGTCGACCAGCTGGGCGGCGTGGGGGCGCGTCAGCACGGTGAACCGCACCAGCTCCTCCATCACGTCGACGATCCGGTCGTAGTACGCCGACGGCTTCATCCGGCCGGCGTCGTCGAACTCCTGGAACGCCTTGGCCACCGACGACTGGTTGGGGATGGTGATCATCCGCATCCACCGGCCCAGCAGGCGCAGCGAGTTGACGGCGTTGAACGACTGCGAGCCGCCCGACACCTGCATCACCGCCAGCGTGCGGCCCTGGGTCGGGCGCATGCCCTGGCGCTCGAGGGGCAGGTGGTCGATCTGCACCTTCATCAGACCGGTGATCTGGCCGTGGCGCTCCGGGCTACACCACACGTGCCCCTCGGACCACAGCGAGTGCGCGCGCAGCTCGGCCACCGCCGGGTGATCGTCGCCGGCGATCAGGTCCGGCAGCGGCAGCTCGCGCGGATCGAAGATGCGGACCTCGGCGCCGAACAGCTGGAGCAGGCGCGCGGCCTCGAACACCGCGAGCCGCGAGTACGACCGCGCCCGCAGCGACCCGTACAACAGCAGGATCCGCGGCGGCGGTACGTCGGGGCCCAGCCCGGCGGCGAGGCGCGCGCGGACGAACGCTGGTTCGAGCGCCGGGAACGTGTCCGGGTCCGACAACGGCAACAACGGCATCGCCGGACGATAGCGCAGGCCGCCGGCGCCCACCGCGAGCCCGGGGAACCACAGCGCGGCGGCCGGCGCGGCCGCCCGGCGCGTTAGCCCTTGGCCTGGCGGATCAACCGCACGTAGGCCTCGGACGCCCGCACGGCCAGCTCGTTCAGCTCGTCGACGACGGTGCCCTCGAAGCGGTCGCCCGGTGGGTGGGCGTAGATCAGGTTGACGGCGCGGGCGCGCACCGCGACCGGGGCCACGGCGACCTCGGCCACCGCGGGCAGGCCGAGGAAGGTCCACAGCGCGCGCTCGGTGGGCTGGGCCGCGGCCGGCGGCGTCCCGCGGTAGGTCCGCAGATCGTCGTTGGCGCACTGCAACGCCGACGTGCCGCCGATGGGCAGCGCCAGGTCGCTGATGGGCGTCGCCAGCGGGGTCTCGGTGAACGACCGCCAGCCCAGGGCGTTGCCGTCGCGCACCAGGAACAACACCATCGCCGGGAAGCGGCCGTCGGCGAAGTCGAGCAGCGTCGCCGCGATCTCGTCGCGGTGGTGGGCGGCGTCGATCCGATCGCACGCGTCGAGGAACGCCAGCTTGGGCGGCGCCGCCGCGACGGTCCCCGCCCGCGGCGCGCCGGCCCCGTCACCCACCGTGGCCACCGGGCCGGTGCCGACCGTCCGCAGCGTCGCGGTGGTGCTGCGCCGCCGCGGCTCGAGCCGCACCGCGGGCGGCGCCACGATCCCGGCGATCGGCTGGCTGCGCCGGCGGTCCATGGCGCCCAGCGACCGCCGGCCGCCCGGCCGCACGAAGCGCGCCTGGCGCGGCAGGCCGTACAGCTTCTCGAGGTAGTACAGCGCGCGCAGCTCGGACACGATGTACGGCTGGATGCTCATGCCGGTCTGGTCGGCCAGCTGGTCGACGGCGTGGTCGTCGCGCGGATCGATCATCGCCACCGCCAGCGCGTCGACGAACGGCGGCAGGTGGCCCAACGGGATGGCGCCCAGCGTGGCGGCGGTGCGGGCGTTGACCAGCGCCAGCACGTCGGGCTCGACGCCGTCCAGCAGCGCGCGGGTGGCCACCGGGATCTGGTACAGCTCGCCCAGCTGGTCGCCCAGGCTGTCGATGTCGAGGAAGCCCAGCTCGACGAGGTTGGTGCCCAGGCGGCCCCCGTACAGGACCTGGGTGCGCAGACCACTCTCGAGTTGCGACAGCGAGATGGCTGCGTTGCGAAGGAGCAACGTGCCGAGCTTCATTCGAAGGCGCGAGCGTCCCCCGGGCGAGCCCGGGGCGTCAAGCGTAGCGGGTCGGGTCGGCGACCCCGGCGTCGGCGAAGCCCTTGCGCCGGAGCTGGCACGCGTCGCACCGGCCGCACGCCCGATCGTCGACGGGGTCGTAGCAGGAGTGGGTCATCCCGTAGTCGACGCCGAGCCGCTGGCCGGTGAGGATGATCTCGGCCTTGGTCATGGCGATGAGCGGGGCCCGCACCCGGAAGCCGCCGCGGTGGGTGGCGACCTCGGTCAGCGCCTGGAAGGCGTCGATGAACGCCGGCCGGCAGTCGGGGTAGCCGCTGGCGTCGAGCACGTTGACGCCGACGAACAGCTCCTCGGCGCCCAGGCTCTCGGCCCACGCCAGCGCCAGCGCCAACAGCACGGTGTTGCGGGCCGGCACGTAGGTGATGGGCACGTCGCCGGGCGCGCTGATCTCGTCGAGCGTGCGGTCCTTGGGCACCGCCAACTCCGGGGTGGTCAGGGCCGAGCGGAACAGCGGCGCCAGGTCCAGGTCGAGGACGCGGTGCTCGGCGGCGCCCAGCGCCTGGGCGACGCGGGCGGCGGCCGCCAGCTCGCAGGCGTGGAGCTGGCCGTAGCGGACGGTGAGGGCGTGGGCGGTGAGCCCCTCGGCGCGCGCGACGGCGAGCGCGGTGGCCGAGTCGAGCCCACCCGACAGAAGGACGACGGCGGATGGCACGGCCCCCTTGTAGCACCGACGCGACGCTGTAGGCTGGCCGGGTGACCCAGAGCCGCGCGCGCCTGCTGGCGCTGGCCCCGTGGCTGGCGGTGCTGGGCCTGGTGGCGTGGTCGGCGTGGCACCGCTGGCTGGTGCTGACCGCGTCGCCGCAGCCGGTCGGCATCGACGGCTACTTCTACGCCATCCAGGTGCGGTCGATCGGCGAGGGCCACGGGCTGGCCTACCCGGCGGCGCCGCTGACGTTCTACCTGATGGCCGCGGTGGCCCTGGTCGCGGACGTGGTGACCAGCGTCAAGCTGGTGGCGGCGGTGGGCGGCGCGCTCGTGGCGGTGCCGGCGTTCCTCCTCGGGCGGCGGCTGGGCCGGGCCCTGGGCGGGCTGGCGGCGGCGGTGGTGGCGGTGACCAGCGGCGGCTCGTTCTTCCTGTCGCTCGAGTTCGTCAAGAACGGGCTGGGCCTGACCCTGGCGCTGGCCGCGGTGTGGCTGGGGCTGCGCGCGCTGGAACGTCCGGGTTCCGGACGCATCGCGGCGGCGGCGGCGGCGGTGGTGGCCGCGCTTTTGACCCACAAGATGGCGGCGGCGCTGACCGCGGCGGTGCTGGCGCCGGCGATCGTGGTCGAGCTGGTCGGGCGCCTGGGCCGGGCCCGGGCGCTGCGGCTGACGCTGGCCGGCGCGGCGGCGGTGGCGGCGGCGGCGATCGTGCTGGGGCTCCTGGCGCCGGCCCGCTTCGTGGCCGGGCGCGACCTGGCGGCCCTGGCCTCGGCCGTCGACGGCGAGCCCCGCTGGCACCTGCCGGCGATGTACCTGGCGCGGCCCGGCCCCGACTTCGCGCTGTGGTTCGGCGACCAGGCGGCCATCGCGGCGGGCCTGGCGGTGGTGGCGATCGCGCTGGCGATCGGGCTCCGGGTGCGCGGCCAGGTCGTCGACGGGCTGCGCCCGGCCGATCGCGCGGCGGCGTGGGCGGCGGTGGTGATCGTGCTGGTGACCGCCGTGCCGTACCTGGCGGTGAGCGACCCCGACGGCCTCGGCTTCCGGCTGCGGGTCGCGGTGTTCGCGCCGGCGGCGCTGGTCGCGGCGCTGCTGGTGCGGCTGGCCACCGTCGGCCTGCCCGCGTGGAGCCGCGCCGGGCTGGTGCTGCCGGTGCTGGTGGCCCGGGTCGCGCTGGTGGACCCGGCGCCCACCGAGGGCGTGGTCTACGCCCACCCGGCGCTGGTGGCCGGCATGGCCACGCTGCCGGGGCGCCTGCCGCCCGACGCCGTGATCATCACGTCCGAGCGCCACCTGGGCTTCATGGCGGCCTGGTTCGGGCGCGTGCCGGTGCGGCTCCAGCCCGGGTCGGTGCCGCCGGCGCGCCGCTGGCGGCTCCTCGCCGGCAACCGCATCGGGCTCGGCTCGCCGCTCGATCGCGCGCTGCGCGACGCCCACGATCGACCCGGGCTGGTGGCGCCGCTGGGGCTTCACCCACGCGATCCCAGCGGGCTGGTGCTGGTGCCCGAGGCGACCTGGGCCTGGGTGCTCGAGCACGTCCCGCCCGGCCCGGCGGAGTACTGGCGACGCTGGCCGACGCTGTAGGCGGTCAGAACTCGCCGACGCGGAACCGCTGCGCCCCGGTGGCGGCGTCGAGGCCGATGAGGCTGAAGCTGGTCGTGACCACCACCAGATCGCCCACCGCCCGCAGGCCGGTGACGCTGGTGCGCAGCGGCAGGTCGACCGTCCAGCGCCGGGCGCCGTCGGCCAGCGCGAACGCCGCCACCGCGCTCGGCTGGTTCGAGCCGCGCTGGTAGAATTGTGCCGCGTAGTCGGCGCCGAGCGCGACGTCGTCCTCGTCGGCGCGGGCGTTGAGCGGGTCCGCGGTCGGCACCTCGACGGTCCACGCCGCCCGGTCGCCTTCGATCCGCGCCAGCATCGGCACCGGCGAGCCCTTGGCCCGGTGGCCCACCGCGACCGCCGGGCCGCCCGGGTTGCGGACCAGGAGCTGGACCGCCATGCCGGCGACCCGGGGCAGGCCGACCCACGAGTCGATCGACAGCACGCCCACCGGCCGCGTGAACCCGCGGTTGTCGAGGCGCACGCACAGCCCGGCCGGCGCCTCCACGCCGGCGGCGGCGAAGGCTGCCTGGGCCGCCTGGCGCCGCCGCGGCGGTCGATCCAGCCGCAGCAACGGCGTGGCGGCGCGGGTGGCGCCCGCGCCGTCGAGGGCGACCCAGGTGTCGTCGGCCAGCCCGACCACGACCTCGGCCGGCCCCGGCCCGGCGCACACCAGCTCGATCTTCTCGCCCAGGGCGGCGGTCCACCGCGCCGCACCGGTGGCGCGGTCGTAGGCGCGGACCTCGCCGGCGGACGTGGTGTGCAAGATCAGATCGCCGCGCGCGGCCAGCGTGGTCTGGATCAGGTCGCTGTAGGTCCCCAGCCAGTCGGTGGCCCACGCCACCCGCCCGTCGACGGTCGACAGCGCGGCCAGCTTCACCCGGTCGCCGTCGCTGGTGTAGCGGATGAACCCGACCAGCTCGGCGCGCCCGTCGCCGTCGACGTCGACCGGCACCGGCACGAGGCCGCCCCAGCTCATGGCCGCCACGACCGCGGCGGGCGCCTGGACCGCCGGCGGTGGTGGGCCCTCGGCGAGCGACGGGGCGGGCGCGGTCAGGGCGACGACCACATACAGGCCGGCGCCGAAGCTCCCCAGGACGGCGCCGCAGATCAGCAGCAGCACCAGCGGCGACACCCGCTGGCGCGCCACCGGCGTCGGCTGGGCCGGCCCGGGCGCGGCCAGCGGCCGCGGCACCTGCCACACCCGGCTGCGCTCCTGGATGCGGGCCGGGCGGCCGCAGTACTGGCACGCCACCGACACGGTCCCGCTGGGGACCGACAGCGTCGCCCCGCAGGTCGGACAGGTCACGGCGATGGCGCGCACGCCCCGACGGTACCCGGCGTCAGCCGCCGCGCCAACCTGGGACGTCCCGGGACACCGCGGCGCCCCACCGAGGCGGCGGCGCCGCACCGAAGCCAGCGACGGTGGCCTTGCAATCGGTGGCGCTTCCAGGAAGATCCCCGCCATGCAGCTCGCCCGACTCTTGCCCGCCGTGGTGCTCGTCACCGCCACGCTCGCCGCCTGCAACCCCGAGGTGCCGAAGACCAGCTTCGTCTACGGCGAGAAGCGCGGGACGCTGACGTCCAACGGCCTGCGCTTCGTGATCATGCCCGACAGCACCACCTCGCTGGTCGAGGTCGACGTCCGCTACGAGGTCGGCTCGCGCGAGGACCCGCCCGGCAAGGCCGGCATCGCCCACCTGGTCGAGCACATGATGTTCCAGCAGAAGCCGGACGGGCCCAACACCCAGCCGCTGATGCACTCGATCGGGCAGCTGACCAACTTCTTCAACGCCTACACCAACTGGGACACCACCCACTACATGATGCAGGCGCGCACCGAGCGCCTCGACGATCTGGTCAAGATCGAGGCGATGCGGATGCACTTCCGCTGCCAGACCATCAGCGAGGACGAGTTCCTGCGCGAGCGCGAGGTGGTGCGCAACGAGATCCGGCAGCGCGGCGGCACGCCCGAGGGCCGCATCCCCGACCTGATCCTCGAGCAGGTGTACCCCAAGGACCACGCCTACGCGCGCATGGTGGGTGGCGACGACGCCAACCTCACCAGCATCACGCTCAAGGACGTGTGCGACTTCATGGACAAGTACTACACGCCCGACCGCGCGACGGTGATCATCGCCGGCGGCGTGGACGTCGACGCCGCGGCGGCCTCGGTCGAGAAGTGGTTCGGCGGTCTCGACAAGCGGGTCGGCGGCGCGCGGGTCGCGGTGGCGCCGGTGCCGACCGCCGCCGGGCGGTCCGAGTACGAGCTGGACATCGAGCGCCCGTACGTGGTGGTGGCGTGGCCGCTGCCGGCCAACAACACGCCCGAGGGGCAGGCGGTGCGGTTCGGCATCAACCGGGTGTTCTTCGAGACCGCCGGCCAGGCGTTCGACTACGGCTTCGCCTACGACGTCAGCCCGGTCATCCTCGGCGGCGAGCTGGCCCCGGTGTTCGGCGTGCTGGTCGAGCTGAAGGGCCTGGACAAGGTCGGCGAGGCGCTGGAGTTCGTGAAGAAGGCGGCGGCCAAGGCCCACCGCAACTTCGACGACGCCAACTGGGAGCAGACCGAGGACTTCAAGGCCCGCACCTCGGCCAGCTTCCTGCGCCAGCTCGAGACCCTCAACGCCCGCACCACCGCCATGGGCGACGCGGTGCAGTTCGACACCCAGACCGACTTCGCATCGCAGGACCTGTACCTCATCAACGAGCTGCAGCGCATCCAGAAGTTCGACGGCGGGTTGATCGAGCGCTCGACCAAGAAGGCGCTTGACTGGGACAAGGCCAAGATCATCGTCTTCAAGCCGAGCAAGTCCGGCATCCACGGCGACAAGCGGTCCAAGGTCACCTTCCAGACCAAGAGCCACGACAAGCGCGAGATCCCCGAGGTCGATCCGGCCGAGGCCAAGGTGCCGCTCAAGGTGCCGGCCGACATGCCGGTGTTCGACAAGGTCGAGCGCTACGCCCTCGGCAACGGCATGAACGTCGTGCTCTTGCCGATCGAGTCGCCCATGCCGCTGGTGACCGCGGTGCTGATGTTCAACGTCGGCGACGCCAACGCCTCGGTGCCAGGCCAGGCCGATCTGGCGGCGACCATGCTGTCGCCCCCGCTCGACATGGACGCGCTGCAGCGCACCGGCGTCAGCGTCAACGGGTTCGTCAACGACGACACCACCTACTTCGCCTCGGGCGGGCTCGACATCTACCTGGGCGTGATGCTCAAGGGCATGGAGCGCACCATCACCGCCGGCGTCTACAGCCAGGAAGGCGTCGAGGCCTGGCGCAAGCAGCTCAAGGAGCGGTTCGGCCGCAAGGACTACCAGGTCGAGGTCGAGTACCAGCGGCAGGTGCTGACGGCGCTGTACGGCGCCGACCACCCGTACGCCAAGAACGCGGTGCTGTCGCCGGAGTCGGCCGCCAAGATCGGCAAGGACGCCCTCACCAGCTTCCGCAACGAGCACTACTCGGCCGGCAACGCGACGCTGATCGTGGTCGGCAAGTTCGATCCCAAGCGGGCGCGCGGCATCATCTCGGACAACTTCGGCGGGTGGAGCAAGGGCCGCGTCGACCAGGCCATCGGCCCCGAGGCGCGGCCGCGGACCGGCCCCGAGTTCATCGGCGTGGTCAGCCAGGAGCTGCCGCAGGTCACCGTCACCATCGGCTACCCGGCGCCGGCGGGGCTCGACGCCCAGGAGGCCGCGCGGCGGGTGCTGACCGAGATGCTCAACATCCGCATGGGCGACATCCGGTTCAAGCTGGGCGCCACCTACGGCACCTACGCTGGCCGCGAGACCCACCTGGGCCCGTCGTCGTACCGCATGGGCGGCAACGTCGACGCGCCGCGCGCCGGCGAGGCGATCAAGGCCATGCGCGACGGGGTCGAGATGCTGCGCGCCGGCACCACCTTCGACATCGACTTCGTGCGGGCCCGCCGGTCGCTGATCGAGGACCTGCTGGGCCAGTCGACCGTGTCGCGCGAGCTGGCGATGCGGCTGGGCACCATCGCCCGCTACGGCCTGAAGGCCGGCTACTACAAGGAGCTGGTCAAGCAGATCGCGGCGGTGTCGCCGGCCCAGGTGCGCATGCTCCTCAAGCAGGAGCTCGACGGCAAGGGTGAGGTGGTGGTGTGCATGGGCGACCGGCCCAGCCTCGAGAAGGCGTTCGCCGACGCCGGCATCGATCAGGTCAAGCTGATCGAGCCCGACTACAAATAGTCAGCGGGCCACCGCGGCGGCGAAGGCCTGGCACCGCGCCGCCGCCGCCACCCGGCGCGGATCGACGGCGCGGCCGGTGCCGGCCACCGCCGCGCACGGCTGCAGCGAGGCCACCCCGAGGAGCGCCCCGGCGCTCGCGCCCAGGGCGCCGACCACCACCGGCGCGCGCCGGGGATCTTCGAGCAGCGCGCGCAACAGCTCGAAGGCCACCGCCGGCGGGACGCCCATCGGCCGGGCCTGCACCAGGCCGAGCACGGTGGCGTCGGGGTAGCTGGCCAGCGCGCGGCCCAGCGCCGGCGCCAGGGCCTCGGCGCGCGGGCCGGCCTGCGTGGCGGCGGCCAGGAGGCGCGCGCGCGTGCGGCGCGAGCCGTGGACCGCGGTGACCGCCAGCGCCGGCGCGAGCATCGTGGTCGCCACCGGCGCGCCGCGCAGCCAGCTGGCGGTGGTGCGCTCGGCCCAGCGGATCGGAGCGCGATCGTCGAGCAGCGCGCCGGCCAGCTCGAGGGCGAGCGCCCGGGTGGCGGCGCGATCGGCCGGCTCGCCGGCGGTGGGGCTCCGGCGCGTCCGCCGCAGCAGGTCGGTGATCGCCGGACCCAGCCGGCGCCGCAGCTCGGCCCGGCCGCGATCGGTCGCCACCGCCGCCACCCGGCGCAGCGGCAGGGCGGCCGCCTCGAGGGGCGCCCGCTGCCCGGCCGCCACCGCGCCGACCAGCACCGCCAGCACGTCGTCGCCGGTCGCGGCGCCGGCCGCGGCGGCGTCGACCACCGCGCCGACCGCGCGGGTTCGTTCGGCCTCGCTCAGCGGCGCCGTCGCCAGCGCCGGCCACGCGCCGGCCGGGACCTGCCAGCTCGCGTCCAGCTCGGCGACGGGGGTGACCCAGGCCGGGCACGCCCCGCCCAGGTCGAGCTCGCGCGGACCGGTGACCACGGCGCACCTGCGGTCGCCCGCCGCGCTGCCCCAGCGCACGCACACCGGCACCGGCCGAGGGTCACCCAGCGGCTCGACGACGACCGCGGCGCGGCCGGGCCGACACGCCAGGCGCAGGCGCAGGGCCGGCCGGGCGGCGGCGGCGAGCGCGGCCTCGATCACCGCCGCCACCGGTTGATCGGGATCGATCGCCCGCACCGCCGCGATCAGATCGTCGCTGGTGACGGTGCCCCACGGGTGCTGATCGAGGTAGCGGCCGAGCGCGGCCACGAGCGCCGGCTCGCCCAGCCACGCGGTCAGCTGCTGCAGCACCGCGCCGCCGCCCTGGTACGAGATGGCGTCGAACATCGCCCGCGGCCGCGCCACCGACGGCGGCCGCAGCGGCCGGCCGCCCCGCCCCTGGACCACCACCTGCAGCGCGAGCCAGTCGGCGGCCGACGCGGCGGCGCTGCGCAGCGGCGGATCCATCGAGCGCAGCACGCGGTCGGACATCCAGGTGGCGAAGCCCTCGTTGAGCCACAGCTCGGTCCACGTCCGCGGCGTCACGTAGGTGCCGAACCAGGCGTGGCATAGCTCGTGGGCTAAGACCAGCGCCAGGTTGGCGCGCGCCGCGGCGTCGACCGGGCCGACCGCGATCTCGCCGGCGACGGTGATGAGCCCGGGGTTCTCCATGGCGCCGTCGAAGCTGGGCACGACCACCACGTCGAGCTTGGGCCACGGCCACGGCCGGCCCAGGTAGCGCTCGGCCGCGGCGGTGATCGGGCCGACCAGCGCGCGGGCCTGCTCGACGTGGTCGAGGCCGGGCGGGGCCAGCACGCGGGTCGGCACCGGCGCGCCGGGCACGTCGTGGACGACGAAGCGCCCGGCCGCGACCGCCACCAGGTAGGTCGGCAGCGGCGGCGTGGTGGCGAACCGGCGGACGGTCCACCGGCCCTCGCGGGTCGAGCTGACCTCGGGCGTGTTGCTGTAGGCGCCGACGCCGTCGGGGGTGTGCAGCGTGACGGTGAACGGCGCGCGCCAGCGCGGTTCGTCGAAGCACGGGAACGCATGGCGCGCGTCGGCCGGCTCGAAGTCACTCCACGCGAACGCTTCGCCGGCCACGGTCTGGGTGAACAGCGCGTCCTGGGTGCGGTACCGACCGGTCCACACCAGCCGCAGCGTGGCGGGCCCGGCCGGCAGCTCGCGCGGCAGGGTCAGGCCGACGATGTCGGTGCCGCCGACGGGGCCCACCGGCGGACCGCCTCCCGCCGCAGCCGGCGCGACCGGTGGCAGCGGCGGGGCGACGGCTGTCGGCGTGACGGCTGTCGGCGTGACGGCTGTCGGCGTGACGGCTGTCGGCGTGACGGTCGCCGGCAGCGCCGCGGCGCCGATCACGACGCTGGCCTGCTCGATGGTCAGGCCGCTGCCGGCGTGCAGCCAGAGGGTGCGCTGGGCCCGCGCCAGCGTGACGTCGATCTCGACCTCGCCGCGGTAGGTCGGCGTCGATGGATCCAACTCGAGGGTGAGCCGGTAGGCGGTCGGCGTCACCGCGTCGTCGAGGGCCGCCGGCGCGACCGGGGGCGCCGCGTCGGCCGGGGACGCCGCGTCGGCCGGCGGCGCTTGGTCCACCGTCGGTGGCCAGGCGACCGGCACGCGCGCGCGCGGGCCGCCGCACGCGACCAGCGCGGCTACCAGCAGGACCTCGGCGCCGCGGCCAGCCATCGCGACAGCTTGGCAGGACCGCCCGGCCCAGGAAAGCGTGGGCGTCGGTGGGTATAGTGAGGCGTGGCACGCGCGCAGACCTGGCTCGGCGGGGCGATCGGCTTGGTCGGCACGGTGCTCGCGGTGCGCTGGGCCATGCACGATCGACCGATCGACGCGCCGGCGGCGCGGCCGGCGCGGCCCGAG
The DNA here is from genome assembly GCA_041389965.1 of Kofleriaceae bacterium. Classification (GTDB taxonomy): domain Bacteria; phylum Myxococcota_A; class Polyangia; order Haliangiales; family Haliangiaceae; genus UBA2376. The sequence goes on along the minus strand of JAWKQV010000002.1, from coordinate 1,071,546 downwards.
CCCCGCGTCGCCGCGCCCCGCACCGGCGCAGGCACGGCCCGCCTCGACGTCGCCGGCCTGGCCGTCGAGATCGTCGACGGACGCACCGGCGCGCCGTGGCCGGACGCAGCGCTGGCCATCGGCGCCGCCGCGTCGGTCGGCCCCACACTCGCGCAGGCGGCCGGCCCGGGCCTGGCGCGGTACCCGGCGGTCGCCGTCACCGGTCCGTCGCTGTTGGCGGTGCTGGGTGGCGTCGACTGGACCATCGGGCCCTCCCCGCCGCCGCTGGTGACGGTGCGCGCGGTGCCGCTGGCGGCCCTGCCCGAGCCCCACGCGGTGCCGGCGGCGCCCACCGGCGCTGGCCGCGTCGTCGGCGTGGTCACCCAGGATGGCGCGCGGGTCGCCGACGTCGCCGTGACGCTCTGGTTCCTGGGTGACGTCGGCCCGGGGCGGCCGGTCACCCGCGACCGGATCCCGCAGCCGCTGCCGGTGGCCACCCGGCGCTTCATCGGCACGGCCGGGGTGATCGCCTTCGACCAGCTCGCGCCCGGCAGCTACGCCGCCGTCGTGGTGGCGCCGGGCCGCGGCGCCGCGGTCGCCCGCGCGACCGTCGTCGACGACCTGGCCGGCGACCTGTCGATCGCGCTCGGCCCGGCCGCGACCGTCGCGGGGGTCGTCGTCGATGAGCGCCACGCCCCCGTGGCCGGCGCCACCGTGATCGTCCGCGCCGGCGACCTCCCCCTGGCCGAGGTCACCAGCGACGCCACCGGCGCCTACGCCGCGCCCGACCTGCCGGCGGTGGCCGTCGACGTGGCCGGCCGCCACCCCGCGTGCATCGGCGACCACCGCGCGCTCGGCCTGCCGGCGGGCCAGCTGGCGCACGCGCCGCTCGGCCTCCTGTGCGCCCAGCCGGCCGACGCCCCACCCGCGCCGTAGCGCGCGCCGCGTTCCGCCAGATCCTGCCGGCGCCGGCCGTGCGAAGCTCGCGCCGCATGACCGACGCCCGCGAGCCCGAGCCTGGTAGCACGTGGTGGCGCCCCGATCTCGCCCGCCTCGACCAACGGCTGCGCGCCTTCGTCGAGGTCCAGCTGAGCCGGGCCCAGGTCGTGGCCGGCGCCCGCCTGGTGGGCGTCCTCGACGAGCTGGTCCGCGATCGCGCGGCCGGGCCACCGCCGCGCCCGGTCGACGACGGCCCGCGCTCCCCGACGATGACGCGGCTGGCGGCGCGCTTCGGCCTCGATCGCTTCGCCACCGACCTGGCGGCGCTGGCGCTGGCGGTGACCGTCGACCCGCGCTACCGCCACCTGATCAGCGCCCTCGACCCCGACAGCCGCGACGGCCACCCCAGCGTGGGGTTCGCGGTGGAGCTGCTGCACGAGCGCAGCCTCGACGAACGCTGGCACGCCGCCCTCGATCGCGCCGCGCCGCTGCGGGCGGCCGCGCTGATCGAGCTGGCCGGCACCGGCCCGCTGCCGACGCAGGCGGTGCGGCTGCACCCCGACCTCGACCCGCGCTGGTGGCACCGCGCCGTGGCGGTGACGCCGGCCGCCGCCCGCGCTGATCTCGGCCCGGCGATCGCCGCCGCCGGCGCCTGGGCCGCCGCGGTGACCGACCCGGTGGTGATCGTCCAGGGCCTGGCCGGCACCGGCCGCGACGCCGTGGCGCGGGCGATCGCCGCCGCCGCCGGGCGCGGCTGGATCGAGTTCGAGTCCGGGGCCGATCGCCGGCGCGCGTCGCTGCGCGACGCCCGGTGGACCGAGGCCTGGTCGATGGTGCATGTCCCCGAGGCTGGCCTTCCCGACGAGGCGCTCGACGATCTCGCCACCATCGGCGGTGGCGCCGTCGTGGTGACGTCGCCGCGCGCCAACCTCGGGCGCCTGGCCGCGCGCCGGCCGTGGATCGTCGAGGTGCCGGACCTCGACGTGGCGACCCGCGCCGCGGTGTGGCGCGACGTCCTGGCCGGCGACCCTCGCGCGCGCGAGGTCGACTACGCCCTACTGGCCGCGCGCGTCGCCGCCGGTCCGGCGCAGATGGTGGCTGCGGCCGAGCTCGCCGGCGCCCCCGGCCCCGGCACGACGCCGGCGCCGTACTCCACCGCCGCCCTCGAGCGAGCGGCCCGGACGCTGCCGCCGGTCCGGCTGGCCGGCGTGGCCGAGCGCGTCGCGTGCCCGTACCGCGCGGCCGATCTGGTCGTCGGGCCGACCACCACCTCCGAGCTCGACCTGGTGCGCGCGTGGTTCCGCACCGGCGCCCGGCTGCGCACCGCGATGGCGCCGGGCATGGTCGCCGCCGGGCTGACCTGCCTGTTCCACGGCCCGCCCGGCACCGGCAAGACCATGGCGGCTCAGATCCTGGCCGCCGAGGCCGGCGTCGACCTGTACCACGTCGATCTGGCCCAGGTGGTCAGCAAGTACATCGGCGAGACCGAGAAGAACCTGGCGGCGCTGTTCGACCTGCTCGAGTCGCGGCGGGCCCTGCTGTTCTTCGACGAGGCCGACGCGCTGTTCGGTCGACGCACCGAGACTCGCGACGCCCACGACCGCTACGCCAACATCGAGACCTCGTACCTGCTCCAGCGCATCGAGCAGTACGCCGGCGTGGTGGTGCTGGCCACCAACCTGCCCGCCAACATCGACAACGCGTTCCTGCGCCGGCTGCAGGTGATGGCCGAGTTCGCGCTGCCGGCGCTGCGCGAGCGGGCGATCCTGTGGCAGCGGATGCTGCCGCCCGCCGCGGCCACCGCCAACGACGTCGCGCAGCTGGCCCGCTGCTTCGCGATCTCCGGCGCCGACATCAAGAACGCGGTGGTGACCGCCGCGGTGGTCGCCGCCGACGCCGCCCAGCCGATCTCGCTGGCCCACCTGGTGCCGGCCGCGTGCCGCGAGCTGCGCAAGCAGGGCCGGCTGATCGTCCCAGACGACTTCGGCCCGTTGGGTCGCTACCTGCCGACCGGCCCGACCGACCATGGCGTCGCTCGCTGACCTCGAGCGCGCGGTGTGCGCCGCGCCCGACGACGACGGCCCGCGCCACGCCCTGGCGGCCCGGCTCGACGCCCGCGGCGATCCGCGCGGGCGCTTCATCGCGCTCCAGCTCGAGGTGGCGGCGGTGCGCGCCGCGGCCGACGTGCGCCCCAACCAGTGGGCCGAGCGGTGGCTGGCGGCCGAGGATCTGCGCCGGCGCCACGGCGCCACGTGGACCCCGCCCCTGCCGGCCGGCGTCGACGCGCCGGTGTTCGCCCGCGGCTTCGTCGAGCAGGTCGCCGCGCCCGCGGCGCTGGTGGCGACGCCGGCCGCGCTGTTCGCCGCCGCGCCGATCCGCCGGCTCCACCTGCGCGACGTGGTCGATGTCGACGCACTGTTCGCGCAGCCATCCCTGGCCCGCATGGTGGCGCTCGACTTCACCGGCTGCCGGCTCGGCGACCGCGGCGCCGTCGCCCTGGCCGCGTGCCCGCACCTGACCCGGCTGCGCTGGCTCGACCTGGCCGACAACGACCTCGGCGACCTCGGCGTCGACGCGCTGGTGCGGTCGCCGTACCTGGCCCAGCTGCGCTACTGCCGGCTGGCGTGGAACCGCGCGCCCAGCCCCGAGGAGGCGGCCGGCATGGACGGCGGCGTGGCGTGGACCGAGCCGACCGCGCTGACGCTGGCCGCCGAGGCCGCCGCGGGGCCGCGCCCGTGGCTGCGCGCGCCGTCGATCCACCGCTACGCCTATCCGCCGGCGCCCGACGACGTGATCGGGCGCTGACCCGCCGGCCGGCTCAAGGGATCGGCACCCGCACCGGCGCCGGACCGGCCGGGTTGATCATCACCCCGACCACGCCCGGCCGAACGGTCCGGATCTCGGACAGCTTGGCCAGCACGGCGGCGCCGGTGTCGTGGACGAACGCGATGGAGGTGCCCGGCGCGACCGACGCCGCGTAGGCCAGCCCGGCGTCGGGCGCGGTGCAGGCGATCAGCCACTCACCGTCGGCGTCGGTCACCGTCGCCGCGGTGCCGTCGATCACCGCCAGCGCCAGGTCCGGCGCCGCCTGCACGCCGGCCGCGCCGTCGACGCGGATCGCGCGCTCCGTCGCCACCCGGCGCCCCCAGGCCACCAGCTCGCGCAGCGTCGGGCCCGCCACCACCAGGCCGGGCGCGGCGTCGAACGGGTTGATCCACACCGCGTCGACCACCGGTGGCAAGCCCGCCAGCACCGGCGCCAACACCGTCGGCGGCGCCACGTCACCCAGCCGCGCCGCGCCGACCTCGGCCTGGCACGCCGCCACCGCCGCCGGGTCCGTGAACAGCCACACCTCGACCCTGCCGTCGAGCTCGAGGGCCGCCACCTGCCAGGCACCGTCGCTGCCCGGCGCCCCGGTGAAGCCGACGTCGGTCAGCCCGGCCACCGCGCGGTAGCTCGCCGGCGTCGCCAGCCCCGACGCGACGACCTGGGCGATCACCCCGCGCCCCGCCGGCGTCGCCCACCGCGCGCGCCAGGCGTCGAACCCCGCCTCGGTCCGCAGCCGCTCCTCGGCCAGCCCGCACCGTCGACACGCGAACTCGTACAGCGTGTCGCCACCCGGCAGGTCGAGCTTGCCCCCGCGCACCTCGGCGCTGCCACAGCTCGGACAGCGATCCACCGTCGACATCATCGCCCGGCAGTGTAGCGTGGCACGGCGGCGGCCGTGTGCGCCGCGATCCGGGATGGTGTGGAGATCGGCGGTGGGGCATGGTTGCGATCCATCGCCCCGTGGCCGCGCGCCGGTGCGCGACGTCGCCTTCGACATGGAGACCAAGGATCCGGACGACGTGCTAACGCTGTGTGTCCTGGCCACGCATCCGTCGGTGCGTCTGGCCGCGGTCACGGTCACGGTTACGCCTGGCATACCGGCGCAGATCGCCGTGGTCCGCGAGGTGCTGCGCCGCCTCGGCGTCGACGTGCCGATCGGGGCGCGCGTTCCCCGCAGCCCGGCGGCGGCGCTGTCGCCTTCCACGTCGCCTGGCTGGGGCCGCTGGCGCCGGCCGACGCCGACGGTGACGCCGCCGAGGTGCTGGCGCGGAGCCTGACGCCGGTGACCGCGCTCCTCACCGGCGCGCCGCTGCAGACACCAGCACCTCGCTACCCGATGACCATGACCACGCCACGCTCGGCCCCGGGCGCCACGACTCCGGCCAGCTCAGCCGGCCCCGCGATTGTGGGGTAGGTACGCACGCAGGGCATCCACACAGCTCACCTTGCCGGTCACCAGGTCCGTGTCCCGAACACCGGCGAGCGTCGCGGCGATGATGAAGCAGTTGTCTGAAATGTAGTTTGCTTGGGCGAGCGTCATTCGGTCTAGCGGCACCGCGACGATGGACGCCACCCTACCGTCGACGATCGTCACCAGCGCCCACAGGTCACCACGTCCGCAGCTTGGATCCGTCCACGTCTCGAGCAACCGGATAGGCTCACCGGGCTGGGGTTCTTGAACGAGCTGATAGCCGGAGTTCAAGATGTCCGCGGGTCGCAGGTCCGCGTGGTCGATCACGCTGCCTATTCCAAGGTCCTCGCCCCGTGCGTCATCGCGCAGATACGTCTGCATGTCTGTCGACGAGTCTGCTGGGGTCCGCCCCCCACAGTTCGGGCACGTCATGGCCGCAACAAAATAGTCGTACATGGGGCTGCTCCTAGGCTACCTGACCGGGACGACGCGAAGCACACGACCGTTGATGGTGACGTCAAATCCAAACGGAAAGAGATCTGGAAGGGTCTTGCCCCCCAGGCTGCTTGGGTTCAGGCCGGCCTCGGCTGCCAACTTGTTGTAGATCGCCTTGTCTCCGGTCAAGAACCGCGGTGTGACGCCAGGCCCCGCGGTCTTCGCGAAGAATGCATCGGCAATCAGCGCGCGGTCCGGGGCGCCTTTCACACCCCCGAGATTGATCGCCTCAAGTTTTCCCAAAAGATCGCGATAGGCCTGGGATGTTCGGGCGACATCGATGGGTAGCCCCTTCGCATCGAAGCCACCCGCTGAGATTTCGCCAACCGTGACGTTGCCGATCCTCAACTCGGTGGCGGGTGGCAGCGCTTTGACGTAGGCGACGCGTGCGCGCTCGCCAGCATTCATCGTCGCACGCAGGGTGGGGTCCAGATCTTTTTGTAGCGCAATAGCTGTGTTCGAATCGATGATGATCGCATCGGTGCCTAGGCTTGTCCCTTCCGCGAGTGTGCCGTCCGCACGCGCAGTCATTCGTCCGAGGAACGTGTTCATCTTCTCCAATTGCCCCTTCGCGGCCCACTGGCGCAGCATCTTTGTCCCGCTGTCGACGCCGACGTGGTCGAGCATCACCTGGACTTGCTCGGGGTGTGTCACCCCGTCGAAGATCACCTTCAGTTCCTCTGCGGGGATGAGACCCACCAAGGGCTCCTCAGCTACTAGACGCGCCGATGGCGGCAGCTCCAGCGCCTCGAGCAGACGTCCCAGCGGCTCGGCGACGCCGGTGCCGGCCCGGCTCTGGCCCAGCATGATGCCGAGCTCCATGTCGATCTGATAGAAGCGCACCGCCGGCAAGAGCCCCGCGCGGGTGGTGCCGGTGGCCGCGAAGTAGGCGCGCCCGAACTCGCTGCGCACCGCGTCTAGCTCGGCCGGGGTGAGCTTGCCGGGGTTGTCCGAGGTCAAGGACACCGCGAAGCGCGCGACGTCGGCGGCGCCGGTGGCGATCGGCTGGCCGCGGGCGTCGAGCGACCACTTCATCGTGCCCACGTCGAAGGTGGTGACCTTGCCGCCAGGCCCGACGGAGAAGTTCCCGATGTTGGCGTCGCCGTGGTACGCGGTCTCGGGCACGTCGGCGTTGTAGAAGCGGGCGATGCGATCGATGACCTGGGCTTCGAGCGCTCGGTAGACCGCCGGATCGACCAGCGGCTCGATCTTGACCAGCTTGCGGATCAGGTTGGCGGCCTCCGACTCCTTGGCGGCCCGCGACATGACCTTGCCGGTCTCGAACGACTTGTGGAACTCGCCCAGCGCCTTGCCGACCTGGGCCGCGGCGACCTTGAGCTCGGCGACGCCGGCGTCGCGCGCCGGCCCCGGCTCGGGCAGCCCGTCGACCAGCTGCTTGACCGTCTTGCCGGGGGCGACCTCCATCAAGAGGCCGGTCTTGGCGGTGCCGCCAGCGTCGACCGGCACCGTGCCCTTGTCACCGACGACGGCGAAGTCCTTCAGGTGCTGCTTGGCGATGGCGTCGATAGCGGCGGTCTCGGCCGCGGCGTCGGCGGCGTTGGTGAAGACCTTGAACACGCCGACGTCGGCCGCCCCCAGCTTGACCTTGTAGACCATCGCGCCCGAGCGGCCGCCGCCGAGCGGCTGCACCGTCACCCGGGCCGGATCGACGCCCAGCTCGCGGGCCACGAACTCGCCGACCTGCTGCGGCCACTGCGGCTCCTCGCCGGCGCGCAGGGTCAGCGCCCGGGTGCCACCCGACAGCTTGAGGCCGGCCGCGGTCATCGCGTCGTTGGCGGCCAGGATCCGATTGGCCTCGGGGATGGTCTGCCCCGCCAACGCCAGCGAGCCGGGCACGCCGCGCGAGTTGGCCGGCAGCGCGTCGGCCTGGCGCGCCAGGAGCGCCGCGAACTCGGCGCGCTCGGCCGGGATCACCGCCTCGCGCATGGCCGGCTCTGACATCGACGCGCCCATGATGCGGATGGCGCCGGGTGGGTCGACGCTCTCCAGGTGTGACAGCGCCCCCGACGGATCCTTGACGATGCGGAACTGGCGGCCGTGGGTGAGCGCCAGCGGACCGCCCGGAGCCGCCGGGTCTTGACCGATCGACACCACCACCTGGTCGACGGTGAACACCCGGCCGTCGGCCAGCTCGACCTTGACCCGGCCGTCGTCGGTCGGCGTGATCTTCTTGATGGTCCCCGAGCTGCGGCTGACCTTGGGGTTGTTGAACGCGGCGTCGGCCGGCTCGACGTTGCGCGGCAGCATGGCGCGGCGGAACGACAGCAGGTCGCTCTGGCGGCGTTCGAGGGTGATGCGGGTCGTCGCGTCGAGGCTGGGGTCGGCCAGCTTGGTGGCGAGGTCCGCCAGCTCGGTCGCCTCCGGCGTCGCCGCCTCGGGCGCGCTGGGACGGTGGATCCAGTACACCTTGCCCGCTCCCGACCGCGCGGCGGCCTCGGCGTTCCACGCGGCGGTGGCCGAGCCGCCGGTGACCAGCACCTCCGGCACGCCCGGCTTGATGTCGGCCAGGTGATCGTCACCGTAGACCACCCGCTTGTCACCCGCCATCGTCGCCTCGTCGGTGGCCGACAGCTGATGGGTGCCGAGCTTGCGGGCCGGCCCGATGCCGGCCACCACGTCGACGGCGTCGCCGTACCAGTACTTGCCGTCGATCATCACCCGCATCGGCGCGCGCCAGGCGCCGGGTGACGGCTCCACCTCGACCGCGCCGGTCGCCGCGCCGTCATACGTCGCCACGCCGTGCTCGACCCGCGCCACCACCACCGCGTCGCCGATCGCGCTCGACGGTGCATAGGCGTGCTGGTCGACCGCGAAGTCGCTGACCTTGAACACCGGGTTGTCCAGCTCGCCCGGGGTCTGTCCCGACGGCATGTCGGCCCGGGTGCCCCACGGCTCGGCCTTGGCCTGCACCACGATCACGTCGGGCAGGTGGGCCACCGCACCCGGGCCGAGCTTGGCGCCGGCCGCCGCCGGCAGGGTGGCGGCGTCGGTGACCGCACCCGAGCCGCCGCCTAGGATGATGCGCTTGAAGGTCGGCGCTGGGTCGGCGTCGACCAGCACTTTGAGTTCGGCCCGCCGCTGGGCGTCGACCACCCGGGCGTCCGCGGCGCGGGCTTGGTTGGCTACCACCTGCTCCGCCGTGGGCGCCGGGCGGTTGCGGATGGTCACCGGGAGGTCGATCAGCTCGGGCGCGGCCAGCCGCTCGACCACCGTCACCACCCGCCCACCGTCGAGCTCGACGGTGAACGCGCGGGCGCCGGTGCGGCTGTCGTTGGTCAGGTCCTTGACGTCGCGCTTCTCGACGTCCTGGTAGAACCGCCGGGCGTCGTCGAAGGTGTCCTTGGGCACGCCGACCGCGTCGTCGCCGATGGCCCGCATCCGGCTGGTCACCCGCAGCCGCAGGTTGTCGGTGACGCTCTCCTGGTGGCTGGCCTTCCACGCCGCCAGCTTCTTGGCGTCGACGAAGGCCGCCGACTTCGGGTTGGCAGCCTTGGCCTCGAGCCCGGCGATGAGGGTCGCCTCCTCGGCCAGGAGCTTGCCGTGGTGCTCGAGCAGCTCTGCCATCAGCTCGGGCTGCCGGCCCTTGCTGGCCTGGATGCGGACCGTGGTGTCGCCGATCTGGGCCCGGAGCTTGGCGATGCGCCACTGGGTGCCCTTGGTCGCGCCGAACTCGTGGGCCGCCTCCAGCCCCGGCTTGGCCAGCCGGGTGCCCAGCGCCACCGCCACCATGAACGCCGCGTTCTGCAGCGCGATGGTCACCACCTCCTCGAGCGTGACGTGGCGACCGTGACGCAGCCAGCTCTCGGCCTCGGCCTCGGCCACGCTGGCGGCGGTCATCGCCGCGTACTGCACCAGCATCAGCTTGAGCTGGCCGGTGGCGGTGCCCGCGGCGGCCTCGCCGACCCGCGCCACGTAGGCCATCGAGATGCCGCGCAACAGCGCGAACGTCAGCAGGTTCTTGACGAAGTTGAGACCGACGCTGCCCCACGACGGATCCTTGTCGAACAGGAGCGTCGTCATGAGCGTCATGTACGAGGCCTCGGTCAGGGTCGCGACCGCGAACGCCGCGGTCACGCCCCACGCCGCTTCCGCCGCGCTGAACACCAGCGAGCCGATGCCGGCGGTCACGATGGCCAGCCCCACCATCACGCCGAACGACACCCAGAAGTTCAGCGTCTCGGCGTCGGAGATGATGGTCCGGACCCGATCGAACAGCTTCTGCAGCTTGGCGCGGGTGGTCGGATCCTGGAGCTCGGCGGCGGCCGCCTTCAGCTCGGCGTCGTCGTTGGTGAGGCGGGCCAGCTTCCACCGGCGGTAGATGCGGTGCCACTCGGACCGCAGGTCGAGGACGGCGGTCATGCCCTCCGACATGTCGCTGTTGGTGCCGGTGAACACGCCGACCACCGACAGGTTGTCGTACAGCGCCTCCCACGCGCCGTCGATGGCGTCGAGGTTGCCGACCACCGCAACGCCGGTCTGCAGCGTCCCCAGCTCGCCGACGATGCGCTCGAGCTCCTTGGCCGCGGCCTCGGGGTTGGTCAAGAGCAGGTCGCGCAGCGCGAACAGATCGGCGCGGAGCTTGTTCTCGAGCTTGAGCAGGTAGGCGGTGTCGTTGGGGTCGGTCTGCTTGAGCACCGTGCGATCGCCCTCGGCGGCCCGGGTCGACCGACGCAGGCTGGCCAGCATCGCGTCGAGGATGTCGGCCGGTGCCAGCTTGAGCGAGCGATCGGCGATGGCCAGAAACTCGGCGCCGGTCTCGAGGTGCTCGGCGAACCGGATCGCGGTGTCGAACCGCACCAGCACCTGGGCGACGATGGTCCCCACCCGCGGCCAGTTGCTGTACGCGGCGCCCAGCCGGCACAACGTGCGGATGCCGCGGGTGGCGTCCTGGATGGCCTGGCGCTGCACCAGCGTCACCTGGTCTTGCGCGACCACCTCGGCGGCGTCGCGGGCGTCGCGGATCTCGTAGCCGATGATCTTGGCCTCGCGGTCGAGGTGGTCGGCGACCAGGGTGAACTCGGCCTCTTTGATCGGCGCTGCGGCCACGGCGCCGGCGGCCGGGGCCGGCGGGTTCGCGAGCGCGCGCACCGCCGCGGCCGCCTCGGTGAGGAAGCGCATCATGTCGCTCCACCGGGCGTCGATCACCTGCTTGCCGGCGGCGTCGGCCTTGAGCCCCGGCGTCGGCTCCACCTTGCGGGCGGCGTGGGCCCGGGCGATCTCGCTCAGCGCCTCCGGCTCGGGCGCGGTCTGCTGGCCGAGCTGGATCTGCAGGAACGTCGTGCGGTAGGCGGGCACGAACTGGCTGGCGTCGGCCGGATCGAACTGGAACAGCGGGTGAAGGTCCGTGAGCGCCCACGCCGAGGAGGCGCTGCCGAACAACGCCGCCGCCACCTCTGACGCGGTGGCGTCCGCGGGCGTGGCCTTGACCCAGTTGGGCGTGGTGCGGAGATACCCGCAGCGGAACTCCAAGGTGACCGCCCGCTCGGTGGCGATCGCGCGCTCGGTGCCCTCGGCCGGGAACGCCGACCGGTACCACACGGTGTCGACCGTGGCGCCGTCCTCGAGTCCGCGCAGCACCCAGCGGTCGATGGGGTGCTCGAAGAACATCTCGTTGGCGGCGACGGCCGCGGTGGCGCCGGCCAGACCGCGCTCGACCCGCAGCAGGCGCTGGTTCTTGACCGCGACGTAGCGCGCGCTCAGGCGGCCCAGGCTCTCGGCCAGCCGCTTCTTCACCAGCAGCGCCACCTCGTCGGCCACCTCCGGGATCCACTCGGGCGGGCCGTACCGGAACAGCATGCTGTCGCGGGCCTGGTCGATCGCGTCGTCGAGGCGATCCGGCTGCACCAGCAGGTAGAGCGTCGCGTAGCCGGCGTCGAGCCCGACCTTGCCGACGGCGTCCATCCACGCGTCGACGAGCATCGTCGCCACCAGCTGGCGCGGGTTGCCGCCGCGCCAGCCGAGGTAGGGCGACCCAGACGCCGGCATGCTGGCCGCCAGCTTGGCGATGAGCGCCTTCCACAGGGCGACCTGGTGGGCCTTGACGTAGCCGCGCGCGTCGAGGCCGGTGTCGGCGTCGTAGGCCGACTCCTCAGGCTTGCCCGGCTTGGTCTTGAGCGCGCCGCGCCCGTGCCCCTGCTGGACCTCGGTGTGCGGCGGCGCTCGCAAGACCCGGGTCTCGGTATGGGCGCGCACGGCGAAGCGTCCGCCGGCGGCGAGGCGGTCGGCCGCCGCGCCGGCCTCGCGCTCGGCCGGATCGTGGTGCCCGAGCAGGCCGCCGCGAGCTGGCCCCGGACGCTGCTGCAGCGCGTGGGCGACCTCGTGCGCGAGCAGGTGCTGGCCGGCGGTGGTCGACGGCGCGTACGCTTCGGGCGCGACGAACACATTCTTGCCAGCGGCGAACGCCGGCGCCCCGACCGCGGCGGTGGCCTGGCGCGCGAACGGATCGGTGTGGACCCGGACGCCGTCGAGGCCCGCGCCGAAGCTGGCCTCGAAGCGCGCGCGGGTGGCGGGCGGCAGCCGGTCGCCACCGCGGCGGTCGGCCCAGCCGGCGACGGTGGCGTCGTCAGGGGCGCGCGCGGTCGCCGTCGGCGCCGGTGCCCGCGCGAACACCTTGTGGCGAGCCCGCGCGCCGCGGCCGCGATCAGCCACCGCCGCCTCGCGCGCCCGTCACCACGTCTCGACCTCGAGCCCGACATACTCGAAGAGCACCTTGCGGCGGAGCCACGGCACGTAGCCGGCATCTTGATCGAGGCCGGCCCGGCGCAGGCTCAGATCGATCGCGCCGGCCGGCATGAGCACGTGCAGCGCGGCGGCGGTCCACACCAGCTCCCCGGGGCGAGCGCACACCGCCTGCAACAACGCGCGCGACGGAGGCCGCCCCAGGCGCGCGGCGACGATCATCGCCAGCGCGGCGGCGCCGTGGCGGACGATCTGCGCGCTGCCGGGCTCGAGCGTCGGCGCCACCGGCCACGTCGTGGCCAACCCCGCCAGCGCCTCGGCCAGCCCCGCCGGCGTGTGGGTGACGCCGAACCGGACCAGCCGACGGCCGAGGGCGTGCTGGGTCGCCGCGGAGATCTCGTCGGTCGCCCACGCGGCGATGGTCGGCGCGACCGGCGCGCGCTCGACCGCGCCGCCCAGCCACGCGCACGCGGGATCGTCGGGGTCGTCGACGATGGCCTGCGCGATGGCGGTCAGGACCGCGCCCTCGTCGACGCCCGCCGCCCACAGCGCTTCGGCCAGGTCGAGCTCGAGCACCCGAGCGGCCAGGAACAACACGCCGGCGTGGCGGGTCGTCGCCCGCGGGCCGGTCGCCGCCGGCTCGTCGATGGCAGCGTCGACCACCGGCTCGGCGCTGGCGGCGGCCTGCGCCGGCGCGGGCGGCCGGGACGTGGGCTCCACGGCCGCGCCCGTGGCGCCGTCGGCGATGGCCGGCGGTGGCGAACCATCCCCGGTGCCAGCAGCGCCCGGTCGCGCCAGCGGGGTCGGGGCCGGCCCCGGCGCGTCGGTCGACGCCGTCGGTGGACGCAGCTCGGCCGCTCGTCGGCCCGGAGCGGTCGCCCCGTCGGCACCCGCCGGATCGAGGCCAGCTGTCGCCCCGCCAGTGAGTCGACCCGCCTGCCGCCGCGCGCGGATCAACGCGACCCACTCGCGCCGGGCTGGGTCGAGCGCAGCCACCGCCGCCAGCGCCGGCTCCGACGCCAACGCCAGCGCCGGGGCCAGCCGCTCCATCCGCTCGAGCCACGCCACCACCGCGGCCACCGCGGCCGGGCCCGCCGCGACCGCCTCGTCCCAGGCGGAGTCCGGCCTGGCCGGCTCGGGGTGGAACCACTGCCGCGGCACGCCATCGGCGGCGTCAGCCAGGGCCGCCGCCAGCGCGTGGGGCTCGTCGACGAACCGCACCACCGCCGGATCGCGCGGGCGCAGCCGCTCGGCCGCCGGCTGCGCGTCGAGCGCGGTCACCAGATCCTGCACCAGCTCGCCGGCCAGCCGCGCCAGCACCGCCGGCACGGCGAGGTCGTCGAGCCCCAGCCGCCAGGCCAGCGACAGGTGGCGCGCCCGGACGATCACGTCTGGGCCGAGGCGAGCGTGGACCTGGCGCTCGACTTCCTCGAGGACGCCCACCACCAGCTGGCCTTCGAGCTGCTGCCGCAGGTCGGCCTCGGCCGTCACCAGCGCCGCGGCCACCCGCGCCTGGATCCGGATCTCGCCGACGCGGCTGCCCATGGGCTCACCCGGCGGCGGTGGCGCGCGCCGCGGCGATCACCAGCGCCGGCTCGATCTTGGGGATGACCTTGGCCGCCAGCTCGACCAGCGTGCGCTGGACCTCGGGCTTGCCGAACACCGCGCGGTCGAGCTGCGCGCCGAACTTCTCGACGGTCGTGGTGGCCAGGTGCTCGACCGCCCACTCGGCCAGGTCGACCAGCTCGGGCGCCGCGGCCTGCAGCGCCGGCTCGACCCGCGCGAACGCCAGGAGCGCCTTGGTGCCACCCTGCGCTGCGTCGGCCAGGTGCGCGCCGCCCGCGGACGCCGCCTCGGCCAGCTTGCGCATGGCCGGCGTGGCGTCGGGGCCGAGGATCGCGGTCACCGGCGCGGTGGTGAACACCCGCTCGGTGAAGTCGGCGACCGCCTCGCGCCCGAGCGCCCGCGCCCGCACCGGGCCGCGCCGCAGGAGGTCGACCACGTCGCTGCTGACGCGGTGGCCGCCGACGGGCGACGGGCTCGCGTCGGGCACCGCGATCGCGATCCGACCTCCGCCGTCGATCGCCGCCGCCAGGACGCGGTAGGTCGCGGTGGGTGACCTCGCCGCCCGCATCGCGGTCGGGAAGCTGGCCGCCAGCACCTCGAGGGGCACCCACGCCGCGGTCGTGCGGTGGGCCTGGGCGAAGGTGCCTACCGAAGCGACGGTCCCGACGTGGAACGAGTCGGTCGCGGTGCCCAACCCCGGCTGCAGGTCGTCGCCGCGGGTGGGCAGGGTGATCGGCCCCAGGCCGCTCAGGCAGCACAACGCCTGGGCGAAGCGCCCCACCACCACGTCGACCGGCGCGATGCCGAACTGCCCGAGCCAGTGGTTCACGACCGGGCCGGTCAGGACGTACCGGCGGTGCTCCCGCATGTCGAAGCCGACCACGGCCCCGCGGCGGTCGAGCTCGACGCAGCCCAGGTAGACGCCGTGGTGCTCGTCAGCGCAGCGCGGCCCGGGATACGCCAGGCCGTTGCACCAGCGCTCGTACAGCTTGACGATCAGCCGGGTCAGCTGGGCCTTGAGCGCGGCCGGCACCGCCGCCGTCGCGTTGACGCCGAACAGCGCGTACCACGCGATCGCGTACAGGTACGACGCCACCGTCTGGTACTGGCCGTTGCGCGTGGTCAGCTCCGCCAGCGCACCGTAGATGCCCGACAGCACCAAGGTCCGCGCCACCCGACCGCCGTTGGCCGGATCGACGGTCCAGCCCCACGGCACCAGCTCGCGCAGGCACCCCGCCGGCGTCGCGAGGTCGAAGCCCGTGGCCTCCTCGACCGTGACGTTCAGCTCGTTGACCTCGACGTGGAGCGCCTGGGTCACGGCGCTGGTCTGCACCACCGCGTTGCCCGAGATGCGGGCGCGCACGCGCGCGGTGGCCGTGGTGCCCATGGTCGGGCCCAGCTCCAGGTCGTCGACCACGAACTCGAAGTGCACCGACGTGGTCTGGACTCCATCGGGCAGCGCCACGTCGAGGGACCAGAACATCGACGGCGCGGCCGGCGGCGTGACGGCCTCGACCACCCGCCCCTGATCGGTCACCTGGCCGCCGACCAGCTGCCAGCCGGCGCCCGGCGCCAGCTGGAACGTGACGACGCCGGTGCGCCGCGCCGCCGTCGGCAGCTGATCCGCCGCGAACGGCGCGCCGGTGCGACTGCCGCTGGCGGGAAACACCAGCTCGCGGGTGGCGGCCGGGGTCCCCGGGACCGTGGCCCGCACGGTCAGCGGCAGGTCGCCGGTCGGCACCGCCGGCGCGGTCGGCTGCGGCGGGAACAACAGGTCGCGGACGGCCGGGTCGGTGATGCTGCCGCGGAGCTCTTCGAGCTCCTTCAGGAACAGCTCGGGTGGGGTCAACGGCGGGCGGGCCGGCGGCGGCACCAGCACCAGCCGGGCCGACTCGCGGATACGCGAGGTCTCGCAGGTCCCGGTCGGGCCGGCGCAGGCGTCGCGGTGGACCGGCCGCGCGTCCTCGGGGCACTCGGTGTACTGCAGCACCACGCACGCGTGGCGGTGCGCCTCGTCGTGGTTGGCGCCGGCGGCGTTCGAGAAGCTGGCGCCGGCGGCCGGCCGCAGCGCCGGGTCGGCCCGGGTCCACAGCTCGCGCTCGGTGAGTTGCACCGGACACTCGACCACCAGGTCGTTGCCGCAGCAGTCGAGGGCGTAGCCGGGCGACAGCGCGAACGTGCGGGACTTGGCGTCCCAGCCCAGCCGCAGGCCCCACACCACGCCGTCACCCAGCGCGCGGTTGGTGAGCCGGCGCTTGAGCCGCCAGTAGCGTTGCTCGTTCTCCAGGTCGGCCTGGGTGAGGAACATCCCGTCGAAGAAGCGGGTGCGGACCGGCCCGCCCGGCAGGGTGCCCGGGGCGCACGCGATCGCGTTCACGGCAGTCTTGGTGCTCATCGCACGACCTCCACGGCATACCCGCAGGGCAGGCAGTCGACCGGCGTCGCCGGCGCACAGGGTTCGGGGCACAGCGCCTCGGGCAGGCAGTGCATGAAGCTGCACAGCGCCTGCCCCAGGCAGTTGACCAGCTGCTCGCCCAGCGGCCGGCCGCCGTTGCCGGTCTGGAAGTTCGCGACGTCGAACTGGCCGTCGGGGCACAAGGTCTCGCTCACGCACCGCAGCAGATCGCACAGCGCGACCTTGGCGCAGTCGCGCACCGCGGTCTGCGTCTCGCACGACGGCTTCCAGGGGGGACAGTCGCCGTAGGTCCTCGTCGGAGCGCTGGCGCCAGTGCGGCAACCCCCGGCTCCGCCGCAGCCGCACCCGCACCCGGCCTCGCGCGTCGGCGCGGTCAGGGCCAGGCCGCCAGCGCACGGATCGTACGAGGTGACTGGCGGTGACGTCGGCTTCACGTGCGAACCGCCGCAGCTGCCGCACGTGCGTGAAGAAGATGTTCCGTGAGCCATGGTGGTGCTCCCGTTTCCGTTCTAGCGAGGGGCTCGGTAGGTCGCGGGACGCGCGACGTACGAGTAGCGAGGGGTGGTGGCGTAGCGCTGGGCCCGGGCCGCCTGCAGGCGGGCCTGGGGCGTCGCCGGCGTCGTCGGCGCCGGCGACGCCTCGACCGCCGCGCTGGCGGCCTTGAGCAGCCGCGCCACCGCGACGACGTGGGTGACGCTCATCGCCGGGGTTCGGCCGCGGTCGTCGAGCTTGAAGTCAGGCTGGGCGCCCTTGGGATCGAACGTGGGGTTGTGCAGCGCCAGCTCGCCCAGCTCATAGACCAGCTTGGCCAGGGCCAGGCCCAGCACCGCGGCGTCGGCGCTGGCCAGCTTCGACGCGCCCTGCCCGTCGACCGGCTGTCCGTCGACCGGCTGTCCGTCGACCGGCTGCCCGTCGACGGTGCGCGGCGTGGTGGCGTGGGTGCCGGCGGGCACGCACCCATCGGCCTTGCCCGCCGGTGGCGCCAGCGGGCCCAGGTAGCCCCGCGCCAGCGCCACCGCGCCGGCGCCGCCGTAGCGCGCGACCAGCGCCGGGATCGCCTTCACCACCGCCGGGGTGAGGCGGAGCTGGGCCAGCATCGCGGTCAGGTTGTCGGTCATGGGATCACCTCGCGTACGGTGGATCGACGACGATCAGGTCGGCGGCGGGTTGATCGATGCCGAACTGGAACACGCCGCGCAGCGGGCGCAGCGGGCGCATGTCGGCGTCGACGATCGGCGTGGCCGGCGGCACCGCGGCGGGGTCGAGCGCCAGGCGGTACAGCCCGCCGGCGACGACACCAGCGACGGTCACCACCAGCCGCGGCGGGCTGCTGACGTAGGCGGTGCTCGCGGTCACGGGGGTCCACGCCGGCGTCGCGGCCGCGTCGAAGCGCGTCAGCGTGAACGCATCGGCCGGCACGGTGGCGGCCACCAGCTGCCCGCTCAGCGCCAGCGTCAGCTCGGTGCCGGCGGCGTCGACCGTCAGCGCCGTCACCTCGGGGCCGTCGACCAGCGCCCCGGCCTCCAGCTGCGCCGCCAGCACGCGCGCCTGCAGGTCCTGGAGCAACGCGGTCTCGGCCAGGAGCGACGCGCGCGGCTCGACCGGCGCCAGGTCGGTGATGTGGGGCTGGCCGGCGACGTCGGTCACCACCGCGGTGACCGATGCCAGCACGAGCCAGCCGTCGCTGGGCGCCTCGGGACACCCGCCGCTCGCCGCCGCGGCCAGGCCGCGGGCGATCGCGCCGCCGCCGACCGCGCGGCCGACCACCCGATCGACCGCGGCGCGGGCCGGGGTCAGCGGCATCGTCACCGTGGCCTCGGGATCGCTGGCGGTGACCACCGTCAGCTCGAACTCCTCGCGGATCCGGCCGAAGTCGCACCCGGCGGCGTCGCACGAGCACGCATCGCGGGGCGCTGGCTCGGGCCCGATCGCGCAGTCGCGGTAGCGGATCAGCACCACCAGCGGCAGGTCGCCGGCGGCGTCGAGCGCCGACGCCGGCCAGGTGGCGTCGACCGCGCCACGCTCGGCCAGCTCGCGCTGGAACCACGCGTCGAGGTCGATGCACTGGTCGTAGCCGACCACGATCTCGCGGCCGCAGGCGTCGACCGCGGCGCCCTTACTGACGCGCAGCATGACCTCGGTCGGCGCCTGCCGGGCCACCGCCAGGCCGCACAGGAGCCCCGCCCCGTGCAGCCGCTGGTTGTGGAACCGGTGCTTGCCGGTGTGGTAGCGCTGCTCGTCGACGAAGTCGGCCACGCCCATGCGCTTGCCGAAGAAGTAGCGCAGCCGCACGAAGCCGCTGGGGAGCGTGCCGCACGGGCCGCACGCGTCGAAGGGAGGGCAGTCTGTGGTGTATGCCGACATGGATCCGCCTTTGCCTAGCCGTTACCGGAGCGAGAAGTCGCCGATGGTGGGGGCGTCCGCCGACGCCGCGGCGCCGGGGCCGGCCGCGCGGGGCGCGAGCCGGGCGTCGACGCCCAGGATGGGCGCGGGGAAGCCCTGCGCCGAGGAGCCGCCCACCGGGGCCGCCGGCGCGGTCCGATCGGTGAGCACGAAGTCGAGGCCGATGGTCGACTCGAGGCCGATGCGGCTGGCCCGGGTGGTGACCCGCAGGGTCACGTCGACGTGGGCCGGCTTGATGGCGTCGACCAGGGCGGCGACGCCGGACGTGGCCGCGGCCAGGTCGCAGTCGTCGTCGACGAACACCACCAGCTCGAGTCGGTGCGCGTAGGCCGCGAGCAGCTGCTCGGTGGCCGCACCGTCGACGTCGAGCCCGCCCAGCGGCGCACACCCCAGGACGCCGGCGCAGCCCAACACCATCCCCGCCCGCGGGCGGATCTGGAAGCCCTCGATCAGCGCCGGCTCATGGCCGGTGAACGCCGCGACGGTGCGCACCAACCCGGCCCGGGTGCCGCGCAGCCGGTACAGCTCGACGATCTGCGCCAGCAACGCCGCCCGCCGCCGGCGCGGCCAGCGCGGATCGAGCACCAGCTCGAACCAGCTGGCGACGAACGCCAGCCACTCGTCGTCGGCGGCGAACGGGTTGAGCAGGCGCGCCACCAGCTCGAACCG
This sequence comes from Kofleriaceae bacterium, assembly GCA_041389965.1. Classification (GTDB taxonomy): domain Bacteria; phylum Myxococcota_A; class Polyangia; order Haliangiales; family Haliangiaceae; genus UBA2376. The sequence goes on along the minus strand of JAWKQV010000002.1, from coordinate 1,052,140 downwards.
CTCCTCGACCCGGGTCAAGCGCCCCTCGAACATCGCCAGGAAGCGCTCGAGGTAGGTCGCGCCGGTCGGGGTGTCGGCGTCGCGGCGGCCAAACACCGCCGGCAGGTAGCTCAGGTACGACAGCCGGGGCGCCACCGCGCGCAGCGCGCGGATCGTCGGCGTCGCGAACGCCGCGCTATCGGCGGGATCGCGCCGGGCGCCGCGCAGCCGCAGCTTGATCCACAGGTAGCGCCCGCGGTCGGTCGCGGCCGGCTCGTCGGCGATGCCCAGCGTGATCCAGTCGGGCGAGGCCGGCGCGGTGGTCCACACCGTCGCGGTGTCGGGCTCCGACCACGCCACCTCGAGCGCCTGGTGGACGTCGACGCCGGCGACCCGGGCCACCACGTCGAGCCGGCTGGCCGGCGGGAAGCCCGCGCCCCAGGCCGCCCCGTCCTCGCACACCAGGCGATCCACCGTCGCCACCAGCCGCAGGGTCGCGTCGCGGTAGTCGCCGGCGACCGGCGCGGCCAGCGTCACCGCCCGCGGCGCCGCCGCCACCTCGTCGATCTTCACCAGCGCGGTGGCCCCGCCGCCCGCGACGACGATCAGGTCGCCGCGCCGCAGCAGGGCCGCCACCCGGTGGGCCACCACCACGTCGCCGCCGCCGCCGTCGACGGTGATGCCGGTCAGGTCGATCGCTTCACCCGCCGCCAGCGTGGTCAGCACCGGCTCGTCCTGGGCCCGACCGGCCCGCTCGCGCAAGCGCACCGTCGCGCCCGCGCCGTAGAGCACGCCGACGTCGCCGCTGGCGATCACCGCCAGCTCCGACGGCGCGATGGCGGTGACCGCGGCCACCACCGGCGGCAGCCCGCGGGCGGTCAGCTCGAGCTCGTCGCCGACCCGCAGGCGCCGCGCGTCCGCCAGCGACGTCGTGAAGCCGGCGCTGGCGTTCGGCCCGGTGCCAGCCAGGGCCCAGGCGGCGCCGCGCCGGTACGGCCCGCCGCGCCAGCGGGTCCAGGTCGCGACGTCGGCGTGGACCAGCCGGGTCGACTCGCCGCGCCGGGGTTCGTCGACGGTCGGCACCGGCACCGGCGCCTCGGGCGCCCACGGGGTGGCCTCCGGGGGCAAGCGCAGCTCGGGCAAGGTCGGCACCGTGCCCAGCGCGGGCGGCGCCGCGGCGATGGCGTCGGCGCACCAGGTCTGGACCTCGATCGAGGTCCCGGGGGGCAGCTCGGCGTCGACGGCGATCTGGTGCCAGGCCAGCCCATCGCGGCCGCCGTCGATCGGCCCGACGACGCGCGTGCCCTCGAGCTCGTAGCGCGCCAGGCCGGCTAGCCCCGCCAGGCTGGCCGGCACATCGGCCCAGCCCACCTCGTCGACGAACGCGCCGTCGCACGCGAAGCGCAGCACCGCGCCCGCGGCGTCCACCGCCACGAGCCGCCCGCCGGCGTCAGCCGCCACCGCGACCAGCGGCGCCAACGCGGCGCCGGGCCGACGCGCCGCGAACCGGGGGCCGGTGCGGAACGCGCGATCGTAGGCCTGGACCCAGCCGGCCTGTTGCCCGACGAAGATCCGGCCGCCGCCCACCGCGACCGCCACCGGATCGCGCAGCGCGCCCGGGCCGTCGCCGGCGATCGGCCGGCCCCAGCCGTCGACCGCGCCCAAGGTCACTACCACGCGGCCGCGCCCGTCGACGACCTCGAGCACGGTCACCCGGTGGTTGTCGGCCTCGACCACGTACAGCCAGCCGCGCTCGTCGCTGGCGATCGCCACCGGCCGGCCCAGGCGACCGACCTCGCGCCCCGGCCCACCGACCTCCCGCAGCGGCGCGGCCGGCAGGTCGCACGGCAGCTGCACCACGACGTGACACCCGATCGGATCGACCGTGTAGCGCGTGCCGTCGACCGTGGTCACCGTGGCCGCGCCGCCGCCGCCGACCAGCGGCCGGGGCGCCAGCTCCAGCACCATCCGCGACGGATCGTAGCGGGTGGCGTCGGGCCGCGGATCCACGCCCCAGTCGTCGGGCCGGCGCACGACGATCCACCAGGCGTCGTTGGGATCGCGCCCGGGGTGCACCGCGCCGTCGGAGAAGATCGACGTCATGCCGGGATGATCACGTTCAGGGTGGAGGTGTCGAAGCACACGGTCTCGTCGGGGAACAGCTCGACCCGCTCGTCGTCGAGCGGGCCGGCCGGGCACGCCACCAGGTTGCGCGCGACCTGGCGCTCGTCGCGCCACGTCATGGGCGGCGTCGCCGTGGGATCGCTGCCCTGGTAGCGCGCGGTCAGGTCCTCGACCCGGTCGACCCCGGGCACCCGGAACACCTGGGCCACCAGCTCCGCCTGGTACAGCGTGCTGCCGAACGGGTACCCGGTGCCGTCGGGGCCGCCGGTCAGGACGTGCAGGTACTGCTCGAGGCGCGCCGCGATGGCCTCGCGCAGCTGGGTCTTGGTCACGCCCGGCTGCGGCAGCACCGTCACGGTCACGTCGAACACGCGCACGTACTGCGGCGCCGTGACGTACAGCTCGGTGGTGACCAGCCGGTAGCGGTCGAGGTGCTTGCACACCGTGCGCAGCATCGACTCGGTCGGTGCCAGGTACGGGCCGGCGCCGTCGGGCACGACCACCACCGACAGCGCGCCCGGGGCGACGCGCGCCACGTCGACGCCGGCCCGGGCCAGGCCCTCGGCGGCGTACGGCCGCCGCAGCGGGATCACCACGGTGCGCGCCACCCGCACCCCCGGCGCCTGGGTCGCCAGGAACGCGTAGTCGTCGGCGGTCACCGCCCGGCCCATCGTGCGCAGCTCGCGCGGCGCGCGGGCCTTGGCCTGGTCGAGCGTCTCGGCGTCGCGGCCGCCCCGCGCCGGCACCGGGTTGGTGACGTCGGCCACCGCCACCGGCAGGTTCTCGCCCTGGGTCACCGTGTTGAGCCCCACCTCGCTGGCGGCGCCGCCGCCGTGGCGGTAGCGCACCGCGACGATGCGCGCGTCGAGGCCGGGCACCCGCCCGCGCACTCCATCACCGAAGTAGACCAGGCCCGCCTCGGGATCCAGCACGTACACCAGGTCGTCCGGCCCCGCGGTGTCGAAGTCGTCGACCTGGGTCCAGCGCAGGTAGGCCGGCCGCGGCACGTCCTCCACCACCAGCTCGAGCGAGCCGGCCAGGACGTCGCCGTGGCCCAGGCGCACGACCTGGTCCGAGCGGTTGGTGCCGCGCCCCACCAGCTCGTTGGCCGCGGTGATGGCCGCCACCGCCGGCGCGCCGTTGAACGTCACCGCCCGCAGCGCGAACCGATCGGGCTGGTCGGCGAAGTGGAAGCCCAGCCAGCCCGACACCGGCACCAGGCTGGGCGTGCCCGCGACCGGCGTCTTGATCGCGCCCACCAGCGGGTGCGGCTTGGTCCCCAGCGGCTGCCACTCGCCGTCGGGCACCGGCCCGATCGTCAGCGGCACGTCGAAGCGCAGCTGCCCCGACCGGGTCAGCCCGTTGGTGCTGTCGGCCAGCACCCGCAGCGGCTGCCACGTGCCGGCGCTCTGGCCCGGCTGCGCCGGCTGGTAGAACGTGATCTGCATCGGCGGCGCGATGGTCTCGGCCAGCAGGTCGCTGTCCTGGGTGCAGTCGGCCAGCGCGCGCCCGTCGGGCAGCTCGTCGTCGTCGAGCTGGACCGTCAGCGTGACCCGCTGCCCGACGAACCCGGCCGACGGCAACGGGTTGAACGCCAGCCCGAGCCACAGCGTCCGGTGCGGCGCCTCGCTGGGGCGCGCCCACAGCCGCACCGGCGTCTCCGGCCAGTCCTTGAGCTTGGGCTGCCGGCCGTCCCACGCCAGCGACATCCGCGGCGGCACCTGGTCGCCAGCGGCGGCCGCCTCGGCGGCGGTCTCGGCCAGGGTCAGCTTGGTCAGGTCGTCGGAGCGGGTCGAGATCAGCGCCACCGCCTGGGCCGGCACGCCGTCGATCGCCTGGGTGGTCTCGAAGGTCGGCGGCGGCTGCGCCTTGGACTTGGCGGTGACCCGGCTGCCCTCGCGCAGCTCGAACGCGACCGCCTTCTCGGCCTTGGCCAGGTAGAACGCCAGGAACGTGCGGGCCGGCTCGGCCGGCCGCAGGCGCACGCCCACCAGCTTCAGCAGCTCGACGTAGGCCTTGTCGGGCAGCCGGTTGAGCCGGTAGCCGATCTGCTCGGTCAGGTAGCCGAACAGCTGGATGAGCGTGATGCCAGGATCGGACTCGTTGTGATCGGTCCACTCGGGCGTGAACGCCGGGATCTGCCGGCGCAGCACGTCGACCACGGTGGTGAAGCTCAGGTCGTCGAGGCGGGGCGATTCGATCGGCACGCTACACTCCCTCGCGCAGGTAGAACGGGTAGACCAGGTTCACCGACGAGTTGTTGCGGCGGACCACGTAGTCGATCTCGATCATCACCAGGTTGGGCTCGGCCTCGCGCCCGAACGCGCGCACCCGCTGGACGTCGATGCGCGGCTCCCACTGGCGCAGCGCGCCCTCGACCTCGTGCTCGATGGCGCGGTGGGTGTTCGGGCTGTTGGCGTCGAACACGAAGTTGCGCAGGTCGGTGCCGAACGCCGGGCGCATCACCCGCTCGCGCCGGGTGGTCTCGAGGATGATCCCGATCGCCTGCTCGACGTCGTCCTCGTAGCGCGCGTAGGTCAGCCGGCCGGCGACCGGGCGGACCGGGAAGGCCCAGCCGACGCCGAGGTGGGCCCGTGGCTTGGCGGGCGCGGTCATGGCACCAACGCTCCTGGCGCGGGCAGCGGCGGCCCCGACGGCCCGGTGCCGGTGGCGTGCTGGTGGAACCACGGCACCCCGTCGAGGACGATCCGGCTGGTGGTGATGACCCCGGTGGTCTTGATGTTGATCTTGGGCGACGGGCCGGCCTCGATCGTGATCTCGAACCCGCCGGTCGGCGGCTCGCCCGCGATCTTGATCTGCACCTTGCCCGCGCCGTGGGTGTCGTCGAGGGTGATCTGGTGCCCATCGCGCGACACGATCGACCGGATGTTGTTGGACGCCGAGGTATCGACCGTGGTCGGCGGGGTGTCGACGTCACTCCACAAGGCGCCGAGGATGACCGGCCGGTTCAGATCGCCCAGCTCGAAGCCGACCACCACCTCGTCGCCGACCTCGGGCATGAAGTACGCGCCGCGCCCGCCGCCAGCCATGAAGGTCGCGACCCGGGCCGGCGCCGACGGCGCGTCGTGGTTGCCCGACAGGTAGGTCAGCGTGTAGCCGTCGTCGTCGACGCTGGCCACCTCGGCGAAGGCCAGCCCCAGCTGAGGTTGCTGACGCTGCCACCGCTCGGTGAACTCGGTCAGCCGGTTGAACACGTCATCGAAGCTCATGGGGCATCTCCGGCGCCGGCATCGGGGCCAGCCGCGGGCGGCGGCGCCGCGGGCGGCGGCAGGTAGTTCTCGGGCGGCAGCATCCCCGGCCGCCGCACCGTGAACTGCGTCTTGTAGCCGGACGAATCGAGCGAGTGGACCGTGCGCGTCACGTAGTAGTAGCCGTCGAACGGCGGGCGCAGCCCGACGATGTCGAGGTACTGGCCCGGCCGCAGCCGCGGCAGGCCCAGCGTCTGGCCGTCGGCGGTCATGAACTCGCGCACCTTCTTCAGGAACTCGGCGCCGGCCTTGAGCTTGAGGCGCGGCCCGTCGAGGTTGCTGCCGGCGGTCGACTGGTTGTTCTCGGCGCCGGCGCCGGTGTCGCCGAAGTAGTCGCGGCGGGCGTCGACCGCGTGGCGCGGCGTGACGCCGGGGTAGCTATCCGACGCCGGCAGCTCGGCGGTCATGAGCGACGTCAGCTCGGTCGGCGTCAGCCGCTGCGACGACCGCGCCCGCGCCCCGTGGTTGGTGCCGAACGCCTCGGCCTGGGTCGGCATGTCGTAGACCTTGAACGTCGGCGTGAACTCGATCAGGTTCTTGCCCCACCGCAGCTGGTAGTGCAGCTCGGCCAGCTCGTCCTCGCCCGCGAGGTCGGTGCCGGCCCGCCGCTCGCCGCGGGGCCCGCGCTGGCTCCGGGCCTGCTCGAAGTGCACCTGCAGCTCCGACGCCAGCGTGACGGGCCCACCGGCGACGTCGACCGTGCGCGCGCTGGTGCGCGCCGCCCGCACGTCCTTGAACTCCATGAACAGCTCGAAGTTCAGACGCTCGGCCAGGTCGGTGATGAACTGGAAGTAGGTGGTGGCCTTCTGGTGACGCACCGAGCGCAGCGGCTGAGTGCGGCCCTGCTGCGCCGCGGTGACGCTGCCGGGCGCCAGGCCCGGGCGGTCGCCGACGCCGGCGAAGACGTGGGCGATCGACGCGTCGACCAGCTCTTCTTCCTGCTTGTTGCTGTACGGGTGGTCCTGGCTCGGCTTGACCTTGAACCGGCACAAGAGGTCCTCGCCGATCACCTGCACCTGGGCCCCGCCCGAGGCGGGGAACGAGAACTTCAGATCGTTGACCTGCGCCACGATCATCTTGATCCAGGTGCCGTCGCCATAGCGGAAGTCGACCCGGATGAGCTGACCGAAGCCGAGATCGCCCAGGCCGTCGGCCAGCTCGGCGCCGCGATCGATCGGCTTGCGGAAGCCGTTGTACTTCCACACCGGCGGCTGGTTGATGCCGGCGATGAAGCGCTGGTTGTTGAGCGTGAGCTGGACCTGCCCGACGCCGGTGTTGGTGAGCGTGACCTTGGCGCTGACCACGTCGGGGGCGATCGCCGCCGACGCCGTGGGGCTGCCGCGGGTCGCGCCGATGATCTTGCCGGTGGCGAGATCGATCAGGCGGACCTGGGGTGCGTACAGCGCGGTCTCGAAGGAGGTCATGGTCGGGTCGGGTCGGGTCGGGTCGGGTCGGCGTGGGGCTGGTGCCTGGGGCTACATGCCCCGGTTGCGCAAGAAGTGCTCGAGCTCCTCGGACATCACCGCGCCGACCAGGTCGCGCACAGCGTCGCGGGCCGCGGCGTCGGAGGCCGGCGTCGCCCGGCGCTCGCGCGGCGGTGTCGCGCCGCTGGCCGGGGCGGGGTCGGTCAGCTCGATGGAGGTGTCCATGCGGTCGATCTGGATGGGCATGGTGGTGGGTCGGTCCTGGGGTCAGTCCAGCGGCGGGATGGTGAGCAGCGTGCCGGGCACCAGCACGCGGGGTCGGGTCAGCGCGTTGGCGGCGGCGATCACCGGCCAGTGGTTGGGGTCGCCGTACTCCTGCGCGGCGATCATGTCGAGGCGCTCCCCGGCGCGGACCACGTGGGTCTTCGTGCGGTCGGGCGACTGCGGGTTGATCAGCCCGTACTGGGTCTCGGCGTCGATGAAGCTCTTGACCTGCAGCGTGACCCGGGCCCGCTGGATGTGGCCGTTGTCGTCGAACAGCGTGAACTTCTCGGTGTAGCTGGTGACCACCCCGCGGAAGCGCGCGCCGCCCCACACGAAGCCGATCACGTGCGGGGCGTGGAGGTGGCTGTCGATCTGCACCAGCATCCGCAGCGCCTTGAGCCGGTGCTCGCACTGCGGGCTGGCGCCCAGCGCGGCCCACTCGTCGGCCGGCACCGGGAACAGGCCGGCCCCGCTGTTGGTCGACAGGTCGACCGGCCCGCCAGCGAGCCCGGCGCCGAGCGGCGGCTGCTTGCGATCGCTCGAGTCGATGAACAGCTCGAGCTGCAGCGTCTGGGCCTCGCCCCGGACGAACTGCAGCAGCGGCATCGACAGGCCGGGCACGCCGATCTCCGCGTAGCTCATGTTGCGCGTGATCTGGTACTCGGTCGGGTTGAACATCACCTCGATCGACGGGCGGGGCGACGCCGGCGACGACAGCAACCAGATGGTGGCCTTCTGCAGCGCCATCACCCACCTCCCAGCGCGCCGCCGAACGACGACAGCACGTCGGCCGCGCCGGGGATCATGCTGAACGACACCCGCTGCAGCCCCTCGTGGGCCAGGTCGACCGACTCCACGGCGACGGTGTTGCTCTTGGCGTCGAGCGTGGGGCCGGTGACCTTCTCGGGGAACGCGTTGTCGACGTACCACGCCGCCAGCGGGATGCGGGTGAGCCCGGCGGTGTCGGCCTGGTCGTGGGTGCTGATCGCGCCGCCCGGCCCCGGGGCGCCGCTCGCCAGCGGAAGCCCGCCGCGATCGAACAGGATGATCAAGCCCGACTTGCGCAACACCGGCGCGGTGCCGGCGATGACCTGCTCGTGCCAGTCCCACAGCGACGTGCGCGGGGTGACGCCGCGCTTGAGCACCAGGTTGTCGAACTTGCCCCACTTGGGGAACTTGAGCGGCGCCGCGTTGTTGCCGCCCTCCTGGTAGGTCTCGACCTCCAGGTTGGAGTTGAGGCCGGTGGCGTCCGAGAACGCGCCGAACAGCGCCTGGCTGGCGGCCGACACCACCGCGCCGGCCAACCCCAGGGCGAACCGCTCCCCGGCGTTCGTGGGCTGCAACCCGAACAAGCCTGGCCCCTGCACCTCCCACAGCAACACCCAGAAGTTGTAGGCGAGCGCGGGCTGGATGATGGGCTCCGGCATCAGCCGACCTCCTGCAGCTCGACGACGCCCTCGGCCCGCCCCAAGCGGAACACGATGAACTCGGCCGGCGCGGCGATGGCGACGCCGACCTCGCACACCAGCTGGCCGGCCTCGACCAGCTCGCGCGGGTTGTTGGTGCTGTCGCACCGCACGTAGAACGACTCCTCGACGGTGGCGCCCTTGAACGCGCCGGCCCGCCACACCCCGTACAGGTAGCGGGTCACCACCTGGGCCAGCACGAACCGCGTCATCGGCTGGTTGGGCTCGAACACCACCCGCTGCCCCTCGGCGTCGCAGCTGCGTTCGATCGCGGTCAGGCACCGCCGCACGTTGACGTACCCCAGCTCGCCGATGTCGGCGCGGTCGCGCCCGTAGGCCAGGGTGCGCGCGCCCCACAGCTCCAGCCCGCGGTTGGGGAACGGCCGGATGACGTTGACCGCGGCGCCGGTGAGCCGGCCGTGCTCCTCGTCGGTCACCGCCCGCTCGACCGCCGACACGCCGTACAGGTACTCGTTGGCCGGAGCCACGTGCGGCCCGCGCTTCAGGTCGCGCCGCGCGAAGATGCCGGCCACGAAGCCGAGCGGCGGCTGGGTGGTCGGCACCTGGCCCGGCTTGTCGGACGCCTCGACCCACGGCCAGTACAGCGCCGCGGCATCAGCGTCGGCCAGGTTGGCCGACAGCGCGGTCCGCCACGCCTCGACCTGGGCCGGCGACAGCCCGCGCGGCACCGTGACCAGCGCGAACACCCGCCACTTGTCGCGGCCGACCCGCTCGATGAACGCCCGCTGCGCCGCCAGCACCTCGGCCGGCTGGTACAGCGGCGCCACCAGGGTCTCGCGGGTGGTCGCCACCGGGCCGACGCCGTGGACCCGCGGGCAGCACCGGAAGCGCCCGTCGTCGAGGATCGGCGCGTCGAAGGCATCGTCCACCGTCGACGTCACCCACGCCTCGAGCTCGGGCAGCGCGACGATCGCCACCTCGCGGTGGGCCAGCAGGACCTCGAGCCCGGTCCGCCCGCTCCACCCGAGCATCGCGTCGAGCAGCGCCAGCCGCTCGCCCTCGGCGACCGCGGCGGCGACGTTGACCACCCAGCACCGCGCCCCGCCGTTGGCGAAGAACGCGCGCACCGTGTCGCGCAGGCGGGCGCCGGCCGGCGGCGCCAGCGGCCGGCCCTTGCCGTCGCGCAGGTACACCTCCTCGTAGCTGCGCCAGTCGTCGACGCGCACCGCCTCGCCCAGGCGGTTGGGCCCGGCCACGCCGACGAACCCGACCACGTCGGTGCGCTGGCGCGGGAACCCCGCGGCCGCCTCGGCCGGCTGCCGGTAGACCCCCGGCACCCCCGCCACGGTGTCGACAACGAGCGCCATGGATCAGGTGATGTCGAGCCGTTCGTGGACCAGGTCGAGCTGCTCGATCGCGATGTCGTTGCCCTTGGCGTTGAGCGACGGCCCGGTGATCTTGGTCGGCCAGGCGTTGCGCAGCGTGAAGGTCATCGCCGGCGCGTTCAGGTTGCCCTGCTCGTTGAGCAGCTTGATGGTGACGTCGCGCTTGATCGGCACCGTCGACGTCGAGTCGCGGACCTCCTTGCGCCAGTTCCACAGGGCCAGCGAGCCGGTGATGCCGCGCTTGAGGCTGACGTTCGAGTACTTCTCGATGCCGGCGTACTTGCGCATGGTGTTCACCGCGTCGGCGCCCTCGCGGTACTCGATGGGGGTGTTCTCGCTGTCGAGCCCGGACACCTCGGAGAAGGCGCCGAGCTGCTCGTTGCCGACGAACACCACGAAGTTGAAGTTGGAGTAGGGGTTGTCGCGCTGTTCAGCCATGGGTGGTTACCTGGAGGTGAGGGGTGCGCGACCTAGGCGCGGTTGGCGGACGCGGTGAACTGCCCGATCCGGAAGATGACGAACTCCGCCGGGTAGGCCGGCGCCACGCCGATCAGACAGACCAGGCGGCCGTTGTCGATGTCGTCCTGGGTCATGGTGGTGCGGTCGCACCGCACGAAGTACGCCTCGGCCGGCGTGGTGCCCATGAGCGCCCCGCTCTTCCACACGCCGAACATGAACGACTCGATGGTCTCGACGACGCGCTGCCACAGCGCCTCGTTGTTGGGCTCGAACACCACCCACTGGGTGCCGTTGTCGATCGAGTGCTCGAGGAAGATGAACAGCCGGCGGACGTTGACGTACTTCCACTCGCTGTCGCTGGTGGTGCAGCGCCCGCCCCACACCCGGATGCCGCGGCCCTCGAACTCACGGATCAGGTTGATGCCGGCCGGGTTGAGGACGTCCTGCTCACCGTCGCCGAACGGCAGGTCGACCCCGGTGATGCCGCGCACCACCTCGTTGGCCGGCGCCTTGTGGACGCCGCGCTCGTTGTCGACCCGGGCGCAGATGCCCAGCACGTGCCCCGACGGCGGGACCAGCATGGTGCGCCCGGTGGCCAGGTCGGTGGTGTTGAGCCACGGCGTGTAGTAGCCGCCGTACTTCGAGTCGTAGTTGTTGCGGTGCCCCTGGATGGCGGCGACGTCGCTGGTGCTCAGCCCGTCGAGGACCGCGAACCGGTACTTCATCGTCTCGCAGTGGACCAGGAGCGCGCCCTGGACCGCCTCGTCGGTGACGCCCGGGACCGCCACCAGCGCGATGTCGGTGCGCTCGCGCAGCGCCTCGATACCGGTGCGGTTGCCGGGGCCGCCGTCGGTGCCGATCAGGTCGAACGGCGCCAGCGGGCTGCCGTTGTCGCCGCCGGCCAGCGCGATGGCGCCGCCGTTGAGCGTCACCGGCTGGCTGGCCAGGGTCGCGGCCGGCTCGGCCGGCGCCGCGCGCACCTGCACCAGCTTCGAACCGTTGACCGGATCGTTGATGCGCGCGCGGTAGTAGCGGCTGAACGAGTCGGCCAGCGGGTCGGCGTTCCAGGTCAGCCCGGTGAACGACTCGACCACGCCCTTGGCGCCGTCGTGGATGTGGACCTCGAGCTCGAGGACGCGGACGGTCGACGCGGCCGGCGGCGCCGCGGCCAGCGCGGTGTCCAGGACCACGCGGGGCGGGCCGGCCAGGATGCCGCTGACGATGGCCGTGGCCTTGGCCGCCCCGGCGTGGACCTCGACGACGGCGCCCACGTAGAAGCCGGCGGTGCTGCCCAGGGTCAGCTGATCGTGGGCCGCGTTGTCGGCCAGGATGGTGACCGGCGGCCGATCGGCCGACCGGATCTGCACACGGTAGTTGTTGCCGTCACCGCCGCGGTAGCGCGCCTGGAACACCGGGAGGTTGGCCAGCGCCTTGGTCGGGGTGGCGCCGACCAGCGTGATGTACACGTTGTCGGCGGAGTAGGACCCGGTGGCGGTCGCCAGCCCGAGGTTGGCCGGGCTGAGCCCGGCGCCGATGATCAGCTCGCTGCGCGCGCCGTCGACGGCGGTGACCGCGAACGGCCCGTGCTGGGTGTACGGGTCGGCCGACGACGCCCGCGTGAAGATCGAGATGCTGGTGGTGCCAGGGACGATGCCGCGCAGCGAGGTGACCGGCACCCGCGCCGGCGCCGCCGGTGCCGGCGGCAGGTAGCTGGCCCGCAGCGCCTTGCCGGCCGGCAACGTCGCCACGGTGCCGCGGCCGAGGAACGCCTCCCAGCCGACGGCGGGGAACGCCGGCGACCCGGTGGGATCGGGGCTGGTCGCGACGGCGGCGTCGCCGTGGAGCGTGCGCACGATGTACGCGCGCCGGCCGCCGTTGTCGAAGAACGCACGCACCGCGTGACCCAGGTAGTCGCCCGGCCCCGGCGTGACGCCGGCGCTGACCGGGAACGGCTCGCCAAACTCGCGGCGGAACTGCGCGAAGCTGGTGACCAGCGTCGGCTTCCCCTCCGGGCCCTTGGTGGTCCGCCCGACCAGGCCGGCGGTGCTGGTCGAGACGCCCTCGATGGGCTTGCCGCGGTACGACGTCTCTTCGATGTACACGCCTGGATGCAGATATTCGGGCATGGATCCCTCAGCTCAGGGTTAGGCGGGCGCGGGACTCGCGACCGGGTGGCACCTTCACGCGGTTGCCAACGGTGATCGGGTTGGTGACGCCGTCGAGGATCTGGATGGCGTCGACGGTGCGGGTGACGACGGTGACCTCCAGCTCGATCTGTCGATCGGCCGTCAGCTCCACCATCCCCAGCACCGGAAACAAGAACTCGCCGGTGGCGTCGGCCCGGGTCCGGCGGCCGCGCGGCGGGGCGCCGACGACCTCGACGTGGACCTCGAGCCCGGGCGCCACCGCGCCGACCAGCCGGCCGCGCACCGCGGTGGTCCCGATCGGCACGACGGCCTGAGGGCCTGGCCACAGCTCGATGGCCACCGCCTGGCGTCGATCGTGGGTGGCGAGATCGACCACCGCCGTCGCCGTCCACGCGAACGCGCCGGTCGGGGGCGTGACCGTCACCGTGCGGACCCCGGGCGTGACCGCCACGAACCGGTAGGTGCCGTCGCCGTGACGGAGGGCCCGGCCATCGGCGGTCGTCACCGGCGGCTCGGCGGTGTCGAGCGCGACGCCGACCGGCCCCGGCCACGGCGCGCCGGTGAAGTGGTCGTCGACGCGCACCGCCAGCGACAGCGCGTGCCGGAGGGTCTCGACCGCCCTCACGGCGCCCGCCCGAACTGGAAGTCGGCGTCGACCACCGGCGGTGTGCGGGTCACGTCGCTGGGGTCGAGGCCCAGGACGCGCACGCGGTAGGTCGCGGACAGCTGGTAGGCCAGCTCGCTGGAGTCCCAGATCCGATACAGGTCCTCGACCGGCAGCGTCTCGAGGACGATCTGCAGGCTGTCGCGCTCGCCCCACACCGGCGGCCGGGTCAGATCCTCGAACAGCTCGGCCCGGCCGACCTCGGCGTGGTCGTACATCCCCTGCATCACGATGCCGAGCAGCTTGTGCTCCTCGAGCGCGGCCGCCGCGTCGTTGGCCGCGGGATCGTTGCCGCGCGCGCCCCACGTCGTGACCAGGTACGACAGCTCGAGCACCAGCGGCGGCCGGCGCAGCGAGCCGTCCGGCAACCGACGGTGCGGGCTGTTGCGCAGCTCGGTGTGCTCGCTGACGCGATACAAGAATACCGAGACGGCCGATCGCGTGATCGACTTCAGGCTGCGGAACGAGTGGGGCGTCGCCAGCTTCACGTCGACGGCGCTGCTCGGCAACACGGCGGTCAGGTGCGCCTCGATGAGGTGCACGATCGTCCGGCTCGTGTATTCGATCAGCTGCCAGGTCGCCAACGGATCCCCCCGTGTGAGCGTTGCGCAGTCACCACTGCACTACACCCCGCGCTTCTTCCGCTGCAATTCACTCCCGCACCAATCCATGCCGAACGAGCGGCAAAGAACAGACGGATGCAGCAGGCGCGAAGCGACGTCCGTCTCGCTCACAAATTTTCACGTGGGATGGAGTCGACGCGGACGCCGGCCTTCGCTGAGATCACCCCAGCGGGGTGAACACGCAGGTGCCGCCTCCCGGCCGGTCACCACCGCGCGGGTCGCCAGGTCGGCGTGGGGTCGCACAGTCGCGCGGTCGATCGGTCACGGCGCGTCGGCGTCGAGCGGCCGAGCGACCCGGGCCTCGAAGCCGGCGCGATCCGTCGCCGGGAACAGCAGCAACCGACGGGCGGTGCGGCCGGCGTGGTCGACGTAAGCGGCGATGCCCTGCGCGGGCCACAGCCACAACCCGCGGGGCTCGACCAGACCCCACCAGGCGTAGGGCAGGCGGTGGGGCGGCGGGCCCAGGTCCGCGACCAGCTCGGCGACCGGCACCTGCACGTCGATGTCGACCCGCGCGACGGTGACGCCGTCGAGATACGACACGATGCGATCGGCAGCCACCGGTGCGTCGCCGGAGCCTCCGGTCTCGACGGGCGTGCGCAACACGGCGCGGCTCACCTCGATGGCGGACTTGCCGAGCTGCGCAGAGGTGACCGCCTCGACGGTGGGCGCCAGCCGCGCCGCCAGCGCCGGGTCATCGCAACCATTCGGCCAGCCGTCCCAGCCCGTGAACCGCCGCGCCGCCACGGCGTCGAGCGCGTCGTCGCAGGTCCACGGCGCCGGGGAGATGGTCAACGTACCGTCGACGACGCCGACCAGCGCCTGGTTGCGCCGCAGATGCCAGGCCTGCCGCCAGGCGACGGGCAGCGGCTCGCGCTGACCGGCATAGGTCGCGATCTGCACGCGCAGCTGCGCGCGGCCATCCGGGCCGACCACCGCCGAGACGCCGGGACTGGCGGCGATCCCGCCGGGGTTGCCGCCGTCGAGATCGAACGGCACCGCCAGCGAAGCACCGCTCGCCGATGCGTGAATCGTGAGGCGGTAGCAGCAATGCGCGCCGCCGGTGAACTCGTCCGTGATGCGGTCCGGGCGGCCGTCACCGTCGAAGTCGTAGCCCGTCCGCCAGTCGACCGCCGCGTCGGCCGCATCGGCCGCGTCGATCGGCGCCACGGCGACATCTACTGGGGCCGCGTCGGCCGGCGCCACCCGCGGCGGGGCGTCCGGTCGACGCCCGCAGGCGCCGACCACCAGCACGACCGCGATCCACCGCGCCGTCACGGCCGGTACGGCTTCCCGGCCGCGCCGGCGGCCTTGACGTCCGCCAGACGGCCAAAGATCGCTTTGGCGTACTTCTTCGATCCGTTGTAGTCCTTGACCGCGCCCTGCCAGGACGAGGCGCGGCTCCGCTTCTCGAATAGCCAGAAGATCTGCATCTGGATCCAGTGCTGGTAGCTCAGGTTGAGCGCGGGCGTCTGGGACGCCCACAGGTCGGCGACCGCCTCGTTGAAGCCGGTCGACTGCCCCGCCGCGCGGTACTCCCAGACGAAGGTCTCCCAGTAGCGCGCCGACTTCCGGGTGAGTTCGGTCAGCTCAGCCTCCTCGGCGGGAGTGCGCGTCGCCTGCGCGTCCAGCTCCTTCTTGCGCCGCATCGCGTCCTCGAGGTCGGTCTTCATCGTCTCTAAATGAAATGTGCTCGTGCGCGCGGGATCCCGCAGGAGGAACGCCATGTACATCGACCCCGACGAGTCGACCGCCTGACCGATGTTGTAGTGGTTCCGGACGTCCCCGTCGTCTTGCAGGTAGGGCCCCGTGGTGCCGATGGCGGTCTCCTTGAACAGCATGGCCTTGATGAGGTCGGGATCGAGCGCGGCGGCGCCGGTCAGGCCGCGCTCGGTGTTGCCCGCGGCGACCAGCGCCGCGATGTCGGCGTCGAAGCGGTTCCACATGAACTGGCGGATGAGGTCATCGTTGAACGCGCTCTGCGCCGCGGTCTCTTCGGTCTGCAGCTTGGTCAGGCTCTCGGCCCAGTAGGTGTGCTTCTTCGTGTAGCTGCTCTCGGCCGCGATCCACGTCTCGACCTCGGTGGAGGCCTTGGCGTAGCGCTTGGCAGTGGCGTCGATTCCGGAAGCATAGGGGACGACGCCGGCGGTCGGCGTGAACGCCGGCCGCAGCAGCAGCTTGGGCACGGTGACCGTCTGCCCGGTCGCGGTCACTACCACCGGCACCGTCGCGGCGGTGTTGTCCCAGGCGGTCGGCATGACCGCGGTCCCGGCCGTCACCGTCACGCCGGCGGCATCGGTGAACGCGGTCGTCAGCTGGAACGACTCGCACACCAGCTCTTGGGCCACGTCGCCGGGGACCACGTTGGGCCGGCCGGCCCAGGCGGCGATCGGGCCGGTCGCGGTGACCTTGACGGCGGGCTTCACGCACATCGGCGCCGGCGCCGGCACCGGCGGCGGCACCTCGCGTTCCTTGGCGGTCCCGCACCCATCGCAGCGCTGGAGGGCCAGTCCGCTCGCCGCCTGGGCGCTGCGGGCCTGGCGCGCCAGCCCCAGCCATCCCAGGAACATCTCGGCCCCGGCGGCGTCGGCGTCGCGCTCGGCCCGCGCGCTGGTCGCGCCGACGCGATCGCCAGCGGCGGCGCCGGCCTGCTGGCCGACGTGGGCCAGCTCGTGCGCCAGGAGCGCGGCGCCGACCGGTTCGTGCGGCCGGTAGGCGCCGGCCGCGAAGGCGACGTGGGTGCCCAGCGTCACCGCGGCCGCGCCGTGCGCCGCCGCGATGCGCGCCGCGAGCGCGTCGTCGTGGACCTGAGCGTCGCCGCCGAAGCCCGCCGCGGCCGCGACCGCCGCCGCCGGGGCGTGGCCGTGGCCGAGCGCCCGCGGATCGCCCACCTCGACCAGGTGGGCCTCGGCCGCGTCGGCAAACGCGCCGGGTGGCGCCACCGCGCGCAGCTCCTCGGCCAGGGTGCCGGTGTCGCGCCAGCGCGCCAGCCCGTCGCGCACCCGCCCGACCACCTCGGCGATGGCCTCGGCCACCGACGGGCTGGCCGCCGCCTCGGGCGCGTACCGGGCCAGGGTCCGCTCCAGCTCGGCCGGGGCCCGCTCGGCGTACAAGCCGAAGTAGCGATCGATGTACGGACAGCGGTCGACCGACCACGCCGGGCCGAGATCCTCGGCGGCCGCCGCCTCGACCGCCGCGCGCAGCTCGTCGAGAAACGCCTCCCGCTCGACCGGCGCTCCGCCGACGACCAGCCGGCGCGGCGCGTCGGGCACCGCCCGCGTCGTCGGCGTCGCTGCTGGCGTGACCTCGGCGCGAGCATCGTCGGCGCGGTGGGTCACGTCGCGGCGCGCGCTGCCCCGGTCGACCTCGCCGGCGACGCCGCGCGGCGCGTGGCCCCGGGTCACGACGCCCCCAGGTAGGTGGCGACGTCGCCGGCGAAGCGCCCGAAGTCGTCGGGCGACACCAGCCGCCCCGCCTTGCGCAGCTCGCGCCACACGCTGATGGCCACGTGCCGGCCGCCGACGGCCACGCCGGCGGCCGCGGCCAGCACCACGGCGGTGGCCGCCGCGTTGCGGATGTCGCCGCCGGCCATCGCGAAGCTCTTGGCGAAGAACTCCAGCTCGACGTCGTCGGCCAGGTGCGCCGCCGACATGTGGCGGCGCCAGATCGCCAGCCGCTCGGGGCCATCCGGCACCGGGAACTCGACCACGGCGTGGATCCGCCGCAGGAAGGCGTCGTCGAGGTTGTGGCGCATGTTGGTCGTCAGGATCACCAGGCCGCGGTGGGCCTCGAGCCGCTGCAACAAGAAGGCGACCTCGATGTTGGCGTAGCGATCCCGGGCGTCGTTGACCTCTGATCGCTTGCCGAACAGCGCGTCGGCCTCGTCGAACAACAGCGCCGCGCCGGCGCCGGCCGCCGCCGCGAACACGCCGTCGAGGTGCTTCTCGGTCTCGCCGATGTACTTGTCGACGACCTGGGCCAGGTCGACCCGCACCAGCGCACGCCCGAGGCGGCGCGCGACGATCCCGGCGGCCATCGACTTGCCGGTGCCCGGCGGCCCGGCGAACAGGCACGTCAGGCTGGTCGCCGGCCGCGCGTGCTGGCCGCTCGCGCCCGGGCGGAACTGTGCCGGCGCGTGCCGCACCCACGCCTCGATCAACGCCAGCTCGCGCGCCACCGCGGGGGGCACGATCAGGTCCGCCAGCTCGTCGGTGGGCGTCACCAGGTGGGCGTGGGGGCCGGCCTGGATCGGCGTGAGCCGCCGGCTCGCGGCGACAAGCGTGTCCACGGTGATCGGCTGACCGGTCAGCTGGGCCTCGATCCGCGCCTGGTCGCGGATCGAGGCGATGGCCGCGGGCCCGACGTGCAGGAGTTCGCCGAGCTGCGCCGCGTCGAGGTCGGACGCCAACGGCAGGCCGGCCAGCGCGGTCCGCCACACCTCGGCGCGCTGGACGGCGGCGAGCTCGCCCAGGTCGAGGTGGTAGAGATCGCGCGCGGGCAGCGTCGGCGCGGGCTCGCTCGGATCGAGCACGAACCCGAGCGGCGCCGGGAGCTGCCGTGCCAGCGCCAGCGCCACCGCGTCGGCCGGGCGCCCCTTCATCACCAGCGCGGCGCCACGCCACGTCACCTCGGCGCTCCACCGCGCGACCTCCCCGGCGCCGAGCTCGGTGGCCGCGACCACGCACGCCGGGAACCCCATCGCGTGCGCCAGCGCCTCGGCCACCGCGTCGCGACCGCTGCCCGCCGGACCGCGGACGACGAACCCCAGCGCCGACGGACGACCTCGACCTGACGCCGCGACGATCGCCTCGGCCCGAGCCCGCACGTCGGGGCGCAGCGCGAGCTGGTCGAGGGCGACCGCGCCGACCGGCCGGGTCCAGGCGTCGGGCTCCGCGCGCACCAGCCGGGGCCCGAGGTCGGCCGCGGCGACCACGCAGCGGGTCAGCAGCGGCCCCTCGCCGACCAGCCCGACCAGCCCGCGCTCGAGCAGGTGGCTCCCGGTCACCACCGCGGCCAGGCTCGCCGACGCGGTCAGGCCGTGGCCGCGCCCGAGGGCGGTCGCCAGCGCCACCGGGACGCCCGGCGCACCACCGACGAGGCGGGCGCAGCTGGCGTCGAGGGAGATCGCCAGCGCGGCGGCCACCACGTCCAGCTCGAACGCCGCCAACCCGAACCGGTCGCCCAGCCGGACCAGCGGCGGGAACTGCGTCGCGGGACCAGCCGCGGCGCCGCCCCGCGCGAGCTGCTCCAAGACGGCGTGGACCCGGGCCACCTCGCGCAGCAGCGCGTCGTCGCGCGCGTCGCTGTCGCGGCGCGCGTGGTCCACCAACCCCGCAATCGGCTCGCCGGTGCCCCTCATCGCGGATCGCATGGTAGCCGACCGGTGGCGGAAAATGGCGGCAGTCTCAGCGCGGCCGCGCGCGCGACGCCGCGGGTCAGTGGACGGCCATGACCACGGTGGGCAGCGGCGCGCTCGACGCGTTCACCACCGCGACCGTGACGATGAGGCCGCTGGTCGCGGCGTGGAGCGCGTCGGCGATGAGGCCGAGCTGCGCCACCGCGGTCCGCGGGGGCGTGACGGTGACCGCCGAGGACAGGGCCGCGGTCAGCGCCGGGACCAGCGCGGCGTGGAGCGGGGCGACGTTGGTGAGCGCCGACGCGGTCCAAACGTTGCCGCCGCTGTCGGTGACCACGCCGAACCCGATGGCCTGCACCGCCGCGCGCCACGCCCCGGCCAGATCGGCCGCCGCCAGCCCGGGCGTCGTGGCCGCGTCGCGATCGAGCGCCAGCGCGCCGAAGAACGCCGCCTCGGCGCCGCTGGTGATGAGCGCGGGGTGCCCCGGCGGCGGGCTCGGCACCACCTCCTCGACGGTGTTGAGGTACGCGGCGAAGGCGGCGGCCCAGGCCTGCCGCGCGGCGACGCGCGACGCCGGGAACCCGCCGAACGTCGGCCCCAGGTCGGGATCACAGAACGTCCGCAGCCGATCGCGCAACATGGTCGCAGCAAGCATGGCGGTCCCCCTGCGCCAGGGTACCAGCACCGCGCGGCCGGGCACGCCGGTGCCGCAGGTTGCCGGCGCGGGCGCGGCGCGGCCGGGGGTGATCGCCGCGGCCACGCGGCGCCGGTCAGGTGTCGATCAGGATGATCACGTCGTCGTCGTCGGCCAGCGTCCACAGCTGTGCCCGCGGCGGGTTCAGGTAGACGCCGCCGGTCGGGGTCCGGCGCTCGCCGCCGCGGCGGAAGCCCATGGCGACGCCGCCGATCGACGCCGCCGCGGCCATGGCATCGGCGAACGTCACCTTGCGCCCGACCAGGCCGCACGCCGGCGCCGGGATGAAGTGGGTCTCGGCGCCGGCCGGCCCGAACAGCTCGTCGAACACCGAGCCCAGCTCGGGCCGCAGCGTGACCTGGGCCATGATGTGGCTGACGATCTCCGGCGTGATGAGCACCTCGCCGGGGAGCCCCTCGACCAGCGCCTCGCTGGTGGGGTCGAGCAGCTCGACCAGCACGTCCGGGCGCCCCACCGCCGGCACCAGGTCGCGCAAGAGCAGGTTGGCCAAGACGGTGCGGGAGTCGGCCGCCTCGCGCGAGTCGAGCCAGTTGCTCCCCAGCAAGATGACGTTGTCGTACTCGGCCGGGGCGATCGCCGCCAGCTCCCCCGGCACCGTGAAGTCGCGCTCGAGCTGCCGGACCGTGATGGTCGGCCAGGCCGGGCCGCGGGCCAGCTCGCGGGCGCGCTCGGCGGCCGGGATCGCCGAGCACACGTCGATGGTGAAGTGCTCGCGCGGGTACGCCGCGAACTCGGCCAACAGCGGCGGCACGCGGTGGCTCCACCCCAGCATCAACACCCGCCGCGGCGCCCGCGGCGCCAGGGCCAGCTCGGCCGACGCCGCGCCCGCGAGCTCGGGGACGACGTGGGGTGCCGCCGCCAGCGCGGTACCCTCGAAGTCCCGCGCCATCAGCACCAGCCGATCACCCGGCTCGATCGGCAGGTCCGGCCGCGCGCCCAGCATCGACTGCATGCGGCCGTCGACCTTCCGCACCACGCCCAGCACCAGCGCCTCGGGGAACCGGTGGGTCAGCTCGCCCAGCGTGCGGCCGACCGCGTCGGGTTGGTCGCTCGCGAAGATCTGGTTGCCGTGGCTGTGGGTCAACAGCTCCGTCGCGACGTGGGACAACCCCGGGTTGCGGACGTTCTGGGCCATCAGGCGGCACACGATGAGATCGCTGGCGACCACCTCGACCGAGCCGGGGTAGGCGTTCTCGGCCACCAGCGCCTTGCGCGCGTCGCTCATCTCGACGACGACCTGGGGCAGCGCGGTCACCGCCAGCGCGTGCTCGCGGGCGTGGGTGGCGATCGACAAGAGGATCTTGATCGCCATGGTGTCGGCGTTGGAGATGGTCAGCTCGGGCCGGGTGCCGCCGCCCTGCCACGCCACGTCGACGCCGGGCACCACGATCACCGCGGCCCGCAGGAAGTCGACCCGCTCGAGGTGGGCCAGGCGCAGCGGGGTCCCGGTGCGCAAGATGATGCGGTGGCGGTCGTAGCGATCGCCCAGCGCGTCGCGCAGCTCGAGGACCAGCTCGGGCCCCACCTCCGCGGCCAGGATGACGATGTCGAGCGAGCGCGCGTCGTGGCGCAAGAGGAAGCGCCGCACCCGGCTGCCCGACAGCAGCAGCTCGCGCACGATGATGGGCGTGCGCTCGGTCCAGCCCAGGATGAGGACGTGGTCCTCCTTGAGGATGGGGGTCACGCCCAGCTCGAGGTTGCGCATGAACGCCTGCAGCCACTGGGTCATGACCGCGATCAGCGCGCCCAGGAAGATGACGTAGCCCAAGACGGTGAGCACCGTCGACACCACCCGCCGCCAGGTGCCGACGTCGTCGCCCAGGTAGCCCGGATCGGTCAGGCGCAGGAACGCCCACCACACCGCGGCGCCGAACGAGCCGAAGTGCTCGCCGCTGGCCACCACCAGCGCGCCGCCGATGATGGCGATGGCGGCCACCGCCGCCGCGATCACCAGCAGGCGCCAGCCGGCGCCGCGCAGCATCAGCCGCTCGACGACGTAGACCAACCGGTCGCGCGGGCGGAGCTGCATCACCGCCCAGCGTAGACCACGGGCGCGGTCAGAGCGCCTCGATGACCAGCGAGATGCCCTGGCCGCCGCCGATGCACATCGTCACCAGGCCGTAGCGCTGCTTGGCGCGGCGCAGGCCGTAGGCGCAGGTCAGGGTCAGGATGGCGCCGGTCGCGCCCAGCGGGTGGCCCAGCGCGATGGCCCCGCCGTCGGGGTTGACCACCTCGGGGTCGACCCCGGTCTTGGCCAGGTCGCGGATGACCGCCAGCGCCTGGGGCGCGAACGCCTCGTTGAGCTCGACCCGGGCGATGTCCTTGCCGGTGATGCCGGCGGCGGCCAGGGCGCGCGCGGTCGCGGGCACCGGGCCCCAGCCCATGATCTTGGGGTCGCAGCCGGCCACGCCGACGCCGGCCAGGCGCGCCAGCGGCCGCGCGCCGTGCTTGGCCGCGTCGGCCGCGGTGCCGATGACCATCGCGCCAGCGCCGTCGACGACCGCGCTGGCGTTGCCGGCGGTGACGATGCCGCCGGCCTCGAACGCCGCCGGCAGCCGCGCCATCTTGGCCAGCGACACGTCGTCGAGGATGTGGGTGTCGTGGACCACCTCGATCGGCGGCGCGGCGCCATCGAGCTGCACCGTCACCGGCACGGTCTCTTCGCGGAACGCCCCGGCGTCGCGGGCCGCCTTGGCCCGGGTCTGCGAGCGGAACCCGAAGGCGTCTGCCTCCTCCCGCGTGATCTGGTAGCGCCGGCCCAGCTCCTCCGCGGTGTTGGCCATGGCCATGCCTGCCGCCGGGTCGTACAGGCTCATGAGCAGCAGGTCCTGCAGGTGGGTGCCCGCCGGCAACGTCTTGGCGTCGATCGGGCCGTACTTCTGCACCGCCGCGCCGATCTTCTTGCCGCGCGCGCCGTACAGCGTGAACGGGTACTGCATGCTCTCGGCGCCGCCGACGACGACGAAGGGCCGCTCGCGATCGTGGCGCAGCCCGCCCAGGATCAGCTCGGCGCCCACCGCCACCGCCTCGGCGCCGCTGCCGCAGATGCGGGCCACGGTCAGCGCGGGCACGGTGTGGTCCAGGCCGCCGCGCAGGCTCATGCCGCGGGCCGCGTAGATCGAGTCGCGGTGGCTGTGCTGGGCCATGCCCATGACGACGTGGCCGACGAGGCCGCGGTCGAGCTGGGTCTGCGCCAGCGTGCCGGCGATGGCCAGGCCGCCCAGCTGGGTGGTCGAGAAGCGCGAGAACAGGCCGGCCTCGCGGTTGTTGATGAGGATGTCGGCGCGCGGCGTGCGCCGGCCGCCGTCGAGGATGACGATGGTGCGGTCGTCGGTCGTCATGGTGGGCTCCTTACTCGTGCAGGAACGCGGCCGGCACGCGCGGGCCGTTCTGGGTGAAGTTCTTCATGCCGACGTCCATGTCGACGGTGGCCTTGCAGCGGCCGAAGCCGTCGGCCTCGACCAGCAAGCCTTCGGCCAGGGGCAGGGCCAGGCCGCGCCGCAGCACATCGCACACGATGGCGTCGATCGCCAGCGAGCGGTGGCCCAGGTCGACCGCCGGCCAGGTCGCCGGGACATCGACCGGCGCCGACGCCACCGGCGCCAGCGTCACCTTGCCGGCCACGTGGTCGGCGATGAGCGCCTTGGCCGCGGCCACCACGTCGTCGACCGGCTGGCCGTGGGCCCAGCCCCAGGCGCACGCCTCGGCCGCGCCCACCGACTGGGCGGTGCGGATGAGCTGGGCGGCGCGCTCGAAGCCGATCAGCCGCGGCAGGCGCTGGGTGCCGCCGTAGCCGGGGATGATGCCCAGGTTGACCTCGGGCTGGCCCAAGACCAGCTGCCGGCCGACGACGCGGGCGTGGCACGCCATGGCCAGCTCGGCGCCGCCGCCCAGGACCGGCCCGTCGACGGCGGCCACCACCGGCTTGGCCAGGCCGCTGATCGCGGCGAAGATCGGGTGCGACCGCAGGCAGGTGGCGCGGCACGCCTCGACCGACGGCAGCGCCGCCAGCTCGTTGATGTCCGCGCCAGCCAGGGCTCCGTCGGTGCTGGTGACGATCACGCCCGCCACCGTGGGGTCGGCGCCGGCCGCGGCGATGGCGTCGGCCAGCTCGTCGATGGTCTGGGCCGACAGGGCGTTCTTCACCTCGGGCCGGAACACCCGGACGATGGCGACGTCGCCGTCGCGCTCGACCACGACGTTGGCGCGCACCGTGGGCAGCGCGCCCTTGGCGATCGACGGCGGCACCGGGAAGCCGGGGTGGGTCTCGGCGTAGCGGGTGACCAGCGCGCGCACCTCGGCGGCGCCGTACTCGGCCGCCAGCGACAGGAGCCCCTTGCGGAAGCCCAGCGCCATCCGGGTCAGCCAGTCGAGCTCGGTGGCCGCGCAGGTGCCGGCGTCGAGCACCGCGTAGGTGCGCCCGAACAGCACCGCCAGGATGCGGTCGAGCACGGTCTTGCCCAGCGCCGCGTCGTAGCTGCCGTCGGCGGTCGCGCCGCGCTCGAACCACGGCGCGTTGCCCTGGGTGGTCAAGATGGCCGGCGCCTTGAACCACGGCGTCCCGGTCGGCGCGTGCTCCATCAGCTCCTGGCAGTGCGCGGTCAGCAGGTTGCCGCGGGTCGCGTCCATCACGTGCAGCGGGCCGCCGCCGCCGATGGCGTCGTTGACGATGCGGTCGACCTGGGCCGGCGTCGCCAGCCCCTCCTCGACCACGCGGGCCGCCTCGGAGATGTAGTTGCAGAAGATGTCGTCGGCCGCGAAGCACTCGACATCGGCGGTGAGGATGGGCACCTTGCCCAGCCGCTTCATCGTCGCCATCATCTGCGCGCCCAGCGCGGCGTCGCCCGACAGCACCACCTCGATCGGCAGCGAGCGCCAGGCCGGGAAGAACGGGTGGTTCACGAAGCAGCGGTCGGGGTGCTTGGCCGACGCCGCGATCTGGGCCCGGGGCAGCCCCGACGTCGCGAAGCCGATGAGGCAGCTCGGCGCCACCACCGCCTCGAGCTTGGCCAGGATGGCGCGCTTGACCGCGAGGTCCTCCGACGCCGCCTCGAGCACGTAGGCGCAGTCGGCCAGCTGGCCCAGGTCCTGCGTCGGCACCAGCGCCGCCTCCATCGCCTTGGCCACCGCCGGCGCCAGCTTGCCTCGCGCCAGGCCCTTGGCCATGTAGCCGCGGATCCGCGCCACGCCGGCGTCGAGCGCCTCTTGCTTGATGTCGACCAGGTACACCCGCGCGCCGGGCTCGCGCGCGACCGCGGTGAGGAACCCGTAGGCGAGGTCAGGGCCGATGGACCCAGAGCCGATGACTCCGACGATCATGAGGACAACTCCTTGGCGTGAGGGCGGGCGCCAGGCGGCCCGCGCTCCCGTCCGTTTACCAGGAACCGCGCCGCGGCGCAGGTGGCCGGGCGCACTGTGCGACGACGCCCGCGCGCCGACCGGTCGGCCGGCGACCTACACCAGCTCGATCCACACCTCGCCGTCGAGGACGATGGCCCGGTAGCGGCGCAGCAGCAGCGAGCGATCATGGCGGCAGGCCCCGGTGGCCAGGTCGAACTGGTAGCCGTGGCCGGGGCAGGTCAGGCAGCCGTCCTCGACGGTGCCGCCGGCGAGCCCGACGTCCTCGTGGGGGCACACGCCGGCGGTCGCGACCACCGCGCCGCCGATGACGCCGGCCAGCACCGGCCAGGTCAGGCCGTCGACGGGGAAGGCCCGCAGATCGTCGAGGGGGAGGTCGGCCACCCGCGCCAGGCGCACGCGCAGCATCGGCGGCTAGCCTCGCCCGCGCTGGCGCGGATCGAGCCGGTCGCGCAGCCCGTCGCCCAGCAGGTTGGCGGCCAGCACCACCCAGGCGATCGCGAACCCGGCCGCCAGCGCGTAGTGGCGGAAGCCGGGCTTCCACAGAAACGCGGTGCCCTGCTCGAGCATCGCGCCCCAGGTGTAGTCGAGCTGCGGGCCCAGGCCCAGGAACGACAACGCCGCCTCGGCCGCGATGACCCCGCCGAAGCCGAGCGACGCCTGCACCAAGAGCGGGCCCATCAGGTTGGGCGCGATGTGCTTGGACAAGATCCGCGGCGTCGACGCGCCCAGGGCCCGGGCCGCCAGCACGTAGTCGCGCTCGCGCAGCGACAGCACCTGGCCGCGCGCCACCCGGGCGTAGCCGACCCAGCCGTTGGCGCACAGCGCGGCGATGAAGATGGGCAGGCCCGGCCGCGCCACCACCGCGACGATCGCGATGTTGAGGAGCAGGCCCGGGAACGCCAGCAGGATGTCGACCACCCGCATGATGACCTCGTCGACCACCCCGCGGGCGTAGCCGGCGATCATCCCGACCGTGACGCCGATGGTGGCGCTGATCCCGACGACGATCACCGACAGCAGCAGCGCCTCGCGCGCCCCGTGCATCAACTGCGACACCGCGTCGACGCCGCTCTTGTCGGTGCCCAGCCAGTGGCCCCACGACATCGGCGCGAACATGTGGTCGAGGTCCATCGCCCGCGGGCCGACGTCATGCGGCGCCAGGAGCGGCCCGAACAGCCCCAGCACGACGAACACGCCCAGCATCACCGCGCCGATGTAGACGCTGGGCGACCACCGGCCAGGCCCGGCCGCGCTCATGCCCGCCGCACCCGCGGATCGACCAGCCCGTAGGCCACGTCGACAGCGATGTTGACCACCACGTACGACGCGGCGATGACCAGCACGCAGCCCTGCACCACCGGGTAGTTGCGCTGCCGGATCGCCGCCAGCAACAGCGACCCCAGCCCGGGCCGCGCGAAGATGTTCTCGATGATGATCGAGCCCGACAGCACGCTGCCGAACTGCAGGCCGGCCACCGTGATGACCGGCATCACCGCGTTGCGCAGCGCGTGCTTCCACACCACCGTGCGCTCGGGCAGGCCCTTGGCGCGCGCGGTGCGCAGGTAGTCCTCGCCCAGCACCTCGACCATCGACGACCGGGTCATCCGCGCCAGCATCGCCATCAGGTGCGTGCCGATGGCGAACGCCGGCAAGACCAGGGCGGCGGCCCCGGTCTCGAACGGCCCCGGCAACCAGCCCAGGTCGACGAAGAACCACAGGAGCAACAGCGGGCCCAGCAGCATGTTGGGGATGGCGATGCCCGACAGCGCCCCCACCGCCGCCAGCGTGTCGAACCACGTCCCGCGCCGGAGCGCGGCGGCGATGCCCAGCGGCAGCGCCATCACGATCGCCATGGCCAGCCCGGCCAGCGCCAGCGTCACCGTGTACGGGTAGACCTCGGCGATCATCGCCGCCACCGTCGGCTTGCCCTCGGGATCGGGGCACTGCTGACCCAGCGTGCCGTCGACGACGTGGCCCACGAAGCGCCCGAACTGCGCCGGCAGCGAGCCGCCCAGGCCCATGCACGCCTCGATCTTGGCGCGCTGCTCGGGCGTGGCCTCGCCGCCGGCCAGGTGATCCACCGGATCGCCCGGGATGATGTGCAGGAACAGGAACACCAGCACCGACACCCCGAGCATCGACAGGGCGCCGAGCCCCAGCCGGCGGAGGATGAAAGCGCCTAGTGGCACGCGCGGTCGAGCCTACGCGCGCCGGCGCGGCTTGTCGATCTTCCGACCCGGCGTCGCCGCCCCGCGACCGAACCAGCCCGCGCGCCCCGGTCCGCCGCTACGGCGCCGGCGCGCAGAACGCCTGCAGGTCGGTGCCCAACCGCTCGCCGGGCTTGGGCACCGGCTCGCCGCCGTGCTCGACCATCAGCGCCTGGTCGCGGCACTCGTACTGGTCGCGACAATCGCCCGAGCCGCCGCAGGTCTTCATGCAGTAGCGGACCTCGGACGTGCGCGGCACGCACTGCCCGCGCAGCGTGCACACCTCGTCGAAGGTGCAGTCGTCGGTGGACACGTCCTCCGTGGCCAGCACGCACGGCTTATTGGCGAACGACGCGGCGTAGAACCGCACGCACACCGCCTCCGACGGGCAGGTGTCCCAGTCGCAGCCGACCTCGGTGCAGTAGCCGCTGGGCGACTCGAAGTCGCACACCCGGGCCGGGTTGGTGCCGTCGCCACAGTCGAGGCTCGACGAGCACGCGTCGCCGATCTCCTTGCCGCAGGCGGCCAGGAGCAACGCAGACAGAATGACAGCGACACGGGACATGCGGGCGCGCATCCTAGCAGGCCTGGGGTGGGACGGAAGCGGTCCGGGGACGTTCCGGGCGCTCGCGCGGCGGCGCGGGACGGATCACCGTCACCGGGCAGGCGCGCTGGGGGGTTGGACCCGAAGCCGCCGCGGACGGTTGCCTGGGCCCCGCCACCGACGGTACGAAGCCCCATGCGCGCGGTCATCCAGCGGTGTCGCCAGGGCTCGGTCACGGTCGATGGCGCCGTGGTCGGTGAGATCGGTCACGGGCTGGTGGTGCTCCTGGGCGCCGGCAAGGGCGACGGCGACGACGACCTGGCCTACATCGTCGACAAGCTGGTGGGCCTGCGCATCTTCGCCGACGCCGACGGCAAGATGAACCTGTCGGTCAAGGACGTCGGCGGCGGGGTGCTGCTGATCTCGCAATTCACGCTCTACGCCGACGTGCGCAAGGGCCGCCGACCGGCGTTCCTCGACGCGCTCGAGCCGGTCGCCGCCGAGGCGCTGTACCTGCGCGCGGTCGAGGCGGTGCGCGCGGCCGGGGTGGCCCAGGTCGCCACCGGCGTGTTCCGGGCCGACATGCAGGTGGCCCTGGTCAACGACGGCCCGGTCACCATCCTGCTCGACTCGAACAAGCAGTTCTGACCGGCCCGCGGCCCGCCGCGCCCGCCCCCGCCGGGCCCGCACCCGAGCGCCGGTGGCACCGCCGCGGCATTTCCGCTAGCGTCCCGCGCATGCGCGCAGCCGTCGCTCTCATCGTCGTGGCCGCTTGCGGCGGCGAGGTCGCCTCCACGCCGGTGGTGGTGCCCACCCGGGCTCGCGCCGTCGACGCCGAGCTGTTCCAGGTCCAACCCAGCGCGCCCTACGCCGGCCTGTTCAAGCCCGACGCGCAGTGGACCTTCCCGGCCACCGCGTGGACCGGCGGCGGCCCGGCCCCGACGGTGACATGCTCCATCAACGCGGTCCGCGCCTTCGACACCGTGCGCATGGCGTACCTGGTGTGCGCGCCCGATCGCGACCTGGGCGCGCTGACCGCCGGGCTGCCGCGGCTGGGCCTCATCGCCACCGCCCAGGGCCTGTGGTTCACCGAGCACCTGTCGGTGGTGGCGCCGCTGCCCGACGACGAGGGCGCCGCCCTGGCCTGGACCACCGCCGAGCCGATGCGCTTGGCCGCGGTCCCGCAGCCCCTGGCGGCCGACGCCCACGCCGACGCCACCGCCGACGGGCCCGAGATCAACGGCCGCATCGAGGCCATCGCCTTCGGCGAGCAGGGCACCTGGTGCCTGGGCACCGACACCGCGGTGGGCGCCGACGTCGGCCGCGTGATCCTGTGCGTGCGCGCCGGCGCCGGCCTGGTCGGCGGCGCCGTGGTCCGGGCGTCCCAGGGCATCGTCATGGACGCGGTGTCGTTCGGTGACGCCCCGCCGCCGCCCCCGTCGCAGCCGTTCGAGACCACCCTGGCGGCGCCGACCCAGGTCGTCACCCTCGACGCGCCCGGCCGGGGCAAGCGCGCGCCCCTCACCTTCACCGCCGCCGCCGACAGCACCCAGCCGGTCACCTACCAGATCAGCGCCCACGCCGCCGCCGACAACGGCGTGACCAAGGCCGAGGCCGATCAGCCGACCCTGACCCTGCGCGGCCGGGCCCACGTCGCCGAGCTCGAGGCCAGCGGCCGGCACCGGCTGATCTTCACCGTCGACGAGGCCACCGCCACCGGCGCCGCCACCACGCCGGCCCTGACCGAGAGCATGGCGGCCATGGTCGGCGCGCAGTTCGGCACCGCGGTCGATCCCGACGGCCGGGTCGCGCTGCGCCGGGTGTGGGTCGGCACGCCGCTGCCCACCACGCCCACCATCGTCGGCCAGCTAGCGCAGTCGATGGACACCTTCGTCGCGCTGCCGGTCGAGCCGGTCGCGGTCGGCGCCACCTGGCACGCCACCTACGCCACCGAGCTGGTGGGCCAGCCGGTCGACGTCACCGTCCGCTCGCGCCTGGTCAGTCGCAAGGGCGCCGTCGCCGTGGTCGCGTCGACCTTCGCCATCGCCCCCATCTCCCAGCCGGTCGACGGCGGCACCTCGACCTTCGACGCCAAGGGCACGATCACCACCGTGATCACCGCCGGCCGCCTGGTCCCGACCCGGGCCTCCGACCTCACCTTGCTGGCCGCCACCGTGCCGACGCCAGGCGTCGCCAACCCGGCGGTCCAGACCCGCCACCAGCTCCGGGTCAGGGCCCAGGTCACCACCGCGGCCGCCGCCGCCGCGAACTAGCACCGCCACGCCGCCGCCGCCAGCACGACACCCCGCCTCGCGCGTTGGAAGGATCTCAATGCTCCGCACCGTCACCGTCATCGCCGCCCTCCTCCTCGTCGCGGCCCCCGCCGCCCACGCCGGCCAGTGCGCCCCCCGGCTGCTGACGCCCGCCGTGGTCACGCCCGACGGCGCGGCCCTCCCGGCCGACGGCGGCCTGCTGGTGGTCGACCAGGAGCCGGCGCAGGCATCGCTCGCCCCCGGGGTAGGCGCCCGCCCGTTCCCCGGCCCGATCGGGGACTGGCGGCTCGTCGCCGGCAAGCAGCGCATCGCCCCGACCGTCAAGACCGTGGCCCCGGGCTTGCGCGTCATCGCCCCGGCCGGCACCCGCCTGGTCGGCGCGCGCAAGGTGCCGATCGCCACGTTCTCCGTCGACAAGGCCCCGCGGCCCGCGCTCGCGGCGCCCGTCGCCACCGGCGTCATCGAGCGCACCAGCGGCGGCCGCCGCTCGTACACCACCCTCCGCGCCGAGCTGAAGGCCCCCGCCGCCCCGGGCCGCTACCTGGTGGTCCTGGGCCAGGACGGCGCCCCGCGCTCGTGGGGCCAGGCCGCCCCCGGCGGCAGGGAGGTCATCGTCTACGCCTCGGGGGGCTGCACCACCGTACCCGACGGCACCATCGCATCGCGCCGCGGCGAGCAGGTCCGCCTGGTGTGGGTCGACGCCGACGGCCGCACCTCGCCCCCGTCCGCGCCCCTCACCGTCATGTCCGACCCCAGCACGCTCGGCGGCCCTGCCTCGCAGGACTAGCTCGCCCATCGCGCGGCGGCCCCGCCTGAGCATGCCTCAGCGCCGCCAGGCCGCCGCCGCATCCTCCCGTCACGCCAACAGAAATCGGCCTCACCAGGGCGCGCCCTGCCGCCCCGGCGAAGGCCCCGGTTTCTTTACGCTCCCCGGGCTTCGTGCCACAGTCACCGACGCCCCCGGCGCCCCGCGGCCGCCCGGCGTCGGGTGATTTCCGGAGTCCCCATGCCTTCCAAGCACATCAAGCTGACCTCCCACCCGGGGGCCCACGGCGTCCGGCCGCTCCCCATCACGTGGGGCGCCGCCGACCCGGCCGTCCGGGGGCCGGTCATCGCCACGCTCACCACGCCCGAGCACCGCAACGTCATCGGCACCCACGCCGGCTCCTACGCCGTCTACCGCGCCCTGGCCGTCGCCTCCGGCGCCCTCGACCCGCTGCACAAGCCCGACCTCACCAACACCGCCCCCACCACGCGCCTGGGCCCGTTCCCCGCGTGGCGCGACCCCGAGAAGCTGGTCTCCATCGACCCGTGGGGCGCGGTGGTCGCCGACGTCTTCGCCGACCAGCTGGCGGCGGGCTACGACATCCGCCCCACCATCGCCGTCACCCAGGCCCACATCGACATGCCCGAGATCGTCGACGCCGTGGCCCGTGGACGGCTCCGCGTCGACGGCGCCATCCTGAAATCGGCCCGCGAGATCCCGGTGACCAAGGCCGCCACCGAGCCGGTCTGGTACCTGCCCGGCGTCGCCAAGCGGTTCGGCTGCACCGAGAGCGAGCTGCGCCGCACCCTGTTCGAGCAGACCGGCGGCATGTTCCCCGAGCTGGTCACCCGCGGCGACCTCGACGTGTTCCTGCCGCCCATCGGCGGCCAGACCGTCTACATCTTCGGCGACCCGGCCGCGCTCAGCGACCCCGCCGTGCCGCTCACCGCGCGGGTCCACGACGAGTGCAACGGCTCCGACGTGTTCGGCTCCGACATCTGCACCTGCCGCCCCTACCTGGCCCACGCCATCGAGGAGTGCATCCGCGGCGCCCAGGCCGGCGGCGTCGGCCTCATCGTCTACTTCCGCAAGGAGGGCCGCGCGCTGGGCGAGGTCACCAAGTTCCTCGTCTACAACGCCCGCAAGCGCCAGGCCGGCGGCGACTCCGCGGCCCAGTACTTCGCGCGCACCGAGTGCGTCGCCGGGGTCCAGGACATGCGCTTCCAGGAGCTGATGCCCGACGTGCTGCACTGGCTGGGCGTCCGCAAGATCCACCGGCTGGTGTCGATGTCCAACCTGAAGTACGACGCCATCGTGCGCAGCGGCATCGAGGTGGGCGAACGTGTCCGGATTCCGGACGAGCTGATCCCGGCCGACGCCCGGGTCGAGATGGACGCCAAGATGGCGGCCGGCTACTTCACGCCCGCCGGTACGGCGCCGGGCGCCGACGAGCTGACCAAGGCCAAGGGCCGGGAGCTGGCACCATGAGCGGATACGATCTCGGCAGCGGCTTCATCGCCCCGGGCGCGGCGGCCGACGCCACGACCGCCGTCACCTACCTGCGCTCGCCGCTGGCCGTC
The DNA here is from genome assembly GCA_041389965.1 of Kofleriaceae bacterium. Taxonomy (GTDB): domain Bacteria; phylum Myxococcota_A; class Polyangia; order Haliangiales; family Haliangiaceae; genus UBA2376. The sequence continues at coordinate 1,019,573 of JAWKQV010000002.1, read as the reverse complement.
CGCGTGCGCGCCACCAACGTCCTCGAGGCCGGCCTGCTGGGCGAGCTGCGCCACTTCAAGGTCGACCGCGACCGCGTCAGCGCCGTGGCCGACCGGGTCATCGCCGTCACCCGGGCCAACTACCCGAACCTGCGCATCCCGGTCCACGGCCGCCTGGGCCACTTCCGCGTCGGCGGCGTCGATCGCGTCGCCGAGCTCGCCAGCGCCGCCACCGCGGCCGGCGCGGTCGCGGCCGAGTCCCTCATCGACCTGGTCGTCGTCAGCGTGCTCCTCGACGCCGGCGCCGGCGACGGGTGGCGCTACCGCGAGCCCGCCACCGGCCTCGAGCTGGCCCGGAGCGAGGGCCTGGCCGTGGCCAGCCTGCGCGCCTTCCAGGCCGGCCTGTTCTCGGCCGACGCGCTGTCGCCCCTGCGGGTCGACGCCGCCGCCCTGCGCAGCATCGACGACGCCCAGCTCGAGGCGGCCTTCCAGGCCAGCCCCGCCAACCCGCTGGTCGGCGTCGCCGGGCGCGCCGAGCTGCTGCGCCGCCTGGGCGACGCCATCGACGCCCAGCCTGGCCTGTTCCCGGGCGGCCGCCCCAGCGGCCTGTTGACCTCCGTGCGCGCCCGCGCCGGCGGCGGCGTCCTGGGCACCGGCGGCGCGACCGGCATCGGCGGCGGGGGTGGCGTCGGCGCCGGCGGCGCGGCCCACGGCGGCATCGGCGGCGGCAACAGCCCCTACAGCGGTGGCGGCGGCCACGGCCACGGCGGCTACGAAGTCCGCGCCGCCGATCTCCTGGGCGACCTCCTCGAGGGCCTCGGCCCCATCTGGCCGGGACGCATCGAGCTGGGCGGCGTCAACCTGGGCGACTGCTGGCGCCACCCGGCCGCGGGCGGCACCGGCGTCTCCGCCGGCCTCGTCCCCTTCCACAAGCTCTCGCAGTGGCTCACCTATTCACTCTTCGAGCCCTTCGAGCTGGGCGGCGTCACCGTCGTCCAGCCTGGCGCCATGACCGGCCTCGCCGAGTACCGCAACGGCGGCCTCCTCGTCGACATGGGCGTCCTCGTCCCCCGCCACGCTGGCGTCCTCGCCGACCTCCACGACATCGGCAGCGACCTCGTCGTCGAATGGCGCGCCCTGACCGTCGCCCTCCTCGACTGGGTCGCCGACAGCGTGCGCGAAAAACTCCGCGTCACCCCCGACCAGCTCCCCCTCGCCCGCATCCTCGAGGGCGGCACCTGGCACGCCGGCCGCCTCCTCGCCCGCGAACGCCGCCCCACCGGCGGCCCCCCCATCCGCGTCGACAGCGACGGAACCGTGATGTAGGGGCCCGATCGCGACGCGCCACTCAGGGCACGCCGAAGGTCATCAGCCTCTACCCGGGGGCCAGGGACTGGACGGGGCCTCGAAGACACCACGCCGGCCGCGTTCCTTCTCCAGGACGTCGGAGGCCTGGCCTACCGTGGCAAGGACGAGGACCTGCGGCGGCTGCTCGGTGCTATCGAAGGCACCTTCTTCCGCGATCATCCTTCGACCACGCGCACCGAGCCCGGCCCATGGGCGACTGCGGTCGCACCATCGGACGCGACCGACGCGATCACGAAACAATCGGGCCACCCCGGCGTGATCGCATCCAGCGGCTCGTCCCCGAGCGCCAGCAACTCCGTGCGCCGCTCGTGGAGTGGCTGATCGGCTGGTTGCGAGCTGTGCCTCCGTGGGAGTCCCGTCAGGTGGATCTCCGCAGCGTACCCGAGCATCTGGTGTACGCCGTCACCGTCGTCGAACCGCGGCAGGCGTTCCCGCGCGAATGGCGTGACGATGAAGCACGGCCGGCTCCCCATCGGATCGATCCACACCGGGTGCACCGCGCCGACCGAGCCGTGGTGCGGCACCTTGGTGGCCGCATGGGGCGTTCGGGTCCGCCCCGTCGTAGCGATCTCGCTCCAGCCGCCACCATCGTCCTCATCGAGATCCGAGCCCAGCAGGATCCGGTGCCCGCGCCACCGCAGCTCGAACGCGGTCGCGACGCGATTTGGGTTCCATGGGCGCCCGTCACGCCAAGCGTCATACGCCGCCTCCGCTGCCATCGTCGCCGGAGCGATCACCCGAACCACCGCATCGCCTAGCGACCGCTCCGTGCCGACGCGAAGATCCCACCGGCACGCAGGCTTCCGTTCCCATCGGTCGTCGATCGCCGCGAGCGTGTCCTCGACGGCTCCGCCGAAGTTCGGCGCAATGACGCCCAGCGGCGATGGCGCCCGTGGCGACGGCGACAGCACGCCGATCCCTGGCCAGGTATCTGGAGCGGCACTCGGCGTAGCCCGCTCGATCACTTCCCTCAACCCCGACGCGTGGTCGAGATGGGGATGGGTGAACGCGATCAGCGAAGGCGCGCCGGCGTAGTGCTCGAGAAGCCGGCGACCGTAGGAGCGACTCCCAGGGCCACATCCATCGATGATCAGCCATCGGCCCGGGGGCGCTCGGACCGCGATCAGCTCACCGACCCCTGGCCCAAACACCGCTACATGCAGCGCGTCACTTGCGAGCGTCGGCAGCACGGCGATTCAGATAGCGCGCGGGGGGAGGGAACGGCAGGCCGGGCAGCACGCTCTCCACCTCGATTTCGGCGGGGTAGCAGCGGATCACCTCGACAGAACTTCCCTCCAGCCACAAGCGCTCGACGAACGTGCCCGCTGGAGGCGCGGCGATCGCACACCGCTCGCGAAATTCCGCGTGCGTGTACTTCTCTCGGCCAAATACCTCGTTCCCATCCCGACGCTCGGCGTACCTCACGATGATCTGCTCGTCGTCGATGAGCTCGATCCACCCAGGCGTCCACCGCACCACCGCTTCGTTCCAGACCAGGCGCGGCCTGGACCAGCGATCCGCGACGACGATGCTGGGCGGGAACACCAGTCGCTGTTCGGCCTGGTCTTTCAGCACCTGCAGGCGGCGTCGAAGCGACGGAAACCACCCGGCGCCGGCGTACTGGGCGGGCACGTCACCAAGGACGTCCTGCGCAAACTCGCTGTTCCCGCGGTGTAGCAAGAGCAGCGCAACCGGCCGGTGGAGCTGGGTGTAGAGCCAGCTCTGCCCGCGCAGGCCGTCGAGCTGCCGCAACGCCTCGCCCCATTCTGCGCGTGCATCGTTGGCCCGTCCGCGCGTGATCAGAAACGTTATCAGCCGCCCGTGGTGCCAAATCTGATCTGGATCCGCCGCGAGGGCGGCGCGATATCCGGATTCGACCGCTGCCGCGTCGTCTGCCAAGATGTCGTGGTTGTACGCGCGGTAGTGCAGTGCATAGGCGTCGCACGGATCGTGCGCCAGCGCGCGTTCGTACGCACGCAGCGCGTCTCGCAGGAGCCGCTCGGCCTCAGGCGGTGGTCCGGCGTCGCGCGGCAACGCGTCGATCGGCCGCCTGCGATATATCGCCGCGCCGGCTGACCCCACCACCCGGCCCAACGCGTCGTACTGCGTGACAAACCACAGCGAGCGGTCGAGCAATGCCGCGGCATCTCGAGCTTGGGTCAGGTGATGGACCACCTCGAGTTCGTGCCGCACGGCTTCTGCGACTTGGCCTTTCTCCGATGCCGCCCTGAACGCATGCGTGTGGAACTCTATGGCGATCCGGCGAGCCTCATCGACACGCCCTGGGTCGGGTGGCACCCGACCTTCATCAGCCAGCGCCTGCAGTTCATCGACGATCATCGCAGGCAGGACCCAGCCGTTCACCGACTGATATGCCGCCACGGCCTTCCACCGACGCGACGCCACCGGCCCACCGATCGCAGCGATCCTATCAAACGTCACTTGGTCGCACGGGAGCCGCATGACCGCCAGCCGCTGCAGTGCGAGGCGCTCATGCACTGGCAGCCGGGTGAGGAACGCGCGCGCAAGCGCGCGTGGCCCAGACATCGCCGCTACTGCATCGAGCGACATTCCGCGCGCGATGAGGTCCACGGCCAGGCGCACCTCGACCGGGCTGCGCCGGACGAATTGCGCGCTCGCCGCCAGCATCTGCGACACGCCCGGCGCCAGGTCCGCGTCGGAGGCTAGGTCGTTCACCGCCATCGCGACCATGGACGCGTCCAGCTGCGGCGCGAGACCGATCTGCGACGCCCGGTGCAGTGGCTTGTGGCTCGACGTCGTCACCAGCCGGATCCGCCGCTCGCGAAACAGCCCATCGATCAGATCGGTCGCCTGGTCATCGAACACCAGCGGCTGATGGCCGCTCGCGGGACGGCGCAGGTCATCGACGAGCACCACCGCATCACGCTGTCCCAACGACTGGACTACTTGGCCAACCTTGTCGCGCCACGGCTTGTCGATGTCCTTCACGAACTCCAACACTGACGGCTCAAGCTGGGCCGCCAGGGTTGCCAGCGCTACCGGCCCAGCGTCGTCGCCGAAGGTCGGCATGCCCGTCCGGAACACTTGGTCCGAGCTGAGCTGCGCGGCGACGAGGCTCAAGACGGTCGACTTGCCAGTGCTGGGCGCCGCGACCACCGCCACTACCTCACCGCGATCGACCGCAGCTACCACTTTTTCAGCGGCAGGCCGGGCCTGCTGGGCCCACACGGAATACACGCGCCGACCGTACCACGAACCAGATCCCGGTGAGTCGGCCAGGAAGACAGGGGCGCCACGACCGCGCGGATCGGGCACCCGGTGGGGCACGTCCAGGTGAACGCCCGGCGCACTGGGTCGGCCGAGCCGTAAGAACCGGTCGCTCGCGGGGGCCCCACGGCGTTGAGTCAACGGGGCAACGGGGCGTCATCGCGTTTCGCAACCTAACTAATATCAGGCCGTTAGCGACATTTCCAGGAAGTGTTGCGCGTGCCGGTAATTGATCCCCACAAGCTCGGCGGCAAAGGCATCGAGCTCGAGCATGGTGCTTGCCCTCGGATGTGCTGGGGCCGATCCGATCGGCCCCTCGCCCCGGGTAGCGACGGCCCCGTTCCGGGTGGCTGTGGCCGTTCCTGGTGGCGGCCGTTCCGGGTGGCCGCGACTCGGAGCCCGGGAAGCCCCCGGGAAGCCCCGGCCGGTCGCCCCACGCACGCGCCGGCGCACGCGGTCCCGATCAATATGGACAGGGCTCGCACACCGGGAGCGTGCACTGGGTCAGGCCGACGACGCATGTCGGCTCGGGGATGGCGGCCGGGTTCCAGGTCTGGTGGGTCGTGCAATGGCTGGTGCACTTCTTCTTGGCCGGCATGCCGTTGGGCTTGATCCCGCACGCCACGTACTCGACCTTGTCGAAGTGGATGTCCTGGCAGAGGGGCTCCTGCGTGAGCGCGGCCTCGTCCTGCTCCAGGGGCGGGCCGTCCTCGTCGGGACCGGCCAGACAGCCACCGAGAAACAGCGCCGAGGCGCACAACGACATCGCGAGACAACGAGCGAACGACATGGGATCTCCTGGGCGGCGTCGCGCGCGACACCGCGTTGATCGTCGACGACGTGTCGACCCAGCCCCTCATTGCGACGGCCGTGCCAGCGCACGCGATCAATGATCTCTGTGGCGAGCGTAGGGCCAGGGGACGCCGTTCCGACCGGCAGGCATAAACGGCGTGCCGATCGAGCACGCGTGATCGGCGGCTTCGCTGACAGGCTCGTCATCCCCGCGACGCGACGCGGGCGCGCGCCCGTCGGCGACGTCCCCGGGGCGGCCCGCGCGTTGCAACACCTCGCCGCGGCGCGCACATCGCTCGCCACATCAGCGAGGAACCGCATGTCCCCACGAACCTGGATCACCCTGGCCGGTCTGCTCGGCGCCACGCTCGTCACCGGGTGCCCGGACGGCACCGTCTCCACCGTCGACAGCGACGGCGACAAGTACACCGCGGACGAGGACTGCGACGACGGCAACGCCTCGATCAATCCCGGCGCGACCGAGATCTGCGGCGACGGCATCGACAACGACTGCGACGGCGATGACGCCGCGTGCAGCGACGACCTCGACGGCGACGGCTACACGCCGGGCGGCGGTGACTGCGACGACGCCGACCCCAACGTCAACCCGGGCGCGGCCGAGGACTGCACCAACGCCATCGACGACGACTGCAACGGCATCGCGACCGCCTGCCCGCCGCCGACCCTGATCTACACGCCCATCGAGCAGGGCACGACCGACGCCTACGGCGTCGCGGTGTTCGCCGATCGGATCGTCTTCGGTGACCCGGCCGGCGTGCTCGGCGGCGCCCTCGAGGATGGACGGGCGGCGATGTTCACCTTCACCCCCGGCGGCTACGTGACCGAGGCCGATGCCGTGACGCTCAGCGCCGGCGAGGCGGCCGCGACCGGCGCGTACGGGATCGTGATCAACCCGGTCGCGGGCCGCGTCTGCGTCAGCGCGGACTACCACGACTACGACGCCAGCCACCGCGACGCCGGCAAGAGCTGGTGCTTCAGCGACGCCGCGATCCGGACCGCGGGCGGGACGCTGGCGCTGTCCGCCGCCGACTTCACCACCGCGTCGTCTGAGACCGAGGCCTTCGCCGCGGCCGACGCCGAGCTCGACACCAACGGCGACGGCCTCGCCGACCTGGCGGTGTACGCGTCCCAGGGGATCCAGCTCATCCAGGGGACCGGCGGCGGCTGGAGCGGCGACTACGTGGTCCCGGTCGGCGCCGACCAGACCATCGCGTGCGGCTCGCCATCGTACTGGTGCGGCTTCGCCCGGGCCTACGGCGCCGGCGCGATCGCGATGTCGGGTGCCGGCGGTCCGGCCGACACCATCTCGATCTACGCGCTGCCGCTGCCGGCCGGCGCGCCGACCGCGACCGCGACCTACGCGGTGGACCGGGGTGTGGCCGACTCGGCGGTGGCCCTGCGCCAGACCTCGGTGTTCGCGATCGGTTCGTCGACCACGCACGCGGTCTACTTCGTCGACACGGCCGGGACCGAGGTCGGGGTCGCGACCGGGCCCCGCTCGTCAGACTTCGGCGAGTGGGTCGACGTCATGACCGACCAGGACGGCCACGAGCTGTTGCTGGTCGGTGCGCCGGGGGCCGAGGCCGGCCGTGGTCGCGCGTACGTCTTCGACCTCACCAGCCACGGCCTGCCGACCAGCGACCTCGACGCGATCGCCGTGCTGGCCGGCGACGAGAACCAGTTCCAGTGCGGCTTCCGCGCGCGCGGCGGCATTGTGACCGATGCCGACGGCGTCCACACCACGGTCGCGATCTCGTGCCCGAGCTCCGGCGGCGCCGCGTTCCAGCTCGACAGCCGACCGCTGCCACCGCCGCTGGTCCGCCCGGCCGACGTCGGGCCGACCACGCCCGCCGGCCACTACAACATCCGCCGCTGGGTGGTCACGGCCTTCACTGGCAACGTGGCCTGGGCGATGTCCCTGGCCCAGGTCGAGGCGGTGTTCGGCGCCGCCGGCATCACCGGCTGGCGCCTGCGCGGCATCGCCGCCGGCTCCCCCCTGTACCGGGCCGGACTGCGCGACGGCGACGTCCTCAAGAAGGTGAACGACACCGCGGTGACCTCGCCCGCCGTGGTCCGCCAGCTGGTCACGTCACTGTCGGGCAGCAACGGGGTCACCGTGCGGTTCACGCGCGCCGGCCAGCTCCGCACGTACGTCTACCACGTCGTGCCGTGACGCCGCCGCCGCAACGCGCGCGCCTGGGATGCTGACGCGCCCGCCCCGCCGCCATCCACCACCGCCACCCTCGTGACCTCCGCGGCGTTCCGGGTCGCGATGTTCCGGGTCCTCGTTCGACACGCCAGCGTCGCCCTCAACGGCGTAGGCGACGCCACCGCGGCGCAGCAGCTCCTCGAAGCTGCGCCGCGTCGCCTGCTGCACCGCGTCCGGAACGAACGGTTCGAACTCGCACTGGGTCAGGTCGGTGGCGACCCGCGCATGTTGCGCCAGGGCGCGGTCGCACCCAGCCGCGTCGGTGAACCAGCGGCTGTCGCCGACCGCGACCGCGTCGACCAGGTCCTCGGACGGCAGGTGCACCTCACAGCCCATCGAACGCAGGCGCGCGGAGATGCCGCGGGTGCGGCCAGTCAGGGTCAGCGTCGCACCCGCAGGTGGTAATCGATCGTATCGACACCGGCTTCACCGCTGATGTCGATCTCGCGGACCAGCTGCCCCTGTCCGCCCACGGACGGCACGACGTCCCACCGCTGGCAGTGCGCGGCGACGTCCTCCGTGCTGATCAAGAACAAGTGCCCCGGCGTCGCGAGCCTCGGCAGCGGCGGCGCCGGCGGCGCCGGCGGCGCCGGCACGCACGCCCCACCGACCGCAAGCAACGCCAGGCTCCACGTACGCACGTCGTTCAGACACCGCGCCCCCCGTGAGGTTTCGGAAACCGCCCCGTCCCGCGGCGCAGCCAAAAGAGTCGGGATGCGATCCGATCGGCTGCGCCCCGGAATGCCCGGGGGCTCGCCGACGCAACCGGACGACGACGCGGCCGATACCCGGCGGCATGCACCTGTCAGATGGACGGCCGGCCCGCCGCCCGCGCCGTGGTGAGCCACGCCCACGCCGAGGCCGCGCATGGTAGGCTCGGACATGCCGACCGTGTCGCAAGTCCTCGATGACGCGATGGCGCTGTCGCCGGCGGAGCGCGAGGAGCTGGCGGCTCGGTTGCTCGACAGCGTCGAGCAACCGCCTGGCATCTCGATCGACGACCACGTCGAGATCGAGCAACGGGCGGCAGAAGCGCGGGCGGGGGTGCCGGGGGTGCCATGGGCGGACGTGAAGCGCGCGCTGAAACGCTGATCTCGTTCCGGCCGGCGGCCGCGCGTGAGCTCATCGCGGCCGTCGCGCACTACGACCGAGATCGTGATGGCCGCGGTCAGCGGTTCGCGGACGCCGTGGAACGTGCGCTGGAGCTGCTCGTCGCCCTTCCGCAGGCCGCGCCGATCTTGCTTGCCCCGGACATCCGCGCGGCGAAGGTGCGGTACTTCCCGTATCGCGTCATCTACGTCGTCGTGCGGGACACGATCGATGTCATCGCGGTCGCGCACGCGAAGCGCCGGCCCGGCTACTGGCAGCGCCAACGCTGATCGGCGACGTGCCGGCGCCGGCCGCGAAGCGCCGCGAAGATCTCGACCGACACCAGCGCCGCCAGGGTCGTCGGGTGCAGCGCGACGTCCCGCGGGATGGGGTCGCAGCGCTTCGGAAGAGAGTCCCGGATCGTCGTCGCCCCGCTACCGCGAAGCGGGCCCGGGAGGCGCCAGGGCACGCCTGGGGCCCTGCCTCGGCCTGGCGGCACTGCCGGTCGACGTCCGCTGATGGATCCCTCCCGGTCACCCCTTGGCGGTCATAGTCGAGCAACCCCGGATCCTAAAGCCGAATAGTTCCAGCCCCCCTGCCCAGACATGATCACCCCCGGTCCGATCGGCTGCGACCCAGAACCCCCGGGTACCGAGGTGGCCGCTCACCACCGCGAGGGCGCGCGCTGCCGGCCCAGGCCGAGTCGCCGAGCCGCCGTCGAGCGCCGCGTGGTACGAGCCCCCGATCCGATCGGCCACCGCCGATCCGATCGGCTGCGACCCGGAATCCCCGCGACCCAGAACGCCCCGATCGCGCCGCCCGATCACCCCTTCGCCGCCGGGGACCAGGCGCCTCGGGCCCGAAAGTCGAATAGTTTCAGGCCTTCGTCCTCGAGTGATCACCCCCGATCCGATCGGCTGCGACCCGGAATGCCCCCAGGCCCCGTCCTCGAAGTGCCCCCCCTACCCGATCGGCTGCGACCCGGAATGCCCCGGGACACTGGTGGCCTCGGGTCCTGAAGTCGAGTAGTTGCAGACCACAGGTCCAGACATGATCGCCGCCGATCCGATCGGCTGCGACCCGGAAGCCCCCTCGACGATATTGAGGGCGCGACCGGAACTCGGCCGACCTTCCACCCGTACAACTGAAGGATCGAACATGGGACACCAAGTAAACTTCTACACGGCGCCTGCCGATATCAAGGATCTCCAGGAGCGGGTTGGGCGGCTCGAATCCATTCTTATCCTACACAGCCATTCCCTGAGCGAGACACCTTTGGTCTTGTCGTCGCTCCGCCATACGGAAGGCGACCGACCGTGGCTGTTTTACTACTTCGTGCGGAAGTGCGATCTCGCGAACGTCATTTCGGAACACGTCCCGTCGCAGGGCTACTGGGGGATCGACGTACTACGGTCACCAGTCGTTGAGTTCCACGGATGCTTCTTTAATGGCAAAATCTTGCGTCGAGGCCGCGTGTACTACACTGACGGTTTCTACGGCGAGAACGATGAGTGGCTTCAAAAGTCAGAGAGCTTCCGGTCCTGGGCGAAAAGGGTGCTGAAGACGACCAAGGCGGGCCTCAAGCGCCAGGGTTCTGACTACATCGGCCCTGCAGCAGAAGCGTGGCTAGCTCAGGGCGATGGTAGTCTGGTCTAACACGACTGCTACGGTGAGCCGAGGATTCCCCTGCGGCGACTCGTGCATCTCCTGCAGCCGCACCTGCAACCTGGGGCCCGGCTGTGCTTGCTAGGCCCGGCGCGTCAGCGCCCGCGCCACCGCGAAGCGGGCCAGGGAGGCGCAGGGCACGCCTGGGGCGCTGCCCCGGCCCGTCGGCACCCCCGGTCGACGACAACGGGTGGACCCCGTCCGATCACGCCTTGGCGGTCACCGTCGCGCTGCTTCGGGTCCTAAAGTCGAGTAGTTCCGGCCCCCGTCCCTGAAATGATCACCCCCGATCCGATCGGCTGCGACCCGGAATCCCGCGCTTCGGAAGAGCGGCAGCGCTTCGGAAGAGAGTCCCGGATCGTCGTCGCGCCGCGCTACCGCGAAGCGGGCCCGGGAGGCGCCAGGGCACGCCTGGGCCCTGCCTCGGCCTGGCGGCACTGCCGGTCGACGTCCGCTGATGGATCCCTCCCGGTCACCCCTTGGCGGTCATAGTCGAGCAACCCCGGATCCTAAAGCCGAATAGTTCCAGCCCCCCTGCCCAGACATGATCACCCCCGGTCCGATCGGCTGCGACCCAGAAGCCCCGGGTACCGAGGTGGCCGCTCACCACCGCGAGGGCGCGCGCTGCCGGCCCAGGCCGAGTCGCCGAGCCGCCGTCGAGCGCCGCGTGGTACGAGCCCCCGATCCGATCGGCCACCGCCGATCCGATCGGCTGCGACCCGGAATCCCCGCTCGTCGGTCTTGGCCAGGCCGGCCTTGATCGGCTCGGCGAAGCCGCGGGCACGCGTCATCAGGGCGGGTCGTTGTCGATGTGGTCGGCGGGGTTCTGGATGGTGTAGGGCCAGAGCCACGCGCGGAGTGCGCGGGTGCCCCGCAGGAACGCAGGGTCGCGCGGCTCACACAGGGAGGGCCAGGCCCGCAGCAGCTTGCAGGCGCCCAGGTCCTCGATGGTGGGCATCGGGTCGAAGCGCGGCATCGGCGGCAGCTGGGCCCAGATGCTGGGGCCTATGATCGTGATCGGCGACAGCCGGATGAGCTTGGTGCGGGCGCGGCGCCACCTCATCGCGTCCCACTGGATGCGCGCCTCGGTCGCGGCGTCCCATGTGCCAGCAACACCGCACCGAATTGCTTCCTTCGCTGCATCGTCGTATGTCGCGTGCCCGGCTACCGCCCCACTCACGACGTCGAAATGCGAATGTACATCCTTTATAAAATCAAACAGCACATCCAGGTGCACCGCGAGAGAGGCCAATGCCGTGGCACGGTCGGTATAGTCAGACAAGTCGGGAAGCTCTCCGTCGCGGAGGTAGACTAGCGCGTGTGCAACGCTGTCTGCCGCACTCCAGAGCGAGATGATCTGCGAGTGACTATCCTTTAGATAGTCTCGCGCAGTCGCTTCGTTGAACTTGAGATCTCGCTTGCCCAATATCATCCGACCGGGAGTGAGTTCAAGTCTTGAACTCGCGGCAAATAGGGCTTTCGAAAATGCGGACGCGCGGTTCACGCCATGTTCAAGCGTTAGCCGGCAAGAAAAGAATGGGACTCTACTGCTCGCAGGCATACTGCTTCTCGCACATTTTGTAGTACTTCACATTCGCAGAAAACAAGACTTCGTCGTCGTCTTTGTCGTAGCAGTAGCGCTTGAGTGCATCCATGAACGCGCGTCCGCCGTGCCTGTCATCGGGTTCCTGTTTGCGTCGCAGCAAGTCGACATAATACCGTGGGACAGATGTCTGATAGTCGCGAATCTGGATGTCCCCTTCCCGGCGCCCAGCAGGCGAGTCCGGCTTGAACTCCCAGATCTCGCAGCGGCCCGACTGCGCGACGATGCAATCAGGCTTGGTGTGGGTGCCACCCGGGAATTCGGCGTACCCGTCCTCGGAGGTCGGCACCTGGCAGCCGAGGCTCCTCCACAGAGACCGGTGGACGTCCTTCCCGTACTGCGCCGCGAACTGGGTGAGGGGGTTGTTGTTGCCGCGCCAGGTGCCACGGTTCTGAAGGCGGCCCAGGCGCTCGGCCTCCTTGGTGATGGCGGCGCGGAGGGCCTCGCCCCGGGTGCGGGTCTCGCGCTTCTTCACCAGGGCATCGACCCGCGGCGTGAGGGTCTCCAGGTCGCGCAGCAGCGGCGCCATGGCGCGCTGCATGTCGTTCTGCAGCGCCGCGGCGGTCTGGTCGGCCTGGTCGGCGGCGTGGTCCTCGCCGGGCTCGAAGTCGGTGCCGCAGTAGGCTTGCCACAAGGACTCCATCGCCTTGCAGTCGAGCAGGTAGGTCCGCCGCGCGGCCTCGACCCACGCCGCGACCTCGCGGTCGAGCGAGTCGCCGCTGTCCTTGGCCCGACGACGCAGGGCCTCGACGGCTTCGTTCACGAGCTTGCCGCCGCTGCCCTTGACGATGTCCCCGCACGCGTCCTTGGTCTTCTTGTAGCCGTCTTCGTAGGTGCGGAACGTCTCGTCGGCGTCGCGTTGCTCGGCCGCGCGGATGTCGCTCCACGGGCCGTCGCTGGCTGAGATGGCCTTGGCGCGGTCGAGGTCGCTCGCCTCCTCGCGCATGCGCTCGTCGGCCTTGGCGAGGCCGGCGCGCACGGGCTCGGCCAGCTGATCGGCCAGCCTGGGTAGCTCGTCGATGCCGTCGGCGTCGTCCGCGTTCCGCGCGATCGCGTCTCTCAGCTCGCGCTCCTTGAGCTGGCACTTCTCGGGCAGCGGGTCCATGTCGTGCTGGTGGACCTTGAGGTCCTCGAGGTCGTCGAGGGCCTCGCCCAGCTGGCGGATGCCCTCGGGCCACTTCTCGACGATGAGGCGGGCCTCCTTGTCGGTGGTGGGCGTGCCGGCCAGAGTCCGGACGCCGCGGTCGATGTTCTCGAGCAGGCGCTTGGCCCGGGCGACCGAGCCGGTGCTGGAATCCTCCGACACGCCGGCCAGCGTCGAGGCCAGCTCGCGGGCGTCGCGGTTGAGCTGCTCGATGATCGCCTTGCGGCCGCCGGCCGAGGTGCCGAGCTTGCCCAGGATCTCTTTCACCGCGGGGTGGTCGACGCCGCGGGCCAGGTTCTCGCACGTGCGCTTGGTCTGGTCGTAGTCGCGGCGCCACTTCTCGAACATGGTGCGCGTCACCTGCGCCACCGTCGAGGCCAGGTCGCGCCAGGGTCCGTCGCCGCGGAAGTCGTCGGCGTCGTCCGCGAGGTCCTCCATGCGATCGTCGTGCCGGTACAGGTCGTCGAGGGCCCGCTTGGTGGAGTCCTGGGCCGCGCCGGCCAGCCGCGGGATCTCCGCGAGCCCGTCGGGATCGTTCTTCGACTCGAAGGCGCGGGCTCTCTCCAGGAGGTCTTTCTCGGCGTCGACGCAGCGCTGGGCCACCGGCTCGTGCTGGCGAGCCCCGGCCTTCAGCTGGCGCAGGTAGCCGGCGGCCTCGTTCCAGTCGTCCTGGACGTCGTCGAAGTCGTCGGCCAGCCGCTTCGCCGAGGCGTCGTCCCCGGCGACGCGGGCCAGGTCATCGGCGGCGCGGCGGGCGTCCTGGACGTAGCGGTCGGCGTAGCCGATGGGCCCGTCCCCCGAATCCCCCGGCAACCGCTCGAGCGCATCGCCGGCGTCGTCGAGCAGGTCCTCGATGCGGCGGATGAGGTCGCTCTTGTCGTCGGCCCGGGACGAGCGCGTCACGCACACGAGCCCGAGCGCGCCCACCGCCACCGCCCAGGTCAGGAATCCCGCAAACCATCGTCGCTGACGCATCGGCCACCTCCCGGTCCAAGGTACCCCCCGACGGTACAACAGCCCCAGGCCGATCGGCTGCGACCCGGAAAACCCTCGCTCCGATCGGCCGCCACCGCTGCCACCCGGCTACACGGCTCCCGGCCTCAGCTGCCCGGGGCATGCGGTCGCCGCGCTTCGGAAGAGGAAAGGAGCCCGCCGATCCGATCGAGCCGCCCGATCACCCCGTCGCGGCCAGGGGCCAGGTGCCTCGGGCCCGAAAGTCGAATAGTTCCAGGCCCCGTCCTCGAAGTGATCACCCCCCGATCCGATCGGCTGCGACCCGGAATGCCGCGAGCTGGCCGCCGGCGTCGCGCAAGAGCAGGTCGGTACGCTGGGGCGTCATCCAATCCGCCTCCTCCGCGATCTGCACCTGGAAGCCGTTCACGTAGCAGATGCTGTAGCGGCCCGCGGCCGGGGTTGCCTCGCGGTCGCGGGAGACCAAGGTCACCCCAGCGGGAGGGGTGTAGGCCCCGCCGAGCTGGTAGTCGAGGCCGGCGTTGACCGGCGGGAGCGCGAAGCCGCCAGCGGCGTCGGGGCCAGGGCTGGAGGCGTCGCCAGCGTCGCCGGTGGCGACGGGCGCGTCGATGGCACCGTCGGAGCCAGGGTCCGAACCGCCGCACGCGGCAAAGGCCAGAAGCGCAAGCGTCGTTCGCGAGGCGGGCATGGTCCCAGCCTCGCAGCCATCGCACGCATGCAGCGCATAGCTGACACCGCCCGGGCGACCTTTCGCCCCTGCGTGGACGACGCACCGCTACTCGACGAGTCCGTGCCGTTCGACTACTCTCGCTCCATGGTACGCGTCGACGATCTCGTCCGGCACGAACGGATGCCGACGTGGGGAGCCGGCGGGCACGAGCGGTCGCGCGCGTTCTCCGCATCGAGTGGATTCGCCCGCGGCAGGGACGTTGCCGTGGGGGCTGGCGCCAACGTCTCGGTTGTGATCGTACGTTCAGCGCAGCCAGAGCCCCCCCCCTCGGCTCCGCACGCCAGGGCGGCACAGGCCAGGAGAACGGCATGGGGATCGCCGTGGCCAGCGATGGGCACCTCTACTGCGTCGGGCACTTCGAGGGCTTCGCCGAGTTCGGCGGCGAGGGCCACCCCGCCGCCGGCCTCGCCGATGGGTTCATCGTCGGTTTGAACGCGCTCTAGCAACGCCCAACACACCAACGGAGCCCGTGTGTCTGCACAAGAACCAGTAGCCATTTCCAGGCGGCCGTCCGCCTCATCTCGCGCCGACTCAAAGGGGTTGGTACAGGACAACGCCGCGAACGAGTTGGTCTTCGCCGTAGTGGGGCACGTGGGCTCCGGCCCATCGTTCATCGCTCGATGGCTGCGA
This sequence comes from Kofleriaceae bacterium, assembly GCA_041389965.1. Classification (GTDB taxonomy): domain Bacteria; phylum Myxococcota_A; class Polyangia; order Haliangiales; family Haliangiaceae; genus UBA2376. Next base: position 1,004,122 of record JAWKQV010000002.1, on the reverse strand, counting down.
TCGATCCTCGGCGATGCGGGGTACGAAACGAAGATCCTCAAGGCGACCGACATCCTGTCCCAACGTGGCGGGCTAGAAGGGTTCAGCGCGACAAGCATCGAACGCGCCAAGACGATGCAGGGCCACGGCGATGACCTTCGCCAAGAAGACCCCGCGGCCGTCGCACGAGCCCTCGCGTTGCGCATTCGCGAGACACGTGCGGAGCAGATGAACCTCTCCAACATTGGCAATGCGCCGGTGAAGCCAGACGCCGGCCGGCGGGCGTACATCCTAGACTCGCTCAAGCACCCTGCCGAAGTCGAGCTTCTCAGGCGAGTGTACCAGTCTTCCTTTCTCCTGATTGGAATCGCCTGCGACTACGAGAAGCGACTAACCCGCCTCACCAGCAAATACCGCGACGCCGGCAAAGAAGCCGCAGAAGAGTTCATGAGCAAGGATGAGAAGTCGAGGCAATCGCACGGCCAACAGGTTGCGGACACATTCCACCTTGCAGACGCGTTCATTGACAACAGCAGCGATGAGCGCCGCGCAGACCGAGAACCAAACAAGGACTGGAAGGCACCCACGGACCTGACGCGCATTGTCAGAATCGTCACACACTCACACGTAGTGCGACCCTACCCGGCCGAGACCGCCATGCACGCCGCGTATGCCGCACAGACTCAGAGCGCGTGCCTGTCACGCCAGGTCGGCGCAGCCCTCATCGACAAGCACGGCAACCTCGTTTCGACTGGCACCAACGAAGTACCGCGCGCAGGCGGGGGAGTATACGGCGAAGATCCGTCAGCAGCGCTCGACAGCCCAGATCACCGATGCGCCTACAAGAACAAGTACTGCTCCAGCACCCGCGAGCAACACAACCTCGTTGATGACATCGTTGCACGGCTCGAGGCCCATGGCGGGACCGTACAGTCATCTACAATACGAGACATCCTTCTCAGCACACGCATCACTCAGGTCCTGGAATTCAGCCGAGCCGTGCATGCAGAAATGGATGCACTACTCGGCGCCGCGAGAATGGGACACTCAACCGTCGGAACGAGACTCTTTGTCACCACCTTCCCGTGTCACTACTGTGCACGCCACATCGTCGCATCCGGCGTCGACGAGGTTCAGTACATTGAGCCATACTCAAAGAGTCGAGCCAAAGATCTTCATTCGGACTCAATTTCCCTCGACGCAATAGGCTGGACACCTCCGAGCGCCTCCAATGACGGCCAGGCGAAGGTACTTTTCCGACCCTTTGTCGGCATCGCGCCTCGCTTGTACCGCCGGGCGTTCTTCAAGGACCGCGACCTAAAAGACAAAGCCGGCGAGATGAAGATTCATGCGCCCGACTGGGGTTCCCCATGGCAGGTCCTACGTGTCAGCTACGCTGATCTGGAAGCACTCCTTCTTCGTGCGGACACGAATGGCCTCCCAGCGACAAACCCACAGGCCTCGCCCAAGCCGCCAGCCCAGGCCGTCGTCCATGAGTTGCCGCGCGTCTTGAACAAGAAGGACGCGCCGAGCGAATGAGTCCCGAGACCAAACATCGCAGCCTTTCACTCCTGGGCCAAGAAACCTAACATGCCTCTAGTCCTCCAATCCCTCAGCACAACCTCAGGCCACCTGACTAAAGCCAAAGTGGAATTCGCCACGGGACTTACCTGCATCATCGGTGCGCGCGGGACCTGCAAGTCCACTCTAGTGGAGACGCTGCGCTTCGTGTTTGATGTCGATCCAACGCGTCTCGCGGCCATGATTGCTCAGAATCCCCGGAGCAACGAGGGCGGACAGCACGTGGGCTTGCTCGCAGCGACGCTCGGAGACGGCACCGCCACCTGCACTGCAGTACAGTCGGACGGTTCTGGGCTCGTTATTGAGAGAGACATTGGAAGCCCCCCGCAAGTCCTGCGCGATGGAGTCGAACAGGCGTCAGGAATCCGAGCGCTAGCTCAGATTGAGATTTACTCCCAGGGCGACCTGCAGCGAATCGCCGAGGATCCTCACCGAAGCCTCTCTCTGGTGGACCGCGGATTCCAAGCACGCCGAGCCGAGATCGACCGCAGGCGAGACGCGGCTCTCAACCGCCTGCGCGAGATCGGCCCAAGCATTCGCTTCCTTCGCAACGATATTGGAGCCAAGCGTACTCTACTCGCACCGCTGGCGGCCCATAGGCAGAGCCTGACGGAAATTGAGAAGAACCGGCCCGTTCACTCGCTAGAGCTTGCCAAAGAGCGCGAGAAGCACATGGCTCGACGTTCAGCGCTGGAGACCATCAAAGCCGGCCTCGATAGCCGCACGGCGCTGGCCAGGAACGCCGAATCGTTAGATCGAAACGTCACCAAGTTGATCGCGGCCTCGAAAGCGCTATCTCTCGTAGGCGGAGCTGACGCGTCGGCGATGGCGAGTGATTTTGCCGAGGTAAGCCACGCACTATCGGTCCTGCGGCAGAAGCTGCAGGGACAGGCCGCTGAGACGCTCGATCAAGCATTCGAGCGCATCTCGCGCACGACAGAGGGCCTCTCGACGAGATACCACGCCCTGCGCCGCGAGCAGGAAGCGGTGAACGAGTCGCTAAGAAAAGAGGAGACACTCAGAGCCGAGATCGAGAAGCTAGAGCGCATCGATAGGGATATCGCCGAGGCCCAACGCGAGCTAGACGCCGCCTTGGCGGAGCGAGCATCTCTTCGACGTCAGATTGGGGAACTAGCAGACGAACTATTTTCGCTTCGCGAGTCAAACATTTCAGGCATTGAGACCTCATTCGGAAGCCGGATCTTTCTAACGCTACGGCGCGCTGCCGATTCCGATGAGATCTTTCGAATCCTCAAAGAGGACATCCTTCCAGGCTCAAGCGTCCGCCATCAGGATGATGTGGCGCGAGAAGCAGCGCAACGGATTACATGCTCGGACCTCATTGATATTGTTGAGGCCGGCGATGCCGGCCGCCTCAGCAACCTCCTTGAGCGAGACGCGGCACGCCTGTTGGCTCATTTGGCGGAGCACCCTCGTCTCTATGAGCTAGACGGAGTGCTAAGGCAAGACGTTCTTGACATTGAGATGGTGGTCCACGGCGTTCGCAAGCCAATCGGCGAGCTGTCAAAGGGACAGATGGCAACCGCGTTACTGCCGCTCATTCTCCGAAAAGCCGACTATCCGCTTGTGTTTGATCAGCCTGAGGACGATCTGGACAACGCCTACATCTCTGAGTCACTGATCGAGGGAATCAGGCACGTCAAGCTCCAACGTCAGCTCATCTTTGTAACCCACAATGCAAACATCCCCGTCCTTGGGGATGCCGATCGCATCGTCGTGATGGAGATGAGCGGCCACGCCAGCGCCGTGGCAAACATGGGAACCATCACCGAGATGCGCGAGCAGGTAATCTCTCTGCTTGAAGGCGGCCGAGACGCATTCCGTCGCCGAGGCGTTCGGTATGGAGACGCCGTTGGTCGGCAGGACTCACCCAGTGGCACAGACGGAGCGGCCAAGGCTAGCAAGGTCGTGCCGTAGTCGTCCTCGCGCTCACGAAGCCCTCAAAGGAACAGGGCCACGGCACCGCACTCGACCGGCAGGGCAGTGAAGATGACGACCGTGCGCCTCATCGTGACCACGCGGGCACGCTGGTCGGCGGGTCGCGCGCGCGAGTCAACTTCCGAACCGATACATGGGCGCCCCTTTCTCCGCCGCGTGCCGCAGCTTGCGCGTCAAGAGCTGCCGAAGGTCGACCAATCCATCCACGACGGGGAACAAGTCGCGCCCATCGACAAAGATCGCCATGAGGCGACCGCTGCTCGTCGCTTTGCCGCTCGCGGCGTCGGTGAATCCGTTCACGGAAATCATCAGGCCAAGGGTGTTGTCGAGCTTGTGCTCGAACTTCCCAACGAAGTCCCGCACACCGTCGGGTGCTACCAGTTCGGTAGTCCACCGCGCTTCCACGAGAAGCGTCTGTCCGTCGATCCGAATGCTGCCGTCGATCTGCTCGCCCTCTCCCGCGAAGGAGCCGCGCGGCTCAAGATCGTGGAGATCGAACAGGTCACGTAGCCACGGCTGAAAGTCCAAGCCTCGCTTCCTGGCGTCGCTCATGGCGGCGAGATCCGTGAAGCGCTGCTTCATCTTCAAGAGCGCATGGGCGCGCTCTGCTATCTCTGTGCGTCGCCGTTGGGCTTCCGTTCGGTTCTCCTTTCGCGCCGCCTCGGCGTGCGCCACGACAGCTTGCGCGCCGAGAAGATCCTTGAGATTGCGAACGGCCTGGCGCGCTTCCTTCACCAGTAGCTTGCCGTCCTGCTTGCCCGTGATCTTGGCCAGGTGCGGGAACTTCTCATCCTGCTCCACCACGCCGCCAATCAGCGCTCTAACGAGTGGAGTGCCGGCCGCGCCTTGCGATGCCAACTCGTCGAGCAGCTCCCGCACGGCCGTGCGCTTGTACTTCCAGTCGAGTGTCGACACGCGCGCGGGTGGCACGCCGCACCGGATCAAGAACGACTTCAGGTTGTCGGTGTACCAATAGACCGTGCGCAGGCACTCCGCGAGCGCATCGAAGACTGGGGGCGTGTAGACCTTGCTCACCTTCCGTCTTAGGTTCGCCTCGGCTCCATGGTTCGTCAACACGTGAGCCCCCGAGTTCTCCGATTCCGGGCCAGGGGCATCAATCTCGCGCCAAGCGCTACGGCAGGGAGGCCATCCCCACATGCGCACAGCTGGCCCCAGCCCGCCGCGCTCCACCAGTGCACGGCGCTTGGTCTCGCCGATTCTGCGGCAGGGGCCTGCGGCCTCAACAAGCTCACCGACGAACTCGCCGGCGCAAGCCGAGGGACAAGATCGACTACGCGCCGATGCCAGGCGGCGGCGTGAAGGCGCTGCGCAAGAACTCGCGTGGGTAGGCGCGCCGTACGATCCAGACCTCCGTCGGTTGCGGATGGTTGGCGCGGCACAGCCTGAGCGCGCTAGCCCAGTCCGATGCCGGCACGCAGACCATGGTTTGCGCACCAAACGCGACGCCGAGGAACTCGCTCTCGTGCATGCAGGCGGCCGCCGAAGCGATCACAAGCTCGTTCGGTCGGAGCGCACGCGTCGGCGCCCGTTCGGCCGCCCATAGTGCGAGGTCGGTGAGCGGCGCCGCACCGAAGCTTGCACAGTGCTGGCAGAGTTCGTCGTAGCGGCGGAGCTCCGCCAGCGCCGCACCGAACAGGTTCACGGCCGAGAACGGCACCTTGGGTGCCGCCATGGACTGCGCCAGCAGCCGGACGCAGGCTTCGGATTGCCGTCTGCATATGCGAGCGCCGCCGCCGCAGTCCGCCCACATGTCGTTCGACAGCGACGAGGCCGGATCCGGTCCTGCAGCGTCGCCACGCCTTCTCCCAGCCGGAACCCACAGGCGATGCGCTGTGCGCGCGGCGCCGAAGGATCCACGTCGTGCGGGACGCGTGTGCCAGTCCTCGGTCGAGCAGGCGCGCCAGGAGGGCGACTTGGTTACGCTTGTCTGCCAACCCGGCGAACATCGCGTACACATCGACCGTGTCGGCCTCGAGCTTGTCGGCGATCGAAGCGCGGCCTCTTCGTCGCCCCGCGCGACCGCCAGCATCAGCTGCGCGGGAACCTTCTCGGCCTCGCGCGCGCCCGCCGCCGCAGCCCTCTCGAATCGTTCCTCGGCCTGCGCGAGGCTGCTCCAGGTCGCGATTGTCTATCGCCTGCGCGCCGAGCACGATCGCCTGTCGTAGCAGCAGCGATGCATCCGCGCTGTCGCGGGCCATTCAGCCACTTCGTGAGCGACGCGCATGTGGCCATGCGCCGCGCGAGGTACGCGCGATCGAGGACGTCGACCGCCAGCTGATCGGCCACGCCAGGCGGCAAACGAACCATCACGGCGATCGTTTCGTCGATGCGGTCGACGGCCACCAGGTTCTCTGCGAGCCACGGCCGGACGTCGGCGGCGGCCTCTGACGACGCGAGCGCGTGCGTGAGGTCATCGATCGCGCGTGCCCGTTGACCGGCCACGCTCGCGAGCTGCCCAGACGACGTAATCGTCCACAGACCATTTCGCGCGGGATCCGATCGAGCCACTGCAAAGGCGCGCACGTATTCGCCGGCGGCCGTGGCCAGATCGATCGCGCGGCGGTAGACTGACGGCGCATCAGGCCCGGCGCTCGCGGCGTGGTCCGCGACCGCGAGCACGGCCGCAGAGTCGCCGTTCCTCGCGGCGTAGCGCGACGCAAGCTCGGCGACGACGGGGTCGCCCAGGGCGTCGCTCAGGGCGCGTCGCGCGTCCCACGCCGCAGCCTCCACCTGATTCAAGCCCGCTTCGCACTGTGCGAGCAGGCTCGGATCCGCCCGTCCGTGGGATCGTCGAGCACCAGCTCGTAGTACGCGCGCGCGGCATCCGCCAAGTGCCCCTCGCGTGCGAAGAGATCGGCCTCCTGGCGCCGGAAGACCGCCGATGCTCCGTGCAGAGGCCGGCCGGCGTCGAGGATCTGGCGCGCGTCCGCGGTGCGTCGGCAGCCAACCGCGCGGCGGCTGCGTTGACAAAGCCGTACGGCTGTGTCGGGAACATGTGGACGCGAGCAGCGGGTGCTCGAATGCCTTGTCGTGGTCGCCGCGCTGTTCGGCGAGGTGGGCCGATTGCAGAGCGCGACGAGCGCGGTGCCGCTGTTTAGCGACTCCAGATAGAGCGCTTCGGCGGTGCCAAAGTCGCCGGCTGCGAACGCCTCGTTGGCGCGAGTTAGCAGGTCGGCGAGCTGAGGCGATGCGACGTCATCGTTCCCGCCGGTGGCCAGAGCGACCGCGAGCTGGAGTTGCAGGGTCGCGATAGTGCGCTCGATCGGTGCCCCCGTCTCCGGATCGCGTTCTGGCATCGGCAAGCCGTCGAGCCCGACGTAGGAGGAATCCTCCGGGTCCGGGAACGCCAACGACAGCTCGCGGTTGGCGCGCGCGACGCGCGGTAACCGCTCCGCATCCTCGATGAGCCAGTGCTTACCGGTCAAGGCGTCGCGCAGTGTGTCCGGGAAGCGCTGGGCGAAGTCGACGTTGGTCTGCGCCGGCAGGGTCACCTGCTCGAGCTCGATCTCAATCGCCTCGAACCGACACCGGCGGCCATCGATCTCGAGGTACGGGCCATCCGGGAACGCGAGACGCCGGAGGGCCGAGTCGTTGGTGCGCTGGGCCTCGCGCAGGACCTGGTTGACGACGTCGATAAGGTTACCGGCGATCCGTCCCGCGGCGTCGCGGAAGAATGACCGCCCGCGGTCGGCCGAGGCCGTGATCACCTCACCACCCGTCAACCCGGCCGGTGGAATCAGCCGGACCACGGTGACGCGCATCGTCTGGAACTCGGCGTGCACCACGATCTCGCGAAGGTCGTCGCCCCAGTCCTCCGCCCTCGATGGCGTCAGCGTGTACAGCTCCGACGCCAGCCGCGTGCCGCCGTAGTGCTGCACCGACTTGATCGGCGACGACGTGAAACCGCTTGAGCTGATGATCCCGGCCCGCTGCGGCTTCTCGACCAGATCCTCGACCTTCCTAGAGAATCCGTCTTGCTGGTCGATGTCCACCTTCCGGCCATGCTCGCGCGCTTCGTAGATCGCGCGGATCGCGCCCCCCTCGCGGCCCACGACATCGAACTGCCGCAGCACACCGTACTCGCTCTGCAACCTCTCGTTGTGCGTCACGACTAGGTCCGGATGGATTGGGCGATCGCCCGCTGCGCGCGCCGCTCGAACGGTTGCCCCCACGTCACCTTTGCGGCTGCCTTGGTCTTGGTCCTGGACCGGCTCGCCTTCTGCTGCCTGCTCGGCTTCTTCATACGGTCCCCACCGCGCCTAACGGCGAGAAACAGGATGGCCGATCGTCGGTTGTTGCCAAGCCGTGGGCGGGATCTCCGTACGATGGCGGCGTGCGACCGCCAGACGAAGCGATGCCGAGTGCCTCGCTGCGCTCAGCGCCGGCCAAGGTCATCCAGCAGAACCGATCACGCCGACCAAATCGCCCCTCCTCCATCGCCCTCCCTCGCCCTCCGCCCGCCCTCCCCGCTCACCTCCTCGCCACCCCGCCAACCCCCACAAACCCCAACCAAATCATAGAGATCAGCCTTCTCATCGCTCCCCCGCTCTGAACCTACGCGCCCCGCCAGTTGAGCTGGCTCGTTGAGTTGAGCACGAGCAGCGGGTAATTCCGGAACGCGTCAGGCTTCCGCCTGACAAGCTCCGCGGTCATGCCGGGGGTTTCAGGGGCGGAGGCAGAGGGCTTGGGCGCGGACCTGGGCGGTAGCCGTCATCGACGTGTTCAGGAACACGCACTGCCAGTTCCGCGCCTCGGTCGTGGCGTCGGTCGGGGTAGCCCCGGCGGTTACCACGGAGACCTCGCGGGCGGTGTTGTCCTGGTCGATGTAGCAGCTCCCGGAGAGGAACAGCTCGCCGGCCGGGCAGGCGGCCGTCGGGGTGGTGTAGGCGTTGACGGACGCCGTGCCGGCTTCCTCGACGCGGTGGATGCGGTTGGCGGTGATTGGCGCTTCCGCGGCCGGGCACTCACAGGTCGCGGCGTCGGCGTCGCCGGGCGAGTCGTCACTGCGCGACCACGACCAACGCACCGCCAAGGCCAGCTGCGACAACGAGTAGAAGAGTCTTCATGCGCTAGTTCTCCGTCGTGGACCAGGTGAATGTACCGAGGCGGCGAAGACCGACGTCTGGCGCCGCAGTCGCAGTGGTGTGGCTCGGGGCCGCGGACGTGGTCCAGTCCGTTGCGAGTGCGGTTCCGAGCGTTGCCCCAAGCGTCACCGTCGCCTGCTTTAGCGTCCGATTCTGGCGATAGCGCTGGCGGCGGAGGCAGTTGCCGGAGAGGTCGTTGGCGCTGCCGGGGGTTCGAGCTGGATGCAGGCTTCGGGAGGTGCCGGTGGTGGCGACGCGGTGAAGTCGCCGTCGATCTCGCTGTAGGGGCCGGCGGGCTCGGGGCGAGGTCGGCGATGCGGGCGGCGCCGACGACGATGTGGCGCTGGAGGCCGGGGGCACGTCCCACTCGGTGGGGGCGCAGCCGGCGCACGGTGCAGGCGGGCGCCGGTGAGGTTACCCGAGGTGACGTCGTAGACACGGATGCTGGGAACCCAGCCGGTGACGAGCGTGGTGCCGACGACAGATCCGCCATGACGGGAGAAGGGTAGTCGCAGATGGGCGCGAGCTGGGCCGGCGTGGGGTCGTACAGGCACAGGGGGCTCGACGAGTTCACCTGGGTGGTGGGTTGCAGGTACGAGGTGATGCGCTTGGTGTAGGTGGCGGCCGGCGGGGTTGGCGCGGTGACGGTGATGTACGCGGGGTCGGCGGTGGGGTTCTTCACCCGCACTTCGAGGATGCCGCCGTCGGCGGTGCCGTTGAGGAGCTGGGAGGTGGGGCCGTTGGCGAGGTCGTAGTCGGTGAGGAGCGTGACGGCGCTGCCGGCGGGCCGGGTGGCCGCCCCGGTGAAGGTGACCTTGAGCGGCGGGGCCAGGGGTTCGTACTCGAAGCACGGGGCCGAGGTGGCGCGCTGGCCCAGGCGGTCGTCGACCTGGACGGCGACGACGAACCGGGTGCGGTTGCCAGCGGGGCCGGTGCTTTCTTCGACGACGGCGGGGACGCCGAGCGCGGGCACGGCCTGGGGGCCGTCGCGGTGGAGCACGATGGTGGCGTCATACGCCCCCGGCGAGCCGGCGACGGGCGTCGCGGTGAGGGCGAACGGACCCGCCACGGCGCCCGACGGCGCGGTGACGGTGTAGCGCAAGGTGGCGGGGTCCACGCCGATGCCGGCGTCGCTCATGGTGAACGCGAAGCGCAGCGCGTTGTCGTAGGGGATGCCGCCGAGCAGCTCGCTGCCGGCGGGCGCGGTGGCGGTCAGGTAGGCGTGCTTGGCGACGACGGGGCAGCTGGCCGTCTGCCCGCCCAGGGTCAGCATCGCGCCCGCGCTGTGGGTGTGCGAGGGGCGGTCGCCTGGGCCGAACGAGACGACGTCCGCGCGCTCGCTGTAGAACGGCTGGCCGACGGTGACCAGGGCGGGCGGCGCCGCGTCGACGCGGATAAACGGCGAGGTGGCCGCGGTGACGGCGGTGACGTTGCCCACCGCGTCGGTGGCGCGCACCTCGACGATGCTGCCGATGGCGGCGATCATCGCGCCCGGCAGCGCCAGCTCCCACGCGCCGCCCGGGAAGCTGGCGGCGGCGATCTCCGAGCCCAGGACGGTCGCGGTGACGCGGATGGGGCCGTGTGCGTCGGTCACGGTGCCGGCGACGTGCGGGTCGGCGACGGTGGTCCACCAGGTGCCGCCGTCGACGAGGAACGCGCTCGGGTCGAGCGTCAGCACGGGCGGCGTGTTGTCGGCGACCAGCATCAGCTCGCCGCGGGTGGTGTTGCCGGCGGCGTCCGTGGCGACCGCGGCGACGGCGCGCGGGCCATCGGCGGCGACGGTGGTGTCCAGGGTGGTGGCGGCCGACGACACCGCGCCATCGGAGTCGGCCAGGCCACCCTCCCACATCACGCTGGGCATCGGGTCGATGTCGTCGGTAGCGCGGACGGTGATGGGCACCGCGCCGCGGACCACCGCGCCCGACGTGGGCGTGGCGCCCCAGGTCAAGGTCGGCGGGTTGCGGTCGAGGGTATCGACGCACGCATCGCCGAACAGGATGGGGTCGCTGTTGCTGGCGATGGCGCGGCTGAGCTCAACGTATCGGCCACCGACAGGCCGGTCTGGTTGCGCCCGCCGGGGCCGTTGTCGTTGATGAGCGAGGTGAGCGCGGCGGCCAGGACCGTGCGCGGCGTGCCGGCGTAGGCGTCGCAGGCGGTCCGGCACGCGCCCAGGGCGCACGCGCCGTCGGGCGCACGGCTGCGGCACCGGCGGGCACGTCGCGAGCTGGATGCCGGTGCCGCTGGCGCGGTCGTTGCCGTCGTCGCCGTCGAAGGGCGGCGCGGCGAGGTCGCGGCCCAGGTCGATGGCCAGGGTGTACGGGTTGACCTGCTGGACGGTGGCGCCGGCCGCCTGAGCGATGTCCTGGGCCATGAACGACCACGCGGCCAGGATGAACGCGGCGCGGACGTCGTCGGTGGGGCTGGGCGCGGCCACGCTGAGGTCGGCGACGGCGGTGCGCTCCCAGCGCAGGCCGCCGAAGTGGGCGTCGAGGTGTTCGTTCACCAGCGCGTGCGAGTCGACCAGGGTGGCGTCGGCGCCGGTCGTGGTGCGCGCGACGATCAACCGGTAGTCCAGGTGGGTGATCGGCGTGACCAGGCCGGTGGTCAGGTCTTCGAGGATGTCGGTGTACAGGAGCGCGGTCAGCTGGCGCGAGTCGTCGAGGACGACGGTGGCGCCGGTGGCGTAGTCGCGGAACTGGCCGCCGTGGGTGGTGATGAGGAAGTAGCCGCTCTTGGAGCCGGTGGCGATCGCGAAGGCGCCGGTGGCGTCGGTGGTGAGGTCGCCGACGTGGGAGCGGATGACCGGCGTGGCGGCCAGGTACTCGAGGTGATCGATCGAGATCCGAGCGCCCACCAGCGGACCGTCGAGCGTCATCAGCACGCGCCCGCCCACGGTGCCGCCGGTGTCGCCGTCGCGGCCGCCATCGTCAGCGGCGCAGGCGGCGACGCAGGCGACGAGCAGCGCCGCGACCGCGAGCGCGTGGTGCCGGGACTTCCTCTCGAGACGATGGAGCATCGAGCGCAACCTCCAACCTGCGACCGCCGCGCGCGGCCCTGCTTGTGCCTGCTACGTCAGACCGCCGCCGGTGCCGCGGCCGCGTCGTCGGGGACAGCGCCAGATCCGAGGCCCTGCCACTGGCGCGCTTCGCGTTGATCTCGAGAGATCTTGGGAGCTGACATCGCGGTCCGACCTCGCACCGCCGTGGGTGCCGAGATCCGTTCTACGCGCGGCCGGGGGGGCGGGTCAACGCGAAAACAGCATGACTGGGCCGCTTTTCGGCATGGCTCGCCCCGCGCCGTTGTAGGTCATATTCCGGAAAGTCGATTTCGACCTACAATTCGAGTGGTAACCCCGCGATCACGCAAGCCGCGCTGTCGGGCACGCGCGGAGGGCGCGCCCGGCCCCGGCAGTGTGACGGCGCGCGCCGCGATCGCGGTGGTTAGCCAGATCCAGACCTGGCACGTGGATCGACGGCTGCGCTAGGCTGCGGCCCCCATGGATGCCGAACAGTTCATCAAGGTCGCGCGTGAGACGTTCCCGTTCTCGTATGAGTCCGAACACTTCGGGCACCTGCGGGTGGAGAAGGGGCAGGTCCTCGCGTACGAAAGGCGGATCGAGATCCGCAAGCTCAACTACCTGAAGGTGGAGAATGACACCCTCGGGTTTCGGATGGATCGCATCCTCGATCTGGAGTCCACCAACGAGCTCCTGCAGATCTCCGGCACATCGAGCAAGGATGGCCTCTACTACCTCGATCACGAATCGAGCTTGATCACCGTGGAGGAGCTCGAGTCCGACGCCGACGCGCAGGCGTGGATCGGCGAATGGCTCGGGATCAGTCTTGAGGCGTACGGCGCGTTGCCCCCTGACGAGCGAGTTCAGCTCTTCGAGAAAGAGGTCGGCATCACGTTCATCACCAAGACGCTCGAGGAGTTTCTCGCGAAGATGGAGGTCATCCCCGGCGAGAGCTTCGGTCAAAGGTAGCGTCGGGCCCTGGCGACGCGGGCGCCGCGGATGGTCCCGGCGCCCGTGATGGGAAGCCCTCGCTGGCGACGGTGGGGTGGCGGGGCGACGAGGTCGTCGTCGTCAGTCACCGGCGACCGCGGTGAGCGCGCGCTCGCCGCCGCGCGCGAGGCCGACCGTCACGATCGTGCCGACCGGCACCTGGAGCAGGTCCCAACCGAGCTCGAGGCGCAGGCCGGTCACGTCGTGGCCGTCGACGGTGACGATGGTGTCGCCCGCCACCAGGCCGGCCTGCGCGGCGGGCCCGGTGCCCACGGCGCTGAGGGTGAGCCGGCGCGTGCGCGGATCGGCGTCGGGCGCGGTCTGCGCGAACGACCAGCCGAAGTCGCCGGGGCGGTCGGCGGCGCCGCCCCGGCGCGCGACCATGGGCACGTCGCCGACGTCCTGCACGGCGGCGTCGCTGAGCTCGACGATCCAGCGGACCAGGGGCCACCGCGCGTCGTGATCGGTGTTCAGGCCGACGACGTACGCCAGGCCGCCGGGCGCGTTGTGCACGGTGAAGCGGCCGCTGGCGTCGCTCAGGTCGGTGCCGTCGCCGTCAGCGCCGACGGCCGGGATGCCAGCGCCAGCGCCGGCGGTCGGCGTGACGCGCGCGCGGACGCCGGGCACCGGGGCGCGCGTCACGAGGTCGACGAACCGGCCGGTCACGACGCGCTGCGCCCCGAGGACGAGCCCGACGCCCACCCGGTCCTCGCCGGCGGCGAGCGGCACCGTCGCCTGCACCCGGCCCGCGGCGCTGTCGACGGCGACGATGAACGTGCCGGCCGGCAGGTCGCGCATGGCGAACGTGCCCCCCGTGCGGACAAAGCGCTCGCGCCGCTCGAAGCCGGTCTGCACGTCGGACACGGCGAGCTCGAACGCCTCGGGGGCGCCGCCGCGCGCGACCGTCACGGTGCCGGCGATCGAGCCGGTGCGCGGGATCGTGAGGGTCGTGGTGCTGCCGGTCGCGACGTGCTCGGCCACGGCCTCGCCGCCGCCGCGCCGGTACGCGCGCACGGTGTGGCGGCCCGGGCCGAGGCCTCCGATCGTAAAGCGCCCGTCGGTGCCGGTGAGCACCGGCCGATCGGTGCGGCCCCACGTCCAGCGGGTCTGGCGCACGCCGGCGCCTGCCGCGACGCCCGGTCCGGCCGGCTCGCGCACGGCGACCACCCACGCGTCGCCCACCGGGGCCCCGCGCGCGTCCTGCACGACGCCGGTGATCGCGCCGTCCTGCGGCTCGACGACGAGCCGCACGGTCGCGGTCTGCCCGGCCACCACCGTGACCGGCTCGCCGCGGTCGTCGCCGGCGGCCGCGCCGGGCCGCTGCACCGGCTCGAACCAGCCGCGCGAGGCCGTCACGCGGTGCGGTCCCGGCGTGACGCCGTCGATGCGGAACGTGCCGTCGTCACCGGTCGTGACCTCGCCGCCCAGCGTTCGGGTGTCGGTGGCGACCTGCACGCCGGCCACCGGCTGCCCCGCCGGGTCGACGACGCTCCCGGCGACGGCGCCGCTCGCTGGAAAGTCGATGTCGGCGGTGGCGACGCCGTCGGGCGCGACGGTCACCGTCACAGGCGGCGGCGTGTAGCTCTGGCGGTTCACGCTGGCTTCGAGCTGGTAGGGCCCGCCGCGCAGGCCGGCCAGGCGGTAGACGCCGTCGTCACCGGAACGCGCGAACGCGCCCGGAAAGAACTCGCCTTCGTCGGTGGCCTGGGCCGACACCCATGCGTCGCCCAGCGGCGTGCCGGCGGCGGTCCTGACCGTGCCGGAGATCACCGCGCCCGGCGTCACGCGGAGGAGCAGGTCGGCGATGTCGGCGCCGGCGGCGACCTCGACCGGCGGGTACTGCCGCTGCGCGGCTCGCTCGTTGCACCGGACGCGCACCTGGTAGCGCGCCGGCAGGAGCGCGAGGAACGCGAAGGTCCCGTCGGGCGCGAGCGTGGCGCTGGCCCGCGACCGCGACGCCGCATCGGTCAGCGTCACGCTGCCGCGCGGACAGGGCTCGACCTTGCCCCGGCCGTGATCGATCACGACGGTGCCGCGCACGCGGCTCGCCGGGTGGACGACGATCACGACGCCGTCCACGCTCTGTCCCAGGCCGAGCAACACGCTCTCGGCGGCCTCGCCGCGGTAGCCGTCGCCCGACGCGCCCGGCTTGTAGCGCCCGGGGACCAGCCGCGTCAGCCGGAAGCGGCCCTGCGCGTCGCTGCGCGCGCTGGCGGCAGGCTGGTTGTCCTCGAGCGCGACCGCGACGATCGCGTCGGCGACCGGCTGCGCGTCGCCCGCGGTGACGACGGTGCCGGCCAGGCTCGACGCCGGCGTCAGCAGGATCTGCGCGCGCGCGGTCGGCGCCGGGACGTCGCGGTCGCTGGGTGCGTATCCGTCGGCGTGCGCGCTCAGGTGGGCCAGCCCCGGCGCGCTCCACAGCGTGAAGCGCCCGTCCGCGTCGGTGCGGGTCGTCCCGGCGACGCCGATCACGGTCCCGGCCCGGATCGCCACCAGCGCACCGACGATCGGCCCGCCGCCCACGTCCTCGACGGTCCCGCTCACCTTCACGCCGCCGGGAGGCAGCGCGAAGTCGACCCCGGTGCGCACCTCGCCGGGCGCGAGGAGAAAGCTGTCCATTTGGCCGACCGCGTCCTGCCACGTCTGCGCTTGGTGCGCGGGAGCGCTCGCGGCGGGCGCGTGGCGCACCGGCAGGAGGTCGTCGAGGACGTACGCGCCGGCCGCGTCGGTGGTCGCGCACGGCGGCGTGCGCCACTCGTCGTCCACGAGGCCATCGATCGCGAAGCGCGAGCACACCTGCGCGCCGGCGATGGGCCCGCCGCCCGCCGTGCGCACCGTGCCGCGGATGGCCGCCCGGGCCAGGGCGCGCGGATCGTCCGGCGTGGCCGGCCCGGGCGCGCGGCGCGCGCGGCTCCCTGCGACGTCGACGCTTGTGCCGGACGACGTCGATGAGCGCGCACGATCGCGCCACCACCACAGCGCCAGGAGGATGACCACCAGGGCGACCACGACCGCGGCGATCCGCTTCACCCTGCGAGCCTAGGCGGTCGGCCGGGGCGCTGGATCGCGAAAGCACGGCGGCGGCGGTCGGGCCGTGGATCGATCACATCCGGGGGGCACGACCGGGCCCAGCGCGACGGGGCGCGCGCGCCGTGGCGCGGCTACATGCCGGGCAAGCGCGTCGGGCGAGGCCGCAGGCCGGCGCGGACGTCCTGGATGAGGGCGAGGAGGTTCCGCGTGATCCGGTCCCCGGGTTCGCGCTGCAGCGCGGCCTGGACCGTAGCTTCGGCCTCGGCCAGGTCACCGCCGATCAGGAGCGCGAGCGCGAGGTTCGACTGCAGGCCGACGTCGTCCGGGAAGCGCGCGTGGACCTCCCGGCTGATGCGGACGCCTTCGTCGGCGGCGCCGCAGAAGAAGCACTGCCCCGCGTACTCACGGCCGACGTCTGGTTGTTCGGGGCAGATCGCGTAGGCGGCGCGAAACATCTCGAGGGCGCGCGCGTGCTGCCCGAGCGCGCGGTGGCTCATGCCGAGCAACCAGCGCGCCGGCCACGCGTCTGGCATGACCTCGATCACCTGCGCGAGCGCGGCCATGCCCCGCTTCAGGCGCCGCCTGGCGAAGAAGCCGAGCGGCCGCTTGAACAGCAAGGGCCGGACGAGGTCTTCGCCCTCACGCAGGAGCGCCTCGACGCGCGCGCGCGCTTCGGGCGGGAGCGTCGGTCGGGTCCGGCCGGTGTAGAGCTTCTTTCCGGTGCGCCGGTCGAGGTAGACCTCGACCTGGTCTTCCAGCCCGAGGAACTCCAGGTGCTCGAGCGCGTCCGCCGAGGCGAACTCGAACTCGGTCGGCGTCCACGACAACGGCACTACCAGGGGATCGCGGGGCGCGTCGCGCAACCAGGCGGCCAGCACGCCTCCGTGGCGGCCGACCTCGATCCAGTCGACGTCCGCCCCGGGGCTCCCCCGGTCGGCCCGCCCGTACGCCCCCGGTGGCAGCCCCGCCGTGGCGAGGAAGTAGTCACGATCCGCCTCGGTCATGAAGCTGAGGCGGGCGAGGTGACCGTCGGTGCAGAAGGTCCGGTTCGGCGCAGCGGCCGCGAACGCGGCGACGCCACGGTCGAGGGCGCCGACCCGGACAAGAAGATCGAAGGCCGACAGCACCACCGCCACGCTACGCGTCCTCGAAGAGCACCTGGAGCTGACAGCCTCCGAGCGTCACGCGCACGGTATCGCTGCCCTCGTCGTCCGCGCCCGCGGCCTGGGTCATCACCGCGCCGCCAGGGCGCACCTCGAGCACGCGCCCGCCGGCCGCGATCCGCTGGTTGACCTCCTCGATGCCAAAGAACGAGATCCCGGTCGCGAGATCGATACGAATCCCGACTTCTACTGTCGCCATTGACCCCATGGTAGCTCGCCGCTACCCCCGTTGTCGGTCGAGTCGCCTCGACCTACCGCACCCGGTGACAATCACGGGGTGGGCGACGACATCGGCGTGGGCGACGACATCGGGGTGGGCGAAGACGAAGGCGAAGGCGAAGGCGTGGGCGAAGACGTAGGCGTGGGCGAAGGCGAAGGTGTGGGCGTGGGCGTGGGCGTGGGCGTCGTCGGGCAGGTGCAGTCGTCGGGCCCCATCCCGGCGGCGCAGGCGCTGTAGTCGACGGCGCCAGTGTCAAACGCTGCGACGTCCGCGCCAGGCAAGCCCGCGGCGGCGGTGCAGGCGGCCAGGCACAGCGTGTACGACCAGCACAGTCCGGGAAGCTGGATGGTGTGTGCCATGCACTGGGTGTCGCACTCCGTCATCGTGGCGCATCCACCGATCGGCAGCGGGTACGACGCCCCCAGCGCGCGCCCCGCACCATTGTTCTCGCCATTGACGCCGCAGTAGTTGCCGTCGCTGGCGCCGTCGTACTCGTGACCAGCGCACGGACTGTTCGCGGGGAAATTGCAACACGTGTAAAAGTGCACGCCCGACGTGCCGCCGCAGTAGTAGTCCTGGCAGGATCCCTCGGGCGCGTCGGCCCCGACCGGCTCGCCGACGCAGAGGGTCCGGGCATCGGGCACGTCGACCGGATCGGCCGTGGGATCGGCGGGCGGATCGGTCGATGGCGGGTTGTTGCGCTGGCAGGCCTCCTGTTCCATCGCGCAGGTGTGGGTACACGCCAGGCACTGCAGGCCGGCGATCGGGTTCCACGGCGATGCCTCGCAGTAGGGCTGACACGCGGTCATGCAGCCGTCGTAGACCGCCTGACAGTCGACGGCCAGCGCGGCGACGTCGGCCGACACCTCGTCGAGCTGACCGAGGGTGCCGTCGGCTTCGGCCAGCGCGGTGCCGCCCGCCGCGATCCCGTGGTCGTCAGATCGATCATCGGTGCATGCGCCGAGCATCGAGGTGGACACGATGAGAACGAAAGATGCGATACACGTGCGGCTGTTCATGAGGTCCTCCACGACCGGCAGGTGATCGCGACCTCGAAGGTCGCGCGGGTAGATCGCTGCAACGGGTACGAGCAGCGTCGAGTGTCGATCGCACGCGGAGGGCCAAGCGGCGCGATGACGGCGAGCTGCCGCAGCCGCCCGCCTGCGCTGCTGCTGGCCGCCGTCACGACGCGGGTAGTGCAGGCGCCAGCCTTCGCTGCAGGCGCCGGCCTGCTGCCCCGGGCCGGCAGGGCCTAGCGGAGCACGGCGGGGTGCGCTACGTGATAGCGGCGATGCCACTGGTGTCCCTGGAACAGGACAAGCGCTACCGACGTTCCGACCACGGCTACGTCGAGGTCTGCACCGCGTGCGACGCAGCCCGCGTGGGCAAGGCCGAGCGCTGCGCGTGCGGCGCGGCGTTCGTGAAGCCGACCAGCAACGCGCTGACGCTGGCGTGGACGCCGACCCGCCTCGTCCCGACGATGCCCGACGTCTGTCCGCACTGCGATGGGGCGACCGTGCGGCGCCGCAGCATCACGCTGCGCCTGCCCACCGGGAACCGCGGCCTGGGCGGCGCGGATTCGGCGATCAGCGTCGAGTTCGGCACGTGCAAGCGCTACCCGCCGCCGTACCTGATGTGGCTGGCGTGCGTCGCGACGATGTTCTTCGTCGTGGTGTTCGGGCTCGCCGCGCTGTTCGGCGAGTACGTGGCCCTGGTGCCGTTGGTCCTCGCGGGCGCCGGCCTCGCGGCCGCGTGGCGCGCGTACGGCTGGTTGCGCTTCGCGCGCTTCGACCATCGCTCGATCCGCCTGCGCGCGCGGCGACCGAGCTACGCCCACGCGCTCGCGGCCCGAAACGGCGGCCGCGTGCTGTAGTCCACGCGAAGACGGCGGGTGTGGGCCCTCACTCGCCGCCGAGGTACTGCTCGACCGCGTGCTGGCAGTATTCGAGGTAGGCGCGCACCACCCGCGAGACTTGATGGTGCCGTTGGTACAGCAGGCTCACCTGCTCGTCGGGGAACGGGGCGTCCGGCAGCAGCGCCACCAGGCGCCCGTCGCGCAGCGGCTCGGCCGCCAGAAATGGTGGTAGCTCGGTGACGAGGTCGCCCTGGATCGCCCGATGGCGAAGGTGTAGGTAATCGTTGACGGCCAGGATCGGCGTCGGCTCGAGATCGCGCCCGCCCAGGCGCCACGGCCGATGGGCGGTCGCGTCACGCACCCAGACCCCAGCCGGCAGCGCCAACAGTGCTTCGGGGTGGGTGGGCATGCCGAAGCGCTCGATCAGCGACGGACTCGCCACCAGGACGTGGCGGTACCGGAGGAGGCGCTTGGCGACGAGGCTCTCGTGGACGACGGGCCCGATGCGGAGGGCGACGTCGATGCCCTCGAGGCTCAGGTCGACCGCGCGCTCGGTGGTGTAGACGACGACCTGGATATCGGGGTGGGCCCGCTGGAACGCTGCGAGCAGGTCCCACCACGGCTCGAACGACGGCGGGATCGACACGCGGAGCCGACCCTTGAGCACGTGGCGATGGCTCGTCACGGCGAGCTCGCCTTCCTCCATCGCGTCGATGCCGCGGCCGGCGTGTTCGTACAGCTGCAGGCCCGCGTCGGTGAGCTTCGTCCCTCGCGCGCTGCGCTCGAGCAGCTGGACCCCGAGCTCGGCTTCGAGCTGGCGGACGTTCCGGCTGAGGGTCGCCAGCGGCACGCGGGTCTTGGCTGCCGCGGCCGAGAGGCTCCCGGCGCGGACGACGGCGACGAACATCTGGGCGGCCTTCACGTCCATGAGTAGCCTTCCATTATCGGAAGGAAGCGTGCCGATTTTAGGCGTAGCGAGTCAAGTTTGAGAGGCCTATCACTGTCCCGGCGGGTACGAAATGGCGCACTCGCACTACCAGGAGCACGACCGATGCCGATCAAGCAGCTGCTCGAGGCCTACGAGCACGCCCTCAACGCCAACGACCTCGAGCGAATTCTCGCGCTGTACGGAAGCGATCCGGTGTTCATGCCGCAGCACGCGCCGGCGCTTATCGGTCGTGCCGCCGTGCGCGCCGGCTACGAGCAGGTCTTCGCCACCATCAAGCTCAGCATCCGCTTCGACATCCACGAGATCGAGGAGGCCGGTGACTGGGCGTGGGCGCGCACGAGCTCGGCGGGACGCACGCGGGTGCTCGCCGCTGATGTCGAGATGGCCGAGGGCAACAACGAGCTGTTCATCTTCCGGCGCGAGCACGGCGAGTGGCGCATCCACCGCTACCTGTTCGCGACGAATCAGCCGCGTGGGTGACGGCGGCGGCCGGTGTTCGACGGCAGCCGCACGCTGACGGTGCGCCCGCCATCCCACGAGCCAGCCTGGATCCCCCCGGAACCGTGCCGCTGCGCTAGGCTGTCGGCGCATGGTGCAGTTCGCGCGTGGCGCAGACCGGTGCGCGATCAGCCTGGCTCGCAAGGGCAGGAGCCGGGTCGGCGTGGACCATGATGCGACCTTCGTGAAGGTCGTGGCTCCGGACGGCACCGAGATGCGCGCGTGCCGGGACCCTGACGGCGCCGTGCAGGCGCTGCACGCCGAGGTCGCGCGACGGCGCGCTGACGGCTGGCAGCTGGTGGTCGACAACCTCGCCGTCGAGGCGCTGGGGCCCGCCGCGGTTTCGGCGCAGCCGGAGCTCGAGCGGCAGGTCGAGCACGATCCGACCGACGCCGTGACGTGGGGGATGCTCGCGGAAGCCTGGACCAAGGCCGGCGATCCACGCGGGGCGTGCGTGGACCTGGCGCAGCCAGCGCGGACGACGGACCCCTCGGAGTTTCTGCGTCAGCGCGCCGCGGCGGCCCCAGCGCAGCGGCTCCGGGATGGCCACTTCTACGGCGCGCTCGGTGACGACGCCTACCGGGTGGTGGCCAGCGTCGCGCGGGGTCTGGTCGGCGCGGTCGAGCTGCCGTACGAGCTGCACGCGCCCGGGCGTACGACGGCGAGGCTCGTCGAGCTGGTCATGACCAACCCGTTCGCGCGGTTCCTGTCTGGGTTGACCGTGCGTGCGGCCGACGTCGACGGCGTGCTGGACGTGCTGCGCAGCGTCGGCGCGCGCTCCCTGCAGCGCCTCAGCGTGCGCCAGCTCGGCGACCGTGCGGGCGCGCCGATCCGCGTCGGCGCGGCGATCGCAGAGCTGCCGCGCCTGCGCCGGCTGGTGCTGCAGCTCGAGCATGCCCCCGTCGCGTGGGAAGCGTCGCCATGCCCGTCGCTGCGCGAGCTCGAGGTCGACCCACCCGGCAGCCGGGCCCAGGGTCTCGACTTCCTGGCGTGGATCGACCGCCAGCCTGCGCTCGAGTCCGTCGCGCTCGGGTGGGGGCTCGACGGCGCCGAGGCCGGTCAGGTCGACGCCTTGCTCGCGCCGTGGATGGCGGACCCGGCGCGGTGGCCGGCGGCGCTGCGCGAGGTTCGCTGGCGAGGCCAGGCCGCGGTGCGCGGCGCGTGACGCTGGGCACCACCGGACGCACGACCCAAACCAGAGGACACATGGGGCTTCTGACCTTCTGCATCAACGTCACGCTCGACGGCTGCGTCGACCACGAGGAGGGGATCGCCGACGGCGAGACCCACGCCTGGTTCACGCGCCTCATGGACGAGGCCGGGGCGATGCTGTGGGGCCGCGTCACCTACGAGATGATGGAGCGCTACTGGCCGGCGGTGGCGCGCGGCGAACAGGCGGCGGCCCCCGCGATGCAGGCGTGGGCGGTGGCGCTGGAGGCCAAGCCGAAGTACGTGGTGTCGTCGACGCGCACGGCCTTCCCGTGGCGCAACAGCCATCACCTGGCCGGCGACCTGCGCGCGGGCGTGCAGCAGCTCAAGGACGCGACCCCGGCCGGCGTGCTCCTGGGTAGCGGCCAGCTCGCGAACGCGCTGGACCGGCTCGAGTTGATCGACGAGTACCGGGTGCTCGTCCACCCGCGGCTGGTCGGCCACGGCCCGACGCTGTACCAGCGCGGCCTGCCCAGCACGCGCCGGCTCGAGCTGGTTTCGGCGACGCCGCTCGACAGCGGCGTGATCGCCACGCACTACCGCCGCGCGCGCTGACGACCGACGGCGCTGACCCAGAGCGTCGCCGCGTGACCGCGCGGCGTCAGCCGTCGAGTTCCGGATACCGGCGGAAGATGCCGTGTTCGTTGAACGGCAGCCGCCGTGGCGAGGCCAGGTAGCTGGCCAGGCGCGGCCGTGACGCCACGCGGTCGCGCAGCGCGCACAGCGCCGGCAGGTCGCCGCGCAGGCCGGCCAGCGCGCGCGGGAAGGCGTAGGCGAGCCCCTCGACCAGCTGGAACGCCGCCAGATCGACGTAGCTGATGGCGTCACCGACGAGCACGCCGTGGGGGTTGCGGTGGAGCAGGCGTTCCAGGTAGCCGAGGTACTTGGGCATGCGCTGGGTGCGGAAGGCCGCCGCCCGTGGCACCGCCGCCGCGCGTTGCTCCTCGTAGTAGGCGCTGGTCGACACCGGGTGGTGGGTGTCGTGGGCCTCGGCCACGGCGTCGGCGATGGTGAGCGCGATGGCCTGGGCCTGGAGGCGCCCCGGCTCGTCGGCGGGCGCGAGGCCGAGCCGCGGCCCGAGGAAGCCGGTGATGGCCGCCGTCTGGCTGACCCAGACGTCGTCGACGTGGAGGAACGGCGGCGCCAGCGGCGCGAAGGGCGCGTCGGCCTCGCCGCGCAGGATCGCCTGCATCCGCGCCACGCCGCCCGGCGAGCGCGCGACGTCGAGGTAGTCGACGCCGGCGTCCTCCAGCACCAGGCGCACGAACTCGCCGCGCCCCTGGATCGTCGGCCAGTAATACAGCTCGTAGGTCATGGTCGATGTCGTAGCAGGTCGCCGACCACGCCGGGCGCGCTCGGGCGACGCGCGCCCCGGTCGTCGTCGCGCGTGCGGTGGCCTGGCCCGGCTCAGCCCGCCGTGAGGGCGTCGATCAGGCGGCGGGCCGCCGGGCCGGGCCGGACGCCGGCGCGGGTGTACAGGCGCGGTGAGAAGCGGTGTCGGGCGCCGCCTTGGTAGCGGACGCGGCGGAGGCGGCCGGCCCGCAGGTCGGCGGCGGCGATGTGCTCGGGCAGCCAGCCGAAGCCGATGCCACTGGCGATGGCCGCGCGCTTGGCGTGGAAGTCGTTGAGGTCGACGGTGACCCGACGGGGGAGCCCGTCGGTGGGCAGCTCGAGGCGCGGATCGCCGCCGCGCACCGTGAGCAGCACGTGCTCGGCCAGGGTCTGGGCGGTGACCTCGCCGCGCGCGCGGGCCAGCGGGTGGCCGCGGCCGACGACGAGCTCGGCGGTGACCGGGGGCAGTCGGGTGGCGGTGAGCGGGGTGCGGCTGGTCGCCGGCACCACGGCCACCATCAGGTCGGCGTCGGCCGCGAGGAACTCGGCCTCGACCCCGCCCAGGAACGCCGACGACACGTGGAGCCGGGTCGGGGCGCCGTCGGCGACCAGGGCCCCGACCGCCCGCAGCAGCGCCGCGTCGGGGACCACGCCGTCGTAGACCACGCGGAGGGCGGGCTCCCAGCCGGTGCGCATCTCGTGGCACGCGGCGACCAGGCCGGCCTCGGCCTCGAGGAGGCGCCGGGCGTGCTCGAGCACCCGCCGCCCCGCCGGGGTGAGCCGCAGCCGGTAGCCCCGGCGGTCGAGCAGGGTCAGCTCGGTCTGGGCCTCGAGCTGCCGCAGCGCGTACATGACCGCGGTGTGGCCCTTGCGGAGCGCGCGCGCGGCGGCCATGAGCGTGCCGGCCCGATCGAGGGCGTCGAGGGCGCGGGCCTGGTCGAGGGTGACGGCGATCGGGGGTCCAGGAGCATTGTCCACGATGTGAACAATGTAGTGCATAACTTTGTGCTTTTTTGGGCCAGGCTGCCGGGCCACCGTCGGCCCATGAACATCCCCTACGTCCGGGGCGCGGTCGCTGCCCAGGCCCACGTCGCGGTGCCGGCGGGCACTGTCGAGGAGGAGTACGCGCGCGAGGGCTTCTTCGGCGAGTACGCCCACCTCTACCGCACGCACCCGCCGGTGGCCTGGACCCGCATCGAGGGCCCGCTGCGGCCGCGAGCCTACGACCTGCGGGAGCTGCCGGCCGGGGCGGACTACCTGGCCAGCCGCCACCTGGTGCTGGCGAACGCCGACGTCAAGATCCGGTTCGCGACCGTCGCGACGGCGGCGCCGTACCTGTTCCGCAACGCCGACGCCGACGAGCTGCTGTTCGTCCACGCCGGGGCCGGCCGCCTGGAGACCGACTTCGGGCCCCTGGCCTACCGCGCCGGCGACTACCTGCAGATCCCGCGCGGCACGCTGCACCGGCTGGCGCCGACCTCGGCCACGGCGCTGGTGGTGGTCGAGGCCGCCAGCGCGATCGGCTTCCCCGACCGCGGCATGCTGGGCCAGCACGCGCTGTTCGACCCGGCGGTGATCGAGGTGCCGACGCCTGGCGAGGGCTCGAGCCTGACCGCCGACGAGCGCGGCGAGTGGCGCGTCGTCATCCAGCGCGAGGATGCGCTGACCTCGGTCTACTACCCGCACGACCCGCTCGACGTGGTGGGCTGGAAGGGGACCTTGGCGCCGCGCCGCCTCAACGTCGCCGACATCCGGCCGGTGATGAGCGAGCGCTACCACCTGCCGCCGTCGGCCCACTCGACGTTCGTGATGCACGGCGCCGTGGTGTGTACGTTCCTGCCGCGCGGCCTGGAGACCGGCGACCCCCAGGCGATGAAGGTGCCCTTCTACCACTCCAACATCGACTACGACGAGGTGCTGTTCTATCACGCCGGCGACTTCTTCAGCCGCGCGGGCATCGCGCCGGGGATGATGACGTTCCACCCGCAGGGCATCCACCACGGGCCGCAGCCGCAGGCGGCCCAGCGCGCGGCGCAGCTGACGCGGACCGAGGAGGTGGCGGTGATGATCGACACCCGGCGGCCGCTGCGGCCGGCGGCGGCGGCGGCGACCGTCGAGCAGCCCGCCTACTGGCAGAGCTGGCAGGAGCGGTGACATGACGACGACGACGACGACGACGACTCCCAGCAACCCCTGCGGCCTGGCCGGCATCGACTTCATCGAGCTGGCCAGCCCCGACCCCGACGCGCTCCACCGGCTGCTGACCGCGTTCGGGTTCTCGCGGACGCTGCACCACCCTGGCCGCGCGATCGACCTCTACCAGCAGCACGACATCACCTTCTTGTTGCACCGCGGCTCGGGCGCGGCCACCCGGTTCGCGCAGCAGCACGGCCCGTCGATCCCGGGCATGGGCTGGCGGGTCGACGACGCCACGGCCGCCGCCACCACCGCGGTGGCGCGAGGCGCCCGCCCGGCCGACGGCGACCTGACCCGCGCCGGCCGCCCGGTGCCCGCGGTCGCCGGCATCGGCGGTAGCCTGCTGTACTTCGTCGACGGGCCGCGCGACGTCAGCCGGTGGGCCCAGCTCGGCTTCGTCGCGCACCCGGCGCCGGTCGAGGTCGCCGACAAGGGGTTCCTGGCCATCGACCACCTGACCAACAACGTCGCCAAGGGCGAGCTGGGCACCTGGGGCGCGTTCTACAAGGACGTCTTTGGCTTCACCGAGGTCCGCTACTTCGACATCCGCGGCGTGCAGACCGGCCTGGTGTCCTACGCGCTGCGGTCGCCGTGCGGGACGTTCTGCATCCCCATCAACGAGGGCACCGAGGCCCGCAGCCAGATCAACGAGTACCTCGACGAGTACCGGGGGCCCGGCGTCCAGCACCTGGCGTTCCTGACCCAGGACATCCTGGACTCGCTGCGCGGGCTCGACGGCAGCGGGGTCGAGACGCTGGACATCGACGCCGCGTACTACGAGACCATCTACGACCGCGTGCCGGGGGTGACCGAGGACCGCGCCGAGATCGCCCGGCGCAACGTCTTGGTCGACGGCGACGCCGACGGCTACCTGCTGCAGATCTTCACCAAGAACCTGATCGGCCCGATCTTCATCGAGCTCATCCAGCGCAAGAACCACCTGTCGTTCGGCGAGGGCAACTTCGGCGCCCTGTTCCGCTCGATCGAGCGCGACCAGGCCCGCCGCGGCTACCTGTGACGGGTCGGCGATCGGCCGGCATCCGCCCGCGCGATCACGGTACGGGGAACGACGCCGCGACGGCCTGCACGCCCAGCCCGACGGACACCGAGTCCAGCGTGCCGTCGGTGCCGGGGGCGCCGCTGGCGTCGAACAGGTCCAGATCGGGCGGCACCAGGCCATCGAGGATCTCCGTGACCTCGGCCAGCGATGCCACGCAGTCGGTCGTCGCCGAGTTCTCGAGCAGGACGAGCAGGCGCTGGCCGGGCGAGCCGGCGACGCAGTTGCAGCCCGGCGGCGTTCCCGGCGGCGGGCAATCACGTGCGATCGCAGCGGCCGCAGCAACCTGGAACGCCGGATAGAACCGGCTGGCGAGCTCAGCGTGCTTGATCCCGCCGCCGAGCTTGCTGCCGACGTGCAACCCGGACGGCGTGGCGGCGAGCTCCGCGCGGGCCTGGTGCAACCGCAGCTCCACCAACGCCCCTCGACCCAGCGAGAGCCGGACCGCCAGCGAGCCAGGCCCTCCGCTGAAGATGCCTCCGGTGATCGGCCCGTCGATCCGCGCGTCGGTCGGGGCACCCGCCTCCAGCGTGAACACGCCGGAGCCGTCGAGGTGGTGGCGACAGACCTGGTCGTTCAGATCGGAGCAGGGCTGGGGCACCGCGGTCGCGCGGTCACCGAAGTAGCTCGTCATCGACGCGATGGGCGCCCCCTGGAGCTCGGTCGCCTTCAGGTTCACCAGCTGCAGGACGTTGCCATCGTCGACGGCACGGTCGACCGCGATGCCCAGGTCGAAGCCCGGTACCACGACCGCCGCCATCACGAAGAAGTTGCCTAGCTGGTTGTCGACCCCGCCGGCGCCGTCGTTCGGGAGGCCGTCGAGGTCGAAGGCGAACGAGACCACCTCGGAGGTGTTCGCCGGCACCTGCATCCTGCTGATGACGTAGGTGTGGTCGGTGCCCGGCACATCGGCCGCGTCGATGGCCGCGTCGATGGCCGCGTCGATAGCCGCGTCGGCGTCGCCCCCGGCGCCACCGCACGCGATCACCGCCGCTGCCAGCCCTGCCACCCAGAATGGAGCATCGTGCTTGCGCATGCCAAGCACGTTAGTCCGGACGGCGTGCCTTGCTGCCGATACTGGCGTGATCGATGTCACGATTGCAGACGATGCCGACGGAGGCTGACGGATCTTGGCGCTCGCCATACCGGGATCCGGCGAGGGACGCCCAGTCCGTCGTTGCGATCAATACCAGGAGCGAAATCCGAGGGTGCGCAGCGCGCCGGCCAGTTCGAACTCGACGCCGGCGGAGAGCGTCCAGTCGCGCCGATCGGAGCGGGCCCGTGTGGCCGTGGCGACCAGGCGGACGCCCACCATGTAGCGGGTGGCGCGCGCCGGTCGGGGCGCGCACACGCCGGTCGCGACCGAGAAGAAGCGCACCGCGCACGGCCCCTCGAGCTTCCACGGCGCGAGGTAGCCGAACGCCACCGCCGCGGTCTCGTGGGTGGCGCTCCGACCGGCGCGCAGGGCCAGGACGCCGCTGCCCTCGTAGAGG
This sequence comes from Kofleriaceae bacterium, assembly GCA_041389965.1. Lineage (GTDB taxonomy): Bacteria > Myxococcota_A > Polyangia > Haliangiales > Haliangiaceae > UBA2376. The sequence continues at coordinate 976,490 of JAWKQV010000002.1, read as the reverse complement.
AACAAGTCGAGGACCGGCGGCACCGCGGTGAACACCAGCTCGGCGCCGGCGAAGGCATCACCGCGCTCGAGCCCGCGCAGCTCGGCCCACGCGCCGACCCGGGCGTTGCCGTGGATCGACAGCGGCAAGGACGCCTCGATGCCCGCGCCGACCTCGACCCGGCTGTGCTCGGTGGGCGTCAGCACCACGCGCGCGGTGCGCCCGTCAGAGCCATCTCCTACCCACGCGACGCCCGCGCCGCGCAGCCACGTCGACCACTCGACCGGCGGGCGGAACAGCCGCTCGCCTGCGACCAGTCGCTCCCCCCCCGGCCCCGGCGCACCGACGTCGATGGGATCCGCGGTGGCCGCGTGGGCCATGACGAACAGGAACACCACGCATGACCGCATGGGCAGGTTCGACACCGTCCGGACGGATCGGTTGCAGTGATCGACGGGCGGCGCTGGCACGTCCCCCGGGCGGGCGGTCCAGACCGCAGGCCGGGGCCGGACCTGGTCGTGGCGTGGATGTCAGCGTCCGACCACGGGGGCCGCGCCCTCCCCGACGCACGCGGCCGACGCGGCCGCTGGGGCATCGACCCCGCCGTCGAGGCACGGGTTGCAATCGGTGATCACGTCGCCCCAGCCGTCGCCCATGGGATAGCAGCAGTCGTGGGCGCCCCCGCAGTGGCCCGCGCACAACTCCTGGGCGCTGGGGCACTCGCTCGCGGCGGCGACCACCAGCTCGCAGCCGCCCGGGGCCGGCGTCGATGGCCCGCCATCGTCACACGCCCACAGGGCGCTCATCGCCACGCACGCCAGCCAGCGTCGGTGCTGCACGGCCGCAGACTATCACGACGGCACCGAGGCGAACTGCCGCTCGTTGTCCGCCGCCAGGGTCGGTCGGCGCGGCTGTCGGATGCCTGTCGCAGATCACCGCAGCATCGACGACCGATGGCGTGGTTTCGATGATCTACGTTTGGCAAGCAGGTTGCAGCTGCCTGCGGGAATGACACGAATGACCGGGATGACCGCGCGTGCGCGCCGGACGATGGTGACGCTCGTGACCGTGATGGCCGCGTGCGGTGGCGGTGGCGACGACGCGCCTCCGGTCGCCGACGTCACCTGGTACGCCGACGTCGCGCCCCTCCTGTCTGCGCACTGCATGGGCTGTCACAAGCCGGGCGGCATCGCGCCGTTCTCGCTGACCGAGTACGACGACGCGGCGCCGATCGCTCGGCAGCTGCTGACGGCGGTCGAGACCGGCATCATGCCGCCCTTCGACGCCCGCGCGCAGCCAGGGTGCGCCCCGCGCCACGGCTGGCGCGACGATCCGCGGCTGACGTCGGCCGAGCAGGCCACGCTGCGGGCGTGGATCGACCACGACACGCCGGCCGGCGAGGTCGCGCCGGTGCCGCCGCCGCCGCTCGTGGAGCTGGCCGGGGTCAACCGCACGCTGGTGCCGTCGACGCCGTTCGTGACCACCGGCGACGCGGACCAGTTCATCTGCTTCGCGCTCGACCCCGCGGTCACCTCGCTCACCTGGATGACCGGCCTGCAGATCCGCGCCGGCAACCCCGACGTGGTCCACCACGCGGTGACCGTGGCGTTGTTCCCGAAGCGGTCCGCGGCCGACCCCGACGGCCCCAACGAGCAGCTACGCGCGGCCGGGACCATCGGCGTGCCCTTCGACTGCGCCGACGGCGGCGTCACGACCATGCCGAACTCGTTCTTGCTCGGCGTGTGGACGCCCGGCAACCAACCGATCGACCTGCCCCGCGGCGTCGCCGCGCCGCTGTTGGCCGGCAGCCTGATCGTGATCCAGATCCACTACCACCCGGGCGGCCGGGTGACCAACGCACCCGACGCTACCGCGGTCGACCTGCGCCTGGACACGGTGCGACCCACCCAGCTGTACACGGCGACCGCCGTCGGCAACGCCGGGCGCGCCCCGGATCTGTTGCCCGGGCCGGCGGACCGCGGCGCGCCGGAGTTCCGCATCCCCGCTGGCAGCGCGGAGCACCGCGAGTCGATGCGGTTCACGATCGGCGCGCTGGACGCGCCGTTGCCGCTGTTGTCGGCGTACCCGCACATGCACTACGTCGGGACCGGCATCGACGTGGAGATCGCGCGCGCGGCCCCGACCGCGGCGCAGCCAGCCGACGAGTGCCTGTACAGCGGCGGCTGGAACTTCGACTGGCAGCGCAGCTACCTGTATGACGCGCCGATCGAGGCGCTGCCGACGGTGGCCACCGGCGACGTCATCGACGTCTCGTGTACCTACGACAACACGGTGCGCAACCCGTTCGTGCAGCGGGCGCTGGCCGAGGCCGGGCTCGACGCGCCCATCGACGTGGTCTTGGGCGAGGAGACTCTGGACGAGATGTGCCTGGGCATCTTCGGCGTCGCGGTCCCGTTCCCGCCGGCGGCGCGGCCGGCCAGCGAGGCCGACGTGCGCGGGTTGCTCGACCGCACCGCGCTGGCGCTGACGCCGCGCTGACCGCTGGGTCGGCGGCTCAGGTCGGCGGCGCCCAGTAGCGGTGGCCGGTGTAGCGGTCGCCTGGGCCGTCGAAGTGCAGCGCGTGGACCGAGGCCAGGCCACACCGGACGCGGCCGCACCACGGCGGGTTCACCTGCTCGAGCGCCTGGCGGGTGATCCAGATCGGCGACTGGTGTGAGACGGCCACGACCGTGCGCCCCGGGTGCCGCGCCCGGAGGTCGGCGATGGCCGCCAGCATGCGCGTGCGCACCTGCGCGAACGGCTCGCCCCACGACGGCCGGAACGGGTTCCACAGCCGTGGCCAGTTCCACGGCAACGCCGGCGCGGTCTTGGGCTGGCCCTCGAACACGGTGGTGGTCTCGAGGAGGCGCTCGTCGCGCGCGACCTCGCCCAGGCGCAGGTGCCGGGCGATGATCTCGGCGGTCTCGACCGCGCGCTCGAGCGGGCTCGCGTACAGCACCACGTCGGGCACGGCCTCGAGGTGACGCGCCGCCGCCAGGGCCTGGTCCCGGCCGCGCGCCGACAGCCGGTAGCCCGGCAGGCGCCCGTACCGGATCCGTCGAGGGTTGTCGACCTCGCCGTGGCGGACCAGATGGACGATGGCTGCGGGCATCTCGGTGGCCGGCATCCTACAACGCCCGGCCGGATGAGCTGGCGTGGTCGACGGGCCACCTCGCGGCACGACCCGGCGGGTCGGCGCGGTGGTCGTCACCGGCGGCCGCGCGCGTGGGCGGCCCACCCCACCGCGACGTCGGCCAACGTGATGCCGCAGCCGCCTTCGCTGCCGGAGCCGCCGTTGCGGGCGACCAGGACCGCGGTGACCTCGGGCATGGTCGCGGCCACCGCGCCGATGTTGGCGGGCTCGTCGTCCCAGAAGATGACCCGCGCCCGGTCCGCCGCGCGCTCGGGGTCGAGCCCGTACGCGCGCATCACGCGCGCGATGCTGACCGGCTTGGCGACCGCGCCGTCCATGGTGTAGGCGCAGTCCGGGCAGTTCCAGTGGGTGCGATCGTCGAGCGCCGGGTACTGCCAGTCGGCGGCGGCACTGGCGTAGCGGGGGGAGCCGGTCCACGCCGGGAACTGCTGCTCGGTGACGATCGGCGTGACCTTGTCGGCCCAGCAGGCATCGGCGTCGGCGTGGCTGGCGATGCCGACGAACGCGCCGCGGGCGACGCACGCGGCGAGCGCGGCCTGGGCCGCGAGGCCGAGGCACTGATCGTGCCAGCCGTAGGTCGCGCAGGTCGTGGTGCGGCAGTGGTACGCGGGCAGGCCGGCGGTGGCCGGGCACAGGTGGCTCGACAAGGTGAGGTCGTAGTCGAACACGCACAGCGCGGGGCCAGGCCCAGGCGCGTCGACCGGCCCGTCGTCCGGCGCGTCGACCGGCGCGTCGACGCGGGCGGCAGCGTCGGTGTCCAGCGCGGCGATGTTGTCACCGCAGCCGGCGAGCGCCAGCGCGACCAGGGCGGCGCTGGCCGGTGCGCCGCCGCCGCCGCGTCGAGGTGCCTGTCGCTGCGCCATGAACGACAGCGTAGCCCCATGGCCACGCCAGGTGCGGGCCGGGTGCGGCGGGACGGCAGCGCACCGCGCCCGTCATGACTTGGTGCAGATCTTGTGATAGTCGAGCTTGAAGCCAGCGCCGCGATCGGTTTCGGCGTCATGCGCGAAGTGGGTGGCGTCGGAACCTGGAGCACGGCGCATGCGGGCGGTCTACCGATGCAAAGCCGTGGCGATTCCCGGAACCCACAGGGCTCACCAGCCCGCGACCCTGGGCGGTCAGTCGCAGTCGGTCGTGCAGCCAATCATCGGCTGCCAGCTCGAAGGCGTGGCTTCCCACGCCAGGGCGTGGATGGCGAGCCCGGCCCGCTTGATGGTGGCGAACGCCGTGGCGCGGTTGGCCCGCGCGCCCGGCACGTCGCCCTCGAAGATCACCGCCAGCGGTGCTCCTGCGACGGGGCACTTGTAGCGGAACACCATCTCGACCCGGTGGGTCTCGCACGAGGCGAGGCCGAGCTTGTCGGCAGACGCCGCGGAACCGCCCGGGCACACGCCCTCGACGCACAACCCGGCCGCTGCGAACGGCGCGCCGCGTTCGGCGTCGGCGTTTGCGCTGGTCGCGGTCTCGAGCCAGGCGATCTGGCCGGCGCGGTCGCCGTCCCGAGCGATGAACGCCACCACGCCGATGTCGGGGTCGTCGTCGGTGTCGACCAGCGTACCGGCGAACGCGGGGGCGCGGCTGGACTCCCAGTCGCTGGTGACCTGGAAGCCAGCGCGCGCGAGCCTGTCGGTGGTGGTCACCTGGGTCGCGACGATCGACCACGGGCCGCGGCGATCGGTGATCCGCGCCAGTGGCCCGGCGTCGACCGACGGGGGCGGCGGGGCCGCGTCCCTGGGCGCCGCGGCCGTGGCGGGCACCACCGGCGCGGCGGCCTTGGCCGGCTCCTCATGCTTACCGCCGCACGCGACCATCGCAACGACCACCGCGACCCAGAGGCGACGAAGGCTCATCGCGGCAGCCTACACCCGCCGACGGGCGCTGCGCGGCTGCTGCACCGATGGTAGCGCGGCCGGTGCTGGGGCCGACACCGCGAGGTGCGGCGTGATGGCCACGAGCGGCGCGCTGGCGTGGCTTGGGAGCGCGGCGCGCGCGTCGAAAGTCCGAAACGCCCCGGACGGTCCGCGGTCTACCGGTAGGAACCCCAGCCTCGCCGCGCCCGCGCCGGCGAGAGAACCCGAGGACCTGATGCGATGGATGAAGCCTGGCCTACCGATCGCCGCCTGCGCGCTCTTGGCCGCCGCGTGTGGTGACGAACCTACCTCGACGACCATCGACGCAGCGGTCGACGCCGCGCCCGACGCCACGCCGGTGTCCCCGACGTTTGGGCCCGACGAGTCGCCCTACGGGAGGTCGATGAGCCAGTGGGCGGCCGCCTGGTGGACCTGGGCGATCGAGCTGCCGCGCACCGATCACCCGATCGCAGGAGGCCCCTGCACCGCCGGCCAGTCCGGCGACGTCTTCTTTTTGGCCGGCAACTTCGGCGGCACCGAAGCACGAACCTGCACCGTGCCGGCCGGCAAGGCACTGCAGTTCCCGATCCTCAACTCGCTGTGCTGGCCGGAGTACGAGACCCAGGGGTGCGGGACGCCCACGACGACCGCCGAGCTGACGATGTGCGCGGCCGGCATCTTCGACGAGGGCCCGGCCCACACCATGACCATCACCCTCGACGGCGTCGACATCGCCGACCCCGAGTCGTACCGCGCGAGCACCGGGCGGTTCAGCTAGCCGGCGCCACCGTTCGCGGAGAGCGAATGGCTGGCGCCGTCGCTGGGAACCATCGGCCCGAACGCGTGCGGCATCCCCGAGGGCGACCGTTACGGCGTCGGCGACGGCTACTGGATGATGCTGCGCCCGCTCGCCCCGGGCCCCCACGTCCTGCGCATCGTCGGTTCGATCGCCGGCACGTTCTCGCTCGACGTGACCTATCAGCTCACCCAGGAGTGACGCCACAGCTCGTTGGGGCACCGCGCGCGCGACCCGGGGTCACGCCCAGACGGCGCCGTGGGCGTCGGCGTCGTCGCCCGGCGCCGGGCGCGCGAGGTAGTAGTACGCGGTGACGGCGGCGCGCAGGTGGCCGGCAGGGCAGCGCAGCGGCGTCGGGTGGCCGTGCCAGTGGTCGGCGCCATGGGCCATGACCACCAGGCGGTCGCGGACCGGCGCGATGGCCACCTCGCACCGGCTGCGCGTCCGATCCCACAGCTCCAGGTCGCCACCCCACGCCGGATCCCACGTCGGCGGCAGGTAGTACAGCACCGTCACCGCGCGGTCGAGGTGGCGGGCGCTGTCGCGGTTGAAGTCAGTGTGGAGCGCGAGGTGGCCGCCGGGCAGCGTGGCGATCGGGCCGGCGCCGGTGAAGTGGGGGTCGGCGATGAGCCCGCGCTGGCCGGTGACCGCCGCCAGGAAGTCGAGGAAGGCCTGGCTGCCGAGCTCGGCCAGGAACCACCGCAGCTCGCCGGCGACCTCAGCGAAGTCCGATCGTGCGAGCTGGCTGAGCCGGGCCTGCTGGACGTGGTCGCGCCGCTTCCAGTGCGGGTGGTCGGCCGTCGGGAAGGCGCGGGCCAAGGTCGCGGACCGGTCGTCCCCGAGGAGCCCGTCGATGACCACGTGCGGGAACGGCGACGCGGCGTGGTAGGCGTCGTGGTGGGCGCGCCCGAGCGCCGTCATCGCCGCGCGATCGAACGCCCACGGCGTGACGGCCGACAGGGTGCGGACGAGGCCGGCCACGTCGGGGTGGTACCACACGGCGGCGCGGCCGCGGCGGTCAGCCAAACCGGGCGTTGATCGTGCCGTGGGGCGTCGCGTCGGCGGTGACGATGTCGGCGATCCCGTCGACGAGGAACCCGCGCACCTGCGCGGTCAAGCGGGTCCACGAGGTCTGCGCCAGGGCCGAGCCGGCGCTGAGGCGACGGACGCCGGCGGCCAAAAGCGGCGCCGCACCCGCCATGCCCGGGCGGGCCAGCACGTTGAGCGGCAACCCGACCGCGTCGGCGATCGCCTTCATCTCGGCCAGGTCGGTGATGCCCGGCACGAACAGGCCGTCGGCGCCGGCCGCGCGGTAGCGATGGCCTCGGGCGATGGTCTCGGCCACGCGCTCGCCCGGCGCGACCAGCCCGCGCAGGTAGACGTCGGTCCGGGCGTTCACGAACACATCGGTGTGCGCCTTGATCGCCCGCACCTTGGCCTCGAACAGCGCCGGCGGTTCGGTGCCGTCCTCGAGGTTGACGCCGACCGCGCCGGCCGCGACCAGCCGGGCGATGGTCGCGGCCACGGCGCCGGGCTCGTCGCTGTACCCGCCCTCGGCATCCACCGACAGCGGCAGCCGGGTGACCCGCCGGATCGCGGCGACGGTCGCCAGCGTGAGGTCGACCGGCACCGCGTCGCCGTCCGGATAGCCGTGGGCCCAGGCCACCGCGGCGCTGGTGGTGGCGATCGCGCGCGCGCCGGCGTCGACGACGAGCGTGGCGGTGAGCGCGTCCCAGCAGTTGGCGAGGACGAGGAGCTCGGGCCCGGCGTGGAGGTGGCGGAAGGCGGACAGGTCGCTGGCGTGGGTCATGGTGGCGCCACCCTAGAGGTTCGCGGGTGCGACCGCTCGCGGGTTCCGGACCTCGATGCAAGCCACGATGGCGTGGGCGCAGTGTTCGGGCCGCGCGCCGCGCCGCGCGACACCTGCGGCGCGCCCCACGACCGTCGCGCCCCGGTCGCATCGTGCCGCACACGAATTGTGGAATCGAGCCCCCATCGCGTGCGGTACGAGCAGCCGATGACGATGGGGCAGCGCATCCGCGCGGTCGTGCAGATCGAGCCAGCGGAGGCGTCGGCCACGCTGTGGGCGGCCGTCACGTTCTGCGCGATCCTGATGTCGTACTACCTGCTCCGGCCGGTGCGCGACGCGCTGGTCCTCGACGGCGACCCGGCGTTCATCCCCTGGCTGTTCACGGCGACGTTCGTCGCGATGGCGGCACTGGCGCCGCCGTGGGGTGCGCTGGTCGCGCGCCAGCCGCGGGGCCGGCTAGTGGCGTGGGTCCACCGCTCGTTCGCCGTGCAGCTCCTGGTGTTCGCGGCGCTGGTCCACGCCGACTACCGCCCGCTGGTCGTGGGCAAGGTGTTCTACGTCTGGGTCTCCGTCATGAACCTCTTCGGCGTGTCGGTGTTCTGGAGCCTGTGTGCCGACCTGGTGCGCCCGGCCGCCGCCCGCCGGCTGTTCGGCCCGATCGCCGCCGGGGGCACGCTCGGCGCGCTGGCGGGGCCGGCCCTCACGCGGACCCTCGCGCACCACGTCGAGCCCGCGGTGCTCCTGGTGATCGCCGGGCTGCTCCTCGAGGGCGCGGTGTGGTCGGCCCACGCGCTGGTCCAGCGCTCCCCCGGCGCAGCGCCGGCGCCGACCGGGCTCGGTGGGTCGGCGCTGGCCGCGTTGCCGCGGGTCGCGCGCTCGCCGTACCTGCTGGGCATCGCCGGCTACGCGCTGGCGGCGGCGTGCCTGGCCACGTTCATCTACCTGCGCCAGGCCGACATCGTGAAGGCGGCGCTGCCCGACCGCGCCGCCCGCACCGCGTTCTTCGCCAACATCGAGCTGGCGACCGGCATCGGCACGTTGATCTTCCAGCTGGTGGTGACGTCGCGCCTGCTGCGCTGGCTCGGCGTGGGCCTGGTCCTCGCGGTGGTGCCGCTGATCCAGGGGATGGGCGCCGTCGCGCTGGTGGTGGCGCCGTCGCTCCTCGTCGCGACGGTGGTGTCGGCCACCGGCCGGGCGGCGACCCACGCGCTGTCGCGGCCCGGGCGCGAGCTGTTGTTCACGACGTTGCCGCGGGACGACAAGTACCGGGCCAAGAACCTGATCGACACGCTGGTCTACCGCTTCGGCGACTTCGGCGCGGCCTGGCTGCACCACGCCCTGGTGGTGGCCGGCGTCGCGATCACCGCGGTCGCCGTCCCGCTGGCGGCCGCGTGGGCGGCCCTGGCGTTCGCGCTCGGGGCTGGACACCGCCGCCGCGAGCAGGCACCACCACCAGAGGAACCATCATGACCATCGATCGTCGTCGTTTCGTCCTCGGCACCTTGGCCGGCGCCGCGGTGGCCGCGTGCGGCAGCCGCGACCAGCGGCGCGTCGCTGCGCCCACCCCAGCACCACCACCACCGCCGCTCCGGATCTTGGTCCTGGGTGGGACCGGCTTCCTCGGGCCGCACGTGGTCGAGGCGGCGCTGGCCCGGGGCCACACGCTGACCCTGTTCAACCGCGGCAAGACCCACGCCGAGCGGTTCCCCCAGCTCGAGAAGCTGCTGGGCGACCGCGACGGCAAGCTCGACGCGCTGAAGGGACGCAGCTGGGACGCGGTGGTCGACACGTCGGGCTACGTGCCGCGCGTGGTCAAGGCGTCGGCCGAGCTTTTGGCCCCGCAGGTCGGCCACTACGTGTTCATCTCGACGGTGTCGGTCTACGCCCGCGAAGACGTGGTCGGCGCCGACGAGTCCGGCGAGCTCGCCACGATGCCCGACCCGGCCAGCGAAGACGTGCCGCAGTTCTACGGCGCGCTCAAGGCCCGCTGCGAGCAAGCGGCCGAGCAGGCGATGCCCGGCCGGGTGACCAACATCCGCCCGGGGTTGATCGTCGGGCCGCTCGATCCGACCGGCCGCTTCACCCACTGGGTCACCCGCACCGCGGCGGGCGGTGAGGTGCTGGCGCCAGGACCGGGCGCCACGCTGACGCAGTGGATCGACGGGCGCGATCTGGGCGCGTGGATCATCAGGGTGATCGAGACCAAGGCCATGGGCGTGATGGACGCGCTGGGCCCCCCCGGGGGCGGCACGATCCGGTCGGTGATCGAGGCCTGCAACCACGCCGGCGGTGACCGCGCCACCGTCACGTGGGTCGACCCCGCGTTCCTCGAGGCGCACCAGGTCGCGCCCTGGCAGGACCTGCCGATGTGGGTGCCCGCGGAGGGCGAGTACGCCGGGTTCGGCACGCGCCCGGCGGCCCGCGCGGTCGCCGCCGGGCTCACCTTCCGGCCGATCGCGGACACCGCCGCCGACACGCTGGCCTGGGTGCGAGGGTTGCCAGCCGACGCGCCAGCCCAACAGCGATCGAGCGGCATCGACCCGGCGCGCGAGGCGGCGGTGCTGGCCGCGTGGAAGGCGCGCTGACGGCAGCGCGCACTAATCACGCGGGCGCCGAAAGGATCCGCGCCGCACGCCGTAGGGACCATCGCACCGAGCCAGGTCGACGCCAGCCACGGCGCGGCGGACCTGGCCCAACGCCCACCGGGCGACCTCGCGCCGTGCCAAAGGGACCTATCCGATGAAGCTCCATGCGCTACTCGTGTTGGGGGTGTTGGGCCTGACCGCCGCCTGCGTCGACCCCACCGCCGATCCCGTCGAAGCCGCGCCGGCCGTGCCCGACCGCCCGACCATGACGCTGGCCGAGCTGACCGACGAGGTGCCCGGCTGCGAGGTCACCCGCGACGAGTTCACGCCGTTCGACGCGAGCCGTGACGCGGTGCCGCCGACCTCCCCGCTGGCTGCGGTCCCGATGGCGATCGCGTCGTGTCCGTACTCGTGTACGCCGGTGTGGGCGCGGTGCGACCAGTGCAGCGCCGGCAAGCTCAAGCTGGTGGACCGGTGGTACTGCGCGACCTCGACGCCGGGCTGCCCGGCCGGCTGGTACACGCGCACCGGGCCGTGCCTGAGCTACTGCTGAGCGACCCGGCGCAGCGCCGACGAACGGGGATATCGCCAGCGGGCGAGGCGCGCTACGATGGAGGCGATGTGGCGACTCGTCGGTGTCGTGACACTCGCAGGGATCGCGGGCTGTAGCTTCGTGCCGTCCGGGCAGGCGCCCGGCGTGGGCGGCGATGCCGACGCAGCGCTCGATGGTGCCACCAGCGACGTCGACGGCGGGCCCACGGTCGGCGCCCCGGTCGCCTACTGGAGCTTCGACGTCGACGGGCGCGATCGGATGGGCGCCCACGACGGCACCTTGGTCGGCGCCGCGCGGATCACCTCGGCCGGCGACGGCCGCCGCAACGCCGCCCTGCGGCTCGACGCACCGGGCGATCGCGTCGACATCGCCCAGCCGGCCGGCTTCGACTTCAACCGGGACTTCACGTGGCACGCCTACGTGCGCACCTCGGCCACCACCGGCGCGCTGATGTCGCGCAACCCGGCCGGCACGCCGTGGAACCAGGGCTCGAAGGCGATGTTCGTCCGGACCTCCACCGTGCAGTGGGACAGCGGCTGGGTCAGCAACCCCCACACCGACGTGGCGATCGCCGATGGAAGCTGGCACCAGGTGATCGCGCGGTACGTCGCGGCCACCGACCAGCTCGACGTGTTCGTCGACCCCGTCGCCGGCGCGACGACCGGGCAGTTCTCCGGACCGCACGACGTGAACCGCTTCGACGAGCACACCCACGAGCACTTGAACGGTGTGGCCGAGACCGCGTTCTCCCTCGGCGGTTCCAGCATCACGAGTGGCTTCCCCAGCGTCGCGACGTTGATCGGCGACCTCGACGAGGTGGCGGTGTTCGACCGCGCGCTCGAGGGAGACGAGCTCGACCGGTTGGTCACCGGCGGTCCGGCGGCGTTCGTCCCGTAGCGCGGCGCGCAGCGGCCCTGGTCAGCGCTCGGCCCGCGCGGTCAGCGCCACCAGCACCTGGCCGCCCAAGGTCGCGACCGGCGCGCGATCGCCGCCCAGCCGCGCGTACGGCGACAGCCCCAGCTCCCCGTAGACGTCGACACGGAACACGTCGTCGAGCCGCCGGCCGGCCGCCGCGGTCGCGCCGATCGCGCGGCCGACCGAGCCACCGTCGTCGCGGGTCCAGGTCTGGGTCTGGGTCGCGAAGGGCGCCAGCGACACGGTGGTCGCGCCGATGGCGCCGTCGAGCTGCGCGGCGACGCGGGCCTCGGCCGCGACGTTGCTGTCGAAGGTCGGGTAGACCGTGCGCGCAGCGGTGGCGCTGATGGTCCAGGCGCCCCGGCGCACGCCGAGGGTGGCGCCGCCGATCGGGAGCGCCAGCTGGGGCAGCCCGGCGCCGTCGATGGTCTCGGACCAGCTGGCGACGACCTCGCCGTCGGCGGTGGTCTGGCTCGACGCCGTGAGCTTAGCGCCGGTGAGGCCCCAGCCGCCGTGGGCCGACGCGAACCACCCGCCGCCGTCGATCGACGCGCGCACCGGCACCAGCGCGGTGGTGACGCCGCCGTGGTCATCGGCGCCAGCCTTGAGGCCGCTGCCGGCGATGGCCAGCACGTCGAGCTTGGCGTCGACCGTGGCCCCGACGTAGTGGTACCAGTAGAAGGTCAGGTCGAGATCGAGCTGACGGATCGCCCGCGCGCCGAGCTCGTCGTGCTGGTCGACGGTGCCGTGCCCCATGCCGAACATCATTAGCGCGTGGCGGTGGTGGCTGCCGGGCTGCACCAGCTCGCCGCCGCCGACGACGAGCCGCTGGTAGCTGGCGTCGTAGCGGCGCCGCCACAGCGACTGGCGCCCGTCCAGCGCCGGCGCCACGCCGCGCTCGCGGACGCCGCTCACCTCGAAGGTGAAGCCGATGCGCGACAGGCAGAAGCCCCACTGGGCGCTGCCGACCGCGCGCTGATCGGCCAGGGGACGCAGGCGGCCCTGGACCGCGCCGCTCACCAGGTCGCACCCGAAGCCCGCGACCGCCGCCGCCGCACCGACGCCGACATCGGGACCGGCGGCCGAGCCGGCCGTCACCTGGACGAACCCCGCCGCGCGCCAGAAGGGCAGCGGAGGCGCCGCGGCCGGGGGCGCGCCAGCCTCGGGAGCGCCAGCCTCCGGCGTCGCATCCAGCGGCGCAGGGGCGGACGGCATCGACCGCGGCCCCAGGACGAGCTGCGACGCGCCCACCGCCAGGTCGCCTGAATCGGCGGCGGCGGCGCCGGTGCGGAGCGTCACCACGAGCGTTGCCAAGACGAAGGTCGTTCTCGTCACGAGCGGGTGGAATTGCAATGACCGGTCCAGCCATCGCTCCATCGGTTGTGCGTCGCAACTAGCTGAACCTGTTGTGGCGCTGTCGGCACCTGGACGCCGAGCTGTCCGACCTCCACCTGGCCCGTTCGTTCGGTTCACCGTCGCAGCGAGTCGGGGCGGTGGCGAGTCGGGGCGGTGGCCCGCGCCGGCGGATGCGCTACGCCCGGGCGGGTACCGGCGGCGCGGTCCGGGTCCACGCGTCGAGGGCCTGGACCCGGGTGAGCCACGCGGCCAGGTGGGGGTAACGCTCGAGCGAGACGCGCGCCGGGCCGGCCAGCGCGAAGCCAGCCGCGAGCGACAGATCGGCCAGCGTCAGCCGATCCTGGCTGACCCAGGTGCGGTCGGCCAGGTGGCGATCGAGCACCGGCGCGTGCTGGGTCACCAGCGCCTCGCCGCGCCCCTCCTCGACGGGATCGGCCGCGCCGCCGGTCAGCGGCTTGACGAAGCGTTCGCGCACCAGCACGGCGACGGCGGGCGCCATGTGCGACGCGCACCACGCCAGCCAGCGGTTGACGTCGGCCCGCCCGCGCGGCTCGGTCGGCAGCAGGGTCTGACCCGGCGTGATGTCCGCCAGGTACTGCATGATCGCGCGCGACTCCCACAAGAGGAAGCCGTCGTCGTCGAGGACCGGGACCAGGCCGTTGGGGTTGCGGGTGAGGTGGGCCGCCGCGCGGTGCTCGCCCCGGGTCAGGTCGACCACGATGCGCTCGACCGGCAGCTCGAGGTGGGCGATGACCAGCAGGGCGCGGCGCGAGCATCCCGACAGCGGGTGAAAGTAGAGCTTCATGGACGCCAGGTTGCGGCATCGACATGACAGCCTTATGTCAGCTTTGTCGGTCCACGACGGAGGGCGCAGGGCGGCGCGCTCGCCGGACGCCCCAGGCGCGCGCCGCGGGGTATGCTGCGGGCATGATGTCACTGGTCGATCGCCTGGTGTCGTACGCGGGGTACCACCGCGACAAGCGCAACATCGCGACGCACTTCGTCGGCATCCCGATGATCGTCGTCGGCACCCAGGCCGCGCTGGCCAAGGTCGGGCTCGGGCCCCTCAACGCCGCGGTCGGCGCGACCGGGTTGGCCACGCGCTACTATCGCGCGATCGATCCGGCCTACGGCAACGCCATGGGCGTGGCGCTGGGCGTGACCTGCGCGATGGGCACGGCGATCGCCGCGCTGCCGCTGCCGCTGTGGGCCGGCGCGACGGTGGGCCTGCTGGGCGGCGGCTGGGCTATCCAGTTCGTCGGGCATGCCTTCGAGGGCCGCAAGCCGGCGTTCCTCGACGACCTGCGCGGGCTCCTCGACGGCCCGCTGTTCCTGGCCGCCGAGGTCGCGTTCGTGCTGGGCCTGTCGCCGGAGCTGCGCGCCGAGGTCGAGCGCCGGGCCGGCCCGGCGCGGTGGGGCCGCGCCGCCGAGGCGACCGAGCTGGCCACCGCGGCGGCGTGATCGGCTCGCCGGGGTGCGCGCTCAGGTCCAGTCGGTCAGGCCTTCGCGCGCGTAGAGTTCGCGGAACGACGGCAGCGCCTTCATCGCCGCGGCGTGGGCGGCCAGCGCCGGCCAGGTGGTGGCCGGGCGCGGCATGTTGCGCGACCAGCGCATGAGCATGCAGAGCATGAAATCCGCCGCGGTGCGGGTCGCGCCGAGGAGCCACGGCCCGTGCGCCGCGAGGTGCGCCTCGACCTGCGCCCAGGCGGTCTCGAGCCGAGCGCGCGCGGCCGCCTTGGCCTGGGCAGCGTGGTCCGCCCCGGCGGGTTCGTCGGGGTAGAACCACGCGCGGTAGGCGGGCTGGAGCGTGTTGGCCATGAAGCACAGCCACTGGTAGTAGTGCGCGCGGGCCGCGGTCCCGGGCGCCGGCGTGTGCAGCGCCGCTGCGTGGACGTCGCCCAGGTGCATCACGATCGCGACGGCCTCGGTGATGACGTGTTCGTCGACGACCAAAGTCGGCACGACGCCGGCCGGGTTGAGCGCCAGGTACGCCGCGGTCTTGTGCTCGCGCGCCTCGAGGTCGAGGCGGCGCAGCGTGTGCGGCACATCCAGTTCGATGAGCAGCCAGTGCACGACCAGGCTGGCGGTGCTCGGCGCGTAGTAGAGGGTGACCATCGCGGCGGAAGGTAGCCTGCCGGGGCGGGCGACGTCACGGCGGCGGCCTGCCGGCGCGGGGCGGGCGCCGGCGTAGATCGTGGGGCGACCTGGGACGTTTGCATCGGCCCATGAGGAGCTACGTCCTGGCGCTGGCGCTGGCGGCATGCGGCACCGGCGGCCCGGCGCCAGGCCCGTCCACCGCGGCCGGGCCGCGCCCGGTGCGGTCGCTCGTGCAGGTCGCGCGCTACCCGCGGCTCGCGGTGCCGGTGGCGTTCGCCGGCGACGGCGTGGGCTGGGTTGGCCAAGCCGGCTACCAGGTCGTGCTCTACCGCGGCGACGCCGAGGTCCGGCGGGTCCTGATCGGCGAGCTCGCCACGGCCGAGTTCCTCGACGCCGATGGCGCGGCGACGTTCGGCGGCCGGGCCTGGGGCCCGCGCTCCGGCGAGTTCGAGTTCACCGGGCCTGCCTCGACCAGCAGCGACGGCCGCGTCGGCGTGGTCTACGAGTACAACGCGCCGACCGCCTGCACCTGCGACCACCACGGTTCGGACCGCCACGACGGCCAGCTGGTGCGGTTCACCGGCGACGGCGAGCGCACCCGCGCGCAGGTCCTGGCCCGCTACCCGAGCGGCGCCGAGCTCCAGGTCGCCGCGGCGCCGGCGTCGGTAGCGGCGGTCGCAGGCCGGACGCTGTCGGTCTGGCCGGCGACTGGCGACGCGCCGGCGGTCGAGGTGGAGCTCGCCGTCGGCAGCGTCCAGTCCCTCCGCTGGGCCGGCGACCGGTACCTGGTCGCGGTGCAGGCCGTCGCCGACGAGCACGATCAGGTCGTCGTGTTCGATCGCGACGCCGGGTTTGCGCCCCGGTGGACCTGGCAGGTCGACGGCAGCGTCCGCGAGCTGCGGGTGCGGCCGGACACCGACGAGCTGGCGCTCGCGACCGCGCGCGGTGTGACGGTGGTGGCGCTCGACGGCGCCCGGCGCGCCACCGTCACCACCACCGGCACGCCGGCGTCGCTGGCGTGGTCGCCGCGGGGCGATCAGCTCCTGGTCGCCACCACCGGCGCCGCTGCCGGCGCCCAGGCGGTGCTGCGCTTCGACGTCCGCTGACCCCGCGGGGCCGGCGGCTCACCGCTCGGCCGGCGCGACCTCCGCGTCGACCATGACCAGCGCCAGCCAGTCGGTGATCCGCGCGCGCGCCGTCTGCGCGCGGTGGGCCGGCACGGTGATCCGGTGCCGCCAGCCGCCGGCGTCGTCGAGGTCGAGCCGCCCCCACGACCGGGTCGCGCCTAGCCCTTCCAGCTCCCGCACCAGGCCTCGAGCGACGCCCTCGTACCGGCCGCGGGTGTGGTCGTCGTCGCCGGCGATGACCAGCGTGGTGCCCGGCGGCGGCGCCAGGGCGAGGTCGTCGATCCGAGCCAGCGCGTCGACGTCGGTCGCGGCGGCGCCGACCGCGGCCACCGCCGCGCGAGCCTCGGCGAACAGGACCGCGGCCGCGCGCTTGGTCAGCCGCGCGACGTCACGCGCCGGCGGCGCCGGCGCCACCAGGTAGAACGGATCGGCGCCGCCGGTGCTGGTGCCGTCGAGGGCCACCCGCGCGCCGGGGGCCAGCCGCGCCAGCCAGCGCAGCCACGCCGGGACGACCGCGCCGGGCTCGGCTGCGCGGACCTCCGGATCGGTCGCCAGCGGCGCCGCGACGAGCAGCGCCCATCCGAAGCTGCCAAACCAGCCCAGGCCGTTGTGCCCGAGCGCGCGGGCCTGGACGAAGCGGCGCACGTGGGGCCACGCCGCGGCGAAGGCGGCCGCGCGATCGTGCGCGCGCAGGTGGTCGACCAGGCGCGCGGCGTCGTGGGGCCCGGCCCGCATGCGCCGCGCCACCTCGTCGTCGCCGTTGACCACCGTGACGTCGACGGCCACCCCCTCGAGCGTCCCGTGCATGCGCGGCGGCTCGGTCGGGATCGCGGTCAGGCCCAGCGCGGCCGCCAGGCGCGCCGGATCGTCGTGGGACACCAGCACGTCGACGTCGCTGGCGTGGGCCGGCGCGTAGACGCTCGAGCCGTAGGCCTCGACCACCGCGCCCGCGGCGGCGACGGCCTGCACCCGCGCGAGGACGGCGGCGGCGCGCGGGTCGGGCGAGGGCGGGCGCATCGGCTCCAGGAGACGGCGGATCGCGCCGCGGCGCCACCCCCGCCGCCGCCAGAATGCCCGTGGCCGGGCCCGGCCGGCCCGGCCGCAGATCGCGGTACGGTCAGCCGCCGTGAGCGCGCGCAAGCCGAGGCTGTGGTGACCACGCTGGCCCGGGCGATCGTCGCCCTGGCGCCGACCCGGCGCCGGCGCTTCGTGTGGTGCGCGTGGTGGACCGGCACACCGACGGTCGATGCGTTCCGGCCGCCCGACGCCTGGGGCGGCGGCGCGACGACCGAAGCAGAAGCGGTGGCCATGGCCGAGCACGCGGCGGGCCGCCCGCTCGAGCGCGTCGACGGCCCCTGGGCCGGCGCCTGGCGCCGCGTGCAGGCCGGCCTGCCCCCGTTCCCGGCGCGCCGGGCCCCGCGGGCGGCGACCGCGACCACCGCGCGCGCGGTCGATCCCTACGCTGTGCTCGGCGTGCGCGCCGGCGACCCGCTCGCGGTCATCAAGGCCGCGTTCCGCGCCAAGGTCCTGGCCCACCATCCCGACCGCGGCGGCGACGCCGAGACGTTCATGGTCGTCAAGCGCGCCTACGACGCCATCGTCCGGGCCTGGGTGCGGCGCCGCGAGCGCTGACGCCGGCGCCGGCGCTCACCCCCGTCGGGACGACAACGTCGCCGCGACCCGCGCCCGCAACAGGGGCACCAGCTCGGCCTCGAACCACGGGTTGCGCGCGAGCCACGGTCGGTTGCGCGGCGACGGGTGCGGCAGCACGCACAGGCGAGGCAGGTAGTCGTGGAACGCGCGCACCGTCTCGGTGAGGGTCGGCTTGGCGCGGTCGCCCAGGTGGTAGGCCTGCGCGTAGGAGCCGATCACGACCGTCAGCTCGACGCCTTTGAGCAGGGGCATCAGCGTGCCGTGCCAGGTCTGCGCGCACTCCGGGCGCGGCGGCAGGTCGCCCGACCGGCCCTTGCCCGGGTAGCAGAAGCCCATCGGCACGATCGCGAACCGGTCGGCGTCGTAGAAGGTGGCGCGGTCCACGCCCAGCCACGCTCGCAGCGTGTCCCCGCTGGCGTCATCCCACGGCACGCCGCGCGCGTGGACCTTGCTGCCGGGCGCCTGGCCGGCGAGGAGCACCCGGGCGGTGGCGCTCGCGGCGAGGATCGGCCGCCGGCCGTGCGGGAGGTCGCACACCTGACACGCCCGGATGTCCTCGAGGAGCCGCGCGAGCTTGGGCGAGCGGCGCGGGGCTGCGGACGGTTGCCGCGGTGGCGTCACGGCGCCACTGTAGCACCCGCGTGGCGACCGCCTCGGCGCGGGCAGGCGCGCGCCGGGCGCGGGCGCGTGGGCCTTGCAACTTCTGGCGCCAGCGTGCATCGAAGCACCATGGCAGCTCGTGCGCGGACGGTGGTCGCGGTGGCTGGCGCGTCGGGCTTCGTCGGGCACGCGCTCGGGCGGGCGCTGGGCGACGGGTTCCACCTGATCGCGCTCGAGCGCGGCACCGGGCCACGGCCTGGCTACGCCGAGGCCCGCCGTTGCGACTTGTTCTCCCTCAAGGACGCCGAGGCAGGGCTGGCCGGCGCCGAGGTGGCGATCTACCTGGTCCACTCGATGCTGCCGTCGGCGCGCCTGGTGCAAGGGCGCTTCCAGGATCTCGACCTCATCTGCGCCGACAACTTCGCGCGCGCGGCCGAGCGGGCCGGGGTGCGTCGGATCATCTACCTGGGTGGCATCCTGCCCGCGGACACCGCGGCGCTGTCGCCGCACCTGGCCAGCCGGCTCGAGGTCGAGCGCGTGCTCGGATCGCGCCGGCCGGCGCTGACGGTGCTGCGGGCCGGGCTGATCATTGGCGCCGGCGGCTCGTCGTTCGAGATCATGGTGCGCCTGGTCACCCGCCTGCCGGCGATGCTGGCGCCGGCGTGGACCGCGACGCCGACCCAGCCCATCGCGCTCGCCGACGTGGTGGCGCTGCTGGGCTACTGCGCCGCCACGCCCGCCACCGCCGGAGAGGTCCACGACATCGCCGGCCCCGACGTGGTGAGCTACCACCAGCTGATGCGCCAGGTCGCCGTCGCGATCCGGCGCACCCGCCGCATCATCCCGTTGCCGCTGATCACGCCGCGGCTGTCGGCGCTGTGGGTGGCGCTGGTGACCGGCGCGCCGCGCAACTTGATCCGGCCGCTGATCGCCAGCCTGCGGCACCCGATGCTCGCCGGCGAGCGCGCGCTGCAGCAGCGGGCCGGCATCCCGGGGCTGGGCATCGCCCAGGCGATCGACCTGGCGATCGCCACGCCCGCGGCGGCACCGACGGCCTACGCCGCGCCCCGGACCGCGGCGCGAGGCCAGCCGAACCGGGTGCGCTCGGTGCAGCGGCTGCCGTTGCCGCGCGGGCGCGACGCGGCGTGGGTGGCCGACGAGTACGTGCGCTGGCTGCCGCGCGGCACGCGGCCGTTGCTGCGGGTCACGCGCGTCGGCGCCCACAGCCAGTTCTTCCTCGTCGGCACGCGGCGGCCGCTGCTCGAGCTGACCACCGATCCCGAGCGCAGCACGCCGGACCGCCAGCTCCTGCGCGTCACCGGCGGCCGCCTCGCCGCCAGCGGCGGCCGCGGCCGCCTCGAGTTCCGCGAGGCACCCGGCGACACCGTGCTCGCCGCCATCCACGACTTCGAGCCGCGCCTGCCGTGGTTCATCTACCGCTTCACACAGGCCGTGGTCCACCTCGCGGTGATGTGGCGCTTCGGGCGCCACCTCGACCGCATCGCCGCCCGCCCGCCGACGCCGACCCCAGGCTACGCCGCGTCCCCCACGGCCTCGGCCACCTTGCGCAAGCCGCTGGCGAAGTAGCCCCAGCCCTGCTGGTAGTCGCTGCGATCGATGGGGTGCTCGAAGCCGTCGTGGATGATCGTCACGCGGGTGCGGGTGCCGCCGGCCAGCGGCTCGAGCAGCCAGGTGACGCGGGTCGCCGGTTTGGCGGGGTCGCCGCGCCAGTCGGGCCAGTCAGTGACGAGCTTTTCGTTCTCGACCAGCTCGAGGATCCGGGTCGGACCCCCGGCCACCTCGCGGCCCTCGTACGGGTAGCTCCAGCCGTACGAGTAGGCCCCGGTGGCGAGGTCGACCCGGGCGACGCCGCCGAGCCACTTGGCCATCAGCGCGGGCTCGAGCAGCGCGCGGAACACCTTGGCCGGCCGGGCGTCGATCTCGATCGACAGCCGCACCTCGGGCCGGTCGCCGACGAGGTCGGGCAGCACCACGTTGGCGCCGCCGCGCAGGTGCTCGGCGAGGTTGCCGTGGTAGTGGCGCCACAGGTCGTCGACGAAGTGCCGCGGGGCCCGGGTCGGCAGCGCGCCGCGCACCCGGTGCTCGACCTCGAGCGTGCTGGTGCCGTCGTCGTCGCCGGCCAGCACCCGCAGGTTCACCTCGGTGGGCACGTCGTCGAGGGTCCACTGGAACCCGAGCTCGCGGCCGTCGTCGAGCGCCGTGATCACGCCGCCGCTGCCGATCGCGCCGCGCCCGCTGAAGGTGAACGCGCCGCCGACGCGCGGGTCGACGACCACCTCGGCGGCGAACCACCGCGTCAGCTGGGCGGGCTCGATCAGCGCGCGGAACGCCTGCGCGGGCGGGACGGGGAGCGCGAACGTGGCGGTGTGGTCGAAGCCGGGGGCCATGGGCGGGTCTTCCTTCTGGTGCGACGGGGGCAGCTCAGCGGTGGCGCGGTGGGCGCCGCCGGGGCGGGACGTCGTCGTCGGGCAGCGCCTCGACGAACTGCTTGAGGTCGCGCAACCGCGCGGCCCAGAACACGCGGTAGGTGTCGAGCCACGCGGTGGCGACGGCCAGCTTCGCAGGCGCCAGCGTGTACACGCGCTCGCGGCCGCGCCGGCGCTCCTCGACCAGCTCGGCCTCGCGCAGGATCCGCAGGTGCCGCGACACCGCGGGGCGCGACACGTCGAAGCCGGCCGCCAGCGCGCCGGCCGAGGCCTCGACGCCGCGCAGCCGCTCGAGCAGCCCACGGCGGGTCGCGTCCGACAGCGCGAAGAACACCGCGTCGAGGGTCGCCGGGGGGGTGGCCGTTGCGGGCTGCATCCGTAACGGACTAGTTACATGTCGCCGCCGGACGTGTCAAGCATTGGTTACGCATGCCCTCCGGGCACCGCTACGCGCCGCGCTCTCGCTCGATCAGCGCGACGGCGATCTCGAGCGCGCGGATGCGGCGGGTGAGCAGCGTGTGCTGCGACGAGCCCACGGTGAGCTTGGGCAACACCTTCGTACACTTGGCGAGCGTCGAGGCCAGGGCCCGCAGCGCCGCGTCCAGCTCCTCGGGCGAGAACCGTGCGGGCGGGTCCACGCGGCGATCCTACACCCCGGCGTTTTTCGACGACGGGCGGCGGCACCGGCCGCTCACTCGGCGTCGCGGAGCGCGGCGTCGAGGCGGTCCTCGGCGGCGGTGCGCGGCGCGGGCGCAGGTGCGGACGCCGGTGACGATGTCGACGCGGGCGGCGCTGCGCCGGTGGCTGGCTCGCCCTGAACGGCCCGGGCCAGGTCGGCGACCAGGGCGGCGCGGGCGGCGCGCGGGACCAGCAAGGTCGACAACGCCACCTGCGCGGGGCCGCGGCCGATGCGGATCAGCTGGCCCCGGTCGACGGTGCCGACCGGGACCAGCGCCATCGTGAGCTGCACGTTCACCTGCTGCACCGACGCGACGATGCCGTCGGCGCGGACATACCGGACCGGGCGACGGCCGCGCTGGACCACCACGGCGTCGTCGGTGAAGGTCACGTGGCCGCCGGGCCACGCGCGGTACGCGCCGGTGACCGCGAGCGCCACCACCATCGTCGCGACGCCCACTACCACCACCCCGACGTGCTTGCCATCCCAGGCCAGGTGCCAGCTGGCCACGAGCAGCCACGCCACCAGCCCGCACAGGATCGCCATCAAGGCCACGTAGAGCGGGGGGGTGCGAAGCGGATAGCGGACCGGCGGCATCGAGGTCAGTCTACGACAGCGCCCACCGCGATCGGTTCCCGGCCTCATGACGCGCGAGTGCGCCGCGGCACGTCCGTCGACGACGCTTGAATGGCGTCGCCCGGCGTGCGTCCATTCCCTATGTCTGCACCGCACCTGGCCCGTGGGGCGCTCGCCCTGATCGCGTCGCTCGCCGTCCCCGCCGCGGACGCGCGCGCCAAGCCGGTGGCGCCGCCGCCGGTGGACGCCGGCACGGTGGACGTCGTCCGCGGCAGCGAGCCGATCGTGAGCCTGGTGCGGGGCCGCCGCGCGCAGCTCGCCGCCTGCGCGCCGGCGGGGCGGGTGGTCCGCACCACCCTGTCGCTGCGGTGGGCTCGCACCGGCGCCCTGACGTCGATCGTCGTCAGCGGCGGCACACGCGCATACCGTCGGTGCGTGCAGGCGGCGCTGGCGGGCTCGGTCGCTGCCCAGACCCGGGGCCGCGGCAAGCTGGCGTTGATCGCGCGCGGCGTCGGTGCCCCGCCGCCCCCGGTGGCGCACGCGGCGCTGCGGACCTGCCAGGTCGACAGCGACTGCACGCTGCACTTCCAGCTGAGCGCGTGCATCGCCCAGGACCCGGTGGCCGTGAACAAGTCGATGCTGCCCGCGGTGCGCGCCGCGTTCCCGGTCCGCCGGATCGCGTGTGGCATGGGCGGCCCCGACTTCGACCGGCTGCAAGAGGACAACGCGAACCGGTACCGCACCCGCTGCGTGGCGCGACGCTGCGAGCTGATCGACACCGCGCGCGCGTCGGGCGGGGCGCCGCCAGCGTCGGTCGAGCCGTGATCGTGGGCCGCGCCCGCGCCGCGCCTGCGCTGTGCTGACAGCCGCAGGTGCGCCGCGCTACCGTCGGGCATGGCACCCCGAACGCTGGCCGCGCTTGCGCTGATAGCCGTGGCCGCGTGCGGTGGCGCATCCTCGGACGTGCGCCCGGGCTGCGAGGCGGCGGTGGCGCGGTATCGACACCCCTCGGCCCAGACCGAGGCGGCCGTGGCCCAGCAGCTGCGCGAGCCCGACGTGCCGGCCGGGCGCCACGCCTACGTGCGGATGGCCGCGGCCCGCAGCGCGCGCCACAACCAGCGGCTGGCCCAGATGCTGTTCGAGCGCTGCACCGCCGACCGCTGGAACGCCGCCATGCGCGGGTGCATCGCCGACGACGGCCCCGGGTGCCCCGACCTGCTGCCGCCGGCCCAGTACGCCGCGTTCGACGCCGCGTTCACGGCGCTCAACGCCGAGCTGATCGCGGAGAAGGCCGCCGACCGCAGCCCGTGGAACCCCGCGCTGAACACCACCTGCGGCCAGGCGTCCGAGTCGATCCGCCGCGCGCTGGGCCCGCTCCCCGACGACGCCGCCCGCGCGCTGGCGGTGACGACCCAGCGGGCGTGTATGCGGTGGCACTTCACCGCGGTCAACTGCTTCGGCGACGCCGGCGACCGCGCCGCCCTGCAGGCCTGCGACGCATACCTCACCGCCGACCAGCAGGCCGAGCTGCACGCGGCCCTGGCGCCCGGCCCCGACTGATCACCCCGGCACCACGGCTGGCGCGGCGCGGACCCGCTCGTCGCCCCGATCGCCGTGGCCGGTGTCGCCGGCCAGGCTATAACGCGGCCCATGCGCAGCCCGCTCCCCGACGACGCCCTCGCTCAACTGTTTCTGGCCGCCCGCACCCACAACGCGTGGCAGGCGCGCGCGGTCGACGACGCCGTGCTCCAGCGCGTCTACGAGCTGGCCCGGATGGCGCCGACGGCGGCCAACTCGCAGCCGCTGCGGGTGGTGTTCGTGAAGAGCCCCGAGGCCAAGGCGCGGCTGCGCCCGGCGCTCGACGCCGGCAACGTGGACAAGACGATGGCGGCCCCGGTGACCGCGATCGTGGCGTTCGACACCGCCTTCCACGAGCACATGGGCACGCTGTTTCCCCACGCGCCCGCGGTGGGCGCGGCCATGGCCGGCATGCCCGAGGCGGCTCGCACGACCTTTTTGTACCGCAACGGTTCGCTCCAGGGCGCCTACCTCATGCTGGCGGCGCGGGCCCTGGGGCTCGACTGCGGCCCGATGAGCGGCTTCGACGCGGCCAAGGTCGACGCGGCGTTCTTCGCCGACGGGCGGTGGCGCTCGAACTTCCTGTGCAACCTGGGCTACGGCGACGACGCCAAGCTGTTCCCGCGGTCGCCGCGGCTGGGCTTCGCCGACGCCTGCCGGATCGAATAGGCGCGGGCCCGCCGGCGCAGGTAATGACCACCCAAGGGTGCGGTGACGGCGCGGAGTGACTATCAATGGTGCATGGCTACGACCAAAGCTCATGCATTCCGTCAGCAGGCTGCCCGCGCGGCCAACCCGCCCAAGCCCAAGAGCCCCAAGCGGCCCCGCCGCGATCTCGTGGTCGACACCGCGCAGCCCGGCGTCAGCGCCACCGATCGCAAGAAGCTGCGTCGTCCGGACGGACGTGCGCTGGCGGGCCGGCGCGGCGGGGCCGCGCTCGAGGCGGCCGGCCCCGACGGCAAGTCGACCCGCAAGTCGACCCGCAAGAGCTCCGACGGGGTGAAGCGGACCACCAACCTCCAGCTCAAGGCCAGCCGGGCCACCGCCGCGCCGGCCGCCCGCGCGGCCCGCGGCGCCAAGGCCGCGACCAAGGCCAAGGCCGCGACGCCGAAGTCCGCGAGCCGCGCCACCTCCGCCAAGCGCACCGCGCCGGCCAAGCGCACCGCGCCGGCCAAGCCGGCCAAGCGCCGCTGACACTCGCCGAGCGCCGCTGACGCTCGCCGAGCGCCGCTGACGCTCGCCGAGCGCCGCGGCTGGCCACGGTCGCGGGGCCCGCGTATCCTGCCGGGGATGGATGTCGACGATCGCCGGACGCGGGTGGCGGCGGTGCGGCGCGCGCTCGAGGAGACGGAGCACGAGTACGCGCAGATGCCGTTCTTTGTGCGGCCGCTGGTGAAGCGCGGCTTCGAGAAGCGCACTGGCCGCGATCTGGCGAGCTGGCGGGCGCTGGTGGCCCAGCTCGATGTCAGCGCACCGCCCGGCATCGACGCGGCGCTGGCGGCGCTGGCCGAGCACTACCGCGGCGCCCCGGCCCGGGCCCGGCGCGGCATGGGCGCGACCGCCGTCCAGCTGCGCGAGGTCGAGGCCCGCGCCGCGGCCCGGGTTGCGGCGGTCGAAGCGTTGCGCGCGGCCCTGGCCGGCTAGCGCGCCGAGCGCGGTCGGCCTTGGTGGCGAGCGGTGGTGCGCCGGGCCATCGCTCGGTGTGCGCTGGCGCTCGCATCGACCACCCCGGCACCCCAGCGCGGCCCTGCGCGGGCCTGGCGCGGGCCCGCCACGGTGGCACGTCGCTCGCACTGCCGGGCGTCACGTTCAACCACCAGGAGACGCGCCATGGAATTCGTCTGGATGCTCATCATCGGCCTCGTCATCGGCGCGCTCGCCAAGCTCGTCATGCCCGGCAGCGACCCCGGCGGTGTGCTGGTGACGATCCTCATCGGCCTGGCCGGCTCCATGATCGCCGGCCTGCTGGGCCGCGCCCTTGGCTGGTACGGCCCGGGGCAACGTGTCGGCTTCGTCGCCTCGATCGTAGGCGCGATCGTGTTGCTGGCGCTGTACCGGGTCGTGACCAGGCACCGCGGCGGGACCGCGTAGCGGCAGCTTGTGATAGTCGCTCGTTATCACATCTATCACGACATTGAGTTGGAGTTTATCGATGCCGGCGCGTATGGTCCGGCCTACCCGAGGCCCTGGCCGGAGGTCCGCCCGCGGTGACGCCGCGGGGCGACGTGGCCGTACGCCACCCACACCGAGGAGCTGCACCATGACCGGAACCGAGACGATCCCACGACCACCTGCGGCGCGCGCCGCGCGCGGGCGGCCACCCCTGCTCGCGCTGGTGGGCATCGCGCTGCTGTTGGCTGCGTGTCCCAAGAAGCCGAAGGAGGCCGCGCCGGCACCGACCGCCCCGCCGCCGGTCGCGGCCGGCGACAAGGCCGGCGACAAGGCCCCGGCCATGGCCCGCACCGACTCAATGCCGCGGCCGGCGTCGTTCTGGTGGCCGGATCAGCTCGACCTGGCGCCGCTGCGGCAGCGCGCCGCGCAGTCGAACCCGCTCGACCCGTCGTTCGACTACGCCAAGGCGTTCTCCAAGCTCGACCTGGCGGCGGTCAAGGCCGACATCGGCAAGGTGCTGTCGACCTCGCAGCCGTGGTGGCCGGCCGACTACGGCAACTACGGGCCGTTCTTCATCCGCATGGCGTGGCACAGCGCCGGGTCGTACCGCTCGGCCGACGGTCGGGGCGGCGCCAACGGCGGTCAGCTGCGCTTCGACCCGCGCAACAGCTGGCCAGATAACGCCAACCTCGACAAGGCGCGCCGGCTCTTGTGGCCGGTGAAGCAGAAGTACGGGCAGGCGCTGTCGTGGGGCGACCTGATGGTCCTCACCGGCAACGTGTCGCTCGAGGCGATGGGCTTTAAGACCTTCGGCTTCGCCGGCGGCCGGCCCGACGACTGGGAGCCCGACCTGGTGTACTGGGGCAAGGAGCAGGAGTTCCTGGCGTCCCAGCGGCGCGGCCCCGACGGCAAGCTCGAGCAGCCGCTGGCCGCGGTGCAGATGGGCCTCATCTACGTCAACCCCGAGGGCCCGGGCGGCAACCCCGACCCGATGGCGTCGGCGGCCGACATCCGCGACTCGTTCGGCCGCATGGGCATGAACGACGAGGACACCGTCGCGCTCATCGCCGGCGGCCACACCTTCGGCAAGACCCACGGCGCGCACCCGCCGGCCGACTGCGTCGGGCGCGAGCCGGCCGCGGCCGGGCTCGAGGAGCAGGGCCTGGGCTGGAAGAACAAGTGCGGCACCGGCAACGCCGGCGACACCGTCACCAGCGGCCTCGAGGGCGCGTGGACCATGACGCCGACCGCGTGGTCGACCAACTACCTCGACAACCTGATGAACTACGAGTGGGTGAAGACCAAGAGCCCGGCCGGCGCCACCCAGTGGATCCCGGCCGACGGACAGGCCGCGACGCTGGTCCCCGACGCCCACGACCCCAGCAAGCGCCACCCGCCGGTCATGCTCACCACCGATCTGGCGCTGAAGGTCGACCCGGCCTACCTCGAGATCGTCAACCGCTTCCGCAAGGACCCGGCGGCCTACCAGCTGGCCTTCGCCAAGGCGTGGTTCAAGCTGACCCACCGCGACATGGGCCCGCGCTCGCGCTACCTGGGCGCCGAGGTCCCGACCGAGGTGCTGCCGTGGCAGGACCCGCTGCCCGCGGTCGACCACGCGCTCATCGACGGCAAGGACGCGGCGGCGCTGAAGGCGACGATCCTGGCGTCGGGGCTGACCACCGCGCAGCTGGTGCGCACCACCTGGGCCGCGGCGTCGACCTACCGCGGCACCGACATGCGCGGCGGCGCCAACGGCGCGCGCCTGCGGCTGGCCCCTCAGAAGGACTGGGCGGCGAACTCGCCGGCCGAGCTGGCGACCGTGTTGCCCGTGCTGGAGAAGATCCAGACCGACTGGAACGCCGCCGCCAAGGGCGGCAAGCGGGTGTCGCTGGCTGACGTCATCGTGCTGGGCGGCGACGCCGCCGTCGAGCAGGCCGCGGCCAAGGCCGGCGTGAAGGTCACCGTGCCGTTCAGCCCCGGCCGCACCGACGCGACCCAGGACCAGACCGACGTCGCGTCGTTCGGGTTCCTCGAGCCGACCGCCGACGGCTTCCGCAACTACTACGCCGCCGGGCAGGAGCGGTCGCCCACGGTGCTCCTGGTCGACAAGGCCAACCAGCTGCGGCTGACGGTGCCGGAGATGACCGCGCTGGTCGGCGGCATGCGCGTCTTGGGCGCCACCACCGACGGCGTGGCCCACGGCGTGTTCACGGCGCGGCCCGGCGTGCTGTCGCAGGACTTCTTCGTGAACCTCCTGGACATGGCGACGGTGTGGACCCCGGCCAAGACCGAGGGCCTGTACGAGGGCCACGATCGCGCCACCGGCGCCCTGCGGTGGACCGCCACGCCGGTCGACCTGATCTTCGGGTCGAACTCCGAGCTGCGCGCCATCGCCGAGGTGTACGCCCAGGCTGACGGCGCCGAGCCGTTCGTCCGCGCCTTCGTGGCTGCGTGGACCAAGGTGACCAACCTCGACCGGTTCGATCTCGCCGTCGGCAAGTAGGCGGCGGGGCCCGGCTGCGGGCCCGGCGGTCGTAGGTGCGGCGGCGGCGGCGGCGGCGGCGCGGGTCAACCACCCCAGCGGCGGGTGGTGCCCGGCATGGGCGCGCCGGTCTCGAGCAGCGACTTCAGGCTCGACAAGATCGCGGTCCACCCCTCGGTGACCATCGCGGCGCCGGCCGGCAACCCCTGGTGCGTGAGCATCAGCCGGGTCGCGCCGAACCGCTCGGTCAGCTCGAAGGTCACCGTGGTCTCGACGGCGCCGAGGTGGGCGCTGACCCAGGTGAAGACCAGCTTGTGGGGCGGCTGGTGTACCAGGACCGTGCCGTGCACCGCGACCTTGGACTCGTCGTCGTAGTCGACGTGGCGCCACGCGCTGCCGACCTCCCAGTCGGACAGGTTCTTGTGGACGCCCCAGTACTGCCGGGTCAGCTCCGCGTCCTTGAGCGCGTCCCAGACCCGCTGGGCTGGCGCCTGGATCCAGATGACGTAGACGAAGGTGGGGTGGTCGTCGGACATGACTCGACTCCTCGCTTGAGCGCGTGCAGGGCCTGCACCTGCGCATGATCGAACCGCGACAGCCACCGCGCGTAGATCGCGTGGAGCGGCACCGGGTTCAGGTAGTGCAACTTCTCGCGGCCCCGCCACACCACCACGACCAGCTCGGCGGCCTCGAGCACCCCGAGGTGCTTGGTCACCGATTGGCGGGCCATGGCCAGCGACGCGCACAGCTCGCCGAGGTTCTGGCCGCCGCGGGCGCGCAGCAGGTCGAGCAGGTGACGCCGCGACGGATCAGCCAGCGCCTTATAGACCGCGTCCATTGCCGGTCAGACTTTATGCAGCCATTTGGCTGCATGTCAAACCCGACGGTGGTCGACCCCGGGCCCGCGCGCTCACGCCGAGACGCCCAGCGCGGCCATGAACCGGTCGGGGTCGTCGATGGTCAGCGCGATCGCCGTGGCGGCGCGGCGTCGGCCGAGCAGCCCGCGCACCTCGATCGGTCGGGTCAGGCAGAGCAGCACGGTGGGCTCACCGACGGTGGCCGCGATGGCCCCGGCCGGGACCGCGTCGATCAGGGTGGCGGAGGCGATGGCAGCGCGCGGCACGTCGAGGCGCCACCGCAGCCCGACCGGCCCCCGCACGGCGGTGGGCGTCACCTCGAGTGGGTGCAGGCGCAGGACGTGGAGGTCGGCGATGAGCCACACCGCGGCGTAGGCCGCGCTGACGGTCGAGACCCAGGCGGCGATCGCGCTCCAGCCCACAAGCATGACGTGCAGGGCGACGGTCTCGACGGTGATGAGGCCCACCAGCAGCGCGACGATCGCGGCGCGGTGCTTGCGCCGGTGCATCGCGAAGCCGTCGCGCGGCGGTCGCCGCCACCACCCGCTGGCGGCGTAGCCGAGGACGACCAGATCGATCGCGACCACGGCGGCCAGCGGGCGCGGGACGCCGGCGGCCAGCGCGGCGTGCTCGACGACGGCGACCGGCCCAGCGGCGGTGGCACGGGCCGCGCGCCCGGCCCGCCACGCGACGCGGCCGCGCGCCGCCGCCAGCGCGAGCACGCCCAGCTCGACGACGATCGCCGCCGGGAGCACCCCGCCCGGGACCACCGCGTGGGCCAGCGCCAGCCCGGCGCCAGCGATCACCAGCGGGGCCCAGCGCGGCCAGCCGGCCCGCCGGACGCCGAGCCACCAGGCCAGCGCCGCGGCGGTCACGGTCAGGTCCAGCGCGACGGCGACGGCGACCGTGCGGTGCCACGTGGCCGGCCCCCGGGCGATGGTCAGCTCGACGGCGAGGAGGCCCGCCAGCGCGACGGCGGCGACGACGCTAGCGGCAGGCCGAGCCTCGGTGGTGCGGTCCATGTCGGTCAGATGCCGCCCAGCGTCGGTTCGTCTCGGGTGACCGCCAGGCGATGCGCGGCCCATGCCCGGGCGGCGGCCGGGCGCCCTAGAGGTGGCGGAGGATCTGCGCTGGGTTGCCGCCGACCACCACCCGGTCGGGGACGTCGTGGATGACCAGCGAGCCGGCGCGCACCACCACGTCGTCGCCGATGGTGCGGTTGGGGAACACCGCGCTCTTCATGCCGAAGAAGCCGTTGACCCCGACCCGCACGGTGCCCCCGAAGGTCACCCCGACGGTGACCTGGCTGTAGTCGCCCAGCACGCCGTCGTGGTCGACGCTCGACAGGGTGTTGACGATGCACGCGAAGCCGATGCGGGCCGCCGCCCCGATCTGGCTGCCGAGGCACAACACCGTCGCGTCGGCGACCTCGGCGTCGCGGGCGACGAACGCGTTGGGCGCCACGCACGGCGGCAGGCGCCCGCCCAGCGCGCGCAGCTTGTCGGCCACCCGGCGGCGGTCGGCGTTGGTGCCGAGGCCCAGGTAGAAGTCGGCCGTGGGGTGGTCGGCGACCAGCTCGCCCAGGACGCGGTCCTCATCCGCGGCGGCGGTGGTCACGAAGCGCGGCGTGACGGTGAGCATCGACGCGATGACCCGCGCGTGCCCGCCGGCGCCGATGATGATCGCCTCAGGCATCGCGGTGCCCCGCGTGGCGGGCCGCGCGCGCCGGCGCGATCGTGGAGGCAGCGGCCATGGTCGCGCTCGAGCCTACCCCACGGCCGCGGGCGGCGGCGCGCCAGATGCGCGCTACGGTGCGGCATGACGACCGGTGACAAGCTGCCTGCGTGGGCCAAGGCCGGGCGCGCCGGCTGGACGTGGACCGGCGCCGCGCGGCCGCCGTTCGCGATCGAACCCGGACCTGGCCAGGAGTCGGTGTGGGACTACCCGCGGCCGCCGGCGCTGGTGCCCGACGAGCGCGAGGTGATCGTGCGGCTCGACGGCGTCGAGCTGGCACGGACCCGCGGCGCGGTGCGCCTGCTCGAGACGTCGCACCCACCGAGCTTCTACCTGCCCCGGGCCGACGTGCGGCTCGCGCGGCTCGTGCCCGCCGGCGGCGGTTCGCGCTGCGAGTGGAAGGGGGCGTGCACCTACTACGACGTCGTGGTCGGTGATCAGCGCGTGCCGCGCGCGGCCTGGTCGTACCTGCACCCGTTCGACGACGCCGCGACCATCGCCGGCCACGTCGCGTTCTACCCGGCGCGCTTGGAGTGCCTGGTCGATGGCGAGCGCGCGCGGCCCCAACCGGGCGGGTTCTACGGCGGCTGGATCACGTCCGAGCTGGTCGGCCCGTGGAAGGGCGATCCCGCGACCAGCGGCTGGTGATCGGGCTCGGCCCGGCCGGCTACTTGGTCGGGACGCCGATCGCCGCGCAGATGGTCTTGGCCTTCTCGGCGTTGTCGTAGTAGCGGTTGATCGCCTCCATCGGCTTGCCGCCCTCCTGGGTACACGAGAACACGACGCCGTCGGTGGGGCACGCACCGGTCAGGAACGTCTGGCCCTCGCCGGCGCAGCGGGCCTGGACCTCCTTGGCGGTCCACGCCCCGCCGACGTACTCGAGGCAGGTCTTGACCGGCCCAGGCATCGCGCGCTGATCGCAGCTGGCGACGATCTTGGCGCCGCCGCCGCCACCGCCGCCGCCGCCGCCACCGCCGCTACCTTCCTTCTTGCCGCAACCAGCGGCCGCGACGGCCAGAGACACAACGATGGTCAAGAACCAGACAGGCTTGTTCATTCCCTCCACCGTACCAACCCGGCGGTGTAGGTCACCACGGTCGAGAGCGGCAAACACCGGTCGTCGGTGTCGACCTCGCGCCGCCGCTACCGGACCAGGCCGATCCGGGTGAGCGGCTTGCCGTCGGTGCCCCCGGCGGCGGTGCCCATCATCCACGCCAGCTGCGGCCACGCGCCGCTGATGACCTGGTGCTCGCCCGTGAGCGCGACGCCCTGCAACCAGCCGCCACTGTCTGGCGCCGTCGAGAACACCGTCGCGCGCTTGGCATCTTCCGTGACCGCCAGGCCGTAGCCGGGACGCAGGTAGAGCCAGCCGGCGTCGAAGCTGGGGTAGTTCTCCGGGGTCACGTCGCGCTGGGTGTAGTTGAGCTTGATCTTCACCTTGAAGGTCGTGTCGCTCACGCGCACCTTGCCCAGGTCGGTGACGTCGGTCGCCAGCACGGCGACGTTGGGCCCCCGGGCCATGATGATCGACAGCCGGGTGGTGCACGTGCCCGACGCCAGCGCCTCGGTCACCAGCAGGCCGCGCCCGTCGAGGTTGCAGACGTTGCGCTTGACCTCGGGGTTGGTCGACCACGCGAACCGGTAGCCCCACTCGACCTCGGGCTCGGCGGCGGCGACGCGCGGGCCGGCGAGCGCCGCCAGCGAGGACACCGTCAGGGCGAGGACCAGCGTGCGCGGGTGGGTGGCCATGCCTGGGTGAAGAGCAAGATGGATGCCGGCCCAGCCCGCTCGTCGGTGCCCCGCGATCAGCGGAGATCCGCGCGGCGCAGCGACCGCCGCGTTCCGTTTTGGATCACGGCGTCCCAGCTCGGCGGCACACCGTGGGGCACTCCGCGCCGGGGCGACGCGCTCACCGGCCGCCGAGGATCGCGGGCCAGTCGAGCCGATCGACGTCGGGGAGGTCGACGCCGGTGGCGGCCTCGATGGCGGCGCGCTCGTGAGGGCACGGCGCGCCGGTCTCGGCGTCGACGGTGCGGACGGTACCGCCAGCGTCGTTCATCATGCAGCCGGTCACGGAGTCGTCGTGGGGCAGCCCCAGCGCGTGCCCGAGCTCGTGGGTGGCGACCTTGACGGTGCGCTGGCGCGACACCCGCCGGGTGACCCCGCGGCGGGTGCGGTAGGTCGAGATGACGCCGACCTGGGAGTCGAGCCGGGCCAGGCCGAGGATGCCCCAGTCGGGGTGGGCGTCGTCCTTGGTGGTCGAGATGTCGACGGTGGTCACGCCCAGGACCAGGTCGCAGCCGGCGGTGGGGACCGCCGCGGCCTGGAGCTGGTCGAGGAGCTTGTCGGCGCGGTAGCGCTTGCGCGGCGGGTAGTACGCGGCGGCGGCCAACGCGGCCGGCGCCAGGGTGCGGACCGTGAAGCCGTACGCCGCGGTGACCCCACGCGCGACCACGCCGAGCACGGCGGCGTCGACCTTGCCCAGCGGCTGTACGCACACGGTGACGTCAACGGCAGGCGTGCCGGCGGCGAAGCGGGTCGGCCGGGGTTGCGCCGCGGTCACCGCCGGCGTCAGCGCCACGATCACCGGGAGGAGCCACGCGCGCACGCCCTGATGATCGCACGCCGCATCCGCTGGCGCACCGGCCGTCGCCGAGGGCCAGCCCGGCGAGCGCCCACAGGCGACGGCGGCGCGAGGAACGTGCGCCATTGACCCAAGGGTCATTTACGACGTCGTCAAGATCTCGCAAACATACGATATTTATATGCATAGCACCATCGACGGGCCCGATGATTCTGTTATTGACTCTCGGGTCATTTAGTGCCAGCCTGAGCTGGCCCGTGACGCCCACCTCCACACCCCGACCACGCTGGCAGCGTCGCTCCGAAGACCGGCCCGCGGAGCTGGTCGCCGCTGCCCTGGCCTTGTTCGCCGAGCGCGGCTTCGCGCGGACCCGGCTGGCCGACGTCGCCGCCCGGGCCCACGTCAGCAAGGCCACCGTCTACGTCTACTTCGCGAACAAGGAGCGCCTGTTCGAGGCGGTCGTCCGCGAGACGGTGACGCCCAACGTCGATCGGGCCGAGGCGTTGATCCGCGGCTACGACGGCAGCACCCCGGCGCTCTTGCGCACGCTGCTCCTGCTGTTCGACGGCCTGCTCGACAGCCCGATGGCCGCGGTGCTCAAGGTGGTGCTGGCCGAGGCCGGCAACTTCCCGGAGCTGGCCCGGGTGTGGGGCGAGCTGGTGCTGCAACGCATGTTCGCGCTGGTGCAGGGCGTGATCGCCCGCGGCATCGAACGGAAGGAGTTTCGCGTGGTGAACCCCGCCGAGATGGTCCCCCTGGTCATGTCGCCCCTGTTGCTGCTGGGGCTCTGGAAGCACTCGCTCGCGCCCCACGTGCCGGTGGTGCTGGACCGCCACGCGGTGCTGGCCGCCCACGCCGACGTCCTGCTGCGCGGCCTGGCCCGGCCGGAGGACGCCCATGTCCAGGGCTAGCGCGCTGCTCGCGGTCCTGGCGCTGGCCGCGGCGCGCCCGACGACGGCGCGGGCCGACGACGGCGCCGTGTCCCTCGCCGCGCTGATCGAGGCGGCCCGCCAGCACCACCCGACCCTGGCCCGGCAGCCGTTGCTCGCGCGCTCACTGGCGTTGCAGGAGCGGCTGATCGATCAGGCCTACCTGCCCCACGCGCAGCTGGCCGGCCAGGCGACGTGGCAGTCCGACGTGACCAGCATCGCGATCCCGATCCCCGGCGTGACGGTCACGCCGCCGCCCAACGACCAGTACAAGGTCACCCTCGAGATCCAGCAGTCGATCTGGGACGGCGGCCGGGCCCGGAGCCAGCGCCACGTCGCCGCCGGCCGGGCCGCCATCGCCGAGCAGCAGGTCAACCTCGAGTGGTTCCAGGTCCGCCAGCGGATCCTCGAGCTGTACTTCGCCGGCGTGGTCCAGCAGCAGCTCGCGGCCCAGGCCGCGACCCTCGACCGCCGGCTGGGCGAGGTGGTCGCCAAGGTGCAGGTGGCGCAGCAGCACGGCGTGGCGACGCCGCGCGACGTGCTGCTGGCCCAGGCCCGGCAGCTCGAGGCCCAGCAGGCGCTGGCCGACGCCCAGGCCCAGCTCGCCAGCGTGCGCCGCGCCCTGATCGACCTGACCGGGACGACGATCGCCGCCGACGCCGCGCTGACCGCGCCGCCGATCGCGTGCGACCCGGCCGCGCCGACGGCGCCCGCCGCGCTCCACCGCCCCGAGCTCGACGCGCTCACCGCCCAGGCCGGCCTGCTGACGGCGCAAGACGAGGTCGACCGCGCCGCCGACCGCCCGCGCCTCGGCGCGTTCGCCACCCTGGGCTACGGCCGCCCCGGCCTCAACTTCCTCGACCCCACGTTCCAGCCCTACGTCATCGGCGGCGTCCAGCTCACGGTGCCGCTCACCCACCTGTACGCCGGCACCCGCGCCAAGACCCGCCAGCAGCTCGAGGTCCAGCGCGCGCTGCTCGACCGGCAGCGCGACGCGGTGCTGACCCAGGTCGAGGTCCAGCTCGACGCCCAGCGCGCCGAGATCGGCCGGCTCGACGCCACCCTGGCCCTCGACGAGCAGCTGGCCCAGGTCCGGGTCCAGGTGCGCGGCGAGACCGAGACCCAGCTGCGGCTGGGCACCGCCACCATGACCGACCTCATCACCGACCTCAGCCAGGAAGACCTGGCCCAGAGCAAGCTGGTGGTCCACCGGGCCCAGCGCAGCCTGGCCTGCCACCAGCTGGCCTTCATCCAGGGGGAGCTATGACGCCCACGATCCACCGCCGCGGCCTCGTCGTCGTCGGCCTGCTCGCGGCGACGGCGTGCGGCGCCAAGCCGTCGCACCACGACGCCAGCGGCGTGTTCGAGGCCCGCGAGACCATCATCGCCGCCGAGACCGCCGGCCAGATCCTGCGGATGCCCATCGAGGAAGGCCAGGAGCTGGCGGCCCAGGCGGTGGCGGCCGAGATCGACTGCGCCCAGCTCGAGCTGCAGAAGGCCCAGCTCGAGGCGTCCGAGGGCGCTATCGGCGAGCGGACCACCGAGGCCAAGCCGCAGCTGGACGTCTTGCGGCAGCAGGAGCGCGCCACCGCGGCCCAGCTGGCGGTCCAGCGCGCCCAGGCCGCGGTGCTCGAGCGCGAGCGCGCGCGGTTCCAGGCCCTGGTCGACGCCCAGGCGGCGCCGGCCAAGCAGCTCGCCGACATCGAGGGCCAGCTGGCGGTGCTCACGCAGCAGATGGCGTCGACCGAGAGCCAGATCGCCATCGTCCGCCAGCAGCGCACCTCGTACGGCGCGCAGGTCGCGCTGCAGAACCGCGCCACCACCAGCGAGCGGGAGCCGACCCAGGCTCGGATCGCCACCCTGGCGCAGCAGATCACCAAGTGCCAGGTGGTGAACCCCATCGCCGGGACGGTGCTGACCAAGTACGCCGAGCAGTTCGAGTTCGCGACGCCGGGCAAGCCGCTCTACAAGATCGCCGACCTGCGCACCATCGTGCTGCGCGCGTACGTCACCGCCGATCAGCTGGGCAAGCTCAAGCTGGCCCAACCGGTCAGGGTGTTCGTCGACGACGGCGCCGCGGCGTTCCGCGAGGTGCCCGGCACGCTGGCGTGGGTGTCGGACAAGGCCGAGTTCACGCCCAAGACCATCCAGACCAAGGACGAGCGCTCGAACCTGGTGTACGCGGTCAAGATCCGCGTGCCCAACGACGGCACGCTCAAGATCGGCATGTACGGCGAGGTGGCGTTCTAGCCATGGCCGCCGTGGTCGTCGACGGGCTGGTGAAGGCGTACGGCAAGGGCGGCGCGCCGGCGCTGGCCGACGTGTCGTTCGCGGTCGAGCCGGGCGAGCTGTTCGGGGTGATCGGCCCCGACGGCGCCGGCAAGACCACGCTGTTCCGCATCCTGACCACGCTGCTGCTGGCCGACCGCGGCACCGCCACCGTGCTGGGCCACGACGTGGTCCGCGACTTCCGCCAGATCCGCCGGCTGGTCGGCTACATGCCGGGGCGGTTCTCGCTGTACCAGGACCTGTCGGTGGCCGAGAACCTGGCGTTCTTCGCCACCGTGTTCGGCACGACGGTGGCCGCCAACTACCACCTCATCGCCGACATCTACACCCAGCTCGAGCCGTTCAAGGCGCGCCCGGCCGGCAAGCTGTCGGGCGGCATGAAGCAGAAGCTGGCGCTGTGCTGCGCGCTCATCCACGCGCCCCGGGTGCTGTTTCTCGACGAGCCCACCACCGGCGTCGACCCGGTGTCGCGCAAGGAGTTCTGGGAGATGCTGGGCCGGCTGCGCGCCGCCGGCATCGCCATCCTGGTGTCGACCCCGTACATGGACGAGGCCGCGCGGTGCGATCGGATCGCGCTGCTCCAGCACGGCCGCGTCATCGCGATGGACACGCTGCCGGCGCTCCTGGCCGGCCACGCCACGGCGACCTTCGCGGTGGCCGGCGGCAAGCCGTACCAGATCCTGAAGGACCTGCGCGCGTACCCCGGCACCCGCTACTGCTCCGCGTTCGGCCAGGACAGCCACCTGGTGCTGGCCGCCGACGACGCCGGCGGCCCGGCGGCGGCCCTGGCCTACCTGCGCGAGCGCGGCCACCCGGGCGCGACCATCCGGCCGGTGGCGCCGACCATCGAGGACGTGTTCATCGACCTCACCCACGCGGGCGCCCATGCCTGAGCCGGTCATCCAGGCGGTCGACCTGACCCGGCGCTTCGGTGACTTCGTCGCCGTCGACAAGATCAACCTCGAGGTGGCGCCCGGCGAGGTGTTCGGCTTCCTCGGGGCCAACGGCGCCGGCAAGACCACCGCGATGCGGATCTTCTGCGGCCTGCTGGCGCCCACGTCGGGCACCGCCACCGTGGCCGGCTTCGACGCCGGCACCCAGGCCGAGCAGATCAAGCAGCAGATCGGCTACATGAGCCAGAAGTTCTCTCTGTACGGTCGGCTCACCGTCACCCAGAACATCCGGTTCTTCGCCGGCA
Source organism: Kofleriaceae bacterium (assembly GCA_041389965.1). Taxonomy (GTDB): domain Bacteria; phylum Myxococcota_A; class Polyangia; order Haliangiales; family Haliangiaceae; genus UBA2376. The sequence continues at coordinate 938,550 of JAWKQV010000002.1, read as the reverse complement.
TCTACGGGCTGTCCCGGGCCGAGGTGAAGCGCAAGACCGCCGAGATCGTCGAGCGGCTGGAGCTGGGTCAGGCCGCCGGCACGCCGGTCGACGAGCTCCCGCTGGGCTGGAAGCAGCGCATCAGCTTCGCGGTGGCCACCGTGCACCGGCCGCGGGTGGTGTTCCTCGACGAGCCGACCGGCGGGGTCGACCCGGTGGTGCGGCGCCGGTTCTGGGACATGATCCACGAGGCGGCCGAGGCCGGGATGACGGTGTTCGTCACCACCCACTACATGGACGAGGCCGAGTACTGCGACCGGATCTCGATCATGGTCGACGGCGCCATCGCCGCGCTGGGCCGGCCCGGCGAGCTGTGCGCCGCCCACGGGGTGGCCACCGTCGAGGACGTGTTCGTGGCGCTGGCCCGGAGGGCGACCCGCCATGGCGACTGACCCGCCGCCCACCGCCCGGGTCCGCGGCGGCCGGGTGTTCCTGGCGTTCGTGGTGAAGGAGCTCAAGCACGTGCTGCGCGACCGTCGCAGCCTGCTCATCCTGCTGGGGTTGCCGGTGGTGATGATGACGCTGTTCGGCTTCGCGCTGTCCAACGAGGTCAAGAACAGCAACTTCGTGGTGGTCGATCCGACCCCCGACGCCACCACCCTCGGGCTGACCGCGCGGCTCGACGCCAGCCGCTACTTCCACCTGGCCGGCCACGCCCGCGACGAGGCCGAGCTGGCGGGCTGGTTCCGCCGCGGCGACGCCCGCTTCGCGGTGGTGTTCGCGCCGGGGTTCGATCACGACCTCCACCACCTGGGCCACGCCCAGCTGCGGCTGATCGCCGACGCGTCCGACACCAACACCGCCAACACCATCACCACCTACGCCACCGCGATCATCGGCGCGTACCAGCTGGACACCCTCGGCGGCGGCGCCGCCCCGCCCGGCATCGCGGTCGAGACCCGCATGCGCTACAACCCGCAGCTCAAGAGCAGCTACATGTTCGTGCCCGGGGTGATGACGCTCATCCTGATGCTGCTGGGGGCGATGATGACGTCGGTGGCGATCGTGCGCGAGAAGGAGCGCGGCACCATGGAGATCCTCTTGGTGTCGCCGATGAACCCGCTGACGGTGATCATCAGCAAGGCGGTGCCGTACCTGCTGCTGTGCCTGGTCGACGTGGTGATCATCCTGGTCCTGTCGTACGGCGTGCTCGACATGCCGCCCGGTGCCAACCTGCCGCTGCTCCTGGGCGAGAGCCTGCTGTTCATCATCACCACGCTGGCGCTCGGCCTGGTGATCTCCAACCGGGTGCAGACCCAGCAGACCGCGATGTTCGTGTCGCTGGTGGGGCTCTTGATGCCGGCGCTGGTGTTCAGCGGCTTCATGTTCCCCATCCAGAACATGCCGTGGCCGCTGCAGGTCATCAGCCACGCGGTGCCGACCCGGTGGTTCTACCTGATCGCCAGCAACATCATGATCAAGCACCTGGGGTTCCGGGCGCTGATCACGCCGACGCTGGTGCTGGTGGGGATGACGCTGGTCCTGCTGGCGGTGGCCCTCAAGAGCTTCAAGCAGCGGCTGTGAACGATGCGCAACCTCTACTACATCCTGCAAAAAGAGTTCCTGCTCATCTTCCGGGACAAGACCATCCTGCGGCTGATCTTCATCATGCCGATCATGCAGCTGCTGTTGATCCCGATGGCGGCCGACTACGAGGTGAAGTCGATCTCGCTGGCCATCGTCGACCAGGACCACTCGCCGGAGTCGCAGCGGCTGGTGCAGAAGGTGGGCGCGTCGGGCTACTTCCAGATCGTGGCCAGCCCGCGCAGCTACGCCGCCGGGGTCGGCCAGCTCGAGCGCGGCCAGGCCGATCTGGTGCTGACCATCCCGCCGCGGTTCGGGCGCGACCTGACGCTGACCGGCTACGGCTCGCTGCAGATCATCGCCGACGCGGTCAATGGCGTGCGGGCCGGGCTCGGCACCGCCTACGCGGTGGCCATGGTGCGGCAGTTCGAGGGGGCCGAGCGCGGCCGGGCCGCCGCCGCCGCCGTGGTCGGGCGCGCGCCGGTGCCCACCATCGAGGTGACCTCGGCCAACTGGTACAACCCCCACGTCTACTACCCGGCGTTCATGGTGCCCGGCATCCTGGCGATCCTGGTGACCATGGTGGGCGCGTTCCTGTCGTCGCTCAACATCGTCAAGGAGCGCGAGGCCGGCACCATCGAGCAGATCAACGTCACGCCGATCAAGAAGTACCAGTTCATCCTGGGCAAGCTGATCCCGTTCTGGGTGCTGGGCCTGGTGTCGATCACGCTGGGGATGATCGTGGCGCGGCTGGTGTTCCACCTGACGCCGGCAGGATCGCTGCTGACGATCTACCTGTTCGCGGCGGTCTACCTGATCGGCGTGCTGGGCGTCGGGCTGCTGATCAGCACCGTCACCGAGAGCCAGCAGCAGGCGACGTTGCTGTCGTTCTTCGTGATGATGATCTTCATCCTGCTGGGCGGCCTGTACACGCCCATCGACAGCATGCCGGGCTGGGCCCGGCACATCGCCGCGTTCAACCCGCCGTCGTACTTCATCGCGGTGATCCGCGCGGTGTACCTGAAGGGCAGCACCACGGCAGACCTGCTGCCGGCCCTGGCCAAGCTGGCGGGCTTCGCGGTGGTGTTCAACGCGCTGGCGGTGTGGAACTACCGCAAGCGCAGCGCGTGACGGGGCCGCCGGTGGGCCGCCACGGGCCCCGCGGCGGATCGGGGTGGCGCCGGGCGCCCCGGCAGGGCATCGTCGGGGCGCCGTCACGTCTCGCTCCAGGTCATCGATGAAGCCTCTCCTGCGCTGGTGTCCCCTCTTGTTCGTGCTCGCGTGTGGTGCCCGGTCGACCACACCAACCACCGCACCACCCGGCGCCGTTACGACGACCACGAGCTCCGGGGCCGACGTTCGCGACCGCGCCACGCCGCGCCACGCCTGCGATCCGATGAGCAGCCGGGCGCCGGCGCCGCCGCCCCCCGACCCGGGCGCCGTGTGTGGCAACGGCGTCATCGAGGCGCTGCCCGGCACCTGCGAGCAGCAGTGCGCCGGCGGGTGCGACCAGCCCGTCACCTGCGCCATCGTGTGCACCCAGCCCCGCGAGCAGTGTGAGCGCGGTCAGGTGGCCGAGACGTGCGTCGGGCTCGGCTTCGCGGCGGGGACGGTGGGATGCACCGACGGCTGCGAACTCGATGCCCAGTCGTGCGTCGCGTGCGTGCCGGGGCCGGACACTCGCTGTGGCGCCATCCGCCTGGCGGGGGACGAGCCCCTCGCCGTGGCCGCCGGCGGCAAGGCCGCGGTGTTCGTGTTCGACAACGCGACCGGCCGGCTGGCCGGGGTTCGGGTCGACGCCGCGCTCCGGGCCAAGCCGCTCAAGGGCCTGCCGACCGGGCTGGTCGCGGTCGGAGAGCTCGACGGTGGCGTGGGCTTCGTCGACAAGCGCGACCGGTTCGGCGTCGTCGATCCGGCCGGGCGGGTCAAGCTGCGCGGGGTCGCGGGCGCGGCGACCGGGCCGGTGTTGATCTTGCGGGAGACCGCAGGGGCCGGCGCCGCGGTGCTGGCCGGCGGCTACCAGACCCTGACCCTGGCGACCTTCGACCCGCCTGGCGGCGCGCGCCCGGCGGCGGTGCGCCACTTCTACCTGGGCAACCGGCGGGTCGTGGTGGTGCCAGGCGCGCACGAGCTGGCCCGCGGCGTCACCACGGGCGGCGCCGACCTGGTGGTCATCGCCGACGGCGCCGGCGCGCAGGCCTACCAGCGCGACGGTCACGCGCTCACCCGCCTGCCGACGGTGCCGGCCGGCGTCACCCTCGCGTTCGCTGACGCCGCCTACACCGATCGCGTCCGATGGTCGACCGGCGAGCTGGCCACGACCCGCCTCACCTACACCGCGCCCGACGCGCCCGTGCCGCCCGGGCTCAGCCGCGCGATGCTGGGCGGCGCCAGCGTGGTGTCGGCGTTCGGCGGCCTGCTCATCGCCGCGGTGCCGCGCACCGATCGCCGGCTGACCGAGCTGGCCTGGGTCCCCGGCGCCGATCCGCTGGTGCCGGTGGTGCCAGCCGCCGCGCCGTGACGGCGGGGCCGCGCGGTCGCGACGCGGTCGCGGCTCGGATCGAGCACGGCGACCGGCCGGCGCTCGAGCTATTCGGGCGCTATGACCTCGATGCTGGAGGCTGACCGGCTCCAGTCCGTCAGATCGGGCACGCTCTCGCGGAGCACCTTGCTGTCACCGGCAAAGCCGCCGTCCCAGTACAGCGTGACCTGCCACCCCGGCGGCACGCACACCGCCGCGATGCTGTCGTTGGGCACCGGGGTCGGGTCGAAGTAGTCGACGTCGTAGCGCCCGGGGGACAGCTCGAGCGAGTCTCCCGCGAAGCCCTCCTCGGTGTAGACGCGGACGGCGTCGGCGCACCCACCGGCGCCGGAGGGCGTAGCGAGGGCAGGGTCAGGTGCAGGGGGGGCGGCGACAGGGTTCGCGCCGGTCGTCGTCGTCGTACCGCAAGCGACCAGGGACAGTGACAGGGCGAGCACCGTGTAGAGATAGGGTGTGAATCGCATGGACGCCCAACGTACGACAGGCGTCCGGGTTTATGCTTGGCGGCCCTACCTTTTTCTGCGCGCCGTCGTGCTGCCGACGAGCCCATGGCTGGCTCGACCGTCGAGCGCGCCAGCGGCGCCGCGCCCGGGCCGATCTGGCGTACGGTCGGGCATGTTCGAAGGCGCGCTCCTCGCGATCTACACGGTGCCATCGGCGGGCGAGCCGGCGGTCGAGCACTCGACCATCGCCGCCAAGGCCGGGTGCGGGCTCGAGGGGGATCGCTTCGCCACCGACGTGGCCAAGCACACCCGCGGCTACACCAAGATCCGCGCGGTCAGCCTGATCGAGGAAGAGACCGTCGCGGCGCTGGCGCGCGATCACGCCATCGCCGTGACGCCGATCGAGCTGCGCCGCAACCTGCTCACCCGCGGCGTGCCGCTCAACCACTTGGTCGGGCGCCGCTTTCGCATCGGCGAGGTGTTGCTCGAAGGTACCGAGCTGTGCGAGCCGTGCCAGTACCTGGCCGACCGCCTGGGGCGCCCGGTGCTCAAGCCGCTGCTCCACCGCGGCGGCCTCCGCGCGGCGATCCTCGGCAGTGGCACGCTGGCGGTCGGCGCGACGATCCGCCCGGCGTAGGCTCACGTGAGCGATTCGGAGATCGCCCGCTGCAGGTCCGGGTCGAGGTCGTCGGGCGAGCCGACCGCCGCGGGGGGCGGCGCCACGGCGCCCGGCGCGATGGCCCGCCCGTTGTTGCCCCACACCGGCACGAAGTGGTTGCCGCGGTGCAAGAGCAGCCGCACCGGCCCGGCGCCGATGACCGGATGCACCAGGAGCTGCCCGCCCCGCCACTGGAGGATCTGCGTCGCGAAGCCGCCGTCGCGCCGGAACTGCGCCATCAGCGCGGCCCCGGCGCCGGCCTGGTAGGGGTCGAGCATCTCGTCGCCGCGCGCGGTCCCGGTGTCGATCATCGCCTGACGGATCTGCGCGACCTGCGGGCCGGGCGCCGCCGGCTGGCCGCCGGCCAGCTGCACCATGGTGTGGATGAGGCAGTTCATCCCGACGCCGGTGGCGGCGCCTTCGTTCAGCTGGAGTGGCTGTTGATCGACGGCCGCCAGCTGGGCCAGCGCGTCGCGACTGGCGCCGCCGCCGGCCTGGCCCAGGAGCTCGCCCAGGGTCTGGACCAGGAGCTCGGGCAGGTCGAGCTCGCGCTCGCGATACGTCTTGAGGGCGGGGTTCGTGGTCGTGACGCGGGCGTACAGCGGGCGGAGCGAGATCTCGTCGAGGGCGAAGGTGGGGCCGGCGTACGTCCCGGCGATCCACGCGGTCAGCGCCTCGAGCGCCTCCGCCGCGCCCTGGCGACGCAGGACATCCTTGAACGGCGCCATCAGGAGCTCGCGCTGGTCCTGCTCGTTGAGCGCGCCGGTCTCGCGCGCGTCGAGGGGAAACTGGTGCAAGGACAACGTGCGGATCCCGACCAACGCCGCCACGTCGAGGGTCCCTGACGTCGAGCCGTAGATGCCGACCAGGCGGTCACCGAACAGCGCCTTGATGCGGGTCAGGAGCTGGACGTGCTGGACCTTGGTGTTGAAGCCCGGTGGCCACGCCGTGCCGTCCTGGCCGGCGCCGGCGAACGCTGGCGAGGAGACCGCCGCATCGCCTTGGGCGGCGGGACCGGCGTGGCTGCGCAGCGAGTACCACGCCAGCGACGGATCGTCGTCGATGTGCTTGCGGATCGCGGTGAACTCCGGGCCTTCGCTGTTGTGTTGCTGCTGGTTGGTGGCGATGCGCTCGTTGAACAGGACCAGCCGTTGATCAGGCCCCACCGCCCTGGTGATCTGACGGAGCTGCTCGTCCTGCCACGCATCCGACGCCTGCTGCACCTGCGGGTCGGGCTTCTCGTAGGTGGAGAACGCCTTGGCGATGATGTCGGTGATCGCGCTGGTACCGGCCCACTGCATCATCCGGGTGAGCAGCGCCGTCGAGACCTTCTGGTCGAGGACGCGGGCGTCCGGTTTCGCGAGGAGGATCGCCTTCCGGGTGGCCGCGGCCTTGGGATTCATCTGCATGCTCTTGGGCGGCTTGACCGCGAGCTTGGTGACGTTGGCGCCGAACCCGATGGCGATCGCGAACTCGACGGCGCGATCGGCGTGGACCTCGGTCTTGTGCTTCCTGGGTGCCGCCCGCGTGGGCGCGAAGTACCCGATCACCACCCGTGGCACCGCCAGCCGGTGGTGCCGCAAGACCGCCAAGAAGCCGAGCGTGTGGTAGATGTCGCCCGAGCTGTCGAGCGGGGGGTTGTTGAAGACGTAGGCGCCCGACGAGAGCAGCTCGCCGAGGATGGCGACCAGCTCGCTCCGCGGCGAGCGCTCCTCGGGCAGCACCGCGTCGTCGACGGCGTCGACCTCATCCTCGTCGGGGCCGGCCTCGGACTTGTGACGCTTGAGCAGGCCCGACGGCGCATCGTCGTCGTCGTCGGGAGCGTCGTCGTCGTCGTCGCGCCCGCGCGGGTCGCGCCAGGGGGCGTCGGCCGCGACGTCCCACGCCAGCTCCTGGCCGGTGTCGGCGCGCAGCCGCAGCACGCCCGGCTGCACCTCGCCCATGACGGTGTAGTAGCGCTGCCCGTCGCGACAGCGCTGGCCGATCCTCACCGCGTTCGGCAAGCGGAGCGCGTCGATCGCGGCCATCCAAAGGCCCTCGCCCAGGTCGACCAGCAACAGCGCCTGCGCGACCACGCCGGCCACGCTGGCAGCCGGGGCGCGCTCGGCCGCAGGCGCGACGCGCTCGCCGCGCGCCGCCAGAGCCCCGTGGGCGTCGGCCTCGGCCTCGAGGCCGGCGTCGAGCGTGAAGCCCACGCCCGATGCCGCTCCGTTGACGCGGCCCGTGCGCTGCTGGACGACGTGCGCCAGCTCGTGGCCGATGAGCGCATCGCCGGCGGCGGTGCCCGGCGCGTACTGGCCGGGCGCGAAGTGCAGCTCGTCACCGATGGCGTAGGCGCGGGCGCCCAGACCGCGGGCCGCGGGGCTGTCCTCGACCACCCGGACCCGGCCGAAGTCCGCACCGAACGCCTGCTCCATCTGGGCCCGGACCGCCGCCGGCAGCGCTGCGCCCTGCCCGGTCGGTTGCGGGATGGGCCGCTGCTCGGGTCCGATCGCGAGCTCGAGCTTGGCCTGCGCGACCACCCCGGGACGGGCAAACCAGAACGCATTGTCGGCCGCCGGCCCGGCCGGTCGCGTGCCCCCACGACCAGGCGAACCATCTAGTATGATTTGGTTTTTCGGCGTGTACGAGGCGCGCCTGGGCCGCCGAAGCCGATCCGACCGGGCACGCTTCCCGGCGAACTCCACGGGCTCCTCCGTGAGGAACTCGTCGTCCTCGTCCGGGGCGAGATCGCGGCGGTTCAGAAAATCCACTAATCGTAGATTTTCCTAATCAACGCTCATTTGCAAGTGATTTTCTTAGGCGTTGAATGTCACCGGGTGAGCCTCGGCACCAGGGGCATCGCGTGCCCTGCGTGGCCCTGGATCATCGTCAGCAGGCTGCGCAGGTAGCGATCCGTGTCGTAGCCGCGCGCGGTCAGGAAGGCCGCGAACGACCGCGCCTCGATCCGGCTGAGCGAGTTGTCAGCCGCGAGCACGTAGGTGATGTCGAAGGGCGCCTGGCCGGTCAAGTGCAGCCGCTTCTCGATGGGCCAGGTCGACGGGTCGATGCGGCTGCCGGACCCGTAGGCGTCGTAGACCCGGTTCATCGATTGGTTGAGGTCGGTGAGGCTGGGTGGGCCGCCGACCAGCCGCGCGCTGGTGCGCCCGTACGACCAGTCCTGGGGTGGCCGCAGGATCGGGAACACGCCCATACCCCCAGCGTCGGAGTACTCGATGGCGTCGACGGTGTAGACCTCCTCGAAGTAGGCCGCGTTGAAGGCGCGCCACACCGCGCCGGGGTTGCGCTGCTGCGAGGCCTGGATGAGCAGCTGCTCGCGGACCGATGCCGCGATGGCCGGCTGGTTGACGTTGGGCAGGTGGCCGCACGCGTCGAGGACGAACTCCGGGCGGTCGCGACGGAACAGCCGGTGCAAGATCTCGGCGCGGGTGCGCGAGTCGTCCCAGCCGCCGGCCTGGGCCTCGGCGTCGACGGCGCGGGTGACCCGATCGACCTGGTTGTTGAGGTGGGTCACGACGCCATTGAGCTGCACCAGCGCGGCGGCGCGGAAGTCGGGCCCGGTGCGCACCGTCGACGCCGCGGCGGCCGTCGACACGGCGATGCCGGCGACCGAGATGACGAACGCGGCGCCGCCGGTGGCGAAGCTGGCGGTGGCCCACAGGAGGTTGCCGCCGACCGCCACCCAGAAGGCGGTCCAGTCGAAGCTGGTGTCGAGGTCTCCCTCGAAGGCCAGGATGCCGGCCTGGGCCGCCGAGAAGTAGTCGCCGCAGTAGCCGAGCGCGGCTGTGCGCATGGCGCTCAGGTCGCCGCGCGCGACGGGCGTCCCCGGGGTACACGCGCGGTCCTGGCGCTGGACCGCGGCGGCGGGGGCGGGCGCGGCCGAAGGCGCGGCCACCTGGTCGAGGAGGTGCTCCGCCGAGCGACCGGCGACCACGGCGTCGGCCACCCGGTCGGCGTGGTCTTCATGGACGTCGCCGCGGCGTCCGACGCCGCCGTCGAGCCGGAGCCCGGCCCGCTGCTGGACGACGTGGGCAGCCTCGTGAGCGGCGGTGTGCAAGTCGGGTCCGCTGCCGAAGGCGATGGCGTCGCCGGTGGCGTACGCGGTGGCGCCGATGGCCTCGCAGGCCGCGGCGGCCGCGCCGCCGACATGGGCGGACACGTGGTCGACCCGGTGGTGCCCGAACGCGGCCTGGATCAGCTCGGCGAACGGCAGCCGACCACCGCCGCCGGCGACGCCGGCCCGGGCGGCGGCGTGGACCTGCGCCGGATCAGCCGCGGGCGCGACGCCCTCGCGGGCCTGGACCGTCGCGCCGGCGTCCCGGAGGCTAGCCGCGAGCTCGGCCAGGAGGTGGCGATCCTGGGCCGACAGGCCGGCGCCGTAGGCGCGCTCGACCAGCGTGCGCTTGCCGGGCGCCGGCGCGGTGGTCGGCGCCTCGGCCAGGTCGGTGGCGTCGATGTCGGACCGGCCGGTCAGCCCTGGCGATGCGGGGTACACGCTCGCTGGACGCACGCCGCCGGGGATCTTCGCGGCGGCGTGCCCGGCGGGCGGGCGATTGCCGCCCGGGCCCCGGGTGCTAGCGTCGACGCCATGGAGCTGCGCGCCGATTTCAGCCAGCGCGTGGTGGTCCACACCGAGCAGGTGCCGTGGGTGCCGTCGCCGATGCCGGGCGTCGAGCGGCGGATGCTCGATCGGGTAGGCGACGAGGTGGCGCGGGCGACGTCGATCGTCCGCTACGCCGCGGGCAGCCACTTCGCGCCGCACACCCACGGCGGCGGCGAGGAGTACCTGGTGCTCGATGGGGTGTTCCAGGACGAGCACGGCGACTACCCGGCCGGCACCTACGTGCGCAACCCGCCGACATCGCGCCACACCCCGCGGTCCGCGGCTGGGTGCACGATCTTCGTCAAGCTGTGGCAGTTCGCGCCGGACGATCGCACGCCCGTCCGCGCGCGGCTGGCGGCGCCGGCCGACCAGGCCAGCCCCGGCGTGCGCCGGCAGCTGCTCCACGCCGACGCCCGCGAGGAGGTCACGTTCGAGGCGTGGGCGCCGGGCGCCGCCGTCGAGCGCGCGCTGCCCGGCGGGGGCGAGCTGCTGGTGCTCGACGGCGCGGTGGCCATCGACGGCGAGCCGCTGGGCCCGCGCGGGTGGCTGCGCCTGCCGGTGGGCAGCGCGCTGGCGGCGCAGGTCGGCCCGGCGGGGGCGGCGGTGTGGCTCAAGACCGGGCACCTACGGTTCGCCGGCGCGCCGGGCGCGTGATGGCGCACGACGTGGTCATCGTCGGCGCTGGCCTGGCCGGGCTGGCCCTGGCCGACCGGCTGACCCAGGCCGGCCGCGACGCGCTGCTGGTCGAGGCGCGGCCACGCCTGGGCGGTCGTATCGACGCTCTGGTCGTCGATGGAGCGGCCTTCGACCTGGGGCCAGCGTGGTTCTGGCCGGGGCAGCCGCGGATGGCGGCGCTGGCGGCGCGCCTGGGCGCGACGGTGTTCGAGCAGCACGCCGCCGGCGCCCAGCTCCACGAAGACGAGCGGGGCCGGGTGACGCGCGGGCGCGGCTTCGCGTCGATGGCCGGCTCGCTGCGGATCGACGGCGGCATGGCGACGCTGGTCGACCGCCTGGCGGCGGTGGTGCCGCCCGCGCGCGTACGGCGCGGCGCGCCGGTGGTCCGCGTCGAGGCGCCCGGCCGGGTGATCCTGGCCGACGGCGACCGGCTCGACGCGCGCCACGTGGTCCTGGCGCTGCCGCCGCGGGTGGCGGCGACGCTGGCGTTCGCACCGGCGCTGGCCCCCGAGGTCCACGCGGCGCTGGCGGCCATCCCGACGTGGATGGGCGGCCAGGCCAAGTTCGTCGCGGTGTACGACGCGCCCTTCTGGCGGGCCGACGGCCTGTCGGGCGACGCCACCAGCCGCCGCGGCCCGCTGGTCGAGATCCACGACGCCTCGACGGTGACCGGCCAGCCGGCGGCGCTGTTCGGGTTCGTCGGGGTGCCGGCCACGCGGCGGGCCGGCCACGGCGCGGCGGTCGTGGCCGCGGCCGTCGATCAGCTGGCGCGCTTGTTCGGGCCGGCGGCCGCGCGGCCGCGCCAGACCGCGCTGGCCGACTGGGCGACTGCGCCCGAGACCGCCGGCGCGCTCGACCTGCAGCCGACGACGGCGCACCCCGACTACGGGCTGCCGGCCGCCCTGGCCGGGCTGTGGGCGGGCCGGCTGCACCTGGGCTCGACCGAGACCGCCGCGACCTTCGGCGGCTACCTCGAGGGCGCGCTCGAGCGGGCCGAGGCCGTGGCGGCGACCCTGGCCGACGGGTAACCCCGTCGGGCGCGCCGGCGTATACACCCGCACCATGTCACGCCTCCTCGGGCCCGCCCTGCTCGCCGGTCTGGTGGTGGTCGTCGCTGGTGCCTGCGGCTGCGGTCGCTCGCCGGCCGCGATGGTGCGGACGGACGCGCGCCCGATCGCCGACGCGGCCGACGCGCCCCCCGCGTTCTGCCCGCCCGCGGCCACCGGCCTGGTCGACGTCGTCGGGACGCCGGCCGGCCCGTACCTGGTCCACCACCCGTCCGCGGCGGCCCCGCGCGACGTGCCGACCATCGTGTTCGTGCCGGGCGGCCCTGGCACCCGCGCTACCGCGACGGTGACCTTCGATCGATGGCTGTCGAGGGGCGCGGCCCTGGGCGACTACCGGGTGGTCATGCCCTACGCCGACGACGGCGACCTGACCGACGAGCGGGCCCGGATCGTCGCCGTCCTCGACGAGGCGCTGGCGTGTTTCGGCGGCGACCGCGAGGACGTCCACCTGGGCGGGACCTCCAACGGCGGCCGCGCCGCGTTCGCGCTGATGCTCGAGCACGGCGATCGGTTCGCGACGCTCCTGGGCGCGCCCGGCTTGTTCCCCGACGTCGAGGACCGCGCGCTGGCCGCGGCGCTGGCCGGCAAGGCCGTGTGGAACGGCGTCGGTGGCGAGGACGCGACGTGGCGGCCCGCGGTCCAGGCCATCCACGACCGGCTGACCCGGCTAGGCATCGCGTCGGTCTACCGCGAGCTCCCAGGCCAGGGGCACATCCTCGACGAGCGCGCCGACCAGGAGCTGTTCTTCGCGTTCTGGGCCGCGCACCACCGCTGAGCGCGAGCCGTGCCGATCGTCGCGCCACACCTGTGAACCGCCGTTGGCGCGTGACCGCGCGGCAGCGCTGGATTCGCGTGGCCCGGGCGTTGCACTGCCGGCCGCGCATGCGCTTCGCCTCGCTTCGTCTCGCCTCCGGCCCAGCCACCCTCGCCTCCTTCGTCCTCGTCCTCGTCGCCGCGACGCTCTCGCCCGCCTGCGGTGGCGACGACAGCGGCGATGGCGACCCCGACGCCGGCCCGGCCTGCACCGCCATCGACGATCAGCTGATCGCCACCGACGCCACCGTGCTCGACGCCATCGTCGTCGACGGCGACGAGGTCGTGCTGCTGGCCACCGGCGGCGGTGCGGCCCTGTACCGCCGCGGCCAGCTCACGCCGCTGGCGGTGGCGGCCACGTCGGGGTCCCTCGCCGTCGACGGCGCCGGCGAGCTCAACGTGATCGTCCGGGCCGACAGCGAGCGGAAGACCTACCACGCGCGGACGCCCGCCCTCGCGCTGGTCGGCACCGGCCTGGACGCCGACCTGGCGCGGCCCCACCTGGTCCACGCGTCCCGGCTGTGCGCCACCGCGGCCGGGGGCTGTGTCCCCGACGACGACCTGCTCCTGCTGTTCGAGGGCGGGTTCTCCTCGGCCAGCGCGGCGCACTTCACCGGCGGGGCCTGGGCCGAGGAGGAGCTGTACCTCAGCTCGGTGTCGTGGACCGAGGACGCGGCGACCCTCGACGGCCAGGCCATCGCCTGTGTGCGCTACAGCGGCAGCGCGGTCCTGCTCACCAACCACCCCTACCGCGGCGAGCTCGACGACGTCACCGGCTGGGCGGCCAGCGGGCCCGGCTGTGCCATCGCCGCGCGCAGCCGCGAGGTGGCGATGGTGTTCGGCACCAGCCCGCCGCGCCTGGCCCAGTGGACGCTGCCGCTGCTGCCCGACGCGCCGTGGCCGACCCCACCGGCTGCGGTCGACCTGGCGCTGCCCCTCACCGGCGGCTACGACCTGGCCGTCGAGGATGATCGCCTGGTGCTGGCCTTCGCCGATGCCGGGACGCTGCGGCTGGTCGAGCAGCGGGACAGCGGGTGGACTGACCTGCCGGCGCCGGCCCTGGCGTTGGGCGGCGCGCCGCGCTTGCTGGTCGACGCGACCGCGCGACGGATCATCGCCCAGGCCGCCGACCGTCAGGTCCACCTGATCCGCCAGTGCCGGTGACGGGCCGCGCGCGCTGCCCGCCGCCGGTGATGCGGACGATTCCGGAACAGTCTGTTCGCGCGGGCGCCGGCGGTTTGGTGCGCCGCGCGCCGGCCGGCGTGCGATCGTGCCGTCATGGCCAAGGAAGTCGTCAAGGGCACCGCGCTCACCATCCACTTCGACGGCGCCAAGTGCATCCACTCGCGCGGCTGCGTGCTGAACCACCCCGAGGTGTTCCGGCCCAACGTCGAGGGCGAGTGGATCTCACCTGACGCCGCCTCCGTCGCCGCGGTGGTCGAGGTGGCGCACAACTGCCCGTCGGGTGCGATCTCGTACCAGCGCCACGACGGCGGGCCGGCCGAGGCGCCGCCGGTGGTCAACCTGGTGACGGTGCGCGAGAACGGGCCGCTGGCGGTCCACGCCGCGTGCACCATCGCCGGCCACGGCGACGCGCTGCGCGCCACGCTGTGCCGGTGCGGCGCGTCTGCCAACAAGCCGTTTTGCGACGGCAGCCACGTCGCGGCCGGGTTCGTCGCCACCGGCGAGCCAGCCACCGCCGCGTCGTCGCCGCTCGAGGCCCGCGGCGGCGCGCTGCAGATCCAGCCCGCGCCCGACGGCCCGCTGCTGGTGACCGGCAATCTCGAGCTCGTGAGCGGGACCGGCCGCACGCTCAACCGCGTGACCAAGGCCGCGCTGTGTCGGTGTGGCCAGTCGCAGAACAAGCCGTACTGCGACGGCTCGCACCGCGCCGCCGGGTTCAAGGCCGACTGACCCCGGGTCGGGGCAGCGCGGTGGTAGATCTGCGGCATGGGACCCCGCCGCCACTCGCACGTCGTCAACGTCGATGAGGTCGCCGCCACCGAGGTGGCGCGCGGCCAGCACCAGCTGATGCGCCGCAAGCTGGGCGCCGCCGCCGGCAACCAGCAGCTGGGCGCGTCGGTGTACGAGGTGCCGCCCGGCGCGCGCTCGTATCCGTTCCACTGGCACGGCGCCAACGAAGAGGCTGTCTACGTCATCGCCGGCCGCGGCACCGCGCGGCTGGGCGACGCCACCGTCGCGATCCGCGCCGGTGACTGGCTGGCGTTCCCGGTGGGCCCGGCCCACGTCCACCAGCTGATCAACGACGGCGACGAGCCGCTGCGCTACCTGTGCGTGGCGACCAACCACACCTGCGAGATCGTGGGCTACCCCGACTCGCGCAAGGTGAAGGCGCTGGCCGGGGCCGACTGGGACACGCTGTGGGTCGACCACACCACCCGCGCCGACGCCGACCTCGACTACTGGGACGGCGAGCCGGGGGCGTAGCCGCGCGCCGATTGGCGGCGGCGCGGCGGCGCGGCGCCACCGCGCTGGCGCGAGACGTGGCATGGTCCGCGGATGAGCTGGGACGTGCTGTTGATGCGCCTGCCCGCGGACGTCGCCTCGCTGGAGGAGCTGCCGGAGGGCTTCGTGCCGCCACCGCTGGGCGCGCCGGCCGAGGTGCGCGCCGCCCTCGCGGCGGCGGTGCCGGAGCTCGACTTCGCCGATCCGAGCTGGGGCCGGATCACCGGCGACGACTTCTCGATCGAGGTCAGCGTCGATGCCGACGAGCCGGTCGGGACCGTGATGCTCCACGTCCGCGGCGGCGACGGTGCCCTGCCGGTAGTGGGCGCGATGGTCGCCGCGCTCGGCGTGAGCGCCATCGACTGCGGGCCCGGCACCCTGCTCCTGCTCGACTCGCCCGCCGCCGCCGCCAGCTTCGCGGCCTGGCGCGACTACCGCGACGACGTCGTCGACGACGCCTGACCCGGCCGCGCGCGGTCAGTCGTCGGGCTGGTCGGGGTCGGGCGCCTGGTCCAGCTCGTCGTCGTAGTCGTAACCTCCCTCGACGTCATCGTCATCGTCATCATCGTCGTCGGGCACCGCCAGCTCGTCGTACCCGCCGGCGATGGGCTTGTCGCACGCGGGCGCGGCCGGCGGCAGCAGGGTGACGACGTCGGGGCCGACCGGCGTGGCGCGGGCCCGCAGCTCGGCCAGCTTGGCCCACAGGATGGCCCCGTCGCCGAAGCCGATCGCCAGCTCCTCGCCGGCGGCGTCGACCCCCACCGCGGTCGCGCCGACCGCAGCCAGCGCCGGCGGCAGCGGCCACGCCCGCACCGTGGCCGCGGTCGGATCCCACAGGTAGACCGCCGCGCCCACCACCACCACCTCGGCGCGCCCGGGGACGAAGGCCACCGCGTCGATGCTGCCGTCGACCAACTCGAGCCCGCCCAGCGGCTCCGCCGCGGCGGTGTCGTACAGGTGGACGTTGACGCCGTCGAAGGTCGCGGCCCACTCGCGGCCGCGCGCCAGCAGCAGGTACAGGGGATCGTCGCAGTCGTACGGGAAGAAGCCGTACAGCCGCCCGCCGTCGGGGTGGGCCACGTAGTAGGCCGCGGCGTCGTTGAGGGCGATGCGCCCGGTGGCGACGTCGAGGTCGTCGAGCGTGTAGTCGTCGCCGCGCCGCAGCCAGACCTCCGGCGCGTGGCGGCGCTCGACGATCATCACGTGATCGTCGCGCTCCCACGCCGCCCGCCGCCCGTGCCGGTCGACCACGTTGCTGGCGGCGTCCGCGTCGAGCGGCGTGGTCGCGCCGGTGGCCGGATCCATGCGGAAGACCCCGGCGAAGGTCGCGTACACCACCGGCACGCCGGGGTCGGCGTCGACGGCGTTGACGTCGGCGCGCGGCCCGGTGGCCACCACGCGGTCCCGATCCCAGATCCGCACCCGGTCGGCGCCGGCGACGACGCGCCCGGCCGACGGCGCGATGGCCGCCACCGGCCCGCGGTTGCCCGCGGCCGTGGTGATCGCGCCGGTGGTCGTGTCGAAGAGGCCGAGGCGGTACCCGCCGCTGGTGAACACCAGCCGCCGGCTCCCCGGCACGGGATAGAGCTGGGTGACCGCCACGTCCAGCGGCACCGGCCGCGCGGCCTGGCCGGCGTGGCTCGGCAGCACCACCAGCTCCTTGCGGGCCCGGCTGATCACGGCGCTGCCGTCGGCCAGCCACACCGGCGCTGTCAGCGCCGCCCGGTGCCGGGTCAGCTCGGCGCCGTCGGCAGCCAGGATGCGGACCTCGCCACCCTGGGCCACCGCGGCCAGCCCGCCCGGCCCGGCGATCGCGGCGCCGCCCGCCGGCGCATCCGCGGTGGTGCCGCCGCCGAGGTCGAGCACCCGCCGGGGCACGCCGTACTGGCCGAGCCGGCCGATCGTCACGTGGCCGGCGTCGACGAACACCGGGGCGGCGCACGCCTCGACGCCGACGAACACCCGGCGCACCGCGAGGGTGGCGGCGTCACGCCAGGTCGGCCAGCGGTCGGCGCCGCACGTGAGCAGCTGGGTCCCGTCGGGCGACGCGGCGACCGCGAAGGCGCCACCGGCCCGGACCCCGCCCGGCTCAGGCAGCACCACCGGCGTGGCGGTCAGCGCGGCCGGGTCGACCCGCCACGCCGCGGACGCCTCGGCCACGCGGCCGTACAGCAGCGGCCCGCCATCGACCGCGAGCACCTGGGTGGGCACCGCGCCGGCCGGCAGCCGCGCCGCCGTGGTCACCGCCCCCGTCGTGAGGTCGAGCGCGGCCAGCGCGCCGGTGGCTCCCAGGATGAGCGCGCGGCGATCGTCGAGCGCGGCCACGTCGACGATGCGCTGCGGCGCACGCCACGCCGGCGACGTGCTGGCGGTCCACATCCAGCCCGTGGCGCCGGCCGGCGGCGACCGCGGCGCGCTCGTCGGCGCAGGGCGGCTGCACCCGGCGCTCACCACGACGGCCAGACCCGCGATGCGCACCCGCCGTCCCGCATGGATGGAGCTCATTGCCGGGACGATAGCCGGCCCGGCCGCGCCGGGGAATCTCACCCGGACCTCACCGCGCGATCACGGCGGCGCGCCCATCATCGCGACCAGCGGGCACGCGGCCAGGCCGGCCCGGCTCGCCGCCGCGGCGATGTGGTCGGCGCCGTCGGGACCGGACAGCTGGCCCAGCTCCTCGAACACCGTCAGGGCCGCGTGGTTGTGGACGTGGACCTTGACCCAGTCCGCCACGATGCGGGCCCGCGCCGCCGGGCTGGCGTGGGCCGCGCCCGAGGCCGTCTCGGCGGCGCAGATGAGCGCCATGCCTTCGCGAAAGCTCTGCGCGTCGTCGTGACACCCGGCGAGCACGCCCAAGGCCGCGACCGCGACGCGATGCCACCGCATACCCCGCATGATATCCGTGCCGGTGGTCAGGCGGCGGACATCTTGCACGCGCCGGTCACGGCGTCGGTCGCACCAGCAGGTGGACGTCGACCACCGCGCCGGCCGCGCCGCCCACCGTCGTCGCCGTCGCCCGCTCGCGCTCGCAGTTGGCGCGGGCGTCGCACCGCGGCCGCACGGTCCAGGCCAGCGAGATCGCTTTGACGCGAGCCGCCAGCGGCACCAGCTCACCGGGACTGGCCCGGCGGTCGCGGTCGACGTCGCTCCACAAAAGCAGCGCCGCGAACCCGGGATCGTCGGCGTCGAGCACGCCGTCGCGGTTGGCGTCGAGCTCGGCCAGCGCCGCGAACCCGTCAGGCGCCAGCCCGCCGGCCGCGAGCGTGGTAGCCGAGCCGAACAGCTCGCTGCCGTCGGTGATGGTGCCGTCGCCGTCGCGGTCGAGCGCCAGCCAGGGCGTCCGCGCCGTGGGCCAGTCGAGGTACAGGTCGGCGCCTGGGTAGAACCGGAAGGGCGGCGCGCCGGCGGCCACCGGCTCAAACGTCACCGGGGCGTCGTCGAAGACCACCACCAGCGGCGTGCCGCCGCACAGCTCGCTGATCTCAGGCGCCGCCGCGCCCGAACACACCCGCCGGTAGTACCGCCGCTGCGCCGGCGACAGCGCCCGGTACCAGCGGTCCCACGCCGCCTGCATCGCCTTGCGATCCACCGGCCCGCGCTGGCCGGGGACCGGGCCGCCACCGTCGGGCGGGATCGGCAGGTGGAGCGGCCCGATGCCGTCGCAGTATTCGTCGGTGTCGACCGTCATCGCCGCGCACCGGGCGTCGATCGCCTGGCGCAGGGGCTTGGCCAGGGCCGCACGCCACGCCCGATAGGTCTGCCCGGGCGCCGGCGCTGGCGGCAGCTCGTAGGCGCACAGCGTCGAGAACGCGGCGGCGGGCCGCGCGCAGGCGCGCTCGAACCCGCGGCGCTGGGCCGGCGAGAGCGCGGCCTGCCACGCCGTCCACGCCGCGGCGTCGCTGCGCGGCGGCGGCGGCGGGATCGCCAGCGGCCCGATGCCGCCGCACTCGGCCTGCACCTCGAGCGGCTCGGCCGCGCACCGCCGCTCGACGGCGCGCCGGTCGGCCGGGGCCAGCGCGGCGCGCCAGGCCGCGTACGCGACGGGATCGTCGTCGACCGGCGGCGCCGGTGCGGGGCGCTCGGCGCGGGCGATGCCGGTCCCCAGGATCATCGCGGTCGCGGTCACGGTCGCGGTCAGCCACCCGAAGCGCGCAGGCATGCCCGGGAGGGTAGCGCACGCCGGGCCGCGCCGACGCGGCGTTTTCGCGCGCCGCGCCTACAGCCGCAGGAACGCGCTGGCCCAGGTCAGCCCGGCGCCGAACGCCACCATGCACACCAGGTCGCCCGGCTTCACCTTGCCCAGCGCCATCGCGTCGTGCAGGCACAGCGGGATGGTGGCCGCGGTGGTGTTGCCGGTCTTCTGGATGTTGTTGTGCATCTTGTGCTCGGGCAGCCCGATCATCTTCGCGACCATCTGGTTGATGCGCAGGTTGGCCTGGTGCGGGATGACCATGTCGATGTCGTCGAGCTTGAGCCCGTTGGTGATCATCCCCTCCATCATCACCTGCGGCATCCGCGTGACGGCGTGCTTGAAGACCTTCTTGCCCTGCATGGCCGGGAAGTGCTTGCCGGCGGCCATGTCAGCCTCGGTGATGCGCGGGTGGTGACAGCTGGCGGGCGCCTCGGTCCACAGGATCTCGGCCTCGGCGCCGTCGGCGTGGAGGTGGGTCGACATGATCAGGTTGCGGTCGTCGGTGGCGCGGCCCACCACCACCGCGCCGGCGCCATCGCCGAACAAGACCGCGACGTCGCGCCCGCGGGTCGAGATGTCCAGGCCGGTCGAGTGGACCTCGCTGCCGATGACCAGGATGTTCTTGTACAGGCCGGTGCGGATGAACGCGTCGGCCATGGCCAGGCCGTAGATGAAGCCGGTGCACTGCTGCCGGATGTCGTAGCAGGGGATCTCGCGCAGCTTGAGCAGCCGCTGGGTGAACACGCCGCTGCCGGGGAAGTTGTAGTCCGGCGACAGGGTGGCGTAGATCAGCATGTCGACGTCCTTGGCGTCGATGCCGGCCTTGGCCATCGCCTCGGTGGCCGCCTTGGCCGCCATGTCCGAGCCGCTCTCGCCCGGCTCGACCCAGCGCCGCTCCTCGATGCCGGTCCGCTCGACGATCCACTCGTGGCTGGTCTCCATGATGCCGGCCAGCTCGTGGTTGGTGACGACGCGCGGCGGCAGGTAGGCGCCGACGCCGAGGATCCGACTGCGGTACTGACTCATCGTGGACTCCTGCCCGCTTGACGGGCGCCGCGCCGAGCGCGGGTTCAGGTGAGCAACAGAGGGCTGAGCCGACGTGTCTACACCGGAATCCGACAGGTGCGCACGCGCGCGCGCCGACAACGCCTGTCGCGGGGCGGCCCACCGGCCGGACCGACGACGACCCGCGGGGTTGCGGTCGCCACGCAACGCGAGGACCATGCCGGCATGCGGATGATCGTGATCGCGCTGGCGCTGGTGACCGTGGCCAGCTGCGGCAAGCCCGACCGCACCGTGCGGCGCCGGGTCGCCGAGAACTCGTGGGAGACGCTCAAGCCCACCGACGTCCAGGTGCGGCTGGGCCCGCCCGGCGACGCCATGCTGGCGCTGGCCCAGGGCGGCGAGGTCAAGGCCCGGGGCCCGGCCGCCGTCGGCAGCGCGATCCCCATCACCGTCGACGACGTGGCCTGCGCGGTCACCGTGGACGCGCCGTTCGAGGACGCCAGCACCGACTACCGGCCCAGCCTGAGCGTCGAGCCCGGCGCGCCCAAGCCCATGCCGCGCGACCTCCAGACCCAGACCTGGCACGGCTTCATCGTGACGCTCGCGTGCGGCGCCGAGCCGGTGCCGGGCTCGGACGCCAGCCTGCGCGGCGCCCGCTCGCTGCCGTCCTTGCCGTGGGGCCTGCCGGCGCTGGTGCTGGGCTTCATCTGCGGGCTCTACGCGCGGCCCGATCGCCTCGACGGCGCGCGCATGTCCCGGGCCGGCACCTTCGGCATCCTGGCGCTGATCGCCGCCGGCGTGTGCGCCAAGGCCATGCTGCAAGACGCCTACGTCATCACCTACGGCATCCTGTTCGGCGCCTGGGCCATCGCCGGCATCGTCGGCGGTCGCCTGGCCGAGCCGCGCGGCCGCCACACCTCCGCCGCCTGGACCGCCGGCGCCGTCGTCGGCCCCGCCGTCCTCGCGGTCGTCATGCCGCTGTGGGGCCCCGGCGTCCCCATCCTGGCGTTGCTCGCCGGCGGCGTGCTGGCGGCGATCGGCACCGTCATCGCCGTCTCGATCAAGCCAACCTACTGAGTTCGCGGAGCGCGCGCACCGCGGACGGATCGCGCCGCGCGCCCGGGAAGATCCGCCCCCGGGTCCGTCGCGTCGGGCATGCGCAAGCTCCCGCTGTTCGCCCTCGCCGCCGCCTGCTTCTTCGCCACCGGCTTCACGGACTGTGACGACTTCCACACGGTGGTCGTCCCGGCCCGCGATACCGCGCCGCCCATCGCCTTCGCCGGCGTCTACGCCGGCGGTGAGTACGTCGCGTCGACCATCGCCGAGGAAGGCGTGACCTACCACCACCCCGGCGCGCCGCAGGTCGCGGTCAGCGTCGCCTACGACATCGGCGGCGCTCGGCGCGTGACCATGGAGCACCAGTCGAGCTTCCGGTGCTGCGACGCATCGGTGTGTAGCGCGTCCCAGCCGTTCCTGGCCAGCGGCCCCAGCGACACCCAGGCCGGCGGCGTCGGCGCCCACGTCTCCGACGGCAACTACGTGTTCACCATCGTCAACCTGCCGCGCTGCCCCGCGGGCACCACGCTGCGGTCGTTCTGGTACCAGTGGCGCACCATCGCCGAGGACTTCCACGGCAACACCCGCACGTCGCCGTTCATGACGATGGTCTACCCCTGATCGACGCGCCGCAGGTCAGGGGTCGAGCCCGGCCCGGGTGTCGGCCTCGGTGCGGACCTGCGGCACCGGCGCGAACGGATCGGGCCCATCGCCGGGGGCGGCGGTCGTCGACCATGCGCGCACGCCGCCCGGCGGCGGCGGGAGCTGCCCGGTAGCCGCGGGCTCCCCGGCGCCGTCGATCGGCCGGGGCGCAGCCGGCGTGCTGCCAGCGGCCCGCGGCTCGCGCCCGGGGAACCCGCCGTGACGGACCGCGTCGATCGGCGCGGCCGGGGCCCGCACCTCGCGCCACAACAGCGCGAGCGCGACGACGGCGAGGAGGGTGGCGCCGACCACGACGCGCGACCACCTCCGCTGGGACGCGGCGCCCTCGCGCATCAGTTGGTGAGCCAATCCCCGAGGAAGAACGCGTCGATGCCCGACGCCGGCACGGCGCCCGGCCTGACCAGCGTGAGCGTGTCGTCGCCGACGTCACTGCGATAGACGACGTGGTTGCGAACGTCCTCGAAGAACTCGACCTGGGGCACGGCCCCGATGCCCGGGATCTCCGCGCGCTGCTGGTGGAACTCATGCAACACCGTCTGATCAATGCTTGGGTTCGCGATCATCGGCGTCCGGCGATCCATGTCCGAGTAGACCCGGCCGGTCACGCTCTCGTGGGCCCAGCCGCTGGTCCCCCCTGACGGGCTCCGCTCCCGCTCCCACGTCTCGGAGTAGAGCTGCGGGCGTCGCACGGTCTCCCAGGTCTTGCGATTGAGGTCGTAGCGCTCCCAGACGACGGTCCCCGCCGGTCGCGCGGCGACCACCTTCGGTGGAGCCGGGCGTTGAGGCGCCTCGGCCGCGCCCGCGGGTGGCGCCGGCTCCGGTGGCGGCTCGCGCTCCTGCTCGTCTTGCTCCTGGAAGCCGGTGGGATCGGACAGCCGGATCGGATTGTTCGCGGCGTAGGTGTAGCGGTTGAGCGACTGCGGCCGCGCCGGGTCGGGCGCGCCCGACGGATCGGGCTGCGTGAACTGCCCAAGCGCGGGGTCCATCATCCGCGCGCCCATGTGGTAGAGGCCCGAGGCGTCCTGGCGCTGGCCCGCGATCCCGAACGGGTCGGCGACGCCGGTCGTCGCCACCAGCTCGCCGAACGCGAAGCCGAGCTTGGTCCCCGCGACGGCGCCCGTGGCGGAGGTGAGCGTCCGCACCGTGCCGATCGAGTCGCCGTGGTAGTAGGCCACCGCGCCGGCCTGGTCTCGCCGCGCTACCCGCTCGCGGCCGAGGTAGTAGTACCGCGACGAGCTGGCGCCGTCGGCCTCGAACAGCTCGCGCACGAACACCTTGCTCCCGGCGCGGACCCGCGTCCCCTCGGCGTCGTAGGCGTAGGTCGTGGTTCCGTCGTCGACCAGGCGGTTGGTCGCGTCGTAGCTGGCGGTGGCGCCCGGGCCGATGCCCAGGCGGTTGCCGTTGGCGTCGTAGCGCACCGTCACCCCACCGACCGTGGTCGGCGCGTGCGGGCGCGCCGCACCGGCCGCCGGGTACTGGTACGCGGTCGTCGCCGCGCCGCGCCGCGCCGACAGCCGGGCGCCCAGCGGGTCGTACGTGAACGCCTCGTCGAGCGTGTCGTCGGCGGTGTTGTCGGCGGCGGTGAGCCGCCCCAGCGGGTCGTACTCGAACTGCCACGCGTCGCGGGCGGTGGTGGTGCTGGTGCGCCCGGTGACGTCGCCCGAGGTGGCGCGGGTGACCGTGAACTGATCGCGCACCACGGCGCCGGCGGTGACCGTCTGCGCCATCAGCCAGCCGCGCGTCGGCGAGTAGCTGCGCGCGACGGTCGCGCCGTTGCCGTAGGTCGCGGCGGTGACGTTGCCGCGCGCGTCGTAGCCCAGGCCGCCGACGTAGGCGCCCACGCTGGCCACGCGCCCGCTGGCGTCGTAGGTCTGCGGCACCCGCTCGCGCACGCCGCCGACCTCGGGATAGACGATCGCTGCGAGCCGCCCCGCGCCGTCGTAGTCCCAGTCGAGCTGGAACGTGGCGGCGCCGATGGTCTTCGTCTCGGCGCGCAGGCGCCCGGCGGCGTCGTAGTCACGGCGGGTGGCTCCGGTGGGATCGACGAAGCTCGTCAGCCGACCGACGTTGGCGAAGCCGGCCGCGACCTCGTCGTAGGTGAACGCGGCCAGGGTGGTGGTGCCGGCGCGGCGCAGGCGAGGCCGGCCCAGCGCGTCGTAGGTGAAGTCGAGCGTGACGTCGCGGGCGTCGCGCTGGGTCGTCACCCGGCCGGCGTCGTCGTAGGTGTACTGCCACAGCCCGAGGTCGGGGTCCTGCGACTGCACCCGTCGGCCCAGCGGGTCGTACGTGGAGCTGGTGGTGTTGCCCTCGGCGTCGACGACGGTGACCCGCCGCCCGAGCAGGTCGTAGGCGATGGTCGTGGTCTGCGCGACCGGCAGGCGCTCGACCACCTTGACCAGCTGGCGGTACCCGTCGACGTACCGGTCGGTCACCAGCCCGCGGTGGTCCGTGGTCGTCTCGCTCCAGTTGCCGTAGCTCGTGGTGGTGACCGCGCCATCCGGCTCGGTAACCACCCGCACCCGGCCCAGCACGTCGTAGCTGGTCGTGGTCCGCACCGGCGTCGCGCCGGTCAGGTAGGGCGCGGTCACCGACGCGACCTGGCCGCGCAGGTCGTAGGTGGTGTCGGTCGTGATCCCGCCTTCGGCGACGATCCGCACCTTCCGTCCCAGGCCGTCGAGGTAGGTCCGCGTCCACAGCCCGTCGGCGCTGCCATCGGCGGTCGTCGTCGTCACGTACTGCGTGGCGGGGTTGCCCCAGTTCGTGAACACCGCGGTCGCCACCCGGCCGTCGGGGCTGGTGCGGCTGATCGCGCGGCTGAACACGTCGTACGTGGTGCGGGTGACCCCGGCGTTGGGATCCGTGACGGTCGCGACCCGCCCGAGCCCGTCGTAGGTTCGCGTCTCGGTGTGGCCGAGCGGGTTGGTGGTGCCGACCAGCCGGTGCCGGGCGTCGTAGATCTTCGTCGTTGCGTAGCCGAGCGGATCGATGGTCGCGGTTTCGTTGCCGGCCGCGTCGTACTGGGAGCGCTCGACGACGTAGCTGGTGGCGCCGCGCCAGCGCGACCGCTGGGTGACCAGGCCGCGGGTCGGGGCGGCGCCCGCGCCACCGCCATCGTAGGCCAGCTCGGTGAACGCGAGCTGGGTGCCGGTCGGGTCGCCGGCGCCGGCCCGCACGGTGATCGTCGCGTCGAGCTGCGTGATGAACGCGGTCGGGTTCACCACCTGGGTCTTGAACGTGGTGCGCTCGTCGCCGGTGATCGCGTCGTCGCCGTACTCGATCTCGGAGGTGACGGCGCCGTAGGCCGAGTAGGTCCATCCGCGGCTCGCGGCCTTGCACGTCGGCAGCCCGTTGCAATCGTACGCGTACCTGCGGCTCGGGTTCGAGGTGTAGGGCGCGGTCACGCCGTCGCCGCCGCGGGCGAAGGTCGTGGCCTCGTAGGTGACCACCGCACCACTGCCGAGCCGGGTGTGCGTGCTGGCGATCGCGTCGGGCGGATCGGCCACGTGCTGGGTGTAGGCCACGTCGCGGATCGCGCCGGCCGGGTCGGTGATGCGGGCCGTCGCGAAGCCGAAGAACCGCCGCTCGGCCGGCACGTAGAGGCCGCCGGTGTAGCTGTAGGTCGTGGTCGCGATCTGGCCCCGCCCGTCGAGCACGCGCGAGCTGGCCAGCACGGGGAACCCGAACGGCAGGTAGCCGTTCACGAAGGACGACGACGTCGTGTAGTCGAGCTGGACGCTGCCGCCCGACGGCACCGCCGCCGCCTTCAGCAGGCCGCCGAACTGGGTCGACGGCGCCAGCGTCAGCAGCCGCCAGTTGACGCCGTCGCAGAAGGTCGCCACCACCGCGAGCCGGCCGTCGCCGTCGATGTCGCCGAAGGTCACCGGCCCCCCGTTGGCCCAGTCGGTCGAGGCGCCGCCAGCGACGGTGGTCACCGCACCCACCGCGAAGGTGCCGTCACCGCGACCATAGTTGATGAGCACCCGCAGGCTGGTGCCGCCGCGGGCGGCGACGCGGTCGACGAAGCCGTCGCCGTTGAGGTCGACGAACCCGGCCGTGAAGCCGCCGATCCCCACGCCCGCGCCCGACCATCCCATCGACGTCAGCGGGGCACCGAACGCGCCGCTGCCGGTGCCGAGGTTGGCCACGATGGTGACGTCCGAGTCGCAGTCAGTGCAGGCACCGAGAATCGAGAACGCCTGGTCCCCGACGAGGTCGAGCAGCCCATCGCCGTTGACGTCGACCAGCGCGTCACCCACGTACGAATCGTTGCAGCCGGCGTTCAGCGTCGACGCCACCCGCGCTCCGAACGTGCCGTCACCGGCGGACAGGTAGGTTTCGGCCCGGGCCAGGTCCACCGAGCCCGGGTAGTTGCACACCGACGAGCCACGGAGGACGACGACCAGATCGTCGCGCCCGTCCCCGTTGACGTCGCCGGTGTGGACGCGGGCATCGGCGAAGGAGCCGCCGCCGCTGGCCAGCGTCCGGCGGACCGCGGGCCCGAGCGCCGCGCCGGTCGACAGCGAGACCAGCGCGGCGATGTCGCCGTAGACGCCGTTCACCGGCTTGGCGCGGACCAGCACGAGGTCCGAGCGCCCATCCCCGTTGAGGTCGGCCAGCGACACCTGGTCGAACTGGTTGCTCTCGCCTTCGACGCTGAGCTGGCTGGGCGCCGGGAGCGAGAACCCGCCGGTCGTGGTCCCGAGCGCGAGCTGCACCTTGACGAAACCGACCGTGGGGCGGCCACAGCACGCGTAGGTGCTCTGGCGCTGCACGAACACCAGGTCGGCCTTGCCGTCGCCGTTGACGTCGCCGGCGCGCACGTCGTCGTACCAGCCGATGTCGGCGTTCGCGGTCGTGGTGGTGCGGACCGTCGCCGGCGCGAACGTCCCGTCGGCGCGCCCCAGCTGGACCAGCACGTCCAGCGTGCCCGACGCACCGCGGATCGAGGCCGTGCTCTGGCGGTAGATCGCGATCGCGTCACCACGCCCGTCCCCGTTGACATCCGCGACCAGCGACACGTCGCCCCGGTAGTGGTTGTTGACGGTCGGCCGGGCGACGACCGTGGACCAGGCGTTGCCCAGCGGCGGCAGGTCGGGGTTGTAGGTGAAGCTGGTCGCCGGCAGGGCGGAGCCGGCCGTCACCTGGCCGGCGGCGGTCGTCGTCGCGTCGCTGCCGTACTCCTTTACGCTGGTCAGGTACGAACGCCCGGCCCCCCCGCTGGTGTACCCGAGCCGGTACGCCCGCACCAGCGCGCCGTCGGTGCGGATCGCGATGCCGATCAGACGCTGCTCGATGCGCCGCAGCCCGGTGCCGACGCCGAGGGTGAGCACGTCGGGCCGGGCCTCGCGCGCGAACGCGATGGTCGTCCCGTTGTAGGCGATCGACGTGAGGTAGCTGGTGCCGGTCGCGGTCGCGTAGCTGTAGGTGACGGTGTTGCCGGACAGATCGGTCCGCGAGGTCACCACCGCCACCGGCTCCGCCAAGGTCGTGTACCGGGCGGCCACCCCGTCCGGTGAGGTCACGGTCCAGGTCGTCCCCGACTTGACGATCCGCGCGTAGCGCTCGTGCTTGGTGGTGTGCGTACCGCCGGTCAGGCAGCTGGGCGACGGGCTGCCCCCGACGCACGCGATCATGGGCTCGCCGTCGAGCAGGTAGGTGTCGGCCGCCGTGTAGGTGGGCGTGCCGAGCCGCGCCGAGACCCGCTCGATCATCGAGACGCCCTCGAGCGTCATCCCGGCACCGACCCACCCGTGCCTGGTGGAGGACGCGTACGAGATCGCCAGGGCGGGCTCGAGCCCGTGCCACGACGGGACGACGAGCGGGACCCGATGCTGCCCCGCGCCGTCGAACGGCCGGGCCGGCACCACCTTGATCGGCGGTGGGATCGCGTCGAGCGACTCGTCGGCCAGGGCCGGTGACGCGAGCGCGATGAGGGCGACGACGAGCCAGATCCGAGGCATGGCTCGCTGGTACCACCGCACCGGAACCCGCCCCAACTCCGCCGCGGGGCGCGCCAACCCCCGACGGTCGCTCAGGTATCGGCGGCGGGCAGCGGCGGCGACTCCGCCGGCCGCGGCCCGGGCAGCTCCGCGTCGCCGGCGAGGCCCAGCGTCAGCGCGACGCTGCGCGACGCCTGGGCGATCAGGCGTTCCTCGGGCGGCCCCAGGTCCGGAAAGAGCAGCGCCACCAGGACCGCGCCGCGCAGCGTCGAGAACGCGACGAAGACCCGCTCCTCGAGATCGGGAGGCGGCCCCGGCAGGCGCTCCCGGAGCCAGCTGGTGACCAGCTCCAACAGCTCGCGGTACGCATCCTCGGCGACGTCGCGCGACCACTCGAGCGGGACCTCGAAGCTGAGCCGGCGCCGGTGCGCGATCGAGAGGCGCGGCTCGGTCAGGACCACCCGGCACACCTCGGCGATCGTCGCGCCGGTGCTCAGGTCGGCCCGCGCCATGATCTCGCGGACCTGCTGCAGCAACGTCCGGTACATCTCGCGCGACACCTCGGCGAACAGCGCCGCCGTGGTGGGAAAATACCGATGCAGCGACGCGATGCCGACGCCCGCGCGCTCGGCGATCAGCACGAGCGTCGCGTCAGGACCAAGCTCGACCGCCGCCGCGACCACCGCGGCGACGATCTGCTGCGAGTCGGAGCGCTTGGGCGCCGGCTTGGGGGGCGGCTTGAGCACGGAGCGCGACACGGTGAAGGCGTAACATGAAGCCGGTCGACGGTGAGCGGGCGCCCGGGCTTGACCCCGGCCCGGCGCCCTGGCGTAGCCTGCGCCGGTGCGACACTCCCTGACCGTCGTGGCCGCGGCCGCCGACATCGACGAGCTCGGCCACGTCTCCAACCAGGTGTACCTGCGCTGGGTGCTGGACATCGCCGTGGCCCACTCGACAGCGCTGGGCTGGGACGGCGCGGCCTACCAGCGCTTCGGCGCCGGCTGGGTGGTGCGCCGCCACGAGCTCGACTACCTGGCCCAGGTGCTCGAGGGCGACGAGGTGGTCATCGAGACCTGGGTCGACACGCTCAAGGGCGTCTCGTGCGTGCGCCACACCTCGCTGCGCCGGACCCGCGACGACGCGATCGTGTCCCGCGCCGCCACCACCTGGGCCTTCATCGACTTCGCCACCGGCCGGCCCCGCAAGATCCCCGACGAGATCCGCACCCTGTTCGCCACCGCGGGCACCACCGCGAGCTGACGACCACCGCGCGCCGCCCGCGTCACGGCGTGCGCAGGAGCAGCAGGTACTCGACGTTGCCGGCCGGCCCGGTGATGGGCGACTCGACCGCCTCGCCGACGGTGAAGCCGCGGCTGGTCGCCCAGGCGGCCACCTTGGCGATGGCGCCGGCCCGCGCCTCGGGGTCACGCACCACGCCGCCGCGCCCCACCAGCTCGCGGCCGACCTCGAACTGCGGCTTGACCAGCGCGACGATGGGCTTGCCGGCCGGCGGCCGCAGCAGCTCGACGATGCGCGGCAGCACCAGGGTCAGCGAGATGAACGACACGTCGATGACGGCGAGCCCGGCCGGCTCCGGCACCAGCGCCAGATCCATCTCGCGCACGTTGTGGCGCTCGAGCACCACCACCCGCGGATCGGTCCGCAGCGACCACGCCAGCTGGCCGTAGCCGACGTCGATGGCGTAGACCCGGGTCGCGCCCCGCCGCAGCAGCAGATCGGTGAAGCCGCCGGTGGACGCGCCCACGTCGAGCGCGACCAGCCCGGCCGGATCGATGGCGAACGCGGCGAGGCCCTTCTCCAGCTTGAGCGCGCCGCGCGACACGTACGGGTGGTCGTCCTCGCGCAGCGTGATCGTGGCGTCGAGCGGGTACCGGTCGCCGGCCTTGCGCGCCGCCACCCCACCGACCTCGACCTTGCCGGCCAGGATGATCGCCTGGGCCCGCGACCGGCTGGGGGCCAGCCCGCGGGCCACCAGCAGGTTGTCGAGGCGATCCTTCGCGGCGGTCACGGCGGCGGGCTCACGTCGCGCCGGTCACGCGAACGGGCGCTCGCCGACCAGCAGGTGGGCGAGGGTCTCGCGCTCGCGGATGACGCGCCAACGCCCGCCGTCGACCATGACCTCGGCGGCGCGCGGCCGGGTGTTGTAGTTCGACGCCATGGTCATGCCGTAGGCGCCGGCGGCGCCGATCGCCAACAGGTCGCCTTGCTGCAGCGCCGGCAGCTCGCGGTCGCGGGCCAGGAAGTCGCCGGTCTCGCAGATCGGCCCGACGACGTCGGTCACCTGCACCGAGCCCGCCCGGCGCACCACCGGCTGCATCGGGTGGTGGCTGCCGTAGAACGACGGGCGCAGCAGGTCGTTCATCGCCGCGTCGACGATCGTGAAGTGCTTGGCCTCGCTCGGCTTGCGGTACAGCACTCGCGTCAGCAAGGTGCCGGCCGGCCCGACGATCGACCGGCCCGGCTCGACCAGCAGCCTGACGCCGGCGTGGCGCAGCGGCGCCAGCGCGGCCTTGACCGCGGCGCCGTACTCGCCGTGGCTGGGCGGGGCCGCGTCGCCGGCCTTGCCGTAGTCGATGCCCAGCCCACCGCCGATGTCGACCAGCTCGATGCCGATGCCGTCGGCGCCCAGCTGGTCGACCAGCGCGCACAGCCGGGCGATGGCGTCGGC
The DNA here is from genome assembly GCA_041389965.1 of Kofleriaceae bacterium. GTDB lineage: Bacteria > Myxococcota_A > Polyangia > Haliangiales > Haliangiaceae > UBA2376. The sequence goes on along the minus strand of JAWKQV010000002.1, from coordinate 908,176 downwards.
GAACGGCGCGGTCTTGGTGAGCTGGCTGCCGATGTGGCAGTCGATGCCGCGCACGTGGAGGTTGGGCATGCCGGCCGCGCGCCGGAACACCGCGCGGGCCTGCTCGGCGGCGATGCCGAACTTGTTCTGCTTGAGGCCGGTCGAGATGTACGGGTGGGTCTCGGGGTCGACGTCGGGGTTGACCCGCACCGACACCGGGGCCACCACGCCCATCGCCCGCGCCACCGCGTCGAGCGCGACCAGCTCCTCGACCGACTCGACGTTGAACGCCAGGATGCCGGCGGTGAGCGCGGCCTTCATCTCGGCCTCGGTCTTGCCGACGCCGGAGAACACCACCTTGCCGGGATCGCCGCCGGCCCGCTGCCACCGGTACAGCTCGCCGGCCGACACGATGTCGGCGCCGGCGCCGGCCGCGACCAGCACGCTGAGGATGCCCAGCGACGAGTTGGCCTTGACGCTGTAGCAGACCAGGTGGTCGACGCCGGCCAGCGCGTCGGCGTAGGCCTGGTACGCGCCGACGATGGCGGCCTTGCTGTAGACGTAGGTCGGCGTGCCGACCTCGGCGGCGATGGCGGTGAGCGGCACCTCCTCGCAGTGGAGCTGATCGGCCTGGTAGTGGAAGGGCGTGCGGGTCACGGTTGCGCTCCTAGCGCGGCGCGGTGCCGCGCGATCTCGGCTTCGATGCGGGGCCGGGCCGGGCCGCCGACGACGTCGCGGCGATCGACCGCCCGCGCCGGGTCCAGCCAGGCGTAGACGTCATCCGCGAACCGGGCGTCCGCGGCCTGCAGCTCGGGCAGCGTGAGGTCGGCCAGCTCGCGGCCGGCCGCGACCGCGGCCCGCACCAGCCCGCCGGCCACGTCGTGGGCGTCGCGGAACGCCGCGCCCTTGGCCACCAGGTAGTCGGCCAGCTCGGTGGCCACCAGGTAGCCGCGGTCGACCGCGGCGCGCACCACGTCGACGTCGAGCTCGAGCGACCCGATCATGCCGGCGGCGACGTCGAGGCACGCCGCGGTGGTCTCGACCGCGTCGTACAAGGGCTCCTGGGTCTCCTGCAGGTCCTTGTTGTAGGCCAGCGGCAGGCCCTTCACGACGGTCATGAGCGTCACCCACGCGCCGATCACCCGGCCGACCTTGGCCCGCAGCAGCTCGGCCAGGTCGGGGTTCTTCTTCTGCGGCATCAGCGAGCTGCCCGAGCACCACGCATCCGACAGCCGCGCGAAGCCGAACTCCTGCGACGTCCACAGCACCAGCTCCTCGCCCAGCCGCGACAGGTGCGCGCCGATGAGCGCGCAGGTCGCCACCAGCTCGATCGCGAAGTCGCGATCGCCCACGGCGTCGAGGCTGTTGTGGGTGAGGTCGGGCAAGTCCAGGGCCTGGGCCACCGCGGCCCGGTCGATGGGGAAGGTGGTGGCCGCCAGCGCGCCCGAGCCCAGCGGCGACACCGCGGCCCGGCGCCCGGCGTCGACCAGGCGCGCGCGATCGCGGCCCAGCATCTCGACGTAGGCCAGGAAGTGGTGGGCGGCGCGGATCGGCTGGGCCCGCTGCAGGTGGGTGTAGCCCGGCATCAGCGTGTCGACGTGGCGGGCCGCCTGGTCGACCAGCGCCCGTTGCAGCCGCTGGCACGCGGCGTCGAGCGACACCGTGGCGGCCCGCGCGTACAGGCGCAGGTCGAGCGCGACCTGATCGTTGCGGCTGCGCCCGGTGTGCAGCCGGCGGCCGGCGTCGCCGATGGCGTCGATCAGCCGCGCCTCGACGTTCATGTGGACGTCCTCGAGGGCCGGCTCCCACGGCACCGCGCCGGTGGCCAGCTGATCGCGCACCGTCGCCAGGCCGGCGGCGATGGCCTCGGCGTCGGCCTGGCTGATCACGCCGACCGCCGCCAGCATGCGGGCGTGCGCGGTCGAGCCGGCCACGTCGTGGGAAAGCAGGCGCCGGTCGAAGTCGACCGACGCGTTCATCGCCTGGGCGACGTCGGCCAGCCCGCCTTCGAAGCGCGAGCCGCGTGCGCCCTTGGTACCGCTCATGGCGCGCAGTATAAACATGAGCCCACCACCCAGGAGGCCGAGATGCTCGAGACTGTGTCGTTCCCTGCTGCGATCGACGGCCCCGCGGCCGGGGCGCTGGCGGTCCCACCCGGCGACCTGCCGGTCCCCGCCGTGATCCTGGTCCACGAGTGGTGGGGCCTCAACGACCAGATGCGCGGCACCGCCACGCGCCTGGCGTCCGAGGGCTTCCTGGTGCTCGCGATCGATCTGTACCGCGGCGTCATCACCAGGGACCCCGTCGAGGCCCAGCGGCTGATGACCGAGCTGCCCCGCGAGCGCAGCCTGGCCGACTTGACCGGCGCCGTGCCGTTCCTCAAGGCCCACCCGCGGTGCAACGGCAAGGTCGCGATCATGGGGATGTGCATGGGCGGCGCCTACGCCTTCGCGGCGGCCTGCTTCGTGCGCGGGCTGGTCGCGGCGGTGCCGTTTTACGGCATCCCGCCCAAGCCCGACTGGAGCCAGGTCGACGTCCCCATCTTGTGCCACGTGGCCAGCCGCGACGGCTGGGTCAAGCCCGAGCTCGCCGAGCAGATCCAGCAGACCCTGGCCACCCGCGGCCAGCGCATGGACCTGCACGTCTACGACGCCGACCACGCGTTCATGAACGAGCAGCGCCCCGAGGTCTACAGCGCCGAGGACGCCCGGGTGGCGTGGGACCGCACCGTCGACTTCCTGCACCACCACGGCGACTGAGCGCGGCGCCGTCCGGGCGGCTACTGGACGTGCAAGTGGTACGTCGCCGAGACCTCGAAGAACGGGGTGCCGGCGTCGCACCGCGCGCCGCCGAACTCGAGGGTGTGGTCGCCGCGCGTCAGCGGCGCGAACAGCGCGTAGTGCCCGCCGAAGTACCCCAGCGGCCACACGCCGCCCGGAAAGTCGCCGTAGATGCCAGCCTCGGCCAGGACCACCGGGAACGGGTCGAGCACCGCGGTCCACAGGGCCAAATCGCGCGCCGCGGTGTCCGCGAGGATCTCTCGCCCGTCGAGCCGCAGCCGCAGCGCGCAGGTGTCGGTGCGCGTGCCGAGGAGGTACGGGGTCACCTGGGCGGTCCAGTAGGCCTCGTCGGTCTCCGGGGTGACCGCGAAGGGCGGCACCGTCGAGAACGCGTTCACCAGCGGGAAGTACAAGAGCTTGCCAAACGGCACGTCGCAGCTGCGCGTGACCGAACCGCCGAAGGTGCCGGCCAGGTACCAGACCGGCCCGGCCTGGCCGATGCCGCACGCGGCGCCGGTCTGGTCGAGGACCGGGTTGGTCGCCGCGGGGATCGCCACCATCCACCGCAGCCAGCCCTTGCCGAGCTGCTGGTAGACCCACGCGCCGAGCGCCGTGTCCTGGCGGATCAACGGATACGTGAGCGCCGGGGCCCGCCCCAGCTCCTGGGCGACCGCGCCGACGGCGACCGGGTCGTCGTCGAGCGCGTCGTCGGTGCAGGCGGTGGCGGCGAGCGCCGTGGTCAGGGAGACGATCAAGAGGAGGGGGCGGGTGTGGATGCGCATGCCGCGGGACATTGCAGCGCGCGTGCCCGGTGCCGACCGCGCCCGGTTGGGCTCGGCGTGGCTGGCAGGCCGCTCGGCGCGCGGGTGAGCGCGCGATGTGCGCGCACAGATCGACCGGCGCTCGGCCCGAACGGGGCCGCGTTTACCGCCCGATCGCGGCCAGGCCGTCGGTGGCGCGTTGCTTGAGCTGTTCGTCGCCGTCGGGGATGGTCGCCAGCACGGCGCGCGCGCGCTGGTAGGCACGGCGGGCGGAGGCCGAGGCGCCGGCGGCCCGGGCCGCGTCAGCCTCGCCGAGGAACACGCGCGCCAGCCGCTGGGCGCGGGCCGGGTCGGGCGACACCCGCTCGACGGCGTGGCCCGCGCGCACGTAGGTCGCGCGCGCGGCCGCCAGCTGGCCGCGCCGGAGGTAGTGGTCGGCCAGCTTCTCGAGCGCTGCGCCCGACGCCATCGACCCCGGCCCGGCACGGCGCGTGTCGACCTCGACCACGTGGCGCAGCAGCGCCTCGGCTTCGGCCGCGTCGCCGGCCCGCGACAGCGCGGTCCCGAGCAGCCCCGCGCTGAGGGTCGCGAACGAATGCTCCGGGCCCAACGTCGCGACGTAGATCGCGTAGGCCTGCCGCAGCCGCGGGATCGCGTCGCCGTAGCGCCCCTGGTCCAGGTCGACGGTCGCTAGGTTGCCCAGCGCACCGCCGACGATGCTGGCGTCGGGCCCGTAGAACGCGCGCAGGATATCCAGGCTGCGCAGGTACGCCGCCCGCGCCTCGTCGAGGCGCCCCAGCCGGCGCAGGGCGTTGGCCCGCGTCATCAGGAAGTTTGCGACCATCGGGTGCTGGTCGCCCAGCGCCCGCGCGGCGATCGCCACGGCGCGGTCCTCCGACGCGATCGCCTGCGGATCCTGGTGCAGGTCGTTCTCGATGATCGCGCGCATGTGCAGCGCGCGGGCCACGTCGATGCCGTCGGGGTCGACCGCCGCGTAGCCGGCGACGGCCTCCTCGACCACCGCCAGCGCGGCGGCGTACTCCCCGCGCGACCAGTCGAGGGTGGCCCGGGCCCACGCGCGCCGAGCCAGCCGGAGCGGGTCGGGCCCAAGGCGGCTGATCAGCGCCTGGGCGCGCTCGTCGTGGCGGAGCGCGTCGACCGGGCGCTCGAGCTTCTGGCCGACCAGGGTGGTCAGGCGGACCTCGCAGTCGAAGCGCAGCCCGTCGTCGCCGCCGGCTTCGGCCGCGAGGGAGGCAGCGCCGAGCGAGGCCTCGGCCTCCACGGCCTGGTCCCGCTTGTCCTGCACCTGCGCTCGCAGGATCAGCGCCTCGGCGAGGGCCGGCTGGTAGCCGAGCGCCGCCGCCCGCGCCACCAGCGTCGCGCTGGCGTCGACCACGTCGCGGTGACGACCAGCGGCGATCTTGGCGCGCACCCCGGCCAGCGCCACCTCCAGGTCCTCGAGCACCGCCCGCGCGGTCGGATCGGTCGGCAAGGGCGCGCGCCGCGCCAGGGCGTCGACGTCGGCGCACGCCCCAAGATCTGCGACCTCGGCCGCCTGCTGCGCCGCCAGCCGGGCCCCGTCCGCGTCGGTGTGCTGCAGCTGATCGACGTAGGAGCGCACGTCGTCGAGCGCGCGGGCCAGGCACCGCGCGCGCAGGTCCAGCATAGCGTCGGACTGCTCGCCGCGCCGGGTCGCCTGGCAGCTGGCGCCCTGCGTGGCGAGCCAGGTCGCGTGGGCGTTGTCGAGCGTGCGCGCGATCTCGGCGAAGGCGCGGTCGGCGAACCCGACGCCGGTCGCCACCAGTGCGGCGCGCGTCGACCGAGCCCGGGTCGGGTTCCACACCTCGGCGAAGCGATCGGGCAACGCCGCGCACGTGTCGACGCCAGGGCCCGCGGCCGCGCGCCCGCGGACCAGCCACCCGCCGATGCTGGCGACGACCACGACACCCGCCGCGGCAGCGAACCACCGCCGGCGGGCGCCCGCGGCAGGATGCGCCCGGCGCTCGATCAGCGCCAGCAGCGGGTCCAGCCCGGGCCACCGTGTCGCGGGCGTCGGCGCCAACCCGCGGCGCAGCGCACCCTCAAGCCAGCGCGGCACGTCGCCGCGCGGCGTCGGCGCACCCAGCCGGCCGGCGCACGCCGCGTCGCGCATCGTCGCCGGGTCGTCGCGGTGGAACGGCCGCTGCCCGAAAAGTGCCTCCCAGAACACGACGCAGAACGCGAACTGATCGGCGGCGGGGCCCACCTGCTCCCCGCGCCATTGCTCGGGTGCCATGTACGCGGGCGTCCCCGCGAGGCTAACGGTGACCGGCACCGGTGGTCCCGGCGGGAGGCCCGCGGCGAGCTCGGCCCCGACGGGCGCGGCCGGTGGATCGATCGGCGCGGCGGTCACCAGCCCGAAGTCGGTCACCCGCGGCCGGCCGTCGGCGCCGATCAACACGTTGTCGGGCTTGAAGTCGCGATGGACCAGGCCCGCCCCGTGCGCGGCGGCCAGGCCGCGGCCCGCGCCCACCATCATCGCGACCACCTCGCGCCAGGAGTGCGGCGACCCGATCCAGTGGCGGAGGGAGGTTCCGGCCACCAACTCCATGGCGATAAGCGTGCGTCCCCCCAGCTCGCCGACCTCGTAGACCGTCACCACGTTGGGGTGCGCGAGGCGCGCCATCGCCCGGGCTTCGCGGGCCAGGCGTGCCGACGACTGCAGCGAGCCACCGCGGCGGCCAGCGTCGGGGTGCAGCACCTTGATGGCGACCTGGCGGTCGAGCTCGGGATCGTGCGCGGCGAGCACCACGCCCATACCGCCCGCGCCGAGCGTGCCGGTGATACGAAACCGGCCGTGGCGCGTCGCCGTAGCGCCGTCACCCTCGGCGTGGCGGAGGTCGGGCAGCGTGGGCTCGACCATGGCTAGTCTTCCGGCCCCGGGCCGCGGCGCGCTCGCGGCGACATCAACGAGCCGTCGGCCGCGGGATCTGGTAGATGCGCAGCTTGGTGATCATCGTCGTGCGCGAGATCCCCAGCAGCTTGGCGGCGCGGGTCTGGTTGCCGGCGCACGCCTCGAGCGCCTGCACGATGCGGGCGCGGTCGGCGGCCCGATCGGCGTCGTCCGCCGGCTCAGGCGCCGACGCCAGCTCCGGCCCCGGCGCCGGCGCGCGCACCGGCACCGGCGGGCCCGCCGGCGGCGCGGCGTGGTCGAGCATCAGGTGGCGCGGCGACAGCGGCCCGCCGCGGGCCAGCACGACCGCGCGCCCCAGCACGGCCTTGAGCTCGCGCACGTTGCCCGGCCACGGGTAGGCCTCGAGCGCCGAGATCACCTCGGCGGTCAGCGCCTCGCGGGCGTCGCGGCGCAGCTCCGCCACGAAGTCGAGGGCGAGCGGCGCGATCATGCCGGGGCGCTCGCGCAGCGGCGGGATCACCAGGGTCACTCCGTCGAGGCGGAAGTACAGGTCCTGGCGAAACGCCTGGCGCGCCACCTCGGCCACCAGGTCGCGGTGGGTCGCCGCGACGAAGTGGACGTCGACCGTCACCGGCCGGCTGGCGCCCAGGCGCAGCACCTCGCGGCGCTCGATCACCCGCAGCAGCTTGGCCTGCGTCGCCAGCGGCATCTCGCCGATCTCGTCGAGGAACAGCGTGCCGCCCGCCGCCGCCTCGATGAGCCCGGTGCTGCGCGCGTGCGCGCCGGTGAACGCGCCGCGCTCGTGCCCGAACAGCTCGTTCTCGAGGAGGCTCTCGCTGAGCGCGGCGCAGTTGATCTGGACCAGCGGGCCGGTCCGCCCCGACAGCGCGTGCACCGTGGCCGCCAGGATCTCCTTGCCGACGCCGGTCTCGCCCCGGATCAGGATGTTGGCGTCGGTCCGCGCGAACTCGCGCACCGATCGCGGCGCGCCGGCGACGGTGGGATCGACGACCTGCAGCTGGTGGCGCCCGCTCACCGACGCCTGCGACACGTGGCGCCGCGGCACCAGGACGAACGCGAACGGCCCGATCTGGAACGCGCCGTGGTCGTGCACCGTCACCGGCGGGCCGCCACGCAGGAGCTGCCCGTCGACGCGCGTGCCGTTGGTCGAGCCCAGGTCTTCGATCGTCACCGCGGCGTCGATGCGCAGTCGGGCGTGGCGGCGCGACAGGCTGGGGTGCTCGATGGTCAACGTGCAGCCGGGCTCGCGCCCGATGATCACCTCGGCGCTGGTCACGCGGTGGGTCAGCAGCTGGCCGTTGCCGATGACCAATATCAGGTCACCGGCGGCCAGCGCCGCCGGCGCCCCGTCGTCCCGCACGGTCGAGATCTCGGACAGACGCCCCACGCGACGCAGCGTAGCACCGGCGATCGCGGCGTCGCCGCCGTGGTCGCCCCGCCGTGATCTGCTCCGCATGGCCGCGCGATCTGTGCGCGCGATCTGCGCGACCACCTCAGCCGACGCCGCCTGGCACCGCACAGCCCGCGCCGCGCGCTCGACCGCCCGCCTGGGCCCCCGCCAGCGCCGTGCATCTATCCGAAACCATGGAAGTATTTTCCCGGGCCACGCCCTCCCAAGAATCGATGCAACGTCCTCGCGCCCCGCGCATCGATCGGCATGCGCCCCAAGCACATCCTCCCCCTCCTCATCCTCCTGTTGGCGACCGTCACCGCGTCGGCCGACCTGTCCGCCGTCCGCTACCAACCGAGCGGCCGCGGCCACAACTTCCTGGCGACCACCGACACCGTGCCGGTCGGCGCCGTCGAGGCCGGCGTCAAGCTGTACTTGCTGGCCGATCGCTGGGTGGTCACGTACACCGAGCACAAGCGGCGCAGCGCCAACGAGACCGAGGTCGTCCTCGAGCGCGAGCTGGCCGGTCGCGGCGGCGGGCCCACGCTCGCGGGCCTGGGCACGCTGCGCGAACTGTCCGAGACCCACAACGGCAAGCCGGTCGTCGAGCTGGTGCTCGATCAGGCCATCGGCAGCACGCCGAGCGGCACGCGCTTCCGCCTCGCGTACATCTACGGCAGCTGGGCACCCAAGTCGGTGACCGGCCGCTGAGCCCGCGCTGCGCCGCCGGGGAGCACCGCGGGGATGACGGTCCGCGCGGTGCCCCGGCGCCGACGGCCGCGATGCGGTAGCGTCCGGCCGTGACCGACGCACCGCTCGACGCGCCACCCGGCGAGGCCGCCGTCCCGGGCGCGGGCTTCGAGCGCCGCAAGCAGCAGCTGGGCCTGGTGGCTGGCCCGACCCTGGCGGTGCTGGCGGGCTGGCTCGATCGCCACGGCCCGGCGCCGGCGCTGTCCGCGCTGCTGACGCTCGCGGTGGTGTGGTGGATGACCGAGGCGCTGCCGGCGGCGGCCACCGCGCTCGCGGTCGCCGCGCTCGCGGTCATCTTGGATCTCGCACCGCCCAAGGTGGCCTTCGGCGCGTTCGGCGCCCCGCTGCTGTTTCTGTTCGTCGGCGCGTTCTTCATCGCCGAGGCCATGAAGGTCCACGGCCTGGGCGCGCGCGCCGGGACCCTGGCCGGGCGCCTGGCCCGCGGGCCGCGCTCGCTCCTGGTCGCGCTGTCGAGCGCGGCCTTCGTCGTGTCGGCGTTCATGTCCAACGCGGCGTCGACCGCGATCTTGCTGCCGATCGCCCTGGCCGCCTGCGCCAGCGCGTCGCGCCGCTACCAGGGTGCGGTCGTCCTGGCGATCGCGTGGGCCGCGTCGATGGGCGGCCTGGTCACCCCGGTCGGCACGCCGCCCAACCTCATCGGCCTGGGCCAGCTCCGCGCCGCCGGGGTCGACGTCGGCTTCGGCACCTGGGTCGCGATCGGCCTGCCCATCGGCCTCGCCATGCTCGGCGCCATGTGGCTCGTGCTCCTGACGCTGTTCCGCGTCAAGGCCGAGCCGGTGACCCTGCCGACGGCGGTGACCTCGGCGTGGAGCCGCGGCGAGGTGTCGATCGTCATCACCTTGGGCCTGGCCATCACCGGCTGGCTCGCCCCCAGCATCCTCGCCCTGGTGGCGCCCGGCAGCGCCGCCACCGCCTGGGCCGATCGTCACCTCACCGAGGAGACCGTGGCCCTGCTCGCCGGCCTGTTGCTGTTCATCTTGCCCGGCGGCACCCACGCCGCGCCGCGCCCGACCCTGACCTGGGACGAGGCGACGCGCATCGACTGGGGCGTCATCCTGCTGTTCGGCGGCGGCATTCTCCTGGGCGACCTGGCCCGCACCAGCGGCCTCACCGACGCCTGGGGCCGCGCCCTCGTGGCCTGGACCGGCGCCGAGTCCACCTGGGTCGTCGTCGCCATGTGCATCGCCGTGTCCATCGTCTTGTCCGAGGCCACCAGCAACACCGCCACCGCCACCCTCATGGCCCCGCTCGCCATCGGCCTGGCCGACGCCACCCACACCTCGCCCGTGCCCGCGGTCCTCGGCGCCACCATCGGCGCGTCGTTTGGCTTCATGATGCCCATCTCCACCGCCCCCAACGCCCTCGCCTACGGCACCGGCCGCGTCACCGTCGGCCAGATGATGCGCACCGGCATCATCTTCGACCTGGTCGGCTTCGTCGTCGTCTGGCTCGGCCTGCGCCTCCTGCTGCCCCTCCTGGGCCTGGCCTGACGACGGCGCGGCCCGACGCACCCCAGCGACCGCGCCCCCAGCGACCGCGCCCCCAGCGACCAGCCGTGACCCACGCGGCGCCGCGGCCGCAGGCTACGCGGCGGCCTTGGAGAACAGGGCGTCGACTTCGGCGCCGACCTTCTCTTCGGTGGCGCCCTTGGCGATGGCGATCTCTTTGACCAGGAGCGTCCGGGCGGTCTCGAGCATGCGCCGCTCGCCGAACGACAGGTCCTTGGTGCCCCGGAGCACGCACAGGTCGCGCAGGACCTCGGCGATCTCGAACACGCTGCCGGTCTTGATCTTCTCCATGTACTCGCGGTAGCGCCGGTTCCAGGTCTGGGTGTCCCGGGGCACGTCGCGCGACTTCAAGATCGCGTAGACCTCTTTGACCTGCTTGGCCACGATCAGCTCGCGCAGGCCGACGGCGCCCGCGTTGGCGGTCGGGACCATGATCTTGAGCCCGGTCTCAACGATCTTGAGGATGTAGACGCTGGTCTTGGCCCCGCCGATGTCGCGAGTCTCCAGCGCCACCACCTCCGCCACGCCGTGCACCGGGTAGACCGCCTTGTCTCCGACCTGAAACTGTTGCTTCAAAGTAGACCTCGGGTCGCCAGAACGGATCCGACGCCCCAGTCTAGCAAATCTGCCCTACCTAGTCAACGATCCGCGCCCGGAACCAGGGCAGAAAATCCAGCGATCTAGGTAGGTTAGCGCGCTGGCCGGGGACCTGGCCGCGCCCGGCTGAAACCGAATCGATGTCGGCTACTTGGCGGGCTTGGCCACGTACTGGACGATGGTCGCGACCGCGAAGCCGGTGCCGCCCCGCGGCTGGTGCGGCCGCGCCGCGTTGATCGACGCCGGCCCCGCGAGGTCGACGTGGACCCACGGGGTGTCCTTCGCGAAGGTCTTGAGGAACAGCCCCGCCGTGATCGCCCCGCCGAACCGGTCGCCGGTGTTGCGCATGTCGGCGATGTTGCTCTTGAGCTGCTCGCGCAGGCGCCCGTTGAGCGGCAGGCGCCACATGTCCTCGCCGGTCGCCTCGGCGCTGCTCATCCAGTCCTTGAGCAGCCGATCGTGATCCGACATGACGCCGGCGGTGTACGGCCCCAGGGCCACCATGCACGCGCCGGTCAGGGTCGCGAAGTCGAACATCTCGTCGGGCTCGACGTGGGTGCGCGCGTAGGTGATGGCGTCGCCCAGCGTCAGCCGGCCCTCGGCGTCGGTGTTGTTGATCTCGACGGTGGTGCCGTCCATCGAGGTCAGCACGTCGCCCAGCTTGTAGGCCCGCCCGGACACCAGGTTCTCGCAGCACGCGGCGATGGCGTGGACCTCGTGCTCGGAGCCGAGGCTCGCGATGGCGTCCATCGCGGCGATCACCGCCGCCGCTCCGGACATGTCGATCTTCATGTCCATCATGGCGTCCGACGGCTTGAGCGAGTAGCCGCCGGAGTCGAAGGTCACGCCCTTGCCGATCAGCGCGATCTTCTTTTTGGCCTTCTTGGCGGGCTTGTAGACCAGGTGGATGAGCTTGGACTCCTGCTCGGAGCCGCGCCCGACCGCCAGGAACATGCCCATGCCCAGCTCTTCGCACTTCTTGGCGCCGTGGACGGTGACGGAGAGCTCGGGGTGGCGCTTGGCGATGGCCGTGGCCTCGGCCGCCAGCTGGGTCGGGGTCATGAACCCGGCTGGCTCGTTGACCAGGTCCCGGGCCTTGCTCACCGCGTTGGCGACGGTGCGGCCGCGCTCGAGGGCGTTGCGCACCTGACGCGCGTCGCCGGCGCTGGGCCGCTTGCCCTTGACGTCGGTGATAAAGCCAAACGAGGTCAATGAGTTGACCTTCTTGGCGTCGTCCGCCGTGTGGTACCGGGCGAACTTGTAGGTGCCCAGGAGGGCGCCCTCGACCATCATCTGCACGCCGGCGCCGAGCCGCGCGCCCAGGGCCGGGACCACCAGCGCCATCGAGCTGGCGTTGACGCGCCCCGCGGCCTGCACGGCGGACGCGGAGAGATCCCGGTAGCTGGCGAGCTTGAAATCGCCCTTGGCGCCGGCGCCGAGCACCAAGACCCGCCGCGCACCGATGCCGGCGGACACCGGAAGAATCAACGATTGCGATGCCTTTCCTTCGAAGCTGGTGGCCTTGGCCTCGGCGGACAGGGCGCCCCGGACCGCGGCGTCGACGGCGCGAAACACGGCGTCTTTCGACGGATCGCCGTGGACCACGAGCGTGACGAGATCGACCTTGACGGTCAGGACTGGCTCAACGAGATGTGCAAAATCCATGGCTTACCGTCACTTCGCAGCGTGGTTGAACATTTCTAGGGCCAGGTCGGATCGAAGTAAAGGAAAGGAAGCGGACGATTGACTCGCCCCGGGGCTGTTCGTAACCTTGGACCTGCCACCATAGGGGGAATTATGTCGAATAATCACGCATCTGCACGGCCGGCGCAGCGGAAGAGCGCCGACAAGCCCAGCTCGAAGAAGAACGTCCGGACCTCGGCGCGTGGGGCCGGTTCATCGCGGCCCACTCCCGAGAAGATCGTCGGCGCGCTGCCCGTCCCGCGCGCGACGTACACGTTGTAGGCGCGCCCACGGGGCCTGGCGCGGCCGCGCCCCTGATGGGCCTCGGCAACGCCGGAAGCGACGCGCGCGGATCGACGCGCACGCGCGATCACTCGTCGTCGTCGTCGTCGTCCGCTTCGGGGAGCTCGGCGTCATCGGCTTCATCCAGGACGTCGTCGCCGTGGTCGAGCGCCGCCATCGCGCGGCCCAGGCGGATCGCGTCAGCGAAGGGTTGGTTGGTCGCCAGCACCACCCACGCCCGCTGGTGCCGCTGGGCCATCTCGGCGATCTCCTCGAGCTGGTCGCCGGCCAGGTGGCGCCGGGCGCGGCCGAGCCCGCTGACGTGCAAGTACGCGTCGTCACCGTGTAGCCCCGCATAGAACGGCGCGAACTCGCCGGTCGGATCGGCGCCCAGCGGATCGTGGGCGCACACGATGCCCAGCTCCTCGGCGAAGGCCTGGGCCATCGGCGGATCCCACAGCCCGGTCGGGTGCCACACCCGCACGCACTCGCCCAGGCGCTCGGCCGGCACCACCTCGGCGAAGAACCGCCGCATCAGGTCGCGGTTCGCCGACGACGGCGTGAACTCGGGCCCGGTGCGAAAGATGGCGACCGCCGCGTCGAGCGTGTCGCACGCCTCGACCAGCGCGGCCACGCCGTGATCGCGCAGCTCGCCGGGCCGGAATCGGCCGACCTCGGGCTTGCGCTCGGGCGGGATGGGCCAGCCGCGGGGCCCGAAACCCTTGGGGCCGGGCTCGTGGGTGATGATCGCCGGGGCCACCACGCCGAAGGCGCGGGTGCGGGTGACGCTCTGGCGCCACCGCTTCTGCACCGACGCCCGGACCGGGCCGACGTGCAGCGTGTTGAGCTCGAGGTAGGGGAGGCGTTGAAAATAGCGGGACCACCCGACGCCGGTGGGGAGTCCTGCACAACCGACGATGACGTGCTTGGCCATTGGGGGGGTCCTGCCGTTTGACCGGCAGATCGCGCCGTGCGTAGAGTGCGCGCGCCCGCCACGCTACGTCCCCGCGCCCGAGTGCGCAAGCAACTGGAGGTCCCTCGTGCAGTTCTTCATCGACACCGCTGACGTCCGTGAGATCAAGGAAGCTGCGGCCATGGGCCTGGTCGACGGCGTGACCACCAACCCGTCGTTGGTCGCCCGCACCGGCCGCAAGTTCCGCGACGTCCTGCTCGAGATCTGCGACGTCGTCGACGGGCCGGTCTCGGCCGAGGTGGTGTCGACCACAGCCGCCGAGATGATGCAAGAGGCCCGCGAGCTGGCCGCCCTGCGGTCCAACATCGTGGTCAAGATCCCGCTCATCGCCGAGGGGCTCAAGGCCACCAAGATCTGCACCGCCGAGGGCATCAAGACCAACGTCACGCTGTGCTTCAGCGCGACCCAGGCCCTCCTGGCCGCCAAGGCCGGCGCCACGTACATCTCGCCGTTCGTGGGCCGCCTCGACGACATCGCCACCGACGGCATGCAGCTCATCTCGGAGATCCTCGAGATCTACGAGAACTACAGCTTCGAGACGCAGGTGCTGGTGGCCTCGGTCCGCCACCCGATGCACGTCCAGCAGGCGGCGCGGATGGGCGCCCACGTGGCGACCTGCCCGCTGTCGGTGCTGCTGCAGCTGGCCAAGCACCCGCTCACCGACGCCGGCCTGGCGCGCTTCCTCGAAGACTGGAAGAAGGTCCCGCAGTAGAGTCGGGGCGTGCGCAGCGTCCCCATCCTGGCGGCGGCGGTCGCGGCCTGTACCACCACCGGCCCGGTCCTGACCGAGGTGCGGCCAGCGACGGCGGCCGCCGGGGCCCAGGTGACGCTCCGCGGGGCCCGCCTGTGCGGCGACGCGGTCGAGGTGGTCGACGGCGCCTGCACGCCGCTGCCCAGCGGCGCAGTCGACCTGGGCCTGCGGCCGCCCATCGTGCGGGCGGTGCCGATCAGCTGGCGCGACGACGCCATCGTCATCGAGGTCCCGGCCGCGGTTGCTCCCGGCGCGACCACCGTGTACGTCACCGTCGACGGCCGCTCGTCGAACGGCGTCACCCTGGAGATCGTCCCATGAGTCCCGACCGCCGCGCCTTCTCGGTCGCCATCTACGCCCGCCGCAAGGGCAGCGAGGTCCTGGCGATCTTCCACAAGCGCTTGCAGACCTGGCTGCCGGTCGGCGGCGAGCTCGAGCCGGGCGAGACGCCGCTCGAGGCGGCGACCCGGGAGCTGCGCGAGGAGACCGGGCTGACCGGGCGGTTCGGCCCGCTGGCCGGCGCCCTCGACGGCGTGCCGTGGGGCTTCCTCGGCTACGAGGAGCACCACGCCGGGTCCAAGGGGCTGCACCTGAACTTCGTGTTCGTGGCCGACGTGCCCGACGACGCGGTGGTGGTGCCCAACGACGAGCTGGCCGACTGGAAGTGGGTCGATCGCGACGAGCTGTCGCGGCTGGCGTCGCCCCTCAACGTGCGCCAGTTTGGCTTCGCCGCGCTCGACGCGGTGGTGGTGCCGCGAGGCTGACGCCGGGCATGCGGGTCCGCCAGCACGTCAACCCGACGCGGACGTTCTTCTCGACGTTCCGCGGCGTGCGCCCCACCTTCGAGCCGGGCCGGCCCATCGAGCTCGAGGTGGGCTGCGCCGATGCCCAGTTCCTGTTCGAGCGGGCCGCGGCCGATCCTGACCGACACTACGTGGGCCTGGAGATCCGCGACGATCTGGTCGACTGGGTCAACCGCAAGGCGGCCCAGCTCGGCGCGCCGGTGGTGGCGGTGTTCGGCCACGCCCAGCGCCACCTGCTCGAGATCTTCGAGCCGGCCTCGGTCGACCGGATCTACGTGAACTTCCCCGACCCGTGGTTCAAGCGGCGTCACGTCGAGCGCCGGATGATCGACGACGACCTGGCCCGGGGCCTGGCCGCGGTGGCCCGGCCCGGCGCCGACGTGTTCATGCAGACCGACGTGTGGGAGCTGGCCCTGGCCGGCCTCGAGGCGTTCGAGCGGCGCGACGAGTGGTTCGCCAACCAGGCCAGCCCGTGGAGCTTCTGGCGCGCCGGCAACCCCTACGGCGTGCGGTCGTGGCGCGAGCAGAACGCCGAGGAGACCGGCCTGCCCATCTGGCGCATGCGCTTCCGCCGCACCGACCTGCCGGTCGGCGACGCGGACCCCGTCGGCTAGCCCACTTCCTCGGCGTACGTCATCACCAGGTACATCACCGCCTCGCCCTTGCCGACGTTGCGGTAGGCGTGAGGCGCGTCGGCCTCGAACAAGATCGAGTCGCCCGCGCCCAGGCGGTGGGTCTCGCCAGCGACGTCGATCTCGACGGTGCCGCCGGTGACCACCAGGTTCTCGCTGGTGCCGGGCGCGTGGCCGTCGGCCTCTTCGACGCCGCCCGCGGTCAGGCGCAGCTCGTAGAACTCGACCCGGCGCGGCTCGTCGAACGGGAACAGCGCGCGCGACGTGAACGAGCGGTCTTTGCTGGCCAACACCTTGGCCTGATCGGCCCGCAGCACGACCGCGCCGGATTGGGTCCGGGTCGAGATCAGCGCCGAGAAGGTGACCTCGAGCGCCCGGGCGATCTTCCACAGGACGTTGATGGTGGGCGCGCTCTGGCCCAGCTCGATCTGGCCCAGCATGGCGCGGCTGACGCCCGACTGCTGGGCCAGCTTCTCGAGCGACAGGCCACGCTTGGTGCGCAGCCGCCGCAGGTTGCCGCCGACCACCGGGGCCAGATCGGCGACCTCGTCCTTGCCCGACCCGGCAGCGCCGTCGCTGGGCGCGCTGGTGGCGGGGGTCGTGGCGCGACGCTTCTTGGGCTTGGCGGGATCCAACGTGGCGTCAGTATAGCCACGCGGTCGCGCCCACGACAAAGCCGCCGCGGGCCTGATCGACCTGCGGCGGCCTCGACGACGATGCGCGACCCGCGGTGCGAGTCACCAGGCTGTGTAGCTCAGGCGGCGGCGGCGGCGGCCGGGTAGACCGCGACCTTCATCCGGTCGCGGCCCTGGCGCTCGAACTTGACCTCGCCGTCGACCAGCGCGAACAGCGTGAAGTCGCGGCCGAGGCCGACGTTGGCGCCCGGGTGGTACTTGGTGCCGACCTGGCGAACCAGGATGCTGCCGGCGCGAACCGACTGGCCGGCGTAGCGCTTGACGCCACGCATCTTCGGCTGCGAGTCGCGGCCGTTGCGGGTCGAGCCCTGTCCTTTTTTGTGAGCCATGGCGCTTCTCTCCTCAGCCGACGATCGAGTCGATCTTCACCGCCGTCAGCTCCTGACGGTGGCCGTTCTTGCGAACGTAGTTCTTGCGACGCCGGAACTTGAAGACCACCAGCTTCTCGCCGAGCCCTTGCTCGACGATCGACGCGGTGACCTTGGCGCCGCTGACGGTGGGCTTGCCCACCGAGACGTTGCCGTCGTTGGCGACCAGGAGGACCTGGTCGAAGGTGATCGAATCGCCCGCGTTGCCCGCGAGCTTCTCGACCCACAGGGTCTGGCCGGGCTCGGCCCGGTACTGCTTTCCGCCAGTCTGAATCACCGCGTACATGTGCATTCTCCGCGATCGCGCGTTTGGAATCGCGGACTTTACTCACAGGCGGGGCCGCGTCAAGATGATCCCGGCGGCGTCGTATAACGGCACGGGATCGTTTCTGATCTTTGGTGGTCGATCCAACCGATCGGGGCGGGTCAGGCCTCCGATCGCCCCCCCGCGGGCCGGGAGTGGCGGTAGCGCACCCGCGCCTGGCCGTCCCGTCATGCGTCCGGGCAGCACCGGCAAGTATAAGAATTTGCTGTATGTCTATCGACCGCGATGTGCGGTCCGTTATTTCTCCCGGTCGCCGAACGCGAGTAGGATGGCGGCGATGAGGCTCCCTTATGTCGTGGCCGCCGTGCTCGTGTCCCTCCCGCTATTCGGATGCGGCGACAACCTGAAACCCGCGTCGGACGTGGACGCCTCGACCGACGCGCCGCTCATCGACGCGCCGCCCATCGACGCGGAGATCGACGCCCCCATCGACGCCGCGGTCGACGCCATGGTGTGCCCACCGCCGGCCACCGGCCAGGTGGGCGGGCCCTGCACCGGGGACGCCATGTGCGACAGCGCCGCGGGCGCGGGCGACGGCTTCTGCCTGCGCGGCGCCCAGGGCACCGTGGTGTGGCCCGACGCGGGCTTCTGCGTGAACCAGGTCGGCACCTGCACCGCGGGCTCGTGCGGCGCTGGCAACCAGTGCACGACCATCAACGATCCGGTCGACGGCGCCTTCGACGCCTGTCTCCCAGCGTGCGCCGCGTCGGCGTGCGCCTGTCCCGACGGCCAGGCCTGCGCGACCTCGTTCGTCGGCTCGGCGTTCGGCGCCGGCCAGACCGCGTGCCTGCCCGGCGACGTCGCTGCCGTTGACGGCGCCGCCTGCTCCAACTTCGGCGACTGCGCCCAAGACTCGCTGTGCCAGGGGCCCAGCGCCGAGGTCCCCAACGGCGCGTGCGGTCGCCTGGGCTGCACGATCGGCGACGACACCACCTGCGCCGCCGCCGGCGACGGCCACTGCGTGAACCTGGCGGCCATCACCAGCGGCCTCAACTCCGGCACGCTGTGCGTGGACGCCTGCACCGTCGACAGCGACTGCCGCCAGGCCGAGGGCTACAAGTGCTTCGACGCCGGCGGCACGGTCGGCAAGTTCTGCCGGCACCCGCAGGTCGGCGACGCTTGCCTGCTGGCCACCGACTGCGGCGACCCGGCGACCTGGACGTGCAACCTGGCCCTGGCCGGCGGCACCTGCACGTTGCTGGCGGCGTGCCCGACCCCGGGCAGCTCCTCGGGCTGTCCGCTGTTCTCCACCGCGTGCTGGGATGGGCCGACCCCGGCCCCGGTCGACAACTCGTGCGTCGATCGCTGCGGCGGGCCGGTCAACACCCAGGGCGGCTGCCGGGCCGGCCTGGTGTGCCGGGACGTGAACCCGGGCGCGGCGGTCACGCTCGGCTGCATCGCGCCGTAGCCGCCCGCCGCAGCCAGCGGCGCGCGCCACGACCCCGCCCCCACGGCGGGGTCGGCTCGTTTCGGGCACCGGAGTGCGGTAGCGTCCAGCCCATGAGAGCCGTCGCCTGCGTCGCCGTGGTCTCCGGGTTGGTCGCGTGCGGGTCGGCCCCGCCCAAGCCGACGCCACCGGGCGGCGGCAGCGCCGGCGACGCGGCGGCCCGCCCACCGCTCACCCCGCCCGGCCTCCGGCTGCCGGCCACGTTCCAGGTCGACAGCTACGCGCCGTCGCTGGTGATCGATCCGGCCCAGCCGACCTTCGCCGGCACCATCGAGATCGCCGGCCGGCTGACCGAGGCCAGCGACGTCATCTGGCTCCACGCGGAGCGGCTCACCATCGACAGCGCCACCGCGGCGACCGACGCCGGCCCGGTGACGCTGGCCGCCGCGACCGACCTGGCGCCGGGCCGGGTGGCGCTGCGGGCCCCGGGGCCGATGCGCGCCGGCAAGGTGGTGGTGACCATCCGCTACCACGGCGCGCTCGACCCGCTCGACACCGCCGGCACCTTCCGCCAGGAGGTCGACGGCAGCTGGTACGCGTTCACCCAGCACGAGTCGATCTACGCCCGCCGGACCTTCCCGTGCGTCGACGAGCCCAGCGCGAAGGTGCCGTGGACGCTGACCCTCGACGTGCCGGCGGCGCTGGTCGCCGCGTCCAACACGCCCGTCGTCACCGAGCGCGTCACCGGCGCCACCCGCCAGGTCCGGTTCGCCACCACGCCGCCGCTGCCGTCGTACCTGGTGGCGTTCGCCGTCGGGCCGTTCGACGTGGTGCCGGCCGGCGCCACCAGCGGCGGCGCGCCGATCCGCATCCTGGCCATCGCCGGCCACGGGGCCGAGGCCGCCTACGCCGCGTCGGTGACCGGGCCGGTGGTCGCCGCGCTCGAGCGGTGGTTCGGCATGCCGTACCCCTACGCCAAGCTCGACAGCGTCGCCATCCCGACCACCGTCTCGTTCGGCGCGATGGAGAACCCGGGCCTCATCACCTACCGCGAGGACCTGCTCGAGCTGCCGGCCGACGCCTCGGCCTCGCGCCGCTACCGCTACGCCGCGGTGGCCACCCACGAGCTGGCCCACCAGTGGTTCGGCGACCTGGTCACGCCGGCGTGGTGGGACGACATCTGGCTCAACGAGTCGTTCGCCACCTGGCTGCCGCCGATCATCTTGCCCGAGGTGGTGCCGGCCTGGGCCTACCCGCTGCAGCCGGTCGAGGATCGGTCGCGCACGCTGGCGATCGACGGGCTGGCCTCGGTGCGGGCGATCCGCCAGCCGATCCGCGAGGAGGGTGACATCCTGAACGCCTTCGACGGCATCACCTACGGCAAGGGCGCCGCGGTGCTGCGCATGTTCGAGCACGAGGTGGGCCCGGCCCGGTTCCAGGCCGGGGTGCGGGCCTACCTGGCGGCCCACGCCCACGGCACCGCGACGGTCACCGACTTCCTGGGCGCCATCGCCGCCGCCGCGCCCGACCTCGACATCACCGGCGGCATGCCGACCTTCCTCGACCAGCCCGGCGCGCCCGAGCTGACGGTGACCACCACGTGCACCGCCGGTCGCGGCGAGGTCACGCTGACCCAGCGCCGCTACCTGCCGCTCGGCGCGCCCACGCCGGCCGCGGCGCAGCGCTGGCAGATCCCGGTGTGCGTGCTGGCCGCGGTGGGCCGCGGCGGCCAGCAGCGGCAGTGCGCCCGCGTCGCCGACGAGGCCGTCACGCTGGCGTTCACCGCGTGCCCGACCTGGGTGTGGCCCAACGCCGACGGCGTCGGCTACTACCGCACCGCGCTCACCGAGCCGCAGTGGCGCGCGGTGCTGGCCGCGAAGAAGCTGCCGGCCGCCACCCGGCTGGCGATCATCGGCGACCTGCTGGCGGCGATCGAGGCCGGCAAGGTCGACCTGCGGGTCGCCCTCGACGCCATCCCGGCGTGGAGCCGCGGCACCGTGCCCGAGCGGCTGCTGGCGGCCCGGCTGGCGGCGTCGGTCGAGCCGTGGCTGCCGCCCGGCACCGAGTCGCGCTACCGGACGTGGCTCCTCCGCACCTTCGGCGCCGACAAGGCCCTGGGCCTGGCGCCCAAGGCCGCCGACGACGTCTACGCCGACCGCGCGCGCGAGACCCTGGTCGGGTTGGTGGCGATCGCCGGCCAGGAGCCGACGCTGCGGCGGCAGGCCGTCGACCAGATCGCGCGGTGGGCCACGCTGCCCGCCACCACCCGCGGGTTGATCGCCCGCATCGCCGTCGACGCCGACCCCGCCACCCACGACGCGCTGCTCGCCGCCTTCCGCGCGACCACCGACCGCCGGGCCCGCGAGGACCTGGCCGACGCGCTGGGCTCGGTCGAAGATCCGGCCCGGCTCGAGGCGGCGCTGGCGCTCACGCTCGATCCGGCGATCGACATCCGCGACAGCGTCGACCTGATGTGGCCGGCCACCGGCTCGGCCGCGACCCGCCCGGTGCTCGAGGCGTTCGTGCGGGCCCACGCCGACGAGCTGATCGCCCGGCTGCCGCCGCAGATGGCGGTGGGGATGATCGGCTGGCTGACCGCGAGCTGCGACGCCGCCAGCGCGCCGGCCGCCCGGGCCTTCGCCGACGCCAAGCTGATGCGCTTCCCGGGGGCCGAGCGCCAGGTCAAGCAGGCGATCGAGCGGCTGACCCTGTGCGCCGCCCGCCGCCAGGCCAACCAGCCGGCGATCGACGCCTGGGCCAAGCGGCTGCGCTGACCGCGACGATCACGGCCGGTCGAGAAACGCGAGCAGGTTGCCTCCCAGGACCCGGTCGATGTCCCGGGCCGGCACCGGCAGCCGCTGGACCCAGCCGCGGATTGCGCCGTAGTCGTAGCCGCCGTCGGGGCCGTGGAACCCGTACGGCGCGTCGGTCCCGTACAGGACGCGGTGCGGGCCCACCGCGGCGACGCAGTCCCGCACCAGCGCCTCGTCGAGGTACGGGCTCGACACGTCCACCGCCAGCCGGCGGTCGGCCCGGATGGCGCCCCACAGCCGGTCGTAGTGCGGGATGCCGGCGTGGGCGAAGATGAGCCGCACGGTCGGCGCGGCGTCGGCCAGGACGCGCCAGTCGCCGCGGTCGCCGAAGCCGAGGTGGATCAAGATCGGCAGCCCCAGCTCGGCGCAGCGCCGGGCGATGGGCACCGCGTCGACCAGCGGCCAGCCGTGCCAGTGCGGGTGCAGCTTGACCCCGATCATCCCCGGCACGCCGCGCCAGCGCTCGAGCTCGTCGAGGCCGACCGCGGCCCGGGGGTTGAGGAAGATCCAGCCGAGGAACCGCGTCGGGTGCGCGCGGACCACCTCGGCGACCGCGGCGTTGTCGGGCCGCGGGTAGATGGCGTGGACCGCGCCGCCCAGGCGCAGGTCGCCGCCCGAGGTGATGGTGGCGTCGGCGATGACCCGGGCCACCGGGTGGCAGGGCGAGCGCATGAGGCGGCGCACCACGGCCAGGAGCCGGGCCGGGGTCTCGGGCAACGGATCGTTCATGCACGGGATCAGGGCCACCCGATCGATGCCCCGCTCGTCGAGCTGGGCCAGCATGGCCGGCACCGCCAGCATCCGCGGCTCGTAGTGGGCGTGGGCGTCGACCACCGTCACCCCCCGAGTGTAGGCGGTCCGGGGGTCGCGCGGGGGGGTTCGTCGGGCGGACGCGCGCTCGTGCGGCCGATGCGTTGACCGTGCTCGGGGACCCCAGGCAGACTCGTGCCCATGCCGCGCCTGTACCGGGTCGACAACGGAGAGACCATCGGCGAGATCAACGCCAAGCAATTGCAGTTCCTCGTCGACATGCTCGAGGAAGAAGACTCGGAGGATCAGGACTACTACATCGACGCCGACACCCTGGAACTGTTCTCGGACAACGGCTGCGACCCCGAGCTGCTCGCGCTCCTGGAGAGCGCCCTCGACGACGGCGAAGACGGCGTCGACGTCGCGTGGGAGTGAGCGGCGGCGCCGCGACGGCGCGGGCGCGCCCCGGCCACCGCGGCGGTCAGCGCAGGAGCGTGTAGAGCGCCAGGCTCGCCAGCGACAGCGCCACACCGCGCAGCGCCGACAGCGGCGCCTCCCCTGGCGCGCCCAGCGGCACGGTGGTCTGCCGATCGGGCTCGACCCACACCCGCACCTGCTTCTCGCCGGGCCCGGCCGCCACCGACACCTCGGCGTAGCCGGTGGGGACGTCGCGCACCAGCACGCGCTCGGTGCGCGCGCCTCGCACCACCAGCTGGCCGTTGACCACCACCGTCACCGCCGCGGCGGCCTCGGTGAACACCAGCTCGATCTGGCCGGTGGCCTCGCCGGCGCTGGCCGGAAAGCGCGCGTGGACGTCGTGGGCGCAGGCGCCCAGCGTCACGAGGCACATCATCACCACGAGCGCCAGCGGTCGTCGCGTCATGGGCCGGTTGGTCCCGCGCGGCGGCGTGAGCGTTGCCCGGCGTCGCGCGGTCGCCGGGCTGTCGAGGTCGGCCACAGCGGCGTGGTGGAAGCCCGCGACGTTGTCGATGGATCCGCCGACACCCGGGCGCCGCGCGCGTGATCTCGCCGGGCTGCGACGGCACGCCGCCTGCAACCTGGGCGGTCCTATGCCCAGCGGATCTCCTCGCTCGCTTCCCCTGCTCGCGCTCGCCACCCTCACCCTCGCCGCCTGCGGTGGCGACGGCGGCGACGTCACCCCGCGGCTCATCACCGGCGGCGGCGTCGCCGATCCCGGGGTCGACGGCGTGGTCAACGTCTACGTCGTCGACGACCGCTCCGACCTGGCCCTCGCCGGCGCCACCGTGCGCGTCGGCGCGGTGACCGGCACCACCGACGCCGCCGGGCTGTTCACCGCCAAGGGCGACCTGGCCGGTCCCCAGCAGGTCACCGTGGCCGCCGCCGGCTACGCCACCGCGGTGTGGGTCGGCGTCGATGGCGCCAACGTCACCGTCCCGGTGGCGCGGCCGCGCACGTCGAGCGCGACCCCGCCCCACGCCGAGATCGCCGGGACCATCACCGGCTGGGACGCGCTGCCCGAGCCCGCGGTCGACCACCTGACCGGCGCGCTGGTCCCCTACTCGCAGCGGCCGACCCTCGACGCCGACGACAACGACCTCGCGCCGCCGCCGTCGCAGACCCAGCTCGACGCCAACGTGTGCGTCCGGGTCCGGGGCGCGGCCACCCCGTGCGCGTGGCGCGCCAACGTGCGCACCGGCGCGGTCGCGGTGTTCGCCTTGATCGTCGACATCGACACCCGCGGCACCCAGCCCAGCGACGACGACGTCGTGACCATCACCGGCTTCGCCAAGGGGCCGACCTTGACCGTCGTCGACAGCGTCGGCCAGACCGGCATCGCCCTCACCCCGCTGGCCGCCAGCGACCTCATCACCGCGTCGGTGGCGCTGGGCGCGCCGCCGGCTGGCCTCACGCAGCAGCTCGGCATCGTCGGCCTCGACCTGGGCGACGCCGGCGTCATCCGGATCCCGCCGCTGGGCACCGGCGCCGTCGTGATCCCGGCGCTGGCCGCGGTGGGCGCCACCAGCTACGAGCTGCTGGCCTCGGCCCGCGCGACGGCGACCGGCGCCGACGGGGCGGCCAGCGTGGTCCGCCGGCGCGGCCTCGCCAGCGCGTCGAGCCTGGCCGCCGGCGCGTGGCTGCCGCCGCCGACCGGGCTGGCCTCGAACCGGACCACCGCCGGGTTCGCCCAGGTGGCTGGCGCCCAGGTCCACGCCCTCGACTTCGACACCCCGGCCGCCAGCGGCCCCGATACCCGCCTGATGAGCGTGCTGATCCTCGACGCGACCGCCTCCGTCACGCTGCCGGTCGACCTGACCCCGATCCCCGGCGGCACCCGCTTCACCGCCAGCGCCGTCGACGTCGGCGCCGACTTCGACCCGCGCGACTTCGAGCTCGACCCGGTGAAGGACACGCTGAGCCGGCTGGCCAGCGACACCCTGCTCCTCAACTGAGCGCGCGCCGCGTGTGCCCCGGGTTAGATCGGCCCGGGCGCCGGCTCGTTTCACGATCCATGGCTCCACCTGCGACCCGGCCTCGATCTCCCGCGCGGCGGGCCTCTCTGGCGCTGGTGGCGGGCGCCGCGGCGGTCTTGGCGGCGACCGCGCTCCACCTGCTGGGCGCCTCGACCGCGTGGCTGACGCCGTTCAACGTGCTGGTTTCGTTGGTGTTGATCGCCTTGACCGGGCTGTCGGCCGTCGGCGTGGCCCGAGACGTGACCGCGCTGCGCATCGGGGTGCCAGCGGTCCTTTTGGGGTCGAACGTGGCGCTCATCCTGGCCCACGTCGCCGGCCTGCGGCTGGTGGCGTTCGCGGCCTACCCATCGACCAAGTTCGCGTTGACCCTGGCCGGCGCCACGACGGTCGCGGCGGTCGGCCTGGTCCGGCGGCAGATGTGGGCCCGGTGGCTGTTCCTGGCCCTGGGAGCTGCCGCCGTGGTCTCGGCCGGCCTCAACGTCACCAAGTTCTGGGGACCCAGCAGCCGGATCCTGCCCGGGGACCGCGCCTGGTCGCTCCTGACCATGGAGCAGACCTGGGGCTACCTGGTGTCGGTCGCCGCGGGGCTCTTGATCGTCGCCAACCTGGCGCCGATCGGCGCCCGCTTCAGGGCCGGCCCCAGCCACGCCGCGTGGCACAGCGACGCGACCCCGGCGCGACGCTTGCGCTGGCTCACCATCGCCGCCCTGGTGGCGGTGCCCATGCTGCTGGTGTACGCGTGGGTGCAGCCGGTCGTCGCCGCCACCCAGGTGCCGGCGCTGGTGCTGGCCGCGACCCTGGCGCTGGCGGTGGCCGCCGCGGTGCGCGGCAAGGCCATCGGCGCGCTCGGGTTGTGCGCGGGCGGCCTGGGGCTCCTCGCCCAGACCGCGGCCACCGTGGGCCTGGCGCCGACCGCCGCGGCGCGCTCAATCGCCGGCTACTACGCGGTGTTCTGGCTGCCAGC
The DNA here is from genome assembly GCA_041389965.1 of Kofleriaceae bacterium. Taxonomy (GTDB): domain Bacteria; phylum Myxococcota_A; class Polyangia; order Haliangiales; family Haliangiaceae; genus UBA2376. The sequence continues at coordinate 882,597 of JAWKQV010000002.1, read as the reverse complement.
CGGGCTCCTGGCGGTGGCCGCCGCCGCGGCGCTGTTCCGGCCGACGGTCCGCCTGTTGACGCGCTAGGCGCAGGTCAGCGCCGCAGCGGCCAGGTGCCGATGACCGGCGCCGGGATCGACTTCGCGGTCGCCTCGTCGTCGACGATGGCCACCGCGGTGGGCGGCAACACCACGTCGGGGTGCGGCCACGGCACCAGCGGCACCGCCTGGCGCACCCGGGCCTCGACCACGAACCGGTCGAGGCGCGCCAGCCCGCGCTCGTTGGGCACCAGCAGCGGCCCCAGCTGCGGCGCCAGCCACGTCGCCAGCTCGTCGAGCCCGCGGCTGGCGTCGGCGATGATCGCGACCTGGCCGGCCGGCACCACCGCGTCGCTCACCACCATGGTCCCGCGCCGCGGCGGGTGCTCGTCGAGCGCGTCGGTGATCTCGCGGACCAGCCGGGCCCGGCCCCGGCGCCAGCGCACCGCGCCCAGCTGCGCCAGGTAGCCGCGGCCCAGCGCCTCGTCCCACTGCCGGCGGGTCACCGTGGCCAGGTCGATCGCGGCGACGCCGTCGAGCCCGCACAGATGCGCGCCGTACATGAGCGTCACGGCGTCGGCCAGCTCGTCGTCGAGGCCCAGCGCCGCCAGCGACTGGCCCAGCACGCTGTCGTCGACCATCGGCGCCTCGGTCGCGGTGCCCGACAGCACCGAGCGGGCCCAGCTGGCCACGTGATCGCGCCACCCGCTGGGGTTGGCCGGGCGCATCCGGGTCGGCGCCGGCGCGGCGGTGCGGGGCGCCACCGCCTTGATGCGCTCGCGCCAGGCGCTCAGCCGGTCGACGATGTTGTCGTCGGCGCCCGCCGCGCCGGGATCAGCCGCGGGCTCGGCCGGCGCGCTGTCAGCCGCCCGGGGCGCCGCCGCCACCGGCCGGGCCCGCCCGCCGATGGGCACCAGCTCCAGCCCGCCGCCGGCCATGGCGCCGACGATGCTCGTCGTGCCCGGCAGCCACACCGCGTCGTCGAGCTCGACCCCGTCGAGGCGGGCCAGCGGCGAGCGCCCCGACGGATCCAGCGTCCACGCCGCGCGGCTGGTGGCGCCGATGATGAGCAGGTTGTCGCTGTTGCGGTCGGCCACCACCCGCCCGATCGGCTCGGGCACCTCGATCGTCGCCGGCTGGCCGTGCTTGATGATCGGGATGAGATCGATCCGCGTCGGCTCGGTCACCGGCACCAGCCACACCTGGCGCGGGCCGCCACCGACGAAGCGCGCCATCGTCGGCTTGGTCATGCGGAAGCGCCGCACCGGCGCCCGGCTGGCCGCGTCCCACTCCTCGATCAGCCCGCCGGTCGACACCACGAAGCGCTCGCCGGCGAACGCCCCCGCCGCGTGGATCGGCGTGCGCAGCGGCAGCGGCCACATCGCCAGGTCCTTGCGGCACACGTCGACCACCACCGAGCCGCTGGGCCCGGTCAGCCAGACGTGGTTGCCCGCCGCCGCCGCCAGCCGGAACGACCCGCGGATGGTCAGCTCGCCGGTGGCGGTCGGCCCGGCCGGATCGATGGTGTGCAGCCGCGCCGCGTCGTCGTAGTGCGCCAGCACCACCAGCCGCAGCGGGTCGCCGGTCAGCGCCACCTCGCTGGCCGTGGCCTCCGGGTCGATGCCGATCTCCCCGTCGACGTTGAGCGTCACCGCCGAGCGCAGCTCGATGTGATCCTTGCCGATCTGCGCCAGCAGCGACCCGTCGGGCGCGATCAGGAGACGTGGCGACAGCACGTCGGCGGCTTCCATCGGCGCATGCTACCGCGGCCACAGACCCCGGGGCTACTGACCGGCCGGCACGTCGAGCACCCGCATGCACGCCCGGGTCGGCTTACCGAACGGCGGCAGGTCATCCCGCGCGCCCGCGCCGAGCTTCACGCACCGGTACCCCTCGCCGCACGCCTCGTCCTTCGAGCACTCCTTCGTGCAGCGCCCCGACGTGCTCACCTGCGCGTCCCCGCGCAGCCCGTGCGCCAGACACAAGTACGACCGACACCCCAGGCTGAACCGGCACGTGTCCTTGTACGGCCCCTGCCCGAACATGTTCCACCACACCAACCCGCCGACCGCCAGCATCCCGACCACCACCACCACCGTCCCCAGCCGCTCCTTCAAGACACCCCAGCGCACGGCCATGCCGCCAGCCTACCCTACTCTGCCTGCGCGAGGGATCTCCCCCAACCCTCCCCCGCCGGGGCCACGCCCCCCGTCAGGCCCCGCGCCCAAGATGCCCTGCCCGCGAGATCGTGGCGAGACGCCAGTCGCCCGCGCGCGCGACGTGAGCCTGCGCCACGCGAACGACACGGTCCCAGCGCGGCGGCGTCGGTCACGCGGATGTTCCGCGCGACTGCTCGAGAGTCCTCATCGAAGCATCGTGGTCACACCGGCTCACGTCGTCTCGGCGACCCGTCCGGCCACGCGTTCTCGACACGTTCCGGGGACCGTGGGATGCTGGGTCATGGGCAGTCGTGCGTCGCGTTGGGTATCGCGGATCTCTGGCCTCTTGCTTCTCTGTTCGATCGCCGGTGGCTGCCGACCGAACCTCGCCACCGAGCGCGGGCGATACGACTACCTCCAAGGCCACATCTACGAAGCACTCAAGGCAAAACTGGGGTGCTCCTCAGCGCGGATATCATTTGTCCGGACCGAAACGCGCAACGGCGCCGAATACGATAACTACGCTGCAGAAGGCTGCGGTCTCACGAGCGACCTCGTGACCCACATCAGCCAGGAAGGCAATCTCATCATCTAGGCAGTCTCGGTACCGCCGTCGGGAGAGGCCTTTGTCCACGCCGCCGAACAGCAGATGGAGGTCGTGGCGAAGTTCGACCTGGACTGCCAGGCCGTCGAGGTCGTCTCGCTCAAGGGGATCATCGACACGATGCGCACGAGCTATCGCGCCACGGTCGGTGCGCGAGGCTGCCAGCGTCAGGCGTCGTACGACGTGATGTGCGTCGACAATGGATTCGTCGACGGCAAGCGCGACATCGTTTGCAGCCGCGTCTCCGGGCCGGCCGGCGCGACACCCTCGGTTCGATAACCTCGCCTCGAACGCCCGCCGATCTCCAGTCGCCCCCCGCCGCTCACACGCACCGCGCTGGGTGCGCACCGGCCCGCACGCCTGCGCCCGCCCATTCGATCGGCTGCGTCCCGGATTCGGGGCGTCCCGTACTCGGTGGGCTCTCGAGCGGTCGTGCCCGACCCGCGGAGCCGCGCGCCGAGCCGGTCGCGACGGCGAGCGGGGCGTGGTCACCTGCCGAGCGACACGCTGTCGTCTGGGAGACGACAGCGACGCTGCAACCGCGCGCGATCACGCCGTCGGCGGTTGGGCATCGGCTTGCACTGGGTCGGAGCATGAGCCAGCTAGCCGAACGCTCCGAGGTCTACGGTGGGAGCGCCTTGGAGTCGTCGAACCAGCGGGCGCCCGGCAAGCGCGCGCTCACCGACCGCCTGGTGCCGCGCAACCGCGCGCGGACCGACGCAGTGGCCGACACCGTGGCGCGGCCGCGCGACCAGCCGACCGAGCCGCTCGACGATCCGTTCGCCCTGCACCTCCCGTCTGGCCAGGGAGATCTCGCCGAGCTCGATCAGGCCTACGAGGGTGCCGCGACCGCGCAGGGGCTGGTCATGAACAAGCGCATGATCGGCGTCGACGAGGTCAACGACAACCTGGCCGTGGCCGACCCACCGCCGATCGCTGACGAGCTGCTCAAGTCGCTCGCGGTCGCCGCGCTGGGCGCGGTGAGTGGCTACGTCACCGCGGTGATCGCCAGCCGCCTGGTCGGCGAGGGCGCGGCCGCGCTCAACAACGCGGTGCAGACCGCGCTCGACGACGGGCTCAAGGACGCGGCGACCAAGGTCGCGGGACGGATCGCCGGCGGCGGTGGCGGCACCAAGGCGTCGTTCTTCGCGGCGCAGAAGGAAGCGGTCGCCGAGCTCCAGGCGTCGACCCAGCGCGCGCTCAGCGCCGAGAAGCGCGCGGCGCGCGAGGCCGTGGCGGGCGTATCGGCCGACGAGCGCGCCGGAGTGATCGCCGCGAAGGTGAAGGACGCGCACGAGTTCGATCGGGCCGCGACCGCGACCGCGACCGACGCGCGCAGCCGCCAGTATCGCGAGAGCCTGGCGCGGTGGATGAGCGCGCAGTCGCAGGCCGCGCTCGGCAGCGCACACGACGGCACCGAGCTGGCGGGTGCGGTGAAGCCGGACGCGCTCGGCTTCTTCAAGCGCACACCGAACCTCGGGGTCATCGAGATCTCGCTCGGTCAACGCTCGGCGAAGGGCCCGTTCGCCGTCGACGGCAGCGACGGCCGCATCCGGGTGAAGGGCCTGACCTCGGCCGCGCGCGACGGCGTGAAGGACGTGCCGATCAAGGACCTCGGCATCGCGATCGTGGTCTTCGCCGTGATCGCCGACGGGTTCCTCGACGCGGTCGGCAACGCGTTCGGCGGTGGTCAGCTCAAGTTCGGGCGGAACGAGAGCGGCTGGGTCTGGTGGCAGGGCTCGACCTCGGCGGCCGAGGCGGTGGTCGCGGCGCAGGGCACCAAAGAGATCATCGGCGCCGTCGTTAAAATCCTCGAGGAACAGGTCGGCGCAGCGACGCTCGCGAACGCGACCGTCGTGGCGTGATCAGCGCGCAGGCTTCTCGGGGGCGGACCGCTGGTCGTACGCTGCCGTGCAGCCGCCCGCCCGCCTGCGCCCGCAGTGGGCCGTCGCCTACCTCGGGATCTTGATCCAGCCGTTCTCGCGACCGTGGCCCCTCCAATTGCCGATCGACGCGTTCAGCGGCGGGCGATCGAGGAACTCCCAGCGGTAGCGCTCGAGAAGCGCGGCCTCCAGGAGCTTGTGATGATCGGTCTCGTACCACCGCAGGAGGACGTGTTCGATCGGGAAGCGGCGCGCGAAGTCGTAGCCCCATCCGGGGGAATACTCGAGCCCGGGACGGTGAGACGGCTCGATCTTCGTCGCATCGGCGTACTGCATCGCGGCGGCCAACGTCGTACCCCGCGTCCGTAGATCGGTCGACTCGCCGATGAGCAACACCCCGTCGGCGTCGGTGCCGAGCGCACGGCCGATCGACGCACGGGCCCCGTTCGCGGTGGCGTGAAGCATGTACACGCCCTTCGCGCTGGGCATGGTCTCGAACTGCGCGATCGAAAGGTCACCCTGCCAGGCCAGGCGCCCGATCAGGGTGTGCCAACCTGGGTCCGGGGCTTGGCTCGTGGGGCGGCTCATCGGTTGGGGTCCTCGCGGTTCGGGATCATAGCGAGAACAGCGTGCACGGGGAGCAAGATCCCAAGGACACGTCGTCTTGAGTGGGGGCCAATTCTACTGTCCCGAATGATCCTAGCGAGATGCCGGTGCGGCGTCGCGCTATGCTGCCACTTTCGGCCACTTGGCCACGCAGATCGCTCGATCAGACGCTCGATCAGACGCTCGATCGGGCGCTCGATCGGGCGGGGGCAGGTCGAAGAGCAGTAGTGGATTCGCGGGGCCGCGTCGACGGCAGAACCACAGCGGCGGGCCGGCGCGGGGAGCAACCTAGCCTCGCCGAATCGCGACGGCGACGAGCGCCGTCGGCGCGGGTCAGCCGCCGCGCCGGGCCAGCTCGACCTTGATCAGCGCGGCCGCGTCCGCGGCCGACAGGCCGACCAGCTTCGCGAACCAGGCATCGCGCGCGGCCTGCGGCGTCACGCCCAGCAGCGACTGGACCTCGTCAAGCGGCGGCTTGACACGCGGATGAACCACATCTTCCATCGCGAGGATGGAAGGTCGATCTCGAGCCCGAGCCGCGGTGATTGCCGCGGCGACATTGGTTGCGCTGGGCGTGCTGGTGGGGCGGACGCGATGCGGGCACCGCGGTGCAGGTGACCACGGGCCCGTCCGTGCCACGCAGCACGACGGAGCGGTTGGATACGCCGCGGTGCCGAAGCACGACGGCGTCGAGCACCCGCCATGGTTCGGGCAGCGCGGCGCAGCGCGGCGCAAGATCGCGGGCAGGGTCACGTTCGAAGGGCGACCGGTCGCCGACGCTGAGGTCCGGTTGACGTCGCTGCTCAGTCGCGGCGGCCTCATCGAGGTGGCGACCCGGCGGAGCGATCCGCAGGGGTCCTTCGATTTCGGCGCCTGGCCGGCCGAACGCTATACCGTCGCCGCCATGCGCGCCGGCGTGGTGCCGGCGATCGCGAAGGTCGATCTGCGCGACCCTGCGGCCCGGCCTTCGCCAGAGAACCTTGAGCTGGCCCTCGGCGGCTGCGCCGCCGTAGCTACCGGGAAGGTGCTCGACTCGTCGGGCGGACCGATCGCGGGAGCCGCGGTGCTGCGCGACGGTGCCATCGGCGTGACGAGTGCGGCCGACGGAGGCTATCGACTGTGCTTGGCGCCGGGCGACAACCTCCTCTACTACAGCGCGCTCGGCTACGGCGGCGTGGTGCTGACGCTGCCGGGTGGTGGCGCCATCGCGCGCGACGTTCTACTGGTGCCCGAAGCCACGATTCGCGGTCGGGTCGTGCGCGACGACAGCGGCGCGCCGCAGGCCGGTGCCGTAGTCTCGGCGTGGACCCGCGATTGGGCGACCGATCGCCCGGCAGAGGCGCTAGCGTGGTCGGACGACGACGGACGGTTCGAACTGCGTGGTCTCGCCCCCGGGCGCTATGCGGTCTGGGCCGCGGTCGAAACGTGGAAGGGCGTGGCCGAGGCCGTGGCCGAGCCAGGCCAGGTCAGCGATGAGGTGTTGATCAAGCTCCGCGCTCACGCCCGGGTCAGCGGGCGAGTGGTTTCCGGGGGGCGCCCGGTCGCTGGCGCCACGGTTCTGGCGACCGGCCAAGCGCCGCTGCGCGCGTCCCAGGACGCCATCTCCCAGCCGGACGGGAGCTTCGTTCTCGAGGAAGTTCCACTCGGGCCGGCGACCGTGACCGCTTCACCCTACGAGGTACAGCGACCGAAGTCTCTGCAGGTCATGGGGCCAATGGATGACGTGATCATCGAGGTCGAGCCTATGGCCGCGATCAGTGGCACGGTATTGCGACGCGGCCGCGGGGTCGCCGACATCGAAGTCAGCGCCGGCCGCTATCGCACCCGCAGCCAAGCCGACGGATCCTACCGCCTCGACGGTCTCCCCGCCGGCAAGTACGAGATCGGCGCAGAGTCACCGGACGCGTACTCGGATGCCGTGGCAGTGGTGCTCGAGCGCGGCGAAGCCCGAACCGGAGTCGATCTCGACCTGACTCACGGCGCATCGATCGTCGGCACTGTTGTCGACCAGGACGGCCACGGCGTGTCCGACGTCTGGGTTCGTTGGGCCGCGCAGAGCAACGACAGTCTGTGCGAAGGTCGAACCGCGTACGATGGTAGCTATCACTGCGAAGCTCTGACTAAGGGGACCTATCGCGCGGTCGTTCGTGCGGTCCGTGGCGGGCCGCCGCTGCCCGCGGCACGCGGTGAGTTACCCGCCGTGACGCTCGCCAGCGACGACTCGGTGGGCGACGGCCCCCTGGCGATCCGCATCGAGCGGCGGTCACTCCACGGCACCGTCGTCGACGGCGATGGCGCACCGGTTGCCGACGCGCTGGTGCGGGCCCAACCAACCGCTCCTGGATCGGATCCTGCCTTCTACTCGTGGGTGACGACGTGGCCCACGACCATCACCACGTCCGACGGGACTTGGGCTCTCGACAATGTGGCCGCGGGGACCTACGCCGTCAACGCCCGCAGCGCCGATGGCGCCGAGGGCGTCGCGCTCGATGTTGAGGCTGGCGCGATCGGGGTCACAATCACCATCACCCGCCCTGGCAAGATCGCGGGGCACCTCGTCGGTTATCAAGCGCCGCCGGTAGTGCTGGCCCAGCTCGTCACGCGCTCGACCAAGGATCGACGCGGGATGGTCGACGGTGACGAATTCACGATCGGCGGGCTCCCACCTGGGCGCTACGCCGTAACGGCGCAAGTAGACGGCAATGGCGATGTCCGCCAAGTTGACGTCGAGGCTGGGAAGACCTCGCGCGTCGAGTTGGTCGCGCGCGGCAGCGGTGAACTCGATGTCACGGTACGCGACTACCTGACCGATGTGCCGGTGCCTGGCATGGCGTGTCTCGCGACCGTTGCCGACGACGATGTGCCGGGGGTGACTTCGTGGGATCCTTCAACTTCTCCGGTCACCGACGCGAACGGGATCGCGGCGCTGGCGCGCGCCCCGCGAGGCCCGGTGACGGTCGTGTGCATCCACCAGCGCGACAGCGAGATCAGCCAGGCCCGGGCGACGGGCACGATGCCTGACACGGGGAGTGGCCGGGTCACCGCGTACGTCGCGAAGCTGCGCACGCCTCGCCCGGAAGCCGATCCGGGGCTCCGCTTCGATTGGCGCTACGTCCCGCCGCGCGTCCTGGAGATCCGCGCAGGCGGGCCGGCCGCCGCCGTGGACATCCGGCCGGGCGACACACTTGTTTCGCTCGACGGCCGATCGCTCGACGGGGTGTCGGCGAACACGTTTCATGTCCTGGTCCGGAACCGGCCGATCGGGGATCGCGTTCAGCTCGGCGTGCGCCGATTTGGCCGCGCACAGATCGCCCCAGTCACGATCCAACTCGACGGCGGGCCCGATCGATAGCTCGGTCGCGAGGAGCCCGTCTGGGCGGCCATCGGCGTCTAGCCAGGCATTGCGAACGGCGCGCGCGCCGGCCGGGCGCGCACCGGCGCGGCTGGTCGAGGAGCAGGACGGCGTCGCGGCGGACCTCGGGCATGAGGTGGGCGTAGCGCATGGTCATCTTGAGGTTGGCGTGGCCGAGGAGTTCCTGGATGGTCTTGATGGAGACGCCGCACATGGCGAGGTGAGAGGCGAACGTGTGGCGGAGGCGGTGCCAACCGATGGGGAGCATGCCGGCGTGGCGACAGACCATGCGGAGGGCCTCGTCGGTGATGTGGTACTCGAGGTGGCGGCCGCGCGGCGTGCAGAAGACGAGGCGGGCCGCGGGTGTGGCGGAGGGCGCGGAGGGCCTTGAGGGCGTCGTTGGACAGCGGGACCTCGCGGCCGTGGCCGTTCTTGGGGGTGCCGGTGTGGCCGTTGACGTAGTTCTCGGCGACGGACAGCTTGCCGCCGGCGAGGTCGACGTCCTGCCAGCGGAGGGCGGTCAACTCGCCGAGCCGGAGGCCGGTGCGCACGGCGACGATGACCAGGGCCTGCCAGGGGTCGAGGAGCGCGGCGGCGATGAGGCGCTCGGTCTCGTCGAAGGTCAGGAACGCTGCTCGGGGATGCGCTGGGTGGGCCACTTGGGTAGGCGGTCGAGGACGTCGAGTCGTAGTCGCCGGGGACGCCGAACAGACGGCTGGCCTCGCCGGAGGGGAGCTCCGTGCCGAGTTTGCGCTGACACCTGGCGATGGCCTGGCGCTGGTGGCGGATGGCCAGGGTCTTCGCCTGTGGACCTTTGCCGGAGGCAAGGCGAACAACCTGCTCGCCAAGTCGCTCGGCGAGCTGCTCGGCGACAAGGTCGTCGTGGACAACCTCTACATCGGGTGCCGCGACGCCGCGGCCCGCTCGGATGTCGCGATCCGCAAGGCCCTTGCGCAGCTTCGCTTCGAAGGTCGCCCCGACCACGCCGACGCCTTGCGGCTAGCCGAGAGAGCGGGTTCTGGAACGTGTGCGGCCAGAGCCAGCGGCGCAGCGAGGTCGTCGCCGCCAGGAACTCCGGATCGAGTGAGTCGCGCGGTGGGCCCTGCATGGCCCGGAACAGCAACGCGCCGTTGATCTCTTCGAGCTCGAGCGCGCCGGCCGCACGCGCCGCGGCGGCGCCGCCGGCCGCGGTCGCCAGCGTCGGCCCGAGCAGCGTCTTTCCAGTAGAGGCGGCGACAGGCGGTGCGTGCGTGGCGCGGATATCGCCAGTCGTGATCGGCACGACGAACGAAGGTCCGTGGTTGCGTTTCGACCTCGGAGCCGGTCCCCGTCACTTCGCTGGTCGCCTGCGTCAGGTTGTCGAGGGCGGTGATGCATCCGTGCAGCACGCCCGGCGCAGATGCCGCGAACCTCAGGAACTCACTACCGGCGGCAAGGACGTCAGCCCACCGAGCGTGACCTCCTCCGACACCCAGCCAGATGACGGGCGGCGGCTGGAACTCCGCCGCCGCCTGCGCCATGCGTGCGTGCTGCTCGGTGCCGCCGAAGTCCCGACCGGGCAACGCAAAGCAGACCCTGCGGCGTGCCTGTAGCCACCTCGGCGGCTCCCTGCGCAAGCTCGGCCGGCTGATCGCCAAGGTGGGTGGCGCGCCGGTCCCCATGGAGGAGCAGTTGACCGAGGGCCACGAGTCCGCCAGGATCGACCCGTCGCCATGAGCCGATGTGTTGTCTGGGTGGTTGTCGCTGTTGTTGGTCTGCCGGGGGAACGCCGCTGCGGATGGCCCGTCTGATGCCGAAGCGGCGGCGGTCCGGGGTAGGCCGGATGCGTCGCTCAAGCCGCCGACGAACCCGATGGTCGTCCGGATGAAGTCGGGCAACGCCCACCACCGCGAAGCGCTCAAGCGCTCGGCGGTGGTCGCGACCCGCGACCAGGAGGCGGCCGAGTTCGAGGCCGTGATTGATGACTACGTGGCCGCCGCGATGGCGGCGCCGTCGCCGTCGGTCCTCGACAACCTCGCCCAGTCCTACCGGGCGGCCGGCGACTACGACAACCCCATCGCGCAGTACCGACTCTTCCTCGACCGAGGCAAGCCGGGGACCAGCTTCCGCAAGCTCTTCGAGTGCCAGATCGGCGCGATGGCGGCGGCGCTGGCCCGCGTCGCCGCCGCCGCGCCGCCGCGCGGGCTGGGGCCGGATGATGACCCGGACAGCGGTCCAGTCCGGCCACGCAACTCAGCGAAGACGACCACCACGGGGCTGGCCGAAGGGGCGCCGGGGTGCAGCCCGAGTTCCGGATCCCCCCCCACCGTCATCGGACCCGCGGGCGCAGCGATCACGGCCGACGGCACGGCCCGCGGTCCGGAGCCCGTCAACGTCGCCGCGCCCAGTGGCGCCGAGACCGAGATTCGCGCCGAGCTTCCCGCCCACGCGCCCACGATGCAGCGTGCGATGGTCGGCGCCGAACCTGCCACGGTGCGCTTGGTGCTGTCCGCGTTGCCGACGGCGGCGCCGCGCAATGCTGGCACCGATGCCGTGCCGCCCGTTGTCGACGCCGGCCGACGGAAGCGATCCTGCGCGGCGACCGCGGACACCGACGGCGTGATTGATCCGGATAGCGTGGTGCAGCCATGAGAGTGGAGAGCCCCGTAGTACTCTGTATTTGCGACACCTGCTCGATGACGATCACCCTGTCGCGCTACAGTTCGTCAACCAAGGGATACAAAGACGCGACCGGAATTACTCACATGACTTGCCCATTTCAACGGGAACCGCGCGAGGAGTATGACTGGCGGTGTCTCGGTGGGCGGGCCTGCTGGGTATCCGTGGAGGTGTGGCAACGCACGGTCGAAAGCGGCCTGGTGTCTAAGTCTGATTTGGCGTACGAGTACGATCTTTCGTATGCGTATGAAGAGGATCCGCAGGCTGCTGTGCGAAACATGTTGCAGGATGCGTTGGCGCGATTGGATGCGGCGACCGATCCGCGATCGACATAGCCGGTTCAGTTCAAGCACCATCGACGAGGTGCTCGGTCGTTGCAGGGTCGAGGTCGTTCTGTGACCGATCAACGACACCGGGATGACGGCGGTCGACGACCGTGCCAGGTGGTCGGCCGTGCCGGGCGCGCAATGTTCACCGACTCAAATGGGCGGCGCAATTGGATACGGCTCACCCCGAGGCGATGACTCATCGCCGCCGACGCCGACGAGCGTCTCCCGCAACCCGAGCAGCACCTCGGCGTCGGCGGCGGCGTAGCGGAGTTGGTCATCGCTGAGCGGGCGGCGGGCCCAGTTCGAGACCTGCTGGGTCTTGTCGACGTGGAGGCCGAGCTCGCGGCGGACGACGGCGGCGAGGCTGTGGCCGCCGGGGGCGTCGCGGCCGTGGCGGGTGCGCGAGGCGGGGAGCGAGTCGAAGACGCCGTCGAGCGCAAGGCCGAGCTTGGCGAGGACGCGGCGCTCGAAGCTGGCGTTGTGGATGACCTTGGTGATCGCGGCGGTGGCGAAGACGGGGGCGAGAGGCGCGAGGTCGGGCAGCGCGAGCGGGTCGATGATCCAGGTGCGGTCGGGTGCGGCGATCTGGATGAGGCAGCAGGTCGCGAGGTCGAGGAGGGTCTCGACGTCCAGCCCGAGCACGGCCTCGCTGGCCATGGCGGCGCACGCAGCGGCGAGGGCCGTGGGTTCGTCGATCCAGACGGTGGGGTTGCGCGGCTGATAGACCGGCGCGGCGCTGGGGATGACCAGCTCGGGCTGGAGCTCGGGGATCTCGTCGACGGGCGCGTCCTCGAGCCGGCCCGTCCCCGCGACGGGCGCGTCCTCGAGCCGGCCCGTCCCCGCGACGGGCGCGTCCTCGAGCCGGCCCGTCCCCGCGACCCGGCCGTCCTCGAGCGGGCCCCTCGCGTCGACCCGGCCGTCCTCGAGCGGGGCCGTCCCCGCGGCGGCGACGATGGCGGCGCGGGTGCGGGCGATGAAGCGCAGGGTGCCGGGGAGGTCGAGCAGCTTCTCGGCGAGCAGCCGGTCCTCGGCCTCGTCGGGGAGGCACGGCTGGAACTTGCTGATGACGCCGCGGACCATGGCGTGGGCCTTGGCGGTGGCGACCGACTCCCAGCGGAGCGAGCCGAGCTTCGCGAGCGCCTGGTGGGTCTCGGCGAGCCCGGCCTCCTTGGAGCGAATGGTGAGGTTGCCGCTGACCCACTTCTTGTGGGTGAGCTCCTCGAGCCCGGCGGCGAGGAGCCGGTTGATCGCGCCGCCGGCGAAGGTGTGCCACTGGATCGTGTCGCCGCTGACCTCGATCGGCGCCGCCGCGAGTTCGAGCAGCGCGGCGTAGCCTTCCCGCAGCGCGGCGAGCTCGCCCCGGGCGGTCGCGGTGAGGATGACGTCGCCCAGCTCGTCGCTCACCAGGGTCTCGCGCATCGCCTGGCTGACCGCGAACGACAGCACGCCGGGCGCGCCGAGCCAGTTGGGCACGCCGGCGGCGGGCGCCGGCTTGACCGCCATCGAGCCGCGGGACCAGTCGATCTCGAGGACCTGCCACGCCCGCCCGCCGAGCCGGAAGCACAGCGGCCCCTTGCGCTCGTCGTGGCCCTGGACGAAGCCGGCCTGGACGTACCCGATCTCGTCGCGCCCCTGGTGCACGCGCAGCACCGGGGGCGAGTTGAAGATGGCGTACAGCTCGAAGAAGTTCTTGCGGCCGTAGAGCTTCTCGCCGCGGGTGCCCAGGCTGAGCAGCCCGTCCGCCTCGTACAGGATCTCGCGCGCCAGCATGGTGTCGATCAGCCGTCCGAGCTCGTCGTCGCCGATGCCGCCGAACGGGTACGCGGCCTTCACCCAGTCGAGGACCCGGTGGCGCGACAGCCCGCCTTCCTGCAGCGACAGCGCCATCACCTGGTGCGCGAGGATGTGGACGGCGTGCTCGGCGGGGCGCACGTCCTCGACCCAGCCCGCGTTCGCCAGCCGGGCCATCGCGACCGCCTGGAGCACGGTCTCGGGGGTGGTGCAGAAGAACGTGCCGTTGGCGCGGCGGCCCTCGCGGCGCCCGGTGCGGCCGACGCGCTGGAGCAGCGACGCGACCGTGGCCGGCGCGTCGACCTGCAGCACCTGGTCGAGGTCGCCGACGTCGATGCCGAGCTCCATCGTCGAGGTGCACACGATCGCGGTGTTCTCACCGTTGGCGAACTGCGACTCGGCGTGCTCGCGATCGGCGCGGCTGACCGAGCTGTGATGGATGAACACCTCGACGCCGCTGCCCGCCATCGCCTGGGCCACCCGCTCGGCGCGGGCCCGGCTCTCGACGAACACCAGACTCTTCTTGCCGCGCCCGAGCTGGGCGATGCCGCGGGCGGCCTCGTCGAGATCGGCGCAGAAGTCGATGGTCAGATCGCGCGCCGGTGGCCCCTTGGGCGGATCGACCAGCCGGAACGGACGCGCGCTCGAGCCCTGCATCCACTGGCCGATGACCTGCGGGTTGCCGACGGTGGCCGACAGGCCGATGCGCTGGAGGTCGCGTCCGACGAACACCGAGATCCGCTCGAGCAGCGCCGCCAGGTGGGCGCCGCGGTCGTCACCCGCGAACGCGTGGACCTCGTCGATCACGACGGTCTGCAGCCCGGCCAGCAGCGCCCGCGCGTCGGTGCGCGCGCTGATCATCATGACCTCGAGCGACTCGGGCGTGGTCATGAGCACGTGGCTGGGGAAGGCCTTGAACGACCGCTTGCCGGCGTCGGACACGTCGCCGTGCCACTTGAACGCCGACAGCCCGACCATCCGGGCGTAGCCATTGATCCGCTCCTCCTGGTTGTTGAGCAGCGCGCGGATCGGGCAGATGTACAGCGCCGCGACCGGCGGGGGCTCCTCGGCCAGGATGCGCGACAGGATCGGGAAGATCGCCGCCTCGGTCTTGCCGCCCGCGGTCGGCGCCAGCACCACGCAGTTGGCGCCGTCGAGCACGGCGTCGATCGTCAGCTCCTGCACCGGGCGCAGCGACCGCCAGCCGAGATCGTTGACGATCGCGTGCTGGAGGTGCGGGTGCAGGCGCTCGATCCCGGCCATGGGCGCTACCCGTCGAGCCGCTTGGGGGCCTTGGGCGCGGCCGCGGGGGCCGGCGGCTCGTCTTCGTCCTCCACGGGCGGCACCACCGCCTCGCCGCGGACCGCCGCCAGCTCCTCGGGCTCGAGCTGCGCCTCCTCGATCTTGAGCTTGTAGTGCTGCACCGGGTCGAACTCCTGGTGCATGTCGACGCGATCGAGCACGTCGGTCAGCGACCGCAAGAACATGCGCGGCGCGACCGCGACCTGGCCGCCGAACCCGGTGGTCACCTGGTCCACCAGCGAGCGCAGGAACGCATCGGACACGGTGGCCTGCAGCCGCGACGGCTGCGCCGACGGGTACAGGTCGCGGACGCGCTGGCCCACCTGGAACAGCCGGTCGCGGTCGAACGGCGTCAGCCGCACCTGCGCCGCGCGCAGGTTGTCCCAGCGCGGGTCGTCGTCGAACTTCACGCTGACCCGCCCGTACAGCGCGGCCTCCTGCTTGAGGCCCTTGTAACCCTCGAAGAAGTCCCGGGTGCCGGTCACCAGGATGTAGAGGCCCGGGAGCTCGTTGTTCGCGAGCATGTCCATCAGGTGCCGCAGCTCGATCAGCGACCTCATCCGGGTCTGCGAGTTCATCCGCTGGATGGTCTCGACCTCGTCGAGGACCACGACCAGCCCCGGGTAGCCCGACTGCCGCAGCAGCTGCAGGATGCCGACCAGGAACGTGAGCGCCGCCTGGCCGTCGATCTTGCCGCGCACGCCCGCGGCCGACATGACCCGACCGTCGGTGTGCGGCTGGCCGCCGAGCCAGGCCAGGAGGCCCTGCGCCTCGGCGAAGTGGCCGGCGTGCATCGCGCGGTGGTAGCCGCGCAGCACCTGGGCGAACGCCGGGTTGCGGCGCGACATGTCGGCGAGCTTGTCCTCGAGCCGCTCCTCGGTGGCGTCGACGAACGCCGGGTCGTCCTCGGACAGCCCCTTGACCCGACGCACCTCCTCGCCGATCTGGTACAGCCAGCCGTCGACCACCGCCGAGAACGCGTTGGCGCCGTCCGAGGCGGTCTCGAGGCGCTCGACCAGCCGGCGGTACACCGTCTCCAGCTGGTACAGCGGCGTGTCGTTGATCGAGATCTGCACCTCGGAGGTGGCGAAGCCGCGCGCGCGGGCCGCCGCGCACAGGTGCCGAGCCGCGAAGGTCTTGCCGGCGCCGTACTCGCCGCGGATCCACTTGGCCCCGCCGGTGCCGGTGGCGACCAGGTCGAGCTCCTCCCCGACCACCTTGACCAGCGCGTCGAGGCCCGTGGCGTAGCGCTCGAGGCCGCGCCGGGGCACCAGGCCCGCGCGCAGGGCGCTGACGATCTCGCGCGATTCGGGAACGATGGTCACGACGATCCTCCCAGGAACCGAAACAGGGTCTCACCGCTGGGCAGGGTCTCGCTGGTGAACAGCTCGACCCCTGCGGCGTGGAGCTTCCGGCGCAGCTGCACGACCAGGCCGTTGACCCGCGACACGGGCTTGGTCATCCGGGTCGCGATCTCGGTGGTCTTGAGCGAGCCGTTCTCGCGCAGCAGCACCAGGAAGCTGCGCTCGTCGGTGCCGAGCTTGGCCAGCAGCTCGCTCGGGAGCGCCAGCGCGTCGGCCCGTTGCCCCGGATCGAACAGCTTGAGCTGCGGCGCGGCCGGCGGTGGCGGCGTCGGCGTCGGGTCGGGCACGCGCCGGACCGGCTCGACCGTCGGCAGCGCGCCGGCGCCGTACCACCAGACCGGCTCGTCGGCCTGGAGCCCACGCAGCTCGAGCCAGGCCATCGGCACCACCATCTCCTCGAGGCTGCAGCCGCCGTGGAACCCGACCTGTTGCCCGCCCAGGTACGCGCCGCTCTTCCACGCGAACGCGCGTCGCCCGGGTGGCCCGCCGAGCCCGCGCACGTCGATCTCCTGGAAGCCCTCGGCCGGCGTCGCGGTGGCGGCGAGCGCCTGGAAGCGCGGCGTCGGTCCGTCGCCGACCCGCAGCGTGTTGTCGACGAACGGGCTGTGGCCGTGATCGGCGGTCAGCAGCACCCGCCGGCCCGACTGGAGCGCCGCCTCCAGGCTGGGGCGGAACCCGACGATCGACGTCGGCGAGATCCGCATCACCGCGCCGGTGTTGCTCGAGCCGATCTGATCGTCGACCGCGTTGAACACCGCGGCCACCACCTGCACGCGCGCGTCGCGCAGGGTCTCGACCAGGCGCTGGCCGCCGTCGGTCAGGTCGCCCTTGAGGAACAGCTCGCGCGTGCGCGCCCCGAGCGCGGCGTTCTGGTTGAGCCGCGCCTTGTCGGTGCGCGCCTCTTGCTGGTCGCGGAACACGGTCTCGGCGACCAGCGGGTCCTGGGGCAGCTCGCCCAGGAACAGCGCGCCGCGGGCGTGGCTCGTGACCGTCGGCAGCGGCGCCATCCCCGGCATGCCGATCACCCGGCCCTCGGCGTCGGGCTTGATGCCGATCGGCGTCGCTGGGTGCTGGGCCAGTTCGTAGAGCAGGTCGAGGAACACCGGGTAGCTGCACCCGTCGAGCACCACCACGAACACGCGCGCGTCGTCCTGCTCCTGCCAGATCGGCGCGACCACGTTGCGCCACAGGCGGTGCAGCGGGGTCACGTCGGCGTGCAGCGCCGCCTCGTACTGGGTCGCGAGCGCCTGGGCGAACCCCAGGTTGTCCTGGTCGCGCCGCTCGCGCACGCGCTCGAGCACGCGCTTGCTCTCGGTCAGGTACCGGCTGCTGCCGGCCATCGCGTGCCGGAGCTGCGCGGCCGCCAGGTCCGCGAACGCGCCGCTGCGCTGGTAGCGCTGGACCCGCGCGATGACGGTCTGCGGCCCGGGCCCCAGGCGCGGGTCGGGCGTCGACGCCAGGTAGCGCGACAGGCGGCCCATCGCCTCGAGCACCGCCAGCTCGGCCTTGTGCATCGGCGCGGCCCGGTGGCTCTTCAGCCACTCGATCTCGGCCGGCGTGATCTCCTTGCCGTCAGCCGCGTGCTTGGCCAGCGCGTAGCACCGATCGTGGAACGCCAGCGGCAACACGCGGCTGGTCGCGAGCAGCCCGGCGCCCAGCTTGCGCCGGCCGATGCGCTCGGCCTCGGTCAAGAGCGCGGTCGCGGCGTCGCCGAGCAGCCCCAGCGTGGCCTCGGCCAGGCGCCCGGCGGTCCAGCGCACCAGCCGTCGCTCGAGCCCGTGGTCGGCGTCGACCGCGGTCGCGAGCTCGCCCCACACGTCGGGTGGCAGGTCGTCCGAGTCGAGCGTCAGCAGCACGCCGTGGATCACCAGCGCGCGCAGGCGATCGCGCGCGGACTCCTGGCTGACCGCCCACGCCAGCAGCCGGCCCTCGTCGCCGTGGAGCGTCGGCAGCGCCTCGACCACCAGCCGCCGGACGTTCTCCGACCACACGGGCGGATCGACGACCCACGCCGCCAGCAGCGCCGCTGGCGGTTGGGTGCGGACGCCCTCGCCGACGCTGACGTCGACCAGCAGCTCGGTCAGCAGGCGCCGGTCGACGACCGTCGGCAAGGTCCGACGGCTCAGCGCCACGCTCATCCGGTCGACGTGCTCGAGCGCCAGGGCCTGCAGGTGCGGCGCGTCGGCGCCGACCACCCGCACGCCGAGCATCAGTTCGAGGACGTCGTTGGGCGCCAGCGCGTGGACCCGGCGGTCGCGGGCGCGGCGGAACAGGTCGGGCGGCAGCTTGCCGGCCAGCACGCCCGGGATCACCGCGATCACCGGCGCGCCATTGGCCTGCCACAGGACGTGGCGCAGGCGGATCTCGGAGGTCAGCCGGTGCACCGAGTAGGTGGCCTGCGGCGTCACCATCTGCGCGGGCAGGTCCTCGAGGCCCTCGCCGTCGAGCACCAGCACGTAGCCGGCCTCGGCCGAGCCGCCGGCGCGCTCGAGCACCCGGCGCAGCAAGATCTGGGACGAGCCGCGCACGATCAGTCGTCCTCACGGGTGATGGTCACGCGGACGCGCCCGCGCACGCCGTCGAGCGCAGCCTTGATCGCCGCCACCAGGTCCGGGACCGCCGACTTCGCCGACAGGTTCACGGCCTTCGTGTACAGCTCACGTCCGGGCGCCGGGCCCGGCGTCGGGCCGGGCATCGGCCCCGGCGTGCCGCCCGTGCCCGTCGCGCGCAGGTTCACCGAGCCCAGGGTCCCGCCACCCGTCCCGTGGGTCGCGATCATCGACCCGATCAGCTCCTGGCTGCGCCGGTTCCAGGTCGTCACCCAGTCCGGCGTCACCGGGCGCTCGCCGCTCGCCGCCGACAGGGCCGCGACCAGCTCGCCCAGGTGCGACGTCACCGCCGGGCCGACCGTGGCGTGCTGCCGGCCCTGGGTCAGCAGCGTCCGGCCCTGGTCCTCGATGGCGGCCAGGGTCTCGAGCGCGTGCGTGGCGCCCTGCACCACCGCGCGCAGCGGGTCGCCCGCGACATCGGGCCACGCCGCCAGCAGCTCGGTCAGCACCTTGTGGCTGTCGGTGGTCTGCTCCGACAGGGCCTTCAGCCGGTCGTTGGCGTCGCCGACCTCGGTCGTCCGCGGCGCGCCCGCGTCCAGGTGCACCAGCCGCTCGTGGAGCCCCATCAGGGTCCGTCGCCGCTCGCCGCCCACCCGCCGCAGCTCGGCCGCCAGCTTGTCCTGCTGCTGCAGCGATCGCTGCGCCGGTGGCCGCGCCAGCCCGAACAGCTCGGTCGCCAGCTCGCGCAGCCGCGACCACTCGGCCGCCGACACCAGCTTGCCGCGCTCCAGGCGGATCAGCGTCGACGCCGGCATGCCGATCGTCACCTCGAGCGGCTCGCCCGACACCTGGTTGAGCGCGCGGTGATCGCGCTGGCACAGGAAGCCCAGGAACAGGTCGAGCACCAGCGGCTGGAACCCGTACTGCTCGCGCAGCGCGTCGGCGACCTCGCTCCAGTTGACGGTGTCCCGATCCGCGCGCTGGAGCACGTCCTTCAGGTAGGTCGACGTCAGCTTGAGCGACGCCTTGGTCTGGCCCAGGTTCACCAGCTCGAGCGGCTGGCCCAGCTGCTTGAGCGCGCGCTCGGTGTCCTCGTCGTACGGCACCGAGGTCGTCGCGTCGCCGGCCGCGACCATCCAGTCGAGCAGGCGCCCGAGCTCGACCTTCTTGGGCTCGGTCGGGAACGTCGGGTGCTGCGGGTAGCGCCGATCCATCAGCAGCCCGGCGATGTGCTTGAGGTTGTCCTCGATGGTCTCGTGGGGCCGCCGGGTGTCGACGTCGCTGATCAGCGGGAACCACTCGCCGTGCTTGACGTACACCTCCAGCAGCAGCGCGTCGATCTGCTCCTGCAGCAGCTTCTCGCGGCCGTGGGCCTGGTCGACCAGGCGCACGCGCTCGGCCGGCGCCAGCGTGTCGAGCAGCTCGTCCTGGCCCTCGCGCGACTGCAAGAACCGCACGGCCGCCAGGTCGGTCAAGAGCGCCAGCTCGCCCGGCGACAGGTGCCGCGGCAGCCAGCACACGGTGTAGCGGTTGCCGCGGTTCTTGCGGACGCTCATCGCCTTCTGGCGATCTTCCTCGACGTTGTGCCCCGGCTCGTCCCACGGGTAGTCGACCAGCACGGTGAAGCCACCCTCGGGCGCCTCGAACGCCTCGTACGGCAGCTCGCGCACGTTGGCCAGGCGCAGCGCGCCCTTGCGCCGGGTGCCGCGCCAGCTCTTGAGCTCGTAGTCGCCGACGTTGTCGTCGCCGTCGTCGAAGCCGCGCTTGCCGGCGACGCCGAGCGCGCCCTTGAGCGCGCCGAAGAACACCTTGAACCGCTGCGCGACGTTGTCGACCTTGCTCTTGGCGCGCGCCAGCACCTCGCCGAGGCTGACGCCGCCCAGGACGTAGCGCACCAGCGCGGTCTTGTCGGTGCTCGACACCTGCAGGTCGAGCGCGATGTTCGACAGCGCCACCAGGTCGCCGGCCGCGACCCGCAGCCGCCCGCGGTAGGTCTCGCCGTCGACGTCGGCCGAGTTGAGCTGCACCAAGCGCTCGATCGTCAGGCCCTTGCCCTTGAGCCGCGGCGACACCTCGGCCAGGAGCACGGTCTTGACCAGCTGGTCGAGCGCGTGCTGGCGCTTGTCGTCGAACTCGGGGTCGGCGGCCCGCATGGCCTTCATCGCCGGGACCAGCTTGTCGTAGTACTGGCGGTGGACGTCCTGCAAGAGCTCGACCTTCTTCGACGCCTCGACGCCGCCGCGCGGGAAGATCGCGTCGAACGCCGAGCCGACCGGCAGGAACTGCCCCAGCGGCAGGGTCGGGTAGTGGATGACCAGCAGCTCGTACAGGAGCCGCAGCGCCGAGCGCTCGCGCTGCATCAGCGCGGTGACGTCGATCAGCGTCTCGATCAGCGCCGGGTGGAACGGGTAGACGTCGCGGAGGTAGCCGACGTCGAGGTCGCCGCTGCCGAGCAGGCCCATCACGATCTTCTCGTGGTCCTGGGCCAGCCGCAGCGTCACCGCGGCGATGGCGTCCCGGGCCGCGTCGTCCTTGGGCCGCAGCACGCGCTCCTTGACGATGTGGCGCAGCTCGATGTCCTGGAGCTTGGTCACCTCGAACCGCTGGGCGTGGTGGTCGAGCTGCTCGTGGATCTTGGTCTCGTCGACCAGGTCCGGATAGAACTCGCGGATGTCCTTCTGCCGGGCCACGAACACGAACATCGGCACCGCCCGCTGGCCGGTGCTGTGGTCGACGATGACGTTCAGGTCGTTGATGGCCTCGACGAACTCCTGGCCGCTCTTCTCGCCCAGCCACAGCAAGAACTCGTCGATCATCAGCACGAGGCCGCCGAACCCCTGGGCCTTGGCGTGCTCGGCCATGCGCTTCAGGCCGTCGCTCCAGCGCGGGTCGATGCCGGCCGACGCCGGGTCGCGCTCCTTGTACTTGAGGTAGGCCCGGGCCAGGGCCTCGCGCTGCTTGATCGACGCGCCGGCCATGGCGTCGAAGTCGTCCTTGCCGGCGACCACGCCGGCCGAGGCCAGGTTCTTCCAGAACACGTCGCCGTACTGCGCCGCCTCGCGCCGGGCCTCGTCGAGCACGCCGTCGACGTGCAGGAACTCGAACGGCGCCTTGCCGCGGCGGCGCAGCGCCTCGTTGAACCCGTCGTAGACCGCGCGATCGAGCCCGGTGCCGCGGCCCTTGACCGACAGCATGTGGATGCGGACCACCAGCAGGTGCGCGCTGGACATCCAGGGCTGGTGCTTGCCGCGCAGCTCGCGGAACAGCGGGTGGTCCTTGGCCCACGCCTCGGTCATGTTCTCGCACAGGAGCGCCAGCATGGTCAGGTAGTGCGACTTGCCGCTGCCGAAGCTGCCGTGGACGAACCGGCCATACTCCTCGCGCCGGTCGAGCACCTGCTTCATCTTGTCGAGCACGACGGGCAGGTCCTCGGCCACCGCCGGCGTGACGACGTAGTCGTCGACCAGCCGGGTCAGCTCGGGCGTCCCGGCCGCCAGCTCGCGCAGCTTGATCACGAAGCCCATGGCCCGGATGTCCTCGGGGCGCGGCAGGTCGTAGGCGTCGGCGATGGTCAGGGTCATGGGGTCTCGGGCGGGGTTGGCGAGTCGGGCGGCAGCGCGGTCCAAGTGTGCCGGGATGATGGCGCCGGTTTCATGTCGGGACGCCCTCGCGCCCGAGGCCAAGGGCGTAGACGTCGACCCAGGCGCCGAAGCGAGGGCAGGCGGCGCGGAGGGCCTGCAGTCAACGGCGGCCGTAACAAGGCGGGCCTAGCGTCACTTTGTCGTAGGCCGCGCCCAGGTGCTTCTTGAGTCGCTTCGACGGCGCAGTATGCTCGCTATCGTTGACGTCCTCGGGCGGGATGCGAGCGACCTCGTCGCGTAGGGCGCCGACGCCGGCGCTGCTCACGGGGTCCAGCAGGCCGTGAAGCTGGTCGAGCCCGGCGAGCACGAGGGCCTCGAACTCATGGCGCTGCAGGTACGGCACCAGCCGCCAGTCGCCGAACACGTCTGCCATCGCTGCCTCCAGCAAGCTCGCACGCGCACGGTGTCGGGCGGCCGTGCTCATCGGCGCCCGGGAAGTCGGACGGCAGCGCGTAGAGGTCGAACAGCGTCGTCACACGCGACTGCGGGCTGGCCTCGGTCCGAAGGACCTTGTCAATGTCGTTGCGCCACTTGGCCCAGCGTCGGCCGCCGCCCTTGGACTTGGCTCCGGTGCGGGGATCGCGCCGCGTCGCCACGATCATCGGGGAGGTGAACACCTGGCGCGCAGCGAGATGCGGGCCAAGGACCTCGTTCACGAAGGCCTCTTCCGTCTGCCCCTCGACCACCACCACCAACCTGATCAAGGGCGACCTCCGATGAGGTTCTTGTCCCAGACCTCCGACAAGGTGTACTCGTCGAGCCACGCGGCGAGCTGATTCGGATCGAGGTGTTGGAACGTGCTCGCGCCACGCGGCGCGGCGACCACCACGACGTCCTCTGGCGGGAACTCGTCGAGAAGGGCCGGCGACTGCGTCGACACGATGACCTGGCTGTATGGCGCGACCGAGCGCACCAGGCCCGCGAACAACGCCAGCGCTGCCGGGTGGAGCCCCAGCTCAGGCTCGTCGATGGCGATGAATCCCGGCAAGTTCGCGACCGGCTGGGCTAACGCGGTGAAGAGCGCGATGGAACGTAGGGTGCCGTCGGAGAGCTGATGCACGCCGAACCGAGAGTCGTTGACGTCGGTCCAGTCGAGCTTCACCGCCGACGCATCCCCCCGCTCCGGAGCGACCAAGGTGGGCTCGAGCGTCTTCACGAACGGCGCGATGCGCTGCACCAGCGAAGTGATCCGCCGGAACGCGGCGGCATCGGCCTCGGCGTCGCTGTTGGCGAGCCGATACAGGTACGGGGCGAGGTTGCGGCCGTCCCAGCGCAGGTAGTCGGACTCGGCCTGGTTGCCATGGTTGCGGAGCGGCGCGCTGGTCGACGTGTCGTGGAAGTGGAAGAAGTTCATCCGCATCACCCACGCGCGCACAGCGCTCGCGGGCCACAGACCGGTGTTCTTGGAGCTGGGTTCGAGCTGCGACTCGACGTGGCCGGCGCCGAGCGACCGCCCGGTGAACAGCGGCCCCTGTCGGGTATCGCGGGCCTCGACGCGCTCGTCGAGGAAGATTAACGCGTCGCCTGCGGCCGCGCCCAGCGTCGCCGCGTACGCAGTGTCGTTGCCGTTGCCATCGGTCGCCTCGATGCGGAAGCGCAAGACCGGGGTGCGCTTGGCGCCGTGGTGAAGCAGCGCGTCGGCGCCCCCCGCATATCCGACGAACGTCCGCAGCGACTGCGTGCGCAGCCGGGGCACCATGCGCAGGAACGTCAGCAAGTTCGACTTGCCGGCCCCGTTGGGGCCGATCAGGACGGTCGTGCGCCCGAGTTGTAGGTCCATCGATGCGATGGACCGAAAGCCCGCGAGTTCGATGCGTGTCAGCGTGGTGGTCATGACTGGGCTTTCAGCAGAGGCAAGGTCTGCTGGATCCTCGCAGAAGTACGGGCGGAAGCGAGCGCCATGGGCTTCAGGCGGCGCGCTCCAGGCCGAATGCGTAGATCTCGACGCCCGGGGCGTCGCGCATGGCGCGGAGGAGCTCGTGGCCGGGCATGTCGAGCAGCGCCGGCAGCTCGGCGTCATCTTCGAACGCCGCCAGGCGCTCGGCGTTCGCGACGGTGGCGGCGGCGGCGGCGCCCAGGTCGGCGGCGAGCACGGGCAATTCACGCACCTCGGCAGCGTAGGCCGGCAGGTCGCGCAGCATGGCATCGGTCGGCGCGGTGCGCGCGCGCAGGGCGTCGATCGGCGACAGCGCCATCACGACCCGCACGTCGGCGGCGCTCGAACGGGCGACGTGGGTGAACGCGCCGGAGTCGCCAAGGATGAACGTGGCCTGCAGCTCCCCGATTGCGGCGACGACGTAGCGCTCCTGCAGCTCGCGTACGGCGGCGACCGACATCTTCGGGTTCAGCCACGGCGTCGTCCGCTTCCACACGGCCAGGCAGGACATGCGGACATGCTGGAATCGGTCGCGCGCGCTGCGGGCCGAGATCGCCCGCTCTTCCTCGGTCGTCGCCGCGAGCGCGCGCTCCAGGCTGTCGCGCCCGGCCAGCAGTTGCGTCATCGACAGGTCGTCGAGCTGGGCCGCCAGATCGCGTAGGTCGTCGCGCAGGGTGACCAGCATGGCGTCGAGCTTGTGGTCGAGACGATCGAGGCGCTTCAGCACCAGGGCAAAGCCAGCGATCGACACGGCGAGGTTGGCGACGCTGGCGACCGCGCCGATGGCCGAGACCACCTGGAGCGCCTGCAGCGCGGGTCCGATGTTCATTAGCGCCGGCGCGAGCTTGACCGCCTCGGCGACGGTCTTCGCCACCGCCGGCAGCGCGGACACGGCCGAGAGCAGGCCGCCGCTTGGGACTAGCGCGGCGGCGAACTTGCCGGTGGCGGTCCAGATGAGCCGGTTGGCCGTGGGGTTCAGCACGACCTGGCCGGTCTCGAGCAGCACGCGCCACTTGGCGCTGACGGTGAACAGCCACTGGTAGTCCATTATCCGGCCCTCCGAAGATCGTTCTCTGCCTTCTCGCGCAGGCGGATCTGGATCAGCACCAGGACCGCGGCCACCACCTTGTCGAACCCGATGGCAAACGTCATCCCGGTCTTCCGCACGATGCTGCCGACAGCGCCGATGTCGGGCTCGCGCTTGAGTGCGGCCTCGGCCACGGCCTGCGCCTCGTCGGCCTGGGCCTTGGTCGCGCGGTCCTTGACCTGGCGAACGCCAGCGCCCCTGCAGCGCGTAGTCTTCGGCCCAGCGGCTCCAGGCCATCTCGTCGATCGCCGGCGCTGGCCAACCGGCCTTGCGGGCCGCCTCGACCACGACGTCGGCCAGGATCTGGGCGTAGCGCAGCTCGTGATCCTTGCGGAACACGTTGCGCACCATGTTGCCGGCTTGCTTGCGCAGCGCACGGCTGAGCGTCTCCACGGTCGCGGTCGGCTCGACCTCGAGCGCGCGCGCGATGGCCTGCCGCTCCGCATCGGTGGCAGCGCGCAGGCGGTCGAAGATCTGATCGTTCTCGGGCATCAGTCCTCCTCGTCGTCGGCGGGGGTGACGGCGGCGGGGCGGCGGCGGGCGCCGCGGCCGCCGGGGGGCGGGAACTTGGTGCGCCAGGCGTCGAGGAGGACCTTGGAGGGGCCGTCGGGGCCGACGAGGGCGGCGAGCTCGGCCTTGAGGCGGGCGGCGGTGGGGGCGTCGTCGCGGGCGATGTCGGGGAGGAGGCGCCAGGCGGAGTCGAGGAGCGCGATGCGGTCGGCGAGGTCGATGCCCTGGTCCTCGCACTGCTCGTCGAGGACGAGGAGGGCCTTGACGCGCTCGAGGGGCGTCCAGCCGGCCCATCCGTACAGGACCTCGCCCGCGGAGCGGCCGGGGACCTCGGTGAACGCGATGAAGCGCTCCTTGGGCACGTCGAGCTTGCCGCGGAGGCGGTAGTAGTCGGGCTTGAGGAAGTCGCCGGAGCCGTACTTGGGCGGGACCTCGGGCTTGGCGGGCAGGCCGGCGTCTTCCTTGCGCTGCTCGTCCCAGGTGCGCTCCCAGGCGGCGCGCTTGTCGAGGCCGGCGGGCTTGTAGACATGGAACGGGTGCTGGGGCACGGCGTCGGCCAGCACGGCGTCGGCGACCAGCTCGACGAGGCTGTAGTCCTGGCGCCCGGCCAGGAGCTCGGCGACCGCGGCGACCCGGCGATCGCCCTCGAGCGCGACGGCGAGCAGCGACAGCGAGCTGGGCTTGGCGCCGGGCGCAGACAGCTCGGCCTCGACGCGGTCGGCGAGCCAGACCGCGAGGGCCTTCTGCTCCTCGTCGTTGTAGTCGGGGCGGTACCAGCGGCGCTTGTAGGTGGTCTGCTCGATGAGCGCCAGCTCGGGCACCTGCGCGATGCGAGCGCGGCGCGCGGCGACCAGCTCGCGCACCGCCTTGGGCGCCGACGCGGGCAGCTCGGTCAGCGGCTCCCAGCGATGGCGGGTGAACCACGCGGTCGGGGTCTCGGTGGTCTCGTCGCCGGCCGCGATGGCGGCCCGGGTCTCGCCGTCGCGCACCGCCAGGTTCAGCTCGACCGGGCGCCAGGTGGGCGGCATGCCGGCGACCTTGTCGGGCGCGCGGCCACGGGCGGTTGGATCGAGGCCATAGAGCCGATAGCACTCCCAGTCGAGCTCTTCTTGCAGCGCCACCATCTGCTGCAGGTCGGCGAGGTCGGCTTCGCGCCGGGCGTCGAGGCGCGCGCGCAGCTCGGCGGTCGAGTCCAGCCATCGCTGGTGAGCACCGACTCGATCGAGCGCTCGGCGCGGACGCGGGCCACGCGATCGAGCACGCGCCCACGGGACAACGGCGGCGTGGCCGTTGGGATCGGGAACAGCTTCAGCTTGGTCGCGTCGAACGCGTAGAACTGCCCCACGATTCGGCCGTCGTACTCGCCTTCGCCGCGAATGCCCTTGCAGTGGAACACCTGCTTCATCCAGAAGCAGGCCGCCGATGAGTTGGCGATACCAAGCAGCAGCGCCAAGTACTCAGGTTCGTCGGCGTTTGGGCCTAGGCCAATGATCGGCGCGGTGTCGGCCGAACACACAACCTCCGCGATCAAGGACAAAGTGATTCCCGTCGACGTGTGTGGGTACAAGATCGGCAAACTTGTAGCAAATCGACCGGCGAAGAACATCGAGTACTCGAACCACTTGAGCCCGCGTGCTCCTGCGACTCGCCATACGCGACTCGGTTCTGTAGCCGCTTGCGCCATGGCGCGAGCACTCGGCCGACGGCTGAGGCATCGATCCTGAACGACCGCTCGGCAGTGTCAGTCGTAGGGCCAAATACTGCTTCTTCTGCCGATCGATCCGCCAATCTCGAAGCGTTCACCTGTGACCAGGCAAGAGGCACCGGGCTGGGACGCCGAGGCGCAGAGCGGTGCTCTGCCCAGCACATAGACATCGTCTCTCGCGTCACCGCCCCGAAGCCCACGTCCGCGCCGAGTGCATCGAGTTGTAAACACCGTCTCGATTGCTTGGCGCAGTTCGGCCGCACCCCGCCACCGAGACTCCAAGGGTGCCTGGAGAAGACGTCACGAGGAAGGTCCGACACGGAGACGAACTCGTCTTCGAAGCCTGACTGGGGTGCCTCTGGCGATGCTAGTCCACACCTTTCCGGTGGCAGGATCTAGCGGCACCCCTGGCTCGCCGCGTTTGCCCATGACCGCCCGCACCTTTTTGGATCTTGGGACGCCATTGCGGGCGAATATGATGACAGTCGGCGTCCCGTGGTGCGGGATGAACGCCTGCGAGCTGTCGACGACCAGCGTGAGATCGACCCCGCCAGCACCTCTTCGACCAGCGGCTTGCCGAACTCGCGCTTCACGAAGTTGTTGCCGACGATGAGCCCGATCCACCCGTCCGCCACCGCGAGCTGCAAGCACCGCTCGATGAACGGCGCGGCCAGCGAGTACTCGCGGTACGCGCTCACGTAGCGCCGCTTCTTCCCGACCTTCTCGCGGTGGTACTCCTTGCGCGCCGGATCGCGCTCGGTGATGTACGGCGGATTCCCGACGACGACCTGGAACTTCTGTTTCAGCAGCGGTCGCAGCACCAAGCGTACCGATGGCCGCGTCAGCACCGCCTTCGGCGGCGCCTCTTGGCCTTCCCGCCTGCCCCGCCGCCGAGCAGGTCGAGCTGCTCGGCGGGGCGGTCGTCGTCGCGCTCGACCTGCTCCAGGCCGTCGGCCCAGTAGACGTGCGGGTGGAACTGCGCCGCCTCGGCCAGGGTCTGCACGCCGGCCAGCTCGGCGGCGGTCATCACCATGCGGGCGCGGGCCAGCGCGCAGGCGTAGTCGTTGAGGTCGATGCCGACGACGCGGTCGAGGGCGTGCTCGACCACGGCGCGCTGGGTCCAGTCGGGGTGCTGGGCCGCGGTCGCGGCGACGATGCGGCGCAGGCCGTCGAGGAGGAAGTGGCCCGAGCCGCAGGCCGGGTCGAGCAGGCGTACCGCGTCGCCGCCGAGCTCGGCCAGGGCCGGCGTCAGGGTCTGGCCCAGCATGAAGTCGCGCACGAAGTCCGGCGTCTGGCACAGGGCGTAGCGATCCTTCACGACCGGATCGAGCTCCTGGTACAGGTCGCCCATCAGCTCGCCCGCGAACTCCTCGTCGGCGAACGACCAGGTGAAGCCGGTGTCGGCCTCCTTGTGGCGCCAGAACTCGATCAGCGCGTGCGAGCGGGCGTCGGACGGCACCGCAACCTCGGCCGGCTGGGGCGCGAACAGCTCGGGCAGGCCGCCGCGTGGCGAGGCCAGGTCGCGGAAGACCCAGCGCAGGAACGCGGTGTCGCCCAGGTTGGGCGCCAGCTTCTCGAACAGCCCCTGGGCCTCGCGATCGACCAGCCGCGGCGGCACCAAGAGCTTGCGGTCCTCGAGCACCCGCACGTAGACCGTCTTCAGCACCCACAGCACCGCCGCGCGGCGCGACAGCAGGTCGGTCCACACGTCGAAGTCGTCGCCCACCTGCTCGTCGGTGTGCAGCTTGGCGCGGTCGCGCACCGGCCCCGGCGCAGCCATCTGCGCCCGCAGGTCGGCGGCGATGGCCCCCACGTGCTGCGACAGGGCCTTGGTCAGCTTGGTGCGATCAGCAGGGGTCATGGACGGCTCGGTCGGTCATAAATTCTGGCGACTTGCGCAAACGAAAAGGCAGCTAAGTACGATATCTTAGGACGCATCGTGGGCAAATCTGCCCATAACGGCGGTCATTCCGTCGGCCACCGGGGGCCGGGTACGTAGCGGGCTCCGCGCCGCTGGCCCTCGCGGACCAGGCGTTCCTGGCGTACCAGGTCGGTCAAGGCCGCGGTCGCAGCGCGCCGGTCCACCCCGAATGCCTCGCGGTAGTCGGTGTTGGTCACGTGGCCCACCACCGCCATCCTGGCCGCGAGGCGTTCGTACGGGCTCATCGCGACGAGGGGTGGGACGGCATCCCGGACCACGCGGTACCGGGTCCCGGCGCCGCTACCGGTGGTCTGCAAGAAGCCCCGGGTCACGAGATCTTGCAGCTCGCGATAGGCGGTATCACGATCGGTCGCGTTGAGCTTGGTGTAGTCGGCGTTGGCGAACTCCCGGTCGACCAGGCCGGCCAGGGCGCGCTTCTGGCTCACCGCGAGGGGCAAGCCGCGCACCAGCTGCGACCACCGGGGGTCGTCGGTGCCAAAGATCGGCTCGTTGTGCAACACGACCGAGAACCGGCCGGCCACGACGTCGACCTCGGGCAGCTGCAGGAACGACGTCTGCATCTCGTCGAACATGCGCGGGATGCCCTCGCCCTGATCGCGCATGACGCCGAGGTCCGCGAGCGCGCGGGCGATGCGCGGGTTGCGACTGGCGTGTGCAGAGTGGCCTTCGCGCAGCTCTGCGAGGTCGACTTCCGGGGCCAACGCCCCGGGGCTCAGCACCTCGAGCCGGTCGCTGTAGAGCCAGACCTCGACGGTCTGCCCCTGGATGGCGTAGTCGCGGTGCGCGACGGCGTTCACGATCGCCTCCTGCCAGGCGAACGTCGGGTACTCCGGCATCTCCTTGAAGAAGAGGTCGTGGAGGCGGGCCGACCGCTGGATCAGCGTGCCGAGCAGGCCGCGGACCTGCGCGAGCACCGAGGGCAGGTTGCCCTCGATCCGCGGGAACTCCTGGACGTTGTGCCGGGTCCCGGTCAGGCGCTCGGCGCCGCTGACCCGGAACACGCGGACGCCCGCGTTGGGGTGCTCGATGACGTGATCGGTGCGGGCAAAGAGGAGCTCGGCCGCCTGACGGATGACCAGGCCATCACCACGCCGATCGGCCAGGCGCCGGCGCACCAGGTAGTCGGACGCGGCCAGCCCAGACAGCCCGGCGCCCTCGGCGGCGCGGGCGATGAGCGCGTCGTCGAGGGTGGCCAAGGTGGCGGTCGCGATGCGCGCCTCGGCGCTCTCGATGAGGCCGCGCTCCTTGGTGGCGTTGATCTTGGCTTCGGACCACTGCCGCGTGGTGTCGCCAATGCGGTAGGGGTAGCCGTCCGACGCGACCTGCACCGCGACCGCGGCCATCTCGGCCTCGAACACCAGCAGCTCCACGCCGTCGAGGACGACGCGGCGGCCGGGCGGCTGAGGAGGTACCAGGCGGGTCGCTGGCACCTGGAGCATCGTGTCGATCTGATCGGCCGGATAGCGATGGCCGGTGATCGTGCCGTCGTCCTCGACGCCGCAGATCAGCACGCCGCCTTCGGCGTTGGCGAACCCGGCGACGTACGCCGCGATCTGGTCGCGCACGGCCTTGCGATCGCGCGGGCGCTTCTGGCCGGGCGGACCCTCGAGCAGCGACTTCCGGTCGTGGTACTGGCCCTCGTCCTCGGCGATCAGCGTGCGCAGCTTGGCCTCGTCGATCATCGCGGCCCCACCGCTGCGCCCCCGCCCGGCATCACCGCGGGCAGCGGGAACGTGACGCCTTCGAGGTGGAAGAAGCTCTCGTGCTCGTTGAAGCGCGGCTGGCGGTTGAGGATGACGCCGGGCACCACCAGCACCCAGAAGCCGAGCGCGCCCGACATGGCCTCGTCGTAGAGCCAGCGCGGCACGTCGAGCGCGCCGCACAGGCCCAGCAGCGCGGTCTCGCCCAGGACGACGGTGTGGCCGGGGCGGCCGTGCGCCTCGAGCAGGTCGCGCACCAGGGTCTCCGCGTGCTCGGTGAGGATCGCGCGCTGGGCCGCGTACTGCTCGGCGCGCTCGAGCGCGGCGATGTCGTGGCCGTGGGCCCGGAAGAACGCGTCCTCGAACGAGACGTAGGTGCCGCCCAGGGCGGCGGCGACCGAGCGGCTGATCTCGATGTGGCGCTCGGGCGGGGTCACCAGCATGCGGAAGCCGCGGCTGGCGGCGGCCTCGCGCAGGAGGTCGCGCAGCACCACCTCGGGCGGACGATCGGCTCCGAAAAGCGGCGGCAGGTCGTCGCCGCGCTGGGCCTCGGGCGCGCGCACGCCGCGGGCCTGGGCGTTGATGGGCACCACCCGGCCGTCGCGGACCTGGTAGTCGAGCGCGTGCAGCACCGCCAGCAGGTCGTCGGGCTCGGGGAACGGACAGCGCTCGCCGAACACCTGGCGCACGCGGTCGCGCAGCTCGGTCAGCAGCAGATCGTCGCGGCCGCCGGTGAGGACGAAGCGGATCGAGTCGACCGGCACCAGCGGGTGGTGGAACAGCTGGCCGCCCTCGGTGAAGTCGACGTCGGCGCACAGGCGGGTCGCGAGCTGCAGCGGATCGCCGCCGAACTCGGGCAGGGTCGCGGCCAGGGTGCGCCGCGCCGACTCGGCCTCGATGGGCGGCCAGATGCGGGCCAGGCGCAGCACCTCGGACACGAACGACCGCACCGCGGCCTTGTCGAAGGCGGGCCGGGCCAACACCAGGCCGTCGACGCCGTCGACCGTGAACGCTTGCAGCCGGGTGTTCTGGGTCTTGACCAGCAGGCGCAGGATGCCGCGGCCGCTGACCAGGCCCGGCAGCCACTGGTCCTCGAGGCGGGCCCCGAAGTCCGCCAGGAGGCCGACGCCGCCCCGGGCGTCGAGGAGCTGCTCGACCGCGTCGAGCACGTCGGCCAGCGCGGCGTCGATGAGCCGGGTGAGGCCCTCGGTGCACTGGGTGCTGACGGTCGACTGGTGGACGCCCAGCGCGGTGGCGATGTCGCCCTGGACCTCGGGCTCCTGCGACACGCCGATGAAGCGATCGACCGCGGTGCGCTGGGCGTCGGTCAGCGGCTGCGACGCCTGGTCCCACAGCGCGTCGAGGTTGCGGGTGGTGCCCGCGGTGCCGGTGTCTTGATCGCGGTAGCGGTGCAGCGCCTCGACCACCTGGGTGAGGACGCCGGGGCCGACGCCGTCGATGGCGCGCAGCTCGGTGCGCGACTGGCGCGCGACCGCGCCGATGGTGGTGAGCCGGCCGCTCTCGAGGGCGCGGCGGACCCGGCCCTGGAGCGCCAGGCGGTCGAGCGGCTCGGGGCTGTCGACCAGCTCGGGGACGATGGGCGGCTCGCGGTGGACGGGCGCGGCGGTCGCGGCGACCCCGCGGGCCCGGGCCTCGGCCTGGAACGCCAGGATGTCGCGGATGGTCTTGTCGCCGAGGTTGGACAGGCCGCGGACCTGGGCCTCGCTGAGGCCGGCCAGCTCGCCGACGGTGGTGACCCCGGCGCGCGCGAGCTGGTTGATGGCGCGCGGCGGCAGCGGCGACAGGCGCAGCGACGACGCCGACTCGAGGTGGGCCGGCACCGGGGCGGGCACCGGGACGTCGACGTCGGCGCCCAGCGCCAGCAGCAGCGCCTCGCGCATGGCGCGGGCGGCCGGGAACCGCAGCTCGGGCTCGGGGTGCAGCGCCTTGGTGAACAACGCGGCCAGGCCGGGTGGATCGATGTCCTCGGGGCGCACGCTGGGCGACTGGCCGGGCTCGGGCACCTTGCCGTCGAAGGCGTGGCGCCCGGCGTACAGCTCGAACAGGCACAGCGCGGCGGCGTAGCGATCGGTGGCGTGGGTCCAGTCGGTGCGCGACGGATCGCGGTAAAGCGCGGTGCCGCCGTAGAGCGCCTCGGCCGGCATCTCGGCCAGGCTGAAGTCGATGACCGTGAGGCCGCCGTCGCCGACCAGCAGGTTGTCGGGCTTGAGATCCTTGTGGGTCACGCCGCGCTGCTCGAGGTAGTCGAGGGCGCCGAGCAGGTCCTCGGCGTAGCGGCGGCGGGTCGGTGGATCGAGCGGCGGCTCGTGGGCCAGGCGCTGGCGCAGGGTCTCGCCGCCGACGCGCTCCATGATGAGCGTCAGCCGCCCCTCGACCATGTTGGTCAGGTCGCCGACCTTGACGATGGCCGGGTGCTCGAGCTTGGACAGCGCCTGGTGCTCGCCGCGCAGCGCCTCCTCGGCGCCGGCCGAGTCGCGCGAGATCTTGAGCGCGCGGGTGCGGCCGCTGGGCAGGTGGCGCGCGGCGTAGACCACGGCCAGGCCGCCCTCGCCGAGGCGGTCGACGATCTCGTAGTCGGCGCCGATGCGGGTGCCGCGCTCGAGGTTGTCGGGGTCGAGGGTGCGCGCCGGCGCGAACGCGGGCATCGCGGTCTGGGTCGACGGGCGCTCGCGGGTGGCGTCGCGCACCGCGGCGACGGCGTCGGCCAGGGTCGGGAAGCGATCGGCCGGGCGCACGGCCAGCATGCGGTGGACCGCCTCGTCGAGCGACAGCGGCGCGCGCGGCGCGACGTCGCGCAGGCGCACCACGACCCGGCGGGCGGCCAGCAGATCGCGGGTCGACTCGAACAGCGGGCGCCCGGCCACCAGCAGCGCGAGCATGGCGCCCAGGCTGAACTGATCGGACGCCGGCGTGGCGGCCGAGAACGCGTGGACGACCTCGGGCGCGGCCATGCGCAGGCGATCGTCGCCGAGCGACGTGAACAGGACGGTGCCCTCGGCGGCGAGCTGCTTGGCCAGGTCCCAGCCGATGACCCGGAGCTGGGCCGGGACGGCGACGTTGTCGACCAGCACGACCTCCGGCCGTAGCAGGCGGTGGACCACGCCCTGCTGGTGGGCCTGGTCGAGCGCCGCGGCGATGCGCAGCCACAGGTCGACGCGCGCGCTGAACTCGGCCTTCTTGGTGATCGCGAACTTGTCGGCCCACGACGCCAGCGACACGCCGTGGAACAGCTCGAGCGGCAGGACCACGCCGGCCTCGTCGGAGAACGGCGGATCGGCCGCGAGGATGCCGGGGATGCGGCCGAGCCGGCCGAGCACCTGGGCCTCCCAGCGCGCGCGCTTGACGATGCGCTCGCGCTCGTCGTCGTCCGCGAGCTGCGGGATGGTGTAGACGCGGAGCAGGCGCTCGGCGCCCGACAGCGTGTGCTTGCCCAGGAACTCCTGGCACGTGTCGTGGCTCTCGAGCGCGGCCTGGAGCTCGTACTCGCGGATGCGGCGGGTCGGGCGCGCGCTCGCCGGCATGCTGGTGAGGATGCGATCGACGTCGGCCAGGGTCCGCGAGGTGACCGGCGTGGCGGCGCGGTTGGCGATGCGGTCGACGAACGCCGGATCGGTGAGCGCGGCGACGATGGTCGCGCGGGTGTGGATGCGATCCTTGCTGGCGGCGCCGCGCACGTTGCAGCGGGTGGTCGCCGACAGGAACACCAGGCCCTGGGTCCACAGCTGGCCGGCCTCGTAGCTGGCGCGTTTCATCAGCCCGTGGAGGATCTGCGCAGTCTTGCGGTTCTTCTCGATGGGGCTCTTGATCGGCTCGGGGATGTACCAGTCGTAGTCCGAGCCCTCGATGACGCCGCGGTAGCCCTTGATCTCCACGACGAACAACGCGTGCGGCCCGACGACGACCGCGTCGAGCTCGTGGACCACGCCCGAGCGCTCGACCAGCCAGGCGTTGCCGTAGACCGTGTAGGTCGCGGGCAGGTTCTCGACCAGGAACCGCAGGGCCTGGCGCTCGCTGTCGTGGGCCGGGTCGCCCAGCTTGATAAACCGCGCCGGCATCGCTAGACGAGCACGATCTTGGCGCCGTGGAACCACAGCGCGAGCTGGTCGGCGGCGTGGAGCTGGCCGCCCTTGTCGGGGCGCCGGCCGACGACGAAGTCGAACGATGCCTGGCGCAGCGGGTGGTCGGGGTTGGCGAGATCGGCGGCGGTCGCCGCGACGATGAAGTCGGTGCGCGGGGCCTCGCGATCGAGGGCGATCACGCCGGCCAGGGTCAGCTCGCGCCAGCCGTCGCACGCGATGGTGCAGTGCTGGTGGAGGGTCAGGCCGTCCTGGGTGGTGACCAGGTGGTGCGCCAGCAGGCCGCCCGTGCCCGGCAGCTCGAGCACCTTCTGGTGCGACTTGACCTGGTGCAGCTCGGAGCGCGCCAGGCGCGGCGTGACGCCCAGGGTGCGGGCCTGCTCGTCGACGTACTCGGCCGCCGGCTGGGTCAGCGTGGCGGCGGCGAGCTCGTGCAGGAACCCGTCGACCACCTCGTCGTCGACCTGGCTCAGGTCGAACGGCGCCCGCACCGCCGCCGGATCGAACGGGAGCGGGTGGACCACCGCGCCGTCCTCGGCCAGGAGCTGCAGCAGCTCGGCGCTGCCCAGCCGCCCGCGGAACCGCTGCCACGTCGCTTGCCCCGCCTCGGTCAGCCGCGCCGGCCGCCGCCCCATCGCCTCGTCGCGGGCCAGCGCGCGCAGGATCGCGTGGACGTAGGCCGTGCGCTCGGCGGGGCTCGCCGAGGGCCGTGGTGTTGCTGGGGAGGCCATGGGGGTAGGCATCTTAGCGAGGTCTCCGAAAAATGCTGGGCGGCGGGCGAGATCTCATCGCCGGGGCCCTCAGCCAGCCGCTGGTCCCCGTGCGCGGCGGGCGTGAGGCGACAGCGGGTCGCGCTCATGCAATGGCCGTCGTCGCCCCCGGAACCTCGGGGGGGGGATAGAGGTCACTTCAGTGGCTGCTTGGTCCATTTCCACTTCTTGTGGGCGACGTCCATGCACAAATCAAAGAAGGCCTTGGAGCGGAGGAACGTGTACCGTTCCTGCGAGATCTGCTCCTCGTAGTCGGATGACTTGACCGCCTCGGCGAGGATCGGGCGGACCCGCCGCGACGCCACGTCGTACAGCGTCCCCGAGAACGTCGCATCGATCTTCAGATCGGCGCCATGGTCCTCAAGCAACGGCGCACGCTCGTAGTCGTTCAGGAGCCCCTGATGGAGCAGCGCCCACACCAGGTTTCGCGCGCGCTCCAGGTAAGCGTACTTCGCAGCGCCGCGCTCGAGGATCTCCTGGATCGCGCGGCGCAGACGGAACTGGATCTTGTACGCGACGACAATATGGCGAGCGTCGGCGTCGAGGTAGGTGCGGCGGAACGTGTTCTCGTAGATCTTCTGGCTCTCGAAGACCTCGGACAAACGCGACATTCGATCGATCTCGCCTTGCACCGCGAGGAAGGCCTGCGCGAGCTTCCGGATCTCGATCGCCTTGTTGTGTTCGATGCCGAGGCTCTCGAGATCCGTGTCCTGCATCGCCTCGAACGAGTTCTCCTGGCGCTCGTAGAAGATCTTGAGGTCGTCTCGGAACTTGTCCTCGAACTCGAGCTGGATGGCGTCGCTGGCACGCAGGTGCCAGGCCTCGACGGGGTTCTGGCGGTTGTTGCAGATCGTCACCCGTGTGACCAGGGCCGCGCTGTGCGTCTCGACGACCTTGGCGAGGACGTGGACGCCATCGAGCAGCCCTTTCGCCATCGCCGGGTGCTTGGCGTGCTCCTCCATGAAGGTGGCGAAGCTGGTCAGCGTCTGCGCGCCGTTGAGGACACGCGGCTCGACGATGGTGGCGATCCCGTCCTCGACGCTGAAGTGACCGGCCGACAGCGTGACGCCGTTGTGGTTGAACGCGAAGTCGCGGGCGCTCTCGTTGCCGTCCAGGATGCCGCGCAAGGCCGCCCGGAGCGCGCGGTTAGTCGGGCGATCGCCGCCCAGCCCCGCCCGGATGTTCCGATCGAACAGGCGCGGCCCCATCTCCACGTGCATCGCATGCAGCGCCATCATCGGCACGAAGCCGACGTGCATGCGCTCGCCACTGTCGAGCTCACGCCGCAGCGTGCCGTCGGCCAGCGGCACCTTGTAGACGTGGGTGCGCTCCTGGATCGAGACGCCGCCGACCTTCTTGGTCTTGCTGGACACGAACTCGACGGTGAAGCTGATCTCACGCCCGCCGAAGAACTGGTCGATCAGGTACTTCTTGGTCTCCAGGTCTTCCCGCTTGGCGCCCAAGGCCTTGCTCTGGTCGGCGCCCTCGGCGTCGCCGGTGAAGATGAACTGGAGGAATACCTGGTCGATGAGGTTCCGGTTCTCGCGCAGGTCGGCCTTGAGCTGGAGCAGGACGCTGTTGAGTTGCTGGTCCTGGTGCGGATTGCCGAAGATGCGTTCCATGCCTGCGGCGATGAGGCGGTCCATCGAGCCCTTGAACTGCTGATGGTTGTCGCTCCACTTGAACTGGAACAGGTAGAGGATCCGGCGCTGGGGGTCGACGTGGAAGGCATCGAAGCCATAGTCGTTGTTGCCGAACGCGACCTTGTGAGCGTGCTCCTCCACGCCGCCGCCGAACTTGCGGGCGAGGTAAAGCAGCCCGAAGTAGTCGTTCTTGTGCCCGCCCAGCTTCTTGCCGTGGTCGGTCCAGGCCTGGTCAAGATCTCGCTGGGTGATCGCAAAGGTCATCGCACCGTCCTTCGAGTTGATCGGGACACGTCCAGCTCCCCCGGAGCCGTCGCACAGCCTACCGGAACGAGGCTCGTCAGCGTCCTGACGCGAGCGGTTTGTGGGGTAGCCTCGCCGCGCTACCCGTGGTTCACCGCACAGGGTGGCGAGCCGGCGGAACACGGCCCGACGTTGGACATCGTCCGCGCCCAGCTGCGCCTCTGGCTGCCCGGTTGAGGGCATCCAGTTTCGCGAGGTCGCGAGAACCCCTTCCCGTCCAGTCAGATGCGCATGGGCATGATGACGCCCAGGTAGTCGTCGCCGGTGAGGGGGCGCAGGAGGCCGGGGTCGAGCTCGCCGCCGAGGTCGATGGCGACCTGGTCGGAGTGCATCTGGCCGAGGAGCTCGATCATGTACTGGGGTTGAAGCCGATGGTCAGGGCCTCGCCCTTGTAGTCGGCGTCGATGTCTTCGCGGACCTCGCCGACGTCGGGGTTGTCGCTGGCGATGGTGATGTGGTCGTTGGTGAAGGCGAGCTTCACGCCGCGCGCCTCGCTGGACATCAGCTGGGCGCGCTTGACGGCGTCGGCCAGCAGGCCGCGATCGATGACCGCGGTCTTCTTGTGGTCCTTGGGGATGACCTGCTCGTAGGGCGGGAACTGGGCGTCGATGAGCTTGACCGCCAGCACCAGGTCGTCGACGGCGAAGAACACGTGGGGCGTCTTCACGGCCAGCTTGCAGGTGCTGGCGCCGTCGAGGATCTTCTTGATCTCGAGCAGGCCCTTCTTGGGGATGATGACGCCGGCCGACAGCTTGGGCGCGCCGGCCAGGTTGCGGTCGACCTTCGACAGGCGGTGGCCGTCGGTCGACACCATGCGCGCGGTGGTGCCGGTCGACTCGAACAGCACGCCGTTCAAGTGGAACCGAGTCTCGTCGTTGCACACCGAGAACAGGGTCCGGTCGATCATCTCGCGCAGGGTGCCGGCGTCGACGTCGCCGAAGGGCGCCTCGCGGTGATCGGGCACCTTGGGGAAGTCGCGGTCGGGCACGCCGACGATGCGGTAGCTGACCTTGCCGGCCTTGATCTCGGCCCAGTTGTTCTCGACCTTGCGGATCGAGACCTCGTCGCCCGGCAGGTTCACGACGATGTCGTGGAGCGCCTTGGCGCCGACGGTGAGGCCGCCCTCGTTGCCGCCCGAGATCTTGAGCTCGGCCGACAGCGACACGTTGAGGTCGGTCGCCGCGCACAGGAGCTTGGTCTTGGTCTGCACCCGCAAGAGCACGTTGGCGAGCATGGGCATCGTGCTCTTGCGGTCGGCGATGCTCTGGGCGAGCCGCAGCCCGCGGATGAACTCGGCCTTGTGAATCCGGAACTCCATGGAGGTCTCCTCGAGGCGTGCGGCTGCGTGCGGGCTGCGTTCTCTATCTCAGGGAAGAGATCAAGATCTGAAGGAAGTAGTAGGATCAGTAGAGGCTGTGGACGCTGTGGATAGCCGCGCAAGTAGGCGTCACGGTTGACGAGTTTGGGCGGCGGAGCGGTGGAGCGGCGGTCGGTGCGGCGTGTGGGCGGAGGTCAGGTTGGTTGAGGATAACTGGGTACCCGAAAAGCCTACACAGGCAACTGTCCGGGGGATCCTCAGGGTTGTCCACAGGGCGCTGCCCGTGTACCACGCCCCTCCGACGGTGGGGGCTCAGCGCAAGAGGGTGGCCTCGATGGCGTGGATCTCGCCGCGCAGGCCGGGGTCGTCGCCCAGCTTGGACGTGATCTTCTCGACCGCCGAGATGACCGTGGTGTGGTGCTTGCCGCCGAAGCCGCGGCCGAGGTCGGGGTAGCTGTCCTTGGTGTGCTGGCGGGCCAGGTACATCGCCACGGCGCGCGGGCCGGCGATGGAGCGGTGGCGCCGCTCGCTCTTGAGGTCGGCGGCCTTCACGCCGTAGTAGGCGGCCACGGCCTTGATGACCGTCTCGCAGGTGATGTGCTCGCGCGGCCGCGCCAGCGAGCCGCCCAGCGTCTCCTGCGCGAAGGCCAGGTCGATGTCGCGCTTGGACAGCGAGGCGTAGGCCGCCAGCCGGATGAGCGCGCCCTCGAGCTCGCGGACGTTGGACTTGATCGACGTGGCGATGAACATGGCCACGTCGTCGGGCAGCGGGATGGCCTCGACCAGCGCCTTCTTGCGGAGGATGGCGATGCGCACCTCGAGCTCGGGCGGCTCGATGTCGGCCAACAGGCCCCACGCGAACCGGGTGCGCAGGCGATCGGCGATGTCGGCGATCTCGTGCGGCTTGCGGTCGGCGGTCAGCACGATCTGCTTGTGGTTGTCGTGCAGCGCGTTGAACGTGTGGAAGAACTCGTCCTGGGTGCCGTCCTTGCCGGCCAGGAACTGCACGTCGTCGACCAGGAGCACGTCGATGCCCTCGCGGTACCGGGTGCGGAACTCCTGCATCTTGCCGGCGCGGATGGCGTTGACGTACTCGTTCATGAAGCGCTCGCTCGAGATGTAGGCGATGCGCGCGTCGGGGCGGAGGCCGAGCTGGGTGTGGCCGATGGCGTGGAGCAGGTGGGTCTTGCCCAGGCCGACGCCGCCGCAGATGAACACCGGGTTGTACTTGGGCGGGAACGCGCTGCCGGCCGCCTGCGAGGCCGCGAAGGCCAGCTGGTTCGACGGGCCGGCGACGAAGGTGTCGAACGAGTAGCGGGGGTTGAGCGGGGCGGTGCGCCAGCCGGTGAGGTCCGACGCCGGCCCGGGGCTCGCGACCGGTGCGGCCTCGGCGACGGCCGGCTCGACGTCGGCCGCGGGCTCGTCGGTGGTCACCCGCGGCGCTGCGGCCGGCCGGTCGGCGACGAACTCGACGCGGATCGGCACCCCGGACACGGTGCGGATCTCGTCGAGGATGGTCTCGAGGTAGTTCGACTCGAACCACAGCCGCACGTACGAGTTGGGGGCGCGCAGCTGCAGGGTGCCGGCGTCGTCGCTGACGAACTCGATGGGCCGCAGCCACATGTCGAAGTTCTGGGGCGAGACCTTGGTCGCCATGCGCGCGAGCGCGGTCTCCCACAGGTCGTGGAGCGCGAGCGGCCCAGGGCGGTGGACGCTTTCGGTGGCGGCGTGGGTCACGAAGCGGCCTCGGGGAGACGGACCGGAGTTATCCACAGCGAGGTAACGAGCGCCGTGGAATCGGTCATGTTTCCTTGAAAAATCAATGCCATATAAGGAAGGGGCTCCCGTTCGATCCGCAGACAAGACACGAGTTATCCACAGTCTGAAGGCAGACCGAGTCCACCCGGCGCTGTATCCTTGGGTCATCGGGGCTTCGTGGGCCGGGTTTCGCAGGAAACGGCGGCGGGCGGAAACGGCAGGACTCAAGCTGGCAGACGGCGATCCGGTGACGCCTGCGAGCGCATTCTGTAGCAAACCGAGATTCGGGCGTGCAAGACCGAAAGGTGCTGGAATTTGGAACCCTTCGATCTCACTTCCACTCCGGACAACCACTCCGGACAGAGTGGTGGTGGGGCTGTGGATAAGCCGTGGTTCTTCGGAGGTCCGGTTGCATCGCGGCGCACCGTTTTGGCGGCGCACGCGTCCTCGACCGGGGGCGCCGGCTGGGCGCGGCCGCGCGTTTCGCGGCGGTCGTCTGCCTGGCCTGGCCGGCGTTCAGCGGCTATGCCCGCCGGGCTTTGGCCGGGTTTCGCTTGGCTGAGGTTGGCTTGGCCAGGGCGGGCTTGGCCTGGGTGGGCTTGGCCTGGGTGGGCTTGGCCAGGGCGGGCTTGGCCAGGGCGGGCTTGGCCGGGGTTCGCTTGGCCAGGGCGGGCTTGGCCTGGGCGGGCTTGGCCTGGGCGGCAGGCGCCGCTAGCAGCGACGCCTCGTTGACGATGGCGGCAAGCACCGCCTCGCGATCGAGCTGGCCGGCGAGCCGGGGGTCACGCAGTGCTGGCGCGACGAGGTCGCTGGCGGTGACGTGTCTGCGCGCGACCTTCGGCCGGGTCCCCTCGACGTGATCATCGAGCACGTCGATCGCGACCGGGCCCCGGGCGGTGAGCCATCCGTCGCCGTGCCCGGAGTAGAGGACGGCGATCTGGGCCTCGGCCAGGGTCGTGAACGACGCGTCGGGCGACGCCACGAACATGAGCTCGCTGGCGTCGAGCACCGCCGCACACGCGGCGTTCGTCTCGGGCGCCAGCGCGAGGCTCGCGACGCGCAGCGGACCGAGGAAGATGACGGTGCCCGACGCGCCGCTCCCGGCCACCAGGAGGTGGCGCGCGCGCACCTCACCGTCGACGACCACGATCCCGGCCTGGTCACCGACCACGCCGCGCGCGCCGACCGCGGCGCCCGAGACGAACGCGACGCCGGTGAGGTCGGCATCGTCGTCGTCGTCGTACCACCACGCGGTGTCGCGCAGGTGCGCCTTGAGCGCCCGCTGCTCGGGCGCACGGAGCAGCGCGCGCAGCCGCTTCAGTCCGGGTGACGTCGGCATCGGTTCCTTTCCGGGCGCGGCGCCCGTGGCAGGCGCCGGCTACGCCCCGCGGGGCGTCCGATCGTACCAGGGGCGCGGCGGGAGCCCCGCGACCGAGCGTCGCACTCCGGAGACGTTGGGCGGCGGGAACTTACACAAGTGCGTGATCGACGCACAAAGGTGAGCGCCAGCTTGACACCCGGGGACTCGTTGAGTATCGATCCACGTTCCGCACTGACCGGAGCTACGCGATGAAGCGCACGTACCAGCCACA
The DNA here is from genome assembly GCA_041389965.1 of Kofleriaceae bacterium. Taxonomy (GTDB): domain Bacteria; phylum Myxococcota_A; class Polyangia; order Haliangiales; family Haliangiaceae; genus UBA2376. Next base: position 840,040 of record JAWKQV010000002.1, on the reverse strand, counting down.
CAACAAGAGCCGCAAGCGGACCCACGGTTTCCGCGCCCGCAAGAAGACCCGCGGAGGCCGCGAGGTCCTTCGCCGCCGCCGCGCCAAGGGCCGCAAGCGCATCTCGGTTACCACCGCGAAGAAGTAGCGACGGCATGGCCGCGCGCACGAGCAGCCGGCCGAACGCGATCGAGAAGTCGATGAGGCTTCGCCGGCGTCCGGAGTTTCTCGTCGTGCAGGCCCAGGGGCGCAAGCTCCACGGCACCGGCTTCCTGGCGCTGGTCGCCCGGACCCCGGCTGGGGCCGGCGCGTCGGTCGATCAAGCGCCCGGGCGCGTCGGCTTCACGGTGACCAAGCGAATCGGCAATGCAGTTATCCGCAACCGGATCAGGCGCAGGGCACGCGAGTGGTTGCGCCAGCACGGCTGGGCACCCGCTGGTCGTGACGTCGTGCTGATCGCCAAGGAAGCCGCGGCGACGATGACCTCGGCCGCGATCGGGGTCGACTTGCAGCGGTTGTGGGGCAAGGTGGCGGCATGTTGAGCCGCATCCTGCTGGCGCCCATCCGGTTCTACCGACGGTACCTGTCGGGCCTGAAGCGCGCGCCGACCTGTCGGTTCTTGCCGACGTGCTCGGAGTACGCCATCGAGGCGATCGAGCGACGCGGACCCATCGTCGGCTTCGGCAAGGCGGTGTGGCGCATCCTGCGGTGCAACCCGCTGTGCAAGGGCGGCTACGACCCGGTCGAGCGCGACCCGGCGACGCCCGCCCGTTGCGGGCACGGCACCACGCTGGCGACCGAGGGGTCGACGCGGGGACAAGGCTAATGGAAGACCAAGGCAAGCGCATCATCCTGTTCGTCGTGATCGCGGCAGCGATCTTCTTCGGCTTCACGGCGCTGTTTCCGACCAAGAAGCCGGAGCCCAAGAAGCCGGTGGCGGGCTCGACCGACGTCGGGACCGGTCCGGCGGCGCCTGCCGGCAGCCCGACGTGGAGCGCTGGCGGCTCGGCGACGCCGCCCCCGGCCCCCACGACCGATCCGGCCGCGCCCCCGGCGCCCCCGGCACCCGGCGCGACCGTCGAGGCGCCGCTGCCGCCGGCCGAGACGCTGGACCTCGAGTCGCCGCGGATGCGGCTGACGCTGTCGAACCTGGGCGCGGCGATCACCCGCGTGCACCGGCTGGTCGATCCCAACAAGGGCGGCCTGGTCGACGACGAGCTGTTCCTGGCGCCGGCGGGTGGCCCCGAGGCGCTCGGCCTGGGCGCCACCGCGTTCGTCAACTCGACCTTCGCGCTGTCGCCGCGCACCGCGTGGACCGGCGAGCGGGTCGACGCGACCACCGCGCGCTACACCTACCGCGGCGCCGGCTTCACGGTCACCAAGGAGTTCAAGCTCCTCCCGGATGACTGGATGATCAAGCTGACCGTGGACATGCAGGTCACCAGCGCCGCCAGCCAGCAGCTGGCGGTGTCGATGTTCGGTATCGCGCCCGAGGTGCCGACCCAGAAGAAGTGGCTCAAGAAGCCGTGGGGCAAGTGCAACCTGTCGGGCTCGGTGAAGTCGGCCAGCCCGGGCCGGGTCGCGGCGGGGCCGGTCACCCGGTCCGGCGCGGTGCGCTACTTCGGCGCGGCGACCCCGTTCTTCATGTTCGCGCTGTCGCCGCGCGCGGTGGCGGGCGAGACCTTCGAGTGCAACGCCTACGCGGTGCCCGGGGTCAAGGACGGGGTCCAGGTCGACCTGGTCTACCCGGTGGTCAAGCTCAACCCCGGCGAGGCGCTGCACAAGGAGCTGTACGGCTACTTCGGGCCGTCGTACCTCGACAAGTACGAGCACGCCGACGCGGTCGCCGGCTACTCGATGGGGCTGGCCAACACGATCGACTTCGGCTGGTTCGGCTTCATCTCGAAGCCGCTGTTGTGGCTGCTGCGCGAGATCTTCAACGTCGTCGGCAACTGGGGCATCGCCATCATCCTGCTGACCATCCTGGTCAAGCTGGCGACGCTGTACTGGACCACCAAGTCGATGCGGTCGATGCGGGCCATGGCGGCGCTGCAGCCCGAGATGAAGGCGCTGCAGGCCAAGTACAAGGACGACAAGCAGAAGCAGCAGCAGGCCCAGATGGAGCTGTTCAAGCGCCACGGGGTCAACCCGCTGGCCGGCTGCCTGCCGATGCTCCTGCAGATGCCGATCTGGATGGGGCTGTACCGGATGCTGTCGCACGCCGGCGAGCTGCACCAGGCGGTGTTCATCCCGGGCTGGCTCGACGACCTGACCGTGCGCGACCCGTTCTACATCCTGCCGATCGCGCTCATGGGCCTGATGTTCCTGCAGTCCAAGCTGCAGCCGGCCACCACCACCGACTCGACCCAGCAGAAGATGATGATGTACGGCATGCCGCTGATGTTCGGCGGCATGGGCCTGTTCTTCCCGTCGGGCCTGACCGTCTACATCACGACCAACACGCTGTTGGGCATCGCCCACACGCTGTACATGAAGCGCACCACGCCGGCCCCCACGGCGCCGCCGGTGGTGACCGACGACGGCGACGACGCCGACGGCGGCAAGGGTGGCAAGGGCGGCAAGCCCGCGAGCGGCAAGCCGGCCGCGGCCAAGCGCGCGGTGATCGACGCCGTCGCGACCGAGGCCTCGGACGCCGACGATGCCGACGCCGAGGGCGACGACGCCGACGATGCCGACGCCGAGGGCGACGACGCCAAGCCCGCGCGGGCGGCCAAGCCGGCCCGCGCCAACCCCGACCGCCGGGGCAAGCGCCGGGGCAAGCGCACGTAGTTTCGTCGGTGGCCGCGCGCCGCCGACCCAGCCAGTCAGAGTGAGGCAGCCGTGACCGAAGCCATGAACAGCACCGACGTCGCCGAGCGCGCGTGCGATTTCCTGATGGGCGTCCTCGATCGCATGGGGATCTCCGCGGACATCGACGTCAACGAGTCCGACGATCGCATCATCCTCGACATCCAGAGCGCGGACCCCGAGGTCATCATCGGCCGCAAGGGCCAGGTGGTCGACGCGCTCCAGCACCTGGTGAGCAAGGTGGTCTACCGCGAGCGGTCGGGCGAGAAGGGCAAGCCCATCGTCGTCGACGCCGGCGGCTACCGCGACAAGCACATCCAGCGGCTCGAGGCCCTGGCCCAGCGCATGGGCGAGAAGGCGCTCGAGACCAAGACCATCGTCGACCTGTCGCCGATGTCGGCCCACGACCGGCGCATCGTCCACATGGCCATCGCCGAGATCCCCGGCATCAGCAGCCGGTCCGAGGGCGAGGGCGACGATCGGCACATCCTGATCGTCCCCGACGGCCTCGACGCCGACTGACGTGTTCGCGAGCGACCGCGACACCATCGCGGGCGTGGCGACGGCGACCGGCCCCGCCGGCGTGGGGATCGTGCGCGTCAGCGGCCCGGCCGCGGTGGCCATCGCCGCCCAGGTCACCCGGCGCGCCGCCGCGGCGTTCGTCGATCGTCGGCTGACGCGGGCCGTGGTCTACGCCGCCGACGGCCGTCGGGTCGACGACGGGCTGGTGGTGGTGATGCGCGGGCCGCACACGTTCACTGGCGACGACGTCGTCGAGCTGCAGGTCCATGGCGGGGCGGTCAACCTGGGCGCGGTGCTGGCGGTGGTGGTCGACGCCGGCGCGCGGGTGGCGGAGCCGGGCGAGCTGACCCGGCGAGCGCTGGCGGCCGGCAAGGTGACGGTGGTCGAGGCCGAGGCGATGCTGGCGGTGGTCGAGGCGACCGGGGCGCGGGGCTGGGCGCTGGCCCAGGCCCACCTGGCCGGCGCGGTGGCGGACACCGTGGCGGCGCTGCGGGCCGACGCCGTCGACGCGCTGGCCAGCTCAGGCGCACCTGGACTTCCCCGACGAGGACCTGCCGGCGCTCGACCGGGCCCGGCTGGCGGCGGCGCTGGAGCGGACCGCCGCGGGCGCCGCGCGGCTGGCCGCGAGCTTCGGGGCGGGGCGCGCGGCGATCGAGGGCCTGCGGGTGGCGATCGTCGGCGAGGTGAACGCCGGCAAGTCGGCGCTGTTCAACGCCCTGGTCGGCCGGGCCCGGGCGCTGGTGTCGCCCGAGCCCGGGACCACCCGCGACTACGTCGAGGCGCCGGTGGTGTGGGACGGCGTGGCGGTGACCCTGGTCGACACCGCCGGCTGGCGCGCGGACGCCGCCGGGCTCGAGGCCGCGGGCATCGCCATGGGCCAGGCCCGCGCCGCGGAGTGCGAGGTCGTGCTCGACGTGGTGGCGGCCGATCAGCCCGCGCGGGCACCGCGGGCGCCATCGGGGTGGTAACCGGTCGATCTGGGCGCACCGACCGGCGCAGGTCGCCTGGCCACCTCGGCGGTGACCGGCGCCGGCCTCGACGCGCTGCGCGCGGCCATCCTGGCCCAGGCGGGGCTGGCCGATGACGCCGAGGCGGGCGGGGCCGTGCTGTTGAGCGAGCGCCAGCGCCACGCCGCGCAGGCGGCGGCGACCGCGCTCGCGGCCGGGGTCGATGGGCTGCGCGCAGGCGGCACGCTCGAGCTGGTGGCGGTCGACGTCCGCGCCGGGCTGGCGGCGCTGGCGGCGCTGGTGGGCGACGGCGTGGGCGAAGACGTCCTCGACCGGCTGTTCGCGCGCTTCTGTATTGGCAAGTAAGCCGGGGCCGGCGGCCGCGCCGGTACGCTCGCGCCATGCGCGCGTCCCTGTCGTTCGCGGTCTTCGGTGCCCTGGTCTGGGCTGGGTGCGGCGGCGGAGACGGAGGACCGCCGTCGGCGCTGCGGTCGGTGGACGGGCGCCTGCGCGACGGTGACGGCCGCGAGGTGCTGCTACGCGGCGTCAACGCCCGGGTCCGCGGGGTGTTCGACGTGACCTTCGCCGACGGGCGGGTCGCGCTCGAGGACATCCCGCCGTTCGGCGAGGCCGATTGCCAGTTCCTCGCCGAAGATCTCGGCCTGGATCACCTGCGGCTGCCCATCAACTGGAGCGCGCTCGAGCCGCAGCCTGGGGCATACCAGGCGGCCTACGTCGACCAGATCGTGGCGCTGGCGGCGGCGTGCGATCGCCACGGCGTCAAGACCGTGGTCGACTTCCACCAGGACGCATTCTCGAAGGAGATCGGTGAGGACGGCGCGCCGCTGTGGGCGATCCAGCCGGCGCCGACCACGCTGCTCGAGGGCCCGCTCGACGATCTGGCCGCGCGCCGCATGAGCCCGCAGGTCACGGCGGCGTTCCGCACGTTCTTCGACGACAGCGCCGGCGGGTGGGACGCCTTCGCCGGGGCGGTCGCGTTCGTGGCGGCGCGCATCGACGGCCAGCCCGGGGTGGTCGGGCTCGAGCTGTTCAACGAGCCGTACATCCTGTTCGACGACGCCACGCTGGTGGCGTTCCACCAGCACGTCGCGGCCCGCGCGCGCGCGGTGGCGCCGGGGCTGGCGGTGTTCTTCGAGCCGGCCGCGCTGCGCAACCTGACCGACGATGACGCGGCCGACCCGCCGATCGGGATTGCCGACGCGGTCTACGCGCCGCACGTCTACGTGGACGTGTTCGAGGACGGCTGGGTAGCCGAGGACGTGCCCAAGCTGGACGCCAGCGTGGCCGCGACCCGGCGCGAGGCCGGCGTCCATGGGGCGGCGCTGTACGTCGGGGAGTTCGGGCACGACGACAGCGCGCTCGGCGGGCGCTACGTCGCGGCGGCGCTGGCGGCGTTCGACCGCGAGCGAGCGTCGTGGGCCTACTGGGTCTACGAGGAGTGGTCGCAGGGCGGCTGGGGCTCTACGAGCAAGCCGCCGGCGGGCGTGGCGCGGTGCGTGACGCCCGGGCCGCGCTCCTGGCGCGGGCCTACCCGGTCGCGGTCGACGGCTCGCTGGCCAGCGTCGCCTACGACCCGGCGACGCGGCGGTTGATCGTCGAGCTCGACGGGGCCGGGGGCGGGACGCACGAGGTCGCGGTGCCGCGCCGGACCTACCCGGCCGGCGTGGCGGTGACCTGCGATGGCGCCGCGGTGGTGGTGACGGCGACGCCGGGGCGCGCCAGGTTCGGGTGTGGCGGGCGGACGGTGGTGGTCACGCCGCTGCCGTGATCGAGCGGTCCGCGTATAGTGCGCGCGTGCCGGGCCTGGACTTCCTCGAGGACGAGCTGGCCGCGCTGGCGGCGGTCGATCGGCTGCGCGTCGAGCGGGCGTGGGACGCGCGGGCCGGCCAATCGGTGGAGCTCGGCGGCCGGCGGCTCCTCAACTTCGCGTCGAACGACTACCTGGGGCTGGCGAGTGATCCGCGGCTGGCCGCGGCGGCCGCGGCGGCCGAGCAGCGCGACGGCGTCGGCGCCGGGGCCAGCCGGCTGGTCTCGGGCCACGGGCGGGTGGCGGTCGAGCTCGAGCGCGCGCTGGCGGCGTGGGTGGGCGCCCCGGCGGCGCGGCTGTTCAACAGCGGGTACGCCGCGAACACCGGGCTGTTGCCGGTGGTGTGCGGCGCGGGCGACGTGATCTTCTCCGACGAGCGCAACCACGCCAGCTGGATCGACGGCTGCCGGTTGTCCCGGGCCCAGGTCGTGGTGTACCGGCACGGCGACGTCGACGAGCTGCGCCGCGCGCTGGCGTCGACCCCGGCCCGGCGGCGCGCGGTGGTGACCGAGAGCGTGTTCTCGATGGACGGCGACACGGTCGACCTGGCGGCGGTCGCCGCGGTGACGCACGCCGCCGGCGGCTTCCTCATCGTCGACGACGCGCACGCGCTGGGCGTGGCGGGCCCGGCCGGCGCCGGCCTGGGCTGGGCCGCGGGCGCCGACATCGTCGTCGGCACGCTGGGGAAGTCGGTCGGCGCGGCGGGCGCCTTCGTCGCCGGCCCCGTCGGGCTGGCGGCGCTTTTGTGGAACCGGGCTCGCTCGCTGGTGTTCTCGACGGGGCTGACCATCGGCACGCAGGCGGCGGCCCTCGAGGGCGTGCGGATCGCCGCGTCGACCGAGGGTGACGCGCGGCGGTCGGCCGTGCGCGCTGCGGCCCGGTCGGTGCGTGCCGCGGTGGGCCTCGCCGGCGACGGCGCGATCATCCCGGTCATCGTCGGTGCCGACGGCGACGCCGTGGGCGCGGCCGGCGCCCTCGAGGAGCGCGGGTTCTGGATCCCGGCGATCCGCCCGCCGACCGTCGCGCCCGGTACCGCCCGCCTGCGCGTCACGCTCTCGGCGGGCCACACCGCGGCCGAGGTCGCCCAGCTGGTCGACGTACTCGACGACCTCGGCCTGACCGCGTCGGCCTGACCGCGCCGGGCCGAGCCCGTCGGGTCGACCGGGCCGGGCCGCTAGGCGGTGCCCGTGCATCCTCGACCCGCTGGTGCCGCGGAGGTAGCGTGAGGCCGTGCACCCACCGCAGGTCGTGGAGCTACCCGCTGATCTTCCGCCTGCTGCGCTGGCCGCGTTCCAGCGGGCGCTGTCGCTGCGTGCCGCGCTGTCGGACGTCGACCCCGACGAGGACAGCGAGGTGGGCGCGGCGTTCGCCGAGGGCATGGCGGCGCTGGGCCTGCCCGCGTTCGTGCCCTACACCGATGACGAGGGCGCCGTGCATGGGTGGACCGATCGGCCCATCGTCCCGTCGGACACGCTGACCGCGGCGCAGCGTGCGGCGCTGGTCGCGCTGGTGGACGCATCGGAGCTGTTCGGGTGCCGGTTCCCCGTCCCGGCCACCGGGTGGGGGCGGCGGCAGTGGCTGGGGCTCGAGCCGGCCGGCCCGCTGTGGGCACCCGGCGCCGACGGGCAGCCGGCGTTCTTTGCGCTGCGCGAGCTGCTGCTCGGCGACGAGGACGCGCTGGTCGAGCACCTGCGGCGCATGCCGCTCGCCCTGCGCGTGCCGCTGCTCGCGGAGATCGACGTGAGCCAGTCAGATCTGTGGTGCGACACGGCCGAGCTTTTCGCTGACGTGGTCGTCAAGCTCGACGGCTCGCTGGGTGCCTGGGCGCAGGCGTTTGCTGAGCGAGTGCTTGCGGGTGTGCCGGCGAGCGAGGCGTGCAACCAGGACCATGATCGCGCAGGGCTCACGTTCGCCGCGCTGGTGGCGGCGGGGGTGCCGCTGGAGCCGCGGCACGACGAGCTGTTGCGGCTCGCGGTGCCGCGCACGCCGGCGCTGCTGGATGCGTGGATCGAGGCGATCCCCGAGGAGCGCCGGGAGGCCGCGATCCTGGCGGCGCTGCCGAAGCTGTCGTTCATGAGCGGTCAGGTCGCCGCGGCGGTGCGGCTGCTCACCCGCTGGCCGTATGCGTCGCTGGCGATCCACGCCGAGGCGAACCTGGCGGAGGCGATCAACCGTCCGGGGATCAAGGCGGGGTTGAAGGCGGTCTATGCCGAGCATCCCAGCGTGAAGCGGGCGGTGGCGGCGTGGAAGAAGGCGCAGCCCAAGGCGCTCACGCTCAAGCGTGTGACCGGGGACGCGCTGGCGGACCTGCTGCCCCTCGACGCGCTGGCCGCCGCGCAGCTCGTCGTCGCCGCGCGCGCGTACAACGGCGCCGCGTGCACCGTCGAGGATGTGCTCGCGGGAAGGTGCGGCGGCGACGATGCGATCTTGCCCGAGACCATCCGCTACAGCCGGTTCGAGGGGCCCCGCGGAAAGCCGGCGTATGAGCTGTGGTCGTTGATGACCGACGCCGGCACGTTCTTCGTCGCGGGTACGACGGACGTGGTCGGCGGCGTTGTGGAGTTCTCCGTGGACTGTCCCGACGTCGCGCTGGCGAGGGCGTTGAGGCTCGCGATGTAGACCGCTGGCGATTCGTTGGACAGGTGCGACTTGGGTGGACAGGCGCGGTGAATCAAGGTAGTATATATTCTGAGTAGGCAAGGCGGCGGTGGTGGCGACGCGCGGTTGGCGGCCATGGTTGGCGCGGTGCGGGCTGCGATGGCTCGCGGTTCGCTTCTGTCGTGCGGCGCTCAGATATGCGTCTAATATGTTGTAATTGTTTTGTTTCTTCCGACCCGAGTTCGAAGCGTGGTCCGGATCGGGGTCAGGTTCCGGTTCCGGCTCCGGCTCCGGCTCCGGCTCCGGCTCCGGCTCCGGTTCCGGCTCCGGGTTGCGGCTCCGGGTTGCGGCTCCGGTTCCGGCTCGGGCTCCGGTTCCGGCTCGGGCTCCGGTTCCGGCTCGGGCTCCGGTTCCGGTTCCGGTTCCGGTTCCGGTTCCGGTACCCGGTTCCGGCCCCGGGCTTCGGTTCTGGTTCCGGATCCGGATCCGGGTCCGGTTCCGGGTCGGTTTCGGGCTCCGGATCCGGTTCTGGATCCGGATCTTGTTGGCAGGCGCCACGAAGAGCGACCTCCGCGCGCCAGTGAAACTGACCGTCCGCACGTGGAACGCGGTCGGCATGAGCTCTTGTGTGCTCGCCTGGGCGTGGTGGCATCGCGGCGACCTGGGTCCGCCGCGCCGGGCGAGTGAGTCTTGTCGACGGACGTCACTGGCCAGCTGCGCGCGGGCCACATCGTACGCCACGCGGAAGCGACTCGGAATCCGGAGCGGGAGCCGGAGCCGGCGCCGGCGCTGGGAATCGGTGACGGACGCCGGGGCCTCGGTGTTCCACGTGGAACACGCACCCTCGGCGGCGCGAGCCGGTCTCGGATGCCGACCGGGAACTGGTGCCGGACCTGCCCCGCCCCAACGTTCCACGTGGAACACGCGCCTCGGACCAGTTCCACCATCCGGACCCTGAGCCCGACCCGGAGCCAGAGCCGAAGCCGGAGCCGGAACGGAAGCCCGACCCGGAACGGGAGCCCGACCCGGATCCGGAGCCCGGACCGGAGCCGGAGCCCGGACCCGGCCGGAGCCGACCCGGACCCGTGGCCGGACCCCGACCCGGAGCCGGGCCGGAGCCGGACCTGGAGCCGGACCCGGAGTCGGACCCGGACCCGGAGTCGGAGCCGGACCCGGACCCGGACCCGGAGTCGGACCCGGACCCGGAGCCGGACCCGGACCCGGACCCGGACCCGTAGCCGGACCCGCACCGGACCGGATCCCGGCCCTGAACCCAATGTTCCACGTGGAACATGTGCCCCACTGCCCCTCCCGGGGCCCCATCCCGCCACTCCCCACGTTCCACGTGGAACACCCTCCCGCCCGGGGGATTCCATCGTCGCCTCCACCTATATATAAGGTGTAGGTGAGCTGGTCCGAACGAGACAAGCGCGTCCTATGGCACCCCTTTACGCAGGCCTACGAGTGGTGCGCGGGGACGCCGCTGACGATCACCGGCGCGGCCGGCAACTACCTGATCGACGACCAGGGGCGCCGCTACTTCGATGCGGTCAGCTCCCTGTGGGTCACGACCGTCGGGCACGGACACCCGGCGATTGTCGAGGCGATCAGTCGCCAGGCCGCCGCCCTGGACCACTCGACCCTGCTGGGGCTGACCCACCCGCTGGCGATCGAGCTGGCGGAGCGACTGGTCGCCCTGGCCCCGCCCGGGCTGACCCGGGCCTTCTACTCCGACTCCGGGTCAACCGCGGTCGAGATCGCCCTCAAGCAGGCGTTCCAGTACTGGGCACTCAAGGGCCGCCCGGCCAAGCGACGCTTCGTCCACCTGGCCGAATCGTACCACGGTGACACCATCGGCGCGGTCGGGGTCGGCGGGATGGCCTTGTTCCACCGCATCTTCGGCCCACTCATCGTCGCCGGCATCCCCTGCCCGAGTCCCGCCCTCGATACCGGCGCCCTGGCCCACCTGGCCACCCTCTTGGAGCAGCACGGCCACGAGATCGCCGCCCTGGTCGTCGAACCCCTGATGCAGGGCGCCGCTGGGATGCTCGCCCACCCGCCCGGCTTCCTCCGGGCCGCTGCCGACCTCTGTCATCAGCACGACGTCTTGCTGATCGCCGACGAGGTCGCGACCGGGTTCTGGCGGACCGGCACGCTCTTCGCCTGTGAGCAGGAGGCCGTGTCCCCCGACCTGCTGTGCCTGGCCAAAGGCCTGACCGGCGGAACCCTGCCACTGGCCGTCACCCTGGCGACCGAGGCGATCTATCAGGCCTTTGTCGCCCCGCGCGCCGAGATGACCACGTTCTTCCACGGCCACACCTACACCGGGAATCCCATCGCCTGCGCCGCCGCCCTGGCGAACCTCGACCTCCTCACCGCGCCGGGCTTCGCCGATGAGGTGGCGCGCACCGCCCGCTGCTTCACCGACCGGGTCGCCGACCTGGGCCGGCACCCTGCCATCAAAGAGACACGCCGGCGGGGCCTGATGGCCGGCCTCGAGCTGCAACATCCGAACGGCAAGCCCTTCCCGCCCGAGCGATTCACCGGCAGTCTGGTGAGCGAGCGCGCCCGGGCCCACGGCGTCATCATGCGGCCCCTCGGCGACGTCCTCGTCTGGATGCCCCCGTTGTCATCGACCGAAGCCGACCTCGACCTGCTGGCCGCCGCCACCCGCCGCGCCATCGACGAGACCGTCGGATGAAGTACTTTGTCACCGGCACCGACACTGGGATCGGCAAGACCACGGTGACCGCCAGCTTGGTCCAGGAGCTGCGCCGGCGGGGCCGGAGCGCCCGCGCGATCAAGCCGATCGAGACCGGCTGGAACGAGGCGACCAGCGACACGGTCAAGCTGGCCTCGGTCTCGGGTCAGCCGGTCACCGCCACCTGTCGGATGCGCCTGACCATGCCGAAGTCGCCCAAGGCCGCGGCCACCGCCGAGGGTCTCACCATCGACACCGACGCGCTGTCGCGCTGGTGCATCCGCCAGACCGGAGATCCACTGTTCGTCGAGGGCGCGGGCGGCTGGCACGTGCCCATCGTCGGCGCGTGGCGCATGCGCGACCTGGCGATCGCCATCGGCGCGCCGGTGGCCATCGTCGCCGGTGCCGGCCTGGGCACCGTCAACCACAGCATCTTGACCGTCGAGTCCGTCCGGCGATCGATGGAGCCGCTCGGCGTGATCATGTCGCGTCGCCCGACCGACGACCTGGGATTCGCGCGGGAGAACGCCGCGGAGATCGAATACCAGAGCACGGTCCGCGTCGCGCTGTTCCCGGACGACCTCGACGCCATCGTCGACTGGTTCGTTGCCCCGGCACCCGACGCCGCACCTTGAGCTGCGGCCCGCTCCGCCGCGGGGGGATTTCCCTTTACGTTCTGTATGGTTAGGTGTCTAGCGGGACCCGGCGCAAGATGATCGCCCGCTGGCGATCTTCGTGACTGTACGGGTGGCGGGTGTCGCCTGGCCCCAGCTCGACCTGGTCGCGTCCCTCCATCCCGACGACCAGGCCGCCCGGCTTGACCAGGGTGGACCCCAGCGCCAGCCACGCGGCCAGGTCGAACGTGGCGCGCGACATGGCGACGTCGAAGCCGTGGTCGAGCTCGCTAGTGACGCGCCGCGTCACAATCTCCACGCCATCCAGCCCGAGCTCGCGCGCCGCCGTCGACAAGAACGCCGTCTTCTTGTGGATGGGCTCGACGCAGCGGATGCGCAGCGCTGGCCGGGCGATGGCGATGATCAGCGCCGGGAAACCGCCGCCGGTGCCCACGTCGACCACCGCGCCGGCCGCGGGCAGGTGCGGCGCGAGCGCCAGCGAGTCGACGACGTGACCGGCGATGTCTTCGGCCGTGCGGGCCGCCGACAGGTTGATCTTGCCGTTCCAGCGCTCGAACAGCGCGACGAACTGCTCGAGCCGCGCGGCGCCGTCGGCGACGCCGTGTCGTCGGGCCGCGCCCGCCAGGCGCTCACGGTAGGACATCGGCGATCACTTTGCTGGCGCCGGCGACCACGAGCAACTCGTCGGCGTCAGCAATCGCGGTCGCCAGGTCGGGCGCCCAGCGGGCGTAGCTCGGCGCCACCGCGTCGGGCGCCAGCGACGACACCAGCACGATCTCGTGGCGCGCCGGCAGCCGCGGCCGCAGCCCCAGCTGGTAGATGCCGTGGTTGACGACGTCGAGCGGGCCAATGCCGTCCTCGCACCCGGCCACCAGCACTACCCGACCACCGTCGAGGAGCCACGGCGCCACCGCCGCCACCGCCTTGCTGGCCTGGTACAGCGACCGCGTGACCGGCCCGGTGTCAACCGCGACCACGCAGCGGCTGGGCCGCGCCGCCGCGCGCAGCCACGTGCCGGCCAGCGCGGCGCCATGCCGGAAGGCCGCGCCCACGTCGCCGGCCACCGCGGCCTGGAGCTGATCGTGACGATCCGCCACGCCGTCGAGGAGAAACCCGCGGGGCGCGGCCAGCGCCGCGGCCTCCTCGAGGTCGAGCCGGCATGGGTTGTCGTCGACCGCGCCGGCCCGTGCGCGCGGGTCGGCCTTCCACTGGTGGTTGATGCGCGCGGCGGGGGCCGCCGCCAGGCCGGGGAAGATCGCCTTGGCGCCGGCCCCGAAGCCAGCGAAGTAGTGGCCGCGGATGACGCCGGTGGCCACGACCAGATCGGCCTCGACGCACGCGCGGTGGACGGTCACCGGCGTGCCGCGCGCGGTGGTCCCGACGGTCACCAGCCCGGCCCCGGCGTGGCCGTCGTGATCGACCACGGCGTCGACGGTGACGCCGTCGAGCCCGAGCGCGGCCAGCCCGCCGCTGGGGCCGTGGGTCCCGGTGGCGATCGCCAGCGTCAGGTGGACCTCGGGCAGCCGGGCACGCACCGCGTCGAGGAACGCCCGCCGCGGCTCGCGTCGGGTGGCGTCGCTGACGATCACGGTGACCCGGTCGCCCCGGCGCGCCCGCTCCTCCAGGCGCGCGCTGCCGATCGGCGCCGCCAGCGCGTCGTCGAGGAGCTGGCCCAGCGGCGGCGCCGGCCGGGCCGGGGGCAGCTCGACCACGCGGACCGCCGCCGCGGTCTCGACCACGAGGTCACGACCTGCGAGCGGGACGACCACGCGGACCATGCCTGACGGTACCAGCTCGGTGGCGACCGGACGGAGGGTCGAGTACGATGCCGCACCCGCGGTGTCGAAGCAGACGCTCCTCCTTGTCGACGGTGATCCGCGCAGCCTGCGCGTGCTCGAGGTGTCGCTCAAGAAGGCCGGCTTCGTCGTCACCACCGCGGTCAACGGCAAGGACGCCCTGGCCAAGGTCGAGCTGGCCCCGCCCGACCTGGTCATCTCCGAGACGATCCTCGAGGAGGTCGACGGCTACGCCTTCTGCGAGCGGCTCAAGGCCAACCCGGCCTGGGCCGACATCCCGTTCGTGTTCCTGACCGCGCAGACCGAGATCGAATCCAAGATCAAGGGCCTCGAGCTGGGCGTCGACGACTACCTGACCAAGCCGATCTACATCAAGGAGATCGTCGCCCGGGCCCGGATCCTCATCCAGAAGCGCCAGCGGACCCGGCTCGAGGAGCGCCGCGAGGGCCGCACCCGCTTCTCGGGTCGCATCAGCGACATGCCGGTGGTCGACCTGATCCAGACCATCGAGATCAGCCGGAAGTCGGGGCTGATCTACTTCACCGGCGACGGCGGCAAGCAGGCCGCGATCTACTTCCGCGACGGCAAGGTCATCGACGCCGAGGCCGGCCCGCTCCAGGGCGAGGACGCGGTCTACCGGCTCTTGACCTGGAACGACGGCGACTTCGAGGTGGTGTTCCGACAGGTCCGCCGCCGCGACGTGATCACCGTGTCGTCGCAGGCGCTCCTGATGGAGGGCATGCGCCGCCTCGACGAGTGGGGCCGCCTCAGCGAGCAGCTGCCCGGGCTCGACCTCCGCTTCGAGATCGACGCCCGCGAGCTGACCGGCCGCCTGGGCGACATCCCCGACGAGCACAACGCCATCCTCCGGCTGTTCGACACCCGCCGCACGGTGATGGAGGTGATCGACGCCAGCGACTACGGCGATCTCGAGTGCCTCGAGGTGATCGCCAAGCTGTTCTTCGAGGGGTTGCTGGTCGAGCTGGGGCCGGGCAAGGTCGGCCGCGCGAGCGGTGAGTGGACGGTGCCGTCGTCGGTGATGGACGAGACGCCGGGGCTCGAGCGCGACCGGGTGGTCACCAGCGAGCTGGGGCCCGGGGTGAGCCTGCCCGATCCGACCCCGGCGCCCGCGCCGGCTGCGGCGCCCGCGCCGGTTACGGCCGACGTGCCCGCGCTGCCCGACGCCAGCGACGAGGCGTCGTTCGCGGACGTCAGCCTGACGCCGCCCCCGGTGGACATCGAGCTGGCGGAGCCGGCGCAGCCGGCGTCGCTCGCCGCGCAGCTCCGCGCCGGCGGCGGGGCGGACCCGGACCGGCCCGCGCCGCGGCCGCGCACGAAGAGCCTCATCCAGCAAGCCATCGACGAGTCGGAGCTGGTCGGCGTCGGCGACGTCGACGCCATCCTCGGCATCACCGGCTCGGACCCGGCGATCACGGTGCCGCAGGCGGAGACCACGAGCGACCCGGTCCCGGTCGCGATCGACAGCGACGATCCGACGCCGCTGCCGGCGCCGGTGCCGCTGGCCGCCACGGACTCGGGCCCGGCCGGCGGCCCGCCGGGCGACTCGGGGCCAGCCGCGGTCGACGCCGCCGGCGAGGTCGAGGCCGCGCCGCCGCTCACCGAGCCAGAGCCGGCGCGTGAGCTGATCACCATCCAGCCCAAGCGTCAGACCCGGGAGCACCCGGTGGTGTCCCTGCCAGCGGAAGCCGCGGGTGACGTGTCCGCCGCGGCGGCGGCAGCCGGCGTCGCGCCCGCGACGGGCGAGCGCGTCGCGCCGGCGGGCGGGCGGCATGGTCGCGCCCGCGGCGGGCAGCGTCGCGCCGGCGGCGGGCAGCGTCGCGCCGGCGGCGGGCGACAGCGTCGCCACCCCGTTGCCGCCCCGGCCGACGCCGCGCGAGGCGGTGACCGCGCGGCCGGCGCGAGCGTCGCTGCCGCCCAACCAGCGCGGATCTCGGTGGCCGGCGATCGTGACCGGCCTGGCCGCGCTGGCGCTGCTCGGCTACGTGCTGCTCAACGCCGGCCGCAGCGGGCGGCGCGCGGTGCCGCAGGTCGCGTTTGGCACCGACGCCCGGGCGCCGGTCGACGCCGGCCCGGCGCCGGTCGTCGAGCTGACCGACGCCCGCGGCGTCGATGGGCGGCCGGTCGACGCCGCGCCCGTGGTCGATGCCGCGCCCGTGCGCGACGCTGCGTTGGAAGACCCCGACGCCGCGCCGACCGTCGACGCCGGGCCCGACTACCGGGAGCACCTGGCGGCGGCCAAGAGCGCGCTCGACGACGGCGACTACCAGCGGGCCCTGGAGCTGGCCGACGCTTCCCTGGCCCAGCGTCGCTCGGCCCGGGCCTACCTGGTGCGGGCCGACGCGCTGCGCCGGCTCGACCGCGTCGACGAGGCGGTGGCCGCGGCCGACCTGGCCATCAAGGCCAACCGCAGCTACCCGCCGGCCTGGGAGCTCAAGGGGCGGATCTTGTGGGGAGCGCGGCGCTACGCCGAGGCCCACCCGGCCTACGACGAGTACCTCCGCTTGCAACCGACCGGCGAGACCGCCGACACCGTCCGTGCGCTCTTGAGGCTGCACTGATGCGGGGCGGCCGCTGATGCTGGTGCTGGGCCTCGAGAGCTCGTGCGACGAGACCGCGGCGGCCGTCGTCGAGGATGGCCGCCACGTCCGCTCCGACGTGGTCGCGTCCCAGGACGACGTCCACCGCCGCTACGGCGGCGTGGTGCCGGAGCTGGCGTCGCGGGCTCACGTCGTGAACGTGGTGCCGGTGCTCGACGCCGCGCTGGGCCGGGCCGGCGTCACCCTGGCCGACCTCGACGGCATCGCCGTGACCCGCGGCCCTGGCCTGGTCGGCGCGCTCTTGGTCGCGGTGCAGACCGCGAAGGCGCTGGCGTGGGCCCGCGGCCTGCCGCTCGTCGGCGTCCACCACCTCGAGGGCCACCTGTCGGCGATCTACCTCGAGGCCGAGGCGCCGCCGATGCCGCACCTGGCGCTGATCGTGTCGGGCGGCCACACCTCGCTGGTGCGGGTCACCGACCACGGCGTGGTGGTCGAGCTGGGCCACACCCGCGACGACGCCGCCGGCGAGGCCTTCGACAAGGGCGCCAAGCTGCTCGGCCTGGGCTACCCCGGCGGCGCGGTGATCGATCGCCTGGCGGCCACCGGCGACGCCCGCGCGGTGACCATGCCGCGGGCCATGACGAGCAAGGCCAACGACGACTTTTCGTTCAGCGGCCTGAAGACGGCGCTGCTCCACCACGTCCGCGCCCACGGCGTGCCGGCCGGCCAGGCGCTGGCCGATCTGTGCGCCAGCTACCAGGGCGCCATCGTCGAGGTTCTGGTGCGCAAGACCCGGCGCCTGGCCCGGCGCGAGGGCCTGGCCCACGTCCAGATCTGCGGCGGCGTGGCGGCCAACCGCGGGCTGCGCGCGGCGCTGACCGCGGCCGGCGCCGAGGACGGTTTCCGGGTCTACGTGCCGCCGCCGGCGCGGTGCACCGACAACGCCGCGATGATCGCGGCGGCCGGCTACTTCCGCCTGGCCCGCGGCGAGCGCGCCGACAGCACCCTCGACGCCACCGCCAACCTGCCGCTGCCCCGGCCCGTGGACCATGCCGCCACCCCCTGAGCGCGGCGGCCCGGCCTTCCCCGACGCCCGCACGCTCCTCGAGCGGCACGGGCTGCGGGCCAAGAAGCACTTCGGCCAGAACTTCCTGACCTCGGAGCGGGTGTTCCGCGCCATCGTCGACGCCACGGTTCGCACCGACGACGACTGGGTGGTCGAGATCGGCGCTGGCCTGGGCACGCTGACCGCGCGCCTCGCCGAGCGCGTGCCGGAGGGCAAGGTCGTCGCCCTCGAGCGCGACCCCGACATGGTGGCGGTGCTGCAAGCCGAGCTGGGCCACCTCGACAACATCCAGATCGAGCCGGGCGACGCGCTCCGCTACGATCTGGTCGCGTGCGCGCGCTGGCGCGGCGACCCCATCGTGGTGTGCGGGAACCTGCCCTACCACGTCGCGGCGCCGCTGATGTTCCGCACGGTGGCGGCGCGGGGCCACGTCGCCCGCGGCGTGTTCATGGTCCAGCGCGAGATGGCCGACCGCATCGTCGCGCCGCCCGGCAACAAGACCTACGGCGCGCTCAGCGTGATGTTGCAGTCGTACGCCGCGTGCAAGCTGATCGTGCAGGCGCCGGCCGGCGCGTTCACGCCGGCGCCCAAGGTCGACTCGGCGGTGATCCGCCTCGACTTCACCAACCCGCCGCCGCTGGAGTTGCCCGACGAGGAGCACCACCGCGCGGTGGTCCACGCCGCCTTCGGGCAGCGCCGCAAGACCCTGCGCAACGCGCTGCGCGCGGTCTACGCCGAGGCCGCGGTCGACGCCGCGCTGGCCGCCACCGGGCTCGACGGGGTCCGCCGCGGCGAGACCCTGACCCTGGCCGAGTTCGCCGCGCTGGCCCGGGCCATCCCGGTCGCGGCCCAGACCGGCATCATCGTCGAGGAGCTCGGGTGAGGGGCTCTGGCCGTGCCTGAGCTGCCCGAGGTCGAGTCGGTCCGGCGCGGGCTGGTACGCCGCCGGCTGCGCGGCGCCACCATCGCGCGGGTCCGGTCGAGCGGGCTACCGCTGCGGCTGGCCCGGCCCCAGCCGCTGGCCGCGCTGCGCCGCGCCGCCCGCGGCAGCGTCATCACCGACGTGCGGCGCATCGGCAAGTACCTGCTGATCGACCTCGACCGCCGCCACGCCATCCTGGTGCACCTGGGCATGAGCGGCAACCTGTTCGTCGCGCGCCGGTCGGAGCCGTGGGCGCCGCACACCCACGTCGTGTTCGAGCTGGCCGACGGGCGCGACCTGCGGTTCGTCGACCCCCGCCGGTTCGGCATGGTCGAGGTGGTGGACCGCGAGCGGCCGCGCCTGCACCCGGCGCTGGCCGCGCTCGGCCCGGACCCGATCACCGACGGCCTGACCGCCGAACACCTGCTGGCGGCGGCCGGCACCCGGACCACCGCCACCAAGCTGTTCATCCTCGACCAGGCGGTGATCGCCGGGGTCGGCAACATCTACGCGTCCGAGGCGTTGTGGCTGGCCGGCATCGCGCCGACCCGGCCGGCCGGGCAGCTGGGGCTCGACGGCGCGCGGGCGGTGGCCATCGCGGTCACCGACGTGCTGGCGTTCGCCATCGACAACGGCGGGACCACGCTGCGCGACTTCCTGGGCGCCGGCGGCGTGCCCGGCGAGAACGGCGAGTTCCTGTTGGTCTACGGCCGCGCCGGCCACCCTTGCGCGCGGTGCGCCACGGCGATCCGCAAGAGCGTGCAGGGCGGGCGCGCGACGTACTTCTGTCCAACGTGTCAGCGCCGGTGATGGTCTAAGCCATGATGCGTAAGGTCCGCCGCCGCCAGCCGTTGCCCCGGTGGTTTGCTCCGCTGCCGGGCCCTGCGGTACTGTCCGCGCCGGGGATCTGCGGCAACCGCTCGGATCCGTTGCTCATTACCTACGCACCATGATCACCGACGAGGCCGACGAAGACTTGATGGTGCGCTACCAGGCGGGCGAGGTGCGCGCCTTCGAGATCTTGCTCGGGCGCCACCGCAAGCCGGTCTACAACTTCATCCTGCGCTTCATCGGCGACAAGGAGACCGCCGAGGACCTGCTGCAGGAGGCCTTCATGCGCGTCATCAAGGGCGCCGAGGCATACAAGCGGCAGGCCAAGTTCACGACGTGGCTTTACACCATTGCGCGGAACCTGTGCGTTGATCAGACGAGACGACGGAAGCACCGCAAGCACGCTTCGCTCGACGCGCCGATGTCGGCCGACGAGGACAGCGGCACCCTGCTCGACGTGGTCGCCGGGAACGAGATGGCGTCTGACCGCAAGACCGTGAACAAGCAGCTCCACGCGCGCCTGCAGCAGGCGATCGCCGGGCTGGGCGACGAACAGCGCGAGGTGTTCCTCATGCGCGAGTTCCTCGACATGCCGTTCAAGCAGATCGCCGACGTGGTCGGCGTGCCCGAGAACACCGTGAAGAGCCGGATGCGCTACGCGCTGGAGAAGCTCCGCCTCGAGCTCGAGGAGTACAAGGACTTCGCCAAGGCTGCGCCGTGAGGCGATGATGGCGGACCAGCTGTCACCCGACGACGACGACGCGGTCGCGGCGCTGTACCGCGACGGCAGCGACGACGAGGCGCCGCCGGCGTGGACCTCGCTGCGCGAGGTGATCGGCGCGGCGCGGGCCAGCGGCTTCGACGAAGAGCCGCCGGCCGGCCTCGACGCGGTGCTCCTGGCCGCGGCCCGGGCCCACGCGCCCCGGCCGCGCCAGACGTGGTGGCAACGGCTGCGCGAGCGGCTGGCCCCGGTGCTGCTCCATCCGGCCATGGCCGGCGCTGCGGCGCTGGTGGTGGTCGTCGGCACCGCCGGCGTGCTGTACACCCGCGACGGCGCGAAGGTCGTGCAGCCGCCGGGGCCGAGCAACGCGGCGAGCCCGGCACCGACCGGCGGTGCGCCGCCCGCGGCCGACCCGGCCGTCGAGGAGCGGCGCCGGGCCGACGACGACGCCCCCGCGGCCGTCAACGAGCAGGCGCCCGCCGCGCCCGGCGCGCCGCAAGCTGCCCTCGAGGAGACGCCCGGCCCGCGCGCGCCCGCGCCGACCCCGCCCGAGCCCGTGGTCCGCAAGCCGCGCGGCGTCGAGCGCGCGCCCGAGCGCGCACCGGCGGCGGGGACGCGCACCGACGGACTGTCGATCGGTGGCGCCACGCCGGGCGCCGGCCCGCTCGCCGGTGGCGCCGGCCGCAGCGCGACGGACGACGGGGCTCCGACCGAGGGCGGCCAGGGCGAGTCCGCCGAAGACTCCGCCGCGCCGCCGCCACCGCCGCCGTCACCGTCCCCGCAAGCCAGCTCGGCGCCGGCGCCCGATCGCCAGCAGGTCGCGCCGGTCGAGCCGGTCGCCACGCGCTTCGCGAAGGCCCAGGCGGCGGCCCGCGCCAAGCGGTGCGGCGAGGTGGTGGCGCTGGCGGCCTCGGTGCGCACCGACGACATCGCGTATTACCGCCGGGTGTTCGTCGCCGACCCGGTCATCGCCGCGTGTCTGCCGGCGTCGGCGCTGTGACCGGCTCGGCGTGACGCGCGCGGCGCGGTGACGCGCTCGCTCGGCGTGGCGCCGCCACCCGCACGATCTCTATTGACTCTCGTTCAAGAGCGGCGACAATCGTCGGCATGCGCTCCCTACGCTCGCTCGCCCGGGCCCTCGCCCTCACGCCGGCCCTGGTCGCGGTCGCCTGCGGCGGCGACGACACCACCGGCCCGGTCGACGCGCCCGCCGCGGTCACGTACTACCAGGACCTCAAGCCCATCATCGACGCCAAGTGCCTGGGCTGCCACGGCGACGGCGGGATCGGCCCGTTTTCGCTCGACACCGTCGACAAGGTGACCGACATGGCCGGCATCGTGGTGAGCAAGGTGGCCGATCGCACCATGCCGCCGTGGCCGCCCAACGCCGACTGCAACCAGTACTTCGGTGACCGCTCGCTGTCGGCCGAGCAGATCGCGCTGTTCGCTGCCTGGGCCGACGGCGGCTACCAGGCCGGCGACCCGGCGCGCCCCGGACCGCCGCTGGTCGTCGAGGAGCTGCAGCTCACCCGCATCGACCGGACCCTGCGGATGGACGCGCCCTACACGCCGCAGACCACCGCGGCGCAGCCCGACGAGTACCGCTGCTTCGTGATCCCGTGGCCCGAGGCGGCCACCCGCTACGTGACCGGCTTCCGCGCGGTGCCCGGCAACCCCAAGGTGGTCCACCACGTCATCGCCTTCTACGCGCAGCCGGACCAGGTCGCGACCTACCAGCAACTCGACGACGCCGAGCCCGGCGCCGGCTACACGTGCTTCGGCGGCACCGGCGGGCCGTCGCAGGCCTGGCTGGGCGCGTGGGCGCCCGGCAGCCTCGGCAGCGACATGCCGCCCGGCACCGGGCTCGAGGTCAAGCCGGGCTCCGCGGTCATCCTCCAGGTCCACTACAACGTGCTGGCGGCCGGCCCCGAGCCCGACCAGACCGCGCTCGAGTTCAAGCTCGATCCGACGGTGACCAAGGTGGCCAAGATCCAGCCGTGGGCCAACCCCAACTGGCTGGGCACCCAGGCCATGCACATCCCGGCCAACCAGGCCGACGTCACCCACAGCTTCGAGTTCGACGCGACGCTGGCGACCGGCGGGCCGTTCCTCATCTACTCGGCCGGGCTGCACATGCACACGCTGGGCACCCAGATCCGCGCCAGCGCCACGACCGCCGCCGGCGTCGAGCAGTGCCTGCTGCAGATCGACCACTGGAACTTCCACTGGCAGGGCAGCTACGGGCTGCGCCAGCCGCTGGTGTTCAACCGCGGCGACAAGCTGAAGGTCGAGTGCCACTGGGACAACACCATCGCCAACCAGCCGGTGGTCGGGGGCCAGCCGCGCACGCCGACCGACGTGTACTGGGGCGAGGGCACCACCGACGAGATGTGCCTGGGGGTCTTCTACGTCACGCCGCTGTGACGGCGGGCGCGGTCACGGCGGGGCGTCGACCGCCAGGTCGCCGCGGGCCCAGGTGCGCCGGGCCTCGGGCGGCAGCCGGCCGGTGCGCCGGCGGTACTCGTCGAGGAACGCCCGGGTCGGCGGGTTGAGGTAGCCGCCGCCGGCCAGCTCGCCGTAGTCGCCGCGGTAGCGGGCGGCGATGGCCGCGAACCGGC
This sequence comes from Kofleriaceae bacterium, assembly GCA_041389965.1. GTDB lineage: Bacteria > Myxococcota_A > Polyangia > Haliangiales > Haliangiaceae > UBA2376. The sequence continues at coordinate 817,510 of JAWKQV010000002.1, read as the reverse complement.
GGTCGCGCTCGTCCTTGGCGACGATCGACGCCGCGGCCACCGCGCAGTGGCGGCTCTCGCCGCGATCGTACGCGCGCAGCATCGGGTAGCGCGCGCGCAGCGGCGCGAACATGGTGGCGCCGTCGGCGATGATGCGGGCGCACGCCGGCGCGCCGTCGATGAGCGCGCACGCGCGCTCGCGCTCCAAGAGGTTGAGCTCGCCGCGCTCGACCCGCCGGTCGATCTCGTCGGCCTCGACCACCGCCACCGCCAGGTAGGGCGCCCGGGCCCGGATCAGCGCCGCCAGCTCGGCGCGCCGGGCCACCGCGTCCTTGCCCGCCACGCGCTTGGAGTCGCACACGCCGGCCCGGGTCAGCGCCCGCGCCGCCGCCGCGTCGAGCACCACCGCCGCCACCACCATCGGCCCGAGGATCGGGCCCCGGCCGGCCTCGTCGAGCCCGAGCGTGAGCGGGCCGCGGGCGCCGACGCCCACCCCGGGCAGGCCCAGCTGATCGTCGCGCCTCACGCCAGCCGCGCCGCCACCGCGTCGAGGGCCTGGCCCAGCCCGACGTCGAGCTCGTAGGCGTCGACCTCGTGGCGCAGCGCGCCGCGCTCGACGGCCTGGGCCGCCGCGGCCAGGGCCTGGCGCCCGGCCCGCGCCAGCGGTCCGGCGACCAGCCGCTCGAGGTCGGGCGCAGCGCGGAACAGCGCGTGGTGGACGGTGTCGGGCTCGAGCGCCAGGCGCGGCAGGTCGGCGCGGAAGAAGCCGTCGACCACGCCGCCCGCGAGGTAGCCGGCGACGAAGGCCTGGGCGTACGCGAACGGCGCGGTCGCGGTGGCGGTGGCCACGCTGGCGTCGAGGCCGGGCGGCACCGCCGCGGCCACGTCGGCCGCCACCCGCTCGGCGGCGGCGCGCAGCATCGCCTGGTAGCCGTCGGCCAGGAGCGCCACCAGGTAGTCGCGGTCGGCCGCGGTGGCCGAGTGGCTGCCGAACGGCAGCTGGCGCGGGCGCACCAGGTCGATGACCTCGCGGGCCGCCCGGCGGTACAGCTCGCCGACGCCGGTGGCCAGCGCGCGCCGCTCGCGGTCGACCACCGCGTCGTCCCAGGTGGCCTGCACCGCCAGCACCCGATCGCGGGTGGCGCGCCCGGCGTCGGCCAGCTGCTGGGCGTCGGCGCGGGCGCTGGCCACCACGCCGCGGGCGGTGGCGATGATGCCCAGGAGCCGGCGCGCCACGGCGCCGCGCTTGATGGCCCGGGCCTGGGCGAAGAAGCGCTCCTCGAGCGCGGTGGCCAGCGCGGCCCAGCCGCCGTCGTCCGCGGGGTGCTCGCCGCGCTTCCACGCCAGCGCAGCCCGGGCCGAGAACGGCACGATGTGCTCGACCCGGTCGTCGAGCTGGCCCTGCACGTAGCCGATCACCTCGCGCACCTCGGCCTCGCCCAGCTGGTCGCGCTTGTTGAGCACGCCGAGCACCCGCTTGCCCTCGGCGCGGATGGCGTCGAGCGCCTTGCGCTCGCTGGCCTTGCCGCCCTGGCCGGCGGTGAACACCCAGACCACCGCGTCGGCCCGCGCGATGAACGCCCGGGCCGTGGCCTCGTGCTCCGGCAAGATCGAGTTGAGCCCCGGAGTGTCGATGATGTGGACCTTGGCCAGCGCGTCGAGCGGCAGCGCGATCTCGACCCGGTCGATGGCCCGGGCCTCGTCGGCCGACAGCGTCCGCAGCGCGGCGTGCAGCTGGTCCCAGCCCAGCTCGCGCGCGCTGCCGTCGGCGGCGACCAGCCGGCCGCCGCGCTCGTGGCCCCACTTCACGACGTTGATGGTCGCGGTGGTCGGCGTGATGCCGGTGGCGGCCACGTCGGCGCCGATGAACGCGTTCACGAACGACGACTTGCCGCTCGAGAACTCGCCCATGACGGTGACCAGGAGCGGCTGCTCGAGCTCGGCCACCGCCCGGGCCACGCCGGCCACCTGCCCGGCCAGGTCGGTGCGCAGCGCCAGCGCCCGCGCCAGCGCCTCGCCCAGGCGCACCACGTCGTCGTCGTCGGGGACCGCCAGGTGCCGCGCCAGCACGTCGGCCAGGGCGGCCCGCGCCCGCGGCGACGCCGGGGCCAGCTCGATCGCCGCGCGCGCGCTGGCGGTGGCGTCGGCCAGGTCGCCCAGATCGGCGGCGGCGTGGCTGTCGACCAGGCACACCTCGACGTCGGGCGCCGCGCCGGTGAGCAGCGCGCGCGCCGTGGCCGCCTGGTCTCGGCTGCGCAGCTCCTCGGCGCGGGCCGCCAGCGCGATGGGCGCGCCCGGGTGCCGCGCCAGCAGGTCGTTGGCCCACCGCACCGCGCGGGCGTGATCGCCGCCGACGTGGGCCGCGGTCACCGCCGCGGTCAGCACCGCGTCGTCGGCGCCCAGCGCCAGGGCCCGGTCGTAGGCTGCCAGGGCGGCGTGGGTGTCGCCCAGGCGCGCCGCCAGCGCCGCCAGCCGCGCGTGGATCGCCGCGGCGCGCGGCTCGAGCTCGAGCGCCTCGAGGTAGCGCAGGTGGGCGTCGGCGTAGGCGCGGCCGATCGCCGCGGCGTCGCCTTGGCCCAGGCGGGCGGCGACGCGGTGCTGGCGGGCCTCGGCCCCGGCGCCGGCCAGGGCCAGCTCGGCGGCCCGCGCGAACAGCCGCCCGGCCTCGCCGGCGTGCTCGTCGGCCAGCGCCAGCCGGCCCAGCGCCAGGAGCGCCACCACCGGCGGCGGATCGTGGGCCGCGGCGCGCTCGAGGTGATCGCGCGCCTCGTCGGCAGAGGTGCGCGGATCGGCCAGCAGCACCTCGCCGAGCAGCGCCCGCGCCAGCGGATCGTCGGGCGCCTCGGCCACCGCCTTGCGCAGATCGCGCGCGGCCTTGTCGGGGTCACCCAGCCCGCGCCAGGCCTGACCTAGCGCCAGGTAGGCCGCGGCCAGCACCGGGCGCTCGCCGCCGGCGCGCTCGACGCCGCGCGCCAGCAGCTCGACCGCGCGCTCGAGCTGGCCCAGCCCCACCGCCGCGCGCCCGGCGCCGACCAGCCCGAGCGCGTCCCCTGGCCGCTCGGCCAGCGCCCGCTCGAAGGCGTCGGCCGCGGCCTGCGGGTTGCCGCGCACCAGCTCGACCTCGCCCAGGAGCAACAGCGCGCCGGCGTGGTCCGGCTTGTCGCGCAACAGCGCCTCGAGCTCCTCGGCGGCGCCGCTGGGGTCACCGCCCAGCGCCTGGTCGCGCGCCGCCTCGATCTGGTCGCGGTAGGTGTCGAGGAACAGCTCGTCGACGGTGTCGCCCGCCTTGCGCGCGACCCGCGACCACAGGGTCCGCAGGGTGTCGGCGGGCCCGGCCATCAGGGCTCGCCGCTGCCGGCCGGCAGCTTCCACAGCTCGCTGCGCAGCTCGCCCAGCCCGACGCGGAGCGCCGCCACCTGGGCCAGCTGCTCGGCGGTGGTCGCCTGCAGCTCGGCCGCCGCGCCGCCGTGCTGCTTGCGGTCGGCGATGGTGCGCTCGAGCACCTCGGAGATGCCCTTGTACAGCGCGTTGCCGGCGCTGGTGACGAACTCGCGCAGGCGCAGCGCGAAGTCGTCGACGCACTTGTCGAAGTGCGGCCGCATCGCGGTGGCGGCGTGGAAGATGGCGCCTGGGACCTTCTCCTTGGCCTGGGCCCGGATGTCGCCGGCGATCTTCGACTTGAGGACGATGGCCAGGATCGGCGCCGCCAGCGTCAGCAGGCCGCCGGCCAGCACGTTGACGAAGATCATCATGGTGGTGCCCAGCGCGCCCACCGCGTAGATGCCGACGTCGTACTTGAAGCTGTCGACGCTGATGTCGATGCGGGCGTCGTCGGGGCCCAGCCGCTCGGCCAGCGCCGCCGAGGCCGCCGCCACGTTCTGGTTGGTGATGGTGATGACGTCCTCGGCCAGCCGCTCGAGGAGCGCACCCAGCCGGGCCCCCTCGAGCTCGGCCCACTCCTTGAACTTGTCCTCGATGAAGGCCGGCAGGAAGCGCTTGATGTCCTCGGCGTCGACCTGGTCGAGCTGCGGCACCAGCGCGCTGACGAAGCCCTGGGCGAAGCTGTCGAGGTCGGCGTTGACGCTCGACTTGATGGCATCGGCGTCGGCCTCGATGCGCACGTGCAGCTCGTCGAGGGTCTTGCGCGAGGCGTCGAGCTGCTGGCGCACCAGCCGGACCCGCTCCTCGAGGTCCTCGATGGTCAGGTCCCACGCCTTCATCCGCACGCCCAGGTTCTGCTCGAGGTAGCCGGCGGTGCGCCCGGCGTCGACCGCGGCGTTGTCGAGCAGGATGCGGAAGCGGTCGCCGGCCAAGAACGTGCGCAGGTGCTCGAGCAGGGCCGGCATGCCGCTGTCGTCGTCCTTGCGCACCAGCCACGCCTTGGCCGACACCGGGAACACCGGCGCGCCGGGGGCCAGCTTGGCGACCCCTTCTCGCACGTAGCTGGTGACCGCGGCCCGCTCGTCGTCGCTCAGCAGGTCCATCTTGCCCAGCACGAAGATCAGCCGCTCGCGGGTGCCGTCGAGCATGTGCGACGCCAGGAAGGTCCGCTCGCTGTCCTTGAGCGCCTGGCCGGCGTCGAGCAGGAACAGCACCGCGTCGGCCCGCGGCACGTAGCCGTAGGTGACCTCGGCCCGCTGGTCGTTGAGGTCGTTGACCCCGGGGGTGTCGACCAGCACGACGTTGTCCTTGAGGATGTCGCACGGGTAGGCCAGCTCGACGTAGGCCACCTCGCCGGCGTGGCCGCCGGCCACCGTCACCCACTCGCGGATCTCCGACGGGGTGAGCGTCACCTGCTCGCCCGAGTGCATCACCACCTTGGCGTGGGGCACCTCGGCGTGGAGCACCTGGTTGATCGCCGCGGTGGTCGGCGTGATGCCGGTCGGCAGCACGTCGAGGCCCAGCAGCGCGTTCACGAACGTCGACTTGCCGTGGTTGAACTCGCCGAGCACGACGATGTGGAACCGCTCGGCGGCCAGCTTGGGCAGCCGGTTGACCCGGATGTCGCGGGCCAGGGTCACCATGCCGACCGCGTCGGCGACGTCGGCCAGCTGGCGGTAGCGGGACAGCACCGCCGCCTTGGTCTCGGAGTGTTGGTCGAGCAGCATCGTGATTCTCCCCGCCCGGTTAGAACAGGCTGAGCAGGTCGGTCACCTGCTTGTCGATGTCGTCGGTCGCGGCCTTGCCGGCGGGATCGCCGCCGCGGGCCTTGGCGTACAGCGCGCCGTCGGCGAACGCCCGGATGGCGGCGATCCGCTTGGGCAGCAGCGGGTGGGCGCGGAACAACGTCGCGAACCGGCCCAGGCCGGCGGCCGGGGGCTCGGCCAGGTAGGCCGCCACGTCGAAGTCGGCGCCGCGGTCGCCCACCTCGAGCTTGACCATCATGCCCAGCGTGGCGGTCAGGTCGGCCGCGCCCAGCAGGGCGGCGCGGTCGCAGGTGATCTCGGCCCGGCGCGCCCACGCCCGCAGCGTCATCGTCGCCGGCTGCACCGCCCACCGCACGAACAGCGCGGCGGCGTGGCTGACGTAGTGGAGCGCGGTGGTGTACGGCACGTGGCCGTTCTGGATGTGGCCGAGCTGGTGGCCCAGCGCCGCCACCAGCTCGCCGTCGGCCAGCCGGGCGGCGACGTCCTCGCGCACCACCACGTAGGGTTGCTCGTCGGTGCCCAGGGTGGCCAGCGGCGCGGCCCACCCGGCCGGCGCCACGTACACCGACGGCGCGTCCAGGCCCAGGTTGGCCGCGGCCCGCTTGGTCGCGGCCCAGATCGCCGGCGCGTGCTCGGACGCCTTCGCGGCCGCCGCCAGCAGCTCGTCGCGCGCGCGCTCGTTCCACAGCCGGGCGGTGGCCTCGATGGCCATGGTCACCGGCCGGGCCCCGATGAACGAGCGCCGCAGCTTGCGCTCGCCGGCGAAGGCGTAGCTCGACCCGGTGTAGGCGCGGTGGACGACCTCGCCACGTCGCTCGGTGACGTAGCGGGCGAAGTCGAAGTCGATCATGCCGGCAGTATGCCCTATCAGGCCGAGCGCGGCCCGGCCCGCCGCCGCGCGACCGCCAGGGCGACCGCGCCCAGCAGCACCGCGAACCACAGCGTGGCCAGCCGGGTCAGGATGGTGGCCGCGGTGGCGGTGCCGCGGTCGACGCCCACCGCCTGCTCGACCAGGAGCAGCGTCATCGCACCCTCGGTGACGCCCAGGCCGCCCGGCAGGAAGCTGAGCGCGCCGGCGATGGTCGTGGCGGCGTAGATGAGGAGCGCCATGCCGATGGCCACCGACGCGCCGGGGAAGCCGCTGACGATGATCGCGAAGCCCAGGCCCTCGCACGCCCAGGCCGCCACCGACAGCACCGTCGACCACGCCAGCACCCGCGGCTGGGCCAGGGCCGCCAGCCCGCCGTAGATCTCGAGCAGCTTGGGCCGCACGCCGGCCAGCCGCCGCGGCGTGGTCACCAGCTCGATGAGCCACACGCCGAGCCGGCGCCACAGGATGACCGCCAGGCCGATGGCGACGACCGCGGCCGACGCGATCACCACCTCGACCGCGACGCCGTAGATGGCCACCCCGACCACCGCGAGGACCAGCAGCGCCAGCAGATCGCTGACCCGCTCGGCGATGACGATCGACGCGCTGGCCGCGACCGGCACGTCGGCCAGCTCGCGCAGCAAGAAGCTCTTGATCAGCTCGCCCAGCTTGCCCGGGGTGACGGCCATGCTGAAGCCGGCGACGAACACCAGCGCGCTGGTGCCGGCGGGCACCGCCAGCTGGCGCGTGCGCAGGTAGCCCTGCCACCGCGCGAACCGCAGCGCGTAGTTGGCCACCGCCAGGCCCAGCGCGGCGACGAAGGTGCCCCAGGCGAACCCGCCCAGCCGATCGCGCACCGCCCGCACGTCGCCCAGCAGCGTGAATGCGGCGATCACCGCCGCGATCGCGACGATCAGCGTGACGACGCGACGCGGGTTGGCCACCGGCGGGTTGTACCGGAGTCGTCGGGGCGAGGCCAGCTGGCCCGGCCGGCTTGACCGGCGCCGGGGCGCCTCGTACGGTCGCGGGCATGTCCAACCCCACCATCCTCGTGGTCGACGACGATCCCGAGATCGTCACCATGCTGTCGGCCCGGCTGTCGTCGCGCGGCTACGACGTGGCGACCGCCAACGACGGCAAGGAGGCGCTCACCGTCGCCAAGCGCCGCCACCCGGCGCTGATGGTGCTCGACGTGATGATGCCCGGCAAGAACGGGTGGGAGGTTGCGCGGGCGCTCAAGCAGGACCCGGCCACCGCGTCGATCAAGATCATCATGCTCACCGCCATCGGCGAGCAGGTCAACGACCTGACCTCGCCGCTGTACGGCGCCGACGCCCACTTCGACAAGCCGTTCGACTTCGCCGAGCTCGAGGCGGCCATCGCCGCGCTGCTGAAGTAGCGGTCCGCGCGGCGGCCGGCGCCGCCGGTCACTCGTCGTCGTCGCGGCTGCTCGACGAACCGTTCACCAGCGCGACCGCCTTGCGGTACCAGGGGCTGTCGCCGGGGACCATCTTGGTGATGCGCCGGGCCAGCGCCTTGGCCTCGGCCGGCTTGCTCTTCTGGAGCTTGCTGGCGGTGGCGTAGAACTCGCCGGCGCGGCGCTCGAGCGACGCCCGGACGCCGGTGACCATGCTGGTGCCGCCGACCCCGACGTTGACCGCGTCGTCGGCCGCGCTCTTGGCCAGCTCGTACGACTGCCGCGCCATGTACAGCGCCGCGGCCCGGGGCGCCACGCTGGCGATCTTGTCGCGGATGGACAGCTGGTGGGCGCCGCCGGCTTGGCGGTCCGCGGCCATCGCCCGCTTGTACGCGGTGAGCGCCTCGGTGGCGCGCTGGCTGCCCATGCCCGCCGCGGCGGTCAGGTTGTTGCCGACGGTGTCGTACGCGCTGGCGCGTGCCTTGAGGGACTTGGCGTCGCCCTCGGTCGAGGTGCCGATGGCGTCGCGCAAGGTCGCCGCGGCGCCCTTGAAGTCCTTGGCCTTGTACAACCCCTCGGCCTTCTTGGCGGCCGCGGCCAGGCCCTTCGGCGCGGGGGCTGGTGCCGGCTTGGGCTCGGCGACGACGACGCGCCCGGGGCTGGTGATCTTGGCGACGCGCTCGGGCGGCTTGGGCTTGGGCGTCGGCGTGCGGTCGGGCGTGGGGTCGGGCGTGGGCGGCCGCGTGACCGCGACCTCGATGGGCGGCTCGACCGGGGGCGGGACCGCAGGCGCCGTGGCGTCCCCGGGCACCGGCGTCACGACCGGGTCGGGCGTGGGCGGCGTCGGTGCGCCCGGGGTGACCGCTGCCTCGGGCGCGGTGCCGGCAGCGATCCCCGGCGCTGCCTCGGTCGACGTCGGCTCGGTCGGCGTCGGCTCGGTCGGCGTCGGCTCGGTCGGTGTCGGTTCGGTCGGCGTGATCGCCCCGGCCGGCGCGGGTTGAGCCGGGCCGGCTCCGCCTGCGGCGGTGGGTGCGGGCGCGTCGCCGCCGAGCATGGCGCCGGCGACCGCGACGCTGGCCAGGGCGACCACGCCCATCGCGATCCACATGCCCTTGCGGCTCCGCTGCGGCCGGCCCCGCGCCACCAGGTACGGGTTCATCGGCGCGTACGCGCGCGGCTCGACCTGAGCGGTGGTCGTCATCGGGCGCACCGCGCCGCCGTAGGGAGCCGCGTACGCGCCCGACGCGCCCGGCCCAAAGGTCGGCCCCGGCGCCGTGTACGGCCCCGACAGCGGCATCGGCACCGGGCCCGACGGGGCGACCGGCACCGGGCCTGGGCTGGTCAGCAGCTGCGGCGGCGCCGCGCGCATCGCCGGCTGGCTGGGTGGCGCGAACAAGATCGGCGCCGGCGTGGCCTGCGGCGGTGGCGGCGACGCCGGCGCGGCGGTGGTCACCCGGGGCACGGGCGGCGGCGCGGTCTTGGCCCGGCTGCGCGGCGGCGGCGGCGGCGGCTCGGTGGCGCCGGGGCGCTTGCGCAGCGCGCGATCTTGTACCGGGGCGGTCACCGAGGCCGGCCGGTGGCGGCGCGGCGCGGGCGCGATCGCGGCGGCGGCCACCTCCGACGGGCGCACCGGCGCCTTGCCGGCCACGGTGGCGGCCTCCTCGTCGCGCTGGCCCCAGCTGGCCACCGCGCCCTGCTGCGCGCTGGGCAGGTGGTCGAAGCGGAAGATGGTGTTGCCGATCTCGATGCGGTCGCCGTGGTGGAGCTGACAGCGGCCGTCTTCGAGGCGGTCGTTGACCAACGTGCCGTTGCCGGAGCCGTTGTCCTGGATGACCCAGGCGTCGGTCTCCCACGACAGCGCCAGGTGCTTGCGCGACACCGCGATGTCGGTGAGCACGACGTCGTTGTCGACGGCGCGGCCGATGCGCACCTCGAGGCCGGGGCCGATGGCGAACTCGCGGTCCTGGTCGGGCCCGGCCAGCACCGTCAGCTTGGCGCGGCTGGCCGGATCGGCGGCCGGCGTCGACGGCACCAGCTGCAGCGGCGGCAGCGGCCGGGCGGTCTCCTCGATGGTCGACTCCTCGACGATCGCGCTGCGGCTGCTGGTGCCCGACGGCTCGGCGACGGTGGTGCCGTCCTCCCACTGCTCCGCCAGCCCGCCAGCCGGGGCGATCGGCGTGGGCGCCTCGTCGGCGGCGTGCGCCAGCACCGGCGCCGGCTCGATGGTGGTGCGATCGTCCTCGAGATCGTCGAGCCCCCCGGCGCCGCCCGGGACGACCGAGAGGTGAGCCGGCGCACGGCCAGACGTGCTGGTGCCTCGCGCCATCGACGCTAATTCTACGGGGCGCCGACGGATCTTTCAACGACCCGCGCGATTCCGCGCCTACCTCGCCCTACCCCTCGCCCTCGACGCCGGGCCCGCGTGCTACTGGTGGGCCATGGAGCTCCCCTGGATCGGCGCCACCGGCGCCGCCGCGCTGGCGCCGTTCGCGCCGTCGAAGATCATCGGCATCGGCCAGAACTACCGGGCCCACGCCGTCGAGATGGGCAAGGGCATCCCGGCCGAGCCGCTCATGTTCCTCAAGCCGCCGTCGGCGCTGCTGGCGCCCGGCCTGCCCATCGCGCGCCCGGCCGGCTACGCCCGGGTCGACTACGAGGGCGAGCTGGGCGTGGTCATCGGTCGGCGCACGCGCCACGTCGCCGTCGACGACGCGCTGGCCGCGGTGGCCGGCTACGTGTGCGTCAACGACGTGACGGTGCGCGACCTCCAGGCCAAGGACGGCCAGTGGACCCGCGCCAAGGGCTTCGACACGTTCTGCCCGGTCGGGCCGCGCGTGGTGGCCGGGCTCGACCCGCGCGACCTGGCGATCACCACCCGCGTCAACGGCCAGGTGCGCCAGGCCTCGCGCACCTCGGACCTGATCTTCGACGTCGCCACGCTGATCGCGTTCGTGTCGCGCCACCTCACCCTCGAGCCGGGCGACCTGATCTCGACCGGGACGCCGGCCGGCGTCGGCAACCTCGCGCCGGGCGACGAGGTCGAGGTCGAGATCGAGGGCATCGGCGTCTTGCGCAACCCGGTGGTCGCGGCGTGACGTCGGCCGGCGCCGCGGTGCTGATCGGGCTGGGCGCCAACCGCGGCACCGACGACGAGCAGCTGGCGCGGTTCGACGACGCGGTGGCCCGGTTGGCCGCGCGCGGCGCGGTGCGCTGCTCGGCGGTCTACCGCAGCGCGGCCTTGTCCGCGGGCGATCCCGACTTCCTCAACGCCGCGGTGGCGTGGACGCCGGCCACGCCGTGGTCGCCCCACGCGCTGCTCGACTGGCTGCACGCGATCGAGGTCGCCCACGGCCGCGACCGGCGCTACGAGCACCGCTGGGGGCCGCGCACGCTCGACCTCGACGTGCTGGCCTGGGGCGATCACCGCCTGGTGTGGCCGCGCCTGGTCATCCCGCACCCGCGCGCCCACGAGCGGTCCTTCGTGCTGGCGCCGCTGCGCGACCTGGTCGGCGACGCCTGGATCGTGCCGGGCACCGGCGCCACGCTGGCGGCCCTGGCCGAGCGGGCCGGCCCGCCGCTGACGCGGACCGCCTACAGCGTGACCGCGTCGCCGCGCCACCAGCGGCGGACCTGCTCGATCGAGCCGGTGCGCGGCAGCCCGGCCGGCAGCGCGTCGAGCAAGTAGCGCCCGTAGCCGCGCCCGACCACCCGCGGATCGAGGATGGCGACGATGCCGCGGTCGTCCTTGCGCCGGATCAGCCGGCCGAAGCCCTGCTTGAGCGCCAGCGCGGCCTGGGGCAGCTGCAGCTCGGCGAACGGATCGCCGCCGCGCGCGGCGATGGCCGCGCCGCGCGCCGCCAGCAGCGGATCGGTGTGCGCGGCGAACGGCAGCTTGTCCATCACCACCAGCGACAGCGCGTCGCCCGGCACGTCGACGCCCTCCCAGAACGAGCCGGTCCCCAGCAACACCGCGCCGGCGGTGGCCCGGAACCGCTCGACCAGGCTGGCGCGCGGCCCGTCGCCCTGGCGCAGCATTGGGTAGGGCAGGTCGGCCAGGAGCCGGCCGGCGGCCTCGAGCGCGCGGTGGCTGGTGAACAGCAAGAAGGCGCGCCCGCCGGTGATCGCGCACAGCTCGGCGGCGCGCACCGCCACCTCCGGCGGCAGGCCGTCGCCGCGCGGCGGCGGCAGATCGTGCGGCACGTACAGCAGCGCCTGCCGTGCGTAGTCGAACGGCGACGCCACGACCAGCTCGTCGACCTCGTCGCGCACCAGGCCCAGGCGGTGGCGGGTGTAGTCGAAGCCCGCGGCGGTGGTGAGCGTGGCCGACGTGAACAGCGCGGTGGCGCCGCCGTGGACGACGTGGCGGCGCAGCAGGTCGGCCACCGACACCGGGGCCGCCGACAGCGTCGTGCCGGCGCCGCGGACCTCGCCCCAGTAGACGTGGGCCCGCTGGCGCTGCTCGGCCAGCTCGGCCAGCTCGTCGCGGGTCAGCCGAGCCCGCCGGCCGATGGCCGCGACCTGCTCGCGGTGGGCCACGGCCCGGTCGTCCTCGTCGGTGTCGGGCGGGGGCGGCAGCGCCTCGAGGTCGCAGGTGCGCGCCAGCTCCTCGAGCGTGGCGTCGAGGGCGAACCACGCCTCGCGCCGCCGCCCGCTGGCCAGCAGGTCGGCCGGCAGCAGGACCCGGCTGGCGTCGGCGCCGACCGCCACCAGGGCCGTGCGGGCCTCCGCGAAGAACGTCACCGCCGCGCGCTCGACCTCGCCGATCACCGCGCCGTGGCCGCCGCCGAACAGGCCGCCGCCGAGCGTGGCCAGGGCGTCGCGCACCAGCCCGCCCAGCCGCGCCGTCGACACCCGCACGCCGAAGTGCTCGGTGGCCACGTCCTCCAGCTGGTGGGCCTCGTCGAAGATGACCGCGTCGTGGTCGGGCAACACCCGCGCGCCGGGATGGTTCGCGCGCAGCGCCAGGTCGGCGAAGTACAGGTGGTGGTTGACCAGGATCAGGTCGGCGTCGACCGCCGCGCGCCGGGCCGTGGTGACGAAGCAACGCTCGAAGTACGGACAGCGCGGCCCCAGGCGGGTCTCGGGCGTGGTCGTCGCCTCGATCCAGATCGGCGCGGCCTCGGCGATGGCCTCGACCTCGGCGCGATCGCCGGTCGGCGTGCCGTCGGCCCACGCCAGGAGCGCCGCCAGATCGGCGGTGACCGCCGCCGGCCGCGATCCGCCCAGCGCCGGGCGGCGCAGCTCGTCGAGCTTGCGCCGGCACGCGTAGTTGCTGACGCCCTTGAGCGTGGCGACCGCGAACCCGCGGCCCAGGATCTGGCGCAACAGCGGCAGGTCGTTGCGCACGATCTGGTCTTGCAGCGCGCGGGTCCCGGTCGACACCACCACGCGCTTGCCCGACTCCAGCGCCGGCACCAGGTACGCCAGCGTCTTGCCGGTGCCGGTGCCGGCCTCGACCAGGAGCGGCCGGTCGTCGGCCAGCGCGGCCGCGACCGCGGCGGCCATGCGCCGCTGCTCGGGGCGATCCTCGAAGTGCGGGATCGCGGCGTCCAGGCTGCCGCCGGGCGCGAGGATCGACGTCACGTCGCCTTGGCAGGCCGCGCCGCCTTCTCGTCGTGGCCGCTCACCCCGAAGCGCCGGCCCAGCTCGCGCCACACGTCGGCCGCGGGCACGTCGACGGCGGCCAGGCCGACCAGCACGTGGAACAGCAGGTCCGCGGCCTCGTGGGTGACCTTGCCGCGGTCGACCGTCGGCGCGGCCAGCTCGGCGGCCAGCTCGCCGTGCTCCTCGGCGATCTTGCCCAGCACCTTGGGCACGCCGCCCTCGAGGAGCGACCGGGTGTAGCTCTTGGTCGCGGTGGCCTGGCGCCGCGCCTCGATCACCGTGGCCAGCCGGTCGACGATGTGGCTGGCCGGCGCGCCGTCGTCGTCGCCGGCCGGGCCGTGGAAGAAGCACGCGGTCGCGCCGGTGTGACAGGTCGGGCCAGCAGGCCGAGCCCGCACCAGGATGGCGTCGAGGTCGCAGTCGACCCGCACCTCGACGACGCGCAGCTCGTTGCCCGAGGTCTCGCCCTTGCGCCACAGCGCCTGGCGCGACCGCGACCAGAAGTGCACCGCGCCGGTGGCGTGGGTCTGGGCCCACGCCTCGGCGTTCATCCACGCCAGCATCAACACGGTCCCACGGTCGGCGTCCTGGACGATGGCCGGCGCCAGGCCGCGCTCGTCCCAGGCAGGCTCGGGCAAGGTCATGCCCGGGTTGTCGACCGCGCCGCGCGTGGTTGTCAACCGCAGCCCGCGCGCGCCGTGCAGCAGCGGTCTGACCGTCGGACGCGCCGTTGTCATCGCGCCGCGGCGCGCGCGCCATCGCTGCCTCATACCGTGCGGAGGATGGCGCCACCCGACATACATCGCGTACTGTGGACCTCGGTGAGCACGACGGAGTACCGCCATTCGCGACGTCCGACCGCGAGCCCCGACGCCGCCGGCGCGGGCTTCGAGGACGACGACGCCCCGACCCAGCCGGGCCGGCACCTGAGCGGCAGCCTGCGCGTTCCGCCGGTCGAGGGGCCCACCGCCGAAGAGATCGCCGCCGACCCCGCGCTCACCCGCGCGCCGACGCAGCCGATGACGCCCGAGGTCCTGGCCGCGTCGATCGCCGCGGCCGATGGCGACGCGCCGCCCGAGCCCGCCCACAGCCGGCTGGGCCCGTCGGCGCCGACGCCGGTGTTCGGCACGCCGATCCCAGGGGCCCGGGTCGCGCCGCGCGGCACCAACCCGCCGCTCGGCGCCATCACCGCCACGTTCGGCAGCGCCACGCTGGTGATCGTGCCGGCCGGCGATCGCGTCGCCATCGTCGCGCCCGGCGCGGTGCGACTGACCGGCACCCGCGAAGAGGCCGCCGAGCTGGCCGCGGTGCTGCTGTCCCTGCAAGCGTCCGACTGACGCCGGCGCGGCGGTGCTATCGGGTCGGGGCGTGCTCGATGGTGCCGTCGGGGCGGCGCGCGAACCGGCCGGCGTGCCGGTCGTGGACCGGGTCGGGCGAGCGCCACGGCCACCGGCCGAACTTGGTGCGCTGGAAGTCCGAGAACGCGCGCTGGATCTCCTCGACGGAGTTCATCACGAACGGTCCGTGCTGGACCACCGGCGCGCCGATGGGCCGGCCCTGGAGCATCAAGAACTCCGCCGGCGCGTCGCCGTTGACGAGGGTGATCGTCGGCGCGGTGCGCCAGCTCAGCGCGCGCTGGGCCGGCACCGCGGTGCCGTCGACGGTGGCGCCGGTGCCGGCGAAGAAGTACAGGCTGCGCTGCGCGCTGGCGTCCCCGGCCGGCAGCGTCAGCTCGGCGCCCGGCGCCATCGCGATGGTCCAGATGGCGACGTGGCCGTCGGCGCGCGCCGCCCACGACGCCGGCGGCGGCGGCGGGCTGGCCGGATCGCCGGCCACGAACACCACCTCGCTCGACCGGCCGCGCCCGTCGGTGAACGTCCGCCGCGGGATCTGGTCGCGCCACAGCATCGCGAAGTGCGGCTCCGCCATCTTGGCGTCGGGTGGCAGGTTCAGCCAGATCTGGAACAGCTCGGCCGGGTTGTCGCGCTCGCGCTCGAGCAGCGGGAACATCTCGCAGTGGACGATGCCGCGGCCGGCGGTCAGCCATTGCACGTCGCCGCCGCCGAAGCGCGCGGTGGCGCCCAGCGAGTCCGAGTGGTCGATGAAGCCGCGGCGGGCGATGGTCACCGTCTCGAAGCCGCGGTGGGGATGGGCCGGAAAGCCGGGCACCACCTCGCCGTGGTACATGCTCCAGCCGTCCTTGCCGCTGAAGTCCGAGCCCAGCTGCCGGCCCGCCAGCGAGGCCACCGGCGCCAGCCGCTCGTCGCCGGCCGGGTAGTGGTCGTTGTGGTGCACGCAGAACAGAAACGGGTCCGCGGTCACCCACGGAAACCCCAGCGGCTTGACGACGAAGGCGGCCATACCCACCAGCGTGCGTCGGCCGCGCCGCCCCGACAAGCGCCGGCGCGCCGAACGGACTGTTGCGGCCGCGAGCCGTCGGCGGCGTCCGCCGCGCGGGCCGGAGCAAGCGGGGCTCCTCGCCCTCGTGAGCAGCAGGGCCGCCGTCAGTGTAGCTGCGCCGGTGAGACCGACCTCCCCAGCTCGCGCACCACGCGATCGGCGAGGACCTCGAGCGCGACCAGGCCACTCATCACCCAGCCCGGTGGCCGCGCCGACAAGAGCGCGATCTGACGCCGCGCCGCGCGGCAATCGCGCCGCAAGCGCCGCGCTTGCGCGAGCTGGATCTCCGGCGCGTACGTCGCTCGCACGTGCGGCTCGGCCTCCCACATGCGGCAGGTCGCGTTCTCGATGAGTCGCCACGTCCGCTCGTCGCCGGGGACCGGACCGTCCTTCGCGTAGAAGTAGTCCCACAGGTAGATGGCGGACATCTCGTCGTGCATGTCGACGGTATCGGCCCGCCGCCTCGGCGGTTGCGTGCCGCCGTGACCGCGCGCACGTCGACGCCGCAGGCGCGCCTGCGCTCCCTCGGTGACTAGCGCTTCACGACGCGCGCCGCCGGGACGTGCGCGCCGACGGCCTCGACCACCCGCCGCGCATACGTCGGGTTACTGAAGGCGACTCGCTCCTCGACCGGCGCCGCGCTGTCAAAGTTCAACAGTCGCGCCGGCTGATAGTTGGTGATCCGGTTGCTGCGCGGGGGCCGCCGATACCAGAGGATCGAACCGATCGTCACGAGCACCGCGCCGATCGCGTAGACCAAGCCGAACCGATGGGTCTTCTGGCCAGCGATGACGACCGCGCCCATCAAGCCGAACCAGGCGAACAGAGACCAGATCCCCCACCACACGGCGGCGTCGAAGATGGACGGCTTTCGCACGAGCGCGGTGCGCTTGCACCCGCGGCAATACGGAAGCGGCACGATCAGCTGCGCCTCGACACCACCGATGCCGAGGAACAGCTTGCGCCGCAGGTCGGTCTGGATGACGGTCAGCTCCTCGTCGCCGCTGCCGCAGTTGCAGCACATGTCCTGAGGGAGCCGCGCGGCCACAGGCTCTTCGCGCGGGCTGGTGGTCGAAGCGATGTACATGTGGCCCTCCCTGACTGCGCGCGGCCCGACACACCGGCGCCGCGTGTCGATGGTCCCACGCCGCGGCGCGCACGTCGACCGCGCCGGGCTTCGCGCTACGCGAGGCGGACCGGCAAGAAGCGCTCGGACAGGTAGGCCTTGGCCTCGGCGATGGTGTGCTGGCCGTAGTGGAAGATGGACGCGGCCAGGACGGCGTCGGCGCCGCCCACGGCCAGGCCGTCGGCCAGGTGGGCCAGCTCGCCCACGCCGCCCGAGGCGACCACCGGCACCGGCACGGCGTCGACGACGGCGCGGATCAACGCCAGGTCATAGCCGGCCCGGGAGCCGTCCTGGTCCATGCTGGTCAGCAGGATCTCGCCGGCGCCGCGGTCGGCCACCTCCCGGCACCAGGCGACGGCGTCCTTGCCGACCGGGGTGCGGCCGCCGTGGGTGTAGACCTCCCAGGTGCCGTCGCCACGTCGCTTGGCGTCGACGGCGACCACGATGGCCTGGTTGCCGAAGCGGGCGGCGGCCTGGTCGATGAGCTCGGGCTGCACCACCGCGGCGGTGTTGATCGACACCTTGTCGGCGCCGGCCAGCAGCAGGCGCTCGACGTCGGCCACGCTGCGCACGCCGCCGCCGACGGTGAGCGGCACGAACACCACGTCGGCGGTGCGCTCAATGACGTCGACGATGGTGGCCTTGCCGTCGGGCGAGGCCGAGATGTCGAGGAAGCAGATCTCGTCGGCGCCCTCGGCGTCGTAGCGCACCGCCTGCTCGACCGGGTCGCCGGCGTCGCGCAGGTCGACGAACGCGGTGCCCTTGACCACCCGACCGTCCTTCACGTCGAGACACGGGATCACGCGGCGGGCGAGCATCAGGCAACCTCCCGGCCGGCGGCGATGGCCTCGGCCAGCGTGAACCGGGCGTCGTACAGGGCGCGGCCGACCACCACCGCCGGCAGGCCGGCCCGGGCCAGGGCCCGCAGGTGATCGAGGGTATGGACCCCGCCCGACGCGATGACCTCGACGCCGACCGCCGCCGCCAGGGCCGCGGTGGCCGCGACGTTGGGGCCGGCCCCGGTGCCGTCGCGCGCCACGTCGGTGTAGAGCAGCGCCGCCGCCCCCCACGCGGCCGCCTGCTGGCCCAGCTCGACCGCGGTCACGTCGCTGGCCTCGACCCAACCCTCGACCGCGACCACGCCGTCCTTGGCGTCGACCGCGACCACCACCCGCCCCGGCAGCGCCTCGCACAGCGCGCGCACCATGGCCGGGTGCTTGACCGCTGCGGTGCCCAGCACCACCCGGGCCGCCCCGGCGTCGAGCACCGCCCGGGCGGTGGCCGCGTCGCGGATCCCGCCGCCGACCTGAACCGGCACCGACGACGCGGCGCACACCCGGGCGATCACGTCGGCGTGGCGGCGCGCGCCGTCGAACGCGCCGTCCAGGTCGACCACGTGGATGGCCTCGGCGCCGCCGGCCACCAGCTCGCCCACCAGCTCCTCCGGGCGGTCGCGGTACACCGTCACGTCGTCGCGGCGCCCCTCGCGCAGCCGCACCGCCTGGCCGCCCAGCAGGTCGATGGCGGGGATGATCTTCACGGCGCGGCCTCGGCGCCGGTCGGCGACAGCACGAACGCGGCCAACAGCTCGAGGCCGGCCTGTTGGCTCTTCTCGGGGTGGAACTGGCAGGCGAAGATGTTGGCGGCGCGGACCGCGGCGCAGAACGGCTCGCCGTGGTGGCTCGACAGCACCACCAGCGACGGATCGTCGGGCACCGCGTAGTACGAGTGGACGAAGTAGTAGTGGGTCAGCGGGGTCAGCTCGATCAGGTACGGATCGGGCGCGTGCTGGACGATGGTGTTCCAGCCCATGTGCGGCACCTTGATGTCGTGCTGCTCGGGCCGGAACCGCACCACGCGACCCGGGATCAGCGCCAGCCCGCGCACCGGGCCGTGCTCCTCACTCTCGTCGAACAGCACCTGCAGGCCCAGGCAGATGCCCAGGTACGGCGTGCCGGCGTCGATGGCGTCACGGATCGGCGCCTCGAGCCCGCGCTCGACCAGGCCGCGCATGAAGGGCGCGAACGCGCCCTGGCCCGGCACCACGATCTTGTCCGCGTTCCGGACGACCTCGGGGTCGCTGGTCACCACCGCGTCGGCCCCCACCGCGGCCAGCGCCTTGGCCACCGACCGCAGGTTGTCGCCGCACACGTCGACGATGGCGATCACGAGGTGAGCGTCCCCTTGGTCGACGGCACCGCGCCGGCCAGCCGCGGGTCGAGCCGGGTGGCCTGGTCCAGCGCCTTGGCCAGCGCCTTCCAGATGCACTCGAGGACGTGGTGGGCGTTGCCGCCATAGTGGAGCAGCACGTGCAGGTTGCACTCGGCCTTGCTGGCGAACGCCGCCCAGAACTCCCTGGCCAGGGCGCAGTCGAACTGCCCGATCCACCGGCCGTCCAGCCCGTCGACCCGCCACTCGAAGGCTGGCCGCCCGGAGAAGTCGACCGCCGCGGTCACCAGGGTCTCGTCCATCGGCAGCGTGGCCCAGCCGTAGCGGGCGATGCCGGCGCGGTCGCCCAGGGCCTGGCGGAAGGCCTGGCCTAGCACCAGGCCGATGTCCTCGACCGTGTGGTGGGCGTCGATCTCCAGATCGCCCTGGGCCGCGACCTCCAGATCGAACACCCCATGCCGCGCCAGGGCGTCGAGCATGTGGGTCAGAAACGGCACCGGCGTCGCCAGCGTCCGGGCCCCGGACCCGTCCAGGGTCAGCGCCACGGTGACGTTGGTCTCGCGCGTGACGCGCTCGACCCGGGCAGTCCGGACCGGGGAGGTAGCAGTCATCACCGGCGCTTGTAGCATGGGCCGGGATGCCGGGAGGCGAACGGCGCGGCGGCGGCCCCACGGCGTTGGCGTGGCGCCGGTCGCTCGGGAGTGCGCCGGAATGAACCGGACCGAACTGGTCCACCGGGGCCCGATCTGTACCGTTGTGGAACCGGCCCCCCCGGCCACCGCACTAACACCAGCGGGGTGAACCGGAACGTAGATTGCATATTCCGGCAGGCATGATGGCCACGTCCCGCTCGGTTGCCCTGTTCGGGGACGACGGCCAGCGGACGATCGAGGACGACCACCGCCGGAAGTTCCAGGCCACCGCTTCCCAGCTCGTCCATGGCAGCCTGTGCGCGCTGTGGGGCGTGGCGTGGCTGCCGGTCGGATTCGTCGGCGCCGCGACGGCCAACCTGGTCGCGGCCGCCGTCCTCCTGTTCAGCGTCACGGTCCTGCGCAACCGCATCAGCCTGCAGCGCTTCGTCGACGTGGGGCTGGCGGTCGGCATGCTGGACCTGTTCGCGCTGGCGGTGTTCACCTGGCACGAGGGTCCGGGCGCGGTCGCGTACTTCGTCTTCGTGCCGATCTTTGCGTGGATCCTGGGCAGCGGCGCCAAGGCCTGGCGCCTGGCGGCCGTGTCGATGGCGCTGATCATCGCGGCGTACGTGGTGGTGACCAACGTGGATGTCGACCCGTGGACCGGCCGCCTGACCGACCACCAGCGCCTGGTCATGAGCACCTTCGAGGGCGTGACGCTGATCGTCCTGACCATGGTCACCATGACCATGCTCCAGGCCAACCACCGGCACATGCTGCGGAACCTGGTCACCCAGCAGGACGCCCTGCGGGCCACCAACGTCGAGCTGGCCGAGTCGCACCGCTACAAGGACCGCTTCTTCGCCCAGGTCAGCCACGAGCTGCGGACGCCGATGAACGCCATCGTCGGCATCGCCGACCTCCTGCAGTCGCCGACCATGAGCCCGGCCGAGCAGGCCCGCCTGCTCGACACCCTGCGCGGCTCGTCGAGCCACCTGCTCGGCATCATCAGCGACCTGCTCGACCTGACCAAGCTCAAGGAGAACAAGGTCACGCTGGTCGGCACCGACTTCGACCTGCGGCAGGTGGTGGCCGGCGCGTTCCAGATCGTCACCCGCGCCACCGCGCCGGCGCGGGACGTGGTGGTGCGGATGGACGTCGATCCGACGCTGCCGGCGTACCTCCACGGCGACGACCGCCGGCTGACCCAGGTCATCGTCAACCTCCTGGGCAACGCCGTGAAGTTCACCCATCACGGCAGCGTTGTGCTGGAGGCCCGGGTGATGGCGCCGCCCACCGACGGTGTGTGCCAGGTCTCGATCGCGGTGACCGACACCGGCATCGGCATCCCCGCGGCGCGCTGCGCCCAGCTGTTCGAGGACTTCGTCCAGGCCGAGGCGTCGATCGCGGTGCGCTACGGCGGGACCGGCATGGGGCTGGCCATCTCCCGCCGCCTGGTCGAGCTGATGGGCGGCACGCTGACGCTCGCCAGCGAGCTCGGGCGCGGCTCGCGGTTCGCGGTCCAGGTGCCGCTGCGCGTCGCCACCTGCCAGCGCCAGGCCACCACGCCGCCGCCGACCGCGGCCATCGCCGCCGCCGGCAAGCGGGTGCTCCTGGTCGACGACAACCGGGTCAACGTGCTGGTCATGCGCCGCCAGATCGAGCGCCAGTTCCCCGGGGTCACCATCGACGAGGGCGCCGACGGCGCCGAGGCGGTCGACCTGGTCAGCCGCCACGCCTACGACCTGGTCCTGATGGACATGCAGATGCCGCGGATGGACGGCGCCGAGGCGACCCGCCGCATCCGCGGCCTCGACGACCCCCAGCGGGCCCGGGTGCCCATCGTGGCGATGACCGCCAACACCGACAGCGAGGACCTGGCCGCGTGCATCGCCGCCGGCATGCACCAGGCGCTCAGTAAGCCAGTCGCCGCGCCGCTCTTGTGCCAGGTCGTCAGCGGGTACCTGGGCCTGGCGGCCGCGGCCGAGGCGCCCGGCCGCGTGCCCGATCTTTCCGGTCCCGGGCGCGTCACATCTGCGCGGGTGGGATCTCTCCCCTGATGGAGGGACCCATGGACAACCAGCTCGACCGCCTGATCGACCACGACCGCGACCACGAGATCGCCACCCCCGGGCAGGCCGGCTCGGCCGGCAAGTCGACCCTGACGTCGCGGCTTTCGCCCACCCCGCAGATCGTGTTCCGGGTGGCCGACCCCGAGACCGCGCGGGCGCTGGGTGAGTCGCTCAGCGGCGGGAGCCGGGGCCGCATCCAGCGCGACGCCGACGGCGGCGGGTCGGGCCGGGACGCCAACGGCGTGGCCGCCGGCGCCGAGCTCGCGGTCGACCGGGCCGCCGGATCTAGCGGGGCGCCGCTGCCCACCCACCTGCAGCGGCAGTTCGAGGGCTCGCTGGGCGCCGATCTGTCGGGGGTGCGCGTCCACACCGGCGGCGCCTCGGCCGAGGCCGCCCACGCGGTCGGCGCCAAGGCCTACACCGTGGGTCAGGACATCCACTTCGGCGCCGGCCGGTACCAGCCCGACGACCCGTTCGGCATGCACCTCCTGGCCCACGAGGTGGCCCACACCGTCCAGCAGGCCGGCGGCGCCCAGCGGCGCCAGCACAAGCTCGAGGTGTCCGCTCCCCAGGACGCCGCCGAGCACGAGGCCGACCGCGCCGCCGACGCCATGGTGCGCAACCAGCACTACCAGATCGGCGGCATCGAGCTCGCCCGGGTGAATCGCTCGCTCGACTCCAAGATGACGGACTACGAGGGCAGCTTCTCGACCGGCATGACATCCAGCGCTAAGCGGATCAACATTATCGGCGGGCACTCCACCATCGGGGACGCTACCGAAGCCGAGAACATCATCGCCAAGATCGACAAGCAGACGGACGGGCTCACCAAAGCCGCCGGCGAGATCGGGAACGGCGGTTCGTTCGATGACTGCGTCGCGGAGAACGTCACGACCCGCTTCAGGCTGCAAGAGTACGTAAGCGCTGTGAAGCAGAGCGGCGGCGCGCTGGATGGCTTCAAACCCGCGTACGAGGCTGCGCGCCGGGACTACGGGGCCTTGATCGGCCTGTCGGCTGCCTTTACCGAAGGCAAGACCGACACAAGCAACCTCCCCGGCGGCAGCGAACTCGCCAAGGTGGCCGGAGCCACTCAGCAACTCGACGCGAACAGTTCCGGAATGGCTGCCAAGGTCGACGCGATGAAGGGAGGCAACCCGAGCACCTTTGGTGCAGACCTCGCCGCGCTGAAGACGGCCCGTGACCAGCTCGAGACGGCCCGCGCCGGCATCCTGCAACAGGACGGCAAGGTGAAGTCGAGCGGAAATCGCATGAAGGCGGCCGTCTCCAAGGCGCAGGCCGCGGCGGCGAGCGCCAAGGGCGACAAGAAGAAAAAAGAACTCGAGTCGCTCAAGGCGACGATCTCAGCGGTGGCCGGCGCCGTCGGCACTGCTATCGAGATGGGAGGCAAGGTCTTCAAGGCTGCGCAGGCCCCCGACGTTACCGCCAAGACGCAGACCTTCGTCGACGAGTACGTCCAAGTCCAAGACCGTCAATTCGCAGTCCAGAGCCACGAGACAACCGTCACCGCCGGGCCCTCCCGCGCCGCCAAGTTCGCCGAGCTGGGCAAGGACCTGGCGTCCGGCAACGCGACCAAGGCGGTCGAGGCCGTGCTCACGCAAGTCCTGTCCCCCAAGATCCAGCAAATGTCGTCGGCCATCGCCGCCGCAAAAGAGGAGCAGAACCTCAACGAGGCGGTGGCGGCGCAGGCTGAACTGGAGGCCGCGAAGCAAGAATACAGTGTCGCGCTCTCTGCCGCCTCGAATCTACTCAACGGCTTCGAGGTGCAGAAGCAGCGGGTCACGTCGCTGGTCGACAAGCTCGCCAAGTTCTCGGCGCGAACCGGCAACCCGAACATGGCGGCGGCCTTCCGCTTCATGGGCGCTGCGGACAAGTTCTTGGCGCAGTGTGACGTCGCGATCCAGATGGGTGACAACCAAGCCGAGGCGGGGAAAGAGGCGTTGAAGATTCGAGATCGCGTCAATAGCCCGATCAGCAATGGCGACAAATCGCTTCACGGCAAGGCGTACTGGTGGCAGGCCTTCTCGAAAGACGAGTTCAGCACCCGCGCCCTGCTCGACGGCGAGCGGAAGATGAAGGAATGGGTCGCGCAGAAAAACGAACTCGAACTCAAGAACGCCGGGGACGGGAGCCTCATCGACGGACACGGCTCGAACGGCGCGCAGTTCGACGTCGCGGGCGCTGTAGGGGAGCTCCGGAAGCAGAAGACGACGATCGCGGCCCTGCGGGACAAGGCGCAGAGCTCGCTCGGCGTAGGCGCAGCGTCGCCGAACATGGCCATCACACCGGCAGCGGGCTGACCGTCGTCGAAGAGCCAGCGCCCGGGGCCCGTAACCCTCCGGCTCCGCTGCACCCACGCGAGCCACCAACGAGGCCGTCTGGCGGCGCGCGTCGTGAACCACTGACCGGCGGCGCCGCGGCGGTCACGGGATCCACGCACCGGACGTGGCGCTCCGGCCGGCGCCGCCGCCGGAGCCTCCGAGGTGGTCGAGGGAGACCGACAGCTGGAGGCCGACCTCGACCGGCGGCAGCGGGTGGGGCACGGCGGTCCGCCGGCCGGCGACGGTGATCCCGACGCGCACCACGTCGCCCAGATCGTACGTGGCGCCCACCGCGGCCAGCCTGGCGATGCCGTGCGCCCCGCCGACCAGGCCGGGGTCGTCGGTGACGCCAGCCTGGGACCGCACGACGACCGCGGCGTCGACGTCGGCGTCGGTGGAGAAGCCCACGGCGACGGTGGCCGCGACCGGCCCGACCCGGTAGGCGAGGTGCATGCTGGCGCGGACCAGGCCGCCGAGCGTGTAGCCCGACCGCTCGTCGCCGCGCTGGACCGGCAGACCGACGCCCCCCAGCTCGACCGCGGTCCCCACCCGCACCCCGTCGCCCCCGCCGCCGATCGGGGCGGCCACGCGCAGCGCCGCCGCGACCTCCCCGGCCGGACCCGACGCCGGCGGGGTGGCGCCGGCGTCACCCCGGGCGCCCCACGCGACGCCGCCCACCACGCCGACCGTGACCATCGGGTGGATGCGCACGTGGACGCCGCCGGCGCCCTGGTGCGGCGCCAGCTCGCCGGCGAACGGACCCGCCGGCGCGTCACCCGTGCCGAGCGCCGCGCCACCGCCCACCTGCAGCTGGACGTCGCCGGCGGGCTCGAGGCCGTCGAACCTGGGCAGCACCGGCGGTGGTCGGACGCCGCGCTGGGCGATCGTCTCCGAGGTCACCGTGCCACCGGGCGGGACCACGCACCCGCCGCCGATCGCGAGCGCCATCGCAACGGCCACTCCAGCCCGACCGCACGTCATGCGATATCCTAGTGGAGGGACGGGTGGCCCCGCGGTGACTGCGGTCACGGTGGCTCGCGCGAGCCGCTGGGTGTGGAAACCCACGTTTCCGGTGTGAGCGGAGCTGACGAGCGGGCGCTTCGCCGCGCGCGCCTCGAGCGTTGCGAGGAGCGCGGCGCCCGCCCGCGCCGGGGCGACACGATCCTCTGCGGCCCCGACAGCCCGTGTGGTACCAAGAATCATGCGCGCGCGAACCGGTGTCGTCGTCTTGGGTCTCGGCCTGGTGCTGGCGGGGTGCTCCGGCGGCGGCGGTGACCCGGTCGACGCGGGTTCCGTCGACAGCGTGGATCCCGACGCCGCGACGGTCGACGCCACGATCCCCGACGCCCGGCCCACCGACGCTGCGGACGTCGACGCCTTCGTCGACGGCGGCTTCGACCCGCTGGCGTGTGGCACCGGCACGGCGGTGCTGCCGCTGCCGGCCTCGGGCGTGGCGACCGGCGTGGCCGCCGCCGAGACCCCGGGCAACGTGTCGTCGACGACGTGCAACGGCCGGGGCGCGGAGACCGCCTACGTCTTCACCGTCGACCACCCGGTGACGCTCGACGCCAGCACGGTCGACGCCTCCACCACGCTCGACACGGTGCTCTATGTGCGCACCGCGTGTCAGGACCCGGCCACCGAGCTGGCCTGCGACGACGACGTCGCCACCGGCGATGTGCGCTCGCACCTGACGGTCGACCTCATGCCCGGCACGTACTTCCTGGTCGTCGACGGCCGCAACGTCGGCTCGGCGGGCGCCTACACGCTCACCACCCACCTGTACGAAGCACCCGGCGCGCCGTGCACGACCTCCGCGCAGTGCGCGCCCGGCCTGACCTGCCGCGCGATCCCGCCCTCGACGCAGACCACCTGCCAGCCGCCGGCGTGCGCTGACGGTCGCGACGACGACGGCGACGGGCGCACCGACTACCCAGCCGACCCGGGCTGCCAGAGCCCGACGGACGACGACGAGGCGGATGACTGCCCCAGCGGCCCGGGCTGCCCGGCGTGCGCCGACGGGATCGACAACGACGGTGACGGCCTGACCGACTACCCGGCGGATCTCGGCTGCGCTGCGGCCTCGTCCGGCACCGAGGAGAGCTGCGGCGGAGAGACCGAGCCGCTCCTGCCCCTGACCGGCGCCTCCGCCACCGGGACCACCGTCGGCGCCGGCAACCAGCTGGTGCCGACGTGCGCGACCGGGTCGACCGCCCCCGAGCGGGTGCATGTCTTCTCGTTGCCGCTGCCGCTGGCCACCCTGGTCGTCGACACCGAGGGCTCCAGCTTCGACACGGTGCTGTCGCTGTTCGACGACGGCTGCGCCACCACCTTGGCCTGCGACGACGACAGCGGCACCGGCAACCGGTCGCGCATCACGCGCGCCAACGTCGCCGCCGGCTCGTACGCGGTCGCCATCGACGGCTTCGGCACCGCAGCGGGCGCCTACCAGATCAACCTGAGCGGCACCTACGCCGCCGGCGCGGCCTGCGATCCGGCGGCGCCCAACTTCACGTGCCCCACCGGCACCGCCTGCGCGGGCGCGCCAGGGGCCGCGGTGTGCGCGCCGGTGGCGTGCAACGACGGCGTCGACAATGACGGCGACGGCCTGGCGGACTACCCCGCGGATCCCGGCTGCCAGAGCCCGACGGACGCCGACGAGGCCGACGCCTGCCCGAGCGGCCCCGGGTGCCCGGTCTGCGCCAACGGCGTCGACGACGACGGCGACGGGTTGATCGACTTCCCGGCCGATCCCGGCTGCGCCGCCGCCAGCGACGACGACGAGGCGTCCCCGTCATGCGCCGCCGAGTCCGACCCGCTCCTCACCGTCGACGCACCGCACGCCACCGGCACCACCGTCGGCGCGACCAACGACTTCGCGCCGACCTGCACCAACGGCGGGTCACCGACGGCGCCCGACCGAGTGTTCCGCCTCGACCTCGCGGTCCCCGTCGCCACCCTCACCATCGACACCGTCGGCTCCGCCTATGACACGGTGCTGTCCTTCGCGGACGCCACCTGCGCGCCGGTCCTCGCGTGCAACGACGACACGGCCGGCCTCGGCACCCGGTCCCGCCTCATCCGCACCGCGGTCGCGGCGGGCGCCTACGCCATCATCCTCGACGGCTATGGCGCCAGCGCCGGCGCCTACACGCTCAACACCACCGGCGTCCTCCCCGCCGGCGGCAGCTGCGCCGACCCGCTGGTCGCCGCCGGCGTCCTGGCCTGTCCCGCCGGCCAGACCTGCCAGGCCGGCCTGTGCGCTCCCTGAGTCGGCGCCGCCATCACGCGGCGCCCGCGCCGACGCCGGTGACGCGATGATGTTTGTCTGTGCAGCATTTGTCGACGGCGTAGCAACATGCGAGAGCGTTCGCGAGCCTTCTCCCTGACGAGCTGTTTGCGCGGTGGTGCTGACGACCGGATGGGATCGACGACACGCGCCCCGACCCGGAGCCCGACGGACCGCGACGAGGCAGATGACAGCCCCAGCGGCGGGGCCCGCCTCGGGCTCGGGCGCGCTAGCCCGGTTCCTGACCTGCGATCCGCTCGTGTCGAGTGGCTCAGGTTCACGTCCCCGAGCACCCACCCCGACACCGTCGTTCTCCCCAAGCTGTCGCGGACGGGTCGTCTTGGGGAGGAGGCTCGTCGGGAGCGTGACCCCAACGCGTGGATGCTCCGCAGCTGAGCCATCCCCTCATTCAGATGATGCCAAAGACCTCGCGGAAGAACGCGTGCTGCTTGACCTCGGCGTCGTCCGCGACCATCAGCGGAGCGAGGCGGTCGTTGACCATCATCGGGATCGTGGCGTAGAGGTTTACGAGGAGCTAAGGATGAACAGAAAGGAGAACTGCAAATCGCTGAAAACTGCTGGCTTCTTCAGGGAGTTGATACACGGAGACGAAGGAGGGGCGAGTCTCATCGACTTGCGTCAAGCGGTGGCGCTGATGGGGGAGGGGCGCATTGTGGAGTACCTGCGCAAAGGGGTGCCGCTGATTGTCTCCCCTGGAGTGGTGTACGACGTCCTGGATGGGGAGGGGCCAATCGGTACTGGCGCGATTCTAACTGACGGCGAGTGGGCGTGGCCTGATGATCTAGCCTACTACTTAGAGAAATATCATGTCGCGTTGCCCGAAGACTTCGTCAACTGGGTCGTGGAACGTGGCTACGAGGTAGAAAATTTGTCGCAAGAACAACTGCGACTATTGAAAGTGCCCTGATTGGGCATCGAGAGGTCCTGAGCCGGGTTAGTGCGCTCTTCGCGCATCCTCCTCTGTGCCAACGTCACTTTAGACGGTCCCTGCTCGATATGGCGCAGGCGCGCCTCGGCGCCGTGGCGGGACACGTCCCCGCGGTCGGAGCACGGGGCGGAAGCCCGCGCCGCGGGCGGCTCGGCACGGCGCTACTCCAGGCGCAGGCGCGCCACGTCGAACTGGCTGGGCGGCACCTTGTCTGACGATCGGATGGGGGTCGTTCCCTCCTTGACTTGTGACGATCGGATGGGGATCGTCCTTCGGGACGGTCGATGGAGGCCCGAGGAGGCAGCGTGATGACTGGTCAGGCTCGATCTCATCCGTTCCAGATGAAGTACCTGCTCGCGATGATGGCGCTGCAGGACCCCGCGCGGTTCGTCCGCGAGCTCGGGGCGACAGGCGATCCGGGCTTCCTACGTGAGCTATGGACGGCGGTCGGGCTGCAGCACCCTGCGGAGCAACGCGTTCCGGCTGACGCGCTCGGACATGACATCGGCGAGATCGATGGCGCCCCGTACGTGTGTATCCGGTTTCCCGCGCCGCACGATCGCAACGAGGCGATCGCGATGGTGTTCGTGCTGGCGGCGCGCTGCCGCGTCTTTGCGCTCGAGCGCGCGGAGCAAGCCGGGGGCGCAATGTTGGTCGAGATCGGCCTCGACCATCGCGACAACTGGGGGCCGGCATCGAGCGACCCCGCTGCCGTGGTCGATGCCGTCAGAGTGGCGCTCGCCTCCACCGCGGGCCCCGTCACGAGTGTCACGCGGCGCTGACGTCGGCAAGGACGATCCCCATCCGATCGTCAGGGAGGCACCTGGGAAGGGAATGAACGATCCCTTCCCTGCCTTCACCACCCGTCCTTCATGGGGATCGGCTGACCATGCGCGCCGCGGGCAGGCAGGTCCCAAGGGTGGCCGAGGTTGGGCTGAGCTGGTTGAAGTGCTGACTGACCAGCGCTGCATATACCGGGTTAGCGAAGCTCACGTAGTGCGTGTGAACCACGGGCTCGACACCGATCAGGCGCACCGGGCGAAAGTTGGTGACCCGCCTGCCCCGTAGCGGCCGTCGCACCCACGCCCGTATTGCACCGATCACGGCCAGCGCCGCGGCGCCCGCGACGGTGAAGCCGACCGTCGGCCGGATGCCACCCTCCAACACGAACAGGCCACCCACGAGCGCGGCCACGATCGTCACGAAGGCAGCGAAGCCGAACCCGCTCATGGCCAGCCCCACGCCGGCGCGCAACGTCGGTGCACAGTCAGCGCAGCAGGGGACGTGGAGCTTGAGCGCGTATTGCGTGCCCGAAAACGCAGCCTCATGGCGCAGCCACGTAGGGCGCACCTCGACGCCGGCCGTCGTCGCGCAGTTGCAGCAAACCGCGGCCGGGAGTACGACGTCCCGGATGTCCTGGAATGCGACGGTGTGCCAGGTCGGCTCCACGGGGCTACTCATCTGGACACTCCGCGATCTCTCGATGGCGGCGTTGCACCTCTTCGGATTCCAGGAGTCCGTCGTCGGTTCGCCTCGCCTCGGCGCGCCTCGGCGCCGTGGCGGGACACGTCCCCGCGGTCGGAGCACGGGGCGGAAGCCCGCGCCGCGGGCGGCTCGGCACGGCGCTACTCCAGGCGCAGGGCGGCGTCGCTGGCGACGACGACCTCGTGGCTGGGCGTGGCGGCGTCTTTGACGATGAAGTACAGCCAGCCGTCGCTGCGGAAGTGCGGGAACAGGGCGCGCTGGCCGGGGTTCATCGCGGTGACGCGGGTGACGGCGCCGGTCAGGACGTCGAGGAGAAAGACGTTGGCGGTGCCGGCGTTGAGCAAGGCCAGGAACGCCGGGTCGGTGGCGCTGGCGTAGCCCATCCACGACCAGTCGGCGGCCTGGACCCAGTGGTGGTAGGTGATCCAGCGGTCGTCGTAGCTGAAGGCCGGCTTGCCACCCTGCACGCAGTAGCGGCCGAGGATGGGGATGGTGACGTCGTAGCTGGTGCCGTTGGGGGTGGCGTTGATGGCGCGCAGCGTGAAGCCAGACTGGGCGTTGTTGAACGAGGTGCGGCTGAGCAGCAGCTTTGCCGACGGAGAGATGATGGTGTCGCCCTCGAACGGTGTGGAGATGGCCACCTCGGGCTTGGCGACATACGACGTCCCGGTCCACACCATGGGCGTCAGGTCGCTGTGGCCGCTGGCGCCGAACCCGGCGCTGGGCTCGCCGCCGCCGTTGTCGCTGACGAACTGGCCCGCCACCGCCCAGTAGTCCCCTCCGTCGGCGGCGCCCAGGTGCTGGTACAGCCCGACGACGTTGACGTTGCTGCACTCGGGCTCGGTGAAGGTGACCTGGGTGGGGTTGCTGTTGAGGAGCGACTGCCGACACCACTCGTTGGAGGCGCCCTGGATGATGAAGCCCGAGTTGTCCGGGAAGAAGCCCGGGTCGTATGCCGCCGACGCCGGGATCTCGCGGCC
The DNA here is from genome assembly GCA_041389965.1 of Kofleriaceae bacterium. Taxonomy (GTDB): domain Bacteria; phylum Myxococcota_A; class Polyangia; order Haliangiales; family Haliangiaceae; genus UBA2376. Next base: position 787,051 of record JAWKQV010000002.1, on the reverse strand, counting down.
GGTCTGCAGATCGATGATCGTCGAACCACCCGGGCCGCCACCGTGGGCGACGTAGCGGCCGTCGGCCGAGCTGCGCGTCCAGAAGCTCGACCGGTGATCGTACTGGTGCAGGATGCGCATCGTGGACGACGGCGCCGCCGCGGTCCACCCCGACGCGAACGCCTCGGAGGTCGACAACGGGAACCCGCTCAAACAATCGAGCGGCGTCGCCGCGCCGGCGCACCCCAGCATCAAGATGCCGCGGTCGGCGTTGAGCGCGCGCCAGCCGCCGGTGGCCATGGCCGCGACGTGGGTGGCCACCGCGGGCTGGATGTCCTGGGTGCAGCCGTCGGGCGGCGGCACGTCGGTCAAGACCGCGTCGAGCTGCGGGAGCCCGCGCGCGAACCACTCGGCGACGACGTCGAACTCGGCCTGGGTCAGGTGCGGCTGTCCCCCGCGCGGCATGACCACGCGGGTCGACCACTGCGTCATCTCGGCCGGCGCGTCGGCGCCGTAGGCCAAGGTCAGGACGGCGTCGAACCACGCCAGCGGCGCGCCGGTGGTGTAGATGCCCAGGCGGCGCGGCTCGTACGGCTGACCGACGCCAGCGCGGAAGCAGTCGATGATGGCGCGCGCCTCCGCGCTGGTGGTCGGCGTGAACGTCGTCAGGCAGGTGTCGCCGACGTGGGTCTCGTCGAGCCACCGGGTGAAGGTGGCGCGGGTCAGCGCGTGGCACTGGTCGCAGGCCTTGCTGGTGCCGACGCCCAGCCGGGCCGCCGCGGCCTGGGCCAGCGCCAGATCGTCGAGCGTGACCGGGTTGCGGAACGGGGGCAACGCCACGCTGGCGTCCACGTCCTGGGGCGCGTCGACGCTGGCGTCGATCATCGCGCCGTCGACGGCGGCATCGACCGCCGGGGTCGGCGTGCCGTCGCCGCCACACGCGACAAGCGGCGCGAGCGCCGCCAGGAGGACAAGGCATCGAGGGAGCATCATCGCCGGGCAGGGTACCGCGGGCGCGCCGCCGCGTGCTCGAAACTTTCACCGCGTGGTCCACCCGCGGCGGTGAACGTCGCCGCCACCTCAGGGCGCCTGGCGGCAGGCCATGGCGCCGCAGGCGCGGAACAGCTTCAGGTAGCGCGCGGGCAAGAGCGAGGGGCGCTTGGTGGCGGGCGGCGGGCCGGCGATGGGGGCCTCGATCGGGGCGCTGTCGTCGGTAAAGTCGACGGTGCCGTGGCGGGGGGGCGGCGCGGCGGGCGTGGTCGGTGCGTCCAGCAACACCAGCGCGCGGCTGTGCGTGGCGATGGTCAGCTCGGAGGCCACGTCGCCGCCGACGGTGTGCGCGGTGAAGCGGTACGTGCCGGCCGGCAGCTGCCAGGTGCCGGCGGCCAGCGGCACGTCGGGGAAGGCGTCGACGGTGACGGCGGCACGGTCGTCGCCCCGCACCACCAGCTCGACGGTCGACCACGCGGCGCGCTCGGCCGCCTTGGCGATGGCGATGCGGGCGGCGCGGGCGGCGTCGGCCCGGGCTGGCAGCGTGGCGCAGGTCCCGACCAGGAGGCTGGCGTGGGCGTGCTGCTTGGCGGCGACCAGGGCCAGGGCCACGCCGCACTGGCGATCGAGGTCCCCGCTGGCCACCGCCGCGGCGACGTCCAGCGCGGGCGACCCGGCGACGACCGGCGCGGGGCGCTTGGGGGACGTGGGACGCTTCGGGTGCGTGGCACCGTGCGCAGGATCGCGCCCGGCCGCGGCCGGGGCGGCGGCCACCAGAACGGCGAGCAGGGCTAGGGCGGTGCGCATCATCGACAGGACAGGCGGGACAGCCCGCGGTTGCACGATCAACGAGCAGGATGACACGCGGTGGAACGCTGCGCAGGTCGGAGGGCGGGAGGGCATGCAGGCGCGGGTCGGGGGCCGGGTCGGGGTCGGGGTCCGGGTCCGGGTCCGGGTCCGGGTCTGGGTCCGGGTCCAGGTCCGGGTCCGGGTCCGGGTCCGGGTCTGGGTCCGGGTCCGGGTCCGGGCCTGGCTCCGGGTCCGGGTCCGGGTCGGGGGCCGGGTCCGGGTCCGGCTCCGCGATCGGGTGCTGCAAACAACTCGGTTGACAACGCGCGCCTTCGTCCGTACACCGGACGCTCGAGGCACGTCATGTCGCGCATCCAGCTCCCCACCGTTCGCTCGCGCCAGCTCGCCGCTGGTGCCGCGGTCGCGCGTGCGGTCGAGCTGCCCCGCTGGGGGCTCGTGATCGCGGCGTGGGCGGTTTCGCCCGTCGCTGGCTGACCCGCGGCGGGGCCGCGCGTCGCCGACCAGCCGGTCCGGGTCCTGACCCGGCCGCCCTGGCCCGACGCGGGCGCCGACCGCGGGCTCGACCCGTGCACCGCCCTCACCCGGCGCGCCGCGACGCGCGTCTGTCTCGACCTGCGGCCGCCGCGCGCGCGCCGCCTGAGCTTCGTCATGCCCAGAATTTCCCTCGATCGCATCCGCAACCTCGGCATCATCGCCCACGTCGACGCTGGCAAGACCACGTTGACCGAGCGCGTGCTGCTCTACACCGGCCGCATCCACGCCGCCGGCGAGGTCCACGACGGCACCGCCCACACCGACTCGCACCCGCTCGAGCAGCAGAAGGGCATCACCATCCTGGCGGCGGCCGCCACCTGCGACTGGCGCGGCCACCGCCTCCACCTCATCGACACGCCCGGCCACGTCGACTTCACCATCGAGGTCGAGCGGTCGCTGCGCGTACTCGATGGGGCGGTGGTGGTGCTCGACGCGGTCGCCGGAGTCGAGCCCCAGACCGAGACCGTGTGGCGCCAGGCCGATCGCCACCGCGTGCCGCGGCTGGTGTTCGTCAACAAGCTCGACCGGGCCGGGGCCGACCCCGACCGCTGCCTGCGCGACCTGACCGAGCGCCTCGGCGCCCAGCCGGTGCCGATCACCTGGCCGGTCTTCGACGGCGATCGACTGATCGGCGTGGACGACCTGGTCGCGCTCGAGCGGCTCACCTGGACCGGCGACGGCGCCCCGCCGACGGCCACGCCGCTCGACGTGGCCACGCTCTCTGACAACCTGCGCGGCCTCCGCGAGCGCCTGCTCGAGGTGGCCGCCGATCACGACGACGCCATCCTGGCCGCCCTGGTCGAGGGGCGCCCGGTCGCGCCGGCGGCGGTGCGCGCGGCGCTGCGCATCGCCACCGTGGCCGGCCACGTCGTCCCGGTGACGTGCGGCTCGGCGTACCAGTACGTCGGCGTCGAGCCCCTGCTCGACGCGGTGGTCGACCTCTTGCCGGCGCCGAGCGATCGGCCGCCGGTGGTCGGCACCGACGGCGCCACGCGCGCACCGTCGACCGGCGCGCCGCTCGCGGCGCTGGCGTTCAAGGTCGGCTTCGACGACCACGGCCAGCTCACCTTCGTGCGGGTCTACAGCGGCGTGCTCGCCAAGGGCATGACGGTGGCGACGTCGCGCGGCGGCCGCCCGCTCCGCGTGGGCCGGCTGGTCCAGCTGGTCGCGGCCAAGCGGCTCGAGGTGACCGAGCTGGCGGCTGGCGAGATCGGCGCGGTCCTGGCCACGCCCCTGGCCGGCGGCGAGACCCTCCACGCCGTCGACGCGCCCATCGTCCTCGAGGCCATCGTGGCTCCGGAGCCGGTGGTGCGGGTGGCCATCGAGCCCGCGACCCGCGAGGATCGCGAGCGGCTGCCGCTGGCGCTGGCGCGCATGACCGCGGCCGACCCGTCGCTGCGCATCGTCACCGACGCCGACACCGGGCAGACGCTGCTGGCCGGCATGGGTCAGCTCCACCTCGACATCGCGGTGGAGCGCCTGGCCGGCGAGCACGGCGTCCACGTCGCCTGCGGCAAGCCGCGGGTGGCGTACCGGTCGACGCTGGGCCGCGCGGTCCGGCGCGAGCACCGCCACGTCAAGCAGAGCGGCGGCCCCGGCCAGTTCGCCCACGTGGTGGTCGAGCTGGGTCCGGCCGCGCCCGGCGCCGGCCTGGTCTTCACCGACCAGACCCGGGGCGGCGTGGTGCCGTGGTCGTTCGCGGCCGCGGTCGAGCGTGGGCTGCGCGAGGCCATGGCCGACGGACTCCTCGGTGGCCACCCGGTGGTCGACGTCGCGGCCGCGCTGCTCGACGGCTCGACCCACCCGAAGGACTCCAGCGAGCTGGCGTTCCAGCTCGCCGGGCGGGCGGTGTTCCACGCCGCCGCGGCCGACGCGGCGCCGCTGGTGCTCGAGCCGGTGATGCGGCTGGAGATCACCTGCGGCGACGGCGACGTCGGCGCGGTGGTCGGCGACCTCGGGCGCCGCCGCGGCACCGTGCTCGGCCTCGACCTGCGCGGCGCCGAGCGCGTGGTCCGGGCCGAGGTGCCGCTGGCCGAGACCTTCGGCTACGCCGGCGCGCTGTCGGCGCTGACCCACGGCCGCGGCCGGTTCGTCCTCGAGCCGGACCGCTACCTGCCGGTGCCACCGGGCGCGCGCCTGCACGCCGCGTGATCGAAACGACGTCCCCCCGCCGGGGCGCACGCGACCGTGCGCCCCGGTGGCATTTTCGGCGTACGCTCGCCCGATGGATGCGGACGCCGGCGCGCGCGCCTGTGAGTGGGCCCGGCGCTACGTCGACGTGGTCGCGCGCTTCGACCTGTGCCCGTGGGCGGCCCCGGCCCTGGCCAAGGGCGAGGTGTGGATCACCGCGTGCGACCAGGCCGACCTCGAGGACGCCCTGGCCCGCTTCGCCGCCACGCCCGCGGCGGTGGTCGGGCTGGTGGTGGTGCCCGGCTTCACCGGCACCCTGGCCGCGCTGCGACGCCTGCGCGGCGAGCTGTGCGAGCGCCCGATCGGCCGCACCGTGGCGCTGGCCGAGTTCCACCCCGACGCGCCGCTCGACGACGCCAGCGCCCAGCGGCTCATCCCGTATCTGCGCCGCTCGCCCGACCCCATGCTCCAGGCGGTGCGCCACGAGACCCTGGCCCACCTGCGCCGGGGCGGCACCACCATGGCCGCCGAGCTCCAGGCCGCGGTGCTGGCCGGGCACCCGGTGCCGCCGGTGCGCGACATCGGCGACCAGATCGCCGACGCCAACCTGGCCACGCTCCGGCGCGACGGCGCGGCGCTGGCCGCGGCCCTCGACGCGCTGATCAGCCAGCGGCGGGCGTCGCCGCCGTAGCCCGGCTGGCCGCCGCCGCGGCGGTGCGCCTGACGTCGAACGCGACCAGGCCGTGCAGGCCGAACGCCAGGGCGATCGGGATCCACAGCGGCTGCATGAACAGGCCGACCGCGCGCAAAAGCGACACCAGCACCACCATGCCCAGCCGCACCCGGGCGTACTGGCGCCGCTTGACCGCGCCAAGAAACGGCAGCGCCAGGTCTAGCGGCAGGTACAGCAGCAGCGCCTCGTTCCAGCGCAGCGACGGGATGGTGCTGATGATCGCCACGATCCAGATGACCAGGCCCAACAGGCCCGCCGGCACCGCGGCGATAGCCAGCGCGCCGCGCTCGAACCTGCCGGTCAGCCGGGCCGCCGCCAACGGCGCCAGGAGCGCCAGGCCGATCAGCAGCGACCAGACCCGGCCGGTGGGGCCGTCGTCGGGGATGGGCGGGCCCTGGCGCTCGTAGATCACCTCGGCCGGCACCCCGAACCGCGCCGCCACCTCGTCGCGCAGCACGAACGGGTGGAACATGGCGCCCCACAAGGTCGGGTGGTGATCGATGTAGCGGCCCACCGCGAAGTCGCCGAACGCGATCAGCGGCGGCAGCTCGGCCATGCCGCGCCGGCCCATGTCGCGCAGGGTCAGCGGGAACGCCGCGCCGGAGTCGCGCTTGAGCACGCCGCCCGAGCCGGTGTCGATGATGTCGCGTAGCCGTGTGGTGCAGTTGTCGACGAAGTGGTCGTAGATGTACGACCCGTTTTTGGGGTCCAGGTCGCTCAGGAGCTTGGCCTCGACCGCGCGGGCCTGGGCCTCGGTCAGCGGCAGGGTCTGGCGCCAGATGGTGCGATCCTCGGCCTTGTAGAACCGCAGCATGCCCGACAGCGGGATGGCCTCGACGAAGAACACCTGCTTGCCGCGGATGAACCGCCAGGTGAGCGCGGCGCCGCCGGCGGTGAAGTCGGTGACGCCGTAGTTGAAGCACGCGGTCTCGCGGCTGACCTCGTTGTAGTCGAGGCACAGCGCGGTGTGGCCGAACTTCTCGAAGATGAGGGCGCCGCGGCCGAAGGTGTACAGCTGCACCTTGGGCGCGGTGATGCCGGGGGTGGCGTCGATGAGGCCCATGCGGCCGTGCTGGGCCTGGGCCGGGCTGGCCCCCAGCACCACCACGGCGGCGACGATCGCGACGAGGAGGGTGCGCATGGTCACTTGGCCGGCTTGTCGAACAGCTTGTCGTCGACGACCGGGTCGATCTCGACCGCCTCGACTACCAGCTCGGACCGCTCGTCGGGGCTGACGCTGGTCCGCTTGTGGGCGATCTGGATCCCGTCGACCGCCTTGTAGTCGTCGAAGGTCTCGCGGGTCTCGCTGGCGCCGTTCTGGTAACGGGTCTGGCGCAGCAGGTGGCTCTGCTGGTCGAGCAGCACCAGCACCTCGCGGCCGCCGCCGTCGACGACGTGGATCACGTCGCAGGCGTGACCGTCGACCTTGTCGACGCCGACCAGGGCCGCGGTGGTGCCGGCCTGCTTGGCCCGCACCAGGATCAGCTCGGGGTCGACGAACCGCTGCTGCTCGAGCGCCGGCAGCTGCGACGCCGGGATGTCCTCCAGGCCGCCCGGCCCCTGCTGCCAGCCGGTGGTGCCGCGCACGGCGATGACCACGCTGAACTGCTTGGCCAGCTCGATGTCCATGCGCATGCGGTCGGGCAGGGCCAGCGTGCGCTTGAACGTGACCGGCACCTGCTGGCCCTGGGCCGCCAGCGTGCCCGACGCGGTCATGCGCAGGGTCTTCAGCTTGGTGAGCTTGGCGCCTTTGGCGGCGATCGCCGCGTCGAGCAGCTTGGCGGCGGCCGCCACCTGGGCCTTGTCGAACGCGGGCGCGTCAGCGCCGGCCGGCTGTGGGCCGATCGGCGCGTCGAAGGCGACCCGCTGGTAGGCGATGCCGGCCTTGTCGAGCGCCGGCGCCAGCACCTTGCCGTCGCCCACCAGCACCACCGCCAGCTGGCGCGGGGTGAGGATCGCGGCGGCGGCCTCGGCGGCCTCGGCGGTGCTGACCTGGCCGACCAGCAGGCCGAAGTTGGTGACGTAGGCCTCGGACAGGCCGTGCAGATCGGCGGTCACCAGCGCCTGGGCGATGTCGTCGGCGCCGGTCATGCGCAGCGCGTAGCCGCCCGCCAGGTGGGCGATGGCCGCGGCCACCTCCTCGTCGGTCGGCCCGCCGGTGGCCATCTTCGAGAACTCGCCGGTGACCAGGCCCAGCGTGGCCACGGTCTCCTCGGTGCGGGTGAAGGTCGAGCCGATCAGCGCGCCGCGCTCGAGGTTGCGGTCGAAGCCCGACGACGCGCCGTAGGTCTTGCCGCCCTCGCTGCGCACCACCTTCATCAGGCGTGAGCCGAAGCCGCCGCCGCCCAGCGCGTCGTTCCACACCAGCGCCGCGAAGAACCGCGGGTCGTCGTGGCGCAGGCCCAGCTGGGCCACGCGGATCTGGGTCTGGGTCAGGCCGGGCTTGTCGACCAGCCGCACCACCGCGCGCGGCGCCGGCTCGGCGTAGCGCGGGCGGGCCGGCAGGGTGGCCTTCTTCCAGCCCGCGAACGCGCGGGTCAGGTCCTTCTTGAGCGCGGCCACGTCGACGTCGCCGGCCACCGCCAGGATGGCGTTGTTGGGCGCGAACCAGGCCTTGTGCCAGGCCACCAGGTCGGCCCGGGTCAGCTGCTTCACGTTGGCGGCCGAGGTCACCCAGCCGCGCACGTGCGCGTCACCCCACAGCAGGTTCTGGATGTGGACGCCGGCCAGCTGGGCGGTGTCGTCGAGCCGACGGCTGATGTCGGCCAGCATCGCCTGCTTGGCCTTGACCAGCTCGTCCTCGGGGAAGCTGGGCTGGGTGACCATCTCCGGCAGGAGCGTCAGGCAGGTCTTGACGTCCTTGGCCAGGCTGGCGCAGGTGACGACGGTGTTCTCCAGGCCGGCGTCGGCGGTGATCGAGCCGCCGATGAAGTCGATGGCCTGGGCGATCTGCAGCGCCGACTTCTGCTTGGTGCCCTTGGGCAGCACGTTGGCGGTCAGCTCGCCGACGCCCAGGCGCGCCAGCGGCTCGTCGACCCGGCCGGCCTTGACCACCAGCTGCATGCCGACGGTGGGCAGGCGGGTGCTCTTGACGACCACGACCTCGAGGCCGTTGGGCAGCGTGAACCGCTCGACCGGCGGCAGGTTCAGCGCCTGGGGCGCGGCGAACGGCGGCGGCTTGATCAGGTCGGCCTTGGCCCACGGGTCCTTGGCCTCGACCGGGCGCTCGGTGGCCGGCGGCGGCTCGACGTGGGCGGTGCCGTCGCCGGGCAGGCGCGGGATGACCTCGCGCGGCGGCGCCGGGTGGCAGGCGGTCGCGACGGCGACCAAGACGGTGGACAGGGCGACGAGGCGACGGCTCATGGCGCGCTCCGGGGCGGCACCACCACGACGGTGGCGCGCTCGGGGGTGAGGTAGGTCTTGGCGACCCGGGACACGTCCGCGGCCGTCACCTGCTCGATGGCGTCGACGTCACGGAGGAACTGGCCGGGGTCGCCGGTGAGGATCCACGACTGGCCGATCTGCTCGGCCAGGCCCAGCGGGCTGTCGAGCCCGAACACGAACGCCGCCTGCACCTGGTTTTTGGCCTTGCGCAGCTCGGCGGCCGAGGGCGGCTTGGCCGCGATCTTGGTCAGCTCGTCCTGCAGGGCCGCCTCGACCGCCGCGGTGCCGGCGGCGTCGCGGTACACGCCCAGCGCCAGGAACAGCCCCGGCTGCTCGCGCACCAGGATCGGCGCCGCGGCCTCGACGCCCAGCGCCTGCTTGGTCTTGGGGTCGGTGTTCTTGATGCGCTGGCGCAGCCGCGACGAGTCGCCGGCGCCCATGATCAGCGACAGCACCTGCAGCGGGTAGACGTCGGGGTGCTTGGCCTCGGGGATCTTCCACCCGGCGAACACGATGCCGATCTGGCTGGGCTCGACGACCTCGCGCCGAGCCGCGGTCTGCACCGGCTCCGGGCTGGCGTCGGCCGGGCGCGGGGGCGGCGGCGCGCCGGGGATGGCGCCGAAGTTCTTGGCGACCAGGTCCTTGACCTGCTCGAACGGCGGCGCGCCGACCACCACCACCAGCGCGTTCGACGGCTGGTAGTACGTGTCGTAGAAGCGCTTGAGGTCCTCGGGCGTGGTGGCGTCGAGGTCGGCGATGGTGCCGCCCGCGGTCCACGCGTAGGGGTGCTTGGTGTAGGCGATCTGCAAGAAGCGCAGCAGGCCCTGGGAGATGGGGTCGTTCTCCTGCTGGCGGATCTCCTCTTTGACCACCTCGCGCTCGGTGGCGATCATGTCGGGGCGGAACAGCAGGTGGCGCATGCGCTCGGCCTCGAGGGCCAGCACGAAGTCGAGCTGGTCGGCCGGCACCACCTGCAGGTACGCGGTGGCGTCCTCGGTGGTGTGGGCGTTGGCGTCGCCGCCGACCCGGCTGATGAAGCGGGCGTGCTCCTCGGGGCGGACCCGCTCGGTGCCCTTGAACATCATGTGCTCGAACATGTGGGCCGAGCCGCGGCGGTCGCGGGCCTCGTCCTTCGAGCCGACGTGGTACCAGACCTCGACCGCCACCACCGGCGCCGCGTCCTGGCGCATGTAGGCGATCTGCAGGCCGTTCTCGAGCGTGTAGCGCTCGAGGGTGGGCAGCTTGAGCGCGCCGGGCTTGGGCGGTCCGGGCTTGGCCGCTGCCGGCGGCTTCACCGCGCCGGCAGCGGGGGCGGGGCGCGCCGCTGGTTGGGCCATGGCCAGCGCGGGGGCGGCCAGCGCGGCCGCGAGCACCGCGGCAGCGAGACGACGAGACAGTGCATGCATGGGCGATCCTCGCGGGGAAACTAGCCTGATTGACTCGCTGCTGCCACCGCGGGTTGCCGCATCTGGCTGGAACTTCTGGGCGTTGCTGTCGCCGTCACGGCGGTGTCCCCCGCGTCAACTCGGTCGGAACCCTCGGCTATTTCCGTCGCGCCGCAGCTCAGCCGGGCGGCAGCGGCGCCTCGCGGCACAGGCGGTCGGCCCGGCTGCATAGGGTAGGCAGGCGGAACGCGCCGTGCATCGACGCGACCAGGGCGGCGGCGGCGGCCAGGTCCACCCCGGCGGCGGTGACGTACAGCGGGCGGGCGCTGGCGCCGCGGTGGACTTCGACGGTCGGCGCGCCGACGTAGCGGGTCTTGGCCACGCCGATGACGAAGGGCTGCCGGCCGAGCGCGTCCCACAGGTGCGCGCCCAGGCCCGGCGTGCCGGCCCCGTCGAGCCACACGTTGCCGTCGACGACGACCGCGTCGAGCCGGTGGCCGACCTGGGCCAGCACCCGCACCAGCAGCGGCAGCTCGCGGCGGTACAGCTGGCCCGACACGTACGGCGCGACCTCGGCCGCGGGCACCGTGGCCACCACCTCGCGGGCCGCGGTGGCGTCGGTCCACGCCGTGAACAGCACGCAGCCGGCCGCCGCTCCGCGGACGCGGTAGTCGACGTCGACGCAGGCCAGGCCCGGCGCGCTCATGGCGGCCAGCGTAGCGCGGCGGTCACCGGTCGCGCTGGACGTACAGCGCGTGGAGCGCGATGCCAGCGGCGACCGCCACGTTGAGCGAGTCGAAGCCCGGCACGATGTCGATGCGGGCGGTGCGCGTGCGCGCCAAGATCTCCCGGGGCAGTCCCGGCCCCTCGGTGCCCACGACCAGGGCGCGGCGCGGCCCGGCGACCAGCTGGTCGATGCGGGTCGGCGCACGCGGGGCCAGGGCGATCACGTCGACGTCGTGGGCCACCAGCGCGGTCAAGAGCGCCTCGGCCGACGGGGCCCGGGCGAACGGCACGACCAGCGCGCCGCCGACCGACACCCGGATGGCCTTGCGGTACAGCGGATCGCAGGCCGCGCCATCGAGCAGCACCGCGTCGACGCCGAAGGCCGCGGCGTTGCGGAACAGCCCGCCCATATTGTCGTGGTTGACCACGCCGATGGCCGCCACCACCGTCGCCCGCGGGCCCAGCCCGGCCAGGAGCTGGTCCACCGTCGGCGCCGCGCCGCGCTCGCCCACCGCCAGGAGTCCCCGGTGGATCGGGAAGCCCACCACCTCCTGCATCAACGCCCGGGGCATGACGTAGATCGGCACGCCGGCCGGCACCCGGGCCAGGAGCGCGGCGTCGGCCTCGACCCGGCGGTCGCTCACCAGCACCGAGCGCAGCGCGCGGCCGCCGGCCAGCGCGGTGTCGATCACCACCTCGCCCTCGGCGATGAAGCAGTCGTCGCGCCCGCGCAGGTCGCGCTCGCGCACGTCGACGTACGCCGCGATCCGCGGATCGTCGACGCGATCGATCCAGACCTGGGCCACGTCAGTCGAACAGCCGGCAGCGGGTGAGGCCGGCCTTGGCCAGCGCCGGCTTGACCAGCTCGGCCCGCTCGCTCGGCGCTGCCTGCGCCACCGCCGCCATCAGCCGGGCCGCCTCGGGCGTCTTGATCTTCTCGGCGATCTCCTGCATCGCCATCATCGTGCGCATCTCGGGCGGCACGTCATCGCGCCCGCCAGCGCCGCAGATCATCTTCATGTCCGCGGCGAACGGATCCGCCGGCTCGCCGCTGCCGCACGCCATCGCCGCAACCAGCGAGCACATCAGCATCAGACGCTTCATGCACGCAGCCTACGGCATGCGCGGCTCGACCACCTCGTTTGACGTCGTGAAGGGCGAAGGGCCCCCGAATGACGGCGACCGCGGGGCTAGTCAGCGGACGATGCCGTGGATGCGGTCGGCTTCCTGCTGCATGAGCGCCGCGAACTGCTGGGCCTGGGCCGGGTCGAAGCGAGGGTTGGGCTGCCCGAGGATCTCGGGCGCGCCGACGATGGGCGTCCAGTAGCCCTCGCACGCGAGCCACGCCTGGTGGTGGGTGCCGTTGTCGGCCAGGACCAGGTGGTGGTTGACCTTGTTGCCCATGGGGTCCTTCTTGAGCGCCATCTCCGCGTGGACCTTGGCGTAGAAGGCCAGCGTGCACGGCTCCTTGCCGCCGCGGGCCCGGGCCTGGGCCGCCTGGTACAGCGGCATGAACGCCATCGCCGTGCGACCCATGTCGTTCGGGTCGCTCATCTTGGCGGTGTAGCCGGTCTTCGCGGCGTGCCACGCCTCGGCGCTGACGCCGTGGGCCGCGGCGATCGCGTGCTCTTTGCCGACGTCGCCCGCGGTGTCGGCCATCAGCGCGCACAGCTCGGCGTATTGCTCGATCGGGATCATCGTCATGCCCAGGTGGAGACACCGGCGAGCTCGGTGTGACGCCGTCGCCAAGGGCTGCCGCGGGTTGCCGCATCGGCCCCGGCGCGGTGGTCGGCCCGAGGTCGACGCCGGCGGGGCTGCGGGCTCAGTAGCCGCCCGGGGATGCGGTCGGCACCGGGGACGGGGTCGGCGTCGGGGACGGGGTCGGCGTCGGGGACGGGGTCGGCGTCGGGGACGGGGTCGGCGTCGGGGACGGGGTCGGCGTCGGGGACTCGGTCGGCACCGGATCGGTGCTGGGCAGCTCCGTGTCGCCGCACACGGTGCTCTCGCTGCACGCGGGGTCGGGGTCGCCGTCCTCGCAGATCGTGCAGCCGCACTCGTCACCCGCGTACTCGCAGTCCGCGTCGACCTCGGGATCGCAGGTCGAGCACGCCCAGCTGTCGAAGCACTCGGCCGGGCCGACCACCACCTCGTCGGCGACCGCGATCGCGTCGGTGGCCCGGGCGATCGGCCGGTCGGCCGGCGTCGGCGAGGGCGTCGTCGCCGCGACGCAGGTCTGCTTCTTCTCCTTGGCGTTGGCCTTCTTCTTGGCCTTGGGGCAGATCCCGTCGCCGCACTTGCCGGGGAACGCGCCGTCCTTGAGCCGCTGACACACCTCGCGCGCGGTGACCGAATCTTTGGGCAGCTTGTCGTAGTCCAGGTCCTGCACGAAGCAGACGTCGCCCTTGGGCGCGGTCTGCCGGATCCCCATCGCGGCTGGCTCGTTGTCGGTGCACCACACGACCCAGTCGTTGAGGCACGTGCTGTGGGCGTCGCCGTCGGGCCACGGCTTGTGGTCCGTCGTGTTCGGCGGCCAGTACGCCGTCAGCTTGCACAGCTTCTTGGTGCTGTTCTTGGCGCAGTCAGTGAGCAGCGTGTCGGGTCCGAAGATCCACCCGTCGCTGCAGTCGGGCTGCTTGCCGATCTTGTCGTTGTAGTACCTGAGCGCCGCGGTCTTCACCGCGGCGCACTTCGCGGTCCGCTGCGCCGGCGTCAGGTCGGTCGGCTTGGCGCAGGTCGCCGGCTGCGAGAACGGCGCCGTGAGGCCCGCGCAGTCGGTCACCTTCAGGTCTTCGAACGCGGCGCCGAGGCTCTCGGTGTCTTCCTCGACACAAGCGCCCAGCGCGAGGCTGGCCGTCAGCACGAGCGTCAATGAGCGTAGGTACGTGGTCATGGTTCCTCCCATGGAGCGCGGAAGTGCAGCCGGCGTGCCCGCCCCGCGCGACGGCCGATCGCGATGGTAGGGGTCAGTCCGCAGGCGCCAGCCTGCAGGTCGTGGGCGCCGCCCGGCATCGCCGAAACACTCCGACGGCGGCGAAGCTCACCGCCGTGACCCCATGCTCGCAGGCCGGGCCCGAACGTCAGGCTTGACCAGGCGTGGAATCGCCGGCACGGTCACGGCGTTTGCATCGCATGCGCTCCACCTTGCTCACGGCGCTCATCGGGTGCGCGGCGTGCCACCACGCCGGCGCGCCGGCGACGATCGGCAACGCCGACGTCGGGCCGGCCGCGGTCGCACCCCCGGCGGCCGAGCTGATGCACGGCCTGTTCGCGGGTGACCGTACGCTGGTCTACGACGTCACCAGCGAGTCCTCGTACTGGGACGATCAGAATCCCGCGGCCGACGCCAACGGCAACGTCACGAGCACGGCCACGGAGGCCATCACCTGCCACCTGACGGTCGGGCGGGTGGGCCGCTACCGCACCGCCAGCATCGACTGCGATCCCAGCGCCGACGGCGACGGCTTCGGCAGCAGCGTGCTCGAGGAGGTGGTGCGGGTGTTCGTGACCGACGGCGAGCGGCTGTGGCGCCTGGACGCCGGCAGCCTGCCGGCCACGGCCGACGCGCTCGCCGCGGCGCTGCCCGACGCGCCCGTGCTGGTCCAGGGGCAGCGGCCGGTCGCCGAGCGGCACAGCGACGCCGAGGACGGTGGCAGCGGCGACTTCGGCTCGGCGTACGCCGTCACGGCCCAGGGCGACGGCTGGTGCGTCGCCGACGACAGCTGGGGCGGCGACGAGGGTGGATCGAGCTGGTGTCTGTCGGCCGCCCACGGCCTGGTCTCGGCGTCCTGGTACTTCGCGGGGGGCGCGTCGCACGATCAGCGCGCGGTCCTGCGCCTGCCGTGACCGCGCGCAGACGGGTCACGGACGGTCGGCGGCGATGTCCTGGCCCAGCTGGGTCAGGCGCGCGGCCATGCCGTCGTTGAACAGCATGTCGCCCACCAGGCGCACCATCATCGACGTCGGGTGGCGCGCGGCCAGGGCCCGGCGCGCCTCGTACAACGCCAGGACGTCGGCCGGCGTGGTGGCCTGCTCCGCCAGCGCCGCGGTCTCCCGCCAGAACGCGGTGTAGTCGGTGCGCTCGGTTTCGATCCATCCCGGCGCCGTCGACAGGCCCAGGTCGCGGCGGGCCGCGAGCACCGCGGCGGTCTGGTCGGGCAGCCGGTCAGCGCCGACCGGCCCGGCCGGGACCGCCGCGGGCTGGCCGTCGAGGGTCACGGTCTGCGCCAGCGCCGCGCCGCACCGCAGCGCCGCGCGCCCGGCGTCGGCGACCACCGCCTCGGTCGGCAGCAACGCCGCGAGGGCCGGCGGCAGCGGCTGGTGGCGCTCCTTGGTCCACACCCCGACCGTGGCCACCGCCAGGGTCGCGCCGACGACGATGGCCAGGTCGCTGTTGCTGGGCGCTCGCAGCGCCTGGGCGTAGCGCAACACCGCCGCGACCGCCGGGGCGTCGACGGTCGGCGCGGTGCGGACCGCGGCCAGCCACAGCGAGAAGCCGCGCATGAGCACCGAGGTCTCGCGGGCGAAGCACGGCAGCGCGAAGGCCTCGCCCGCGTCGGCCCACGCGACCAGGGCTGCCACCGCGGCGACGGCGCCCGGCGGCGGTGGCGGCACGGTGGCGTCGCTGGCGCCGGGATCGCGCGCGCCGGCGGTCCACTCGAGCGCGTCGTCGTCGAGGTGCTCGACCTGCTCGATCACCGCCCGGGCCCGGGGCCCGACCGGCGCCGCCACGCCTGGGGTGGGCGCAGTGGTCGTCGTGGCCGGCGGCGTCGCGGTGGTCGTCGTGGCCGGCGGCTCGCGGCGCTCGCTGTTGCTGCTGCGCCCGCACGCGGCACCGACGACGAAGGCTGCGATCACGACCCGGCGCATCGCGCCGACGGTAGCACGGGCGAGGCCTGCGGCCGGCGCGCGCCGCCGCCGCGGTCAGCGCGCCAGCTCGGACTCCAGCGCCTTGAGGCGTGCCTCGAGCGTCTGGTCCGTGATCTCCGCCGCCGCGGCCTGCTCGAAGTCCATCGGCGTCGGCACCTCGGGCGGGGCGGCGACCACCGGCGGCGTCGGGGTTGGCGGCGGGGTCGTGGCCACCGGCGGCGTCGGGTCGGTCGGCTTGGCCGCGGGCGCGTCGTTCTTCTTCTTGCCGCACGCGGCGCCCCCGGCGAGCAGGGCACACATCAGGAGGGTGGTCGACTTCACGGGGTACCTCCGGCCTTGGCCGCGGCCTCGAGCGCGGTCATGCGCTGGGTGTGACGATCGGCTTCGCGGCGCTCGAGCACCTCGACCCGCACCGCCAGTTGCTTGTTCAGGGCCACCTCGGCCAGGTCGCGCATCCGGTCGAGCTCGGCGGTGCGCTGGGCGTGCAGCGCCAGCTCGTCGAGCGTCGCCGGATCGGCGAGGAAGGCGGCCTGCCACCGCGCGCGGATCTCGTCGGCGCGCGCCGCGCGTCGCGCCGCGCGGTTGGTGTCGCGCTCGGCCCAGCGCTGCTGGACGACCGCGGCCCGGGCGGCCCGGTCCTTGGCCAGCTGGGCCTGGCGGTCGGCCCAGGCCGCCTCGGCGGCGCGCTGGTGCTCGGCGTCGCGCTTGGCCACCTCGGCCGCGACGTCGACCGGCGGCGCCGCGGCGGCCGCCACCGCGAGGGTGCCGACCAAAAGCGGCCGGTCTTGTCCACGGCGCAACACGATCGGCCCGGTGGCGGCCTCGGCCGCGATCGCGAACGTGATCATGCCCGGCGTGATCTTGGCGTCGGCGACCGCCGCGCCGGCGAACTCGACGACGGTGTCCGCCGCGAAGTTGCGGCCGCGGATCACCACCTTGGTCCCCGGCTTGCCCTGGGGCGGCCAGAAGCCGCTGACCACCGGGTGATCGAGCTTCCATTCCCGGGGCGGGTGGTCCTCGGGGAGCATCGGCGGATCGGCGCGCAGTCGGTCGTCGCCGGCCTTGCCGTGGTCGTCGCCGGCCTTGCCGTGGTCGTCACCGGCCTTGCCGTGGTCGTCACCGGCCTTGCCGTGGTCGTCACTGGCCTTGCCGTGGTCGTCGCCGGCCTTGCCGTGGTCGTCGCCGGCCTTGCCGTGGTCGTCGCTGGCCTTGCCGTGGTCGTCGCCGGCCTTGCCGTGGTCGTCGTCGTCGTGCGTCGGGGCCGGGGCCGGCGTCGGGGCCGGCGGCGGCGGGACCCGCTTGCGCGCCTGGCGGTCGGGCCGACCGTGGCCGTCGTCACCGGCTGACTGCGCGAGCGCCGCGCTCGCCGCGCCCACGGTGAGCGCACCGGTCAGGAGGATCGTCATCGAGCGAGAGTTCCAGCGCATCTGTGCTCCCTTCGTTCGCGGGCCGCCGGGCGGCCGTGGTCGGGGCCAGCCTACGCCGGTTGGACGTCCGGCGTCCCGGCCTCGTCGATCCAGGTACCCCCGGCACCCCCGGTCGACACCGACGCACCGCCCCCGCCGCGGGTCAGGGCGCTGGTGGCGGGGCCTCGGCCGGACCTCCCGCCGAGGCCTCCTCGGACGGGTCGGGCTGGTCGGCCGCCGGCGCGCGCACGACCGGCACGCCGTCGACCGCGACCGTCTTGCCCTTGAGCCGAAGCCGGTGCTTGGTGCCGACCGCGAAGCCGGGGAACGCCTCGGGCGTCACCGCCACGGTGATGCGCGCCGCGCCGTCGTAGGCCAGCGTGACGGCGTAGGTGGCGGCCCGCCGCTCGCGCTCTTGCTCCCGCTCGGCCAGGCCGACGCCGGTGAGGGCCTCCTCGGTCGGCCAGCGCAGCCCGGTCACCGCAGCGCCGCGGGCGTGGACCGTGCGGTGGTCGCCCCAGTCCCACACCTGGTAGGCGACCGCCTCAGCGTAGCGCGGCTCCTTGCGGTAGCGCGGGACCTGACGGCTGCGCTGCTCGCTGCAATACCGCGTCGAGCACGACTGGCCGCCGCCGGTGCAGGTGGTGGTGCAGGTGGCGAAGCCGTTGGCGTTGTCGGTGCAGGACTCTGAGCAGTGCTCGGGCTCGGTGGTGCAGTCCTCGCCGCACGCGACCTGCTCGGTGTAGTACTCGGTGTCGTATCCGTCGAGGACCTCGTCGTAGTGGTGGATCCGCTGGCCCAGCGAACGCACGGCGAAGGCCGCCGCGGGCGCGTCCTGGCGCCAGCCCTCGCGGGCCCACACCTGGTAGCGCTCGACGGTGATCGCGTGGTCCCACCGCACCGCCGCGACGGTGCTGGTGAAGGTGCGGGTCCGGTTGGCCCAGGCCCGCGCGCCGACCACGGCGACGATGGCGACCACCGTGGCCGCCAGGAGCCCCGCCGCGACCGGGTGCGCCTTCACCCAGCGCTTGCAGCGTTGCCACCAGGTCAGCACCACCGCCGGCGGTGGCGCCTCGACCACCGCGTCGGCCACCGACGCCCCGCAGGTCGCGCAGGTGCCGTCGAGCCGGCGCTGCCGCTGCCGCCAGAACGAGCACCGCCAGTCGGCGCCGGCGGTGGCCAGGCGCACCAGGTGCGGGTCGGTGACCGTCGCCGCGGCGGCGGTCGCGCCGGGCATCTCGTAGCGCTCGCTGGCGTCCTTGGGGTCGCCGCAGCCCTGGCACGCCTTGTCGCGGCCGCGGTTACCGTGCCCGCACGACGAACAGGTCCAGGTCAGCTCGATCTGGCGCGTCCCGGGAGGCACGCCTCAGGGTACCGGATCGCGCCGGCCCCCGTCACGCCGCCAAGAGCCGCTCGATCTCCCGCAGCGTCTCGGCGTCGTCGCCCACCATCTCCTTCATGGCTTGCAGCCGCCCGGCCACCACCCGGGCGATCTGGTCCTCGACGGTGCGGTCGGCGTAGGTCCAGTAGACCTGGGCGAACCGACCGTCGCGGTGGCAGCGGCCTTCGATCTGCGCCATCTGGATGGCCGAC
Source organism: Kofleriaceae bacterium (assembly GCA_041389965.1). Classification (GTDB taxonomy): domain Bacteria; phylum Myxococcota_A; class Polyangia; order Haliangiales; family Haliangiaceae; genus UBA2376. Next base: position 768,515 of record JAWKQV010000002.1, on the reverse strand, counting down.
CAGCGCAGGTCGTGGATGACCTCCGACCGCGCCACGTCGTTGTGCTCGCCCTGGTGCAGCGAGATGCCCTCTTCGACGGTGAACAGCACCACCCGGGCCTCGCCGCGCTGGAACCGCAGCCGCTCGCGCTCGCGCTCGCCCGCCGGCAGCCCACCGTGGATGACGGCGCACGGGACGCCGTGGAGCCCACCCTGCAGCGCGCCCCGGATCGCCTCGAGGCTCTCGACGAACGCCACCGACACCGCGACCTGGTGGCCGTTGTCGAGCAGCTCGCGCACCAGCTCGACGGTGCCCTCGGCGCGGATGAGCGAGCTCTTCTGGCGCAGCCGCACGATGGCTGCCAGCGCCGATTTCGGATCGCGCCCGCGCGGCGACAGCTCCAGCTCGCGGCGGAACGCGGTCCACGCCTGCTCGTACAACTCGCGCGCGGCGCCGTCGAGCTCGATCGGCGTGAGGCAGCGGTTGATAGCCGGCCAGCCGACGATGTCCTCGGGGCGCCGCCGCAGGCCAGCCGGGCCGTGACCGCGGGCCGGCTCGAACAGCATGACGCGCACCCGCTCGCAGTCGCCGCGATCGCCGCGCCACTCCCACTTGCCGTAGCCGCCGCGGCTGACGCCCAGCCCCTGGTCGAGGCACCACTGCTCGAAGTCCTTGAGGTCGGTGGCGCGCGCGCCGGTGGTGCTGGCCAAAAGCGGCGCCAGGTACGACAGCTCGAGCGGGTTCTGCCCGGCGGTGGCCGACAGCCACAGGCAGAACCCGGCGTTGGCCACCAGCTTGGCCGCCAGCTTCGAGCGCGCCGCAGCCGGGTTCTTGCAGCGGTGGCTCTCGTCGAGGACGATCACGTCGAGCGCGGGCGCGGTGCCGGCGCGGGCCAGCCCCTTCTTGGTGCGGATCTTCTTGCGCGCCGCCGGGCTCACCTCGAACAGCTTGCCCAGCCGCTCGTAGTTGAGGATGACCACGTCCTTGCCGCCGTCGCCCATGGCCAGGACGGTGCGGCGCCAGTGGGCGATCACCGCCAGCGGACACACGATCAGCACGCTGGCGGCCGCGGGCATGCGCAGGATGGCGGCCCACGCGGTGATGGTCTTGCCCAGGCCGACATCGTCGGCCAGGAGGAACCCCGGGCGCCGCGCGCGGATCGCCGCGGCGATGGCGTCGACCGCCTCGGCCTGGTGCGGCCGCAGCGCGATGGCGCCGGTCGGCACCGACGGTGGCGCGACCGCCGCGCCGGTCAGCTCGCGCTCGACGTGGCGCTCCCACGAGTACGGCTGCGCCGCGAACGGCGCCAGCGCGGGCGGCAGCGTCGCGCCCTCGTACACGTGCACGCCGTGGTCGGCGTCCCACCGGGCCGCGTTGGCCGCGGCCACGCCGCGCATCGCGAACGGGATGTCGAGGACGTGGATGCGGGCGGTGGTGCGGGCAGCCGGAGCCGGCGCCGGCCGCGCCGTGGCGCGCGGGGCCGACACGGTGCGCTTGGCGCGGATGGTCGTCACGCCGGCGGAGATAACACGCGCGCGATCGCCCCGGCCACGCCCGGGATCGTCACCGCAGCAGGCGCGGGCCGGCGCCGTCGGTGGGCGTCGCGGCCGGCGCGGTCGGCGCGTGGCCGGCCAGGGGCGCGTCGACCAGCCGGGGCGCGGGCGCGGGCGCGATCGGCGCGGGTGGCGGCACCGGCGCCGGCGCAGGGGCGTGCCGCACCACGTCCGCCGGGGCGTGCCGCACCACGTCCGCCGTCGGCAACGAGCCCGCGGCGCGCAGGTAGTAGCGCGCGCTCTCGAACAGCGCGCCGAGCTGCCTGTGGCACCAGAACCAGAACACCATCAGCCCCACCGCGGCCGCAACGCCGAGCATCCCCATCGGGTTGGTGATGGCGCCCAGCCCGTAGGTGAACCGGTAGAAGGTGTCGGCGATGATGAGCAGGATCAACATGCCGCCGATGGCCCGGGCCTGCTCGCGCAAGCCCAGGTTGCCGTCGGTCATGGAGTACGCGCGCACCACCCGCACCGTCGCCGACAGGCCGACGGCGTACGCCACCGTCGCCACCAACGTCCAGCGCGGCACCGCGTCGAGGCGGCCGACGTCGAAGCCGCGCGTCTCGCCGCGCAGCGCCGCCGCCACGTCGCCCAGGAGCACCGTCAGCCAGGCGTGGAACGCGAACGCGCCGGCGAACGCCACCAGCGCCACCACCGCAGCGACCGGCGACCACCGCCGCCGCCGCAGCTCGCCGAGGTTCAACCCGACGCCCACCATGAACAGCGCCAGGGCAGACAGATCGAGCCAGTGCAGCCGCGCGGTCCAGGTCACCAACGACGCCAGCCCCGGGAGCGAGTCGACGTCGAGCATCATCACCGTCAGGACGACCTCGAGCAGGTAGCGCGCGAGCATGCACAGGACCGCGATGCTCATGAACTTCAGCCCGCGGGCCGGGCCAGTCAGGCGCTCCATGCGGTCAGTCTACCGTCGCGGCCGAGGCCGCGCTGGCCGGCGAATCGTAGGGAGCCAACGAGGCTGTACGAGAAACAGAACTTGACCTCGGAGTCATATTCGTGGTGTTCTCAGCACGTGGAGCAGCCGGCCCGCACCCGAACGCCGTCCCAAGGCCGCGCGGTGCGCACCCGGGCAGCCCTGGTGACCGCCGCGGTGCACGAGTTCACAGAGCGCGGCTACGCGGCGACCACCGCCCGGAGCATCGCGGCCCGGGCCACGGCCGCCACCGGCAGCTTTTACCAGTACTTTACAAGCAAAGACGAGGTCTTGCGCGAGGTCGCCGGGACCCGCCAGGCCCTCCTGACCGAGCGCGTCCTGGGGCTGGTCGAGGGGGACCGCCTCGACGTCGACCAGGCGCGCGGGCGCCTGCGCGAGGTCATCGACGTGGTGGTGGCGGCCCACGTCGCCGACGGAGCCCTGCACGCGGTCATCACCGAGCGGCGCCACGCCGATCCGGCGCTGGACGCGCTCATCCGCGCTGGCGAGCGCCGCCTCCTCGACCGCATCACCGCCGTGCTCGGCCGCTGGGCCCACCCCGACCCGGCCGCCACCGCGTTCATCGTCATGGCTGCCCTCGAAGGCGCCGTCCACGCCCACGTGCTGGGCCAGCCTGTCGTCAGCGACGCTCGCTTCATCGATGCGCTGGCCGACGCGCTGGTCCGCATCGCATTGCCCGCAACCGCCTCGCCCGCGACCTCGCACCTCGTCGCACCGGAGACCCCATGGCCCTCGTCAAGCTGAACGCCGAATGGTCCGAGCTGATGGATCGCTACCAGGACGATCACCAGCACCCCGTCAACCAGGCCTGCCACTCCATCGGCATCCCGATGATCGCGGCGTCGCTGCCCATCGGCGCCACCGTCGTCGGCCTGCCGCTGGCGATCCCGCTGTTCACTGTGGGGTGGACCTTCCAGTTCGTCGGCCACGCCTTCGAAGGCAAGAAGCCGTCGTTCGTCGACGATCGCCGCCAGCTGGTCACCGGGCTCCTGTGGTGGACCGAGAAGGTCGGCCTGGGCCTGGTGGAGCGCGCGACGCCTGCGGCGGCGTGACGCCGGTCGACCCGCCGACCCGGGATGGCCGCGCTCGCCGGGCCCGCCCAGCGCCTCGACGCGGACAGCGGACCTCACCGCCCGGGACCTCGCGCGCGGCGCCGGCGTGGGTCATCGACACCGCCTACCAGCGGCACGCGGCGATGGGATCGTGGTTGCGGATCACCAGCAGCGCCAGCTGGCGGGTGCAGTGCCACGCCGACAGGTGACCCCACGAGTGCTTGAACACGCCGATCTGATCACCGGGATCGCACCGCACCGGGATGGTCACCTTGTCTTGCCACTCGTGATCGGCGACATCCCGGCCGGCGTTGACGCCGAAGTTGCGACTGCCGTCGGGGTGGATGCAGCCGACCCACGCCGACACGAAGCCGTCCTTGCCGCAGTAGTTGCCGCCGTCGCCGGCGGGCGGGTTGCTCCACTGATCGAGGCTCACCTCGACGTAGATCGGCCCGGGCTGACCGCCGGCGGCCGGATAGCCGATGGGCCCCGTCGCGGCGACGCGCTCGTTGTCCGATCGGTGCGGATAGTACTTCACGTAGCTGGGCTGGTTGGGCGAGGTCCACGTGCACGCCGCGCCGTCCCACCGCCAGCCGTCTGGGCATGGACGCGGCGCCTGGCAATCGCTCCAGCCCTGGCCGCCGATGCACGTGCGCGTGCCGCCGCAGCCATCGACGCTGCAGCCTTGCCGCTCGCCCGCCGCGCACACCGGCGGCGGCGGCGGCGGTCCGCACACCGCGACGCACGGCCCCCATCCGGCGGCGCCGTAGGTGCGCTGCCCGTACGCGCAGGCCGGGTCGGCCGGCGTGCAGGTGGCGGTCTCGCCGACGGTCGGGCACCGCGTGGTCGGGACGCAGGGCAGGGAGGCATCTTCCTCCCAGGCGCCCTTGTCGAGATCGAAGCGGGTCTGGCGGGTGCCGGCGTGGCAGTCGGGGATACCGGTGTCGCACTCGACCGCGGTGGGGCCACAGGTGGGTTGCCAGGCGGTCTGCTTGCCGCCGGGGGCGGTGGCCGCGCAGAACTGGACCTTCGAGCCGCCGCTGCACCAGCGCACCTCGCCCGCGTAGCAGGGGCAGCCCGGGTCCGGCGAGCGGGCGAAGATGCAGTGGTGATCGGCGTCGCACCCGGTGGTGACGGTGCACGCCGCCGCTGCGGCTGCGTTGGTGCAGCTGACGTCCGCGCTGTTGACGCAGCTGACGTCGGCCGCCATCGGCGCGACACCTGCGCTGGGTGCGCGGGCCCGGATGAACTTGCCGACCTTGGGGCCGTCCCCGCCCGAGCACGAGCCCAGGATGGCGAGGAGGCCGACGACGGCGAGGGTCGGGCTGCGGAGGCTGGAGTTGGTGCGCATGGATCTCCTCGTCACGGGATCGGGTCGCGCGCGCACCGGAACCCGGTGGTGCGCGTCGTCGAGGTCGGGGCCTGGGCGCCGCGCCGGGACACCAGCACGGTCCCCGGCGCGTCGAGGTACGAGCCGCCGCGCACGACGTTGGCGCTGCTCGCGGTGTGGACCGCGCAGTCGACGCACGCCGTGCTGGGGTAGGGGCTGATGTAGCCGTCGAGCACCCACTCCCACACGTTGCCGGCCAGGTCGGCGTGGCCCCACCGGCCGGCGCCCGCCGCCGCCGTGCCCGGGCGCTGGGGCGCGGCCGTCTGGTAGATCGCGTGAGCACCGTCGAGCAGCGTCGACGTCGGCGGCGACGACCACGGGTAGACCCGCTGCTGGGCCCCGCCCGCCGCGGCGTAGTTCCACTCTGCCTCGCTGGGCAGCCGGCCGCCGTCCCAGATGCAGAACGCCTGGGCCACGTACCAGGACACGCAGCGCACCGGGTCGCCGGGAGCCTGCGACGTGACCGTCTCGCACGCCAGGGAGGCGGCCAGCGCGGCCTGGCTGGCCGGCAACAGCGCGGTCCACGCCGGCACCCAGCCGGGGTCGGTGGCGTCGTGGGGGTTGCGGCCGGCGCCGTCGCTGGGCCGGCCGAGCGGGTACGCCGCGACGAACTCCTGGAACCGCGCGACCGTGACCTCGAACCGATCGAGGTGGTAGCCGCTGATCGTCGCCTGGTACCGATCGTCGGTGTAGCCGGCAGACACGCCGTCGAAGCTGCGCGCGAACGTGCCGCCCGGCACGGGCAACGCGGCACAGCACGGCTCGGTGCCGCCGACGCCGCACGTGGTGGCGCCGCCGCTGCAGCTGGGGGGCGTGACGCACGCGCCGTGGTCGCACAGGTTGGCGCAGGTGGCCGTCGTCGACCACGACCCGGCCTGGCAGGTCTCGACGTCGTTGGCGGCGCAGCGGGTCTCGCCGGTCGAGCAGCTCGGCGCGTCGATGGGCGCGTCGACGGCGGCGTCGACCGGTGCGTCGTCGGGTGTATCCGGGCTGGCGGTGTCGGGTGGCGCATCGACCGGTGCGTCCGCCGGGCCGTCGCTGGTCGGGTCGGCGTCGGTGCCGACCGTCGGCAGCGCCGGGAAGCCGCACCCGGCGAGCGCCGCGAGCGTCGCGAGCGTCGCGACCGCGCGCGCCGTCACAGGCCACCGCCGATCGCCAGGCCGAGCCCGCCGTCGCCCGCCCGCACCGCGACGGTGACCGACCGGCTGTGGCCGCGGCCCCGCCACACCAGGTAGGTCGCGCCGAGCGCGAGCACCCCGGCGCCGATGCCCGACGCGACCGCGCCGCGCCGACGCCGGACCGCGTCGTCGTAGAGCGCACCATCGCTCGCGGCCACCGCGTCGGCGTACCGACCCCGCGCGCTCAGCTCCAGGCCCACCGCCACCCCGCCCAGCGCCACCGCGGTCCCGCCCAGCACCCCCGGCCACCTCCAGCTCCGCGGCGCCGGCCGCGGCGGCGCACCCGGCGCGACCTCCGCGGGCCCCACCCGGCGCGCCGCCCCGCCTCCCGCCGCCTCGAACCTCGGCACCACGATGGTCTGCGCCTCGGCCTCGCCCTCGATCACCACCGTGGTCGACCACGGCCGGTGGCCGGGCGCGGTTGCCTCCACGGCGTGGGCCATCCGGTCGACTGGCACCGCGCGGTTCCACACGCTGGGATCGACCGCGGCCCCATTGCGGGTGATCGCCAGCCCCGGCACCCGGGCCTCGGGCGCGACCGTGATCGTGAGGTGCGGCAGCCGCGGCTCGAGGGCCAGGCCGCGCGCGGTGGCGACGGCGTGCTCGGCCTGGTGCGCGAGGTCGTCGCGGGTCAGCGTCGCCACCTGCAGGAACGCCGACCACGCCGTGGCCAGCCGGCCCCGCTGCTCTTCGCAGTCTGCCCGCCGCAGCTTGGCGGCGATGGTCGGATCGAGCCGGTCGCTGGCGGCGAACGCGGCGCACGCCTGGGCGTACTGCCGCGCCTTCATCAGCCGCACGCCGTCGCGAAACAACGTCTCGGCCTCGATGGCTGGCTGGGCCTGGGCGTGCGGCGCGGTCGCGACGAGCGCCAGGGTGATCATCGGAAGACAGGCGCGGGTGCGCATGGCGGTGCCGGCCCTTGCTGCACGCGGCGTGCCCTGCGCACAGGCCGCGAACCGGGCGCGTCGGCGGCGCCCGGCGCCGGCCCGGTGTCCACTGCGATGGGCCGGTCCCGTCGACGATTCCAGGATCCTGGACGACGCCCGCGGCGCGGCGCAGGGTCTCGGCGGTTCGGCCTTGGCACCGAGGTTGCTGTGTACCTACCCATGGCTGTGGGTGACCCGGCGATCGAAGGAGCCGCCGCGCGGGCGGCGGCCCGACCGTGACCGGCTCGGACGACCCCGCCCGGCCCCCGACCGCCGGGTCCGCCCCGCGCCGCATGTTCGGCGCCTGGGCGGCGGGTGTAACGTCGCCGTCCATGGGGACCAGCGAGGAGCGACCGCGCCTCGAGCGCGACATCTTTCGGCGCATCCTGGGCATGCGCGGTGGCCGCGCGCTCGACGGAGCGCTCGCCGACGTGCTGGCCCAGCTGGTGGACGCGACCGGCGCCCAGCGCGGCTACCTCGAGCTGCACGTGGCGGGCGGCGGGCTGGCGCCCCGGTGGTCGCTGTCGCACGGCTGCACTACCGCCGAGGCCGACGCGATCCGCGCCGTCACCTCGCGCGGCATCGTCACCGCGGCGCTGGTCGCGGGCACCACGTTGCACGTCCCGTTCGCGACCCTCGACGCGCGCTTCGGCGAGCTGGCCAGCGTGCGCGAGCAGCGCCTCGAGGCGGTGCTGTGCGTGCCGGTCGGGGACAGCGGGGGCGGCGTGCTGTACCTGGAGGGCCGGCCGGGCGCCGGGCCGTTCTCCGACGCCGACGTCGCGCTGGCCGAGGAGGTGGCCGGCCACGTCGGGCCCGCCGTCGAGGCGGCGGCGCAGGCGGCGACCGCGGTCGACGATCCCACCGAGCCGTACCGCGGGCGCCTGGCCCTCGACGGCATCATCGGCCGCAGCCCGGCGCTGGCCCGGGTGTTCGGCCAGATCGAGCCGTTCATCGGCCTCGACGTCACCATGCTGATCACCGGGCCCCACGGCACCGGCAAGTCCCAGCTGGCGCGCGCGGTGCACGCCAACAGCCCGCGCCGCGGGCAACCGTTCGTCGAGCTCAACTGCGCCGCCATCCCCGAGGGCCTGATCGAGTCCGAGCTGTTCGGCGCCATGCCGGGCGCGTTCCCGGGCGCGCGCCGCACCCCGGGCAAGGTCGAGGCGGCCGAGGGCGGCACGCTGTTCCTCGACGAGATCGCCGAGATCCCGGTGGCGGCCCAGGGCAAGCTGCTCCAGCTGCTGCAGTCACGCCAGTACTACGCGCTGGCGTCCAACCGCCTGGCCACCGCCAACATCCGCGTCATCGCCGCCACCAACGCCGACCTGCCGGCGATGATCGAGGCCCGGCGCTTCCGCGAAGACCTGTTCTACCGGCTCAACGTGGTGGCGGTGCGGATGCCGGCCCTGGCCGAGCGCCGCGACGACGTGGGGCCGCTGGTGGACGACCTGGTCGGCCGCATCGCGCGCGATCACGGCCTGCCGCCGCTGCCGGCGTCGGCCCGGCTGCGCCAGGCGCTCGAGCGTCGCGACTGGCCCGGCAACATCCGCGAGCTGCGCAACGAGGTCGAGTACGCGCTCATCCGCGCCATCTCCGACGGCGCGCCCCAGGTCGAGCTGCGCCACCTGCGGGCTGTCACTGCCAGCGACGATCGCTCGCCGACCTTTCACGAAGCGACCCGTGCGTTCCAGCGCGACCTCGTCCGGCGCGAACTCGAGGCCACCTCCTGGAACGTCACCGCCGTCGCCGAGCGGCTCGATCTCAGTCGAGCGCACGTCTACAACCTGATCAACCAGTTCGCACTCGAGAGGAAGTGACGCAATGGGGAACATCACGTACGAGTTCTCGATCGGGTCAGCCGGGACGATGGCCAAGGCCGAAGACCAGGCCACGTTCATGGCGCGCATTGATCCCGCGACGAAGCGCCGCGCCAGGTGGTGGCTGGTGCAGCCGGGCTGGGGCTACGACGCCTACCCGGTCAACTTCGTCGCCCGCGACGACGCCAAGGGCGAGCTGACCTTCAAGTTCGTCGACTGCGCCAAGCCGCCGGCCACGGTCGGCGGGCCGCACGTCGTCGCGCTGGCAGACCACGAGCTGATGTTCCCGGCGCGTCCGTCGACCATCCCCACCAAGGCGGAGATCGATGCGGTGGCCGGCGGGTTGTTCGGCTTCGTCATGCTCAACCCGCACCGACTCACCGCCGCGCACAAGGCCGACCTCGTCGCGGCCCAGGCCGACAACCCCACCGCCGACGGCAAGTGGCCACGCACCGCCGGCCTGTCGCAGATCCAGTTCAACGCGCTCAAGAAGGCGGTCTTGGCCAAGGTGGCCGAGGCCAAGCTGACCGGCGTGGTGGACCTCGTGGGGCTGGAGGCGTTGTTCGAATGACGCACGTCCTGGTCATCGGCAGCCGGCCGGACACCGAAGATCCGCCCGACGCCTTCATGGACGAGGTCGCCGCGTACTGCGCGGCGTCCCAGCTCGTCACCGTGGTCCGCTGTGAGCGCCTCGCCGACTTCGCGGCGACGATCGCGGCGGTGGCGGATGGGCGCGTCATCGACGTGCTCGACATCTTCGACCACGGCGCGGCGGGCACCATGTGGTTGGGCGACGGCATCCTGTTCCAGAGCAACGCAGATCCGGCGTCGCCGCTGGTCGGCGCTGCGCACGCCCAGGCCATCGCCCGGTGTCTCGCCCCGTGCGCGCAGGTGCGGCTCCTCGGCTGTGACGTGGCGGCGCAGCCGATCGGGGCGCCGGTCGCCGCGGCCGAGGCTGGGCGCCTGCTCCTGGTCAAGCTCGCGCGCGTGCTGGGGCGTCACCGGGTGGTGCTCGGCACCATCCGCGACATCGGGCCGGCGCTGTGGACGCCCGACGGGCTCCACCCGGATGCCGCCGACGACACGTTCTTCTCGTCGCTGGCGGCGCTCGATGGCGTCCCACCCAGCCTGGCGGCGCGGGTCGAGCACCTGGGCGCGCTGGTGGGTTAGGGCCCCCGCGTGGGGATGTCGGTCGAGGAGTCCCTTGGTCAGTCGGCGACGCAGCGCACGCCGATCGCGAAGTCCAGGTAGCCGGCCGGCCGCAGGTTGCGGAACTGGACGGTGTGATGTCCGAGCTCGGGTGGGGAGCCCCAGTTGCCGCCGACCAGTCGATACAGGCCGCGATGGATCGGGTCGGTCGACACGTCGGCCGTCCACTCGGTCACGTTGCCGGCGAGGTCGACCACGCCGTACGGGCTGGTGTCGCCGGGGAACGCCCCGACCGGCGCGAGCTGTGACGGGGGATCGGCGGGGTAGGACAGGTTCGCCGCGCGGGCCAGCGCCGCAGCGCCCCACGGCACCGACCGTCGCGGGTGAGGGTTGGTCTGGCCCGCCACGACCAGGCCGCCGCGGAGCACCTTTTGTACCTGCGCCACCGTCGGCAGCCGGCCACCGAGGAAGCGGCAGTAGTGACGCGCGGTCGGCTGGCTGATTCCGACGACCGGCAGGTCAGGTCGCGGTGGCACGTCGACATCGAGGGACGCGGTCGGGGCGGCGTCGTCGGCGGTGAGGGCGCGCAGGCGCGCGTACATCGCGAACGCGCCCCGCGTCGCCTCGGTCCGCTGGATCCGGAAGCGCGGTTCGGTCACCAGCTCGTCGCGGGTGTGGACCCCGTCGCCGGCGTCGACGTTACGCCAGAACGGCCCGGCGGGGATCTCGACCAGGGTCGCCAGCGTGGCCTGGCAGGTCGGCACGTCGATCTCCAGGCGCGCCGGGTGGTCGCGCTCGGCGAAGCCGGGCAGGCGCTGGATGAGGAGCACGCTGGGGGCGCAACCTGGGCCGCGGTCGGTCTCGACGAAGACCCGGCCAGAGCGGGCCTCGACGAACTCGATCAGCCGGTCGCTGTCCCAGCGCGGCGTGCCCCGGCGGACGTCGTCAGCCTCGACGTACACCCGGCCCGGCTCGTCGAGGTCGTCGCGGCTGGGCGCCCGCAACGTCCACCGCAGCGGCGGGTGATGTGCCGGCGGCGACGCCCGCTGCTCCGTCGGGTCCCAGTCGAACGGCTTGAGCACCAGCTCGAACCGCCCCATGTCGGCGGCGGCCAGCTTGATCTGCGCCTGCTGCGCCAGCACCCGGCGCCGCTGGGCCTGGGCCTCGCGTTCGCTGCGCGCGACGCGGATCGCCACCAGGACCGCGACCACGGTGACCGCGACCAGCACGCCGGCGCCGAGGCCGGCGCTCCACCGCCGGAGCCGGCGCCGACGCCGGGCCAGCGCCTGGCCTGCGTCGAGGAACCGCCGCGACGCGCTGGGCAGCTGGACGTTCCAGGCCTCGACCTTGCGCACCGCCTCGGCCAGGGCCAGGCCGGTCCAGGTCTCCTCCTCGCGCCGGCCGCGCTGGCTCCACAGGGTCGCGGCCTGTTCGACCTCGGCCACCAGCAGCCGCTCCTCGTGGGTCTCGTCGAGCCAGCGGCCCAGGCGCGGCCACGCGGTCGCCAGCGCTTCGTGGGCCAGCTCGACCTGGGCGTCGGCGTCATCGAGCTGGCGCGACGTGACCAGCAGCCGCCGCGCCACCAGCAGGTCGAGCACCGCCGCGACGTCGCCGAGGTGGCCGTCGGCCAGCGCCTGGCGCGGGCGGGGTCGCCGGGTGCCGTCCGCCGCCACCAGCTCGAGGAACACCGCGCGCACCTGGCGGACCTGCTCGGCTGGCAGCTCGGCCAGGACCCGCTCGGCGTGGGTGGCCAGCGCCCCGGCGGCGCCGCCGATGGCGTCGTACGCGCCGGTGGTGACACACCGAGCGTCGACGTCACGCCGGTCCCACAGCGCGCGACACGCGAACTGCAAGAGCGCCAGGCTGGCCGGTTGCGCGACCACGTCGTCGGCGATGCGCCCCGGCAGCGCCGCGCTGTCGGTGGTGTAGCCGACGTTGGCCAGGGGGGCTCGCACCGCCGCGCGTAGATCTGCCACCGTCATCGGCGCCAGCACCACCAGCGCGCCCAGGTGCGGGCGCATCGCCGGGGCCGCGGCCAGCCGCGCCAGGAAGTCGTCGCGCAGGGTGACCACGATCCGCCACGGCTCGTCGGGCCCGGTCGCCACTTCGGCCAGCGCCCCGCACAGCGCCACGCCCTCGTCGCCGGCCAGCGTGAAGCACTCCTCGAACTGATCGACCACCAGCAGCACGCGGCGGCCGGCGCGCGCCGCGCACGCCGCCAGGGCCAGCGTCACCCGGGTCGGCTCGGCCCGGAGCCCGGCCGCGTCGTCGTGGCCCAGCGCCGCGGCCAGGGTCGCGAACGGCGTGGCCCCTGGCCGACACACCACCGTGGTCCAGCCGCCGCTCTCCTCGAGCCGCGGCGCCACCGCCGCCGATACGAACGAGCTCTTGCCGACACCCGAGGGCCCGGCGATGGGGACCAGCGGCGCGCGTCGGAGCGCCTCGATCACCAGGTCCAGCTCGGCGGCGCGGCCGACGTAGTGCGCGCTGTCGTCGCGGCCGAACGCCACCAGCCCCGGGAACGGGCACGCCTCGTCGCCGGCGTGGGGCCGGTGCGGCTCGAGCAACGTCGTCAGCGCCGCCACGACCTGGGCGGCGCTCGGCCGGGCCTGCGGCGCTCGGGCCAGACAGGCCCGGACCAGCGCGCGCCACGGCTCATCGCCAGCGGGCAGCGACGGCTCGTCCTTGCCAAACGCCAGCCGCGCCAGCTCGGCGTCGGTCCACGGCCGCGCGCCGGTCACCAGCTCGAACAGCATCACGCCCAGCGACCACACGTCGATGGCGCCGCTGGGCGCCGCGCCGGTCCACCGCTCGGGCGCCATGTAGCTGGGCGTGCCCGAGGCGCTGGTGCCGGGCGCGCCGGCCAGCCGCGCCAGCCCGAAATCGACCACGCGCAGCCGGCCGTCGCGCGGCACCATCACGTTCTCCGGCTTGAGGTCGGCGTGGATGATCCCGCGCGCGTGGGCCTCGGCCACCGCCTCGGCGATCGCGCGGACCGTGCGCAGCGCGTCGCGCTCCGGCAGCGGCCCCGCCGCGCACCGCGCCCGCAGCGACTCACCGTCGAGGAACTCGAGCGCCAGGTACGGCTGGCCGGCGTGGTCGCCCACCGCATAGAGGGTGACGATGTGCGGGTGGTTGAAGGCCGCCGTGGCCCGGGCCTCCTCGAGGAAGCGATCGACCGCCGCGCCCGCCAGCGCCGCGGTCCGCAAGAGCTTGAGCGCCACCCGCCGCCCCAGCACGGTGTCTTGCGCCGCGTAGACCTCGCCCATCGCGCCGGCGCCGATCAGCGCCTTGACGCGGTAGTCACCGACCCGCGCGTCCGGCGCCAGCCGTCCGCGCGCCTCGTCCGTCCCCCCGGTCCGGTCCGCGGCCATCGCGGCTGCCACGATCGCAACCGGCCCGGGCGCGGTCAAGCGTGGCGATGGCCGTGCGCCGCGTCGCGCGCGGTCACGCCCCCGACGCGGCCGCGGGGTCGATTCCCAGCAGCTGGCGGAGCTCGGGCGAAGCGTGGGCCACCGCGGTCAGGTCGTCCTCGGTCGAGCCGGCCGGCGCGGTGGCGAGCCGGCCCAGGTAGAGCTTCCACGACGGGTCGCGCGCGATGGCCGTCCGCGCGGCGTCGAGGGTGGCGGCCGCAGCCGCCGCGCGCTCGGCGGTCGCCGTCGCCGGCAGGGCCGCGTAGCGCTGGCCGTAGCCACACGCCAGGTAGGCGTACAGGTTGGCGTTGTCGGCCTCGGCGGTCGCCTCGCTGGCCAGGAACCGGCGCGCCTCGTCGATGGCGCGGTCGTAGCCGCCGTCCTGGTACAAGAGGCCCAAGACCAGGCTCTGCACCGCGGCGCGATCGTTGGGCCGCGCCACGAACGACCGGGTCAGCGCCGACACCGCCGCCGACACCGCCGCGGCGTCGCGGTTGGAGGTCTTGAGCCGCGCCAGGCCCCAGGCGCGCTGGTCTTCGGGGTCGGCCAGCTCGCGGACGTCGCGCTCGACGACCAGCTCGGCCACCGTGCTCGAGATGCCGTCGAAGGACTTGCCGGTGCCGCCGTCGCTGCCGTCGGTGCCCAGGGCGGTGCGCAACCTGCCCAGCGCCTGCGGCGCGTCGGCGTCGCGGAACAGCGCGTTCAAGATCAACCGCGTACACAGGTGCCCGACGAAGAAACCGAACACCGCGGCGTAGACGATCACGCCGACCATCACCACCATGCCGTCTTGGTGGCCGAGGATGCCGCCGCTGGCCTGCTCGCCCAGCTCCTGCACCAGATCGCGCACCGTGCCCAGCTGGGTCAGGGTCGCGCCGAGTAGGATCCGCGTCAGCCATTCGGCCACCAGCACCAGCTGGTTCGAGCGCGCCGGGCTCACGGACGGCGCGACCGCCGGGACCGGCGCGGCGGACGGCGGCCCCGCGCGGTCGGGGGCGGCGACCGTGAGCTCGGACGGGATGCCGAACAGGAACCCGATGACGGTCCCCGCCGCCACCGCGCCGGCGGCGACGAGCGCGGTGCCCAGCGCCGCGCCCACCGCTGATCCTTCGGTCGCCCACGCGCCGTAGATCATCATCGCGCCGAACACCACCGCGGTGACCGCCAGGACCACCAGGGTCACGGGCCGGAGGGCCGCGCGGGGCGTGGCCTCCGGCGCGTCGAGGACGAGGGAGCTTGCCATGCCGTGATCGATCGCAAGCCGCGTGCCGCCCGCGCACGTTGCCGCGCGATGGCACACGTGGGCCGTCTGGTGGCTGTCGTGTCGTCGTCGGGCGGCGAGCGTGTCCACTCACGACGACGCGGGCCTGTCGCGATTCCACTCCAGTGGACACGCACCAGCGCGCGGGGCGAATCACGGCGTCGCGCGCCGTGGCGTGGGTCTTGCTGACGCTCCACGCGGAGGGTTCATGTCCTGTTCGAATCGATGTGTCGTCGCGATGGTCGGTACGCTCGCGCTGCTGGGCCCGGTGGCCGTCGCGGTTGCTCAGCCCACGGCAGCCGCACCGGTTCCGGGTCCGGCTCCGGGTCCGGCTCCGGTTCCGGCTCCGGTTCCGGCTCCGGCTCCGGCTCCGGCTCCGGCTCCGGCTCCGGTTCCAGCTCCGGTTCCGGGTCCGGCTCCGGCTCCGGCTCCGGCTCCGGCAGCCGCACAAATCACCGGCGACGCTTTCGCAACGGACAACGTCACCCCCGACGCCCCCGCCGCCCAGACCAAGCTCGCGCCGACGTACCCGCAGTTCACCACCGGCGGCAGCGCCGGGCTGCCCTGGTACAGCAAGGGCGCGTCACTCTCGGTCCCGTTTCAGCTCGGTGGCAAGACCGACGTGGCCGACGCCAGCGCCGAGGTCCGCTACACCATCGACGGCTTCGACGGCGGCTTCGCGATCGAGAAGACGTCGCTGACGTTGCTCGACGGGCAGCGCGGCGGGGCGCCGGTGTCGGCGTCGGCGGCGCTGTTCGCCATGCGCGTCGCCTTCGGTACGGCGACCGAGCGGGGTGGCGCATGCGACACCAAGACCGTCGAGGCCAAGGAGCAGGTTCGCGCGAAGCAGCCCGAAAAGGGCCGCCAGGCCAACCCCTGCGAGCAGATCGTCGACGGCGACTACGCGGTCGCCCTCGGTTGGTCGATGTCGCTCGGGGCTCGGGCCGGCGCGGTGACCGTCGGCGACAACGCCAGCGCGGTCTTCGCCGTCGAGGGGGTCGCGGAGCACGTCGGTCGCGACTGGGGCGCCTTTGGCTCGTTGACCGCTGAGCTCGTCGCCGACAACCGCACCGCCACCACGCGCTACTACGGTGGCGCGGGCGCCAAGGTCACGCTCGGTGCCCGCTTTGGCACCTTCAACCGGGTCGGCGCCCTCGTCGCTGCCGGCGCGAGGCGCTGGACCCACGGCCCCGACGCGACCGCCAGCTTCGACTACTCCCTCGACGTGATGTTGTTCGGCGTCTTCGAGCAGGTCCGCCTGGGCGCCGGCATCACCCGGGCGCTCAACGCCAGCGCGGACCCCGGCGTCCAGGCCTTCGTCCCGACGGTGTGGCTGTCGCCGCAGATCTGACACCCACGCTGTCACCCCTTCTTACCCCGGGAGACACCGCCATGCCCCCTCGCTTCCAGCTCACCACCACGCTCCGCCGCGGCGACGCCGGCCCCGACGCGGGCCTGGCGCAGCGCTACCTGGCCCGCTTCGGGTACCTCAACACGGCCGGACCCGGCCCGGATGTCCTCGACGCGGCCACCAGCGACGCGCTGGCCGCGTTCCAACGCCGCCTCGCCTTGCCCGAGACCGGCGACCTCGACGCCGCCACCAAGCTGGCGATGGAGCAGCCGCGCTGTGGCAACCCGGACCTCCATCCCAGCCCCGGCGGTCCGGTCGCGGAGTTCGTGCTGCGCGGGTGTTCGTACTTCGCCAAGCACCGGACCCTGACCTACGCGCTGACGCTCGGCACGCCCGACCTGTCGGTCAGCGCGGCCCGCGCCGCCATCGCGCGAGCGCTCGCCACCTGGAGCGCCGAGGTCGGGCTCGACTTCGCCGAGGTCGATGCCGCGAGCGGCCCGGTCCTGACCTTCGGCTGGTACACCGGCGACCACGGCGACGGCTCGGCCTTCGACGGCGCCGGCAACACGCTGGCCCACGCATTCTATCCGCCCACCTGTGGCGGGACCTACGCCGGTCGCTGCCACTTCGACGACGACGAGGGGTGGTCCACCGCGCCCGGCCCGGGCCAGTTCGACCTGGAGACCGTGGCGCTGCACGAGATCGGGCATCTCCTGGGGCTGTCCCACTCGACCGTCGCCGGCGCGGTGATGTTCCCGACCTACGGCGGGCCGCGGCGCGCGCTCACCGCGGATGACGTCGCCGGCATCCGCGCGCTGTACGGTCGGCGCGGCGCCACCCTCGACGTCCGGGTCCACCTGCAGGACATCGCCGACCTGACGTTCCGCGACAACCAGTTCGCCGGGACGCGTGGGCAGTCACGCCGGCTCGAGGGCTTCCAGCTGGTCGTCGCGCCGGCCGTGCCGGGGCTGGGCCTGCGCTACATGGCCCACCTCCAGGACATCGGCGACGTGCCGTGGGTCAACGGCGGAACCTTTGTCGGCACCCGGGGGCAGTCGCGCCGGCTCGAGGGCTTCGCGATCGAGCTGACCGGGCCCGCCGCCGGCAACTTCACCGTCGAGTACATGGCCCACCTCCAGGATCTCGGCGACACCGGCCTGTTCCGTGATGGGCAGTTCTGCGGCACCCGGGGGCAGTCCCGCCGCGTCGAAGGCATCCTGGTCCGCGTCATCCCGCGGTGACCGCGGTGACGGCGATGGCGGCCCGCGCTTCGAGCCTCGCCCCGGCGCTGGACGAGGGGTGCCCCGCGGCTAGGGCTGCTCGCGCAGGATGATCAGGCCGGCCTCGCTGTCGGCGACGTAGGCCAGGCCGCCGGCGCCGGGCCGGAAGCCCAGGGCGCCCTCGAACGGCCCGCCCGGCGCGGTGGCGTCGTCCCAGGTGTTGTAGTGGGCGACCTCGACCGGGTGGGCGGGGTCGGCCAGCTCGACGATACGGACGCCGTCCTGGTAGTACGCGACGTAGGCGCGGGTGCCGACGATCTCCAGGTTGTGGATGCCGACCTCGGGCCGGGTCTGCCACCGCCCCACCTCGGTCATGAACGTCGGCGACGCCGGATCGCCGTCGAGGATGCGCATGAACGCGCCGCCCTCGGGCGTCATGCCCTCGTCGCCGTGGATGACGATCTTGCGGCCGCCCAGGGTGGCGGCCCAGCTGGCGTGGCTGTAGGTGGTGGCGATGCGGCCGCGCTCGACCGCGGGCTGCTGCAGGCCGGCGCTGACGTCGATGGCCACCATGCCGACGGTGGTGTTGTTGGCGTAGATCAGGTCGCCGTCGACGAACAGGTCGTGGATGCCGGCCTCGGGGCCCGGCACGACCGGCGCGCCCAGCCGCACCGGCGCGAGCGGGTCGGTCACGTCGTAGACCGGGACCGCGTTGGTGTAGGTCGCCAGGTACACCAGCGTGCGGGCACCGACGGTGCGGACCTGGATCGAGTGGGAGTACTCGGGCAGGTTGGCCAGGCGCACCGGGGCGGTCGGCGTGGTCACATCGACCACGGTGGTGACCGAGCCGTACAGCGCCGCGGCGTAGGCCACCACCCGGCCGCCGACGTGCACCACCCGCACGTCGTTGAAGCCGTCGTCCATGTCGCCCACCACGTTGCTGAGGTGCTGCGGTGCGGCTGGGTCGGTCACGTCGATGAGGTCGAGCCCGTTGGGACCGACCACGTACGCGATGCCGGCGTCGACCCACACGTTGTAGGCGATGATGGGCTGACCGACCGCGCCCCACTGGCCGATCGATCCGACCCGGACCAGGCCGGTCGCCGCCGGCTCGGCCTTGGGCGCGAAGCGGCCGCCGGCGAGGTGGGCGAGGGAGGTGCCGGCGTCGCTGTCGTACCTGCCGGTGGTCATGGCCAGCGTGCCGTCGGGGCGCACGCACACGGCGCGCGCGGTGGCGAACTCGAAGCTCGCGCCGAACACCAGGTGCCGCCGGGCGTAGTACCGGGTGCCGTCGGACCACGTGTAGAAGGTGGCGCCGTCGGAGGCGTCGCGGTCCTCGGGGCGCGCGCCCAGCTGACGGAACCCGGTCGCGCAGTCGCCCTCGAAGCGCGGGTAGGCGAAGTCGAACAGCTGGGTCCGGTCGGCCACGAACCACCGCCCGGGCAGGTCGCGCAAGCCGCCCGGCACGCAGTCATCGGGCAGCGGCAGCTCGGCCAGCGTGGCGAACGGGCCGTCGGGCGGCAGGTCGGTCGCCGGCGGCGTGCAGACGATCGTCGCCGCGTCGGGTGTGGCCGAGCCATCGTCGCCGCAGGCAGCCAGGACCACGAGCGGGGCGAGCAGGTAGGGCGAGCGCATGGACCCGACGGTAGGGGTTGCCGACCGCCGCCGGCGGGCGCGGGCCCTGACACCCCCTCGCATCACGCGGGCGTCGCTGGCGCCACCGCGTCGCAGCCCGTGGCGCGTCTCACGTCGGCAGGTAGCGATCGGCCCAGGCGCCGTCGGGGCCGCGCTCGATGACCAGCACCGAGGCGTTGGCCGGGTTGGGCTCCTCCTCGAACCACTCGACCGAGCGATTGAACCACGCCATGCGGAACGCCCGCTGGGTGACGCCGTGCAGGAACACCACGTGTTGGCGGTAGTGCGAGCGCTGCAGCTTGCCCAGGAAGATCGCCAACCGTTGCACCACGTCGGCCCGGCTCTCGCCGCCGGGGTAGCGGAAGTAGAACCGGCCCAGGTGATCGCTCAGCCGGGTGCGCCGCGCGAACCGCACTGGATCGAGCGCGGCCATGCCGGCGTCGTCGAGGCCGTCCCAGTCGCCGAACTCCTGCTCGCGCAACAGGAACGAGTCGCGCCGCCGCACGTCGGCGAAGCGGTCGCCCAGCGCACGCCCCATCACCAGCGCCTCGGTCTGCACGCACCGCAGGTACGGCGACCGCCACGCGCACACCCCGTCGGGATCGAGCCCCAGCGCCGCCAGCTGGGCGCCGGCCCGGCGGGCCTCGGGATCGTCGTCGGGCCGGGTCAGCGGGATGACGTGGTCCGGCATGACCTGGTACACGCCGGGGTCGTCGTTGGCGATCGACCGCCCGTGGCGGACCAGCGCGATCAGCTCGACCGACGAGTCCATGCCGGCTACAGCAGGACCGGGCCGGTCAGCGCTGGCGTCGTCGCCGGCGTGTCGCCGCGGTTCGCGGTGTCGCCGTAGCCGAGCTTGCCGTTGGCGCCGGCGCCCCAGCAGACCAGCGTGTCGTCGACGAGAATCGCGCAGGTGTGGTCGAGCCCAGCGACGACCGCCTTGGCCTGGCCGCCCAGGACCACCGGCGTCGCCGCGCTGCCGTCGCGCTGTGGCGTCGTGGTGCCGAGGCCGAGCTGCCCCTGGTCGTTGGCGCCCCAGCAGTAGACGTCGCCGGTGACGGCGAGCGCGCAGGTGTGGTTGGCGCCGGCGGTGATCGCGATCGGCTGCCGTGGGACCATGACCCGCGAGGCGACGGTGCCGGTCCGGTCGGTGAGGGTCCCGTCGCCGAGCTGGCCGCCACCGTTGGCACCCCAGCAGGCCGCGGCACCGTCGGCGAGCAGCACGCAGGTGTGGTCGAGGCCAGCGGCCAGCGCGCTGACCGACGCGCCGAGCGGCACCCGGGTGAGGGGGAAGCCCGGCATGCCGCCGACGCTGGCCGAGGTGTTCCGGCCGAGCTGGCCACGGCCGTCGTCGCCCCAGCACGTCACGTTGGTGTCCGGCAACACCGCGCAGGTGTGGGCCCGCCCGGCGGCGAGGGTGGTGACGCCCGCGGTGCCTGGGACCGCTTGACCCGGTGGCATGGCGGTCGTGGCGCCGAGGGGCTCCGTCGAGCCCGTGCCGAGCTGGCCGTCGGCGCCTTCGCCCCAGCAGCGCACTCCGTCGGTCGTGGCGGCGCAGGTGTGCAGCCCGCCGCCGGCCAACGCGGTCGGCGCTTGCGGCAGCACGAGCGGGGCTACCAAGGCGAGCTCCCCGGGGTCGTCGCCGACCTGGGCGGTGTTGCCGTAGCCGAGCTGGCCGTGGGCCCCGGTGCCCCAGCACGCGATGCCCTGGTTCTCGAGGGTGACGCAGGCGTGGCCAGTGCCAGCCGCGAGGACCATGGTGGGGGCCGCCGGCAGCGCCACGTGCGGCCCCGGTGTGACCTGAGCCACCGTCGATCCGATCCCCAGCTGCCCCACCGCGTTGGCCCCCCAGCAGCGAATCTCGCCGGTCTGGAGCGCCGCGCAGGTGTGGTTGCCTCCCAGCGCGACCGCGGCGACCCGCAGCGCGGGCCGGGCGTCGACGGGCGGGCCATCGACCAGCGGGCCATCAGCACTCGCGCCGCCGTCGGTGGCGGTCGGCGGGTCGAGCCCGAAGACCAGGTTGCAGCCGCTCGCGCCGGCCGCCGCCACCGCCAGGGCGGTCCAGATCCACGACCCGCGCCGGGTCACCGCCGCATCCCCGCAAAGCGTTCGCGCGCCGCCGCGACCTCGTCGGCCGACTGCGTGCCCAGGAGGTCCAGGCTGGCCTGCTGCTCCTGGCCGGTCTGGGCGTCCCGCGCGCGCACCCGCAGGATGCCGCTGGCGTCGACGGCGAAGATCACCTCGATGGCGGTCTGGCCGCGCGGGCGCGCCGGCAGCTGCTCGAGCACCAGGTCGCCCAGGATGGCGTTGTCTTCCATGCGCCGCGACTCGCCCTGAAACACCCGGATGCGCACGGTCTGCTGTTGATCGCGCGAGGTGGCGAACATCTTGGTCGTGGTCGCCGGCACCTGGGCGTTGCGCCGGATCAGCTCTTCGCAGTAGCCGGCGACCGTGCCGATGCCCAGGCCGCGCGGGACGACCTCGACCACCGTCGGCGCCACCGGCGCGCCGGCAAACGGCGGGGGCATCGTCACCGGCGGGGCCATCGCCGGCAGCGTCGGGAAGCTCGCTGTCGCCGGCGGGGGCGCGGCGGTGCCCAGGCCGCGATCGGTCGAGCGCGGGGCCGAGGCCGGCCGCGGCGCCGCCGGCGGCTCGCCGAACATCGTGCGGGCGTCCGGCGCGGCGACCGGCGCCGCCAGCGCTGGCATGGCCGGCGCCGGCACCACCTGGGTCGGCTGCTCGGCCGGCGGCGTGAACGGCGGCGGCGCCGCGCGCGCGGACGGCGGCTCGGCGGCGACGCCCACGATGGTCCGGGCCCGGGGCCCGCTGTCCGGCACCGGCGGCGGCGCCACCGGCGCGCCGCGGCTGGTGATCCGGGCCAGCCGGTGGGTGCCAGTGCCGCCGTCGTCGAAGCGATCCACCTGAGCGCCGCGCGCGGTCGGCCGCTCGCTGGGCGGTGAGGCCGGGGCCGACGCGCCCATCGGCAGCGTGGTCCGCTGGATGGTGACCCCGCCGGTCGGCTCGTCCCACCCGCCGCTGTCTGCGGCGGACGCGGGCGGCCGGGGGCGGGGCGGCGGCGGCGGCGGCGCGGGCACCGTCAGCGACGGCACGCCGGCCATCGGCGTGAGGCCGCGGCCCGTCGAGCGCTTGCTGAGGATGCGCTCCAGCGCCTGGGCCTGCAGCGCGGCGCCCACCGCGACCGCCTCCTCGGGGTTGATGTCGGTGCGCGGGGCCCGCTGGAAGAACTGGGTGACCCGCTCGCGCACGTGCGGGATCTTGGTGGTGCCGCCCACCAGCACCACGTCCTCGATGGCCGCCGGCGACAACCCGGCCAGCGTCAGCGCCTCCTCGCACACCTTGAAGGTCCGCTCGATGAGCGGCGCCACCTTGCCGATCAGCTGCTCGCGGGTGATCTCGGTCTCGAGGTTGAGCGGCGCGCCGCCCGCGCCGTAGGCGATCTCGTCGATCTTCACCAGCGCGCGCTGCCGCCGCGACAGCTCGATCTTGGCCTGCTCGGCCACCGCCCGCAGCCGCATCAGCGCCAGCTCGTTGCCGCGCACGTCGGTGCGCAGCTTGGTCAGGCACACGTCGGCCATGTGCTCCATGAGCGCCTCGTCGATGTCGTCGCCGCCGAGGAACGAGTCGCCGGCGGTGGCCAGCACCTCGTACACCTGATCGTTGAGGCGCAAGAGCGTCACGTCGAAGGTGCCGCCGCCGAAGTCGTAGACCGCGATCACCTGGGACAGCTGCCGGCTGTGGCCGTAGGCCAGCGCCGCCGCGGTCGGCTCGTTGAGCACCCGCACCACGGTGATGCCGGCGATGGCCCCGGCGGTGGCGGTGGCCGAGCGCTGGGCGTCGTTGAAGCTGGCCGGCACCGTGACCACGGCGCGGCCGACCTCGCGGTCGAGCGCCTTGGAGGCGACGTTGCGCACGTGATCCAAGACGATGGCCGAGATCTCGGGCACCGCGAACTCGCCGCCGCGGGTGACGATCACCGGCTGCTGGTTGGCGCCCTCCTTGATGCCGTACGGCATGCGCTGCGCCGCGGCGTGGATCTGCGGCGAGCGGAACGGTCGGCCGATCAGCCGCTTCACCGAGAACACGGTGTTGTGCGGGTCGATGATGCGGCGCTGCTTGGCCTCGGCGCCGACCACCACCGAGCCGTTGGGGTGGAACGACACGACCGACGGGTGGATCTTCTGGCCCTTGGCGTCCGCCAGCACCATCGGCACGCCGGCCTCGTCGCAGCGCGCCGCCACCGAGTTGGTGGTGCCCAGGTCGATGCCGATGACCGGATCGATCACGCTCACGGGGTGCCCCCGGCGGTCGCCGCCGCCAGCACGTCGTCATACCACCGCTCAAGTGCGCGGCGGAACGGCCACATCCAGCCGTACGAGGCCCCCATGAACTGCTCGATCACGTGGTCACGATACCAAGCCTGCCGCGGATAATCCGGCCCGTGCACCTCGACCGCGGCGCGGATCGACTCCGCGTACGCCTCCTGTTCGAAGCGTGCCCGGAAGTACGCCAGGCCCAGCGGGAGCGGCAACAGCACGTACAGGAGGGCCATGCCGGGCACGGTCCAGGTCTTGAACTGCCGCAGGTGTACCGCCTCGTGACGCAGCGTGCAGTACCGCTCGGTGGGGTCGCGATCGTCCCAGTCGGCGGTGACGTACAGCGTGCGGCCGATGGTGGTCTGGTAGCCGTCCAGGTACGAACGCATGCCGCCGAAGGTCACGACCACCAGCGCCTTGTGGATGGCCCGGTGGAGCGCCGAGTCGGGCTTCTTGATGATGCGCAGCCCGTACGTGCGCTCGAGCTCGGCCACGTACGCCAGGTACCGGTCCTCGGGATCCACGCCGTCACTGTAGCCTCAGACACCCGCGATCGTGGGATGTCCCCCGGGTGTCTGGGCCGCGGCCGAGGTCGCGACGCCGGCATCGTTCGGCGACACGGTCGCCCCCTGTGACATCGGTGCCCGGCTCTGGACCTCGCCGCAAGCCTGGAGGTACGTGGTTCAAGGAGCTTATCCGGTCGGCGCAGTGGAATGACCATTGCACCAGTCGACCCTCATGCGCACCTCCTCCTCGCTCGCCGCCCTCGCCCTCCCGCTGGCCCTCGCCTGTACCGCCGACCACGACGTGACCCCGCCGGGCCTCGCCCCGCCGTCGTGCACCATGACCTATCAGACCTACCGGATCGACGAGCTCCGGCTGCCCGAGACCAACGCCGAGGCGAACCTCCTCGGCCTCGATCTCGATCACAGACCCAGCGACAACAGCGCGGGCGTCGACAACATCCTCGGCGTCTCCCACGTCACCATGATCGCGCTGACCACCGCGTGGAACGTGAACCCGGCGATCGCGGGCCACCTGGCCGCGGGGCGCCTGCAGTGGGCGCTGCGCCTGGGGCAGTGCGCCGACGGGGCGGAGATCCGGGTCGAGCTAGTCCAGGCCGCCGACGGCGACGGCGACGGGCGGCTCGAGCTCCTCGCGGCCGGGCTGGCATCGGTCGGCACCGCCGGGCCGCGGATCGCGACCCGGGACGGCGCCGGGATGGTGCCGGTCGGCTTCCTGACCGATGGCCAAGGCGACCTCGCCACCGACGCCTGGCAGCTGGGGCTCGGCCTGGCGTCCGAGCTCACGGTCGACCCCGACGGCGCGCTGACCGGCAAGGTCGGCGTGGGCATCGGCCGGCTGACCGACCTCGCGCTGGCGCCGATCGCTGCGTACGCCTCGACCGCGCTGGCCGATCCGGGCGGCGTCGGTGACTACTGGCGCACGCAGGATCGCGACCGCGACGGCGTCATCTCACCGGCGGAGGTGCGGGCGTTCTTCGAGGCGATCGCGGCGCCGGACCTCGACCTGGGCGACTGCGACCAGCTCGACTGCTACCTGCTGGACGATCAGGACCGGACCAACGACCACGTCTCGCTGGGCCTGGGCGTCCACGCGGTGCCGGTCGAGACCGAGTAGGCGGCGGCGCGCCGCGGCGCGGTGTCAGATCCGCTCGTGCGAGGCTGGTCAAGGTGACGATCACCTGACAGCCGCCTGACGCCGCACGAAGGTTCGGCTCGCCGCAGTTTCAGATGGTTGGGGGCTGGAACGACCATTGCTCCAGTGGCGGGTATGCCCCGCCCCACCGCCCTCCTGCTCCCCCTCCTCGCTGCTCCCCTCACCACCGCCTGCACCGACGCGATCGACCCGACGCCGCCCGGCCTGCTGGCGCCGTCGTGCACCATGACGTACCAGGCCTACCGCATCGACCACGTCCGCCTGCCCGAATCCAACGACGAAGCCCGGGCCCTGGCCCTCGACATCGATCCGCGCGCCGACATCACGGTGCCCCAGGTCGACAACCGGTTCGGCCAGGCCCACGTGCTCATCACCGGCATCGCCGAGGCGTGGAACGTCAACCCCGCGATCGACGCGCACCTGGCCCGCGGCGACCTGGGCTGGGCCCTGGAGCTCGGCACCTGCGCCGACGGCGACGAGGTCCGAGTCGCCCTCATGCGCACCACCGATCGCGACGGCGACGGCCGCCTCGAGGTCGTCGACCGCGGGCTGCCGTCGGTCGGCCTGGCCGGCGACCTCATCGCCACCGCCGACGGCGTCGGCGTGGTGCCGGTGGGCTACCTGACCGACGGCGCCGGCGACCTGGCCACCGACACCTGGCAGCTCGGGCTGGGCCTGGCCACCGAGCTGCGGCGCGACGCCGACGGCGGCCTCACCGGCAAGCTCGGGTTGGGCCTGGCCCCGCTCCTCGACGCGGCGGTCGCGCCGCTGGCCGCCTATGCCACCCGGTCGATCGACGACGTCGCGGTCGGCGGGTACTGGCGGGCCCAGGACGTCGACCGCGACGGCACCATCTCGACCGCCGAGGTCCGCACCTTCCTCGACACGCTGGTGCGCCCGGACGTCGACCTGGGCGACTGCGACGCGGTCGCGTGCTACCGCCTCGACGCGGCCGACCGCGAGCCCGACCACGCCTCGCTGGGCCTGGGCGTGCACGCGGTGCCGGTCGAGCTGGAGTGATCTCCCTGCCGGTTGACCGCGGCCCGCGCGATCCGTAGCGTCAGCGCCGCGTGGCCGTCGACACCAGCAAGCTGAACCCGCCCCAGCGCGCCGCGGTCATCCACGGCGGCGGGCCGCTGCTGGTGCTGGCCGGCGCCGGCTCGGGCAAGACCCGCGTCATCACCTACCGCATCGCCCACCTGCTCGACCTGGGCATCCCGCCCGACGCCATCGCCGCGCTGACGTTCACCAACAAGGCCGCCGAGGAGATGCGCGAGCGCATCGCCCACCTGCTGGGCGATCGCAAGACCGCCAACCGGCTGACGATGGGCACCTTCCACTCGCTCGGCCTCAACGTCTTGCGCACCGAGCGCAAGGCGCTGGGCTATCCCGGCGGGTTCGCGGTGTACGACGCCTCGGATCAGCTGGGCGTGGTGCGCGAGGTCATGCGCGAGGTCAAGGACTTCTCTCGCGACGGCGAGCGCCGCTACGACGTCAAGGCCATCCTCGGGCGCATCTCGCTGGCCAAAAACGGCTTCGTCGACCCCGAGGCCTACCAGCCCCGCGCCGACGACGAGTACGACGCCATCACCGCCGAGGTCTACCCGCGCTACCAGGCCGCGCTGCGCAGCTACGCGGCGTTCGACTTCGACGACCTGATCGTCGAGCCGGTCCGGCTGATGAACCGCGACGACGGCGTGCGCGAGCGCTGGCAGACCAAGTTCCGGTTCGTCCTGGTCGACGAGTACCAGGACACCAACCGGGCCCAGGTGATGCTGGTGCGCGAGCTGGTGGCGCGCCACCACAACCTCACCGTCGTCGGGGACGACGACCAGTCGATCTACGCCTGGCGCGGCGCCGATCCCGCCAACATCCTGGGCTTCGCCGACGCCTTCGCCGGGGCCCAGGTGGTCAAGCTCGAGCAGAACTACCGCTCGACCAAGACCATCCTCGACGCGGCCAACGCGGTCATCGCCCACAACAACGACCGCCACGGCAAGGTGCTGTGGTCGGAGCACGGCGCCGGCGAGGCCATCACCCACGCGGTGGCGCCCGACGTCGAGACCGAGTCGAAGTGGGTGGCCCAGGAGGTGCTGCGGCTGCGCGAGGCCGGCCGCAAGTGGTCGGACATCGCGATCCTGTACCGCTCGAACCTGCAGGCCAAGCCCCTCGAAGAAGACCTGCGGCAGCTGTCGGTGCCCTACGCCATGTTCGGCGGCCAGGAGTTCTTCGAGCGCAAGGAGGTCAAGGACGTCATCGCCTACCTCCGGGTGGCGCTCAACCCGCGCGACGAGCTGTCGCTGCGGCGCATCGTCAACTACCCGGCGCGCGGCATCGGGCCCACCACCCTCGAGCGCATCCTCACCGCGGCCCGCAGCCAGCACGCCACGCTGCTCGACGCGCTGCGGGTCCTGGCCGGCGCCGCCGACCGGGTCATGCCGGGCGACCCCGACGAGGCCGACGACGGCACCGGCCTGGCGCCGACCACGTTCCACGCCGACGGCAGCCTGCGCCCGGCCGCGCGCACCGCGGTGGCCGGCCTGGTCGACGTCCTCGATCGGCTGGCGGGCGGGCTGGCCGCGGGCCAGACCGTCGAGGCCACCCGGCGCCTCCTCGACGACATCGGCCTGTACGACGACCTGCGCCAGGCCGCGCCCAGCGCCACCGCGGCCCAGCGTCGGGTCGACAACGTCGAGAGCCTGCTCAACTCGCTGACCAAGTTCGCCGCGAAGAGCCCCGGCGCGAAGGCCCTGGGCGACTACCTGCGCCGGCTGTCGCTCGAGACTAACGACGAGGCCGAACAGACCGGCGAGCGCGTGGTGATGACCACGCTGCACGGGTCCAAGGGCCTGGAGTTTCCCGTGGTGTTCCTGGTCGGGCTCGAGGAGGAGCTGCTGCCGCACGCGCGCACGCTCAAGCCCCAGGCCACCGACGCCCTCGACGGCGACCACGCCAGCGACGTCAGCGAGGAGCGGCGCCTGGCCTACGTCGGCATCACCCGGGCCCAGCGCAAGCTGTACCTGACCCGGGCCTGCCAGCGCACCTCGCGCGGCCAGCCGGTCAACCGCACGCCGTCGCGCTTCCTGCTGGAGATCCCCGACGAGCTGCTCGAGGTGAAGGACCTGGCCGAGCTCGCCCGAGAGCGCGTGCCCGAGACCGAGGTCCGCTCGTTCTTCGCCAACTTCTTCGACGGCGACGACTAGCCAGCCGGGACGCGCCGCGCGTGGCGCGGGCGGCCGCGGGGCAGCTCACCACCCGCCACGATCGCAACGCCGCTCACCGTCCACGCGCGCCGAGCACGGGCGCCACCGTCGACGAGCCGGGCCGATGGTCCATGCCGCACCCGTCGCAGGTGTCGCACGCGCGCGGCGAGGAGGTGTCAGCGAACGGATCGGGCGCGGTCCTCGGAAAAGTCTGCTATGCCGGCAGCCATGAAGCGCACCAACGCCTTGTGTGGCCTGCTGCTCGCCGCTGCGTGCGGCGGCAGCGGCAAGAAGTCCACGCCCACCACCGTCGCCACCGGCGAGCGGCCCGACGCCACCGACGTGGCCGGCGATCCGCCCCAGGCCGTCGTCGACGATCCCACCGCGGCCGCGCGCCACGCGTTCGCCAACCCCGGCGGCATGTGGATGCCGCGGCAGATGAAGCACCCGACCCACGCCGCCGCGCTCACCGCGATGGGCGTGTCGATCCCGGCGGCCGATCTGGCCAACCCGCTGGCGGCGCCGCTCAACGCGGTCGTGAGCCTCGGCGGCTGCACGGCCTCGTTCGTGTCGCCCCAGGGCCTGGTCGTCACCAACCACCACTGCGTCCAGGGCGCGCTGCAGTTCAACGCGACGCCCGAGCACAACTACGTCGAGGACGGCTTCCTGGCCAAGACCATGGGCGAGGAGCTGCCGGCCGGCCCGACCCAGAAGGTGTTCGTCGCCCAGGCCTTCACCGACATCACCGACGCCATCACCAAGGACCTGGGGACCATCAAGGACCCCGCGGCGCGCGAGCACGAGGTCGAGAACCGCACCAAGCAGCAGCTGGCGGCGTGCGAGAAGGACCGCCCCGGCATCCGCTGCGACGTGAAGAGCTTCTACCGCGGCGCCGAGTACCAGCTCATCGAGTACCTGGAGATCCGCGACGTCCGGTTGGTCTACGTGCCGGCCCGGTCGATCGGCAACTACGGCGGCGAGATCGACAACTGGGCGTGGCCGCGCCACACCGGCGACTGGTCGTTCTACCGCGCGTACGTGGGCAAGGACGGCAAGCCGGCGGACTTCGCGGCCGACAACGTGCCGTACCAGCCCAAGCACTGGCTCAAGGTGTCCCAGGCCGGGCTGGCCCAGGATGACTTCGTGATGGTCACCGGCTACCCGGGCCGCACGTCGCGCGTCACCACCTACGGCGAGGTCGACCACGACGTGCAGTGGCGCTACCCGACGCTCATCAAGTACCTGCAGGACCGCTACGACCTGCTCGAGGCGCTGCTCAAGAGCGACGCGCCCGACGCCACCAAGATCAAGGCCACCGGCGCCAAGCAGAGCGTGCAGAACGGCCTGGAGAAGTACCAGGGCGTCCTGGCCGGCCTGCAGAAGGGCGACATGCTGGCCCGCAAGAAGGCCACCGACGATCAGGTGAAGGCGTGGGCGGCCCAGCCCGGCAACGAGACCTACCAGGCCGCGATCGACTCGCTCGAGGCCCTGCTGGCGGCCGACCGTAAGACCGCCGCCGCCGACTTCAACTTCGGCAACGCCATGGGCGGCTCGGCCCACCTGCGCAACGCGCTGCTGTTCGTGCGCCTGGCCGAGGAGCGGACCAAGCCCGACGCCGCCCGCAAGCCCGGCTTCCAGGACCGCGACCTGCCGCGCCTCGTGGCCGGCCAGAAGCAGTTCGCGCGGCAGTACGACGCCACCATCGACCGGATGTTCTTCAAGCTGGTCCTGACCAACGCCGCCGACCTGCCGGCGGCTGACCGGCCGTGGCTGTCGACGCTCCTGGGCACCAAGAAGGGCGCCAAGATCGACGCCAAGGTCATCGAGGCCCGGCTCGACGGGCTGTACAAGGGCACCAAGCTGGTCGACGAGGCCACCCGGCTTGATCTGCTGAACAACGCCACCCCCAAGAGCCTGAAGGCGTCCAAGGACCCGTTCATCAAGCTCGCGGTCGCGGTGTGGCCGATGATCAAGGCCCAGGAGGCCAAGGACGACGCCGACGAGGGCAAGATGATGATGGTGGCGCCGATGTACGCCAAGGCGATGATCGCCGCCCTGGGTGGCTTCGTCGCGCCCGACGCCAACTCCACCCTGCGCATCACCTACGGCACCATCAAGCCGTTCGCGTCAGGTGGCCTGCCGTTCACCAAGGCCACCGAGATCCTGGCCAAGGACAAGGGCGAGGAGCCGTTCGACGCCCCGGCCAAGCTGCTCGCGGCCATCAAGGCCAAGAACTTCGGCCCGTACGCCGACAAGAACCTGGGCGACCTCCCGGTCGACTTCATCGCCGACCTCGACATCACCGGCGGCAACTCGGGCTCGCCCGTCCTCAACCGCAAGGGCGAGCTGGTCGGCCTGGCCTTCGACGGCAACATCGAGGGCGTCGCGTCGGACGTGGTCTTCAACTACGAGACCACGCGCACCATCATGGTCGACGCGCGCTACATGATGTGGGTCATGGACGCCATCGAGGGCGCCGACAACGTCCTCACCGAGCTGGGCGTCCACCCGTCGCTGTGACCCTGGTCGCCGCGGCGCGCCGCGAGACGCGCTGATCGACGCCACTGGACGAGCGCGAGTCCCGACCGGACTCCGCGTTCGTCGTTCCGGCCCGGGGGCGGCTTCGGCGGATGGGCGGGGGCCGGGGAGCGGGGCGGGTCCGGGGTCCGGGTCCGGGTCGGGGTCCGGGTCCGGGTCCGGGTCCGGGTCGGGGGCCGGGGTCCGGGTCGGGGTCGGGGTCCGGGTCGGGGTCCGGGTCCGGGTCCGGCGCCGGCGCGCCGGGTCCGGGTCGGGGGTCCGGGTCGGGGTCCGGGTCGGGGTCCGGGTCCGGGTCCGGGTCCGGGTCCGGGTCGCCCTCGGCTCCGGCTCGGGGTCCGGGTCCAGCTCCGGCTCCGGCTCCGGCTCGGCGTCCGGGTCAGGGTTCGGGTTGGTGCTCCCGGACGGGTTCAGATCTGGCTTGAGGGTCGGCTTCGACTCCCGTGACGGTCGCGGGTCAGGCTCGGAAACGCTGGGGCAGGCCCGGGGTGCATGTCTCAGGTCGATCGCTGGTCCGAGTCGGGAGCGGGGCCGATTTTCGGGTGCCGTGCTGGCTCCGGTTAGAATCACGCGATGGTGCCTCCGTCGTTGGGACGTTCGCTGCTCGGGGTCTGGATCGCGGTCGCGCTCGCGGCCTGCGCGGCGCGACCGGCGGCGCGGACCTTCACGACGGGGGACGAGGCCGCGGTGCGCGCCGTGCTGAGCGCGCAGCAGGAGGCGTGGAACCGCGGTGATCTCGCGGGTTACATGGCGGGCTACTGGCGCTCGCCGGCGCTGGTGTTCACCTCGGGCGGTCAGATCCGGCACGGCTGGGAGGAGACTTTCCGCAAGTACCAGGCGCGCTACGGGACCGACCCGTCGACGATGGGGAAGCTGACGTTCGAGCTGCTGGGGGTGCAAGCGCTGGGCGCCGACGGCGCGATCGTGTTGGGCCGATGGCGGCTCACCGACACGCCCAACGCCGGTGGCGGGGTGTTCTCGGTGGCGCTGGTGCGCACCACCGAGGGCTGGAAGGTCGTTCACGATCACACGTCGAGTGATCCGTCGACGCCGTGATCGGCGTGAGCGGGGCGTGGCCGGCCGCGAGCTTCCGACGGCTCGCTCGGCGCTGATGCGGTGAGCTGGGGGCCCATCATCGTCGGTGCCGGCCCAGACGCTAGCCTCGGCGCCGGCGAGCCCGTGCATGGGGTGGCGGCGCGAACCGGGGCCGCGCTGCTGCGCCGGCCGGGCCCGACCCGGCTCCGCCAGCTCTGGCGCAAGGCCCGCTCCTGCTCCCAGGCACGCTTGCGCCGATGCGCGGATGCCCGGGGCGGCCAGCCGCCGAGCCGCGCGCGTCGCTTGGCCAACGCCAGCCCGTCGGGCGACAGCCGGACGCCGTGTCGGTCGACCGCGAGGTCGACGTCGATCAGGCTGGCGGCGGCGGCTGGATCGCCGGCCGCTGCACCGTCGATGAGCCCACGCACCTCCGCGACGGTGTAGGGCCGTCCGCTCTTGCCGATGGCGAACAGTTCACCGGTCGCCGGGTCACGCTGCAGGTTCATGACGCGCGTCATCGCCGGATGCCCCCGATGCCCGCAGCCAGGGCCGCTTCGAGCACCGCGACGACGTCGCACGGCACTGCATCAGGCCCGATGCCGTAGCTCGCCGCGACCGCTGGGTCGGCGACGCTGAGCAGCGTGCCCATCCGCCGGTCGTAGCGAGGGCGGGGCCGGGGCTCGGCCGAGCCACCGGAGCCCTCCCCATCGAGTGAGGTCTCGGCCGGCAGCTCGTCGAGGCGGTCAAAGGCCCCGCTGATCCAGGCACGCTTGCACGCCGCGATCGCCTCCCGGGTCTCCGCGCTCGGCCGCGGGCTGCCGTCGCGGTGCATACCGAAGTCGACCCGGGCCAGGCGCAAGCGCGCCGCGTGGTCTCCCTGCGCCGCCAGCTCCTCGTCGGCCACGACCTGCGCTTCGCTGTACAGCCGCCCGTCCTGGCCGCACAGGTACGTCACGCCGCCGGGCACCACCTCCAAGATGTAGTCGCGCACGGCGCGCTACTCCCCGCCGGCCTGGTAGTGGTCGGCCGACAGCACCGGCCCAGGGTCGGCGTCGGGGCGGTCGATCTGCCGCCGGAAGCCGACCGAGGCCCAGGCCTGACGCAGCGCCCGCGCGCGCTCCCAGCGGATGCGGCGACGCTCGCGTTCGGCGTCGCTGGGCCAACCGACTGCCGCCGCGCCCTGGCGCGCCGTCTGGAGGTCCGCCTCACTGCGCCGGCGCCCATCACCGTCGAGGGCCAGGTCGACGTCGATCACGACGGCCCGCGCCGCGGGTCCTTGGTGCCGGCCCTGGCCTGTCGCCAGGCGCACCTCTGCCGCCGTGTACAGCCGCCCGCTCTTGCCGATGGCGAAGTACTCCCCCGACACGGGGTCACGTTGGAGGTTGAGCACCCGCCCACCGTCGTCCCCGGCGCCGCCGCCCTGCCGCTCGCCGCCCTGCCGCCCGCCGCCCTGCCATGTACCCAACACGCTCGCTCCCCACATCGCGGTTTCCTCCTGCGTGGGCCCACCAACGACCCACCAGCCCACAAAGCACACGTCGTGCCGTGGATAACCACCTGGAATCGAACACTCACCCGTCCGGCGATGTCCGGGTCTCGGCCACCGCGTCCGGCCGGCCGGACATGACCGGACACGCACCTGAGACCCGACCCCGGCCCCGGCCCCCGAGCCGGCGCCTGACCCGGCGCCTGACCCGGCCCCGGACCCCGACCCCGACCCGAGCCTGACCCGGCCCCGGACCCCGACCCCGACCCGGAGCCTGACCCGGCCCCGGACCCCGACCCGGAGCCGACCCCGGAGCCGGACCCGGACCCGGAGCCGGACCCGGACCCGGACCCGGACCCCGACCCCGACCCGGACCCCGGAGCCGGAGCCGGACCCGGCGCCAGAGCCCGACCCGTCCCCGTCCCCGTCCCCGTCCCCGTCCTCTTGCCCCCTCCGGCGAAGCCCAAATCCTATGTGCTCCAGGCATGAACCGACAGCGCGGCGCGTTCCGCTACCATGGCGCGCATGAGGTCGTCTCTGTCGTTCGTCGCGATGTCGTTGGTCGCCGTGGGCTGCTCGAAGGCCAAGGACTCCAAGCCGGCGGAGGCCCCGGCCGCACCCGTCAAGACGCCGGCACCGCCGGCGGGCGCACCGACCACGCCGGCCAGCGGTGTCGCGGCGCCATCGCCCGCTCCCGGCACCGCTACGCCGGGCGCTGGCCCAATCGACTTCGAGGAGATCCCCGACGACGCTTCGTGTACGAAGTACGTCCCGCGGCGAGGAGGCGCGGCGATGACCATCCCCGCGGACATCGCCGACGCCCTCGCGTGCCCGATCACCGCGCCCGAGCTCTTGCCCTCGGGCGACGGGTTCGTCTACCTGCGGAGCCGCGAGCGCGAGCTGATGTTCTGGAAGCCGGGCGCCGACCCGCGCCGCCTGGTGCTGTTCGAAGCACCGGATGACGACTCGTTCTCCACCTCGGTGCCCGCGTGGTCGCCCGACGGCACCAAGCTCGCGCTGATCGCGATGTCGAGCACGTACCCCGAGCGGACGCGCCTGTTCGTCCTGACCATCGATCCTGCCGGAGCGGTGACCGCCAAGGTCAAACACGACGTCCGGGTCTTCAGCCCGTGCGGATCGGTGTGCCGCCCGACGATCCCGGCGTGGCAGGGGAACGCCGCCGTCGAGGTGACGGACGATACCGACGACGGCGCGCCAGGGGCGAAGCACCTGATCAAGCTGTGACGGCGACGGCGCGCGGGTCGCGCCGGGCGCGCCGCTGCCGCTGCCGCTACCGCTACCGCTTCTCGTCGGGGAACACCTGGCAGGTGCCCATGGTGTAGTTGGTGAGCGGCATGGCGACCGCCGCCGCGGGCCCCTCGGTGCCGAACCGCACCGGCGGCGCCATCCCGAAGTCCTGCGCGAGGTCGCCGTCGCAGATGCGGTGGTCGCCGTCGACGTCGAGGTACACGTCGGCGATGTAGAAGCGGGCCGACGCTGCGTCGACGCTCCCCAGCGGCTCGATCAGCGCCTCGGGGTTGTCGGGGAAGCCGATGTCGAGCGACAGCGGCATCCGCGTCGCGTCGGCGTTCTGGGTGCGGATGAGGGTCGCGGCGGGGTCGAGGATGCGGACGTCGTAGCCGTAGATCGACAGCGTGAACTTGCTGGCGCCCCCGACCGGCATCGCGCCGTTCGAGGTCACGTCGAGCTGGAAGGTCCGGCCGTCCGAGCCGCAGCCCGCAACGAGGACGAGTGGTACCGCCAGGGACATCACGCGACGCATCCGACGACGATACCTCAATCTGGGGGCCGCGATCGCTGCTGCGCTCGCCGGTGCGACCCAGCGCACGCCGGGTCAGCGGGTCATCGCGACCAGCGCGCCGAAGTGCATCCCGGCCGCGACCACGGTCAGCGCGTGGAACACCTCGTGGTAGCCGAACGTGCGCGGCCAGGGATCGGGCCACTTCATCGCGTAGATGGTGGCGCCGACGGTGTAGAGCACGCCGCCGGCGAGGATGACGCCCAGGAGCCACGGCCCGGTGGCGCGCAGGACCGCCGGCAGCACCAGCACCATGCACCAGCCGAGCGCCACGTAGAGCCCGGCCACCACCCACCGCGGCGCGTGCGGCCAGGCCAGCGCGCGCAACACCCCCAGGCCGGCGCCGGCCCACACCACCGCGAGGAGCGTGCGGCCGGCCGCCGGCTCCATGGCCAGCACGCACAGCGGCGTATAGGTGCCGGCGATGAAGACGAAGATGGCGGCGTGATCGGCCCGCTGCCACAGCCGCCGCACCGCCGGCGACCACGGCCCGCGGTGGTACG
Organism: Kofleriaceae bacterium; assembly: GCA_041389965.1. Lineage (GTDB taxonomy): Bacteria > Myxococcota_A > Polyangia > Haliangiales > Haliangiaceae > UBA2376. Next base: position 733,044 of record JAWKQV010000002.1, on the reverse strand, counting down.
CGGCGCTGACGCCCAGCATGGTGGCCAGGCTGGCGGCGTACACCGCGAGCGGCCAGCGCCAGCCGGTCGCGGCGACCAAGATCGGGCCTGCGGTCAGGGCGACGACGAACGCCAGCTGGTGGGACACGCCGCGCAGGCGCGGGCGATCGTGGACGTGCAGCACCGCCCGAGCATGCCGGCAGCCTGCCGCCGCCGGCGCCACGTTCGCGCCACAGCGCGGCCGCCGCCGTCACGATCCGGTCATGGCCTCGGCTACCATTTTGCGATGCGCCAGCTGCCGTTGTCCGCCGTGCTGTGCCTGGCCGCGTGCGGCGGGGGGCCGCCGGGCCACGACGGCGACCCCGACGGCGCGGTCGACGCGCCGATCGACGGCGCCGGCCTCGACGCACCCGCCGCCGTCACCTGCGCCACCCCGGGGCTCATCTTCTGCGAGGACTTCGAGGCGGTGCCGCTCGGGCCCGCGGCCAGCGCGCGGTGGACCACCGAGACCGCGGCCGGGTCGCTCACCGTCGACGCGGTCCACGCCCGCGGCGCGCGCGCGCTGCACGTCCACACCGACGGCAACGGTCGAGCGCGGGTGCAGGTGGCCAACCTGGCGCCCCCCGACAACCACCTGTTCGGCCGCGCGTACGCCTGGGTCGCCGCGTTCCCGTCGGCGCCCGACTACGCGCACTTCACGATGGTCGAGGCCGCCGGCACCGGCGCGGGCGTGCTGCGTCCCCTCGGCGGCCAGTACGCGCCCGGCGATCCGGCCGGCGCGTTCTGGGGCGTCGGCAGCGACGGGGGCCCCACCGGCGACTGGACCAACTGGCGGCGCACCGTGCCGGCCGAGGCCGGGCGCTGGCTGTGCCTGGCGTTCGAGCTCGACGGCCGCTCGGACACCGTCACCGTCGCCATCGACGGGGTGCCGCGCCCCGAGCTGACCGTCACCCGCACCGACCACGGCGGCAACCCGGTCGACCTGGTGTTCCCGACGCTCGAGCGCGTGTGGTTTGGCTGGTGGCTCTACCAGCCCGGGCCGACGCCGGCGGCGTTCGACCTGTGGCTCGACGACCTGGTGCTGGCGCCCGGACCGATCGGCTGCTGACCGGGCCGCCCTGACCTGGCCGCCGCGCAGTACACTCCGCAGATGGACGTCGACGAGCTGCTCGAGGACCTGCGCGCCGAGCTGCGGCGCGCCACCGCCGACGCCGAGCACGCTCGCACCACCGTGGCCGCGCTGGCCCAGGTGGTCGACAGCCTGGTGCAGATCCTCCACACCCGCGACGTCCTCGCCGACGGCCACCTCGAGCTGCTGGCCCGGGTCCGGGCCCGGGTCACCGCGCTGACCAAGCCCGGCGTGCGGCTCGATCGCACCGACGACAAGTACGGCGTCGTGCCGGCCGAGATCGACTGCGCCGCGCGCATGCACCTGTGCCACGGCCGGTGCTGCGCGTACTCGATCATGCTGTCGGCCCAGGACCTGGCTGAGGGCAAGCTGCGGTGGCGCGTCGACGAGCCGTACTACCTCCCGCACGGCGACCACGGCTCGTGCGCGTACCAGGACCGCACCTCGGGCGCGTGCGAGGCCTACGCCCACCGCCCGGCGCAGTGCCGCTCGTACGATTGCCGGCAGGACGCCCGCATCTGGATCGACTTCGAGGCCGGGATCCCCGCGCCGATGCCGCCGGGCCTGGTGCCGCTGCGCCTCAAGCCGCCGGGCTGAGGCCGCGCCGGCCGGCACGCGGCCGCGGCTTCGGGCAAGCTCGCCGTCATGCAGCTCGACGCCATCGGCATCGTCGTCACCGACCTCGCGCGCGCGGTCCCGTTCTACCGGTTGCTCGGGCTCGCCTTCCCCGACCCCGGCGCCGACGATCACATCGAGGCCACCACCGCCTCGGGCCTGCGGGTCATGCTCGACAGCGAGCAGCTGGTGCGCGGCCTCTCGGACGGCTGGGTCGAGCCGCGGGGCCAGCGGGTGGGGTTGGCCTGGAAGTGCGCGTCCCCGGCCGAGGTCGACGCGCGGTACCACGCCATCGTCGCGGCCGGCTTCGACGGTGCCACGCCGCCGTGGGATGCCTTCTGGGGCCAGCGCTACGCCCAGGTGCGCGACCCCGACGGCACCAAGGTCGACCTGTTCGCGCCGCTGTGAGCCCGGCCGGCCCGCACTCCGCGAGCCTCAGTAGCGCGGCAGTGTCGCCAGCGCGTCTACCGCCGGCGCGTCGGGGGCCGCCCCCGCCGGCACCGCCTCGAGCGTGTACGTCCCGTGGCGCAGGCGCGCCACCACCCGGACGTCGCCGCCTTCGGTGCGCACGTAGTAGGCCTCGCCGGCGTTGACCGCGCGCGCCACCTTCTCGCTGGGTTCATCGCGCGGGAACATCTGCCCGTCCTCGAGCCAGGTCACCCGTTCGATCGCCGACGGCTTCCACGCCCCGTCGCCGGCGTCGCCGCGCACCCGCACCGACGTGATCCGCTTGTTGGCCATGCCCCAGCCTACCGCGCCGCGCCGACCGACGCCGGTCGGCGCGATGGTGGTACCTTGGCAGCATGGACCTGCGCGCGTTGCGTCGCGTCTTGGTAGCGGCGGCCCTCTGCGGGTGCGGGCCGGCCGTGCAGGGGCACGCCGGCGGGGGCCCTGGCCCGGTCGCGGTCGACCGGGCGCCGACCGGGCCGGCGGTCGTCGATCAGGCCTTCGTCGTCGACGAGGCCGTGCACGCCTCCGCCCGCTGGCGGTGGGTGTCCAAGGCCGAGCTGGTGCTGGCGCTGGCGCCGCGCCAGCCCGACGACGTCGAGCTCCAGCTGTTCCAGCGCCACGGCTGGGCGCCGGTGTGGAGCGTCGCGGCCCGCCCCCTGACGCCGCCGCCGCCGCGGCCGGGGGAGGTCGCCGCGTACCGCGACCGCGCGGACCAGCTGCGCATGATCACCGTCGACGAGCTGGCCGCCGCGCGCGACCGCGCCGCCGTCGCCCTGGGCGCGGCCGCGGCCGGGGACGCCCGCCTGCGGGCCTTCGATCATCTGCTCGCAGGGCAGCTCGCGGGGCCCGGGGTCTGGGTCGCCCGCGATGGCGCGGTGCAAGACGACGTGCCTGTGGAGCTGCTCGCGCCGTCGCCGGACGAGCCGGTGGCGGGGCCCCGGGGCGGCGGCTGGGACGCCGCGCGCGCCGACGCGCTGCGCCCGGTCATCGCGGCGTACCGGGCCTCCGCGGCCGAGGCGGCGCTGGCGACGGTCGCCGATCCAGGCGAGCGCGCGCTGGTGCGCGGGATCGTGGGCTACCGGTGGGCCGACGACGACGACGTGCTGTCCCAGGTCGCGGTCACGCTGACGCCGCTGGCGGTCGGCTGGCTGGTGCAGGCCAGCACGCCACCCCCACGGGGGTGCCCCGAGGGCGCGCAGGCGGGGCTCTCGGTGGTCGCCGTCACCGGCGCCATCGTCGTGGAGCTGACCGCGGTGCCGCCCCAGGCGGGGCACTGTCGTGGCCGCCGGCCCATCGGCTACGCACCGCCGCCGGCGGTGCCGTCAGCCGCGCCGCTGGCGGCGTTCTTCGTCGAGGCGGCGGCGCTCGAGGCCGCCAGCGTGACCGCCTTCACGCAGCTGGCGGGCGCCCTCGACCGACTGGGTGCGCCGACCCTCGCGGCGCGGGCCCGCGCCGCCGCCGTCGATGAAGCCCACCACGCCGCGCTGATGGCCGCCCGGGCCCGTGCCGCCGGCGTGTCGCCCGCCGCCGCGCCCGCGGTCACCGGCGGCGCACCCGTCGACGCCTTCGCGCTGGCTCTCGACAACGCGGTCGAAGGGTGTGTCCACGAGTGCTTCGCGGCGCTGGTCGTCGCCTACCAGGCCGACACGCTGGCAGCCCACGCGCCGTCGCTAGCCGCGGAGTTCGCGGCGATCGCCGCCGACGAGGTCGCGCACGGCCAGCTCGCGTGGGACGTCGCGGCCTGGCTCGAGCCGCAGCTCACCCCGTGGCAGCGCCACGAGGTCGACGCCGCGCGGCGGCGGGCCCTCGACCGGCTGGTCGCGACGCCGGCGCAGGCGGTGGCGAGCTGTCCCGCGCCGACCGCGCTGGCGCTGGGCCTGCCCTCTGCCGCGGCGGCGCAGATCCTCGCCGCCGGCCTGGCCCGCCACGTCGCCTGACTGGATCCGCGGGCGCGACTCAGGCCGCCGCGTGGCACGCGCTGCGCGCCGGCCGCGCACCACGCCCGGGTGCTCAGTCGTTGGCGGCGCCGGCCAGGATCCACGAGCGGATGAGGACGATCAGGCCCGGGTTGTTGACGAAGTACTGCGGATCGCTCCGCGGCATGCGGTTGCCGCAGCTGGTGCCCGAGATCTTGAGGATCAGCGCGGACTGATCCGGCGCGCCCGGCGTGACCCGGTTGAGCGGCGTACATGCGGCGTTGTTGACCGGCACGTTGACCAGGTTGGCGTACGCGGTCGCGGCCGACAGGTTGAGCCCGCCGCTGGTGCCGTGGCAGCCGGCGCACACGCCGAAGATCGGCCGCACGTCGGCCGCGAACCGGGGCACGGCGACCGGGACGATGAGCGCCCGCGCGACCGGTGGGTTGACGCCGTCGCTGACGCTGACGGTCACCGTCGCGGCGCCGTCGCTGGCCACGTCGCTGGAGTACCAGGTGGTCGTGGCGGCGCCGGCGGACGAGAACGTACCCGGTGACGGCGCGCCGCTCGCGGACCACGCATAGCTCAGCGTGTCACCGTCGGGATCCGTCGCGGTGATCGCAAACGTCCCGGTGCGCCCGGCTACGAGCGCGGCTGGCCCGGTGATCTGACCGACGACGGGGGGCCGGTTCGGGGCTGCGTCGGGGCCCGGGGCGTCCACCGCCGCATCGAGCGCGGCGGCGTCGACCACGGCAGCGTCGACCACGGCAGCGTCGACCACGGCGGCGTCGACCACGGCGGCGTCGACCACCGGGCCATCGACCAACAGGCCGTCGATCACCGCGGCATCGACCAGGCTCGCGTCGACGGCCGGGCCGTCGTCGCCACCGCCGCACGCTGCCAGCACGACCACTGCGGGAATCCAAGATCGCATGCGGCGCAGGATAGCGCAGGTCGCCGACCTCGAGCTTGGCGGGACGTCCGTGGCGGGCCTACCGCTGGTGGGTCGCCGCCGAGTCCTGCTCCGCCGGCGGCGTGGCCAGCGGGATGACCTTCGCGGCGGCGGCGGCCCGGGTGAGGCCGCGCGGCAGGTCCTGCCGCAGCCGCGGGCCGAACTCGCGCAGGCGCTTGGCCGACAGGCGCTCGCGCAGCGCCGCCATCGCGTGGGCGTCACCCACCGGCGCGTCGACGATGGCCACGTCGCGCAGCTGCTCGGCGGTGGCCGCGCACGGGTTGCGGTTGTCGCGCACCAGCGCCGACTCCAGCGCGTCGGCCAGCTGGAGCGAGTAGTCCAGCCCGTACATCGGCGGCGTGCCGGGCTGGGTCGGCGCCAGGGCGCACCCGGCGCCGCCGGCGGTCATCAAGCCGAACGGCGCGCCGGCCACGACGTTGCGAAACCACACCTGGTCTTCGGCGTCGGTGCACGCCGCGGGCGGGAACAGGCCGACGCCGCGGGCGGCGTCGATGACCGCCGGGGAGTTGCCGTGACCGCCGACGATGATCTGGGCGGTGCCGTGGCAGCTCAGGCACGACGAGGTGGGGTTGTCGACCGGCCCGTTGAGCCGCCCGGCGCGGCCGTAGGGCAGGCCGTCCTCGCGCGCCAGGTTGGACGGGATCCCCGGCGCCAGCCAGGTCTCGAGGTTCGCCCCGATGCCGTTGCCCCACATCAGCCCGACCGGCCGCAGCTTGGCCCACGGCGACGGCGCGGCCATCGCCTTGTCGTACACGAACGTCGCGAACACCCAGCCGGTGGGGCCGGCGTCGGCGTCGCGCACCGCCACGTCGACTTGCAACAGCCGCACCTTCACCTCGGCCCCGGTGGTCACGTCCTGTACGCGCCACTCGGGCGACCCCACCAGCGGGTCGAGCGCCGGCTCGATCTTGGCCGGGTCGTACTCGGCGAACAGCAGCTTGAAGACGAACGCGCCCTCGATGAAGCGCGCCGCCGCCGGATCGGCCAGCGCCGGGTCCGGATCCTTGAACACCTGGCCGATGGTGTACCCGCCCAGCCAGTTGTAGGCCCCGATCGCGAACGACCGCAGCCCGCCCGAGCCGTTCTTGATCCACGGGTGCTCGTCGTCGCGCAGCAGCCGCTCGGCGGTCAGGCCGTGGCGCGGCTCGCGGCGCTTCGAGGTGTTGGTCGTCAGCATCGGCACGTGGAACCACGAGCGCCGCGTGTTGCGCTGCGCGACGAAGTCGTCCTCGACGTCGGCCGCGCCGGTGTTGCCTTCCAGCAGGTAGGCCTTGAGCGCCTCGAGGTAGGCCGGCTGATCCGCCGCGGCCTTGGGGTCGAGCGGCAGCCACGGCGCCTCGATGGCGTCGTTCGCGGGCGGGTATGGATCGTAGTGGTCGATCTTCAGCTTGCCGTCGGGCAGCGCGACCAGCTGCGGCACCCCCAGCGGGTAGCCCTGGGCCAGCTGGAACGAGCGCTGGTCCGCGGTCGGCGGCGCGTTCGAGATCCAGTCGGGGTACCAGCCCGAGCACTGCACCTTGTAGCCGGCGGCCCCGGTGGGGTTGCCGTACTGCGTGGTGGTGGTGACCGACGCGTCGGTCGGGTCGCGGCGCTGGCAGCGGGGCCGGTTGCAGCCCGCCGCCAACGCGAGGACCACGACCGACCAGGGCGGGACGAGGTGATGCCTGGGCATGCCCTCCAGACGCCGCCGCCGCGCGATCTTCGTCAGCTGCCGCGTCGTGCCAGGTCAGGCGCGGCGGGCCGCACTACCAGCCGCAGTCGGCGCCCTGGTTCTGCTCCTTGAGCCAGTCGTGCAGCGGAGCGAAGTACTCGAGGATGGCCGAGGCGTCGATCTCGCGCTGGCCGGTCAGCGCCTCCAGCGCGTCGGGCCACGGCTTGCTCGCGCCCATCGCCAGCATCGCCTCGAACTTCGCGCCGGCGTCCTTGTTGGCGTAGATCGAGCATGCGTTGAGCGGACCCTCCCACCCGGCGGTCTTGCACAGCGCGCGGTGGAACTGGAACTGCAGGATGGTCGACAGGAAGTAGCGCAGGTACGGCGTGTTCGACGGCACGTGGTACTTGGCGCCGGGATCGAAGTCGGTGTCGGCCCGCGCCACCGTCGGCGCCACGCCCTGGTACTGCTGGCGCAGCTCCCACCAGCGCTTGTTCCAGTCGGCCGGCTTGACCTTCCCGGAGAACGCCTCCCACCGCCACTTGTCGACCACCAGGCCGAACGGCAGGAACGCGATCTTGGTGAGCGCGGTGAACATCTGCTGGTTGATGACCGCCTGCGGGTTCTCCGGCACCTTGTCGAGCAGGCCCACCTGCTTGAGGTACGACGGCGTGATCGACAGCGCGATGGTGTCGCCGATGGCCTCGTGGAAGCCGTCGTTGGCGCCGGCCTGGAACAGCATCGGCAGCTTGTTGTAGGCCAGGTAGTAGTAGTCGTGGCCCAGCTCGTGGTGGACCGTGATCAGGTCCTCCTGGTTGACCTTGATGCACATCTTGATGCGCACGTCGCCCGAGTAGGTCGGGTCCCACGCCGAGGCGTGGCACTGCACCTCCTTGCCGGGCGGCTGCACCAGCATCGAGCGCTCCCAGAACGTGGCCGGCAGCGCCGGCAGGCCCAGCGAGGTAAAGAACGACTCCGCCAGCTTGGTCATCTTGGTGGCGTCGTACTTCTGCTTCACCAGCGCCTTGGACACGTCGGGCGAGGCCTGGCCCTTGGTGGGCTCGAGGAGGTCGTAGATGTTGCTCCAGTCCTGGGCCCACATGTTGCCCAGCAGGTGGGCCGGGATGGGGCCGGTGGTCGGGACCACCTTGTCGCCGTAGAACTTCGACAGCCGGCGACGGGTGTAGCAGTGCAGGTCCTTGTACAGCGGCTCGACCTGGGTCCACAGCTTGTCGGCCATCGCCACCACCTGCTCGGGCGGCATGTCGTACGACGACAGCCACAGCTCGCTGACGTCCTTGAAGCCGTTGGCCGCGACGCCCTCGTTGGCGAGCGGGACGAACTCCTCGTACAGCGGGCGCACCGCGCGGCCGGTGGTGTCGTGCCAGCCCTGCCACGCCGCCAGCAGCTCGGCCGGCTTGCGGCTCTTGGCCAGGACCTCCGACAGCGCGCCGAGGTCTTGGCACTTGCTCGGCGCCGAGCACACCTTGCTCTTGCCGTAGGTGCTGTCCATCGCGGTGGTGACCTCGGCCAGGCGCTTGGCCTTGGCCTCGTCGGCAGGCGCGGTCTGGCCGGCCACCCGCAAGAGCATGAACAGTCGCTGGCTCTCGGGGTCGAGCTGCGGGATCACGCTGGCGAACTTCTTGGCCTCGCCGATCTTCTTGGTCAGGTACGCGGTGGCCGCCTCGGCGGTGGTGGCCGCCTTGGCCTCGGTCTCGGGCGTGATGTTGGTGGACCGCTCCCAGTCGGCGGTGTCGCGCACGGTCCAGCTCTCGCGCAGCCCCTGATCGACCTCGGCGAGGAACGCCTTGGCCTCGGCCACCGTCGGGCCGGCCGGGGCCGGCGGCGCGGTGGAGCCGACGGTGGTGCCGGGGCCGGGCGGCGCCGGCTCGGACTTCTTCGACTTGCAGGCGAGGAGGCTGGGCACGAGGCCCAGCGCGAGGACAGCCAGGGTGCGAGTGCGCATGGCCGCGGAGGGTACACCAACGTCACCGACGGTCGTGCACCATCACCGGGCCCGGGCCCGTCGTCGCAGGTGTCGCAGGCGTCGCGCGGCTGTGGCCCGAGGCGCGCGGTGGCCGCGCCGCGTCACGGGGCAATCGGCTCGGCCAACCCTCGCGGGCGGAGCGTCGGGCGCGCGTGGGTGCATGGGCCGAAGTTTGCCAGCGACCCGAGGGGATCTTCGCGGCGTCGGGTCCGTACGATGCACGAAAGGAGTGGGCATGCGAAACCTGCGCGCTGGGAGCAACGACGACGAGCACGGGACCGAGACCACCGGCGCGAGCCCTGGCAAGCGGACCCGCACGGAGTCCGTGCAGCGCAAGGCCGCCTCCACCGCGGCGCCGGCGGCGCCGGCCGCGAGCGCGCCCACACCGGCGGGGCCCGACCGCGCCGTCGACGATCCGTTCGACTTCAGCTTCGGGGGCACGGTGCAGCGTCGCGCCGGCGCGGGGGCGCCCGACGACCCGGCCCAGGTGCAGCAGGTCGCCGCGGCCGGCCTGGGCAGCGGCGGCGCGTTGCCGTACCAGGCCGAGCTCGAGCGCGGCTTCGGCGTCGAGCTGTCGTCGGTCCGCGCCCACACCGACGCCGGCGCCGCGCAGGCCAGCCGCGCCATCGGCGCCGAGGCCTACACCATGGGCGCCGACATCGCGTTCGCCAGCCCGGCGCCGTCGCGCGAGCTGGTGGCCCACGAGGTGGCCCACGTCATCCAGCAGCGGAGCGGGGCCGGCCCGGCCAGCGGCGTCGGCACCGCCGGCGACAGCTTCGAGCGCGAGGCCGACGCGGCGGCCGCGGTTGTGGCGAGCGGTGGCCACAGCGAGCTGGCCAGCGGCTACGGCCAGGCTGGCGGCGGCGGCGGGGCGCTCCAGCGCCAGGTGGTGCAGAAGTACGAGTCTGCCGAGCACGCCATGCTCGGTGACGGCATGACCTACCCGGTCGTGCTGTCCGAGATGGAGCTGCCCAACCACGCCCACGCCACCCGCGGTGAGCTCATCGCCTTCGGCGACTTCTACGGCAGCGCCGAAGATCTGGCGCAGGCCCCGCGCGAGGAGACCGAGGCGCTGATCGGCATCATCCGGTGGGAGGGCATCTGGACCCTGGCCGGTCGGCAGGCCCAGCAAGGCACCGCCACCGGCGACGATCCCCACCGCACCAGCCTGGCCACCGCGGCCGAGCCCGACGACACCGGCTGGCACGGCGGCGACGCCGCGCGCCACGGCACCCGCGACCTGGTGACCTGGGCCAGCCCCGCCTTCGACGCGCTGGTGGCCGGCGTCAAGCTGCGCGACCGGGCCCAGGCCATCCACGCGCAGTTCACGCCGTCGTGGGAGTTCTTCGGCATGAACGTGCCGATGACCACGTTCTCCCACGGCGCGCTGACCATCCATCACATGCGCGCGACGCTGGGCCGGCGCCGGTTCCGCAACGCCAACAACACCCTCGGCTCGCCGCGCACCGACGAGCTGCCCGCCACCACCGATCCGCGCACCGCCGACCCGGCCGGGCTGGGCGGTGACTACTTCGACCTGGCGTCGAACAACCTGTCGCACTTCGCGGTCACCAACTGGGCCACCTGGGAGAACTTCCACGCCCAGACCTGCGCGCGGGTCGCGGCCAGCCCGGGCGACGCCACGGTCCAGACCAACGCCGTCATCGAAGACTCGATGGGCTGCCACTACCTGACCGACATCTACGCCTCGGGCCACGCCGTCGACAAGCAGGCGCTCATGACCGAGGCGACGTCGATGATGGTCGACATGTCGCAGCGCCAGGGCCTGTCCGAGGCCGGCGACAACCGCCACGACGTGGTGGGCGACATGCTGACCGAGTCGCTGCAGCTGGCGTTCCGCGACGACCGCGTCTACGAGGGCTGGCGCCAGGGCTGCAACAACGCGTTCGACCAGGGCCTGGTCCGCTACGACGAGCTCGAGCTGATGCTGACCATCCCGCGCGGGACCCAGTGGGCCGACGGCCCGCTGCCCAGCGTGGTCGGCAACCTGGTCGCGACGCTGATGGGCATGCCGTGGCGCAACAACCAGCCCAACGACACCCCCGGCGGCGATCGCCCCGGCGGCGGGCGCCCGTCCGGCGGCGAGTCGTTCGGCCCCGGCAACCAGCCCGAGGGCGAGGGCGACTACCACCTCGGCGTCGGCAACCTGGCCGCGCTGACCGCCCACAACGCGCTCAACGCCATCGGCTTCACCGCCAAGAACGGGCGCGGCGACGAGTGGCGCATGCAGGGCGACAGCCACCTGACCGCCGAGACCCAGGCGATGGCCCAGCACGCCATCGACGAGTCGACCCGCCAGGTCCGGGCCGGCACCAGCGATCCGGCGGCGGTCCGGCAATGGACCCCGCAGTTCGTGAAGATGGATCCGGCGTGGGCGGTGCAGTACTACCGCGAGCGGCAGGCGGCCGGCGTCGAGTACGATCCGACCCTGTACGCCGACGTCATGGCCAAGGTCGCGGCGCTGTCGACCTACCAGCCGATGACCGACGGCGCGACCGTGTCGGGGCCGCTGCGCGAGCTGTGCTCGGCGATGATGCGGCTCGAGTTCGTCGCGCCGCCGGGCCAGTACCAGGCGCTGCTCGACGCCGAGGGCCGGCGCGCGCAGGAGGGCCACGGCGACGGCACCGCCAGCATGACCAACACCGGCATCAACGTCAGCTTCCTGCGCCAGTTCCTCATCGAGAACCTGCCGCGCATGGTGCCGGTGGCCTACGCCGCGGCGTCGCCGGGCGACCTGTCGACCGCCGCGCTCGAGGCGTACCGGCCGCGCGACGCCGGCGGCAACATCTTGCCGACCGGCGCCAACGACTTCCGCTGGACCGGCTCCCGCGTCGACTTCCGGGTCAACGTCACCGGCTGCAACCCGGGCCAGACTTACACCCTCGGCATCCAGGTCCACGACCAGGACGCCGGGCTCGACTACCTGCCCAGCGGCCAGCTCGAGGACGCGCCGGCCGGGCGCAACGACGACGAGGTCTACGGGCGCAGCGGCGTCGACGCGCAGGCCATGTGGCCGCTGACCATCACGGTGCCGCCGGCGCCCGCCACGGATCCCAACGGCTCGATCTACGCCGACGCGACCTGGACCCTGGCCGGCCGCGGCGACATCGACCACGGCGAGCACTACCTGCGGGTGTTCGCCGACGCCGCCTGCACGATGGTCATCGGGCGGTCGACCTCGCGCGACTCCGGCGAGACCTCCAACCCGGCGCCGCTCGACCCCAGCCCGCGCGCGACCGGGCCGGATCGCACCGCGGTCACCGCCTACAACGCGGTCGGCGTCGACCGCAACGCCTTCGCGTGGGACGGCAACAGCGTCCGGTTCCGGCTCCTCCACAACGCCCCTCCCGGCGCGCCGGCCGCGCCGGTGCGGGCCTGGGTCAAGCAGTTCGACAAGGACAGCGGCTACGACTTCGACACCGAGGGCCGTGAGCTCCCGACCGAGTTCTTCGAGCCGCGCGACGACGACCCGTTGATCGGCGGCCCGACCCTGGTGACCGCCGAGCGCGAGGTGGTCGAGGGCGCCCGGGTCAGCGCGCAGGTGGTGCTGCCCACCGTCGACAACCCCGGTGACACCTACGTCATCGTCTACGGCGACGCCGGCTGCACCCGGCCGCTGGCGCGCTCCCACGTCCAGGGCACCAACCGCGGCACCGTGCGCAACGCGACCCCGCCGACGCCGGCCACCGCGGTGTCGGGCCTGAGCTGGACCGGCAACACGCTGTCGTTCGCGGTGACGCCGGCCAGCGCCCCGCGGGTGTGGGTCAAGCTGTTCGACAAGGACAGCGGCTACGACTACGACACCCACGGCCGGCTGCTGGCGGGGGCCCGCGACGAGGACGAACAGTACGGCGGCGTCGTCACCGTCGAGGTAACCGGCGGCCGCGCCACCACCACCGCCAGCGGCGACGCCGCCCACGAGGACACCTACGCCATCGTCTACGCCGACGCCGGCTGTGCGGTCCCGCTGGCGCGCTCGAACGCGCGGGGCTGATGTCGCCGTCGCGGTGGCGCGTCGCGCTGGCGGTCCTGGTGATCGCGCCGGCGGCGTGCGGTCGCGATCGCGCCAGCGCGCCGCCCGGGCCCCTGTCCCCGACGCCACCCACCACCGCGCCGGCCCCGGCGCCACCCCAGGAACCTGCCATGCCCACCGCCCCGCCGATCCTCACCTACGAGGGCGTCACGCTCCGCTCGACCGTCGCAGACCTGCTGGTCCTGGCCGCCGCCAACCACTGGCGCCACAACGTGGCCGCGCCCGACGCGCCCGACCAGCAGGTCACGGTGTTCACCACCCCGGAGCACCCGGTCAAGCGCTACCGCCTGGGCTACGAGGCGGGCCGCCTGGTGAACATCCAGATCGACTACCGCGCGCCGGACCCAACCCGGGCGACGCTGCGCGACCAGTTCACCGAGGTCCGCGAGGTCCGCGGCGCGTGGTTCCTGACCGACGCCGACCACACCATCCTGGCGTCGGTGGCGGTCGACGGCGCCACGCTGCGCGCGCTCGATCTGGCCAACCTGCGCGACCGGGCCGAGGGCGAGGCGCTGCTGCGCGCTGCGTTCGCGCCGCCCCCGGCCAGCGACGCGCGGTGACCACGGCGCCGGTCACTTCCATCGCGTGATCACGCCCAGGGCGCCGCCAGCAGGGTCATGAAGCGCTGGCCCAGCGCGGCGTGGGTGCCGAGCCGCCCGCTCCATGCCTGGGCGCACGCCGCCCACGACGCGGCGTCGAGGCCGAGCTCGGCGAACAGCGCCATGACGTCGGCGCCGCGCTGGATCCGCACGGTGGCGCGTACGTAGTCGAGCAGGGTCGGCAGCGGCAGGTGCGCGAACATCGGCTCGGTGTCGAGCGGCTCGAGCGGGACCTGTGGCTCGAGCGGCGCGGTGGGCGACCGCGGCGGCGGCGCGGCGAACCTGGCCAGCAGCGCGTCGCGCTGGGCCACAGCCGCCGCATGCTGGCGCGCGTGCTCGTCGCGCAGGCGCGCCGCGGCGGCCTCGGCGGCGGCGCGCTGGGCAGCCCGCTCGGCCTCGGCGGCGGCGCGCTGGGCGGCCCGCTCGGCCTCGGCCTGGCGGCGGCGCTCGGCCTCGGCGGCGGCCTCGGCGCGCCGCGCGAACTCCCGGGCCAGCATCGCCACCGTGCTCTCGAGGTCCTCGACCCGGTTGCTGATGTCGCGCTCGATGACCAGGCCCTCGTCGCGCAGGCGCGCGGCCTCGGCGGCGGCCCGCGCGCACCAGGCGGCGGCGGCATCGTCGAGGGCGGCGTCGGCGTCGCCGTCGCGATCGCACACCCGGTTGCGCAGCTGGTGGCCCAGCTGACACGCCGCCACCAGCGGCCACACCCGCGCGCGTGGTTCGCCGGCGGCGTCGACCAAAGCGAAGCAGGCGTCGACCAGGGCGCGCCAGTCGCCGGGACGCACCAGCCGGATCGCCTCGTCGAGGGTCGTGCCGAGCCGCTCGGGATCGAGCGCGCCCCACACCGCCAGGTGGTCGGCGGCCGACGCGCCGCCCGGCCGGCGAGCCCGCGGCGTCGCCGCCCGTCGCTCGAGCAGCGCGTCGCGCCAGCGGTGGAACGCGCGGTACAGGTCGGCCCGCTCGCCCGTGTGTGCGCACAGGCGGTCCCACGCCCACGCCAGGAGCGGCTCGTACTCGCTGGCCATGCCGTGGCGCCCGGTGGCGTCGGCCAGCGCCGCGACGACGGCGCCCCGGGCCGGCAGGCTCCACGCCCACGCGACCTGTCGCACCAGGCGATCGTCCGAAGCGCCGGCGCTGGCCCGGGCGCGGTGCACGTCGAACCACGCGTTGACGACCCGCGCCGCCGGCGTCGCCTGGGTCAGCCACCGGCGCACCGCGGCGGCCACGTCGGTGTCGTCGAGGGCCAGCCCGGCCAGCGCGCGCCAGCCGTCGGTGAAGCGGACGTCCTCGAAGCGGGCGTCGTCGCCGTCGAGCGCGGCGATGCCGACCCGGGCCAGCGCGGCCGTGGTGGCCGCCTCGGCCAGGCCCCAGGCCATCAGGTCCATCGCCGCGCGCGGCGGCAGCGCCCGGGCCCGGGCCTCGACCACCGCGGCGAGGGCCAGCCGCGCGTCGACCGGCAGCGTCGCCGCCGGGGTGCGCCGGACCAGCTCGAGGCCGCGCTCCAGCACCGTCGGTGAGCCGTGGGCCAGCGCGGTGACCAGCGCCGGCACCAGCGCCGCGGGCAGCTCGCCCGCCCGCGCCAGATCGGTCAACACCGCCCGGCGATCCTCGTCGGTGCCGTCGGCCAGCCGCGCGGCCAGCCGCGCCGAGCCGGCCGCGGCCAGCCGGCGCTGGGCGGCGCGCTGCATCTCGGGATCGCCGTCGACGAGGGCGTCGGCCAGCGCCGCCTCGTCGCCCAGCGCCAGGGCGCACGCGAACCGCACCTCGCGATCGGCCTGGGCCATCCCAGCCGCCAGGTGCGCGCGCGTCACCTCGGTGACCGAGGCCCCGCGGTAGACCAACGCCGCGGCAGCCGCGGCCGCCAGCGCCGGTCGATCGAGCGCGCGGGTCACGCGCTGCCTCCACGCGGGCAGGTCGTGTCGGGTCCACGTCGCCGGCGACCGCCAGCCGACGAGCGCCACCGCGGCCTCGAGCACCAGCGCGCCGTCGCCGTCGAGGTAGCCCAGGACGCCGGGCTCGCCGTCGAGGAGCCCGCGCCGCACGCCGGCGGTGGCCGCCGCCGCCTGCAACGCCGGCCACGGCCCCGCGGCGCTGGCGTGCGCGATGGCGGCGTCGAGCGCGGGTGGGATCCCGTCGAGAAACGCGGTCCAACCCGCCAGCGCGGCTGGGTCGATCGGTGTCATGCGGTGCAGCTCCCGCGCCAGCTCGGCCTGGACCGCGGCCGGGTCCAGGAGCGCACCGGCCAGCTGGTCAGCCAGGGCGGTCAGCCGATCGATCACCCCGGCCTGGGCCGCCCACCGCGCGTCGAGGCTGGCCCGGGCCGCCGGCGTCAGCTCGGCCAGCCGCGCGCTCACCGCCGACGCGGTGGCGCCGTCGGCCAACAGCATCCGCGCCGCGCCGTAGTCGGCCGCCGCGAACGCCGGCCCGCCACAGCGCGGACACACCGCGGCCGGCGTCGCCGCGCCGCACGCCGGACACCTCACGCCCGCACGACCGCCCGCGCCAGCCGGGGATCGGCGCGGTCGAGCAGCCGCCGCTCGCGCCAGGCCGCCAGCGGCTCGACGAAGATCTGCCCGCCGCCCAGGAGGCTCAGGAGCGCGAACGTGGCCAGGCCCGCGTCCTCGCCCTCGGCGTACGTGAACATGTGGGTTAACGCCATCAGGCCGGTGACCCCGAACGCCACGACCAGCGTGACCAGCCCGACGGCGACCCTGGCCGTCAGCGAGTTCCCCCACGCCAGGAGCTGCAGCCCCACGATGGCGGCGAGCGCCACCAGCGGCACCACGCCCAGGTCGTCGATCGCCGCGTGGGTCGTCACCGGGTCGTTCTGGCCGAGGGCGTGCGTCGAGGTCAGGTACGCCAGCGCCGCGCCCGCCGCGACCACCAGCACCGCCACCCGCAGCCCGTCGCGCACGCCCCGTCTGGTACCCGTCAACCGCACGTCGTTCAGGCGTCGGCGCGGCCCCAGCCTCGCGTCCATCGTGGTCGCGGCACCCGCGAGGTGCCGGCGCTCGCGCCACGAGACGATCAGCTCGAGCACGATCTGTGCGCCACCCAGCACGCCCAGCACTATGAACGACAACCGGCTCGAGCGCGCGACGGTCAGCTCGGCATCCTGGTGGCTCGCGGCCATCAGCGCCGTGACCATGTACGCCCCCGCCAGCGTAACCGCCCCGGCAAGGAGCCCGGGTACCAGCGCCCGCGGCCGCGCCCGCAGCTGCAGCGCCGCGAGGGCCACGAGCGCCACCACCGGCGCGTAGTACAGCCGATCGTACTCGGGCTCGAGCAGGTACCCCAGCGCCGCTGAGGCCGCCACGACCAGCACCAGCACCCGCAGCCCCTCGCGCACCGCCCGGCGCGCGCCGGTCACCTGCACGTCGCCCCACCGCCGTCGCGGCCGCAGCCTCGCGTCCATCCCGTCAGTCTAGCAAACCGCCGCCGCCCCAGCCGCTCCTACAGCATCGTGCAGAAGCCGGCCTCGGCGACGGCGCCGGGGGCCAGGGTCGCGTTGTAGGGCGCGCCGGTGAAGGTGGCCTGGTTGCCGGCCTGGGTGACCTGGCTGTTCCACGCGTTGTTGATGGTGCCGTCGACGGTGACGGTCACGCGCCAGGTCACGGTCGCTGCGCTGGTGTTGGTCACCACCAGGTCGGCGCAGTAGCCGGTGGGCCACTGGTCGGTGCGGGTGACGGTGGCGGTCACGCCGGGGGTGTCGGCGGGGCGCGGCGCGGCGTCGGGGTCGTCCGGGCCGGCGTCGACGCCGGCGTCGGGCTCGTCACCGCCGCCGGTGGCCGCGGCGCCCAGGCGGAACCGGAAGTGGTTGGTCTGGCCCAGGTCAACCACGACGTCGCGATCGGCATCACCCCCCGCCCAGCTCGCCGACGTCACCGGCGACGTCACGCTCGAGCTGCCGTGCGGCCGCTTCTACCTGACCCGGGTCCAGGCCACCGGCGGCGGCACCGTCACCATCCGCGCCCCCGGCCGCACCGCGCTGTTCGTGGCGGGCGACGTCACCCTCGACGGCGATCTGGTCGTCGAGGTCACGCCAGGCGCCGAGCTCGACCTGTTCGTCGGCGGCTTCCTCAACATCCCGGGCGCGACCCTGGGAGATCCGGCCCGGCCGCGGGACCTCCGGCTCTACCTCGCCAGCGCCGGCGCCCTCGCGCTGGCGGGGACCTCGACGGTGGCGGCCAACCTCTACGCACCCGCGGCGGATCTCGCGACCAGCGCGCCCATCGCCATCTTCGGCGCCGTGCTCGTCAACCGCTGGGCCGGCAGCGCCCCGGCGACGCTCCACTACGACCGCGCGATCACCCTGGCCGCCGACGCGTGTCCGCGGTGAGCCCGCGCCGGTAGCCACGCCGGGGCCATCGTGGGAAGGTCGCGGCATGACGACGATGACGCCCCTCATCATCCTCGGCTGCGGCTACATCGGCGGGTACGTCGCCCGGGCCGCGCTCGCCGCCGGCCGACCGGTCCGGGTGTGCGGACGCTCGACCGGCAAGCTGGCCGCCCTCGGCGAGCTGGGCGCCCAGGTCAAGTACGTCGACGCCGCCATGACCAAGCAGCTGTGGCCGGCGCTGGCCGGCATGCGCGGCGGCACGGTCTTGTACTCGATCCCGCCCATCGGCTCGCTGCCGCCGGGCGAGGGCCCGCGCAAGGCGCTCCAGGCCGCCGCGGCCGGCGGGCTCGACTGCTTCGTGCACCTGAGCTCATGCGGCCTGTACGGCCACGATCCCGACGACGACGTGTGGATCGACGACGACACCCCGGTGGCCGTCGACGACCAGGGCATGGTCGGCGTGCGCAACGACGAGGACGCCGTGCGCACCTCGACCTTCGGCGTGCGCACCGTGACGCTGCGGCTGGCGCCGGTCTACGGACCCGGGCGCGGGGTGCGACCGCGCCTGCTGGCCGGCAAGTACCGCCTCCTCGACGACGGTGCCCACGCCATCTCGCGCATCCACGTCGACGACGTCACCCAGCTGGTGTTCGCGGCCGAGGCCCGGGCCGCCCACGGCGCGACGTACCTGGTGGCCGACGCCGAGCCGACCACCCAGCGCGCGTACGCGACCTGGCTGTGCGAGCGCCTGGGCCTGCCACTGCCAGCCTCGCGCGCGCTCCTCGAGCCGGGCAAGCCGCGCGGCTCGCACCGCAACCGCAAGGTCAAGGGCGATCGAATCCTGGCCGACCTCGGCGTCACGCTGCGGTACCCCACCTTCCGGGATGGCGAGGCCGCGATCGAGGCCGCCGAGGCCGCCGAGGCCGGCACGCCCGTCGAGTCGCCTGGGCCCGAGCCCGCGGCCTGACGCAGCGGTCAGGCGCCGCGCGGTGGCGTCCGTCACGGCCCGCCGCGCTGGGCTGCAGCGGCGCCGCCAGGCGTGGAACAATGCGCCGATGCGAACGCTCACGCGCACCGTCAGCCTGACGCTCCTCCTCGCGGCCTGTGGCGGCGACGACACCGGCCCGGTGTCGATGGCCGACGCCGAGGCCGGTTGCCGCGCGGTGTGCCAGCACGAGCTCGACTGCGGCAGCGCGGTCGTCGTCGACAGCTGCACCGCCAGCTGCGTCGCCAACGTCACCGGCGTGGTCCGCGCCGACGTGTTCACCGACGCCACCAGCTGTCGCACCGCGCTGGCGTGCGGCGCGGCCGACACCAGCTGCCGGACCTGCACGCCCACCGCCAGCCACACCGCGTTCGAGGCGCGGTGCCGCGCGCTCTACGACACCTGCCTGCCGCCGGCCCAGGCGGCCAGCGTCTGCTCGGTCGAGCTCAACCCCGACAGCACCGTCGGTGGCTTGTGCGCGCTCACCCCGGCCATCATGGACGAGCTGACCGCGTGCCTCCCCGACGGCACCACCTGCGCCACCGCGACGACCTGCCTCCAGAACGTGCTGCGCGCCTACGGCATCACCGGGTGATCACGGCGCCGGCGGGCAAGCCACCGCCGCGAGCAGGTCGTGGCCCACGCCGCCGCCGGTCCACAGCTCGCCGAAGTCGAGATCGCCGTCGTCGGTGAACACGATCACCGCCGCGTCCAGCGCCGGCACGATGAAGTTGCGCACCTGCACGCCGCCGATGCCGCCGCGGCGCTCGACGACCTGCACCGGCTCGGCGCACCCCGCGAGCGGGGCCGGGAACGCCCACTGCCCGAGCGCGATGTAGCCGAGGGCCGCCTGGCCGTCCCACATCTCGGCCCGCGCGGCCGGCGACACCAGCCGTCCGTCGAGCAGCGCCCGGTCGAACTGCCACAGGTCGTCGATGGTGCCGCTCACCGCGCCGGCCCCGCCGTACCGCTCGAGGGCGATGGCCGGCTCGCGCGCGCCGCCCACGTAACCGGGCACGGTGTCGGCGAGAGGCGTCACCGCCACCGACGCCAGCCCGAGCGCGTCGTGCAGTCGCGCCCGCACCAGCCCGGGGAAGGGCTGCCCGGTGACCGCCTCGAGCAGCGTGCCGACCACCAGGTAGTCGCAGTTGTTGTACCGCCAGCCCTCGCCCGGCGGGCCCAGCGGCGGCCCCGCGCAGTAGCCGGTGAGCGGGTCATCGGGGGGGCTCGTCGGCGCGTAGTACGCGGCGACCCCGTCGGCGCCGGCTGGGGTCTCGTCGGGATCGGGCAAGCCCGACTGGTGCCGCAGCAGCTGGCGGACGGTGAGCGTGGCGGCGTTGGGGCTGGCGAACTGCGGCAGGTAGCGCGCGATCGGCTGGTCGAGCTCGATCCGGCCGGCGTCGACCTCCTGCAGGACCATCGTCGCGGCCAGCTGCTTGGTCACCGACGCCCACCGCCAGCGGGCGGCCCGGGTCAGCGGCGCAGCGTCGGGCCGGCTCGGGCCCACCACGCCGGCATAGCGGATCTGGTCACCGCGGCCGACCAGGATCACGCCGCGCAGGCCGTGGGTCTTGGCGATCGCCTCGAGCCGCGCCGCCAGCGCCGGGTCCGCGGGTGGTTCGGCCGCACGCGGTGGCACGCTGGGTCGCGTACCTCCGCACGCGATCGCCGATCCCAACACGACGCACATGGTCGCGAAGCGCAGCACGTCGGCAGTGTGCCGGGCCGGCGAGCCGCCGGCAACTCACCGTCCTGGTCCGCCCCGTGCATTCCTGACCACGCGATGCGCACCGCACCGCGATTCTTGTCCGTCGTGTGGCTCCTCGCGACAGTCCTGGCCGGCTGTGGCGGGAACGACGACACCCCCGGCATCGACGGCGGCATCGACACGCCGGTCATCGACGCGCCCGCCCCGGACGCCGCCCCCGCCGGCTACCGCGCCGAGGTGGTCCAGGAGCTGACCTTCGTCCGCGACGGCCGGACCTTCCCCGTCCAGCTGGTCCGCGTCCTGCGGCCCGACGGCGGGCGCACCTACCTGCAGTGGATGCGCTCCGACCGGCCCATCCCACGGCCCACGGTCCTGTCGACCGATCCGTACGGAGGGATCGACTGGACCGGCGAGGCGGTCGACGCGCGGTGGGCCGGCCGCCCGAGCGGGCTCTACCAGGACGTCGACGGCCCCGACTACGACGGCGACGCGCTGATCGTGTACTTCCCCATGTCGGTCGCGACCGTCGAGGACCAGGAGTACATCCACCTGCTCAACGACGCCAACGTGCTGCGGGTGCACGGCCGGTTCTACGCCGGCGGCGACCTGGCCGACGACGTCGCCGACATGGCCGCCGGGATGTGGTTTCTGTCCCAACAGCCCGGCCTCGATCCGGCCCGGGTCGGCACCTACGGCGGGTCGTGGGGCGGCTTCGAGTCCCTCTACGCCAGCGCGTACGGCGATCGCCGGGTCGCGCCGCGGGTCACCGTCGCGCTGTACCCGCCGGTCGACTTCGGCGCCTGGCTCGACTTCGCCGAGGCGTCGCCCGAGCCGCTGTTCTCGGCGATCGAGGGGCACCGGCGCCGCGTCCGTCACACCACCGGGGGCTCGCTGGCCGAGGGCGGTGACTTCACCGGTTACACCGCCGCCGGGCTGTGCGCCGGGCTGCCGGCCGACACGCTGGTGCTGCACGACGCGCTCGACGGGCTGGTGCCCATCGCCCAGAGCCGGGGCCTCGTCGCGACCTGCGGCGGCGACGCTGTGTACTGGCCGCGCGCGACCACCCCGGCGCCCGGCGCGGCGACCCACGGCCCGCTCCTCGAGGAGGGCAACGGCGGCGAGCCCGGCTTCGTGCCGGCCGCGTACACCTACGGTCTGGTGTACTTGCACCTGCGCTTGCGCCCGGCCGGCGAGGGCGTCGTCGCACCGGTGTGGAGGCCGTCGATGCAGCGGCAGCTGGCCGAGCTGCGCGCGGCCCAGCTGCGCGGCGAGCCGGTGGCGTTCGCGGCCCCGCGGCTGCGCGAGCTGTGCGACCCCCGCGTCACGCTGTACGATCTGGTCGACGGCGCTCTCGGGGTCTTCACCGGCGCCGCCGTCGTCGCCGAGCTGGTCAACCAGACCTGGGGCACCAGCTACACCGCCACCACCATCGCCGCCGCGCTGGCGGCCGGCCTGCCGCCGCCCTGAGCGGGCGCGTCAGTCCCAGCGGCTGGTGACGTGGAGCTGCCAGCCGACCAGCACGCCGGGGGCGCCGGCGCTGAGGGTGGTGGCGGTCAGGGTCCAGGTGCCGTTGATGGTGTCGTCGCGCGAGATGTTGCCCAGCGCCACCAGGCGCGCGGGCATCGGGCCGCTGGCGGTCGCGCCGTCCCACACCACCGCCTCGCTGCCGTTGGGGTCGGCCAGCACCAGGCGCAGCCGGCTCGGCGCCACGCCGGCCAGGTCGACCGACACCTCCAGGTCCATCGGCACGGTGGCCTGGCCGATGACCACCACCGTCGACGCCACGGCGACGCCGGCCGCCGCGGGCACCGCCACCGGCGCGGCGTTGCCGAAGCTGCCCTGCATCCAGTCAGGCGAGGCAGATGCCGCCGCCGCCCAGGGTCAGCCCGGCGCACACCAGGCCGGCGCCGCAGTCGGCCTGGGCGTGGCAATCGTTGCCCTCGCCGGGCCGCGCCCGCATGTCGACGAACGCCCAGCGGCGAGCCGCCGTCGGAGGCGAAGCCCGCGCAGCGGATGGGCAGCGGGCCGCAGTCGGCCTGGCTCGAGGCACGTCGGCCAGGTCGGCCGCGAGCGCGTCGACGCACGGCGGGACCGCGGTGGTGAAGAACGCCTCGTAGCTGCCAGCGCAGAAGGCCAGCGGCAGCGGGCCCGCGCAGATCTGATCGAACACCGGGCCCAGCAGCTCGGCGTCGGCGCAGATCGCCGCCGCGTCGTCGATGGCGAGGCCGGGATCGTCGACGAGCTGGGCCTCGACGCAGGCCCGCAGGCCGGCCAGGAGCTGGGGCTCGCACTCGGCGGCCACCGGCGGCTGCCAGGTCGGCGCGAACACCCGCAGCTTCTCGAGCGCGCTGGCGCCGACGTACGGCACCGCCGCCACCGCGGCCACGTCCGCGAACGGCCGCAGCGCGACCAGGCCCCGGGCGGCGCGCGCGTCGAGCCCGGCGTCGTCGTCGAGGACCGCCAGCGCGGCGCCGTTGGCCAGCGCCACGATCGCCGCCGCCTCGGCCGGCGTCATCAGCACCCCCTCGACCTCCACCGTCGGCACGCCGTCGATGCGCCGGACGTACGCCACCAGACGATCGAGGGCGGCCGGTCCCACGTAGGCGATGGCGTCGAGCTCGGCCACGTCGCCCAGCAGGTCGTCGTCGGCGGTGCCCAGCACACCGTCGGCGCCGCGGACGTGGCCGACGATGTTGCGCGCCGCCCGCGCGTCGAGCGCGGCGTCGACGTCGAGCGTGGCGACGTCGGCCGCCGGCGAGTTGAGGAACCGCAGCACCCCGACCGCCTCGGGCGAGCCGTCCAGGAGGCCGGCCTCGTCGGACCCCAGCTCATCCGTGGCGCAGCCGGCGCCGAGACCCGCGATCACCAGACACGACAACATCGAGCGCAGCATCCCCGCCCGTTGAGCAAACCCTGCGCCACCATTGCCCACCTGGTGTCAGGCCGTTAGGCCACCCCGACCTGTCGTCGACAGCGACAGGCCACTCGGCCCGCCACGGCCCCGGCTCGGGCTCGGGCTCGGGCTCGGGCTCCGGCACCGGCTCCGGCTCCGGCTCCAGCCCCGGCTCGGGCTCCGGCTCCGGCTCCGGCTCACGCGCCCGCGCTCAGCCGATCCAGGTGATCGTCCAGGACCGCTCGCGCCCCTCGATCATCACGTCCACCACGTCGCCGATCCGGCGGCCCATCACCGCCCGGCCGATCGGCGACACCGGGGTCACCACCGACAGGAAGCCATCGCCGCCGGGCCCGGCCAGCGTGACGCCGGCGCCGGTCGGGGCCAGGAAGAACGTCCGCCCCTCGCCGCTGTCTTCATCCTCGATCTCCACCAGCGCGCCGGTCGCGATCGGCGCGCCGTCGCGCCACACCGGCGGGCGAAAGCCGATCAGCTGCTCGACGGCGGCCTCGGCCTCGCGCAGGCGCCGGTCCTGAGCGCGGGCCATCGCGCCGTGCTCGATCGCCGAGCGCGCGTCCTCACGCTTCTCGGCGGGCGTCGCGCCCTCTCGCGCCTCGACCGCCGCGTCGTCGCGCAGCTGGCGAGCGGTGTGCGCGGAGGTGCGCAGTTGATCCACGAGCTGGACCACGAGGGCGGCCTTGTCCATGCCGCGATCGTTTCAAACCTCCGCCGCGCGGCGCAACTTTTCGCCTGCCGGCGCGGCGCCCGCGCGCCGGCGGATGGCCCGCCCCAGCCATGCCCCCGTCACGAGCCACCACAGGGCCAGCGGCACCAGCGACGCCAGGCCCACCAGTCCGGCCTTTTGCCCCAGGTTCCACGCCTGGCGCGGCCCCGCGGCGGGGTTGCCGGCCATGTCGATGCTCTGGGTCGAGATCGACAGCTGGCCGGCGCGGAACTTGGGCCACACCACCCGGTGGTAGGGGTGCAGCTCGCGCTCGGTGATCTCGGGCTTGACCGCCGTGGCCGCCACCATGTGCGCGGCGCTCCAGCCCACCATCCCCAGGCCGACCACCGCCGCGGCGATCATCGCGCCGCGCCGCGCCGCCGCCGCCGGCCACCGCGCCCAGGCCAGCACGCCGCCGCACACCAGGG
Source organism: Kofleriaceae bacterium (assembly GCA_041389965.1). Lineage (GTDB taxonomy): Bacteria > Myxococcota_A > Polyangia > Haliangiales > Haliangiaceae > UBA2376. Next base: position 708,614 of record JAWKQV010000002.1, on the reverse strand, counting down.
TCAGAAACGGCAGCATCGGCACCACGTAGCGCGGCCCGGTCGCCCACCCGCCGTGCCACGGCTTGATCGACACGTTGAGCCACAAGAACATGATGATCGCCCACCAGGCCACCGCCAGCTCGGCGGCGTACCGGCGCGCCAGGGCGACGGTCCCGGGCAGAGCCAGCACGATCCACGGCATCGCGTAGGTCAGTCCGCGGTGCTCGCCGACCAGCGTGCCCTTGACGCGATCCCAGTGCGGCTCGCCGATGCCCATGAACCAGCCGGTCGACGGCTCCTTCCACACCGAGTACTTGTACGGAAACGTCGACGGGCTGCCGAACGCGATCCAGTGGTACGCCGCCAGCGCGCCCAGCGGCAGCGCCCCGCCGAGCACCGCCCACGCCAGCGGCCGCCAGCCCGCCGCGCGCCACACCACGAACATCCCGTAGACGCTGATGGGCATCACGATCAACATCGCCGGGTACTCGACCGCGCCGGCCAGGCCCAAGGTCGCCCCCACCGCGAACATCCGGCCCGGCGTCGGCGCCGCGCCGCCCCGGCGGATCTCCACCAGCAGGGTGAACCCGACGAGCACCAGCGCGCCCGACAGCTGGTTGCCGTACAGCAGCGTCGCGTAGGGCAGGGCCAGGCTGGCCAGGCCCCAGGTCAGCGCCACCGCTTCGGCCCGCCAGTCGTCGAGCCCCAGCAGCCGCGCCAGCCGCGCCAAGAACACCGCGCCGATCGCCGACGGCACCCCGATGGCCAGCACGATCGCCAGCCACACCGCCCACGCCATCCACGTCGTCGACGGCTGGGCCGGCGAACCGGCCAGCCAGTACATCACCGCGTAGGTCGGCGTGCACAGCCACGACGCGCCCGGGGCCTTGTCGCAGTAGTAGTGGCCGTCGCGGATCGAGTCGTCGCCGGTGTTCTTCTCCAGGCGATCGATGCGAAACGAGTGATCCTCGACGGTCGCCCGCACCAGGTTCCACCGCGAGTTCTGGTTCCACCCGCCGGCCTGGTAGAAGTACGCGTAGGTGCCGATGAGCAGCGCGAACAGCGCCGCGGCGGGGCTGCGACCCAGCGCGCGGACCGTGCGGCGGAGCCTGGGAGCGCGCGAGCCGGTCACCGGCCCCGTTGTACGCCAGCCGCCGCGCGCCCGCGGCCGGCGCGGGCCGGAATTGCGCGGGGCGACCGGCCGACCTGGCCGCGACCACCGCCGCCTGGGGTAAGCTCGTCGGCCATGGCTGGCCTCGATCTCGAAGCGTTCCGTCGGGCGATGTTCAAGCGCGGGTTCCGGCAGTCCGACCCGTTGCTGCACCCGTGCCCTGCGTGCAAGCACACCAAGGGCGTCGAGAAGTGGGTCCTGGCCGGGCGCACCGGCGGCCGCGACGTCGACGTGTGCATGCAGTGCAGCAAGGTCACGTCGTGGCGCCACCGCCCCCTCGAGAACGACCGCGAGGAAGACCCCGCGTTCGACCCCGCGTCGTTCCTGAAGTAGCCGCGTCAGGCCCCGCGCGCCCGGCCCGCGGCGGTCAGCCCGCCTCGCGGTAGTTGTCGACCATCGTGTAGCGGCGCGCCACCGCGGTGAACGCCAGCGCCGCCGCGAACGCGAAGCCGGCGAAGAAGAACATCAGGAACGCGATGTTCGACAGGCCGGTCTTGCCGATCAGGTCGGTGACGGTCGCGTTCTTGAGCGACTTGTCGGCCAGGAGCACCCACAGGTTGCCGACGGTGACCGCCAGGCTCCAGAAGCTCATGATCACGCCCTTCATGGCCTTGGGCGCCTGGCTGTACGCGAACTCCAGGCCGGTGGTCGACACCAGCACCTCGCCCGCGGTGAGCAGCGCGTAGGGCAGCACCTGCCACACGATCGTCAGGTGGGCGCCGCCGTCGATGGCGACCTGCAACGCCCCGGCGACCACCCACGACAGCCCGGCCAGCGCGATGCCGGCGCTCATCTTCTTGAGCGGCGTCACCGTGAAGCCGCGCCGGGCCAACGCCGGGAAGATCACGATGCTGGTGAGCGGGATGAGCAGCATCACCAGCGCCGGGTTGAGCGCCTGCATCATGGCCGGCTCGAACCACGACGGCTTGGCCATCGCCCCGGCCTGGAACACCCACGTCGACGCCTTCTGATCGAACAGCGACCAGAACGGCGTCACCAGCGCGAAGATCACCAGTACCCGCAGCACCCCGCGCACGCCGTCGACCGCCGCGTCGGCGTGCGCGCCCCGCGCGCGGTCCAGCTGCAGCCAGGCGCCGGTGCCGACGCCCAGGAGGACCAGCACCAGCGCCAGGCACAACGCCATGACGATGTCGGTGCCCCCGAAGCTGGTCGCCAGCGGCCAGCCCACCAGCGCGACGCCCGCGCCGACCACGCCGAGGATCGCCAGCACCGTGCCGAGCGAGCCCGTGGCAGGGCGGGGCTCGCCGCCGGTCCGGGCCGCGGGCAGGCCGGCGGCGCTGGGGCCGCGGAACGCGCTCATCACCACCCGCCCGAACGAGTCGGGATCGGCCGGCGCCGGCGGTACCTTCACGTACTGCGCGCGCCCCAGCCAGAACGCGACCACCGCGACGGCCATCAAGAGGCCGGGCAGGCCGAACGCCACCGCCGGGCCGTAGCCCTTGAGCAGCTTCGGCATCACCAGCGACGCGAAGAACGAGCCGAAGTTGATGATCCAGTAGAAGGCGTCGAAGGCGAACTTGGCCAGGTGCTTGTTGGTCTGGTCGAACTGGTCGCCCATGAAGGTCGACACCAGCGGCTTGATGCCGCCCGAGCCGATGGCGATGAGCAACAACCCGACGTAGAACCCGGTCGGCTCGGTCTCGAACACCGCCAGGCAGGCGTGGCCGATGACGTACAGCACCGACACCCACAAGATCGTGCGGTACTTGCCGAAGTAGCGGTCGGCCAGCCACCCGCCCAACAGCGGGAAGAAGTACACGCCGATCACGAAGACGTGGAAGATGTCCTTGGCGTGGCCCTGGGCGTCGCCCGGCGCCAGGTGGCTGAAGAACGCCGCGGCCAGGAACGTCGTCAGGATGTTGCGCATCCCGTAGAACGAGAAGCGCTCGCACCCTTCGTTGGCGATGATGAACGGCAGCTGGCGGGGCATGCGCCCGGTCGGGGGACTCGACATCGCCGGCACCATACGACGAGCCGCCCGCCGAGCGCCCCAAAACCGGCGCCGCATGACGCGGCGCGGCCGGGCCCGCGGCCTTACCGGGCTTCGGCTGCATCGACCCGTCGGGGACCGGCACCACCCCGGCGGTGACCATGCCGGTGTGCAACCAGGGCGGCCTGCTGGCCGGCCTGTGCGACTACGGCAACGACTGCTCCGCGTCGCCTGGCTACACGTGTCAGGCGATGCCCATCTGCGCGCTCAACGCCCAGAAGTCGCCGTTCGCGGTGGTGGTGTCGAATCCCCAGGCCGCGGCGGTCACCGTCACGCTCACCAGCGCCACCGGCCAGACCGCGATGGACACCGTCGCGCCCAACCAGGTGAAGGTCCTGTTCCCCCAGCAGCTGGGCATGGCCGATCAGTCGCTGGACTTCTCGGGCATCGAGACCAAGGCCTACAAGCTCACCGCATCGGCGCCCATCGTCGCCTATCAGTTCAACCCGCTCGACAACGTCGGCGTGTTCTCGAACGACGCCTCGCTGCTCATCCCGGCCCACGCCTACGACCTCGAGTACACCGGCGTCACCTACAAGACGCTGACCCGGCGGCCGATCAAGAACGACTACAACGGCTACGTCACTGTGGTGGCGTCGGGCCCCGGGACCACCATGGTCACGGTCACGCCCACCGCGGGCGTCCGCGCCGGACAGAACGTCCCGGCCATCGCCGCCGGCACGACCCAGACCTTCACCCTCACCCAGTTTCAGACGTTGTCGCTCGAGGCCGTCGCCGACGGTGACCTCACCGGCACCGCCATCACCTGCAGCCAGAATTGCGGCGCGTTCGGCGGGCACGAGGCCACCACCATGTCCAACCAGGCCCAGTCGCCGTGCTGCGCGGACCACCTGGAAGACCAGCTGTTCCCCAACAGCACCTGGGGCAAAGTCTACGTCGTCGCCCACTCCAAGACCCGGGCCCACCCGGTGCCCGACCTGATCCGCGTGGTGGCCCAGCGCCCCAACACCGTGGTCACCTTCAACCCGCCCCAGGCGGGGTGCGCCGCGCCGCTCGCCGCCGGCGGCTACTGCGACGTGTTCACCTCGAGCGACGTCGAGGTCTCGGCCACCGAGCCCATCGCCGTGGCGCGCTACCTGTCGTCGAACATCCCGCAGCCGCCGGACACTGACGTCGGCGACCCGGCGATGGCGTTCGCGGTGCCCACCGAGCAGTACCGCTCGACCTACACGGTCCTGGTGCCGTCGCAGTACATGGAGAACGTCCTGTCGATCGTGGCGCCGGCCGGCGGCACCGTTCGGCTCGACGGCAACGACGTCACCAGCCAGCTGGCCACCTTCGGCGCCGGCACCTACAAGGCCGGGCGGGTGGCGGTCGGTGCCGGGCCGCACACGCTCGACTGCCCGGGCACCTGCGGCGTCGAGGTCTACGGCTGGTCCGAGGCGGTGTCGTACCTGTTCGCCGGCGGTCTCGATCTCGAGCAGATCGTCATCGGCCGCACCACGCCGTTCTGAGCCGACCGCGCCGGCCGCCGGCGCTACATCTCGAGCCCGTCGCCGGCGGCGCCACCCACGCTGCCGTCGGCGCCCAGGCCGCCGTCGGCGTGCTGCTCGAGCGACAGCTCCGGCACGAACAGGAACGCCTTGGCGTGGGCCCCGGCGCCATTCAGCTCGTCGGGCTGCAGCTCGGGCGACTGGGCCACCGTGTGGCTCGTCCCGATCGACAGGATCTCCAGCGGGTGCCGCTCGCCGCGCACCACCAGGTGGGCTCGGGCGCGCTGGCGGATCATCGCCGGCGGCACGGCAGGGCCGTCGCCGGCCAGCTGGCTCAGGCCCGCCGCCAGCCCGATCTGCGTTCCGCCGATGTGGAACATGCCGGTGCTCATCACCGAGAACGGCGCCTCGATCTGCCGGGCCGGCACCTTCAGGTTGCGCCCACGCGCCCCGCGCCCACCGCCACCGCCACCGCCACCGCCACCGCCACCACGCAGCTCGTCGAGGTAGCCGAACGGCTCTTGCGCCGGGCGCTGCGCCCGGTTGGCGGGCACCGCGGTCTTGGTGCCGTCGGCCTCCTCGTACACCCGCAGCGCCGGCAGGTGCGCGATGACGTGGGCGTCCTTGGCGTCGGTGAAGCGACGGCCGTCGGTGCCCGGGATCGCCACGACGGTCACGGTCGCGCGAGCCGCGATCATCGTCGCCTCGTAACGGTCGCCCGCCTGGTTGACGGCCGTGAACGTGGCGAACTCGAGCCCGGGGACGTCCGTCTTGCCGGCCGCGAGCGACAGCCGCGGCGTGTTGCTGGCGACGTCGTCGGCCACCTGGGAGATCGCGAGGATGTAGTCACGGGCGGGCTGGAGCTTGCCGCCGTCCTGCTCCTGCTCGCCGTCCTTGGCCCGTCGCGCCGGGAGCCGGTCGGTGAGGGCCTTCTTGCCCGGGGCGTGTCCCCCGTGGCCACGCCCGTCGTGGCTCCCGCCATCCCCATAGGAGTAATCCCCGGATCCGATCTCGTCGCGCATAGACGCCATGGTGCCTCTCCGTTCGAATCTGGCCCGCCGTGATAGAGCATCTCAGATAAGGTCCGATCAATCAAGATTCATCGGACCTGATCGTCTCGAGCCTCACGGGGGCTCGATGGCAGAGGAATCGCGCAACGGCTGCGGCGGTTGCGTGCTTCGACGAAGTTTCTTTCGCGGCCCGGCCGCCGCGCCCGCCCGTGGGCGACATCCCCGCGCAAGGCTGGCGCTGGCGCGGACCGTGCTTACGTTGACGGACAAGGAGCTACCCATGCACATCGCTGAAGGCCAACAGGTCGTCGTCGGCTACGACTTCTCTCCCACGGCGGAGACCGCGCTGCGGTCCGCCATCGACCTGGCGTCACGCTCGCCGCGCCACGTCCTCCACATCCTGGTCGCGGTCGACGACGCCCACCCGGTGCCGACCCTGCCGACCACCAAGGTCGACTACCAGTACACCGAGAAGGTCCACGACCACCTCACCGCGCGACTGGCCGACACCTTCGCCGCCGCCGCGCCCGAGGCGCACATCCACTTCTTCGTCCACGTCCGCATCGGCAAGCCCGGCAAGCAGATGCTGGCGCTGGCCGAGGAGGTCGGCGCCGACCTGATCATCGTCGGCTCGCACGGCTGGCGCGGCCTCGACCGCGTCCTGTTCGGCTCGGTGTCCGAAGAGGTCGTGCGCGGCGCCGGCTGCCCGGTCATGGTGGTCCGCCCCAAGACCTACGCCAAGGCCAACCTCCTCGACATCGTCGACGCCAAGCCCGAGCAGCACCACGCCTACGTCCGGCCCCACCGCTACTCGTACTCGTCGAACCAGGTCATCACCCGCCCCAACGACTGGCCGCTGAGCTGACCGGCGGCTGACCGCCACGCGCTGGGCGCGGTCGTCCGCGAGGGTGCGGGCGCGCCGCGCGCTCCCGGGGCCGGCTCAGTCGGCCTGCTCGACCGCGACCTTCGCGCACGCGCGCTCCCACGCCGCCGCGAGCGCGGTGGTGTCGTTGGCGGTGGTCGCGACGCAGCTGTGGTACGCCGACGCGCCCGGGGTCCACCAGGTGTGGATCACCACGCGCTCCTTGGTGCCGGTGGTGCTGGTGGTGTCGCCCGCGCGCGTGATCGTCTGGTCGCGCTGGAACACCATGGTCCGGCTGGTGGCCTGGACGTCGTCCTTCACGATCGTGCCGGGCACCTGCCCGTCGAGGTACTGCGCGTACTCCACCGCTGCGACGACCTTGGCCCAGTCCTTGGGGCGGCACTCGCCGTCGCAGTTCCTGTCGACACGCACGGTGTTGTGCCCGTCGCTGTTGCTGCGGGTCGCCTCCGCCGGGTTCTCGAGGGCCCCTGGCAAGAACCCCGGGGTCCAGCCGCGCGGGGCCACCAGCGTGTACCGCGGGCGCGCGCGACCGTCTCCGGCGTCGAGGGTCCGCACCTCGAAGGTGAACGCGCCCGCCAGCTCAGGCGGGACCAGGGCGTTGACGGCCGCGGCATCCTCGGCCGTCACGGTGACCGCGGCTGCGGCGGCGGGCTTGGCCGCCCCATCCGAGCGCCCGCACCCGCTCGCGGCCGTTGCCGCCACCACGAGCAGGGCGGCACGACTGTTGGAAATCCGGAGGCGACGACGATCCGATCGCTGCATGGCCCAGGTCCAAAGCACGCCTCGCGCCAGTGTTCAACCGGCCGTGATCACTACCCTTCGCAACCGTGCGCTGCCGTCGATGGCACGGCGCTGCCACCGCTGGCAGCCCCGCAGGGGCCCGGCCATCTGCCTACCCTGCCTCCTCACGCCGCGTCCACCTCGGCCGCTACGCGCGCACGCCGTCGGCGCCGACTTCCCACGTCATGCCGGCCACCGCGAGCTTCTTCAGGTCGCCCAGGCCCTGCTTGGCCTTGGCGTCGACGATCTGCTGGTGCGCCATCTGCTCGAACACCGGCTTGTCCTCGACGTGCAGCACGCCGACCGGCACCGGGAAGTCGGGGTGGGTCAGGCTGGCGATGAGGTGGGCGTAGGTCGACGAGCTGCGCTCCTTGTGGACCATCAGCGCCTCGGGCGCCACGCCGCCGTCGCCGACCTTGACGATCTCCGGCGCCAGGTCGGCCGACAGGCGGATGCCCAGCGTGCCGCCGGCGAACAGCAGCGGCTCGCCGTCGACCAGCTTGAGCTGGCGGTTCGGCGCGTCGTCCTTGACCTGGTCCCACACGCCGTCGTTGAACACCGGGCAGTTCTGGAGCACCTCGATGAGCGCGGTGCCCTGGTGCTGGTAGGCCCGCTCGAGGATCGCCGCCAGGCCCTTGGCGTCGGTGTCGGTGGCGCGGGCCAAAAACGTCGCGCCGGCGCCCACCGCGAACGCCAGCGGGTTGAGCGGGTGATCGATCGAGCCGGCCGGGGTCGACGCCGCCTTGGTGCCCACCTTCGACGTCGGCGAGTACTGGCCCTTGGTCAGGCCGTAGATCTGGTTGTTGAACAGGATGATCTTCAGCCCCACGTTGCGCCGCAGCGCGTGCATCATGTGGTTGCCGCCGATCGACAGGCCGTCGCCGTCGCCGGTGATGACCCACACGTCCAGCTCGGGCCGCGCCAGCTTGAGCCCGGTGGCCAAGGTCGGCGCCCGGCCGTGGATGGTGTGGAACCCGAACGTGTTCATGTAGTACGGGAACCGGCTCGAGCAGCCGATGCCGCTCACGAAGACCGTGTTCTCGCGCCGGATGCCGAGGCCGGCCAGGGTGCGCTGGACCGTCGCGAGGATCGCGTAGTCACCGCAGCCGGGGCACCAGCGGACGTCCTGGTTGGTCTCCAGGTCCTTCTTCGACAGCTTGACCAGAGGGGCAGCGTTGCTCATGTCGATACTCCTGCGACAGCTAGACCTGGGCCTGGGTGGCCGCGGTCGGGACGGTGACGTCGGGGAGGCGGGCGCCGCCCAGCAGCGCGTCGATGGCGGCGACCACCTCGCGCACCTTGAACGGCTGGCCCTGGACCTTGTTGAGGCCCTGGATGTCCAGCAGGTACTTGGCGCGCAGCACCGCGCGCAGCTGGCCCATGTTCAGCTCCGCGCACACGATGTGCTTGAAGTTGCCGATGACGGCGTCGAGGCCGGGCTCGAGCGGCGACAGCCAGCGCAGGTGGGCGTGGCTGACCCGCTTGCCCTGGGCCCGCAGCTGATCGGTGGCCTGGCGCAGCGTCCCGAAGGTGCCGCCCCAGCCGATGACCAGCACGTCGCCGGACGGCTCGCCGCGCAGGTCGAGCTCGCCGATGTCCTGGGCCACCCGCGCGACCTTGTCGGCGCGCACCTTCACCATGCGCTCGTGGTTGGTCGGCTCGTACGAGATGTTGCCGGTGAGGAAGTCCTTCTCGATGCCGCCGATGCGGTGCTCGAAGCCCGGCGTGCCCGGCAGCGGCCAGGCCCGGGCCAGGGTCGCCTCGTCGCGCTTGTAGACGAAGTAGCCCGTGGGGTCGGTGGGGTGGGCCACGTCGAAGCGCGCCAGTCGGGTCATGTCGGGCACCGGCCACGGCTCCGAGCCGTTGGCGATGTAGCCGTCGGACAAGAGCATCACCGGCGTCATGTACCGGGTGGCGATCTTGAGCGCCTCGACGGCGGCGTAGAACGAGTCGCCCGGCGAGCGCGCCGCGATGATCGGGATCGGCGCCTCGCCGTTGCGGCCGTGCAGCGCCTGGGCCAGGTCGCTCTGCTCGGTCTTGGTCGGCAGGCCGGTCGACGGGCCGCCGCGCTGGACGTTGACGATGACCAGCGGCAGCTCGGTCATGACCGCCAGGCCGATGGCCTCGCCCTTGAGCGCGATGCCGGGGCCGCTCGACGCGGTGACCGCCAACGCGCCGCCGTAGGCCGCGCCGATGGCCGCGCCGATGGCCGCGATCTCGTCCTCGGCCTGGAACGTGAGGACGCCGTAGTTCTTGTACTTCGCCAGCGAGTGCAAGATCGACGACGCCGGGGTGATCGGGTACCCGGCGAAGAACAGGTCCTTGCCGGCCAGCTCGGCGCCCGCCACCAGGCCCAGCGCCAGGGCCTCGCCGCCGGTGATGTTGCGGTACAGGCCCGGCGTGAACTTGGCGGGCGGCACCTTGTAGATGGTCTGGAACACCTCGGCGGTCTCGCCGAAGTGGTAGCCGGCCTTGAACACCGCCACGTTGGCCTCGCCGAACTCCGGCGTCTTGGCGAACCGGGCGTGGATGCGCTTGATCTCGGCCTCGGTCTCGCGGCCGTACATCCAGAACACCAGGCCCAGGGCGAAGAAGTTCTTGCTGCGCCCCTTCTCCTTGTTGGACAGCGTGGTGCCCTCGAGCGCGGTCATGGTCAGGCCGCTGATGTCGACGGCGTGGACCCGGTAGGCCGCCAGCGAGCCGTCGTCGACGGGGTTGGTCGCGTAGCCGGCCTTCTTCAGGTTCGACTCGATGAAGGCGCCGGTGTTGACGATCAGCACCCCGCCCTCGACCAGGTCCTTCAGGTTGGTCTTGAGCGCGGCCGGGTTCATCGCCACCAGCACGTCGGGCGCGTCGCCCGGCGTGTGGATCTCGCTCGACGAGAAGTGCAGCTGGAAGCCCGACACCCCGAACAGCGAGCCGGCCGGGGCCCGGATCTCGGCCGGGAAGTCCGGGAACGTCGAGATGTCGTTGCCGGATTCGGCGGCGGCCTTGGTGAACTCGCTGCCGGTCAGCTGCATGCCGTCGCCGGAGTCACCAGCGAAACGGATGATGACGTGATCCAGCTCTTTGGTCGTCGGCTCCATGAGAACTTCCTGTCCAGGTAGGCGGCCCGGACCGTACCGATCAACCCTGGGGCGCGCAATGCCAACGCCGGGCGCTTGCAGGCCGAACCGCAACCTTGTATGTGTAGCCAGCTACGCACCCGTAGCTCAGCTGGATAGAGCGTTGGCCTCCGGAGCCAAAGGTCAGAGGTTCGAATCCTCTCGGGTGCGCTGATTGCCAAAGTCCCTCGCGCAGATCGCCGTCGACGCGGGCCTGCTGTCCCGGGCCGATGTGCTCCGGGCTCAGGAGCTGGCGGTGGAGCGCTCGGTGCCGCTGGCGGTGGTGGTGGTGCGGGAGCTCGGCGTCGACGAGGTCGCGCTGGTCGCCGCGTTCCGGCGTGAGCTGCGGGTCCTCACCGTCGACCCGCGCGCGGTCAAGCCCGACCTCGAGGCGTTGCGGCTGGTGCCGCGCGACCTGTGCCGGCAGCTGCGCGTGGTGCCGCTGGCCATCCGCGGTGGGCCCGAGCGCGACGACAAGGAGCTGTGGCTGGCGATGGCCGACCCCACCGACCTCGACGCCATCGCCCGCATCGAGCGGGCCACCGGGGCCATCGTCGACGTGGCGCTCCTGCCGCTGTCGGCGATCGACGAGCTGATCGAGGCCGCCGACAAGCAGCTGTCGACCCAGGTGGTGCGGCGCGAGCCGTTCGGCGGCGCCGTCGTGGTGCGCACCTCGCCGCACGCGCGGGTCGTCGCCGATGACTCGGTCGAGACCACCGCCACCATGCGCGTGCGTCCACCCGAGGACGCCGACGTGGCGGTCCGCCTGGCGGCGCTGGTCAAGCTGCTGGTCGCCAAGGGCGTCCTCAAGGACGAGGAGCTCGACGACGCCGTGCGCGAGCTGCTCCGCACCAAGGCGGACTGAGGCGCGGATCGCAACCCGAGCCGGGAACCCGAGCCGGAGCCCGAGCCGGACCCGGAACCCGAGCCGGAACCCGAGCCGGACCCGGACCCGGACCCGGACCCGGAACCGGAGCCGGAGCCGGAGCCGGAACCGGACCCGGAGCCGGAGCCGGACCCGGAACCGGACCCGGACCTCGGCGCGGAGGTGTGGCGAAGGTTCACCCCGTGACGAGATCACGACAGCCGTGTCGACGGTTTTTCGAGATCGAGAACGGCCGGATACGCCCAGATCTACCGCCATCCACCCGCAAGTGGCTGATCTGCTGGCGTCGGGTACGCTGATCGGCAGCGTCGGTTCCTGGCCCACCACGTGCACCGTGTCAGGAAGCCTCGGACCTCCTGCGCTATATTCCCCAGCGCATCGACGGCCCCGGCCACCACCCCGATGCCGCTCTCCCAGATGAACCCCGCCCCGGTCCTGTGTGCCAGCTGTCGCCGCGAGCTCGCGGCCGAGGCGCTGTTCTGTCCCAGCTGCGGCACGCCGCGGGTGCGCGACAGCGCGGTCGACGAGCTGGTCGGCACGGTGCTGGGTGAGCGGTTCCTGGTGGTCGACCGGCTGGGCGCGGGCAAGTCGGGCACGATCTACCGCGGCGAGCACGTCACGCTCCGCCGCAAGGTGGCGATCAAGGTCCTCCACCACGAGCTGTCGCGCGACGACCTGGCCATCGAGCGGTTCCGGCGCGAGGCCACCTCCGTGGCCGAGATCGACAACGAGCACATCGTCGAGATCCACGACTTCGGCCGCACCATCGACGGCCGGCTGTACCTGGCGATGGAGCTGCTCGAGGGCGAGACCCTCGACGCGGTGCTGGCCCGCGACGGCCGCCGCCCGGTCGACCAGGTGCTCGACGTGGTCATCCAGGTGGCCGAGGCCCTGGTCGACGCCCACGCGGTCGGCTTCGTCCACCGCGACCTGCGCCCGCGCAACATCTACCTGGCCGTCCGGCGCGGCAAGGCCAACTTCGTCAAGCTGCTCGACTTCGGCCTCTCCAAGCTGGTCGAGCAGGGCGGGGCGGCCGCGTCGACCAGCCTGGGCATGACCTTCGGCGATCCGCGCTACATGTCGCCCGAGCAAGCCAAGGGCGATCCCACCGATCGCCGCGCCGACCTGTACTCCCTGGGCTGTATCGCCTTCGAGATGCTGACCGGCGAGCCGCCGTTCGTCGGTGGCAAGGTGTTCGACGTGCTCACCCGCCACGTCAGCGAGCCGGCGCCTCGGGTGTCGACCCGCCGCCCCGACGTGCCGCCGTGGCTCGACGCGGTGCTGGCGCGGCTGCTGTCGAAGGCGCCTGACGAGCGCTTCGTCACCGCGTCGAAGCTGGTCGAGGCGTTGCGCGCCGCCGGCGCGACGCCGGTCGTCGACGCGTTGGTCCCGGCCGCGCCGGTCGTCGACGCGCCGATCGCGCCCGCGCCGGCGGTCGACAGCGGCGCCACCCGCCGCGGCCCGACCGGCACCCCGGCCGTGGGCGTGCCGGCGGTGACCATGCAAGGCCTGGCCGTGCCGCCGGTCGCGCCGGCTGCCGAGCCTGCCGCGCCGCTGCCGTCGGTGGTCGTCGCGCCGGAGCCGGCGGCGGTCGCGGCGGCCGCGCCGACGGTGATCGAGCCGTCGGCGGCCGATCGGGTCGCCATCCCCACCGCCCTGGCCGACGCCCCGTCGGGGCCGGTCGCCGAGCCCACCGCGCCGGTGCGCCACGGCTCGCAGTTCGACCTGGCCGAGCGCAGCCGCGACGACCTCGAGCCCCGGGCCCGCCGCGCCAGCGCGCCGCCCGATCCGGCCAGCCGCTTGTCCGGCGCGTGGTTCGCCGACGGCGACGGTGGCGATCCCGGCGAGAGCGGCGCCGCCAGCCTGCAGCGGGCCCGCGCCTTCATCGACCCCGGCGACAGCTTCCTCGACGACGGGTACCAGCCGAGCCGCTCGCTGGTGAAGCCGTTCGCCATCGCCGGCGGCGTGGTGGTGCTGCTGCTCATCGCGGTGTTCACCCTCGGCGGCAGCAAGGGTGGCAAGGGCAAGACCTCCCCGGCCCCGGTGGCGATGGTCACCGTCGACGCCGCGGTGCCCGCCGTGGACGCCGGCGTAGAGGACGCCGCACCGACCGTCGACGCCGCGCCACAGCCGGTGGTCGATCGCACCCCGCCGCGCCCGACGCCGCCGCGCCCGACCCCGCCCGAGGTCGACCCGACGCCGACCCCGACGCCCACCCCGGCTGGCGTCGACGACGCCGCGCTCAAGATGGCCGAGTTCTACAGCAAGGCCGGCGACGCCGCGCTGCGCAGCGGCGACGCGGTCGGCGCCGCCAGCAACTACTCGAAGGCGCTGCAGTCGAACCCCAAGAACGTCGACGCGGTCATCGGCCTGGGCGAGGTGGCGGTCAGCCAGGGCCAGTACGGCCCGGCCATCACCCAGCTCAAGAAGGCGGCCCGGATGGCACCCCGCCGCGCCCGCGTCTACACGCTCCTCGGCGAGGCCTACCTCAACACCGGCAACGCGGTCGCCGCCGAGCAGAACTTCAAGAAGGCGCTGCAGCTCGATCCCGACGACGCCCGCGCCCGCAACGGCTACAACGAGGCCGCCGGTCGCCTGCCGCCGCCGGCCGACGATCTGTAGCCTGGCGCCCCGGCCCGCGACGCCAGGTGCGCCGGTGTAGGCGGCGCCGGATGTGACGCCGGTGACGGCGCGCACCGGCGTGGGCGGCGTACGATGGAGCCATGCGACCGAACCTGGGGCTGCTCGTGGCGACGTGCGCCGCCACCGCCGCGCTGGCCTGCTCGAGCCCGACCGGCATCATCGTCGAGGTGACCTGGGATCCGGCCAGGGTCCCGGCCAGCGCCGACCAGCTCCACATCTACGTCGGCACCGCGAACGCGGTGCGCGACGCCGTGGCCCCGTGGCTGGTCAACGACGGCGGCACCGTGGTGCCCCTGGCCGGCCTCACGCCGCCCTACCGCTACCTGCTCAGCCCCAGCGGCAGCCTCGACGCCATCGGCGCGCTGCGCGTCGGCGCGGCCATCACCCAGCCGGCCGGCCCGACCGTGCGCGACGTCGCGATCGGCGTGGGCGACGGCGGCGTGGTCCGCTTCGCCGCCGAGGAGGTGCGCGTGGTCCCGGTCGACATCGTGTTTGGGGGCGGCTCGGTCAGCGGCGTCGACGGCCAGTGCGTCCAGTTCGGGCCGGGTGACGTCATCGGCGCGCCGGGCGACGCCGACTGCGACGGCGTGCTCGACGCCGACGACTGCGGCGAGCTCGACCCGCGCGACACCGCGCAGCGGAGCGATCCCGATGGCGACGGGGCCGCCTGCGGCGACTGCCTCGAAGGCACCGATCTCGTGAACATCGGCGGCCGCCTGATCGCTCCCGCCTCGGTGAACCCCAGCCAGGACGAGCAGCGCTTCCGCCAGCAAAACCAGATCCCGCCCACCGTCACCTGCCTGCACATCGACTTCAACTGCAGCGGCACGTGCGACGGCGGCGGCGACCTCGACGGCAGCGCCAGCAACGCCTGCGGCCAGACCGCGCCGACCGACCACGGGGTCGGCTGCGAGGCGGCGCCCAGCGACTGCGACGAAGCGGACCCGGGCGACACGCTGGTGCCCGGCGATCCCGAGCGCTGCGACGGGCAAGACAGCACCTGCGACGGGCGGCCGTCCCCCAACCTGCCGTGCGATGCGTCGGACGGTAGCCCGAACCCATGCCTGGTCGGCGTCACGATGTGTGACGATCGGCTCGGGAGCTTCGGCGCTTGCACCGCCATCGGTGGCCGGCTGCTCCTTGGCAGCGAGGCCTGCCAGGCGCTCCGCAGCGTCGACCAGTGTGCCTTCGACGACGATCCGCTCGCCTGCAGCGGCGCGCCGATCCACCAGTGCGAGGTCGCGGTGCCCGGCGCCTCGCCGTGCGTCATCGACGAGCAGCTCGACCTGCCCGGCCTGCCCATCCCGGACCCCGGCGACAGCTGCGAGTGGCGCGTGGTCGGCGGCGTGCTCCAGGCCGACTGGGACGTCGGCTTCGCCGCGGGCGGGATGGGCGGCCCACTCGCCGATCAGACCACGACCTGCGCGCCGCGGCTCACCGTCCGCCCGGCCCACGCCGAGCCGGTCCAGCGCACCGTCATGGTGATGGGCTTCTTCCGGATCTCGCCGACGGTGCCCATCGTCCGGTTCTTGAAGCTCAAGGCGCGCGAGGACGCCGCTGGCTGCGACGGCGTCATCACCTGCGAACCCAACGTCATCGCGCCGTAGCCGCGACGATCAGCGGCAACACCAGGGCGGCCCCGGCGCCCTCGCCGTGGCCCAGCCCGGCCGCGACCAGCGGCACCAGGTCCAGCGCCGCGCGGCCAGCCGCCGCCGCCGTGCCGCCGCCGCCGTGGGCGCACACCAGGTAGCCGGTCACCGCTGGCGCCAGCCGCGCCGCCGCCAGCGCCGCCGCCACGGTCACCGCGCCGTCGAGCACCACCGGCACGTACATCGCCGCCGCCGCGAGGATCATCCCCGCCAGCACCGCCACGTCGCGGCCACCGACGGCGGCCAGCACGTCGAGCGGCGCCGCCCGCGGCGGCAGCGTCGCCAGCCCGGCGGCTACCAGCGCGCGGCCATCGCGCGGGGCCAGGTCGCCGTCACCGCCGGTCAGCGCGGCGATCACCGCCGCCGCCGCCAGGTCGCCGCCGGCGCCGAGCGCGCCCACCGCCAGCAGATCGAGCCCGTCCTCGACCAGCGCCGTCACCAGCGCCGCGCCGGCCTCGAGCGCAGCGATCGCCTCGACCGGCGTGAGCGCCGCCCCGGTCGCCAGGTCGCCCGACGGCGCCGCCGCCACCCGGATCATCGTCGCCGGCAGGTGCGCCGGCTCGGCCACGCCGGCGTCGACCATGACCAAGGTCGCCCCGGCCGCCGCCGCGGCCCGGGGCAGCGCGGCCGCGCCATCCGCGAGCGCTGTCGCCGCGACCACCGTCGGGTGCGCCGCGCCAAACGCCACGCCACCGTCGACGACGCCGTGGTCTGCCACCACGCACACCACCACCCGCCGCGCCAGCTTCGGCCGCGCCGCCTGGCGCGCGCCGGCCACCCACGCCGCCAGCGGGCCGTCCTCGGCCCGGGCCGCCGCCATCGCCGCCGAGGCCGGCGTGATCGCCGCGCACAGGTGCGCCAGGACCTCGCTCACTCGCCCCGCCACAGCGCGCTGCCGCGCTTGCCGCGCACCAGCAGCATCAAGAAGAACGGCCCGCCGGCCAGCGCCGTCACCACGCCCACCGGCAGCTGCCCCAGCATCCGCGCGACGGTGTCGCACACCACGACCAGGGCCGCGCCGCCCACCAAGGACATCGGCACCAGCACCCGGTGATCCGGCCCCACCATCGCCCGCAGCGCGTGCGGCACGATCAGCCCGACGAAGCCCACCGGCCCGGCGATCGCGATGCTGGTCCCGACCAGCAGCGACGCCGCCGCGAACGCCAGCGTCTGGGCGCGGCCGACCGCCACGCCCACCGACGCCGCGGCCTCGTCGCCGGCCGCCAGCGCGTTCAGGTCGCGGCCCTGCCACAGAAGGACCGCCGCGCCCAGGGCCACCGCCGGCAGCGCGCGCAGCACCGTCGCCAGCTGGGTCCACTCGAGGCCGCCCATCATCCACCGCAGCATCCGGCTGATCTCGGCGAAGTCCGCGGTGGTCTGCACCACCAGCGCCGCCGCCGAGCAGAACATCGACACCGTCACGCCGGCCAGGATCAGCGTCGCCGGCGGCAGGCTCGAGCCGACCCGCCCCAGCTGCCACACCAGGGCCACCGCGGCCACCGCGCCGACGACCGCCGCCGCGCCGACGCCGGCCGTGCCCAGCACCGACGCCACGCCCAGCCGGATGGCGATCACCGCCGCCAGCGACGCGCCTGACGACACGCCCAGCGTGAACGGCTCGGCCAGCGGGTTGCGCAGCACGGCCTGGAACGCGCACCCCGCCGCCGCCAGGGCCGCGCCCACCAGCGCCGCCGCCAGCGTGCGCGGCAGCCTCACGTTCCAGAAGATCGTCGCGTCGACGCCGTCGCCCCACAGCGCCGACGGCGACATCAGCGCCACGCCGCGGCCGTCGTGCCCGGGCCCGACCAGCGGCGCCAGGACCAGCAGCAGGCCCACCACCACGAGGCCCATGGTCATCACCGCGATCCACCGCGCGCGGGTCAGCCGGGCGCTGCCGCCGACGAAGCTCACCGGGCCACCACGAACGGCGCGCCGTCGGCCAGCGCGCCCACGTGCAACGTCACGCCGAACGCCGCCGCCACCGCCGGCGCTCGCAGCACCGCCGCGGCCGGCCCGTCGGCCACCACCGCCCCGTCGGCCAGCGCCACGATGCGGTCGGCGAAGCGCCCCGCCAGGTCCAGGTCGTGCGTCACGATGACGATCGCCGCGCCCCGGGTGCGCTCCTCGACCAGCGCCCGCGCCACCGCCAGCGCGTGGGCCGGGTCGAGCGCCGCGGTCGGCTCGTCGAGGATGATCGCGTCGGCGCCCTGGCACAGCGCCTGGGCCAGCAGCACCCGCCGCCGCTCGCCGCCCGACAGCGTGTCGAAGCGCCGCGCCGCCAGCGTCGCCACGTCGCACCGGGCCAGCGCCGCCACCGCCGCCGCCTCGTCCTCGGCGCTGTCGAACCCCGGCCCGCGCTGCCGCGCGTAGCGCCCCATCATCACCACCTCCAGCGCCGTGAACGGGAACGCCAGCTCGTAGCGCTGCGGCAGGTACGCCAGCGTCCGGGCCAGCGCCCGCCGCGCGATCAGTCGCGGGTCGCGCCCGTCGACGCGCGCGGTGCCGCTGGCCGGCGCGAGCAGCCCGGCCAGGAGCCGCGCCACCGTCGTCTTGCCGGCCCCGTTGGGCCCGATCAGCGCCACCAGCTCGCCGCGCGCCACCGCCACCGACACGTCGCGGACCACCGGCCTGGCGTCGTAGCCGAACGTGGCGGCGGTCAGCGCGAGCACGCCCGTTGGTACCACGCCGCGGCCACCCCGCCGCGGGGGCCCGCCGCCGCCCGCGCGCCGCGCCTACGGGGCCAACGCCGCCTCGAGCTCCGCCAGCGCCTCGGCCACCCGCGGCGACGGCCCCAGCAGGTACGCCGACTTGAGCACCCGCACCCGCCCCTGCGCGATCGCCGGCACCGACGCCAGCTCCGGCCGCCCGCGCCACTCGGCCAGCGCCGTCACCGGGTCCGCCGCGAACGACACGTCGAGGATGGTGTCGGGCGCCGTCCGCACGATCTCCTCGGCCGTCAGCTTGGGGTACCGCGCCGCCGCCCCCGCCAGCACGTTGGCCGCCCCGGTCATCGCCACCAGCTCGTCGAGCCAGCTGCCGCTCGCCGCCGCCACCATCGCGCCCAGGCCGCCGCTCTCGCGATCGATCACGATCAGCACCCGCCGCGCCCGGCCCACGTGGCGGGCCACCGCGGCCGCCTTGGCCGCGGCGATCGCCTCCAGCTGCGCCTGCGCCTGCGCCGTCCGCCCCAGCCGCGCCCCCAGCGTCGCCAGCGCCTGCTGCAGGTCCGGCAGCGCGTGCATCGGCAGCCGCACCACCGCGACGCCGGCTCCGCTCAGCGCCGCCGCCGCGTCGTCGTGGATCTCGTCGGCCACCACCAGCGTCGGCCGCAGCGCCACGATCGCCTCGAAGTTCGGCGCGATGAACGACCCCACCTTCGGCAGCGCCGCCACCGACGGCGGGTACGTCGAGTACTCGTCGACGCCCACCAGCTCATCCGCCGCCCCCAGCGCCGCCACCAGCTCGGTCGCGCTCGGCGTCAGCGCCACCAGCCGCGGCGTCGCCCCGGCCCCGGCCGCCGGCACCTTCCGCTCACACCCCGCCAGCGCCAGCACGAACACGAACATCCACAGCGCACGTCGCATCAGCGCTCGCTACCATCCCGGCCGCGGCTTGTCACGCCGGTCAGCCGGCGGGTGGCCGGGGCAGCTCGACGCCGAGCGCCGCCCGGCGCGTCGCCGGCACGAAGAAGTCGATCGCGTCGTGGGTCGCCGCCAGGTACGGGGCGGTCGGGTAGAACAGCCCGCGCAGCATCGCCGCCCATGCCCGCTTGCGGCTGCGGGCCGGGCCCGCCGCGAACGGCTCCACCTGCGGGTACACCACGCGCCGGATGTGGTCGCCGACGTGGTCCACGCTGGCGCGGTCGAGCCCGAGCACCTTGATCGTCACGCGCCCGCGCTCGGTCAGGTGGACCGGTCGCCACTCCATCTTGTCCACGGCCTCGGTCGGGTCCAGCGGGCGCCACACGATGTGCTCGAGGGGATCATCCACCGCCGGGTCGAGCAACAGCGGCCTCTCCGCGGCCAGGCGAAAGCAGGAGGCGTCGTTCGCGGGCCGCCGGCGCGGCGCGGCCAGCGCGGCCGTACCCGGCGCCAACGGAAACCAGTTGCCTTTGCGGGCTGCGCAGTTGCAGCTCGCGCACGCAAACAGCAGGTTCTCCCACGTCCACGCCAGCCACCAGTACCCGTCGGTCGGGCCTCGGTCGTCGCCCCAGGGGTCGCCGCGCCAGGCCTCCGCCTTGGGACGGAAGTGCTCCACCGGCTCGCCATCGTCCCCGGTCTGGCGCTCGCAGTAGGCGCACTTGCCGTGCTGCCGCTGGTACAGCGTCGCGAACGCGACCCGGTAGCCCGTGAACTCGACGTCCTGGCCGGCGCGCCGGGCCGCGACCGCCGCGGGCAGCCGCTGCGCGCGCGCGTCCTCGAGCGCCGCCGGGGCGACGCCGCGCTCGACGCGGATCATCGCCGGGCCCGTTGCCGCTCGACCGGCGTGACGCGGGGCTCGACGCCGCGGCGGGTCAGCCCCGCCAGCAGCTTCGCCATGCGCGCGTCGTCGACGTCCGAGCGGAACGGGTTGGCCGCCAGCGCCCGGTAGTCGCGCAGCTCGCGACCCAGCGGATCGGGGTAGATCTCGTCGAGGCCAAAGTACGCGCGGTAGATCTCCGTGCCGGTCAGCACGCGCGGGTCCTGATCGTGGGGCACCCGGATCACGTCCCCGGTCGCGCGGTCGAACCCCAGCGCGACGATCTCATCCGGCGCCAGGCTCGACGTGATGAGCGGCGAGTGCGTCGTCGTCACGAACTGCAGCTGCGGGAACGTCTGCCTCAGCGCCGACACCAGCACCACCTGCCACACCGGGTGCAGGTACAGGTCGAGCTCGTCGATGAGCACCAGGCCCTGCATGTGCTCGGCTTCGACCGCGCCATCGGCCTCGAGCAGGATGTGGCCCACCAGATCCGCGATCCACGCCACCGTCGACTGGTAGCCGTGGGCCAGCGCGGTCAGCGGCAGCCGCAGCGTGGTGTCGCCGATCTGCTGCGTGAAGCGCTCGCTCTCTTGCAAGGCCCCGGCGCGGCCGACGCCGCCCTGGCCCCGCAGCTCGAAGCCGACGATGTGCGGGACCAGATCGTCGACGCGCAGCAACGTGTCGCGCAGCACCCGCGCGAAGGCGCGCGACTTGTCCCGCGGGAAGTAGTTGGCGAACGCGGTGCTGGTCAGCCCCACCTGGCTGTCGAACAGGCTGGCCAGCCGGTCGGCCGCGACCTGATCGAGCCGGGGCCGGGTCCCGGCGTCGGGGATCGCCCGCGCGACCCCGTAGCCCGCCACGAACCAGTGCGGCAGGTTCTCGCTCCGCACTTGGGCCAGCGGATCTTCGCCCGGCGCGTCGGCGTCGGCGTCCAGGTACCGCGCCTGCGCGCGCACCCGCGCCTCGCGCCCGGTGATCGACATCGTCGACACGATCCCGGCGGGGGCCGTCGATCCCTGGTGGTGTGGGTAGACGCGCCGCCCGCGCCCCGGCACGTCCTGAAACCCGAACCGCGCCTCGATCTGCATCGCCTCCTCGCTCCGGCGATCGCGCAGCTGCGTGATCACCCGGCTCGCCAGGCCGTTCACCAGGTCACTACCGGCGGCGGCCATGGCGATCGCGTGCAGGAGCGAGGTCTTGCCGGTCCCGTTCTCCCCGATGATCACCGTCCACATCCGCGGCGACCCGTCGGCGCGCGTGAACGCCAGGCGCAGATCACGGATCCGCTTCAACCTCTGGACATGGAGCGCGCGAAGGATCATGGACGACCGCCGGCTAGCGTCGTCCGCGACGATCGACCTGTCAAGCAACCCACCGCGGGCGGGCGCGCGGTCCCTACCGCGTCATCGTCAGCGCCAGCGTCCGCGTCTGCCGCGCGGTCACGTTGCCGCCGCGCCCGAACGCGGCGTCCGCCGTCCCGGTCGCCACCGCGCCCACCGTCACGTTCACCGCGCAGGTGGTCTGGGCCCCGGCCCGGATCATGAAGTCGGTCGCCGCCAGCCGCGCCTGCCCGGCGGCGAAGTCCACCTTCCGCGAGAAGCTGTCGAAGCAGCCGTCCGGGCTGTTCACCGCGAGCTGCGTCGAGGTCGCCCCGGCGCCACCGGTCCAGCTCACCGTCACGCCCTCGGCCCACGCGAACGACGGCGCGCTCGCGGTCACCGCCACCGCGCCCGGCAGCGTCACCTGCGTCCCCCCCGCGCTCTGCCCCGCGGCCCGGTCGAACGCCACGTGCAGCGTCTCGCCGCCGGCCACCGCCGTGAAGCGGGTCTTGTACTGGTACAGGCCCAGCGCCGTCCACTCGCTCATCATCTGCGGCGCCCCGTCGCCCAGCCGGGCCGACAGCGTGTCACCCGCCTCCAGGTTCACGTACGTCACCTCCAGGAGCGCCGGGTTGTCCGTCGTCAGCCCGGTCGTCACGTCGGCCTGGCCGTCGGCGCCGACCTCCGCGAACACCCACATCCCCATCTCGGCGGTCGTCACGTCGGTCGACGGCACGCTGTCACAGGCCCCCACGGCCAGGAGCACGAACGAAAGAACAGAGGCTCGCTTCATCATGGCCGCCCCCCCATCGCAAGCCCCACGCCACCGCGAGGGGCAAGTAATCTCAAATGGTTGTGGCAGTCGCGCGGACCTTGCGCCACAGCGATCCTGACACCGATGTCGCGCCTTGGTCCACACGTCCAACCACCACGCCTGAGCCCCACCCCCGCGCCAGTCCCCGAGGCTACCTGTCGCGCGTCACGTCCTGGCCGTCGAGCGCCACGCCGCAGCGGCGGCAGAACGCGGCGTCGGACAGGTGGCCGCCGACCCCGCACCCGGGGCAGGTGCGCGCCGCCCGGTCCCGCGAGCTGGCCCGGGCCAGCTCGACCGAGACGATGCCGGTCGGCACCGCGATGATGCCGTAGCCCAGCACCATCAGGCACGCCGCCAGGCCGCGGCCGAGGGGCGTGGCCGGCGCGATGTCACCGTAGCCGACGGTGGTGAGGGTCACGACGGCCCAGTACATGCTGTGCGGGATGTCGTCGAAGCCGTTGGCGGGCCCCTCGATCAGGTACATCGCGGCGCCGACCAGCACGATGGTCGCGATGACCGTGCCCAAGAACACGGTGATCTTGGGCAGGCTGGTGGCCAGGGCGATCCGCAGCGCGTGGGCCTCGCCGTGGAAGCGGGCCAGCTTGAGGATGCGGAACACCCGCAGCATGCGGAACACCCGCACCACCAGCAGGCTCTGGGCGCCGGCCCACTGCAAGCTGAGGATGGTGGGCAAGATCGCGAGCAGGTCGATGACCCCGAAGAACGACAGCACGTAGGCCCGCCGCTGCCGGGCGCTGTAGATGCGGAGGCCGTACTCGACGGCGAACAGCACCGTGCAGGTCCACTCGATGACGCGCAGCGCGGTGCCGTGGTCGGCCTGGAACGCGACCACGCTCTCGAGGATGACCGCGATGATGCTGACCAGGACGGCGATCAACAGCGCGACGTCGAAGGCCCGGCCGGCGCGGGTGCCGTGCTCGAAGATGACGACGTAGACCCGGTCGCGCAGCGTGGGGGGCGTCATCGTCGCTACCATACGCTGGCCCGCCGCACGCCGCCTGCCTGCCGGCGACGACCGCAGCTCACGGCCCCGGCGCCAGCGCGGCGCGCAGGTCCTCGGCGAGGCGGCGGGCGCCGGCCAGCTCGTCGGCGCCGACCAGGCACGGACGGTGCGGCACGTCGACCCACACGCCGCCGTCCGTGGTCGTCGCCAGGACGACCTCGAGCGCGCCGTCGGGGCGTCGGTAGATGGTGGTGCGGTGCGGCCGGTCGCCGTGCTGCCAGGCGTGCGTCTCGACGGGCGCGAGGACAAACTCCGCGGGGCGGGCGCGGGCGTGGGCGATGAGGGCGGCGTAGATCTCGGCGAGGGGCTCGGGCGCGTCGGCGTCGTCGGGCACCGTCGGCCAGGGCCCGCCGACCCGGCGGCGGACGTCGAGGAACGCATCCAGGTCGTCGCCGTCCTCGCGGAGCGCGGCCGCGCCGAGCTCGGTCAGCACGGCCGCGGTGTGGTGCGCGCCGATGTGCCGCAGCGCCTCGATCAGCGCCGGCAAGATCGCCAGCTGGTTCCAGGCGAGCTGGTCGATGCCTCCGTTGCGGATCTCGGCGCGGATGGTGAACCACGCGGTCGCGGCGCGCAGCGCCGGCGGCGCCGCGACGAAGCGCGCGACCGCCCAGGCCCCCGCGTCACCCGACGGCCGCCGGAGATGCTCGAGCTCCAGCCCCAGCCAGTCCAGATCGCCCGGCTCGAGCGCGGTGCGGCCCGACGCGATGCTCTCCACCAGCGCCAGGACCGCGTCGACAGACTCGCACGACACCGTCGAAGTCTACCCGGCCCGCGCCTCCTCTTACCCCATCACCCACGCCGCGATGACCACCGCCACCCCCACCGCCGCGGCACCCCACAGGCACCGCCTGCCGCTCGCTCGTGCCACACCCCGGCCTTCCCGCCGCGCCGCCACCCGCGCCGCCACCCACGCCGTCGCCACCAGCGCGCCGATCACATACAGCCCCGCCAGCAGCACCAGCGCCAGCGCCTGTGCGGCCTTCTCCACGCCCGGTCCCTTGGGCCACGCCAGCACGACGAACCCCAGCACCACCGCCCCGCCGATCCCGGTTAGCCACCCATGCAGCACCCACAGCGACCGCCGCAGCTCCGGCACCTTACGCAGCTCTCCGCGGTCCTCCATACACCCCTGGGGAGCAAGCCCGGCGCCAGGGTCTGTGGCCCCCTGTGGATAACGAACCCCAGCGATCTCGCGCCCCCCGCCGTCCCGCCGGGACCCATCTCGTCAGGAACCTGCCAGCGATATCACCCCATAGGGGTGTCGTCGGCGTCCAGTCTCCACCACCTGCGCTCCTGGCACGTCTCCCGCCCGCGCCGTGGCCCTCTTTGAATCTCATTTGATTCTGGTCACATAGGCAACATGTCGGGCCTATCCCCGCGGAACACTTCACCCCGCTCACCCCGCGGCCTCGCGCCGACAAAACCCCCGGTTCCACCCCATCTGGGGGCTCGGCGCAAATTTTTTTCAAAGGGAGATCTGCCCCTAACGCACCGCGCCACAGATGTTGGCACGGCGTCCACAGACTTCTCCACATGCCCTTCTAATCGAGCGTCACCGCACGGCTTTTTTCCCACAGTTGTCCTCAGTCCACACACAGTCCACAGCGCTTCCCACAGCTTGTCATGTAGGGACCCACACCATCCCTAGTAGGTCCGCCCCGGCGGCACCCCAAATCTAGTAGCTCTTTTCTTGCCCTCCCGAGCGCCTCCCTTTACAACCGGCACCTGTCGCCGCTGTCACACGGGCGACACTGATCCGTCTGCCAGCGCCACGGTCACGCTCACCACCGAAGCACGCGCCAATCAGAAATTTATCCAGGGGTTTCAGACAGATATAGAGTATCTGTCACAGCCCCCTGTCGCTCAAAAATCGCTTTCACGCCGCGCCACACGCCAGTTTCCAACGACGCCAGGAGGGGCCATGCTGAACGAGGACACCACCACCATGACGAACGACGACGGCCGGGACGCCCACCAGGGCAAGCGCGCCAAGCGCACCACCAGCCGGGTGATCCGCGACGCCCGTCCCGGGCTCACCGTGGAGCGCTTCTTCACCCGCGAGGGTGTCGATCCGTTCGCCGAGGTCGAGTGGGAGCTGCGCGACGCCGTCATCAGCGGCGCCGACGGCAAGGTCTACTTCGAGCAGCGCCAGGTCGAGTTCCCCAAGGCGTGGTCGCAGACGGCCACCAACGTCGTCGTCCAGAAGTACTTCCGCGGCACCCTGGGCACCCCCGAGCGCGAGCGCTCGGTCAAGCAGATGATCGGCCGCGTCGCCGACACCATCTACGCCTGGGGCAAGGCCGACGGCTACTTCAAGACCCCCAAGGACGCCCTGGCGTTCCGCGACGAGCTCGTCCACCTCCTCGTCCAGCAGAAGATGGCGTTCAACTCGCCGGTCTGGTTCAACGTCGGCGTCGAGGACGAGCCCCAGTGCTCGGCGTGCTTCATCAACTCGGTCGAGGACTCGATGTCCTCCATCCTCACGCTGGCCAAGACCGAGGGCATGCTCTTCAAGTACGGCTCGGGCACCGGCTCGAACCTCTCGAACCTGCGCTCGTCGCAGGAGATGCTCAACGGCGGCGGCACCGCGAGCGGCCCGGTCTCGTTCATGCGCGGCTTCGACTCGTTCGCCGGCGCCATCAAGAGCGGCGGCAAGACCCGCCGCGCCGCCAAGATGGTCATCTTGAACGTCGACCACCCCGACGTCGTCGACTTCATCGAGTGCAAGGCCACCGAGGAGCAGAAGGCCTGGGCCCTGATCGACGCCGGCTACGACGGCGGCTTCAACGTCGTCGGCGGCGCCTACGACTCGGTCGGCTACCAGAACGCCAACCACTCGGTCCGGGTCTCGGACGACTTCATGCAGGCGGTTCTGAAGGACGCCGAGTGGACCACCCGCGCCGTCATCGACGGCCGCGTCGTCCAGTCGTTCCGCGCCAAGGACATCATGCGCAAGATGGCGGACGCCGCCTGGGTGTGCGGCGACCCCGGCATCCAGTACGACACCACCATCAACGAGTGGCACCCGTGCATCAACACGGCCCGCATCAACGCGTCGAACCCGTGCTCCGAGTACATGTTCCTCGACGACTCGGCCTGCAACCTGGCGTCGCTCAACCTGCGCAAGTTCCAGGACGCCAAGGGCGACTTCGACGTGAAGTCGTTCCGCAAGGCCTGCGCGACCACCATCACGGCGATGGAGATCATCGTCGACAACTCGCGCTACCCCACCGACCAGATCGCCCAGAACTCCTGGGAGTACCGGCCGCTCGGCCTCGGCTTCGCCAACCTGGGCGCGCTGCTCATGTCGCGCGGCCTGCCGTACGACTCGGCCCCCGGCCGCGCCTACGCCGGCGCCATCACCGCCATCATGTGCGGCGAGGCCTACCGCCAGTCGGCCCAGATCGCCGCTGACGCCACCGGCCCGTTCGTCGGCTACGCCAAGAACGAGCAGCCCATGATGCGCGTCATGCGCAAGCACCGCGAGCAGGTCGAGAAGATCGACAGCGCGTTCGTGCCCTACGACCTCATGACCGGCGCCCGCGCCGCCTGGGACGAGGCCATCGCCACCGGCGAGAAGTACGGCTTCCGCAACGGCCAGGTCACCGTCCTCGCGCCCACCGGCACCATCGCCTTCCTGATGGACTGCGACACCACCGGCGTCGAGCCCGACATCGCGCTGGTCAAGTACAAGCGCCTCGTCGGCGGCGGCCTGCTCAAGACCACCAACCACACGGTGCCCGAGGCCCTCGACAAGCTCGGCTACGACGCCAAGGAGGTCGAGGCCATCGTCGCGTACATCGCGGCCAACGACACCATCGAGGGCGCGCCCGGCCTCAAGGACGAGCACCTCCCGGTGTTCGACTGCGCCTTCCGCTCGAGCAACGGCACCCGCTCCATCCACTACATGGGCCACCTGCGCATGATGGCGGCCGCCCAGCCGTTCCTGTCGGGCGCCATCTCGAAGACCGTCAACCTCCCTAACGACTGCACCGTCGAGGACATCGAGGACGCCTACATCCAGGCGTGGAAGATGGGCCTCAAGGCCATCGCGGTCTACCGCGACGGCTGCAAGCGCACCCAGCCCCTGTCGACCAACCTCAAGCAGGCCACCAGCACCGGCCGCGCCGACGCCGTCGTCGCCGACCCGCTGGCCGCCCTCAGCCCCGAGGAGCGCGAGGCCGTCCTCGAGATCCGCGCCCAGAAGGGCAAGCTCGCCGGCCCGCCGGTGGCGCGCCGCGCCAAGCTCGCCAACGAGCGCATGAGCCTCACCCACAAGTTCGCCATCGGCGGCCACGAGGGCTACATCACCGTCGGGTTGTATGCCGATGGCACCCCCGGCGAGATCTTCGTCCGCATGGCCAAGGAGGGCAGCGTGATCGCCGGCCTGATGGACTCCTTCGCCACCAGCGTGTCGCTCGCGCTGCAGCACGGCGTGCCGCTCCAGATCCTCGTCGACAAGTTCAAGGGCACCCGCTTCGAGCCGTCGGGCTTCACCGGCAACCAGGAGATCCCGATCGCCACGTCGATCATGGACTACATCTTCCGGTGGCTCGCCATCCGCTTCCCCACCGACGGCGAGTCCGCCGAGCGCCACCCCGCCGCCCGTGAAGTGCAGCTCGACTTGCCGCGCGTCCCGCTCATGGCCAAGGACGGCGTCGAGGCCGCCATGGCCAAGGTCACCGCCGTCGCCGGCGCCATCGTCCAGGGCCCGGCCCTGAGCTTCGACCTGGGCGCCGGCGCCGCCTCGCTGGCCGGCGCCAAGGACCGCGCCTGGGTCCAGGAGACCGACGCCCCCCCGTGCCATGAGTGCGGAACGCTGATGGTGCGCAACGGCGCCTGCCATAAGTGCCCGAATTGCGGGAGCACCAGCGGGTGTTCGTGAAGGTCAGTTAGTGCTGGAGGGGTGAGTGACGGGTAGGTGAGTAGTCGAGCGAGGCTCCCTGGAAGGGGAGCCTCGCGGTGCTTTCGGGGGCTTCGACAAGAGGTCCATCAACCCCAAAACCACCGCCGCGTTCTTGTTGCCAACTGGCCGACGCGTTACGAATGCGAGGTGAACATTGATCAGGCATTCCTGTTGCTGAAGACATGGCTAGCCAGTCTGGACATCGGCAAGCGGCAATTGTCGGAGTCCGACACGCGGTCGAAGTTCATTGATCCCCTATTTCGGGATGTGTTTGGTTGGCCTGAGCGGGAGATCATCAGAGAAGAGCCGTCGATCGACGGCTTCGTCGTGTCTGAGGCTGACGGGTGGCAGGTCGTCATGACCCCGGAGAGCATTGATGCCGCCCGCATCCTCTACCCTCCACGCGAGCACGCAGCAGCGGCAACATTCGCGGACTTTTTTAGACAGAGCCGGCGCCACGCTCGCAGTGTTCTGTGCACGCGGCACAGTCTATCACTTGGCGGCAGTAAGCCAGTCTATGTTCCAGGAACTGAGTGAGCCGGAGATGCATGACGTCCTGCATCGGCTCAATGAGTGTTCCTTCAATCTTGCGAACGCGTGGGAGTGGGACTATCGACTCGTTACAACAATAGAGCGACAGGTCAATGGGCAGACCGAACCCACGAATACAATCGCGCACCGCGTGCTGCCGGAACGCTTCCTGATGGAACCTCGTTGGACAGAATCAAACTCGATCTCGACATCAATACGGTTGCGGCGAACACAGAACTTAGATTCCAAGCGGTAGATGCTGTCGCCGAGTTTTTCGCTTCGTCGGTTACGTGGCACCGGCAATTGTACGACGACGTGCTCGCCCATCTGAGGCTCTCTGAATTGGTATCGTGGGAGGGACAACAATGCCAAATAGCACTGCTGCTTCCGCGTTCATTACAGCATTTCTTGCCAACGCGCCCGTGACCGCGGCATCACGACACGAAAGCCGATCTGTGGGACTCGCTAGCGGAAGCAGATTCATATACTCATCGGCTGGGACATCTGCGGCAGGCCATGACGGGAACTTATGCAGGCAGAACCCAGCAGTGGCATCAGATGCAGCGGATCAGCGCAACACGGAGCCTCCATGCAACAGAGATCGGGACTCATACGTGATCGCGGCGAGTCTTCAAGTGCACTGCTAACCGAGATCCGATCTTCGAGAGCCCGAAGTGGAGAAGATATCAAGCGCACTTGCCGACGCTGATATCTCAGCGGTACATCCTGCACTCCTGCAACAACCTGTCCGCGGATGGCGTTGAATGGGCGCAGTGCCTCGCTGACTCGATCCTCGACCAGTCGAGGCGCTAGCTAGTGATGCACCCGCGAAGCTGTCCGGAATTCGAGTAATGACCATATCCCAGGTGCGAGGCGGAAACTCAGCACGATACTGACCCAGCTTCTTCGATGCTTGAACAGACGCAGCCACGTGCGGGTTGTGGCCGCGCGTACTCGCCCAGCTCACGCGCTACTATATTTCAGCTTGACGCCCCTAAAGCACGAATACTTTGCCGGACACTCATCGCGGCGAGGCCTTCAGGTGCCTGAAACACCATGAGGTCGGAATCAAGGGAGATCCACTAGTTGGATTTCCTGCCTTGGGGTGCTCGCGATGGCTCAGTTCGAAGCGACCGTAGAGGAGACCGTTGACGCCTTGACAAGTATTCGCAGTCTGGTCGATCCAGGGCCTCGCTGGTAATCCGAATTGCTCAAAGCCGCGCGCATCTACATTCGAGCTGGTCTTAAGGGATTCATCCATATTAGTGAACGGCAATGGCCATACTGTTGCGGCCTGGCGGTTTGCGTCATCATCATGGGGAGGTACAATTTGTGGCCGATTACGTGGAGCGTCGAACTCAAGCCTGCGCAGGTCTGCCTTCTTGAAAGCGCTGCAGGACCAACGCAACAATGGATCGGATGTCTGGCGCGCTTCGCTTCTGGAGACTGCGAAATGGGGCTGACAGGATTGGACAAGTACGGTCCCTGCAACAATGGCGCGGCGTCGCCCCTCATTGAGACGTCGGCTTAGATGACTACATCGAACGGCGGTGGCGTCTATCCAAAGGTCGCCGAATCAATTGAGAAAGACCGGGCGTCTGCGATCGATGCGAGACGCTGTTCAGCGACTTTTCACTATCACGGGACATCGGCAGATCAAGAAATATGGCGAGAAATACACATCGCTATTCTGCCGGCCTAGTCAGTCCATCAAGCCGCGCGCTGCTTCTCGAGCGCGTTCTCGCGATCGTCGCCATTCGTTGACATTCACGCGCGCACCGTCTCCGTAGCAGAAGAGATTATCCTCGAGTTCTCCTGCAGTTGGAACGTTCAATAGCAATCATCCTGCATGACGATCCAAAGGGAAACGTCAAGTTGCGCACGTGGGGCCGCGAACGTGGCCTGACCGTGATTCCGCTTCAATATGTCAAACGTAGTCTGCCGATCCGGAGGAGACACGTAGACTAATCGCACGCGACGTGTTTTCAGAGATCTGCCTGCTGTCACCGGACCAGTCACCGAAGACCTCGACTTCTTCGGGCGACGAAACGAAGCGTCAGAGCTATTGCGACAGATGCAGCACGGACGCATTCGGTCCTTGTTCGCTGAAAAGGTTGGGAAGACGTCTCTCATTAATCGAACGATCGCTTGCCAGAGACGCGGGGTCGCCGTGTACTGCCATGATCGATTGTTCAGTTAAGAGCTTCTATTCGCTTCGAGCTGAGGATGCTTTTATTGTCCTGGCACAGGTGTGCGCGATGGCGTGGGCAGGAGCTACGCTCACATCTCGATGACAGGCCAGCAAAGGGGGCAATTGATCTCCGCTCGTTGCTGCGAAAGTTGAGCGCGGCCGCTGGCCATTGTAGTTCGATGAGGCCGATTATATTCTTCCGCATTCGACTGTTGCGCCTCACTGGAGGAGTGACTTCGATTTTGGCGTGAATTGCGAGTCAACATACAGGAAGCACAACGAAGCGGCTCGTCGGTGTCACCCTTGTCATGGCGTCTCGGCAAGGTATTTCGGCGCGGAACATCGATGGCATCGAAAATCCCGTGCTGCACTTAGTCGATGCGCATCTTGGCCCGTTCGCCAGAAGCGCGACAGATTCAATGTTGCGAGACCTCGGCCGGCGCTGTGGCATCCAGTGGACGCAGTCGGCGCGAGCTATCGCTGAGTCATGTGCCGACCTTCCATTTTGGGTCAGGCTCGTTGGATCATATATTCACAAGTCGATTAGCTTGGATGTTCGTCCCATCACGCTTGAGCTGGAGCAGACCCAAGACCTCGTTGCCAGGGTTCGTATCCTTAGAAGGTGCCGACGCCGCCTATGTCGCCATCGAGAATCTCCGCCGGGTACATCCAGAGTCCTATGCGCAGTTGGTGGCGTGTATGACAGCACCAGTTCCACTTGCTGATGCCGCTATTATCGTCAAGTACGGACTCGCTGCATCAACTGGAGACAAGGCATCTGTGAAGTCGGCTATGGTTGCGCAGGTTTTGCCAGATTCACGCTGCTTCGTCCAACGTCCGGCAGGCCATCTCATCGCTGACAACACCAGACGCGCGGGAGCCGACAGGTCAATGGGCAGAAGATCTTGCAGACTGAATCGCCGACGGAATGTCATAGAAGCAGCGGTCCGAAACCTCGTCCGGTTCTCACTGAAGACTGACCGGGTAAGACATCGTGGAGTGAAGATGTTCTCTCAGCCTTACCCGGACGCGAAAGGCGTAAGGTGCTGCGGCTGCTCGCGCCGACGTGCTCATGGCGAAATTATACTGGAAAGAACTGGTTGCGGTCGTGGTCAAGCACTGGCCCGTCTTCGAAGCCACAATCGGCGATCAAAAGCGCTTCTGGCTATGATGGACGTTGTCAACGATCGACCCGACGCGCACGCGAAGGGAGGTCGATGCTGCTGATTTCGCCCTACAGCGCCGGAGCTAACTTGGTTGGAGGAGCGAATTCTTTCCTGAGAGAAAGAGGGGGATAGGGGCGGATAGGTCGCAGCGGTTCAGCGGTTCGGCGGGGGATAGGGTCGCCGGGGGATAGGGTCGCAGCGGTTCGAAGAAGAAGGGACTCATCTGAGAAGGGTGAACGACGGACCGATAGGGTCATGGAATTGATGTCCCGTCGCACTCCGCACCCGAAGAGGTCTCACCCCGACCGCCACGGGGTGAGCCGGGCGAAGGAGGCGGAGTGGGGGGAGATAGGGTCGCAGCGGTTCGGAAGAAGGGGATGGGGTCGCAAGGGGATGGGGTCGTAGCGGTTCGGAAGAAGAAGGACTCATCGGAGAAGGTGAATGGCTGCCTGATAGGGGTGTACCCGCGGGGGATAGGGGTCGCAGCGGTTCGCGGGGGATAGGGTCGCAGCGGTTCGGAAGCGGGGATAGGTCGCAGCGGTTCGGAAGAGAAAGGACTGGGTGCAGATCTGATCCTGACGCGAGGATTGATAGGGTCGCAGCGGTTCGGAAGAGAAACGACTCATCGGAGAAGGGGGAATGGCTGCTCGATAGGGTCGCGGAATTGATGTTCCGTCGCGCCCCGAAAGGCCTTGACCCCGACCGCCACGGGGTGAGCCGGGCGGCCAGGGGAGGCGGAGTGGGGAGCGGGGCCAGGTGGCGCGTCAGCGCAGAGGGAAGGTGTGGCGGCGGCCCTCAGGCCACCGCGAGGTCGGCGTCGTCGATGTCGCGGAGCCAGGCCCGGGCCAGGCTGGCGGGGGCGCGGATGGCCAGCGGGGCGGGCCAGGGCGCCCTGGGGCATTTGTGCGGGGACGTCGACCCATTCGGTCGACGCCATGCCGCAGAGCCGGCTCGACGCTTCCTTGCAATGCGCCGTGTGACCGCGAAGAAGTCGGAGAAGCGCTTCCAGATCCGCGGCGTCGACGTGGCACAGCGGGGCCCGGGACCGCTTGAGCGGCCAGCACCGCCTGTGATCCTCGGCGACCACGGCGGCCGCGCCCCAGACGGCCTGGCCAGCATGCGCCTCCTCGATCATTCGCACCTGGCGCAGGTGCTGGCGCGGAGCAGGTCAAGGACAGGTGCTCCCACACGGGCAGCGGCGCCAGCTCGAAGGTCACGTCCTCGGTGATCTCGGCGCGCGGCAGCGGGTCCTTGCGCTGCTCGTTGCGGCGCGCAGCGTCGAGCGACCCGTAGGTCGCCGGCACCACCATGTCCGCGACCATCGCCTGCGCCGACGACGCGCCGGGCCAGTCCAGCGGCGACGCCAATTACCCGCCGCCGGCCCCCTGGCCCAGGATGTACGCCAGGCGCTCGATTCGCTTGGCCCGTCGGCGATCGGCACGATCGAGGTGCGCCGGCTCCAGAACACGCTGGAGCGGCCGCGCAGCTTGTTGAGCTGCCGCGCGATGTTGCTCAGCATGTAGTCGAGAACAGTGATCTGCTCCGGCATCGTCGCCGAGAGCATGTAGTGCAGTAGGTTCGATAGCATGGGAACGAGTGCATCCGCACGTCAGTACAGCATCGCGCCTTGCCGATGACGCCTCGACGATCGCGTTGCACGCCGGATCCGGCCGCAGCCAGAACGCCCCGCCCAACGTCCGACTCACCCCCTCGTAGACGATCCGCTCGATGTAGAGCCGCAGTCGATGCCCCATATGCCCTCCGCGGCTCGCGACGAGCAAGTCGCCTGCCAGCGTGAACCCCGCGAGATGACATGCCCGCGCTGTCCGGTCCTGGCCGGCTCTCGGCCATCCGTCCGGTATGCGGACGGTTGGCCGGCCATCGCAAAATCAGGCCCTCCATGTCCGGGCCGCCGCCTCGGGTCGCCCCGGTCCGCGGTCCGGTGGCTGCGACCCGGAACCGCCGTGGCTGCGACCCGGAACCGCCGCGCGGATCAGCCCCGGTCCGGGGTGGCTGCGACCCGGACCCCGGTCTATTCTGTCAGGAAGAGGGAAGTAATGTTCAAGGTGGATGGAAATCGTGGGCTCATGGTCGTTACCAAAGTGGCTTTGGACGCCTCGCGGAACGAGGTTCGTGCCAGCCTCCTGCTCGGCGTTCGTTTGCGCGATATCGTGTTAGGGTTCTCGAGTTCCCCGGGCGCTCAACTAATCTCGATTCCCAACGAGCTCAGCATTCATCGCGGGGGCTTTATGGCGGTCTTGGACGTGCTGACAAAGTGCTACGAGGAGCAGAGTGTCACGACGCCTCAGGATATGTCATCCTTCGTGCGCGAATCGTTCGAGCCGTGGCCGACGCGTGTTGTCATTGGCAAGGACGGTGTGCAAAGCCTTGGTCATATCCTTGTCGAGGAGTTTCGGCTTGCGCTGGGTGTCTATCTGTTGCGTTTCGCTATTGGCGGAGTGCCGTCATTGGTGGTTGTCGATGACAGGGACGACGGGTTGTTGTATTTCCGGTTCCTTAGTGGGGTGCATCCCTGGCATTTGGAGGACACAGAGGCAAGCGCACTGGTGGGGCGGCTCGTTGCGGCTATTGGCCGCGACGTGAAGCAAGTGCTGGAGGATGAGCTGCGTGGTGCTGATATTCTAATAGAAGGCGGCTTTGATGTTTCCGAAGTGCTAGCTTCTCTACCGCCGACAAGTTTCGGACCGGATTAGCGGACCCCGGTCTATTCTATCAGGAAGCCCCGGTCCGGGTGGCTGCGACCCGGATCCGCCTCGGTGACGCCGAGGCACCCGGATCCAAGGGGCGTCGCTACCGCCGCGGCTTCCCAAGCCGCGCCTGGAAGTCGGCGCGCGCCAGCAGAGGCCCGAGATCCGGGTCGACCTTCATGCGGTCGAGGTGGGGGTAGCCGAGCTCGACGGCGCGGGCCACCTGCGCCAGCGCGTCGTCGTGGCGCCCCACCGCCGCGTAGCTGCACGCGGCCGCGTGCGTGATGTGCAGGTTCTCCGGTGCGTATTGCACCACCTGGTCGGCCATGCGCGCGCTGTCGGCGAAGCGCCGGGCGGCGTGGCTGACGATCAACGCGTTGTTGGCGGCGTACAGCCACGACGTGCGTGCATATCCATCTGGCGGGATCGGCGCCGCCAGCAGCGCGCCGTAGACGGCGAGCGCGGCGTCGGAGTTCGTGCCGTGGGCGGCGTGCGCGAGCGCGGCGACCTGGGCGATCAGGCCCGGGTGCGCCGCGGCGGCCCGGGCCAGCCGTTCGACCTCGGCCACGTCCAGCGCCGCCGCGCCCTGCCGGGCCTGCACGAGCAGGAGGAGCTGCCCGGTCCGGGTGGCTGCGACCCGGATCTGCGCCACCAGAACACGCCCGGAGCGGCCGCGCAGCTTGTTGAGCTGCCGCGCGATGTTGCCCAGCATGTAGTCGAGGAACAGCGGGATCTGCTCCAGCATCGTCGCCGAGAGCATGTAGTGCAGGTGGTTCGACAGCGCCGTGAACGCATGCATCCGCACGTCCGGGTACAGCGTCAGCGCCTTGCCGATGACGCCCTCGACGATCGCGTCTTGAGAAGGAGATAGGGTCGTCGAGGGATAAGGTCGCCGAGGGCGGGGATAGGGTCGTGGGGATAGGGTTGCGGGGGGATAGGGTCGGGGGGATAGGGTCGCGGGGGGATAGGGTCGCAGCGGTTCGGAAGAACGCTTCCGATGAACGGCGTCTTCGTCGGGCCGGAGGTCGATGGTGCGTGTCTGGCCATTCGCTTCTACCAGCAGTCGACCCTCCCACGGTGGGGGTCGCGGCCAACATCCCGCCGAAGAAGCTCCCCAAGCTCTGTGAGCACGTCAACATCGGCCTGGAGAAGACCATGTTCATGATGCCGGCCATGGTCGTCGTCGACGACGCGGCGATCCGCTGGACGTCACAGCTCGCCATGGACGAACAGGCCAGCTTCGAGGGAACCTGGTCAGCCGACGCGCTGGACCTGAAGGTGCACCACCGCCGACCAGGTCCGCGTGCGCCGCAAGCGCCGAGCGTTCGATGCGAGTTCCTCGATCCCAGCGCGGCGCTCGCACGCTCGAAGGTCAAGGCTGCCAAGGCCCCACGTTGACCCCGGCCGCGTGCCGCGGGCTCGACGAGCGTTGACGAGCGGATGCGGCTAGCCGCCAGGTGGCGGATTCCACCGATCGTCGCGACGCACGCTGAAGTACGTGTCGTCGCTCGTACGATGCTATCGCTTAGCGCGACGCGGATCGTCAGCCGCGCAGACTGCCGGCGTAGCGGATCGAGATGACGTCGCCGTACTCACCGAGGTCGTCCTCGTAATCGCCCTTGCCCTTGTCGGGACGGAACGGGGTGCGGGTCACCTCGTAGAGGCCGGGGCCCGACGTCATGCCGACGAGCGCGCGATCGTGATCACGCGGCTCGACGACCGCGACGCCTTGCTTGGCCTGCTTGCGCATCGCCGCCGGGAACACCCCGTCCCGGAACGGCAACAGCAAGGCGAGGACGCCGGTCGGGCACGCGACCTTGCCGATGACCTTGGGCTTGGCCACCGCGCGCCACTGGCCCACGCGCAGCGCGATCGCGCGATCGCGAACCGCGCGATCGCTGACGCTGAGCGCGGCGTCGACCAGGTGAAGCCCGGGCTCGTCGTTGCGCTCGAACAGGTGCGACCAGCCGCTGCGATGCCCGACCTGGACACAGACGCCGTGGCCGGCGCCGATGGTGATGCGCCGATCGTCGGTCTCGAGCGCGCGCTGGAAGTCGTCCTTGGGATCGTTCTCGTCGACGCTGCCGCGCCAGCTCGACGCGACGTCGGCGTCGGCGATCACCATCCACAGGCCGGCGTTGGGCGCGTACATCGTGCCCAGGATCTTGGCCGCCGGTCCGTTGGCGGCGACCGTCGCCTGGGCCGGGCGCGTGGCCGGCGCGGTGGCGCGCGCGTCGAGCGTCGCGTACTCGATCCGGGTGGTCTTGTCGGTCTTCGCGCCTTTGAAGTGGTCGGTCGCCCAGGCCAGGCGCGCGGTCTTCTTCTTCTTCAGCTCGGCCCGCCGGCCCTCCGACACGTCGAGGTGGAGCGCGGCGCCGCGCAGGTCGGCGCCCTTGGCCGAGAACTGATGCTCCTTCTCGCTCGCGAACGAGCACCACAACGTGAGGCCCCGCGCGTCGGCGTGCGTCAGGTCGAGGCGAACGTCGGAGTCCAGGTCCAGGAGCTTCGCGTCCCGCACGTCGGCGCGCTGCAGGTACAGATCCCCACCGCAGCCGATGAAGGTCACACCCCGCGCCTTGGCCTTCTCGAAGAGCCCCTCGGTCATCGCGCTGTTGAAGTAGCAGTCCTCGAAGGTCGCGCCGGTCAGGTCGGCGCCCGACGCCTGGCACCACTCGAAGTCGCACGACCGCCACACCGTGTTCGCCAGGTTGGCGCCGCGCAGGTCGTGCGTCACGTAGACGTGCTCGAAGGTGGCCCCCGACAGATCGACCCGGCGCAGGTCCGAGCCGTCGGCCAGCGTGTCGGCGTTCATCGCCGCCACGATCGCCTTTCGATCGCGCGGCGGCTTCGGCGCCACGCGCTTGAAGTCGAGCCCCGGCATGAAGCTGGTCACGGTCGCCCCGAGCTGCTTGGCCGCCACGGCCAGCGCCTCGTCGGACAGCGCGCTGTCGCCGCAGGTCACGGTCTCGAGGGCAGGTAGCTTGTCGAGGCCGCGGAGGTCGGCCAGCTCGTCCGAGCCATCGAGGTGGAGGAAGCGCAGGTGCGGCAGGGTCAGGAGCGACGCCGGCAGCTTCTTGCCGACGGTGCCGATCAACGTGCGCAGACTCGTCAGGTCACCGATCCACGCGGGGACCTCCTCGCTCAGCTCGAGCTTGCGCAGGCGCGGGAACTTCCGCAGCTTCTTGTCGGCGTCGGCGTACTGAACGAAGTGCGCTCGCTCGGGGTACTTCAGCGCGTCGTCGAGCTCGGGGCCCATCTGCCCGAGCCCCGACAGCTCCATCAGACTCACCGTGCGCCGCGGTCGCAGCCGCGGCGGCGCGGCGCTCGGGGGCGGCGGCGGCGGCGCGGCCGAGGTCCGGCTCGAGGTCGGGGTCCGGGCGGGCTTCGACCGCGCGCGCGGCCCCGCCTCGGCGTAGCCCTTCTGCCGCTTCGACGCGACGAGCTTCTCGAGCTCCGTTCGCGCCGTGTCGGGCGACGCAAACGTCTTGGTCTGCCCCTGGCCCGCGGTGCCGATCCGCCCCCAGGTCATCTGGAGGGTCTTGCCGGACTGCCTGACCTCCCAGAACTTGTGGCTGGTGCCTTCGGAGAACTCGAGGCGGGTGACGGGGGCCGTCGCGCTCTTGGCCATGACCTGCACCGATACCAACTGCGCCCAATCCTCTCAACTCCCCGCGGAGACGCCATAAGCACCTTAGATTCCGTGTGAATCCGCCCGCGCCCCGGCATTCGACTCCGTGGCGATCGCCGCGCCGATGACACCGACCCGGCGCTGCGTGCCCCGCCGTGCGGCGTGCAAACGACTTCCCAGGTGCGCGGCGTCGGTTGCGCCTCAGCTGCCCGGAAGCCTACCCGGAAGCCGATTTTCCTCGCGCCCGCGCCGCGGCCTGTGATAACTAACGCCATCCGCGTGGGGGCGACGGTTCGGTCGACGCACCGCGTGGATCGCGAGGCAACCGCCTCGTGCCCTGGTGTAGCTCAGGAGCAGAGCGCTCGGCTTGATACCGGGCAGGCGCACGTGCAAGTCGTGCCACCAGGTCGAGGTCTGTCATGGACGTGAGCATCGAATACGTGTGGGGTCAGCTCATCACCGCCGAGCGGACCAGCACCACGCACGCCGACCCCGCGGTGCGCGACCGCGCCAGCCGCGACGCTGCGCGTTGGCGCGCGGTGCTGGCTGGCATGCGCGATGGATCGACCAGCGTGGGCTCGCGCACGCCGACCGCGGCGCCGGCGTGGGTCACCCTCGAGGTCGTCACCGGCGGCTTCGCGACTGGCGGCTACCTCGCGGGCGGCCCGCTGGCGCCGTGGGAGGTCGCGCTGGCCGCCGAGCTGCGCGTGCCGGCGACCCGGCTCGCCCTCAACCTCGCGCACCTCGAAGGGCGCGCGGCCGACCTGCTGGCCAGCGGGGCCTATCGAATCGAGGTGCCCGAGGAGGGCGCGCTCTTGGTCGTGGCGTGGCTGCGCGCCCATGACGACGACGGGACCGCGCCCTTGTTGGCGATCCTGGCGCCGTGGATGCACGTGCTGCGCTTCTATCCGCGTCCGGCCGACGGCCCGCCTCCGCTGCCCCGCGGCGTGCGGCTGCAGGACGTCGGCCCGACGGTGGATGGGCTCGACGTGCCGCGCCGCCAGACCCGGCTCGAGACGATGCACGCCGCGCTGGGCGTGTGGGCCCCGCTCCGCGACCGCGCCATGGCGCTGCTGGCGGCGACCGTCGACGGCCCGCTGCCGCGGCTGGTCGACGGCGCGGTGGAAGGGGCCGCACTCGGCGGGCGTCGCCCGCCGGGATGGGACGCCGAGGTGGCGGCGCTGGCGGCCGAGGTCGCGCGCGCGGGCGCGCCGACGACGCGCCGGGCGCGCGAAGTCGCTCGCGTGGTCGACCGGCTGGCGCGGGGCGCCGCGGATGGCGACCCGCTGGCCGCGGACGCCTCGCTCCGGCGGGCGCTGGCCAACTACGTCTCCGCCTACGGCGCGCCGGGGAGCGAGGCGCTGGCCGCGCGCCGCGCCGACGAGGCCCGCGCGGTGGCGGCGCCGCTGCACGCGCCGCTGCGACGCGCGCTGGTGGCCCGGCTGCGCTCGCTGCCCCGCGACGGCGGGCTCGCACTCGACGAGGCGATGGCCCCGATCGACGCCAACGAGGCCGCGCGCTTCCGCGTGCCTCCCGGCACGGCGCTGCCGGGCTACTTCGCCGCCAAGGTTGCGCGGAGCTGGGACGCGCCGCTCGACACCCTGGTCGATCGCGGCGTGATCCCGTCGGCCGAGGAGCTGGCCCGGGTCGTCCAGCGGGTGACGGCGCAGGTCCGCGCCGCCGCGTTCGCCGATCCAACGGCGCGCGCGCTGTACGCCGCGCTGTACGCCGCGTTCCGGGCCCGCCGCGGGCTGCTGCTCCTGCACTTCCAGCACCAGGTGCGCCTCGACGAGGTGCCGTGGATCGCGACGCTGATGGCGCGCGCGGGCGCGCCGGAGGCGCTCCACGATGTCGCGACCGCCGTGTTCAGCCAGGTCGGCGCTGCGGCGGTGCGCGGCTTCCCGCACACGATCATGCCCAACAAGCTGATCGTCGAGCTGGCCGCGCTCGCGGGCACGGCGGCGACCCGGCTCCCGCTGGTCGAGGAGCTGGCGGCCGACATCTTCATGGGCTCGTTCACCGAGAAGTTCGCGAAGGCGGCCCGCCAGGCGGTGGAGCTGATCACCGGTACGCTCTACGCGCGCTACTTCGCGATCGACACGCGCGCGGTCGCGACCTTGCCGACGTCGGGCCGCCTCGCCGACGAGTTCGCCACGCTGTGCCGCGACCGGGCCGCGCGGATCGCGCCATCGCTCGGCCGCGTCGCCGGCAACGGTGCCATCGTCGAGCAGGGCCAGATCCTCACGACCCACAACCTGGCGCTGGTGTTCGCGCAGCCCGCGGCGCGGGCGGCGCTGGCGCCCGACCTCGGCGCGCTCACCGAGCGGACGTGGCGCTGGATCGTCCGCGCACTGCGCATCCCGACCCGCACGCGCCACGAGGCGTTGATCCGCCGCAAGAACGCCGCCTACGCCTGGCGGCAGCTGGTGTTCTACCTGGCGCTGTCCGATCGCGCGGCGGCGTTCGTCCCATGGGCGCGCGCGCACGTCGCGACGGTCGACGGCGGCCTCGCCGCGCGCCTCGAGCCGTACCTGCGCGGGCTCGAGCTGGCCGCCGCGGGGGTCGCGTCGGACGATCCGGCGTTCGCCGCCGCCGGCGCGCGGGTCTTCACCGGCTGGGCCACCGGCGACCTCGCGGCCCGGTAGGGGTGTTAGCGCGCGCCCATCGGCGGGAGCACGTGCGAGATCAGGCCGGCTGGGATTAGGGTCGCAGCGGTTCGGAAGGGAGGGGGATAGGGTCGCAGCGGTTCGGCGGATCGCGGGCCCGATCGTGGGTCGCAGCCGATCGGCGATCGCGAGGCCACGAGCCCCGCGGCCGGCCCCTGGCCCAGGATGTACGCCAGGCGTTCGATCTGCTTGGCCTCGTCGACGATCGGCACGATCGAGGTGCGCCGGCTCCAGAACACGCCGGAGCGGCCACGCAGCTTGTTGAGCTGCCGCGCGATGTTGCCCAGCATGTAGTCGAGGAACAGCGGGATCTGCTCCGGCATCGTCGCCGAGAGCATGTAGTGCAGGTGGTTCGACAGCGCCGTGAACGCGTGCATCCGCACGTCGGGGTACAGCGTCAGCGCCTTGCCGATGACGCCCTCGACGATCGCGTTGCACGCCGGATCCGGCCGCAGCCAGAACGCCCCGCCCAACGTCCGACTCACCCCCTCGTAGACGATCCGTTCGATGTAGAGGGGATCGGGCCGCAGCGGTTCGGAAGTGGGGGCCGGGGATAGGGAGGGCCGGGGATAGGGGGGATCGGGTCGCCCATGCCCGACGTGCAAGTACGGCCACTCCGTCGACGCCTCCGGCGCCCGCACGACCGCCCTGCCCGTCGACCCCCGCGGGGCCGGCTTGGCTGGCGTTGCCGACCTTGCCGCCACCTTCCCGGCCGGCTTCGTCTTCGCCCTCCGCGCCGCTGCCCCCGTCCGCCTGGACGGCTTGGCTGTCGCCATCTTCCTGGCAGAGGTGGTGGCCTTTGCCGGCGCCGTCGCGCGCGACTTGCGCTTCTTGTCCCCCCGCTTGGCCGCTGCCACGCCGCGAGCGTACCACGGCGGGGAATCGGGTCGCCGCCCCGGTCCGGGTGGCTGCGACCCGGATCCGCCGCGACCCGGATCCCCCCCGCGATCCGGATCCGCCCCCATCCACGGGGCCGACGCGCGGCATTTGTGACAACCCACCGCAGCGGTAAAGTACGACGGGGCGGATCATAGTGGATGTGGCGCGCGAGACTTCCACTGGACGGATGCAGCACGACTTGAATTTCGAGATATTAATACTTTGCAAACGTCGGGCGACCTGCAGGCCTTCACAGACATACAAGTGACTATTCGATGAGAAGCACAGCGGATCTAGCAGGTCGTCTGCGAGCCCGTGCAGCAGGGGGGCGACGATGGTTGAGTTGATCGACTTCATTCACGAAACGGAGGCGGCTCCGAAGTATGATAGAGGCCTCGTCATGTCTTGGTTCTTCAAGGCATTTGGCCTCACGGCGTTAGATTTTTCAAATATCGTGTTCGCTTGCACCATTTTTGGGGACGGGGCATCAGTTGGAGTGCCCGAGACCGAGCGAAGGTTCAAGGAGCGCCTTTCCTGGCTAGGCTGGGGAACTCTGCCGGTGGGATTAGGAGCGCGGCGGGTCGGAGGAGTAGCCATCTGTGCCAACGTGCGTGAGACAGGGACTCTGCCTCCGAATTTGCTGTCGAGGTCGGGGATAGGGTTGGGGGATAGGGTTGGGGGATAGGGTTGGGGGATAGGGTTGGGGGATAGGGTTGGGGGATAGGGTTGGGGGATAGGGTTGGGGGATAGGGTTGGGGGATAGGGTCTGCGGTGCAGGTCGCAGCGGTTCGGAGCGGCCCCCAGCGGTCCGGAGCGGCCCCAAATCCGGGTCGCCCCGGTCCGGGTGGCCCGGTATGCGACCCGGATCCGCGAAGTCCTCATTGACCCTCCTGCGCGTCCCGCTCATGGCCAAGGACGGCGTCGAGGCCGCCATGGCAAAGAGCGGCTACGGCCGGCGCGTCAGCGCAGAGGGGGCGTGGCGGCCGCCTTGTGCCACCGCGTCACTCCGATCGGCTGCCACCCGTCCGCGGGGCCGACGCGATGGAGGCCGCACTCGCCAGGTGGGCGTCGCCCTCGATTGGCTGCAACTCCGTTGACCGCATGGCAGGATCTTCATCAGCCGGCCGGCGCCAGCGTGAGGCACCCATGACCATCGATAGAACGCTGTTGCTGCGGATGATTGACGACGATGAGTACTACCAGATGGTTGGCGGGTCGGCGGACGATGTCGTGGACGTGCTGCTCGGTGCGCCCCGGCCGGGCGAGGCGCTGTCGTTGGACCGCTACCAGTTCGATGACGTCGTCTCGGCGCTCGGCCGTGTCGCGGGTCGCGCTGGCGGTGGCCGCGACCGAATGCGCTGGTTGCGTGGGCACCAGGGCGAGATGCTGGCGGGAGACTACGGTTATGTCGTGCGGTCTGGCGTCATCTCCGAGCTCGCACCAGTCCTGCGGGCCGTCACGTGCGATCAGCTCCGCGCCGAATTCGTCCGCTACCCGCGCTGGCAGCGAGACGACGTCGCCGCCGAGCTCGACCAGCACCTCACGGCGCTCGAGCTGCTCCAGGCGTTCGTTTCCGAGACCGCGCAACGCATGCGGTCCCTGCACGTCGTCAGTGCGAGCTCGCTGGATCCCCGCCGCTATCCCCATCGCCTCCGGCAGCGGCTAGCGCGCGCCGCCAAGCAGGCGCGTCGCGCGGCGAACGGGACGCTGGCGCGGCGCGTGGACCCGCGTCCGCCGGCGACGGTGCCGGGCCGGACGCCCGTCGTCGGCACGGAGCCCGACCGGCTCGGGGGGATGGTCCATGGCGTCATCCGTGACGCGGGGACCGGCGCGCCGCTGTCGAACGTCGAGATCGCGCTCCGGCAACGTGACGGCGCGCCGTGGTTGACGTCGACCGACGCGTCTGGACGGTTCGAGATCGGACCGCTCGCTCCTGGCGACTACGCGTTCTCCGCGTACTACGACGGCGCTGAGCTCGCGGACGGACGCGTAGTGAACGTGATCACCGGTCGGGAGACGATCGTCGACGAAGTGTTCGCGGTGTGACGCGACACACGCGCCACGGCGAGTCCCCCCGGTCCGGGTGACTGCGACCCGGATCCGCCGCGACCCGGATCCGCTCCCCGGTCCGGGTGGCTGCGACCCGGATCCGCGAGTTGGAGTGCCCGAGACCGAGTAAAGGTTCAAGGCATGTCCGGGCCGCCACCTCGCGTCGCCCCGGTCCGAGTGGCTGCGACCCGGATCCGCCCCTTGCGTAGCAGCTGCCACGGCGGTCAGATACACCAAGCGGTGCCCGCGCGCGATGGCGCGTCGTTGCAGCGCACGGTCCATCACCTCCACCCGCGGCAGCGCCGAGGCGACCCGCGCCCACCAGTGATCGCAAGCTGTACTACGACTACAGCCTCTGCCGCTCCGGAAGCACGACGGTCTGGTGGGGGGGCAGCTTCAGTTCAAGCTCACGTGGCCGTCGGGTGGACCGCGGTCGCGGGCACCGGGTACAGCGTAAGCGGTCGTGTGGCGACAGGACCGTCAACGGCAACTTCACGGCGTACAACGTGGGCTGCTTCTAGCGTGAGCGCGAGCCATGAACTGGCTCGGCCTCGCCGCCGGACCGTGACCGTCGCCTGCCGGCGCCGGAGCTAGAAGGGTTGCGTTGAGGGGTGGATC
Organism: Kofleriaceae bacterium; assembly: GCA_041389965.1. Taxonomy (GTDB): domain Bacteria; phylum Myxococcota_A; class Polyangia; order Haliangiales; family Haliangiaceae; genus UBA2376. Next base: position 664,084 of record JAWKQV010000002.1, on the reverse strand, counting down.
GCGCTGGGCTGAGTCGCGGAGGATTGGATCGCCGCAGGGTTGGGTCGCAGCGGCTCGGAAGAGCGCACGCCCCAGGTCGATCGAGCTGCCAACCAGGTCGCCGCGGGCGCTGGGCGGGTGGCGTCAGTCCGGTGCGCGGACGACGAGGTCGATCGTCGACCGGCTCTCCATCGGCGGCACCGGCACGTCGGTCGGCGTGATCCGCAGGTCCAGCCTGAGCTGGGCGGTCGCCGTGTACGAGGTCAGGTCGACCCGGGCGTCGATCTCACCGTCGGCGCCAAGCGTCAGCCGGGTGTCGCGGAAAGGCACCGTGGTAGGCGGCACGTCGAAGGTTCCCTGGACCACCGCGGTCGCCGCCTCGATCGACACGAGCCTCCAACGCGCCTGACCCGGGATGGGCGCCGAGCCGACGCCAACGCTGATGCCCATTGGCAACGTCCAGGTGGCGCCGACGCCCACCGGCGCGGCCGGCACGATCGGGAGCATGAGGTCGGTCTGGGACTGGCGCACAAGCTCGCGGCCGACGTCGTTCTCCACGGAAGCGTGACGCCCCTGTTCGTCGAGGCCCCAGCGCCCGGAGACGGGGGCCGGCATCGGCGGGCTACTCGTGACGAGCCGCATGCTGAGGATCGAGCCAGCGTCGGGCCGTGCGTCTGCGAACGAATAGGTCCATGTCATCGCGACGTGCTGGGTGGCGCCGTCGGGAGAGGGGGTCGCGGAGGCGTACTCCACCTGCCGGACCGTGCCGGGCTCGACGCGGTACCGGAGCCGTTGCCGCGGTGACGCCCCGGTATCGAGCACGACCAGGCCGCCGGCCTCATCGACAGGTGGAACCGGCGCTGCGAGCACCGGCCGCGGTGCATGCGGGGCCATCGCTGGTGTGCCGTCGCCACGACAGGCCGCGGCGGCCGCGAGCCCCAGCACCCAGCGCGCCCGCGCCCCGATCATGTCGATACCGCGCCCCGCATGTCCCGCTCGCATGTGACGATGATACCAGAACGCCCGCGCAGATCGTCCGCAGTGGTCCTCCTCCTCGCTGGCGGGATTCCTGGGTTGTTCCGGGACCGACCGGCCCGGCCGGCGCTGCGGGGACGACCGGCCAGACCTTCACCGAGGTCCGCGGCATGGGCCAGCTGCACATGGTCTCCAACGTCCCGGGCGTGTCGACCTTCGCGCCCCTGCCTGGGATGGCTACGACGATCGACGTGCCTGACGACGCGTTCCTGGTGGTCACGATCCAGTGCGTCTCGTACCTCACCAACAAGGGGGCCATCGGCAACGTCGGGTTCGACGCCACCGATCCTGCAGGCGGTCATGACCGTCGTCGTGATGCGGCGCTAGCGAGCGCTGCGTCGAGGTAGCCCGGCTTTCGGGTGGTTGTCACCGAGCCAGGGTGGGCGCCGGGCGGTCGCCTCTCGCGCCCGCGATGTGCGCGGCGTCGCACGAGCGGCGGCTGGCTGGCTAGGTCGCTTTCCTGGTACCAGCATGGCGGGTACGGTGATCGCATGAAGCGTCGATGCTTGCTCGTGGTCATCGTCGGCGCCTGTGCCGATCCCCAGGACCTACCGCCGCCGGCGATCACCACGGTCACGCCGGCGGCGACGTGCGGCCGCGACGTCGCGCCGGTGCAGATCATCGGCGCGGGCTTCGCCGCCGACGCCGAGGTGGTGTTCGAGCGTCCCGGCGGTGGCGGCTACACGCCCTCGCCGGGCGCGGTGTCGACGTTCGGCGACGCGCTGATCGTCGTGCTCACCAACGCGGCGGAGGGGGGACCGGCGGCGCTCGAGCCGCCGATCGTCTACGACGTGGTGGTGCGCAACCCCGACGGTCAGGAGGCTCGGCTGCCGGCTGCCCTCACCAAGTACGCCGAGCTCGGCATCACCAACGTGGTACCGCCCGTGGGGGCCCGCGGCACCACGGTCGACGTCACGATCAACGGGCTAGGCTTCTACAACGATCTCGAAGTCCGCCTTGGCGTCGGGGCGCCAGCGCGCGTGCAGTGGGTCCCCGCGACCTCGAGCTCGGCCGCGGCCGCGACCTTCGACCTGGCCGGGGTCAACAGCGGCAGCTACGCGGTGGTCGTCACCAACCGCGGCGGCTGCAGCGGCGGCCTCGACGGCGCTTTCCTGGTCGAGTAGCCGCTCCGCGGCGACGCTGGGTGAGGCGACCGGGCCGGGGCGCGCCCGCTCAGCGGCCGCGGCCGTCGAGTGCCCACCGCCCGGGACCGCGCGCGGCGATGAACAGGAGCGTGAAGCAGTAGAGCACCGCCAGCTCGCCGTGGTTGACGACCGGCAACCACTTCCAGTCGGCGAACTCGCCCTTGTGGTGGAACTGAAAGTACGCCACGGCCATCGTCCCCGAGCCGAGCACCGCGGCGATCCGGGTGCCCAGGCCGATCGCGATCAGCACGCCCGCCACCAGCTCGATCACGCCGCCGATCCACAGCTGGCTGCCGATCGCCGGCGTCGGCCGGGTGGTCAGCCAGCCGAACACCTTCTGCAAGCCGTGGCAGGTGAACATCGTGCCGGCGACGATCCGCAGCGCCGCGTAGGCCGGGTCCTCTAGCTTCGCGAGTATGCGCATCGGCGCAGTCAAGCATGGCTCCGGCGACCGCGCACCCGCTGGCAGGCGGGGCTGGTGCTGCCCGGCAGCCGACATCGTGCCCGGTCGACGTCGCGCGGGCACTGCGGACAGTGCTCGATCTGGGCGGTCGCGTCCTCGGTCAAGGCGCCACGGCGCCGGAGCTTGCGCTATCGTGGCCCGGTGCGCGACCAGGATCGGGCCGAGGCCGAGGTCGTCCTCCGCCCCGCGACGGAGGCCGATGTTCCTGTCCTGGAGGCGTGGGACCGCGATCCCGACGTCATCGGCGCCACCACCGACGACGCTGACGCCGCGGTCGCGTTCGGCGACCATGACTGGCGCGACGAGCTGGCCGCGGCCAGCGCGGTGTCGTACCACCTCATCGCCGAAGTCGGCGGCCGGCCGATCGGCGCCATGCAGATCATCGATCCGCACCTCGAGCCGACCCACTACTGGGGCGACATCGAGCCGGGCCTGCGCGCCATCGACATCTGGATCGGCGCGGCCGGGGACCGCGGTCAGGGCCACGGTCAGCGCATGATGCAGCTCGCCCACGACCGCTGCTTCGCCGACCCTACCGTGTCCGCGATCGTCATCGATCCGCTCGCCAGCAACACCCGCGCGATCGCGTTCTACCACCGCCTGGGCTACGCGGACGTCGGCCGCCGGAGGTTCGGTGCCGACGACTGCGTGGTGATGCGCCTGCCACGCGGGGTCTGGGCGCGTGGTGTCGGGTAGCCGCGCGACGCTGGACCGTCGCCCGCCCGCAAAAAGTTTGAGCCCAAAGTGCTTTTTTTCTGGAGGCGGGCCGGCGGTGTGCGAAGGTCCCGGCCTCACCCACAACCTGGAGCTCGCTACTGATGCGCACGTCTCGCATGGTCTTGTTCGCCGCCCTCGCTGCCATCCCCGCGTGCCAGGTCGCTGGCGATGAGGTCGCCACCCGCGCCGCCGTGGGGACCGCGCCCGCCGTCAGCCCCAGCGGCAGCGTGCTCAACCGCGGCTGCGCGACGCGCCCGCTCAGCGCCGACGAGCTCATGGCCGTCGATGCGCGGCTGAACGCTGTGGCCAAGCGTCCGGGTGGGGGCGGCGGCGGCGGCGGCGGCGGCGCGACGACCCCGGTGGTCATTCCCACCTACGTCCACGTCATCACCAGCGGCACGACCGGCCACGTCTCAGCCCAGCAGGTCAACGCCCAGCTCGCGGTCCTCAACGACGCGTACGATGGCGGCAGCGATGGCGGCGCGGCGACGCGCTTCTCGTTCACCCTGGCTGGCCTCGACTACACCGACAACGCCGCCTGGTACACGATGGGCGGTTCGGCCGAGTCGGCCGCCAAGGCGGCGCTGCGCCAGGGCGGCCCCGACGCGCTCAACCTGTACGTCGCGGGCATCGGCGGCGGCCTGCTGGGGTGGGCCACCTTCCCGTCGAGCTACGCGAGCAACCCGTCCGACGACGGCGTGGTCCTGCTCAACGCCTCGCTCCCGGGCGGCGGGGCGGCGCCGTACGACCTCGGCGACACGGCCACCCACGAGGTCGGCCACTGGCTCGGCCTGTACCACACGTTCCAGGGCGGGTGCGCCGGCTCCGGCGATGGCGTCGCCGACACGTCGGCCGAGCGCTCCGCCGCCTACGGGTGCCCGGTCGGCCGCGACACCTGCACCGGCCGCAAGTATCCGGGCGAGGATCCGATCTTCAACTTCATGGACTACACGGACGACGCGTGCATGTACGAGTTCACGGGCGGCCAGGCGGCCCGCATGTCCGACATGTGGAACGCCTACCGCGCGCAGTAGCCGTCCCCGCTCGGTCAGGGGCAGGTCGGGGCCGGCGCGGCGATGCCGATAGGCGCCCCGATCGTGCTGACCGGCTCGTGGGCCAACGCGAGCGGCGCACCGGCCGCGACGACGCCGACCGTCGGTGTGATCGTCGCCTGCTGGCGCGCCACGGCGAACGGCACGCCGCAGGTCGCGCTGCCGTCCTCTCCGAGCGGGATCGCGCGAGCGCTGGTACCCACGCGCCCGGCCAGGTACGGGACGTCGCCGGCGACCTCGAGCGGGAGCGTCGCCCGCAGCGGCTGCGCCGGCGTGAGCATGGCGAGGTCGGTGCCGGTGACGCAGTCGCCGGCGATGGTCGCGACGAACAAGCCGGCGTTGGTCGCGCCACCGAGCCAGGTCGTGGCGCCGCGGTGATCGACGCGGTGGAGCGGCCGGGACGGCACGCGCCACGACTCGAGCAGCCCCCCGGCGCCATCGAAGCGGAGCAGTAGGCCGCTGCCGCCGGCGTCGCCGGCCACCCACAGGCTGGCGTCGAACCAGGCCGCGTCGAACACCTCCATCTGCACCGTGACCGCCCAGCTCGAGTCCTCGACGACGGGATCGCTGTCGATCCGCGCGACGAAGCCGGTGCCGGTGCCACCGCCGAGCTGACCGACCACGAAAGGCGCGCTGCCGTCGTCGGGCGCGTCCACGATGCGTCGTGGCACCGGCCGGCTGCCGTCGATCGTGAACGGGATCGCGGCGACGGTGGTGGTCATTGGGTTCAGCCGCGCCACAAAGCCATCGTTGGTGCCGGCCGCGCCCGCGAGCCACCACTCCCCGGGAGGCGCGGCGGCGACCGCGCGGACCTGGATCGCCACGCCCGCGCGCAGGCGCCGACTGGTCAGCGTGTTCGTCGAGTCGAGCCGGAGCAGCAGCCCCTCGTCGAGCGTGGAGGTCTGGAACGACCGGGTCATGCCGCCGGCCAGGAACTCGTCGCCCGTGCTCGCCGCGGCCCAGAGCTGATCGTTCGAGGCCCCGCCGATCGATCGGGTCGTCCACATCGGCATCTGCGTCGGGGGTGGAAGGGAGATCGCCGCGAGCGCGCCGTCGGTGCCCCGGGTGTTGTGGACGCCGAAGAGGAACAGGCGGTCTCCGTGCCTGACCACCGCCGCGACGCCGTTCATGAACACACCCTCGAGGGCGGCGCCGCCCGCGACCTGGCCGGCGGCGTGGGGTTCACAGGCCGGCGCGTCGCCGACGTCGACGGCGTCACCGACATCGCCGGCGGCGGCGTCGCCGCGCACGACCGGATCGAGCCCGAACGCCTGGTTGCACGCCGCCGCGAGCCACACCGCGCAGACCACCGCGCCGCCGTGCGCGAGGCGCGGACGATGCGGCGAGGAGTGGGGCGGCGACTGCGTGCGTGCTGTTGCGGCGACCATGATGGGCAGCGACTCCTGCGGCGGGCCGAGGCGATGGAACTCGCTCGACCGCGCCGACCCGCGCTGGCGGTGACGATGCGCTGAGCGCAGGCGCACCTTACACGCAAAAACTGGTGACGCTCCTCCGCGGAGCACCCGCTACGAGGGCCGCGCTCCATCGACCGCGCGCACCCGCGCGACCGAGGCTGGCGCCAGCGGAGTCACGCCCCCGCGATTCCCAAAAAACCCGCCGACCTTCCACGACTTGGGGAGTCCCGCAGCGGAGTTGGTCGAGGTTGGGACGGGGTGGTACGACGACGCGCCGCGCGGACGATCTTCGAGCGGCGCCACGGGTCGGTGTCGGTGACTGCCGTCGCACCGGCCCCGACGTGCCCTCGTCGCGCAGGTCTCCTCCAACATCCGGGTTCGGCCGGATGCAGCCAACTCCCGCGGTGCCACATGTCGATCGAAGTCCCTTTGTTCACGCATCCGATGGCCACGTACCTGCCGGCCATCACCGCCCGCACGCCGGCCGAGCTGGCGGCCCTGAAGTGGCCCAAGCCTCCCGACTGGGTCTTCAACGTCATCAAGCCCACGCCGCTGACACCGCACCTGCAGGGGCTGACGCAGTGCGCGCTCTACCTCATCCACATCGCCGCGATCGGCGTCTACGCCAAGGCCACCGAGGGCTGCTTCAACCAGACCCTCAACCGCAGCATGGTCGACGCGATCTTCGCCGAGCAGTTCGACTGGCGGTACTACAAGCGCTTCGGCATGGACCTCGACCGCTTGAAGCTGCCCGAGTGGCGCTGGCGCGTCTCGATCGCCTACACCTTCAACCACCGCATGGGTGAAGGGCGGCAGATGTTCCACAGTGCCTTCATTACCGCCTCGGCGCAGTACGTGGTCGAGCTGACGCGGCACGTGCTGCGGGACAGCGACCGGCCGGCGTTCGATCGCTGGCTGGCGGCCATCCTCGACCGCCTGCACGCCGTGGCCGCCTGCCCGGCGCCGACCAACCCGAAGTTCACCGGCGACATGGCGACCTTCGCGGCGGAGGTCTTCGTCAACCACGGCGCGCCGCTGCCGCTGGCGATCCTCGACGTCGGCCGCGCGCTCGACCCGGCCTCGCTCGAGGCCGCGGCCTGCGCCGACCTGCGCGCCCTACAGCGTGACGACAACGCGCGGCTGGTCGACGCGGCCGAGCTCGCCGCGGCGCCCGACTTCGCCGGGACGCCGTACGCACCCGACACGCCGATCGCGGTGGGGCTGTTTGACTCGCGCCGGCGGCTCGGCCCGACCTGGGTCGAGCGCGCGCCGATCGATCCCGCGGCGTTGTTCCCGCGGTCGCCGCCCAAGGCCAAGGCCAAGCGGGCCCGGGCCGGCAGCCGCGATCCCCACGCGGCCGGCCTCGAGCTCATGGCCGGCGCGCCGCTCGAGACCTTCACCGGGACCTACCTCCCGATCCTGGCGGCGGTGAGCCAGGACGTCGTCGATGATCCCTTCGTTGAGCTCGACCAGCCCGCCGGCGGCAACGAGGTCGGGTTCCGGCTCCCGCTGTGGTCGGCTGGCATCCTGCAGCCGGTCGTGGTCTCGCCGACCGACCGCGCGACCATCCAGCGCACGCTCGGCGCCGCGGCGTCGCCCTGGACGCTCGATCAAAGCCACGGGGGCGACGCCGTCGTCGACGTCTGGCTGTCGCCGAGCGAGGTGCGCCGGTTGCGGGCCGACGCGGCCACGAAGGAGATCGAGCTGGCGGTCGATGAGGACGGCGACGGCATGGTGCTCCTCGGCGCGTGCGACGGCACCTTCCGCAGCGCGCTGCGCTGGGCCCTGGGCTTGTCCGACGATCCGATCGTCGACAAGGTGCCGAACGAAGGATGTTCGCTCGAGATGAAAGCAGCGTTCGACGAGGTCGATCCGGCGCTCGCCGCGCACCTGTCGTACTTCGTCGACGAGGACGGCATCGTCGCGCTGGCGCGACGCCTCGAGGGCGGGCTCCCACACGCGGTCGCCACCGTCGCGCGCGCGCTCGACGCCACCCTGGTCGTCGCGTTCGAACTGCAAGATCCGGCCTTCCACGTCGGCGTGTACCAGGTGCGCGCCGGGTGTCTGGCCGAAGCGTGGGCCCAGAGCGCGGTCATCCGGCGGCCGATCTACTTCCCGGTGCAGCCGGTGTGAGCAGCGGCGGGCCGGCGCGTCGGTGCCGGTCTGGGCGAGGCGCGCTCGGTCAGAACGAGCCACCGACGGATAGCATCGCCGGGGTGGTGCCACCGTCGTCGCCGGCGGCGAGCACGGCGTAGTCGACGACCACGGCGGCGACGAAGACCAGGCCTGCCACCACCTTGCCCCCGTTGATGCACCCCATGGCCGCCGCGGCGGTGCCGTCCTGGCAGGCAGGCCCGCGGATGCTGGCGGCGTACAAGAGCGGCGCGCCACGCATCGCGAGCGCGATGGTCGCGCGGCCCCAGTTGCCGTGAGCTGCGTGGACGCCCGCGCTGCCCAGGGCGAGCCCGGCGGTGCCGAGGTAGCTGAGCGGCTTGACGTCTGACGTGGCGCCGGCCACGAGCAGGGCTACCGACGCCCCGTCCGCGGCCGCGACGTGCGCTCGGTAGGGCTCGGCGACGACCGGCCGAGCCGCGATGAGGGCGAGCATCCCGAAGGCGTAGCAGCTCCGCATGGGGTTGACTGTAAACCTGGCTGCCACGCCCGCGCGCCCAGCGTCGTCGCAACTCCATCGGAACGAAGGTGGCTCGCGCGGCTTGACCTAAATATACACGACGGCGTATATACATGACTGTGCATGTTGACGTGTTCCAGGCCCTGGCAGATCCGACGCGGCGGCGCATCGTCGAGGTCCTGCGCGCCGGCGAGCAGCAGGTCGGCGACGTCGTCGCCAAGGCCGGCATCCACCAGTCCGGAGTGTCGCGGCACCTGCGCATCCTGGCGGCGGCGGGCTTCGTCTCGATGCGGCCGGACGGGCAGCGGCGCCTGTACGCGCTGCGGGCCGCGCCGTTCCGCGAGCTCGAGGCGTGGCTCACCGACTACCGCGCGCTGTGGGAGGCACGCCTCGATCGCTTCGGCGAGGCGCTCGAGCGCAAGCAGCGGGCACACCACACCAACCCGAGGAGCAAGCAACGATGAGCACCGACGACCAGCGCAGCCACGGCACGACCGTGCTCGAACGAACCTACCGAGCCAGCATCGAGGACGTGTGGGCGCTGTGGACCACCACGTCCGGCTTCGAGTCCTGGTGGGGGCCGCAGGGCTTCCGCGTCGAGGTGCAGGAGCTCGACGCCCGGGTCGGCGGCGTGCTGCGCTACGAGATGATCGCGGCGTCGCCGGAGATGATCGCGGCGATGACCGAGATGGGGCAACCGACCTCCCATCCGACCCACTCGCGCTTCACCACCTTTGAGCCGCGCTCGCGCCTCGTGCTCACGAACGTCATCGACTTCCTGCCCGGCGTCGCGCCGTACGAGAGCCACATCGCCGCGGACTTCGTGGTGATGGGCGACCTCGTCCGCATGGTCGTCACTCTCGACGCGCTGCACGACGCGGCATGGACCCAGCGGCAGCAGAGCGGCATGACCAGCCAGCTCAGCAAGCTCGACGATCGCTTCGCGCCGGCGTGACCGCCGAGCAGGCGCTGGCCGGCCGACAAGCGCGCCACGTGGCCCTGGCCGCTGACCACGTCGCGCGCCGCCGCCGCGTCGCACCCGGCCGCGCTACCCGTCGATCATCAGGCGGCGGGCGATCGCGGACGAGACTGGGTAGACGCGCTCGGGGGGCGCCAGCCGCCGGGCCCGGTCGGCGTCGCCGGCCCGCAGGTGTGCGCGCATCTTGGCGACGCGCGGGGTCAGGTCCTCGATCGAGGTCACCCAGCTCGATACGAACTCGCCGATGATGGCCCGGCCGAGCCCGACCTGGATGCTGTCGTGGTTGCGGGCCGTGCCGCGCAGATCGCGCTCGGGGTCCCACTGCACGTGGACCACGGCATCACGAAACTGCGTGGCCCAGGCGTCGGCGGTCGCGAACACCGCGCGCTCGAACGTCGTCAGGACGCCGAGCTCGAGCGCGCGCTCCCATCCGCCGCGATCGATCCGGACACCGAGGGTGCGCTCTTGTCCGGGCTGGCGGCCCCAGTTGCTGCGGTGCATGAGCCAGTAAAACGACGGCTTGATCCAGGTCATCCGCGTGAGCGAGAACGGCGGCACGAACCGCTGGGCGGCGAGCGCCGGCTCGGCGATGGCGGCCGGGTAGGCCTGGTAGACGACGATCGTGTCGCCGTCGTAGTCGGCCCTGATCTCGCGACGCGCGGCCACGGCCGACCCTAGCAGGTCGCGGCGGTGCCCTGGCGCGGCCGCGACCTGGGGCGGCGGCGGTGGTGGATTTGCGATCGGCGGCGCTGCCCGAGGCCGGCGCGGCATGCGAACATCTCCCGCATCATCACGGGAGGCTGGCGGTGAAGAAGTTGCTCATGTTGATCGTGGTCGGGTGGGGCGCGGTTGGCATCTACTACGGGTTCGAGCACGGGCTCCCCGCGAGCCCGCGAAGCGCCTACCAGTGGGGGCAGGTCGCGGGGTTCGGCGTCAGCATCGTGGCGGTGCTGCTCGGGTTGCTGAGCCTGGGGCAGGGCGCTGGGCAGACCGGCGCGGGGACGGGCTTCCTGGTCATGGTGTTGGCGGTCACGGCCACGGCCGGCATGATGCGCTGGCGCGGCGACCACGCGGCTCGGGACTGCGCGGCGGCGGTCGCCCACATGCGCGAGCTGGTCGTCGCCAAGGATCGCACGGGCCAGATGGCCCAGCGCTTCGACGCCCGACGCGCAGAGTTGACCCAGCGCTGCGAGCGCTCGGGCCCGCAGCAACGGCGATGCGTGCTGGCCGCCGCGACGTTCGACGACCTCGACCGCTGCCCCGACTGACCGGCGGCGCCCGGCCGGGATCGGCTATACCTCGCGTGTGCGGACACCCCCGTCGACGCTGATCCTGACCGCCGTGGCTGTCGCGTGCGCCGCGTGCGCCACCCGGGGTCCGGCCGCCCCGGTGCCACCGACCGACGCTGGGTCCGCTGATCGGGCGACGATCACGGCCATGGTCGAGGAGTTCCGCCGGGCCATCACCTCCAAGGACGGTGCGGCGCTGCGGGCGCTGGTCGTGTCCGACGCCACGCCGTTCGTCGCGAGCTACGTCGGCAAGCACGGGCCCGCCCACCACGACTCGACCGCGCGCGACTTCATCGGCGAGGTCACCGGGTCCACCCATCGCCTCGACGAACGGTTCGCCATGGTCGACGTCATGGTGTTCGATGATCTGGCGGTCATGGCGGCGGCCTATTCGTTCCACGAGGACGATCAACAGACCAACCACGGCCGCGAGCTGTGGTCGCTGGTCCGTGTCGGCGACGGCTGGCAGATCGCGGCAGTCACCTGGACGGTGATCGTCCCGTAGCGGGTTGGCGCAACGCCGGCGCCGCTGGACGTGTCATGGTTGCATGATGTCGCGCGCCTCCACCTCGACCGCCACCGCGAGTTCACCTGGCAGGCCTGCGCGGGGGCCCGCCGCTGCGGCGCTGCTGCTGGTCCTGGCCGCGGTCGCGGTCGGCGCTGCCCCCGCGCCGGCTCGGGCCTGCCTGTGGGATACCGACACGCTGGCCGAGGAGTCGCTCGGCGACCGCGACGTCGCCGCGGTGGTGACCGGTGATCTCGGCAAGCACAGCCTGATCTTCTACCGGGCCAAGGTCGTGTACACGCGGGCCCTCATCGCGCGCGGCGGCGCGCCTGCGGAGCGCTACGACGACCTGGCGGTGGCGCTGGCCAAGACCGGGCAGCTCGACGACGCGCTCGCGGTGCTGGCCGACAAGGAGGCGCGGTTCCCCGGTGCGTACACGACCCACGCCAACCGCGGCACGGTGCTCGCGCGCAAGGGTGACCTCGCCGGCGCCCTGGTCGAGCTGCGCCGCGCGGTCGCCATCAACCCGCGAGCGCACTTCGGCCGCGAGCACGTCCAGATCCAGCTGCTCGAATGGCTGGGGCGGCTCGGCCGCGACCCGACCTTGGTCGAGCGGGAGACCTTCCTGGGCCAACCGATCGTCGCGGGCAGCGATGCCCTCGAGGTCATCCGGACCCGCCGGGTGCGCGGCCGGACCGTCGCCGAGCGCGCCCGCGCCGCCGAGCTCGACACCACCATCGTCGCGCTGGTCGGCCTGCTGCGGTTCGGCGACGGCGAGGGCAACCCGCACCTGTGGTTTGCGCTCGGCTGGAACCTGGCGCTGCGCGGCGACAACCAGCTGGCGGTCAACGCGTTCCGGCAGGCCGAGCGGTTGGGCCACCCGCAGGCCGCGGCCCAGGGCGGCATCCGCGCGTCGATCATCCGTGCCTACAACGCCGGCGCACCGACGCTCGAGCCTGACGGCCCGGGTACGGTCGGCGCGTGGGCCAAGGCCACGCCCTCGCTCGACGCCGCGTGGGCCAAGGGACAGGCCAAGCTCGCCCGGCGTCAGGCTGGGGAAGACCGCCGCGTCGCACGCGGCCGTCCGCGCGCGGTGTTCGGATACTGACGTGGCCACGCCAGGTGGACCGCCCGACGCCGATGCCGTCGCGCTGCTCGAGGCGTGCCTGCCGGCCGAGCTCCGCGGGCCCGCGACGTCGATCACCCGCCTCGGTGGAGGCCTGTCCGGCGCGGCGGTGTACCGGGTCGCGACGGCGAAGGGTGCCTACGTGCTCAAGGTCACCGACGCCAGCCTGCCCGAGGCCGCGTGGCGCCAGCGGGTCGAGATCCAGCGTGGGGCCGCCGACGCCGGGGTGGCGCCCCGGGTGATCCACGCCGACGCAGCGCGCCGCGCGGTGGTGAGTGAACTCGTCGCCGCGCGCGGCCTGGCGCCCCGGCTGCACGATCCGCGCACGCGGGCCGTCACGCTGCGGCTGCTCGGCGGGACGATCCGCCGGGTCCACGCGCTGCCGCTGGTCGAGCCAGCGACCTGGCGCGATCCGCGCGACCTGGCCGTGGCGATGCGGGCCCGGCTCGCCACGTTCGCGGTGCCCGGCTTCGTCGGGGCCGCGCTCGACGACGTGCTCGCCGAGGCGCCGCCGCCGAGCCGAGGCCCCTGGGTCACCAGCCACAACGACCTGAACCCGTCGAACCTGGTGTTCGCGGGCGAGCGGCTGGTGCTGCTCGACTGGGACCAGGCCGGGCCGAACGACCCGTACTATGACCTGGCCACCGTCGCGGTGTTTCTGCGCATGGACGATCCCACCGCGGCGCTGCTGCTCGCCGCGTACGGGACGGGGCGGTCGGCCGCGCTGCCGGCGGGGTTCATCTACGCGCGCCGGCTGGTGGCGGCGCTGTGCGCGTCGATCTTCTGCGACCTCGCACGCCAGGGCGGGCACCCGGGCGGCGACGTGCCGCTGGAGCGCGCGCCGACCTTGGCGGAGGTCCACGGTCTGATCGGCGTGGGCGCGCTGGCGCCGGCCGAGCCCGCGGGCGCCTGGGCGTTCGCGCTCGCGCTGGCGCGCACCATCGCCACGCGCGTCGCGTAGCGCGGCGGGTGCGTCGACCCGTCGGGGGCGTCTCACCGATCGCACCGACGGTGCCGATCGTGTGTCGGGCGGTCTGCTCGAGGGATGGGCCGATCGTTCATCGCCTGAACAAGCCGGCGCGGCGGGCTCGCGCGATGTCATGGGCTTGGCGCCGGCTTAGCGCCGGCACGGGGCGTGCTCTTCCTCCGCTCGCTCGCGGTCAATCACCCCGTCCAGAGGAAGCCCATGTCCATCGTCGTCAGATCGAACCGCACGTCAGGTCGCAACACCACGTCCACTCCGGATCACGCCCCGCGGCGCCCGCCGCGCCTGGGCACGCTGACCCTGCTCGGTTGCTTCGCGCTGCTCGGCAGCGCCGCCGGGTGCGTCGACTCAGAGCCCGGCGCGGCGACGTCGGTGGCGGCCGCATCGGCGCCGGCGGTCGTCGTCGTCTCCGACGGCATGGGCGACGTCCTGGCGTCCGCCGCCGCGCACGCGCAGGTGAGGTACGGACTGGAGGTCCCCGGCGACGCTCGCCTGGTCTACGCCAACGTCGACCAGCTGGGGCTCGGCGACGACGCGGCGGATGACCTGCGCGCCGCGCGGCTGGCGGCGCTCCAGGCCGCGAAGGCGCAGCGGACCCCGATGCTCTTCGAGTCCAACGAGTGGGACGTGGCGCGGCTGCACCAGGCGCTGGCCCTGGTATTCCCCGAGGTCAACCTCGCCGACCTCGGCAACGTCACCGTGCTGGCCGAGTGGGATGCCCGGGCCGGCGCCTGGCGCCTGACCGACACCACGCTGGCCGAGATGGTCGACTACCTGGGTGATGGGGACGCCGCGACGATCGCGCAGAAGCAGGTGGCCGGCCAGGGACCGGCACAGCCGGCCGGCGCCGACGCCGTCGAGGCGATCGGCACCCAGCAGGCGAACTGGCTCTTGCCCTTCGCCGAGGCGGCCTACAGCAACCCGCTGACGGTGACGCCGAGCGGCGCGCCCGCAGCCTACGCTGGTGAGTACAGCCGTGGCTGGTCCAAGGACGTCGTGAAGATCTACCGGCGCACCAACAGCGGCAGCGTGAGCTGCGTGGTGACGTGGCAGGGGACGCGGCCGCCGACGACCTGGGCCGGCTTCGTCGAGTGGCTGGGTGATTTCTCGTCGGTGATCCAGGTCCGCCCGTTCTACCTCGCGTCGTACCGCAGCGAGCGCGTTGGCGCGTACTGGAACACGCGGCTCTCCAACCAGCGGCGCGACGTGAACCTCGCCACCAAGGCGCTCGGCTGCGCGAACGTCCACATCACCGGCCACAGCCTCGGCGGCGCCATGGCGCAGCTCCACGCCCACTACTACGCCTTCGGGTACCAGGACTCCGGCATCCCGCTGTCGAAGCTGCGCACCGTGGTCGCCTGGAACCCGGCGCGTGTCGGCAACGCCGAGTTCAAGAAGACGTACCGCGACGACGTGATCGACGCGAACACCACGTCGAAGGTGTTCTGCCGCGACGGCGACCCGGTCCGGGCGGTGCCCACGTTTCTCCAGCACACCGGGAACGGCACCAACGGCTGCGACGTCAACGGCGTCAACCGCAACCGCATCCAGTTCTGGCTGAACCACAACCTGCCCTACTGGTACCAGTGCGCGTCGACCACGTCGTGCTGAGGCGGTGATGTCGGCGACGCCGGGCCGGGCCGGGCCGGCCGCCGCCTCAGGGGCCGCCCAGCGGCCGGCCGAGGAGGTGGACCCGCTCGAGGCCGGGACCGCGGGCCACCGCCGCCAGCCCGGGATCGAGCAGGACCAGGTCGGCGATGGTCTCGGGCCACGGGCTGGCGTCGAGCGCGTCGCGCACCGCATGACGGGCCAGGTCGACGTCGCCGCGGTGGACCGCGATCTGCGCCCGCGCCAGGTAGGCCTCGGCGCGGGTCGCGGCTGGCACCGACGGGAGGCGCGCCGGCGCGAGCAACGCGTCGAGATCGCCGTCCGCGTCGGCGAACTCGCCGATCCGGGCGCGAGCCCGAGCCCGGAGCAACAGCAGGGTCGTGGCGGCCGGGGACGCGCTGCCATGGTCCGGCTTGCGGAGATCCAGATCGCGCAGGTTCTGGGTCAGCTCGCGTTGGACCTGCTCGGCGTCGGGATGCTGGCGGGCGACCGCGGTCCACGCCGCGGAGATCACCGCGACCCGGTCGTGGCCCGCGGCGGCGCGGACCGGCTCGGCGTAGGCGTCATCGTCGACCCGCGCCAGGTGTGCCAGCGTCAGCATGGTGGGGCCGCGGGCCGCGCCGCCGGGCAGCCGCGCCAGGGCGGCTACCGCGGCGGTCCGGTCACCGACCCGCAGCGCGCGCACCGCGGTCGCCAGGGCGGCGTCCGGTCCGGATCGCCGCGCGAGCAGCGCCCGCGCACGATCGTAGTCGCCGTTGGCCAGCGCCAGCCGGGCGACCGCTGCCGGCGGGCGCGTCGGCGCCGACGCGCGGACCAGGCCGCCCACCTCGATCCGGTCGATCGCCATCGCCATCCGGGTCGGGTTGTCGAGGCCGGCGCGGTTGTGGCTGGTGATGGCGAGCTGCCACCGGGTGGCCGCGCTGGCCCGCCGGCGCAGCGCGCGGCGGACGTGCACGTCGCCGGCGGTGAAGTCCCAGATCAGGCGGCCGCTGTCGGGGAACCACGTGGCCCGGACTCGGAGCGCGACGGGGGCGTCGACCCGATCGAGCGGGCCCAGCGCCAGGACCGTGCCGAAGGCATCGAGCTCTGCGCTCAACCGGTAGATGCCGCCGCCGCCGGTCGACCCCAGCGTGAACGTCACCAGCGGCTCGCCCGCGGCCGGGCGCAGCGCGAACTCGAGTCCGGCGGCCCACTCGGCGCGCGTGATGGTGCCGTCGACCTTGAGCTCGATCGGCCCCCGCGCGCGTGTGAGCTCCACCGCCGCCAGCGGCTGGCTGCCGAAGCCGTCGAGCACCAGCGCGCGCGTCACCGGGTCGCGCCACACGCCGACCGGGTCCAGGACCTGCCAGGCGTCGTCGAGTGGCGCGCCTTCGAACAGCGAGACCTCGAGCGGATCGATCGAGGCGCGCGACGCCCGCAGCTGCGCGCGGTCGACCGCCTCGAGCGCGGGCGAGGCCAGCGCGGCGTCGATCGCCTGGACCGCGGTGGCCAGCTCGCCGTCGTCCACGGCGGCGGTCGCCGCTGCCATCAGCGCGGCGAGCTGGGCCGGCGAGCCCGGGGCGGTGCGCGCGATCAGCGCGGCGTGGATCTCGCCCAGCGGCTCGCCGCGCCGGTGCAGCAAGGTCAGCACCTCGCCCAGGGCCCGCGGCTGGAGCTCGGGTGGCACCACGGCCGCCAGCCGCTCGAACGCGGCGATGGCTGTGGCGGTCGCGCCGACCTGGCCCAGCACGCCGGCCCGGCGCCAGGTGGTGGCCTGCCCGTCGTCGAGGGCCGACGGCACCCCCGGATCGACCGCCGGCGGCGCCAGCGCCAGCGGCGGGACCGGGGTGGCGCCGAGGCCGAGCCACCACATGGCGCGCGCGGCGCCGGTGCCGACCCACGCCAGCGCCGCCGGTGGCCGGTCGGCCGCGAAGCGTCCGACGGCTCTGATCGCGATGCCCTCGATAGTCACGCCGTCGAGCTGGTCGGCCTCGTCGAGGCGCATGACCACCGTGCGGTTGCCACCGCCATAGCCCCCCACCTCCGTCGCCAGCGCCTCGTCGCGGCCGTCGCCATCCAGGTCGAGGGCGTGCAGCCGGCCGTCGAGGGTGGCCAGATCGTCGGCGAGGTAGCTGGTGACACGCAGGCGGCCGGCCTGGAGCCGCAGCGCGTAGTAGCCCTCGGGCGCGCCGGCCGGGTGTTCAGGGGGTAGGTAGCGCACGCTCGGCCAGTTGCGATCCTTGCGCGCGAGCAACACCCGCGGCCGGCCGGCGCCCTGGGACAGCGTCGTCAGCGCGGCGACCCGGCCCAGCCGGAGGCGATCGACCAAGGTCATCTCCGCTCCGGCCAGCACGCGCACGTCGTAGGCCTGCCACTCCCCGGCGGCGATCACCAGCTCGCTGCGGCCATCTCCGTCGAGGTCAGCGGCGACCATCGCGCCGACCACCGATCCGAGCTCGACCGGGCTCGCGCGCCATGGCCCGGCTGGCTCGGCGCGGTGCCGGACCAGATCGCGGTCGCCGCCGACGTACAGCTCCACGGCGCCGTCGCCGTCCAGATCGCCCAGCGCGCACCGGTTGCCGCGGCGCACGGTGAGGACCTCCGTGGCGCCGCTGGCATCGACCTGGAACAGCCGGGTCGCGGTGGCGTCGACCACGGCGAACCAGCTGCCGCGGGTGTCCCGTGCCGCGCACACGCCGCGGACCGTGGCCGGCAACGCGCGCTCCCACAGCGGGGGCGCCCCCGGGCGCGCGCCGCGCAGCGTGCGGCCATCGACGGTGACCACCGCGAGCAGGCCGTCACCGTCGAGGTCGATGGCCTCGGCCAGCTCGGCGGTCAGCGGCGACGGCTGACCTGAAAAGAGTGGCGTCGCGGTAGTCAGCACGGTCCTCGCCGGGTGGTCGCCGGTCGGCACGCGCCGGGTCGCGACCGCCAGCGTGGCGGCGGCGTCGGTCAGCGCTGCCGTCGCGCCGAGCTGGCCCAGCGCGCGCGCGACCTCGTCCCAGGATCGGCGCGTCACCTGGATCGCGAGCACCGCCTCGAGCGCGTGCGCGGCCTCGTCCTCGGTCGGCGCCGCCAGGTATGCCGCGGCGGCGCTGGCCAGCGCGGGCTCGAAGTCGCGCGCGGCCACCTCGCGTGCGCTGCGCCGCAGCCACGCGGCGACCCGCAGCCCGGCGTTCTCGGGCTGGGACACGAAGCCGTCGAACAACGCGTCGGCCGCGCCGTCGCCTTGGACCCCCCGCGTCCGCGCGACCTCGTGCTCGAGCCGCTCGAGCTGACGCGTCACCGACGGAGTGACCCCGGCGGCCAGCGCAAGTCGGTAGCTAGGACTTGGCGGCCGCAGCCACGCCGCAGCGCCCACGGCCACCAACCCGACCAGCGCGGCTGCGGCCATCGCACGGCGCGATCCTCGGCGCGCGTGGGCCCCGCTGAGGCGACGCTCGAGCTGGTGCGCCGACGGCCGGCGCGCCGGATTCGGGTGCAGCGCCACGCCCAGCGCGCGCCGCATGCGGCGGGCTCGTCGCTGCTCGGTCCGCGTCCGGATGCCGCCGACGCTATCGATGGCCTGGCTGGCCAGGCGCGCGACGGCGCGCACCGCGTCAGCCGGCGTCTCGACCGCGGCCCCCTCGGCCAGCTCGACCCGCCCGTCGGGCCAGACCCGGGTGGCGTCGGCGTCGATCACGCGGCTGTCGGTGCGCTCCGCCAGCGCCCGCGCCAGGCCGAGCGCGACCCGGTCGCCTTCGTCGGCAGAGGGCGCCGACGCCAGCCACAACGGCAGCTCGCACGCGGCCTGGTCGCCGGCCAGCCGTTGCAGCGCCGCGACCAGCTCGTTGGCCGACCGGTACCGGCGGGCTCGCGGCTTCTCGAGGCAGCGCGCGACCACGTGGACCAGCCCGGGTGGCAGGTCCGGGCGGTGGGCCGTGATCGACGGCGTCGGGCGGTCCAGGTCGAGCAGCTCGGCACGCAGCGCCGCCTCGGTCAGATGATCGAACGGGCGCGCGCCGGCCAGCAACTGGAACAACACGACGCCGAAAGACCACACGTCAGCGCGGCCATCGGGTTGCTCGCCCAGCACTTGCTCCGGCGCCATGTACGGCAGGGTCCCGGCGATCTCGCGGGCGCCGTCCGTGGGGGCCGGCGTGGCGTCGGGGGCGACCGTCGTGGCCTGCGCGAACGCCGCGATCCCGAAGTCGAGCACCTTGACCGTGTCGTCGGCCAGCACCGCGATGTTGCTCGGCTTCAGATCGCGGTGGACGATGCCGTGGGAGTGCGCGCACGCCAGCGCCCGCGCCACCGCGGTCATGATCGCGACGACGCGCGCGACCGACAGCGGTGGGCCGCTGGCCAGCTGGGCCAGGGACGGCCCGGCCAGGTGCTCGAGCACCAGGTACGGCGCGTCCCGGTGCTGTCCGATCTCGTAGACCGTGACGATGTTGGGGTGCGTGCAGCGCGCGGTCACCCGCGCCTCGGCGAGGAACCGCTCGACCATCGCCCTGCTGGCCACCGACACGAACTTGATGGCGACCGTGCGATCGAGGCCGGCGTCGCGCGCGGCGAAGACGTGCCCCATGCCGCCCTGGCCGAGCTCGGCGATCAGCACGTGCCGGCCGACCACGTCGCCGACCCGGACCGTGTGGGCGCCGCCGTCGGGAGCACCGTCCTCGCCCGATCGGGTCGTGATCGGCCGCCAGGCCGGCGTGCTCCCGGCCGCCGTGGTCGGCACCGTCGCGTCGTCGTCCGGCAGCGCGCGTGCCGCCGAGACTCTCGGGCCGTCGTCGGAGCACGGTACGTCCGACGACCCGTTGCCCCCGAACGTGGCGGCCGGATCCTTGGAGGGCATGACGGCGACAGCATCGTACCAGGTGGCAGCGCGGCCTACGCGGCTGATGTGCGATCGCGGCCAGGCCGTCGCGCCTGACGCCGGCTTCGGCGGCCCCCTCACCCCGCCGGGGTGGGCGCCGCGCCGCTGCGTTGCCTGCAACCCGCGAACGCGACCGTGCGTCACAGCGACGTGTCCTGGTAACCTGGTAGCCGTCACTTGACCCACGACCTCGAGACCCAACCGCCCGACCCCGCGACCACGACCCTGCACGCCGTGATCTTGGTCGGCGATGATGTGCGCCACGTCGAGCTGCCGACCGGCGGCGAGCTGGTGATCGGGCGCGGACAGCAGGCCGATATCGCCATCGACCACCCCACGGTGTCGCGGCGTCACGCCGTGCTCCGGCTCACCGCCGGCCCGACGATCCGCGACCTGGGCGGTGCCAACGGCACGACGGTCCGCGGCCGGCGCCTGCCGACCGACGCGTGGACCGACCTGGCCGACGGTGACGCGGTCCACCTGGGCGACGTGGTGATGGTGCTGCGCCGCCAGGCCCAGCCGGTCGCCGCCCTCGACGGCCGTCGGCTGTTCGCGAGCCTCGAGCCGACCTTGGCCAAGGTCGCGGCCGGCTCGGTCAGCGTGCTGATCCTGGGCGAGACCGGCGCGGGCAAGGAGATCTGCGCCGAGACCATCCACCGCCTGTCGCCGCGCTCCGGCAGCACCTTCTTGCGGCTCCATTGCTCGGCGATGCCCGAGACGCTGCTCGAGAGCGAGCTGTTCGGCCACGAGCGCGGGGCCTTCACCGGCGCGGTCGCCGCCAAGCTCGGCCTGATCGAGAGCGCGGCGGGTGGCACGGTGTTCCTCGACGAGGTCGGCGAGCTGCCGCCGGCCGTCCAGGTCAAGCTGCTGCGCGTGCTCGACTCGCGCGAGGTGCTGCGCCTGGGCGGCCTGACGCCGCGCACCATCGACGTCCGGTTCCTCGCCGCCACCCACCGCGACCTGCGCGCCGAGGTCGAGGCCGGCCGCTTCCGCGAAGACCTGTTCTACCGGCTGACCGCCGTCACCGTTCGGGTCCCGCCGCTGCGCGAGCGCAAGGACGAGATCGCCGGGCTCGCGGCCGAGTTCGCGGCCCACGCGGCGCGCGACATCGGCCTGGCACGTCCGCCGGCCTTCGGCGCCGACGCACTGGCGGCGCTGGCGCGCCACGCCTGGCCGGGCAACGTGCGCGAGCTGCGCAACGTGGTGACCCGCGCCGTGCTGCTGTCCGACGGTGGTCCCATCGACCGGCGCCACCTCGGGCTCGACCAGGACCAGCTGCGGGCCCGGCCGCGCGCGACGCCGCGCGATCCCAGCTTGTCGGTGACCGCGCAGATGGCCACCCTCGACGAGGCGGCTCCGTCGACCGGCGACGTGGCCAACCTCGGGGGCGAGCTGCGTGCGCTCGAGCGCGATCGGATCCTGGCGACGCTCGACCAGTGCGGCGGCAACCAGACCCGCGCCGCCCGGCTCCTCGGCATCTCGCGCGGCACGCTGATCGCGCGCCTCACCACCTACGGCATCACCCGCCCCCGCAAGCCGTGACCGGGTGCTGCGCCCGGCTCACCGGTCGCAGCCGCACACCCCGACCGCGTGGGTGCCACCCTGGGACACCGGGTTGGCCAGCGCGAGGTTGGTCCAGTTGCCGTTCCAATGGGCGGACGCGCCGGTGCACAGCGTCGGGCACGCCGCGTTGGCGAGGCTCTGGGTCAAGGTCGCCCGCTGGATGTCGAAGCGGATGCGCCGCGCGGGGGCGCCGCTGAACGCGGCCGCTTGTTCCCGGCGCGCGCAGCTCTCGATGCTCGCGGAGTAGCCGTAGACCGTGTTGTACTTGGTCGCCAGCGTGAGCTCGATCCGCTTGGCGACCCCGCAGTGGGCGCCCGAGGTCGGGTGCAGCGGGTCGAAGAACATCTTCTTCGTGCACAGCTTCTCGACGTAGGTTCCCGACACCGTGAAGTCGCACGCGCCCATGGTGGCGCACGCGTTGGTGGTGTCGGTCATGTTGACCGACGTCAGGTTGTGATCGAGCCAGTCGTTGATCATCGCCGGCACGGTGGCGAACGGGTACCCGTTGGTGCGCGCGTAGTCGCCCAGGTTCGTGTTGACGGTGTAGACCGTGTTGTGGGTCCAGCTGCGTTGGGCGGTGGTCCACCCGCTCGCGACGGGCACGCGCTCGATGTAGGGCACGCCGATGAAGACGACGTGCTGCACGCCGGCGTTCTTCAGCGTGGTCACCACGGCCTTCAGCTGGGTGACGATGCTGTTCCCGAAAGTGACGGCGTCGCCGGGCGAGCGCGACAACGCGGTCTCCTTGACGTCGTTGGCGCCGCCCCAGATGACCACCAGGGAGTTGGCGAGCTGGGCCCGGCGCGTCGATGACGGCAGGGCGGCGATCAAGGTCGTGGCCTGGGTCATGAGGCTCGGCCGCGCGATCGCGTTCACCAGCACCTTCGAGCCGCCGACGGCCTTGTTGATGATCTTGGCGCCCGCGCTGGGATTGTCCTGGGTCAGGTAGTCGACCCAGTTGTAGCCGTTGGTGAAGCGGCCGTTCCAGTAGCCGAGGTGCTGGTTCGGACAGCGCGGCACCGCGCTGCTGCGCTGGTTCTGCTGGTCCGACAGGCTGTCACCCAGGACGTAGATGTGCGCGAAGCTCGTCAGGTCCTTGGCCAGCGCCGCGGCGATCGGCGCCGCCGCTGGTTCATCGTCGAGCGCGACGTCGATCGCGACGACGGCGTCGCCATCGGTCGGCAGCGCCAGCGTGCCGCGCGCGACCACCGTCGTGGACGGTGCGCCCGCCGCGTAGGTGACGGTGGCGCGATAGCCAGGGGCGACGACCACGGACCCGGGCTGCCCCGCCCGCAAGCCCAGGTCAGCCAGGCTGGCCGCGTCGTGGAGGCCGGCGTCCACGCAGGCCCCGGCGCCGTGGCCATCGGCGCCCTCGAACAGCCCGGCCAGGCACGGCGTGACCTCGAGCCGGGTGATCTGCCCCGACAGCGCGACCGCGGCGTCGGTCGCCGCGGTCTGGAACAACGGCGCTGCGTCGTCGGACCACACCGTCACGCGGTAGCCAGGATCCACCACCAGCGAACCGATGACGCCCTGGGTGAGGCCGAGCGTGGTCAGGTCGGTCAGCGAGCTGACCCCGAGCGGCAGGCACGCGCCGTCTCCGGCGAAGCCCGGCTCGCCGAAGGCCTGCGCCAGGCAAGGGGGATCGGTCGGCTCATCGACCACGGCCGGGGCGGTGGCCTCGGCGTCGGCGCCGGCTGCGTCGGGTGTCGCCTCGACCCCCGAGGTGCAGGCCACCAAGGCGGCACCGAGCCAGGCGAGCCCGACGCAGCCCACGAGCCGTTCGCGACGGCCGCGGCGGGCGGGCGCCGTGCGGTCGGCGGGGAGGAGGTCGACGTGGGTCAGGTGGCTGATCATGGGGCACCGGTTCTTCCGTTCGAGGCGTGGTGGATCACCCACGCGGGTCAAGCGTCGAAGAGGCCCTTCGTGCGCTCCCTCTGACCCACAGCACGCCCGGTGCCATCGCCAAGTCCGCGCGGACGCTCGCGGCGCGCGCCGGGCATCGCCGAACAAGCACACCGATGGTTCAACACCTGCACGATCCGCCCAGCGATCGCGCGACCGGGCGTGATGACCGCTGGCAAGCCGCCCCGCGTGCGGACGCTGCGGCGCGCGGTCGCGCTCAGTCGTCGGCCTGCACGACGGTGAGCAAGCCGGTCTCGCGCGCCTCGTAGCCCGGGAGCGTCGCGATCAGCTGGCGCAGCCAGTCGGACTTGACCATCTCGAAGAAGGCCTGGGTCGGGCGGTGGTAGAACGCCTCGTCGGTGGTGACCAGATCGTAGCGCTCCCACGTCAGCGGGATGAAGTCGAGCCCGAAGCTGAGCGCCGGCGCCCGGGTGCCGATGCCGGCGTCGGCGCGCCCCTCGGCCACGGCGGTCGCGACCTCGAGGTGCGTCGCGAGCGCCATCTCGGTGCCGGCCAGGCGCCGCTTGCCGAGCTTGAGCTGGTGCAGCAGGTGGTCCTGCAACAGCCGCACACCCGAGCCGACCTCGCGGCTCGCCAGCCGCAGCCGCAGCCGGACCACGTCGGCGAGCCCGTCCACCCGGCGCGGGTTGCCGCGCGGCACCATCAACCCGACCTGGCGGTAGGCCAGGGTCACCAGCAGGGCGCGCCCACCGTCGAACGCCGCCGCCACCTGCGGCCGGTTGTACTCACCGCTGGCGCGGTCGAGCAGGTGGACTCCCGCGACGTGGGCCCGGCGCTCGCGGACCGCGGTGATGCCGGCGACCGAGTTCATCGCCGCCGAGGTCACCAGCAGGGCCGGGTGCCGGCGGTTGAACTCGCGCTCCATGACCTGGAGCAGCAGGTCGTCGGCGCCGACGATGATCAGGTGGTGCGGCTCCACCGTCCGGGTGGTGCGCCCGACCGCGGCCGGCCCTGGCGCGAGGAGCTCGCGCGACGACGCCTCGATCCAGTCTCGGACCAGCCGGCGCGAGAACACCCAGCGACCGATGACGCGGGTGCCAGGCAGGCGGCCCTGCCGCAGCAGCCGGTACACCTGCTTCTCGTGGATCCCGAGGTAGGCCGCGACCTCGCGGCTGGTCAGCATGTCGCCGGGCATGCCCAAAGGTAACTGAAGGTGCCTAGAGGTGCGCGCCGGGAACATCGTCCCGGCACCGGTGTACGCGGCCCGGGGCACGGATCGATGCTGGCGCGGTGGACGGCCCCCTGGTGATCGCGTGCGGTGCGCTCGGGCTGACGGTCGGCCTCGCCGTGTTCCGGCCCACGGTCCGGTCGGTGGAGTTCTCGCCCGGCCGTGCCGCGGTGCTGGGCGTGGCGGTGCTGCTCGCCGCCGGCCTGCTGAGCCCACCCGACCTGGTCACGGCGGCGCGGCTCCAGTGGCGCCCGCTGCTCGCTCTGACCTGCATCATGGTCATGACCGGCGTCGTGCAAGAGGTCGGCGCGTTCGAGCGCCTCGCGGCCGCGATCGAACGGCGCGCGCGCGCGCGCACGGCGGTCCACACGTTCACCGTGGTGTTCGTCGTCAGCGTCATCACGCCCTCGCTCCTCAACAACGACGCGGCCATCTTGATCCTGACGCCGCTCGTGGTCGCGCTGACCCGCCGCCTATACCCCGGCGAGCCGGGCCTCACGATCGCGTTCGCCTTCGCGGTGTTCCTGGCGCCCGGGGTCGCGCCGTTCATCGTGTCGAACCCGATGAACATGATCGTCGCCGAGTTCTCCGGGCTCGACTTCAACTCCTACGCCGCCGTGATGGCGCCGCTGTCGATCGCCGGCGCCGGGCTGACCTACCTGATCCTGCGGCTGGTGTTCGGGCCCGCGTTGCGCGCGGCCCGGCCGGTCGCCGCCGGCGGGGGCGAGACGACGCTGCACCGGCACGCCGCCGAGCGACCCGCCGTCGTCCTCTTGGTCCTGGTGTTCCTGGCCTACCCGGTCGGCGCGGCGCTGGGCGGCGAGATCTGGTTCGTCGCCGTCGCTGGCGCGTGCGGCTCGCTCGCGCTGGCCCGGTTGTACCGCGTCGCGCCCGCGCGCAAGGTCGCCGGCCACGTGTCGCTCGACATCCTCGCCTTCCTGTGGGGCATCTTCCTGGTCGTCCAGGGCCTGCGCCACGTCGGCGCGGTGGACTGGCTGGCGACGATCTACCAACGCACGCCGGCCGGCAGCGGCGGGCACTTGGCGACGATCGGCGCGGTCTCCGCGGTCGGCTCCGCGCTCATCGACAACCACCCGATGTCGATCTTGAACATGATGGCGATCGACCAGGCCACCGGCCCCAAGCCCTTGCTCGCGGCGCTGGTCGGCGGCGACATCGGGCCCCGGCTGCTGCCGATCGGCTCGCTGGCCGGCCTGCTGTGGTTCGATCTGCTGCGCCGGAGCGGGGTCCACATCGGCATCGGCCGCTTCCTCCGCCTGGGGACCATCGTCTTGATCCCGACGCTCGCGCTGTCGCTGCTGCTGCTGTGGGCGCTGTAGCCAGCAGATTCTGAGCGGCGGGCCTGGGCGGCGGTCCGGGCGCGGGTGATCATCGCCAGCGACGACGGCTCCCGCACGGCCGGGCAGCGGTCCCGCCTGCACGTCACCGCCGGCCCGGCATGCCCCTCCAACCAACCGCGCTGGACCTGTCACCGGCCGAGCTCGACGGGCTGCGCGGCGGCGTGCCGGCGGCGATGCCCCCCGCCGAGGTGATCGCGCTGTTCGACGACATGGCGCCGCGCTTCGACGCGCTGCTGGTGGACCAGCTCGAGTACCGGGTGCCCGAGCGGCTGCGCGCGGTGCTCGCCGGGGTGGCGCCCGACCGGCGCTTCCAGGTCGCGCTCGACCTGGGGTGCGGCACCGGGCTGATGGGCGCGCAGCTGCGGCCGCGGGTCGATCGGCTCGACGGCGTCGACGTCTCGCCGCGGATGATCGAGGCGGCCCGGGCCCGCGCGGTCTACGATCACCTGCGCGAGGCCGAGGTCGTCGACCACCTGCGCGAGACCACCGTCCGCTACGACCTGATCGTCGCCACCGACGTGCTCATCTACATCGGCGACCTCGCCCCCCTGTTCGCGGTCGCGCGGGCGGCGCTGGCCGGCGGTGGTCTGTTCGCGTGTTCGATCGAAGGCCACGACGGCGTCGACGTCCACCGGGCCGCCACGGGTCGCTACCAGCACAGCCGCGGCTACGTCGAGCGCATGGCCGCCGCCCACGACCTCGACGTGCTGGCGTTCGCGCCGACCGAGATCCGGCTCGAGGCCGGCGCGTTCATCTCGGGCTGGGTCTTCGTCACCACCGCGGCGCGCACCGGGGCTCGGCGTGCGCGCCGTCGGTACGACGCGGCTGAGCCCGCGGTGGTCCGCGCGGCTGGGCGCCCGCACGATCGCGAGAGCGACGACGATCCCGACGCCGGGCCAGGGCGGGTGCGGCGCGGCGCCCCAGTCCGGTCCCGCGGCCGCCTCTCAGAGCCCCGGCGCCGGTGACGCGAGGATCGCCCGGACGCCTATTGGTCGCGGTCTTTGACGGCGACGTTGAAGCTGCCGGACGCCCGGGTGCCGTCGTCGCTCGTGGCCTCGAACGTGCCGCACACGTGGGTCGGGGTCGACGCGGTCACCGTGGCGGTGCCGGTCGTGAGGTTGGGACCGCCGCCCGGCCCGTGCACGCCCACCTCGAAGAACTTCGCGGTGGCACCGAAGCCGCCGGGGTACGTCCCGGTGACCAGCGGGCTCCGGCGGTAGGCGTCGAGCTCTTGCTCGAAGGTAGAGGTGACCTGATCGGTGTGGAACTCGACGACGACCGCCAGCTCGCCGGGGCGCGTCGGCGCGTTGTAGGGCACCGTGCTCCGTGGCGACAGCGTGTCGTGCAGGTCGTAGTTGCCGTAGGCGATGCTGACGCTGCGCCCGCGCTTGTCGTCGTGGGGCCGGTCGATGACCGCGAACGCGATGGTGTTCTTCAAGGCGAAGGTCGGCGGTGCGTCGGCGACGTCGGCGCCGAACGTGACCGCCACCGCGTTGGTCTCGGTGCAGGTCGGCGCGCTCGGCGGATTCTGCGCCGCCGGGGCGGTGGCCGGGGCGGCGGGGACGGCGGCTCCCTCCGGCGCCGGGTCCTTCTTCGCGCCGCAGCTGGCGGCGCCGAGCAGCAAGGTCACCGCGGTGGCCGCGCGTGGAGTTGATCGCATCGGCCCACTATATACGGTCGGCGCGCCGACCGTGGCGTGGCGGCCGGGGCCGGGGCGTCAGGGGGCGAGCCGCGCGGGCAGGTCGGCAGCGCGCTGGCTGGCCCGGAACTCGATGATGCGGATCTCGGCGAGGCCCCGGGCGACGAACGGATCCTCGGCCATGACCGCCTCGAGCTGCGACCGGCTGACGCCGACCGCGATGATGATCCCGCCGTCGCGCGGGATCTTGCGGCCCGAGATGAGGAACGTGCCGGCCGCGTAGTGACGATCGAGGAAGGCGACGTGGTCGCGCATCGCGGCGTCGATCTGCGGGAGCGAGGCCAGGTAGGACAGCTCGATGACGAACATGCCGCCAGTCTGCCTCAACCGAGGGGCGTCGCGCGGTGGCCCGGGCGGTGCTCGCCGGCGCGGGCCGGGTACACTGGCGGCAAGGAGCCACCCATGTGCGACGACGACACCGAAGCTGACAACGCGATCTTCTTGCAGCGGCCGCACCTCACCCGCCGGGAGGTGGGCATCGGCGCGGGGGCCTTCGTAGCCGCGGCGCTGGCAGGCTGCGGGCCGGGGGCGCCACGCGCGCCCGCCTCGGCGACCGGCCCGACGACAACCGGGCCCCAGCCCGCCGCCGCCACCGGGACGCATAGCCGCATGGTGACGGTCACGACCCCGGACGGCGTGGCCGAGGCGTTCTTCGTGGCCCCGGCCAGCGGGCGCCACCCCGGCGTCATCCTGTGGCCCGACATCGCCGGGCTCCGCGACGCCTACCAGACCATGGCGACGCGGCTGGCGGCGGCCGGCTACGCCGTGCTGGCGGTGAACCAGTACTACCGCTCGTCCAAGGTGCCGGTGCTCGCGTCGTTCGCGGAGTGGATGACCGACGCCGGCAAGGCCAAGCTGGCGCCCATGCGCGAGGCACTCACGCCCACCGGCATCGCCAGCGACGGCGCCGCGTTCGTCGCGTGGCTCGACGCACAACCGGAGGTCGATCCTGCCCGCAAGCTCGCGACCATCGGCTACTGCATGGGGGGACCGTTCACGTTTCGCACGGCGGCGGCAGCGCCACGGATCGGGGCCATCGGCTCGTTCCACGGGGCCGGGCTGGTCACCGCCGACGCCGACAGCCCGCAC
Source organism: Kofleriaceae bacterium (assembly GCA_041389965.1). GTDB lineage: Bacteria > Myxococcota_A > Polyangia > Haliangiales > Haliangiaceae > UBA2376. The sequence goes on along the minus strand of JAWKQV010000002.1, from coordinate 635,508 downwards.
CTGCTGCTGCCCAGGATGAAGGTCGCGGCGTTGATCTGCATCGCCCAGAACGACGACGCGCGCGATCCGACCGCCAGGCCCGCGCTCGCGGAGGCCGCGGCCGCCGCCCAGGTGGCGGCCGAGATCGAGGTCTATCCGGCGCAGCACGGGTGGTGCACGCTCGACGCGCCGGTCTACGACCATGACCAGGCCGAGCGGGCGTGGGCGCGCATGCTCGCGACCTTCGCGCACCTCTGAGCCAAACCGCGCCGGCCCGCCGCGGGCGTCGTCACGACGTCCCCCCGACCTCGCGGACGTAGGTGCCGTCGATGCGGATCGTCGCCGCACGCGCGGCTGACGGCTGCGGACAGCGCGCCGGCGGTGCCCAGCTGGCCGTCGCCCATGCAACACGGTTGGGTCACGAACCCCGCTGTTCAGGTGCGCCGCGCCGCCACATCCCCACCTTGGGCCGATGACCAACAAGACTGAACACACCGTCACCGCTGCCGAGCATCTGAACCGGGACAGCTGATTTGTCGAACATCGGCCCCACGCGGGCGATCGCATCGACCCTGCGCCGCGGCGGCGCGGCACTCCTGCTGCTCGCCGTCGTGGCGTGCGGTGACGACGCTGGCACCGGTGACGCCATCGATGCGCCCACCGCGAGTCCGCCGACCGTCGTCGCGCGCTCGCCCGCCGACGCGGCCACCGACGTCGCTCGCAACCTCAGCGTGAGTGCGACGTTCAGCGAGGTGATGGATCCCGCGACCTTGACCGCCGCCACGTTCACGCTGACGGTGGGCGCGCCCGCCGTGCCGGTGGCCGGGACGGTGATCTACCGCGACCTGACCGCGGTGTTCTGGCCGACGGCCCACCTGCCCAGCGGCGGCACCTTCACCGCGACCATCACCACCGGCGCCACGAGCGCGGCCGGGGTCGGCCTGGCCGCCGCCAGCTCCTGGACCTTCACCACTGGCACCACGCTGGCCCCGGGCTTGCCGGTCGCCCTCGGCACCGCCGGCGGCTACGCGCTCCTGGCCAAAAGCGGGATCTCGACCGTGCCGACCTCGGCGGTCACGGGCGATCTGGGCGTCAGTCCGGTGGCGGCGAGCTCCATCACGGGGTTCTCGTTGACGGCCGACGCCTCGAACGTGTTCGCCACGTCGCCGCAGGTCACCGGCCGGGTGTACGCCGCCGACTACGCGCCGCCGACGCCGGCCAACCTCACGACCGCGATCGGCGACATGGGGCTGGCCTTCACCGAGGCGGCTGGCCGCGCGCCGGACGTGAGCGAGCTTGGCGCCGGCGACGTCGGCGGACAGACACTCGCGCCGGGCGTCTACAAGTGGGGCACGGGGCTCTTGATCCCGACCGACGTCACCCTGACCGGCACCGCGACCGACGTCTGGATCTTCCAGATCGCGCAGGACCTGACGGTCAAAAGCGGCGCGCGCGTGACCCTGGCCGGCGGCGCCAGCCCGGCGCACGTGTTCTGGCAGGTCAGCGGTAGCGTCGAGCTCGGCACCACCGCCCACCTCGAGGGCGTGGTCCTGGGCCAGACCTCGATCACGCTGCGCACCGGGGCCACCGTCAACGGCCGCCTGCTGGCGCAGACCGCGATCGCCATCGACGGTGCCACCGTGGTCGCGCCCGCGCCGTAGCGGACCCGCTGGTTCGGACGCCTGACGCGCAGGCGCGCCACGTTCGCGCGCGACCTGTCGGTCGAGCGGACGAGCCGCCGATCGCCGCGACCCGGCCGGTTGTGCCGCACCGGGGGCCGGTGGCGTGGCATCATCGAGGCATGCGCAGCCCGAGCGCCCTCGCGAACGTCCTCGTCGCCGCCACCGCCATCGTCGCCGTCACGGCGGATACGGCCAGCGCCTCGCCGCGCCTCAGCGGACCAGAGGTCATGGTCGACAGCGGGCTCAGCGTCGGCATGCTGCGCGAGCAGCTCGACGACATCTGGGAGCTGTACCCGACGCTCGGGCTCCAGCTGAACCTCGCCGGCGCGCCGGCGCGCCTGCGCGTCCTGGGGGCGTCCGCGGGGCGACACCTGGACGTGGCGCTGGCGCCGGAGGTGAGCCTCACCACGTGGCGCAACGACGTGTCGAACGACGTCGCCATCGGGCTGGGTGCGCGGCTCGAGCTGCGCGTGGTGAACCCGGGGCGCCGCGCGGTCAGCGCCTACGTCGCGCGGCGGCGCCTGGGCGTCGGCGGCGACCTCGACCCCGCGACGACCACCGCTGCAGGCGTGGTGCTCCGGCCAGGCGGCGGGTGGTTGCGCTACGGCGCCGAGGTGGCCTACACCGATCGCACCGGCGGCGGCGTCTGGACCTACCGCGACGGCGCCTACGTCCCCGGCCAGCAGCCGTGGTACCTGACGACGCTCTTCGTCGGCGCCGCGCTGTGACGCCGCGCGGGCGCGCCCGATCGCGGGGCGAGCGACGCCGACCGGGCGCGCGCGGGCGTACCATCCCGGCGTGAGCCGCCTCCTCATCATCGCGAGCCTGGTGGCCTGTCACGGTGGTGGCAGCGCCGACCGCGAGGCTGGCGCTGCGAACGGACCCGACCGAACTAAGCCAGGGCCGACGGCGGCCTACGCGACGTCCGTCGCCGCTCCGCCGCCCGACGGTGATGCCGAGGTCGACGCCGGCTCGACCTCCCCGCCGCGATCGAGCGTCGTGCTGACCGTCGACGGCCGGACCCGGACGTTGCGCTTCGGCCACGCGCTGGCGTCGTGGGGCGATCTGGTGATCGACCTGTCGGAGGGACCGCTGGGCTGCGACAACCGCGTGGCGCCGTCGTTCGGCGGCGTCGGCGACTGGGTCACGTTCTCGCTGCCACCCGGGCCCGATCGAGGATACTTCGCGGGCCCCGCGGTCGGCGCTGCCATCGTCGCCAACGCCGCGACCGGCACGACGATCATCGGCGCTGGCGGCGCGACCCTGACAGTCGCACTGTCGGGCCGCACCGAGGGCGCGCGGGTGCGCGGCACGCTCGACGGGTCCAGCGCGACGCTGGTCGGCACCACGACCGTCACCGGCAGCTTCGACGTCGAGCTGTGCGACGCGCTCCCGGACACCGTGGCCCACGCCCGACCGCCCGCGGGGCCGGTCCACGGCCGGCGCGGATCGACGCGCCTCAGCGTCCGGACCGTCCACGCCAACGTCATCAGCGTCGGTCGCACCTACGACGAGGCGGTCGACCTCGCGCTCGGGCGGGCGCCCGGCAGCCTCCGGCGGATCGCGGACCTGACGTTCTACGACCGCGCCGACGTGCCGTGTCCGCCGGCCGGGGCGACCGAGGCCGCGGGGTTCCAGCCGCTGTTCAAGCTGCAGGACCCCGGCGGCGCGGATCTCGATCATCCGCTGCTCGGGACCCCGCAGCCGGCCGCCGTCATCTTCACCGGCGCCACCGCGGCCGATCCCGGCGCGGTGTGGCCCGCGTGGGTGCAGTTCGACACGATCGGCACCACGGTGGCGGGTGTCGTCGGCGCGACGGCGTCGCCGGTCGATCCAGTGTCAGGCCAGCTCGCCGGCCGCTTTCGCGCCGTGGTGTGCGGCCCCGACCGGCCGGTGCGCGCCCGTTGACGCTGACCGGCCGGCCCGCGCGTGGCTGGGTGGGCTACATCCGCAACACGAGCAGCGGCGGCGCGGCGGCGCGGGCGATCAGCGCGACGCGGCCGGTGTCGGCGATCCACAGCGCCAGCTCGTCGCGGAGGCGCACCACCGCGTCGGCGATCCCGACGCGACGCGCGCCGGTGCCCTCGATGACCACGCCTGGCATGTCGCCGAACCGCGCCGCGATCCCGGCCGGCGACTGATCGGCCCCGACCAGCGGCGTCGGCACACCGGCCAGCCAGCGCGGCAGCGTCGCCAGGGTCTCGCCGCGCCGCGCGGCCGTGGCCAGCCGCTGCTCGACCTGCTTGCGCTTGGCCGCGACGACGAAGCGCTCGCCGAACAACCGCACCGCCGCCGCGAGGCCCGCCTGATCGACCGGCGTGGGCGGGCGTGACGGCGTGGGCGTGCGGCGGTCGTTCACCACCCCAGCATACCCGCCGTCGCCCGCCGCGGCTCAGGCCTGCCACACCGCGAAGCCGCCCTCGCGCAGGTCGATCGCGACCTCGATCTCCATGGCCTGGGCCTCGGCGTAGGTCATGGGGTTGTACGGCTCGAACAGGTGCGGCAGCAGGCGCAGGCCGTACTGCTGCACGAAGCGGTTGGCCTGGATGCCGGCCTTGTGCCGGTCGAAGCGATCGTCGGGGGCCAGGCCGGTCATGCCCACGTAGACGCACGGCTTGCCGTCGACGTAGTCCGGGTTGGCCCGCCGGAAGCGGGCCTCGCGCAGCACGTCGCGCGACAACTCGACGACGTAGACCGAGTGGTGACGGCGCCGGGCCACCCCGGAGTCATGCCACGGGAGCCCCGGCGTCGCGACCCTGGACCGCACCGGCGCGCCGGCGGGCGTCGCGCTACTCCGACCAGCGGGTCTCGACCAGCACGCGGTAGCCGGTCGTGGTGTTCACGTAGAACGCGCGGTTGATGCCGCTCCACGGATCCGGCGCGAAGCTCAGGTAACAACCGAAGAAGCTCTGGCCGGCGACGGCCGCGGCCAGGTTGGCCAGCCCGGCGGTGGCGTCACCGACCTGGTGGTAGCGGTCCGCCAGCGCCACCGCGCTGGCGACGCGGCCGTAGACCTCGGCGTCGTCGGCCAGGGCGGGGCGCACGGTGCCGCCGAGGTCGTCGACGACGAAGGCCGGATCGATCCCGAAGCACTCCAGGTGGGTCGGCTGGCCCGGCTGGGCGTACATGGTGGCGAACCAGTCGAAGTCGGTGGTGAGCGTGACGTCCTGGCCGAGCGTGTTGACCCGGCTCACCAGCTCGTCGAACGGGCTGGTCACGGCGGCGTCACGCAACGCCCGGAAGTTCGACGGGCCGATGCCGTAGATGTCGGCCAGCTGCTGCAGCGTGGCGATGGGGCGGGCGGCGACGATCAGCGGCGCGACGGTGTGCTTGTCGAAGCGCAGCACGTCCTCGAGCACCGCCACCGGGGTGGCGTTGACGTAGCCGAGGATGGCCGCCGCGTCGTCGTGCGACACCGCCAGCTCCTCGTAGACGCCGGCGCAGTCAGCGTCGATGAAGTCGTAGGTGTAGGCGCGGCCGGTGATCTGCGCCAGCCGGGCCTGGGCGATGCCGGCCACCGAGGAGATGTCGGCGATGTCGACGAACGGCGTCACCGCGCGGCGGGCGACGATCGCGCTGGCGGTCGACGCCGGCAGGTAGCTGTCGAGCTCGGCGAACGACGCCCAGTTGGTGTAGGTGACGATGCCGGTGCACTCGACCGCCAGGTCGGTGTCGCTGGTGGTGAGCAGGTCCGAGGTGTCGGCGCCGAGCGCGGGATCATCGACGGCGCAGGCGCCGGCGGCGGCCAGCAGGAGGGACGCGGCGAGGAGGTGCTTCATGGCGGTGGTGGTAGATCATCCGCGCCCGCCGCGGATGGCGGCAGCGCAACGAAGCGCGGACGAATCGTCTGCGCCGGCGCGCGCGCGTGTCCGCGCGTACCACCGCGGCGGGTCGCGAGCGCGATCACGCCGCCGGGGTGGCCCAAGGCATCCTCCGCGGCGTGTGAGCGACGCGGTTGGACCGACTGCACGCGACGGCCCTGGTGCCACGCCGGGCTGCGCGCCGAGGGTACACTCGCCGGCCATGGCAGCCAGCGCGTGCGACGTCGTCCTCATCGGCGCAGGGATCATGAGCGCCACGTTGGCCACGCTCCTGCGCAAGCTCGATCCCGGCCTGCGCATCGTGGTGTTCGAGCGGCTCGACCGCGCCGCCGCCGAGAGCTCGGACGCCTGGAACAACGCCGGCACCGGCCACGCCGGCTACTGCGAGCTCAACTACACGCCGATCACCGCGGCCGGCACCGTCGATTGCAGCAAGGCGCTCAAGATCGCCGACCAGTTCGCCGCCAGCCTCGACTTGTGGCAGGCGCTGGTCGAGGAGGGCGACCTGCCCGACCAGCCGTCGTTCGTCCGGCGCGTGCCGCACCTGTCGTTCGTCACCGGCGCGCGCGACGTGGCGTTCCTGCGCGCGCGGGCCGCGCAGCTGCGGCCGGCCGCGCGGTTCCGCGACCTGGAATACAGCGAAGACCCCGCCGAGATCGCCGGCTGGATCCCGCTGGTGATGGAGGGACGCGATCCGGCCGAGCCGTGCGCAGCCACCCGCATGGCCCGCGGCGCCGACGTCAACTTCGGCGCGCTCACCCGCAGCATGTTCGCCTGGCTCGACGACGCGCCCGGCCTGGCGGTGCGCCTGCACCACGAGGTGACCGACCTGCACCGCGACGGCGACGGCTGGCAGGTCGACGTGCGCGACCTGGCCAACGACACCGAGCGGACGGTGCGGGCCCGCTTCGTCTTCATCGGGGCCGGCGGCTACTCGTTGTCGCTCCTCGAGAAGTCCGGCATCCCCGAGGCCCGCGGCTACGGCGCGTTCCCGGTCAGCGGGCAGTGGCTGCGGTGCACCAACCGCGACGTCATCACCCGGCACCACGCCAAGGTCTACGGCCAGGCCGCGGTCGGCGCCCCGCCGATGTCGGTGCCGCACCTCGACACCCGGTGGATCGGCGAGCGCCAGGAGCTGTTGTTCGGCCCGTACGCGGGCTTCACCACCAAGTTCCTCAAGGCCGGTTCGCCGCTCGACTTCCTGCGGTCGCTGGGCATCCACAACTTCCGCGCGGTGGTGAGCGCCGGCGTCGAGAACTTCGAGCTGACGCGCTACCTGGTGGGCCAGGCCATGCTGTCGGCCGAGGAGCGCGTGGCCATCCTGCGGCGCCACTGCCCGCTGGCGCGCGACCAGGACTGGGAGGTCCAGGTGGCCGGCCTGCGGGTGCAGATCATCAAGGGCGACGGCGACGGCGGCGGCGAGCTGAAGTTCGGCACCGAGGTGGTGACCAGCGCCGACGGGTCGATCGCCGCGCTGCTGGGGGCGTCGCCCGGCGCGTCGACCGCGGTGGCGATTATGCTCGAGCTGCTGGCGCGGTGCTTCCCGGACCGGTGGGCGTCCCCGGCCTGGCGCGCGCGGCTGGCGACGCTGGTGCCGTCGGCGATGACGACGACCTAGCCGCCAGCCCGGCCCGCCTCGCGGCGTCCACGCCCGTGGTAAGGACGGCCCCATGCCGAGCGCCATCTTCGATCCCGCACGCTGGGTGCCCGTCCCCGGCTTCGCGTTCACCGACATCACCTACCACCGGGCGATCGATCAGGGCACGGTCCGCATCGCGTTCCACCGCCCCGAGGTCCGCAACGCGTTCCGGCCCAAGACCGTCGACGAGCTGTACGTCGCGCTCGACCACGCGCGCCAGACCAGCGACGTGGGCACCGTGCTCCTGACCGGCAACGGGCCGTCGCCCAAGGACGGCGGCTGGGCGTTCTGTTCGGGTGGCGATCAGCGCATCCGCGGCCGGGCCGGCTACCAGTACCAGGCCGAGGACGGCGCCGGGCCGGTCGACGCGGCCCGCCTGGGCCGGCTCCACATCCTCGAGGTGCAGCGGCTGATCCGCTTCATGCCCAAGGTGGTGATCGCGGTGGTGAACGGGTGGGCGGTCGGCGGCGGCCACAGCCTGCACGTGGTGTGCGACCTCACCCTGGCCAGCGCCGAGCACGCCAAGTTCAAGCAGACCGACGCCGACGTCGGCAGCTTCGACGGCGGCTACGGCTCGGCCTACCTCGCGCGCATGGTCGGGCAGAAGCGGGCCCGCGAGATCTTCTTCCTCGGCCGCACCTACTCGGGCGCCGAGGCGTTCGACATGGGCATGGTCAACGCGGTCATCCCCCACGCCGATCTCGAGCGCGTGGCGCTCGAGTGGGCCGCGGAGATCAACGCCAAGAGCCCGACCGCCCAGCGCATGCTCAAGTTCGCGTTCAACCTGGTCGACGACGGCCTGGTCGGCCAGCAGGTGTTCGCGGGCGAGGCCACCCGCCTCGCCTACATGACCGACGAGGCGCAGGAGGGTCGCGACGCCTTCCTCGAGAAGCGCCCGCAGGACTTCAGCGAGTTCCCCTGGTACTACTGACCCGCGGGGGCGGGTCGCGGCGCGCTACCATCGTCGGCCATGTGGAGGACCCGATGGCCGCGCTGGTGAAGCTGCCGATCTCGAACGTGCCGACGGGCGGCGGCTACACCGGGGTGATCGCGGTGGGCTCGCAGCCGGTCGAGCTGACGGTCATCCTCGACACTGGCTCGAGCACGCTCGCGGTCGACGGCCACGCCTTCGATCCGCTGGCGTGTCCCGCCACCCGGACGACCAACCTGGCCCAGCAGGTCCAGTACGGCGCCGGCCGATGGCTCTGCGCGGTGGTGCAGGCGCCGGTCGGCCTCGCGCCGGGTGTCGGGCTCGAGCAGGCCCAGCTGGCCGTGACCTACGAAGAGTCGCCCGGGATGTTCGGCGGTGCCCAGGGCATCCTCGGCCTGGCCTACGCGCGCCTCGACAGCGCCTACGTGATGCCGGCCGACAGCTGGACCAGCCGGTACAGCGTCGACCAACTCGCGACGGCCACCGTGGCCGACCTGGCGCCGTACTTCACCGCCCTCGAGCGCGCCGGCGTGGTCAGCAACAAGTTCGCGTTCTACGCCCGGCGCTCGGCGGTGAGCCTCGCCACCGACGATCCGGCGACCGATCCGGCCAACCACGGCGTCCTGGTGCTGGGCGGCGGCGAGGAGGCGACCGAGCTGTACACCGGCCCGTTCACGACGGTCGAGCTGGTCCACGACGTCTGGTACAACACCTGCCTGGTCGCGGTGCAGGTCGGGGCACGCCCGCGCATCCCGGTCGCGCCGCTGCCGGCCGGCAGCGCGCTGGCGTCGAACTCGATCGTCGACAGTGGCACCAACTGCCTGCTGTTCGCGCAGCCGGTGTACGACGCCATCATCGCCGCGTTCGGCGCGCTCGAGCCGGCCTTCGCGGCGCAGCTGCGAGCCCACGCGGTGGGCGCCGCCGTCGGCCTCGACCATGCTCAGCTCGACCTGGCTCGCTGGCCTGACCTGCGGCTGGTCTTCCGGGGCTGCGGCGGAGCCGAGGTGACGCTGGCGATCGCGCCCGCGCACTACTGGCAGCTCGACGCGGCCGCACGCGGCCAGGCGCTGGCGTACCTGTGCGGTGACGGCGGCGCGCGCGGCGGCCAGTCGATCCTGGGCTTGCCGCTGCTGAGCGCCTACTACGCGGTGTTCGACCGCAGCCAGGACGACGGCCGCGGCGTGATCAAGTTCGCGACCCGGGCCTGACCGGCTTCGTCGCCGGCCGAGGCGCCGACGTCGCACGTGCAGCGCCCACGGTCAGCGCTGCCTAGCGGCCGCCCAGGCGGCTGCGCGGTTGGCTGGTGCAGCATCGAACGATGGTCGCCATCCGGTACGTCGCCGTCATCTCGTGCGTTGCCACGCACGCGGGCGTGGTGGGCGCCGATCCCGTCGACGCGCCGTCCCTCGGCGGCCGGCCGGAGCGCGCGATCGTCTCGGTCGGCGGGGAGGTGGGGCTCGGCGCGAGCGGCCACACGACCTTCTTCCCCGAGCCTGGCGCAGCGTCGCTGGTGGCGGTGCGCGGCGGGCCCACGACCTGGGCGCTGGGGCCTCGGCTCGGCCTGGCGCCGGAGCTCGCGGTATCGCACGGGGTGCGTATCGGCGGCCGGGCGACGTGGACCGCGCTCGCCGGCCTCCGGCTGACCGGGCGGCCCGATCCCCGTGCGTCGTCCGCCGCCTTCGTGGTGGCCCGCGGTGGCGTCGACACCGCCGCGCACGGCGTGGCGGATCTCGGCGTCGGCGTCGACCTGCGCTGGCCTGGTGCGCGCTGGCACATGGAGTTCGAACTCGGTGCGCTGGTGGCCCGGGTGACCAGCGCCGCGGGCGACATCGGCGACGTGATGGCCACGCGGACCACGTATGTGAGCGGGCACCTCGGGGCGTCGTTCGGCCGAGGGTTCTGAGGCGCCGCCGGTGGGTGACGCCCGCCGGTGGTGGGCCCGCGCGGGGGACCACCGCGCACACGCGCACGAGCGGCAGCGCTCACTGTGCGGTCCTGCGCCTGGCTCGCCAGTGAATCTAGCCGCTTGCGATGGCGCGCCGGGTGCACAGGGACGTCGGCATGAGTTCTTACAAGTATCCTTTGGTCTCTCTCCGCGCTCGCCTGGGTCTCGTCGTCGTCGGCCTCGGGGTGGCGGTGTCGCCGGTCATCGCCGACGAGGTGGAGCCGACCACCAATGCCCCAGCCGGCGAACAAGCCGTGGTGCGCGGCATCCAGGCGCCCGCCGGCATGCTGGCCGCGCGCATCGCGTTGGACATCAGCATGAGCAAGGCTCGCTTCGGCAAGCCGATCTCGATCATGCCCGACATCTTCTACGGCGTGACCGATCGCCTGCAGGTCGGCCTCGTACACAGCGGGCCGATGGGCTGGCAGACGCGCCCCGGCGCCGGCCTGTGCCTCACCGGCACCGACAACGGCTGCCCTCACGTCTACGACAACGTCGGCGCCGACGTGATGTACGGCTTGCTCTACGGTGACCAGCTGCACCTGTCGGCCCACGGGTCGTTGTACGTGACCAGCATCGACGCCGGCTGGGTGATGGCCGCCGTCGGCGCCACCGCCAAGCTCCACCTGAGCGACAGCGCCGCGCTGTCCGCCGATCCGCAGCTCGGCATCCAGCTGGCCGACCGCGATCTGCTCGACGACCAGCTGTACGTGCCCGTCGAGCTGCAGTACCAGCTGGCGGCGCCCACCTCGGTCAAGCTCCTCACCGGGGTCAGCGGTGGCCTCCAGCACCTCGGCGACACCTACCAGGTGCCGGTCGGCATCGGCGTGGTGCAGAACCTGACCCCAGCCGTCGACATCGGTGCCCGCGTCTCGATCGACAACCTGCTGGGCAAGCAGGCGACCGGCGCCGGCCGCGCCGACGAGCGCTCGGCCATGCTGCTGGTCAACCTGCGGCACTGATCCGCCCTGCGTGGCGCCGTCGCCGTCGCCGTCGTCGCTCCTGCCCGGGGCGGCGGCGTCGTGCTTTTCGGCGGGGCTCACGGAGCGGGCGCCCCGCCGTACCACAGCGCCAAGCGCCCCCGCACACGGCACAGCTGGCGACGCACAGCGAGCGCGAGCGCACGGTCGTCTCGTGGAGACGACGGCCCCGTCAGGCTGGCTAGCTCATGAATGTTTGCGATGTCAGCATGATGCTCGCCTGGCACGAGCCCTGCTTGTTTCACTTGCCATGAGTGACAATCTTACCAAGAAGAAGTTCTCCAGCCTGATCATCGCGTGTTGTGCCGCCGCTGGTGGCTTCGGCGTGGCGGCCGCCGAGACCGCGACTCCGCCGATGATGACGACGCCGACCGCCACCCGCGCAGCCGCGATCGAAGCGCAGACCGGCGTCGTGTCGTTCGGGTTCGACTCCGCTGCGCTCGACCGCAACGACGAGCGCAAGCTCGCGGGCCTCGCCAACTGGATCTCGGTCCACCCGGGCTATCGCCTGGTGGCCGAAGGCTTCACCGACGCCTACGGTTCGGAGGTCTACAACGCCGGCCTGGCCTCGGAGCGGTCGCATGTCGTGCGCGACGCCCTGCTTGCCACGTCCGGCGTCGAGGACGACCGCGTGGTCGCCGTGGTCTACGGCGAGGGGCACCTGTCGGCTGCGCCCTACGCCGCCAGCAACCGCGCCGTGGTCGTCTACGCGGTCAAGATGACGCCGCAGGAGATCGCGCGCCAGGCGCTGCCCGAGGGCATCGCAGTCATCTGGGGCGGCTGATCGCCCGGGGCCGGTCAGGCCGAGTGAGGCGTCGCTGCGCGCAGGTGGCCGGGAGGTCGCCCGCGCTGGCGCGGTCCGGACAAACCTGACAGAAGGCTGTCAATCGGTTGTGGCATCGTTGGGCCATGACGACGAAGACCTATCCGGGAAGCTGTCACTGTGGGCGCGTCCGGTTCGAGGCCGACCTCGACCTGGCCAGCGGCACCGGCCGCTGCAACTGCTCGCTGTGCCTGAAGACGCGCAACTGGAGCGTCACCATCAAGCCCGACGCCTTCCGCTTGCTGGCCGGCGCTGACGAGCTGTCGGACTACTCGTTCAACACCCACGCCGGCCACCACCTGTTCTGCAAGCACTGCGGTGTGCGGGGGTTCGGCAGGGGCCACGTCGCCGAGCTGGGCGGCGACTTCGTGTCGGTCAAGGTGACCTGCCTCGACGGCGTCACCGACGAGGAGCTGGCCGCGTTGCCGGTCACGTACTTCGACGGCCGGGCCGACAACTGGTGGCACCCGCCGGCGGTCACCAGCCACCTGTGACGGCCCGGGCGCCGGCTCGGCGGGTCAGCCGTCGCCGCCGACGGTGGTGGTGCCCGGCGCGCGGTTGTCGTAGCCCTCGCTGAAGGTCACGCCGCGCGGGCGCGCCAGGCCGCCGCGTGGCCCGAAGCCGTCGATGACGGCGGCCAGCGCCGGCGCCTCGGTGGGGCCGCGGTGCGACGGGCGGGCCTCGCCCAGGGCGGCCAGCGTGTCGACGTGGAGGGTGCGCGTCGGGAACGCGTAGGACACGCCCAGCTCGCTGGCCAGCCGCAGCAGCTCCAGGTTCATGTTGTTGCGAGCGCGCATCTCGGCGTTCCAGTCCGACACCTCGAAGAAGCAGTACACCATGACGTCGAGGGTGCTCTCGCCGAAGTCCTTGAACTCGACGAGGTAGTAGTCCTTCCGGGTCTCGGGCAGCCCGGCGATGATCGCGCGTGCGCCCTCGCAGAACGCCTGCACCTTGTCGGGCGGCGTGTCGTAGGCCAGGCCCAGCGTGGTCGTGTAGCGGCGGTACTTGCGGGCGCCGTAGTTGTCGATCATGGCGTCGACCACCTTGGCGTTGGGCATCGTCACGACCGAGTTGTAGAAGGTGCGGACCCGGGTCGAGCGGAACCCGACCTCCTCGATGATGCCCTCGACGCCGGCCACCACGACCCAGTCGCCGATCTGGAACGGGCGGTCGACGAAGATCATCACCGAGCCGAAGAAGTTGGCGACGGTGTCCTTGGCCGCCAGGGCGAAGGCCAGGCCGCCCAGGCCGAGGCCGGTGAGCAGCGAGCCGACGTCGACGTTGATGTTCTGGAGGACGAAGATGGCGCCCACCACCCAGGTGAACACCTTGAGCGAGCGCGACACCAGCGGAACGATCTGATCGTCGAGCTTGGTCTCGGTCAGCTCGGCCTTGGACGCGAGGAAGTCGGCCAGGACGTCGACCAGCCGGTAGGCCAGCCACACCACCGAGAACGCCGCCAGGGCCTCGGTGGCGACGGTGGCGACCTCGCTCACCTTGGGCGGGAACAGGAACAGCGGCACACCGAAGCGGAACACCAGCGCGGTGGCCAGGACGCCGATGGGCTTGCTGGCCTTGTCGACGGCGTCGCGCGCGCGCGCGCGGGCCAGGCGCCGGGCCAGCCACCGCTGGATCGCGTAGACCACCACGCGCTGGAGCAACAGCCCGACCACCAGCATCACGAACAGGCCGAGGTACTTCCACAGCTCGATGCCGAGGAACTCGCCCATGAGGACGCTCGGCATGTAGCGCTCGAGGCGGCCGGTGACCTCGGGATAGAGCGCGGGGATGCGCGCGACGGTGGCGGACGAGAACAGCCACCGGCCATCCCGCTGGATCAGGGTCACGCCGGCGAAGTCGCGGGCCACGTTGGCGTCGACGTAGCGGGCCTGACCCTCGGCGTCGAGGTGATCGGTCCGGTCGGGGATGTCCTCGAGCACCAGCCAGGTCGGCCTGGCGTCGAGGACACGCTTGAGCATGACGGCCCGCTCCCCGAGGCGCGCCGGCGACAGGCCGGCGACCTCGAAGCACGCCGCCGCGCGCCGCGGCTCCCAGCGGGTACCCTGCTGGAGCCAGTACAGGAGCTGCGCCCAGGCCTCGCGTGGAGTGCGGCAGGTGCCCTGGGCCATGGCGTCGACCGGGCGCATCGTCGACGCCGGGGGCGCGGCCGCCGGTGGAGCCGTGGGGCCGGTCGCTGCGGGACCCGCCGCCGGGGAGGGTGGCGGCGTCGGCGCGGGCGTGGGCGGCGGTGGGGGGGCCGGCGGCGCGGCGGTCGGCGGGACCGGCGCGACGGCATCGGGGACGGCGGCGGGAGCGCCGAGAGGTTGAGCGGCCACCGACTTCGAGCACGGCACCGCGCTGGCCCAGCACAGGGCCAGGATGATCAGCGAGTGTTGACGCATTCGGCACCATAGGGAACCGATCCCCGACGATCAACCCTCGCGGGGCCCCCAGGGCCCGCGTCCCTCGCCGCGGCGCTACTTCGTCAGCGTGAGATCGACCCGGCGATCCTTGGACCACGAAGCATCGTCGGTGCCGGTGGCGTCGAGATCGCCGCGCGTGGTCGAGGTCAGCTGGGGCTCCTTGACGCCCAGCCGCGCCAGGTAGTCGCTCACCGTCGTCGCGCGCCGCGCGCCCAGGCCGAGGTTGTACTCCTCGGTGCCGCGTGGGTCGGCGCGCCCGACCATCTCGAGCCCGCGGCCCTGGAGCGGCCCGGTGGTCAGACAGGTGGCGACCTTCTCCAGCACCGCGCGATCCTCGGCGGTGAGCTCGGTCTTGTCGTAGGCGAACTCGGGCGGCAGCGAGGTCGTCGAGGTGATGCCGCAAGCCCCCAAGATGTCTTGGCTGACCGACAGGTTCTGGCTGACCGGCACGCTGGCGGTCTCGGCGGCGGGCGTGGCGGTCTCGGCGGCAGGCCCCGGCGACACGGTCGTCGTCGGCTCCATCGCCTCGGCCTTCTGCTTCTTGCTGCAGCCGGCGGCGGCGGCGAGCAGGAGCATCGGGACCAGCGATCGTTTCATCCATCCGTGAGCAAGCATGGGCCACCCTTACCATGCGTGGTCCATCGCCGCACGGCGGCGATCGGCGACGGCGGCGTCGAGCCGTGTTCGCCGCGCTCGCTCACGGCGGCGGCGGCGGGAGCGACTAAGTCTGGCGGTAGACGAACATCAGGATCGCGCACACCGGCGCTGGTACGCCGTTCATCATGAACGGGCGGTACTTCCAGGTCAGGACGCCGCGCTGGACCTTGTCGTCGTACGCGGGGAACCCCGATGACTTCAAGATCTCCACACTCTCCACGTCACCGCTCCGGCCGATGCACACCTTCACCGGGATCATCAGCTGCGCCTTCTGGCTGCGGCCGATCTCGACCGTCGTGTCGTCATCGGGGACGATGTACGTGTCGCCGGAGATTCGTTGCTGCTCGAGCGCGGTCGGCGGGATGACCTTCGGCGGCGACGGTGGTGGGGGCGGCGGCGGTGGCGATCGCGTCGGAGGAGAGGGACCCACGCCGTTGACCACGACGTCGTGGCCTCGATCCCCCCCGCGGGGTGCGTCGGGCGCGCGCGGCGCCAACGCCAGGGTCGCGTCGACGTCACGGACCGCGGCCGGAGGGCGGGCGACGGGGCTCGGCGCACCGGGCTTCACCGGGGGCGAGCCGCCACACGCTGCCAGGACGACCACCAGAACCACTGCTCGCGCGTCGAAGGTCGACGATGCGGTCGGCCGCGCGCGCGGGACCGCGCCCGACGGCGGACGCGCCGGCCTCAGCTCGCAGGGCCCCGCCCTCAGTGACAGTTCTCGAAGGTCACCGTGCCGGCCAGCGTGAGGCCGTCGGTCTCGCACGCGAGCGTGGCCTTGCCCCGGACGTTCTTGACGTCGTTGATGGTGCTGCGCTGGGTGTCGACGGTGATGGTGCCGCAGGTGCCGATGGACGAGCCCACCGTGGCGCCGGGCGCGAACACGATGACCTGAACCTCGCCGGTCGCGGTCTGGGCCAGGCGCAGCTTGTCGCCACGCTTGCCGCGGACCTCGACGCCGCTGAACCCGTACACCACGCCGTTGCGACAGCTGGCCGGCGCGAACGGTTCGCCGTTGATGGTGAGGTCACCGCCGAGCTTGTTCGAACAAGCCACGGAGGCCACCAGCACGAGCGCGATGACGGGGAGCCGCATGCCGCGATGGTACCGCGGCGCGGCCGGTCCCGACGACGATCAGTCTTCCAGGACGAACGTGACCTTGAGGGTCACGCGGTACTCCTGGATCTTGCCGTCGTCGACGGTGACCTTCTGGTCCTGCACCCAGGCGCCCTTGATGTGCTTCAGGGTCTTGCTGGCGCGGGCGATGCCCTGGACGACGGCGTCGTCGAAGCTGACGGTGGAGGAGGAGGTGATCTCGGTGATGCGTGCGACGGACATGCGTCACCATAGGCACGTCTGCGCAGGCAGGTCCACCCGCACCGTGCGGCGGTCCGATGAACATCGCCGACGGTAGGACGTCACAACCGTAACGCCCCGTCATCAGGAGTGCCACCTCGTCCTCGCCATGCTCGGCCTGGCCCTCGCCGCCTGCGCGGAGAAGAAGGCGCCCGCGCCCAAGCCCGGCGTCGTGGCCGCAGCATCCACCACCGCCGCGTCGGGCCCCGCGGCCTCACGTACGTCGGGCGCGGACCCCGCGGCGCCCGGCCCGCGGCGCCAGCGGCCGCTGGGTGCGCCGAGCGCCGGTCCACGCGGGGCCACCGCGCGGGAACAGCTGACCGGCGAGGAGCGTCAGGCGCGGCGGGAGGCGCGGCGCGCCGACCTGATGGCCACGTTTGACGCCGACGAGGACGGCGAGCTGTCCGACGCCGAGCGCGCCGCCATGCGCGAGTCCCGAGCGGTCGAGCTGGTCGGGCGGCTGGACGCCGACGGGGACGGTAAGCTGTCGGTGGCGGAGCTCACCGAGGGCCGTGACGGCCGGCGGCGCGGCCCGCCGGTCGAGCGGCTGGACGCCGACGGAGACGGGTTCGTCACCGTCGAAGAGCTGGCCGCGGCCCGCCTGGAACGCGGTGGCGGCCCCCCTGGTGGCGGACGCCGCGGCGACTGGAACCGGCCCGCCCCGTCCGCGCCGTGACCGGACGCGGCCGGTCAGCCACCCCGCGCCAGCCCGACCGCGGCGCCGAGCGCCAGACCGACGATGGCGCCGGCACCGGCGGCCAGGATCACCGGGACTCCGGCGGCGAGCCCGATGATCGCGCCGACGCCGTACGCGGGGACGACCGCGGCCCGGGCGCCTGCGTAGGCGCGCCGGAGCGGCCCGCGCCCAGGACCGGTGGCGTCGACGGTGATGGCCGCCATCACTTGCCCCAGGTGTCGTAGATGCCCTTGGCGAGTCCGCCAGCGTAGCCGACGGCGCCCCCGAAAGCCGCGCCGATGCCGCCGCCGGCGGCGCCCCCGGCGGCCCAGCCGGGCACCGAGCCGACCCCGGGCACCGCGACCGCACCGGCCCCGGCACCGACGACGGCGCCGACGCCGGTGCCGATCGCGCCGCCAGCGGCCGCGCCGTGGCCCGCGCCGGCGGTCGCGGTCGAGAAGGCCTGGCCCCAGTCGACGCCGCCGGCCACGTCGGCGAGGTCGGCGTCAGCGATGGTGGCGAAGGCGGGGTGAGCGGCGGCGGCGATGGTGGTCATGGCGAGCTCCTGTCGTGTGGATGAGGGGTGGGTCGCAGGTTCGAGGACGACCAGCGCTAGTGCAGCTCGGGTGCCAGCGCGCGGCCGCGCGTCGCCGCCGGCGTGGCGCGGCGGGTGGGGCCGGCGTCGATGGCCGCGGTCGACGATCTGGCGAGTCGACTACCCGCCGACGCGCGGCGGCATCCTCGACGGTGAACCCCGGTTGCGCCCCGGCATCGTCGACGGTGAACGCGAGTTGCGCGGCGGCATCGTCGACGGTGAACGCGAGTTGCGCGGCGCGCCGTGGCCGTCGTGTCGACCGCGCTCGGCGCCGCGCCGTGGCCGTCGTGTCGACCGCGCTCGGCGCCGCGCCGTCAGCCACCCAGCCGGGCGCGGGCCAGCCCGACGTAGCCGGGGTCGGCGTCGCCGCAGACGAACCGGCGGTCGAGCCGCGCCGCGACCACCGCGGTGGTGCCGCTGCCGACGAACGGATCGACCACCAGGTCGCCCGGCGCCGACGAGGCCAAGATGAACTTCTCGATCAGCGCCTCGGGCTTCTGGGTGGCGTGGGCGGTCTTCTCGGCCATGCCGTTGCACAGCACCGGGTACTCGAACACGTCGCGCGGCTTGGCCCCGCCCGGGTGCGGCTCCCACTTGTCGCGGCGCACCCCGCGACCGTACTGCGACGACACCGCCTGGATCCGCGTCGGGTACTTGGTGGTGTGGGCGTTGTACGGGATCCGGACAGCGTCGACGTTGATGCCGACGGCCCGGGCGCACCGCAGGTGCAAGATCGACTCGTGGGACCGGCCCCAGTCGCGGCCCAGATTGGCCTTGTTGCGGTAGGCCCACACCAGCCAGCGGCAGTCGCCGAAGCGGCGGGCCGAGCGCGCCTTCACCTCGGCCAGGATCTCCGAGAAGCCGCACACGTAGGCCGAGCCGCGGGGGGCCAGCACCCGGCGCACCTCGGCCAGCCACACGTCGCACCAGTCGACGTAGGCGTCCTGCGAGGCGAACACGTCCCACGCCGCCTTGCCGATGGCGTAGGGCGGGTCGGTCACGACCAGGTCGACCGAGCCGTCGGGCAGCCGGGCCAGGAGCGCGAGGGCGTCCGCCAGCCACAGCTCGCCGCGGGCGTGGGCCAGCGCCAGGGTCGGGCCCGCGCCGCGCAGGTCCTTGGGGACCGGCGGCTCGGCGGTGACGCGGGGCGGGCGCTTGGGCACCGGCGGACGCTAGCCGACCGTGCGCGCGCCGTCGAGGCGGCCGGGCTACCAGCGGCCGGCCGGCTGGCCCAGCGCGGTCAGCCGCCGCTGCGCGAAGTCCCAGGGCAGCAGCTCGAGCGGGCGGCGCGGTGGACGCGTGAGGCGGCGGTAGATCACCACCGCGTCCTCGACCAGCCCGAGCCCCTCGGCGATCCGCCCGACGACGTACCAGTCGGCGTCGGTCGGGGCCCGCAGCGCCAGGGTCTGGCGCAGGTGCTCAGCGGCGGCCGCGAGCTCGCCTTGTGCGGCCAGGACCGCCGCGAACGTGTTGTGCTGCGTGGCCGACGGCGCCTGGCCCAGCCCGACCGACCGCTCGATCACCGCGCGCGCCGCTGTCAGATCGGCGTCGTGGAAGGCCCGCACCCAGGCGACGTTGCTCAGCTCCATCGCGGACCCGGCGCCGGCGACCGTGAGCGCGGCCAGCCAGGGCTCGAGCTCGGCGGGCGTCCCGCGGGCATCGATGGTGACCCGAGCCGACAAGAGCGGCAGCGCGCCCGGATGCCTGGCCAGGGCGTCGTCGAGGAGCTTGTGCGCGTCGTCGATCGCGCCGGCGCGGGCCCGCCCCAGCGCGACATCCGCGACGACGTCGGGGTCGGTCGAGGTCACCGTGAGCAGGTCGCGGAGCGGATCGGTGACGCCTCGCCGGGGCGCCAGGATCGCCACGAAGAGCCCGCACGCGGCGGTGTCCGCAGGCGCGGTCAGGCCGGCGCAGGCCCGCAGCGCGGCCAGCGTGACGCGGTCATCGTCGGGCTCGGCGGTGAACATCGCGAGCAGCTCGAGCAGCGCCGGGCCCGCCTTGGGGATGTCGGCGCGATGCCGGGCGACCATGGTCGAGACGCGGGCCTCGGGTGTCTGGGCGTCGTCGGCCATCGCCAGGAGCCAGGCGCGGGCGGCCGGCACGTCCTTGGCCTGCAGGGCGTCGAGGACCGCGGCGCCGACCGTGCTGGCCAGCATCGGGCTCCCGACCACCTCGACGCGGCGCCCACGGCGGGCGACGTACCAGGTCAGCGTGACCCCGGTGACGGTCTTGATCGTCACCCGCCACCGACCGGGCCCGAGCGGCGTGGTCGCCGCGGAGGCGCCGGCGAGCACCGTGTCGCCGCGGAGCTGTGCCGGATAGCCCCGGATGGGCTGCAGGTACGCCAGGTCCGCCACGCTCGTCAGCGCCGCCTCGAGCTTGTCCGACCAGGGCCGGGTCGGCACCAGCCCGCCGGCGATCGCCACCGACGCCAGCTTGGCCGGCGTGGTCGGATCCAGCGGGGCGAGGGCGCCCAGGTCGAGGCGGCGCAGCGCGGTCAGCTGGGCCAGCTCGCTCGCCAGGGGCGTGGGCGTCATGGCGCGCAGCAGCGGGGCCAGGTGCTCGTAGCGGCGCGCGATGGCGAGCGTCCCCAGCGTGTCCTCGAGCAGCTTGGTGCGGGTGTCGCCCGACGCCAGCGCGTCGGCGCGCCGGATCGTCGCCGCCGCGTCGCCCCCGAGCGCGACGGCCAGCACCGTCGCCGAGCGTTGGACGGCGACGTCGGTCGAGCGCCGCGCCAGCTGCACCAGCGCCTCGGCGTCGCCCATGATCGCGTAGCAGACCTGCAGCCGCACGTCGTTGGTGCTGCCCTCGCTGTCGCGGACCGACTCCAGGAGGGGCGCGGCTTCACGACACGCGTCCGGATCGGACCGCAGGTGGCCGGCGGCGTCGGTGACCAGCACGTCTGCCAGGTCGGCGACCGCGCCGATGTGGCGGGGATTGAGCTGCACCGCCTTGCGGTAGGCCGCCAGGGCGCCGGCCCGGTCGAGCCCGGCCTCGAAGCGACGACCGAACAGGTCGCGGTTGAGCACGAAGCCCAGCACCATCCAGGCGTCGGCGTCGGTCGGCTCGAGCGTGGTCGCCAGGCGCGCCTCGCGGCGGGCCGCCTCGCCCAGGCCGGCGTCCAGGTACAGCTGGGCGAGCTGGCCGTGGTGGATGGCTTCGCGCGGGTGGAGCGCGACGAGCCGCCGGTACGCCGCGGCCGCGGCCTGCAGCTTGCCGTCGTCCTTGAGCGCGGCGGCCTCCAGCGGCAGCTCGACCACCTCGGCCGGCTCCTGGTTGAGCGCGGCGATGGCGGCCCGGGTCGCGCGCAGCTCCGCCGCGGTGATGCGCTGCTTGCCGGTGTCGAGCCGGTAGGTCACCGTCACCACCTGGCCCTGCCGGGCGTGGGTGGTGGAGAGGGTCATGGTGCCGAGCCGGCGCGTGGTGTTGGCCGGCGCCGGCGGGATGCGGTAGCCCGGCGGGACGACGAGCTGGTTCACGATCTCGAACGTCTGCGGAACGCTCCACACGTAGTCGACGGTGCGCGCGGCGACGCGGTCGGCGATGTCGCTCGCGGTGCTGGTCAGCGTGTCGGGCAGGTGATCGAGCACGTCGCGCGGAAACAGCCACGCCTTGGTCACCGCGCGCAGCGTCGCGACCCGGCCCACGTCGTCGACCTCGAGCGTCAGGGCAAACGGCGTGGCCAGGTCGTTGGGATCGGTCGAGGAGAACGAGCGCAGGTCCCCCAGGTACTCCTGGTCGACGTACGTCGAGAGCTGCCGGTGGACGTCGGCGCGGGTGTTCCCGCGCACCCACCCGCGCAGGTCGGACGCCCAGACGCCGGCCTGGGTCGACACCTCGGTCACGGTCGGGCGCCCTGCCTCGGTCAGGTGGAAGGTGCGTACCTCGCGGTTGACGTTGTCGGCGGGGCGGCCGACTGGCGTCGTGGTCAGCGCCGTGGTGGCAGCGGCGATCACCAGCGCGCGCCGGCCCTGATCGCGGGTCGGGAGCTGGCCGGCTGGCAGCAGGTCCTCGGTCGCGTCGATCCACAGCGGCTGGCCGTCGACCACCGCCCGCACGATGGCGTGGTTGAAGTCGCCCAGCCCGGCCAGCGCTGGATCGACGTCGAAGCCAGGGCCGGTCGACACCAGCGCGACGTCCGCGGTGATGCCGGCCGCGCGCAACAGCGACACCGTCAGGGTCGCCTTGTCCTTGCAGTCGCCGAACCCGCGGGCCAGCGTCTCGGCCGGGGTGAACGGGATGATGGCGGAGTCGGACAGCTCGATGCCGGTGTAGCGGACCCGGGCGTGGAGCCACGCCATGATCTTGTCGACGGTCGCGCGCTGGGTGGCGGCGCGCAGCTCGGCGGGCAGCGCCACGCCCTGGGCCAGCTTGGCCTCGACCAGGTCGCGGTACTCGGCGGCGACGGCCTGCCAGGAGCGGCCGGTGCTCAGGCCGAGGTACGGGGTGGAGACGTAGTCCGACGGGACCGCCGGCTGGCCGGCGGCCGGCACGGCGACGTCGCGGAACTCGTAGCGCACCACGGTGCGTCCGCCGCTGGCGCGGCGGGCCGGCGCTGGGACCCCGGGGCCGCGTGTCACCAGGGTGACCGGGCGCGCCGCGGGCCAGCTCACCTCGACGACCTTGTGTGCGATCGGCGCGGACCGGGTGACGCCCTCCCACCTCACCTCTCCGGCGGCCAACAAGGGTGCGCGGTTGGTCGTGACGATCTCTTCTTCGACCACGGCGCCGACCGCGAGGCGCGGCAGCGGCGCGGACATCACCCGGCGGTCCGAGAACACCGTCGGCGATTCGTTGACCGCCGGCGCCTCGTGGATGAGCGCCGGGTCGAGCCGCGCCACCTTGCCGTCGGGGCTGATCACCCTGGCCGCGATGGACGGCGTGTCCTGGTAGAACGGCTGCCAGCCCAGCGTCAGCGTGCCCCAGGCGTCCGCCGCCGCCGGGGTCTGCACGACGAACACCAGGCGCGTGCGGCGGCTGAGCAGCCCGCCGGCATCGACCGAGATCGACACATCTTCGCGCAAGATGGCGATGCCATCGTCGGCCCGGGGCGCGGTGACCGCGGCGGCCAGGATCTCGGCCGGTGTCGCCGAGAACGCCGGGTTGTCGAGGGGACCAGCGCCGGCTCCGACCGGTGCGACGAGCCAGGCTGCGACCGCGATGCAAAGACCCACCATGCCACGCATGGTCCGAGCATATCTAGGTCGGACCGTATTGTGAACTGCCGTTCGACGGCGACGTCGCGCGCTTTACCGCGGCCGCCTCGCCGAGGCAAAGTGCCGCCATGGCAGAGGACGTCGTCGTCACCGAGGCCCCGCTGTTCCACCCCAGCGCGGTGGTCGAGCGGGGCGCCACCGTGGGCGCCGGCACCAAGATCTGGCACTTCGCCCACGTCATGGCCGGCGCGGTGATCGGCGCGGACTGCGTGGTCGGCCACGCCTGCTACATCGGCAACGTCACCATCGGCGATCGCTGCCGCATCCAGAACCACGTGTCGGTGTTCGACGGCGTGACGCTCGACGACGACGTGCTGCTGGGCCCGTCGTGTGTGTTCACCAACGTCAAGCACCCCCGCGCCCACGTCTCGCGTAAGGAGGCGTTCGAGCCGACCCGGGTCGGGCGCGGCGCCACCGTCGGCGCCAACGCCACCGTGGTGTGCGGCGTGACCATCGGTCCCTACGCCTTCATCGGGGCCGGCGCCGCGGTGGCGTCTGACGTGGCCGCCCACGCCCTCGTCGTCGGCGTGCCGGCCCGGTGGATCGGTTGGGCCTGCCGGTGCGGCGAGCGCCTGCCCGGCTTCGACGGCACCGGCCACACGACCTGCGCCCGGTGCGGCGACCGCTACAAGAGCGAGGGCTCGGGCATCGCGCTCGCGGCCGCCGCGCCGTGAGCGTGGGCTACGCCCGCGGGCGCGGCCGGTAGTAGGCGCGAACCGCCATCCACAGCGCGATCGGATCGAAGCCGAGGAGCGCGAACGGGTGGGCGCCGGCGTCGCGCATCGCGGTGCGGGCGCGGTCGGCCAGCTCGGTGGCCCGGGCCCGCGCCGCCGCCGGCAGGAACGCCGCCAGGGCGCTCGCGCCGCGCTGGGCGACCGCCGCGACCGCCGCGCTGCCCAGCAGGCCCAGCAGCCACGCCGGCGCGGGCTCGAGGATGATGCCGCGGGCGTTGACCTCGCGTCCCAGCGTGTCGGGCGGGCCGACGATGAGCTTGTCGATGGTGGCGCGCTCGAGGAACACGGCCAGCGACGGCCGGGCCAGCCGCTCGCCGATGGCGGCCGTGACGCGCTTGTGCGCGGTGGCCCAGTCCCGGGCGACCGCGGCCTCGGGCACCACGTCGGCGATGGCGGCGTGGGTCGTCACCTGGGCGATGTGGCCGCCGCGCTTCACCGCGATCACCGAGGCCACCAGGCTGCGCCGGTCGTCGGCCACCACGTAGAGCGCCAGCGCGGTGTCGTCGGGGACCAGCAGATCGAACGTGCGCTGGAGCGGCTCGAACGCCGGCGCCGGCAGCAGCTCGAGCAGCGCCGGCTCGCTCCACACGCCGCGCCCGCTGCGGGCCTTGAGCGCGCGCAGCACCGCCAGGCCGGCGGCCGCCAGATCGTCCTCCACCGACAGCGTTCGCTCGACCTCGGCGGCCAGGTCGCGCAGCACGTCCTGCTCGAGCACGATCACCGCGCCGACGTCGAGCGCGCGGGCCGCAGCCCGGAGGTGGGCGGCCGTCGGTGGCCAGCGCAGAACGCCAGGATCGACGGCGCCGCGGGCGTCGACGCCACCGACCACCAGCCGCACGATCCGGTCGCCCGCGGCGATCGCCAGCGCGTAGCGCGGACGGTCGCGCAGCGGCGGCGGGACCAGCAGCTCGAGCCAGCCCTGCCAGTGGCGCGGCTCGATGTGGGTCAAGGTGAGATCGGGCGCCAACATGTACGCAGGCTAACCGGTTGTCGGACCGCTTGAAAGTCGGACGCCGCCGAGGGAGGCTGCCGACATATGAAGAAGCATCTCGCGATGGTTTCGGGTCTGGCTGTGCTCGCGCTGGGCGCGGGCGTCGCATCCGCTGGTGGCTCGAAGGGGTCGATCGGCGTCGGCGGCGAGGCCCAGATCAATGGCATCGGCGGCCTCTCCGCCAACTACGACGCCGGTGACTTCCACCTCGGCGGCTTCCTCGGCTTCTCCGACGGCGGCGGCACCGACGACACCGACGTCTACCTCGGCGGCCGGTTCTACTATCACATCCACTCGTCGGCGATGGCCGACTTCGGCGTGGGTGGCTCGGTCGGCCTCGCCTTCATCGGCGACCGCGCCCCGGGCGACAACAACCAGACCGGGCTCTTCGTCGAGCCGGGCCTGCAGATCCGGGCGTTCGTCGCGTCCAACGTGGCGCTCAGCTTCACCGGCGGCCTCACGCTCGGGCTGGTGGACGCCAACGGGGTTGCGGTGACCGCCCAGCCGGTCGGCTCGGCCGGCGTTCACTATTACTTCTTCTGATCGACATGGTGGTCGACCACGCCGAGGCGCAGGCACGGCTGGGGGCGTGTTCGACCCTGGCTGACGCCATCGTCGTCGGCTTGCGGCTGACGCCGCCGTGGTCGGTGGTGGACGTGGTGGTGCAGGACGAGTTCACCCACGACGTGGTGTTCGCGCCCGACGGCGGCGCGCCCGGAGCGGTCGTCCTCGACTGCACGTGACTGGGGCGCGTCGACGCGGTCTCCGGGTGGGACCACCGACCGAGCACCGACGAGCTCCTGGCGGCGCGCGTGGCCGCCGGGTGGACGCCGACGCCGACCGACACCGTCGACGGGCCGGTGATCCTGGGCGCCGCGTGCAAGCTGCCGCCGCGCTGAGCGGTCAGCGCACCGCCAGCCACGCCAGCGCGCCAGCCGGCACGTCGACCGTGGCCTGTCCCGCGGCCACCGGGATCGCGGCGTCGGTCATCGCGTCGTGGAGCTGGGCGTCGACCGGGACCGCGAGCACCGCGCGCGCGGCGCGCGCCGATCGGTTGTCGACGAACACCGCGCGGACCCGGCCGTCGTGAGCCAAAAACACGCTGGTCGAGACGCCCGCCGGCCGCAGCGCGATCCACTCGTCGCGCGGCGCCAGCGCCGCCAGGTCGGCGGCCAGGCCGGCCACGTCGTCGAGGCAACCGGCCCGCATCAGCCCGGCCCGGCGCGGCAGCGCGGCGTCGGCGCCGAGCGGCTGATCGAGCTCGTCGCGGGTCGGCGCGGTGGGGCCCACCACCACCACCCGGCGCGCCGCGCCCAGCGCTTGCAGCGCTCGCCACAGCCGGCGATCGACCCGGCCCAGGGTGGGCGTCACGAAGGCCTTGGCCGGGAGGGTAGCGAGGTCGGCCCGCTCGTCGACGACGGCGAACGCGACCTGGCCCAGCGCCAGCGCCTCGAGCACCGCGTCGAACCAGCGCCGGGCCGGCGCCGCCTCGGGATCGGCCGCCAGCTCGGCCGCGCCGCCGGGGCCCAGGCGCACCAGCTCGAGCGCTGCCGGCGGCACCAGCGCGGCCAAGGACGACGCCACACCGACGCGAGCGTCGGCGCGCGGCGCGACCACCGCGACGTCGACCGGGCGGCGGAGCGCCATCAGCTCGTGCCGATCGGCCGCGGCGATCACCGCGGCGACCCGGCGGCCCTCGTCGGTGACCGCCCCGTCGGTGTCGACCAGGCCGCCGATCCAGCGGTCGCGGGCGACGCCCATGGTCCAGGTGGCGCCGCGGGCGCCCGCGGCCAGCGCCGCCAACGTCAGCCGGGTCCGCTGGTCGCCGGTGGTGGGCGCGAACAGCGGCGAGTGCCCGGCGGGCAGCCGCACCAACGCCGGAGCCCCGGCCACCGCGAGGCGGCGCACGACCACCGCCGGATCGGTGGTGCCGCTGGCGAGATCGACCTGCCGCGGCCACGGCAGCTCGGCGTCATCGTGGGTCGGGTCGATCGGCGCCGCGCCGCCGACCAGGGCCAGCCCGTCGAGCCCGGCGGCCGCCAGGCCCGCGGCGTAGCCGGCGAGCGCGCGCCCGGCGATCCCGCGGGTGAAGCGCAGCCAGGCGACGCAGGCGTCGGCGTCGGCGGTCGACCACCGCCGCGGCGGATCCCGATCGGCGCCGGTCCCTCGCCAGGCCGCGATCGCGTCGGGGTGGTAGTCGAGATCGTACGCGCCGCCGCGCACCAGGTGGGCCAGGCCGCCGTCGAGGCCGAGCGCGACCACCGCGCCGTCGGGCCCGCGCCGCGGCGCCAGCACCGCCGCCACCGCCGCGTGCCAGCGCGCCACCTCGTCGCCGAAGCGCGCCGACGCCAGCGACGGCAGCGGGAAGGCCCGCGGGACCTGCGGGATCCACACCGGCCCGCCGTGGCCGCCGCGGGCCCACATGTCCGGATCCCGGACGATGCGCTCGGGCAGGCCGGCGCCGGTGAGCTCACCGTCGACCAGCGGCCCCAGCTGGGCCACCACCCCCAGCCCGGCGGCGGCGGCGGCGTCGATGAACCCGCCCAGGTCGCGGTCGCCGGTGAAGTCGTAGCCGCCCGCGCTGCGCTCGTGGACGCCCCACGGCACCGGCACCTCGACCAGGGTAAGGCCCAGGCCACGCAGCGCCGCCAGCGCGCGGTCCCACCCGGCCCGCGGCAGGCGCCAGTAGTGCACCGTGGCGCACCACCACGGCCGCCACGTGGCGCCGACGACTAGGCCGCGGGCGTCGAGGGAGGTGCGTCGATGTTCTTCCACGTGCGGTCCTCGAGGACGAAGCGGCTGGGGCCGGTCGCGAGCGGGTGATCGCTGGGCATGGGCGCGCTATCGCCGGTGCCGGCGGTCAGGTAGGCCGGGTCCCACGGCAGGAGCAGCGCGAAGCCGCCGCCGGGCGTCGGGGCCATGCGCGGCATGATCGGGTGCGCGTGGGTCGCGCCGGCCGCCGCCGCGGCCACCACCGCGTCCCACGCGCCGCCCGCCGCCAGCGCGGTGAGGATGTGGACCTGGGGCGGCGGGAGCGCCAGGTCCTGGGCCCGGGCCAACGCCACCGCCGGCTCGATCCACAGCTCGTCGACGGTCTCGTGGTTGTCGAAGCTGGGCGCCTGGCCGGCGGGCAGCCGGGCCAGGTAGAACCGCGCGGAGAAGCGCTTGGGCTCGGCCGACGGGGTGATCCAGTGCGCCAGGTAGGTGAGCGCGGCGGGCGCCAGCGCCAGCCCGGCCTCGGCCAGGAGCGCGGCCAGCGGCGCCCCCGCCAACAGCCGCGTGCGCATCGCCGCGACCTGGTCACCGGCGACCGGCCGATCGGCCAGCAACACGCCGGCCTCCTCGAACAGCTCGCGCGCCGCGGTGACGCGCAGGTCGCCGTCGTCGGGATCGGCCGCGCCCCCGGGGAACACGTAGGCCCCGCCCATGAACGACGCCGACCGCCGCCGGCGCAGCAGGAACACCTCGAACCGCGCGCCCACAGGGCGGGCCAGGATCACGCTGGCGGCGTCGCGCGGTGTCGCAAACACGCCTCGCTGTATCACTGCCGCGCGGTGCCGCGCAACGACGAGCCGTGGTACGCCGACGCCATGTCTCGCCTCCGCATCGCCGCGCTGGCGGTCGTCGTCGTTGCCTGCAAGGACCCGGACCGGGCGTCGCGGCCGCCGCCGCCGGTGCCACCCGCGGTCGTCGGCGCCGCCGCGGCGCCCGCGGTCGACGCGGCCGTCGACGCGCCGCCCGGCCCGGTCGACTGGTCGTTCCTGACCGGTGACGTGCTCGCGGTGGTCACCGTCGACGGCCACCAGCGCCCGGCCCGGCTCGAGCCGGCCACCGGCCGCTGGCAGCCGCTGGGCAGCGGCGACGACGACCTGTTCCCGACCGGTCACCGCGTGCGCGGCGCGGTGCTGTGCATCGCCACCCACGGCGCGACCGAGGACGATCACATGGAGCAGCTGGCGCTGGTGGTCGGCGCGACGGTGACCCGGGTGGGCCCGGCCGCGCCGATGGTGCGCAACCCCACCGTCGCCGCGGCCGGCCCGATCGTGGTCGAGAGCAACCACGCCAGCTACCGCGACCTGTTCGCGGTGGCGCCGACCGGCAAGGTCACCCGGCTCACCAACGACGCCGCGGGCAACTTCGAGCCCGCGGTCAGCCCCGACGGCAAGCAGGTGGCGTTCGCCTCGTCGCGCGACGGCAACGCCGAGCTGTACGCGCAGCCGGTGACCGGCGGCCCGGCCCGGCGCCTGACCGAGCAGGGCCGCGACGACTGGAGCCCGGCGTGGTCGCCCGACGGTGCCATCCTGGCCTTCCTGTCGGACCGCGACCGCGCCGCCCGGCTGTACCAGATGCCGGCCGCGGGCGGCCCGGCCAGCCGGCTGTCACCCGACGGCGACGCGCGCACCGAGGACGTGTCGCCGCGGTGGGCCCCGACCGGCGCGACGGTGGGCTTCGTGCGTCGCCGTGGCACCGCGTCGACGGTGAACGTGGTCGACGCCGCCACCGGCGCGGTGCGGACCCTGACGCCGGCCGGCGTCGACGACGTCGAGTATGCGTGGAGCCCCGACGGCGCCTACCTGGCGGTGGTGCGCGCCGCCGGCAAGGCCGCGCCAGTGGTGGCGTTCATCCGCGTCGCCGACGGCGCCACCGTCGCGGCGGTGCCGGCCGAGGGCGCGCTGGTGCGCTGGCTGCCGTAGGCGTACGGGGGGCCGCCGCGGGTCAGGCCAGGTCGGCCAGGCCGGGGGTCGCGAAGCGGGTCCCCGGCGGGAACCGCAGGCCGAACTCACCGTCGAGCATCGCCAACAGCTCGGCGGCCGACCCCGCGGTGTGGGTGACCGTGCTGCCGTCGTGCGCGCGCCGGGTGAGCACCGCGTCGGCCAGGGTCAGCCGCCCGGTCGGGGTGGCCCGGGCCGCGATGAGCCGGTCCTTGAAGTGCGAGCGCGGGTGCGCGCTGGTGTACCAGTTGCCGACCACTCGATCGATCTCCGGCATCTCCTCGAGGGTGAACTCGCACACGTCCTGCCACGCCTCGCCCAGGCGCACCTGGTGGAACAGCCGGGCGTCGGGCGTGCGGCGGGCCAGGCCGTCCCAGCCTCCCTCGGCGATGAGCCGGCGCGGCTCGTGCGGCGTGGCCTGCTCGTCGCCGACCACCAGCCGGATCGCCGAGGTGAGCGACCACGCCCCGACGCCGACGTCGACCAGCCACGGACCGTCGTCGAGCTCGACCCGCACGAACACGTGGGTGCGGGCCGGCGTGTAGTCGCGGGCGCGGCCGATGCGGACCCGTGCCGACAGCGGGCGGGCCTCGAAGCCCAGCGCGCCCAGCACGTGCAGCATCAGCGAGTTCTGCTCGAAGCAATAGCCACCCCGGCCGGCGCCGACCAGCTTGGCCTCGACCACCGCCGGGTCGAGGTCGACGCCGACGCCGAGCAGCACGTCGGCGTTCTCGAAGGGGATGGCGGTGACGTGCGCCGCGGCCAGCGCGGAAAGCGTCGCGGCCGACACGTCGCGCGGGCCGCGGTACGCGATGCGGGCGAAGTAGGCATCCAGGTCAGGCTGGTAGGTCACGGCCCCGAATCTACCCTCAGGCCCGTGATGCCAGCCGTGACAGCGGCCTGCCATCCTTGGCAGCACAGCGGCTGCCGCGGACGGGATTCCGTTGGCTTGCGCGCTGGCTCGGGACGTGCTGAAGACGTCGTCATGTGCAACGCCACGTCGTCGTTCCGTTCCGTCCTGGTCGTCGTCGCTGCCGCCGCTGCGGCCGGCGCCTGCAGCAAGGCTGACAAGAAGGCCGAGCCCGCGCCGGGTACCGCCACCGACAAGCCGGGCGCCAAGACCCCGCCGCCGGCCAAGGCCTCGGGCCCGTTCGCCGACTGGGACATGGCCGGCCGCGCGGCGTTGTTCGCGGGCGCCCACGTGGTGCCGGGCCAGGGTGGCTGGGAGGCGTGGGACGTCCAGGGCGACAAGGTCACCATCACCACCGCCGCTGGTGACAAGACGCTCGACTTCGAGATCACCAGCCCGTGCACGGCGAAGGTCACCGAGCGCAGCGCCAACGGCTCGTCGGGCACGATCCACAAGTACACCGTCCACGACGGCGCCATCGCGCTGGGCCTGGGCGACGCCGGCGTGCGCAAGGGCGCCGACGCGGTGGCCTGCGTGTCCAACAAGATCTTCGTGCTGGCCGGCGGCGTGTGCACGATGTGGAGCGACGACTTCGGCCGCATGAAGTCGGAGCCTGGCACCTGCGCGCTCGACACCGTCGACGGCAAGGACGTGTTCAAGGCCACCGTCAACGCCCGCGAGAGCCAGGTCCCCGTCGAGGGCGACACCATCTGGACCGTCCAGCTGGCCGGGCGTCACTCCGACAAGCTGGCCGACCTGGCCGCGGCCAAGGCGGCGATGGCCGAGCGCCGCTGACGCCGCCCGCGGTCACGCGCTGGGCTGCAGCCGGGCGCCGGTGATCTTGTCGAGCCGGAACTGGCGCGGCTCGCCCAGGTCGAGGTCGAGGCAGTTGAGCAGCGTCACCGCGCGGTCGAACACCAGGCTCTGGATGCGCACCCGCCGCTGGACCTCGTGGTACGCGCTCTTCTGGTAGTCGATGACGAGCGTGCGGTCCTCGAACCACGCGGTCTCGAGGGCCCGGCGCACCGCCGGCGGCACCGGGAACGCCGGCACGCCGACGAACTGCAGCGTGTCGAGCAGCTGCAACAGCTCGCGCTGGGCCGAGGTCGACAGCGCGCCGCGCACCTTGTCGAGGGCCGCCCCCAGCGTGTCGGTGAACGGCAACAGCCGCTGCTCGCTGGCCATCCGCCCGAGCGCCACCAGCAGCGCGCCCTCGCGGGCGGTCAGGTTGATGGGCGGCAGCTGGTAGCTCTTGTCGAGGGCGTAGCCGCCGCCGCGTCCGCGATCGGCGCGCAGCGGCAGGCCGGCGTCCTGCAGCGTCGCCAGGTCGCGGTAGATGGTGCGGATGGTGACGCCGAACCGATCGGCCAGCTGCTCGGCGGTGACGCCGGTGCGGCGCGCGCGCAGGGCCTCGGCCAGGGCGAACAGACGGGCCTTGCGGTTCATGAGATACCTGACAGAAGGCTGTCAAACCGGCGGCGTACACGCAACCCATGTCGAGCACCAACGCAGCCACGTCCACGTCCACGCCCACCCCACCCGCGGCCCCGCCGTGGAACGCCGTCAACTGGTTCGAGATCCCGACCCGGGACATGGACCGCGCCGTCAGGTTCTACGAGCAGACCGTCGGCGTACGCCTCCAGCGCGAGGAGTTCGGCGGCATGCCACACGCGGTGTTTCCCTCGCAGTGCCCGCCCGGCGGCACCTCGGCGACCGGCGCGCTGGTCAGCGCCCCGCACCTCACCCCGGGCGCCAGCGGCACCGTCGTCTACCTGCACTGCGGCGACGGCGTCGCCGCCGCCCTGGCGCGGGCCACCGCCGGCGGCGCCACCGTGGTGGTGCCGCACACGGCCATCGGCCCCAACGGCTTCTTCGCCATCGTCGACGACCTCGAGGGCAACCGCGTCGGCCTCCACGCGATGATGGCCTAGCGAAAAGGCGCCCGGCGCCGCGGTCGACCGAGCCCGCGGTCAGCCCAGCGCCGCCGTCAACCCGTCGGGCGTGAAGCCCACCACCAGCGTGTCGCCGATGCGCATCGCCGGCGCCCGCAGGTTGCCGCTGGGGCCGACGATCAGCTTGCGCAGCTCGTCGTCGGACGGGGACCCGGGCGCCAGGTCGAGGGTCACCGTCTGCTTGCCCTTGGCGACCACCAGCCGCCGGGCGGTCCGGGCCAGCGCCAGGGCGCCGGCGGCATCGATCGGATGCTTGTCGGCGCGTACGAGCTCGGTGACGTCGATGCCGCTGGTCGCAAGAAACTCCTGCGATCGTTTGCAGCTCGTTCAACCGTTGCGGTGGAAGTACCAGTCGACGGCGTGGGGCATGGGGCGTGGGTAACACGAACCCAGCGCCGCGGGGCGGCCGTGCCCGTCAGGCCGAAGAAAATTCCACCGCGTCACGGCGGGAGGTGACCCGAATGCCTCGTGTCTACCGGGGCTTGGTCAGGCGAGGGCCCCCCGTCCGGGCGCTCTGCGCGCGCGGGCGGCGTGCGCCAGGGCACGTCGAAACTGCGCGCTGCCACACCACGGGCGCCGGCGCCGGGCTAGCGTAGATGTCCGTCCGGACGAACACACGAAGGAGCGACGATGCGTGGATTGCTGCTGGTAGGACTCATGGTCAGTGGAACGGGTTGCCTGATGTCGGGCAACTACCACTCCGCGAAGACGCTGAACAAGGGTGAGTCGCAGGTCGGCATGACCTTCTCCGCGACCCGCTACGAGTCGTCGACGACGGATCCCAACACCGGGCAGACGACGACCGGCGCGTTCGTGCTGCCCAACGTGATCCCGGAGATCACGTACCACATCGGCATGGCCGACAACCTCGAGGTCGGCGGGCGCGTGGGCCTGGGTTCGCTGGCGATGGAAGGCGACCTGAAGTACCGCTTCTACAAGAGCGACAAGCTGCACCTGGCCATCGCGCCGGCCATCAGCTACCAGTCGCTGCTCATCATCCAGGGCGTCGGGCTGCGCCTGCCGGGCATCTTGACCTACGAGCTGGCCGACAACGTCGACTTCACGGGCGCCGTGTTCGGGTCGACCACCAAGTACTCCAACGTCGACGCCTCCAACTCGGACAACTCGCTCGGCACCTTCGGCGGCACCCTGGTCAGCACCGGCGGCGCGGTCGGCTTCGACCTCCACGGCGAGACCTTCAGCATCCGGCCCGCGGTCGAGTTCACGCGCTACGTGGCGCGCCTCGACGGCGACTCGGACAGCGCCGGCTTCAACGTGGTCAACATGCTGGTCCACATCGCGTGGACCGGGGGCAAGGAGAAGAAGCAGCTCGACCGCATCGAGCGCAAGATTGACGCGCTGGGCGCCCAGTCGACGCCGCCCCCGCCGGGGCCGGCGCCTGGACCCGGGCCGGGGCCGGCCGCCGCGCCGATGTGACCGACCGGCTTAACCCGGCCATGGGCTCGCGGGTCAGCCGGCCATGACCACGACCCGTCGCCTCGCCCTCGTCACCACCGCCATCTTGTCCCTCACCGCCTGCGTCGTCCACGCCGGGCCGCGCGAGCGCCGCGACGACAAGCGCGACCGCAAGGTCGAGGCCGTCACCGGCTGGAGTAAGCTGGGCGAGCGCATCGTCGACGGGCGGGCCGACCGCGACGTCATCCAGGTCGGGGCCAAGGACGGCACGTTCCGCGTCATCAAGCTCAAGGCGGAGCACAGCGCCCTCGAGCTGCGCGACGTCGTGGTGGTGTTCGGCGACGGCACCCGGTTCTCGCCGCCGACCCGGGTGGTGTTCAGCAAGGACAGCTGGAGCCGCACCATCGACCTGCCGGGCCAGGCGCGGGTCATCCGCCGCGTCGAGTTCAAGTACGGCAACCTGCCGGGTGGCGGCCGGGCCCAGCTCGAGCTGTGGGCCAAGTAGCCATCGGCGCCGGCGGTGTGCGCCCGAGCTACTTCGCGACGTAGCTGGTCTCGACCACCGTGGCGCCGGCCTGGAACCATGAGCCCGCGACGATGCCGCGGTCGGCCGCCAAGCACATCTCCCAGCCGGCCTCGTCGCCCAGCGCGAACACGTAGCTGACGCACCACGCGCCGGCGGCGCCGGGCTTGGCTGCGTAAACCGACAGGCCCTCGGGGCCGTCGTCGCCGCCACCGTCGGCGTCGCCCAGCTCCTGGCGGCGCTCGGCCGGGGCCGCGGCGATGAGCATGGTCTTGGGATCGAGCTTGCCGATCTCGGCGTGGACCTGGTCCATCGACTGGCTGCCGTCGAACCCCCACAGGCCGTCGGGCGTGGCTACCCAGTAGCCGCTCGGCGCGTTCCCGTCGCCGGGGTCGGTGTCGCCCGACGCCCGGCACACCACCTTGGCCATCTTGGTGGCGCCCATGTCGTGCGCCATGGCGACGGTGCAAGTCATCGTGCCGGCGTCGTCGGTCGACGGCTCGCCCATGTCGCTCGGCGGGGTGGTCTTGGTCGACAGCGCGAAGGTCCACGACCGGCCTTGCTCGAACAGCGGCAGGTACACCGGGCCGGCCGGTGTCGGCGTGGTGCCGGTCGGCGTGGTCGAAGAGGTCTTGCCGCCGCAGGCAGCGGCGACGACGGTCACGAACAACAACGGCTTGAGCAGCGAGGGCATCGTCCGTCTTGTAACACCGCCAGAGGCCCGGTCCATCCCGGCTGCATCACATCGACTGCGGGGCGGGCTGGGCCTGATCGTGGCGCCAGCGCCAGGCGATCCACCCGACCAGCGCGGCCATACCCAGCCAGCCCAGGGTACGGGTCCACGCGGCGATCGTGGTGTCGGCGTGCATCACGCCCCACCGCGTGAAGATGTTGGCGAAGTCGTGCTCGCCGCCGCCGACCAGCGGCAGCTCCTGGGCCCGGGCGTCGGCCATGTAGCGGGCGATGTTCCACAGGTTCTGGCACCCCCACATCAGCGCGATCGCCACCGCGTGGGGCTGGCGCCGGACGAAGAAGATGCCGGCGGCGACCAGCGGGAACGTGAGCTGGCCCAGCACGCCGCCGTAGAGCGCGGCGGTCTGGCCGAACCAGCCGTAGAACATGTGGCCGGCTTCGTGGAACGCCAGGTTGGCGTCGTCGACGATGCCGGTCCAGCCCGGGTCGCCCAGCCACAAGAGCAAGATCAGGGCGGCGGCGGTCGCCGCCACGCCGATTAGGTGCTCGGTCTTGACCGGAGCCCACGGCGCGAGGTCGACCTGGAACATTTCGCTAGCGTACCACTGCCAGTCTAGGTATTAGTGTACGTATGACACCAATCGAGGTCATCCAAGGCGACATCACCGAGCTGTCGGTCGACGCGATCGTCAACGCCGCCAACGAGAGCCTGCTGGGCGGCGGCGGCGTCGACGGGGCTATCCACCGCGCGGCCGGCCGCGAGCTGGTGGCCGCCTGTCGCCTGCTCGACGGATGCCGGGTCGGCGAGGCCAAGATCACGCCGGGCTTCAAGCTGCCCGCGGGCTACGTCATCCACACCGTCGGGCCGCGCTGGCGCGGCGGCGCCGCCGGCGAGGCCACCCAGCTGGCGCTGTGCTACCGCAACGCGCTGGCGCTGGCGCGCGCGCACGGGTGCGGCTCGATCGCGTTCCCGGCCATCTCGACCGGCGTGTTCGGCTACCCGGCCGGCCTGGCAGCGGAGCTGGCGGTCACCACCATCGTCGACGATCGCGCCCAGCACGGCGGCCCCGACCGCGTCATCCTGGTCGGCTACGACGCGCTGGCGACGATGTTGCTGCGCGAGGCGGTGGCGGCCCACGACCCGGCAGGACAGGCGGCGTAAGTCGTCGGCGCGCGACGCCGCCCGGCGCGTTGGTAGGCTGACGGCCATGAACCTGCGGAGCCTCGTCGGCGCGACCTTCCTTCTGACCGCGTGTGGCGCCTGCGGAAGCGACAGCCCTCCGCCGGTGGTCGACGTCCCCGGGTGTGACGCCGCCACGCTCTTGTCGCGCCCGGTCGATCCCGCGGCCCGCGGGCCCTGGCCGGTCGGCGCGCGCACCGTGGCGCTCGGTCGGCTGGGCAAGGTCGAGGTGTGGTACCCGGCCACCCGCGGCAGCGAGGTCGGCCAGGCCACCGCGCGCTACGACATCCGCGCCGCGCTCAACGCCTCCCAGCAGACGATCATCCCCGACGCCGACAACCCGTGGCAGTCGTGCGACTGCTACCGCGACCTGCCGCTCGACGACGCGCACGGGCCGTACCCGGCGGTGGTGTTCGTCCACGGCACCGCGGCGTTCCGTCACCAGTCGCTGTCGATCGTCACCCACTGGGCCAGCCGTGGCTTCGTCGTGATCGCCGCAGACCACCCCGGGCTGCTGCTGGGCGACATCCTGACCATGCTGTGCCCCGACACGCCCACCGGCGCGCGCGACCTGGCGGGCGACGTCGCCGCCGAGGTCGCCGCGCTGGGCGCCCCGACCGGTGAGCTCGGGTTCCTGGCTGGGCACGTCGACGCCACCCGCCTGGCGGTCGCCGGGCACTCGGCCGGCGCCAACACCGCCGCCGGCGCCGCCGGGCTCCCCGGCGTGCAGGTCGTCATCAGCCTGGCGGGCAACCAGGCGGTCTCCGCCGGACCGGCGCTCCGGCGCTCGCTGTTCATGGCCGGCGATCGCGACGGCATCGTCACCGCGGCCTCGGCCCACGACGCCTGGGCGGCGTCACCCACGCCGCGGGACTACCTGTCGATCGTCGACGGCGCGCACCTGGCGTTCGCCGATCTGTGCCAGACCAAGAACGCCGCCGGCAAGGATCTGCTCGCGGTGGCCGAGCAGTACAACCTGTGCGGTGCGCCGGCGGCCGGGCTCCTGTTCGACTGCGATCCGGCCTACATCCCCGGGCCCGAGGCGTGGGCGATCATCAACTTCGCGTCGACGGCGGTGCTCGAGTCGACGCTGCAGTGTCGGACCGACGGGACGCCGATCGAGCAGGTCGACGACACCTACCCCAAGGCCCACAACTACGAGGCGGTGCCCTGAGCGGGCGCGGCCTCGGCGATGGCCTTGAGCTTGGCCAGGCCGGCCTCGAAGTCCTTGCCCACCAGCTTGTCGAAGTTGATGAAGACGCCCATCACCCGCGCGATGAACGGGCTGGGCCCGGTCATCACCCACGTCACCTCGGTGGTCCCGCCGGCATCGCGCAGCGTGAACTCGGTCAGGTTCGACGCCGGAAACGGCCGCACGAACGAGAGCTTGATGGCGACCCGGCGGCCGTCGGTCACCTCGAGGATCTCCATCTGTCCCGCGCCGGCCTTGCGGTTACCGTCCCACGCGTAGATCGCGCCCACGCCGCGCTCGGCGCCGGAGTGGGTGCGGGTCATGGCCGGGTCGAGCTTCTCCCACGGCGACCACTGCGCCCACTGGTGGAAGTCGTCGATGAGCGCCTGGACGATGGCCGCCGGTGCGGCGATCGAGGTGCCGCGTTCGAGGCGCGAGGTCTTGGGGCGCGTCGCGGCGATGACGAGGACCAGGGCGATCGCGGCGCCGACCGCGCCGAGGATGATGAGCAGCATGGCGGTCCGATGGTCGGTGCGCGGGTTCGTGGCTGTCAAGTCACCTGTGGCGGGGCGCCTGGAGTAGCATCGCCGCGTGGGCTACATGGTCCGGTACTACGCCGCGCATCCGATCACGTCGAAGGCCTTGCAGCAGGCCCTCGCCGCGGTCGACCCTGCGCTCAAGATCGACCTCGGCGAGCTGCTCCACGGTGAGCAATCGCTGGGACAGGTCGAGGTGAACCAGGCCAGCGGCGACCTCTTCGAGGACGACCTGCGCAGCACCATCGCCGTCGTCGAGTCGACCGGCCACGGCGCGGCCGTGGTGCCGCGCCTGCGCGCCAGCAAGGCCGTCGTCGTCGCCGACCTCGACTGGGGTGGTCGAGGCCCCGACGCCACCCTCGCCCTGGTCGCGCCCCTGTGGAACGCGCTGCGTCAACTGTCGCCGGGCCTGGCCCAGTGGGACGGCCACGGCGTCTACGACGGCGACCAGCAGGTCGTCGACCTCCGCGGCCGATAGGCGCGGGCGGGGCGGCGGGTCAGGGCAGACAAAGTCCGCGCGCCGTATCGCACGTCAGGTTCGATGGGCACGTGTTTCCGGCACCGCAGACCACAGCGCACGCTGCGTCGTAGGTGTAGGTCGTGCCGGCCATTGGCTGGCCGCCTTGCGGAATGGGTGGCTGCAGCGTGTTGGAGAGGATCACGCCGCAAAGCGGCATGCCGGCGGCGCCAGAGAACGCTGCCTGACACGCAGGATCCCCTGCCGGGGGCCGGGGGAACTGGCCCATGGCGTTCGGCTGGTTCATCTGCTGCGACGCGCACACGAGGGAGCAGAAGCCGGTCGTTCCGTTAAAGGTGAGGCAAATTGGAGCGCCGGCAGGGCACATTGAAGGATTCGCCTGGGGATTACAGGTCATCCCCAGGCCCGGAACGCTGTTCGGTGCATCGATCGCCGCGTCGACGGTGCCGTTGGGTGCATCGATCGAGACGGCGGCGTCGATGCCACCGCCGCCGCCGCCGTCGTCGCCGCCACAGGCAGCGAGGCCAGCGAACACCGTGACAGCAGCAAGCGAAGTAACAAAGCGGAACGTCGTCATGGAATCCTCCTCGCGCGGAGCATGCCCGCCCCGAAACTGCGCGCGAAGAAGCCGCCGGGAGGCGCCGCTAACAGCAGCTTGCGCAGGCCGAGAAAGGGCCGCCGCAGGTCCGCACGGCACGATGGCCTGAATCGTCGGCGTGGACCGGCCAGGCGCCGTTCCGCCCGGCCGCGATTGGAACGCAACCCGACCCAGCGATGGGCTCCGCCGGTGAGTATGCTCGGAGCGTGAGGCGAGTCTCGACATGCGTTGTGATCTTGGCGGTGGCCACCGCCATGGCGAGTTGTCAGTTCAAGCGGCCGGGCGATATCGACCCACCGGTCGATGCGGCGGTGGTCGACGCAGTGGCCGACGCGGTGTGGCAATGCACGCCAGGTCAGGACGTCTGCGCGGGCGACGTGCTGACCACGTGCGACGCTGACGGCCAGGCGACCGTCACGACCTGCGCCTTTGGGTGCGCCGCGACCAACGATCGTTGCTACGACCTCGACCCGTCGAACGGGCTGGCAGCGGCCCTCGACGCCGCGCGCGACGCACAGCCGCTTGCGCTCAGCGGGCAGGCGGTCATCGACACCTCGACCGAGACCGTCGTCGACGGGAACGGGCTCGCGGTCACGGTCGCGGCCCGGATCATCAGCGGCGGCCCGGTCGAGATCTTCGCGATCTCGGTCAAGTCGTTGGACGTATTCGACGTGCGGGTTCAAGGCAGCCGCGCGTTGGCGATCTTGTCCGACGGGGACGTCACCATCGGCGGGACGTTGTCGGTCAGCGCCGAGCACGCCTACCCCGGCCCGGGCTCGATCTCGAGCGGACCATGTGTGGGCGGCTCCGGAGCAGCGATGGGGAGCGCCTACAGCGGCGGCGGTGGTGGCGGGTTCGGTTCTGTTGGCGGGCGCGGCGGGTGGGCCGGCGCAGCACCCGCGGGTGCGCGAGGCGTGATCGCGGGCGACGCGACGCTTGTCCCGCTGCGAGGTGGCTGTCGAGGGGGTACGCGGCTGGCATCGGACGATCCGGCGCCGTCGTTGCTGGCGGCCCCCGGCGGCGGCGGCGGCGCACTGCAACTGTCGGCGCGAGGGCGGCTGACCATCTCGCCCAGTGCGTTCATCGCGGCGAACGGTGGGGGCGCCAAGGGCAACACGCAGCCGATCACGCCGAGCTGTTTCACGAACGGACTGTGCGACGCCGGTGCCGGCGGCGGCGCCGGAGGCGCGATCCTGCTCGAGGGTGCAGGCCTGGTCGTCGCATCCACCGGTGGCATCGTCGCCAACGGCGGCGCCGGGAAGTTTGGGGGAATCGGGCTGGCGGCAGATGGGATGCTAGCTGAGTCTCCCGCGCTGGCAGCTAGCACCAATCCCCAGGCAGGCGCGGGCGGCGCGCTCGGCGTCGATGCCACCGATGGAGGCGCGGGCGCCGCGACGGGGTGGACCGAAGGCGCCGGCGGCGGTGGCGGCGTCGGTCGCATCCGCATCAACCTGCCGCCCGGCGCGACGTTCGATCAGGGGCCGCCGATCATCAGCCCGGCGGCGACGATCGGGTCGGTCGGCGTGCGCTGAGGCGCGGCCGGCCGCCGCGCTACGGGTAGATGATGCGCGCGCGCACGGCGCTGGGGTCGCGGTCGGGGTCGGCGCCGCTGGGGTCGGTCCAGGTCACGGCGACGGCGCCGTCGGGCAGCCAGCCGACCGATGGATCCTCCTGGTCGCCGACGGTGGTGGTGTTGACCGGGACGGCCGCGCCCACCGCGGTCAGGTTGGCGTCGTAGCGGCGGAAGCGGATGCCGCAGCCGGCGCCGTCGCTGTCGCCGGCGCACGCCGACCAGGCGACGCCGACGTCCGCGCCGCGGATGGTGAGCGCGGCCGGGCCCTGCTCGACATCGTCGGTGACCACCACCGGCATGCCGATGCCCGCGCCCGACGCGGTCAGGCGGCGGAGGAGGAGCTGGCCGGCGTCGGCGTCGCCGCCGAAGGTGGCGCGGCGGTACAGGAGCACGACGTCACCGCCGAGGGTGGCCAGCTGGGGCGGGCCGATCGACTCGCCGGCGGGGTGGGTGGCCAGGACCAGATCGCTGCCGCCGAGCGGGGTGCCGGTGGCGCCGAAGAAGCGGCCGCGGATGGTGGTGCCGTCGCGCCAGACCACCGCCATCGCCGAGCTGTTGTCGAGGGCCACCACCGCCGGAGTCTCGTCGGTGGTGTGGGCGGTGGTCGACGCGACGAACGGCCCGGTGGTGCCGGTGACCGGGTTGGTGATCGGCGCGCCGGCCGAGCTGAGCAGCTGGACCTTGACGTCCTGCTGGCCCGGCGTCATGGCGGTGTCAGTCCAGGCCACGACGAAGCGGCCGTCGGGCAGCGCGGTCACCGCCGGGGTCCCCGGCGAGGTCATGCCGGTGATCACGGTCTCGCTCGACGTGACGTGGGCGCCGCCGCGATCGATCACCACCGCGAACAGGTTGGAGCCGGTGGCCCACGCCGCCACGGTCTCGCCGGTGCGGTTGGTCACCAGCGATGGCTCGAACCCGGTCTCCCCGTCGCTCTGGTTGAGGTTGAACTGGCCGCTGCCGGCCGCGATCGCGGTGTCGACCGGCGTGCCGGTGGCGTCGAATCGTCGCCCGAAGCCTTGTATCACTGAGCGCAGATCAGCGACGCCGCATGCCGGTGCGGTCCTTGACCTCGGTTCAGGTCGAGGCGACCCCGCGCGGGACGCGAGCCTGTCCTTTTCCGCGCGGTGGGGGCGGCTTCGGCCTCCCCGGTGGTCGAGGCGGGGAGGGGCGTGGCTCGTCGCGGGAGGCGCTGGCGGACTCGATGACGGGGACGCGACGAACGTTCCGTTGCGGGAGGA
The DNA here is from genome assembly GCA_041389965.1 of Kofleriaceae bacterium. Lineage (GTDB taxonomy): Bacteria > Myxococcota_A > Polyangia > Haliangiales > Haliangiaceae > UBA2376. The sequence goes on along the minus strand of JAWKQV010000002.1, from coordinate 594,059 downwards.
TGCACCGGCGGCTTCCCGCCACAGGGTGCACACGAGTTGCCATCGATCTTGACGAGCCCTGGCGCCGAGGCGGCGCCGTACAGGTGTCGACGTGCGGGACGATCACGATCCTCGGGGATGATCGCGGCAAACGGAGGTGGTGCGAAAGGGTTCACTGGGATGTGGGTTCCGCAATGTCTCGGAAGCGCGCCGTGCGCCCGTGGTCTGGGCGGTGGGTCGGGAGGCGCGCAGGATCTTGCTCGAGGCAGCCAACGTCGTTGTGTTGGCGGGAGCCGGAATCGTCGCCAACGGCGGTGCAGGGCATTCCGGCCAAGTGGGCTTTGCATCAAATGGCCTCTCCTGTCCGAAGACCCTGCGCCGGGATCGTTTCACGCGGGTACCCAAAGGGCGGCGACGGTGGTGCACTAGGTAGTCCGGCCGAGGCTGGAGAATCAGGGGGAAACACAACACTGTCCGAAGGCGCCGGCGGCGGTGGCGGCGTCGGTCGCATCCGCATCAACCTGCCGCCCGGCGCGACGTTCGATCAGGGCCGCCGATCAGCCCGGCGGCGACGATCGGGTCGGTCGGCGTGCGCTGAGGCGCGGCCGGCCGCCGCGCTACGGGTAGATGATGCGCGCGCGCACGGCGCTGGGGTCGCGGTCGGGGTCGGCGCCGCTGGGGTCGGTCCAGGTCACGGCGACGGCGCCGTCGGGCAGCCAGCCGACCGATGGATCCTCCTGGTCGCCGACGGTGGTGGTGTTGACCGGGATGGCCGCGCCCACCGCGGTCAGGTTGGCGTCGTAGCGGCGGAAGCGGATGCCGCAGCCGGCGCCGTCGCTGTCGCCGGCGCACGCCGACCAGGCGACGCCGACGTCCGCGCCGCGGATGGTGAGCGCGGCCGGGCCCTGCTCGACATCGTCGGTGACCACCACCGGCATGCCGATGCCCGCGCCCGACGCGGTCAGGCGGCGGAGGAGGAGCTGGCCGGCGTCGGCGTCGCCGCCGAAGGTGGCGCGGCGGCAGAGAGCGACGACGTCACCGCCGAGGGTGGCCAGCTGGGCGGGCCGATCGACTCGCCGGCGGGGTGCGGGTGGCCAGGACCAGATCGCTGCCGCCGAGCGGGGTGCCGGTGGCGCCGAAGAAGCGGCCGCGGATGGTGGTGCCGTCGCGCCAGACCACCGCCATCGCCGAGCTGTTGTCGAGGGCCACCACCGCCGGAGTCTCGTCGGTGGTGTGGGCGGTGGTCGACGTGACGAACGGCCCGGTGGTGCCGGTGACCGGGTTGGTGATCGGCGCGCTGCCGAGCTGAGCAGCTGGACCTTGACGTCCTGCTGGCCCGCCCGGCGTCATGGCGGTGTCAGTCCAGGCCACGACGAGCGGCCGTCGGGCAGCGCGGTCACCGCCGGGGTCCCCGGCGAGGTCATGCCGGTGATCACGGTCTCGCTCGACGTGACGTGTGCGCCGGCGCGATCGATCACCACCGCGAACAGGTTGGAGCCGGTGGCCCACGCCGCCACGGTTCCCGCCGGTGCGGTTGGTCACCAGCGATGGCTCGAACCCGGTCTCCCCGTCGCTCTGGTTGAGGTTGAACTGGCCGCTGCCGGCCGCGATCGCGGTGTCGACCGGCGTGCCGGTGGCGTCGAAGCGTCGCCCGAAGACGTCGCACCGCCCCACCATCTGGCAGGTGTCTGACCAGCCGATGGTGAAGACGCCGTCGCTGTCGACGGTCAGCTGGCGCCCGCCGCCGTCGAGCCGGAACGCCAGGTCCTGGCTGCCGACGAAGGTGGTGTTGACCACGAAGTCGTTGGCCTCGAGCGTGACGTCGGCGTCGACCCGCGGGTCGCCCAGCCCGATGGTGACCGCGCCCGCGCCGCGCACCAGCCCCGCGCCGTCGCGCGCCACCAGGTCGATCACCAGGTCGCCGTCACGGCCGGGGGTCTGGACGCTGAACGACAGCGGGAACCGCCGCCCGGCCACGGCGAACGTCTCGGTCTGCATCGAGCTGCCGTTGGTGAGCGCCGCGGTCAGCTCGGTGACGTCGGCGACCGCCGGCCGCGCCGCGACGTGCACCACCACGACCGGCGGGGCGTCGCTGCAGGCGCCCGCGGCCAGCGCCGCGAGGAGCGCCGCGCCGACAGGGGCGGTGAGGTGAGGGAGGCGAAGGCGGACCACGGTAGGAGCTCGCTAGTCGAACACGACGTTGCCGAGGTCGGTGGATGGGATGCCGTCGTCCCGCAACAGCAGGTAGCCGCCGGCGGAGGCGCCGGCGACCGCGGCGATGCCGCCCCAGAACCACCACCGGGTGTAGATCGGCTTATCGGCGGCCGGCCGGGCCGCCGGCGCGACCTGGGCGGCCTGGCGGATCCGCTCGCGCTCGAGCTCGTCTTCGCGGGCGCGGGCGCGGGCCTCGTCGTCGGCCTGCTGGGCCTCGAGCTCGTCGATGAGCTTCTCGACGGCCTCGCGGTTGGGCGCGTCGGGGAGCTCGCGCAGGTACTTGCGGTAGGCGAAGATGGCCTCGCGCGCGTGGCCCAGGTTGCGGTGGGCCTGGCCGATGTTGAACAGCAGCTTGGGCGCCGGCTTGGCCTCGTAGGCCGCCTCGAACTCGTCGAGCGCCTGATCGAACTTGCCCAGCGCGAACAGCTTGTCGCCCTTGGCGAAGTGGCGCTTGGCCGCCCGGGTCGCCGCATCCTCGGCCGCGGCCGGCCGCACCCCCACCGCCAGCGTGAGCAGGACCAGCACGGCGAGGGCGACCGCGGCGCGCATCAGCCCCCCGCGAACGGATCGATGGTCACGGTCGGATCGACCCGCGTGTCCTTGGGCTTGGGCTTCGGCGTCGGGTCGGGTGGCGGGGCCACCGTCGTCGCCGGTGGGGGTGGCGTCGGCGCGGGCGTCGTCCGCACGTCGCGGCGCGGCTCGGGGCGCCGTCCGCTCGGGCGGGTGGCGTCGCCGTGGACCGCCTCGGGCGGATCGAAGACCAGCTCGGGCAGGGCCTCGAGCGTGACCGGCACCGCGGCCGGCGCGGCGCCCAGGTCGATCGCGAACGTCGCGTCGCGGAAGCCGTCCTTGCGCACCAGGTAGCTGCGCCGCGTCGGCGAGCCGCCGTCGCCCGGATCGATCTCCAGCAGGCACGGCGTGGTGCACAGCGCGGCGCCGCCGTCTTCCGCCAGCACCTGCCCGCCGCCGGGCGCGTCGATCTGCACGCGCACCCGGGGCGCAGGGTCGGCGGCGACCAGCGAGGTGACCGCCGGCGCGACCGGCGGGGCCGCCGGGGGCGGTGCCAGGCCGGCCGGGGTCGACCGCGACGCGGCGATGAGGCCGCCCGCCACGGCGACCCCGACGGTGGCCGCCAGCGCGGCGCCCCACAACCACCGCCGCGACGTGCCGGCCGGAGGGGCCGGCGCGATCCACGAGCCGTGCCCTGGCATCGGGGTGGGCACGCCTGGCGCCATCGGGCCGGCGCTGACGCTGCCCCCGCGCGGATCGCGCGTCGAGCCGTCGACGGCCGAACCGACCGGCGCCGGGACCGTGCCGGCCGGCGCCCGCAGCCCGCTGGCGCTGAGCCCCAAGAGCTCGTGCGGGCGGGTCTCGATCGCCGCCAGCAGGTGCAACAGCTCGTCGCGCAGCGCCTCGGCGGTCGGGTAGCGCGCGTCGGGGTCCTTGGCCAGGCACCGCATGAGCACGCCCTCGAGGCGTGGATCCATCAACGCGCCGCCCGGGGTCTGCCGCGGCGGCACCGGGTGTTCGTTGAGGTGCTTGCGGACGTACTCGCCAAACGATCGGCCGCGGAACAGCGGCTGGCCGCAGAACAGCTCGTACATGATCGCGCCCAGCGAGTAGATGTCGGCGCGGTTGTCGACTACCAGCCCGCCGGCCTGCTCGGGCGACATGTACGCCGGCGTGCCGATGACCGAGCCGGCCGCGGTCTCGAGCCCGACGTCTTCGTCGTCGCGGTTGAGCAGCTTCGCCACCCCGAAATCGAGCAGCTTCACCAGCTCGGCGCCGTCGGCGGTGGGCACCAGCACCACGTTGTCGGGCTTGAGATCGCGGTGGATCACGCCGACCGCGTGGGCCGCCGACAGCCCGTCGCAGATCTGGATGAGCGCGGCCAGCGCCCGCGGCAGGTCGTAGGCGTCCCGGGCCCACGCGCCCAGGCTCTTGCCGCGCAGCAGCTCCATGATGATGAAGGTGGTGCCGTCGTCGAGCTCGATGAAGTCGGTGACGTCGACGATGTTCCGGTGGCGCACCCGGTTGACGGTGCGGGCCTCCTGGAAGAACCGGCTGACCGCGTCGCGCCGCCGCGCGTAGTCGCTGCGCAACAGCTTGAGGGCAACCTCGCGGCCCAGCTTGGTGTGCTCCGCGCGGTAGACGAAGCCCATGCCGCCTTTGCCGATGAGCTCGAGCAGGCGGTAGGTGCCGAGGACCATGCCGACCCGCTCGTCGCCGCGATCGCTGGGCGGCACCGGCGGCGGCCGGTGCGGGGTGCGGGTGCGGGCGGCCGGGCTGTCGATCCGGGTGTCGACCGAGCGCGGCCGTTCGTCGCGGGTGCCGAGCGGCAGCGACGGCGGCGCGCTGTGCCAGTCCTCCTCGGGCAACGCCAACGACTCGGTCGGCTCCGGGCTAGATCGCGACCGGACGCCGGTGACCGGCGGGGCGCGATGCGAGGGCGGACGGGAGGCCGACATGAGGGGTGAGGTGCGACCAGCGCACCTTGCCACCCTGCAGTGTACGGCTCCTCACCGCAGGGGGCAACGGATCATCACGGGTCCAGGCACTTCTCGGTCAGCGCGATCTTGGCCTCGTCGAGGGCGGCGTTCACCTGGGGCGACGGGTCGTCGGGGTTGCGGCCGATGTACGGGCAGGCCGCCGCCGAGTTGGTCGCCGCCAGGGCCCGCGTCGCGGCAGCGCGGACGTCCTGGAGCGCGTGGTTGAGCTGGCTCGCCAGCACCGGCACCGCGGCGGCGCCGCCGTTGTCGCCCAGCCCCTCGAGGGCGGCGATCAGGAATAGCTGGTTGGTCGGCTCCGGATCATCGCTGAAGCGGGCGATGGCGGCGGTCAGCGCCGAGCGCGCCAGGTCGCTGTCGAACCGGCCCAGCGCGCGGTACGACCGCAGCCTGATCCCCGGGGCGGTCCCGCTGTTGTCGGCCAGCACCACCAGGGTCGCGAGGTTGCCGGCCAGGAGCTGCTCGAGCTCGGCCCGGTCCGGCTGGTAGTCGATGCCCGACATCGCCTGCTCGATGTCGGTGCGGGCGATGAGATCGCCGTGTACGCGGGGCGCGGTGGCCACCAGCGCCACCGCCACCGGGAGCACCAGCCCGCGGCGGATCATCGCAGCACCGGGCTCTTCCGCAGCACGTCGCGCTGCTCGCTGGACAGCGAGGTCTGGCCGTCCTCACCCCAGTACATCAGGTTGCTCTCGTCGGTGGGGCTGTCGTCGAGGGGATCGGCCGAGCCGTCGGGCTCGCGGTTGCGGTACAGCCCCATGTGGCGGGCCACGGCGTGGGCGGTGATCCGCGCCAGGTACGCCCACCGCTCGCCGGGCGGCTGGTAGCACAGCGGGGTCATGGCCACCGCGACGCCCGACGCGGCGGTGCCGCCCATCGGCGCGCCCGGCGTGCCGCCGACGAGGATCTCGGTGCCGGCCGGCGCCAACGAGCGCACGATGAAGACGTTGACGCCGGTGGTGTGCGGGAACCGCCGGAACAGCGCCGCGGCGCTGGTCGCGGTCAGGCTGTCGTAGGTGCCGGCCGGGATCTGCCCGCGGCCGTCCTGGGTGCCGGCGATGTCGCCGTAGGTCACCGCGGCGATCGCGATGTTGGCCGGCGCGAAGATGCGCACCAGCTCGGTGCGGAACCGGGTCTGGAAGTCGTCGTCGCTGGCCGCGTGGGCCGCGTCGAGCGGCTGGCTCAGGCACGGGTGGTTGCTCAGGTCGGCGAAGTAGAAGTGCAGGTCGAGCCGGGCGTCGTTGCCGAGCTTCTCGACGATGCGGATCCGCCGGCCGGCGTTGGCGATGGCGCCGCTGGCGGCGCTGGTCTTGATGTCCATCTGGTAGTGGCCCCAGTGGACGCTGTCGACCGCGCTGGTGGTCGGGATCTGCAGCACCGCCAGGCCGGGCAGCCGGGTGTGGCGCAACAGCTTGGGCTGGCCGGGCGTCTCGTCGAAGATGACCTCAGCTTGATCGGCTACCTTGGCCACGCCGACCACGTCCGAGGCGCGGCCGGCCTCGGTGACCACCGTCAGGGAGGTGGCGGTCTGCACCACCGGGACGGTGATGGTCTGGGTGGCGCTGGCCGCCGGCAGCAGCAGCGGCCGCACCGGGACGTCGTAGGTGAGCGTGCCGCGGCTGGGCAGGCAGCCTCGGTAGCCGCCGAGCGCTGCCTCGGCGTCGGCCGACACCCGCGGGATCTCGGTACACAGGAAGCCGCGCAGGCACTGGCTGTCGTTGGCACACAGCGCCGTACATCGTCCCAGCGCGCACGCACCGATCCGGCAGTCGTCGTCGATCGCGCACGGCTCGCCGACGACGCGGGGGCCGGTGGACAGCTCGCTCTGGCACGCGCCGACGCCGGTGGTGAACGTGTCGACCGGCAGCCGGCAGGTCTGGCCGCGGCCGCACTCGGTCTCGCTCACGCACGGGTCGCCCAGCTCGCTCAGCACCACCTTGCACTCGCGCGCCTCGCAGAACCGCCCGTCGCCGCAGTCGATGTCGGCCAGGCACCCCGGCCGGCAGATGTGATCAAGGCACTGGAGGCCGTCGGCGCACTCGGCTACCGTGGTGCACGTCTCGCCGACGGATGCACCCCCGCCTCCGCAGCCGACGACGAGCGCGATGACGAGCCCCCCGACGTACCGAGCCAGCCCCGCGCCCGCAGCCCGGGTCCGCGCCGCGCGCGGCGCCGCGGCGGTCGGTCGGCGCCGTGCCGCGCCCGGGCTCAGGTCATGGCGCCCCGCACCCGTGCGGGGGACCAGCGCACGGGCGTCGAGACACGCGTGGGGAAGACACGGAAACGGCACCGGGGGACTCTCGTCGACCTGACGACACCTATATACTGCCAGCGCTTGCCGGAGGACACCATGCACCATGACCGTACCGCCCGTCGTTTCGTGACCGCCGCCGCAGTCGCCGTGGCCCTGACCGCCGGCGCCTCGTCGGCGCTGGCCCAGGCGGCCCTCGACGACGACAGCGCCGCGCCCAGCCCGACCACGGCCGCGGCGACCGCCGCGGACAAGACTCACATCGGGCTCGGGCTCCGCCTCCGCAACGTGCGCATCCCCAAGAGCCTCCTCGAGGCGTTCGTGGATCGCGCGCCGGCCGGCTCGTCGAACGTCGGCTTCGGGCTCGAGCTGTCGCGCCGCAAGGGCCCGTTCGAGGTGCAGCTCGGCCTCGAGTACGAGAAGATCTTCATCAGCGAGGGCATCTGGATCGAGAAGGACAAGCCGATCCCCGCCAACGAGCCCGACAAGGTCCGCTTCGACAACTTCGGCTGGGTCACCGCCGAGCTGTCGTTCATGTACCACACGCAGATCATCCCCCAGCTGGCGGTGCGCTACGGCGGCGGCGCCGGCATCGGCGTGTTCACCGGCGACGTCCGCCGCACCGACCAGCGCTGCTCGTCCTCGGCGCCCGACTCGTGCAGCGAGAGCCCGACCGCGACCAACATCAACACGCCCTACGACATCCCGCCGGTGATGCTGGTCATCAACGCCATCGTCGGCCTGCAGATCAAGCCGACCGACGAGATCTTCATCAACATCGAAGGTGGCCTGCGCACCATGCCGTTTTTCGGCATGACCGCTGGCTACTACTTCTGATGGCGTGACGTCCCTTCTCTGGGTTCGTCGCCAGACCCTCCCCCGACGGGCGTAGCCCGATCGGGACCCCTGTACTTTCTGAGGCCGCGCGCCGCGAGTGCGCGCCGTGACCCGGAGCCGCGAGCCGGACCCGGAGCCGGAGCCGGAGCCGGACCCGGACTCGGACTCGGAGCCGGACCCGAAGCCGGAGCCGGACCCGAACCCCGGACCGTGTGCCCCACGACGCGCCTGGGATCACCGGCAGCGGGCGTCGGCCTGGCCCAGCGCCAGGTCGAAGGCGTCGGCGACGTCGACCGGCGGCGGGATCGGGTCGAGCGCGGTCAGGCCGGCCACGCGCAGGCCGCGCTCAGCGTCGGGGACCAGCACCAGGTCGAAGGCGAACGCGCCCTCGGCGTCGGCGTCGACCGAGCACAGCGCCGCGCCCTCGGCCAGCCCGCTGTTGTCGCAGGTCAGGCGGTAGCCCAGCGCCGGCGTCGCCAGCGCCTGGGTGACGCCGGCGGTCCAGGCTGCCAGCGCGGCGTCGGCGTCGGTGCCGCACCGGCGCTCGAGGGCCGGCGCCCGCGCGTGTCCGGCGGTGTCGACGGTGCGCAGCTCGACCACGCCGCGCGCGGGATCGACCAGCCGGGTCCACGGCACCTGGCCGGCCAGCAGCGCCTCCGCCAGCGCCTCGGTGGCCACCTCGGGCCGCTCGTCGGCGGCGGCCAGGCCGGTGCGCTTGCCGGCGCGCAGGGTCGCCTCGTCGGGGACGTCACCGGCCGCCGGGCCCGGCGGGTCGGCCGGTTCGACGATCGCCGCGCCGGTGCCGTCGAGGCCCGCGGCGTCGGCCGGCGCGACCGGCGGCGGCGGGGGCGGCTTCGACTTGCAGGCGGCGGCGGCCAGCGCGGCCAGGAGCGGAGCGCCGAGGCGCGCGGACCAGCGAGCGAGCATGTCCGACAGTAACGCACGAGGCGGCGATCAGCGCTTGCGCCGCACGTCGCCCACGCGCAGCGTCACCTTCTCGGCGTCGAAGTACTCGGCCAGCGGGATCGAGAACTTGCGGCTGGTGCCGCACAGGTCCTTCCACGTCGACGGCGTGACCTCCGGCTGCGCGGCCAGGTAGCCGAGCAGGCGCGCCTTGAGGGCGGCCACGGCGTCGGCGTGGGCCAGGTAGTCCGGCTTGACCTTGACCAGCAGCTTGGCCGCCACCAGGCGGTCGAGCGCGGCCTTGACCGCGGCCTCGGGTTGGCCGACCAGCGCGGGCAGCTCCTTGGGCCGCGCCGGCTCGAGGCCCCACCCGGCGAACCGCTCGAGCAGGGCGGCGTCGCCCGGGGCCAGCCGCGGTCGCGGCGCGCGCGGGCGGTTGACCCGCTCGGCGCTGGCCTCGAGCACGCCGCGCCGCACCAGCTCGGCGATCACCAGGTCGAAGCCGCGCACCGGCAGCGCGGCCGGGAGCCGCTGGCGCAGCTCTTCGCGCGGCAGGCTGTGATCGGGCGCGGCGGTCAAGCGCGCCTGGATCGTCGCCTCGAGCGCGGCCAGCGTCTCGACGTGCAGGCGGTCGTCGTCGGCGCGGAGCACGTCGCCTCGGGCCACCAGCTCGTCGAGCGCGGCGCTCAGCTCGTCGGCGGTCGCGCCGGTGCGCTGGGCCAGGACCTCGAGGCTCGGCAGCGCGGCGCCGGCCACCTTCAGCTCGAGCCCGATCCGGTCGGCCAGCCGGGCGTCGGCGAAGCGGGCCACCATCGCCGCGTGCTCGGCGGCGCGGGCCGCGCTCGACCGCAGCTTGCTGGCGTGGACCCGGACGATCTCGCCGCCACCCAGCGTGGTGCCGTGGTTGGCCAGCGGCGTGAAGCCGCGCACCAGGAAGTGATCGCCGGGCAGCGCCGCCAGCGGCGTGGTGCGATCGACGCGCAGCTGGGCGACGCCGGCCGCGCCCGGCGCCAGCGGCGGCCCGGCCAGCACCAGCGTGGCCTCGACCTGGGTCGCGCCGTGGTGGACCAGCACCTTCGAGCGCACCGGCAGCGCCTGGGTGGCGGCGGCGACGTGGCGCAGCCGCACGTCGAGCAGGTGCGACGGCGCCAGGCCGTCGGCGTGGCCGACCACGTCGCCCCGGACCAGCTGATCGACCGCCAGGCCGTGCAGGTTGATCGCGCAGCGCTGGCCGGCGCCGGCCCCGTCGACGGCGGCGCCGTGGACTTGCAGCCCGCGCACCCGCGACCGCAGCCCGCGCGGGTAGATCGTCAGCTCGTCGCCCACCGCCAGCTGGCCGCTGGCGATGGTGCCGGTCACCACCGTGCCGAAGCCGCGCAGGGTGAACACCCGATCGATCGGCACCCGCAGCGGGCCGCTGGCCGGCCGCGGCGGCAGGGTCGCCAGGGTCGCCTCGATCGCCGCGACCAGCGCCGGCAGCCCGGCCCCGGTCCGGGCCGAGACCGGCAGGCGGGGCGCGTCGGCCAAGAACGTCCCGGCCAGGCAGCCGGCCAGCTCGTCGTCGAGCATCGCCAGCCAGTCGTCGTCGACCAGGTCGCGCTTGGTGATCGCCACCAGCCCGCGCCGCACCCCCAGCAGCTGGCACACGTCGAGGTGCTCGCGGGTCTGGGGCATGACGCCCTCGTCGGCGGCGATCACCAGCACCACCAGGTCGAGCCCGGTGGCGCCGGCCACCATCGCGCGGATGAAGCGCTCGTGCCCCGGCACGTCGACCACCGCGACCCGGTTGCCGCCCGGCAGGTCGAGGTGGGCGAAGCCGAGCTCGGTGGTGATGCCGCGGGCCTTCTCCACCGCCAGGCGGTCGGTGTCGATGCCGGTCAGCGCGTGCACCAGCGCGGTCTTGCCGTGGTCGATGTGCCCGGCGGTCCCGACGACGAACGGCGCGGCGGTGGTCACAGCGGCCGGTCGCGCAGCTCGCGCTTGAGCACCTTGCCGGTCGGGTTGCGCGGCAGCTCGTCGAGGAAGACCACCTGGCGCGGTCGCTTGAAGTCGGCCAGGTCGCGCCGGCAGTAGTCGGTGACCTCGGCGGCGGTGACGGCGTGGCCGGGCCGCACCACCACGTAGGCGCGCAGGGTCTCGCCCCACTCGGGATCCGGCACGCCCACCACCGCGGCGTCGAGGATGGCCGGGTGGGTGACCAGGTGGTCTTCGATCTCGCGCGGGTAGATGTTCACGCCGCCGGAGATGACCATGTCGTGCTTGCGCGACTCGACGTACAAGAAGCCGTCGGCGTCGGCCCGCGCCAGGTCCCCCACCGAGAAGAAGCCGTCCCGGCTGGAGCGCTCGGTGGCGTCGCGGTTCTTGTGGTAGCCGCCGATGAGCATCGAGTTGCGCACGTACACCTCGCCGACCTCACCCGGCGCCACCGGGGCGCCGGCGTCGTCGAGCAGCCGCACCTGGTTGCCGCGCAGCGGCCGCCCGACGGTGCCGGGCCGCGCGGTGTGTTCGCCGGGGCCGGCCAGCGTGACCAGGCCGGTCTCGGTGGCGCCGTAGAAGTTCCACAACACCGGGCCGAACATGGCCTCGACCTGGCGCGCGGGCTCGGTGGCCAGCGGCGCCGCGCCGCTGGCGATCCACCGCAGCGACGAGGTGTCGTAGCGACGGCGCACCTCGCCCGGCAGCGCCGCCAACCGCACCAGCATGGTCGGCACCATCAAGGTCGAGGTGATGCGCTCGCGCTCGATCAGCGCCAGGCACGCCTCGGGCTCGAAGTGGTTCATCAGCACGGTGGTCGCGCCCAGCGACATCGTGATGGCCACGAACGCCGGCGCCATCGAGTGGTACAGCGGGCACACCACCAGGTGGCGATCGTCGTGGCGCATGCCGACCTGGGCGATCATGTCGGCCACCGCGTCGAAGCCGGTCTGCCGCCAGGTCCGGCTGGCGCCCTTGGGCTTGCCGGTGGTGCCGGAGGTGTAGACGATCACGCCGCCGCCGTCGCCGGTGCGGATCGCCGGCGGTGGCTGGGTCCCGGGGTGGCCGGCGATGGCGTCGTCCCACCGGTCGCCCACCGGCGGCGGCGTGGTCGCCCCGGCGACGATCACCTGGCAGCGCGCGCCGGCCTCGCGCATGGCCGCCGCGAAGGTGTCGGCGTACGGCGCGCCGACGATGGCGACCGCCGGCTCGGCGTTGCTCAGCACGTAGGCCACCTCGGCCGGCTTCGACCGGTAGTTGATCTGCACGACCATGGCGCCGACGCGGGCCAGCGCCTGCTGGGCGATCAGGTAGTCGGCGCCGATTTACCCAGCATGCACGCCACCGGGGCGGCGGCGCCGCCGCGTGCGGCCACCGCGTGGGCGACCTGGTTGATGGCGTGGTCGAACTCGGCGTAGGTGTAGCGGACGTCGCCGTCGATGACGCACGGCTTGGCCGGGTGCATGCTGGCGTGGAGCATGGTCGCGAGGTGCGGACCGACCCGGGTGTGGCGGGCGGCCGCCAGGAACCGCGGCAGCGCGGTGGGGCGGAGCGCGCCCAGCACGCCGGTCTTGCGCGCCACGGTCAGCGCGAAGCGCGCGTCCGCCGCCCGCGCGCGCACCCGTTCGAGGAGGTCTGCCACCGGTCGAGGGTACTACCGAGTGTGCGTCAGCAGGAAGCGCCGGACCTCGTCGGCCTGGGCCTGGTTGGTCGGCTTGCGATCGAGGTACGCGCTCCACGCGCGCACGGCGGCGCGGTCGTCGCGCCGGACCTGCTGCACCGTGCCCAGCATCCACAGCGCATCGGTCAGCCACGGGACGGTCGCGCCGGTGTCGCGCTCGTCCTTGGTCGCCATGGCGGTGGCCCGCTCGAGGGCGCTGGCCGCCGATCCGGCCTGATCGGCGTCGAAGTACAGCGAGCCCAGCCGGTACAGCGCGTCGGCCCGGGGCTGGATCGCCACCGCCCGCGCCAGCCACTGGATGGCCAGGCGATCTTCGTCGAGCTCGGCGTAGGCCAGGCCGATGCCGTAGGGGATGTCAGGGTCGCGCGGGGCCAGCCGCAGCGCGGCCTGGTAGGCGGTGAGCGCCTTGTCGTACTCGCCCCGGGCCAGGCGGATGCGCCCGACGCCGATCCACGGGTTGAGCATGGTCGGCGCCAGCGTGGTCGCCTGGTCGTAGGCTCGCAGCGCCTCGTCGCGGATGGCGGTGTCGTTGGTGTCCTTGGCGTAGGCCTCGGCGGCGCGGCCCAGCCCGTCGAGGAACTGGGGATCTGCCGCCCGGTTGGCTGCGTCCTGCATGGCCCGGCGGGCCTCGGCCAGCTTGCCCGCGAGCAACAACCCTTCGCCCTTGAGGAACAGCCCGGTCGGGTCGTCGGGCGTCACCGCCAAGAGCGCGGTGCCTAGCTCGCCGGCCGCCGCCAGGTCACCGGTGCGCGCGAAGAACCGCCCGGCCCGGGCCTGGGTCTCGACGGTCACGCCCGGGCTGGCCAGGAGCTTCTTGTAGAGCGCGGCGGCGTCGGCGTCACGGCCGGCCGCCTCGAGGCTGCGGGCCAGCTCGACGCCCAGATCGATCCGCGTCGGCTCGCGCTCGAACGCCTGGGTCAAGATGGCGAGCGCCTCGTCTTGCTTGCCCTGCCGGCGCAGCGCTTCGGCCAGCTGGAACCGCGCCTCGACGTCGGCCGGGCGCTGGTCGATCGCGCTGCGCAGCCACCGCTCGGCCGCGGCGGCGTCGCCGGCCGCCAGGTACGCGACGCCCAGCGTGATGGCCAGGGTCGGGCTGGTCTCGGCCTCGGCGCCCAGCCGGGTCAGGCGGGCGTCGGCCTGGGCCCGCAGCTCGGCGGCCCGGGCCGGCTGCTTGTCGGCGTCGGCCTTGGTGGCCAGCGCGCCCAGCACCATGGCGCCGGCGATGACCGGCCCGACGTCGCCGGCGCCGGCGTTGGCGGCGGCGCGGTCGTACGCGGCCAGCGCCTCCTCCGGGTGCTGCTCCTCCTCGAGCCGCATGCCGTCGATCATGTCGAGCCGAGCCAGCTGGGGCGGCGACGCGATGGGCGGCTGGCGCTCGCGCAGGGCGGTCAGCCGGGTCGCCGCCTCGGCCACCAGCCCGCGCCGCAGCTCGAGCTCGGCGGCCACCAGGTTGGCCTCGACGTCGTCGGGCGCCATGGCCAGCGCCTGGTCGCTCGCCGCGCCGGCGGCGTCGAGCTTGCCGTCGGCCAGCTCGGTGGCGGCCAGCGCCACCAGCACCTGGCGATCGGCCGGCGCCAGGGCCAGCGCGTTGCGGTAGCGATCGCGGGCAGCGTCGAGGCGGCCGCCTCGGCGGGCCTCGTCGCCGGCCCGGGTCCACGCCAGCACCACCGCCCGCGGGTCGGCCTGGTCGATGTCCTTGCGCTGCAAGATCGCCAGGAGCGAGGCCTCGCGCTTGCTGAAGTCGGTGGCCGGCGCGGTCATCACCTCGCCGATGAGCGCGCTGACCCGCTCGGGCTCGAGCTCGATGACCTTCAGGTAGCTGGCGTGGGCGGCGGGCGTGTCGCCGCTGGCGGCCTGGGCCTCGGCGAGCCCGAGGGTGGCCAGCGCAGGCCGGGTGGCGGTGGCCGCGGTGAACGCGGCGACTGCGTCGGGCCACGCCTGGAGCCGAGCCTGGGCCCACCCGAGGTACAGCTGGGCGTCGCGGTCGCCGCGCGCCGCCAGCGGCGCGAGGGTCTTCACCGCGCCGGCGGCGTCGTCGTCGATCAGGCTGCGCAGCCCGGTGGCACGCTCGACGGCCGGGTGCTGCACCCCGGCGCGCGCGGCGGTGTCGAGGGCGCGGCGACCCGCGGCGATGCGGCCGGGGCCGTCGGTGCCTTCGTCGAGGTACCCGGCCAGGGCGCTCTCGGCGGCGATACCCAGCGCCTCGGCGTGGCGCGGGTTCAGCGCGAGCACCGCGGCGGCGGCCCGCCCGGCGCGGCGCCAGTGGCCGGGCTCGTTGCCGGCCAGCGCCTTGCGCGCCGAGGCCAGCCCGGTGTCGATCTCGGCGGCGCGCGCCTTCTGCGCGTCCCACCGACGGTACATGTAGAAGCCGCCGGCTCCGACGGCCGCCAGGCCCAGGGCCGCGGCCAACGCGATGCGGGTGGCGCGGGGCGACAGCTTGGCGGCGGGCGCGCTGGCCTCCGGGCGGGCCTTGGCCTTGGCCTTGGCGTCGACCGTCGACGGATCGCGCCGGCTGGGGACGGCGAGGTCGAGGTCGGCCGCCGGCCCAGGGGCGGCCGCGCCGCGCGGCTCGTCGAGGCTTCCGCCGGACTTGAACGAGACGACACCCCCGCCGCTGCGACCGGCCGGGGCCGGCATCGACGGCAGCTCGAGGCCCAGATCGCCGTCGCCCAGCTCGAGGGGGGGCGGGTCCGACGCGGCGTGGCTGCGCGCCGGGCCGGCGTCGAAGGCGCTGCGCGCGCTGGCGGTGGTCGACTCCAGCTCGAGCATGCCGCTGGCCCCGCTGGGCAGCTCGATGGCGTCGAGGTCGATGCCGCTGGCCTGCGGAAAGCGCGCGGCGCGGTCGCCACCGGCCGGCGGCAGGTCGTCGAACAACGCCAGGCTGTCGCTGGGGCCGGGACGCCCGGCGGGCGGCGGCAGGTCGTTGGGCAACGGGCTCGGTAGCTCGAGCGTCGCGGTCGCGCCCACCGGCTGGGGCAGGTCGTCGAAGAAGCCCTTGGGGGCGGGGAGGTCGCCGCGGGCGCCGCCGCCGGTCGCGGGCTGGGGGAGGTCGTCGAAGAAGCCCTTCGGTGCGGGCAGGGCGCCGCCGCCGGTCGCGGGCTGGGGGAGGTCGTCGAAGAAGCCCT
The DNA here is from genome assembly GCA_041389965.1 of Kofleriaceae bacterium. GTDB lineage: Bacteria > Myxococcota_A > Polyangia > Haliangiales > Haliangiaceae > UBA2376. The sequence goes on along the minus strand of JAWKQV010000002.1, from coordinate 578,588 downwards.
TGGGGGCGGGGAGGTCGGCGCGAGCGGGCCCGGCGGCGGAGGTGCCGCCGGTGTGGGCGGGGCCGGGGAGGTCGTCGAAGAAGCCCTTGGGGGCGGGGAGGTCGGCGCGGGCGGGCCCGGCGGCGGAGGTGCCGCCGGTGTGAGCGGGGCCGGGGAGGTCGTCGAAGAAGCCCTTGGGGGCGGGGAGGTCGACGAGCCCGGCGCCAGGCGCGGCGGGGCGTGCCGTCGGCGGTGGTGCCACGGGTGGCGGCGCGGCGACCGCCGGCTTGGCCGCGGCGGCGCCTGCCGGCCCGGCGGGGCGCTTGGGCGCGGGGAGATCGGGCATGCCGGCCGGGCGCTTGGGCGCGGGGAGGTCGGGCATGCCGGCGGGGCGCTTGGGCGCGGGCAGATCGCCCAGCGTCGGTCCTCGCGGCGCGGGCAGGTCGTCGAACAGATCGCTCGCCGTCGGGGCGCGCGGGGCCGGCAGGTCGACGATCGCCGGCGGGCCCTGATCGAACGGCGCCGCCGGCCGCGCGCTGGGGCCGACCGGGGCGACCAGGTCGACGCCGTCGAGCGTGAACGGCTCGGGCTCGCGCGGCGCCGCGCGCGCGCGCGGGGCCGGCAGGTCGACGATGGGCGCCGGCGCGGGGGCGCGGCCCTTGATCGGTGGCAGCGCGCCGGCGTCGCCGCGGCCGGTGGGGGCCGCCGCGCGCCGCGGCGCGGGTAGATCGGCCAGGTCGATCACATCGCCGGCCGCGCCCGCCGCCTCGCCGTGCACCACGATCCGCGCCTTGCACTTGGCGCACGTCACCGTCTTGCCCGCTGGCGGAATCTCGGCCGCGGGGAAGCGGTACATCGCGCCGCACACAGCGCATGCCACTTCCTTCATCTCGGTCGAGTGTACCGCGTCGTGCCGCGACGCGCGCGGTCTGGCGCCGATCTCGCGTGTGCGATCGGGTAGCGGCTCACGGCGCGGGCGCGCGCAGGCGCCGGCGGGGGCGCCGCGGCGCGTCGTCGTCGTCGCCGTCGGCACCGTCGGCCAGGGCGCCGCGCAGGCCGCGCAGGATGCGGCGGTCGACGTCGGGCAACAGCTCGAGCAGCGTCGCGGCCTGCTCCGGTGTGAGCAGCGCGCGCACCTCGGCGAACCGGCGCTCCTCGGCGGCCCACCGGGCCCGTTGGTTGGCCACCACCTGATCGATGGCCGACGACAGCTCCTGCGGCTTGTTCTTGCCGCGCAGGGCGGTGAGCTTGGCGCGCAGCGCGGCCCGCTCGGCCAGGAGCTTGGCCAGCTCGTCGTCGAACTTGCCCAGCACCGGGAACAGCTTGGCGGCGGTGGCGTCGTCGAGGCCGAGCTGCTCGGTGATGACCAGCGTGCGCATCAGGCGCAGGCGCTGCTTGACCTTGTCCCGCTTGGCGCCGGGCTTGGTGGCCGCCGGGTCCTTGTCGGCCACCACGATCGGCCGGCGCGCGCGGCGCTGCGCTGCGGCCGGGGCGGCGGTGACGGCGGCGGCCGCGAGCGCGGCCAGGGCGAGAGAGCAGATCCAGCGCAGGCGCATCAGGTGGCGTCTTTCTCGTCGAGCCAGGCCAGGGCGCGCTCGAGCTCGGCGTCGGTCAACGTGTCCAGCCAGCCGGTCCAGGTGGCCCCGACCGCGGGCAGATCGTCGTCGAGCCGCAGGTCGGCGTCGTCGAGCTGCGCCAGCTCGTCGAGCAGCGCGGCGTCGGCGGCGCCCAGGCCGCCCAGGTCGTCGGGCAGGCCACCCTCGGCGGGCTCGTCGTCGAGGTCGATCGGCGTCAGCGCCACCGGCGCGGGCGGCGCCGGGGCCACCACCAGCGCCGCCGGCCACTCGAGCGGGACCGTCGCGCGCGGCGCCACCAGCAGCAGCACCGCCGCCGCGGCCGCCAGGGTGGCGCCGCCCACCAGCCACGGCCACCGCCGGCGCCGGGCCCGGGTCGTGGCGTCGAGGATGGCGGCCTCGAGCTTGGCCCAGTCGGGCGCGCCGGCGCCGGGCAGCGCCCGCACCTCGGCCACCAGCGGCGCGTCGGTCGGCGCAGCGCCCAGCCAGGCCTCGACGGTCGCGCGCTCCGCCGCCGTCAGCATCGCCGGGGCCTCGGCGTACGCCGCGAGCAACGCCTCGTCGGGCGTCCGCGGGTCGGCGGGGGATAGGTCGCGGGCGGTCATGGCGTCACCGGATCGGTCCCGAGCAGCGTGCGCAGCCGCTTGACCGCCAGGTGGAAGTTTACCTTGGCCGCGTTCTCGGTGCAGTCACACACCGCCGCGACCTCGCGGAACGACAGCTCGTCGTGGATGCGCAGCTCGAGCACCTGCTTCTGCCGGGGCGGCAGGGCGGCGATGGCGGCGCGCAGGGCCGCGGCCCGCTCGGCGTCCTCGAGGCGGCTGGTGCCGGTGGCGCCGGTGACCAGCGCGTCGTCGGCGATCTCGGCCGGCTGCTCGCGGGCCCGGTCGCGCAGGTGGTTGAGCGCGAGGTTGATCGCGATGCGGTACAGCCAGCTGCGCACGCTGGCGTCGCCGCGGAAGCCGTCGAGCGCGCGGTAGGCGCGCACGAACGCCAGCTGGGTCACGTCGCTGGCGTCGGCGTCGGCCCGAAGGTAGCGGCGGGCCAGGTGCCACACCCCGCGCTGGTGGCGCCGCACCAGCTGCTCGAACGCCTCGCGATCGCCGCCCTGGGCCCGGGTCACCAGGGCGCGATCGAGGTCGACCGGCTCGGTCGTGGTCACGGGCACCTCGGCGTCGAGCCAACCGATCGTGAGGGCAGGGACCATGGCGATCGGACCCACGGCTTGCGCCGGACGTTAAGAGGCACTACCGTACGCCGCCAAGTGCTCTCGATCGCTTGCGTTTCGGGAGCGGAAAGCCTGCCATGATCGAAGCCAGCCGCATCGACGACGTCCGCCGCCGCCCCAACGCCACGCCGCTCATCGCGCCGTGGAGCGACAAGGATCGCGAGCGCCGGACAGTCCAGGCCGAGCTCGATGGTCTGCGGGCCGAGCGGAATGCGGCCAATGATCGCATGGCCAAGCTCGACAAGAAATCGGTCGAGTTCACCGAAGCGCGCGAGCGGCTCAAGGCGCTGTCGACGGACATCAAGGCGCGCGAGGCGCGCTTCGGCGAGCTCGAGGCCGAGTGCGAGCTGCTGCTGCTCGGCATCCCCAACGCGCCCCACGCCTCGGTCCCCGACGGCGCCGGCGAGCACGACAACCGCGTCGAGCGGGTGTGGGGCCAGGCGCCGGTGCTCGCCTTCGAGCCCAAGGACCACGCCGACCTCGGCGCCGCCCTGGGCGTGTTCGACTTCGCCGCCGGCGCCAAGCTGGCCGGCGCGCGGTTCACCGTGCTGCGCGGCTGGGGTGCGCGCCTCACCCGGGCGCTCATGAACTACATGATCGACCTGCACACCGGCGCCGGCTACGGCGAGGTGTGGCCGCCGGCGATGGTGCGGCGGGCCGCCCTGCGCGGCACCGGGCAGCTGCCCAAGTTCGAGAGCGATCTGTTCGCGCTCAAGGATCACCGCGGCGGCACCGACGAGGCCAAGGACCCCGACAACGACCTGTTCCTGTCGCCGACCGCCGAGGTCCAGGTCACCAACCTGTACGCCGACCACATCTTCGAGGCCGGCGACCTGCCGGTGCGGCTGTGCGCCTACGCGCCGTGCTTCCGCGCCGAGGCCGGGGCCTACGGCAAGGACACCCGGGGGCTCATCCGCCAGCACCAGTTCGACAAGGTCGAGCTGGTGAAGTTCACCACGCCCGAGGACAGCTACGCCGAGCTCGACAGCCTGCGCGATCAGGCCGAGGCCGTGCTCCAGGGCCTGGGCCTGCACTACCGCGTCGTCACGCTGTGCACCGGCGACCTCGGCTTCGGCGCCGCCAAGACCTACGACCTCGAGGTGTGGCTGCCGGGCCAGGCCGCGTTCCGCGAGATCTCGTCGTGCTCCAACTTCGAGGCGTTCCAGGCCCGCCGCGCCAAGATCCGCTACCGGCCCGCCGTCGGCGACAAGCCGCGCCCGGTCCACACCATCAACGGCTCGGGCATCGCCATCGGCCGCGCCCTGGTCGCCATCCTCGAGCAGTACCAGCAGGCCGACGGCTCGGTGGTCATCCCGCCGGCCCTGCGCCCCTACGTCGGCGGCGTCGAGCGCATCACCGCGGCCTGACCTCGCCGCGGCGGCCGCGGTCGTCGCCCGGCTCGCCGACGCACCTTGACCGCGCCGGAACCGAGCCGGAAACGGGAACCCGGACCCGGCCGGATCTGGCCCCGGACCCCGGACCCGGAACCCCAACCCCGACCCCGTGCGCTCGATGCCAAGTCTCATCTTGTCATCGAACCAATTTTTGATACTGTCAGGCGATGCGAGGGCGCCGGGATTCGAGGGCACGACGGACGGACGCAGGTCGCGGCGGCATCGCTCGCTCATGGGCGTTGAGGGGGCTCGTCGCGCTCGCCAGCGGATGCGCTGCGATGCAAACCCCGGAGCAGAACGCGTACGGAACAGCGGTCAACGCGTGCCACGCCGGCGATGGAGATGCGTGCTATTCGGCGGCGATGACGGCCCTTGAATGGGAGGGTCGAGCGCCCGAGGCGACCGCGATCGCGGAGCTGCTGCTGGTGCGGGGCTGCGATCTTCGCAACCTGTACGCGTGTCGGCGCATGGCCGAGCGGTGGGGGCCAGTCCAACCTGGAACGGCGGCGATCTATCGCCAGCGCGCCTGTGCGGCCGGTGACACCGAGAGCTGCGCGCGGCAGGTGGTCGTCGATTCAGCGGAGGCTCCGTCGCCAGCGGCGACCGCCGCCGCCGTCGCCGCGCCCGAGCCGACCATGGTCAGCGGGAGCTGCTTCTTCGCGGCCAAGGGGGGGCTGGCGGTCACCAACCACCACGTCATCGAGGGCGCCGCCAAGATCATGGTGGTCGATGCCGCCGGCCGCGTGCACGTCGCCAGGGTCTTGCGAGACGATCCCCAGGTTGACCTGGCGGTGCTCGAGGCCGTCACCGCAAGTGAGGTGGCCCCGCTGCCGCTCGCCGACGACCGCGACGCGAAGCTGGGGCAGGCGGTGTTCACCATCGGGTTCCCGGTTCCCGGCGTCCTCGGCACCGACCCGAAGTTCAGCGAGGGCTCGATCGGCGGGCGGACCGGCCTGGGCGCGGCGTGGCTGTATCAGATCACGGTGCCGGTACAGCCCGGCAACTCGGGCGGGCCGCTGGTGGACGAGCGCGGCGCCGTGGTCGGCGTGATCGTCGCCAAGCTGCGCGCCGATCGGCTGCTCGCGTCCGACGGCGTGGCGCCCGAGAATGTGAACTTCGCGGTCAAGAGCGCCGAGCTGCGGCGCTTCATCCGCGGGCTCAAGGGATCGACCGCCAGGCCGACGAGGACCAGGCAAGCCGCGATCGATCGCACCCAGGCTGCGGTGTGCCAGGTGGTGGCTGAGCTCGGCGCTCCGGCAGGGACGGTGGCGCGAGCTCCGGACGCGCCCGCACCTCCCGCGAACGGGGCGGCTCCCGCAGATCCCCACCGCCACGACCCTCCCGCGGAGGTGGACGGGGGCGCGTCGTCCAGCTTGATCGACATGCCGACGTTCGAGGACGCGCGCATCTCGGGCGAGTGGCACGTGGTGCCAGACCCGGTGACGGTCTCGGAGATGCGGCGGCGAGGCTCCGGCGCGGTGTCGATTCGCATCAAGGTCTGTATCGACGCTGAGGGGGCGGTCACCCAGGTGACGATGCTCGACTCATCGGGGTTCACTGCGTACGACGAGCGGCTGGTGGCCGCGGTGCGCCAGTGGCGGTACCGGCCTCACGTCGTCGACGGGAAGGCCGCGCCCGTGTGCGGCCTGGTCGGGTTCACGTATCGCCCCGCCGCGGCGTCATCGCCCTGACTGGCAGGAGGTTCGGCGGCGCCAGGGCGAAGGCGCCGCGGTCACCGGCACGTACGAACTGGTCGACGGCGCGGTCCGGTTCACCCCGTCCAGCATCGAGGACAGGAACACGATCACCTGGTGGCCGGCCTCACGGCGCCGGCCACGGTCGTCGCCCGGCTCGCCGACGCACCCTGACCGCGCCGGAGCCGGACCCGTGAACCGGAACCGGAGCCGGAGATGGACCCGTGAACCGGAGCCGGGGCCGAAGCCGGAGCCGGACCCGGAGCCGGGACCCGACCCCGGACCCCGAGCCGGAGCCGGAGCCGGACCCGCAGCCGGGAACCCGGACCCGGGAACCGCCGGGGCGTCCTCGTGGTACCGGTAGATCGATGTCGTCCACCACGCGGCTGCTCGTCCTCGGGGTCGTCCGGATCTTCCAGCCGGTGCACGGCTACGACGTCCGCCGCGAGCTGATGAGCTGGAACGCCGCCGAGTGGGCCAACGTCGCCGCCGGGTCGATCTACAGCGCGCTCAAGACGCTGGCCAAGGACGGCTGCCTCGAGGTGGTCGACACCGGGCGTGTCGACGGCAAGCCCGAGCGCACCAGCTACCGGTTGACCGCGCGGGGCGAGCAGGAGCTGGCCGAGGTGCTGCACGACACGCTGTGGACGGTGCGGATGCCGGTCGACCCGCTGCTCGCGGCGATAAGCTTCATGGGCTATCTCGACCGGCGCGAGCTGATTTCGGCGCTGGAGGCGCGGGCGGCCCAGATCGAGGGGCAGCTCAAGCACACCGCGTTCGTCATCGACGCCATCGACGGCCGCGACAAGCCGCTGCACGTGCGCGAGATGATGCGGCTGATCGCCGCCAGGGTCGGGGCCGAGCTGGCGTGGTCGCGGGAGTTCCGGGCCCGGCTCGAGGCGGGGGAGTACCGGACCCGGGAGCAGCCCACGGCACTCGACGACGGGGACCGTCGTCCGATGAGTGACGCCACCGGCGGGGCGCGCAGCGACCAGGCCGCGCTCGCCGCTGCGCCGACGCGTCGACGCGCTCGGCGGGCTGCGACCAAGGCCGCCAGCCCCGCCAAGGCCACCCGCCCCGCCAAGGCCACCCGCCCCGCCAAGGCCGCCCGCCCCGCCAAGGCCGCCAGCCCCGCCAAGGCCGCCAGCCCCGCCAACGCCGCCAGCCCCGCCAACGCCGCCAGCCCCACGCGTGCCCCGTCACGGCGTTAGTCAAGTTTTACGTTGACTTGTTAGTTAAATTTGAATAGCGTCGGGAGCATGATCACCGCCCGCGGCCTGGCGCGCACGTTCAAGACCCGGTCGGGCCCGGTCGAGGCGGTGCGCGGCATCGACCTCGACGTCGGCCCCGGCGAGATCGTTGGCCTGCTCGGCCCCAACGGCGCCGGCAAGACCACCACCCAGCGCATGCTGGCGACGCTTCTGGCGCCCAGCGCCGGCACCGCCACCGTTGCGGGCTGCGATCTGCGGGCTGATCCGGTCGGGGTGCGCCGCCAGCTCGGCTACGTGTCCCAGGCGGGCGGCACCAACCCGGCGGCCAAGGTCGACGAGGAGCTGGTCACCCAGGGCCAGCTGTACGGCCTCACCGCCGCGACGTCGGCGGCCCGGGCCCGGGACCTGCGCGGGCAGCTCGACCTGGCCGACCTGGGCGACCGCATCATCAAGTCGCTGTCGGGCGGGCAGCGGCGGCGCCTCGACATCGCGCTGGGCCTCATCCACCAGCCCAAGCTGGTGTTCCTCGACGAGCCGTCGACCGGGCTCGACCCGCAGAGCCGCGCCAACCTGTGGACCCACATCCGCGGGCTGCGCGACCGCGCCGGCGCCACCATCCTGCTCACCACCCACTACCTGGACGAGGCGGACGCCCTGTGCGACCGCATCTTCATCATCGACAGTGGCACCATCGTCGCCGACGGCACCCCGGCCGAGCTCAAGCGCCGCATCTCGGGCGACCTGGTGTCGTTCGAGGTCGACGACGTCGAGCGCGCCACCGCCGTCCTGGCCGACCGCCCCGAGGCCCGCGACGTCACCGCCATCGACCGCGGCCTGCGGGTCACCGTCGACCGCGGCGAGGCCCAGGCGCTGCCGCTGATGCGCGCCCTCGATGAAGCCGGCGTCAAGGTCGGCTCGCTCCACATCGCCCACCCGTCGCTCGACGACGTGTTCCTGACCCTCACCGGCCGCTCGCTCCGCGACGCGCCGACGCCGTGACCGCGGAGGCCACCATGTTGCGCGACTGCCTCATCACGTTCCGCTACCAGCTCCGCCTGATGCTCCGGGAACCGGTGTGGATCATCATCACCATGATCCAGCCGCTCCTGTACCTGGCGCTGTTCGCGCCGCTGCTTGAGCCGATCTCCAAGACCCGCGGCTTCCCGCCCGGCGACGCGTGGCAGGTGTTCGTGCCGGGCCTGCTGGTGCAGCTGGGCATCTTCGGCTCGATGTTCGTCGGCTTCGGCATCATCGCCGAGGTGCGCTACGGCACCATCGAGCGCATGCGGGTCACCCCGGCCAGCCGGCTCGGGATGCTGCTGGGCCGGGTGCTGCGCGACACGCTGGTGCTGCTGATCCAGGCGGCGCTGCTCACCGCGATCGCGGTGGCGTTCGGGCTGCGGGTGCCGCTGGTCGGCGCGCTGCTGGCGGTGGCCATCGTCGGCCTGCTGGGCGTGGCGCTGTCATCGCTGTCGTACGCTGCGGGGCTGTGGCTCAAGAGCGAGGACGCGCTGGCGCCGCTCCTCAACATGGTGTCGGTGCCGGTGCTGCTCCTGTCCGGCATCCTGCTGCCGATGGAGTTCGCGCCGCGCTGGCTGCGGACCCTGGCCGAGGCCAACCCGTTCTCCCACGTCGTCGACGGCTCCCGCGCCGCCTTCCGTGGCGACTACGGCGCCAGCTCGCTCGTCGTCGGGTTCGTCGCCGCCGCGGTCCTGGCGGTGGTGAGCCTGACGGTCGCGACCCGCACGTTCCAGCGCGAGTCGGCCTGACGCCGCGGCGCGCTCACGTCTTGGCGCGGTCGGGCTTCACCAGGAGCGCGACGCTGAGCAACATGCCGAGGAACGCCACCATCATGATGTTCTGCAGGTCCGTGTCGTCGCCGGAGGTCTTCATGCCGACGACCAGGAACGCCACCAGGCATCCCGCCGCAGGGCCACGTCCCAGCCCGCGCCACACCTTGATGCCGACGGCGGCGATGATGCCGGGCACCGCGGCCAGCGCGATCGTCACCCAGCCCTGGGCCCCCGCCGACGGCAGCTTGTAGACGAAGCACAGGAGCAGGGCGAGCGCGCTGGCGCCGAGGATGGCGAACTTGAGGTGACGCATCGCCGCAACGTATGCGGAGAAGCACACGGCGCTCCTGCCACACCGCGACACCGGCTGACATTGGTACGCGAGATCTCAGATACTTCGACACCTGCCGCACCGACCCGGAGCCGGAGCCGGCCCCGGACCCCGACCCGGACCCCGACCCCGACCCCGGACCCGGAGCCCGGACCCGAACCCGGACCCGGACCCCGACCCCGAGCCGGACCCGGACCCCGAACCGGACCCGGACCCGTCCCCTCACGACCCGCAAAAATCCCGGCACCAGATCCTTTACAAGGCCAAGGCCCTCCATATACTGCGCGTCACCTCTGGGTCCTCTGGAGGAGTGGCCGAGCGGTCGAAGGCGGCGGTCTTGAAAACCGCAGGACGCAAGTCCCGGGGGTTCGAATCCCTCCTCCTCCTCTCTCCGCAACGCTGACAACCGAATAGCTCGATCGTCGTTTTTTTCTCGCTCGGCCCGGCGCACGCTGCGGTCGAAGGAGAGATGGCCGAGTGGCTGAAGGCACCGGTTTGCTAAACCGGCGTATGGGGGATTCCCTGTACCGAGGGTTCGAATCCCTCTCTCTCCGCTACGTTGGCCAACCGGCGGGCCGCCGCCAGTTCACTGTACGTTTGACTAGTCACTAGCTTTTGTGGTTTGGATCCGTAGCTCAATGGATAGAGCACCGGTCTACGGAACCGGGGGTTAGAGGTTCGACCCCTCTCGGATCCGCTGATGATTGACGCTGCAACCGAAGATGATCTGATGGTGCTGGCGCTCGCCGAGGCGAGGTCTGCTGGCGCCGCAGGTGACGTCCCGGTCGGCGCGGTCATCGCGATGCCCACCGACGGTGGGTTCTCGGTCATCGGGCGCGGGCGCAATCGGCGCGAGCTGCTCGGCGACCCCACGGCCCACGCCGAGGTCGAGGCGCTGCGGGATGCCGCGGCGCGCATCGGCCACTGGCGCGTCGAGGCGACCCTGGTGGTGACCCAGGAGCCGTGTCCCATGTGCGCCGGTGCGCTGGTGAACGCCCGGGTTCGGCGCCTGGTCTACGGGTGCGACAACCCCAAGGCTGGGGCGGTGGCGTCCCTGTACACCATCTGCTCCGACCCACGACTCAACCACCGGCTCGACATCGTCCGGGGCGTGCGGGCTGAGGAGTGCGCCGCCGAGCTGCGCAGGTTTTTCGAAGCGCTGCGAGCCCAGGGCCAGCGCTGACGTTGCGATTTTGGAGGGGTGTCCGAGTGGTCGAAGGTGCCTGATTCGAAATCAGGTAGGCGAAAGCCTCGGGAGTTCGAATCTCCCCCCCTCCGCAACATGTCTGGGAGCGGCCGGTCGCGGTCGCCTTGAGCCGATGCTCGCATCGGCCGCTTTTCAGGAGAGGTGACCGAGCGGCCGAAGGTGCACGATTGGAAATCGTGTGTATCGCAAGGTACCGAGGGTTCGAATCCCTCCCTCTCCGCCACGGTCACCACGACCGACGACGATCGAGCAAAACCATTTTATGGTCCCGGGTGACGCGAAGTCTGTGAACCCCGCCAGGTCCGGAAGGAAGCAACGGCAGCGGAACGAGTGGGTGCCTGGGGCCACTTTTTTAGGGCGACTCTTGACGGAGTCGCCCTAGCTGTATTTTCGGGTCCGGGTCCGGGTCCGGGTCCGGGTCCGGGTCCGGGTCCGGGTCCGGGTCCGGCTCCGGCTCCGGCTCCGGCACCGGCTCCGGCACCGGCTCCGGCACCGGCACCGGCTCCGGCACCGGCACCGGCACCGGCTCCGGCACCGGCTCCGGCTCCCTGTCGCCAGATGCGGCACTGTCGGCGAGCGCCACACGATCGATTTAGTCAAGCCATTGATATGTCGTAGAATCTTGGGGCACGCGGTTTGCTTTTCCTCAGGAGATGCTCGATCTACGTACGCGGGGATGGTCGCTGGCGGTCCTGGTCCTCGGGGTCGCGCTCGGCGCGTGCGGCGGCGACGACCTCCCCAGTGAGTCCGATGCCGGCCCGGTAGACGCGGGGGCGGAGGTGGACGCGCCGGACCTGACCGCGGCCCTCTACGACCCCGACCACGTCGTCGAGGTGGCCATCGAGCTGCCGCCGGCGGCCTGGGACGAGCTCCGCACCCAAGCGCGCCCGGGCGACATCCTGACCGGCGCCGACTGCCAGGCCGCGCCGTTCGGCAGCCCGTTCACCGGCCAGCTGGGCACCGTGACCATCGACGGGGTTCGCCTCGAGCAGGTCGGCGTGCGCAAGAAGGGCTTCCTGGGCTCGCTCGACGACGACAAGCCGTCGCTCAAGCTCAAGCTCGATCAGGTCATCGCCGGCCAGGAGGTGTCTGGCGTGCGCGACCTGACCCTCAACAACAACAAGCAAGATCCCAGCGTGGTCCGGCAGTGCCTGGCCTATCGTCGCTTCGCCGCCGCCGGCGTCCCGGCGCCGCGGTGCAACTACGCCCACGTCACCGTCAACGGCCGCGACCTCGGCGTGTTCACCAACGTCGAGCCGGTGAAGAAGCGGTTCCTGGCGCGCCACTTCGCCAGCGACGCGGGGCGCCTGTACGAGGGCACGCTGGCCGACTTCCGGCCCGGCTGGATGGCGACCTTCGAGCCCAAGACCGACGAGGCCAACCCCGACCGTAGCGACCTCGAGGCGGTGGCCGCGGCGTTGACGGTCCCCGACGACCAGCTGCTGGCGGCGCTGTCCCCGGTGGTCGACGTCGATCGCTTCGTCACCTACTGGGCGATGGAGACGTTGCTCGAGCACGGCGACGGCTACGCCAACAACACCAACAACTTCTTCGTCTACGCCGACCCGACCTCGGGGCAGCTCCAGTTCTTGCCGTGGGGCACCGACAGCGTCGCCGGTGCTCCGGGCGCCGACCCCGCGCCCGACGTGGTCATGGCCAACGGCCTGCTTGCCCGTCGCCTCTACCTGTTGCCCGAGACCCGGGCCCGCTACGTGGCCAGGATGCAGGCGCTCCTCGCCAGCGCGTGGGACGTGCCGACCGTGCTGGCCGAGGTCGACCGCGACGTCGCGCTGGTGGCGCCGCTGCTGGCCGGCGATCCGTTCACCGCCACGCACGACGTCGCCGCGGCCCAGGCCGGCGTCCGCGACTTCGTCCGGACCCGCGCCGCGCGGATGGCGCCGAGCCTGGCCGCGCCGCCGGCGTGGGACCGCCCGCTGCGCACGTCGTTCTGCTTCATCGAGCTGGGCCCGCTGGCGGCGACCTTCTCGACGACGTTCAAGACCGCCGAGCCCCCCGACGTGTTCCAGGCCGGCACCGGCACCCTGACCGGCACGATCAGCGGCGTGCCGGTCGCGCCGATCCAGGTCGGCACCAACGCCGCGCCGGCTGACGACGGGCAGGTCTCGGTCCAGGTGTTCGGGCTCATCTCCGGTAGCGACGTGTTGATCGCGGTGGTGAACGTGCCGCCGGCCGAGGTCGTGGTGGGCGCCACCGTACCGATCGGCGTGTTCCAGGCGTTCGTTATCCGCCTCAACCCGGTCACCGGCGCGGCGTCGGTCGTCGGCATCCTGTTCGGCGGCACCATCACGTTCACCCAGGCCGGGACCACCGAGGGCGCGCCGATCGCCGGCAGCTGGAGCGGCACGCTGTACAGCTCGCCGTTCTGACCGCGCGCCTGCGCCCGGGGCGCCACCGGAAGCCAGCGGTTGCGCGTTGGCGTGGCGCGGAGGCCGGCGCCGCGTCACCCTGACGGCGATGCTGCTGCGCGCGCCGATCTCGTTGTGTGCCCTCGTCGCGGTCGCGTGTGGGCGCGACGCCCCTGGCCCCACGGCGCAGGTGGCCGTGGCGCGCGCGCCGGCGCCGCCGACCTGCGCCAGCGCCGGCACCTGGACGCCGCTGCCGACGCCCGCGCTGGACGGCCGCGAAGATCACACCGCGGTGTGGACCGGGGCCGAGGTGATCGTGTGGGGCGGCACCCAGGGTCGACGCACGCCGTTCGCCGACGGGGCGCGCTGGCGCGACGGCGCGTGGTCGCCGATGACCACCGTCGGGGCGCCGGCCGCGCGCGACGACCACGCCGCGGTGTGGACCGGCGCCGAGATGATCGTGTGGGGCGGCAACGCGCTCGACGAGGACGACGACAAGCTGGGCGACGGCGGGCGCTACCACGCCGCCACCGACACCTGGCGCCCGTTGCCCGACTTCGGGCTGACGCCGCGCGATGACCCGCGCGCGGTGTGGACCGGCCGCGAGGTGCTGGTGTGGGGCGGCCGCGACGCGCGCGGCCACACCGGCGACGGCGTGGCCTTCGACCCGGCGACCAACCGGGTGCGCCCGCTCAGCCCCCTCGGCGCGCCGGCGCCGCGTGAGGATCACACCGTGGTCTGGACCGGCACCGAGATGATCGTGTGGGGCGGCTGGAACGGCGACGACCGCGCGCGCAACTATGCGCTCGACGCCGCGGCGTACGACCCGGTGCGCGACCGCTGGCGGCCGGTCACGCGGGCCGGCGCGCCGGCGCCGCGCGAAGACCACGCCGCGATCTGGACCGGCACGGAGATGATCGTGTGGGGCGGCGCGGTCCGCCCGGCGCCCCGGCGCCTCGCCGCCCCGGCGTCCGAGACCGGCCCTGGGCCAGCACGGCTCGGCGAGGCGGCCCGCGAGGCCGCGACCGACGACGGCGACCGGGCGGCCGGTGGCCAGCGCGGCGCGGCCACCCCGCCCGACGGCCGGGGCGCGGCACCGATCGGGCCGCAGCAGGTCGCGACCGGTGGGCGCTACGATCCGGTCAACGATCGCTGGGCGGCGATCACCGCGCGCGCCGCGCCGTCGGCCCGCGAGGACGATGTCGTGGCCTGGACCGGCAGCGCGATGCTGGTGTGGGGCGGCCGGCACGGCGACCACCCGGTCGGCGACGGCGCCATGTACCTGCCGGCGGCTGATCTGTGGTGCCCGATCTCCAGCCAGGACGCGCCGGCGCCCCGCCGCGACCTCGCCGGGGTGTGGACCGGCACGGCGCTGGTGGTCTTCGGCGGCTCGACCGAGGCTGGCTTCTCCAACACCGCGGCTGCGCTGCGCCTGTAGCGTTGCCGCGTCGCGGCGCCGCGATCGAGCCACGGCCGCTGGCGCCGTGAATGTCGGCCGGGTGCCTTCAACCACCGCCCGGTCCTGGCGCATCATGCCCGCGCTGTGATCCCCTGGAGAGTCCTCGCCACGGTCCCGACCGACGACGGTCCGCTCGAGCTGCGCCAGCGCGGCGACGATCAGTTCCTGATCGTCGTGGCCGGGCGGGTGCTGATGACCAGCACCACCAAGATCTCCGAGCGCGCGCTGGCGACCTTCGCGATCGACGCGATCGCCACGCGGCCCTCGCCGCGGGTGCTCGTCGGCGGGCTGGGCATGGGCTACACGGTGCGCGCGGCCCTCGACGCGCTGACCGCCCACCGGCGCACGGGCAGCGTCACCGTGTGTGAGCTGACCCCGGCCGTGGTCGACTGGTGCCAGGGCCCGCTGGCCCGGCTCACCGACAGCTGCCTCGCCGATCCGCGGGTGAAGGTCGAGATCGGCGACGTCGCGCGCCACATCGCCCGGGCCCGGCCCGGCGCCTACGACGCGATCGTGCTCGATCTGTACGAGGGGCCGTACGTCGCCACCCAGCGACGCGAGGATCCGTGCTTCGGCCCGACGGCGCTGGCCCGGACCCACGCGGCGCTCGCGCCCGGCGGCGTGTTCGCGGTGTGGGCCGAGGACCACGACGCCGGGTTCGTGCGACGGCTCGAGGCCTGCAACTTCACCGCGCGCTACCACAAGCTGGGCGAGGGCGGCCGCCACCACGTCGTCTACGTGGCCACGCGGGTGGCCGCGCAGGCCGCCCCGGCACGCGCGGCCCGGCGGCCCGGCCCGGCCCGGCCCCCAGCGTCACCCCGGCGCCGCCGCTGACCCATCGGCGTCGACGGCGGGCGCGGCCGGCGGCGCGGGTCAGGCCGCGGCCCGGCGCAGCGAGGCGACCAGATCGTCGACGGTCGCCCCCGCACCCACCACGACCTCGCCGCCGATGTACAGCGTCGGCAGCGCGCGCGCGCCGACCGCCCGCGCGTCGGCCAGGTCGGCGTCGATGCGAGCGCGGATCGCCGGATCCGCCGCGTCGACCCGGTAGCGCGCCAGGTCGAGGCCGAGGCCCGCCGCCAGCCGCTCGCACCCGGCGTCGGTGAGGTCCGCTGGCGGCGCGGCGATCAGCGCGTCGGCCATCGCGTCGCCCCGGCCCTGGCGCTCGGCGCAGCACCACGCGATCGCCGCTGCCATGGCGCCGGGGTGGAGGCGCACCAGCGGCGTCATCTTGCGGACGACCCGGGTCGGGACGCCAGCGCGCGCCATCGCCTCGACCAGGCGCCCGTGCAGGACCCGACAGTACGGGCACTCGAAGTCGACGAAGTCGACCACGGTGACGACGCCGGGGCGCTGGGCGCGGGCGATCACCGGAGGAAGCGCCGCGTCGGCCCGCGCCGTCGTCACCGCCGCCGGCCGTCGCGCGTCGCGCTGGTGGACCGGCACGCCGATCGCCAGCGCCACCATGGCCGCGGCCCCGACCCAGGTCGCGCCGCGGCGGCGCGGCCAGCGGGGCGCGTCCCCAAGGAGGATCGCCGCGGCCAGCGCCAGGGCCGCGCCATCCGCGACCAGGCAGTAGCGGCACCACGCGCCGATGACCGCGCCCTGCAGCGTCACGAGGCCCAGCGCGCCGACGCCGCCGACCACCGCCATGGCGGTCCGCGCCCGCGCGGCCCGGGGCCCGGCCAGCGTCAGGGCCAACACCAGCGCGAAGAACCCGAGACCGATCGTCGGCATAGGCACGCCCAGCGGCCGAGCCCAGCCGCTGGCCCGGACCACCGCGCAGCCGCCCTCGGCGCAAAACGTCGGGGCGGCGGCCAGGCTGTCGACCAGGAGCGCCGCGCTCGCGACGAGGCCGAGCCCCGCCGCCGCTGCCGCCGTCCAGGCTCCCAGGCGCTCGCGTCGTTCGCTCATGAACCCACAACCGGGCGCGCTGCCTCGATCATTCCGCCCCGCCACGCCCCGGCGTCGCTTGCGGACCAGGCTCCCCGGGCTGGCGCGAGCGCGGCGACCGCCGCGGGTGCCGCCGCCGCGCAGGCCATTGCCGCTGCATGCCGGCCGATCCGCCGCGACGGATGTGTATCGTGGGCCGTCGCATCGGCGCCGCGGTGGTGCCCACGCTCAGGCCTCGGGGGAGGACCCATGCATCTCGTGAATCGTTCGCTGTCGCTCGTCGCGATCTCGCTCACCGTCGCCGCGTGCGGCAAGAAGGACGCTGGCGACAAGCCGGCGGCCGCCCCGGCCACGGCGCCGACGCCCGGGACCCCGGCGACGCCACCGTCCGGGACCGCGGCCGCGCCAACGCCGGTCGCGCCACCGGCGCCCGCCACGTCCTCGATCAAGGTCGACGACGAGCTCTTGGCGGCGCTCAAGGCGGAGGTGGCCGCCTGCACCATCGAGCCCAAGGACATGAAGATCGCGTGCCCCGGCGGGGAGGACAAGCACGTCAAGGACGAGCTGCTCGGCTACAGCGGCCGCGCGCAGGTCGCGGCGGTGCCGACCCTGGCGGTGGCCCTGGCCGACGCCGATCCCAAGCTGGCGACCGTCGCGGCTGACGCGCTCGGCGGCTCGCGGTTCACCGGCGGCTGGGGCGAGGGCGTCGCGGTCGGCGCGGTGTCCAAGGACGTGGCCAGGCTGTTGCTGGCCACCGTCGAGAAGCTGCCGGCGATCGGCCCGTACCAGGCGCGGCGTGTGATCGGGCCGGTGGTGCTGGCGGCCTCGCTGGCCGACCTCGACGCCGACGCCCACGCGATGCTCGAGCGCCACCCCGACGAGTGGGTGCAGCGCGGCGGGTGGAAGGCGTCGACCCTGTATGGCCGCCTCAAGGCGTTCCCCAAGCTCGAGGTGATGTCCAAGGATGAGTCGCCGGCGCCGACCCTGGTGGCGGCGACCGCGCTCAACAGCTTCTACAAGCTCACCGACGACGAGCGCGCCACGCTGTGCCCGTGGGCGGTGAGCAAGCTGGCGATCACCGGGCCCGGCGCCGAGGCCGAGGTGTTCGGCCAGATCGGCGCGATCCTGACCAACTGCAAGGGCGCCTGGATCGATCAGCTGCAGGACTTCGGCGACGCCCAGCTGGCCAAGCAGGTGTTCGATCGCCAGTACTACTTCGTGTTCCGCGAGCTGTGCCACGACTTCATCAAGGGCCAGACCACCGACCGCGCCACCGCGGCGCAGTGCGAGCGCAACTTCAAGTTCCTCGAGAAGGTGGCCAACACCGACGGCATCGCGCCGGCCGACCGAGGCCGGGCCCTCGACGCCATCAGCTACCAGCGGCGCGACGCCACCTCGCTCAAGCTCATGCAGAAGTACAAGCAGCACAAGGTCAAGGAGATCGCCGAGGCCGCCCAGGCCGCGATCAAGATGCTCGAGGGCTACGTGCAGAAGTAGCCGCGCGCTACCGGCGGACCCGGAGCGTGGCGCGCGCGAGCTCTCGGCCGCCGCGGGACATGACGATGACGTGATCACCCGGCGCGGTCGCCACCTCGACGCCGCGCCGGCTGTCCCGGGCGGTCGCGCCGGCCGCCAGCGTGGTCCACTCGGGGCCGCGGCTGCCGTTGCCGAACGCCAGGTCGAGGGAGATCGACCGCTCGCCGTCGACGGTGAACGCCAGCGGATCGCGGTCGGGCGAGGTCGGGCTGGCGCCGCGGTTGGTCACGGCGATGGCGATCTCGACGGCCCCACGCTGGGCCATGGCGACGGTCGGCGGCGACACGGTCAGGGTCCACGCGAGGTCGGTGGGCGTCACCGGCGCAGCCGGCGGGGCTGGCGCAGCCGGCGGGGCTGGCGGCGCGGACGGGGCTGGCGGCGCGGACGGGGCCGGCGTCACCGGCGCCGCGGCGGTGGCGACTGGCGGGGCTGGCGGGGCGGCCGAGTTCGTCGCACAGCCGATGACGGCCAGGCACGCGATGGCAGAGCGCATGCGCGGAGGCTAGCGCACCGGCCTGGGCGCTGCCCGTCGATGGTCGCGACCGCGCGGCGTCAGCCGATCAGGCGCAACGCCTGCAGCACCACGGCGGTGACCTCGAACCCGGCGCGGGCGGCGAGGCCCGCGGGCAGGCGTCGACCGGCGCCCAGGTAGATGACGCCCAGCGCCACGCCGGTGACGAACACGCCGACGCGGGCGCCCGGCAGCGGGACGATGGCGGCCTCGGCCGCCGCCGCCGCGACCACCCCGCCGGCGTCGGCCAGCGACGACGTCACCCCGGCCCGGCCCAGCGCGCTGGCCACCACCTCGAGGAGCCAGCGCCGCAAGGTGAGCTCGGCGGCGGCGGTCACCGCCAGCACCACCAGCGCCACGGTAGCCGCGCTGATGACCGAGCCGCGCACCACCGGCAACGTGCTCCACTCCACCCCACGCCCGACCACCGCGCCGATCGCGTCCGAGCTAGCCAGCGCCAGCCCGAGCGCGGCGCCGCCGGCCACCGCGCCGCCGATCAACTGCGTCGCCAGCCCGTCACGATCCGCCGGCCCGAACCACGCTTGCCCCGCGACCAGCCGCGCCGCCGTGGCGATCGCGAACGCCGCGCCGACGCCGAACGGCCCGCCCAGGCCGGCGCCGACCGTCACCGCGACCAGCGCCAGCGCGACGGGGACCAGCGACCGGCTCACGCCGCCAGCATACCCGGCGCCGGCCGCCGCGGCGCGCGGTGTTCCCTTCGCGAATCCGCTTGGTTGCATGCGCCGACCGGGACCCGCGGACAAAGCCGCGCCGGCGCCGCGACGGATCCGAGGCAACAGGTATAGTGCGCCGACCGATGGCGTATCTGGTCCTGGCGCGCAAGTACCGGCCGAGCACCTTCTCCGAGGTGGTCGGCCAGGAGCACGTGACGCGCACGCTGGCCAACGCCTTCGCCAGCGGGCGGGTCCACCACGCGTTTCTGTTCTGCGGGCCGCGCGGCGTCGGCAAGACCACGCTGGCCCGCATCCTGGGCAAGGCCCTCAACTGCGTGAACGGCCCCACCGCCGAGCCGTGCGGGACGTGCGAGGCGTGTACCAGCATCGGCGCCGGCAACGCGGTCGACTACTACGAGATGGACGGCGCCTCGAACCGCGGCATCGACGCCATCCGCGAGCTGACCGAGGCGGTGCGCTACCAGCCGGCGGTGCTGCGCAAGAAGGTCTACGTCATCGACGAGGTCCACATGCTCACGACCGAGGCGTTCAACGCCTTGCTCAAGACGCTGGAGGAGCCGCCGCCGCACGTGACCTTCGTCCTGGCCACCACCGAGCCGCACAAGGTGCCGGTGACCATCCTGTCGCGGTGCCAGCGCTACGACTTCAAGCTGGTGCCGTCGGCGGCGCTCCTGGCCCACCTGACCCGGGTCTTCACCGCCGAGGGCCTGACCGCTGAGCCGGCGGCGCTGTCGCTGATCGTGCGCGAGTCGGGTGGCTCGGCCCGCGACGCGCTGTCGCTGTCCGACCAGGTCATCTCGTTCGTCGGCGCCACCGCCATCGCCGAGACCGACGTGGCCGACGTCCTCGGCGTGGCCGACCGCGCGCTGACCCGGTCGATCGTCGCCGCGCTGGCCGGCGGCGACGCGGGCGCGGCGCTCACCGCGGTCGAGCGCGCCGTCGAGCGCGGCGTCGACGAGGTGCAGCTGGCCCGCGCCATCGTGCGCTACCTGCGCGACCTGGCGGTGCTGCAGGCGGCGCCCGGCGCCACCGCGCTCATCGACGCCTCCGACGACGAGCGCGCCGGCCTGGCGGCCGAGGCCCAGGCGATCGATCGGGCCCGGGTCACCCAGATGTTCGAGCGCATGCTGCGGGCCTGCGACGACCTGGGCAAGACGCTGCAGCCGCGCCTGGTGCTCGACCTGGCGCTCATCGACGTGGCGACCACCGAGCCGCTCGTGCCGCTGGGCGATCTGCTCGACCGGCTGGGCGACCTCGAGCCGACGCCTCGGCGGCGGCGGCGGTGCGGCGGCGGCGGTGGCGGTCGTGCGCAGCCGGCCTGCCCGGTCAGCGCGCCGCCGAGCCGCGGCGGGGTGCGCGCCGACGACGCGGCGCGGCCGGCCGCCCGCGCCCAGGCCCCGCCACGCCGAGCGCCGCCCCGAGTCCCCCGTGGCGGCCGCGCCGCCCGAGCGTCGGGCCGAGCCCCCCGCCGCGCCCGAGCGTCGGGCCGAGCCCCCCGCCGCGCCGGCGCGCCCGGCCCCGGCCATCGTCGTCGAGGACGCCCGCGCCCCGGCCAGCGCCGAGCCGGCCGCGCGCTGGAGCGCCGTCCTCGACGCTCTCGAGGGCAAGCGCCGCTTCGCCACCCTGGGCCATTACCAGCACGCCCGCCTCATGAGCTGGACCGGCGACGCGCTCGACCTGGGCTTCTCGCCCGACTACGAGATGGCCGAGATGGCGCGCGCGCCCGAGCAGGTCGAGAACGTGCGCCAGACCGCGACCGAGCTGGTCGGCAAGCCGGTAGCGGTGACCGTGCGCATGCTGTCGGCCGCCGAGTCCGCGGCCACCCCAGCGCGGTCGACCATCGAGGAGACCAAGGCCCGCGATCGGGCCGAGCGCACCGTGCGCGAACGCGAGGCCCGCGACCATCCCATGACGCGTCTGGTGCTCGAGACCTTCGGCGCCCAGATCAAGGAGATCAAGACCGATGTCTAACAAGATGCCCGACATGAACGCGCTCATGCGCCAGGCCCAGCAGATGCAGGCCAAGGTGGCCAAGGCGCAAGAAGAAGTCCTGACCCTCACCGCCGACGGCCAGGCCGGCGGTGGCATGGTGTCGGTCACCGTCAACGGCGCCTTCGACGTCCAGAAGATCAAGATCGAGAAGGACGTGGTCGACCCGAGCGACATCGGCATGCTCGAGGACCTGGTGACCGCCGCCATCAACGCCGCCAACGCGCGCATGCGCGAGGTCACCAAGCAGCACATGGGCAAGGTGATGGGCGGCATGAACATCCCGGGCATGCCCGGCCTGTTCTGAGCGGCGGCGCGAGCACCCGATGGCGGCCGACCCGATCCAGCGCCTGGTGCGCGAGCTGGCGCGCCTGCCCGGCATCGGCGAGAAGTCGGCCACCCGCCTGGCCATGCACCTGGTGCGCGGGCCCAAGGCCCACGTGCGCGAGCTGGCCCAGGCCCTGATCGACGCCACCGAGCAGATCGGCATGTGCTCGGTGTGCATGACGCTCACCGCCGAGGATCCGTGCCGGCTGTGCGCCGACACCCGGCGCGAGGCCGAGGTGGTGTGCGTGGTGTCGCAGCCGTCGGACGTGATCGCCATCGAGCGCGGCGGCCACTATCGTGGGCGCTACCACGTACTGCACGGCGTGCTGGCGCCGCTCGACGGCATCGGGCCCGACGACCTGCGCATCGGCGAGCTGGTCCGGCGGCTGGCCCCGACCGACGGCCCCGGCATCGCCGAGGTCATCGTCGCCACCGCGCCGACCGTCGAGGGCGAGGCCACGGCGATGTACCTGGCCCGGCTCATCAAGCCGCTGGGCGTGAAGGTCACCCGCATCGCCACCGGGCTGCCGGTCGGCGGCGATCTCGAGTACAGCGACCAGGCGACCATCGGCCGCGCCCTGGCCGGCCGCACCGCGCTGTAGCGGCGCGCGGCGGACCGACCCGTGCCGGAGGTTGCCGGCGCCGGCCGGGCGCGCGGGCCTTCGCCGGCCTTCGCCGGCTCTTGCCGTCGTGGGCGGCGGGAAGATCTGCTACCGCGATCGTCGGTAGGAGCACGCCATGCGCATGTTGACTCGCTCGCTCGTCGTCTTCGTCACGGTGGTCGCGGCCGCCTGCGGCTCGGTCAGCGGTACCCCCGATGCCGGCGGCCCCGACGCCCCACCGGACGGACCCAGCCCCGACGCCCCGCCGGTCGACGCACCCAGCCCCGACGCCCCGCCGGTCGACGCCCCGCCCGGGGCGCGCACGTTGACGGTCGCGCGCACCGGAACCGGGACCGGCACGGTCACCTCCTCGGTGGGGGGCCTCGACTGCGGCGCCATCTGCGGCGCGGCGCTGCCGGCCGGCACGGTGGTCACATTGACCGCGACCCCGGCCGCGGGCTCGACCTTCGCCGGGTGGACCGGCCCGTGCACGGGCGCCGCGCCGACCTGCACCCTGACCCTCACCGCCGACACCACCGTCGGCGCGGGCTTCACGCTCATGACCCACCAGGTCGTGGTGTCGCTGGCCGGCAACGGCCTGGGCACCGTCAGCTCGACGCCGGCCGGCATCAGCTGCCCGGGGACGTGCACCACCACCGCTGGCCACGGCGCGGTGATCACGCTGACCGCGGCGGCGCAGGCCGGCTCGACCTTCGCCGGCTGGAGCGGCGCGTGCTCGGGCACCGGCCCGTGCGCGCTGACCGTCGACGGCGATCGCGCCGTCACCGCGACCTTCGCGGTGGCCGACACGCTGGTGGTCACCCGCTCGGGCGCGGGCACCGGGACGGTCACGTCGTCGCCGGCCGGCATCACCTGTGGCGCCGACTGCAGCGAGACCTACCCGCCCAACACCACCGTGACGTTGACCGCGACCCCCGCCGCCGGGTCGGTGTTCCAGGGCTGGAGCGGCGGCGGCTGCGCCGGCACCGGCCCCTGCACCCTCACCGTGAACGGGGCGGTCACCGTCGACGCCATGTTCGGCATCCCGCAGTGCACGCTGACCGTCGCCCGGGCCGGCACCGGCACCGGCACCGTGGTGTCGACCCCGACCGGCATCAGCTGCGGCGCGACCTGCGCGGTGACCACCGCCTGCGGCACCACGTTCACGCTCACCGCCACGCCGGCGGGCGCGTCCAGCTTCGCCGGCTGGAGCGGCGGCTGCACCGGGACCGGGACGTGCACCGTCGCGCTCACCAGCAGCCGCACCGTGACCGCCACCTTCACCCAGGCCCCGGTCATGCCCAACCTGGTGTTCGTCACGTCGACGACCACCACCGGTAACATCGGCGGCCTGGCCGGCGCCGACGCCAAGTGCCAGAGCGCCGCCGCGCAGGCCGGCCTGGCCGGGACCTACCGAGCGTGGCTGTCGACCTCGACCGCCAACGCCATCGATCGCCTGGGCACCGCCAGCGGCTGGACCCTGGTCGACGGCCGGCCCTTCGCCAACACCAAGGCCGACCTGGCCGCCGGCCGCATCTTCTACCCCATCACCCTCGACGAGACCGGCGCCGCGCGGCCGTTCAACAGCGCGTGGACCGCCACCAACAGCGACGGCACCTGGATCAGCGTCGACAACGCCTGCAGCAACTGGACCAGCACGGCCAACGTCGGCGTCACCGCTGGCTCGACGCTGGGGGCCAGCGGCAGCTGGACCGCGTACTCGGGCAACCCGTGTACCTCGCCCCTGCGGCTGTACTGCTTTGGGATCGATCGGGCGGCGTCGGTCACGGTCACGCCGGTCGCCGGCCGGCGGATCTTCATGAGCCAGGCTGCCTGGTCGTCGGGCGGCGGCGTCGCCTCGGCCGACGCGCTGTGCGCCAGCGAGGCCGCCGCGGCCGGGCTGACCGGGACGTTCAAGGCGCTCCTGGCGACCACCACGGCGTCGGCGGCGTCGCGGTTTAGCACCACCGGCACGCCGTGGGTGCGCACCGACGGCATCGCGCTGACCTCGACCGCCGCGGCGATGTTCGCCAGCTCGACGTCGAGCTACGCCGTGGCCCCCAACCTGACCGCGGGCGGCGTCGCGCTCGACACCAACCCGCGGCGGTACCTGTGGTCCGGCGCGGCTGACATGAACGCGCTCGGCACCGCGGCCTCGACCTGCAGCAACTGGACCTCGACCTCGGCGACGATCATGCCCACCACCGCCGAGCTGTCGCTGGCCACGCCCAGCTCGCTGTTCGGCGGCATCGGCTACCAGACCTGCGCGGTCGCCAACCGCCTCATGTGTCTCCAGCAATAGCCGACGCCACCCTCGGAGACGTTCGCACCGCACGAAGAAGGTGAGCGCGGCGAGCCGTTGCAGTATCCTGCGGCTCTATGAAGATCTGGATTGGACTCCTGGGCATCCTCCTGGCGGCGGGGGCGTGTAGCGGTGGTGGCGACAACCCGGTGGTGGTCGACGCGCCCGACGGCCTCGACGGCGCCATCGACGCGCCGGGCATCGTCGACGCGGCGATCGACGCGCCGGGCCCCATCGACGGCGGCACCGGGATCACGCTCACGGTGGTCCGGACCGGCATGGGCACCGTCGTGTCGGCGCCGGGCGGCATCAGCTGCGGCACCACCTGCTCGATGACGACCCCGGCGGGGGCCGCGGTCACCCTGACCGCCACCCCGGCCAACGGCGAGACCTTCCTGGGCTGGTCGGGGCCGTGTACGGGGACCGCCTCGACGTGCACCGTCGTCGTGAACGCCGACACCAGCGTCGGCGCGGCGTTCACCGGCGGCGGCGGGGTCGGCAACCTGACGGTCATCCGCGGCGGCATGGGCACCGGCACCGTGACCTCGTCACCGGCCGGTATCAACTTCGGCATCGACTGCACCGAGTCCTACACGCTGGGCACCACGGTCACGCTGACGGCGGCGGCCGCGGCCGGCTCGACGTTCGCCGGCTGGATGACCACGGCGCCCGGGGCGAACTGCAGCAACGCCGGCCCGTGCGTGGTCCAGGTCGGCCAGGCCACCACGGTCCGCGCCATCTTCGCGCCCACCACCGACATGTGTGTCCTGGGCGTCGAGATCCAGGGCGGCGGCATGGGACAGGTGTTCTCGAGCCCGGCCGGCATCGCCTGCGCGCCGGACTGCCGCGAGACCTATGCCTGCGGGACGGTCGTCACCCTCAACGCGACGACCACCTCGGCCGGTGGTTTCGGGGGCTGGGGTGGGGCGTGCAGCGGCCTCGCGCCGGCTTGTACGGTCACCGTGAACCAGCCGTTCGTCGCCGTCATCGCCCGCTTCCCGTAGCGCGCCGGGATCCGGACGCGCGGATAATTGCCCGGAAAAGTAGATAGAATCTCCGCGCCTCTGGTACGTTGGCCAGCGGTTTGGGCAAGGTTCCCGCCTTCCCGGGCCCTTGTTTTTGCGCATGACTCGGTAGGAGCCCAGGCGAGATGACCAACCAACTGGTGATGTACGAAGAGGAGCTCACGCAGATCAGCAACGTCTGCGACACGCTCCAGCGTGACTCCAACGCAAAGGCGGTCCTCGTCATCGACAAGAATGGCCAGGCCATCGCCCAGTCGGGCGAGGTCGAGCACCTGGACGTGACGTCCTTGTCGTCCCTGACCGCCGGCAACGTGGCGGCCACCGGCGGCATCGCGTCGCTGTTGGCCGAGAAGGAGTTCGCCGGGCAGTTTCACGAGGGCGAGAAGACCAACGTCCACATCTCCATCGTGGGGGCCCGGGTCATCCTGCTGGTGTTGTTCGACGAGCGCAGCTCCCTGGGCCTGGTCCGGCTGCGGGTCCGCAAGGCCGCGGTCGAGCTGGCGACGGTGCTCGAGGTGCTGGTGAAGAAGAGCGAGGCGGGCAACCAGCCGTCGGTGTTCGCCGAGATCACCGACGACGACATCGACAACCTGTTCAACGACTAGGCGCGGGGACGTATGAGCTTCATCAACTACTCGTCGCGCGAGATCAACTGCAAGATCGTGTACTACGGGCCCGGCCTGTGCGGGAAGACCACGAATCTTCAGTACATCTACAACAAGACGAATCCCGAGGCGAAGGGGAAGATGATCTCCCTCGCCACGGAGACCGATCGCACCCTGTTCTTCGACTTCCTGCCGCTGTCGCTCGGCGAGATCCGCGGCTTCAAGACCCGCTTCCACCTCTACACGGTGCCCGGCCAGGTGTTCTACGACGCCAGCCGCAAGCTCATCCTCAAGGGCGTGGACGGCGTGGTGTTCGTCGGTGACTCGCAGGTCGAGCGCATGGAGGCGAACATCGAGTCGCTCGACAACCTGCGCACCAACCTGCAGGAGCAGGGCTACGACCTCGACAAGCTGCCGTACGTCGTGCAGCTCAACAAGCGCGACCTGCCCAACGCGTCGCCGCTCGAGGAGCTGCTCGAGGTGCTCAACCCGACCAACGTGCCGCACTACGAGGCGGTGGCGACCAAGGGCGTCGGCGTGTTCGACACCCTCAAGGCCGTCGCCAAGCTGGTGCTGACCGAGCTGCGGAAGGCCGGCTGATGATCGATTCCGGAGGAGCCATGATCGCGCGCCCGCGCTTTCGTACCGACCTGGTGGCCGAGCCGATCGACGACGGCGGCAAGCGGTTCATCGACGTCGTCGACCCCGACAGCGGGAATGGCTTCCGGTTCTTCGAGGTCGAGTACTCGCTCGCCTGCGCCATGGACGGCGCGCGCGACATCGCCGACATCCAGCGCTGGGCCAAAGAAGAGCTGGGCCTCGAGGCGTCGGCGACCGAGGTCGCGACCGTCATCTCGACCCTCGGCGACCTGGGCTACCTCGACGGCGTGGGCCGCGAGGTCGACGGGCCCGAGCTCGCTGCCGGCGTCGTGGCGGCCCGGCCGGCCGCGCCGACCGCGCCCACCATCGACATCGAGCTGGGCGACTCCGGGGGCCAGGCACCGCGGGCCCGGGAGCCGCTGCCGGTCGCGGCCGACCTCGAGCTGGGCGGGGCCGGGGGCACCGCTGCGGCCGCGCCGCCGCCGATGATCACCGACGGCCCCGAGCTGGGCCCGTCGGGTGGGGGCCTCGACTTCGACACGCCCACGCCGCCGCCGGCGGCGATGCCGTCGGCGACCATGCAGCGCACCTCGCGGCCCGACGCCGAGGAGGACGGGCCGACCAACCTGCCCAAGCCGCGCATGATGGACTACGACGACGACGAGGTGTCGGTCGATCTGAGCGACCACCTCGCGGTGTCGGCCTCCGACGTGAAGGAGGCGGTCCGCGCCTCGAAGGTGATGGCCGCGGTCGACGTGCCGACCGACGTGCTGGCGCAGCTCGAGGAGGACGAGGCCCGGGCACGCGCCCAGGCCGCCGAGGCCATCGCCGAGCGCGCGGCCGCCGATCAGCGCGCCGCCGAGGCCGCGGCCCGGGAAGCCGCCGCGCAGGCCGCCGCCGATCGCGCCGCCGCCGAGGCCCAGGCCGCCGCCGCCGAGGCCGCGGCCCGCGCGGTCGAGCAACGGTCCGCCGTGGCCGAGGTGGCCGCCGCGACCGCCGCGGTCGCCGGCGCCCGGGACGACGCCCGCGCCGTGGCCGAGCTGCCGCAGATCCCGGTGGGCGTGTCCAAGAAGAAGCCCGAGCGGCCGGCCAAGGAGGCCGAGCCCGCGGTGGCCGCCGCCGCGCCCGCGCCGACGACGACCAAGAAGGGCACCAGCCCGTTCCTCATCTTCCTCTTGGTGCTGGCCATCCTGCTCGGCGGCGCGTTCCTCCTGTGGACCAAGGTGCTGAAGAAGCCGCTGCCGTGGGAGCCGACGTCGGAGACCGCCGCCACGCCGGCGCCGCCGCCGGTCGCGCCGACCCCGCCGACCCCGCCGACCCCGCCGCCGCCCCCGAGCGCGGTGCTCACCGAGAAGCCGGGCGACGTGTCGCCGGTGGTCGCTGGTCAGGTCGGCATCATCGAGTCGGTGGTCGAGACCGGCGCCAAGGTCGGCGTCGGCGACACCGTACTGACGTTCGTCGCCAGCCCGGCCGACGCCAAGGCCATGGCGGGCTTCGACAACGACCTCGACAAGCGGTACCCCAAGCAGCTCAAGGACGCCGAGGCGGCGCTGGCGCGGGCCCAGGCCGGCGGCAACCCCGGCGCGATCAAGTCGGCCGAGACCAAGGTCGCCGAGGTCCAGAAGAAGATCGACGCGCGGTCGGCGGAGCGCGACGCGCTGCGCGCCAAGCTCGACGGGCTGACCATCAAGGCGCCCATCGCCGGCGTGGTCGCGCTCGAGCCCAAGATCGCCAAGGGCACCAAGACCACGCCCGACCAGACCGTGGCCACGGTCACCGGCGCGGCGCTGCTGACCGCGACGTTCACCGTGCCGTCGGGCGGCAAGGCCTACAGCCAGGATGCGTCGGTCATGTTGACCGCGAAGTCGGGCGAGAAGGCCAACTGCACCGCGTCGTCGGTGGACGGCCCGACGGTGGTCGTGACGTGCCCGCCCGAGGCCGGCCTGGCCGCCGGCACCGAGATCGTCCTCGAGTAACGCCGGGCGGCGCGGCGGGCGGGCTGGCGAGGAACGCGGCGGCACGCTAGCCTTGGCCATGGCCAAGGTCAGCGGCACCGTGCAGAAGAGCGATCTCGAGGGAGGCCACTGGCTCCTGGTCACCGCCAAGGGCGACCAGTACCAGCTGGTCGGTGCGACCGGGCTGGTGGCCGGCGAGAAGGTCATGGTCGAGGGCGCGGTCGAGCGCGACCTGATGGGCATCGGCATGACCGGCCCCTTGCTGCGCGTGAAGAAGGTCTCGCGCAAGTAGCGCGGCCGGCGGCGGCTCAGCGCGCGGTGACCACGACGGGGTGTGCCGCGCATCGATCGGCCCACGGCATCTCGGCCAGCGCGGCCGGCGCCAGGGCGACCCCGCACACGTCGCAGCGGCCGAAGCGATCGTCGTCACTGTCGAGCAGCCGGCGGCGGGCCTCGACCTGGTCGAGCGCCGCCCGCAGGACCTCCTCGGGGCGGGCCCCGGGCCGGGCGTCGAGGCCCAGCGCGCGGATGAGTCGGTCGGCGTCGGCGCCGGCCAGGAGCGCCGCCAGCTTGGTGGCCAGCGCCTGGCCGCGGTCGAGGAGCCCGCGGCGCAGGCGGGCGTGGACCTCGGGCTCGAACCGGCTCATCGCGCGGCCGGCATCGTCGCCAGCATCGCGGCGGCCGCGCGGCGCACCTGATCCGGCGAGCCGCCCGAGGCGGGGAACTGCTGGTGGACGTGCCACAGGACGTGGCCGTCGCGGTTGTCGACCAGCGTCATCTCCAGGTACAGCTGCGAGTGCCCCGTGCGGGGTAGAGCCGGCGCGGTCGCGGTCGGCGTGGCGGCGGCGGGCGTCCCCGTCGACGGGGCCGGCTGCCAGCTGTAGGGCGCCGGCTCCCAGCCGCCCGGACCGTACGGGTACGGATCGGGGCCCAGGTGGATGTAGACGTTGCTGCCGGGCAGGCCGCGCAGCACCCGGTCGGTCATGCGCGCGCCGGCGCGGCCGACGTGGACCAGCGCGGTGCCGGCGCGAGCGAGGCCGTGGACCGCGACCCGTCCGGTGGCCACCGCCGCGCTCGACAGGCCGTCGGCGGCGCGGCCGAGCGAGCTGTTGCCGCCCTTGCTCTTGGCCAGCGCCACCGCCACCACCA
Organism: Kofleriaceae bacterium; assembly: GCA_041389965.1. Taxonomy (GTDB): domain Bacteria; phylum Myxococcota_A; class Polyangia; order Haliangiales; family Haliangiaceae; genus UBA2376. Next base: position 549,163 of record JAWKQV010000002.1, on the reverse strand, counting down.
CCGCGATCACCACGACCGCGGCGATCGCCAGCACCTTGACCACCTGGTGGCCGCTGCCGCGATCGTCGCCGACGAACGACCACCCGCCGACGTACAGCGTGGCCTCCGCGCCCGAGGCGCCCAGCCGCGCCGGCAGCGGCGGCTGCGGCAGTCCCCCCAGCTTGGTCGCGGCCCCGCCGTAGCCCGCCAGCACCTCGATCGTCGCCAGCACGTCCGCGGGCGCCAGGGCGGTCCGCGTCGCGCCGGTGTCGTCGACGAACCCGCCGTCCCACTGGATGCGCGCCGCCGGCAGCCAGCCGCGCTGGAACAGGGCGTCGGTCGCGACGGCCGCGAGCGTGGCCTCGGCGGCTCCCCGGAGCTGGTCGGGATCGCCGCGCCGCCCGTCGGTCCACAGCGCCAGATCGATGGGCAGGACGTCGACCCGCGACAGCGGCAGCGCGTGGCCCGCCAGGCGTGCGTCGACGGTGGCCACCGGCCGCGGCCAGGGGTGGCTGCACGCGGTGACGAAGGCCCCGACCACCAGGACCGCGACGAGCGAGCGCGCCATGGCGGTGAGGATAGCAGCTCGCCGCCGGCCGGGCCGCGATCGATCGCGCGGGCGTGACCGGCGCCGCCGCGGTGCGCGTATAGTCACGCCGATGCGTCGCGGCGCCCTGGCCCTGGTCCTCGCCCTGTCCGCCCTGGCCGCGGTGGGGTGTACGTCGCCCAAGAGCAAGGCGTGCCGGGCGGTGTGCGCGCGCGAGTCGGAGTGCAACGGCGACAAGCCGTCGGAGGCCACCAGCTTCGACGAGGCCGAGTGCGTCGCGGCGTGCGCGGCCCTCGAGAGCGACAAGAACCCGTTCATCTCCGGCCTGGTGACCAAGCGCGCCGAGTGCCTGAAGACGACGACCAGCTGCCCCGAGTACCAGACCTGCACCGGCAAGTAGGGCGGTCGCGCTAGCGCGCGCCGCGCGGGTCGAGCGCGTCGCGCAGGCCGTCGCCCAGGAAGTTGAGCGCGAAGATCGTGGCGCCCATGGCCACCGCCGGGCCGGCCAGCACCCACGGCGACACCGCGACCTGGGTCGAGCCCTCGGTGACCAGCGTGCCCCACGACGCCAGCGGCGCCTGCACGCCGAGGCCGATGAACGACATGAAGGTCTCGATGAGCATGGTCTGCGGCACCAGCACCGTCGCGTAGACCACCACCGGCCCGGCGGTGTTGGGGATGATGTGGCGCCACAGGATGCGCCCGCGGCTGGCGCCCAGGGCCCGGGCCGCCTCGACGAACTCGCGGTGGCGCAGCGACAGCACCTGGCCGCGGACGATCCGCGCCATGGTCAGCCACGAGATGCTGCCGATCAGGAGGAACAGCGACACCAGGCTGCGGGTGTCGAACACCGCGCGCACCACCACCACGAAGGGGATGATCGGGAAGCCGTACAGCGTGTCGACGACGCGCATCATCACGTCGTCGACGCGGCCGCCCAGGTAGGCGGCGGTGGCGCCCCAGGTCACGCCGATGACCAGCGCCACCGCGGTGGCGAACAGGCCCATGGCGATGGCGATCCGGCCGCCGACGAGCACCCGCACCAGCAGATCCCGCCCCAGGTTGTCGGTGCCCAGCGGGTGGGCCGGCGACGGCGCCGCCGCTAGCAGCTCCAGGTCGAGCCGGGTGGCGTCGAGCCCGAACCAGCCGCACACCACCGGCCCCACCGCGCACGCCACCACGATCACCGCGAAGCCGACCAGGCACGCGGTCGCGCCGCGGTTGGCCCGCAGCCGCCGCCAGGCGTCGCGCGCTGGGCCGCGCGGGGTCACGGCGCTCCCGACGCGCGCGCGCGCACCCGCGGGTCGAGCCAGCCGTAGGCCACGTCGACCACCAGGTTGAGGGCGATGAGCAGGCCGACGTAGAACACCAGCATGCCGGTCAAGACCGGATAGTCGCGGCTGGCCACGCTGTCGATGAAGTAGAAGCCGAGCCCGGGGATCTGAAAGATCTTCTCGACGACGAACGAGCCGCTGACCAGGCCGGCGGTGGCCGGGCCCAGGTAGCTCACCACCGGCACCACGCCCAGCCGCAGCGCGTGGCGCCACACCACCGCGCGCTCGCTGGCGCCCTTGGCGCGGGCGGTGCGGATGAAATCGGCGTCGAGGGTCTCGATCATCCCGGTCCGCGCCAGCCGGGCGATGGTCCCGGCGTAGATGAGGCCGAGGATGACGCTGGGCGCGACGTAGCCGGCCGCCTGATCGACCCGAGCCGCCGGCAGCCAGCCCAGCCCCAGCGCCAGGTAGCGGATCGCCAGCGGGCCCAGCACCAGGGCAGGGACCGAGATGCCGATCATCGCGATGGCCATCACCCCGTGGTCGAGCCACGAGTTGCGACGCGCCGCGGCCACCACGCCCATGGCGGTGCCGAACAGCGCCGCGAACCCGATCGCCAGCGCACCCAGGATCAGGCTGTACGGGAAGTGGCGCTTGATGATCGCGCCGACCGACTCGGGCCGCTTCATCGAGTAACCCAGGTCGCCGTGCGCCAGGCCGCGCATGTACGTCGTGTACTGCCGCCACAGCGGATCGTTGAGGTGGTAGCGGTCCTCGATGTTGCGTTGCACCGACGGCTGCAGCCGACGCTCACCGTCGAACGGCCCGCCTGGCGCCGCGTGCAGCAAGAAGAACGCGATGGTGGCGACCGCCGCCAGGACCGCCACGCCGCCGACCAGGCGCCCGACGATCAATCGCAGCATGCGGCCCCGGCCATCGGCCGATCATCGATCCAGCGCGGCCCGATGTCTACCGGCGCTCAGAAACTCCCGCCCACCGCCAGGCCAGCGCTGGTGCGGGTCACCGTCGGCGAGAGCGCGACGCGGGCCGCCAGCGTCCGGTTCTTGCGGCGCGCCGCCCGGGGCGCGGTGGCGATGTCGTGGACGGTGCCGCCGACGTAGAGGCCGGCGCCGGCCATGACCAGCAGCAGCCCGGTGCCGTCGGCGCCGTCCGACGAGCGGCCCGGGCCGTTGCCGCTGAGAGCCATGACGATGCCGAGGACGGCGAGGCCGGAGCCGGCGACGCGCATGCCGAGGCCGGTCGTGAGGTAGTCGCCGGTGTACCAGTGACCGACCGAGGGTCCGAAGAAGATCATCGCGCCGCCCGCCGACGACAGCGGCCCGCTGTCGGTCTGGCCGGCCACGGCCGACACCGCCACACCGGCCAGGGTGACGCCGAGGGACAGGCCCAGCGCGGTGTCGGGGTTGTAGCGCGTCGGCACCGGCATCTCCGTCGACACGGCCGGCGCCACCGCGCGCGACGGCGGGGTCAGCGCGGGCTGCGCGGTGACGGCGGCGGGGAACAGGAGGGCGGCGAGGGCGACGAGGGCGGGCGCGGCGCGGCGGGCGGTCATGTCGAGACCACGAGCACAGCGCGTGCCAGCGTCCATCGACGCAGACCGAGGCCGTCGCCCCGGCCCACCGGGCCGCGGTCCGGACAGCGATGTCGCGGATCGGCCGGCGCTGCCCGAGTCGCCGGCCGCGGGGTCACCGCCGCCAGTCGGGGTCGAGCCAGGCTCGCCACAGCGGCGGCTGGGCGATGTAGTTCTGGGCCAGGCCGCGCACGTACGGCCGCTGCAGGTTCTTCTGCGTGTAGACGAACATCGGGATGATGGGCGCCTCGTCGACCAGGATGGCCTCGGCCGCGCGCACCTTGGCCAGGCGGGCGTCGGGGTCGGTCATGGTGGCCGCCTCGTCGAGCAGCGCGTCGAAGCGCGGGTTGCACCAGCCGGGGCGGTTGTTGGGGGCCCCGCACCGCCACACCCGCACGAACTCGACCTCGGGGTCGGGCGCGGTGCCGATCCAGCCCATGCGCGCCACCTGGTACTCGAACTGCCGGGTGTCGTTGACGAATACCGCCCACTCCTGCTGCTCGAGCGTGACCTCGATGCCCAGCACGCCGTGCCACTGGGCCTGGATGTACTCGCTGACCAGCTTGTGCGCCTCGAAGCCGGCGTTGAACTTGTAGGCGATCGAGGTCGGGAACCGCGGCCCTAGCTCCTGCCGCGCCAGCGCCAGCTCGGCCCGCGCCCGGTCCGGATCATAGTCGAGGCCGGGCGGCGGCACGTAGCAGCGCTTGCCGTGCTCGATCACCAGGGCCACCCCGGGCGTGGCCCGGGTGACGCCGCACACCGCCAGATCCTCGTCGGACAACGTCGCGATCGGCGCCCCCGGGGTGTAGCTGGCCACGCCGATCTCGCCGCCGCGCAGGAAGGTGGCGATGCGCGATCGGTCCAGCGCCAGCGCCAGCGCGCGCCGCAGGTGGACGTTGTCGAACAGCTTGGTGTTGACGATCGCGAAGTACGAGCCCAGGTACGGCGCGACCGAGAAGTCGCGGTAGGGCTGGCCGTGGCGGCCGGTCGACAGCGCCGCCAGGTACGACTGCGGCACATGGTTGGCGGCCACCGCGTCACACGCCCCGGTGTAGTAGAGGTTGGCGGCCGCGGCCTGCTCGTCGACGGACAGCACCGTGAGCGTGTCGAGCTGGACGTCGGCCTGGTCCCAGTAGGTCGGCGAGCGGACCAGCGTCAGGTGGTCGCGCGGCGCGTGCTCGGTGAGCCGCAGCGGCCCCGACGTCACGATGGTGCCGGGCGCGACCCAGGTGCGTGGGTGGCGCGCCACGGCGGCGCGCGGCACCGGCCGCATCGCGCGGTGGGCGGCGGTGGCCACGATCGACGGCGTCGGATCGGCGGCCTCGACCACCAGGGTGTGGGCGTCGACCACGCGCACGCCCAGCACCTCGGGCAGCATGAGCAGCGCGGCGCCGCCCACCTCGACCTCGGCGCGGGGGCGCAGCCCGTCGGCCAGCAGCTCGGGCCACGGTCGATCGAGCCCGGGCACCTGCTTGTCGACCACCGGTCGCACCCGGTAGCGGCGGGCGTCGTTGGGGTGGACGTCGAGCTCGCGGGCCGGCACCCAGCCGTACACGCCGAGCCCGGTGTTCCAGTACACGTAGGCCCACGGCTGGCCGTCGGGATCGGGCAGCGAGGCCGGCCGTCCCGACAGCTCGACCAGCGTGACGTCGGCGCCGGCCGGGACGGTGGCGTAGGCCGCGGTCACCGCCGCGCCCAGGTCGCGCAGCGCCAGCGGCCGCGTGCCGCGCCGCAGGTTGGTGTCGGGCGGGCCGGCGTCGCCCAGGTCGGCCAGCGCGGTGCCGTCGACGGCGGTCAGCTCGACGATGGTGCCGGCGGCGAGCCCGGCGCTGGCCGTCAGCACCACCCGGGCGCGGTTCTCGACGTAGCCCAGGTTGTTCTTCATCCAGTCGAGCGCGTCGGCGTTGGGCGAGCCGGTCAGCGGGTGCAGCACCCGCACGAGCTGGAACGCCACGTCGTAGGCGGTGACCGGCGTGCCGTCCGACCAGCGCGCGTCGGGCCGCAGGTGGAAGGTCACGCGACGCTGGTCGGGCGCGACCTCCCACCGGGTGGCCAGGCTGGCCTCGGGCTCGCCGCTGTCCCCGAACCGCAACAGCCCGTCGAACAGCGCGTACATGATGGGCGTGACCGTGGTGGACTGGCCCTCGGCCGGATCGAGGCTGTCGGGCTCGCCGGCGTTGCACCAGCGCAGGTGGCCCCGATCGCGCACCGCAGGCACCGGGCCGAAGTACTCGCCGTCGGGCAGGCCGCAGCCGCCGGCGGCGGCGCCGAGCAGGGCGAGCGTGATAAGCTGCGGGCGCGGCATGGACGAGTATCGCTGTCCTCGGTGTCGGAGCTACCAGATCGACCGGTCGGTCACGGCGTTCGCCGAGGTCTCCATCGTCAATATGAACTGCCGCGGATGCAAGCTCTACGAGGAGCGACGCAGCGACAGCGCCGACTACGCCGCCTGGGCCGAGCGCTGGCGTGGCCGGCCCCAGCTGCCGGTGTACGACTACTTCGATCACCTGATCGACGTCGACTGACCCGCCGCCGCCCCTCGACCGATGACCGACCAACCCGGCAGTCGTGCGCGCGCGGTGGCCACGCTGGTCCTGGTGGGCCTGTTGTGGTCGACCGCCGGGGCGCTCATCAAGTACGTCGCCTGGCCGGCGGTGGCCATCTGGGGCCTGCGCTCGGCCATCGCGTCGGTGGCGTTGATCTTGGTGTTCCGACCGACCTGGCGCGGCATCACCCGCACCGAGTGGGCGTCGGCGGTCGCGCTGGCGGCGACCACCGGCCTGTTCGTCCTGGCCAACAAGTGGACCACCGCGGCCAACGCCATCCTGATCCAGTACTCGGCGCCGGCGTGGGCCGCCATCCTGGCGGCCGTGGTCCTCGGCGAGCGGGCCACGCGGGTCGACTGGATCGCCATCGGCGTCGCGGTAGTCGGGGTCACGCTGTTCTTCTTCGACCAGCTGGCCTTCGATCACCTGGCCGGCAACCTGGTGGCGCTCGGCGCCGGCGTCTGCTTCGCGACCAACGTGGTGCTGCTGCGCAAGATCGCGCGGGCCCCGGTCGGGACCAGCTCGGCGCTGCGGGCCATGCTGCTCGGGCACGTCATCGCCGCGGTGGTGGCGATGCCGTTCGTGGTGACCGCGCCGTCGCTGCCGGCCAGCGGGTGGATGGCGATGGCGGCGCTGGGCCTGTTGCAGCAGACCGCGCCGACGCTGCTGTACGCGTGGGTGATCCGTCGGGTCACCGCGGTCGAGGGCCTCTTGATCCCCATCGTCGAGCCGATCGTGTCGCCGGTGTGGGTGTGGCTGTTGTTCGACGAGCGCCCCGGCGCGTGGGCGGTGGTGGGCGGCGTGGTCGTGCTGGGCGCGGTGACCTGGCGCGGCGTCGCGCCGGCCCGGCGCCTGTCGACGTGAGCCGGCGCGCCCGGTACGCTTGCGCGCATGTCGTCCGCCGGCAAGACCATGGCCCTCGGGGTGCTCGTCGTGTGCGGCGGGTGCGGCGGCGGCGGCGCGGCCACCGGCGAGGTCGAGGCCTACAAGCTCGCGTCGATGGCGACCGAGGCCAAGGTCATGCTCACCCAGCTGGGCCGGGACGCCCGCGCGCTGTACGTCGAGCAGGCGGCGCTGCCGTCGGTGGCCGCGCCGCTCACGCCGACGCCCCCCTGCTGTGACGGCCCCCGCCACCAGTGCCCGGTCGACCGCGCGGCGTGGTCGGCCGAGCCGTGGGCGTCGCTCGGCTTCGAGCTGTCCGACCCGCACCGGTTCCGGTACAGCTTCCAGCCGACCCCGACCGGCTTCGTCGCCACCGCGGTGGGCGACCTCGACTGCGACGGCCAGGCGGTGACGTTCACGCTGACCGGCACGATCGTCGACGGCGCGGTGCAGCTGGCGCCGCTGGCCGAGCCGGCGACGCTGGATTGACGGTGGCGGGCGGTCGTCGCGCCGCCGCCTGCGACGGGTGCGACGGCTTGACGGCGGCGCCGTGGCCACGTAAGCCCGCAGGCATGTCGATCTTTCGCTACGCGCCGCTGGCGCTCCTGATCGCGGCGGCGCCGGCCGCGGCTGCGCCCAGCAAGGGCTTCAACGTCGACGATCTGCTGGCCATGCAGCGGGTCGGTGAGCCGGCGGTGTCCCCCGACGGCCGGTGGGTGGCCTACTCGCTGCGCGACACCGACCTGGCCGCCAACCGGGGCCGCACCGACGTGTGGCTGGCCGCGGTCGACGGCTCGGTGGTCAAGCGGCTCACCGCCGATCCGGCCAGCGACAACAGCCCGGCGTGGTCGCCCGATGGGCAGCACGTCTACTTCACGTCGAGCCGGGGCGGCTCGGCGCAGGTGTGGCGCATCGCCGTGGCCGGCGGCGAGGCCGAGCAGGTGACCCGGCTGCCCCTCGACGTCGGCGGCTTCCGGCTGTTCCCCGACGGCAAGCGCCTGCTGGTGGCCATGGACGTGTGGCCCGACACCCGCACCCTCGCGGCCTCGGTCGCCAAGGACGCCGCGGTGGCCAAGGAGCCGTCGTCCGCCAAGGTCTACGACGGGCTGTTGTTCCGGCACTGGGACACCTGGGAGGACGGGCGCTTCTCGCACCTGTTCGTGTGGTCGCCCGACAAGCCCGAGGACGCCCGCGACCTGACCCCGGGCATGACCACCGACACGCCGACCCATCCGTTCGGCGGCATGGAGGACACCGCGATCTCTCCCGACGGCAAGACCGTCGCCTTCGTCACCCGGGTCGGTGGCAACGCCATCGCCTGGACCACCAACACCGACGTGTTCCTGGTGTCGGCCGACGGCGTCGGCAAGCCGGTGGCGCTGACCGGCGCCAACAAGGCCTACGACTACGCGCCGACCTACGCGCCCGACGGCAAGACCCTGGCGGTGCTGGCGATGGCGCGGCCCGGCTTCGAGGCAGACCGCCAGCGCGTGGTGCTGTACGACACCGCCAGCAAGAAGCCGCGGGTCCTGACCGAGGCGTGGGACCGGTCGCCCGGCGACCTGACCTGGAGCGCCGACGGCCGCACGCTGTACGCCACCGCCGACGATCTCGGCAACCACGCGCTGTTCGCGATCGACGCCAGCTCCGGCAGCGTGAAGACGCTGGTGGCCAAGGGCACCAGCGGCAGCCCCCAGGTCGCGGGTGATCGCGTGGTGTTCGTCCACGACACGCTGACCGCGCCGGCCGAGCTGCACACCGTCAGCGCCACCGGCGGCGACCTGCGCGCCATCACTCACCACAACGACGCCCGCGTCGCCGGCATCAGCTGGGGCAGCTACGAGCAGTTCACGTTCAAGGGCGCCAAGGGCGACACCGTCTACGCCTACCTGGTCAAGCCGGCCGGCTTCACCGGCGGCAAGACCAAGGTGCCGCTGGCCGTGCTCATCCACGGCGGGCCCCAGGGCAGCTTCGGCGATCACTTCCACTACCGGTGGAACCCGGAGATCTACGCCGGCCACGGCTACGCCGCGCTGATGGTCGACTTCCACGGCTCGACCGGCTACGGCCAGGCCTTCACCGACGCCATCACCGGCGACTGGGGCGGCGCGCCCTACGACGACATCATGGCCGGCGTCGACGCCGCGCTGGCGAAGTACCCGTTCCTCGACGGCGACCGCCTGGTGGCGCTGGGCGCCTCGTACGGCGGCTTCATGATCAACTGGATCAACGGCAAGACCGACCGCTTCAAGGCCCTGGTGTGCCACGACGGCAACCTCGACGAGCAGCTGGCCTACTACGACACCGAGGAGCTGTGGTTCCCCGAGTGGGAGCACGGCGGCACCCCGTTTGCCAACCCGGCCGGCTACGCCAAGCACAACCCGATCGATCTGGTGGCCAACTGGAAGACCCCGACCCTGGTCATCCACGGCGCCCTCGACTACCGCGTGGTCGACACCCAGGGCCTGTCGACCTTCACCGCGCTGCAGCGCAAGGGCATCGCCTCGCGCCTGGTGTACTTCCCCGACGAGAACCACTGGGTCCTCAAGCCGCAAAACTCGAAGAAGTGGCACCAGGAGGTGCTGGCCTGGATCGACCGCTACGCGGCGCGCCGGAAGTAGCGTGACGCCGGCGACAGTGGCGCGGCCGGGCGGCCGGGCACCCGGGATCGGCCCGCGGGGATGACCGCGTGACGGTGATCGGCGCGGGCGCGATCGCCGCAGCGCAGGCTGGTACGCCCCGACACCGGCGCGTGGATCGTCGCACCGGGGCGAGGTGAGCCGGGCCACCGGCGCGGTCGGCGCTGCTGGTTTTCCGTCGGTGACCCGCGATCGATCGTAGCGGTCGCTGCCGCGAGGCTGGCACACTGCCTTGCGTGAGGCGCCCGCGCGATACCCCCGCGGCTGGCCCGGCGGTGCGGGCGACGCGCACGTTCGTCGGGCGCGACGCCGAGCTGGCCCGCATCCTCGACCACGTCGAGCGCGAGCCGGTGTTCGTGATCTGCGGCGTGGCCGGCATCGGCAAGACCGAGCTGGCGATCCGCGCCGCCGAGGAGCTGGCGGCGCAGCCAGCCTGGCGCGCCGCCCGGCACATCGCCATCGGGCTGCAGCCCGGGATGGACCGGGCCCACGTCGTGGCGCGCTTGCGCGACGGCGTGCAGCTCGGTCGCCACGCCGCCGCCGCGAGCGCCGACGCCGGGCTGGCGGCGGTGGTCACTGCGTTGACCGCGGCGCGCGCCATCGTGCGGATCGACGACCTGCATGTCCTGGCCGACGCCGACGCGGGCTGGCTGCTGGGCTACCTGGCCCGGCACCTGCGCACCAGCTGCGTGCTGGCGACGTCCCGCCGCGAGCTGCCGGTGCCGCCGCCGGCGCCGCCGGCCTGGGTGGTGCGGGTGCAGCCCCTGGCGCCCACCGACGCCCGGCGCCTGGTCGAGCTGCTGACCGAGCGACTCGGGCTCGCGCCGTTCGATCCGGGCGAGGTCGTGGACCGAGCCGGCGGCAGCCCGTTCTACCTGCAGCACGAGCTGGCGGCGCGCCACCTGGGCCACCCGCCGCACGCCGACGCGCTGGGCCAGTCGCTGGCGCAGCTCGACGCCGAGGCTCGGCGGCTGCTGATCCGGCTGGCGACCGTCGCCACGCCGACGGCGCGCGCCGCGGTGTTGGGCCATCCCGCCGACGCAGCGGCGCTGGAGGTGCTGGCCCGGCGCTTCCTCGCCGACGCGGCCGACGGGCAGGTGCGGATGCACGACGTGGTTCGCGCCGCGGCGCTGCGCCTGGCGACGAGCGCCGAGCGGCGGGATGCGCACCGGTGGGCCGCGGGCGTCCACGCCCGGGCCGCTGCGTCGGCGCGGCCGGGCGCGCTGCACGCGCTCGAGGCGATCCGCCACTTGCAGGCGGCCGGCGCCCACGGCGAGGCGGTCGTGGCGGTGATGGCGTACCAGCGCGCCATCGCCCAGGCCGGCCTGGATCACCTGCTGCTCGCGCCGATGGCCGCGCTGCGTGGCCACCATCCCGAGCGCGCGTTCGCGATCGACCTGGTGTGCGCGCACGTCTACCTGCGCCAGTCCCAGGTGGACGCGGCCCGGGCGGTGCTCGCCCCCTACGCCGCCGATCCGGTGGCGCGGCAGACCCCGGCGTTCCACGGCCTGGTCGCGATGGCCGCGCTGCGCACCGGCGAGCTGGCCGCCGTCGCTGCCGCCCTCGACACCGCGCTGGCGCTGCCCGGGCCGGCCCCGCAGCGCCGGCGGCTCATCCTCGGGCGAGCCGATCTGCACGCGGTGCGGGGCGAGGCGGACCTGGCGCGCCGCCTGCTGGGGCCGGCCGAGGTCGCGGGCGGCGCGGTCACCGCGAGCGAGCGCATGCGCTGGCGACGGTCGCAGCTCATCGCGCTCATCTTCGACCAGGCGTTCGCCGCCGCGGTGGCCGCCGCGGCGGCGCACCGCGCGGCGGGCCTCGACGGACCGGCCGACCTCGAGGTCCAGCTGGCCATGCTCGAGGTCGTCGCGCTGGTCGAGCTGGGGGAGGCCACGGCCGCCGCCACGCTGGTGGCCCGCGTGATCGCCCCCGCGGCGCGGCGCGGCGCGCTGCGCGAGGTCGCCGCTGGGTTCTACGGCGGGCTGGCCGCGTGGGCGACCGGCGACCTGGCCGCGGCGCGCGCCGGGCTGACCTCGGTGCATCGCTACCTCACCGAGCACGGCGACGCGATCTTCGGCGGCGTCGTCGGGCACTACCTGGGCCGCGTCCTCCTCGACAGCGACCAGCCGGCCGAGGCCGAGGCGCTGTTGCGCGCGACCACGCTCCGCGCCGAGCAGATGGGCATCGGGCTGGCGCCGCTCGGCTGGGCGTACGTCGCGCGTGCGCAGCTCGCTCAGGGCCTGCTGGACGCGGCGGCCGCGACGCTGGCGCCGGTCCTGGAGGGTGGGCTGGCCGGGCCCGCGCATGGCGTGGCGTGGCAGGTGGCCGCCGAGCTGGCGGCGGCCCGGGGTGAGCCCACGGCGTGCGCGCAGGCGCTGGCGCAGGTGCGCGCGGCCGGCGGCCCCGACGCGCGCCTCGGCCCCGGCCTCGACCTCGCGGTCGCCGAGGCCGAGCTGGGACTGCGCGAGCACGGACCGGCGGCGCTGGCGGCGGCGGCCCACGCCGCGCTCGATCACCACGCCCGGCGCGGCGCCCGGCGCGGCGAAGCCCACGCCGCGGTGCGGGTCGCCGCGGCCCACGTCATGCTCGGGCGCCGCGGCGACCGCGTCCTGGCCGGCGCGGCCCTGGCCCGGGCCCGGGCGCTGGTCGCGACCCACGGCTACCGCGGGCTGGCCACCTGGTGCGCGTTGCTCGACGCGGCGCTGGCGCAGGATCGCGCCGAGGCCGAGGGCTACCTCGCCGCTGCGCTGGCCGCGCGCTACGCCGACGCCCCCACCGACGCCCGGTTGCTGCAGGCGGCGCTCGACGGTGAGCCGGGGCCTGGGCTGCGCGCCGACGACGTGGCCCGCTTGACCGCGCTGGGGCTGCTGCGGCCCCCGCCCGCGCGGAGCGAGCTGGTCGTCGACCTGACCACCAGCACCATCTCGACCGCCGCCGGCGCGGCGGTGCGCGGCCGCGCGCTGCTGTGCGAGCTGCTGGTCCAGCTGGCCGAGGCCGAGGGCCAGCCGCTCGACGCCGCGCGGCTGTACTGCGCCGCCTGGCACAGCCGCGACTACCACCCGCTGCGCCACCGCAACACGCTCTACGCCGGGGTCAACCGCCTGCGCCAGGTGCTGGCGACGCTCCTGCCCGAGCGCGGGCCGCTGATCACCACGGTGCGCGACGGCTGGAGCCTGCGCACCGAGGCGGTGCACACCCGGATCGTGCGCGCGCCGCCGCGGTGACCCACCGGCGACCGACGCGCCGGCGGCGGACACAAGACGATGCAAGACCGCGGACGGGCCGACCGAGCGTATCGGTAGCGCATGCCCAACAAGCGCAACACGTCACTCGCCCGTCTCGCGTTCATCGTCGTCACCGTCGCGGTGGCCATGTTCGGCGCCGCCCCCTCGGCCCAGGCCGCCAGCGGCAACTGGGAGTGGGGACCACCAGGCTTCAGCGCCGCGTGGACCGCCGACCAACGCCTCGACTACATCGTCCAGTACGGCATCGCCGATCCGGCCGCCAACTACTGGACCCCGTTCTGGTCCGGCGCCGGCGCGTCCAACGTCTACACCAACGTGCCCGACACCGGCGCGCGCAACACCTTCGCGGTCAACCACGACATCAACACCCACTACGGGATCCCGCTGCTCGGGTACCTCGACATCGTGACCCCGTTGCTGGGCACCAACGAGCTGCAGATCGCCGCCACGGTGTCGTCGATCTGGACTTCGATCACCGACTGCGTGTCGTCGATCTGGACCTCGATCACTGACCTGTTCACCAACGAGTACGACAGCTACGAGAGCTCGGGCTGGTACGACTCGGGCGGCGGCTGGGACAACGGGTTCGACTCCGGCTACGGCGGCTACGGCTACGGCGGCTGGTAGCCGTCCCGCCACGCCCGGCGCGCGGCCCCGCGCGCCGGCCCATCGTCGCGCGCGCCCCGTCGTGGGCGCCGCCGCTCGTCGCCCGCTGCCTTGATCAGGAGGACTCCGTGACCCCATCTGCCCCCCACGCTCCGTCGCCGCGCCGCGCGCCCTGGCTGGCCCTCGGGCTGTGCGCCGCCGCGCTGGCGCTGTTCGGCTGGCGCGCCACGCGCGATGCGCCGCGGTCGCCGGCGGCGTCGGCCCCGGGCGCTGCGGCGCCCCCGGCCGGCTCGGCCTCGGGGCGCGCGGCGCCACCTCGCCGCGTCGCGCTCGCCACCACCGGCGGCGTCGCCGGCGTCGTCGTCGACGAGCGCGGCGCCCCGGTGGCTGGCGCCTGGGTCGGCCTCGGCGACCAGGCCCGCACCACCGACGAGCGCGGCCGGTTCGACATCGGCGGGCTGGCGCGGGGCACCTACGCGCTCATGGCCCACGGCGGCGCCGGCGCGGCCGGGCCGCTGGCCATCGCCGTCGCCGGCCCGAGGCGAGACGTCGTCGTGCGGCTCCACGCCGGCGTCGCGCTGACCGCCACGGTGGTGTCGGTCGTCGACGGGCGGCCGGTGCCGGGCGCCCACGGCCGGCTCGAGCTGGCCGCCGGCGCCGGGCCGGGGGGCCACCTCGACGCCACCGCCGACGCCGCCGGCGTGGTGCAGTTTCCCGTCGCTGCGCTCGGCAACTACCAGCTCACCGTCGCCGCCGCCGGCTTCGCCCCGGCCACGCGCACGCTGACGTGGAACCAGCGCGCCGGGCTGGCGTGGTCCACCACGGTCGCCCTCGAGCCGGGCGTGGTGCTGAGCGGGCGAGTCGTCGATCTCGACGGCGCGGGCGTGGCGGGCGCCGCGGTGGTCGCCCGAGCGCCGATGCGCGACCAGACCCAGCTCACCTACCGCCCGCGGCCGCCGGCGGTCATCCAGGCCCCGGTGGTGACCGACGACGACGGTCGGTTCGCGTGCACGGTGCCGACCGGGCAGGCGCTCGTCCTCGTGGCCAGCCACCCCCGCTTCGCCCCAGGCGAGAGCGCGCCGCTGGTCGCCGCGCGCGCCGCCGCGCTCACCATCACGCTCACCGACGGCCAGCGCGTGGTCGGCCGGGTGGTCGACGGCGCCGGCGCGCCGGTCGCCGACGCGGTGGTCGCCGACGGCCAGCCTGGCGGCGCGCCGGCCCACGTCACCCGCAGCGACGCGGACGGCCGCTTCGAGCTGACCGGCCTGCCGCTGGGGCGGCCGCGGGCCGTGCTGTTCGCCGAGGCCCCCGCCGCGCGCAGCCGCCCGGTGCTGGTCGACCTCGCCGCGCTCGGCGACGCGCCCGTCGAGCTGGTGGTCGACCAGGCGCTCACGCTGGCCGGCACCGTGGTCACCGCCGCCGGCGCGCCGGTGCCCGACGCCGTGGTCCACGTCCAGCGCCGGCCGGCCGCCGACGGCAAGGTCGCGGCGGTCGGGCCGACCACGGTGCTCGAGGCCGCGGTCGAGGCCGAGGTCCGCGCCGACGGGGACGGCCGCTTCACCGTCGACGGGCTGGCCGCCGGCGACTACCAGCTGCTGGTCCGCGCCCCCGCGGCCGGCCCGGCGCGGGCGTCGCCGCCGCTGATGGTGGGCGTGGTGGCCGCCGCTGGCGCGACCGATGTGGTGGTGACGCTGCCGGCCGCGGCGAGCGTCCGCGGCCGCGTGGTCGCGCGCGACGGCGCCCCGCTCGACGCGACCGTGCAGCTGCGCTGGTTCGGTGGACCGGTCGCGGTCGGCGCCGACGGCAGCTTCGAGCTGGCCGGCGTCGATCCCACGCCCGGACGCTACCAGGTCGAGGTCGGCGCCGCGGCCGCGCCGCCGATCGTCGTCGAGGCCGCGGTCGCCCCGGGCCAGGTCACCGACCTCGGCACCATCGAGCTGACCCGGGGCCGCACCCTGCGCGGCCGCGTGGTGGACCAGCCCACCGGCGGCCCCATCGCCGGCGCCACCATCACCGTCGACGACGCCGACGGCGCGCGGGTCGCCACCGGCCGCAGCGACGAGCTGGGCGGCTACGCGGTCGCGGTGCCGGCCGGCCCGGTCGTGGTGCGCGCCGCGGTGACCAGCGTCGGCGGATCTCGCCTGCTGGCCGTGGCGGCCGATCGCGATCACGCCGACCTCGCGCTGCCCGAGACCGGTCGCCTCGAGGTGGCGGTCGCTGGCGACGGTCCGCTGATGGTCACCGCGACCCGCCTGGGCGGCGCCGACGGCAACTTCCGACGGTGGGAGCTCGAGCGCGCGCCCGACACCGCCACCTTCGTCGCCGCCGTCGCCCCGGGGCGCTATGTCGTCCGCGCCACCCGCGGCCGCTCGCCCGGCCCCATCTCCGACGCGGTCGGCCCCGGCGCGGTGGTCGCGACCGTGGTCGGCGGCGACCGGGTCCAGGTCACCGCGTCGGTAGAACCGTGAACGCGGCGCCGCGGGCGCCAGGGTGAGCCCTCGGCCGCCGGGTCACGGCGCGCGGGCGGCGCAGGCCTGCAGCGCGCCCTTCCCGGCGCCGGTGATGACGCCGGCCGCGCGCAGCCGATTGCCCAGCTGGGCGACGCAGCTGACGAACGCGCCGTGGGTGGCCGCCCCGTCGAGGCAGGCGTCGACCTGATCGCTGATGCGGCACCCGTCGGCGAAGACCGTGTTGGTCACGCCGGCGTCACAGCCGGCGATGACCACCGTCGGGCTGGGGTCCGAGCCCAGGCACGCGTCGGCGCCGTCGGGCACGCCGTCGCGATCGGAGAACCAGCCGATGTCGGTCATCAGGTCCAGGGTCAGGTCCTGCGGCGGCCGCACCGACGACGTGAGGTCGGGGTTGATGGCCGGCTCCATCAGCAGGTTGCGGAACGCGATGGCCTCGAAGTGCGAGATCGACGACCCGGGCGCGACCGGATCGAGCGCGGCGAGCATCGCCAGGTGCTTGATCCGATCGGTGCCGGCCAGGATCGACGTGTCGATGCCCAGCGTCACCGTGATCGGCCCGGCGGCCAGCGCGGCCTTGACCGCCACGCCGTCGGCCAGGGTGATCCGGACGGCGGGGATGGTGATGCTGGCGTCGACCCCGCCCAGCCCGGCCGGCGGTCCGCCCGCCGCGTTGTCGGCGACCAGCACCGCGATGGCCCCGGCGAGCTGGGCGTTCTTGACCTTGACCGTGAAGGCGCAGGTCCCGCGGTCGAGCAGCGCGACCTTGCCGGCCACGTCGCTGACGATCGGCGAGCAGCCGTCGCCCACCGGCGAGATGCCGTCGGTGGCCAGCGCCACCTGGCCGGTCACGCCGGCCTCGGTGAGCGGCGCGCCGAACGCGGCCGGGCCCACCATCAGCGCGCCCAGCGACGACGGCGCGGCCACCCGCAGCGCCGGCTCGCCGGGCAGCAGCACCTCGGGCACCGCCTGGTTGACGTGGCGCCCGTTCCACGACACCCGGCGCAGGTTGATCGCCGAGGCCTGGCGCTGCGCATCGGTCATCGCCGTCCAGGTCCGGTCGGTGGTGACGTCGAGGGTGTACTGCGAGTACACGTCGCCGCGGCCGAGGAACAAGGCCCCGGTGGTCTCGTCGACGAAGTTGGCGAAGCCGAGCCCGTGCCCCAGCTCGTGGAGCACCACCGGCAGCAGGTCGACCAGCGCGCCTTCGTTGTTGTCGAAGCCGAAGTAGAACGTGAAGTTGCTCGAGAACCGGGCCCGGATGTCGACCGCGCCCGGGTTCAGGTCGGCGCCCGCCAGCTGGTCGGCCAGCGCCGACGGATACCAGGTGTCGGGGAACTCGGCGCCGGGGAAGTCGGCGAACACCGCGGTGGTGCCGGCCGAGCCGAGCACGTTGGGCGCCAGCGGATCGAAGCTGGCCAGCACCAAGATGTCGTTGGTCGGCCGCAGGGCGTCGGCCCAGATCGCGGCGGCTCGCTCGAACACCTGGAGCCGCTGCGCCCCGCGCGTGGTGCCCGGGTTGCCACCGATCGGTGTCGCCGGCGTCGGATCGTTGAAGCCCTCGTTCGGGCCGTCGGCGTTGACGATGATGATCTGGCCGGCCCGGGCCAGCGCCGGGGCGGCGACCAGGCCGGCCGCGATGGTCAGCGCGCGCAGCGCGTCGCCACGCATGGTCACATCACCTCCAGCGACGGCGCCGGCGCCGGCGCCGGCACGGGCGTCGGGCGGACGACGCGCGGCGGTGCGCCGGTCCGCGCCCGACGGGGCGCCTTGACGCGGGCGGTGCGCGTGGCCTGGGCGCGCGCGCGCGCGACGGTGACGGCCGACGTCCCGGCGTGGCAGTCGACGCCGTGCGCGCCGGCGATGGCGACGTCCATGAAGCGACCGGCCAGGTCGACCATCACGGTGCCGTCGAAGCGCACCACCGGGACCAGGCCGACCGACGACCGGCTGGTCATGGCCGCCAGCTCGGCCTCGGCCTGGGCGTCGAGCGTGGCGCCGGGCGCGTCCTCGGCGCCGGTCGGCACAACCTGGTGGGCGCGGCCGCGCTTGGGCTTGGTGGGGTCGGCGTGGGCCAGGCCCGGACCGACGAACGCGAGCGCCACCAGGGCGCTCAACAACCGTGACGATGGATTCCGCATGAACGAGCTCCTCTCGGCTGATCCGACCGCACACCACACGACGCGCGGCCGCGCCGACGCTACACGGGTTCCGGACGCGCGCGCGGGGTGGCACGCGCGCGTCGACGGCTCACGCCGCAGGGGTGAGTGGCGAGGGCGCGGCCCAGCCCGCAGGTGCTTGACATCGAGCCGCCGATCGTCGCCGTGCGCGCCGCCGCGCCCGCATCACGGGTGCCAGGCCAGGCCGATGAGCGGCCGGAACTCTTGGGTGCCGTGGACGACGCCGCCGGCGAGCGGCGCGCCGCCTCGCTCGTCGTAGTAGCGGATGCGCCACTGCAGGCGGACCGCGAGGTCGAGCTGGTCGGTGATGCGCACCGCGGCGCCGAGCGCGGCGGCCCACCGGACCGAGAGGATCGGCGCGAACGCCCCGTCGGTGGCGCCCGCCGTGTTGGGGAGGTCGTCCCGTCCGCCGTCCCAGCGCCGCGCGAACGCCGCGTACCCGACGTCGAGGAACGCCGCCTTGTACTGCGCGCGCAGGCCGACGCCGGCCCACACCTCGGCGAAGCTGCCGCCGACGGCGGGATCGATGGTGGCGCGGCCCTGGGCATCGAACCCGGCCAGCTCGCCGGCGCGCCGGGTGCCGGCGTCGACGTCGACGAACGCCACCGCCGCCAGGTGGCGGTGGAGCTGGTAGGCGCCGGTGCCGCTGACGGTCACCGCGGTGTGCTCGACCAGCCGCTCGCCGCGCGCCGCCCCGACCTCGACCTTGGCCTGCTGCTGGATGTTGGTGAACCCGAGGGAGCCGTCGATCCGCACCGGCTCGGCCGCCGCAGGAGCGGCCGCGGCGCCGACGACGAGCATGGCGAGGAGCGTGCGCATGTCCAGAGGCTACGCCCGACCGCGGCCGGCGTTACCGCCACCGGTCGGTGACCGCCGGGGCGTCACGCCTCGGGCGGCGTCGGCTCGGTGACCACCGGCAGGTGGAGCCGGCCGCCCCGCGCGATCGGCAGCGCCGCGGCGTGGACCGGTCGCGCGGTGGCCTCGGCGGCGGGACGGATCGTCGGGTCGCGCTCGGCCCAGGCCCGGGCCACGTCGCGGTCGAGCAGATGAGACGGGCGGACGTTGCGCAGGGCGTTGGCCATCACCGCGCGCACGTGGGGGTTGGTCCGTTCGAGGTCGGCCAAGAGCGCCGTCATCGCGTCGCGCTTGAGCCCGTCCTGGGAGCCGCACAGGTTGCACGGGATGATCGGGAACGCCAGCTCGGCCGCCAGGCTGGCGATGTCGCCCTCGGCGCACTCGATCAACGGCCGGATCACGTCGAAGCGATCGTCGTCGGTGCGGTAGCGCGCCGGCATGGCCTGCAGCTTGCCGCTGTAGAACAGGTTGAGCAGGAACGTCTCGAGCGAATCGTCGCGGTGGTGGCCCAGCGCGATCTTGGTACAGCCGAGCCGCTCGGCGGCGGTGTACAGGATGCCGCGCCGCAGCCGCGAGCACAGCGAGCAGTAGGTCTGCGAGGCGTCGAGGCGCTCGGTCACCACCGCGTAGGTGTCCTCCTGCAGGATCTCGAACGGCTGCCCGCTCGCCTCGAGCCACCGCCGCAGCCCGGCGCCGTCGTAGCCGGGCTGGACCTGGTCCAGGTGCACCGCCACCAGCTCCACCCGAAACGGGAGCCGCGGCACCAGCTTGGTCAGCAGGTGGAACATCGTGTAGCTGTCCTTGCCCCCCGACATCGCCACCATCACGCGGTCGCCCGGCGCCAGCAGCTGGTACGTCTCGCAGGTGTCCTTGACCTGTCGGTACAGGAGCTTCTCCAGGCGGCGCATCTCGGACATCGGCGCATCCTACGGGTGGCGCCACCGAGCGCAAGGTCCATCCGGCGAGCGGGGTGCCTGGCGACGCACCGATGCGGTCCGGCCTGTCCGCCTCGCGTTGTGCTGACGACGCCGGTGCAAGGTGGCCGCCAGGTAAGACGATCTCAGTTGAAGTAGGTGATCTCGCTGGCCTACTGTGCGCGCCATGCGAAATCGCCACCTACTTCTTACCCTGACGTTGGCAGGAGCGCTCGGCGCTGTTGCCTGCGGCGACGACGGCGGCTCCGGCAGCCCCGACGCCCGCCTCCCCGATGCTGCCATCGATGCGCCCGCGTGCGTGCCGGTCGACGACGGCAACCCCTGCACCGAAGACCTGTGCGAGAACAACACGCCGGTGAACAACCCGACGCCCGGCGCGGCGTGCCCGATGGGCGGCACCTGTGACAGCGCGGGCATGTGCATCGTGCCGTCGTGCACCGACGGCACCATGAACGGCACCGAGACCGGCGTCGACTGCGGCGGCTCGTGCGCCCCGGCCTCGACCTGTGACACCGGCGAGGGCTGCGCCGTCGCGGCCGACTGCACCAGCGGGGTGTGCGGCGCCGGCAACACCTGCGCGGCCCCGGCCTGCGGCGACGGCGTCGTCCAGGCCGGCGAGATGTGCGACGACGGCAACATGACCAACGGCGACGGCTGCGACGACGGCGCCGGCGGCGCCTGCCGCCCGACCGGCTGCGGCAACGGCGTGGTCACCGGCACCGAGACCTGCGACGACGGCAACACCACCAACGGCGACGGCTGTGACAACAACTGCACCGCCACCGGCTGCGGCAACGGCGTGACCACCGCCGGTGAGACCTGCGACGACGGCAACACCGCCGCCGCCGACGGCTGCTCGGCGACCTGCGCGACCGAGACCGGCTACACCTGCACCGGCGCCCCGTCGGCGTGCGCCACCGTGTGCGGCGACGGCGTCATGGCCGGTGCCGAGACCTGCGACGACGGCAACACCGCGGCGCTCGACGGCTGCTCGGCGACCTGCCGCACAGAGCTGACCGAGATCGAGCCCAACGAGGACGGCACCCCGTCGACCGGCGGCTCCGGTATCGCCGGCAACGACTTCGACATCGGCGGCACCCTCGCCGTCGACAACGCCACGGCCCAGGGCGTGATCCTGGCCAGCGGCGGCGCGGTCAACGTCCTGGCGGCGCTCAGCGTGGGCGCGGCCCCGGGCACCGCCGGTGACGAGGACGTGTTCGCGATCCGCAACGACACCGCGGCCGCGGTCGAGCTCCGCGTGGACGTGTGGAACCGCGCCGCCGGCTTCGGCCTCGGCGTGGCGTGCGGCACCTCGATCGACACCGGCCTGAACCTGCGCGACGCGGCCGGCGTGGTGCTGGCGTCCAACGACGACCGCAACGGCGCGACCGATCGCTGCTCGGGCGCAGGCTTGGTCCTGGCGCCGGGCGCGACCGTCTACGCCCACGTCGTCGAGTACGGGGACGACGTCGTCATCCCCGAGTACGGCGTGCAGATCCAGCTGGTGCCCGTGGCGTGCGGCGACGGCCGCCAGGTCCCGGGCTACGAGGAGTGCGACGACGGCAACACCACCGCCGGTGATGGTTGCAGCGCGACCTGCACCGTCGAGGGCACCGCCGAGGTCGAGCCCAACGAGGACGGCACTCCGTCGACCGGCGGCTCCGGCATCACCGGCAACGACTTCGACGTCGGCGGCACGCTGGCGGTCACCAACGCCACCGCCCAGGGCGTCCACGACATCAACACCGGCGGCAAGATCTGGCTGGCCTCGCTGTCGGTCGGTCCGGCGCCGGGCACCGCCGGTGACGAGGACGTGTTCGCGGTGACCAACGCCGGCACCGTGCCGTGGGAGGTCCAGGCCGACACCTGGGATCCGACGCTGGGCCGTGGTCGGTCGTGCGTCGTCGACACCGGCATCAACGTGCGCAACGCCGCGGGCGTGGTGTCGGTTTCTAACGATCAGACCCCGACCGGCGGCAACTGCTCGCGCGTCATCTTCGTGCTGACGCCGGGCCAGACCCGCTACGTCCACGTCACCGAGTTCGGCGACAACTCGGTCGTGCCGCGCTATGTCCTCGAGCTGACCCGGCGCCCGGTGATCTGCGGCGACGGCGTCGTGACCGCGGGCGCCGAGGCCTGCGACGACGGCAACACCACGGCCGGCGACGGCTGCAGCGCGACCTGCACCGTGGAGCCCAACTACGGCTGCAGCGGTTCGCCGTCGGTGTGCACGCCGAACCCGTTCACGCCGATCACGCTGGGCTGCACCGACATGAGCACCGGCACGACCACGCTGTCGGCCACCGGTGACGACACCCTGGTCGCGACCGCGGCGCTGCCGTTCCCGGTCACGACCTACGGCACCGTCCACACCCACTTCGCGGCCTCGACCAACGGCTGGATCGCGCTGCTGACCAGCGCGACGGCGACCCGGCCGACCAGCTCGACGGCAGGCAACGCCACCACGGTGCCGTCGACGGCCAGCCCGAACGACATCCTCGCGCCGTTCTGGGATGACCTGGTGATGACCACCCCGGGCCTGGTCACCAAGACCACCGGCGTCGCGGGTTCGCAGGTCTTCACGGTGCAGTGGCAGGGCACGCTGTACCTCGTGACGGGCTCCTCGGTGACCTTCCAGCTTCAGCTGCACGAGAACGGCCCCATCGAGTACCACTACTGCGCCGGGGCCCCGGGCACCACGACCACGGGCGCCGACCGCATCTCCGGCTCGTCGGCGACCATCGCCGCCGAGAACGCGGCGGGCACGGTCGGCTCGGCGGTCAGCATCAACACCGCCAACGTGATCACCTGGGGTACCACGGCGTACCGCTGGGTCATCCCGTGATCTCGGGCTGACAGTCGGACGCTGACCCACGCGGCCGGTCGGGTAGGTCCCGACCGGTCGTGGCATTTTCGGCGAGGGGGAGGGGCGCCGGCGGGACGCGCTGAGGGCGGCGCCGCTACGCCGCGACCAGCCGCGCCGGCGCGCCCAGCGCCACATCGACCGCTGCGTAGGTCCCCACCACGTCGCCGGCGATCTCGAACGGGGCCGGCCGGTCGAGCCGCAGCGTCACGGCGGTGCACAGGTAGTCGTGGACGCGGGGCGACCGGTAGCGGCCCCGGAAGGCGGCCGGCGCGCTGGTGACGATCTCGCCCAGGCCGGGGTCGCCGGCGCGGACCTGGAACCGGCCGGGCATGGCGTCGGCGAAGGCGAACATGCGCAGCCCGAAGCCGAAGTACGGGATGGTGGCGCAGGCGGCCAGCGTGCACGGGCCGGTCCACAGCACGCCGCCGGGCGTCGCCGTGCCGTCGACCTGGCGGACGTCGCCGCGGCCGATGACGGTGACCTCGGGGCGCACCTTGCGCGCGAAGGCCGGCATCGACACCAGCGGCACCGACAGGGCGTAGCGCGCCACCGGCGCCACCCGCAGGCGGAGCCGCGCCAGCCGCCGCGCCACCCGATCGGCGTCTGCTACCAGCTGCGCGTCGACCCCGAAGCCGCAAAACGGCGCGCGGCGCCCCAGCACCTCGAGCATGGGCACCTCTACCGGCGCCGCGGTGGCCGCCCGCGCGAGCGCGGCCGCGATGGTCCCGGGCCGCGCCCGGCGCGCGCCGATGGTCCGGGCCAGGGCGTTGCCGGTGCCCAGCGCCAGCACGCCGACCACCGGCGTCGGCGCACCGGCGGACGCGCACGCTCGATCGATCGCGGCCAGGCCGGCCACGATGGTGCCGTCGCCGCCACCGAGGACGATCCGCCGAATCCCGCGGCGGACCAGCGCGTCGAGCACCCGATCCGCGGCCGCGGCGTCGTCGGTGACGTGCAGGTCGACCGCGGCGCGCCGGGCTGCGTCGACCAGCCGCCGCGTCGCCCCGCCGGCCCGGCGGTTCATCACGACGGCGAGCGACGAGGCGACCACGCCACACCATACCGCCGCTCGGCTGTGGGGACAGGCGCCGCTCGACCGACCACCGGTGCGAGCCCGCTACCGGGTGGCGACGGCCCGGTCGAGGGCGTCCCACAGGCGGGCGCGATCCTCGGGCGCCTCGGCCGTGCCAGGGCGCAGGTGGCGCGGGGCTGGCGCGCGATCGAACCAGAAGCCGCCGCTGGGGACCGGTGCGGGTTGGGCCGCGGCGAGCCAGACGATGGTGTCGGCGCCCTCGCCCGGCGTGCGCAAGAAGCGGCGGGTCGCGCGGTAGAAGGCGGGCAGCGCGGTGGCCACGCCCTGGGTGTCGGCCCAGCCCGGGTGCATGGCGTGGAAGCTGACGTCGGGTTCCCGCGCGGCCCACAGCTCGGCCAGCACCACCTGGGCGCGCTTGACCTGGGCATAGGCGACGACGCCGTCGTAGGGCCGCGCCTCCCACTGGAGATCGTCGACGGCCAGGCGCTCGCTGTACATGCCGCCCGAGGACACGAACACGACGCGGCCGCGGGCGGCGCGCAGGCGCGGCAGCAGCAAGCGCGTGAGCAGGTGGGGGCCGGCCAGGTGGACCGCAAAGTCGACCTCGTGGCCGTCGGTGGTGACCGCGCGCGTGTGGGGCAGCGCGCCCGCGTTGTGGACCAGCCCGTCGACGTGGAGGGCGTCGATGGCCGCGGCGGCGCGGCGAACCTGGGCCAGCTCGCCAACGTCGACCACGACCAGGCGGACCTTGCCGCCGGCCGCGGCCAGCGCGGCCCGGGCGGCCTCGCCGCGAGCGGCGTCGCGACACAGGAGCCACACCGTCGCGCCGCGAACCGTCAAGGCGCGCGCGGTCGCCAGCCCGAGGCCGGCGTTGGCCCCGGTGACGACGTAGGTCCGGTCGGTCAGGTCGGCGGGCAGGTCGGCGACACGGAAGCGCCGGCTGTGGCGGCGGTAGCCCAGGACGCTGAACGACCACGCGACGCCGGGCATACGGGCGGCGGCCACCAGCGAGCCGCCGGCACGAGTGAACAAGCCGGGGGCGTCAGCGGCGACCATCGTCACGACTATGACGCCGGTCGACGAAGGTGGTTACCGATTCGGCTCCAGCTCACCGAGCCGGACCGCGGTTCCGGCAGCCTACGGCCGCACGAAGATGCAGGAGCTGAGGACCGGGACGACGCCGCCGCTGCAGGTGCCCAGGCCGTCGACGAAGCCGGGCGGTGGCGTCCAGAGCTTGGGGTTGTCGCGGTTGACGGCGACGTAGACGGTGTCGGTGCCGTCGGTGACCTGGTAGACCCAGTACCAGTCCTCGAGGACCAGGGTGGTGCGGGTGCCGCGGCGCAGCGCCGGGTGCTGGGCCCGCAGGGTGCCGGCGGCGCGGGCGTGGGCCAGGGTGAGCTGCTCCTCGGTCGACAGGCCGGTGAAGCGCTGCATCTTGCGGTTGTCGGGGTCGGGGCCGCCCTCGGTGCCGATGTCGTCGCCCTGGTAGAGCATCGGGATGTTGCCGGGCGAGGTGTACAGGAAGGTCAGGGCCAGGCGCAGGCGCTCGTGGCCGCCGCCGCGCTGGCGGGCCTCGGTGAGCGCGCGCACCTGGTCGTGGTTGCCGAAGAAGTTGCCCATGACGGCGCCGGGGAAGCCGCCGCGGCCGCCGTTGGTGTCCTGGGGCGTGAGGTACGCGGTGTCGTTGGGGATGGCGAAGTTGGCCAGGTCGCGCACGCTGGCGTCGAAGGTGAGCAGCGCCGCCTTGGTCTGGTTGTAGTAGCCCTCGTCGACCTGGCCCTGCACCATGTCGGCGCGGACGTGGTACCGGGCCCAGCCGCCCAGCGACTCGCCCACCATGTAGAACACCGTCGGCTCGACGGTCACGTCGTGGTCGACGACGGTGGTCTCGATCTCGGCGACGACGGCGCGCTTGAGCTCGCGCACGAACACGTCGTCCATGTGCTTGAGCGCGTCGGCGCGGAAGCCGTCGAAGTCGAACTCCTGGATCATCCACAGCGCGTGGTCGACGACCGCGCGGACCGCGTCGGGGTGGCCGCCGTAGTCGAAGTCGGGCATGTCGGTGGTGAACCAGCAGCCGATGCGCGCGACGTCCCACCGATCGTCGCATGCGTTGTACGGGAAGAACCAGTCGGGGTGCTGGGCGTACAGCGGCGCCTCGCGCTGGACGTGGTTGGCGACGAAGTCCGGGATGATGCGGATGCCGCGCAGGTGGGCCTCGCGCACCAGCTCGTGCAGCTCCGCCGCGGTGCCGAAGGCCGGCTCGATGGGCGTGGCGAACCCCAGGTGCTCGGTGGCGGTGTAGCCGGTCGCGATGGGGTGGTACGAGTGGTAGCTGGCGAAGCGGCGCGGATCGGCCAGGCCCACCGACGGCTGCGAGTTGTGGGAGTTGATGATGGGCGAGCTGATCCACAGCGTGTTGACGCCCAGCTCCTCGAAGTAGCCCTCGCGCAGCTTGGCGGTGATGCCGGCGAAGTCGCCGCCCTGCCACCGACTGCGGGCGTCGTCGACCCGGGCCAGGTCGCCCACGCTGTTGTCGAGGTTGTTGGCCGGATCGCCGTCGAGGAAGCGGTCAGTGAGGATCTGGTACATGCTGGCGTCGCGCCAGGTGAAGTCGGCGTAGCCGCCGGCGCCGATCCACATCGGCACGAACAGCGGCCGCACCGCCTGACCGGCGGTGGTCGCGGCCCGCACCAGCACGCTGTACTTGCCGGGGGCCAGGTCGGTGGCCTCGAGGGTGAAGGTCCGCGTGGCGGCGTCGTACACGCTGGCCGGATCGAGCTCGGCGCCGGCCACCCGCAGCTCGGTCGCGCCCAGGGCCAGCTCGCCGGCCCCGGCGTAGCGGGCCACCACCGTGTAGCCGGCGTCGCTGGTCTGGAAGCACAGGTCGAACTCGCCGGTCCGCTTGAACTGGTCGCAGGTGCGTGGACACGCCGCGGCGCCGGGGACGCACGGCTGGTCGAGGACGGGCTCGTTGGAGGCCGGGCAGGCGGCCAGCACCAGCGCCAGGCCGGCGACCACCGAGCGGAGGCGGGACGTCATGGGCCCCAGACAAGCACACGCCGTGCTCACGTCGCGAACCGCGTTCGGCTCAGATCCCGCAGGCTTGCGCCCGCCGCCCGGCGAGGAGACGTTGCCGATCGCAACGCCTGGCGGGCCTGCCGGGGCAGCCGCGGCGCGTCGTGCGTCGGTCGCTGGAGGTTTCTGGCACGCTCATGCGATGTCCACGCCGCGCGGGTCCACCACCGCCAAGGTCGCCGGGAAGTCTGCGCCGAAGGCCGGGGCGGGGAAGGCCGCCCAGCGCGCCTCCGCCACGCCGGCGCGCGGCAAGCGGGCCGACGCTCGGCCGTTCACGCTGTTCGCCGACTACCGCCAGATCCACCTGCGCGACCCAGCTGCCCCCGGCGATCTCGCGGACGCGTGGACCGTGCAGGCGACCGAGGATCGCGTGGCCGCCGCCGACGGCGTGGTCGGCATCGGCACGGCGGCCGCAGCGGACGTGCGGGTGACGTTGGAGGTACACGCGGCGGCCCCCGCGGACGACATCGCGGACTGGGAGCACGTCACGCTGGCGAGCATCGTCGTCGGCGCCGGCGAGGTCGCGGTGCTGGGCTGCACCGACTACCTGCCCGATGCACGGCGTGTCCCGCTCGCGTCTGGCACCTGGCGCGTGCGCGCGTCGCACCGCGGCCTGGCCAAGGGCCGCGAGCAGGTCCGCCTGCAGCTGTGGCCGGGCCCGGCGTGCGCAGCCCAGGTCGAGCGCCGCTGGACGCCGCCACCGCCGCCACCGCCCGCGCCGGTGTCGACCCGCCGTCCGCGCACGGTGAAGCAGGCGACCCAGGCCGGGCGCCGAGGCCAGACCCCGCTGGCGCTCGAGGTGCTGACCGCGCTCGCGGCCGCCGGGGATGCCGCCGCCGCCGCCGCCGCCGCCGAGCTCCACGCCTTCGCCGGCGCCTGGGCCCAGGTCGTGCCGCTGGCGACCGCGCTCCTGGCCAACCCGACCGCGGTGTACGCCGGCAACGTCTTCACCGACCAGTGCCGGCTCCTACGCCGGGCCGCCCGCGAGCTCGCCGATCCGGACGTCATCGCGCGCGCGGCCAAGGTCGTCCCGGCCGAGCTGGCGGCGCGCCGGGACGCGTGCCTGCTGCGCGACGTCGACGACCTCGACGACGGGCCCGCGCCCGACGCCCGGGCCGCGTTCGCGGACGCGGTCGCCATGGCCGCCACCGGCAAGCGCTTCGTCGGCAAGCCGGCCGCGCTCGCGGCGCACTGCTTCGCGCTCGCCGCGGTCTACCACCTCGACGACGAGCTGATCGCGCGGTGGGATCCCGGCAACCCGCAGCTCGGCTTCGACCAAGCGGTCCGGACGGCGCGCGCCCTGGCCCGGGCCGGCGAACCGGAGCGCGCCTGGGCCGTGATCGAGCAGCGGCTGTCGGCCTGGTACATCGTCGACCACGCCCAGGTCGCGCCGGTGATCTTGCTGGTCGACCGCTGGCTGGCGCCGCTGATGACGCCGGCGCGGTGCGCCCAGGTGCTCGCCACGCGGCGCGGCGGGGAGGCGTGAGCCCGCGCGTGGCGGACTCTACTATTGCCACTCGTAGGATGATGCGCTAGCACATCTGGATGCGCTCGTTCGACGCGGCCGCGCGGGTCCTCGGCGACCTCGAGCAGCGGGTCATGGAGGTCTTGTGGGACCTGAGCCCGCTAACGGTCCGTGACGTCCGGGCACGGCTTGGGAAGGGTCCGGCGTACACGACGGTCATGACCACCCTCGACCGCCTCTTCAAGAAGGGCCTGCTCGCGCGCGAGAAGGACGGGCTGGCGTTCGTGTACCGGCCGGCGCTCGACCGCGCGACGTACCAGCGCCGGGTCGTCGAGGCCGCGGTGGGGCCGCTCCTCGAGCAGGGGGCCGGGCCGGTGTTGGCGGCGTTCGTTGACGTCGCCGCAGGGTTGAGCCCGCAGCACTTGGCCGCGCTAGAGCAACTGATCGCTGCCAAGCGGAGGACGCGGTGAGCATCCTGGGTGGCATCGTCGGCTTCGGCGTCGTGTTCGTGCTGGTGACGCTGGTGGCGTCGGCGCTCGGCGGCGGCGTCCTCGCGTCTGCCGCGCGGGCGCTGGCGGCACGCGGGCCAGCTGCCGAGCGCCGGGCAGCGGCGCTGGCGGCGGTGATCCCGCCGCTCGTCGGCGCGGCGGTCGTCGCCGCGCTGCTCCTGCACTCAGTCACGTCGGTAGATCACTGTCAGGCCCACGACCACCATGCGCACCTGTGCGTGGCCCACGGCGGCGCCTGGCTGGCCCGGCCCTGGGCGGTCGCGGTCGCCGCCGCGGCGTTCGTCATCACCGTCGGCCGCGCGACGCTCCTGCTGGCGACGCTGGTGGCCGCCCACGCCCGGGTGCAGGCGCTCGCCAGCGTCGCCCACGCTGTCGACGACGTGCGGGTCGTCGACTCGCCGCGTTGGTTCTGCTTCGTGGCGGGTGCCCGCCGGCCGACGATCTATGCATCGACCTCGGCGCTGTGCGCGCTCACGGACGACGAGCGGGCCGCGATGCTGGCGCACGAGCGCGCGCACGTGCAGGCCCGCGACGTGTTGTGGAAGCGCCTGCTCACGGCGGCGACCCTCGCGGCGGCGCCCTTGGTCCGTGGTTTCGTCCTTGCCCGCTGGGACGATGCCACCGAACGGCTGCGCGATCGCGACGCCGCCCGGGTCACCGATCCGACCGCGGTGGCGCACGCGTTGCTCGCGATGTGTCGCGGCAACGTCGTGGCGGTCGCTGGGCTCGGCTACGCGCCCGGCCCGTCGGCCCTCGCCCGCCGGATCACGTCGGTGCTCACGCCGCCGGCGGACGAGCGCGGCACGCCGCGACGGCTGGCGGTCGTCGCGGGTGCCGCCGGCGTGGCCGCAGCGCTGGTCCTGGTGACCTGCGCTGATCCCATCCACCACGCCTTCGAAACCCTGCTCGGTTGATCTCTCCGATGCCAAGGAGCCTGCCGACGTGCGCAATCATGTACTACTGTCGATAGTATTCTTGCTGGCGCCGGGCCACGCAGGGTCGGCCCGCGCCGAAGGCGACGCGGTCGTGCTCGACGAGGCGGGCTTCGTGGCGGCCCTCGAGCACGCCGCGCCCGAACAGGCCCGTTCGGACGCCGCGATCGCCCGCGGTGCGGCCGACGTGGTCGCCGTCGGGGTGCGCCCCAACCCGTCGCTCCAACTCGAACGCGAACAGCTGGTCGGGGATGCGGCCGCCGCCACCAGCTATGCCAGGGTCACGGTACCGGTGGATCTGGCTGGCCGGCGCGCGCGGCAGGTCGAGGCAGCGCGCGCCGATGTCGATGCGACCCGGGCCGAGGTGGGGCGGGCTCGCGCCGCGTACGTGGTCGATGGCCTGCGCGAGTTCACCCGCGCGGCCTACGCCGCCCGGGTGGTCGAGCTGCTGCGCGCCGACCGCGCTGTTCTCGCGCGCGCC
Source organism: Kofleriaceae bacterium (assembly GCA_041389965.1). Lineage (GTDB taxonomy): Bacteria > Myxococcota_A > Polyangia > Haliangiales > Haliangiaceae > UBA2376. Next base: position 519,055 of record JAWKQV010000002.1, on the reverse strand, counting down.
GTCGACGTCGTCCGCAAGCGCGGCGCCGCCGGTGCCAGCGCTGGCTACGACGTCCAGCGGATCGAGCTCGAGCTGGCGGCCTACGACGACCTCCTCGCGTCGGCCGACGGCGACATGGCCGCCACGCGGGCCCGCCTCGGGGCGCTGCTCGGCGTCGCCGCGGTCGAGCCGGTGTCCGACCTGGCACTGCCCCCCGAGCCGCCGCCGATCGCGGGGCTGCTGGCCGGGGCGGTCGAAGCGCGCGGCGACCACCGCGCCGCCGCGGCCCGCGCCGCCAGCGCGACGGCTCGGCTCCGGCTCGCCGAACGCGGCTGGATTCCCGACCTCGGCGTGGTCGCCGGGGCGATGGCCACCGACGGTTCCGGAGGCGGCGCGATCGGCGTCACGCTCGGCGTGTCGCTATCGCTGCCGGTGTTCGATCGCGGCCAGGGCATCGCCGCCCAGGCCCGGGCCGCCCACCAGCTGGCGACCGCCGAGCAGCAGTGGCTGGGCGTCGCGGTGCCGGCGCAGATCGCCGGTGCCCGGGCCGCGCTGGTGCGGCTCCGGGCCCAGGCCGTGCAGCTCGATGCTGCCCAGCTCGCGCGGCTCGCCCCGTTGCTGCGCGCCGCCGAGACCGGCTATCGCGAGGGCGAGGCAGGGATCGTCGAGCTGCTCGACGCGTACCGCGTGGCCCGCGCGGTCCGCCTGCGCGAGCTCGAGCTGCGCCGGGATGCGCGCCTGGCCGAACTCGACCTGTGGCACGCGCTGGGACGTCGCCCATGAGGAACCGCATGTCATCCATCCGTCTGTTCGTGCCGATCCTCGTCGCTCTCGGCTGTGGCCGAGGCGGCCCGGCCAGCGCCCACGATGACCACGACCACGGGCCGCCTGCGGCCTCCGAGCTGCCCGGGCAGGCGGTGACGATCTGGGCCGAGCGCACCGAGCTGTTCATGGAGTATCGACCGCTGATGGTCGGCAGCGAGGCGCGCTTCGCTGCCCACGTCACGGAGATGCCGACCTTCCGCGCGGTCACGGCGGGGCGCGTGACGCTGACGCTGACCTACGCGGACGGGACCAGCGTCAGCGGGGACGTCGACGCACCGACCAACCCCGGCATCTTCCGCCCGACGCTGACCCCTACCCAGGTCGGGCCGTGCGAGCTGCGCCTCGCCGTCGCCAGCCCCCAGGTCGAGGAGGCGTTCGCGGCCGGCGCGTGCGAGGTCTTCGCCGACGAAGCCACCGCGCGCGCCAAGCTCGGCGAGGAGGCCGACGTGCCGGGCCGGATCACCTTCTTGAAGGAGCAGCAGTGGAAGACCGACTTCGCCACGGCGGCGGCCGGCCCGCGGGATCTGCAGGACGGTGTGCGCGCCGGTGGCGAGATCCGACCGGTCGCGGGCCGGGAGGCCGAGCTCGGCGCGCCCGTCGCGGGGCGGCTCACGCTGAGCGAGCCGGCGCCGATCCTCGGCATGCCGGTCAAGGCCGGCCAGGTGCTCGCGTCGGTCTCGCCGCGGACCGCCGCCGGCGGTGACCGCGCGACCATGGTCGCTGACGTCGAGGCCAACCAGGCCGAACTCGAGGCGGCCCGGGCCGACCTGGCTCGCGCCGAGCGGCTGGTGGCCGATCAGGCGGCCCCGGCCCGGGTCCGTGATGACGCGCTGACCCGTGTCCGCGTCGCGGAGGCGCGCGCGACCGGCGCGCGGGGCCGGCTCGGCCTGTTCGACGCCAGCGCGGCGGGGACGGGCGGGGCGCGGCGCTTCCAGCTGCGTGCGCCCATCGACGGCACGCTGGTCGCCATCTCGGCCGCGTCGGGCGAGAACGTCGACGAGGGCCGCGCGCTGTTCACGGTGATCGACCTGGAGCGGGTGTGGCTGGTCGCCCGGGTGTTCGAGCCCGACCTCCCCCGCGTCGAGGCCGCCCGCACCGCCTGGTTCACGGTGGAGGGCTACCCGCAGCCGTTCACCGTCGACGAGACCAACGCGCGGCTGGTCACGGTCGGCCGGGTCATCGATCCGCGCAGCCGCACCGCGCCGGTGATCTTCGAGCTCGACAACCGCGCCGGCAAGCTGCGGATCGGCAACTTCGCTCGCCTGGTGATCGCCACCGGCGCGCCGCGGACCGCGCTGGCGATTCCGACGTCAGCGCTGGTCGACGACGCCGGCCGGTCGGTCGTGTACGTCATGGTCGAGGGCGAGGCGTTCGAGCGGCGGCCGGTGCGGCTCGGGCTCCGCAGCAACGAGTGGGTCGAGGTGCTCGACGGGGTCGCGGCCGGCGAGCACGTCGTCACCCGCGGCGCGTACGAGATCAAGCTGCAGGCCGCGGCCGGGTCGGTCCCGGCGCACGGCCACGTGCACTGAGGTTCCGATGACGTTGATGGATCGCATCATCCGCTGGTCGATCGCGAATCGCTTGTTCGTGGTGATCGCCGCGGTGGCGGTCACCATCTACGGCGCCGTCACGGCGCTGCGCATGCCGGTCGACGTGTTCCCCGACCTCACCGCGCCGACCGTGACGGTAGTGACCGAGGCCCACGGCCTGGCTCCGCAGGAGGTCGAGCCGCTGGTCACGTTCCCGATCGAGGCCTCGGTCAACGGCGCCACCGGCGTGCGCCGGGTGCGGTCGGCGTCGGGCATCGGCATCTCGATCGTCTGGGTCGAGTTCGCGTGGGGCACCGACAAGTACGTCGCGCGCCAGATCGTGAACGAGAAGCTGCAGCTGATCGCCGCGCAGCTCCCCCCCGACATCCCGGCGCCCACGCTGGCCCCGATCTCGTCGATCATGGGCGAGATCCTGTTCATCGCGGTGCGCAGCGATCGGCACACCCCGATGGAGGTGCGCGACGCCGCCGACTGGACGCTGCGCCGGCGCCTGCTGGCCATCCCGGGGGTGGCGCAGGTCGTACCGATCGGCGGGGAGGTCCGCCAGTACCAGGTGCGCGTCGCGCCCGAGCGCCTGCGCGCGTTCGACGTCGGCCTCCCGGCGGTGCTCGAGGCCCTGCGCCAGGGCAACGCCAACTCGACCGGCGGCTTCCTGGTGCGGGGCGGGCAAGAGGCGCTGATCCGCGCGGTCGGCCGGCTCACCGGTGAGGCTGACATCGCCGGCACCGTGGTCGACGTCCGCGACGGCGTGCCGATCGTAGTCGGTCAGGTCGCCGACGTCGAGCTGGGCCCAGCGATCCGTCGGGGCGCCGGCTCGTCGGACGGCCAGCCGGCAGTGATCATCGGCATCCAGAAGCAGCCGGGCGCCAACACTCTCGAGCTCACCGCGCGGCTGGACCGCGAGCTGGACGCGATCCAGCGCGCGTTACCGGCCGGGATGGTCATCGAGCGCGACAAGGCGCGCCAGGCCGACTTCATCGGCACGGCGGTCCACAACGTGTCGGTGGCCCTGCGCGACGGCGCCATCCTGGTGGCGGTGATCTTGTTCGTGTTCCTGTTCCAGGTTCGGCCGACGTTGATCTCGCTGGCGTCGCTGCCGCTGTCCCTCCTGGTGGCGGTGATCGCGATGGACGGACTCGGGATCACGGTCAACACCATGTCGCTCGGCGGCCTGACCATCGCGATCGGCGCGCTGGTCGACGACGCCATCATCGACGTCGAGAACGTCGTGCGCCGGCTGCGGGACAACGCCGCCCAGGCCCCGGCCCAGCAGCGCGCGGCCGACGACGTGATCTTCGAGGCGTCGCGCGAGGTCCGCGGCTCGATCGTCTTCGCGACGCTGATCGTCATGCTGGTGTTCCTGCCGCTGTTCTTCCTGAACGGCGTCGAGGGCCGCCTGCTGCGCCCGCTCGGGGTCGCGTACCTGGTGGCGATCTTTGCGTCGTTGGTGGTGGCGCTGACGCTCACGCCGGCGCTGTGCGCGTACGTCTTGCCGCGCCGGGCCGGCGCGGTCCATGGCGACGCATGGTTGGTGCGGGTCCTCAAGCGGGGCTACCGGCCGCTGCTGCGCCGCGCGATCCGGCGGCCGGCGGTCGTGGCGATCGGCGCGCTGGGGATGCTGGCGGTCGCGGTCGCGGTCACGCCGTTCCTGGGCCGCACCTTCCTGCCCGAGTTCAACGAGGGCGCGCTCACGGTCAGCGCGGTCACGCTGCCGGGGACGTCGCTCGAGCAATCGGACCAGCTGGGCCGGCGCGTCGAGGAGGTGCTGCTGGCGTTCCCCGAGGTGGTGTCGACCGCCCGGCGCACCGGCCGGGCCGAGCTCGACGAGCACGCCCAGGACGTCAACGCCGCCGAGATCGACGTCCGGCTCCGCGCGACCGACCGCCCGAAGGAGGCGTTCCTGGCCGAGCTGCGCGCCCGGCTGACCACGATTCCCGGCATGGTGACGACCATCGGCGGTCCCATCGCCCACCGGATCGACCACATGCTGTCGGGCACCCGGTCGAGCATCGCCATCAAGATCTTCGGCGACGACCTGGCCCAGCTACGGACTAGCGCCGAGGCGGTCAGGGCGGCGATGGCGGGCGTGCCAGGGGTGGTCGACCTGTCAGTCGAGCAGCAGGTCGACGTGCCGCAGGTCTCGATCGCGTTCGATCGCGAGGCGATCGCGCGCTACCACTTGCGCAGCGGCGAGCTGGCCGAGCTGGTGGAGACCGCCTACGCCGGCACCACAGTGACCCGCGTGCTCGAGGGCCAGCGGACCTACGACGTGGTCGTCCGCTACCGCGACGTTCAGCGCGCCAACCTGGACGCGATCCGCGACACGCCGATCGACACGCCGACCGGTGCCCGGGTGCCCCTGAAGATGCTGGCGACCATCCGGGACGACGTCGGGCCCAACCTGATCATGCGCGAGAACGTCCAGCGCCGGATCGTGGTGTCCGCCAACGTCAGCGGCCGCGACCTTCGGGGTGTCATCGACGACATCCGGGGAGCCATCGAGCGCGACGTGAACATGCCGTCCGGCTACTACGTGGTTTACGGCGGGCAGTTCGAGAGCGAACAGGCGGCGTCGCGGACGATGGCGGTGCTCGGCTTGGCGGTGGTGGTGGGCATCCTGGTGCTGCTGCTGATGTCGTTCGGGTCGTTGCGCAACGCGCTGTTGATCATGGTCAACCTGCCGCTGGCGCTGATCGGCGGGGTGGTGGCGGTGTACCTCGGGAGCGGCGTCATCAGCATCGCGTCGCTGGTCGGGTTCGTGACCCTGTTCGGCATCGCCACGCGCAACGGCATCATGATGGTCAGCCACTACGAGCACCTGCGCCTGCACGAAGGCGCGAGCGTCGCCGAGGCGGTTGAGCGCGGCTCGCTGGAGCGCTTGTCGCCGGTGCTGATGACCGCGTTGAGCGCGGGCCTCGCCTTGGTGCCCCTGGTGCTGGCTGGCGGCGAGCCGGGCAACGAGCTCCAGGCACCGATGGGGGTCGTGATCCTGGGAGGGCTGCTGTCGTCGACCGCGCTGAACATGCTGGTGGTCCCCGCTCTCTACGGGTGGCTGACCCGGCGGGCGTGACGCCGGCCGGCCAGCCCCGGCGAGCTGATCGGCGCCGATGCCCGGCGGTCGGGCGCCGCCACCCGGTAGCCCGGTGGTAGCGTCGACGCGTGTCGGTCGCTGAGCTCGAGCACCACCTCGCCGCGGCGCCGCCGGGCGCCATCGAGCGCGAGGTCGTGGCCGCGGCGCTGCGCGCGACCGGGGCCGACATCGGCGCGCTGTTCGTGTGGGACAAGAAGGCCCGCGGGCTGGTGCTGTCGCACCACGTGGTCGGCGGGGTGGTGGTCACGTTGCCCGACCGCGTGATCCGCGATGACCAGCGGCCCGGCATCGCCTTCCACGCCTTCCGCGCCGACACGCCGTACCTGTGCCGCGACAGCGCGACGGATCCGCACTACACGCGCTACCTCACCGACGTCCGGTCGATCGCCGCGGCGCCGGTGCGGTGGCAGAACAAGCCGATCGGCGTGGTCACCGTGGCGACGCGCGCCGAGCCGCTGGAGAAGGCCGCGCTGGCGGCGCTGACCGAGCTGGCCGCCGCGGCGGCCCGCTTCGTCCGTCGGGCCCAGGCCGACCGGCAGAGCCGCGAGGAGACCGGCCGGCCGTTCCTGATCGGCGGGCTGTCGGCGCGCTGGCGCGAGGTCGAGCGCCGCATCGAGCTGGCGTCGCCCACCGCGGCGCCGATCTTGGTCCGCGGCGAGAGCGGCACCGGCAAGGATCTGGTGGCCCGGGCCATCCACGGCGCCAGCCGCCGGGCCGACAAGCCGTTCGTCACCGTCAACTGCGCGGCGATCCCCGAGACGCTGCTCGAGAGCATCCTGTTCGGCCACGTCCGGGGCGCGTTCACCGGCGCCACCGTCGACAAGGTCGGCGAGTTCCACAAGGCCGACGGCGGCACGCTGTTTCTCGACGAGGTAGGCGAGCTGCCGGTGGCCCTCCAGGCCAAGGTGCTGCGCGCGGTCGAGCAGGGCGAGGTGCAGCCGCTGGGCTCGAACAACCCGCCGGCCCGGGTCGACGTGCGGTTGGTGTGCGCCACCAACCGCGACCTCGAGGCGATGGTGGCCGACGGCCGGTTCCGCGACGACCTGTACTACCGCCTGGGCGTCATGACCCTCGAGCTGCCGCCGCTGCGCGAGTACAAGGAGCAGCTCGAGGTGATGGCCTCGGTCTTCGTCGAGCAGGCCGCGGCCCGCCACGGCAAGCCGGCCCCGCGCCTGGCCCCGGCCACCGTGGCCCGCCTGGCCGCCTACCACTACCCCGGCAACGTCCGCGAGCTGCGCAACGCCATCGAGCACGCCGTCATCCTGGTCACCGGCGGCGAGGTCGGCCCCGACGACCTGCCCCGCCCGTTCCACACCGACCCCGCCGCGGCGAGGCGCGTGGCGCGCCCCGCCGCCCGCCCGTCGCTAGCGGCGCTCCGCGAGCAGTGGCTCGCGCCCCTCGAGCGTCGCTACCTGGTGGACCTCTTGGCCGAGCATGGCGGGCACGTTCGCGCCGCGGCCAAGGTGGCCGGCGTCGACCCGGTGACGCTGTACCGCTTGCTGCGGAAGCGCGGCATCGCGCTGGGTCGGACCGTGCTCACGAACGACGACTGACATCGCGGCCTGGCGCGCCTACAGGAGCGCGATGGTGGGCAGGAGCGCGATGATGCCGTCGCGGCCACGCTCGGCGTTGCTCTTCGAGGCGTAGACCTCGCTGGTGCCGATGACCTGGCCGTTGGTGGCGGTCAGGTTGAAGTAGTAGCCGCCGTTTTGGGCCGGGAGCACCTGGTAACGGGCCGCGGTGGTGCCGTTGTCGCTGACCGAGAACGCGCCGTTGAGCGCGGCGGCTTCGCTGTCATAGCGCTGCGAGCGGAGGACGATCTCACCGTTGCCGGCGTGGAGGTTCCAGTAGTACTTGCCGCCGACGTCGAGGTGGAGCGCGAAGCGGCGGCCGGTCGCGGCGGCCCACGCCGCCTGGTAGACCCCGATCGCGGCGCGGGTGGCGTCGGCGTCGGCCTGGGCCGCGGCGATCGACGGCGCGTTGCCGCTGGTGGCGATGATCTGGCCGTTGGCGGCCTTGAGGTTGAAGTAGCCGCCGCCGCTGGCGGTGGCGCGGACGTCGTAGTTCTTGGCCGCGGTGCCGTTGGCGAGGACCGACAGCAGGCCGCCCAGCGCGGCGGTGCGCGACGAGTAGCCCTCGGAGGTGACCAGGATGGCGCCGTCGGCGTCCTTGAGGTGGAACCGGTGCTGACCGTCGGTGCTCTTCCACAGGTCGAACGACGGGCGGGTCGAGGTGTCGGACCAGGTGGCGGCGGCGGCGACCTCGTCCACCGTGGGCGCGTCGACGCAGGCGGCGGTGGTGGCGAGGAGGAGGGCGGTGAAGACGGTCAGCAGGCGAGTCATGCCGGCCAGAAGAGCAAGGTGGGTGCCAGGGCGAGAGGTCGCACATGTAGCCGAAACGGTGTCGAGGCCGACCGATGAGCTGAGATCAAGCGCAACAGTTGTTGCATTGACGCAACAAATGATGCGTCAGAGTATTCCACGATGGTGCGGTCAGCCACGCCACACGGCCCCTGATGGGTTCTGCGGCCGCGCCCCGGCGCCGCTGATACGATGGACGGATGACCGCTCGCAGGCTGGGCACCGTGTTGATCGTGCTGGCCGCTGCGTGCGGGCCGAGCGACGCCCCCAACCGCCCGCCGGTGGTGAGCGGCAGCCCGCAGTCGACCCCGGAAGACGTGCCGCTCACGGCCACGGTGACCGCGAGCGATCCCGACGGCGACGCCCTGACCTTCAGCTACTCCACCCCGGTCCACGGCCAGGTGATGCCGGCCGGGGCGACGTTCACGTACGTGCCGGACCCCGACTACCACGGCACCGACACGGTCACGGTGACGGCGCTCGACGGCGAGGCCCAGGCCACCGCGACGATCTCGATCGACGTCACCCCGGTCAACGACGCCCCGACCGCGGCGGCGGACCAGGTCATCGGGTTCGAGAACACCCGGTTGGTGGTGCCGGCGGCGACGCTCCTTGGCAACGACGTCGACGTCGACGGCGACGTCCTGGCCGTCACCGCGGTCGGGGCCGGCACGGGCGGCGTGGCCACGCTGGCGGGCGCCGCGGTCGAGTTCGAGCCCAGCCCCGGCTTCGTGGGCAGCGCCGGCTTCACCTACACCGTGTCCGACGGCCAGGCCACCGCCAGCGCCGCGGTGGCGGTGACCATTGAGGCGGTCGACGATCCTCCGGTGGCGGTCGACGACGTCGCGACCACCGCCGAAGACACCGCGCTCACCGTGCCGGCGGCGACGCTGCTCGCCAACGACCGCGATCCCGAAGCGCAGCCCCTGACCGTGGTCGCGGTCGGGCCGGCCGCCCACGGCACGGTCGCCCTGGCCGGCGCCTCCATCACCTTCACGCCAGCCGCCGACTACGCCGGGCCGGCCGGGTTCGGCTACACGATCTCCGACGGGACCAACACCGCGTCCGGCACCGTCGCCGTGACGGTGACGCCGGTCAACGACGCGCCGGTGGCGACGCCCGACGCGGTGACCACCGCCGAGGACACCCCGCTGGTCGTGCCGGCCGCCACCCTGGCCGGCAACGACGTCGACGTCGACGGCGACGCGCTGACGGTGACCGCGGTGGGCGGCGCGGTCGACGGCGCGGTGGCCCTGGCTGGGGGCGTGGTCACCTTCACCCCGGTGCCCAACCTGACCGGCACCGCCCGCTTCACGTACACCGTCAGCGACGGCGCGGCGAGCGCGACCGGGCTGGTCATGGTGACGGTCACGCCGGTGCCCGACGCGCCGGTCGCCGGCGACGACACCGCCACCACCGCCGAGGACACCCCGCTGGTGATCGCCACCAGCGCGCTGTTGGCCAACGACGCCGACGTCGACGGGCCGGCCCTGGCCGTGATCGCGGTGGCCGCTCCCCAGCACGGCACGGTGGCGCTGGTCGGGACCAACGTCACGTTCACGCCGGCCGCCGACTACGCCGGCCCCGCGAGCTTCACGTACACCGTGTCCGACGGCAGCCTGACCGACACCGGGCTGGTGCAGGTCACCGTCACGCCGGTCGACGACGCCCCGGTCGCGGTCGACGACCTCGCGGTCACCGCCGAGGACACCGCGGTGATCATCGCCGCGACCGCGCTGACCAGCAACGACACCGACGTCGACGGGCCGGCGCTCACCGTGACCGCGGTCGGCAACCCGCTGCACGGCACCGTGGCGCTGGCCGGCGGGGTGGCGACCTTCACCCCCGCGGTCGACTACGCCGGCCCGGCCAGCTTCGAGTACACCGTGTCCGACGGCACGCTGGCCGACGTGGGCCAGGTCGCGGTCACCGTGACGCCGGTCGACGACGCGCCGGTGGCCCAGGCCGGCACTGCGTCGACGCTCGAGAACGTCGCGGTGACCATCACGGTCACCGCCGGGGACGTCGACTCGCCGGCGGTGACCTTCGCCGCAGCGGCGCCGGACCGCGGCACCCTGGGCCCGCTGACCGCGATCGGCCCGTTCGCCGCGACCGCGACCTACACGCCGCCGCCGGGCTACGCCGGCCCGGCCGCGTTCACCTTCACTGCCAGCGACGGCACCCTGACCTCGGCGCCGGCGACCATCGCGATCACCGTCGTCAACGTCCCGATGTGTGGCGACGGCGTGGTAGAGGCGCCCGAGGCGTGCGACGACGCCGGCACCGCCGCGGGCGACGGCTGCGGCCCGGCCTGCGCGGTCGAGCTGGGGTGGAGCTGCGCCGGCTCGCCCAGCGCGTGCGCTCCGGTCTGCGGCGACGGCCTGCCGGTCGGCGGCGAGGCGTGCGACGACGGCAACCTGATCGACACCGACGGCTGCACCACCGCCTGCGTGGCGGCGCCGCCGTGCACCGCGGCCGCGCACCCCGGCGGCGACCGCTTCGTCACCGCGCCCACCACCGGCACCTGCTACGTCGGCTTCGACGGCGAGGTCACCACCTTCGCCGCCGCCGAGGTCGCGTGCGAGGCCGGGGGGGGCCACCTGGCCACGATCACCAGCGCCGCCGAGCAGGCCCTGGTCACCGCCGCCGCCAGCGACAGCGAGACGCCGTGGCTGGGCGCGGTCGACGACGGCAACGACACCGACGCGGTGTTCGCGTGGGTGACCGGCGAGCCGTGGGGCTTCGCGGCGTTCGCGCCGGGCCAGCCCGACGACGACGCCAGCCTGGGCGGCGACGGCGAGTGCCTGCACGTGGTCAACGCCGCCGGGCAGTGGAACGACACCAGCTGCAGCGGCGGCGCCGGGTTCGTGATCGGGCGGGTGTGCGAGTACGCGGCGATCCCGTGCGGCGACGGCGTGGTCCAGGCCGCCGCCGGTGAGACCTGCGACGATGGCAACCGGGTCGGCTTCGACGGCTGCTCCGCCACCTGCCGGGCCGAGACGCTGTTCTTCAGCGAGTACGTCGAAGGCACCGGCTCGAACAAGGCGATCGAGATCGCCAACCCCGGGGCCACCCCCGTCGCCCTGACCGGCTGCGCGCTGCGGCTCTACTCCAACGGCGCCGCCGCGCCGTCGGCGACGCTCAACCTGACCCAGACCATCGGGGCCCACGACGTGCTCGCCTGGTGCAACCCGTCGGCCTCGGCTGCGCTCCTGGCCCGGTGCGACGTCACCAGCGGCACCGGCGGCGTGGTCAACTGGAACGGCGACGACGGCGTCGAGCTGGTGTGCGGCGGCGTCACGGTGGACATGATCGGGCGCGTGCCCGAGCGGCCGGTCCCGGCCTGGGGCACTGGCCTGACCTCGACCCTCGACCACACGCTGCGCCGCAGGTGCACGGTCACCGCAGGCGACACCGTCATCACCGATCCGTTCGACCCGGCGACCGAGTGGGACGGGCTGGCGGCCGACACCTTCGACAACGTCGGCAGCTACCACTGCCCGTGACCGGGCGCGGTCAGGCGCCGGCGCGCAGGTGGCCGCGGACGTCGCTCGGCGTCGGCATGTCGGCGTCGCGGAACGCCCGGGCCATGGCCACCGCGCTGCCGTAGCCGACCCGATCGGCGACCTCGGCCACCGTCGCGGTCGGCGCGCTCAACAGCAAGACCGCGGCGCGCAGCCGGGTGATCCGCGTGATGTGGCGGAAGTTGCCGCCGAACAGATCGAACTCGCAGGCCAGGGCCTTCAGCTCGCGCCGCACCTGCCGGCTCGAGCGACCGCTGGCGGCGGCGACCTGGTCGATGGTGACCGCGGTGGCGTAGGCGTCGTAGGCCGGGGTGACCGCCTGCCACAGCCGGGTCAGCCCGGGGTCCTCGACCCGCCTGATCGGCACCTCGCCGTCGACGACGCCGGCCTCGGCCAGGGCGGCGAGGAAGCCCAGCACCGGCTCGATCGACGCGGCGCCGGCGCCCGGCTGGCCGGCCAGCGCCGCCAGGGCCGCCGCGCTGGCCGCCAGCGCAGAGGGCAAGGGCCGCGGCGGCAGCGCCACGCCGATCGGACCGCGCACCACGTGGCGCGGCACCCGCAGGTCGATCGTCAGGCCGGTGACCCGGAACCGCCGCGCCGCCGGCGTCGGCCGCTCGAGCTCGGTCTCGTCGAGGATCCACAGCGCCGGCGCGGTCACGGCCGGCCCGCCGTCGACCTGCATCGCGCCGTCGAGCAGCAGGTAGACGTTGACGATGGCCCGGGTCACCGGGCTGGGCGGCGCGAAGCGCGAGTCGAAGGTGAGCCCGCGCTTGTCGACGACGTGGATCCGCAGCTGCCGATCGAGCAGCAGCGCGGAGGCCAGCGCGCCGCCGGCGAAGTGGGTCTGGCTAGCGGCGTACAGCATGGGGGGACCGCGGCCGCGGCGGCGCCAGGGGCTGCCCCAGCGGCGCGCCCGGCGCCATCAGCGCGTAGGCGTCGGCGTCGAGCTCGAGCCGGCGCCTCACCGCGCGGCCGGCGCGCCGCGCCTCGATGGCCACCGGGTCGCCCCAGGCGTGGCGCACCGCCGCGCGCAGGGCGCGGCGCGCCTCGGCCGGCGTCGGCGTGGGCCGGCCGTCGACGGCGACGATGACGTCGGCCGGGGTCAGGGCCAGCAGGCCCGGCTGCGCGAGCGGGCCGTCCTGGCCACCGGCGCCCAGCCCGGGGTCGGTCATGAGCGAGGTCAGCTCGGCCGGGCCCAGCGTGACGATCACGGTCGCCGGCCGGCCCGCCGTCGACGGCCACAGCGCGATCGCCAGCGCGGCCGCGCCCACCACGGCCACGGCCGCCACGCCCAGGCGCAGGAGGCGACGCGATCGTCGCGGCGCTGCGGGTGCCACCGGCTTCACGCCGGCAGGCTACCACGCGGGCCCACCGCGCTGGCCGGCGCCGCCGTCGGTCGGGCGCGTCGCGGCCGACGGTGCTAGCCTTCGCCCATGGCCAAGCTGCGCATCACCTACAACGCCCCGGTGGTGTTGACGTTCGCGCTGGCCGCGGTCGCGGTCCAGATCTTGTCCCAGGTCATCGGCCTGGGCTTCGTGCGGTACTTCGTGGCGCCGACCCACCTCGACGGCGCGGCCAGCTACCTGGGCCTGGTGACTCACATCCTAGGCCACGCCAACTGGGACCACCTGCTGTCCAACTTCACCATCATCCTGCTCATCGGCCCCATCCTCGAGGAGCGCCACGGCTCGGCGGCGCTGGCGGTGATGATCGTCATCACCGCGCTGGTGACCGGGCTCATCAACGTCACGTTCTCGAGCCATCCGCTCCTGGGCGCCAGCGGCATCGCCTTCATGTTCGTAGTGCTGGCGTCGATGGCCAACATCCGGCACGGCGAGGTCCCGCTGACCTTCATCGCCATCGCGCTGCTGTTCCTCGGCCGCGAGGTGGTGAACTCGTTCCGCGACGACAACGTGTCCCAGATGGCCCACCTCGTCGGGGGCGCGACCGGCGGCCTGTTCGGGTTCCTGGGCGCCAAGCGCGATCCCAAGGCGGCCAAGGCGGCCAAGCCGTTGCCGCCCTTGGTCGCGCCGGCCCAGCCCGCGCGCCGGCCGGGGTCGCCGACCGACGCCGCCTGAGCTGCTGCCCGGGCTGACCGCGGCTCACTGCCCGAGCGGGTAGGTGCCCGCGCGCCCGCTGGCCGATCCGAGATTGCCGAGTAGAGTGCGCGCCATGAAGCGCACCCTCGTGTTCGCCGCCACGGTCGCCATCGCCGTCGCGGGTTGCAAGAAGAAGTCGAGCGAGCCCGCCGCCACCAGCGGCGCCGCGCCCGGAGGTTCGGCCCAGCCGTCGCCGCCACCGCCGCCGCCGCCGCCCGCCGCGCCGCCCACGTTCACCGCCGGCCTGGCCACGCCGGAGTCGGTGCTGTACGACGCCGCCAACGACCGCTACCTGGTGTCCAACATCAACGGCACCCCGTTCGCGGTCGACGACAACGGCTACATCGCCGTGGTCGCGCCCGACGGCAAGGTGGTCGCCGGCACGTGGATCGACGGCGCCGCGGCCGACGTGACCCTGAACGCGCCCAAGGGCATGGCCATCGTCGACGGCGTGCTGTGGGTCGCCGACATCACCGCCCTGCGCAAGTTCGACCTGGCCACCGGCAAGCCGCTGGGCGAGGTCGCCATCCCCGGCGCCGAGTTCTTGAACGACGTGGCGGCCACCGCCGACGGCGGCGTGGTGGTGACCGACACCGCGGTCGATCAGGCCTTCGCGTCGACCGGCCACGACGCCATCTACAAGGTGGCCAAGGACGGCACGGTGTCGACCTTGATCAAGGATCCGGCGCTGGGTGGTCCCAACGGCGTCGTGGTCGACGCCGACGGCAGCGCGTGGGTGGTCAGCTTCAGCTCGGGCGAGCTGTACAAGGTCGATCCGGCCGGCGCCAAGCAGCCGGGCGAGAAGCTGCCCAAGGGCCAGCTCGACGGCGTGATCGCGCTGCCCGGCGGCGACCTGCTGGTGTCGTCGTGGGAGGGCAGCGCGGTGTACCGCGGCAAGCCGGGCGGCCCGTGGACCTCGGTGGTCGACAACGTCAAGGCCCCGGCCGACATCGGCTGGGACAGCAAGCGCGGCTGGGTGCTGGTGCCCCTGTTCACCGAGAACCAGGTCCGCACCGCGGCGATCGCCAAGTAGCCCGGCGCGGTCAGCCGGTGTCGCGCCCGACCACCCGGTCGCGGCCGGCCCGCTTGGCCTGGTACAGGCGCTGGTCGGCCCGCGCCAGCAGCTCGTTGACCGTGGCGCCGTCGTCGGGAAACTCCGCCACGCCGCACGAGAAGGTGTAGCGGGGCAGGGCGTCGGTGCCGGGCCGGTCCGACAGCCGCGCGCGGATGCCGTCGAGCACCACCGCGGCCTGGTGGGCGGTCGCCCGCGGCAGGAGCACCATGAACTCCTCGCCGCCGTAGCGGCCGACCACGTCGCCGGTGCGCAGGCGGTCGCTCAGCACCCGCGCCAGGTCGCGCAGCACCGCGTCGCCGACCAGGTGGCCGTGGCCGTCGTTGACGTGCTTGAAGTGATCGACGTCGAGCAGCGCCACCGCCAGCCGCTCGCCCTGGCTGACCGCGGTGATCAGCTGCTCGAGCGCGTGGCGCCGGTTGAACAGCCCGGTCAGCCCGTCGCGGATGGCCAGGTCGCGCAGGTGGGCCTCGCTGGCCCGCAGCGCGCGGGCGGCCCGGCGCTGCGCCGTGACGTCGCGGACGCTCCACACCCGCCCGACGATGGCCCCGCGCAGCCGCTGCGGTCGCCCGGTGCGCTCGAACACCCGGCCGTCGATCAGCTCGACCACGTCGACGGTGTCGGTGTCCTCGGGCGTGAAGGCGTCGCTGGCGTCGGCCAGGAACTGGTCGAGGCGATCGGTGCGGCACAGGTGGCCCGCAGGGCGGCGACGTCGCGCTGGCGGCTGCCCGTGCCCCACATCTCCAGGAACCGGCGTTGAACGCTTCCGGCGTCGTCGACGGCGACGATGCCTTCGCCGGTCGACCTGGTGCGGGGCCAGGAGCGCCCGCGCCAGCGGCGCGCTGGGCCAGCTCGAGCGCCAGCGACGTCAGGCTGGCCAGAACGCAGCATCGCGCTGTCGCCGGCGGTCCAGCGGCGGGCACCGCCGACGTGCTCGTTGCACACCACGCCGACCAGGTGGCCGCCGGTGCGCAGCGGCGCGTCGAGCAGCGCGCCGATGCCCAGCGGCGCGAGGTAGCCGGCCGCGAACTCGCGGGTGCGCGGATCGATCAGCGCGTCGGTCGCCGCCAGCGGCTCCTCGCTGGCCAGCGCGGCGAAGTAGGCCGGGTAGTCGACCGCCGCCAGCGCCGGGCCAGGGGCGTGGGTCCCGGCCGCGCGCACGTACAGGTCGACGCAGCGGAGCTGCCGGCGATCGTCGTCGAGCAGCCACACGCTCGACCGGGCCACGTCGAGCGCCGCGCACGCCGCCTCGGTGATCGCCCGGATCGCGCCGTCGGGGTCGCCCTCGTAGCGACGCCACACGCGGGCCAGCTCCGACAGCGCGTCGGCGGGCGGCACAGCGGGAGCGTCGGGCGCGGCCATGCGGGGCGTGGCTAGCGGCGCGGCATCGACAGCGTCCGGCTGCGGCGGGGCTCGATGTCTTTGGGCCACACCGACGGCGGCGGCGGCGTGGCCGGCCGCGCCAGCAGGTAGCCCTGGCCGTAGCGGGCGCCGGCCTCGACCACCGCGGCCGGCTCGGTCGGCGTCTCGATGCCCTCGGCCACCACCCGAGTGTCCAGCTCGTTGCACAGGCGGACGATGCCGGCCACCAGCTTGTAGAGCCGGGTGCCGATCGACAGGCCGGCCACCAGGCCGCGGTCGAGCTTCACCACCCGCGGGTGCAGGTCGGCGATGTACTTCAGGTTGGAGTAGCCGGCGCCCAGGTCGTCGACCACCAGGTGGACCCCGCGGCCGCGCACCTCGTCGAGCATGCTCTGGCACAACGCGAAGTGCGACAGCGGCACGCCCTCGGTGATCTCCAGGTACACGTCCTCGGAGTGCTGGAACACCGGATCGTCGGGTTGCACTACCCACCGCTCGTTGAGCTCGGCCGGGTTGAGGTTGAGGAACAGCGGGAAGTCGGGGCAGCCGTCGATGGCCAACTTGCGCAGCATGCGGCCCAGCTCGCCGGTGACGCCGAACTTGTTGGCCGCGGCGAACAGCTCGATCGGGCCACTGAATTCGGGGGCGGTTGTGCGGGCCAGCGCCTCGTAGGCGAACACCCGCCGGGTCCGCAGGTCGACCACCGGCTGGTACACCACGAACACTTCCCCCGCGGCGATGACGCGGTGGATGGGCTCGTGGAACGGCGGCTGGCGGGTGGAGCGGCGCACGTCTCCCAGGGTAGCAAAGTCGCCCTCACCCCGGCACCGGCCCGGCCCGCTCGTGGGGGCGCTGCGGGGCAGCTGGCGTCGTCGCAGCCGCGCGCAGGCGTCCCGCGCGGCCAGCTCAGGCGTCCAGCGCGGTCGCGGTGGCCCGGGCCAGGTTGCGCTCGAGCTGGGCCTTGCCGGCGGCGTACTGCACCGGCCACGGCTGACCGGCGTAGCCCAGCTCGGCCGCGGCGTGCAGCGTCCAGTACGGGTCGGCCAGGTGCGGGCGGGCCAGGGCGCACAGGTCGGCCCGCCCGGCGGCGATGATGGTGTTGACGTGGTCGGCCTCGAAGATGTTGCCCACCGCGATGGTCGGGACGCCCAGCTGGTTGCGGATCTGATCGGACAGCGGCACCTGGAACATCCGGCCGTACACCGGGCGCTCGTGCTTGACCACCTGGCCCGACGACACGTGGATCACGTCGACCCCGGCGGCCCGGAACCGGCGCGCGATCTCGACCGCGTCGTCGCCGGTGTTGCCGCCCGGCGCCCAGTCGTGGGCGCTCAGCCGCACCGACATCGGCTTGGCGGCCGGCCACGCCGCGCGCATCGCCGCGAACACCTCGAGCGGGAACCGGCAGCGCCGCTCGAGGTCGCCGCCGTAGGCGTCGTCGCGGTGGTTGGTGAGCGGCGACAGGAACGACGACAGCAGGTAGCCGTGGGCCGCGTGCAGCTCGAGCAGGTCGAAGCCGCACCGCGCGGCGCGCACCGTGGCGGCGACGAAGGCGTCGCGCACCTGATCGAGGTCGGCCCGGGTCATCGCCCGCGGCACCGCCGACACCTCGGGCAGGTACGGCAGCGGCGACGGCGCGAGCAGCTCCCAGCCACCGCTGGCCAGGGGCTGGTCGGCGCCCTCCCACGCCAGACGGGTGGCGCCCTTGCGCCCGGCGTGGCCCAGCTGCAGCGCGATCTTGGCCGGGCTGGCCCGGTGCACGTAGTCGACGACGCGGGTCCACGCCGCCTCGTGGGCGTCGGTCCACAGCCCGGCGCAGCCCGGGGTGATCCGCGCGTCGGGGCCGACGCAGGTCATCTCGGTGAACACCAGCCCGGCGCCGCCGGTGGCGCGGCTGCCGTAGTGGACCAGGTGGAAGTCGTCGGGCAGCCCGTCGGTCGCGGCGTACATGCACATCGGCGACACCGCCACCCGGTTGACCACCGTCAGGTCGCGCACCGTCCACGGCGTGAACATCGGCGGCACCGCCTGGTCGCCCAGCCCGCTGGCCCGGGCCAGCGCGCGATCGACCGAGGCCACGTAGGCCGGATCGCGCAGCCGCTGGTTGGCGTGGCCGACCCGCTGGCTGCCGGTGAGCAGCGAGAACACGAACTGCTCGGGTGGCAAGTTGACGTAGCGATCGACGTGCTCGAACCACGTCATGCGATTGCGGGCGGCGCTCTGCAGCTTGAGCGCCTCGACCTCGCGCTCGGCCTGGTAGCGGGCCAGCCGCGTCGGCACGTCACCGTCGGTCGAGCCCAGCACGCTCGCCAGCGCGATGGCGTCCTCCATGGCCAGCTTGGTGCCCGAGCCGATCGAGAAGTGGGCGGTGTGGGCGGCGTCACCGAGGAGGACGATGTTGTCCTTGAACCAGCGCTCGCACAGCACCCGGTTGAAGCGCAGCCAGGCCGAGCCGCGCAGGTGGCGAGCGTTCGACACCAGCGCGTGGCCGCCGAGGAGGTCGGCGAACAGCTCCTGGCACAGCTCGATCGACTGTTCGGTCGTCATCTGGTCGATGCCAGCGGCGCGCCACACGTGCTCGGGGGTCTCGACGATGAACGTCGACCAGTCGGCGTCGAACCGGTACGCGTGCAGGTTGAACCAGCCGTGGGGCGTCTCGCGGAACGCGAAGGTGAACGCGTCGAGCTTCTGCTGGGTGCCCAGCCAGATAAACCGGCAGTCGCCCACCGCGATGCGCGGGTTGAAGTGCGCCTCGTGGGCGCGCCGGGTGGCGGAGTTCACGCCGTCGGCGCCGATCACCAGGTCGTAGTCCGGGGTGTACCGGTCGGGGTCGTCGACCTCGGTCTGGTAGCGGATGGTCACGCCCAGCGCGGTCGCGCGCCGCTGCAAGATCTGCAAGAGCTTCATCCGGGCGATGCCGGCGAAGCCGTGCCCGGTCGAGGTGATCTTGGCGCCGCGGAAGTAGGTGTCGATGTCGTCCCAGTGGCGGAACTCGCGCTCGATCTCCTCGACCACCTCGGGCGCGTGGGCCCGGAACCCGGCCATGGTCTGATCCGAGAACACCACGCCCCAGCCGAAGGTGTTGTCGGCAGCGTTGCGCTCGAGGACGGTGACCTCGTGGCTGGGGTCGGCCTGCTTCATCAGGATCGCGAAGAACAGGCCGGCCGGGCCACCGCCGAGACAGATGATGCGCATGCGAGGTCCTCCGTGGTCAGGCGCGCGTGGGCGTGGGCGCGGCGTGGGTGGCGAAGCCGTAGACCTCGGGGTGCTCGAGCGGCGGCAGCTGGCGCTCCTCGACCAGGATGGTCCGCACCGCCCAGATGTCGCGGAAGATGCGGTAGCGCAGCGCGGTGTTGTCGAGGTACTCGACGCCGGCCGAGCCGCCGGTGCCGGTGCGCCGGCCGATGACCCGCTCGACCATCCGGGCGTGGCGCTGGCGGAAGATCACGAAGGCCTGCTCGAAGGCGACCAGGGCGTCCACCACCGTGCGCGGCCAGGCCAAAAGCGGCAGCTCGCGGTAGCTCTCGATGAACACCAGCGCGGCGCGGATCCGGGCGGTCCGGGCCCGGGCGGCCGGCGCCTCGACCTCGGTCGCCATCAGGAAGCCGCGGGCGCCGTCGATCTCGCGCTGGAACCGCTCGTCGAGCCGGGCGGCGTCGGCCGGGTTGGTGGAGGCCTCCTTGGCCAGGGTCAGCGCGCTGGCCGCGCTGCGGGCGTGGGCCGCGCAGTAGCTGTCGATGAACCCGGCCACCCGGGCCTCGTCGTCGGGGTGCCCCGGCATCGAGCCCTGGATCGGCGTGCGGTACAGCCACTCGCGGATGGCATCGACCAGGGTCGGCCGGTCGGCCAGGCGCGCCTCGACCCGGCGCGACGCCGAGGTGGCCGAGCCGTCGGGGTTGCGCAGCATCTGCATGTAGCTCTTCTCGTGGCCCAGCGGGATGCGGGCGTCCTCGTCGAGGCCGGCCAGGATCTCGATCTCGCGGAGCTGGGCCGACTGGAAGCCGCTGGCCGGGTTGAGCTTGTCCCGGAACGCCAGGTAGTCGCGCGTGGTCATGGTCTCCATCAGCGCGAAGTGGCCGGCGATGAGCCCGAGGATCTGGCTCATGCGGTCGATGCCGCGCACCGCCGCCGCCAGCGCCTGCTCGGGCACGGGCACCTTGACGAACAGATCGCGCGCCGCGATCAGCTCGCGCAGCACCAGCTGCATCCACAGCTCGTCGATCTGATGGATCGTGATGAACATGACCTCGTCGTTCGACAGGGCCTGGGCGTCGCCGACCAGGCCACCCTGGAGCGCGAGCAGCTCCTCGACGCGGATGTAGTCCCAGTACGACGTGCGGGTGCGAGCCATCGCCGTGAGTGTCGTCAGATCGACCGGCCAGCACAAGCGCTGACGCCGCACCGTCGCCTGCGTCAGGCTGGCGCGCCGTTGCGCACGGCGCCAGAGTGACCAACCGTGATCAGCGTGCGGCGGGATAGATCCAGCGGGCCAGCCAGCGGGTGAGTCTTGGCATCAGCACGTAGGTCATCAGGAACACTTCGATCGTGATCGTCGTCAGCAGTCGGACCGGCAGCGGGGCGGTCGGCAGCGCCAGCGCGACCAGCCGGCCGATCGAGAACACCAGCGCGAACACCACGGCGATCATCACCAGCGACATGCGGAGCCGCGAGGGCTGTGGCACCACCGTGCCGGGCGGCGGCGTGAACCACAGCTCGAGGCCGGTGAGGCGGTCCCAGACCGCGTCTCCCTCGACCAGGTCGACCACCTCGCGCAGCGCCGCGCGGCGCAGGTCGCTGTCCTCGAAGCGGCGCAGATCCTCGACCGTCGCAAAGCGGAAGATGCTGGTGTACGTGCGGCTGCCGCCCGCCGGCCGCTGGACGGTCGTGCCCAGGTAGCCGGGCAGCTCGCCGGCGGCCGTCAGGAGCCGGTTCAGCCAGGCCTCGTACGCCGCCTCGCACCGGGGCCTGACCCGTCGCGTGACCACGACCGTGACCGGCTCGGCGGTCGCGGGCTGCGGCGCGGCCCCCACGTCACCGCCCCAGGGTCTGGATGATCAGGTCGGCGGTCTCGCCGCCCGAGAAGTTCTGCTGGCCGGTGATCAGGTTGCCGTCGCGCACCGCGAAGCCGCGCCAGCGCCCGGCCTGCACGTAGTTGGCGCCCAGCGCGCGCAGCTCGTCCTCGATCCGCCACGGCATCAGGTGCTGGCCGCGCGGCAGCGCGCCCATGCCCCACACCGCCTCGTCGGCGAAGTCCTCCTCGACGTTGGCGAAGCCGGTGACGGTCTTGCCCTTCACCAGCGGCGTGCCGTCGCTCCGGCGGGCGTAGCGCAGCACGGCCACGCCGTGGCACAGCGCGGCAGCGACCTTGCCGGCCTCGTAGAACGCGACGAACGTGCGGTGCAGCGCGGTGGCGTCGGCGAACGCGAACATCGGCGCCTGGCCGCCGGCGACGACGATCGCGTCGAAGCGCGCCACGTCGATCGCCTCGACTGGGCGGGTGTCCTCGATCAGCGCCGCCAGCGTCGGCGTCGACAGGAAGCCCATGCTGATCAGGTCGCTGGCCGAGTAGCCGCTGGGGTCGCGCGGGTCGCTGAGGCCGTCGGGCACGCAGCGGCCGCCGGCCGGGCTGAAGATCTCGACCTCGTAGCCGGCCTCGCGGAACGCGTAGAACGGGTGGGTCAGCTCCGACCACCAGAAGCCGACCGGCCAGCCGGTGGTGGTCGAGGTGGCGGGGTTGGCGATGACGATGGCGACGCGCTTGGGCGCCTGGGGACGGGATGGGTTGGGATCGCGCAGGCTCATGGTTCGCTCCTCGGTGTGTGCGGGCGACGCCCGCCGAGACCCACTATTGGCAGCGCCATGCCCGTCGACAAGACGAAGGCAAATCAACTCGATGTTTCGTCGTGTGCAACTATTCGCGACGGCGGCGCCGCCGGGCCTGGCCGGAGTTGGCGTCGCCGACGTCGAGCCGGGTCCGGGCCGCGGGGTCGATGTCACCGGCCACCTCGCGCGCGGCCCGCGCCAGCACCTCGCGCAGGAAGCGGTGGGCGGCGTCGCCGTCGAAGCGCGGGTGCCACACCAGGCTGAGCGCGTACGGCCGCACCGCGACCGGCAGCTCGAGCACCCGCAGGCCGAGGTCAGGCGCCAGGCGGGTCGCGATCCTCTCGGAGACGGTCAGCGCGTAGTCGGTCTGGGCCGCCAGCCCGAGCGCGGTGACAAAGTACGGCACGGCCCGCGCCACCCGCCGGGCCCGGCCGCGGGCCGCCAGGGCGTCGTCGACGTGGCCGCCCGGCTGGCCGCGCGGCGCCACCTGGATGTGGGCCAGCCGCAGGTACCCCTCGAGGGTGAGGCGCCGGCCGACCCCGGGGTGGTCGGCCCGCACCACGCACACGAACCGATCGGTGAGCAGGGGCCGTGTGCGCATCTCCGGCGGCAGCTCGCCGTAGATCCCGACCGCCAGATCGGAGCCGCCGGCGCGGACGGCGTGGGCGTCGTCGGCGCTGTTGGGCACGAACCGCAGGTCGACGCCCGGGGCCTCGGCCCGCAGCAGGCGGTCGAGGGTCAGCCCGAGCACGGTCAGCACGTAGTCGGAGGCGTGGACGACGAACGTGCGCGTCAGCTCGGCGGCCACGAACGGTCGCGCGGGGGCCAGTGCCTGGCGGGCCTCGGTCACCACCGAGTGGATCCGGGGCCGCAGCTCCGCGGCGCGAGGCGTGAGCACCATGCCGCGGCCGGCGCGCACCAGCACCGGGTCTTCCAGCTGGGCCCGCACGCGGGCCAGGGCGTGGCTCATCGCCGGGGTCGACAGCCCGAGCCGGCGCGCGGCTCGAGTTACCGAGCCCTCCTGCAGCAGGGCGTCGAGGGCGACCAGCAGGTTGAGATCGATCGCTTCCATCGCGTGCAAGCCTAGCCGCACGCGCGCGCGTGGCACCCGCGCGGCGCCCCAGCTCAGCGCGGCGCGGCGTGGCGGCGGAAGGCGTCGACGGTGCGCTGGGCGGTGTCGTCGGCCAGCGCGGCCTGGGCCCAGCGCGGCACCGTGCGGCCGGCCCAGGTGGCCAGCTGGTAGTGGAGGATGCAGCGGTCGGCGGCGATGGCCTCGATGCGGGCGGTGCCTTCGAGGCCGCGGGCGTCGTCAGTGCCGGCCGGCGACCACCCCAGGGTGCGGGTGTCGTCGTCGTAGGTGTAGCGCAGGCGGTAGGTCAGGCTGCCGGTCGACGGCATGGTGGTGAACTGCACCACCGCCGGGCGCTCGGGGCGACCGTCGACGACCCGGGCCTCGGCCAGGCCCGGCACCCAGTCCGGCGCCGCGGGCACGTCGGCCAGCAGGCGCCAGGCGTGGTCGGCGGAGCAGGGGACCTCGATCGATGCCTCGAGCACGCCGGCACTATACGGCATCGCGGTCACGGCGGGGCGTCGGTGCCCGGCGGCGGTGCCACCGCGGCCATCGCGGTGGTCTTCTGGCCGATGAACGCGGCCAGCTGGCGCTCGAACTCGTCGGCCAGCCGGGTCGTGCCGGCGCTGAGGCCGCGGGCACGGTCGAGCCCGGCGATGAGCAGGTCGGTGGTGATGAGCGTCAGGATCCACACGTTGGTGACGAACGTCGCCACCAGGTTGATGACGGTCAGCGGCTTCCAGTCGAGCTGCTCGATGAGCTGGCCCATCGCGACGATCATGAACACGCCCGCGGTCCCCAGCGCCACGAAGTAGAGCCGCCGGGCCCGCTTGATGCCGGCCACCGCCTGGTCGTGGGTCAGCGGGCGAGCCAGCTGGTAGCCGCCGCGCCCGAGCAGGAACTCGGCCGCCACGATGGCCACGATGGCGACCGCGAAGTAGCCGGAGCCGGTGAGCTGGTACGGCACGATCAACACCACGTAGACGAACAGGGCGTAGATCGGCGCGCCGAGGACGATCAGCCAGCCGGGCGCCGCCGAGCCCGGGAACAGCAGCTTGGTCACGGTGGCGGCCCGCACCATCCCCGGGATGAGCGACACCGCCTTGGGGGCCAGGGTCATCATCGCCTGGAGCGAGAAGCCGATGCCCAGGAGCAGCGCCACCGCCTTGGCCTCGGGGCCGCTGGCGCCGCCGACCAGCTCGGCGGTGAGGCTGCGCAGCGGGTACAGATAGACGACGAACGGCGTGAGGAAGAAGACCAGCCAGCCCCAGGCCAGGGTGCGGCGCTGGCGTCGCCACTGGGTCCACCGCTTGAGCTGCCACCACGCCAGCGCGCAGAAGCCCACCTCGACCGCGAGCGGGATGGCCTCGATCGCCTGCAGGGTCGACGCCACCGAGGCCGGCAGGCCGCCGTCACCGTCGCCGAAGATCTCGACGGCCTTGAGCACGATCAGCGGGACCAGGAGCGTCGCCACCGCGAACAAGATCGAGCGTCGCCATGCCAGGAACGCCTGGAACGACGGCTCGGTGACGCCGGCGCGCTCGAGCTCGGCGCGCTCGCTGGGCAGCACCTCGTCGGGATCGATGCGCAGGCGCACCGCGCGCAGCAGCGACAGGCGCAAGAACGCGAAGAAGCCGTGGCCGGTCGGCCGCGGCGGTGCCGCCGGCGCCACCTGGCCCTGCGGCGGTGGATAGCCCTGCGGCGGGTAGGGATAGCCCTGCGGCGGGTGCGGGTAGCCCTGCGGCGGGTGCGGGTAGCCCTGCGGCGGGTGCGGGTAGCCCTGCGGCGGGTACGAGTAGCCTTGCGGCGGGTATGGGTAGCCTTGTGGTGGGTACGGATAGCCTTGCGGTGGGTATGGGTAGCCCTGCGCCGGGTACGGCGCACCCTGCGCTGGGTACGCCGCGCCCGGTGGTGGGTACGGGGCGCCCTGCCCCGGCGCGGGCTGCCCCGCGGAGGGCGGGCCGGCCTGCGGCGCTGCGGCGGCCGGTGGCGGGCCTGGCGGTCGGTTCGGGTCGCGCGGATCCCCGGGCGTCGACATGCCGGTGAGTGTAGTCGGTCGCGGCCGCGGCTTCGACCGCGGACGCGCCTAGCGCGCGCTCGCGAGGATGCGCTCGCACAACCCGGCGTACGACAACCCGGCGCGCTTGGCGATCTTGGGCAACAGGCTGGTCGCGGTCATGCCCGGCAGCGTGTTGACCTCGAGGACGAACGCGGCGCCGGCGGCGTCGATGCGCAGGTCGGGGCGGGCGTGGCCGCTGCACCCGAGCGCCTGGTACGCGGCCAGGGCGTGGGCCTCGCACCGGGCCAGCACGTCGGCCGGCAGCTGGGGCGGCAGCAGGTACTGGGTGTCGGTGCGCAGGTACTTGGCCTCGTAGTCGTAGAAGCGCGTGGCCGGCTTGACCTCGACCGAGCCCAGCACCTCGCCGTCGACGATGCCGACGAACACCTCGGTGCCGGCGACGTACGCCTCGACCAGCACCGGCCCGTGGTGGTGGCGGGCCAGGGCCACCGCGGCGGCGCACTGCGAGGCGTCGTCGACCACCGACACCCCGACCGAGCTGCCCTCGTCGGCCGGCTTGACCACCAGCGGATAGCCGAAGTCGGCCAGCGCGGCCGGGCCGTCGCTGCCGTCGTCGGGGCCGGCGCCCTTGCCCGGCAACAAGCGCCAGCGCGGGGTGGGGATGCCGTGGCTCTCGAAGATGCGCTTCGCCGCCACCTTGTCCATCGCCAGCGCGCTGGCCAGGATGCCCGAGCCGGTGCACGGGATGCCCAGGCACGCGCACAGCCCCTGCACCGCGCCGTCCTCGCCGAACGTGCCGTGGAGCGCGTTCCACACCACGTCGATCTGGTGCTCGGCCAGGAGCGCCGCCAGCGACGTGCCGGGTGTCCAGTCGATCGCCACCGCCTGGTAGCCGGCCTCGACCAGCGCGGCGTGGACCCCGGCCCCGGTCTTGAGCGAGACCTCGCGCTCGGCCGACAGGCCGCCGAGGACGACGCCGATGCGCTTGGCGCGGAACGCTTCGATCATGGCACTTCTCCTAGCAGCTTGACCTCGAGGTCGAGCGTGACGCCGTGGGCGTCGAGGACGCGGGCCCGGACCCGCTCGATCAGCGTCTCCATGTCGGCGCAGGTCGCGCCGCCGACGTTGACCAACCAGTTGGCGTGGACCGGCGAGCACAGCGCCGCACCGACCTGCCAGCCCTTGCAGCCGGCGCTCTCGATCAGCCGCCCGGCGAAGTCGCCCGGCGGGTTCTTGAAGGTGGAGCCGTTGGACGCCACCTTCTTCGGTTCGCGGTCGTGGCGGCGGGCCCGCAGCGCCTTGATCTCGGCGTCGGCCTCGGCCCGGGGGCGCGGCCGCAGCGTCACCGCTGCCCGCACCACCAGCTCGCTCGCCGGCAGGTCGCTGGCCCGGTAGCGGAAGCCGCACGCCGCGTGGTCGCGCCGCACCGGGGCGCCGTCGTCGAGGCGGACGCTGTCGACCCAGGCCACCACGTCGGTGAACTCGCCCAGGTAGGTGCCGGCGTTCATGATCAGCCCGCCGCCGACCGAGCCGGGCACCCCACCCAGGAACTCTAGCCCGCCCAGGTCGTGCTTGAGCGCCAGGGCCAGGAGCTTCGACGTGGGCACGCCGGCCTCGACCTCGATCGTGGTCGGTGAGGTCAGCGCCAGCCCGCGCAGGCGGCCGGTGTTGAGCACCACGCCGCGGATGCCGGCGTCGCGCACCAGCAGGTTGGAGCCGCCCCCCACGACGGTGAGCGGCACCGGCCCGGCCTGGCACCACTGGATCACCGCGGCCACCTCGGCCAGCGACGCCGGGCGGACCCAGGCGTCGGCCGGGCCGCCGATGCGCGCGGTGGTGTGGCGCCGCAGCGGCTCGTCGAAGGCCACCCCGTCGGGCACCAGCGCGGCCAGCGCGCGGCGGGCGTCGGCGGCGAGCACCGAGCGTGGGTTGGCCACCGCCTCGGCGCGCTCGTCGTCGAGGGGCAGGTCGCCGATCAGGACGTCGTCGCCGTCAGCCACGGGCGCTCAGATCCGGACCAGGTTCTTCTTGGTCGCCGGGCCCTTGGTCTTCTCGAGCAGCTCGATGACCTCGTTGCAGGTGATCTGGATGTTGCCGGCGCCCAGCGTGATCATCAGGTCGCCGCTCTTGGCCTGGTCGGCCAGCCACGGCGCCACGTCCTCGCGCCGGGCCACGTAGCTGACGTCCTTGTGCCCGGCGTCCTTGATGGCGCGGACCAGGGCCTCGGCCGAAACCCCGTCGATGGGCTTCTCGCCGGCGGCGAACACGTCGCAGATGACCACCTTGTCGGCGTCGTAGAAGCTGCGGGCGAACTCGGCGAACTGATCGCGGGTGCGGGTGTAGCGGTGGGGCTGGAACGCGGCGATGATGCGGCGGCCGGCGAACGACGAGCGGGCGCCCTGCAGCGTGGCGCGGACCTCGGCCGGGTGGTGGCCGAAGTCGTCGACGACGGTGATGCCGCCCAGCTCGCCGCGCACGGTGAACCGGCGCTGGATGCCCTCGAACTTGGCGATGGCGCCGGCGTAGGTCGCGAACGGGATCTCGAGGAAGTCGGCCAGCGCCAGCACGCCCAGCGCGTTCATCACGTTGTGGTGGCCCGGCATCGGCAACACTACCTCGCCCAGCTCGTCGGCCCGGCGCCACGCCACGAAGCGGGTGGTCAGCCCGTCGGGCCGGATGTTGCGCGCGCGGTAGGTGGCCTGGGCCGACACACCGAAGGTGGTGAACCGCTTGGTCAGCTGCGGCAGCACCTCCTGCACGCCGGCGTTGTCGAGGCACAGCGCGCTCATGCCGTAAAACGGCACCCGGTTGCAGAACGACGCGAACGCCTTCTTGACGTTGTCGTAGGTGCCGTAGTGATCGAGGTGCTCGGCGTCGATGTTGGTGACGATGGCCAGGGTCGGCGACAGGGTCAGAAACGAGCCGTCGCTCTCGTCGGCCTCGGCCACGAGGTAGTCGCTCTTGCCCCACCGCGCGTTGGCCAGGCCCAGCGAGTTGACCCGTCCACCGATGACCGCGGTCGAGTCGTGGCCAGCGGCCATCATCACCGTGTGCATCATCGTGGTCGACGTGGTCTTGCCGTGAGAGCCGGCCACCGCGATGCCGAACTTCATGCGCATCAGCTCGCCCAGCATCTCGGCCCGCGGGATGACCGGGATCTGCCGCGCCCGGGCCGCCTCGACCTCGGGGTTGTAGTCCTTGATGGCGCTCGACACGACCACCACGTCGGCCTCGCCCAGGTGGTCGGCGCGGTGCCCCTGGCGGATGGCGCAGCCGATCTCGGCCAGGTGGCGGGTGATCTCGGTGTCGTTGTGATCCGAGCCGGTCACCTTGTAGCCCATGTTGGCCAGCACCTCGGCCAGGCCGCACATGCCCATGCCGCCGATGCCGACGAAGTGGATCTTGGTGTCAGGCTTGCGGAACATGCCGCCGTCTATACCAGAACGTCGGGGCACGGCGCGCACCCGCTTCCCGGTTGTTTCGCTTGTCGTTACGGCATGATGAAGCACCGATAGGGAACGTCCCCACCGGGCGCGCTATTCCGGTCAGGCCCGCGCGGCGGGTCACCCATCGGCGGCCGGGTGCGGCTCCGGGCGGGCGGTCGCGGCGGCGGGCAAGAGCCCCAAGAACTGGTTGATCACGTCGGCCAGGACCGGCAGCGGCACCGGCTTGGGCAGCGCGTGGTCCATGCCGGCGGCGATGCACGCCGCCAGGTCGCTGGCGTCGGCGTTGGCGGTCATCGCCACGATCGGCACCGCGGCCCGGTCGGCGTCGGCCAGGGCGCGGATCTGCCGGGTCGCCTCGCGGCCGTCCATGACCGGCATCTGCATGTCCATCAGCACCAGGTCGTAGCCGGTGGCCGCGACCGCGGCCAGCGCGGTCACGCCGTCGCCGGCCTCGTCGACGACGATGCCAGGGAACTGCCGCTCGAGCTGGCGCCGGATCACGAACCGGTTGAGCTGGTGGTCGTCGACCACGATGACGCGCTTGCCCGGCGCGGCGGTCGTGCGCGCCACCGCCGCGGGCGCAGGCTCGGCGCAGGCCTGCAGCGGCAGCGTCACCGCGAACCGGCTGCCGCGGCCCAGCTCGCTGGTGCAGGCCAGCGTGCCGCCCATCAGCTCGACCAGGCGGCGGCTGATGGCCAGGCCCAGGCCGGTGCCGCCGTACTGCACAGCGATCGACTCGTCGGCCTGGACGAAGTCCTGGAACAACGAGGCCACGCGATCGGCGCTGATGCCGATGCCGGTGTCGGTGACCGTGAACACCAGCGTCCAGGCGTCGGGCGGGCCGTCGCCGGCTGGCGCGCCGTCGACGCGTAAGGTCACGCTGCCGGCGCGGGTGAACTTGGCCGCGTTGCCCACCAGGTTGACCAACACCTGGGCCACGCGGCGGCTGTCGCCGCGGACGAACGGCGGCAGATCCGGCGCCACCTCGCACCGGAACTCGACCGCGGGGTCGGCTCGGCGGGCCATCTGGAACGCCGCGGTCACCGTCGACGCCAGCGCAAACGGGGCGGCCACCAGCACGACCTTGCGCTCGTTGAGCCGGGCCAGGTCGAGCAGATCGTCGATGACGCCCAGCAGGTGCCCCGAGCTGCTGGCCAGCGCGTCCAGCAGGCGTCCGTGCTCGGCCGGGTCGAGCTCGGGCGCGCGCAGCAGCTGGGCGATGCCGGTGATCGCGTTCATCGGCGTGCGCAGCTCGTGGCTGACCGCGGCGAAGAAGCGGTCCTTGTACCGCTGGCTGTGGGTCAGCTCATCATGCTTGGCGCGCAGGACGTTCTTTTGCGCCCGCAGGACGTCCTTCTGGTCGGTCACCACCGCCAGCATCGCCGCGTGGTTCTGCGTGAGCATCTTCATCGCCACCAGCGCCAGGGCGATCATGGCCAGGCCCTGGCTGGCGGTGATGAGCAGGGCGTGGCCGGGCGACAGCACCGCGGTCTCGCTGGTCAGCGGCCACCACGCGTTGATCCCCGCCGAGGCGAGCGTCAGCACCACCGCGGCCACGGTCCATAGCCGGGTCCGCCCACGCGTCGACAGGATCCACCCGTAGATCGGCGCGAACACCAGGAACATCGTCGCTGGCGGGGCGTTGCCCGGCGACGTCAGCGAGGTGGCGAACACGTCGAGCAGGCTGAGCGCGGCGCCGACGTCGATGTAGGTCGCCAGCCGGCCGCGACGCAGGAGCGCGAGGCTGACGGCGTACCCCGCCGCGCCGGCCAGGCTGACCACACTGGTGAGCGGGAAGCCGAGCAGGTACCACAACGCGCACCACGACAGCTCGACGACGAGCGCGGCCTGGTGGAACAACGTGACCTGGGCCCGCGTGCGCGCGTCTTCGTCAGCGCGCGGCTCGTCGCCGCCAGGTGGTTGCGTCACGTCGCCCCCCACGGTGTGACGAGTATGCCCCCGCGCCAAGATAGCCGGGTGGCAAACCTGCGCCGGCGGTGTCTCGTCGCCGGCGGCGTGGTGATGGCCCGGGTACCCACGGCGACGCCGTAGTGCAGCAAGCGTGCCGCCGCAGGTGTCGGCGGATCAGGGTGACATTGTCTCGTTTCGAGACACGGTGACCCGGATCAGGACGGTCGCTGCGCCTGGCACCACTCGACGATCACCCCTGCGGCATGAGGTCGAGCCAGGCTGCGCATGGTGGCGCCCATGGCCGCGCGGCGGGCGTCGTCGTCGAGGAGCGGCTCGATCGCCGCGGCCAGCTGGTCGGCGGTGAGGTCGGCCTGGCGGTACGACAGCGCGGCGCCGGCCGCAGCCATCTCGGCGGCGTTCCGCTCTTGGTGGTTGTCCGCGGCGAACGGGTACGGGATGAAGATCGCCGGCTTGCCGGCGATGGCCAGCTCGGCGACGGTGGTGGCGCCGGCCCGGCACACGATCAGGTCGGCGCGCAGGTAGGCCGCGGCCATGTCCTTCACGAACGCCGTCACCTCGGCGGTCACGCCGGCCTCGCGGTAGCGCGCCGCGATCTTGTCGGCGTCGGCCTGGCCGGTCTGGTGGATGACGGTGAGCGCGCGCTCCTTGGCCAAGGCGATCAACGCCTGCGACGCCAGCTCGTTCACCGCGACCGCGCCCAGCGAGCCGCCGCTGACCAGCACGGTGAGCTGGGCGGCGGATGGAGGCGCCGGCGTCGACGGGGCGGACAGCCGGGCCACCAGGTCGCGCCGCACCGGGTTGCCGCTCATCTCGATCTTGGAGGCCTTGAAGAACCGGCGGCTCTCGGCGAACGCCAGGAAGACCCGCCGCACCAGGCGGCCCAAGAGCTTGTTGGTGAAGCCCGGGATCGAGTTCTGCTCGCAGATCGCGGTGGGCACGCGGGCCAGCCACGCCATCAGCACGACCGGCCCCGAGGCGTAGCCGCCCACGCCGATCACCGCGTCGGGCTTGAAGCGCTTGACGATGCGGCGGGCCTGCCACAGCGCCCGCGGCAGGCGCGCCAGGCCCTTCACCGCGCCCCACGCGCCGACGGTCTTCAGGCCCGACACCTGGATGAGCGCCAGGTCCCACCCCAGCTCCGGCAGCACCCGGGCCTCGATGCCGCGCGCGGTGCCGACGAACTGCACCGCCGCGCCGGCGTCGCGGGCCCGCACTTCTTCGGCGATGGCGACGCCGGGGAACAGGTGGCCGCCGGTGCCACCGCCGGCGATGAGGACGCGCATGGCGCGCACGCTACCGCACGGCGCGCGGCCGGCGGTAGTTCTCGACCGGCGCCGCGTGGCACAGTCGCGGCCATGGACGTCCTGGTCATCGGTGGCAACCGCTTCATGGGCGTGTCGCTGGTGTGGCGGCTGGTGTTCGCCGGCCACCGCGTCACCGTGCTCAACCGCGGCAACCTGCGCGATCCGTTCGGCGCGCGGGTCGAGCGGGTCCGGGCCGACCGCTCGACCGACGCGTTCGACGCGGCGCTGGCGGGCCGCGGCTTCGATCGGGTGGTCGACCTGGCCGGGTTCACCGGCGACGACCTGGCCCGCACCGTGCGCGTGCTGGGGGGCCAGGTCGGGCACTACCTGTTCGTGTCGACCGGCCAGGTCTACCTGGTGCGCGAGGGGTGCCCGCGGCCGGCGACCGAGGCCGACTACCACGGGCCGGTGATGGCGGCGCCGACGGTAGCCGGCGACCACGACGACTGGGCCTACGGCGTGGGCAAGCGCGCCGCCGAGGACGCGCTGGCGGCGGCGGGGTCGGCGCTGCCGTCGACGCGGATCCGCATCCCGATGGTCAACGGCGAGCGAGATCCCCGGCGCCGACTCGAGAGCTACCTGTGGCGCATCCTCGACGGCGGCCCGCTGCTGGTGCCGTACGCCGGCGCGATCGCGCGTCACGTCTACCGCGGCGCGGTGGTCGAGCAGGTGGCCCGGCTGGTCGACGCCCCGCCGGCTCCCGGGCAGGCCTACAACCTGGCCCAGGCCGAGACGCCGACGGTGCGCGAGCTGTTGATCATGCTGGCGGAGCGAGCCGGCGCGGCGCCGCCCGAGGTGCTCGACGTCCCGCCCGCCACGTTGACCGCCGCGGGCCTCCCGACGCGCGCGGTGTCGCCGCTGTCGACCGCGTGGATGAGCAACCTCGATCCGGCCCGCGCGGTGGCCGAGCTGGGCTTCACGCACCCGGCGCTGGCCACCTACCTCGACGCGATGATCGCGGCGATGGTGAGCGCCTGGCCGACGACCCCGCCCGACGGATTCCACCACCGCGCCGCCGAGCTCGCGCTGGCCGCGCGCTGGCGCGGGTAGTCAGCCGACGACGACGCGGACCCGCTGCGGCTTGCGCACCGCGAAGCCGGCGTTGTTGAGCTCGCGCCGCGGCACCGGCGGGGCCCGGCGGCGTCCGACGTTGAAGATCAGCCCGACCAGGAACATCGTCACGATGAGCGAGGTGCCGCCGTAGCTGACCAGCGGCAGCGTGATGCCCTTGTTGGGGACCACGCCCAGCACCACGCCGACGTTGAGCAGCGCCTGCAGGCCGAACATCGAGGTGACGCCGAACGCGAGGTAGCCGCCGAAGGTGTCGCGCGCGCCCAGCGCCGCCCGCAGCCCGCGCCACACCAGCACGATGAACAGCCCCACCACCAGCGCCACGCCGATGAAGCCCAGCTCCTCGCCGATGGGCGCCAGGATGAAGTCGTTGTGGCCCTCGGGCATGTAGCCGAGCGACTGGCGCGAGTTGCCGATGCCGACGCCGGTCAGCCCGCCCGAGCCCAGCGACAGGTGGGCCTGCACCATCTGGTAGGCCTCGCGATCGCCGAACGCCTCGGGGTTGAAGTACGCCATGAACCGCCGCATGCGCCACGGCGTGCCGACGATGAGCTGGTACGCCACTGGCGCCGCCGCCAGGATGGCCAGCACGATGTAGCTGACCCGGGCGCCGGCCACGAACAGCATCATCAGCGTGGTGGTGCCGAGGATGATCGACGAGCCCAGGTCGGGCTGGGCCAGGAGCAGCCCCATCATCAGCGCGCACACCACCAGGTGCGGGACGAAGCCGATGGTGAAGGTCTTCACCTTGTCGGCCTTCTTCTGGAGGCTGTGCGCCAGGTAGACGATGAGGCCCAGCTTGGCCAGCTCGACCGGCTGGAACGACAGCGGGCCCAGGAGCAGCCAGCGGCGAGCGCCGTTGAGCGACGGCATGGCCAGGGTCGCGCCCAGGGCCAGCAGCGACGCGGCCAGGAGAGGGTAGGCGCGATGGCGCAGGCGGCGGTAGTCGATGTGCGCGCCGGCCAGCATCGCGAACGCGCCCAGCGACAGGAACACGATCTGCCGCTTCAGGAAGAACGCCGGATCGCCGTGGCGCGACATCGCCTCGGCGGCGGTGGCCGCGTAGATCTCGATGGTGCCGATGCCGAGCAGCGCCAGGATGACGCCCAGGAGCACCATGTCGTAGGGGCGCTCGCTCAGGTCGGTGGCGGCGGTCTGGTCGGCCAGCGGCGCGGTCCGGACCGGCACGGTGTCGTCGATGAGCGTGGCGGGCAGCACGGGGCCTCGCCACTGTGCCCAGGCTCGATCCCGGGGCCAACTTTTCGGCCGCGCGCCGTCACCGCCGTGCCACCACGGCGCCGCCGGGGAGCCCGGTGAAGGTGTCGGTCGGGCGCAGCCCCATCCAGGGATCGCTGGCCGGGGTGGAGAACACCTCGGCGTAGACGAAGGCGTTGAGCGCGGCGAAGGTGGGCGTGGCGGTGGCGAGGTCGGCGGCCAGCCGGGCGCGGACCCGCTGCCGCAGGCCCAGCTCGTCGAGGACGGTCTCGGCCAAGAGCCCGCGGGTCAGGCGGGTGATGGCCTTGGCGTGGTCGCCCGGCGGCAACAGCGCGTCGACCAGGGCCCGGGCCGGCGCCGCCAGCACGGTCTCGGGCGCCAGCTTCCAGAGCCGCGCCGCGGCCTCGGCGCGGGCGTCGTCATCGACCGGCGCCGCGCCGGGATCGACCCCCAGATCGATGGTGGCGATGATCGGCACCTCGACGTAGGCCTTGCTGACCGTGGCCCGCATCGCCTGCTGGATCGCCGCGTCGAGCGCCGCGCCCTCGGCCCGCGTGCCGTCGACGGTCATGTAGCGGCGCACCGTGTTCCACTGCGCGGCGGCCCGGGCCTGGGCCTGCAGGTGGTAGGACCTCATCGCCCGGCGCCAGGTGGGCGGGTCGAGGGTCGCCACCCGGGCCGCCTGGTCGGCGGCGCGGGCCAGCTCGGCGGCGAACACCGCCGGCGCGTACATGCCGGGCAGCACGTCGAGCGGCCGGCCGTCGGCGTCGAGCACGTAGTGGGCGCTGTTGCCGGTGACGGTGGTCTGCAGCGTCCGGCCGTCGCCGTAGTCGATGGTCACCGTCGGCACCGGGCGCTCGGACGACCAGTGCAGCACGAAGCGGTCGCGCAGCAGCTGGCTGACCGCGGGGTCGGGGTACAAGATGGTGCGGAACATCCGGCTGTTGGCGCACGACAGGTCCTCGTCGAGGTGGCCCAGCAGGCGCAGCGACAGGATCGGCTTCCCGGTGGCCCGGGCCTGGGCCTGGGCCGCCGCCAGGTCGGTGTACCAGTACAGGCGCGAGACCGTGGCGTAGCGTTGGCCGGCGACCCGATCGATGGTCGCGGCCAGGGCCGCGCGCGCGCCGGCTCCGGCGGTCGCGTCGTACGCGGCCAGCAGCCGGTCGAGGGCGGCCGGGCCCTCGCGCCGGAGCCCGGCGATGTCGACGTCCGGGCCGGGCCGGGGCGGCGTCGTCGACGGGGCTCCGCCGGCCGAGGCCGGGCTGATCGAGGGGCGCGCCGACGAACAGCCGAGCGCGAGGGACAGGGACGTGGCGAGAGCGAGGAGCGTGCGCATGCTCCCGTGATACGCGCGGCCGGCGCGCGTCGCTGTCAGGGCTCGGTAAGGCTCGCGGGCGCCGCCAGCAGCGCCTCGATCAGCTGCCGGGCGATCGGGTGGTACCCAGCCCGGGCCCGGGCGAAGGTGGCCACCGCCCGGGGTCGGGTCGCCGGCGTCGCGCACAGCCCGGCGTACAGCGGCCGCAGGTACTTCATGCGGCCCACCGAGGTCAGCACCTGGTCGACCCGGTCGAGCACCGCGGCGTCGCCGGCGGCCAGGGCCAGCGTCAGCCACGCCACCAGCTCGTCGTAGTTGGTGCGCGCGGTCAGCGCGAACCGCGCGTCGAGCGCCCGGCAGGTCGCGACGGCGGTCGGCCGCGGCACCAGCTCGAGGAACAGCTGCCACTCCGTCGAGGTCCAGCCCGCGGTCTCGGCCACGGTCGGGAGCGTGGCCCCGGTGGCGGCGGCGGCGCGCTCGACGGCGTCGAGGCGGGCCGAGCGCGGCGCCGCGGCCGACGCCGGGATGCCGGGCCCGTCGAGCCAGCGCGCGGCGTCGACCTGGGCCAGCGCGCCGGGCAGCGCCGCCTCGACGTGGGCGCAGAAGTCGTCGGTGGTGATGGCGCCGAAGCGGAACGCCGCCAGGTAGCTGCGCAGCCACGCCTCGAACCGCGGCCGCCCCACCGCCGCCTCCAGCGCGCACAGGAAGAAGTAGCCCTTCTCGTACGGCACCAGCGAGTAGGCGTCGTCGGGATCGACCCCGGCCAGGTGGGTGCGCAGGTGGGTCAGCTCGGGGCGATCGGCGAACCGGGCCAGCGACGCGTCGAGCTCGCGCCGACCCAGCGCCGCGTGCAGCGACGCCACCTCGGCGCCGTCGAGCGCCTCGACGATGCGCCGCTCGGCGTAGACGGTGAAGCCCTCGTTGAGCCAGAAGTGTTCGGCGTTGGCGTTGGTCACCAGGTTGCCGGTCCACGAGTGGGCCAGCTCGTGGGCCACCACGCTCACCAGTGAGCGATCGCCGGCGATCACCGTCGGGGTGAGGAACGTGAGGCGCGGGTTCTCCATGCCGCCGTACGGGAACGACGGCGGCATCGTGAGCAAGTCGAACCGATCCCAGTCGTAGGGACCGAACAGCGCCTCGGCGGCCGCGATCATCGGCTCGACCTCGGCGAACTCGTAGGCCGCCGCGGCCAGCTGGGCCGGCTCGGCCCAGACCCGGCACCGCGGCGACAGCTCGTGGGCCGCCAGGTCGCCGACGGCGAACGCCAGCAGGTAGGGCGGGATCGGCTGCGGCATCTCCCACCGCTCGACGGCGACCTCGCCATCCTCGACCCGGCCGCGGTGGGCCGCGGCCATGACCACGGTCAGCGCGCGCGGCACGGTCAGCGCGGCGGTGTACCGGATCCGCAGCCGCGGCGTGTCCTGCAGCGGCACCACCGCGCGGGCGTGGATGGCCTGGCACTGGCTGAACAGGAACGGGTGGACGCCGCCGGCGGTCTGGGCTGGCGCGAGCCACTGCAGCGCCGACGCCGTGGGCGCGGTGACGTAGTCGATGGTGACCGCGCGCGTCCCCGCGGCCAAGGTCAGCGCCAGCCGGGAGCCGAGGAACGGCTCGGCCGGGTGAAGGACGAACGGCACGGGCTGGCCGTCCTGGTCGACCACGCGCGCGATGGTCAGGTCGCGGGTGTCCAGGTCCAGCGCGCCGCCGCCGGGCCGCTTGAAGGTGAGCGTCGCCGTGGCCGCGAGCGTCTGGGTCGCGAAGTCCACACGCGCGGTCAGCGCCAGCGCGTCGGTCTCGACCTGGGTGTCGTCGTTGTACGAGTGGGGATCGAGGCGGGCCACGCCGCCGTCATACCCCGAACCGCCAGCCGCCGCCGGCCCCGATCCGGACATCGCCGTCGCGGTCTGGCGCGGTGGCGCCGCCGCCGGCATCGCCCGCCCCGCCGGGGCCGGCGTCCAGCCGAACGAAAGCGGGCACCTGCACGGGCCGACCGAGGCACGATCGTTGCTCAGGCTGTGCGGCAGTGCGCCCGCTCATCGTCATCATCTCCGTCGCGGCGACCGCGGCCTGCGCGGCCCCGCCGATGGGCTTCGGGACCGGGGCCCGCCTGCCGACCAGCAGCCCGGGTCACGGCGTGGTCACCGGCCGGGCCGGGCTCGGCGTCGGCACCGGCCGCCAGGTGTTCCAGGCCGAGGCGTCGGGGTTGTTCATGCCGGCGCGGTGGGGTGCGATCGAGCTGGGCGCGGTGTTCACGCGACTCGGCCAGACCGGCGCCGACGACGCCCACCTCACCCTCACCGGCGGCTTCCCGTACCTGCGCCCGCGGCTGCAGCTCGGGCGGGTGTCGCTGGCGATCGGCGTGGCCGGGTTCGCGCTCGGCGGTGGGGGTGGTGGGTTCATCGGCGGCGTCGCCGATGGCCAGCTCGGCTACGGCACCCGCCGGTGGTCGGTCTACCTCGGCGGCACCCGGCAGGGTTTCGAGCTGACCGCCGAGCGACCGGTGCGATCGTCGTCGGCCCAGCTCCGCGTCGGCGGCGAGTACGCCATCCCGACCGGGACCGGCTCGGTCGGCGTCGCGGTCGAGCTGTACCGGACCGACGACACGCTGACCAGCGGCGGCACCACCATCGCGTCGCGCGGGCTGGCTGGCGGGCTCAAGCTGACGGTCACCTCGCCGGAGTTCCGGTGAGCGCACGCGCGACGGCGGTCGCGGCGGCCCTGGCGGCGGCCTGCGTGGTGCCGCCCAGCCAGTCGAGCCTGGGCGTGGGCGCGACCGGGGCCGGCCTGGCGCGGCGGATCTCGGTCGGCGCGCACAGCGTCGCGCTCGATGCCCGCGGCGAGATGCCGGTCGATCTCGGCGCGGGCTGGGTGGTCGAGACCGACGGCGCGGGCGCGTCGGCGCACGGCACGTACCTGGCGCTGGCGCGGCAGGTGGCTGGCCCGGGGTGGCTGGGTGGCCGGGCCGAGCTGTACTGGGACACCGTCGACGGGCAGCCCACCCGCGCGCTGGTCGTGCGCGCCGGCCTGCGCCAGCGCGTCGTCGGCGGTCGCGCCGGCGCCAGCGACGGCGGCGGGGCCTTCGGCGTCCTCGGGGTGCTGGCGGTCGGCGGCTACCTCGACCTCGGCGCCCGGCAGCTCGACGGCGGCGGCGGCGAGGCGTTCGCGGCGGTGGGCGTCACCGTCGACCTGCCGGCGGTGGCAGGGCTCGCGCGGCACTGAAGCTCAGTGCGGCGTCAGCGCCAGCCCCAGCTTGACGTCGACCTCGGTGGCGTCACCGTCGCCGTCGACCACCGGCGTGAACGACCACTTGGTCATCAGGCCCTGGATGCAGCCGGCCACCTCGTCGTCGATGCCGCTGGCGCGCCCGTCGGTCAGCGCGCCGCGCTCGGTGACGCTGAAGCTGAGCGCGACCTTGCCCGACAGCGTCGGGTCGGCCGCGAGCGACTTCTTGTAGCAGCGCTGCAGGCCACCCATGTACGTGGTCGCGATCTTGCGGATGATGGCGTCCACCGACGGGTCGCCCGGGGGCCGCGGCGTCGGCACCGGCTTGATGCGACCGGGCGGCACGCTCTCGGGATCCTTGCCGGTGGTGACCACGTCGCCGGGCGGGCCGACCAAGGGCGTCTGGCTGGTGCCGGGGCGCGCCACGCCGTCGGTGTCGGCCGGCCGGCGCCCCGACTGGTCGCCGATGCTGGCGGTGGCGCCAGAGCGCTTGATCTCATCGAGCTGGGTCGACAGGTCGCTGCCGGGCTTGCGGGCGGCCAGGTCGCCGGTCAGGTGACCGGCCGAGCCGTCGGGGGCGAACAACAGGTCGGCCAGTCGGGTGGCGTCGTCGTCGGGATCGGTCAGGGTCGGCGCGCCGGGTCGGGTAGGGCGCGGCGCGGCCGGCCGGGTCGCGGTGGTCGGCGCGGCCGGCGGTGCGGCCGGGGTGGCGGCAGCGGGGCCGGGCTCGTCGGTGGCGGCCGGATGCGCCAGGTCGAGCAGCGGATCGGAGGCGTCGATGATCGCCAGCGTGTCCTCGGCGTAGGTCTCGGTGGCGCGGCGGGCCATGGTCGGCTCGGCGGGCGGATCGTTGAGGCTGGCGGCCACCATCAGCCCGACGTGGACGCACAGCGACGCGGCCGCGACGACGGCGACCCGGGTGTCGATGCGGTCGGCCAGCGTGCCCTTGAGCGCGCGCGGCAGCACCAGGGGCGGCACCGCGGCCGGCACCCGCACGCCCTGAAACAGCACCCGGACCTCGCCGAGGTCGACGCGGCCGTGGGCGTCGGGCGGCAAGGTCACGGTGGTGACGTCGCCGCGGGTCGTGCCGCGCTGGTCACACGTGGCCCGGGTCCACACCTCGTCGCCCACCGCGATGCGCACGTCCATCGACGGCGTCAGCCGCAGCCGCAGGCCGTCCGCGGTGCGGGCGATCAGCTCCCAGCGCCGCGGCAGGCCGGTCACCGGGAGCTGGAACGACGCCCGGGCTGACTGGCCGATGGACACCGGCCGGGTGTCGCGCACGACCTGCTCGGCCACCACGGTGCCGCCCAGGACGAAGCCGAGCCGGAGCGCGGACGTGGTTGATTCCGAGGACTTGCCAGGGCGCAGCGACATGGATGTGTGAACGCTCGACGCGGCTCGGCGATCTAGCGTCGCCCGGCCCCCGCGGGCCGGTCAGTTGACGTCGAGCCAGCTGTTGAGCTTGGTCTTGATGGCGTCGGTGACGTTGTCCCAGCCGTCCTTGAGGTGGTCCTCCAGCTCGCCCAGGCGCTGCTTCACCTTCGCGTAGGCCTCGGCGGACTCCTTGCGGGTGTCGGCCTTCAGCTCGGACATGCGCGCCATGAGTTCGTGGCGGCGGGCTTCGATACGATCCTTGAGTTCGTCGGTCTTGGTGATCATGACCGGAGAGACAGCAAGCCGGGTGCCAGCGCGATCTGCCCGGAATGTAACGTCACGACCAGGTCGGCGTGGCCGGCACGCACACCCCGCGGAGATCTGCGCGCGCACTGTGGCGCCAGCGCACTCCGACGGCGCGTGCCACGGTGCAGGGCGATGCGCTGGGTGCGGTCGTGTCGCGGCACGTCCTCTGCAACTGCCTAGCTGCCATGCGCACTTCCCTCAGGACACTCGCGATGCTGGCCACGCTGGTGGCTGCTCCGCCGCTCGCATCCGCCGCTCCCACCACCGCCGCCGCTCCCGCCACCGCCACCGCGCCGCCGGCCGTCGTCCGGCCGGCGCCCGCCGCGGCCGACACGGCCACCGACGCCGCCCGCTACGCGGCGGCCGAGCGGACCCACCCTGAGGCGGCTGACTTCACCGGCGGCGGCCGGATCGTGATCGCGGGGTCGACCACCGCGCTCATCTTGATCGTCATCTTGCTCGTGGTCCTGCTATGACCCGGCGCGCCGCGGCGCTGGTCGCGGTCGCGGCGGCGCTGGTCGGGGGCGCGTGCGCGCCGCGCTACACCGGCGGGGCCCGGGCGCTGTCGCCGGCGACGCTCGCCCACGAGCCGGGCTGGTCGCAGGTCCCGACCCCGGCGGTGCGGCAACGCACCGAAGCCGACTGTGGCGCGGCGGCGCTGGCCATGACGGTGGCGCGGTGGCGGCCGACGCTCGATGTCGACGCCATCACCCGCGCCCGCCCGGTGCCGCCGGGCGGGCTGCGGCTGGGCGACCTGCGCGACCTCGCCCGCGCCGCCGGGCTCGCGGCCTTCGCGGTGGCCGGCGACCAGGCGCTGTTGCGCTACGAGCTCGGCCGCGGACGGGCGGTGGTCGTCGGGCTGTACCGGCCTTACGGCGCGCGGGCCGTGGCGCATTACGAAGTCGTCGTCGGTGTCCACGCCGACGGCCGCGTCGCCACCCGCGACCCCGCCGACGCTGGCCTCAGGGTGCGGACGTGGGCAGCCCTGCGTGCCGAGTGGCTCCCCGCCGGAGCGCCGGCCCTGGTGGTCCTGGGCGACGCGGTGACCACGGCGGTCGCGGGTTCGCCGTGACCGGGCGTGTCGACAACGCTCGGCGTGGCCACCCCGCCCACGCCGCGTGCACGGCGACGCCGCACCTCCTTCGGCGGCGGGCCGTGACCTGCTAGGGTGCCGCCGATGAAATCACAGGTCCTGGTCGTCGATGATGATCGCGATGAGGGCGAGCTGCTGTGCGA
This sequence comes from Kofleriaceae bacterium, assembly GCA_041389965.1. Lineage (GTDB taxonomy): Bacteria > Myxococcota_A > Polyangia > Haliangiales > Haliangiaceae > UBA2376. The sequence goes on along the minus strand of JAWKQV010000002.1, from coordinate 477,857 downwards.
CGTGCTCATGCGGCGCGACCACGGCGCGATGCTGGTCGGCAGCGGCGCCGAGGCGCTGACCGCCCTGGCCGAGCACGCCATCGACGTGGTCATCACCGACGTGTTCATGGCCGGGCTCTCCGGCATCGAGCTGTGCCAGCGGGTGCGGCGCGCGCACCCCGACGTGCCGGTCGTCGTGGTCACCGGCATGGCCGACGTCGACACCGCGGTCGGCGCGCTGCGGGCCGGGGCGTGGGACTTCGTCACCAAGCCGCTCAACGTCGAGGCGGTGGTGGCCGCGGTGACCCGCGCCACCGAGCACCACCGCACCCGCGACGAGGTCCGCCGGCTGCGCAAGGCCCTGGCGGCGGCCCAGCCCATCGACGGCATCATCGGGGAGAGCGCGCCCATCCGCGCCGTCTGCGAGCTGGCCAGCCGCATCGCCGACAGCGACGCCACGGTGCTGGTCACCGGCGAGAGCGGCACCGGCAAGGAGCTGGTCGCTCGCGCCGTGCACCGGCTGGGCCCGCGCAAGGACGAGCCGTTCGTGGCCATCAACTGCGGCGCGGTGCCGTCGAACCTCCTGGAGAGCGAGCTGTTCGGGCACGTCAAGGGCGCGTTCACCGACGCCCGGCGTGATCGGCCCGGGTTGTTCCTCCAGGCCGGCGCCGGCACGGTGTTCCTCGACGAGATCGGCGAGATGCCGCTCGACATGCAGGTCAAGCTCCTGCGGGTGCTGCAGGAGCGCAAGGTGCGGCCGGTGGGCGGCGACGCCGAGGCGTCGTTCGCGGCGCGCGTGGTGTGCGCCACCAACCGCGATCTCGAGACCGAGGTCGAGGAGGGCCGGTTCCGGGAGGATCTGTTCTACCGCGTCAACGTCGTCACCATCGAGGTGCCGCCGCTGCGCACCCGGAGCGGCGACGTGTTGCTCCTGGCCCATCACTTCTTGCGCCGCATCGCCGAGCGCACCGGCAAGGCGGTGTCGTCGATCTCGACCGAGGCGGCGCGTAAGCTGCTCGACTACGACTGGCCGGGCAACGTCCGGGAGCTGGAAAACGGGATGGAGCGCGCGGTGGCGCTGGCCCGACTGAGCGAGGTCGTCGTCGAGGATCTGCCGGCGCGCATCCGCGATCACCAGGCCACCCGCCTGGTCATCGACGGCGACGACCCCGAGGACCTGGTGACGATGGCCGAGATGGAGCGCCGCTACGTGCGGCGGGTGCTCGAGGCCTGCGCCGGCAACAAGACCAAGGCGGCCAAGGTGTTGGGCATGGACCGGCGGTCACTGTACCGGCGCCTCGAAGAGCCGGACGCCAGCTGAGTCCGCGCGGGCCGACCGAGCGCTGGCGCCACAGTGGGGCATGACCGCGCGCGGGACCGCCCCCCCGGACGCCCGAGGCATCCAAGAAACTCGAAACGATGCCCCGGGCTGGCTGGCACACCTGTTGAATGACCGTTCGCCATGTCCACGTGGGCCATCGCCTTTCGCCTCGTCACGCCCGCGCCATGAGTGCGTCCACCGCCGCCCGCCGCGTCGATCATCGCGATCGGTTCACGCCGGGGCGCCGGCCCGACCTCGGCCATCCCACCGGTACGGTCCGTGCCTGAGCCCACGCCGACCCCGGTGATCGCGCCGTGGTCCAACCGCCAGCGCGGGGCGCGTCTCGACGAGGCCCGCTTCACGATGCTGGTGGCGGGAGCGGTCGCCGTGGTGCTGGTCGCCGGCATGGCCCTGTGGGCGCTGGCGTCGGCCGGCCGCGACGACGCCGACGCCGAGCGCGCCAGCGAGCTGCGCTTCAAGACCAACCGGCTGATCGCCAGCATGTTCGACGCCGAGACCAGCCAGCGCGGGTACCTGCTCACCGATGACGAAGCCTACCGGGCCAGCTACCAAGCGGCCGCGACCGCGGCGCGCGCCCTCCTGGCCGACCTCCACGCCGGCGCGACGCCGGACCTGATGCCGGTGCTGGCGGCGATCGACGCGGCGGTGCAGGTCAAGCTCGACGAGCTGGCCGTGACGGTCAGGCTGGCCGACGCCGACGATCGCCTCGCGGCGCTGCGGGTGGTCGGGAGCGGCGCCGGCCGTCGCGCCATGGACGCGCTGCTCACGCGCCTCGAGGAGATCGTCGCCCGGCAGACCGCGTCGCGGCGGGCCAACCTCGACGAGAAGGCCGCCAACACCCGCACCGCCGAGGCCGTGATCATCGCCGGCTCGGCGGTGGCGGTGGTGGCGCTGGTGTTCGGCATCGTCGCGCTGCGACGGCGGACCACCGACCACGCCCAGGCGCTGGCGGCGCTGACCCAGCAGGCCTCCGAGCTGGAGCGGCGGCGGGCCGAGCTGACTGAGGCCCTGTCCACCCTCGGGCTCACCAACGCCGCGCTCGCTCGCACCAACCGCGACCTCGATCAGTTCGCGTACGTGGCGTCCCACGACCTCAAGGCGCCGCTGCGCGGCATCTCCAGCTTGACCACCTGGCTCGAAGAGGATCTCGGCGACTACGCCGACGCCAAGATCGTCGACCACCTGCGCCTGATGCGGTCCCGGGTCGAGCGCCTCGAGCTGTTGATCGAGGGGATCCTGGCGTACTCGCGGGCCGGCCGCCGGGACGTGGACGCCGAGACGGTCGACGTCGGCGCCCTGGTGCGCCGGCTCACCGAGCTGGTGCCGCCGCCGGACGGCGTCGAGCTGGTGATCGCCGCCGGCCCGTGGCCGACGTTGACCACGGTCGCGGTCCAGCTCCAGCAGGTGTGGCTCAACCTGATCGGCAACGCCTACAAGCACGGCCGTCGCCCCGACGGCGGCGGCACGGTGACGCTGGCGTGCGACGGCCCCGACCTCGAGCGCGGCGGCTGGCGCTTCCGGGTCAGCGACGACGGCCGCGGGATCGAGCCACGCTTCCATGCCCGGATCTTCGAGATGTTCCAGCGGCTGGAGTCGCGCGATCGCGTCGAGGGCGCGGGGATCGGCCTGGCCATCGTGCGCAAGCTGGTGACTGGCAACCGCGGTACCGTGTGGATCGAGTCGTCGCCCGGGCGGGGCACGGCGTTCTGCTTTACCTGGAGCGACACGTGACGTCCGACGCCAGCCCCGGCCCCCGCGCCACGAACATCCTGTTGGTCGACGACGATGACATCGACGTCATGAACGTGCAGCGCGCGTTCGAGCGTGGCCGGATCTCCAACCCGCTGTGGGTGGCGCGTGACGGCATCGAGGGCTTGGACCTGCTGCGCAGCGGCCGGATGCCGAGCGAGCGGCGCATGGTGCTGCTCGACATCAACATGCCGCGCATGAGCGGCCTCGAGATGCTGCGGGCGCTGCGGGCCGATCCCGCGCTGCAGCACATCCCGGTGGTGATGCTGACGACCTCGAACGACGAGCGCGATCGCATCGACGCCTACCGGCTCAACGTGGCCGGCTACCTGCTGAAGCCGGTCACGTTCTTGGCCTTCGTCGACCTGATGACCGCGCTCAACCGGTACTGGACGCTGGTCGAGATGCCGTGACGCCGGCCCCGCTGCGCCTGCCCACCACCGCACGTCCCGCCCACCGCCGGCACCGTCGCCCGCACCCGCCCGCCTGCACCCGTGAGTTCGCCCCATGAGCCCGAACACGTTCGATGAACCGATCCGCGTGCTGGTGGTCGACGACGACGCCGTCGATCGGGCCACCATCAAGCGTTACCTGGTCGCGGCCGGCGTGCCGGCCACGATCGACGAGCTCGACGGCGCCGCCGACCTGGTGGCGCGGGTCACCGAGGATGCCTACGACTGCCTGATCCTCGATCACCACCTTCCAGGCGAGACCGCGTTCGACGTGCTCCGCCGGCTGCGCGAGGCCCAGCTGGTGACGCCGATCTTGTGCGTGACCGGCGAGGACGAGGAGGTGGGCGCCGCCATCGTCGCCGCCGGGGCGTCCGACTTCCTGTCCAAGCAGGACCTGTCGCCGGCGCGGCTGGCCCGGCGGCTGCGCTACGTGCTGCGGCTGGGCCGGGCCGAGCGCCAGGCCCGGCGGGTGCGGGTCGAGCTCGACGCCCAGCGCCGGATGCTCGACGCGGTGATCGCACAGCTCCCGGCCGGGGTCCTCGTCGTCGACGCCGCGCTGCGCCAGGTGTTGCTCAGCAACGTGCGCGCGGCCGAGGTGGTCGGCGTCGACGGCGTGCTGGGCGACCATCCGTCGCAGCCGGCCCTGGTGAGCGCCGCCCGTGACGCGCTGGCGCGCGCCATCTCCACCAACCACGCCATCGCCCTCGACGGCACCCACGCCCACGGCGCGCTCCAGCTCCGGGTCGGCGCCTCGCCCATCACCCACGGCGGCCGGGTGGTGGCTGGCATGTTGATGTTCGACGACGTCACCGCCGAGGTGACCGCCCGACGCGCCGCCGAGCGAGCGGCCCGCGCCCGCGAGGATCTGCTGGCGATCGTATCCCACGACCTGCGCGGGCCGCTGTCGGCCATCGGGGTGGCGCTCGACGGCCTGCGCGACCCCGGCCTCGAGCCGGCGGCGCGCGAGCGCTACGCCAGCGCGGTGCAACGCTCGCTCGATCGCGCCGAACGCCTGATCCGCGACCTGCTGATGGCCCACCGCATCGAGGTCGGTCAGCTCGAGCTCGAGCGCCGCACGGTGACGGTGCGGTCGTTGCTCGACCACGTCTGCCGCGAGCACGAGCTGGTGGCGACCCAGGCCGGCACCGCGCTGACGGTGGACATCGCCGACGACGTCGGCGCCATCTACGCGGATCCCGAGCGCCTGGGCCAGGCCTTCGCCAACCTGATCGGCAACGCCCTGCGCCACGCCCGCGGCACGCCGACGATCGCGCTGTCGGCCCGCCGCCGCGACGACGGCGGGGTCATCCTGGGCGTGCGCGACCACGGCCCGGGCGTCAGCGCCGAGGCGCTGCCGCACGTGTTCGATCGCTACTGGCAGGGACGCGAGCGCCGGGGCGGGGCCGGGCTGGGCCTGGCGATCGTGCGTGGCATCGCGCGGGCCCACGGCGGAGATGCCGGCGTGGCCGAGGCGGAAGGTGGCGGCGCGGTGTTCACCATCGAGCTGCCGCCGCCGCCGCCCGCGTGAGTCCGCGCGCGGGCCGGCACCGAGCGCGTGCGGCCCGCCGTGCGTCAGCGCTCGCCTCGGGCCGGCGCCGGGACGTCACCGGGCGGGACTTCGACCGCTTGCGACCGGCCGCTGCTTGGCACGGGCGCTGCACTGCTTCGGGGTATGGACCTCATCACCTGGATCATCGTTGGGCTCGTCGCCGGTGTGCTGGCGTCGTTGGTGGTCGGCGGCTCGGGCTACGGCCTGGTCGGCGACATCGTCGTCGGCGTCGTCGGGGCCTTCCTCGGCGGCTGGATCTTCCGCGAGGCGCACTGGCAGACGCCGTTCGGAGGGTTGGCCGGCACCATCGCCGTCGCCTTCGTCGGCGCGCTGCTGTTGCTCGTCGGCCTGCACGCCATCGGTCGGGCCGGCGGACGCGCCCGCTGACGACGCGTCGCCCTGCCACCCCCCGTCATTGCCCGCGCTGCCACGTCATCGCGATCGGCGGTGGCCGGCGCGGCCGTCCCGGCCGCCAGCCACCGCCGTGCCACCAGGAGTCTCCATGTCGCGTCTCTCCCTGTGCACCCTCTCGCTCGTCTCTGCCACGGCGCTGGCCGCCCCGGCCCACGCCGACCGCGCGCCCCACCGCGACGGCACCGTCGTCACCTTCGGCATCGGCGGCGGCCACCTCGGCTGCAGCGACGCCAACGGCGACAGCTGCAATGGCTCGGGGCCGGTCCAGTCGGCGACCTTCGTCGCCGAGGTCGGCGGCATGGTCGGGCGCAACCTGGCGCTGCTGGCCCATCTCGAGTACGCCCGCCACGACAAAGACAACCACGCGGTGTCCCAGACCATCGGCGCCGCCGCCGTGCGAGCCTGGGTTCTGCCGCGGCTGTGGCTCGAGGGCGGCATCGGCGTCGCCCGGGCCCGGGCCGAGTACGACAACGGCGTGGTCGGGGTGATCGCTACCTCGGACACCGTGCCGGGCGTGGTCGCCGGCCTCGGGGTCGAGGTGATCCGCTCGCGCGACTTCGCGCTCGACGTCAACCTGCGCACCGGCACCGGCCTGTACCGGGACGACGTCAACCTCTACCAGACCTCGCTGGGCCTGGCCGCGACCTTCTTCTGAGGCGGGCCGGCGGATTCACCCCCTGGCGGCCGAGAAGTGAACGACCGGCGCCTCGCGGATAGGGCCGGCCCCTCGCCGCCTGCTAGGCTGCGGGCCATGCTCGCACCGCCCGCGCACGACCTGAGGCACTCATGATCCGCCCCGCGACGCCCGACGACGCCGGCTTCGTCAGCGCGATCGGGGTCGCCGCCGGCATGTTCACCCCCGAAGAGACCGACGTGACCGACGCGATGATGGCGGCGTACTTCGCCGGCCACCAGGACGCCGGCCACCTGTGCGTGATCGACGCGCCGGCGGGTGAGCGGGTGGCCATGGCCTACCTCGAGCCGGTGCGGGCCACCGAGGGCACCTACGAGCTGTTGATGATCGCGGTCACCCCGGCCCACCAGGGCGCCGGGCGCGGCGCCGCGCTCCTCAAGCACCTCGAGGGCTGGCTCGCGCAACAGGGCCAGCGCCTGCTCTTGGTCCAGACCTCCGGCGAGGATGACTTCGCCCGGACCCGCAACTTCTACCTGGCCAACGGCTACCGCCAGTGCGCCAAGGTCGCCGACTACTATGCGCCCGGGGTGGCGATGGTGATGTTCCGCAAGTCGATCGGCGCCGGCCGCCCAGCCTGACCGCGGGCGCCAGCCTCAGTCCGGCGTCGGGCCGGCGCAGCCATAGACGATGTCGACGTCGGTGACCGAGCCGTCTTGCAGGCGGGCGCACGAGCTGCCGTAGAAGGTCAGGGTCATGGTCGCCGGATCGTAGTCCCACCCGTCGGTGTGGGTCGGGTCCTGCGGGATCGACTCGCTGTTGTTGAAGAACGCGAACAGCTCGGCCAGGTCGGCCGGCGGGTTGGCCAGCGCGAAGTCGCAGCCGATGACCAGGTCGGCGATCTGGCCGAACGCGGCCTCGAGCGCGGCGGCGTCGTCGGCCTTGTAGAAGCGCGGGCTGGTCGGCAGCGCGGTGCCGCCGGCCACCGCGAACATGTCCATCTGGGTGACGTTGGTGCCGCCGCCGAACCCGACCACGAAGGTCTTGATGCCCTGCTGGGCCAGCCCGTCGAGGATGGCCACGGTGCCGGCGTTGCCACCGTCGAGGTTGCAGCCCGACTGCGAGCCGTCGGTGATGAGCATCGCGTAGCTGGGCCGGCCGGCGTCGGCGAACGCCGGCTCGGTGGCGGCCTGGGCCATGGCCGAGTCGATGTTGGTGACGCACGGCCCGTCGGGGTAGTTGGGGTCGCTGGTCATGAGCGACGCCGCCAGCAGGCCCTGGATGGCCGGCGCGGCGCCGGGCGCCACCGGGATCGCGATGGCGTCCTGGCCGCAGCTCGCGCCGGTGGTGTCGGGGAACATCGTCAGGCCCCAGCGCACGTCGTCGGCGAAGTTGGTGGTGAGGGTGGTGATGGCGCCGACCGCCGAGGTCCACTTGGGGACGCCGGCCACCGCCGACCGCATCGAGCACGACCGGTCGAGCACGATGAGCAGGTTGGGCGCGATCGGCGTGATCGCCACCTCCGAGGCGCCGCAGCCGCCCCCCGGCACGCAGGCCTGGGTGGCGTCGCACACCATGCCGGCCAGGCAGTCGCCGTCGGTCAGGCAGGTGCCGTCGGCGATGCAGGTGCCGTTGGCGCTGCAGTAGTCGGCGTCGGCGCAGTCGCCGTCGCCCAGGCAGGTGCCGGCCGGGATGCACACGCCGGTCGTGCTGCAGGCCTCGCCGGCGGGACAGGTCGCGCCGGCGGCGCAGCTGGCGGGCACCGTGCACGCGCCGCCCACGCAGGCTTCGCCGGCGGCGCAGTCGGTGGCGGTGGCGCACGGCTGGCCGCCGCCGCCACCGCCGTTACCACACGCGAGAAACGTGAGCGCGATGACTGCCGAGGCTGCCTTCATCCCGCCATGGTACGCGCGATGGCCGGACGGTCGCCAGCGACATCGGGTGACGCGCCCGTTCTCCGGCCGCGGGCGGCCAGCGCAGGTTGTTGAGCACCGGGTGCAGCCTGACACCTGCCAGCCGCGAGATCCAATCGACCGTGACCAACCCGGCCAGCGCGGAGACGCGTGGTGCGGGCCGTCGCATCCGGTGCGGCTTTGTCACGACGGCATAACCCTTCCGTGGGGCACGCGCGTTGGACAGCGCATGCCTCCACCCAAGATCTCGACCGCGGCTGGGGTCGCGGCGCTCGTCGCCCTCGTCGCGCTGGCGTGTACCAAGTCCGAGCCGGCCCGCTCGGGGCCAGCCACGACCGTCGCTGAGCCCTCACCACCGGCCGCTGCAGCCGCCCCGCTCCCGGCCTGCGGCACCCGCGCCACGGTGTTCGCGCGCGCCGACGTTGTCGGGACCGACCTCGATCTGATCGTCCGCAGCGCGCCGCTCGACAGCGCCAGGCTGGGCCGGATCGCCGCGGACCCGGCCGGCTACGCCACCGCATTCCGCGACGCGATCATCGTCGATCCGCCGGCGGCCAGCGCGCTGGCGCAGACCGCGCCGAGCGAGTTCGTCAGCGCGCTCGCGGAGTACGCCCCGCCGGCGGCCCAGGCCCTCGCGGCCGAGCTGGTGCGGGCACTAGACCGGGCGATCGACTGCTCGAGCGATCCCGGCGGGCGCACCCGCCTGCGCGACGAGCGGATGCGCGCCGAGCTGGGCGTGCTGACCGAAGCCGAGCTCCGGGCGATGATCGACGATGCGCAGGTGGCCGGGGCCGGAGGTGCGCCGTGATCCGCTGGCTCGGGCTGGTGGTGGCGCTCGCCGCGTGCGGCCGCGCCGCGAGCCCCGGCGGGCCGGTCACCCCGACCTCGCCGCCGCCGCGGTGCAGCGCAACGACGGCCACGGCAGAGCTCCAGGACGAGGTGCTCAGCAACGTGGTGTCGCTGCGCTGGCCGGAGGAGATCGAGCGTGAGGTGGTCGACCTGGCCGCGGCCCGCGCCGGCGGCTACAGCCTCGATGACTCGCCCCAGCTGGTGCCGCTGCGCGCCCGCCTCGTCGCGGCTCCCGATCGGTACATCGCGACCTTCTCGGCGTGGTTCCTCGGCGACGCCGATCCGCGCAAGCTGATGTGGGCCTACCCCGAGCACTTCCTCGACGAGGTGGCCCGGGTACGTCCCGCCGTCGTCCCCGACCTGCGGGCGCGGCTGCGGGCCACCCTGGTCGCCGCGGCGCAGTGCGGCGTCGAGCCGGAGGTCGCCTACCGGCTGCGCCAGCGCGTGGTCGATCTCGACCAGGCGCGCCCGGCCGGGACCTGTGGCACGTCGTTCGACGCCGTCACCGATCGAGGCGACCCAGCCCAGCTCGTGGTGGCGTCGATGACCGGCGCAAACTGGGGCGCGGCGGTCGACCACATCGGGCCCGACGCCGTGGCCCAGCTGCGGGCCCAGCTCGCCGCCGATCCCGCGGCCGCGGTGGCGCTGTTCAAGGCGTGGTTCCTCGGGGCCGACGCCGCGGTCGCGATGCACACGTCGCACAACCTGCGGAGCTTTCTGCTCGAGCTGGCGCGGGTGCGGCCCGCGGAGGTCGAGCCCCTGCGCGCGGCGGCGCTGGCGGCGCTGGAGCGGTCGATGGCGTGCGCCAGCTCACCGGTTGATCGCCACGAGCTCATCGTGCAGGCCAGCGGGCTGCTGGCGCCCGTCCGCCCATGACACCTCGCCCGCGAGCTACGGTGTGGCGCCGACCAGGGCCTGGGCCCGCGACCAGGTGACCGCGGCCGTGACGTCGTCGTCGGCGCGCACGGTGATCGTCAGGGTCCCGTCGGCGTCGGTCACCGCCACGTGGACCCCGCGCAACATGGCCGGGTCGTAGCCCATGTACGTGGCCGGGTAGCCCAGCGTCGCCATCCGCGCCTGGTGGCACAACAGGCTCTGGCGCAGCCAGTCGGCGGTCAGCCCGTCGACGTGGCGGAAGGTGATCTGCGCGCCGACCAGCTGTCCATCGGCGCGGTACGGCGCGACCTGGGCCACGTCGCTCCGGTGGTACAGCGGCGTGTGGGTCAGCTCGTCGGCGGGTAGGTTCGCGCAGAAGGTGCGCTCGACCTCGAGCAGGCTGCGCGCGATTGCGCGGTGCTCGCGGGCCTCGGCCCGGAGGCGGGCGGCCTCGGCGGCGTGGGCTGCGCTGGCGTCCCGCTCGACGCTCCAGCACGGGACCCAGGTGGTGACCGGCTCGGTGCCCGACCGGCTCTGCTCCGACAGCGCTCGGTCGCCGCAGGCATAGCTGTCGGGGGCGCCGCGCGCGGCCTCGGCGGCGCGTTCGTGGGCCTCGGCCTCGCGTTCGTGGGCGGCGGCCTCGTCGAGGTTGCCACGGTAACCCAGGGCCGGCGTCGCCGGCGTGGCCCGAGGCTGGCCACACGCCGCCACCACCGCGAGCAACGCCGCATGTCGAAGGATCAGCATGCCCTGCGCGGTTGCATCTGCGAGGCCAACCGAGCCGCGCGCGCCTCGATACTGAACGCCCGTACACGAGGAGATCCGGATGGGACCGAAAGTGGTGGGCGCGCGGGTCGAAAAATTGCCCGCCGGATCTGCGCGTGCCTATTTCGACCATCATGGATCGATCCCGGCCCAGGGGCACCGCGTCCCCCCGCGTCGACGACGCCCGCCTGCCGCGGGTGTCGCGGATGACGTTGCGTCCGGGCCGCGCCAACCGTCGCCAGCGCACCGCGCTGCGCGAGCGCTTGCCGGCGCCGCGCGAGGTGGCCGATGCCTGCGGGCGGGCCCTGCGCCGGAGCGCCCCGGTCCTGGTCGCGCTGGCGGTGGCGTCCGCGGTCGGCACCGCCGGCGTGTTCGGCTACCGGTGGGTGACCACCACGCCGCGCTTCGCGGTCACCACCATCGAGGTCAACGGCGAGGTGGTGCTGGACGAGGCCGAGGTCCGCGCCCGCCTGCCGTTCGCGCCCGGCATCAACATCTTCCGGGTCGACACCGGCGCGGCCGAGGCGGCCCTCGCCGCCGAGCCGTGGGTGCGCAAGGCCTCCGTGCGGCGGCGCCTGCCCCACACCGTCATCGTCGACATCACCGAGCGCCAGCCGGCCGCGCTGGTGTCGGCCGACCGCCTGTACCTGGCCGACGCGGCCGGCGCGCCGTTCAAGCCGGCCGACCTGGCGCGCGGCGAGGGGCGCGACCTGCCCATCATCTCGGGCATCCCGCGCGCGCTGTTCGCCGACGCGCCCGAGCAGGCGCTGGCGCAGATCCACGACGGCCTGGCGCTCCTGGCCGCCTGGCACGCCGGGCCGCGGCCCCGGGCCGGCGAGGTCAAGCTCGCGGCCAACGGCGCCACGGTCTACACCTACGACGACGCCATCGCCGTGCGCGTGGGCGCGCTGGCCGAGGGACAGCTGCCCGATCGACTGGCCCGCTTCGACGCGGTGTGGGCCGCGCTGTCGCCCGACGAGCGGGCCCGGCTGCGCACCATCCGGGTCGACAACGACACCCGCACCGACCTCGTCACCGTCTCGTTCCGGAGCAACTGAGCAAACCATGGCCAAGACCAAGACCTCCGAGATCATCGTCGGCCTCGACATCGGCACCACCAAGATCGCGGCCATCGCCGGCGAGGTGACCGACGACGGCATCGACATCATCGGCATCGGCACCGCGCCGTCCAAGGGCCTGCGCCGCGGCGTGGTGGTGAACATCGACGCCACGGTCAGCGCCATCCGGGCCGCGATCGACGAGGCCGAGAACATGGCCGGCTGCCAGATCTCGACGGTGTTCGCCGCCATCTCCGGGGCCCACGTGCGCGGGCTCAACAGCCACGGCATCGTCGCGGTCAAGGACAAGGAGGTCCGCGAGGCCGACATCGCCCGGGTCATCGAGGCCGCCAAGGCGGTGGCCATCCCGATGGACCGCGAGGTGCTGCACGTGCTGCCGCAGCAGTACGTCATCGACGATCAGGACGGCATCCGCGACCCGCTGGGCATGGCCGGGGTCCGCCTCGAGGCCAAGGTCCACATCGTCACGACCGCGGTGACCAGCGCCCAGAACGTGGTCAAGTGCGCCAACCGGTGCGGCCTGCAGGTCGCCGACATCGTGCTCGAGCCGCTGGCGTCGGCCCAGGCCGTCCTCGAGGACGACGAGCAGGAGCTGGGGGTGGCGCTGATCGACATCGGCGGCGGCACCTGCGACATCGCGGTGTTCGCCGACGGCGCCATCGTCCACACCGCGGTGCTGCCGCTGGGCGGCGGCCACGTCACCAACGACATCGCCACCGTGCTGCGCACCCCGCTCGACTCGGCCGAGAAGATCAAGCGCAAGTACGGCTGCGCCACCCGCACCATGATCGCCGACGGCGAGATGATGGAGGTGCCGTCGGTGGGCGGGCGCGGGCCGCGGGCGCTGCCGCGGGCGAGCCTGGTCGAGATCATCGAGCCGCGGGTCGAGGAGATCTTCGAGCACGTCAAGCGCGAGCTGATGCGCTCGGGCTACGCCGACGGCCTGGCCGCCGGCATCGTGCTCACCGGCGGCGCCACCATCATGGAGGGCACCGCCGAGGTGGCCGAGCAGGTGCTGGGGCTGCCGGTCCGCCGCGCCAGCCCGATCCGCATCGGCGGGTTGGTCGACGTGGTGCGCTCGCCGGCCTACGCCACTGGGGTCGGCCTGGTGGTCTACGGCGCCAACCACGGCCGCACGCTGGTGTCACGGGCGCAGGCCCAGCCCGGCGGCGATCGCGGGCTGATCAAGCGCGCGTGGTCGCGCCTGACCGAGATGTTCTAGCGAGCCGCGCGGCCTGTCCACAGGCCGTCCACAGCGTCGCGATCCACCGAGCCGATCCGGATCGCAACAAAACCTTCGCAACGCGCGCACGAAAAGTTGCCCACGCAGATCCCGCCCGATCATATGGGCGTACCAACCGGGAGAGATCACATGGCCCTCATCGACTTCGACGACGTGAACCACGCCAAGATCCTTGTGATCGGCGTCGGCGGCGGTGGCGGCAACGCCGTCAACACCATGATCAGCGGCAACCTCGACGGCGTCGAGTTCGTGGCCGCCAACACCGACCGCCAGGCCCTCGAGGCCAACCTGGCCCCGCACAAGATCGGGCTGGGCGGCGCGCTGACCAAGGGCCTCGGCGCCGGCGCCAACCCCGACATCGGTCGCCGGGCCGCCGAGGAGAGCATCCAGCAGATCGCCGACGCGATCTCGGGCGCCGACATGGTGTTCGTCACCGCCGGCATGGGCGGCGGCACCGGCACCGGCGCGGCGCCGGTGATCGCCCAGGTGGCGCGCGACTGCGGCGCGCTGACCGTCGGCGTCGTCACCAAGCCGTTCGGCTTCGAGGGCCGCAAGCGCTCGAAGAACGCCGACGACGGCATCGCCCGGCTCGAGGCCGCGGTCGACACGCTGATCGTGATCCCCAACAACCGGTTGCTGGCGCTGGCCGGCGCGCAGATGGCGATGGTCGACGCGTTCCGGCGGGCCGACTCGATCCTGCTCAACGCGGTCCAGGGCATCAGCGACTTGATGACCGTCCCCGGCCTCATCAACGTCGACTTCGCCGACGTCCGCACCATCATGAACGACATGGGCCGCGCGCTGATGGGCGCCGGCGTCGGCTCGGGCAAGAAGCGGGCGACCGAGGCGGCCGAGATGGCCATCAGCTCGCCGCTCCTCGAGGACGTGTCGATCGACGGGGCCACCGGCATCCTGATCAACATCACCGGCGGCCCCGACCTGACCCTGCACGAGGTCAACGAGGCGTCGAGCCTGATCCAGCGGGCGGCCCACGAGGACGCCAACATCATCTTCGGCTCGGTGATCGACCCCAACCTCACCGACGAGATCCGCATCACCGTGATCGCCACCGGCTTCGACCGGATGGGCCAGCAGGTGGCGGCCACGCCCGAGCCGGCCGCGCCGACCGCGGTGCGCCACCGCACCTCGCAGCAGGTGACCCTGCCGTACGACAACAACGCGGTGAAGACCCGCGAGTACCCGACCACGCTAGTGCCCCCGGCCCGCAAGGCCTCGGGCGAGCTCAAGGCCGCGGCCCTGGTGGTCGAGGACGCCGAGGTCGACATGTCGTGGTCCGACGAGATGACCCCGGTCGAGCGGGCGCTGTCGGAGCTGGCCATCGAGCCGGTGCCCGAGCCCGAGCTGTCGTCGCGCCTGGCGGCGGGGTCAGGCCCGTCGGTGGCCGACGCCGCCAGCGGGGCCAGCCTGCCCGAGCGCAGCAAGCGCAGCCTGCCGCGGCCCAGCCTCAAGGGCATCCTGACCGACGAGGTCGAGAACGAGCTGGACGTGCCGACGTTCATCCGGCGCCACTCGGCCAGCCAGCCGGGCTGAGCCGCGCCTCCCGAGCTTGGCTTGCTGCGAGGGTCGCTCCAGCGGCCCTCGCCGCGTTTTCGGGTACGTTCCCGGCGTGCTCTCGATCGCCGCCGCGCGCTGGCTGATGATCGCCCACGCGATCCTCGGCGCCGCCGTGGTCGCCGCCGCCACCCACTGGGTGGTGTGGCTGTGGCCGTTGTGGCGCGGCCGGGCCCCGCGCGCCGGCGCCATGCGTCGCTTCGCGCTGATCACCATGGCGCTGTACGCGCTGGCGCTGGTGGCCGGCCTGCTCCTGTACCCGACCTACAAGGCCCGGGTGAAGCTCGAGTACCTGACCCGCCCGGCCTCGGTGATCGACGACGCCGCCGGCCGCGCGCTGGCCGCGGCCGAGCTGAGCGATCGGGCAGCCGGCGAGGTGCCGCGGCCGCCCGACGTCGATCGTGCCCGGCGCCTGGCTGGCGACGAGCCGACCCGGGCCGCCAAGATCGCGCGGTGGTTCGACGCCAAGGAGCATTGGGCGGCGCTGGGGCTGGTGCTCGGGCTGGGCGTGCTGGTGGTGGCGCGGCGCTGGCAACCCGGCCGCGACGAGCCGATCGCCGATGGGCCGGTGGGGTTCGTGGTGCTGGGCGCCCTCGGCGTCGCCGCCGCCGCCTGGTTCGCCGCCATCGTCGGGCTGCTCACCGCGGCGACCCGCTCGTTCTGACCGGCGTCACCAGGTGAAGCCGATGGTCGACGTGACGATCAGCGAGGTGTTGCGGCCGGTGGTCATCGTCGACGGGCGCGCGGTGCAGGTCGGGCCCAGGCACGCGACGGTGGGGTCGGCGGCGCGGGCCGCGGTCGAGGCCAGCTGCCAGCCCAGCTGCCAGCCGACCCGGTTGGGGAACCCCAGCGGCTTCTCCAGCCGGTGGTCGAGGTTGATGCCGAACCCGACCACGCCCACGACCGCGGTGGCGTCGACCGGGACCACCCGGGCCGGCTCGCGCAGGCCCGGGCGCGACCACTGGTACCACTGGCGGGCGGCGCCGGCCTCGCCGTAGATCGCCAACAACGAGTTGGCGCCGATCCACCGTGGGCCCAGGCGCACCACGTCGACCCGGGCCATGGCGCCCAGGCGGTGGGTGCGGCCGTAGCGCAGCGACGACGGGCCCGGCTCGGTCAGCTCAAGCACGAGGTAGTCGGCCTCGAACGTGAACCGGTCGATGCGCGGTCCGACGGCGACCGCCGCGCCGAGCGCGGTGTAGGCCCGGCCGTCGTGAGTGACCTGGCCCACCGCCGAGCCCAGCCGCAGGTTGGCGCCGCTGGTGTCGTGGGGCGCGTAGGGGTCGTCGACCCAGCGCGGGTTGTCGGGTGGTGGCGCTGCCACAGCCCGGCTCGCGGCTGTGAATGTCAGCAACAGGGCCAATGTGGTCCACGGGCCGACCCCGCCGAGTCGGTTCGGTAGCTTGGCACGACGCATCGAGTCCCTCCTCGTGGTGCGAGGGGTGATGCATGCACGTCGCGCGCCGCGTCGCAGTTGCGGACGCCTGCGACGCTGATAGGCTGGGCCGGTGAACAGGACGAGCCAGCGGCTGGTCGCCGCACTATGCGTCGTGGGGTTGGCGAGCGGCTGCGCGGTCACGCGCGGCCAGCGCCAGGCGGCGGTCTACACCAGCGCGGCGGCCACCGCGGTGGCGGCGGCGGTGGCGTTGCACTACCAGTTCGCGACGTGTCCGCCGGGTATCAACGGCGCGTCGGAGCGGTGCGAGGCCGATCTCATCGACAACCGCAACACCGCGGCCGGCGTGGCGCTCGGCCTCCTGGTCGTCACCATCGGCGCCCAGCTGCTGCCGGTCACCGACGAGGCGCCGCCGCGGCCCTCGGCCGTGGTGATGGCACCGCCGCCGCCGCCGCCCGCCGCCGCCAACGACCTCCACGATCCGGCCGCGGTCGCCCTGGCCCAGCGGGCCCGCGAGCTGGCGGCTGCCGGCAAGTGCGTCGAGGCGTTCGGCAGCCTGGCTGCGCTGGCGCGGATCGATCGCGAGATGGCCGATCAGCTGCGGGCCTGGGACCCCCGGGTGTCGCGCTGCCGCCGCGCGTCGGTGGCGTCGGAGACCGCGGTGCCGTCCGTCGCGCCGACCACCGAGGCGGCGGCGGCCGGGCCCGGCGCGCTACCTGCGCCCTGACCCGCCGAGGGACGCCGCGAGCGCGGCGCGCATGATCGCCACCGGCGCCGGCTGACCGGTCCACTGCGCGAACGCCCGCACCGCCTGGTGGAGCAGCATGCCGCGGCCGTCGACGGTGGCCAGGCCGCGCGCCGCGGCGGCGTCGAGGAGGGCGGTGCCGCGATGGTAGATCAACGTGGCCACGGTGGCGGTGGCCGGCAGCGCCGCCAGCGGCACGGTCGCGGTCATCGCCAGGTCGGTGGCCGGCTGTAGGCCGGCCGAGGTGCAGTCGACCACCAGCGCCGCGTCGGCCAGGGTCGACGCCAGCGCCGACCACGGGCGCGCCGTGGTCCACGCGACGTCCGCCGGTCGGCGCGCGACGACCGCGATGGGCACGCCGCGCGTCGCCAGCCCGTGCGCCACCGCGCGGGCCGCGCCGCCGCTGCCCAAGAGCACCGCCGGCCCGGCGCTGACGTCGACCCCCGCCTCGGCCAGCCCGTCGAGGAATCCGGCCACGTCGGTGTTGTCGCCGACCACGCGGCCGCCGCTGAAGGTCAGGCAGTTGACCGCGCCGACCGCGGCGGCCGCGGGCGACCGCGCGTCGCACAGCGCCGCGACCGCCTGCTTGTGCGGCACCGTCACGCTGGCTCCCAGGGCACCGTCGGTGGCGAGCGTCCGCACCGTCGCCGCCAGGTCGGGCGGGGCGACCGCCAGCGCGGCCATGTGCCCGTCGAGCCCGATCGCCGCGAACGCCGCGTCGTGCATGGCCGGGCTGCGCGAGTGGCCGATCGGCCAGCCCAGCACCGCCGCCAGCCGGGTCACGGCGCCACCACCACCGGTGGACCGCCCGCCACCGCCTCGCGCAGCGCGGCGGCCGCCGCCCGCATCAGCGTCGCCAGCGCCAGCGGCGCTCCACCGGCGACGCCGGCGACCCCCGCCGCCGCCGGGGCGCCCATCGCCGCCACCACCCGGTGCGCCACCAGCGCCGCGCCGGCGGCGTCGGTGTACGGCAACAGCACCAGCACGCGCTCGTCGGCGATCTCCACCGGCAGGTCGATGTCGCGCACCGCGGCGGTCAGCGCGGCCATGGCCGCGACCCGGCGCTCGGGCGGCAGGCGGAGCATGCACACCGCCAGCGGGTAGCCGTAGCGCCGCGCGCGCTTGACCTCGAGCTCGAGGGCGCGCTGGAAGAACTCCATCGGCTGCAGCCCGCTGGCGCCGTCGGCGCCGGCGATGCGCCCCAGCCGCTCGCGCAGGCGCAGCTCGTTGCCGCGCGAGGTCACGCCGCGGCGGCGCTCGTCGGCGAGCTTGGCGGCGGCGAACAGCACCGGGCCCAGCCGCTCGACGGCGTGAGGGCGGATGGTCACCAGGTCGGCCCCGGCGCCGTGCGCCCGCTCGGCCGCGGCCAGCCCGGTGCCGACGACGGCCGCCACCAGGACCGGGCGGCGCGGCTCGAGGGCCCGGGCCGCGTCGAGGATGGCGGCCCCGGCCGGCAGCCCGACCACCACCACGTCGGGCATGGCGTCGCCGGCCAGGCGCCGGGTGATCTCGGCCACCGCGGTGGCGCCGACCGCGGCGTAGGCGACCGCGAAGCCCTGGGCCACGCACGCGGCCCGGGCCTGGGCCAGCGCCTCGGCCGACGCCTCGTGCAGCGCCACCCGCGCCGTCGGCAGCGGCGGCAGCGGCGCCACCTCGACCACCTGGTCGTCGTCGATGGGCACCGCGCTGGCGGCGCGCGGCGGGGCCGGCGTGCGGCGGGACCGTCCGGGAGGGCTGGTGCGCGACCGCTCGGTCATCGCCGCCACGCTATCGCACCGGCCGCGCGAAGCCCATCCGGCGCGGACGTCACGGCTCGGTGTCGGTGACCTTGGCCCGGGCCCGCCCGCGCGCGAAGGTCACCTCGATGGTCTGGCCGACGGTCAGCGCGCTGGCGTCGTGGACCACCCGGCCGGCCTGGGTGGTGAGCGCGTAGCCACGCTCGAGCACCTTGAGCGGGCTGAGCGCCTCGAGCCCGGCCACCGCGGTGGTGAACGCCGCCCGGCGCTGATCGAGCGCCCGTCGCCCTGCCTTGTCGAGCCGCGAGGTCAGGCCGTCGACGGCCCGACGGCCCGCCGCCAGCCGCCCGGCCGGTGACACCAGCCGCCGCTCCAGCTGGGCCAGCGCGGCCCGCCGCCGCGCCACCTGGGCCCGCGGGTGCGCCGCCTGCAGGCGCACCTCGAGCCGGCGCAGCGCGGTGCCGCGGGTCGCCAGCTGCCCGCGGACCGTGGCGCGGGCGCTGTCGAGCCGATCGTCGAGGTCCTGGCGCGCGGTGCGCAGGCACAGGCCTAGCTCGCGGTGGAGCCGGCGCTCCTCGGCGACCACCAGGTTGTGGAGCGCGTCGCGCACCGGCACCACCAGCTCGCCGGCGGCGGTCGGCGTCGACGCCCGACGGTCCGCCGCCAGGTCACACAGGGTCACGTCGACCTCGTGGCCGACCGCGCTCACCACCGGCACCGGGCACGCCACCACCGCGCGCACCACCCGCTCGTCGTTGAACGCCGCCAGGTCGCTGACCGCGCCGCCACCGCGCCCGACGATCACCACGTCGACGTCGGCGGCGCCGACCAAGCGCAGCGCGGCGACGATCTGGCCAGGCGCCGCCGGGCCCTGGACCTGACAGTCGGCCACCACGATGGTCACCGCCGGGAACCGCCGGTGGATGGTGCGGACGATGTCCTGCAGCGCGGCGCCGGTCCGCGAGGTGACCACGCCGACCCGGCGCGGCACCGTCGGCAGCGGCCGCTTGCGCAGGTCGGCGAACAGCCCCTCGGCCGCCAGCCGACGCTTGAGCTCCTCGAGCGCCGCCGCCTCGGCGCCGGCCCCGGCCGGCTCGGCGTAGTCGACGTACAGCTGCAGCCGCCCGTCGCGATCGAACACGCCCAGCTTGCCGCGCACCCGCACCACGCCGCCGGCCACCAGCGGGAACTTCAGCCGGGCCGCCGTGGTCCGCCACATCACCGCCGGCAGCTGCGAGGTGCGGTCCTTGAGCGCGAAGTAGACGTGCCCGCTCGATGGCCGCTTGACCTCGCCGACCTCGCCCTCGACCCACACCAGGCCGTAGCGCTCGACCGCGGCGTTGGCCCACCGCACCAGATCGACCACCCGCAGCGGCCGGGCCCGGCTCGCGGGTCGCGGCTCCTCGGGCGCCCCGCGCTGGTCGGTCGACACGCTTCAAGCTACCGCAAAACCTGCGGTCGCCGCCCGCGCCGCCGCGCCAGATCCTTGCAACCACGTCGCTGGCGCGGTGTCGGAGGAGAGGATAGGATGCCGACCCAGGCCATGCCCGACGAAGCCACCCGCGATCCCGGCGCGCCGATCGGTCGCGACGAGATCGATCCCGACCTCGTCCGGCTGCGTCGCCCGGCGCCGTCGATCGGCATGATCGCGGCCGCCGGCGTGGTGATCCTGTGCGTGACGCTCCTGGTGCGGCTGCGCCACGACTGGAGCTACGCCGGCGCCTCGACCACGGCGCGCGTGGTCACCCCGGCCGACCTCGTCGCCGGCAAGGTCGGCGACAACAGCTTCGTCGCGGTCGACGCCGCGCCCGACCGCGCCGGCGCCATCCGCCTGCGGATCTCCGAGGGCAGCGCCGGCACCCGGCTGGCCGCGGTGCGCGGCACCGCCAACCGGGTGTGGCTGGCCTTGCCCGGCGAGTCGTGGGACCGCTTCTCGCACACCAACCTCGTCGAGGGCCGCCTGCGCCGCCTGGCCGACGTGCGCTACGGCGGCCCGCTGGCGGCGGCGCTCCGGCGCTTCCCGACGCCGCAGTTCGTGTCCGGCGTCGAGCTGGCCCGGGCCCGCGCGGCCGGGGCGCTAGAGCTGACCACCATCGACGGCGACCCGCTCACCGTCACGCCAGCCACCGACGTCGAGCTGTCGGTCGCCGACCCGGGCGCGGCCATCGTGGTGGCGGCGCTGGCTCCCGGGCGCGACACCGTCGACGCCTGGCGCGCCCCGCTGGTGGCCGCCGGGCTCATCACCGCCGAGCAGGCTCCCATCGCGCAGACCGCGGATCTGGTCCGCTGGCGGGTCCAGCGGCCGGACGCGATGGCCTCGGTCCAGGCCGCCCTCGACGGCGCCCAGCTGTGGGGCGCCCGGGTCGAGGCGTCGCCGACGCGCCTGCGCACCGCCTGGCAGCAGCTCACCACCACGGCCGACGGCGTGCGCGGCCCCGACGGGCTCATCCCATGGTCGGCCATCGACGTGGCCGGCATCTGGGAGCCCCGGACGGTCCCGGCGGGCGCGTGGGTGGTGCTGGTCGACGAGCGGCCCGGCGACTACTGGTACCTCAAACCGATCTTCGTCGGGCTGCTGCTGGTCGGCCTGCTCGCGATGTGGGCGCTGGTGCGAGCTGTGCGCCGCACGTTCTTCGACGGTGCCACCGTCGCCGCGCGTTGACCGCCGCCAGCGAGCGGCGGTAGCCTGATCGCATGGGGTTCGTCGGGCTCGTCACCGCTGGCGTGTGTGCGCTCGCCGTCGGGTGCGCGTTCAACCCGACCGGCTTGCCCTCGACCGACTCACCCGGGCCCGACGGCCGCCCCGGCGACACCGACGCGCCGGGACCGACCGTCGACGCGCCCGGGCCGACCGTCGACGCACCCGGGCCGCCGATCGACGCGCCGTGCCCCGACGTCGACAGCGACGGCATCTGCGACGGCGGCGACAGCTGGCTGTGCGGGCCGACCCGGCCGACGATCGGCCTGCCGCGGGACAACGGTGGCGATCCGCGGGCCGCGGTGAACGCCCTCACGTTGGGCGAGTTGAACAACGTCGTCTCCGCCAGCCCAGGCGCGCAGCTGTCGACGGGGGTGTCGGTGGCGCTGCGCGACACCAACAACGCCTGCACCGACTGTGTCGATCAGATCGAGCTGGGCTGGGCTGGCGGGAGCCGGGTGTGGTGCGCCGACTTCGGCAACCCGCCCCAGGGTGTGATTCAGTTTGCCAACAACGTGTTCACCTTGACAGTGCCACCGGCCCCCGGGCGCTACGACCTCGTCATGCACGTCGCGCAGGCCAACGGGTGCGGCTCCAACAATGGCGCGCGCACCGACGGCTGGTATCCCAGCGCACCGACGGGGCCGGTCGTCGGCGTCGTCTGCGTGCGCTAGCCCACGCCCCCTCCCGGCTCCGACGCGGCGTGTTACAACCCGGCCACCGTGGCCACCGCCGTCCGCTTCTACGACTCGCTGCACCGCCAGAAGGTCAGCTTCACGCCGATCACCCCCGACCGGGTCGGCATGTACCTGTGCGGCCCCACGCCGTACGCTCCCGCGCACATCGGCCACGCCTACTCGGCGATCTGCTTCGACCTCATCCGCCGGGCCTTCATCTTCCTGGGCTACCAGGTCACGTTCGTCCGCAACATCACCGACGTCGAGGACAAGATCTTCAAGGCCTCGCGCGAGGCCGGCGAGGCCTGGCACGTCCTGGCCAGCCGCTTCGCCGACGCCTACAACGCCGACATGCAGATGTTCGGGGTGCTGCCGCCCGACGTCGAGCCCCGGGTGTCGACCCACATCGACGAGATCATCGCCATCACCGCGCGGCTGGTCGAGCGTGGCAAGGCCTACGTCGTCGACGGCGACGTCTACTTCGAGGTGGCGACGTTCCCGCCGTACGGCCGGCTGAGCGGCCAGTCGATCGACGACCTCGACGCCGGGGCCCGGGTCGACGTCGACACCCGCAAGCGCCACCCGTTCGACTTCGCCCTGTGGAAGGCGGCCAAGCCGGGTGAGCCGGCCTGGCCGTCGCCGTGGGGCGACGGGCGACCCGGGTGGCACATCGAGTGCTCGGCCATGAGCGCCACCCACCTGGGCCAGACCTTCGACATCCACGCCGGTGGCAAGGACCTGGTGTTCCCGCACCACGAGAACGAGATCGCCCAGTCCCAGGGGGCTCACGGCGACGACACCTTCGCCCACCACTGGATGCACAACGGCTTCCTCAACTTCGACGGCGACAAGATGTCCAAGTCGCTGGGCAACGTGTTCGGCTGCGCCGAGCTGGCCGCGGCGGTCGGGCCCGAGGCGCTGCGGTTCTACTTCGTGTCGCACCACTACCGGTCGCCGATCGACTTCGAGATCGAGGGCAAGCGCGACGCCGACAACAAGATCATCGATCCCCGGTTCCCGGCCCTCGAGGCCGCCGATCGCCGGCTCGATTACTTCTACGGGACGCTGCGCCGTATCGACGAGTTCGTCGCCGCTGGCGGTGACGGCGGCGAGGGGCCGGTGGTGCCCGAGGCCGACAAGCTGGTGACCGAGGCCCAGGCCGCGCTGGCCGACGACTTCAACGCGCCGGTGGTAGTGGCCGCCCTCGGCGAGGCAGCCAAGGTCGCCAACCGGCTCCTCGACGTCGCCAAGGGTATCGACAAGGCGGTGCGGCGGCGGTCGCTGGCGCGGCTCGGCCGCGATCTCCGCGCGGTGGGGTGGGCCCTGGGAGTGCTGGGCGACGACCCGGTCCGCTACGCCCACGCCCGCCGGGCGCGGGTGGCCAAGGCCCGGGCGCTGGACGTGGGCCACGTCGAGGCGCTGGTGGCCGCCCGCACCGCGGCCCGCCAGGCCAAGGACTTCGCCCAGGCCGACCTGGTGCGCGCCGAGCTCACCGCGCTGGGGGTCGAGATCCTCGACAACCCGAGCGGCACCGACTGGCGCATGGTCGAGGCCGCCATCGAGACGGCCTAGCCATACCCGGCACCCGGCGCGGCTAGATCGACGGCGCCGCCAGCAAGCGGTCGAGCTCGCCACGGCGGTCGAGCGCCGCCAGATCGTCGGAGCCACCCACCGCCACGCCGTTGATGAACACCTGGGGCACGGTCGTCCGGCCGGTGGCCTCGACCAGCCAGTTGCGGGTCTCCGGATCGTCGGTGACGTCGCGGTTGTCGACCTCGACCCCCTTGGATGCCAGCAGACGCTCGGCGCGGCGGCAGAAGCCGCACCAGTCGACGGTGTAGATGACGACGGTCGCCATGATCAGTCCTCGCTGGCGTCTTCGGACAGGTACGCCAAGATCACCTCGTCGAGGCTGCGCTCGGAGATGAGGTCGCCGCCGAACGACTCGCGGGCGCGCCGCACCTTGGTCGGCGGCGGCGTCGTCGCCGGGCGGTTGCCGACGATCACCGCCGGCCGCGACACCACGACGCCGCCGCTGGTGGGGCGCCCGCGCGGCGGTGGGCCCGTGGTGACGGCGGGGCGCGGGATCGTGCTGCTCGGCGGGGTCGGAGACCGCGGCGTTTGCCGCGGCGGTGTCGGGCGCGGGCTGGGCGGCGGGATCACCGGCACCCGGGCGGTCGTCGACGGGGTCGGGACCCGGGAGCCCAGCGGGGTGGGCGGCCGCACCGCGGGCGGGGTCGCCCGCGGCACCGGCGGCGGGATCGATCGCCCCGCGGCCGCCGGGCGGGGTGTGCGGGGCGGCAAGCTCTGCATCGGCTGGGTGGCCGGCCGGCTGAGCTGGTACTCGCCCACGCGCTCGGGGTGGACGCCCGGCGGGGTCGGCGCCGACGGCGGCGCCGGCGAGTGGATCCGGGCCACGTCGTCGAGGCCCGCCGCCGCCAGCTCGGCCTCGCCCACCTGGATGGCGCGCATCGCCGCCGACACGTCGTTGCGTTCGCCGGGGATCTGCGCCAGCGCTGGGTCGAGGGTCGCGGTGCGCGAGCCGAGCCGCTCGGTCGGGGCGCGGCCGACCTCTGGCGGGACCGGCGTCGGCGGGACCGGCGTCGGCGGCGCCGGCTCCCGGACCGGCGCGAGCACCGGGAAGGTGCGCGCCGACTCCAGCGCCGCGTCGAGGGCCGCGAGGCTCTCGATCGGGTCGACCATGGGCGTGGGGATGGTGGCGTCGGCCTCGACGTCCATCGCCGTCGGCACCGAGTCGTGCCCGTCGGCGCCCTGGGGCGCGGCGTCGTCGTCGGCCACCAGGTCGTCGTCGGCCAGGGCCTCGAGCTCGTCGGCGGGGGCCGGCGCGGCGCCGGCCGCGGGCTCACCCATGCCCGACGACGAATCGAGGTGGCGCGGCAAGAGCCCCTCGGTGCCAGCCAGGTAGGAGTCGATCTTGTCGTCGAACTCACCCCGCCGGAGGTCCTTCATGACCGCCTTGTGCTGGGCCTGCATCAACGACTTGACGGCGTCGTCGTTGGCGCCGGGGTCGTAGACCAGCTTGCGCGTCGACAGGATCACGCCCCCGTGGAACAGGTGCGTGAACACGTGCGGATTGATGACGCCCGAGTCCTCGGTCTGGATGTGGAACACGATGCCGCGGAAGCGGAC
Source organism: Kofleriaceae bacterium (assembly GCA_041389965.1). Lineage (GTDB taxonomy): Bacteria > Myxococcota_A > Polyangia > Haliangiales > Haliangiaceae > UBA2376. The sequence goes on along the minus strand of JAWKQV010000002.1, from coordinate 453,042 downwards.
ATTGTGGTTGTAGCCGAGGATGGGCGAGCGCTTGCTGGCCACGAGTGATTTCAACGTACCACGCGGGCCGCGGCGGTGGATCACCGGCCGGGGTCTCGATCGGGTGTCGGTCGGCGCCAGCCCGTCGGCGCCAGGCCCAGCGCCGAGAAATCAGGCACCTACCGAAAGGGTTGTGTTTCGTGGGGGGGGTTGGTACTTAAGCGGCCGGGGCCGTGTTCGCCCCGCCTGGTTTTCCCACCGGCTCCTGCGAGCCCATTGCAAAAGAGATTGTCCGTGTCGACTTCGGAAGCTCGATTCGTCGAGCTGTTCAAGAATTGGTTGGTTTCCCTCCCCCACGACCTCAAGATCGCGTACGAGGCGATGGACGACGAGAACCTACCGAGGTCGTCGCGTGAGCTAGCGGTTGGGGCGATCATGTTTGTCGTGTCGCCAACAGATCTGGTCTCGGATCGCAACGAGGCCGTGGCCAGCTACGCCGACGACGCGTTGCTGCTCCGCATGGCCTTGCTCGACGTCGTGGCCAAGAGCGGCGAGGACGGCGAGGCGTTCCGCGATCGGTTCGCGGAGCTGTTCGACGAGCTGAGCGACGACCTGGCCTTCTGCCGCGAGGTGATGGGTGACCTGATGGAGTGGCTCGACGGCAAGGTCGAGGGGCTGCGCGCCCACACCTACAAGGGCAAGAAGGTGCCGCTGTACCTCGACAACGACGAGGCCCGCGAGGAGCTGTACGAGGACGGCCTGGCGTTCCGTACCGAGTACCCGGTCGACGACAAGATCATCGACGACAAGCTCAAGAAGGCCACCACCATCACCGACGTGATGCGGCGCCGCTGGAACGAAGAGACCCGCGCAGCGGTCTAGCCGAGGGACTGTCGTCGACTGTCGTCGACTGTCGTCGATCGGGTCGGTTCAGACCGGCAGGGGCCGCTGGGCCAGGCGCTCGGCCATGCGGGCGGCGAACCGCGCGCGCACCGCGTCGACCAGGGCCGGGGACGCGACGCGGGGGTGGCCGCAATCGAACGGCGGGTGCGGATCGTACTCGAGCTCGAGCTGCGCGGCCTGGGCCGCCGCTGGGCCGGCCACCTCGGCGATGATCTGGAGGCCGAAGTCGATGCCGGCGGTGACGCCACCGGCGGTGACCCGGTTGCGGTCGACCACGACCCGCTCGGCCACCGGCGTCGCGCCGTAGCTCGGCAAGAGGTCCATGTACATCCAGTGGGTGGCGGCGCGGTAGCCCCGCAACAGGCCGGCGGCCCCGAGCAGGAGCGCCCCGGTGCACACCGAGGTCACCCACCGCGCCCGCTCACCGTGGTGGCGCAGGAACGCCAGCATCGCCGGGTCGGTCATCTGGGCGATCTGGCCGTAGCCGCCCGGCACGAACAGCACGTCGAGCGGCGGGCAGGTGGCCAGGGTCGTCGACGGCACCAGCGCCAGGCCGCTGTCGGCGCGCACCGGCGCCAGGGTGTGGGCCACCGTGTCGAGCTGGGCGCCCGGGATGCGAGCGAACACCTCGTACGGGCCGGTCAGGTCGAGCTGCGTGAGGCCGGGGTACAGCACCAGGCCGATGTGCAGGGGCGGGGTGGTCATGGCCCGAGCGTAGCCACCACGGCCCTGGCCGCAATGCGAGACGAGCCATCAGAACTTGTCGCGCCATCGCTTGAGGCGAACTCCCGACGCGAGCAGCTGGAGGTCGTTGGTGTGGTACTTCGTCGCGCGGATCGCCTGCGCCGCTGCGACCGCATCGTCGAGGAACCCGAGGAGCTCGAGATCGTAGAGGAGCTCGGCGGTGCCGACCACGCAGACGTCTAGCTTTTCGGCCACGCGGATGGCGGCCTTGTCCTCGACCACGGCCATCGCCGGCAGGTCCCGCGCCAGCAGCACGACTTCGAGCTCCGGCCGATCGATCTTGTGCTCGCCCACGAGGTACTCCGTGGTCGATCGCATCGGCGCGACGAACACGGCCCCGGCGGACGCCAGGCTGCGGTCATCCACCGCCTGGCGCGCGATGGCGGGGTAGTCGGCCAGGTCCGGCACCCGGGCTGCGCCTTCGATGATCCGGGAGCGGTCAGTCTCCTCGACGATCGCGTGCGGCACCACCACCGCCGCGTACGCGTCGGACAGGATCGTCAGCGCGCCGCATCGATGGAGTGCCTGCAGCGGGGGGGAGTCGAGGACCAACCTGCGCGGGTTCAAGTGGACGAGATGGGAATCGAACCCACATATGACCGGGTTTAAGCCAGCTGCCTTGCCGTTAGGCTACTCGTCCGACGCGAACGTATCAGGCATGCCGCCCCTGGGCAACGAGGAGCAGCGAGGCGCCCCGCTCCAGGCTGCCCTGGCGGTATCGAGGGATTCAAGCGGGGATCGCGTGCCGTTACCGCGTGCCGAACAACCGGTCGCCGGCGTCGCCCAGCCCGGGCACGATGTAGCTCTTCTCGTTGAGCCGCTGATCGACCGCGGCGGTGAACACCGGGACGTCGGGGTGGGCGTCGTGGAACACCTTGAGGCCTTCGGGGCAGGTCAACAGGCACACGAACTTGATCGAGCGAGGGTTGGTCTCCTTGAGCCGGTCGACCGCCGCCACCGCGCTGTTGCCGGTGGCCAGCATGGGATCGACCAGGATGGCGTCGCGGTCCCCCATCTCGCTCGGCACCTTGAAGTAGTACTCGACCGCGGTGAGCGTCTTGGGGTCGCGGTACAGGCCGATGTGGCCGACCCGCGCGCTGGGCAAGATCTCGAGCATGCCGTCGAGGATGCCGCTGCCGGCCCGGAGGATCGACACCAGGACGATCTTCTTGCCGTCGAGGACCGGCGCGGTGGTGTGGGCGATCGGGGTCTCGACGTCGATCGTCGTGGTGGGCAGGTCGCGGCACACCTCGTAGCCCAAGAGCATGCTGATCTCGCGCAGCAGGTTGCGGAACGTGCTGGTGCTGGTGTCCTTGGACCGCATGAGGGTGAGCTTGTGCTGCACCAGCGGGTGACCGATGACGGTGACCTGTCCTGCCATGGCCGGACGGTACCGCAAACCCGGGACGGGCCGCGGGCGCCCCGGCACCGTATGCTCCGCACCGTGCAGCGCGCCCTCACCCCAGCCCTCATCCTCGTCGCCGCGTGCGGCGCCACCACCTCGCCGCCGCCGCCGGCCAGCCCCGACCAGGCGCTGGTGCTCGCCGCGCCGGCCGAGCCCGCGCCGGCCGAGCCCGCGCCGGCCGCGATCGCCGCGCCGGCGCCGGCGCCGCTCGAGCCGGCCACCGCCACGCTCACCGGCGGCGAGATCGTGGTGTCGGCGCCGGTGGTGTACGAGACCGGCAGCGCCGACATCGCCCCGGCCGGCGAGCCGGCCCTGGTCGCGGTCGACGAGCTGCTCGACGCCAAGCCCGACGTGACCCTGATCCGCATCGAGGTCCACACCGACGCCAGCGGCGCCGACGCGTTCAACCAGCGCATGTCGGAGCAGCGCGCCCTGGCGGTGGCGCGCTGGCTGGTGGCCCACGGCGTGGACTGCCACCGCCTGATCCCGGTCGGGTTCGGCGAGACCAAGCCGGTCGACAGCAACCAGACCGCGGCCGGCCGAGCCGCCAACCGGCGCACGCTGTTCATCCCGGCGGCGCTGCGCGGCAAGCTGATCGGTGGCCTGCCGGCCGACGGTGGCGGCGCGGTGGCCGGCGACCCCTGCCCCTGACGCCCGACCCAGCGGGGCTCCCTCAGCGGCGCCGGCGCGCGGTCACGAACCAGTAGTGGTGCCCGGTCACGAACACCTCGCGGTCGTGCTGCTGGAGGTACTTCCGGTAGAACGCGACGTCCTTCACGATCAGGCCCAGCTCGGGTTGGCTGAAGTTGCGCATGCGCGCACCCGGCACCAGCTCGCCGCCGTGGTAGCGGCAGTTGGGCACGCCCAGGATCACCGCGCCGGTCGCCGTCAGCCGGGCCTGGATCAGGTGCCGCAGCAGCGCGCGATCGTCGACGCCGGGGCTCTGCAACGTGCCGATGGCCAGGACCAGATCGAAGCGGCCCAGGTCGAGCGTGGGCAGCTGGGCCAGATCGGCCTCGACCAGGGTCACGTCCACGCCGGCCAGGCGCGCCCGCGCCGCGGTCAGCGCGCTGGCGCTGTGGTCGACGCCGACCACCACCGGCGTGAGGTCAGGTCGCAGCGCGCCGAGGAGCGCGATGGCGTCGCCGGTGTTGATGCCCAGCTCGAGGATGCGCGGCCGCGGCGGCAGGTCGGCGCGGTCAAGCGCGTCGGCCAGGTCGAGCAGGAAGCCGGGCTCCTCGCTCTTGGCGATGCCGGCGAACGCGCTGGCGGTGCCGTACCGCTCGCGCGGGTCGGGTGACGGTGGCGCCGCGGCGTCGCGCGGCTCGAAGCCCAGCTGCACCCGCCCGGCCCCGTCGGGGCGGGGGCCTCGCAGCCGCAGGCCCAGGCGATCGGCCAGCTCGACCCACACCCGCAGCGACCGGTGGCGTCCGCCCGCCACCGCGGCGCCGGTGGGCAGCGCGCCTCCCAGGTCCGGGTCGACCACGCGGATCCACGCCGGCCCCGCCTCGCCGCGCACCTGCGCGAGGTGACGCACCACCGCCAGCATCGGCGCATCGGCGAGGTCGACCACGTCGACCGGCGTCACGGGCCGTAGCAGTGGAGCGCCGCGGGGGCCTCGTCGGGGCAGCTGGGGGCAGCGCAGGTCAGGATGCCGGCGGGGTCGCCACCTTTGCACAGCGCCAGGTCGCAGTCGGTGGTGCAGGCGGCCGCCGGGCAGGCCGTCGTCGGCGTCACGCACGTCACCCCGAGCGACGCGCAGGTGCCGTCGAACGTCTGTACGCAGATCTCATCCTCGGCGCACGCAGCGCACGCGGCGGAGGCGTCGACGGGGGCATCGACCGCGGGCCCGGCGTCGATCGACGGCCCCGACGGACCGTCGAGCTTGCAGGCCATGACTCCGAGCGAGAGGGCGGCGACAGCGAGGATGCAGCGCATGCCCCGATCGTGCCCGATCTGAGGCGTCGTGCGGTGGCCGGACGGCGCGCGGGCGGCCCGGATGTGCGTTTTGTCCGCGCCGCCGCGGGGCGGTGTGGCACAGTATCGGGGTGACCCTCCGCACCGCGCTCGCGTTCGTGGTCGCCGCGGCCTTCGGCCTGGGCGCCGCGGCTCCCGCCGAGGCCCAGCTCTGGAAGCCCAAGAGCAAGACCGCGCCGGCCAAGCCGACCGCCGCCAAGAGCAAGGCGAAGAGCCGGTCCAAGGCCCGGGCTACGTCGAGCAAGCGCACGGTGTCCAAGCCGAAGTCGTCGCGCAACATCACCGACGCGTCGGTCCGGGTGACCTCGCGCCGCGGTGACGATCGCGCCGATCCACCCGCGCGCGGCGACGACGACGTCGACGACGCCCCCCGCATCTACGCGGTCAACGGCGGCGGCTGACCCCGGCGCGGGTCGGCGGGGACGCGCTACAGCGGCCGGCGCAGCGTCGTCGTGACGCCGGCGGTTCCGCGCAGCTCGCGCTGGGTGGCCGGGATCGCGGCCGCGTCGTCGGCGACGATGCCGCGCGCGCCCTCGAGCCGACCGTACAGGAAGATCCGGTCGGTCAGGGCCATGGTCACGTCGGCGCCGGCCCCGTAGGTCCACACCCGCTGGGAGAAGCGGGCGTCGCCGAGCAGTCGGGCGTGCGCCGCGAAGCCGTCGACCCGGAGCCAGGCCGCGGTCCGGTCGACGTCGAGCCGGGCGGTCAGGCGATCTTCGTCGAGGAGCTGGTTGGCCAGGGTCGGCTGCATCGCCCGCTGGGCGTGGAGCTCGACGGTGGTCGGCCCGGCGACCGTCACCACCGAGGCGTCGAGGTGGAGCGCCTGGCGGTGGGTCGCGTCCAGCTCGCCGATGCCGAGGCCGACGTCCAGGCCGACCGCGATCCGGTCGCCCAGCTTGATCCCGTCGAGGATCAGCGGTGAGAACGCCGCCGCCAGCGGATCGGCGACGCCGTCGTCCTGGTCGCCGTACGTGCGGAAGGTGATCCGCATGAAGTCGAAGGTCTGGTCGCGCCCGCCCACGCCCTTGCCGCGCCGGGCCCACCGGACCGGCGCCAGCGACATCCACGACGAGAACATCGTGACGTCGGTCCGGGCCCAGTCGAACTGCAGCGACAAGGGCGCCACGTCGATCTGGTGGCCGGGGGACAGCCAGCGGTAGAACCGCACCGTGGCGTCGACGGTGTCGCCCCGGTCGCGCTCGGGGAACCGCACCGACGTCGCCAAGAGCGAGCGGCGCACGTCGCGCCGGCCGTGGTAGGCGAGCTCGAAGGTGTTGAACGGCAGCGGCAGACAGCCGCCGATGCCCCAGGCCAGCGCGCCGTGGGCGGCCTGGTCCTGGTAGAACCCCTGCACGCTGCCCTGGGCCTCGAACAACCGGCACAGCGGCGCGTCCCAGGTGAGCCCGGCCCCGGCGGCGACCGAGGCTGGCGTGGCCGAGTCGACCATGGCCTGGCCGGTGGCGAAGGCCTCCCACCGCCGGTGGCGATACAGCTCGGCCAGGTTGCGCACCAGCGGGCCGAGGATGGGATCACGCTGCACCAGGTCGATGGTCTGCATCGCCTCGTACTGGAAGCCGCGCGGATCGCTCAGGTAGTACAGCAGGTCGCGCACGTCGCGGGCGGTGTCGGCCAGGCGGCGCGCCTGGGCGACCAACCGCTCGGCCTCCTCGGCGGCGCGCACCACGCCGTCGACGGTGGCGCTGCCGGTGCCCTCGGCGTGTGCGCCCCGGGCTGCGGCCAGGGCGATCGCCAGGGTGAGCAAGAGCGAGCTGCGGCGCATCGGCGCAGCATGCCAGGATCGGCGCGCTGGTTGGGCCACCGGCCCGTCCGGTGTGCGCGGTCGCACGGTAACCCGCGCGGGTTCGCCGGCGTACCACCGTCGATGCGCGCACTCGTCCTGGGCGTCCTCGGCATCGCTGCCGGCTGTTCCACCACCGATCGCCCGCCCGCGGCGGTGCGCCCGGCCGCGCCGACGGCTGCGCGCGCGGACCCGGCGACCGGCGCGCCGCCCGCCGCCGGCGCGGTCGTCGTCGAGCTGTTCACGTCGCAGGGCTGCAGCTCGTGCCCGCCGGCCGACCAGCTCCTGACCGAGCTGGCCGCGCGCCCCGACGTCATCGCGCTGGCGTTCCACGTCGACTACTGGAACGACCTCGGCTGGGACGACCCGTGGTCGGCGCCGGCGTGGACCGCGCGCCAGCACGCCTACGCCCGGACGCTGCCCGGGCAGCGGGTCTACACGCCGGAGCTGGTCGTCAACGGCGCCCAGGACGTGGTCGGGTCCAGCCGCCGCAAGGTGCTCGATCTCCTGGCCGCCGCGCCGCGGGTGCCGGCGCTGGCCGCGACCGCCCGCTTCAGCGGGGCCGCGGTGGTCGTCGACGCGGCCGTGCCGGCCGGGGCCGCCGGCCTGGTCGCGCTGGTCGAGGACGGCCTCGACACCGCCATCGCCGCCGGCGAGAACCGCGGCCTCCAGCTGCGCAACGACCGGGTCGTCCGTGCGCTGGTGCCGCTGGCCGCGACGTCGACGACCGTGCCGCTGGCGCCGGGCTGGCGGCGCGACCGGCTCGACGCCGTGGTCCTGGCGCGCGGCGAGGACCACGCCCTGGTGGGCGCCGCGCGGATCGCGATCGCCCCGTGAAGTGGCCTGACCACCTGCCGCCCGGCGCGCGCTCGGTGTGACTTCTCCGTCGGTGTGACAGACGATGTCCGCTTGCTCGGGCGGCCCGCGCGACGGACTGTCCCGCGCCTATGCGTTGCCTCGTCTTCCTGTGCTCGGCGATCTGCGTGCTCGCCATCTCCGCCTGCGGCCCCTCGGTCGGCAACGGCGATGACGACGACACCACTTGCCAGAATCGCTGCACCTCGTTCGGCTGGGAGCAGTGTCACCCCGACGGCACCTTCGATCCGCCGGTGCGGTGCGCGAGCAACCAGGTGTGCAGCGAGGACCTCGGCTGCTCGGTGTGCGCCCCCAACATCCCGTACTGCGGCGCGCCGGACCAGGTGTGGACCTGCAACGCCGACGGCAGCGGCGGCACGCTGACCACCCAGTGCCCCCAGGGCGAGGTGTGCGGCGACGGCGTCTGCACCACGCCGTGCAACCGGGCCCTGGGCGAGCCGTCGAACGTCGGCTGTGACTTCTGGGCCGCCGACCTCGACAACGAGGCGGCCGAGACGCTGATCGGCGTCAACGACGCCGCGGCCCAGCAGTACGCGATCGTCGTCGCCAACAACAACGACTACGACGTGTCGATCCAGGTGTTCAAGAACGCCGGCCGGGTCGGCGGCACCCTCGACGAGCAGCTGGTGCTGCAGGCCACCGCCCCGGCCCGCTCGGCCAAGCAGCTCGACCTGCCGATGCGCGAGGTCGACGGCACGATGGGCCAGAACGGCACCTACGCCCGCTACAGCGGCTCGGGCACGTTCGTGTCGCCCCACGGCTACCACCTGATCACCTCGGGCCCGGTCGTCGCCTACCAGTTCAACCCGATCGTCCAGCAGTTCTCGAACGACGCCTCGATCCTCATCCCCATCCAGGCGCTGGGCAAGCACTACTACGTGTGGGGCTGGCCCACCGCCAACCCGTGCGGCCCGCCGGCCGGGATGTTCCCCGGCTTCGACGCCAGCATCCCCGACCACACCGCGATCACCATCGTCGGCGTCGAGGACAACACCCAGGTGCAGGTGACCGCGACCCACCCGATCAAGGCCACCGAGGGTGACTCCGGCTTCTCGATCCCGGCCACGCCGGCCGGCCAGCCGTTCACCTTCACGATCAACCGCTACGACGTGGTCAACCTCGAGACCGACCAGCCGGTGGTGCCGATCCAGGAGTGCTTCAACTACCTCGATCGCGACGGCGACCTGATGGGCTCGCTGGTGACCGCCAACCGCAAGATCGCGGTGTTCACCTCGCTCGAGCGCGGCATCGGCGACGGCGGGGCCATGCCGCCCGACCCGCCCAACTGGGACGGCGAGAGCTGCTGCACCGATCACCTCGAGGAGCAGCTGCTGCCGACCGTGGCGCTCGGCCGCGAGTACGCGGTCAGCCGCAGCCCGGTGCGCTCGACCAACCCCAGCTACCGCGAGCCCGACATGTACCGGGTGCTGGCGTCCGAGGACGGCGTCCAGATCACCACCAACCTGCCGGCGCCGTTCGACGCGTTCACCCTCGACGCCGGCGAGTTCAAGGCGTTCTACGCCGACCGCGGCTTCACCCTGTCGGCCACCGGCGCGGTGACCCTGGGCCAGGTGCTGGTGTCGCAGCACCGGGTGCCCGACGGCTTCATCGGCGACCCGTCGCTGGTCATCTTCCCGGCCGCCGAGCAGCACCGCAAGGACTACGTGTTCCTGGTGCCCTCGACCTTCCGCGACAACTACTTCGTCCTGGCCAAGCCGGTGGCCGGCACCTTCACCGTCGACGGGCGCCCCCTGGGCGAGTTCGCCGGCTGCCAGGTCGAGCCGATCGGGGTGGTCCAGACCATCGCCTACGAGCAGGTCACCTGCAAGATCGCCGAGGGCCAGCACACCGTCGAGGGCAGCGACCCGTTCGGCGTCACCGTGTACGGCTACTACAACGTCGGCAGCTACGCGTTCGCCGGCGGCAGCGACCTGAAGATCATCAACCCCATCGGCAAGCCCAAGGCGCCGCGGACCAAGCGCGCCCGCTGAGCGGCGGCGGGCCGGGCGCGGGCGTGCCGGCAGGGCGACCGCCGCGGCTCACCCGGCCTGGCTCACGCGTGGCACTTCTTGTACTTCTTGCCCGAGCCGCACGGGCACACGTCGTTGCGGCCCACCTTGGGGGCGTCGTGGACGATGGTGCCCTGGCGCTCGCCCGGGCGCCGGCCGGCCAGCGCGGCGTCGAACGCCTCGATGGCCACCTGGGTGGGGCGGAAGATCGTGGCGGCCACCTCGGCGGTCATCGCCTCCTCGCGCACGTCCTCCTCGAGCAGCTCGCGCAGCTTGGCGAACAGGTGGGGCTGGCCGTCGGCCTGGACCGCGGCGAAGCGCTCGTGCACCGGGCGCTCGCCCAGGCCGGCCTCGGCCCCGTGGGCAGCGTCGACCGCCGCCTCGGCCGCCGCCAGGTTGGCGTCGGTGATGCGCGGCAGGGTGCCCTCGCGCTCGCGGTCGAACATGGCCCACACCAGGGTGGCGTAGAACACCGCGGCCTCGCCCGCCTTGTCGCCGTGCTCGGTGCGGATGGCGGCGGCGTACTGCAGCAGGTTGGGCTGCTCGCGCTGCAGCCGGCCGGCCAGCTTGTTCATCGCCTTCTTGTCGCCGCGCTGATCCAGGCGGGTGAAGGCGGCGATGGTGCGTTCGACTTCCTCGGACGAGACGACGACGGGCGACGGCATGGGCCCGGCATGTTCGTCGGGTACCACCGCCGGCGTCAAGGCTCGCTGCCGCAGAGTCGCGGCGGCTACCCGACGGTCCGCTCGCCGCCGGCGGCGCGACTGGCGGTCAGGCCCCACGCCACCGCCGCGATGGCGGTCGCCACCTGGGCCTCCTCGCGGTCGGTCAGCACCACCGGCGCGGCGCGGCACCGCGCGTGCACCCACGCCAACAGGCTGGGCGGGGCCGCCATCGCCAGCCCTTCGCGCAGGAGGCGATCGTCGACGCGGGCCGGCTCGACGCCCTGGTGCAACGTGATCGCGGCGTGCAGCCGGCAGCCGACGTCGAGCGCCACCGCCAGCGCGTCGCCGTCGGGCGCGGCCAGGCGCCGCTCGAGGAACCGCACCACCGCCGGCTGGCGGATCGCGAACCACGCCAGCTCCTGGGCGGGCGCCTCCGAGACCGGCGCGGCCGCGAGCGTCTGGGGATCGAACAGCGCCATGACCCGACGGTAGGGCCGCGACGGGCGCCGACCAAGTTTTCGGATATGGTGCGGCCATGACGCGCGCCGCGTACCTCATCGATGGTGTCCGCTCCCCGTTCGGCCGCTACGGCGGCGGCCTGGCCGCGGTGCGGGCCGACGATCTCCTGGCCGCGGTGATCGCCGCGCTGGTCGAGCGCACCAAGATCCCGGCCGACCGGGTCGACGACGTGCTGGCCGGGTGCGCCAACCAGGCCGGCGAGGACAACCGCAACGTCGCCCGCATGGCGGCGCTCCTGGCCGGGCTGCCGATCGCGGTGCCGGGCGTGACGGTCAACCGCCTGTGTGGCTCCGGCATGCAGGCCATCGCCGACGGCGCGCGGCTGATCGCCGCGGGCGAGGCCGACCTGATCATCGCCGGCGGCGTCGAGCAGATGACGCGGGCCCCGCTGGTCATGGGCAAGCCCGACGGCGCCTACGCCCGCGGCAACCAGCAGCTGCAGGACACCACGCTGGGCTGGCGCTTCGTCAACCCGAAGATGACCGCCGCCCACGAGACCATCGGCATGGGCGAGACCGCCGAGCGGGTGGCGCGCCAGTGCGGCGTCACCCGCGAGGCGCAAGATCGGTTCGCGCTGCGGTCGCAGACCCTGGCCGCGGCAGCCCAGGCCTCGGGGCGGCTGGCGCAAGAGATCGTCGCCGTCACCACCGGCGTCGACAAGAAGGGCGTGGCGCAGACGCTGGCGGTCGACGAGCACCCCCGCGCCGACACCACCCTCGACAGCCTGGCCCGCCTGCGCCCGGCCTTCGCCAAGGACGGCACGGTCACCGCGGGCAACGCCTCGGGCCTCAACGACGGCGCCGCGGCCGTGCTCCTGGCCAGCGAGCCGATGATGAAGGAGCTGGGCCTCACGCCCCAGGCGCGCTACGTCACCAGCGCGGTCGCCGGGGTGGCGCCCAGCCTGATGGGCCTCGGCCCGGTGCCGGCCTCGCAGCGGGCCCTGGCCCGGGCCGGCCTGACCGCCGACGCGATCGCCGTGGCCGAGCTCAACGAGGCCTTCGCGGCGCAGGCGCTGCCGTGTGTCGAGCAGCTGGGGCTCGACCCGGCCCGGGTCAACGTCAACGGCGGCGCCATCGCGCTGGGCCATCCGCTCGGCGCGTCGGGGGCCAGGCTGGTGCTCACCCTCGCCCGCGAGCTGGCCAACGGCGGCGGTCGCCACGGCCTGGCGTCGATGTGCATCGGCGTCGGGCAGGGCATCGCGATGGTGCTCGAGCGCGCCTGACGCGGGTCGTCGGCGGCGTGGGCGCGCCGGCAATGCAATGGTTCGACCATGCATTCGCGGCCTCGCTGCGACCGAATCGCCCCGATGCGCGACTAACCGGTATGCTCCTACCTGACCCCCGATGTCGACGACGGAAGAGGCGCTAGCACAGCGGCTCGTCGGGCGCGTGCTCGACGACAAGTACCGGCTGCGGGGATGCATCGGCATCGGCGGCTCGGGCGCGGTGTACAAGGCCGACCAGGTCGCGCTGGGTCGCACCGTCGCGGTCAAGATCCTCAACGACGAGCTGACCCGGGACCCGCGCCTGGTGAAGCGGTTCCAGGACGAGGCGCTCGCCGCCAGCCGGCTCAACCACCCGAACACCGTGTCGATCATCGACTACGGCCAGACCGACGACGGCCTGCTGTACCTGGTGATGGAGTACCTGCGGGGCCCGACGCTCACGCACCTGATCGCCAAGGAACATCCGCTGCCCCCGGCCCGCGTGCTGGGGATCCTCGAGCAGGTGCTGGCCGGCGTCGAGGAGGCCCACCTGGCCGGGGTGATCCACGCCGATCTCAAGAGCGACAACATCATCGTCGAGCAGCGCCGCACCGGCGCCGACCAGGTGAAGGTGGTCGACTTCGGCATCGCCCGTCTGGTCAATGCGCCCCGCGAGGGCGAGGACCGCAACATCTGTGGCACGCCCGAGTACATGGCGCCCGAGCTGATCGCCGGCAACCCGCCGACGGTGTTCACCGACTTGTACGCGCTGGGCATCGTCGCCTACGAGCTGCTCACCGGGCAGACCCCGTTCGTCGGCGGCTCCGCGGTCGACATCCTGACCCGCCAGCTCAAGCTGGCGCCGCAGCCGCCCAGCGCGGTGGTGCCGGTGTCGCCGGCCATCGACGAGCTGGTGATGCGCGCGCTGGCCAAGCGCCCGCTCGAGCGGTTCGCCGACGCCGCCGCCATGCGCGCGGCGGTCGTCGCCGCCGGCACCCCGGCGCGGGTCGCCGCCGGCTACGCGTGCGAGGCCTGCGGCGCGCAGTCTGCGGTGGCCTTCCGGTTCTGTCCGGATTGCGGACAGCCGCGGGCCACCGCCTCGACCACGGCGGCGCTGGCCGACACCGCCGACGCCGGCGGGCTGGTCGAGCTGCCGGTGGTGGCGTGGCCGCTGGGTCTGGTGGGTCGCGACCGCGAGCTCGATCTGGTGGCTGACTTCCTGGCCGGCCGCAGCGCGGCGCCGGCGCTGCTGGTGGTCGGCGAGATGGGCAGCGGCCGCACCGCGCTGCTGCGCGAGGCATACGAGCGCGTGGCCGAGGCCATCGGCGTCACGATCTACCAGGCCGACGCCGATCCGACCGGGCTGGCCAGCTCGCTGTACCCGCTGCGGGCGCTGATCGCCACCATGCTCGAGCTGCCGCCGGTGTGCTCGGTCGACGATCTGGTGGCGGTGGCCACCCGGCGCGGCCTCAACGAGCGCGACGTGCCGGGCCTGGCCGAGCTGTTCGGCAACGCCACCGAGCTGTCGGAGCTCGACGGCCCGGTGCGGCGGCGCGAGATGTTCGCGTCGTTCGTGCGCACCCTGGCCGCCGAGGCCACCCGCGGCCCGACGGTGCTGGTGTTCGAAGATCTCGATCGCTACGATCGCACCTCGGCCGACATGGTGCGCCGCCTGGTCGAGCGCGACGCCAGCGGCGTGCGCATCGTGGTCACCGTCACCGAGGCCGAGGCCAACACCTGGCCGGTCGACTGCATCCGCGTCAGCCTGGGCCCGCTCGACGACGAGGCGCTGACGTTCTTGGCCGCGCAGCTGGGCCGCCACCCCGAGATCGATGCGATCACCGCCGGCCACCTGGCCGAGCTCACCCACGGCGCCCCGGCCCACGTCGAGCAGCTGGCCCGGTACCTGGCCGAGGGTGGCTCCCTCGAGCACGCGCCGACCACGCTGCCCGATCTGATCGCGGCCCGGCTGGCCAACCTGTCCAAGGACTCGCTGGTGGTGTGCCAGTCCGCCGCGGTGTTCGGCCGCGAGGTGACCCGCGACTCGGTGGAGGCCTCGTCGGGGCTGGGCGATGGCTTCGGCCCGGCGCTGGCAACGGCGGTCGAGCGCGGCTGGCTGCGGGTGGCCGAGCCGGTGATCGAGTTCGTGAGCGTGCGCGTGCGCGACGTGGTGTACGGCGCCATCCCGGCCTCGGTGCGGCGCGATCTCCACGACTTCGCGCGGGTCACCCTCGAGCCGACCGGCGCCGCCAACGTGCTGGCGCACCACACCGAGGCGGCCGGGCTGCGGGCCGAGGCCGCGGCCTTGTACGTCACCGCCGGCGACCTCGCGGTCCACCAGCTCGACGAGCTGGGCGCGGCGCGCTGCTTCAGCCAGGCCCTGGTGTGCGCCCGCGGCGCGCTGGCCAACGGCGATCTGTCGCCAGCCGAGCTGGTGTCCATCTCGATCCGCTTGGCCGACGTGCTGCGGGCCACCGGCGAGCTGGCCCTGGCCCGCGGCATCCTGCACGAGGCCGAGAGCTGGGGCGACCAGGGTCCGCACCTGCAGGCCCTGGTGGTGCGGTCGCTCGGGCAACTGGTCGCGACCGAGCGCGATCCGGCCGCCGCCGTGCCGTTCCTCCAGCGCGCCATCGGCGCCGCCATCGCCACCGGCGACGGCAGCCTGATCGCCGAGACCTACCTCGACCTGGCGTCGGTGCTGATCCGCCAGGGCAAGAGCGACGCCGCCGCGCGCGAGCTGCAAGAGAGCATCGACATGATGACCCTGGGCGACGGGCCGCGGTCGCCGCGCGGGCCCGACAACCTGTGGAAGGTCGTGCTCAAGCTGGCCCAGGTCGCCGCCGCCAGCGGCGACCTGCACCGCGCGGCCGAGCAGGCCGAGTACGCGCTGGCCCAGGCCCAGCGGGTCAACGCCGCGGTCGGGGTGGCGCGGTCCCGGGCGCTGTTGGCCAGCGCCTACGAGAAGCTCGGCAACCACATCCTGGCCGAGCGCCACCGGCGTGGCGCTGTCGACGAGATGCGCCGCATGGGCGATCGCCGTGGCACCGCCGAGCTGCTCCTGTACGGGGCCGGCCCCGGCCGCACGCTGATGAAGCTGGGCGCCGAGGTGCTACAGGAGGCCCAGGAGCTGGCGCAGGAAGTCGGCTGGACCGAGGGTCAGACCCGAGCCAGCGCGGTGCGCGACCGATGACCCGCCGCACCCGCCGGACCGCGACGGTCTTGGTCATCGCCACGCCGGGTCCGGTGCGCGACGCCTGGGCCCGCGCCCTCGAGGCCAACCACCACGCGGTGGTGGCCAGCCGGTCGGTCGAGCCGGGGGTGGCCCACGCCCGCGAGGGCGGCATCGACGTGGTGGTGTTCGACGCCACCGACCGGGCCCAGGACGGTCGGCTGTTGGTCGACGAGCTCGACCGCCTGCCCGAGCCGCCGCCGCTGATCCTGGTGTCGTCGTCGCCGCGCGCGCCCGAGCTGTCGGCCCGGCTGGGCGCCGCCGCGTTCGTGCCCACGCCGTGTGAGGCGGCCGACATCGTCGACGAGTGCGAGCGGTTGCTGGCGTCGCGCAGCCTGGCGTTCGACGACGAGCCGACCGGTCCGCGCGAGCTGGTCGACCCGTAGCGAGCCCGGCCCCGCGCGCGACCTGCCTGGCCGAGGTCGGCCCGCGGTCAGCTGAGGCGGGCCACCAGCTCGTCGCGGCTGGCCACGCCCTTCTCGATCAGCAGGGCCATCAGCTTCTTGAGCACGTCCTCATCGCGCCGGACCAGCGCCTCGAGCGCGGCCACCCGCTCCTGCAGCTCGGCCAGATCGGCGTACGACGGGCCGCGGCTGGGCGCGGCCGGTGCGGCCACCCGTGGGCGGTTCTGCGTGCTGGGCGGGTTGGTGATCGGCACCGACCGGCTGGCCGCCGGGTCGTACGCGCTGACCAGCTCCATCTCGCCGTCGGGGCTGGGCACCTCGAACGTGTCGCGGCGGCGGCTTCCGATGGCACCGCGGCCCAGCCCGCGACCGTAGTAGCGCCCGATCGCCCGCTCGATGGCCTTGGGCCCGGCCAGGTAGGCCCGGATGTTCAGGTTGGTGCGCACCCGCAGCTCGTCGATGACCCGCAGGTTGTTCGGATCGCTCATCGCCACGTCGAGGAACTTCATGGGCTGATCGAACGGCACCAGCCCGAAAGACTCGGCCAGCTCCCCCGGCACCAGATCGACCACCGCCTGGCTGATCTCCATGCCGTCGAGATCCACCACCGGGACCGCCAGCTGGCGCGACAGCGCGGCCACCAGGGTCTCCTCGGCCACCAGCTTCAGATCGACCAGGGCGCGGCCGATCGGGCCGCCGCGCCGGCGCTGCTCGACCAGGGCCGAGCGCAGGGCGTCCTCGTCGATGAGGCCGGCCTCGATCAAGATCTCTCCAATCCGCTTGCGCGCCATGACTCTCGCTCTCGGCTCGGGGCTATTCGGGGGTCACCAGCGTGGCGTGGCCCGTCCGCGTGAACGTACCCAGAAACTCCGCCGACTGGCGGCGCCCGGCCGCGGTATCGAACACCACGAAGTGCCCGTCGCTGACGGTGGCCTGGTACTGGACCACGACCGCGGTGTGACCCTCCAGGTTGCCGGTGATGGGCGTGGCCGCCGCGGCCCGGTCGCGCAGGGCCAGCCCAGGGATCGGCTCGATCACCGGCTCGGCCTGGTCGCCGCCGATGGCCACCGCCAGCGCGGCGATGTCGGGCAGCGGGGTGTAGTGATCGACGAAGCCCATGCTCTGGTAGACGTCCATCGGCGGCAGCCCGGCCGGCGGCTCGCGCACCAAGAGCGGACCGTAGTTGGCGGTGTCGGACCGCTCGACCCAGGTCTGCAGCAGCGCCAGCACCGGGTTCCACTCGTCGAGCGGATCGTCGAGGATGATGGTGCCGACCAGCGACCGGATGTCGACCGGCTCGGTCTTGTTGAGCAGCGCGTAGTACAGGAGGCCGCCGGCGCCCGACAGGACGGCGCCCCGCACCGCCGGCTCGACGGCGAGGAACGGCGGCCCGGTCAGGCCGCCCTGGGAGTGGCCGAAAAACGAGATCTTGCTGGGGTCGAAGCGGATGGTGCGCGGCGCCGGGTCGGTCTCGTCGAACTGGAAGCCCTCGATCAGGCGCACCACCGAGAAGTCGTCGAGGGCACCCTGGATGGCGTTGTTGCGGCCGGCGTCGGGGTTCTGGAAGTTGAAGAAGTCGAGCTCGGGATCGCCGCCCGGGTTGCGCGGCCCGTGCAGCACCTGATCGATCGAGATGACCGCCAGGCCCTGGGCCGCCAGACGGGCCGCGGTGCCGTCGGCGAGGTACGAGCGGTAGTTGCCGCCGGTGCCGTGCGCGTAGATGGTCACCGGCCAGCCCGCGGCCGGCACGTCGCCCTCGGGGATGGTGAACGAGAAGCGCAATGGCTCCATCCGCTGCACCACCGGCGCGCCGTCGGCGTCGAGCTCGATGTCGCCGCCGTCGAAGTGGTACGGCACCACGCCGGTCTGGAAGTTGGGGCCGTCGAACACGCCCTCGTACAGGCCGAGCCCGGTGAACGGCTGGCGCGCCACGTCGCGCGCGACCGGCGCCGGCAGCGACCGCACCTTGGCCCGCAGCGCGCCCATGATGGAGGTGACCGACTGGGTGGTGAACACCGCCGCCGACGCCACGTCGAGCCGCGCGTCGTCGCCCGGCAGGTCGAGCCAGGTCAGCAGCGGCTGGTAGCGCTGGCGGGCCCGGGTGATGGCCGCGTCGTCGGGCGATCGGTCGGGGTCGAGGATGGCCGCGAAGTCCGCGCTCGGAGACAGCCCGTAGCCGGTGCGCAGACGGTGGGTCACCACCAGCGCGTAGGTGGTGCGCTCACGCAGGGGAAAGCCGGGGTACGGCAGCGCGCTGAGCCAGTACGGCCCGATGGTGAAGCCCTTGCGCTCCTCGAACCGGAACACCACCGGGTGGCGCTGGCCGTAGGTCGGCGACGCGGCGTCGACGTCGACCAGGTACACCGAGGCGGTCGGCGCCAGCGAGGCGGCGGCGTCGGCCGGCAGCGACGTTACGTCGATGGGCCCGTCGAAGCGCTGGAAGATGGCCGCGTTGGTGCCGAAGCCATCGAGCCGCTCGATGGCCTGGGCGTAGCGGGTGACGATCCCGACCGGCTCGGGGTAGCCGTCCATGATCGGGTGGCCGGCGTCGTCGCGGCGGATGTCCGACGGGAACGGCAGTTCGTAGAACTCGCCGGGGGCGACGCCGTCGCGCGGCACCGTGAACAGCGCCGTCACCGGCTCGTCCGGTTCGACCTCGGCCGGGGCGCAGGCGACCACGGCTGCGAGCGTGGCCGCCAGGGACAAGGGCGCGAACAGCGAACGCTTCAGCATGGGTGCCTCGACGCGGACTAGAACGTGAACGACACGGCGAGCGATGTGATGCCGGCCACACCCAGCGCGCCGGCGGCCCCGCCGGTGGCGCCGCCCAGGGTGTCGCGACCGTCGCGGAAGAAATACCAGCTGCCGGCGCCGGCCAGCGCCGCGGCGCCGAGGAACGCGGCGCCCAGCCACCGGGTGGCGCGGCGGCCGGGGCGGGCCGTCGCCGGTGCGCGCCGGTGCGCCTGGTCGCCGTCGGTGACGCCGCTGAGCAGGCCGACCACGGCCAGGGCCGCCTCGCCGAACGCCTCCTCGGTGGTGCACACGTCGCAGGTGTCGGCGACCTGGTTCACGGTCGCGCCCGAGAACGCATCGAGGAGCGACACCACGTAGTGGTAGCTGGGCCCGTTGGTGGTGAGGGCCACCTCGATCACCGTGCGCACCCCGGTCTGGCGGGCCAGCTCGCCCAGGCACGGGCCGACCGCGCACGCCGAGTTCCAGCTGGTGCCGACCAGGTGGGCGCGCAGCTCGGCGGGCGACGCGACGTCGAGGCCGGAGATCTGGATGGCCTGCTCGATCTTGGTGGTGAACTGGTCGGCGGCCTCCGGCGTGAGGCCCTCGACCCGCACATCGAGCAGGCCGACGGTGTCGCCGGACTGGGGCCGGGGCGTGGCCCCGTCGGCGTGGACCGGCGGCGCCAGCCCGGCCAGCGCGGCGGCGACGGCGAGGGCGCGCATCACGCCTCGTCGACGTCGGCGACGAACCGCTTGAGCAGGCCGTCGATCATGAGGTTGCGCTGAGCCAGGTCGTACGTGCCGTCGCGCCAGCCGCTGACGGTGGTGGCGTACTTCCGCTCGACGTCGGCGATGACCGCCTTGTAGCGCTCGACCTTCTTCAGGATGTCCTTCTGGTTGCGCACCAGGTACGCCAGCATCGACGCGCCGGCGGCGGCGGTGAGCACCAGCGACAGCGGCCCGCCGACCGCGTAGCGCAGTCCGACCCGCAGCGCCAGCGCCAGGCCGGCGCCGATGGCCACCTTCTTGGTGCCGGTGCCGTCGACGACCGCGTCCTTGGCCAGGCCGGCGGTGGCGCCACCGCCGATCGCGATCAAAAGCGCGATGAAGTTGCCGCGGCGCGTGGTCCAGCCGCGGTCGTAGTAGTCGCGGATCGCCTGCTTCTTGAAGGCGTCGAAGTCCTTGTAGATCCCCGTCGACGGGGGCGGGGCCTGGGCAGCCCGCTGGTCAGCCATTGGCCCAGTGTAGCGCGTCGGCGAGGCCCGCGTTGACTTGCCGGGGTCGGTCGCTCAGATTCGTGGCATGCGGCTTTCCCTGGTCGGCCTGTCCCTGCTGCTGTTCCATGGTGCCGCGTCCGCGGATCTCGCCACCGGGACCGACCGCCTGACCCGCGGCGACTACAAGGCCGCGATCAGCGAGCTCCGGGCCACCCGCGGCGTCGACGCCGGGCGCGCCAAGGTGCTGCTGGCCCAGGCCCAGCTGACCACCGGCGACTACAAGGCGGCCGAGGCCGCCGCCGCCAGCGCCGCCGCCGATCGCGATCCCGCGGTGGCCGCCGACGGCAAGGTCGCGCTGGCCGAGATCCAGCGCCTGACCGGCCGGCTGGCCGACGCCGACAAGCTGCTGACCGCGCTGGTGGCGGCCGAGCCCGGTCACCGGCCGGCCCGGCGCCTGCTGGCGCTGGTGCGGGGCGAGCAGGGCAAGCTGACCGAGGCCGACGCGCTGTGGAAGCGCACCATCGACGAGTACGACGCCAAGACCCTCGACCTCGATCAGCCGGCCGACCTGTTCGCCCTGGCCGAGGCGGCCCGGGCCCGCGGCGAGTTCGAGCTGGCCAACGACGCCTACCGCGAGGCGGTCAACCTGGCGCCGACTTCGATCGAGGCCGGGCTGGCCTGGGCCGACCTGTTCCGCAGCAAGTACTCGGGCGAGATCGCCGAGCAGACCTACGACGAGGTGCTCAAGGTCAACCCCAACTCGCCCGACGCCCACGCCGGCATGGCGGCGGTCCTCCTCGAGAACCGCTACGATCTGGCCCAGGCCCGGCACCACCTGGCCGAGGCGCTGGCGGTCAACCCGCGGCACGTCCCGTCGCTGCTGGTGCGGGCCGGCATCGAGATCGATCAGAACCAGTGGGACGCCGCCAAGGCCACCTTGGCCGAGCTGCGCGCCGTCAACCCGCAGTCGCTCGACGCCCTGGCCCTCGAGGCCACCATCGCCTGGCTGCGCGACGACACCGCCGGCTACGAGGCGGCCAAGGCCAAGGCGCTGGCCCAGAACCCGGCCGACGCCGACCTGTACCGGACCGTGGCGCGCTCCGCGGTGCGCGAGCACCGCTACCGCGAGGCCATCGAGCTGTCGAAGGCGGCGGTGGCGTTGCGGCCGGACGCCTACGACGCGATGAGCGAGGTCGGCATGGGCTACCTGCGGCTGGGCGAGGAGCAGGACGGCGTGGCCTGGCTCGACAAGGCCTGGGCCGGCGACAAGTACAACGTCCGCACCTTCAACACCCGCAACCTGTTCAAGGACACCATCCCCAAGGACTACACGTTCTCGTCGTCGCGGTCGTTCAAGTTCCGCTACCACAAGGGCGAGCAAAAGATCCTGGCGCGCTACATCGAGCCGACCCTGGAGCGGGCCTTCGCCGACATGGTCAAGCGCTACGGCTTCACGCCCAAGACCCCGGTGGTGGTCGAGCTGTACCAGGACAGCGATCACTACAGCGTGCGCACCGTCGGCCTGCCCAACCTGGGGGCGCTGGGCGTTTGCTTCGGCCAGGTCATCACCGCGATGTCGCCGTCCAACGGCGACATCAACTGGGGCATGGTGCTGTGGCACGAGCTGGGCCACGTGTTCGCCATCCAGCTGTCGAACTCGCGGGTGCCGCGGTGGTTCACCGAGGGCCTGTCCGAGTACGAGACGCTGATCGCCAACCCGGCGTGGCGGCGCGAGAACGACGCCGACGTCTACGGCGCCGTGCTCGAGGGCACGCTGCCGTCGGTGGCGACCATCAACTACGAGTTCGTCCAGCCCGACAACCAGAAGGTGGTGGTGGCCTACTACCTGTCGGCGGTGATGATCGAGTACCTGGCCGGCACCTACGGCTTCCCCAAGATCGTCGCCGCGCTCAAGCTGTTCGGACAGGGCCAGGAGACGCCGGCGGTGATCCAGACGATCACCGGGCGCACCGTCGCCGAGTTCGACGCCGACTTCCGGGCCTACCTGCAGGTCCGGCTGGCGCCGTACGCCGGCACGTTCCGCCTGCCGACCTCGGGGATGGACGACGTCACCGCGCTGGAGATCGCCGCCGACGCCAAGCCCAAGGACGCCACCGCCCGCGCCAAGGTCGCGCTGGGGCAGTTCTACCAGGGCGACGCCGAGGCGGCCGAGCTGGCCGCCACCGCCGCGCTCAAGCTCGATCCCAAGCAGCCGATCGCGCGCTACCTGATGGCCGAGATCACCCTGCGCAAGGGCGACCCGGCCCGGGCCAAGGTCATGATCGACGCGCTCATCACCGACGGCCACGACAGCTACGATCTGCGCACCCGGCTGGCCGAGCTGGCGCTCACCGCCGGCGACCTCGACGGCGCGGCCCGGCAGCTATGCGCCGCCAAGCGGCTCGATCCCGAGCGCAGCTACCCGTACCAGGCGCTGGCCGAGCTGTACCGCAAGCAAGGCAAGCCCGATCAGGCGCTGGCCGAGCTCGAGCACTACGTGATGCTCGAGCAGATGGAGGTGGCGCCGCTGCGCGAGCTGGTCGACGGCTACGCCGAGCGCGGCGCCTGGGCCAAGGTGAAGACCTACGGCGAGATGGCGCTGGCGATCTTTCCGGCCGACGCCGACCTGCTGCTCAAGCTGGGCAAGGCCGACCTGCAGCTCGGCGCCGGCGCCGCCGCGCTGTACAGCTTCGACAGCGCGCTGGTGGTCGACCCGCCGATGCGGCGGCCGGCGCTGGCCCACCTGGGCCGGGCCCGGGCCTACCTGCTGCTCAAGGACAAGCCCAAGGCCCGCGCCGCGCTGGCGCTGGCGGTCAAGACCGAGCCCGGCCACGCCGACGTCGTCGAGCTGAAGCGACTGGTCAAGTAGCCGCGCGGGTCGCTGCCCGCGGTCGGCCGGGGCTACCAGGCGCGCGTGACCGCGCGGTGGGCCAGCACCACCTCGGGTGCGGCCTGCAACAGCTCGGCGTAGCGGCGCTGGAACGGCGCGCCGTCGGGGTCGGCGGTGAGGAGGGCCCGCACCGTCGCGCGCAGGTCGGCCTCGTCGTCGACCGCGACGCCCTCGTCGAGCCGGACGATCACCGACGACAGCGGGCCGAGCCAGGCCAGCGCCGGATCTTCGACCAGCAGGTGCCACAGCGCGGTCGCGGTCAGGCGCCCGCGGGTGCGCTCGAGCGCGACCCGCTCGACCTCGATGAGCGCGCGGTGGAGATCGAGCAGGCGCAGGCGGAGCTGGTCCACGCCGACGAGCGTAGCGCGCGGGCCGGCGGGAGCCGCCGGGCGCCGGAGGTTTCCGCCCAGTCCAGCACGGGGCGCTGCTATTTTCGCCAGATGAGGACGTTCGAGGTGTCAGCCGTGGCGTGGGCGACGGCTGCGCGACCCGCGCTCGATCGCGGCCGCGCGATCCCGGCATTGCTGGGCGCGCCCACCCGAGACGACGTCGGCACGACCGAGGACGACGGCGTGCGCTTCGACAGACCACGCCCCCGCTGGTCGCGCCGCCTGCGCGCCACCCGCGTCGAGCAGGTCTACACCAGCGCGGCCCGGCTGGTCGCGTGCACTGACACAAGCCCGCTGGTGCAGATGGCGCACGATGCGTTCTACGAGCACCGGCCGATCGCGCTGTCGCCGGACGCCGTGTGGTTCACGATCGCGCAGGGCTTCGCGACCCACGTCAACGTGCACAGCGAGGCGCTGCGCGCTCGCTTCGTCCGCCACGCCGGCAAGGCCAAGCTCACCGTCGTCCGCGACGACTTCCTCCTTGGGCAGCCCAACCCGTGGCCCGAGGCGTTCGCCGAGTTCTCGGACCAGATCGCCGAGCACGTGGGCAAGCTGCGCGACCTGGTTGTCGCCGACTTCTCGACGACGGGACCCCTCGAGCGCGCCGCCACCGAGGTGCTGCTGATGGACGCGTTCCAGGGGTACTTCGAGTACGAAATGTTGGCGGGCTGCGGCATCCCGCAGATCACCTTGCTCGGCACCCCGGACGACTGGCGGTCGGTGCGCCAGCGGGCCCAGCACCTGGCGGAGTACGATCTCAGGCACTGGACCGCCGCGCTCGTGCCGGTGCTCGACCGGATCGTCGCGACCGCCGAGGGCGCCGACGACGTGGCGTTCTGGCGCTCGTTTTTCCACTACGAGAGCGGCTCGGGCGGCGCGGACATGACGGGGTGGATCAACGTGCTGTTCCCCTATCTGGTGGAACCTCTCAGCCGGCAGCCGGAGGCCAACCCGCACATGGCGCACTGGCAGCACAACCTCACGCGGCCGCGGCGCGACTGGCGCGATCCGTTGGGCCCCAGTCTCAGCGAGATCCCGGGCGGGCTCGCCAGCGCGCCGGTCGTCGTGGCCGACCTCCGCACCGAAGAGCGCCACGCGATGCGCTTCGTCGCCGGCCTGTTCGGTGTGGTGGAAGACCGCGCCGGCGTCCTGTCGCCCGAGTTCGGATGGGCGGTCACCTACGACCCCGCGCCCGACGCCGCGTGACGGTCCGGTCGGCGCCCGACGGCGCCGGGCACACCCCGCGCCCCTACAGCTCGTAGGTGAGCGACACGGTCAGGCGCAGCTCCTGGGTGTCGGCCTGCAGCGGCGCGTCGTCGTCGGCCCGGGGCGCCAGGCCGACGCGGGTCTGGGCCACGTTGGCGGTCTGGTAGCCGCCCCAGCGGTCGCCGCCCTCGGCGATGGCGACGATGCGGCCGAGCTTCACGCCCAGCGCGGTCGCGGTCTGCTCGGCCTTGGCCTTGGCGGCGGCCAGCGCCAGGTCACGGACCTCGCGCTTTCTGGCCGACAGCTCGCGCACGCGCGCGGTGGTCGACACGTCGGTGGCGCCGGCGTTGACCACCAGCTCGAGCAGGTCCGGCAGGTCCTCGAACCGCGTGGTGGTCGCGGTCAGGTCGAGCCCGGCCCGGTAGCCCCGCAGGCGCCCCTTGTCGTCGTACGCGGGGGCGATGCGCAGGCCCGAGAAGGTCAGCTGGTCGGCGGCGATGCCGGCCGCCACCAGGGCCTGGCGCAGGGCGGCCTGGCGGGTCCGCACCTCGGCCGCGGCTTGCTTGGCCCGCGGGCTCTCGCTGCCGATGGTGAGGTGGATGTCGGCGACGTCGGGTCGCAGCTCGAGGCTGGCGGTGCCGTCGACGACGAACTGCCCGGGGCGGGGACGATCGTCCTCGCCGCGATCGAGGTGGACGTGGGTGACCGGCTGCCGGCAGGCGGCGGCGCCGGCGGCGAGGACGGCCGCGACGAGGAAGGTGCGCATGCCCGGTTGTACGCGCGCCGACGCCGCGCGCACCCCCGGCGTGGGAACCCTGACCGACTCCTTACACGCCGGCGCGGCGGGTCGGTCACCCCGTCACGGGCAGGCCACGTCGCCGAAGCTGACCGTCAGCGACGGGGTCGCGAAGGTGCACCCGCCCGCGACCGGCGTCGGGTCCATCAACCCGGCCACCTGGTTGAACGTGGCGTCGGTCAGGGTCGCCGAGAATCCCATCGGGCAGATCTTGGTGAACGTGACGACGCCGGCCGACGCGAAGTAGGCCAGCTTGGGCACCTGGGTCGCCAGGTCGAGGTCGTAGCCGTAGCCGACGAACGGCGGGTTGCGATCACCCACCAGCGTGTAGGGCACGCCGACCTCGACGGTGGCGGTTGGATAGCCGGCGATGACGGCGTCGATCGTCGGCCCCAGGATGCCGCCGAACCCGACGGTGATCGGGCCCATGGCGCGGGTCCCCGACTGCAACAGCGACGGCGCCGCCGGCGGCGCGATGGTGGGGCAGCCGCACACGCCGTCCGTGCACACCTGGGTGGTGGCGCACGCCGTGGTGCAGTCGCCGCAGTGGTCGACGTCGGTCGACGTGTCGTAGCACACGCCGTCGCACACCATGCCCTGGCAGACCGGGGCGTCGACCGCAGCGTCGATGGCGGCGTCGATCGCCACCGCAGCGTCGACGGTGGTGGTGCCACCGCCGCCACCACAGCCAACGAGCGCGAGCGCGAGCGCGGCGAACGACCAGGACCAGGTGACAGAGCGCATCCGCGCACGATACCACCGGCCCCGGTCGGCTCACCACCGCCGCGGCGCGCGCGCGGTCAGACCGGCGGGCCCAGGCCGGTGGCCGCCGCCCACTGTTGCCACACCAAGATCGGCCACAGCGAGCTGCGCCAGTCGTCGACCCCGGCCAGGAACCCGTGCCAGCGGCGCCGGATCGGCACCGGGTCGAACAGCCCCGCCTCGCGCAGCCGGCGCTCGTCGAGGAGCGCCTCGGCCCACGGCCGCAGCGGCCCGCGCAGCCAGTCGGCCAGCGGGATCATGAAGCCCATCTTGGGGCGCTCGAACAACGCCATCGGCAGCTGCTTGTCGAGGATGTGGCGCAGCACCAGCTTGCCGCGGGCGCCGCCCACCTTGGTGGCGAACGGCAGCCGCCACGCCAGCGCGACCACCTCGTGGTCGAGAAACGGCAACCGGGTCTCGAGGCCGGTCGACATCGCGGCCCGGTCGACCTTGACCAGGAGGTCGTCGGGCAGGTTCGCCAAGGTCTCCGCGTACATCGCCCGCTCGGTCACGTTGCCGTCGGCCAGCACGTCCTTGGCCAGCGGCACGACGCCCCGCGCCTCGGCCACGCCGGGCAGCGCCCACGCCGGCTGGTACCACAGGCTCATCAGCTTGCCGTGGAACGCGTCCGCATCCCGGACGCGGCCGATGTCGGTGCGTCGACGCAGCCAGTCCAGGCGGCGCTGCATGGGGCCCGGCGTGACCGAGCGATCTTGCAGCGCGGCGAATAGGCGATCGGCCGCGGCCACGAGGGGGCGCCGCCCCGGCACCCGCAGCGCGGCGGCGACTTGCCGCAGCTGCTGGTAGCGCGGGTAGCCGGCGAACACCTCGTCGCCGCCGTCGCCGGCCAGCACCACGGTGACGTGCTGGCGGGCCAGCCGGGACACCAGCAAGGTCGGGATCTGCGACGAGTCGGCCATGGGCTCGTCGTAGACGGTCGGCAGGTCGGGGATCACGGCCAGCGCCTGGGCCCCGGTCACGCGGAACTCGGTGTGGTCGGTGCCCAGGCGGGTCGCCACGTCGCGGGCGTAGGCAGACTCGTCGTAGCGGGCTTGATCGAAGCCGATCGAGAAGGTGTGGACCGGGCGCGGCGAGTGCCGCTGCATCAGCATGGTGATGAGCGACGAGTCGATGCCTCCGGACAGGAACGCGCCCAGCGGCACGTCGGCCACCATCTGGGCCTGCACCGCCCGGGTCAGGGCGGCCTCGACCAGATCGGCGGCGGCGCCCACGTCCACGTCGAGCGGCGCCGCGAGCCCGGCGGCCGCCACCTCGGCGAACGCGTAGTAGGGGACCACCGCGCTGACCCGCCCGTCGGCGTAGAACCGCTGCCAGCAGCCGGCCGGCAGCTTGCTTACGTCCCGGTAGATCGAGCGCGGCGCCGGCACGTAGCCGAACCGCACGTACGCCAGGAGCGCCGTGCGATCGAGGGCGGGTGCGAACGCAGGATGCGCCCGCAGCGCCTTGAGCTCGGACCCGAACAGCAGGAGCCGGCCGCCGCGGGCCCAGCCCAGGTAGAGCGGCTTCTCGCCGAACCGATCGCGGGCGACCGTCAGCGCGCGCGCGTGGGCGTCCCACACTGCCAGCGCGAACATCCCGGTGAGCTTGGGCAGCGTCGCCTCGAACCCGTCGGCTTCGATCGACGCCAGGATGACTTCGGTGTCGGACCGGCCGCGGAAGCGCGCGCCACCGCGCTCGAGGGCCTGGCGCAGCGCGCCGTGGTTGTAGATCTCGCCGTTGAAGATCAGCGTGTACCGCCCCGACGCCGAGGTCATCGGCTGGCGCCCGGTCGGTGACAGGTCGACGATGGCCAGGCGGCGGAAGCCGAGCCCCACGCCAGGCCCGCCCCAGGCGCCCTCGTCGTCGGGGCCGCGCGGCGCCAGCGGGGCGGCCATCTGACGGGCCATCGCCGCCGCCGCGCTCGGATCGCCGCCGTCGACGTCGAGAAAGCCGGCGATGCCACACATGGTCCAACGTCACGCTAGCGCGGCGGCCGCGGCGTCGGCCATGGTGTGACGCCGGGATCCTGTAACGCCGATGTTACCGGTGCCTGCCCGGGCGATTGCTGCCATCAGGCGGGCTCGTAGACCGGTGGTAGTGCTAACGGTTGGCGGCGATGCTTCCCGCCGAGGTAGATCTGCTCGTCGTCGGTGCCGGCACCGCGGGCGCCGCCACCGCGATGTTCGCCGCCGCGCGCGGGCTGCGCACGCTGTGCCTGGACCGGCGGCCCCTCGACCAAGCCGGGGCCCGCTGGGTCAACGGCGTGACCCGGACCGCGCTGGCCGAGGCTGGGGTCCACCTGCCCGGGGCGACCGAGGCGCCGAGCCGGTTCCACCTGGTGGCCGGCGCGCAGCGGGTCACCGTCGATCGCCACGACGTGGTCGATCTCGACATGCGCGCGCTGGTCGGCCACCTGCACGCGCGCGCGACGGCCGCGGGCGCGCAGCTGGTCGGTGAGGTCGCGGTCCGCGGCCGGGCCGGCGGCGAGGTGACGACGTCGGCCGGGCCGGTGCGGGCCCGGTGGATCGTCGACGCCAGCGGCCTGGCGGGGGCGGGCCTGCTGGCGGCGCCGCCGGTGGCGGCGGCCCACCTGTGCGCCGCGGCCCAGGCGGTCTACGAGATCGCCGATCGCCACGGCGCGGCGGCGTTCGCGGCGGCGGGCGGCGTGCCGTGGGGCGAGGTCGCCGCCGAGGTCGGCGTCGCCGGCGGCTACTCGGTCCGCAACGTCCGCATCGACGCCGACGGCGCGACGGTGGCGGTCTTGACCGGCTCGATCCCCGCGGCCGGGGTGCCCAGCGGCAAGGCCATCCTCGACGAGTTCGTGCGGGCCCACCGGTGGATCGGGCCGCGGGTGTTCGGCGGCAGCGGCGCCATCCCGCTGCGGCGGCCGCGCGACGTGCTGACCGACGGCACGGTGGCGCTGGTGGGCGACACCGGGTGCCAGGTGTTCCCGGCCCACGGCTCCGGCATCGGCGCCGGCCTGGGCGCGGCCCGCCTGCTGGTCGATGCCCTGGCCGCCGGCGGCACCCCGTTCGACTACGAGCTGGCGTGGCACCGTCGCTGGGGCGGCCTGTTCGCCGCGTACGACGCGGTCCGCCGCTGGAACCAGCGCCTCACCGGCGCCGACGTCGAGCGGCTGATGGCCGCCGGGCTGGTCGACGCCGACCTGGCGCGGGCCGGCCTCGATCAGGTGATGCCGACGCTGACGCCGCGCGCGCTGGTCGACAAGGCCGCCGCGGCACGCCACGCGCCGTCGATGCTGGCCCTGGGCGCGCGCGTAGCGGCGGCGCTGGCGCTGGGGTCGCGCTGCCCGCCGCGTGGCCGCCGCCGGGCCGCGTGGTCGGCTGCCATGCAGCGCCTGCTGCCGGTGTAGCGCGCCGTCGGCGCCGGTCCGCCTCAGCGCGGCGCCGGCGTGGCGGCGAAGTGGGCCGCCACCGCCTCGGCGGCGCGGCGGTTCATGGTCGGGGCCCGGGCCAGCTCGTCGACCGAGGCGGCGGCGATCGCCGCGACGGTGCCGAAGTGGCGCAGCAAGGCCTGGCGCCGGGCCTTGCCGATGCCGGCGACGTCGTCGAGCGACGAGCGCAGCGCGGCCTTGCCGCGGCGCTCGCGGTGGAAGGTGTTGGCGAAGCGGTGGGCCTCGTCGCGCAGCCGCGCCAACAGAAACAGCTCGGCGGTGTTGGCCCGCAGCGCCAGCGGCTCCTTGACCCCGCGCACGAACACCCGATCCGGCACGTCGCCCCGGGCCAGCTCGCGCTCCTTGGCCAGGGCGATCACCTCGAGCACCGCGGCGTCGCCGTCGAGGGCGATGCCCAGGTCACCCAGCGCCGCCACCGCCATCGCCAGCTGGCCCTTGCCGCCGTCGATGACCAGCAGATCGGGTGGCGCCCAGGCCGGGTCGTCGCCGCCGAGGCGCTTGAACCGGCGCGACAGCACCTCGTACATCGACGCGAAGTCATCGTTGCCGGCGGTCTTGACCTTGAACTTGCGGTACAGCTGCTTGGCGGGCACGCCGTCGACGAAGGTCACCATCGACGCCACGGTGTCGGTGCCGCTGACGTGGGCGATGTCGAAGCACTCGATCCGCCGCGGCACCCGGGCCAGGCCCAGACGTTCGCGCAGCTTGTCGAGCGTGTCCTCGGCGTCGGCCCCCTTGTCGCGGCGCGCGGTCATGGCCGCCGCTGCGTTCTTCTCGGCCAGCTCGATGAGCCGGGTCCGGGTGCCGCGCTGGGGCCACACCACCTTGACCTTCTTGCCGCGCGCCACGCCCAGCCACTCGGCCAGCACCTCGGCGTCGTCCAGCGGCACCGGCACCACCACCTCGTCGGGGATGAACGTGCCGGTGGCGTAGTACTGCTGCACGAACGCCGCGACGACCTCGGCGTCGGGCAGCTCCTGGTCCTTGTGGCCGACCGAGCGCTTGCCGACCAGCTTGCCGGCCCGCACGAACAACACCGTCAGCTCGGCGGCGTCGCCCTCGCGGTGCAGCCCGAACACGTCCTGGTCGACGAAGTCGTCCTGCACCATCACCTGGCGCGACACCGTGCGCTCGACCGCGCCGATCGAGTCGCGCAGCTGGGCCGCCACCTCGAACTCCTCGGCGCCGGCCCGGGCCGCCATGCGCTCGCGCAGCCGCGCCACCAGCTCGCGGTCGCGCCCCTCGAGGAACAGCACCACGTCGTCGACCTGCTCGGCGTAGGCCCGCGGCGTCACCGGCATGGCGCACGGCCCCGAGCAGCGCTTGATCTGGTACTGCAGGCACACCCGGCCGCGGTGCTCGAGCACGTGGTCGGTGCAGGTGCGCAGCTGGAAGTGGCGGTTGAGCACCCGCAGCGTCTCCCGGCACGACGTGGCCGAGTGGTACGGGCCGAAGTAGCGGGCCCCGTCGTCCTGGATGTTGCGGGTGACCTCGACCTTGGGGAACTGGCGGCGCACCGGGGCGCCGGGGTCCGAGGCCGGCGGCAGCACCCGCAGCACCAGGTACTGCTTGTCGTCGCGCAGCTTCACGTTGAAGCGCGGCTGGTGCTTCTTGATCAGGTGGTTCTCGAGGAGCAGCGCCTCCTTCTCGTCGGTGACCACCAGGGTGTCCACCGTGTGCAGCACCTTGCCCAGGTAGCCGGCCGCCACGAAGTAGCGCTCGTCGCCGCCGGGGCGGAAGTACTGGCGCACCCGGGTCCGCAGGTTCTTGGCCTTGCCGACGTAGACCACCTTGCCGCTGGCGTCCTTCATGACGTAGACGCCGGGCTCGGTCGGCAGCCGATCGAGCAGGTCGTCGAAGTACGCGGCGCGCGGGTCCATCGGTCAGCTCCGGCCGGCGGCAGTGAAGGGCGGGGGCGTCGGCTCCACGAGGTCCCGCGCAGTCTACCGCCGGGGCCGGCCGGGGCCAGCGCCGCCGGTCGCGCGCCGGGGGGCGGGATCATCCCGGGCCGGCGGATGCGCGGGCCGGGGGCGTCGGGCGCGGCTTGGTCGGGGGCTCGTCCCGGCCTGGTATTTTGGACTCAAAGCAATTACGCTGGAGATGCGTTCGGGGGGCGTCGTCGTCAAGGTGAGCGCGTCGTTGGGCGCGCCTCGATGCTGGAGCAAGGACCAGAGATGCCCGACGACTTCGCCCAAGACCTCGCCACGCCTGCGTCCGCTGCCCGCCCCCAGGGGCCACCCCGCGCCCGCCGTGCCCGAGCGATCGCCGCCCGCGCCGTCGCCGTGGCCGCCGTGGCCGCCGTGGCGACGTCGGCGTGCGTCGCGCTCATGGGCCGCAAGCTCACGCCCGAGGAGCAGGCGTGCCGGAGCGAGGCGATGAAGGCACCGCCCGACGTCACCGGCCGGTGGGAGACCGCCGACGGCACCAAGCTCGACGTCCGGCCCGGTTACCGGGGCGCGCTCACCATCACGGTCGCCGCGGACGGGACCCCGCCGCCGTGGACCGTGCAGGCGGCCCGCCTGAGCCCCCCGGAGCACCCGGTCTGCGGTGGCCCGTGGGAGCTGCGCGTGTTCCGCCAGCTGCCCACCCGGGGCGAGCACGTGGTCGGCGCGCTGGCCAGCTCGGCTGACCGGCTCACCTTTGGAGGCGAGGTGTGGACCCGCACCGGCGCGGCCGTCGCGCTGGCCTTGCCGGCCCCGGGGATGCTGGCCACCCAGATGGACCTGATCGGCACCGACCTGGATCCGCCCCTGAGCAATACCAACGCCGACGCATGCCAGGCCGCGTGTATGGCCGCCGCGGCGTGCGTCGGGTTCGTCCTCCGCGGCGACTACTGCAAGCTCAAGGCGACCGTCGACGGGCCGCGCAGCGAGGCTTTTGTAGTCGCCTGGATCAAGCCCGGCGACGCCGTCGGGCCGGTGGCCTTGCCCGGCGCGGGCTCCCCGACCCGGAGCGTCCGCCTGTCGGGCACGCCGCTCGAGACGGTGGCGGTCGGCGGTCGTGGCGCCGAGCACGCGTGCCAGGTCGCGTGCGACGCCAGGTGGGACTGCGCCGGCTACTCGGTCGAGACCTGGAAGGGCACCTGCGAGCTGTTGCGCGAGGTCCACGGCTCGACGCCCGGCGAGACCACGTGGGTGTCGTGGATCCGGCCGACGCGGGTCGCGGCGGTCCCGGCGCCCGAGACCTACGCCGAGAACACCGACCTGACCGGGGCCAGCCTCTCCGTGACCAAGCTCGGATGGAAGGGGCTCCGGGGGTGTCACGATCTCTGCAAGGCCGACGTGGCGTGCCGGGCCTTCGTGTGGTCCGAAGCCACCACCGAATGCACGCTCAAGCGCACGGTCGGTGAGGCTCGCGTCGCCGAGGGCCTGACCGCGTTCGCCATGAAGCCGCCGTTGGTCCCGCCCCCCCAGACCATGACCAGCCCGCTGTGTGCTGCCCCGGAGCACCAGGCCGAGCCGGCCATCTACGGCTTGACCACGCAGTTGTTGTCGCGCACCGACCCAGCCACCGGCAAGGAGATCTACCTCAACAGCGAGGGGCCGTACCTCACCACGACTGCTGATCCGGCCACGGGCCCGGCCTACCGACTGGCGACGCAGGTCGCGGCCCCGGCGTTCCTGCTGCCGTACTACGACGGCACACGGCTGTTCACCGTTCGCCCGGTGCCAGGCAAAGGCACGGTCCACATCCACAGCTACACGCACCCCGACCTCGTCCTCAAGCGCGTCGGCGTCAAGGTCGTGGTCGGCCCGGTCGACGCCGCCTCCGAGTGGCGGATCGAGCACCTGTGGGAGCACGCAGATCCGCCCGCCACCGGCGTCTGGTACGTCCTCCGCAGCACCGTCGACGGTGCCTTCCTGGGGACGGACGGCGAGGGCGTCGCGCTGTTCGGTTCGCCCGCAGGCGCGGGCACGCACTGGCGCTTCCATCGGTTCGGTGGGAACGACGTGGATCTCCCGGTCCAGGACCCTGAACCGCTCAAGCTCGACCTGGTGGTCGTGGACAAGCTGGCGGCGTGGATCCTCGCGGAGAACATCCGCCAGGAACAGCCGGCCTGCTGGAAGCAGAGCCTGAACGACGGCTGCCCGGCGACTGGCCAGCCCACCAGCTGCGGTGCGTTCTGCGCCCAGAACACCGCGCAGTGTGTGCTCGACGTGGCCAACATGGTCGAGTCGGTGACCGAGGTGGCCGCCAACGTCGCCGGGTTGATCTTTACCGGCGGAACCGCCAACGTGGCGCTCAAGGCAGCCACCACCGCGGCCAAGGCCGGCGGCAAGGCAGCTGCGAAGGCCGCGCTCAAGCAGGCGATGAAGACCGGTGGCCGGGCGCTGACCAACCGCCTGCGCAAGCGCACCGGCGCCCGGGTGCTGGCGTTCCTGAAGTCGCGCGGCAAGTCCGCGTCCTTCAAGCAGCTCGCGAAGTCGATGGCGAAGGACTTCCTCGTGAGTGCGACCGGCAAGCTGGCCGTGGGCGTTGTCCAGGTCGGCGCCGAGGCGTACGGCGCCGTCGAGCAGGAGCGCGCCGAGCGGCAGCTGCTGGAGGCCTACGCCGAGGCGGCGCACGACCGGGCCGCCGAGCGGCTCGCCCTCAAGGCCGCCGCCGGCGACGATCCCGACCTGCTCGAGATCGCCGCGATGGTCGACCCGACTGGCGTTTCGGGGGTGGTCGCCGCCTTCGTCAAGCCGATGTGCGTGGAGACGCCGTGGCCTGATCTCGGGCCGTGATCCCGCGGCGGCGTCGGGCCTGCCCGGACCGGTGCGTGTGGGCCGGGCGGGCGGCTGCGCGCCTGCTATGAACCTGCATGCGCACCCTCGCGATGATCGTTCCCCTCGTTGCGCCGCGGCGCCTCGGTGCGCTGGCGCGGTGTCGGCCGTGAGCACCGTGGTCGCGGCGGTGCTGGTGGCGGCCGGAGTGGCGCTGGCCGGCAGCCAGGGCGGCGCGACGGTCGGCGCCGTGCCGGTGTTCGCCGGCTGCGTCGCGCTCGCCTTCGTCGTGCAGTGGCTCGCCTTCGTCCCAGCCTACCTGCGGCAGACCGAGCGGTTCTACGATCTCACCGGCAGCGCCACCTACATCACGTTGACCGCGCTCGCGGTCGCCCTGGCGCCGGCGC
Source organism: Kofleriaceae bacterium (assembly GCA_041389965.1). Lineage (GTDB taxonomy): Bacteria > Myxococcota_A > Polyangia > Haliangiales > Haliangiaceae > UBA2376. The sequence goes on along the minus strand of JAWKQV010000002.1, from coordinate 418,810 downwards.
TCGACGCCCGCGCGATCCTGCTGCTGGGCCTGGTCGTCGTCTGGGCGGGGCGCCTGGGGACCTTCCTGGTCCGCCGCATCCACCAGGCCGGCAAGGACGATCGCTTCGACGCCATCAAGCCGTCGTGGTCGCGGTTCCTGGCGGCGTGGACGCTGCAGGGGCTGTGGGTGAGCCTGACGCTGGCGGCGGCGCTGGCGGCCATCACCACGCGGGTGCGCGCGCCGCTCGACGCGGTGGCCTACCTCGGCGTCGCGGTGTGGGTGGCCGGCTTCGCGATCGAGGCGCTGGCCGATCACCAGAAGAGCCGCTTCCGCGCCGACCCCGCCAACCGCGGGCGCTTCATCCGCGACGGGCTGTGGGCCTGGTCGCGCCACCCCAACTACTTCGGCGAGATCGTGCTGTGGATCGGCGTGGCGCTCATCGCCGCGCCGGTGCTACGCGGCTGGCAGTGGGTGACGATGATCTCGCCGGTGTTCGTCGCGGCGCTGCTCACCCGCGGCAGCGGCGTGCCGCTGCTCGAGCGCAAGGCCGATCGCACCTGGGGCGGCCAGCCCGACTACGAGGCGTACAAGGCGCGCACGCCGGTGCTGGTCCCGCGCCCGCCCCGCGGCCGGTAGCCGGCCGGCGTCACCGGTCGCCGCGCCGCGCCGCCGGGCACCGCCCCGCGGCGCGGTAGCTGCCGCGCCGCCGGGTCAGAAGTTCCGGGCGATGTCGCTGTAGGTGACGAACACCATCAGGACGATCAGCACCAGCACCCCGGCCATGGTGACCGTCGCCTCGATGCGCGGGTTGGCGCGCCGCCGGGTCACCAGCTCGTAGCCCAGAAACGCCAGGCGGCCGCCGTCGAGAGCTGGCAATGGGAGCAGGTTGAACAGGCCCAGCGCGACGTTGAGCATCATCAGCAGCTCGAGGACGTACACGAACCCGCTCTCGATCGCGGCCTTGACCTGGGTGCCCATCTCGACCACGCCGCCCACCTGTAGATCGTTTTTGCCGCGGAACTTCCCGACGATCAGGTGCAGCGTCGCCTTGGTCTGCCGCCACGGGAACGACACCGCGGCGCCCACCGCCGCGCCGAACCCCATCGGGGTGCGCTGGTCGACGATCGCGGTGCGCACGCCGATCCGGTAACGCTGGATCTTGGGGTCGGCGTCGTACTTGGTGGCGACCGCCACGTCGAGCCGCTGGCCGCCGCGCTCGATGGTGAACACCGCGGCGCGGTCGCCGATGGCGTTGGTCGCCTCGGACAGCTCGGTGCCGGTCTGGAACCGCAGCGGCTTGCCGTCGATGGCCAGCAGCCGATCGCCGGCCTGGAGCTTGCCGTGGGCGTCATAGGCGGCGTCGGTGCTGTCGACCGCGTAGTAGCTCTGGCGGCCGCCGTAGCTGGTGTACACGACGATCGCCAGCACCACCGCGGCCAGGTAGTTGGTGAACGGGCCGGCGAAGATGGTGGCGATGCGCTGCCACACCGGCCGGTTGGGGTACGCCTCGCGGTCGTCGGGCTCGACCTCCTCGGCGATGTTCATGCCCTTGATCTCGACGAAGCCGCCGAACGGGATGGGCGCGAGCTGGAACAGCGTCCCCTTCTTGGAGCGCCACTTGGCGATGGCCGGGCCGAAGCCCAGCGAGAACCGCTCGACCCGCATCCCGCACCAGCGCGCCACCACGAAGTGACCGGCCTCGTGGACGATGATCAGAAAGCTGATCGCGAGGATCATGCCGAGGAGGGCCATCGGCGTGACTATAGCAGCCGGGCTCGGCTCAGGACGGGCGCGAGGTGCTCGACGACGCGCGCCGGGGCAAGAACGCCGCCAGCCAGCGCGGCCGGGTCGGCGCGGTCTCGACCTGCTGCACGTCGACGCGCAGGCCGCCGGCGGCCAGGCGCCGGGCCAGGCGCCGCTGGCGCGCGTCGCGGAACCCGCGCAGGCCGCTGAACGCCGGCAGCGCGCGGATGCGGTTGGCGACGATGAACGCGTCGTGCATGACCACCGCGTCGACGTCGCCGGCCTTGACCTGGGCGATCGCCTCGGCCGCGCCGGTCATGGCGCCGAGCGCCTTGTGGGGATCGAGGATCCACAGCACCCGGCCCTGGGCCCGGGCCGCGCCGGTGTCGGCGCCCCGGCCGCGGCGCGGCGCGTGGATGACCCGCAGCTCCGGCACGCGGGCGCGCTGGAGCGCCAGCACGGCGTGCGAGTTGTCGCCCGAATCCTCGTCGACCGCGAGGATCTCGAAGCACACGCCCTGGCTGCGCAGCTCGCTGGCGATGCGCTGGACCGCCGGGCCGATCGCATCTTCATCGTCACCAAACGGAAGGACGACCGAGACATCGAAGCAGACGGACATGAACCTCGACCTAGCAGCAGCTTTCGTGCCGCGTCGGTGACGGGACCGCGACAGCCGGGCGGCGCGCCAACTGGCCGTAGCAACGCAGTACCGGGTGGTTGATTCGTCGGCTGGCTGGACCATTGACCCGTCAGGTTGCGTCGAAGATCGCGCACAGGTGCGCAGCTCGTTACGCGGTTGGTCGCCGCCAGTGCGCATCGAGGCGGGCGCCGACGGCGCGCCAGGTCAGGGTCGGGACCGGCGATGTCGGCTGCGCCACCGCCGCCGAGATGGCCTCGGCCAGGGCGCGCGGGGCGCCGGGCGGGATGAGGTGCGCGCCCAGGGTCCCCAGCTCGACCAGCCCTCCGGTCGCGGTGGCGACCAGCGGCACGCCGGCGGCCAGCGCCTCGAGCGCCACCAGCGGCGTGCCCTCGCTGCGCCCGTGCTCGACGATCGACGGCACGCACACCACGTCGGCCTGGGCCAGCAGGGCGTCGCGGGCGGGCCCGTCGAGCCACCCGGCGAAGGTCACCCGGTCGGCCACGCCGAACGCGCGCGCCGCGGCCGCCAGCGATCCCCGCTCGGGGCCGTCGCCGGCGATCACCAGCCGACAGCGGGCCGGCAGCGCGGCCAGCGCGGCGATGGCCGCGTCGACGCCCTTGATCGGCACCAGGCGAGCCAACACCGCGATGGTCACGTCAGCCGACGGCGCGCGGGCGGCCCGGGCCCGGATGACCGCGGCGGTCGCGTCGTCGTCGACGCCCATCGGCTGCACCACGGTCGGCAAGGTCGGCGCGGCGTCGGTGATCGCCGCGGCCAGCGCCCGCGACACGCACGCCACCCGGGCGCCGCGCGCCACCAGCGCGCGCGTGGTCGGCCGGAGCGATCGCAGGCGCGCCAGGAGGTGGACGTCGCCGCCGTGGGCGATGGCCAGGAGCGGCCCGCGGGTCGGCAAGGCCGCCAGCGCCGACGGCGCCAGCCAGTGCGCCGCCACCGCGTCCCACCGACCGCGGCCCGGCAGCACCGCCGCGGCGAGCCGCGCCGCGAACCCGGCCGCGGCGCGTCCGTGGCCCCGCTGGGTGAGGGCCTCGGGCGCGCCCCCCGCGTAGAACAACCCGGGCGCGGCCGGGACCCTCGTCACCTGTTGGTCGCGGTCCCACGCGCGGTCGACCGTGGCGTCATCTGCCGCGACCACCTCGACCTCGGCGCCGGTGCTGCGTAAGTACGCGGCATGCCCGGCCACGAAGCTGCCGGCGGCATCGCCGGCCCAGCGCGGGTACGAGGTGGTGACGAGGCCCAGCCGCACGCCGGGAAGGTAGCCGCAAAAGCCCGGGAAGATCGGACCGCGCGGCCGTTGTGGAGGCATGAGCTGGGACCTCGCCACGTCGCGCGACCGCCTCGACGACACCCCGACGCGGACCGGGCGTCCGGCGCCGGGCAAGGTCACCCTGACCTCGCAGGTGGCGCCCCGGGCCGCGGGCACCACGCCGCCCACGCCGTCGGCGCCCCGGGTGGTCCAGGCCGATCGCGGCCGCGTCGCCGGCGACGATCCGTTCGCGCTGCACCAGGTCGCCGCCGCCGGCGTCAGCGGCAGCGGCGGCGCGCTGCCCCACGGCGAGGCCATCGCCCGCAGCTTCGGCAACCACGACGTCTCGGGCATCCGCGCCCACGTCGGCGGCGCCGCGGCCCAGGCCGCCGCGACGCTCGGCACCGGCGCCTACGCCACCGGCCGCGACGTCGCGTTCGCCGGCGCGCCCGATCTGCGCCAGGCCGCCCACGAGGCGGCCCACGTCGTCCAGCAACGCGCCGGGGTCCAGCTCGATGGCGGCGTCGGCCAGGCCGGCGATCCGTACGAGCGCCACGCCGACGACGTCGCCGCCGCGGTGGTCCGCGGCGACTCGGCCGAGGCCCTGCTCGACGCCATGGCCGGCGGCGGCGGCGGCGGCGGGGGCGCCGCGGTCCAGCGCGACGAGATGAGCCGCTCCGAGCGACGCACAGCCGAGGGCGAGGCGCGCGGACACGCCCTCGAGCTGGAGCAGCTGGCGCACCGGATCGCCTACCTCGACAGCGTCGACCAGCTGACCGAGGATGATCGCACCGGGCTGACCGGGATGGGCTTCGACCTGGCCCGGGTGCGCGTCGTACACGGCGTCGGCGATCTCGAGTACTGGGTGTTCCCGCGCGCCGCCGGTCGCCCCGGGGCCGGCCACGCGCCGGTCATCGCGTTCCGGGGCACGGCGACGATGGCCGACGTGGCCGAGGACGCGACCGAGTCCGGCGTCGGCATGGGCCAGTTCACCATGAACCAGGCCCGCATCACCGCGGACGTCCACGGGCTCGGCGGCGGCGTCATCGCCACCGGCCACAGCCTGGGCGGCGCGCTCGCGCAGATCGCTGCCTGCTACTTTCCAGATCAGATCGCGTCGGTCGTGACGTTCCAGGCGCCGGGTATCTCGTCGGAGACCCTCGATCGGATCCGCCACCGCGCCGCCGGCCACCGCCCCACGGCGCACCACTACCGCGTCGACGGCTGCATCGTCGACGACGCCGGCGAGGAGCACCTGCCCGGCGCGGTGTCGATCTTCGGCCACGGCGCCGATCCGATCCACGCCCACACCACGTTTCCGCTGTTGGCCGAGCACGGCGGCACCGACGGCTGGATCCGGACGCCCAACGATCCTCCGCCGCTGGGCGCCGCGATCGATCCGCGCATCGGCGGCGATCGGCGCGAGTCGTCGACGGACGCGCCCCAGGCCGAGCAGGCGCGGACCCTGGCCGAGGAGGGCGTCGCCGAAGCCGGGCGCACGCATCCCGTGCTCACCGCGGGTGTCATCGGCGCCGGCGCAGGCGGCGAGGCCGCCGGGCCCCTGGGCGCGCTGGCCGGGGGCGTCGTCGGGGCCGGGGGCGCGGCCCTGGGCGGTCGCGAGCTCCTGGCCGACGCTGGTCGCCGGGATCGCTACGTCCGGCTGTGGATCGACGAGGTCGTGCCGGTGATCCAGTCAGTCATGTCGATCCCCCTCGACGACTTCATCACGCGCAAGTGCGCCGCGCGCGACCTGGCGGCCGAGACCGCGACCATGCTCGAGAACTACCGCGGCCTGTTTCCGGAGCTGGCCCGCGCCGACGCGCTCTACCACCGCCTCGGCTCGGCCGCCGCGCCGTCCGAGGCAATGTTCATGGACGAGGTGGCAGCCAGCGACCCGGCCGCGGTCGAGCGCGCTGGCCGCTACTACGACCGGCTGGCCCACGCGGGTGATGATCACGCGGCGGCGCCGACCAGCCGCCGCTCGCGCCGGGACATCGCCGCCGACCACGCCGCCGGCCGCGCCGCCCTCGCCGAGCTCGAGCACCCGACGCCGGCCGCGCCGCCGCCGCGCGAGCGGCGGATGCCGACCCACGGGCCCCACGCGATGGTGGCGCCCGACCGCGGCGTCATCGCCGACCTGCCCGCCGCCGAGGTCCACGCCGCGGCCGAGGCCGGCGTCGCCGGCGCCGGCGGGCCGTTGCCCCACGGCGAGGCCATCGGCCGGAGCTTCGGCCACCACGACGTGACCGGCATCCGCGCCCACGTCGGCGGCGCCGCGGCCCAGGCCGCCCGCGCCATCGGCGCCAGCGCCTACGCGACCGGGGACGCCGTGGCCTTCGCCGGCGCGCCCGACCTGCGCCAGGCCGCCCACGAGGCCGCCCACGTCGTACAGCAGCGGGGCGGCGTCCGCCTCGACGGCGGCGTCGGCCGCGCCGGGGATCCGTTCGAGCGCCACGCCGACGCCGTCGCGGCCAAGGTCGTCGCCGGCGAGTCGGCCGAGGCGCTGCTCGACACCATGGCCCACCGCGGCGCCGGCGGCGGCCCGGCGGTGCAGCGCTTGGTGGCCGCGGGGCACCCTGCCTACACCGCGATCATGTACCGGCTGGGGACCGGCACGCCCGACGAGCTGGAGCAGCTGCGCGAAGCGCTGAACAACGAGCTGGCCCGGGGCCGCCGCGAGCCGATGCTGCCGCTGTCGTTCACGCTGGGTGGCGAGCACTTCGACGTCATGCTCCTCCGCGAAGACGGCGTCGCGCTGCGCGAAGCGGTCGACGGCATGCGCCGCCGAGATGCGGCTACCGCGCGGCGCGCGGCCCGACACGAGGCCGGCCTGGCGGCGCCCAGCCTCACCCCGTTGGGACGCCGGCTGGCCGATCTCATCGGTGTCGCCGGCGGCGAGGTCGGCCATGGCCAGGAGGTCGAGGCCTCGGTCAACGTCCCGCTGTCGGCCGGGCTCAGCGCCGCGGTCCGCCTGCACCTGTCGGTCGAGCACGGTGAGCACGGGTTCCACGTGAGCGCGCGGCTGATGGGCGGACTGCGGATGGGCACCAGCGCGGCCCACGGCGACGCGCTGGCCGGGCTTGAGCTCGAGGCCGAGGGCACCACCGCCGAGCGCGCGGCCGAGCTGCTCGGCGCGGCGCTGGGTGCCGCGGTGGAGCGGTTGACCCTCGGCGTGGGGCGTGGCGCGGAGGGGGCGATCACCCACCACGATGACGCCGACGTCATGACCCACGTCGGCGAGCACGAGAGCGTCGACGCCAGCGTGCCGCTGACGGTGGGGGGTGGCTTCTCGGCCGGCGAAGGCATGGAAGGCATCGAGGGCGAGGCGTCGATCGGCACCACGCTGCACACCGCGGCCGAGGGTAGCCGGACCGGCTCATCGCCGCTGTCGTTCCAGACCCTCGACATCGACCTCGAGACCCAGGTCGGCCCGCTCGGCCTGCACCTCGAGGCGAGCATCCCGTTCCGCAGCGAGGCGCTGCTGCCGGGCGAGCGGATGCCCGAGGCGACGCTCGGGTTCGAGTTCAGCGGGCACCTGGAGCTGCACACGGCGCAAGCGGCCTTGACCGCCGCAGCCGTCGACACCGGGCTGCGGCTGGTGCTGGCGGCGATCCGCCACGCCCGTGGCGAGCGGTCGATCGATCCGGACCTCGCGGCGCGGGTGCGCGCCCGCGCCAGCCTGGCCATCAGCGCGATCTCGGCGCGACTCGACAGCCTGGCCGCGACCACCGGTGACGCCGAGGTCGCGCTCGTGCTCGGGCTGGAGTTCGCCGGCGACGAGACCGAGGTCAGCGTCCGGCTCGAGCGCGAGGCCGACCCGGTGCCCGAGGCGGCGCGCGGCCTGGCCGACATCTCGTGGGGCACCGCGACGACGGCGTGGCGCCACACCATCCACGGCGACGGCTGACGTCAGCGGCTCGTCGTCACCCTGGTCACCGCGTCGGCGTCGGCGGGCACAGGCGGTCGATCGGCAGGGCCTCGGTCACCCACCCGGCGTCACCCTCGGCGCCCCACGCCACCGTCGAGGTCATGATCAGCTGGCCGCTGGGCGCCACCAGCGCCGCGACGGTGGGCGTCGAGGTGTCGAAGCCCAGCTCGGCCAGGCCCGGCTGCGCGACCCAGCCGGCGCCACAGTCCGTCTCGAACACGTCCTGGTAGGCGTCTCCGAACTCCTCGCGGCGCTCGATGAACGTGCGGCGCCACCGCAGCGGCACGGCGGTCACCGCGGCGCCTGCGTTGGGAGCGACGCCGATCGGCGCGCCGTGCCACGCCGTGAAGTCGTCCCGGGTGAAGCGCGCGCGCAGCCCGTCGAGCGCCGCCTGATCGAACCCGGCTGGGTCGAGCTCGAGGCCGTAGCCGTCCTGGCGATAGTAGATGACGTCCTCGCCCGCGCCGCCGATGAACCGGATCGCGCGCTCGCCGCCGCCCTGGATGCTGCGATGCTCGGTCGCGCACGCCAGCGTCGCGGCCGAGGCCGACCACGCGAAGCACGGCGACGGCAGCGTGTCGCCCCGGACCAACGCAGCCAGCGCCTCCGCTGGCGCCATCGACGGCACCTCCTGGTCGACGGACCCGGCGTTGCCGGGCGGCGCCGGCGTGGAGTGGGGCGGGCGCGGCCCGCAGGCTGCGACACCGAGCGCTACCAGGATCCCGTGGAGACGTCGCATCGGCGTCGATGATCCCGCACCCGCCGCCGCCGCGCAAACCGGGCGACGTGGATCGCGGTCCGGCGGGTCAGGCCGCCAGCGCGTCGTCGGTGAGCACCACCAGCGCCGCGGCGTTGGCGCGCGCCGGCCGGGTGGCGTAGTCGTACAGGCCGAGCCCGGTCTTCTTGCCCAGGTGCCCGGCCTGGACCAGCCGCCGCAGCAGCGCCGGCGCCCGGTAGCGGTCGTCGCGGAACTCGGCGTACAGCAGCTTGGCCATCGCGTACACCACGTCGAGGCCGATCAGATCCGACAGCGCGAGCGGGCCCAGCGGATGCCCGCAGCCCAGGCGCATGGCGGTGTCGATGTGCTCGGCCGACGCCAGCCGCTGCTCGTAGGCGGCGATGGCGCCCAGGAGCATCGGCACCAGCAGCCGGTTGACGACGAAGCCGGTCGAGTCGAGGACGGGCACCGCGGTCTTGCCCAGCCCGGTGACGAACCGCTCGCACGCGGCCAGGGCCTCGGCGTCGGTGTCGGGCAGGTGCGCGATCTCCACCAGCTGCATCGCCGGCACCGGCGAGAAGAAGTGCAAGCCCAGCGTGCGATGTGGCCGCAGCCCGGCGGCCAGGTCGGTGATCTTGAGGGTCGACGTGTTGGAGGCCAGGATCGCGTCGTCGGCCACCAGCGCGTCGAGCTGCGCGAACAGCGCGCGCTTGGCCGCGAGGTCTTCGATGATCGCCTCGATCACCAGCCCGCACGCCGCCACCGCGTCCAGCGCGGTCGACACCTCGATGCGGGCCAGGGCCGCCTCCGCGACGGCCGCGTCGAGCTTGCCCTTGGCGACCCGCGCCGCCAGCGATCGCTCGATCCGCCCGCGCACCGGGGCCACGTCGCCGCCGGTGGCCTTCACCAGCACCACCGGGTGGCCCGCCAGCGCGGCGACCTCCGCGATGCCCGCGCCCATGAGCCCCGTACCGATGATGCCGATCTGCGTCGCCTGGTCCATTGTCGCCTCCTTGACTAAAATCAAGATGCGGCAATCTATCAGACGAGTCAATTCATAAGTATTTGATATTCATTGACAGTTTGATTAACAAAATGATCGATGTGTCAATCATGCGAGGCTTTTGTCAACGATTGACACGAGGCGTCAAGGCGAGCGGAGCTGCTCCTCGACCTGACGGGGCGCCACTCCATCGCCGGGGCGCCCGCCATCGAACCACAGCCGCCAGCCCCGCACGGGGTCCTTCTTCCACACCGACACGTAGCTACCGTCTCCCTGCACCTGGCCGGCGCGGTCGCGTACCTGGAACGTGCCGACGGTGAAGCCGACGTCGCCGCGGACCCGCGACACCACCGGCTCCCAGGTCAGCTGGGCCTGGGCCAACAGGCCCTGCATGGCCTCGCCGATCTTTGCGCGCCCGACGACCAGCCCGTCGGTCAGCTCGGCGCCGTCGTCGGCGAACCACTCGGCCCACGCCGCGGCGCCACGCTCGGCCGAGTCGGTGGCGAACAGCCGCTCGTTGGCCTCGAGCTCCGGCGCGGGTGCGCCCGCCACCGGCGCGCTGGTGCCGAACTGCAGCGCGGGCGGGGCCGCGCCGGCCAGCGCGCCGCTGCCAGCCCGGGACACCGCGAGCGTCGGCCCGTCATCGGCGCCGGTGAACATCACGGCCTCGCCGCCGTCGATCTGCGCCGTCAGCTCGGCCAGCGTCGGCGGCCCGCCTGGCTGCAGGTCGACCCGCCACGCCGCCACGGTGCCGACCACCTCGGTCGCGTCGAACATCCACACCTGCGCCGCGCCGCTGCCGCCGAGCCACACCCCGTAGCGCGTGCCGGCGACGGCCACCAGCGTCAGCGTGCCCCCGGCCGGCGCACCGAGCGCGTGCTCGCCGGTCAGCCACGGCAGCGGCGCCGTCGCGTCCTCGGGCAGCGGCGCGGGCCTCGCCACCGGCGCCTCGATCACCTGTCCGTGGCCCCCACCGCACCCCGCCATCGCGACCGCCACCAACATGCGCATCAACCCATGCTTCATGCCCGGACGATACCGCGCTGCGCCGGCCCGCAGCGCGTGTTGTCCGGCCTCGCGCCAGCCCCAGGTCGGCGCCGTCGCGGACCTTCAACCCGCCGTGACGTCAGCGGCCGCCAGCCGAGCCAGCAAGCGCTCGACCGCGGCGCGGTCGGCCGCGCCGGCCAGCGCGACGGCCAGCTCTTGCAGCTGGGCCGGGTCCCCGCATGCGCCGACCCGGGCCCGCGCGTCGTCGCCCACCTGCCCGTGGCGGTCGGCCAGCGCCAGGACCAGCTGGCGCGCGCCGTCGAGCAGACCCTGTTGCCGTCCCTCTTGCAGGCCCTCCTGTCGGCCCTCCTGTCGGCCCTCGCCATAGTAGCGGCGCGCGAAGTCGCTCTGGTACTCGTACTTGCCAGACTGCATCTCGTCCTCCAAGGCGCGGCGCGCGACCTCGTCGAGCGACGCGCGGATCAGATCATAGCAGACGGTTGCCTCGAGGGCGGGCAGCACATCGAGCGCGGCGAACGCGGCGAGGGTGACCGCGGTCCCGTCAGGGCCGTTGCCGTGGGTGAGCGCGGATAGCACCGCCATCCACGGCTCGTCGCGGGCCCGCGCGCGGGTGACGCGGGGGATTCGCCCGGGGCCGAGCACCAGCGGAGTGAACGGCGAGCCAGGCTGGAGCGACGCGATCGGGGTGGCGGCCCAGCGCGCGGTGGCGTCGTCGGTGGCGATCACGACGAGGCAGGTCGGACACCGCAAGCGGGCGTGGAGCGCGGCGACGTAGCACGGCCACGAGCGCCGCTTGGCGTCGTCGCGCGCGCGCTGGACCTCGACGACGACGCCCATCACCGGCGCGTGGTCCGGCGGTCCGCCGCGGAGGTGGACCACCAGGTCGGCGCGGAACTCGGCCGGCAGCGCCTGGGTGAACCCGGGGTCGCCGACGTCGACGCTGACAAAGCCCGGCAGGGCGACGTCGAGCGACTCGCGCAACAGCGCCGGGACCAGGGCCGGATGCTCGCGCAGCACCACCAGCGGCGCTTCGTGGACGAGTGATGGCACGGCGGCGAGGGCAGCAAGGTGCGTGCCTGGCGCAACGCCGCGAACGCCCGGCCACCCTGTCCCGCCAGCCGGACACGCGCGGCCGGCTCTCGGACAAGCCGCCGGATTCCGGCCACTCAGCGCCGACGGCGGCGGACGGCCAGCCCGAGCAGGACCAGCGCGACGCCCGGGCCGGCGCCGCGACCGCCGGCGCAACCGCAGCCATCGTCGGTGGCGGACGGCGTGCCGTGGACGTACAGGTGGCTGGTGACGACCAGGCGGCCTTCGGGGTCGGTGAGCTCGACGCGATAGCGCTCGATCTGGCCGGTGACGTCGCGCTCGAAGCTGGCGGCGCCGGCGACGATCGGGCTCGTCGCGACCAGCGCGCCGTCGCGCCACAGCTCGGCGGTGGTGCCGTCGCCGCCGGGGGCGTTGACCTCGAGCCGCACCGCGGCGCTGCCGGCGAGGGTGTCGCCAAGCCCGGCGCGGCGGGTGGCGTCGGCCGGATCGATCGCGGTCAGCTCGACGGTGGGCGCCTCGGGGCCGCGCAGCTTCACCTCGGTGCGCCCGGCTCGCACGGCGTCGAGGAGCGCCGCCTCCGACAGCGCGTCGGCCAGCACCATCGTGGTCGGGCTGCCGAGCCGCGCGGGTGCCGGGCCGGTGTCGCCGCCGGCGCGGTGGTCGTCGCTGCCGCCGATGGCCGCCAGGCGGAACCCCTGATCGGCCAGCGCGTCCCACCGCGCGATGGCCTTGGGCGTGAAGAGCGTGCCGGTCACGTCGAAGTTGCCGGTGTGGATCTCCAACCCACTGACCTTGGCCCACGGGGTGTCGGCGTGGTCCCACGCGCAGCCGATGCACGCGTCGCCCAGTCGCAGCTCGGGGTGGTTGACCACGAACACGCCGCCCTGGGCCACCACCTCGTCGACGATGCCGGTGGCGGAGACCCCGTCGAGGCCGACCCGGTGATCGACGTACGCGCCGGTGCCGACGGCGTTGCCGTGGCCGCCGTAGGTGGTGACCTCCGCGCCGCGCATCAGCAGCAGATCGGTGAGCTGGGCCTGCACCGCGGCCTGGTGCTCCAGCTGCGCCGTGGTGTTGTGATCCGACAGCACCACGAAGTCGAGGCCGCGGCCCTGGGCCAGCGCGACGATCTCGCCGAGGCTGGCGGTGGCGTCGCCCGAGTCGCGCGAGTGGACGTGGAAGTCACCCGCGTACCAGCGGCGCCCGGTGGCCACCGTCACCGCGGCCCACGGCGCCGCCGGCTCCGGCGTCAGCGTCGCCGCGTCGCGGAACTCGATGTCGACGGTGTAGTGGCCGTCGACGCCCAGGAGCAGCGCCTTGCCGATCACCAGCGTCCAGGTGCCGGGCGCGATCGGGCCCGGCAGGTAGCCCCGCGACGAGCCGGCCACGCCGATCACCGCCGGGTCGCTCAGGCCGCCGCCCCAGCCGCGGAAGCCGCCGGGCCCCCACACGCCCCAGTCGAGGATCTGGCTGGTCGAGCCGTCGTCGTGGGCCAACGAAAACTCGACGGTACCGGCCGGCACCTCGAACGGCACCAGCAGGTAGTCACCGCCGGTCGGCGGCACCGCGCCGGTCAGGTGCAAGGTGGACAGGACGGCCGCGAGGGTCAGCACGGGCCGCATGGTAGCCGCGGGCGCCGAGCCAGGGTGCCGGAACCGGAGCCGACGCCGGAACCGGAACCGATCCGGAACCGGGTCGCCCTGGGTGCGGCACCGGGTATCGGAAGGTGCGGGTGCTGGCGGGTCATGTATTCTCGCGACCTATGAAGTGGGAACGCGGCCACAAGTCTCAGTACGTCGAGGATGTCCGCGGCCAGGGTGGCGGTCGATCGACCGCGCTCAAGGTCGGGGGCGGATCCGCTGCGCTCCTGGCGCTGGTGGCGCTGGTGGCCCAGGCCTTCGGCGTCAACCTCCCGCTGGTGGGCGGCGGCGGTGGCAGCCCGGCCAGCACCAGCCCGGGCGGGGCGGCCCCGCCGCTCAACGCCGACGAGCAAGAGCTGTACGACTTCATCAACTACGTCGTCGACGATATCCAGGGCACCTTCACCAAGGTGTTCGCTGCCAACGGGCTCACGTACCAGCCCGCCGTCCTCAGCGTGTTCGCCGGCGCGGTCAACACCGGGTGCGGCCAGGCCTCGGCCGACGTCGGGCCGTTCTATTGCCCGGCCGACTCCCACGCCTACATCGACATGAGCTTCTACCGCGACCTGCGCGACCGGTTCGGCGCCCCGGGCGACTTCGCCCAGGCCTACGTGCTGGCCCACGAGTACGGCCACCACCTGCAGAACCTGCTGGGCACCGACGACAAGGTCCGCCAGGCGGTGGGCCGCGACAAGTCGCTGGAGAACCCGATGTCGGTGCGGCAGGAGCTCCAGGCCGACTGCTACGCCGGCATCTGGGCCAAGGGCACCGCCGAGAAGAAGCTCATCGAGCCGGGCGACATCGAGGCTCATCAGGCGAAGCCCAGGCCATCGGCGACGATCGCCTTCCAGAGGATGGCCGGCCAGCGGATAACCGGAAGTTCACCACGGCTCGTCGGCGCAGCGAGCCCGTGGTTCCAGCGCGGCTTCGAGGCCGGCGCTGCGGGCGTGCGACACGTTCGCGAGCGCGAAGCCTGCGCCCGTAGCGCGCGGAGGCGACCGGTCGCGGCGGTCGGTCAGAACTGCCGTGCGGTGCGGCCGAAGTCGACGCCGGCGCCGGTGACGGTGCCGGCCCGCTCGGTCGGCGCGGTGCCCGGGGCGAACCACAGATCGATCGCGGCGCCGCCGCCCGGCGCGGCCAACAGGCCGGTCTCGCGGTCGACGCGGACCCGGGTCAGCGTCGTCGGCGCCGGCCCGGGCACCGGCTCGGGCGGACGGGCGCCCTCGGCCGCGGCCACCAGCTTCATCCACGCCGGCAGGGCGGCGTGCGCGCCGTCGGCGCCGCGCGGCAGCGTGTGGGCCGGCTGGTCGTGGCCGACCCACACCGCGGCGGTCACCCGCCCGGTCATGCCGACGAACCACGCGTCGGTGTTGCCGTTGGTGGTGCCAGTCTTGCCGGCGGCTGGCCGGCCCAGCGCGCGGGCTGCCGTGGCGGTGCCGCGGGTGACCACGCCGGTCATCAGGTCGCGGGTGAGAAACGCCGTGGTCTCGTCGAGCAAGCGGCCGCGGGTGGCGCCGGCGCGCACCGCCGGGTCGAGCCCAGCCACCGCCGCCAGCCGATCGAGCCGGCGGGCCGGCGCCAGGTTCGGATCGGCCGGATCGGCGGCGTCGAACAGCACCTCTTCGCCGCGGCGCACGCGCACCACCACCCGCACCGCCAGGTCCCACCCGTCTCGGGCGACGATGGCGTAGGCCCGCGCCAGCTCCAGCGGGACCACGCACGACGCGCCCAGCGCCATCGGCCGCAGCGGCGAGATCGTCGACGAGATGCCCAGGCGCCGGGCCAGGGCGATGACCGCCGGCGGGCCGACCCGGTCGAGCACGTCGATGGCCGGCGCGTTGAGCGAGTAGGCCAGGGCGTCGGCCGCCACCGCCACCCCGCGGAAGCGGCCGCCCGAGCGTGGCTTCCAGTGGACCGCGGTGGCCTCGTCGTAATCGGCGATGGGGGCGTCGCGCAGCGGGGTGCCCTCGGTGAGGTCGCCGCGCTCGAGGGCCGCGGCGTACACGATCGGCTTCCACGCCGAGCCGGGTTGCCGGCACGCCTGGGTCAGCCGGTTGAACGCGCCCAGCTGCCAGCGGGTGCCGCCGGCCAACGCCAGCACGTACCCGGTGCGGTGGTCCCACGCGATGGCCGCCGCCTCGGGCGGCCCGCCGGCGGGATCGGCCAGCGCCGCGGTGGCCTCGGCCAGGGCCGCGTCGGTGGCGCGCGCCAGCCCCGGCAGCGCGGCGGTCTCGACGGTGAGGCCGCCCTGGGCGACCTCGAGGGGCAGCGACTCCTCGAGGAGCCGGCGCACGTGATCGGCGTACCACGGCGCGCGCACCGCCCGAGAGCCGCCGGGCACGAGGCCCAGCGGCCGGGCCGCGGCGGCCGAGGCGGCGGCCGGCGTGAGGAGGCCGGCGCGGGCCATGCGCCGCAAGATCTCGTCGCGGCGGGCCCGGGCGGCGGCCGGCGCCTTGCGCGGATCGAGCCGGCCCGGGGCCTGGATGAGCCCGGCCAGGAGCGCGGCCTGCTCGACGGTGAGCGCGCCGGGCGTGGCGTCGAAGTAGGCGGCGGCGGCGGCGGCCACGCCGTACGCGCCGTCGCCCAGGAACACGAAGTTCAGGTAGGCCTCGAGGATCTGGTCCTTGCGCCAGCGCCGCTCCAGCCGGCGCGCCAGGAGCGCCTCGCGCAGCTTGCGGGTCAGCGAGCGCTCGGTGCCGATGGCCGGCACCAGGTTGCGCGCCAGCTGCTGGGTGATGGTCGAGGCGCCCTCGACGGTGCGGCCGGCGCGCCAGTTGCGCCAGGCCGCCCGCGCGATCGCCGGGTAGTCGACGCCGTGGTGCTGGTAGAAGTGGGCGTCCTCGGCCGCCAGCACCGCGTCGATCACCACCGGCGCGATGTCCGAAAGTCGGACGATGCGGCGGTGGCCGACCACCGCGCCCTCGGTGAACGGCAGCTCGGTCAGCACCGTCCCGTCGGCGGCCAGCACGGTGGAGGTGGCCGGCGCCGCCGCGGTCCACGCCGCCACGTCGGGCACCGGCGGCAGCCCGCGCGCGGCGGCCCGGAGCGTGGCCACCGCCCACACCATGGCCACCGTCGGCGTCGCCACCGCCAGCCACGCCACCACCACCAGCGCCAGCCGCCACCACCCGCCGCCGCGCCGGCGGTTGCCGACGACGACCCGCCTCACGACGCGAACAGCGCCATCTGCTCGGGCGCGCCCAGCGTGCGCGCGCGCGGCCCCACCGCGGCGGCGATCGCGGCGGCCCACGGCCCGGTCACCGCCACGTCGGTGGCGCCGCTGCCCGCGACGAACCGCACCAGCGCCGCGCGATCGGCCGCGCCGCTCCACGCCACCGCCAGGTCGAGCTCGAGCCCCGCCAGCGCCGCCGGCTCGGTGGCCAGGCCCGAGGCCAAGAGGCGCCGGGTCGGCCGCGCGCCCAGGGCCGCGCCGGCGCGCGCGTGTTCGGCCAGCGGCCACACCAGCACGTCGGCCCGGGCCACGCTGCGCCGGACCAGCGGCGCCGGGAGCGCGGCCTCGGCCAGCCGGGCCGCGCCGTCGACCACGCTGCGGTGGCCGGCCACGCTCAGGCCCGCCGCGGCCAGCCGCTCGGCCACCGCCAGCCCGCGCACCGTCGAGGTGACCAGCACCAGCGCGACCTGCCCGGCGGCCGCCGCGGCCTGGCAGAACGCCACGCCCTGGGCCTCGGCGTCGGCCGGGAACTGGTGGTGCGGCGCGCCGTACGGGGCCGCCACCACCAGCGTGTCGCACGCGATCAGCTCGGCCCGTCGCGGATCGACCGCGCCCGCGTACAGCACCCGGTGGCTGCCGGTGTCGACGTGGAGCGCGGCGCCGCCGGGGCCGTGGCCGCTGGGCAGGAGCGTCAGGCGCACCGTGCCGAGCGTGAACGGCCGATGCACCGGCACGCTGAGGTGGGCGTGCTTGCTGGCGCCCAGCAGCGCCAGGGTCGGCGCGGTGGCGATGAGCTGGCCGTGGCTGCCGCGGCCCAGGCGGTCGGCCGCCGACACGAAGCACACGCCGCGGCGCCGGCGCGCGTCGCACCAGATCGAGGTGCCGACGACGTGCACCCCGTCGCGCCAGCTCACCGCGGGCGCGGTCGGTCCGCCACGGCGGCGCTTCATCGACGCACCGTGCCACGCCGGCCGCCGGCCCGCAATCGCGTGGCGTGGCGGCGCGCGCCGGCCCCGGCCTCGGCGGGCGCGCTACTCGAGCAGCGCTTCGGGCAGCGAGCCGTCGAGGAACGCTCGCTCGAGGCCGTCGATCAGCGCCGCCATGTCGACCGTCTCGGCGTCGGCGGCGCGAAACACCACGCCCATGCCGGGCACGTCCTCGTCCTCGGGGACGACGGTGTGGGTCACCCGGCCCACCACGTTGAGCGCGTCGGCGCGGTCGGGCAGGGTGATGATCAGGTGGACCTCGGCGCCCTCGGGCAGCGGCTCCTCGGTCAAGACGAACACGCCGTGCTCGTTGATGTCGCGGGTGTGGGTGGCGACCGCGCCCTTGAGCCCGCCGTAGGTCACCGGCAACCGCACCGGCAGCCGGCGTCCGGCCCGCAGGTCGAGCAAGCCGCCGCGCACGAAGCCGTTGAGGTAGTTGACCTTCTCCCGCTCAGTCGGGCCCAGGCCGACCAGGGCCACGTCGGCGCCGCGCATGCCGACCACCGAGCCGCGGAAGATGACCCGCGGGCCCTGGGGGCCGCACGACAGGTCGACGCGCAGGCTGGTGCCCACCGACGGGGCCGGGGTCATGGCGACCGCGAGCGTGCCGTCGCGCGCGTCGAAGACGCGGATCCAGTCGGACGGACCGGCCAGCCGGAGGACGACACGCACGGCGCTGACGATACCAGACTACGCCCTACTTGAGGGCGAACCGCAGGGTCCCGACCGCGCCGCCGCGATCGATGCCGAGCGTGAGCCTCGAGGCCGAGCCCAGCCGGGCGTAGGCGCCGGCGGCGTCGTCGAGGCCGCGCAGCGGGGCGCCGTCGATGCTGGTGATCACGTCGCCGCCACGCAGGCCCAGCCGGTAGAAGTAGGTGCCCTCGCGGACCGTGGCCACCCGCACCCCGCCGGCGGTCAGCTTGAAGCCCAGCTCGCGCGCCAGCTGATCGAAGTCGCCCAGCGACGCGGACAGCTCGGTGCGCTTGATGGTCATGGTCTCGACCCGGACCTTGTCGACGGTGACCGCCGGGGTCGCTGGCGCCGCGGGCGTCGGCGTCGCCGGCGTCGGCTGCGC
Organism: Kofleriaceae bacterium; assembly: GCA_041389965.1. Classification (GTDB taxonomy): domain Bacteria; phylum Myxococcota_A; class Polyangia; order Haliangiales; family Haliangiaceae; genus UBA2376. The sequence goes on along the minus strand of JAWKQV010000002.1, from coordinate 400,602 downwards.
GCTCACCACCGACGGCGTCGGCTGCGCGCTCACCACCGACGGCGGCGTGCTGGGGGCGATGACCGGCGGCGCCGCGGGCCCCGGCGGCGTCGGGGCGACCGCGGCGTACGGATCGACCGGGCCCCCGCCGGCGCGGATCGCGGCCGGCGCGATGACCTCGCGGATCGGGCCGGTCGGCGCGGGCGCGACCGCCGCGTACGGGTCGATCGGCATCGGGCCCATCAGGACGGCGACGTCGCCGCCCGTGCGCGTCGGCGACGCGTACGGATCCAGGGGCCCCGGCGGCGTCGGCCCGGCCGGCCGCGCGGCCGGCGCCGCGTCGGCCACCAGCACCAGCTCGCGGGCGCCGCTGCGCACAACGACCTCGCCATCCCCGATCTCGACGACCTGGTAGGCGCCGACGCGGTCGCCCTCGCCGACCAGGACCCGCTTGCCGGTCGCCACGTCGATGACCAAGGCCTGCCGCGACTCCGGGAACACCTCGGACACCCGCAGGCCGACCTTGCCGACCCGGGCCGGCGCGCCCCGGTCCTCGGCGTGGGCCACCGGCCGTCCGGCCGACCAGACCGGCGCGGTGCCGACCAGGACCAGACCGATGAGCAGAGACGTGCGCAGCCGCATGGCTCCACGAGGAGCAAGAACCGTTCCGCCGCCGCCGTGGCCCCGCGCTAGCTGATCACGGCTTGTTGCGCCTGCGGGTGTGGCGAGCGCTTCACGGCGGGCCGTGGCGCGGGTGCCCCTATTTGGCACTCGCGGACGACTCGAGATCCGACAGGTCGAGATCCTCGAGCTCCTTGAGGTCCTCGGCCGACAGGCTGCTCGAGGCCACCGTCTCGCGCGCGCCCGGGGTCTCGTCCTTGCCTTCGCCGGCCTTGAGCATCGGCGCCGCGGCGCTCTTGGGCGCCTCGAGCAGGCCCATCTTGGCCTTGAGCTCGGCCAGCGCATCGTCGTCGTTCGAGCCCCCAGCCTCGAGCGCCAGGAACTTGGCTTCGAGGTTGTCGCCCGACAGCTCGCCGGCCAGCTCGGCGCCGGCCTCGGCCTCGGCCTCCATCAGCGCGATGCGGTCGGCCATCCGGTCGAACGTGTCGAACGCGCTGGTGTCGCCCAGGCCCTGGATGGTGTTGGCGATCTGCTGCTGGGCCTCGGCCCGCTTCTTCCGCGCGACCAGGATGTTCTTTTTGCGCTTGGCCTCCTCGATCTTGTTGTTGAGGAGCCGCAGCGCGTCCTTCAACTTCTCGACCGCGTGCTTCTGCGCGACCCACTGGGTCTGGAACTGCTCGGCGATGTTCTCGTGCTCCTGCTTGCGCTGGAGCGCCTGGCGGGCCAGGCCGTCGTCGCCACCGCGCACGGCGACCATGGCCTTGCGCTCCCACTCCTTGGCCTTCTCCTGTTCGGCCGCGGTCTGCTTCTGGAGCTTTTTCTCATCGGCGATCGCCACCGCGACCGCCTTCTTGGCGTCGGCGAGCTGCTGCTGCATCTCCAGCAGCACCTGGCTGAGCATCTTCTCTGGATCCTCGGCCTTGGTGATGAGGTCGTTGATGTTGGACTTGATCAGCGTGCCGAGTCTCGAGAAGATTCCCATTGATTTTCCCCGCGTTGCGCCGGTCTTCCGAGCGTACGGGATCCCTCGGCATGATGCAACGTCGCGCGCCGCCCGCGACGTGCGTTTGCGACGCGACCCGACGCGCGGGCGCGTGCGCAACGCCATGTTGCACGGCGGGTGGCGCGCATGTTACTCGCGGCGGGTGCTCCGACCGGGCGACAGCGATCCGCGGCGGCTCCGCATCCCCCGGGCGGCCCCCTAGGCCATGACCGCCCTGCCTCGCCACGTCGGCATCATCATGGACGGCAACGGCCGCTGGGCCCAGCTGCGCGGCCAGCCGCGGCTCGAAGGCCACCGGGTCGGCGCCGAGAGCGTGCGCGATATCACCCGGGCCGCGCGCCAGCTCGGGCTCGAGGCGATCACCCTGTACGCGTTCTCGGCCCAGAACTGGGCCCGGCCGGCCGACGAGGTCCACGGCCTGATGGAGCTGTTGCGCGACTACCTCGTCGAGGAGCGCGCCGAGATCATGGACAACCAGATCCGGCTGCACGCCATCGGCGATCTCGACCGGTTGCCGGCGATCGTGCGTGTGCCCCTCGACGCCCTGCGGGCCGACTCGGCCGGCAACACCGGCATGACGCTGACCTTGGCGCTGTCGTACGGCGGCCGCGAGTCGTTGGCCCGGGCCGCCGCGGCGCTGGCCGTCGACGTCGCCGCCGGCGTGGTCGCGGCCTCGGCCGTCGACGCCGACCGGCTCGGCAGCTACCTGCCGACCGCGATCTTGCCGCCGCTCGACCTGCTCATCCGCACCAGCGGCGAGCAGCGCATCTCGAACTTCATGCTGTGGGAGCTGGCCTACGCCGAGCTGGTGTTCATCGACGTCATGTGGCCCGACTTCCGCCGCAACGTGCTGTACCGCTGCCTCGAGGAGTACGCCGGCCGCCAGCGCCGGTTCGGGCTCACCGGGGCCCAGGTCGGCGACGGCGCCAGCGACGTCGAGGCCGCGGGCGAGCCGGCCTGACCGACGCCGGCGGTCCTTGACGTGCCGGACCGCGCGGGGTTAGCTCGCCGGCCGTGGCCTTAGGCAACCTCGCGTCGCGCTTCCTCGTCGCCGTCATCGCGGCGCCGATCTTGATCCTGGCGTTTTACCAGCGCTCGCCGCTGTTCACCTGGGCCATCGTGTTCGCCGCGTCGCTCCTGGCGATGGCCGAGCTGTTCGCGATGACGCTGCCCGACAAGCGCGACCGCACCGCCGCGCTGGTGTTCGGCGGGCTGACCTGCCTGGCGTTCTACTGGATGAGCCCGCAGGCGCTGCCGCACAAGGCGGTGTGGGCGCCGCTGACCGACAGCACCTACGCGGTCCTGTGTCTGGGCGTGATCGCGCCGGGCCTGTACTACCTGTTCTTCTTCCGCGACATGGCGACGGTGGCCACCCGCTACGCGTCGACGGTGTTCGGCATCTTCTACGCCGGCCTGCTGCTGACCGTGGTGGCCGCGCTCAAGCGCGACTTCGCCGGGGACCGCGGCGGCGATCTGGTGCTGTTCGCGCTGGTGGTCATGTGGCTCGGCGACACCGGCGCCTACTTCGCCGGCCGGTTCCTGGGCAAGACCAAGCTGTACGAGGCGGTGTCTCCCAAGAAGACCCGGGCCGGCGCGCTCGGTGGCATCGCCGGCTCGCTGGCGGCGGCCGCCGTCATGAAGCTGGTCCGGCTCGACAGCCTGGCCTGGATCGACGTGGTGCTGCTGGCGGTGCCGGGCGCGATGCTGGGCCAGATGGGCGACCTCGTCGAGTCGCTGTTCAAGCGGTCGACCGGGGTCAAGGACTCGGGCTCGATCCTGCCCGGCCACGGCGGCATCCTCGACCGCATCGACGCGGTCTTGTTCTTCGCGCCGTACATGTTCGTCTACTTCCAGGTCCGCGCCGCCATCGGCGCGCTGTAGCGCCGCGGCGCCCGGGCCGGTCGCAGTCGCCGTGGTCCGGGCCGGCTCGACGGCGTACTGCCACCGATGACGGCCGGGAGGTCGAGCTCCGACCACCCGTCGTCGCGCGCGCGCCGCCGCTACGGCCGGGCCCACGCGGCGTAGGCGCCGCACTCGCGCAGGATCTCCTGGTAGTAGCGGGTGTCGGCGAAGCGCTTGACCATCGGGTACCAGACCGTCGGCACCGGCAGCGTCTCGGCCTCGTAGTACTGGTAGTGATCGGGGGCGGCCGCGGTCAGCAGCTGGGCCAGCTCGGCCTTGGCGGCGAAGAAGGCGGCCCGGGCCCGGAACTCGCGATCCTTGCTCAGCGCGTAGGCGCGCTTGTACCAGCGCAGCGCCGGGGCGGTGTCGGCGGTGGCCTGGTGGGTCCCGTCGAGGAAGACCCGGGCGTTGCCGTACCAGGTGAGGTTGTAGTAGGCGTTGCCCAGCTCGAGGGCCGCGGCCGCCGCGGGCTGACCCTTGCCGGCGGCGGCGACCGCCAGCGTGGCCATCCGGGCCACCACGCTGGCGTGGGTCCACGGCGCGCGCGCGTAGGTGGCGTGATCGCAGTCGTGGCAGTCGCGGATGCCGAGCGCGAACGGATCGGTGCCCAGGCGCTCGGACGCGGCCCCGCCGGCGGCGAACAGCTTGGCGGCGTCGGCCAGCTTGCCGTCGAGGACGTGGCGCGCCGCCAGCTCGCGGACCAGCGCCGGGCGCGGGTACGAGCCACCCAGCACGAAGCGATCGAACGCGGTCTTGGTCTGCCCGGTGCGGGCGACCATCTGCGCCAGGAAGCCGGCGTCCGACCAGCGCACCTTGGGCCCGTTGCCGTCGGGCCGCAGGAACTCGGCGTCGACCACGCGGCCGTCGCGGAGCGCGGCGTCGGCCAGCTCGGCGCGCACGGTCGAGGTCAGCGCCGCGGCCCGGGTGAAGCCGGGGTCGATCCGGCCCATGGTCGCCGCCAGCTCGTCGGCGAGCTTGGCGTCGCGCCCACCGCTGGTGGCCAGCGCCAGCGCCAGGCTGGCCCGGCCCTGGCCGGCGACCTTGGCGTCGCTCGGGCGCATCGCCCCGGCGGCCGCGACGTGGCTCCGGGTCGCGGTCACGTCGCCGCGCATCGCCGCCAGGTGGGCGGCCACCAGGTGCATCAGCCACGGCCGATCGGCGTTGGGCGACGCCGCGATGGTCGTGGCCAGCTGCTCGAGCGCGGCGGCGGCCGGCTTGGTCGCGGCCAGCACCGCCGGGTCGGGTCCGCCCCACAGGCCGTGGACGTTGCTCTCGATGCGGGCCAGCTCGCGGGTGACCAGCAGCCCGATCAGCTTCGACGCCGGATCCAGCTTCCAGATCTCCTGGGCCGCGGTGAGCCCGTCTTGCTTGATCCCGACCAGGCGCCAAAGCTGCGTCTGTTCGCGGGTGGTCTTGGCCATCGCCAGGCTGGCGCGCCAGTCCTTGTCTTCCATGGGCTGGAAGTCCTGCGCGGCCACCGCGGCCAGGGCCGACGACGCGGCGTGGACCCGCGCCAGCTCCAGGTTGCTGCGCGCGAGGTCGCCCAGCCGGGCCAGCGCGCCGGCGGCGTAGTAGCGCGCCCGCGCCGCGAGATCGGCCGACGGCGTCGCCAGCGTCGCGGCGGTGGCGTCGAACCGACCCACCGTCACCCGGTAGTCGCGGGCGTAGAAGGCCAGGCGCACGCGCTGGAACGCGAAGCGCTGCGCCATAAACGGGTCCTTGGCGCGCCGCGCGGCAGCCAGGCCGGCGTCGGCGGCGGCGGTCAGCGCGGCGACCGTCGTGGGGGACGGCGCGGTCGCGTCGATCGACGCGAGCGCCTCGGTCTGGCGCGCCAGGGCGACATAGGCCAGGGCCCGCTCGAGCCGCGGCCGCAGCGCCGGCTGGGCCTTGGCGGCTTGCACCACGGCGGCCAGCCCGCGCGGCGCCGAGCCCTGGCCCGGGCGAGCGATCGCCGCGCGCACCGCGTCGAGGTCGGGGCCGGTGGCGGTCAGCAAGAGCGTCGCCCAGTCGGCGTCGGGGATGGCGCCGCCGAGGTAGCCGCGCCAGTCGGCCAGCATGGCGGTCCGGGCGCAGTCGTCGCACGGACCCCCGAAGCCGCTCACCAGCGCGTCGTACTGCAGGCCGTCCGGGCTGGGCTCGGCGGCCACCGTCGGATCGAACGTGGTCAGCTCGCTCATGTCCTCGGGGCCGCTCCAGCCGCACGCGTCGGCCCGCCGGTCGGCGATGGTGAGGTTGCCGGCGACGAGGGCCACGGCGGCGAGGGCCGCGGCGTTAGCGAGCCGTCTGGAAGGCGTGATCGAGGGAGTCGAGGCCATGGCGGGCGAGGTTCCTTTCGGACAGGTCGAACAGGGCGATCGTACGCGGCGCGGCCGTCGGCGCCAGGTGGGTGGCCAGCATCGTCGCGGCGGCGAGGGTCTCGTCGGGGCCGGTGACCTCGACCTTGAGGAGGTCACCGGGGCGCAGGAACTGCCCGTGCAGGAACGTCGCGCGGGTGGCGCGGTAGCGATCGGGCCCGGCCGGTTCGAGGAAGTCGAGGCCGGCCAGCTCGGCCGGGTCGGTGCTCTGCAGCAGGCCCTCGACCACGTCGTCGCGCAGGTGGATCACCCACGACCAGATGGGCAGCGCGCCGTCGAGCGGCAGCGGATAGTCGGCCAGGCGCGCCAGGTAGCGCGCGGCGGCGCGCTCATCGAAGATGGCCCGCGCCTCGGGGTCGGCGCTGAAGCGGCCCATGTTGTAGAACATCAGCATCCCGCGATCGACCGGCGGCACGCCGGTGCGCTCGCGGTACTTCACCTGGTGGAGCCGGATGGTGGCCGACAGCGTCGTGCCGGCGGCGACCTGGCCGCGTAGCGCGATTAGGAACGCGAAGTAGCGGGCCCGGGTGGTGTCGGTCCAGTCGCAGTCGAGCTGCAGCTCGCGCGGCGTCACGCCTAGCCGGGCCGTCCGCGCCGTCACCTCGCGGGCCACGAGCGCCGCCACGCTGGCCACGCCGGCGTCGTCGACGTGCCGCCACACCTCGTCGGTGATGTACACCGTCGGCACGACCGCGAGGCCGGCGGGCAGCTGCAGGTCCGGGCTGGCCACCAGCGGGCCGAGCAGCGTCGGGCCGTCGTCGCGCCAGCCGACGTCGAACAGCCGCAGGTACAGCGTGTCGACGTGGAGCCCGGCCAGCGCGGCCCGCTCGGACGGCGCGAGCGTCAGCGTCGTGCGCCAGAAGTAGAACGCGCGGCGCGCCGGCGGTTTGTCGACCCCGGCGGCCGAGCGGCTCCGGCACCCGGCGGCGAGCGTCAGCGCCAGCCCGAGCGCGAGGAGCGCGCGGCGCGCGCGCGGCCGGCGGGTAGGCGAGAACATGGTGGGCCCCGGTACCACGCGCGTGGGCGGCTGCCTATTTCACCACGGTGGGGATCCGGCGCCCGGGAGCGGCCTGCGCCGGCGCGGCAACCCGGGTACACTCGGGCCCGATGGCGACCGAGCACGACGTGGAGGCGACCGCGACCAGCGGCGCCAGCGGCGCTGTGCCGCCGCCCGCGACGCTGCGCCCCGGCGCCCAGCTCGGCCGCTACCTGATCGAGCGCGTGCTCGGGGCCGGCGGCATGGGGCTGGTCTACGCCGCCCATGATCCCGACCTGGATCGCCGGGTCGCCATCAAGGTGCTGCGCGGCGACGCCCACGACGAGTCCCGGGTCCGCTTGCTGCGCGAGGCCCGGGCTATGGCCAAGCTCAGCCATCCCAACGTCATCACCGTCTACGAGGTCGGCACCTCGGGCGGCGTCGACTTCGTGGCGATGGAGCTGCTTGAGGGCGGCAGCCTGGCCGAGTGGCTGCGGGCCGAGCGGCGCCCGGCCGCCGAGGTGCTGCGGCGGTTCCGGCTGGCCGGCGCCGGCCTGGCCGCCGCCCACGCGCGCGGACTGGTCCATCGCGACTTCAAGCCGGCCAACGTGCTGCTCGGCCGCGACGGGGCGGTGGTGGTGACCGACTTCGGCCTGGCCCGTGGCTTCGACGGCGCCGGCGCCCTCGACGCGACCCTGCCCGCGCCCGCGGCGCCGAGCCCCGCGCCGGCAGCGGCGCCCGCGGTGGTCGCCCTCGACGAGACCATGGCGGCGACCCCGCTGAGCGCGTCGCGGCCGCGCACCGCCGATCTATCGAGCACGCTGACCCGCACCGGCGCGGTCCTGGGCACGCCGGCCTACATGGCACCCGAGCAGTTCGCCGGCGGCGCGGTCGGGCCCGCGGCCGATCAGTTCGCGTTCGCGGTGGCGCTGTGGGAGGGCCTCACCGGCACCCGGCCCTACCGCGGCGCGACCGTCGACGAGCTCCACCGGGCGGTCGCCGCCGGGCCGCCCGACGCCGCCGTGGTGCCACGCGCCCAGCGCGCCGCGATCGTGCGGGCCCTGGCGCCGACGCCCGAGCAGCGCTGGCCCGACATGGGGCGCCTGCTGACCGCGCTCGACGCTGGCCAGCCCGGGCGGAGGGTCGGGCGGTGGGCCGTGGTGGCCGGCGTGGCCTTGGTGGCAGGCGGGACCCTGCTGGTCGTCCGCGCCCGCAGCGCACCGGCGCCAGCGCCGCCCCCGGCGTGCCCGCTGACCGAGGAAGAACTCGACGACGTGTGGACGCCGGCGGCGGCCGCGGCCGTGGACGCGCGCCTGGGCGAGGCGCCGCGCTGGGACGCGCTGCGCACGCGGTTCGCAGGCTACGCGGCGGCGTGGCGGACCCAGCGCGCAGCCAGCTGCGCCGTCGTCGAGCCCGCGCTCCGGGCCCGGCAGGTGGCCTGCCTCGCGGGGCTGGCCGACAGCCTGGCCGCGGCGATCACCGCTCTCGACAGGGCCCCGCTCGACAAGCTGGCCGATGGCGTGGCCGACGCGCTGGCCGATCCCGCCACCTGCAGCGACGGCTGGCGCGCGGCGACGCCCGCCTTGCCGGTCGACGCCGGCGTGCGCACGGCGTTGGCGACCCTGCGCCGCGACGCCATCGCCGTGCGGCTCACCGCCGACGCGGTCGACCCAGGCGCCGCGCGGGCCGCCGCGCAGGCGATCAGCGCGCGGGCCGAGCGCCTGGCCGAGGTCTACCCGCCGGCCCGGCTGGTCGGCCTGGACACCGTGGCCGACGTGGCCCGCGCGCTGGGCGAGTGCTCGCGCGCGGTGCCGCTGTACGAGCAGACCGCGACCGTGGCGGAGACCGTGGGCGACGACGGCGCCCGGGCCGTGGCCCGGCTGCGCATCCTCGAGTGCGAGGTGCGCGCCGGCGACCTGCCGCGGCTGCGCAACCAGGTCGAGCAAGCCCGGGTCGCGATCACCCGCGCCGGCGACGACGCCACGCTGGGCGCCGCGCTCCACCTCGTCGAGTCGCATCTCGCCGCGGTGGCCGGCGACACCGAGCGCGCGCTCGCCGAGGTGCGGGCAGCTCGGGCCACCTACGCCGCTCGCGGCGACAGCCGCCGGGTCATGATCGCCTACGAGGTCGAGTTCCAGCTGCTGGCGGTCGCGCACGGCGCGGACCTGGCGCCGGCCCGGGCCCTGGCCGAGACCGCTCTGGCCTACGGCGAGGCGCACCTGGGCGAGGGCGATCCGCAGACCGAGACCGCCCGCCTGCGGTTCGGCCTGATGGTCAGCGATGTCGACGCCGACCGCGGCCGCGCGCTGGTCGCGACCGCCACCGCGCGGCTTCCGACCACCCCGTTCCCGGCCGGTACGCCGACCGTGCGCGGCCGGGTGATCGGCCCCGATGGCGCCCCGCGCGCGGGCGTCACCGTCGAGGCCGCGCTCAACCTGGCCACCGCGGACGACAGCGTGCCGGTGACCGGCCACGAGCGGCAGCAGGTCCGCACGATCACCGACGCCGGCGGCGAGTTCGCGCTGGCAGCGCCGCCGGGCGTGCTGGTGGCCGCGCGCGTCGACGACCTGCGGTCACAGCCGGCGCGGCTGGCGACCACGGGCACCGTCCTGGCGCTGGCCCCGGCCGCGCGGCTGACCGTCGAGATCTCGCCGGCCCTCGCGCCCGCCGCGGCTGCCGACGTGGGCCAGCTGGCGATCCAGGTGGTGACCGTCACCTACGTGCGCGCGGGTCAGACGCTGATGGCGATCGGCCGCCGCCTCGACCCCACCCACTACCAGTTCTCGGCGGTGCCGGCCGGCCCGGCGGTGGTGAGCCTCACCGCCGTCAGCACCATCGGCAGCTACCTGTTCCAGTCGACCGCGGTCGCGCTGGCGCCGGGCCAGGACGCGCACCTCAAGCTGGCGTCGGACCTGACCGGCGCCACCGTCGACGTGATCGTGCGCCCCGACCGTGGCGCCATCCCGCTGGCCCAGGTGGCGGTCTACCAGGAGGGCCTACGGGTCTTGCCGCGCGGCAGCCGCGACGTGTCGACCCAGCTGCTGACGCGACCGCGGGTGTCGTTCGGCGGCGCGACGGTCGTCGACGCTGCCACCGGGACGCCGCCCGGCGCCGCCCTGTACCAGCCGGGCGATCTCCACGCGCGGATGGTCGGGGTGAAGCCCGGCCGGGCCACCGTGTGCGTGCTGCCGCTGGGCGGGCGGCTGAGCGATCCCGACTTCGTCGAGCGGCTCACCTCGGCGGACCTCGAGGTGCAGTGTCAGCTCGTCACGGTGTCGCGCGAGCCGGTCCAGGCCGTGGTGGTGGCCGCACCGCCGATGAAGAACCTGACGCCGTGATCGGCCGGCGGCGGCGGTCGGTCACAAGCCCAGGTCGACCCAAACCCAGCGCCCGTCGTGCCAGGTGATGGCGGCGGCGCCGCCGCCGCGGTCGAGCCACAGCGCCGTGCGCGTGGGTGCGGCCTCGCCGAGCATGACCAGCTCGAACGTGCGGCCGGTCGGGATCGCGGTCGGATCGATCGGCCGCGCCGGCGGCGGCGGCGGGGTCACCGCGCGGATCGTCGCGCCCTGGGGATCGCAGCGGTACACGCCGCGCTCGAATGCCTGGCCGTGGTGGACCCCGAGCATCGGCAAGAACCGGCGCTCGGCGTCGCCGCACAGCAGGATCGGCCCGGTGCTGGGGTGGACCTCGAGGCAGCTCACCGCGTCGGCGGCCGGCGCCAGCCGGATGCGATCGACCACGCCGTCGCCGTCGAGGTCCACCGCTAGATCTGCCCCGGCCGGACACCGCCATCGCTCGATCGGCGCGGTCCCGGTGGCGCGATTGCGCGGCGCGGTCGTCGGGCCCGGGCCGGGCGTGGGCGCGCCGCCGCACGCGATCGCCGCCAGCGCCAGCGCCAGCGCCACCGCGCCGAGCCGGGTCACTACGAGCCCGGGATGAGGTCGATGGTGTCGCCCGACACCTTGGTGCCGCGCAGCACGCGGTAGTCCGAGCCCCACTGCTCGACCATCGCGGTGTCGTCGCCCGACGACGCGTACAGCCACCACCGGCACCGCTCGACGGTGCCCTCGGGGCGGGTCGCCTTGGCGCCGAGCAGGTTGCCGACGTCGCCGTGCAACTTGCAGGTGGCGGTCCCGCGCTTGTCGAGGGTGAAGCGCACGTCGCCGAGCACCAGCACCTCGGGCGGGTAGCCCGCCACGTCGGTCGGGTCCGGCCGCAGCATGCGCACCGCCGTCGTGCCGGTGCGGTCGATGCCGACCACCGACCAGATCACGTCCTGGCCGTCGACCAGCCGGGCCACCACCCAGCGGTGGCCGTCCTCGTCGTAGTTGATGGCGCCCTCGCACAAGAAGTCCTTGCCGTCGACCGTGACCACGTCCCCCACCCGGAGATCGCGCAGGCCGCGTTCCAGCAGCCGGTCGCCGGCGCCGCTGGGCAGCGCGCGGGTCCCGCCGCCGCCCAGGCCGCGGCGCTTCTTCTCGTTGGCGTAGGCGATCGCGCCGGCGCCGGCGCCACCGAGGGCAACCACCACCGCGGCGATGATCAAGATCGTCAGCATCGAGCCTCCGGGGCGGACCATAGCGCACCGCGGCGAACCCGGCGCGGCCAGATGCCGGCAGGTCGCCTTGACACCTGCGGACCGCACTCGCTACACCGTCCGCGACGCCACGCCGCGTCGCCCCTTCGCCACGCTCGCCGACCGGCGCAACCGGTCTGGAGGATACATGGTAGCCGTGCAAGCTCAGGACGACCTGCGCCGCGTACTCGACGACGATGGCCGCGTGCTCCCTGGGGCCCGCGTGCCCGAGGTCGCCGACGATCTGCTGCGCGCCATCTTCGACAAGATGTCGCTGGTGCGCATCATGGACGACCGCATGATGCGGCTGCAGCGGCAGGGCCGCCTGGGCTTCTACATGAAGGCCATCGGCGAAGAGGCCACCCACTTCGCGGTGGCCCAGCTGCGCGGCGGTGACTGGATCTACCCCAGCTATCGCGAGCAGGGCGCCTGGTTCTGGCGCGGCTACACCATCAAGCAGTTCATCGACCAGCTGTTCGGCAACACCAACGACCCGATCAAGGGTCGGCAGATGCCGGTCCACCACTCGGCCGCGTGGCTCAACATGGTGTCGATCAGCTCGCCGGTGGGGACCCAGATCCCGCAGGCGGTCGGCACCGCCTACGCCGCCAAGGCGCTCGGCAAGGACGACGTCTCGATGGTGTACTTCGGCGAGGGCACCTCGTCGACCGGCGAGTTCCACGTCGGCCTCAACTTCGCCGGCGTGTGGAAGGCGCCGTGCGTGTTCATCTGCCGCAACAACGGCTGGGCCATCAGCGTGTCGGCCGCCAAGCAGTGCGCGGCGCCGTCGTTCGCCTCCAAGGCCATCGGCTACGGGATGCCCGGCATCCGCGTCGACGGCAACGACATCCTGGCCGTGCTGCAGGTGGCGCAGGAGGCCATCGACCGGGCCCGCGCCGGCGACGGCCCGACCCTGATCGAGGCGCTGACCTACCGGGTCCAGGGCCACTCCAGCTCCGACGATCCATCGGTGTACCGCGACCCCAAGGAGCCGGAGATCTGGGAGCAGCGCGATCCGATCAACCGGATGCGCGCCTACCTCAAGCACCGCGGCCTGTGGGACGAGCGGTGGGAGCAGGACCTGGCCGAGCGCTACAACCAGGAGATCACCGACGCGCTGGCCGCGTCCGACGCGACCCCGCCGCCGCCGGTCGACAGCCTGTTCGACGACGTCTACCAGGAGATGCCCTGGCACCTCCGCGAGCAGAAGGCCTGGCTCATGGCCCAGGCCCGCACCAAGTCGCCCCACCAGCACTGACCGGCAGGGCGGCTGGCCGCCCTGCACTCGCCGGGTCCGCCCGGCCCGAAACCGCCTAGCCGTCCCGGTCGATCCAGCAGCCCAGAGGTCCCACGCATGCCCGTCATGAACATCATCCAGGCCGTCAACGACGCCCTGCGCCTGCAAATGCGGCTCGAGCCCAAGACCGTCGTCCTCGGCGAGGACGTCGGCAAGTTCGGCGGCGTGTTCCGCGCCACCAGCGGCCTGTTCGAGGAGTTCGGCGGCGAGCGCGTCATCGACACGCCGCTGGCCGAGGCCGGCATCATCGGCACCGCGATCGGCATGGCGCTGTACGGCCTGCGCCCGGTGCCCGAGATCCAGTTCAGCGACTTCATCTTCCCGGCGTTCGATCAGATCGTGAACGAGCTGGCCAAGTTCCGCTACCGCTCGGGCGGGCAGTACCCGTGCCCGGTGATCATCCGCACCCCGGTGGGTGGCGGCATCCGCGGCGGCCACTACCACTCGCAGTCGCCCGAGGCGCTGTTCATCCACACCCCGGGCCTGAAGGTCATCGCCCCGTCGAACCCCTACGACGCCAAGGGCCTGCTCCTGGCGTCGATGCGTCAGAACGACCCGGTCCTGTTCATGGAGCCCAAGCGCATCTACCGCGCCAGCAAGGGCGAGGTGCCCGAGGGCGACTACACCGTCGAGCTGGGCAAGCTGGCGGTCACCCGCCCCGGCACCCAGGTGACGCTCATCGCCTGGAGCGGCATGGTGTCCATCGCCGAGGAGACCGCGGCCAAGGCCGAGGCTGCCGGCATCTCGGTCGAGGTGCTCGACTTGCGGTCGCTGCTGCCGTTCGACATCGACGGCATCCTGGCCTCGGTGAAGAAGACCGGCCGGTGCGTCATCGTCCACGAGGCCCCCAAGACCTGCGGCTTCGGCGCCGAGCTGATCGCCTCGATCCAGGAGCGGGCCATGGAGCACCTCGAGGCGCCCATCCTGCGGGTGTGCGGGTTCGACACCCCGTTCCCGTACACGCTCGAGCACGAGTACATGCCCAACGCCGATCGCGTCCTCGGCGCGATCCGCCAGACCCTGGAGTGGTGAGCCATGGCCTTCGAGTTCCATCTGCCCGACATCGGTGAGGGCGTCGTCGAGGGCGAGATCGTGTCCTGGAAGGTCAAGGTCGGCGACGTGGTCAAGCTCGATCAGCCGATCGTCGAGATCATGACCGACAAGGCCACCGTCGAGATCCCGTCGCCGCGCGCCGGCACCATCGCCGCCATCAACTACGGCGAAGGCCAGATCTGCCCGGTGGGCCAGGTGCTGCTGGTCATCGACGACGGCGCGGCCAAGGCGCCTGCCGCCGCCGGGCCCGAACACTCGCCGGCCCCGCAGCTGCAGCTGGCCGGCAACCTGCCCGAGGCGCTGCCGGCGCGGGCGCAGGCCCAGCGCATCGAGGTGGTCGACGCCTCGGCCGACCGCGGCCGCGTGCTCGCGACCCCGTCGACCCGGCGCCTGGCCCGGCAGCTGGGCGTGGACCTGGCCCGGGTCCGCCCCACCGGCAAGCGCGGCCGGGTCACCACCGAGGACGTCAAGCAGTACTCGGCCGCTGGCGAGACCACCGCCATCCCGATCTTGACCGAGACGGTGCTGCCCGCGATCAAGACGTTCACCGCGACCGCGGTGGCCAAGGGCGGCGACGAGGAGCGGGTCCCGCTGCGGGGCGTGCGCAAGCGCATCGCCGACGCGATGACGCGGTCGACCACCACCGCGGCCCACTTCACCTACGTCGAAGAGATCGACATGACCGAGCTGGTCGTGGTGCGCGAGCGGGCCAAGGGCCGCGCCGCCGACCGCGGCGTCAAGCTCAACTACCTGCCGTTCATCGTCAAGGCGGTGGTGTCGAGCCTGAAGAAGTGGCCGATGCTCAACGCCTCGCTCGACGAGACCACCCAGGAGATCGTCCGCAAGAAGTACTACCACATCGGTATCGCCGCCCAGGGCCCGCAGGGCCTGGTGGTGTCGGTGATCCGCGACGCCGACAAGCGCTCCATCTTCGACACGTCGAAGGAGATCGAGCGGCTGGGCGAGGCGGTCCGCGGCGGCACCGCCACCCGCGACGAGCTGACCGGGTCGACCTTCACCATCTCGTCGCTGGGTAAGCTCGGCGGCGTCCTGGCCACCCCGATCATCAACTTCCCCGAGGTCGCCATCGTCGGCGTCCACAAGATCGAGGAGAAGCCCGCGGTGCGCGCCGGCCAGATCGTGATCCGGCACCTCATGAACCTGTCGATCTCGGTCGATCACCGCCTGGCCGACGGCTGGGACGGCGCCATGTTCCTGCAGGACGTGAAGGCGCTGCTCGAGGATCCGACCACGATGTTCATGGACATGATCTAGCCGACCCACGCCTGGGCCTGCGGTCCGCGCGCCGTCCGGCGAAGCGAGGACGCGGCGGCCGGGCGTGGCACGGCGTGGTGGTGCGCTCCTGCAGTTCGCAGGCGCGGGGTTGCAGCAGGCCGTCGCCGCTCGCGTGTCCGGCGATGGTTCCCCGTGGCGTTGCCATGGTGGCCCGTGGCGTGCCCGTTGCAGTGCCGCGAGCCATGAGCAATCACGCGCGTGTTGGAAGCGGGTGGTGGCGAGGCCTGGCCGGGCTCGCTGTCGCCTTGATCATGAGCGCCTGTTACACGGAGCCGGAGGTCCTGCCCGATGACGGCCTGGGTGCGGCCGAACAGGAGATCGACCTCACCAAGTGCGACAAGAAGATCACCTGTCCCAAGCCCAAGGACTGCGGCCGCAACTGGAGCGACAAGGCTCGTGACCCGGCGTGGGGCGCGTGTGCGGCGCCTCCTCCAGGCGGCTGCACCCAGGTGGTGTTCGGACGCTTCCCCGACATGAAGAAGTACCTGGGCTGTCCGGGTTACGTCACCCTCAACCTCACCGACTGGACCCAGGAAAAGAACGACGAGTTCGTCGCGTGCGCGGCCGCCGGTGAGCTGGGCGGAACGTGCGACCCCGACATCTTGATCGCCTCGAAGGACGGCGACATCCCCGACACCGGCAGCGTGACGTCGACCGAGCTGTGCCAACTGCAGGCGTGCAAGTGCAAGGTGACCACCAACGCGGGTGGCACAGGGTCGGTGGACAAGTGTCCGCGCAAGAAGAAGCCGGGCACCAAGAAGAAGCAGCCGTCGGCATGCGCGACCGCCGCCTCGACGACTCCGACCGCGAGCCCGACCGCGAGCCCGACCGCGTGCGCCACGGATGAGGCGTGGGCGTGCGAAGCGTGTGATCCGGAGATCGACGACGACTGCGCGTACGACGAAGCGTGTGGGTGTGAGTCGTGCGAGGCCGACGACGCCGACCCCGCTTGTATGGAAGACCTGGTGTGCCCGACGCCGACGCCGACGCCGACGCCGACGCCGACGCCGACGCCGAGCCCGACGCCGACCGCGACGCCGAGCCCGACGCCGACCGCCACGCCGAGCCCGACGCCGTTCGCCACGCCGAGCCCGACGCCGTTCGCCACGCCGAGCCCGACGCCGTTCGCCACGCCGTTCGCCTGACCCGCGGAGCGGCACAGCACGTGCTTTACGTGGCGCCATGTCGCGTCGCGCCTGGCTGATCACTCTGGGGGTGCTGGGGGTGGCCGCCTTCCTTCGGCTCTGGCACCTCGAGCTGCGGCCGCCGCACCACGACGAGGGCGTGAACGGGTGGTTCGTGGAGGGGATGCTGCGGCGCGGCTACTACGCGTACGACCCGGCCAACTACCACGGGCCGTCGTACTTCTACTTGCTCGCAGGGGCGCGGAAGGTCTTCGGTTTTGGGCTGTGGCAGCTGCGGCTGCCGGGGGCGCTGGTCGGCGTCGCGCTGTGCGCCGTGCCGCTCGTGGTCCGACGCCAGCTGGGCGCCGCTCGGACCGTCGCCGCGGTGGCGCTCCTGGCGACCTCGCCGACGCTGGTCTACTACGCGCGCTACGCCATCCACGAGACGCTGCTCGCGACCCTGGGCCTGCTGGCTTGCGCCTGCACCCTGCGGTGGGCGGCCAGCGGTCGCCACCGCTGGTTGATCGGGTTGGCGGCGGCGATCGCCGGGATGATCGCGACCAAGGAGACCACCATCCTGTTCCTGGCGGCGGCCGGGTTGTGGCTCTTGGGTGAGGTCGCCGTGGAGTCGGCCCGGGCCAAGCGGTTGGTCGTCCTGGGCCAGCCCGCTGCCTGGAGCTGGCGGGTACCGGCGGTGGCTGCGGCCGCGCTGGCGGTCATGGCCGCCATCCATGTGCTCTTGTTCAGTGGGTTCTTTCAGGCGCCCGGTTCCCTCGCGGAGCAGCTGCGGCGCTCGGTGCGGGCATACCTGGTGTGGTCGAAGACCGGGACCGACCACGGCGGGCACGTGAAGGACGCCTGCTACTACCTCCACCTCGGCATGCGCTACGAGCTGGCGCTGTACGCCCTGGCGGTGATCGGGCTGTGGGCCGGCGTGCGCGAGCGCTGGATCCGCGGCCCTGGCCTGGTCGGGTTCGCCATGCTCGGGCTCTACTCGGCGGTCGCCTACAAGATGCCGTGGCTGCCGATGAGCTGGCTGGTGCTCCTGGCCGTCCCGGCGGCCAACGGCGCCGTGGTGATCGGCCGGTTGTTGGCGACGGAGGTGTGGCCGCGGCTCGGCACCGGCGGCGCGGTGGCGCTGGCCATGGTGCCGGCGCTCCTGATCACCGGGCGCTCGTCGTTCATCCGCCCGGCGGACCAGCGCGAGGCGTTGGCGTACGTCCACACCGACGCCGACTACAACCGGTGGTTCCCGCTGATCACCGCCGGCGCCCGCCAACGTGGCCGCGCGCGCTTCACCGTCGCCGTCGAGCACGACGCGCAGTGGCCGCTGGCGTGGGCGCTGATGCGGTACCCGCGGACCCGGTGGTCGGCGACGGGCACCGAGGACGTCATCATCGTCGCCACCGATCGCGCGCCGGCGCTCGAGGCGCGCCTGAAGACGCGCTACCTGCGTCGCTCATCGCGGCTGCGCGACGCGGCGGCGCCCGCGGTCATCTACTTCCGGGAGGCGCTGTACGCGCCGCGGCTGGCCCAGGCGAGGGCGCGCGGGGAGGTGACCGAGGTGACGCCCGCGACGGTGGCGGTCCGCTGATGCGCCCCGCCCGCGCCCCGCAGGCCCCGGCCCGCATCGATCGCGCCGTCGACGGAGACCCGCGCAGCGTCGGCCCGGCGCGACGGTTGCAACCGTGGTCCAGCATGAGCGCAACCCCGCCGAGCATCTCGATCATCATCCCCGCCTACAACGAGGAGGCGCGGATCGGCCCGTCGCTCGAGCGGGTCCTGTCCTACGCCGCCGCGCGGTGGACCGCCTACGAGGTGGTGGTCGTCGACGACGGCTCGCGCGATGGTACCGTCGCGGTCGTCGAGGCCCTGGCGGCGAGCTGCCCGGCGCTGCGCGTGGTGCGGCTGCCGGCCAACGCCGGCAAGGGCGCCGCGGTGAAGGCCGGCGTGCTGGCCAGCCGCGGCGCGCACGTGCTGTTCTCGGACGCCGACCTGTCGACGCCGATCACCGAGCTGGCGCGCCTCGAGCAAGCGCTGCGGGCCGGCGCCGACGTGGCCATCGGCTCGCGCGCGGTCCCGGGCGACGTGGCGCGCGCCCAGCCGCTCCTGCGCCGCCTCCAGGGTCGCGGCTTCCACTGGGTGGTGCGGGCGCTCGGCTTCCGCGCCGTGGCCACGGTGCGCGACACCCAGTGCGGCTTCAAGCTGTTCAAGGGCGCGGTGGCCCGGGCGTTGTTCCGCGAGCTGACGCTCACCGGCTTCGCGTTCGACGTCGAGCTGCTCGAGCTCGCGTGCGGGCGGTTCCGCGTGGCCGAGGTGCCGGTGGCCTGGACCCACGCCGACGGCTCGAAGGTCCGGCCCGGCATCGACGCCGCCCGCATGCTGCGCGACCTGGTGCGCATCCGCTGGGCCTGGCTGCGTCGCGGCCGGCCGACCTTGTCGCTGCCGGCGGGCGAGCCGGGGATCGGCTGACGTGCTGGCGCTCGCGCTCATGCTCGCCGCCGCCGGCGTTGGCGCCGGGGTGGTGCGGCGCCTCGGCTGGTCGCTCACGCGGCTCGAGCGGTGGGCGCTGATCGGCGCCATCGCGCTCACCGTCACGCCTTGGGTGACCTATCTCCTGGCGCGCTTGGTCGGCCTGGGCCCAGCCTTGCCGCTCGCGGCGGTGGCGTTGGCCGCCGGTGGGTGGGCCCTCGGCCGCGGGACCGCGTCGGCGCCCGCGCCGGACCTGCCGGGCACCAGCGCGCTGTCGTGGGGTGCGCTGGCCGCGCTGTTGGCGCTGGCGTTCCACGGCCACATGTTCCACGACGAGGGTGGCGCGCTGTTCACCGGCGGCTCGTCGTACGGCGACCTGGCGCTGCACGCCACCCTGGCCAACCACTTCGCCGACGGGGCCACCGCGCCGACGTCGCCCTTGGTCGCTGGCGCGCCCCTGACCTACCCGTTCCTGGGCGACTACCTCGTCGGCGCGCTGATGCGAGGCGGCTGGTCGATGCCCGTCGCGTTCACCGTCACCGGCTGGTTGTCGGCGATGATCGGCCTCGCGCTGCTGCAGGCCGTCGCGCTGCGCATGTTCCGCACGACCGCGGCGGCGACCATCGCCGTGTGGCTGGTGGTCCTGTCGGGCTCGGCGGCCGGCCTGTGGTACGCCGGCCACGATCTAGCGGCCGGAGGACTCCCAGGCGAGCTGAGCGCCTTGCCGAGCTACGCGCACGACCCACGCCGCGGCCTCCTCTGGAGCAACCTCGTCGCCGACTTCCTCTTGCCGCAGCGCGCGCTCCTGGCGGCGCTGCCCGCGACCTGGGCGGCGGTGTGGGCCATCCGCGCCGGGGTCGACGACGACACGCCGCGCAGCCCGCTGGTCGCCGCGGCGCTGGTCGGCGCGTTGCCGCTGGTGCACGTGCACTCGTTCCTGGTCGCCGCGGGCCTGCTGGCCCTGGCGACGGCCTGGCAGATCGTGCGCGTGCGCGGCGCGGCGCGTACGTGGGGCCCCGCGCTGGCCCTGGCGCTGGTGCTGGCGGCACCCCAGCTGGTGTGGCAGTTCGGCGGGTCGTGGCACCAGCACTTCGGGCGCTGGCGTCTCGGCTGGCTGGCGCCGCACGGCCAGGTCGCGTGGTTCTGGGTGTGCAGCTGGGGGCCGGTCGCGTTGCTCGCCCCGGTGGTCACCTACCTGACCCTGCGCCGCGGCAGCAGCTTCGCCCGCGCGCTGGTGGTCGCGGCGCTCGCGCTGTTCGCGGCGTCGAACCTGTACCAGTTCCAGCCCCACGACTGGGACAACATGAAGTTCCTGGTCTACGCGTTCATGTTCACCGCGGTGGCCACCGCCGGCGTCCTGGCGCGGTGGCTCGAGCGCGGCGGCATGGCCCAGGTCGGCGTCGCCGTACTGGTGGTGGGCGCGACCGCCTCGGGCGCGCTGACGCTGGCGCGCGAGCTCGACCTGCACGTGCAGCTGGCCTCCCCGCAAGACCGCGCGCTGGCGCGGCAGGTCCAGCGGCTGGTCCCGGTCGACGGGCGAGTGCTCACGTCCGATCAGCACAACCACGTCGTGCCGATGTTGGCGGGACGCGCCGTGGCGATGGGCTACCGGGGCTGGCTGTGGACCTACGGCATCGACTACGCGCCGCTCGAGCGCGAGGTGCGGGCCGCGTTCGCCGGCCGCGGCGACGTGGCCGCGCGCCTGCGGCGCCTGCACGTCACCCACGTGTTCATCGGGCCCGGCGAGGTCCGCGATTTCGGCGCCGACGCGGCCTGGTACCGCGCCCACTATCCCCGCGTGCTCGCGACCGCCGGCGTCGAGCTGTTCGACGTCCGCCGGCCGCTGGCGCCGCGCACCGCCGCGAGGTAACCCCGATGTCGACGATCGTCACCCTGTGGTCACGGATCCCGCGCGTGGTGCGGCAGCTGGCGGTGGGCGGCCTCGCCACCGTGGTCGACACGGTGGTGCTGGTCGCCACCCTGTGGGCGTGGGCGCTGTCGCCCGGGGTCGCCGCGGTGCTGGGGTGCCTGGCCGGCGGCGTCGTCAACTTCGGCGTGACCCGCGCCTGGGTGTTCGCGGCGGCCGATCGAGCCTGGGTCCCACAGGCCGCGCGCTACGCGGTGGTCGTCGTCGGCGGCGGCGCGCTGGTCAGTGGCGCCGCGGTGGCCGCGCTGTGCGCCGCCGGCCTGCCGGTCTTGGCCGCCAAGGCGGTCGCCGTGGTGGTCACCATGCTGGCGTGGACCTACCCGATGTCGGCGCGGGTCGTGTTCGCGGCGCCACCGCCAGCCGCGCGCGACCCCGGCCGGGTCGCGCCCGCGTGTGGCTAGCCGTCGAACGGGCGTGGCTACCGACGCGGCGGGGGCGGCGTGTGGACCGCGTCGAGGAAGCCCTTGAGCGAGCGCTCGAGCGAGTCGTCGTCGCGGGCGTCGACCGCGGTGATCCGCGCCGGGCGTCGGCCGCTGGCGCTGGCCGTGAGGCCGTCATTGATCACGGCGATCCGGATGCCGGGGTTGGTCTCGGCGACGAACTCGCAGAACTCGTCGCCGTCGGTCTGCGCGGTCAGGTGCTCGGCCACCGCGACGCCGGCGATGTGGTTCGACGGCCGCTCGATCAGGTCGATCGCCTCGAGCGGCGTGGCCGCCTCGTACGGGTCGCAGCCGGCGGCGCGCAGCCGCTCGGCGATGTGGTGCCGGCGGTCGATCGACGGGTCGACCACCACCAGCCGCGGCCGGCTGACCGCCGCCAGGGCGGTCCGCACCTCGGCCTCGATCCAGCCCGCGACGTCGGGGGCCAGCGCGTCGAAGGCGATGGCCAGGTCGCTGAAGTCGCACCGCACGATGCGGCCATCCTGGGCCAGCCAGCCACGTGGCCCCACCTCGAGCTCGATCATCGCGGCGGTGCCGACCGCCGGGCAAGGGCCTTGGTCGTCGTCACGTCGGATGCGCACGCCGCCGCACGACAGATCGACGCTGCGGCCGCGCACCGTGAGTCCGGCGGCGTGGATCCGAGCCCCCAGCTCGGTGTCCGCGCGATGATGTCGACGGCGCTCGGCCTGATCCATGCGTGCCTCCCGACTCTCGATTCTAGGGAGTCGCGCGCGCCAGATCACGCATATTCGAGTCGCGGCCTCGTCGACGCAACGCGGCTTACGTCGGCGATCGGTGCCAGTTGCGGTGGCGGCGGAAAACTCCTCTGTCAGCGGACCCCGGGGTGACTTGCGCGGGGCCCGGTCGGTGGGGGACCCTCGTCGGGTGCAAGCCCGCATCGACGCCGACCATGTCCAGCTCGGGACCGGCACCGTCATTCACCCCGGCGCGGTGCTGTGCGGCGCCGACGGTGGGCGGGCCCGCCGCATCGTCGTCGGCGATCACTGCTACATCGGCGACAGCGTCCAGATCCGCTGCGACGACTTCACGCTGGGCGACTACGGCAAGGTGCACCACCACACCAACGTCCACGGCCACCGGGCGTGCGTCATCGGCCACAACGCGTGGATCGGCCAGTCCTGCATCGTCGACGCGACCGGCGGCATGACCATCGGCGACAACTGCGGCATCGGCGCCCACTCGCAGCTGTGGAGCCACATCAAGTACGGCGACACGCTCGAGGGCTGTCGGTTCCTGGGCGACAAGCCGATGGTCATCGGCAAGGACGTGTGGTTCGTCGGGCACTGCATCGTGTCGCCCATCACCGCGGGCGATCGGGCCATGGCGATGGTCGGCAGCGTGATCACGCGCGACATGCTGCCCAACCACGTCTACGGCGGCGCCCCGGCGGTCGACCTCACCCCCAAGGTGGGGCCGCAGTTCGCGCCGGTCACCACCGCGGCCAAGCTGGACCGGATGCGCGGGTTGGTGGCCGAGGCCGGCGTCGACGCCGCGGCCATCGCGGTGGTGGCCACCGCGGCCGACATCGGGTCAGACGACCGGACCTACTTCGTGGTCGACGACCGCACCTACACCAAGCGCGGCACCGCGGCCGAGGTGGCGCTGATGAAGTTCCTGTTGCCGGCCC
Organism: Kofleriaceae bacterium; assembly: GCA_041389965.1. GTDB lineage: Bacteria > Myxococcota_A > Polyangia > Haliangiales > Haliangiaceae > UBA2376. Next base: position 377,934 of record JAWKQV010000002.1, on the reverse strand, counting down.
GCGGCAAGTTCACGCCGCGGTGACCGGCGCGCGTCAGCGCGTGAACTGCGCGGACGCGGCCTCGACCTCGGTGATCACGCGGGCGTCACGGCCGGACGCCAGGTCGATCACCGCCAGGTCATCCCAGGCGGTGGCCCGGCCGGCGGTCGCCGCGGGGGCCCGGCGCACCAGCACGTAGCGTCCGTCGGCCGACACGTCGTGGACGACGACGACCCCGCGCAGCAGCACGTGCGCCTGGCCGGCCCCGAGCTCGATCACGTCGCACTCGTTGCGACCGCTCGCGGAGCCGCAGTCGTGCACCAGCGCGGTGCCGCGGGCGTTGGTCGACACCGCCTCCCACGGCGTCAACAGCAGGTGCTTCGGCCGGTAGATCTCCGCGCGCGCGCCGCTGGCCAGATCGTAGGCTTCGACCACGGCGCCGACGACGCGACGCTCGGGCGTCGTGATGAGGCGCTGGTAGTAGACGACCCCGTCGAGCAGCGCCAGCGGCTTGACCTCGCCGGCGACGGCGATCGTGATCTGGGCCGGCGCCGGCTGCGGCCGGCGGCGATGCGTACCGCGCGCTGGCCGCGCGACGCCGTCTCGCCCCCACGCCGCGACCGTCAGCCCGCCGGGTGACGCGAAGGCCACGTGATCGAGGGCTGGCGAGAACACCACGGTGTTGGCCACGGCCTTGCCGGCCAGCACCTGCCGACCCGGTCGCCCGAACTGGTAGCGGGCCAGCAGGTCGCCCCGCATGGTCGACACCCGCACCAGGATGTCGTCGCCGCGGATGGCGAGCACCGACACGAAGCACGAGCGCCCCCGCCGACAGTCGGCGTTCGCGGCGATCTCGGTGATGGCGCCGCGGGCGTCGCCGAAGACGATCGTCCACGGCGAGCCGTGGGCGGTCGGCTGACGGGGCAGGGCCCAGCGGCCGGTCGCCTCGTCGACGAAGGCGCCGGTGTCGAAGTGGCGCGCGACCGGGCCGGGCAGCGTGACAGGCTTGGCCAGCACGATCCGCCCGCCGCGGGCGTCGATCCGCGCCACCTCGGTCGAGGTGGTGGCGAGCACCGCCGGGACCCGCCGGTCACGGCCGGTGACCACGCCCCAGAAGCCCTGGACGCCGCCGTTGGCGTGCCCGGCAGGTCGACCGGCGCGGGCGTCCTCGCGCCCGTCACCGAAGGGATTGTCGGCGCGCAGGCCGTCGTCGGGCCAGCCGCCGCGGTCGTCGAAGCCAGCGTCGCCGGCGCCGCCGTAGCCGGCGCTGCCGTAGCCGCCGCCGCCGTAGCCGCCGCCGTAGCTGGCGCCGCCGTAGGTGGCGCCGCCGTAGCCGCTGCCGCCGTAGCTGCCGCTGACGTACGGATCGAACGGACCAGGTTGAGCCGCGGCGAGTGCTGGGGCCAGCACCGCCGCGGCGAAGATGAGGAGGGAAGGGGAGGGGAGGCGATGGGGGAGTCGCGGGGAGGGCATGGGGCTGCGACGGCCCACGGCCGGGTCCATTCAGCCGTGACCCACACCGACGTACGTTGTCGCGGTGGTCGTGAACCGATGGTCACGATCGCGGGCGGATCAGCCCGGCAACGACGACGCGATGGCGCCGGCCAGGGTCGGCTGGCTGAACCGGAAGCCCAGGCGTTCGAGGGCGGCCGGCACCACGCGGCGGCCCTCGAGCAGGTACTCGGCCAGCTCGCCGACGGCGAGCTTGATGGCGAACGCCGGCACCGGCAGCCACGCCGGTCGGCCCAGCGCGCGCCCCAGCACCTTGCTGAGCGTGCGGTTGCGGACGGCGTCGGGCGACACCAGGTTGATGGGCCCCTGGTAGCGGGGATCGTCGACGGCGGCCAGGTAGGCGGCCACCGCGTCGTCCCGGTGGATCCACGCGAACCACTGGTCGCCCGAGCCGAGGCGGCCGCCGACGAAGAAGCGGAACGGCGTGGTCATGCGCGCGAGCGCGCCGCCCGGGCCGAGGACGACGCCGGTGCGCATGCGGACGACCCGCACCCCCAAGGCCTCGGCGTTCATTGCCTCGGCCTCCCACGCCTGGCACACCCGGGCCAGGAACGAGTCGCCGGCCGGCGCGGCCTCGGTGATCTCATCGTCGTCGTCCAGGTAGCGATCGGCGAACGGGTAGTAGTCGGCGCCCGACGCGGTGATCAGCGCGCTCGGCCGGCGCTCGGCCGCCCACGCCGCGATGCCCTCGACGATGACCCGGGTCGACTCGACCCGCGAGTCGCGGATGGCCTGCTTGGTGCGGGCGTCCCACCGGCCGCCGCCGATCGACTCCCCGGCCAGGTGGACGATGGCGTCGGCGCCGGCGGCGGCGTCGAGCCACGCACCCGGCGTCTCCAGATCGGCCTCGACCGCGGTCACCCCGGCGCCGAGCTTGGCCTGGGCGCGCTGGGCGTCGCGGGTCCACACCGTCACCTGGTCGCCGCGCGCCACCAGCGCCGCGACCAGCGGCTGGCCCAGCAGGCCGGTCGCGCCGGAGACGACGACGCGCTTCACAGCACCGCCGCGCGGCCGCGCCCGGGTCGCACCGGGCTGGCGATCATCGCCGCCACGGTCGCCTTGGCTTGTCGACATGCCGCTTCGAGCGCCATCCCGCGGGCCAGGTTACAGGCGATCGCCGTCGCCAGCGCGCAGCCGGTGCCGTGGATCGGTTCGGGCAGGGCCAGCCGCGGGCCAGCCAGCATCGCCACGCCGCCGGGCGCCACCAGCACGTCGACCGCCTCGGCGTCGGTCAGGTGCCCGCCCTTGATCAGCACCGCATCGATGCCCCGGGCGTCGCGGATGATCGACGCCACGCCGACCGCGGCGGCGGCGGTGGTGACCACCAGCCCGGCGATCGCGGCGGCCTCGTCGGCGTTGGGCGTCACCAGCGCCAGGTGCTCGCCCAGCAGGCCGGCGATCCCGGCCAGCTCGTCGTCGGTGAGCGCGGTGGCGCCGCGGGTGGCGCGCCCCACCGGGTCCCACACCACCGGGGCCCGGGTCAGCTCCAGCGCCTCGGCCACGCGCTCGGCCATCACCACCGAACCCAGCATGCCGATCTTCACCGCCGCCACCTCGACGTCGCTCAGGATCGCGCGCAGCTGCTCGCCCACCAGCTCGGGATCGACCGGGTTGACCGCGCGCAGCCCGACGGTGGTCTGCTCGGTCAGCGCGGTGGCCACCGCCAGCGGCCGGCACCCCAGCCGCTCGCACACCCGCACGTCGGCCACCAGGCCGGCGCCGCCCGACGGGTCGAGCCCGGCGATGATCAGGACCGCGGGCGCGTCAGCCATCGAAGGCGGCCAGGCCGGTGATGTCCTGGCCCACGACCAGCGTGTGGATGTCGTGGGTGCCCTCGTAAGTGTAGACGCTCTCGAGGTTCAGCATGTGGCGCCCGCACTGGTAGTCGTCGGTCACGCCGTTGGCGCCCAGGATGTCGCGGGCGTCCCGGGCGATGTCGCGCGCCACGCTCACGCAGTTGCGCTTGGCCAAGGACACCTGCCGCGGCTCCAGCTTGCCGGCGTCCTTGAGCCGGCCCAGCTGCGCGCACAAGAGCTGCCCCTTGGTGATCTCCGACACCATGTTCACCAGCTTCTGCTGGACCAGCTGGTAGCCGGCGATGGGCCGCGAGAACTGCACCCGCTCCTTGGCGTAGCCCAGCGCCTCGTCGTAGCAGCTCATCGCCGCGCCGATGGCGCCGAAGCAGATGCCGAACCGGGCCTGGGTCAGGCACGACAGCGGGCCGCGCATGCCGCGCACGCCGGGCAGGATGGCGTCCTCGCCGACCTCGACGTCCTCGAGGATGAGCTCGCTGGTGACCGACGCCCGCAGCGACCACTTGCCGTGGATGTCGCGGGCGGTGAAGCCCTTGCTCGCGGTCGGCACCAGGAACCCGTGGACCACGCCGTCGAGCTTGGCCCACACCAGGGCGACCTGGGCCACCGAGCCGTTGGTGATCCACCGCTTGGTGCCGGTGAGGCGGTAGCCGCCGTCGGTGCGGACCGCGGTGGTGAGCATGCCGTTGGGGTTCGAGCCGAAGTCGGGCTCGGTCAGGCCGAAGCAGCCGATGGTGGTGCCGGCGGCCATCCCCGGCAGGTAGCGCTGCTTCTGGGCCTCGGAGCCGAACGCCCAGATCGGGTACATCACCAGGCTCGACTGCACCGAGCAGAACGACCGCACGCCGGAGTCGCCGCGCTCGAGCTCCTGGCAGATGAGGCCGTAGGCGGTGGCGCTGGTGCCGGGGCAGCCGTAGCCGGTGAGGGACGCGCCCAGGAGGCCCATCTGGCCGAACACCGGGACCAGCTCGTGGGGGAAGGTGCCGGCGGTGAAGTGCTTGCCGATGACCGGGACGATCTTGTCGGACACGAAGTCGCGCACCGTGTCGCGGATCGCCCGCTCCTCCTCGGAGAACAGCTCGTCGATGCCGTAGTAGTCGAGTCCGCGGTACGCGCTGGCCATGGGGTCCTCCTCGCGCGGGGGCGCCGCGCGGTCGCAGGCGGTATACTCTCGGCGCCATGGTGCGAGCAACCGCAGTGGCCGTCGTGCTGGCGCTGGCGTCGAGCGCGGCCGCCGACGACGCCGCCGCGGTCCGCCTGGGCCGGGCCTTCACCGCGTACCAGGCCGGCGAGCTGGCCGAAGCCCAGACCGCGCTCGCCGGCCTCGAGCCCGCGCAGCTGGCCAACCCCGACTACCTGCTGTGGGTGCGGGGCCAGGTGGCGCTGCAGGGTGGCCGGCCGGCCGACGCCGTGGCCGACTTCACCGCGCTGGCGGCGATGCCCGACTCGCGCTTCGCGGTCGACGGTGCCTGGCGCGCGGCCGACGCCGTGTGGGACCAGGGCCGCCACGCTGAGGCCGCCGCGACCTACGCCCGGCTGCGCACGGCCAAGCGCGCCGCCGAGCACGCCGACCTGGGGGTGGTGGCCTATCGCATCGCGGTGGCCGCCGGCGACGCCGATCCGGCCCGGGCTCAGGCCGCGCTGGCGGCGTACCTGCGCGACTTCCCGACCCATCCGCTGGCCACCGAGGCCGAGCGGGCCCTGGTGGCGATGGGCGCCGCCCCGGTGCTCTCCGACGACGCGCGCATCGAGCGGGCCCAGCAGCTGGTCCGGGACCACGCCTGGGACGAGGCGGTCGACGAGCTGTCCCAGATCGACGACGACGTGCCCCGGGCCACCCGCATCCGCCGCGACTACTGGCTGGGCACCACGCTGTTCAAGATGCGGCGCCGCTACGGCGACGCCGGCCGGCTGCTCCTGGGCGTGGCCGGGCCGATGAAGTCGGCCGAGGCGCTGTTCCACGGCGCCCGCGCGATGTCGCGGGCCGACCACGACGACGTCGCGATCCGCCACTACCGCGAGGTGGTGAAGCGGTACCCGAAGACCGCCTGGGCCGAGGAGGCGCAGTACCTCACCGGCTGGCTCGAGTTCAACCGCGGCAACTACCAGGCCGCGATCGGCCCGCTGGCCCAGACCATCAAGCGCTACCCGAAGTCCAAGTGGATGGACGATGCGCTGTGGTTCCTGGGGATGTCGCACTACCTGGTGGGCGACCCGGCGGCGGCGCTGCCCCACCTCGAGAAGCTGGCGGCGCGGTCGGGCTCCCTCGAGGCCGGCAAGGGCGCCTACTGGCAGGCCCGGGCGCTCGACCGGCTCAAGCGCGGCGACGAAGCGGTCGCGCTGTACCGTCGCATCGTCGGACGGTGGCCGTTCTCTTGGTATGCGCTGTTGGCCACCGCGCGCCTGGCCGAGCGACACATCACCATCGGCCCGTTCGGCGACAGCCCACCCGCGCCCAAGGGCCCGCCGGTGGCCGACACGCTGGCGCCCGAGGCGCTGGCCGACCCTGCGATCGTCGCCTTCGACGAGCTGGTCACGGCGGGTCTCGCCACCGACGCCGGCGTCGACCTGGCGCGCCGCGAGCGCGCCTTCGTGAAGCGTCACCCGCGGCCGCAGGCGCTCGCGGTCTTGTTCGATCGCTACGGCAGCGGCCGCAACTGGACCCGGCCGTGGAAGCTGGCGGTGGCCTACCAGGGCGGCGCGCTCGCCACGCCGGCCGAGGGCGTGGCCCGCTCGTGGTGGCTGCGCGCCTACCCCGAGGCCTACGCCGATCTCGTCGAGAAGTACCGGGCCATCGGCGGCAGCCCGCCGTATTACCTGTACGCGATCATGCGCAAGGAGAGCGGCTACGACCCGTCGGTGTTGTCGTACGCCGACGCCCAGGGCCTGCTGCAGATGATCCCGGCGACGACCAAGCGGGTCGCGCGCCAGCTGGGCCTGCGCTACGCACCGGGCGACCTGTACTCGCCCGAGCTGAACATCCACACCGGCGCCTGGTACATCGGCAAGCTGCTGGCCAAGTTCGGCGGCCAGATCCCGCTGGGCGCCGGCTCGTTCAACAGCGGCCCGCGGCCGGTGATCCGGTGGGTCGAGCAGAATGGCGACCGCCCCATCGACGAGTTCGTCGAGCTGGTCAGCTACGTGCAGACCCGCGAGTACATGAAGAAGGTCACCGAGAACTATGCGCGCTACGTGTACCTGTACACCGGCCAAGTCTACGCCCAGCCGCTCACCGTCGATCGGACCGTGGCCGACGACGGCGTGACGTACTGACCGCATCCGCGCCCTGGGCCCGTCGAGGATGGCGCGGGCCCGGGCTGACGGCGCGGGCCGGCCTGGGTATGCTGGTGGGGTGCCGATCGACGTCGACGCCTTCGTCGCCAGCCTGCACGGACGCGTGCCCGCGGCGCAGCTGCCGTTGTACCGCGAGGCCGCGGCGCTGTTGACGGCCGGCGCTGCCGCCGCGGCGCTCGACGACGCGCTGGCCGAGGCCGTGGCCGGCGAGGTGCTGCGCGGCGCGAGCGCGCAACGGGTGTCCAACCTGCGGCGCGTCGCCGACGAGCTGCGGGCCTTCGCCACGGCCGGTGAGGCGCCGGCCGCGATCGCGGGGGCCGCGCCGGTCGCGCCCGCGGCGGCGGTGGCGGTGGCGGTGGCGGGGCCGGCCGCGCCGGGGCCACTCGAGGTGACCTACGTCCGCGCGGCGCGCCCGGTCGAGGCTGCCAGCGTCGCGCGCGCCGCCGCGGCGCTGCCGCCGCCGCTGCCCGGCTGCACCTGCGCGCAGCGCACGGACACCTACTTCGACGACTACTCGGGCGCGGTCGTCCCGGTCGGCGTCGGCATCGCGATCGTGACCTGGGTCGCGGTGATGTGGGGGCCGTCGTGGTTGTGGCTGGCCGTGGCTGCCGGCCTGGCCGCGATCGCCTGTGGCCTCAACGCCCTCGCCGTCGGGTGGCGCTGCGAAGGTTGTCGGCGCTGGGTGGGCCGCGCCAGCTTCGACGCCGACCAGCGCGCCACGGTGACGTCGCGCCGGATCGCCAGCGGCGTCCTCGCCGGGTGCCTCGCCCTGGTCGCCTACGGCGCCCTCACCGCCGCCCGCCACGCCAGCGGCCTGTGACCGACGATGCTAGCCGCCGCTCCACGGGTGACCGCCACCGAGCTCCGCTTCGGCGCCTGGCGTCTGCAGGTGGTCCCCTGGGCCGGGCTGGGCGTGATCGTCGACGGACTGGTCGCCGACGCCGACGCCCCCGCGCCGCCGGCCGGGTACGTCGACGAGGTGCTGCTCACCCCGGCCCACCGCGAGCGGTTCTTCGCGCTCGTCGACGATGCCGGGCTGGTGGTGTGTCGCAACGTCGGCGGCGAGCACGCCGGCCACGTCGAGGTGCGCGGGCGCTCGAGCCGTGGCCGCCTGAGCCAGAGCGAGCTGTACCACCACGACGGATGCAGCGGCCCCACCAAGCCGCGCGTCGTCGAGATCCGCTGCCCGTACCAGGCGCTGCCCCGGGCCATCGCCACCGCGGTGGCGCCGTTCGAGTCCACGGTCCACGCCATGGTGCTCGAGCTGTCGGCCGAGCTGCGCACGGCCGACCCGGCGGTGGTCGCCTGGCACGCCGCGCTGCTGGCCGACGGCGCGCTGCCCGCCGACGCCTACGACGCCGCCCAGGGCGCGGTCAACCGCATCGTCCGGCTGGCCATGGACGCCGAGGCCACCCGGGCTTACTTCCGGCGCGTCGACGATCGCGCAGGCGCCTTCCGCGAGCCGTGGACCATGGGCGAGAGCCGGTTCATCGCCAACGCCAACGCCACCCGGACCATGCAGCACCGGCGCGCCTACCTGGAGCCGCCCGGCCGCCCCAACGGGCGCCTGGTCAAGCGGTGGCCGGCGGGGCCCGAGCTGCACCCGTAGCGCGGGTCGCGCCGGCTGCAACCGCGCGCGGCCCGCCGTGTCACGACTGCATGCGAACCCTGACGATCGTGGCCGCGCTGCTCTTGGTCCCCACCCTGGCCGCGGCCCAGCCGGCCCCGCCCTCGCCGGCGTCGACCGCCGCCCCCAAGGCCCGCGTCATCACCATCACCGACGGTGACACCATCGACGGCGACCGACCCTCCGGCGAGCTGATGCCGCTGAGCGCGCGCGCCAACGCCACCTCGGGCAGCCTGCTCCGCATCCGCCGCGACTTCATCGACCTCATCCTCAAGACCGCCGAAGAGGTGTGAGGCCGGCGCGGCCGCGGGGCGGCCCACGCTCGGCGATCTGCGGCACCGTGACGTCGTCACGGCGGTCGACCTGCTCGAAGATGTTGGCGACGTGATAGGCGCGCGTCGACCCGCTCCGCGCGGCCGATTCCGGCGCCTGCCCTTGCGCCTAGACGTGCTTGAGCGTCGATATGCGGCGCTGCGTCGGTTTCTCGAGCCCGTGCTCGACGCGCGGCGGGCGCCGGACGCCGCGCGCGGTACCTGGGATCGACACGGCGGCGGCTGGCGGGATCGCTAGCCGCGCCGCGTCACCACCAGAGCAACAGCGCCGGCGTCACCACCCCGGCGCCGAGGGTGAGCAGCACCCAGCGGCGCTGCTTGCGGAACGACCAGGCGATGGCCAGGCCCGACGCCGTCGACGCCATCATCACCAGCGACACCAGGGCGAAGAACCAGATCAGCGGTCGCGACCGGTGGATGGGGGTGCGCGCCGGCGGCTGGGCGCGGGCGGCGGCGCGGTCGACGCCCAGGTTGTCGTCGGGGCGCGCCGCGGGTGGCCGGGGCCGGGCCGGCGGCAGCGCGGCGCTCTGGACGCGGTGGACCTGGGTCAGCCGCACCACCCAGCCGGCCGCGCCGCCGTCGTGCCACCCGAAGACCTGGATGACGCCGGTGAGCGCGAAGAAGAGGATCGTCGGGGCGGCGAACACGCCCAGCCACAGGTGCACACGGCGGAGGAGCCTCACCGCGCCACTCTACTCGTCGGCCCGGTCGCGCGCCTTGCGCTGCCGGTCGTCCCAGTCGCTGCGGTGGCGGTCGACCGCGTCGCGCTCGGCGCGGGCGGCGGCGGTGCGGTCCCGGGCCGTCGCGGTCGCCGCCTGGCAGCGAACCAAGGTCGCGGCGGCGGCGCGGTGGCGGGCCCGGGCGGCGTCGAGGTCGCGCACCAGGCGACCCCGGTAGGCGTCGTGCTGGCGCAACCGCCACGCCGGCACGGGATCGTCGACGCGGCTGGCGTCGGTCAGCCGGCTTCGCAGCGCGGCGACGACGGCCTCGGCCTGGGCCACCGCGGCCTCGGCGGCGCCCTCGTCGGCGAGCGCCCGGGCCAGCTCGAGGGTCTCCTGCTCGGCGGCGTCGGCGCGCACCTCGGCCAGGCGCTCGAGCGGGTACCGGGGGGAGGCCACGACCCAGCATAAGGCCTGGTACAGTCGCGCGCGATGGTCTCCGGCGGCAGCTCCGAACCGATCGAGCGCTACGTCGTGCTCGAGTTCCTGTCGGAGGGCGGCATGGGGGCGATCTACCTGGGCAAGAAGCTCGGCGCCGGCGGGTTCGAGAAGGAGGTCGTGCTCAAGCAGCTGCTGCCCGAGTTCACCGCCCAGCCCGAGTTCATCGACCTGTTCCTGCGCGAGGCCCGGCTGTCGGCCACCCTCGACCACGCCAACATCATCCACACCATCGACCTGGTCACCGCCGGCGACGAGCACTTCATCGTCATGGAGTTCCTCGACGGCGCCGACCTGCGCACGCTGGCCAAGCGGGCCAAGCGCCGGCGCGGCAAGCTGGCCCCGGCCGCCGGGATCTACGTGGCCCGCGAGGTGCTCTCGGCCCTGGCCTACGCCCACGCCAAGGTCGGCGGCGACGGGCTGCCGCTGCGCCTGATCCACCGCGACGTCTCGCCGTCGAACATCCTGGTGTCGCGCAACGGCGAGGTGAAGCTGACCGACTTCGGCATCGCCAAGGCCGCCACCCACACGTCCATCTTCTACAAGGTCAAGGGCAAGGTCGGCTACATGTCGCCCGAGCAGGCCAAGGGCGACCCCCTCGACCTGCGCAGCGATCTGTACTCGCTGGCGGTGTGCCTGTACGAGCTGCTGACCGGCGAGCGGCTGTTCGTGGCGGCTGGCCTGACCACCTCGGCCGAGGAGATCTACTCGCAGCCCATCGAGCTGCCGTCGCGCAAGGTGCCGGGGCTGCCGCCCGAGCTCGACAAGGTGATGCTCAAGGCGCTGGCCATCGACCCTGCGGCCCGCTACCAGACCGCCGGCGAGTTCCAGGACGCGCTTTTGCGCTGCGCCCACCGCAACAGCCTGATGATCTCCGCCCCCGAGCTGGCCGCCCACCTGCGCCAGGTGTGCGGGCCTCCCGAGCAGTGGCGCGACGTCGGCGAGCAGCTTGGCGGCCACACCGCGGCGCTCGGCCGGCCCGGCACCGAGGTCTACGACGTCGACGCCCGGGTCGAGGTCCAGGAGGGCACCGAGCAGCTCGAGCCGGGCGGGCTGGCCGACGACGACGGGCTCGACGATCTGGTCGGCGCGCTGGCCGGGGCCCGGGCCGCCAGCGAGCGCAAGCACGAGCGGGCCAGCTCGGTCATCGACCTCAACCGCCTGCAGCGGCTCGAGCTGACCTCGATGGTCAACCTGGCCGAGCTCGAGCAGCGCGGCGCCAAGCCGCTGGTCGACTGGGGCGATCTGTCGGCGCGGCTCGACAGCGAGCCCGGGCCCGGTCGCGCCGGCACCGCCACGCCGCTGCCCCTGGCCGAGCGCCAGCCGATGCCGCGCCGACCGCCCGGCCCCGCCGGGCCGGCCCGCGGCCAGACCCAGGACGGCGTGGCCACCGCGCACGTCGCCCCGCTGCCGGTCCACGACGCCCCGCGCCCGCCGCGGCCGCGACCGCGCTGGCTGGTCCCGCTGGTGATCGTCGTGGCGGTGGTGGTGGCCGCCTCCATCGCCGGCGCGATCATCCTGTCGGGGCCCGACGTCGGCGGGGTGCCGGGCGGGAGCCCCGCGCCGGGCCTGGACGCCGGCCCGGTCGATCCTGATGCCGGCTGACCGCGATCGGCCGGTGCCGGCATGGACACGGCCGCACGGCGGGGGCTACCATCGGGCGGCTGTTTCATGACGAAGGACCGTTCCAACGTCACTGCGTTGCTCGACGATGTCCCGTCGTTCTCCCGGCAGAACCGCGGCGGCATCTTCCTCGTGATCAAGGGCCCTGATCGCGGCGAGTCGGTGCGCCTGACCGAGCGCTCGGTGTCGTTCGGCAGCGCGCCCAGCTGCGAGCTGGTGCTGAGCGACAAGACGGTGTCGCGCAAGCACCTGGTGGCCGAGCTGGTGGGCGACGAGGTCCTGATGATCGATCAGGGCTCGACCAACGGCACCTTCATCGGCGACAGCCGGTTCGAGAAGATCTCGATCGGCTTCGGCGCCGAGGTGAAGCTGGGCCGCACCGTCATCAAGTTCTTGCCCGACGAGGAGGTGGTCGAGCCCGAGCCGTCGGCCGAGACCGCGTTCGGCTCGATCGTCGGGGCCGACACCAAGATGCGGCAGCTGTTCCACCTGCTGACCGACGTGGCGGCCACCAACGCCACCGTGTTGATCGAGGGCGAGACCGGCACCGGCAAGGAGCTGATCGCCGAGGAGATCCACAACCACTCGCCGCGTCGTGACGGGCCGTTCGTGGTGTTCGACTGCGGCTCGGTGCCGCGCGAGCTGATCGAGTCGATGCTGTTCGGCCACGTCAAGGGCTCGTTCACCGGCGCGGTCACCGACCGCAAGGGCGCGTTCGCCGAGGCCCACGGCGGCACCATCTTCCTCGACGAGATCGGCGAGATGGCGCTCGACCTGCAGCCGTCGCTCCTGCGCGTGCTCGACAAGCGCGCGGTGCGCAAGGTCGGCTCGAACGTCTACGAGAAGATCGACGTGCGGGTGGTGGCGGCGACCAACCGCGACCTGCGGGCCGAGGTGGCCAAGAAGGCGTTCCGCGAGGACCTGTACTACCGCCTGGCGGTCATCCGGGTCAGCGTGCCGCCGCTGCGCGAGCGCGGCGCCGACATCCCGCTGCTGGTCGGCCACTTCATGCAGGCGTTCGGTCCGCAGATCAACTGTCCGCCCGAGGACATGGCCAAGCTGGTGCGTCACTCGTGGCCGGGCAACGTGCGCGAGCTGCGCAACGCCATCGAGCGGGCCTGCCTGTTGTCGCGCAACGGCAACATCAACATCGAGGACGCGCTGCTCGGCGGCGAGGCGGCGCCGGCGCTGGGCATCCGCACCGACCTGCCGTTCAAAGAGGCCAAGGGCCAGCTGGTCGAGATGTTCGAGCGCGAGTACATCGAGGACCTCATGCGCCGCCACAAGATGAACCTGTCGGCGGCGGCCCGCGAGGCGCAGATCGATCGCAAGCACCTGCGCGAGCTGATCCGCAAGTACGCGCTGGACCCGCGGGCCAAGTTCGACGGCGACGACGACGGCGACGAGTAGGCGCCGCGCGGCCGGTCGCGCCGCGCCGCCACGCGTCAGTCGACCTTGACCCGGGTCGACCGGCTGGTCTGGACGATCTTCACCGGCAGCGATCGCCGGGTCTCGGTCAGCAGATCGTAGATCTCGACGGTGTGGGCCCCGACCGCGGCCGGCAGCCGCTCGGTCGGGCACAGCACGCCGGTGGGCTCGCCGTCGATGAACACGTAGTAGCGACGCTTGGCCTTGCACCGCACCTTGATGCCGCCCTTGCCCTCGCGCGGCGGCACCGGCGTCAGCGTCGCGGCGTGGGCGCCGGCGCCGTCGATGGTGGCCTGGTACAGCGCCTGGCCCGGGGCGAACACCACCAGCGTGTGCTGGTCGGCGGTGGCGGCGATGGTCACCGGCGCCTTGCCCTGGTCGGCGCCGTCGAGGTAGACCCTCGCGCCGGCCACCGAGGCGGTGATGGTCAGCTGATCCGCGGTCGGCGCGGGCGGCGCGCCGTCGGGGCCGCCGCCGTCGGGGACGCCACCGTCGGGGACCTGGTCGGGGACGCGGCCGTCAGGGACAGGGTCGGGCTGGCCGGCCCCGCCGTCGATCGCCAGCCCGACGGCGGCGCCCGTGCCGTCGGCGTCGAGCGTCGTCGGGCCGCCGGTCGCAGCGTCGGCGATCGGCCCGGCCGCGGGGGTCGGCGCGGTCGCGACCGGCGGCGGGGCGTCGCCGTCGTCGCCCCGCCCGACGGTGCGGCTCAGCGCGAAGGCGCCAAGCCCGCCGCCGACCAAGGCCAGCGTCACCAGCCCGATCGCCAGCCCGCGTCGGCGCGGCCGCGGCGCAGGCACCGGGGCGGGCGGCGGCGGCCCGGGCATCGGCGCGTACCCCATGGCCGGGCCGGTCGGCGCTGGCGGCACGCGCGGACCGGGCGGATAGCTCGCGGCTCCGGGGGCCGTGGTCGCCGCGCCCGGTGGGTAGCTCGGGGCGCCGGGTGGGTAGCTAGCGCCGCTGGGCGGGTAGCTCGCGGCGCCCGGCCCGGCGTACGCCGGCGGCACCGAGGCGGGCGGGGCCGAGCCTGGCGGCGCCGGCGGCAGCACGTACCCCGTGCTCGGCGGTGGCTGCGACGGCAGCCCGCGACGGTGGCCGAGCAGCGCCGCCGGCGGGGGCGCCGTCCCGCTCAGCGTACGCTGGGGGCCACGCAGCAGCTGGACCGGCTCGGTCGGCGGCCACAGCGGCTCGATCCGGGCGCCCGGCTCGTCGGCCGGCGGCGGGGCGATCGGCGCCCGGGCGCGGGTCACCTCGTCGCCAGGCTCGGTCGGTGGCACCACCAGCGGCGGCACCACCGCGCCGAACTTCCGCGTCCGCGGGCCGGTGGGCGGCGTCGGTGGCGGCGTCGGTGGCGGCGTCGGCGGCGGCCCGCTCGACGGCGGCAACGGCAGCGGCCCGGCGCTCGAGCGTTGCGCCGGCAGCGAGAAGCTGAGCGCGCCCGACAGCTGCTGCTCGGTCAGCCGCGCCAGGTGCTCCGACGCCGCCCGCACCCGGGAGGCCACGTCGGCGCGCGCGCCCACCATCGGCGCCAACCGCAGCGCCGCGTCGAGCGCGTCGGCCAGCGAGCGCGCGTCGGGGAACCGCTCGAACGGCGAGCGCGCCAGGCACCGATCGATGACGCGCGAGATCGGCCGCGGCACCTCGAGCGGTGCCGGACGCCCCGACACGATCGCCTGCTCGATCTCGCCGGGCGAGCCGCCGACGAACGGCGTGACCCCGGCCACCAGCTCGTAGGCGATCACCCCCAGCGCGAACACGTCGGTCGCCGCCGACGCGGCTTCGCCCAGCAGCTGCTCGGGCGCGAGGTACGGCAGGCGCCCGAGCAGATCGGCGTCGGCCGCCGGCCGCGGCCCGAGCCGACACGCCAGCACACCGAAGTCGGTGACCTTGACGTCGCCGTCGAGGGTCGCGATCAGGTTGGTCGGGGCCAGACCCCAGTGGCACACCCCGCGGCCGTGGGCGTAGCCGACCGAGCGCGCCGCCGCCGCCACCAGACCGAGCGCGGCGCCGGCCGGCACGCGGTCCCGCTCGGTCATGGCCGCCAGGCGGGTCAGGTCCAGGCCAGGGACCAGCTCGGTGGCGGTGAACGTCTCGCCCGAGGCCACGCCGAGCTCGAACAGCCGGGCGATCCGTGGGTGATCGAGCCCACCGTAGCTGCGCGAGGCCTGCTGGAGCCGCCCCGCCATGTCGGGCCTGGCCAGCACCTCCGGGTAGAAGCGCTTGATCCCGAACTGCCGATCCATCCCCGCGACACCGATGACCTTCGCGCGGAACACCTCCCCGCACGGACCCGCACCTACGGGCTCCGCCAGGTGATAGCGGCCAAGCCGACGGCCCGAGGACACCACCGATTGGACTTTACCTCAGATAGCCGCGGGCGCGGCCCTCCCCTGGGATGGTTTAAACTGGCCACACCCCCCCATCCCTGGCACGATCCGGGGCATGGCCAAGCGAACCCCCCGGCAGGAACTCCGCGCGAACACGACCCGCGCGCCGTACCGGCGCGAGAAGGCGTCCGCCGTACCCGTGAGCGCCGCTGACGGCGCGGCGGTCGCGGCCTCGGCGGCCGACGCCAAGGCCTCGAAGTCGAACGATGTCGGCCCGCCCAAGGAGACGTCGAAGGCGGAGCCCGGCGACGCCAAGGGCGCTGCCACCCCCGCGACGCCGGCCGCCGACTCCCAGGACCCGAAGGCCAAGGCTGACGTCGGCCCTGTTGCGAGCGACAAAAAAACTAGCAATTCTGAATCAATAGAGTCGAAATCCGAGTCCCACAAGGCGCCCGCGCCAGCCCCGGTCGAGCCGCCCGCTCCACCTGCGCCGGCCACGCCTGTCGCGGCTCCGGCCGGGCCCACGGCCGCGGAGCTGGCTGCCGTCGCTGCCGCCGCCCTCGCCAACACCGCCGCGGTCGTCGAGCCCCTCCCGACTCCCGACGCCCTCGACAAGCGGGACCCGGACTCGGCCGCCGAGCCGCCCGGGAGGGCTCCCCCCGGCGATGCCCGATCCATGCGGGATCATGAAGGTTTCGTCCTTGTGTACCGCAGCGGCGCCGCGGTGGTCTCGCGCCGCGGCCGGCTAGGCACCTACGGGACCTGGCGGGTGGTCGACTACCCCGGCCCTGCCCAGGCGGCGCACGCATACGCGCTGGAATGTTCTAGACTGACTGCACAGGGCTTCCACGACGTCGGCTAGCCCGCCGCCGCATGAGTGACTCCAACGACGAGAGCCGCAAACGACTCGTGAACCTTGCGTCGGCGACGCGAGCCACCCTCAAGCGGTCATCGTGGCTGGCGCGCTGGATCGGCGAGGCGCCATCGCGGTGGCTCGGTCGGCGCAGCACCGTCGGCCAAGACCTCGTCGGCGGCGCCGATGGCCTGGCGTACCTGCGGGGCCTGGCCCGCGGCAACCGGGTCCGGCGCCAGGAGTCCTTCGAGAAGCTCGATCCGTCGGCGCCGCCGGTGCTGCTCATCCACGGGTTCCTCGGCACCCGCGGGTCGATGTACCTGCTCGAGAAGCGCCTGCGCGACGACGGCTTCATGGTCATCTCGTTCAACATCGGCGCGGTCAACACGCGCGACATCCGCCGCTCGGCGTTCCTCATCCGCACCAAGGTCGAGCGCATCCTGGCCGGCTCGCCGTGGCAGAAGATCGACATCATCGGCCACTCGATGGGCGGGCTGATCGGCCTGTACTACGCCAAGAAGCTCGGCGGCGCGGCCCGCATCCGCAAGCTGATCATGATGGGCACGCCGACCGCCGGCACCTGGATCGCGCTGGCCGGCATCGCCACCCTGGGGCTGTGGTCGACCTCGTCGTGGCAGCTGCTGCCGCGCAGCCGGTTCCTCGACGAGCTGGCGGCTGGGCCGTTGCCACCCGGCCCGGAGGTCTTCACTCTGGCCGCGGCCCGCGACTGGGTGGTGCCCCTGCGGCGCACGCGGGTGCCAGGCTCGGTCGCGGTGACCGTGCCGCTCGGGCACTCGAGCCTGGTGGTGTCGGACGACGTCTACCGCCGGGTGGCCGACATCTTGCGCCCGGACGCGGCCGGGGCGGTGGCCGCGCCAGCGCCGGCGCGCAAGGACGACCCATGATCGATTGGCCCCGGCTGCTTGCGCCCCGGACCCCGGTCGCACTACAATTTTTCGCGTTGCAGCGCAGCGGTCTGGCCGTCCCGACCGTCGACGCACCCGCCCCATGACCGATCGGCCACGCTTCGCACTTCGATTCATCTCCGGGAAGTACCAGGGGGGCGAGTTCCCCTTGCGTGGCAACCGGGAGATCATCATCGGCCGCTCGAGCGACCTCGACATGGTCCTGGTCGAGGACATGGTGTCGCGGCGCCACGCCAAGATCACCACCACCGATCAGGACATCCTGATCCAGGACGTCGGGTCGACCAACGGCACCTTCGTCAACGGCGAGAAGATCGCCGGCATCGCCCGCCTGCACGAGGGCGATCGCATCCTGGTCGGCACCTCCATCATCAAGGTGGTCCAGGTCAACGAACAGGCCGACGCCACCACCGAGGCCGAGGCCCGTCGCAAGCTCGAGGCCGGCGCCGCGCGCCACTCGTCGACCGCCGGGCGCCCCATGTCGGGCGTCATCGAAGAGATCCCGCTGCCGGATCTGCTGCAGCTGTTGTCGACCAGCCGCAAGTCGGGCGTCTTGTCCATCGCGTCGAGCGGTGGCATCGGCAAGATCTATCTGCGCAAGGGCCAGCTGTACTTCGCCGCCATCAACGACGACTTCGCCCTGTCGCCGCAGAAGGCCATCTACCGGATGCTCACCTGGCAGGCCGGCACCTTCGAGCTCGAGCCCTCGGTCGAGATCCAGGTGATGGAAGAGATCCAGGAGTCGACCGAGGCGCTGCTCATGGAGGGCGTGCGCCAGCTCGACGAGATCACCAACATCGCCCACTTGCTGCCGCCGCCGGGCTCCCCGCTCGCCGTGCCGACCCCGCTGGCTGGCCGCCTGCGCGACCTGACGCCGGCCGAGCTCGACACCTTCCAGCTGGTCCTCGATCACGGCCTGCTCCAGAAGGTCCTCGACTACTACCCCGGCTCCGACCTCGACTGCGCCAACACCCTCGTCGGGTTGATGAAGCGCGAGTTCGTCGTCGTGCCGTGACAGGTCGTGTTCCGCGCGACGCTGGTTGGACGAAGCTGAGCGCGTCTCGACGTGCCAGCACCCCCGGGGCGGCAGGGCCGGCGCGCCATCGTCGATGGGTCAGGCCTGCGGGCTGGGGCCGGCGTCGAGCACGCGGGTGACGGCGGTGAGGATCTCGGCGGTGACGGTGTCGAGGGGGGCCTCGCCGTCGATCGTCTCGATGCGCTCGCCGCCGAAGGCGAGCTTGGCCATGACCTCGTCGTAGCCGTCGGCGACCTGGCGCTGCATGGCGATGGCCTCGAACAGCTCCTCGGTGCGTCCGGCCGCGGCCCTGCGCGCCGCCGCGACCTCGGCCTTGACCCGCAGGAACACCGTGAGGTCAGGGGGGCGCGCGTGCTGGTTGCACGCGGCGATCCAGGCGCGCGCGGCGCCGGTGCCCTGGTAGGCCAGCGACGAGTGGTACCAGCGGTCGGAGATGACGACGGCACCGGCCGCCAGGGCTGGGCCGACCTCGCGCTGGACGTGGTCCATGCGATCGGCCGCGAACAGCAGTCCGAACGTCCGCTGGTCGATCGCCTCGCCGGTGAGGGCGTGCGCGCCGGTCAGCATGGCCCGCAGCAGCGTGCCGATCGGCCCGTCGGACGGCTCGCGGGTGACGTGGACCGCCCGGCCTTGGGCCCGCAGCGCGTCGGCCGGACGCCGCGCCTGGGTCGTGGTGCCGGCGCCGTCGAGGCCCTCGAGCACGATGAGCTTGCTCATGGGCGCGACCATCGCAGGCCACGCCGTCTGGCGCAATCGGCGACGCAGCCGGCGAGCGGGGCACCGCCGCGCGCGGCGCTGGCGTGGCTCATGGACAACGACGAGTGCAAGGCCGCGGCGCAGGACAAGGTCAACACCCCGAGCGCGGCCAGCCTGAGCGGCGGGCGGCCAGCCCGACAACGACAACTGGACCGGCAGCGGCGCCCGCGGATAGTCCCGCCACCGCCGCCGCGGTAGCATCGCCGCATGTCGCGGTGGTCACTCGTCGTCGTGGTGGTCAGTACGCTGGCCGGGTGCGGCTCGTCGAAGCCCGCCGCGCCGCCCGATCAAGCCGGCACACCGCCGGCGGCGACCGGCTCGGCCCCTGGCCCCGCGCAAGCCCCCAAAGGCACCATGCGGACCTACGCTCTCGACACCGACGGCGATCCGCCGGCCTCTGTCACGCTCGCCATCCCCGCCGGCTGGGCCGAGGACGCCCTGTCGACGCCCACCCAGCCGTCGTGGAAGCTGGCCGGCGCGCTGCAGCTGTCCCTCGCCGCGATCGCGCCGCGGGGCGACGACGACGCGACGCGGACCGCGAAGGCCATCAAGATGCAGTACGGCGACGCGGCGGGCGCCGAGCGCAGCGACCTGTCCGGCGGCCGGGTGTGGATGGTCGTCCACGAGGGCGACAACCTGCACGCGCGCATGTTCGTCCCGGTCGGCACCGCCGTGGTGATGGGCGTCGCCATCCTCGGTCCCGACGGCGCCAGCGCCCTGCCATCGATCAAGCAGGTGTTCGAGACGATCCAGGCCGCGCCGGCGCCGTGACGGCGTGAGGACGCCGGGCTGGCGACCCGACGGCGTCCGGCCGCGGTGGCCGGAGGCGCGGCGCGCCTACAGCACCAGCTCGCGGCCTTCGGCCGCCGGGCACAGCTCGATGGCGGCGCCGCCGTGGGCGTCGAGGTAGGCGCGGCAGGCGGCGACCAAGGCGTCGACGTCGTCGTCGCTGTAGTCCTGGTCGTAGTGGAAGGTGATCAACCGGCGCGCCCCGGCGGCGATGGCGGCGTCGGCCGCGTGCTCGTAGGACGAGAAGCCGCGGCCCTGGCGGCGGGCCTGGTCGGCCGGCGTGTAGGTCGTGTCGTGCAGGAGCGCGTCGGCGCCGCGGTACAGCTCGAGGACCTCCGCGGCCGGACCGGCCGGGCCGTAGCCGACGTCGGAGGCGTAGACGAAGCTGCGGGTGCCTTCCTCGATGCGGAACGCCAGCGCGGTGGTGGTGCCGTGCGGGTTGGGCCGGCCCGTGATGCGCAGGCTGCCGACGGTCACCGGCTGGCCGGGCTCGAGGGTCTGGACCTCGAACGACGCGCCCAGGTTCTTGAGCGTGTACAGCGGGGAGAAGTTGGGGTTCATCTGCCCCTCGAGGATGCCCTCGAGCATGTCCGACGAGCGGCCGTGGCCGCGCAGCACGAACTCGTTGCCGGGGATGAACACCGGGGCGAAGAAGCCCAGGCCCTGGATGTGATCCCAGTGGGCGTGGGACAGGAGCACGGTGGCGCGGCCCTGGCCCTTGCCGAACGCCGTGGTCAGCAGGTGGTTGCCCAGGTGCATGAGCCCGGTGCCCATGTCGATGATGATCAGCTCGCCGTCGTCGCCGGTGACCGACACGCACGAGGTGTTGCCGCCATAGCGGTTGGTGTCGGGGCCGGGCGCCGGGATCGAGCCGCGCACGCCCCAGAAGCGGATCTTCACGGCGGCCTCCGCACGTCGGCGGGGTCGTCGTCGCCCAGCGTCAGCTCGAGGCCCTCGTAGGCGGCGATCACCTCGAAGGCGTCGCCGTGGGTCTTGGCGCTCCACTTGGCGGCCAGCAAGATGGCGTCCTGGGCGTCGTCCGAGCGCATCGGCGCGTGGTGGAACAGGCACAGCGTCTTGACCCCGGCCTCGCGGGCGATGGCGAGCGCGTCGTCGGGGGTCGAGTGGCCCCAGTGCGGCCGCAGCTTGTACTCGTCGACGGTGAACTGGGTGTCGTAGATGAGCAGGTCGGCGCCCCGGCACAGCGCGACCAGGGCCGCGCGCATGCTGGCCAGCTTGTCGGCCACCGCCCGCGGCAGCGCGGCGCCGGGCGACGGCGGCTTCGAGATGAACTCGTCCTCGAGGAGGATGTCGGAGAACGGGGCGGTGTCGGAGCAGTACACCACCGCGGCGCCGTCGCAGTCGAGCCGGTAGGCCATCGCCACCCACGGGTGGTTGAGGCGGGTGCAGGTGACCAGGGTCTTGTCGATGGCGAAGCGGTTGCCCTCGACCAGCTCGTGGAACTCGATCGACGCCTCCAGCGCGGCCAGCGGCACCGGGAAGTACGGGTCCTCGGTCTGCGACGCGAACACCGCCTGCAGGTGGGTGTCGCCGCGCTGGCGGGCGAACACGTGCAGCTGGTTGCCGCCGCGGTACAGGGGCGAGAAGAACGGCATCCCCTGGATGTGGTCCCAGTGGGTGTGGCTGATGAGGATGTGGGCGGTGCCGGTGCCCTCCCCGAACCGCTCGTCCATGAGCGTCTTGCCCAGCCGGCGGATGCCGGTCCCGGCGTCGATGATGATCGGCCAGGCGCCGCGCGGACGCACCTCGACGCACGACGTGTTTCCGCCGTAGCGATTGGTGCTGGGTCCCGGGACGGGGATGGAGCCGCGAACGCCCCAGAATCGGACTTTCATGGGCTGCCCGAGGGCGCGGCAGAGCGTAACACAGCCGCTCGGGTAGGAAAAAAAACTGCCGCGGCCGGCGCGCTGGTTCGGCCACTGTGTCGGCCGCGGTGCGTCATGGCGTGATCGCCAGCGCGATCGCGGGCCGACGGCCGTTGATGGCGCCGAACGCCATCACGCCGTGGTTGCCGTCGAGGAACACCGCCGGCGCGTCGGCCGGGGCCGCGACCACCGGGCGGTCGCCGGCCAGGCGATCCCACTGCTGGCCGTCCCAGGACGCCGCGTAGCCGACCGCGTAGGCCGGGGCGTCGCCCGCGGCCGGCGGCTGCGCGAGGCCGGCGTACCACAGCGCCCAGTGGCCGCGGCCGGTGCCCTCGACCAGCCAGGCCAGCGCCGGCTGGGTGACCGCGGCGTGGTCGAACGCGCCGGGGGCGTCGGCCCGGGCTGTCAGCAGCGGGTCCGGATCCCGGACGAAGTCATGGCCGTCGGGTGAGCGGGCCAGGCCGATGGCGCCGGCGCCGTCGACGAACGCCACCAGCCAGGTCGCGCCGTCGTAGGCCGCCCCGGGCGAGCGGGCGTCGGTGATGACCGGCGCCGGCCACTTGGTCCAGGTGCGCCCGCCGTCGGTCGAGTCGGCGCGGCCGACGCCGGTGCCGCCGGTGTAGAACATCACCAGGCGGTCGCTGGTGACCACGATGGCCGGATCGCCGACGTGGCCCTCCTCCCACGGCCGGTCGGCCTCGAGCACTGGCTCGAGCGGGGTCACCAGCTGCCCGGCCGCCGGCAGCTCGCCGCGCCAGATCTGGGTGTCGCCGGCGGGGCTCCCGGCCGGCTCGCGGGTGACGAACAGCAGGTAGCCGCCGTCGGCGCCCCCGACGACGGCCGGCTCGGTGAACTCCAGCACCGGATCGGTGGCCAGCCACGGCTCGTCGGCCGGGCTGGTGGGATCCGCTGGCAGACGGCGCCACGGCCCCGCGCCCGACACCGGCAGCTGGTCGTGGCCGCCCGAGCTGTCGTCGGCGAAGCCGATGCCACAGCCGGCCAGCCCGGCCATGGCGAGCAGGCCCAAGCGCGCGCGCATCAGAACCTCCACCGCGAGGTGACGCTGCCGCCGACGACGATGCCGGCGGAGCGGTAGTCGCCGACCGGGTCGGCGGCCAGGAGCTTGTGGTGATCGCGGCCCGGCAGCCAGGTCGCGGTCAGCGCCACGTCGAACGAGATCGGGCGCAAGACGATGCCGCCCAGCCCGGCCTTGTCGACGCCGGCGCCCAGCGACAGCGCGTGCTTGTCGTTGTCGATGAAGTTGGTGGCGCCGATCTGGGCCGGGGCCGGCGATGGCTCGAAGGCGTAGCCGGCCCGCCAGCGGGCACCGCCGCCGGTGTACTCGACGCCCAGCCGCGGGATGGCGATGTCGTGGTAGTGCGGCGCCGGCAACGCTTCTTGCGGCGGGATGTCGACCAGGTCGTTGAACTGGCCGATGTCGAGGTCGAAGTCGATGCGCGCCGCGGGGTTCTCGAACGCGCTCCAGCGGTGCCACGCCAGGTCGAAGTCGACGGTCCAGCACGTGGTCAGGCGGGCGGCGGCGCCGACGGTCACCTGGGCCGGCTGGAACAGGTCCTGGGCTCGCGTCCGCAGGTACAGCTCACCGTCGGCCACCACCGGCGTGACCCCGGGCGTGCCGATGTCGCCGGTGATGAGGAACTCCTGGTCGATGTCGAGCCGGAAGCCGCCGCGGTACGACGCGGCGACGGTCAGCCACGGCCGCAGCTCCCACGCCACGCCGGCCTGGGGGTACCGGATGGTCTTCAGGTCGACGTCGATGGCCAGGTCGAGCTGGCTCTGGTCGGGGTCGGGGAAGCCGACGATGCCGTCGAGGGCCACCGTGCCCTGGGTGCTCGACATGTAGGCGATGCCGGCGCCGAGGTAGATGCCGTGGGGCAGCCGCGTGGCGATGTTGGCGGCCAGGAACAGCCGCTGCGGCCGGTTGTCGTACAGCGCGAAGCGCGGCGTGCTCGACGCCAGGGTGCGGGTGCGGGTGATGTGCTGGTCGGGCAGGAACACGCCGGCGCCGACGGCGAGCCGGGCCCCGAGCAGGTGGCCAGGCACCGCCAGCCCCAGCGCCAGCCCGCGCGAGGGGTCGACGTCGGTGTCCTTGCCGTCGACGGTGAGCCGCGGCACCGCCAGCTGGTAGCCGACGTCGATACGGATGGCGTCCGACGCGGCGAGCAGCGCCGGGTTGTAGTACGCGGCGCTGGTGTCGCTGGCGCCGGCCACCTGGGCCCCGGCCATGGCCTGGCCGCGGGCGCCGAAGCCGAACACGTCGGCCGGGTTGGCCGCCGCCGGCGCGGCCCCGGCCACGAGCGTGGCCAGCGCGGTGATCGCGGCGAGCCCGCGCGCGGTCACAGGTCGACTCCGACGGTGAGGCCGCCCACGACGAGATCGCCGCCGGTGCTGTAGTCGAGCTGGAAGCCGGCGTCCTTGTGATAGCGCCGGAACGCGAGGTGGTGGACCTGAGCGAACGCGTCGAGGTGGAGCGGCAGCGCGCGGCCGGGCCAGGCCAGGCCCAGGCCGACCGTGACCTCGTGCCGGTCGTTGTCGAACAGCGACGCGCGCCCGGGCTGGTCCGGCGCCGGGCTCCACAGGAAGGCGTAGCCGGCGCGCACCGCCAGCTGGCCACCCAGGGCCGGGCGGATCTGCTCGACGGCGACCCGCGGCACCGCGGTGTCGTGGAAGCCCGGCGGCTCCTGCGGTGGCGTGCCCGGCACCGGGTTGACCGTGGGCAGCGGGAACGCGCTCCAGCGGTGCCACGCCAGGTGGCCGGTGACCGTCAGGCCCGGGCGCGGCCGCCACGCCGCCTCGGCCGCGACGATCAGCGGGTCGTACTGGGCGGTGCCGGCGATGTGGATGAGCGGCAACGTCAGCGGCAGCACCGAGGACAGGTCGTTGGTGACCACGATGTCGTAGTCGGACCGCGACGGGGTGCGCACCACCAGGCCGAGGTCGGCGTCGGCGCGGGCCTGCCAGCGCGCGCCGACGATCGGGGCGAACCGGGTCAGCAGCCGCTGCTCGCTCTGGGTGGTAAAGCGGCCGCTGCCGTCGACGGAGACGTCGATGGTCCCGCGCAGCACCGCCAGCGAGTTGACGCTGACGCCCGCGGTCCACCGCGGCGACAACCGGACCCCGACGCCGACCATCAGGCCCACCACGTACGGGCGGTTCTCGAGGAGGACGAAGCTGGGCCGGCCGGGGAACGGCGCCCGCGCGCGGTTGATCGACTGCGACGGCACGTAGAAGCCGAAGCCCAGCCCGACCCGATCGCGCAGCGCGCCGCCGAGCGGCATCGGCACCTGGCCGCCGATCACCAGGCCGCGCGGATCTTCGCTGGCGACGTCGTCGGCGCCCAGGCGCAGGCGGTAATTGGCGTACAGGCCGCCGATGGTGGCCCGCTTGTGCGTGGTGTCGGCCAGGCCAGCCGGGTTGAGGTACACCGCGTCGAAGTCGGTGGTCGACGCCACCCCGGTGCCGGCCAGCGCGGGCGAGCGACCGCCGAAGCCGAACAGGTCGAGCGGCGAGGCCGCGACCGACGAAGCCAGCGCCGCGGCCAGCGTGGTCCCCAACGCGAGGCGGCGGAACATCGGCGCGACGATACCGCAGGTCCGGTCAACGTGGCGGCGGCGGGCCGGCGATCCCGTCGGCGCGCCAGGCGGCCAGCTCGCGGGCGAGCGCGGCCCCCGCCGCGGTGTGGGCCAGCGCGCGCTGGCGGCGGCGCAGCGCGGCCAGCGCGTCGTCGAAGCCGCCCCGACGGTGCCGGGCGGCCTGGCGATCGCCGACGAGCAGGTTGTGCCAGGCGGCGACCTCGATGACCCCGGCCTGGCGATCGCCGGCGGTCGCCGCCTCGGCGAAGGCCGCGGCCGCGTCACGCCAGCGCGACGGGTCGGGCCGCCGCGCGGCCGCCCGCCAGGCCACCTCGGCCGCGTTGCGCAGCGCCGCGCGGTGGTGCGCTGGGTTCGCCGTGAGCTGCGCGACCAGCTCCCACAAGGCCCGGGCCCGGGGGACTTGGAAGGCGGTGCAGCCGGCCAGCTCCTCGCGCTCCTGGGCCGGGGCCAAGCTGGCCGCGAACCGCGCGGCGACCGCTCGACATCGGCCGGGCCTGGTCGCCAACGTCGCGAGGTACGCGACGAGCCGATCGGGGCCCTTCATCCAGGTGTCGTACAGCGTGCGCTCACACGTGCCCAGGCGCGCCGACGAGGCCCGCTCGACCAGCGCGGTCGCCGAGGGCTCCGACGCTGGCGGGTGCGGCGGCCGGACCCGCAGCTGGCGCCACGCCACGTCGATGGTCGGGATCGGGGCCCGGTTGCCGATCGTGCGCGGCGGCGGCGCGGCCGCGCACGCGACCACGGTCGCGCCAACCAGGGCGAGGAGCGCGCGCATCGTCGGCCAGACACGGCGTCGCCGGCGGGGTTGCGCGGCTCAGGCGATGACCGGCGGCGTCACGCCGTCGTACGCGGCGTGGCAGCTGGCCACCGCGGCGCGGAGATCGGCCGCGAGCGGGACCTCGACGGCGATCGCCGGGCCGCCCAGCGGGTGCGGCATGCCCAGGAAGGCGGCGTGCAGGGCCAGCCGGTGCAGGCCGTGCTGGGCGCGGAAGATGCGGTTGTGCTCGCCCTTGCCGTACTTCACGTCGCCGATGAGCGGGCAGGCGATGTGCTTGCAGTGGCGGCGGATCTGGTGGAGCCGGCCGGTGCGCGGCCGCGCCTCGACCAGCGCGTAGCGGCCGAAGGTGTCGAGACAGCGCAGCTCGGTGACCGCGTCGCCGCGCGGGCCGCCGATCTCGGTCGGGATCGGGTGGTCGACGACGACGTGGGCTGGCGGGTGGCCCCGGGTGATGGCCAGGTAGCGTTTGTCGACGGCGCCGGCCGCGAACTGATCGCTGGCGGCGCGGGCCGCCTCGGCGTCGAGCGCGAACAAGACCGCACCCGACGCGCCGCGATCGAGCCGGTTGATCAGCCACACGTACTGGCCGACCAGGTCGCGCACCCGCTGCAGCAGCGGCTCGTCGTCGGGGCCACCCCGGGCCCAGCCGCGGTGGACCGCGACCCCGGCCGGCTTGTCGACCACGACGAACCGCGCGTCGCGCCAGGCGATGGTGACCGCGCCGAGCTCCTCGGCGACGGTCGCGGTCGGTTCGGTCAAGGCTCGACGGTTTTCCACTCGACGGACGGGCGCCCGCCGTCTTCGTTGGTGGGCAGGCCCAGGTGCGCGCGGAAGAACGCGAGCTGCCGGGTCAGGAGCGCCGCCTCGGCGGTGGGGTCGGCCACCATGTGGGTGCCGGCCAGGGCCACGAAGTCGAACGGCTTGCCGGCGGCCAGGAGCGCCTCGGTCAGCGCCAGCGAGTTGACCGCGTAGACGTTGTCGTCGGTGAGGCCGTGGATGATCAGCAGCGGCACCGACAGCTTGGGCGCGTTCACCACCGCGCTGGTGCTGTCGTAGGCGGCGGCGTTGTCGGCGGGCAGGCGCATGTAGCGCTCGGTGTAGGTGGTGTCGTAGAAGCGCCAGTCGGTGACCGGCGCGCCGGCGATGCCCGCCTTGAAGACGTCCGGGCGCAGCGTGGTGGCCATGGCCGCGAAGTAGCCGCCGAACGACCACCCGACCACGCCGACCCGGGTCAGGTCCATCTCCGGGTGGGCCGCGCCCAGCGCCTGGACGATCTCGATCTGATCGTTGAGCGGCACGGTGATGAGGTCGCCGCTGATGACGCGCTCCCAGGCCCGGCCCCGGCCGGGCGTGCCGCGGCCGTCGCCGCGGACCACGATGAAGCCGGTGTCGGCCAAGAGCTGGTCCTTCCAGTACGCGCGCGGGTTGGTCGAGACCGTGGTCACGCCGGGGCCGGCGTAGACCTGCAGCACCACCGGGTACCGGCCGTGGCCGTTGTAGTTGCGCGGGCGCACCACCGAGGTCCAGTAGGTGCGGCCGTCGGCGCCGCTGACCTGGGCCACCTCGACCTTGGGCAACGGGCCCCCGGCCTCGGCCACCGACGGCACCTCGGCGATGGTGGTGCCGTCGCGCCGCACCAGGGTCATCGTCCGTGCGCCGTCGGCGCCGGTGGCGATCACCAGCCGGGCGCCCCCGTGGGGGGCGATGCCGACGGCGTGGGTGCCGGGCGTGGCGGTGCGCTGGGTCAGGGAGCCGCCGCTGGCGGCGACGCTCCACAGCTGGGTGTCGACCGGGGTGCCGGCGGTGAACCACACCTCGCCGGTGTCGTCGTCGACGGCGAACGCGCCGGTGAAGCCGCGGTCGGCGCCGATCACCGTGCCGCGCGCCTGGCCGTCGACGCCGATCCGGACCAGCGTCCAGCCGGCCTCGGTCTCGCGCGGCCACAGGAAGGTCTTGCCGTCGGCGGCCCACACCGGCCCGCCGTTGGTGTTGACCCAGGCGTCGTCACGCTCGGTCGCGACGGTGAAGGTCTTGCCGCTGCGCAGCTCGACGGTGAGCACCCGCTCCTCGGTCTGGGCCCGGTTGAGCACTACCAGCGTGGGCGGGCCGTGCTCGGGCCACTGCACGTCGTGGACGTACGGGAACGCGACGCGATCCCAGGTGATGGCCACCGGGCGGCCGCCCGCCACCGGGTAGATGGCCAGCTGCACGTCGGCGTTGGCGGTGCCGGCGCGTGGGTAGCGGAACGGCGTCGGCGCCTGCTCGGGGTGGCGTGGGTTCGACACGTACAGCGTGTCGACCTTGGCCTCGTCGGTGCGCTGGATGATGAGCCGGTCGCCGGTCGGCGCCCACCAGGTGCCGGCGGTGCGGTCGAGCTCCTCGGCGGCAGCGAACTCGGCGGCGCCGAACGACACCGCGGGCCCGTCGGCCGGGGTGAGCCGGCGTGGCTTGCCGCCGGCCACCTCCGCCACCCACACCGCGCCGTCGCGCAGGAACGCCACCCGCTTGCCGTCGGGCGACAGCAGCGGGCTGTCGGGGTAGCCGGCGCCCAGGGCCAGCGCGGTGGCCTTGCGGGTGGCGCGGTCGAACACGAACACCTGCTCGCCGACCGGGATGAGCAAGCGGCTGCCGTCCTGGCTGGCACCGACCGACACGATGCCGCGCATGGTCATGCGCATGCGCTCGCGGCGGGCCTTCTCGGCGGCCGACAGCGTCACGTCGCTGGTCGATGTCAGCGTCGCCGCCGACGCCACGAGCGAGGTCTCGCCGGTGGCCGCGTCGAGAAGGAACAGCTCGGCGACGTAGCTGCGCGGGCCGGTGCGCAGGAACAGCAGGCTGCCGTCGGGCAACAGCTTGACCGGCCGCGGCATGCCCAGGCTGTAGCTCCGGGTCGCGGCCAGCTCGGCGATGGCCGCCGTGTCGATGTCGCCCCACGGGGCCACCGGAACGTCCGGCTCGGGCCAGCTGGGCTCGGGCATCGTCGCCGGCGGCTCGGTCGGGATCGGGACAGTGCGCGCGGCCGGCGCGCTGCTGGTGCAGGCAGGCGCCAGCGCGGCGGCGGACAAGAGCGTGATCAGGGCGGAGCGCTTCACCGCGGCAGCATACCCCCGCCCGCCGAAATGTTGCCCGCCGGGGCCGGCGCTCCGACGATCGACCCATGACCCGCGCCTCCACCACCCGGGCCGACGGCGACGCCCGTCGGCGCCGCAGCGACGATCCGACCCTCGCGCTCCACTTCCAGCTCGCGGCCTGCTGCGACGACGGCGAGCTGGCGGCGATGGCCATGGCCGACGACGACGGGGTGCCGCTGGCCCTCGCCGGCGAGCTGGGCCCGTGCCGGGAGGTGGCCAGCAAGCTGGCGCGGGTGGCGTCGCGCATCCACGCCGCCGAGTACGTCGCCTACGGCGCCGGCGAGCGGTGGGACGTGTCGATGCAGCGGGTCGCCACCCGGGCCGGCGACGTCATCGTGTGCGCGGTCGGCGGCACGTCGGCCGAGCGCCGCCGTGGCATCGGTCGCACCGCGGCTGCGGCCCAACGCATCTTGTAGCGTCGGGGTCAGGTCCCGCAGCGGGCGCCGGTGTCGTAGCCGGCGTGGTAGCCGGCGTCGTACCCGCTGGCCCAACCGTCGGGATAGCCGGCGTCCCACCCGGCGTCGTAGGCCGGCCCGTAGGTCTGGCCGTAGCAGCTGGCGTAGGCGTCGTCGTACGCGGCGCCCCAGCCGTCGTCGTACCCGTCGCGGTAGCCGGGTTCGTACGACGCGGCCAGCCCGTCGGCGTGGCCGCGCGACCACGCCGCCGCGTAGGTGGCCTGGTAGCCGCGCTGGTAGTCGGGGTTGGCGCGCTTGCCGTCGGCCAGGCCGCGCAGGTAGGCCCCGGGCTCGGCCAGTCGGTCGTAGCCGCGCCGGTAGCACCGGGCCACGTCGTCGGGGTCGGGCCCGTCGCGGCCGCTGCTGGCGCAGGTGGCGTCGCCGTCGTGCCAGCCGTCGGTCCACCCGGCGGCGTCCCCGTCGGTCCATCCGGTCGACCACGAGGCGTCGTAGCCATCGGCCCAGCCGGCGTCGGCGCCCGCGGGCGCGCCGGCGTCGCAGCCGGGCTGGCCGCCGCCCTGGCTGCCGACCTGCCAGCCGTCGGAGTAGCCCGCGCCGTAGCCTTCGCCGTAGCCGGTGGCGTAGCCGTCGCGGGTGCCCTCGGTGTCGCCGTCGCGGGCGCCGTCGGCCTCGGTGAGCGCCAGGCCCTCGCGGCGCCCGCGCGCGTAGGCGAGCTGGTTGTCGTCGGTGGCGGTGCGGGCGCCGTCGTCGTAGGCCGCCTGCAGCGCCGGATCGTCGGCGCAGTTGAGGCGATCGCACCCCGTGACGAAGGCGCAGGCGGCGAGCGACACGATCAGCCAGCGCATGTCGACAACGTCGATGCAAACCGGGCGCCACGCGGCCGGTCCCAGAGATCAGCAGGTTCTCGACCCGCCGGCGTGGCGCTGGCGCCACAGCGACGCGGGGCGTCCACAGCCGACGTGCGCCGCGTGTCGCCTCGTCAGCGCCGCGTCAACATGGCGAGGCGACCGGTCACTTCGTCGACGCGACGAACGCCAGCGACTCCTCGGCCAGCGCGACCCAGTCGGCGGCGCCGTCGGCGACCATCAGCCACCCTCGCATCGGCCGGCCCATGCCCGGATCGAAGTGGGTCCCGACGCCCGCGGCGGTCAGCGCGTCGACCCGCTCGGGCGGCAGCTTGGTCACCAGCTTGCCCTGCCACGCCATCGTGAAGTAGGTGCCGGCCAGGCCGAGCCCGTCGGCGCCGAACATGCCCTTGCGCGTGATGCCGGGATTGCCGCCGAGCGTGTCGAGGACGTCCTGCCACGCCGGGGGCGCCGGCACCTTCGGCTTGGCGGGCTTGGCGGGCTTGGCGGGCTTGGCCTTCGCCGCGGTCTTGGTCGCCGCGTTGGCCTTCGCCTTCGCCGCGGTCTTCGTCGGTCTCGCCGCGTTGGCCTTCGCCTTCGCCGCGGTCTTGGTCGCCGCGTTGGCCTTCGCCGGTCTCGCCGCGGCCTTCGCCGGCCTCGCCACAGCCTTCGTGACCTTCGCCTTGGTCGCACGCTTCGCGCTTGGCATCACAGACCTCCTCGGCTGACGAGCCTACTCCACCGGCGCCCGCCGCGGCCGGCGGTCGATCTGCACCAGGCGCTCGCCCGGCAGCGTCGCGGCGGGGTCGGGCGCGTCGAGTGGCTCTTCGATCAGCGCGAAGGTGCCGTTGTCGAACGGCAGCCCGGCGGCGGCGGTGGCCGGCACCAGCCGCTCGCGCACGCCGCGCTTGGCCAGGGTGCGCGCGCGGTAGTGGCAGTACGGGTTGTTGCCCGGGCGTCCGAGGATGGCGTGGGCGGTGAACGTGCAGCCGCCCAGGCAGGCCTCGGCGAAGTCGCAGGTCCGGCAGAACCCCCACAGCGCGTCGACGGTGCGGCCGCGGTTCCAGGTGAGCTCGGGCGCGTCGCGCCAGATGTCGGCCAGCGCCTGATCGCGCAGGTTGCCGCCGACGTAGTGCGCGGTCTGCAGCGACGGGCAGCCCTTGACCGCGCCGTCGCTCTCGATGCCCATCACGTACTTGCCGGCCTGGCAGCCGCGCCAGTGATCGCGGTCGTCCTGGCCCAGGCTGCGCAGCACGGTCTCCTCGGGCCCGAAGTAACCCAGGTTGTTGCCGGGCATGAGCGTGATGCCGTCGGCGCGAGCGGCCTGCTTGAGCGCGGCCACCCGCGGCACCAACGTCAGCAGATCCCACGGCTGGAGCAGCATCGCCACCCGGTCGGCGGCGCGCCCGAGCGGCGCGGTGAGCTGGAGCTGCCAGCCGACGATGCCGCGGGCCTTGAGCACCTGGTACAGCGACTCGAGGTCGGCCTGGTTCGAGCGGTTGAGGTTGGTGTTGGCGGTGATGGCGATGCCGGCGGCGCGCAGGTGGTCGAGCGCCGCCAGAGCCCCGTCGAAGCTGCCGGTGCGGGCCCGCATCCGGTCGTGGGTCGTGGCTAGCCCGTCGATGGACACCGAGGCCTGGCCGAGCCCGGCCGCCTTCATGTCGACCGCCAGGGCCGGGGTGATGCCGCGGCCGCCGGTGGTCAGGCCGACCGCCACGCCGCGGCGGGCCAGCGCGCGGACCACGTCGAGGAACCCGGCGTGGAGGTAGGCCTCGCCGCCGATCAAGACCACCTCCCGGGTGCCGGCGTCGGCCAGCTGGCCGGCCACCGCGACGGCCGCCTCGGTCGACAGCTCGCCGTCGCGCGCCACCCCGGCCCGGGAGCCGCAGTGGGTGCAGGCGTGGTCGCACGCCAGCGTCAGCTCCCACACGACGTAGATCGGCCGGTGGGTCGACGTCACCACGTCCAGCCGGCGCCGGTGACGAGGCTGGGTCACGGCGGGTCGACCGCGATCGCGGGTGGCGAGCCCGCCGGCGGCGGTGGCGGATCGGTGGCGATCGCCGGCGCCGCCGAGGGTTCGGGTGGCTCGGCCGCCACGGCCGGCGGCGGTGGAGCGTCGGGGTCGCGCCACCCGTCGACGCCGTCGCAGTTCTGATCGACGCCGTCGCCGTCCAGATCGGCGGCGCCGGGATAGACGTCCGGCCGGGTGTCGTCGCAGTCGACCGCCTCGCCCACGCCGTCGCCGTCGCGGTCGTAGCCCTGGTTGGGCCCCATGGGCCGGGCGATCATGCCGTAGCACGCCATGAGCGTCATCATGGCGCCACCGGCGCACGCGCCGCGCCACAGCCACCCCAGCGGTCGCCGCCGCGGGGCCGGGCCATCGCAGTGGGGGCAGCTCGGCCGGCCGGTCGGGATCAGGCCATCGCAGCGGGAGCAGGCGTGCAGGTGCATCGGCTGGTCAACGCCCCGGCGCCGTGGACCTTACGCGCGCCGCCGGCGGCGCAGGGCCACCAGGCCGGTGGCCAGGCCCAGCAGCAGCGCGCCCCGGGGCTCGGCGCCGGTCGAGCAGCACCCGCCGCCGTCCTCGCCCGGCTCGACCGTGCAGGTGGCCGAGCAGCCATCGCCGCTGGCGGTGTTGCCGTCGTCGCACGCCTCGCCGGTGTCGACGGTGCCGTCGCCGCACACCCCGGCCAGCGGGCCGCCGGTGCGGGCCATGATGCAAAAGTCGTCGAGGTTCCAGCCGCCGAACTCCAGCCCCTCGTCGCTGGCCAGCGTGAAGTGCACCTGGACGGTGTCGCCGGTGATGGCGGCGGCCAGATCGACGTCCTGGTCGCGCCACTCGCGGTCGAGCGAGTGGGTCGAGGCGTCGACGCTGGCGCTGGCGTGGTTGCTCCACACCGTGGTGGCGTTGGCGACGATGGTGGCCTTGTCGTAGAAGCCGTCCTCGACGGTCAGCCACCGCTTGAACTGCAACCGCACGCCCTGGTAGCCGGCCACGTCGATCACCGGCGACGACAGCTGCTCGATCGAGTTGCGGGCGTAGCGGCCGTCGCCGCGCAGGTCCTGGCCGACCAGGTTGCTGCCGCTGGCGGCGGCGGTGGGATCGCCGCTGGTGCCGGTCGGGGCCGGCGGGCCCCATTGCCAGTCGTCGTTGGCCGAGGTGGCGGCGTGGGTCCAGCCGGCCGCGAACGGATCGGTCTCGAAGTCGGTGCAGTACACCGGGACCAGCGGGCCGACGTAGAACTGGTAGTACGGGTCGCCCGGGTTGTCCGGAAACCGGACGGAGCTGCCGGACGCCAGCGCGGCCTCGACCTGGTACTCGACCACGGTGCCGTCGGCCTGGGTCGGCAGCGCGCCGGCGAAGGTGGTGCCGGTCCGGGTCAGCTCGAAGCTGGCGTCGGCACCGCCCGCGACCCGCCAGGTCACCGTGACCCGGTCGACGTCGGGCGCCGGGCACCCGACCGAGCTGGTCACGCCGACAGTCAGCGCGAAGCCGTCGCGGGTCGGCGGCGTCACGCCGAAGCCAGCGCCGGCCACCAGGCCGTGGGGGCCGAACGCGGCGTCGATCAGGCACCGGTTGGGCGTGCCGTTGGCGAGGTTGCCGTCGTCGTCGTCGGCCGCGAGCACCTCGGGGTAGGTCGACGGGATGTCGGCGGCCCGGCTGAGCGCGGCGTAGTACAGCGCGTCGGCCACGGCGACGCCGGGGGCGCCGTCGCGCGCGGCCAGGGCCGTGCGCAGGTCCCAGAACGCGCCGGCCACGATGAGGCCGGTGGCGTGGGGATCGGGATCGATGTCACCGGGCCACGCGTACTCTCGACCGGGCGGATCGACGTGGCGGACCGGGGTGGCCGGCTCGTCGACCAGGAACCCCAGCCCCATGGCCGGATCGCCGGTGCGGGTCGCCGCCAGGTAGTCCGACATGCCCTCGGACAGCGCCACGTCGAACTCGCCGGCGCCGCCCACCACGCTGTTGAAGTGCAGCGAGTGCCCGAACTCGTGGTAGACGACGTCGGCCAGCCGGCCGGTGTTCTCGCACCCCGAGCCGGCCTGCAGGAAGTGGATGGCGTCGCCGTCGGAGTAGGCGTTGCAGTCGCCGCCCTCGTTGACGATGACGGTCAGCGGCGAGGCCAGCCATGGCAGGCCAGGCGCCAGGACGGTGCGGGCGAACGTCTTGATCAGGCCGCCATGGACGAAGCCGGCCAGCAGCGCGTCGGTGCGGGCGACGGTCGGCGCGCTCCACCGCGCGGTGCCGCCGTCGCTGACCGACAGCGTGGTGGTCCCGCCCGGCGCGCTGTCGTCGTAGACCTGGAGCTGCGGCCCGGCGACGGTGGCGGTGACGGTGACCGGCCCGGCGCCGGCGAAGGAGAAGCTCCCGGCAGCGTCGGTGGTGACCGGGCTGCCGCCGGCGGTGATGGCCGCGCCGACCGCGGGGAAGTCCTGGCGACCGCCGCCCGGGTAGCGGACCGGCGCGTCGTAGCGGAGCGTGCCGGTGCCGAACCGCAGGAGCTGGGTCCGGGCCAGCGGCGCCCCGGTGGCGTCGTCGACGTACACGTCCCAGCGCCCCCGCGGCGCGGCGAGGTCGAGGGTGATCACCCGGGCCACCCGGTAGGTCACCGTCGGCCGGTCGTCGGTAGGCTCGGCCAAAAGCGGCACGATCACCCGCGGGCCCACCGCGCGCACCGTCGGGGTGGCGCCGTAGGCCGCGGCCAGCCAGGCGCTGGCGCGGGCGGTCGCGGCGGCGGTGGCCAGGGCGCCGCGTGGCGGCGGCACCGCGACGTCGGGGCGCGCGGTCGAGCCCATGACGATCATGCGATCGTGCTTCCACAGGAAGCTGACCGCGCCGCCCAAGACCGGCAGGCCGTCGACGACCTGGGCGAAGGCCACCGTGCGCAGCGCGCCGCCGGGGCCGTGGGCCTGGTTGGTCACCAGCTGCCAGTGCTCGAGCTTGGTGCCGGGCGCCAGCAGCGCCAGCTGCGCCGCCAGCAGCTGGCGCGCCGCGGACTCGGCGATCGCCGGGTCGGCGTTGGCGCCCGCCGTGGCGATGCCCTCACCCCAGATCCGCAGCGGGACGCCGGACGCGGTGTCCCACAGGCCCTGCCACGTCCCGTGGGCGCCGGTGAACAGTTTCCACGCCGACGCCGTCCGCGGCAGCGGCCGCGCCACCGACCGACGCACCAGCTGGCCGTCGCCGCTGGCCAGCTCGACCGGGCGCTCGGTCAGATAGCCGGGGTCGCGGAACGCCCCCGCGTCACGGCTCGCCACGAGCGAGGTGGAGACCAGCGCGAACACCGACAGACGACGGAGCATCGTCTCCTGGTGTCGCGCGCGGCCCGCCGCGACGCAACCGGAGCCGCCTGACAGCGACCGGCCGGACCTGCCGCCTCGGCGCGTCAACCCCGCAGGCCCGGGCCTGCAGCCCCTGCCCGGGGCGTGACCGCCCCCACAACCGCGCGGCTCAGGCCCGCTTGCTGGCCTTGCCGACTGCGTCGGTCAGGGCCGCCAGCTTGGGCGTGTGCTCCCAGGTGAACTCGGGGAGCTCGCGGCCGAAGTGCCCGTAGGCCGCGGTCTTGCGATAGATCGGCTTGCGCAGGTCCAGCTCCTGGATGAGCAGGCCCGGGCGCGCGTCGAACACCCGGCTGACCGCCGCCGACAGCTGGTCGTCCGACACCGTGCCGGTGCCGAAGGTCTGCACCAGCATCGACACCGGCTTGGCCACGCCGATGGCGTACGCGAACTGCACCTCGCACCGCTTGGCCAGCTTGGCGGCCACCACGTGCTTGGCGATGTAGCGCGCGTAGTACGCCGCCGAGCGATCGACCTTCGACGGGTCCTTGCCCGAGAACGCGCCGCCGCCGTGGCGGGCCATGCCGCCGTAGGTGTCGACGATGATCTTGCGGCCGGTCAGGCCGGAGTCGCCCTTGGGCCCGCCGGTCACGAAGCGGCCGGTCGGGTTGATGTGGAACTTGGTGGCGCTCGAGATGAGCTTGGCCGGCACGATCGGCTTGATGACCAGCTCGCGGATCGCTTCCTCGATCTGCTTGTTGGTGATCTTGGCGCCGTCGAGCTTGTCGGCGTGCTGGGTCGACACCACGATGGCCTCGACGCCGACCGGCACGTCGTCGACGTAGCGGACCGACACCTGGGTCTTGCCGTCGGGGCGCAGGAAGTTGACGCCCTGGGTCTTCTTCTTGCGGACCTGGGCCAGGCGGGCCGCCAGCTGGTGGGCCAGCTGGATCGGCAGCGGCATCAGCTCCTTGGTCTCGTCGCAGGCGTAGCCGAACATCAGGCCCTGATCGCCGGCGCCCTGCTTCTCGGCGTTGCCGCGGTCGACGCCCTGGGCGATGTCGGGCGACTGCTGCTCGAGGGCGACCATCACGCCGCAGGTGGCGGCGTCGAAGCCCATGTCAGAGTCGGTGTAGCCGATCTCGGTGACCGCCTTGCGGACGATGGCCGGGATGTCGACGTAGGTGGTGGTGGTGATCTCACCGCCGACCAGGACGAAGCCGGTCTTGGTGAACGTCTCGCAGGCCACGCGCGCGTTGGGATCGTCGGCGAGGATGGCGTCGAGGACGCCATCCGAAACCGCGTCGCACAGCTTGTCGGGGTGGCCTTCGGTGACGGACTCAGAGGAAAACAGGTGGCTCGCCATGGATAGCCGGGGTTATACCGAGGGGGGGGAGGGTGTCAACGCACCGGGGTGTCCCCATCGCTCGCGTCGGCGGTTCTGGCCGGGTACGATAGCCGGGATGCACCGCGCGCTGTGCCTGGCCCTGGCGCTGGTCGTGAGCACGGCTTGCGGCGGCCACCCGCCGCCGCCAGTCCGCGGCGTCGGCGAGACCGCGATCGCCGACTGGCAGTTCCGCCGCTTCCAGGAGGTGCTCGACATCGAGGTGTGGGTGCCCGACAACACCGCGGTCGCCTACACGGCGACCTACGTGGCCGGGGCCGCCGAGCACCGCGGCCAGCTGGGCGACGACGACCTGACCAACGTGTTCGTGACCCGCTACCAGCGTGACGACGGCGTGGTCCGGGCCACCGTCAAGTTCGCCCGCCGCCTGGCCCAGGAGGCCGGCTACACCGTCGACGAGGACCGGGTGGCCGGGGTCCGGTTGCTGCGCCTCGAGGGCAACGGCGAGCTGTGGGGCTTGTGGTCGGCCAAGGGCCACGTGGTCAAGGTCGGCGGGCGCGGCCGCACCAGCCTGCCGGGCGCGGTGATCGGCTGGTACGGCGATCGCTATCCGTCGACGGTCCCGGCCGGCGCCCTCGAGGGGCCGCTGCCGGCCGGGCCCGATCAGGTCAAGCCGGCCGACCCCGACGCGCCCTACGATCCCGACGCGCCGACGCCCGACTGGGACACCTACGACCCCGGCAAGACCAAGGTGCCCACCCGCACCGAGCCGTGAGCGGCGCGGCCGCTCACCGCAGGCCGACCCGCGCGAGCAGGCGGTGGAGGTGGACCCGGTCGACGCCGGCGGCGCGGGCCGCGGCGCTGACGTTGCCGTGGTGCACGCGCAGTAGCTCCTCGAGGTAGCGCCGCTCGACGTGGCGGGTCCACTGCTCGCGCACCACCCGCAGCGGCTGGCGCACGTCGATGGTGGGGGCGTCGCCGGGGTCGGTTAGGGCGTGGGCCTGGCGCACCAGGCACGCCTCGACGTAGTTGCGCAGCTCGCGGACGTTGCCGGGCCAGCCGTGGCGCAGCAGCTCTGGCCACAGCGCGCCGCTGCGCAGCTCCCGGGCCATGGGGTCGTCGGGCGCGGCCAGCTCGTCGAGGAGCGCGTCGACCAACAGCGGGATGTCGGTGGTCCGCTCGCGCAGCGGCGGCATGGTCACCACCACGACCGCCAGCCGGTAGTACAAGTCCGAGCGGAACCGCCGGGCGTTGACCTCGGCCTTCAGGTCCCGGTTGGTGGCGGCTACTACCCGCACGTCGACCGGGATCCGGTCGCTGGCGCCGACCCGCTGGATCGCGCGCTGCTCGATGGCCCGCAAGAGCTTGGGCTGTAGGTCGAGCGCCAGCTCGCCGATCTCGTCGAGCACCAGGGTGCCGCCGGCCGCGGCCTCGAACGCGCCGACGCGGCGGGTGGTGGCGCCGGTGAAGGCGCCGGCCTCGTGGCCGAACAGCTCGGTCTCGAGGAGCGTCGGCGGGATCGCGCCGCAGTCGACCACGACCAGCGGGCCGTCGCGGCGCGGTCCCTCGCTGTGCAGCGCCTCGGCCACCAGCTCCTTGCCGGTGCCGCTCTCGCCCTGCACCAGCACGGTGGCGCTGGCGGCCGCCGCGCTCTCGAGCAGCGCGAACACCGAGCGCATGCGCACCGAGGCCCCGCGCAGCCGGCCGAAGCGATCGTGGGGCGACAGCGCCAGCTGGTGGTGGCGGGTGCCCAGGTCGAAGCGCAGCTGGGTCCGGCCCAGGCCGAGGACGGCGCCGGGGCGCAGCGGCGCCTCGATGACCGGCACCCGATCGACCAGCGTGCCGTTGCGGCTGCCCAGGTCGCGCACCACCGCGGCGCCGTCGGTGATGCGCAGCTCGCAGTGGAACTTCGACATCGCCGGGTCGGCGATCGTCAGCGCGGCGGCCGCGTCGGCGCCGACCACCACGCGCTCGGCGGCGAACACGTGGACCGCCCCGGGCAGATCGCCGTCGAGGACCGTCAAGGTGAACTCGCGCACCGAGGCCTGCAGCGGGGCCGTGCCGGTCAGCGCCTCGGTGGTGCGGGGATCGATGGCCATCAGTCGAGGGTCTCGCCCGAGGTGGTCGGCGGCGCGGCGGGGCGGCGGCGCGGCCGCGGGGTCAGGCGCACCTCCACCACGCCGCCGGCGGTGACCTGGACGGTGTGCGCGCGGTAGCCGCTGCGCCGGAGCTCGACCGCGGCCGGGCCGGTCAGGACGAGGCGGAGCGGGGTCAGGCCACGGACCTGCCCGTCGACCACGACCTCGGCGCCGGGCGGCGCGCTGCGGAGGTCGACGACCAGCTCGGCTGGCGCGGCCGGCGCGGGCGCGGCGGTGGTGGCGCCGCCGCCGCGGGTGGTGATGGCTCGGGTGGTGACGGCTCGGGTGGTGACGGTGCGGGCGACGCCGCCGCGGGCGGTGACGGTGCGGGTGGTGACGGTGCCCGGGGCGGCGCCGGCCGGGCATCGTCGCGTCGCCAGACCGCCGCGCCGGCCGCGACACCGAGGCCGACCGCCGCCGCGGTCGCGGCGACCGGCCGGAGCCAGCGCCGGCGCGTCCGCCCTGCGGCCCGCGTCGGGCTCGGCGCGGTGGCATCGGAGGTGTCGGCCGGGGGCCGCGCCACCGGCGGCGTGACCACGTCCTGGGTGACCCGCTCGTCGGCGACGTCGGCGTCGCCCCGCAGCGCCCGCGCCACCTGGGCGGCCGTGGCCGGCCGCGCCCCCGGGGCGCGCTCCAGGCACTGCGCGATGAGCCGGTCGAGCCCCGGCGACAGCGCCGCCAGGGTGCCCGCGGCCGGCGCGCGCTCGAACAGCTGCGGGGCCCGCCCATCGGCGAAGCCCTCGAACGGCAGCCGCCCGGTGACCGCCTCGAACAGCATCACGCCCAGCGCCCACAGGTCGACGCACGGGGCGATCAGCCCGCCGGTGAACTGCTCGGGCGCCATGTACGCCGGCGAGCCGACCCGCCGGCCGGTCGCGACCGCGGCGTGTGGCCCCAGGTGCCGGGCGATGCCGAAGTCGACGATGATGGGCGTCGCGCCGTGCAGCACCACGTTGGCGGGCTTGAGGTCGCGGTGGACCACGCCGGCGCCGTGCAGCGCGGCGACCCCGTCGGCGATCGCCGCGAACAGCGCGCGCGCGGCCGGCTCGGCCAGCGGACCGTCGCGCCGCAGCCGCGCGGCCAGGTCGTCGCCGTCGAGGCGCTCCATCACCACGAAGCCCGCCCCGGTGACGGCGTCGCGGCCCACGTCGACGACGCGCACCACGTTGGGGTGGCGCACCGCCTGGGCGATGGCGCCCTCGGCCAGGACCCCGCGGTACCCGTCGCCGTCTCCGGCCAGCGACGCGCGCAACACCTTGAGCGCCAGGCGATCGCCGTGGCGCGGGTGCGACGCCGCGTAGACGTCGCTCGAGCCGCCGCGGCCGAGCCGCGCGTGGAGCGTGTAGCCGCCGACGGATCGGCTCACCGGGGGCTCGAGTGCGCGCACGCGTTGAGACTGTACTCGTTGGTGGCTATGATGACACGCGATGCGCATGGTGGTCCCGCCGCTCGTCGCGGTGTTGGCGGTGGCCCGGCTGGCCGCGGCGGAGCCCGACCCGGTCGAGGCGGCCGCCCAGGTCCACCTCGATCGCGGCATCGCCGCGTACCAGGCCGGCGACTTCCCACGGGCCCGGGCCGAGCTGACCACCGCCCGCGAGCTGGTGCCGCACAAGCCCAACCCGTACCGCTGGCTGGCGCTCACCGAGGTGCAGCTGGGTGATTGCCCCCGGGCCCAGGTCGACATCGACGCGTTCATGGCCCGCTCTGCCGATGACGATCCGCGCCGGGCCGAGCTGGTGCGGTTGCGCGAGCTGTGCGCCCGGCGGGCCGCGGTGGTGTCGTCGGTGCCGCCGCCGCGCCGGTCGACCGCCCGGCCGATCACGCGCCGCTGGTGGTTCTGGAGCGCGGTCGGCGTGGTCGCGGTCGGTGCCGTCGGGGCGGCGGCGTACGCGGCCGGCGACGCGCCGCCGGCGACGCTGCCCGGCGTGACCTGCGACGGGTCCGGATGTCGGCTGACCGGCCGATGAGGCTCGCGGTCGCGGCCCTGGCGGTGGTCGCGGCGTGCGGCGGCCCGCCCGATCCGTGCGCCGACGTCGCCGGCGCCTGTCTGGTGCTGCACGTCAGCAGCCCCACGCCCTTGCGCATCGACCAGCTCGAGCTCGACGTGCTCT
Source organism: Kofleriaceae bacterium (assembly GCA_041389965.1). Taxonomy (GTDB): domain Bacteria; phylum Myxococcota_A; class Polyangia; order Haliangiales; family Haliangiaceae; genus UBA2376. The sequence goes on along the minus strand of JAWKQV010000002.1, from coordinate 336,937 downwards.
ACGACGGCCGCCACGGCACCACCACCACGCAGCCCGCCGGCGGCGGCACGGTGGCGCTGCCGGTCGACCTCGGCCTGGCGGTGGCGCTCGACCGCGCCGCGCCGGTGGGGGTGGTCGCCGCCGGCAAGCTGGGCGGCGCGGTGCTGGCCACGGGCGCGGCGTCGACAACGGTCGCGCTCGACCAGCCCGCCGCCCTCACCCTGGTGCTGGCGCCGCCCGAGGCCTGCGTCGCCGGGGCGTTGTACTGCGGCGGCGACAAGCTGGCCGGCGACCCGCAGACGCTCTACCAGTGCAACGGCGGCGGCGTGCCGCTTGCCCGCGGCACCTGCCTGGTGCGGTGCGAGGTCCGCCCCGCGGCCGACGATCAGTGCCGGGGCGCGGGCGGCTGCGTCGACGGCGGGAGCTACTGCGGCGGCGACAAGCTCGACGGCGACCCCCAGACGCTGTACCGGTGCAGCGGCGGCGTCGGCGTCAGCCCCCGGGTGTGTCCCGATGGCTGCCTGGTGCGGCCGGGCCTCGACGACGTGTGTCGCTGACCGCGGCCGACGCTGCCACCGCGCGCGATCACGGCACCTGCCACAGCCCGAACTCGATCCCGCCGAGCAGGTAGATCGCGATCGTGCCGTGGCCGGGCAGCTCCATCCCGTCGAGCGCGATCGTCGCGCCGGCCGCCGCGGCCGCCCGCACCGCGAGCCCCAGATCGTCGACCCGGACGTAGGGCCGGACCACCGGCGCCTCGGACGCACGCAGCGGCGCGCGGATCCCGCACCGGGATCCGTCGGGCAGCTCGGCGACGAAGGCGCCGCCCAGCGCCGGGACCTCCTCGAACCGCCAGCCGTGGGTCGCGCGGTACATCGCGCACACCGCGGCGACGTCGGGCGTGACGATCTCGAGGTAGTGGACGGCGTGGGACGGGACGGGCATGCCCCGGTTGTACTCCGAGCCGGGCCGAGCCGGGCCGGGCCGGGCCTCGCCGTCACCCCGGCTACGGGCAGGTCGGGGCGATCTGCCCGTCGGAGCCGGTCGACACGTAGGCGTCGGCCACGTAGCCGCCGGTGGTCAGCTTGTCCCACAAGGTCGAGGTGCCGTAGGTGCCGGTGATCGACTGGCCGCGCTTCTGGCAGGTGATGTACACCAGCGCGCCATCGGCGACCGAGCCGATCGCCGCCGACGCGGTGGTCGCGCCCGCGCGCACCGTCAGCGGCGCGCCCGCGGTGTTGATGCGGCCGACGTGGGAGGCCGAGCCGCCGCCGCACGAGTTCTGGCTGGTGTAGTTGCGGGTGCCGAAGTACAGCGCGCCGCTGCCGTTGAAGGTCGCGCGGATGGCGCTGCCGTTGAGGCGCTGCTCGTAGTGCAGGTGGGAGCCGGTCGAGCCGCCGGTGTTGCCGACCTCGCCGATCTTCTGGCCCTGGGCCACGTCCTGGCCGACCCGCACCGACTGCACCGACAGGTGCGCGTAGCGCGACGTGTAGCCGCCGCCGTGGGAGATCTCGACCCACCGGCCGTAGCTGGTGCTGCCCTCGTTGGCGACCCGGGTGACCCGGCCGGCCTTGGCCGCCACCACGGTGTCGCCGAAGTCGTTGGCGCGGTTGAAGTCCACCGAGTTCTGCGGGCTGTGGTTGGTGCGGGTCTGGCCGGCCCACACCTGGCCGCACGGGAACGGCAGCTGGAACGGCTGGGTCCGGGCCACGACGTCGTCGGGCAGGTTGGCGTCGGACTGCTCGTCCGCAGCGGTCGGCCCGTCGTCGCCCAGGACCTCGTCACCCAGGGTGCCGGCTGGATCCAGATCCTCGACGTCGTCCTCGACGGCGCACGCTCCCAGGACCAAGAGCAGCGAGGCGACCGCGGTGTAGCGCATGGAGTGCTTCATGCCGGCGGGTACAGCAAGCCTCGATCCATCTGTAACTGCCCACGATCACCCGTGCCCGCGCCGCCCGCTGTAGCGCTGCGCGTTACAGGTGCCCACGGGAGGAGGCCCCAGGGCCGACCTCGGCGGTGGCGCCCATGGGCTTCGGCGCCGCGGTGGGCCACACTGCGGCCATGGCTGTGCGCGGGCGCCCGTCGCGATCGACCGAGGCCCGGTGTTGACCGGCTGGCTCGCGCGGCGGCGCCGCCGGCGGGTGCGGGCCCGGCCGATCCCGCCCGCGTGGCTGGAGATCTTGACCCGCACCGCGCCGTTCGTCGGCCGGCTCGAGCCGGCCCGGCGCGCCAAGCTTCTGGGCGACGTCGCCGTGCTGGTGGCTGAGAAGACCTTCATCGGCGCCGGCGGCCAGGTCATCGACGACGAGGTCAAGGTGACCATCGCGGCGGCGGCGGCGCGCCTGGTGCTGTACCTCGACGTCGATCGCTACGACGCGCTGACCGAGATCGTGGTCCACCCCAGCGCCTACCAGCACCCCGAGGGCGACGCCGTCATCCTGGGCGAGGCGCACAGCTGGGGCGTGGTGGTGCTGGCGTGGGACGCGGTCCGCGCCGGGCTGCTCGATCCCCGCGATGGCCACGACACCGCGGTCCACGAGTTCGCCCACGTGCTCGACCGCGCCGACGGCAGCTTCGACGGCGCGCCCGCCCTGCGCGCGCGCGGCGACTACGGCCCGTGGGCCGCGGTCATGCAGCGCCACTTCGAGCGGCTGCGGGCCGACGACCCCGAGGTGGCCCGGGTGCTGCGCGACTACGGCGCGACCAACGAGGCCGAGTTCTTCGCGGTCGCCACCGAGGCCTACTTCGAGAAGCCGGCCGCCCTCGAGCGGCGGGCCCCCGCGTTGTTCGCCGTGCTCGACCGGTTCTATCGCGGGTGACGTGGCGCCGCTGGCTGACGCGGGCCGTCGCGACTTCGTGCTTGACCCGCCGAGGGCCTTGCCGTAGTCGTGGGTCTCGACGCGCGGTCGCTGCTGGCGCGTCACCCCTGCCCGGTTAGGTCCGCGGTCCCGGTGGGACCTGCGGTCCCGGCTGGAACCCTCGGTCGTCGGGCCGGGGCGCACCCGCGTGCGTCCCGCAAGACGACGCGCCCGACCGCGCGGCCGCGCCGCGCCGGAGTCACGCCCGCATGTCTACCAGCAGCTCCCGCATCCGCGATCGCATCCGACGTCTCGACGACGCCCGGGTCGCGATCGATCACCCCGACGGCGTCCCGATGACGCTCTTGGCCGGCCCCGACGTGCCGATCGAGGACGACGCCGTCACCCAGGCGGTCGACTTCGCGCGCCTGGCCGCCACGCTCGACGACCTGTGGCAGCGCCAGCGGCGCGGGGCCATCGCGCCGTACTGGGGCGACCAACCCGGCCAGCTCGAGCAGGTCGTCCTCACGCCCGATCTGCACAAGGGCGGCGGCATCCCGGTCGGCACCGTCGCGGCGTGCCGCGGCTTCGTGGTGCCCCAGGCGGTCGGCAACGACGTGTGCTGCGGCATGCGCCTGGTGGTCACCGACGTGACCGCCGACGAGCTGGCGCCGCACCTCGACCAGCTGGCGCGGCCGCTGCGCCACGCCTACTTCGAGGGTGGCCGCGACGTCCCCCTGTCGCCGGTCCAGCGCGAGGCCATCTTGCGGCGCGGCGTCGCCGGGCTGGTCGACACCTTCGCCGACAACGCCGAGCGCGGCGTGTGGCGCGACCTCACCGCCGACGGGCTCGCCGCCGACCTGGCCCGGTCTCACCTGGGCGGGGGCTTGGCCGCGCGCGGGCTGCACACCTTCGGCGACTGGGTGCGCTCGTCGGGCCAGCGCGACGGCCGCGACGCCCAGATCGGGTCGATCGGCGGCGGCAACCACTTCGTCGAGCTGCAGGTGGTAGACGGCATCAGCGACGGCAGGGTCGCCCACGCCTGGGGTGTCGGCCGCGGCCGGGTGGCGATCATGGCCCACACCGGCTCGGTCGGGCTGGGCCACCTGGTGGGCGGCTGGTTCACCGACCAGGCCCGCGCGATCTACCCGAGCGGCGTGCCGCACCCGCCCCACGGGTTCTATCCACTCCCGACCACGGGGCCCCACGCGGCCCTGGCCGCGCGCTACCTCGACGCGCTGGCCAACGCCGCCAACTTCGCCTTCGTGAACCGGCTGGTGCTGGTGCGGCTGGCGGTCCAGGTGCTGGCCACGGTGCTACGCCGGCCGGTCGACGCGCGCCTGGTCTACGACGCGCCGCACAACCTGATCTGGCCCGACGCCGGCGACCTGCACCTGCACCGCAAGGGCGCGTGTCCGGCCCTCGGCCCCGACGGCGGCGACGGGCCGTTCGGCTGGACCGGGCACCCGGTGATCATCCCCGGCTCGATGGGGGCCGCCAGCTGGTTGCTCGCCGGCGAAGGCGCCACCAGCGCGCTGTGCAGCGCGTGCCACGGCGCCGGCCGCGTGGTCGCCCGCGGCGCCGCCCGCCACGTCGACCCGGCGGTGTGGGACGAGGCCCGCGCCCGCCTGCGGGTGGTGACGCCGGTCGACGTCGACGATCCGCTGGTGCGGCGGCGCCGTGACGTCACCGCGCGCCACGACGACCGGCTCAAAGAAGAAGGCCCCTGGGCCTACAAGGACGTGACGCCGGTGGTCGACACCGTGGCCCGCGCCGGCATGGCCCACCGGGTGGCGCAGCTGTGGCCGCTGGCCACCGTCAAGGGCTAGCGCTCCGGCCGGGGCGTGCGGAGCCGCCGCGCCGTCGCTCCGTCGCGGTAGGCGGCGCTCCGCCCCCGCGAGCGACAGCCAGGGAGACCTGCGTCGGTGCGCCCTGCCGCCCTCGGATCACGCCCGCGCCGCGTCGGCGCCGTGGCGGACCTCGACCGGGGCCAGGGCCAGGGTCTGGTACGGCATGACCACGCCGGCCTGGCGCAGGGCCTCGAACATGCGCTCGCGCAGCTCGAGCCGCAGGGGGATGTGCTGGCGCTCGTCGACGATCCACGCCCGCAGCTCGATGGCGACGTTGTAGTCGTTGATCGCGGTGACCACCACCGCCGGGGCCGGCGTGGGTGCGAACCGGGCGTCGCCCTCGACGATGGCCACCAGCAGGGCCCGGGTCCGGGGCAGATCTTCGTCGACGCCGATGGTCAGGCCGACGTCGAGGCGCAGGTGCGGGAAGTTGGTGTACGACGCCACCGTCGAGTTGACGATGGCGTTGTTGGGGATGGCCAGCATCTTGCCGTCGACGGTGACCACCCGGGTGCTGCGCATGGTGATCTCCTGGACCTGGCCGTACTGGCCGCCGACCTCGACCAGATCGCCGACGACGAACGGCCGGTCCCAGAAGATGAACAGGCCGCTGATGATGTTGGACAGGGTGTCGCGCGCGGCGAACCCGATGGTCAGGCCGGCCACGCCCAGGCTGGCCAAGAGGCCGCCGGTGTTGATGCCCAGCTGGGCCAGCGTGCTGATGAGCCCGACCGTGAGGATGACGTACTTGGTGATGCTCAGGACGAAGGCCTGGGCGGTGGCGTCGAGGTGGGTGCGCTGGAGCGTGGCCAGGAGCACCCGGCGCACCAGCCGGTGCAACATCCAGAACGCGAAGAACACCGTGCCGCCGACCACCACGTCGGGCACCAGCGTCTCGGCCAGGTAGCTCGAGATGCGGTGCCACGAGAAGGTCGCGCCCAGGCGATTGAGAAGTTCGTCCATGGCCGGGACTGTGCCCTGGCGGCGGCGGTAGCCCAAGACCTCGACGAGCCGCCGTGGTATCTCGGACCGGATGTTCCGCCGGATCCTCGTCGCCACCGATCTCACCGCGCAGGCGTCGGTCGCGCTGCGCCTGGCCCGCGTCCAGGCCGCCACCCACGGCGCCGCCATCGTCGTCGCCCACGTGCTGTCGATGCCGGCCGAGCTGCGGCGGTGGGGCGGCCAGCTGTTCCGCGACGACACCAAGACCTACGACGCGCTGCTCGAGCGGCAGCGCGGCGCCGCCGAGCAGACCCTGGCCCGGCAGGTCGCCGCCGCCAAGCTGGTGTCGCCGCGCGGCGTGCGCCTGGTGGTCCGCACCGGCAACCCGCCCGAGGTGCTGGCCGCGCTGGTCGACGAGGTCGACGCCGATCTGGTCATCGTCGCCCGGGGCCGCGGCGGCAAGCTGGGTCCAGTCGCCGAGCAGCTGGTCCGGCTGGTGGGCCGCACGGTGATGGTCGCGCCGGTGAAGCTGCCGCCGTCGATCGCGCGCGGCATTCCGCAGCCGGTCGCCAAGCCGACCCGTCGCCGGCGCGCGGCTGCCTAGGCAGCACCGGCGGCCTCCCGCGACGCCTCGTGCTGTCGCCTGTTGTCTAATGTGTGTACATACTGTCTAAAATACATACAAAATGTCTCAATCGCAGACCCGTGGTGCTTCACTCGGTTGAGGAGACCTCAGGGATCAAAGCTAGTTAGCTGCTGGCATGAGACCTGCGTAACGCAGCGGAACCTCGGAGGTTCCATGCGTCGCCTTGCCGCCCTCGCCGTCGCCCTCGTCACGTTCGCAGCGCTGCCCAGCACCGCCAGCGCCTACTACGTCGAGTACTACCGGGACAACCTGTTCCTGGGGCTGGCGTACCACCGGGTCGGCTGCCTGACGGACTGGACCACCATCCAGAGCACGCAGGAGTACGACGGGTTCACGACGTTCGACTACTGCACGGCGGGTACCAGCTCGAACTCGGTGCCGTCCGGCGAGTGGTTCGACTGGAACTACGTGGCCGGCTCGACCCTGAGCGCCGCCAAGAGCAGCCTCGACAACGTCGGCAACCAGGCCAACACCTGCTACGCGACGCCCAACTACGCGGCGCGCTCGAACGTGTGCAGCTACAACGTGCTCATGGACTGCAACAGCGACTGCTGGATGGAGAACTTCTCCTCGCGGCAGGGCTGGACCGTCGACACGGCGAGCGGATGCTGGGGCGCGCCGCCGGTCGCGTCGGTCAACGGCATCTCGTGCGACAAGTAGGGCGCCGCACGCTGGGGGGCGTGGCGGCGATCGCGGTGGTGGTGGCGGGGGTCTGGCTCTGGCGCCGCCGGGGGGACGACGCCGGGGCCAGGCCGCCGCCGCCCGATCTGTCGCTGGTGACGGCGCCGGTCAAGCCGGCCCGGCCGCCGCCGCCCGGCGCGCCGCGGGTGCGGGTGCCGACGCCGCAGATGCCGCCCACCGCGGTGGCCGCGGGCCAGGCCGCCGCCGATGCCGCGCGGGCCGCGGGCCGGCCGCCGGGCGAGGCCGCGTTCCGGGCCATGATCCACGCCTTCATCGAGTACAACCTGGAGTTCGCCAAGGCCCAGGCCGCCAAGGAGGGCATCACCGTCGACGAGGTCGAGGAGCTGACCTACCTGGGCTACCTGGTGATGGCGACCCAGCGCCTCGACGACGTCGCCGACCTGACCGGGCGGACGTACACCGAGGTCGAGCGTGAGGAGATCGCCGGCTTGATGCGCACGCACAACGACGCGTTCAAGGACGCGCTGCGGGCCGCGGTGGCCCGGGGCGCCCCCGAGGCCGAGCGCCGCCAGCTCATCGCCGACACCGAGGCGGCCTACCGCGCCGACCTGTTCGCCAGGACCGGCCTCGACGAGGATCAGCTCGACAGCCTGCTGGGCGGCGACCTGGCGAAGCCCGGCGCGCCCATCGCCGGCGGCATCCCGGCGCACATCGAGCCGCGGCCGTACGTCGAAGATCAGCCGCGGCCAGGCCCCGCGCCGCGCTAGCGCGCCCGGCCGCGCCGGTGGACCGATCAGCGGTTGAGGTAGACCAGCGCCGCGTTGAGCGCCGTCGCGAACGCGACCCACGCCAGGTACGGCGCCAGCAGCCACGCCGCCGTGCGCGTCACGCGCGCGCTGGCGACGATCGCGCCGGTGATGGTCAGCGCCAGGGCGACGATGACCAGCAAGGCCCAGCCCGGCGCCTTGAGCCCGAAGAAGATCGGCGTCCACGCGGCGTTGAGCACCATGTGGGCGGCCTGCCAGCGCAGCGCGGTGGTCCGGGCGCGGTCGCGCGGCGCGCGCCAGCACAGCCAGATCGACACGGCGATCATCGTGTAGAGCGTCAGCCACACCGGCCCGAACAGCCACCCGGGGGGCGCCCAGCTCGGCTGCACCAGCTCGCGGTAATAGGCCGGGTCGGTCACCAGCGCGCCGGCGCTGCCGGCCGCCTGGACGACGATGATCAAGCCCACCAAGACCAGCCAGGGTCGCACCCAGGTTTGACGTCGCGGCGACGGCCGCCGTTACGCGCGACGGGGTCCGGCGTTACCCTCGGCGCATGTGCCGCAACATCCGCGTCCTGCACAACTTCGCGCCGCCGACCACCGCTGAGGAGATCGCCGCCGCCGCGCTGCAGTACGTGCGCAAGGTGAGCGGCGCGGTGCGCCCGTCGCAGGCCAACCAGCCGGCGTTCGATCAGGCGGTGGCGGCGGTGACCGCGGCCACCACGACCCTGCTGGCCAACCTCGAGGCCCGGGGCACGCCGCGGACCCGCGACGGCGAGCTGGCCAAGGCGCGCGCGCGCTGGCAACGGCGCACGGAGGGTTGAGCGCCCGGCGCGGCCGCGCTCACGGCGCGGTGCGGCCGGCCGCGACGATCGTCGCGTAGTAGTCGCGCGCCTTTACGCCCTTGGCGATGGCGGCGTTGGCCTTGGCGAGCTCCTCGTCGATGACTGGGGTGAAGCTGTCGAACGGCATCGCGCCCGGCACCACGCGACCGTTGATGTACGACACCGGCACGGCGCCTTGGCCCAGCCGCTCGAACAGCTGCTGGTCGCGGATGACCTCGGCGGTGCACCGCGGGCTGCGCAGATCGGCGTCGAACTGGCGAAGGTCGAGCCCGGCGTCGGCGGCCGCGGCGGTCGCGGCCGTGACGGTGAAGTCGCGCGGGTGCTCGTCGCCCCACACCCGGTCCGACATCACCGCGTAGAACTGCGGGAACTTGCTCTGGCGGCCCGCCGCGCACGCCGCCAGCGCCGCCGCCTGCGCCAGGCTGCGGTGGACGATGAAGTGCTTCCACACGATGCGCACGTCGCCGCCATAGCGCGCGCGGACGGCGTCCCACACCGGGCGGAGCCGGTTCGAGTACGGGTCGGCGAACTCGAACGTCGTGACGATGGTGACCCGGGCGTCGGCCGGGCCGATCGCCGGGCTATCGTCGACGGGCACCGCGTAGATCGCGGCGGGATCCTGGCGGCTGTAGCGGCCCGCCGGCGGCGGCAGGTAGGCGGCCAGCGCGGGCGGATCGGCGGGCGACGGGGGCGCCGCGAGCTGGCTGGGCCGGCCGCCGTAGCCGTAGCCGCCGTAGCCGTAGCCGCCGTAGCCGTGGCCGCCGTAGCCGTAGCCGCCGTCGTCTCGGTCGAGGTCGTTCCAGTCGCGGCCGGCCAGCGCGTCGATGACGCCGTAGGTGGCCGCCCCGTAGCCTGCACCGCCGCCGTCGGCGGCGCGCGCGGGCGGCGTCGACGCAGGCGGCCCTGACGGGCGGGGCGAGGTGCTCCCGCAGGCGACGAACAGCGCGCACAGGACCGAGGACGAGACGAGCGAGCGGACCATGACAGCTCCTGGGGTGACGCCCGAAGCTACGTCGCGGCCGGCCGCGATGCCAGCCGGCTGCCCGCCGCGCGGTCGATTCTCGGCTCACTGCCCCGCGAGGCGAGGCCGCTGCAGCTCCATCGCGCAGGCCGAGAACGCGGCGCAGTCGGTCATCGCCATGCAGCGCTCGGCGGCGACGCGCATCGGCTCGACCTGGTCGGCCGGCAGCGACGCGCTGACCTGCGCGCAGGTGGCAGTGATCGCCGCCGGCTGGGAGTCGTCGGCCCACTCGGTCATGGCCTGGGCGATGACGGCGTCGCGGCCGTCGGTGGCGGCGAACTCGGCGATGCCCGCCGGGCGATCGAGCTCGATGCGCAGATCGACCAGGGCCGGGATGTACGCCGAGGTGCAGGTCTTGGCGCGGGTCAGGAACGTCTCGCACCCGGCCGCGATCCCGGGGGGGGCGCCGGTCGACGTCGCCGCGGCCGCCGCCGGAGCGCTCGGCGGTGGCGCGGCCTCGGCACCGCCACAGGCAGCGAGCGCGAGGGGGGCGAGCATCATGGGCAGGAGGACAAGAGAGAGCTTCACGGGAGACCTCGTCGGTTCGGGAGGAGCGTCGCGGTTGGTGTTGGTCCTAACGAGCCGCGGGCCGCGCCGTGACAGCAAATCCGCGGCGCCGGCCAGGGCGGCGACCGGCCGCGGCGCTGTTATCCTCGCCGACCATGCGCGCCGCGGTCGTCACGTGCTTGCTGTTGGGTGGATGCCACGGCCCGGCCGCGGGGCCGGCGACGCCCGGCGCCGCCGCCGTCGAAGCGGAAGCCAGCGAGCCCGATCCAGGGCCGCCCGACGTGTCCGGGATCGACGTGGTGTGCGGCACCGGCTCGGCCGACGCCGCGCGGCTGTTCAGCCAGGGCGTGGCGGCGTTCGAAGAGCGCGGCGATCCGGTCGAGGCCGAGCGGGCCTACCGCGCCGCGCTGGTGTTCGACCCGCGCTACTGCGACGCGATGGACAACCTCGCCGTGGTGCTGCGCCGGGCCGGTCGCCTCGACGAGGCCGTCGCGCTGTACCAGCGGTCGCTCGGGATGGAGCCGGCCAACCAGTTCGCCTGGCAGAACCTGGGCGTGGCCTACCTGAAGCAAGGCCGCCTGGCCGACGCCGACCGGTGCTACCAGCAGCTGATCGCGCTGGCCGACGCCAATCCCGAGGGCTGGTTCGGGCGCGGGCAGGTCGCGTACCTCGACGATCGCTTCGCCGACGCCATCGCCGCGCTCGAGCAGGCGCGGGCGCGATACCTGGCGCGCGGCGACGCGGCGTTGCGAGCCGACGCCGAGCTGCTCCTGGGCCTGGCCGCGGCCGGCGCCGGCGACCACGCGCGGGTGCGGACCTACCTCGACCCGCACGCCGCGCGGGTGGCCGATCGGCCGGACGCCAACCTGGCGCTGGGGGCCGCGTTCCTCGACGCCGACGGCCGCGATCTGGCCAAGGCCCGACGCTACCTCACCGCGGCGCGGGCCCTGGGCGCCGCGGTCCCGCCGGCGCAGTGGGCCGCGGTCGCGCCGTGACCGCGGCGTGATCGTGGCGACGTCGCTTGGCGGACCGGCCCGGGCGCGCCATCCTGCCGGCGATGTCGCTCCTGCCCGTGTTCGAACCTGACGATCCTGCGCTGGCTCTGCGCTTCGATCGCTCGACGACGTTCCCGCGTGATGTCGAGGACGCCGTGGCCGCCATCGTGGCCGACGTGCGCGCGCGCGGCGACCTTGCGGTCCGCGCCTACACCGAGCGGTTCGATCACCGGCTGCCGGGGCCGACCGGCAGCTTCGAGCTCGACGGCGAGACCTGGCAGCGTCGGGCCACCATCGCCCCGGAGATCCGCGCCGCGCTCGAGCACGCCGCCGAGCGCATCCGCTGGTTCCACACCCACCAGCGCGAGCCCGAGGTCGCGGTCGAGCGCGACGGCATCAAGCTGGGGCTGCGCATCGCGCCGCTGGCCCGGGTGGGCCTGTACGTTCCCGGCGGCACCGCGCGCTATCCGTCGTCGGTGCTGATGACCGCCATCCCGGCCAAGGTGGCCGGCGTCGGCGAGGTGGTGATGGTCACGCCCGGCGCGTCGGCCGAGACCCTGGCGGCCGCCGAGATCGCCGGCGTCGATCGGGTGTTCGAGATCGGCGGTGCCCAGGCGGTGGCGGCGCTGGCCTACGGCACCGCGACGGTGCCGCGGGTCGACAAGATCGTCGGGCCGGGCAACCAGTGGGTGGCCGCGGCCAAGCGCCTGGTGTTCGGCCAGGTCGACATCGACTCGGTGGCCGGCCCGTCGGAGGTGCTGATCATCGCCGACGCCAGCGCCGACCCGGCCTGGGTCGCGGCCGATCTGCTGGCCCAGGCCGAGCACGACACCGAGGCGCGCGCGATCTTGGTGACCACCGCGCCGGGGCTGCCGGCCGCGGTCGAGCGCGAGCTCGAGGCCCAGCTGGCGACCCTGCCGCGCGCCGCCATCGCCCGCACCGCGCTCGAGCGGTGGGGCGCCGCCATCCTGGTGGCCGATCTCGAGCAGGCGGTGGCGGTGGCCAACCGCTACGCGCCCGAGCACCTCGAGCTCGACGTGGCCGCGCCGCGCGAGCTGGTGCCGCGGCTCCACACCGCCGGCGCGATCTTCGTCGGCAAGTGGGCGTCGGAGGCGGCCGGCGACTACCTGGCCGGCCCCAACCACGTGCTACCCACCGGCGGCGCCGCCCGCTACGCCAGCCCGCTGGGCGTCTACGACTTTGTCCGCCGCACCTCGGTCATCGAGTACAGCGAGGCGGCGGCCCGGGCCGACGCGCCGGTCATCGCCGCGCTGGCCGCGGTCGAGGGCCTGGACGCCCACGGCCGCTCGGCCTTGATCCGGGTGCGGCCGCCCCGCGCTGGCGGTGGCGCGTGACCCTCGCGTCGCTGGTGACCCGCGGGCTGCGCGGCCTGACCGCCTACCACGTGCCGCGCCCCGACCACGTGCGGGCCAAGCTCGACGCCAACGAGTCGCCGCACCCGCTGCCGCCCGAGGCCGCCGCGGCGCTGGGGCAGGAGCTGGCCAAGGTGCCGCTGCACCGCTACCCCGAGGCCGATCCGCGCGAGCTGCGCGCGCTCCTGGCCGCGGAGCTGGGCGTGGCGCCGGGCATGCTGGCGTTCGGCAACGGCTCCGACGAGCTGATCGCGCTGTTGTGCGCGGCGTTCGCCGAGCCGCGGGCCGGGCGGTCCCGGGCCACCGTGCTCTATCCGGATCCGACCTTCGTGGTGTACCGGCTGGCGGCGCTCGGCCACGGGCTCGATCCGATCGAGGTGCCGCTCGACGACGACATGGCGCTCGACTTCGAGCTGGTCGGCGACGCGATGGCCGGCGCCGCGCCCAACCTGGCGTTCTTCGCGCTGCCCAACAACCCGACCGGGACGCTGTGGTCGCCCGAGGCGGTGGCTGACCTGGCCCAGGCCCACCCGGCCACGCTGGTCGTCGCCGACGAGGCGTACCTGGACTACGGCGGGCGCACGCTGCTGCCGCGGCTGCCGGCGCTGCCCAACCTCATCATCTTGCGCACGCTTTCGAAGCTGGGGCTGGCCGGGCTGCGGGTCGGGTTCCTGGTCGCGGCGCCGGCGATCGTGGCCGAGCTCGAGAAGGTACGGCCGCCGTACAACCTGGGTGCGCTCAACCAGCGCGCGGCGGTGTGGATGTTGACCCACCAGCGGGCGTGGCTGACCGCGCGCGCCGCCGAGGTGGTGGCCGAGCGCGGGCGCTTGCTGGTGGCGCTGGCGCAGCTGCCCGACCTGCGCGTGTTCCCCAGCGAGGCCAACCTGATCTTGTTCCGGGTCGGCGACGGTCGCGATGGCCGAGCCCGCGCGGTGTGGACCGCGCTGGCCGAGCGGGGCGTCCTGGTGCGCAACCTCGACCGGCCGGGGCCCCTGGCCGGCTGCCTGCGGGTCACGCCGGGGACCGTCGCGGAGAACGACCTGTTCCTGGCCGAGCTGGGCGCGATCCTCGCCGACGCCTGACCGCGGCGCCGCCGCGACGGTGGCCGCGACCGTCACCGCGCCGTGGTATCTGTCGGACCATGAGCGGTCCGAACCTCCGTCGGGGCTGGGGCGACATCGCGCTGGCGGTGATCGTGGTGGCGGTGGTGGCGATGATGGTGGTGCCGCTGCCGGCGGTCGCCATCGATCTGCTCCTGGCGGTCAGCTTCGCCTCGGCGGTGATCATCCTTCTGACCGCGGTGTACGCGCCCAGCCCGGCGCGCCTGACCACGCTGCCCACCATCTTGCTGGTGGCGACGTTGTTCCGGCTGGGCGTCAACGTGTCGACCACCCGGCGCATCCTGGCCGAGGCCGACGGCGGCGCCGTGGTGCGGGCGTTCGGCGACTTCGTGGCCCAGGGCGACCTGGTGGTGGGCCTGGTGGTGTTCGCGGTGATCACCATCGTCCAGTACCTGGTGGTGGCCAAGGGCGCCGAGCGGGTGGCCGAGGTGGCGGCCCGCTTCGCCCTCGACGGGCTGCCCGGCAAGCAGCTGGCCATCGACGCCGATCAGAAGGCCGGCACCATCGACGGCGCCGAGGCCGCGCGCCGGCGGGCCGCGCTCGAGCGGCAGTCGCAGCTGTACGGCGCGCTCGACGGCGCCATGAAGTTCGTCAAGGGCGACGCGCTGGCGGCGATCCTGATCGTGGCCATCAACCTGATCGGCGGCCTGGTGATCGGCGTCGGCGAGCGCGGCCTGTCGCTGGCCGACGCCGCCCGGATCTACGCGGTGCAGTCGGTGGGCGACGGCCTGGTGGTGCAGCTGCCGGCGCTGCTGGTGGCGCTGGCGGCGGCGCTGGCGGTGACCCGCATCGCGTCGGCCGACGGAGAGCGCGCGGTGGGCGACGACATCGTGGCCCAGCTGGGCGCCGAGCCGCGCGCGCTGGGCACCGCGGCGGTGCTGCTGGCGGGGCTGGGCCTGGTGCCGGGGCTGCCCCACGTGCCGTTCCTGGTGCTGGCCACGGTGGCGGCCGGCCTGACGCTGTTGGCCCGGGCCCGGCCGCGCCCGGTGGGCGAGCGGCACACGCTGGCGGTGGCCGACGCCCTCGCCCTGCCGCGCACCGACGGCGTCGCGCTGGCGCTGGCGCCGGCGGCGGGCGCGCGGCTCGAGCCGGCGGCGCTGGCGCGGGTGCTGACCGAGGCCCGCGGCGCGGTCGAGCGGCGGCTGGGCGTGCGCGCGCCAGGGCTGGCGGTGGTGACCGATCCGCGGGTCGCGGCCGACGACGGCGAGCTGCGGGTGTGGGGCACCACCGTCGAGTGGATGGCGGCGCCGGCCACCGCCGACGAGCTGGCCCGGCCGCTGACCGAGGCCCTGGTGCGCCACGCCGACGCGCTGCTGCGGGCCGGGGCGGTGCAGGGCCTCCTCGACGAGCTGGGGCCGGGCCAGGCGCCGCTGGTGCGCGACGTGGTGCCGCGGGTCGCGTCGCTGGCGACGCTGACCGACGTGCTGCGGCGGCTGGTGCGCGAGGGCGTGGCCATCCACGATCTGGCCGCCATCCTCGAGGCGCTGGCGCGGGTCCCGGCCGGCGCCGCGCGCGACGCCGCCGCCCTGGCCGAGCAGGTCCGCGCGCACACCGCCCGGGCGGTGTCGGCCGGGCTGGCGCCGCGCGGCAAGCTCGAGGCGTGGACGCTCGATCCGATGATCGAGGAGGTGGTGCGCGGCGCGGTGGTGGCCCGCGACGGCGGCGCGGTGGTCGCGCTCGAGCCGGCGCTGTGCCGCGACATCGTCGACGCGGTCCGCCGCGCGCTGGGCGATCGCGGCGTGGTGATCGCCGCCGGTGACGTCCGGCGCCACCTGCGCACCGTGCTCGAGCCCGAGCTGCCGGGGGTCGCGGTGATCGCGCCGCACGAGCTGTTGGCCGGCGTGCTGGTGACGCCGCGCGGCCGGGTCGAGCTGGCGTGACCGGGCGCGGCGTCGGCGCCGGGGCGGTGGTCGCGGTCGCGCTGGCCGGGGCGCCGGCGGCCGGCGAGCCGCGCGGGGCGGTGGTCGTCGGCGGCGAGCTCGCGGTGACCGGTGGCGGGCCGGTGCAGCGCCTGCACCTCGACGGGATGGCGTTCGTCACCCGGCGGATCGGGGCCTACGCCAGCGTGTCGCGCCTGGCTCTCGATGGCGGCAGCGGCCTGGTCACCGCCGGCGTGGCGTACCGGGCCGCGGCGGCGCGGCCCCGGCTCGAGCTGGTGGTCCACTTCGACGCGGGCGCGGCGTGGCCGGCGGCGCCGACCGTCGGCGGCGGCGTGGCGACGGTGGTGTGGCCCAGCCGGTGGCCGGTGGCGGTGGTGGTGGGCGTCCGCGGCCACCTGCTCGTCGACGGCCTCGCCGATACCCGCACGGCGTGGTCGCTGACCGGGGGGCTGGCGCTGGCGCGGTGAGCGCGGGCCGGCCCGGGCCAGGTCAGTCGCACACCAGCTGCGCCGTCGCCGGCTGCGCGTCGGGGCGCGCCGGCCACCGCCCGAAGCCCCAGCCGCACCGCTGGTCGACCACCGCGCCGGTCGCCACGTCGATGATGGTGGCGCCGCCCAGAGTCACGGCCAGGGCGCGGCGGCCGTCGGCCGACAGCGTCAGCGCCTGCGGCCGCGGTCCGATCGCCACGGCCCAGCCCGGGGCGTCGCCGCGATCGAGGGCAAGCGCCAGCGCGGGCTCGGCCAGCATCACCAGGCCGCCGCCAGGCACCGACGCGATCTGGCGCGGCCGCGCCACCTCGCCCAGCTCGATCAGGTCGGTGCTGGCAAGCGTCGCCCCGCGCCGCAGGCGACCGTCGTAGTGCAGCGCCGCGCCCGACGGCTCGACCGCCACCACGTCGTGCGCCACCGCCACGGTCGGCGCGGCCGCGGCCGCCACCGCGTCGATGCCGGCCGCCAGCGCCCGGCCGCCGTAGACGCGGGCCCGCAGATCGGCGCCCCAGGTCAGCAGGGCCGGCGCGTCGTCGTCGGTGGCGTCGAGCAGCCACAGCCCGCGCGCGCCGTCGTCGACGGTGCGGGGCGGGGCGATGGCCGCGGCGGTTACTCGGGCGGTCCACGCGCCGTGGGGCAGGCGTCGGCCCGCCAGCCACCCGGTGCGCGGGTTCCACAGCGCCGGTGGTTGCCACGGCTCGAGGGGCTGGGTGGCGACGGCCGCCAGCGTGCCGGCGTCGAGGAGCGCAGCCTGGTCGGGCCCGGCCACCAGCAACCGGGAGTCGTCGACGAACCCGACGAAGCCGGAGGCCTCGCTCGCGCCGGTGACCGTCGGCCCGCCGCCGCCGACCGGCTCGACGGTGAGCTGGCCGCCGTGCAGCCACGCCACCCGGGCGCCGTCGGGAGACAGCGCCGCGCCGTCGAGCGTCGTCGCGCCATAGCCGAGGTATCCCGGCGGGCCGCTCGGCGTCGACACCCGGAGCGTCATCGCGCTGCCGCCGACGATGATGCCGGGGCCGATGGCCGGCACGCCGGTGAGGTCGACGGTCGACCGGGTGGGGATGGCGTTCGAGTCCACCGCCACCTGCCAGCAGGTGCCGCGGGCATCGCACGCGAGCGCGGTGGCGTCGTCGACGAAGCCCAGCCGGCGCGGCGTGTCCATCCCGGCCGGGGCGGCCGGGGGCGGCGCGGCGACCGGGCGCACGCGCACGCCGGTGGTGCGGTCGACGATGACCACCCCGAGCGGGGGTTGCGCGACGACGACGCGCGGGAGCGGCCGGCGCGGGCGGGCGGCTCGCCCGGACGGTGTGCGGCGCGGCGGCGGTTGCGGATCGACCGCGGCCGCGGGCAGGTCGGGTACCACCAGCCGCGCCGCCAGGTACCCGACGTGGCGGCCGTCGGGCGTGACCGCCAGCTCGACCGGCGTGATCGGGGGGACCTCCAGCTCGACCGGGGCGCCCCACCGGAGCGCGTCGTCGACGACGGTGAGGGTGACCAGCCCGTAGCGCACCTGCCCGCTTGCCGGCTCGCTGACCAGCGCCACCGCGGTGTCGGGACCGATCGCGCGCAACGCCTCGACGCGGGTGCGATCGCGGTCCGCGGCGCCGTGACGGTGGCCGGCGCGATCGTACAGCTCGACCGTCTGATCGGCGCGCACCACCAGCCAGGCGTCGGCGGTCAGGGCCACCAGGCCGATCGCCTGCGGCGCCGCCGGCAGGTCGCTGCCGCCGCGCAGCCCGCCGTCGGCGTCCAGGCGGTACAGCCGCGGCGCGCCGCTAGCGTCGATGGCGCCGACCACGAAGCCGTCGTCGCTCCGCGCCAGATCGAGCGCGCCCGCGCCGCGCACCGGCAGCGCGACGGGCTCGCGGGAGCCATCGAGCGCTGGCCACAGCCGCGCCGCGCCCCGGGTGTCGATCGACACAGCGGCGGTGGCGGTCCGGTCGAGCACCGTGGCACTGATGGCCGCGGCGTGGGGCCCCCGGCGCGGCGGGGCGGCGGCTTCCTCGGGCGGGCCGCCGTCGGTGGCCACCGCCGCGTCGGCCGGCGCGGGCGCCTCGCTGGCCAGGGCCGGCTGGGCGTGTGGCGCGGGTCGCCCGCTGCAGCCGACCAGCGCCCCGAGCACCAGCGTCCAGCGTCGGCCGTTCATTCACACACCGAGGTCGGCGTAGCGTCGGCCGGCGCGGGTGCGATCGACCACTCGCCGAACAGCCAGCCGCAGCGGCGGGTGGTCACCGCGCCGGTGGCGACGTCGACGATCGCGGCGCCGGCGGACGTCACCACCACCGCCTCGCGCCCGTCGGCGCGCAGCCCCAGGGCGACCGCGGCGGCGCCGATGGTCACCCGCCATGCCGGCTGACCGTCCGGCGCCAGCGCGGTGAGCAGGCCGGTCGCGCCGCCGACCACCAGCAGGCGCTCGGTGCCGGGGACGAACGCCGCCGCCGCGACGTCGGCCAGCCAGGTGGTCACCGGCCTCGACGGCGCGCTCGGCCCGGGGGCGACGGTCAGCGCCTCGCCGTAGCGAGCCACCGCGCCGGTCGACGCCGCCGCCACCGGGGTAGCGCTGTCGGGCAGGGGGGCGTGCGCCTCCACCTGGTCGCGGGTCAGGCCGGTCGTCAGCTCACGCCCGGTGAAGGTGCGGGCTAGGCTGTCGTCTCCCACCGCGATCAGCGCCGGCGCGTCGTCGTCGCCGGCGTCGAGCAACAGCGCGCGCGCGCCGCCGGGCAGCTGGCGGATCGGCCCGAACGTCGTGCCGGTCAGGCGGGCGGTCCACAGCCCGCGCGGCCGGCCCTCCCACGCCAGCCACCCGGTCCGCGGGTTCCAGCGGATGGCGCGGCGGACCGGCGCGACGCCGGCCGCCAGGGTGTCGACCGAGGCCAGCACCTGGCCGTCGTCGACGCGCACCAGGGCCGCGCGGGTCGGCTGGGTCACCAGCAGCGTCGCCTCGTCGATGAAGGCGCACCACTCGACCTGGCCCACCGCCGGCCGCCCCAGCGGGCGTGAGCCGTCGCGGGTCTCGATCAGCAGGTCGTAGCTCGGCGTCAGCCACGCGACCCGCGCCCCGCTGGGCGACAGCGCAGCCCCGGCGGCGCCGATGGCCTGGTAGCCGACGTAGCGGGTCCGCCGCGCGTCGATGATGGCCAGCGCGGTGTCCAGCGCGCCGACCCGGCGGCCGCCGCTGATCGCCGGCACCGCGGTGAGCGCCAGCTCGTCGTGGGCCAACGTGCGGCTCCGGCGCGGCCCGTCGGTCCACAGGTTGCCGTCGGGCGCGGCGGCCACCAGGGTGCGATCGTCGACGAAGCCGAGCCGGCGCACGCCCGGCAGCTCCTCGTCGCGGAAGGCCGCGGGCGTCACCACCGCGCCGGTGGCCCGGTCGATCACCACCACCGCCGACGGCTCGTTGCGGCGGTCGAGCGATCCTGGACGATCGCGCCGCTCGTCCCCGGCGGGTGGCGCGGGCGGCTGCTCGAGCGCCGGCGCCACCAGGTAGGCCAGCCGGGTCCCGTCGGGTGACAGCGCCAGCTCGACCGGCGTGGCCGGCGCCACCGGCAGCGCGAGCGGCGTGCCCCACACCAGCCGCCCGCCGGCGACGGTGAGGGTGATGGCCTCCCAGCGTGAACCGGCCGTGGTCCCGGTGCTCACCAGCGCCACCGCACGATCGGCGCGGTCGGCCCGGAGCGCGTCGAGCCGGGTGCCGTCGCGGGCGGTGTCGGCCAGGCGCTGCCCCTGCCGGTCGTACAGCTCGATCGACTGATCGGCGCGGGCCACGAGCCAGGCGTCGGGACCGAGCGCGACCAGCCCCACTGCCGGAGGCACCGCCGCGATGTCGACCGTGCCGCGCAGGCCCCCGCGCGGGTCCAGGCGAGACAGGTGCGGCGCGCCGCTCGGGTCGAGCATGCCGAGGACGAAGCCGTCGTCGCTGGCGACCAGGTCCACCGCCGCCGCCCCGCGGAATGGCAGCACCGCGGGCTCGCGGGTGCCGTCGAGCGTCGGCCACAGCCGGGCAGCGCCGAGGCGGTCGATGGTCACCGCCGCGGTGCCGGCCCGATCGAGGGTGACGGCGACGATCGCGGTCGGGTGCGGGGCGGTGGTGGGCGGCGCGGCGAGGGGGGCGACCGGGACCACCGGGGCGGCGGCGTCGTCGGCCGGCGGCGATCGCCGCGGCGTGCGATCACCGCACCCGCTGGCCAGCGCCAACGCCAGCACCGCCACGCCGACGGCCCGCCTCATTCGCACACCGACGGGCCGTCCAGGGTCGAGTCCGCGGGCAGGTCCGGCCACAGCCCGAAGTCCCAGCCGCAGCGCCGCGCGAGCACCGCGCCGGTGGCGACCTCGACCACCACCACGCCAGCCTCGGTCACGACCGCCGCGCGGCGGCCGTCGGCGCTCGCGGTCAGCGCGCGCGCCTGCACGCCCAGCATCAGCGCCCACGCCACCCGGCCGTCGGCCTCGAACGCCTGGGCCACGCCGTCGGTGTCGACCACCAGCAGCCGTCCGGTGCCGGGCGCCGCCGCGACTCGCATCGGCTCGGCCGCGCCGAGGTCGACCCCGTCCGCGGCGTCGAGCGTGGGGTACCAGCGCAGCTCACCGTCGTAGCGGACCTCCGCGCCCGACGACGTCACGTCGCGGAAGCTCCCGGGCAGCGGCCGCCGGGTGATCGCCTTGAGCGCGGCGCGGGTGAGCGGTGTGTCGAGGTCGCGGCCGCGATAGACCCAGCGGGTGGCGCCGTCGGAGGCGACCATGGCCGGGGCGTCGTCGTCGTCGGCGTCGACCAACCAGCCGGCGATGGCGCCGTCGTTCAGGGTGCGCACCGGCGCGAACCCGGCGCCGGTGAGCCGCGTGGCCCACTGGCCCTTCGAACGCTGGTGCCCGGCCAGCCGGCGGGTCCGCGGGTTCCACCGCAGCGGCGGGACCGACGCCGGGACGGTCGCGCGGCCGCGCACCGCGCCGTCGCGCGCGCCGACTAGCACCAGCTCGCTGTCGGTCATCGCCACCACGGCGTCGTCGTCGACGAACACCGCCGCGACCGCGTCGTCTACCTGAGCCACGACCGTGGGGCCGCCGCCGTCGACTGCGCCGATCACGATCCGCCCGCGCGGATCGACCACCGCCAGCCGATCGCCGGCGGGCGCCAGCGACGCGTCGACCGGGCGCAGCACCTGGTACCCCAGGTGCCGCTGGGCGCCGGCGCCGTCGACGACCTGCAGCTGGCCGCCCAGCGGGGCCACCACCAGCCCCGGGCCGATCGCGGGGAGCGCCTGGAACGGCAGCGCCGGTGTCGTCGGGGTGGCGTCGGCGGCCAGCCCGCTCGACCACGCGTTGCCGTCGGTCGCGCACGCCATCAGCGTGGCGGCGTCGGTGAAGCCCAGCCGCCGCGCGCCGTTCAGCTGCAGGGCGCGCAGCGCGGCGGGGGTGACGTCGGCCCCGGTGGCCCGATCGACGACGACCACCACGCCAGGCGGCAGCTGCGGCACGGGCGCCGCCTCGAAGAGCCGCAGCTCGAGGCCGCCGGCCGGGCGCACCGCGGCCGGCCCACCCGCCGCGGCCGCCACCAGCGCAGGCGTCGACAGGTAGGCCAGGCGCTTGCCGTCGGGCGACAGCGCCAGCTCGACCGGCGCGTCGGGCGCGATCGGCAACGGCACGGGCGTGCCCCACGTCAGCTCATCTCCCGCGACGGTCAGCGTGATCGCCGCCGCGGCCGCCGTCGTGCCGCTCCGCTGGCTGATGATGATCACCGCCCGGTCGGCGGCCTCGGCCCGGACCGCCGCCACCCGGGTCCCGTCGCGGGCGGTGACGGCGCGCCGTCGCCCGCCGCGGTCGTACAGCTCGATGGACTGATCGGCACGGACCAGGAGCCAGGCGTCGGCGCCGAGGGCCACCAGGCCGACGCCCTGCGGCACCGCCGGGATGTCGGTGCTGCCGCGCAGCCCGCCGCGGGCGTCGAGCCGGTACAGGTGCGGCGCGCCGCTGGCGTCGATGGCGCCGACGACGAAGCCGTCGCCGGTGCGGGCCAGGTCCAGCGCCACCGCGCCGGTGGCCGGCACCACCGCGGGCTCGCGCGTGCCGTCGAGGGTGGGCCACAAGCGGACGCCGCCGCGCAGGTCGTTGCTCAGCGCCGCGGTGGCGTCGTGGTCGAGCACGACCGCGGCGATGGCGCCGGCGTGGGGCGCCAGCCGCGGCGCGGCGGCCGGCTCGGCGCCTGGGCCGGCATCGGGACCGCCGTCGACGGGCTCGGGTCCGGTGGCTCCGGCGGTCGACCCCGGCGGCGCCAGCGGCGGTCGCCGATCGCCACAGCCGAGCCCGGCGACCGCCACGGCCGCGGCGATCGTCAGCGCGCGCCGCCCTGTCACTGGCACACCGGGGCGAGGTTCACCCTGCGGCTGGTCGGTGGCGTCGGCCACGATCCGAAGACCCAGCCGCAGCGCTGGTCGATGACCGCGCCGCTCGCGGCATCGATCACCTGGCTGCCGGCCGGCGACGCCGCGACGATCCGGCGGCCGTCGTCGCTGACGGTCAGCCACGCGCCGCGCACACCGGCGGGCACGGCCCACGCGATGCGGCCGTCGGCCTCGATCGCCGTGATCAACCCGCCGGGGTCGGTCACCACCACCCGGTCGGTGCCGGGGATGTCCACCACGGCGTCGATCCCGTCGCGCGCGCCCAGCGCGGTCCGCGCTGGAGAGGTCACCGCCGGGCTGCGGGTCAGCGTGCCGTCGAAGCGCAGCACCGCGCCGCTGGGTTCGATCCAGCGCACCGGGCCGTCGACGTGCACCTTGGGCAGCTTGGCCAGCCCCGCCGCGGGCACGCCGTCGGTCAGCTGGCTGCCGGAGTAGAAGCGCGCGTCGGCCCGGCGATCGATCGTCACCACCACCGGCGCGCTCGGCAGGTCGGCGTCGAGCACCCAGGCGTCGATCGCGCCGTCGCGCACCTCGCGCACCGGCCCCAGCGCGTCGCCGTCGAGGTGGACCGCCCACCACGCGCCGCGCGCGCGGTCCACGCCGACCAACCAGCGGGTCCGCGGATGCCACCGCATCGTGCTGGCCCCGCCCGGGATGGGCCGCTGGTGGCGAACGGTGCCGTCGCTGGCGTCCACCGCCATCACCGCGGTGGGGCCGACCACCAGCGCGGTGGCGTCGTCGGCGAACGTCACGAAGGTCGCGTCGCCGCCCTGTCCGACCACCGGCGGCGCCGTGCGGTCGAGCGCCTCGATGAAGTACCGGCGGTCTTCCCCGATCCACGCGATGCGGGTGCCGTCGGGCGACGCCGCGCCCTGCAACGCGTAGCCGGTCTGGTAGCTCAGGAACGCCGGCGCGCCGTCGCCGCTGGCCACGACCAGCGCGGTCTGCAGGCCCGCCACGACCCGGCCGCCGCTGATCGACGGCAGGCCGGTGAACGGCAGGTCGCGGCTGCGCGGGGTGGCGTCGGCCGCCAAGGTCGCGGTCCACGACTCGCCCGCCGTCGAGCTGGCCTGGATGGTGTGGTCGTCGAGGAAGCCCAGCCGGCGCGCGCCGCGGAGCTCGACCGCCTGCACCGCGGACGGCGTGACGTCGGCGCCGGTGGCCCGGTCGATGACGATCACCACGCTGATCGGCCCGGGTGGAGGCAGCTCGAAGCCGGCCACGTCCTGGGCCACTGGCGCGGGCGGGATCGTGGGCGGTTGACCGGCGGGTCCGATCAGCGCGCGGGTCGACAGGTAGGCCAGGTGCTTGCCGTCGGGCGACACCGCCACCTCGACTGGCGTGTCGGGCGGCTTCACCAGCGGCACGCTCGCGCCCCACGTCAGCTGGTCACCCGCGACGGCCAGCGTGACCGCGGCGAAGCTCGCCTGCGTCCCGTCGCGCCGGCTGACCACCACCAGCGCGCGGTCGGACGCCTCGGCCCGGATCGCCTCGACCCGGGTGCCGTCCCGGGCGGTGTCGGCGCGTCGGCGACCGTCGCGATCGTACAGCTCGATGGTCTGGTCGGCGCGGGTCAAGAGCCAGGCGTCGGGGCCGAGCGCGACCAGGCCGATCGCCTGCGGCACCGCCGGGATGTCGGTGCGGCCGCGCAACCCGCCGCGGTGGTCGACGCGGAGCAGGTGGGGCGCGCCGCTGAGATCGACGGCGCCGACGACGAAGCCGTCATCGCTGGCGACCAGCTCCAGGGCCAGCGCGCCGTGGATCGGTAGCGCCACCGGTTCGGCGCTGCCGTCGAGCGCGGGCCACAGGCGCACGTCGCCCAGCACATCGACGCTCAGCGCCGCGGCGCCGTCGCGAGCCAGCGCGGTGGCGGCGATGGTCGCGCCGTGCGGCGCCACCCGGGGCGGTGCCGCTGGCTCGACGATGCGCCCGGCGTCGGGCCCAGCATCGATCACGGCCAGCGGGGGCGGCGGCGTGGGGGTGACCACGGGCCGGCGGTCACTGCAGCCCAGCGCGCCGACGCCCGCGACCACCGCCACCGTCGAGACGAGCCAGGCGCCGCACCGGCCGGGATCCATCACCGCGTTCCAACGCATGACCGCTACGGTCGATCCAACCGGGGCCGACCACAACCCGTCGTCACGTCAATGCGAGTGGCCGGGCTCGTGATCGGCGCCGCAGGCAGCGGGCCCGTCGTGGGGCCGGTCGGGATCGCCGTCGTGGGCCTCGGGCTCGACCTCGGGCGCCGGCCCGGCCAGATCACCCGCGGCCTCGGCGGCGTCGGCCTCGGCAGCCTCGGCCCCGACCTGCCCGCCGGCGGTGATCAACGCGGCCGCCAGGTCGGGATCCAGGTTCGGCACCAGCCCCGAGCGCGCCAGCGCCGCCACGTAGTACGCGTCCTCGCGGCGCGCGTCGAGGAGACCGGCGTCGACCTGCTGCTCCAGGTGCCGCTTGAGGTCGCCGATCAGCCGCGACGGCGCGAGCTTGAACGCCTCCATGATCGCCGAACCGACGCCACCCGGCAGCGGCGGCAGCTTGGCGTCCTCGGCGACCAGCCGCTCCATGCGCTCTTGCAGCGCCGAGATCTGCCCCAGGATCTGCTTGCGCCGGCCCGGGCGCTTCGACGTGATGTCGGCCCGCGACAGGTCGAGCAGGTCGCGCAGGTGAGGCAGCATCTCCCGGTGGAACCGGCGCACCGCGCTGTCGGTCCAGGTGTCGCTGTACTGGTTCGAGCGCAGGTGGTGGCGGATGAGGAAGCGGACCGCGCGGCGGTCGTCGCGCGGAAACGGGATGCGTTGCGCGACCTTGTCGAACATGCGCGCCCCGACCTCGGCGTGGCCGTGGAAATGAACGCCATTTGGCGTGAAGGTCCGGGTGGGGACCTTGCCGATATCGTGCAGGAGCGCCGCCCAGCGGACCAGCGGCCGGCGGACCGCCTGCTTGACGACGATGGTGGTGTGGCTCCACACGTCCTTGTGCAGCCGGTCCCCCTCTTGCTGGAGCCGCACCGTGGCCTCAAGCTCTGGAAATAGCTTGGCAATCAGCGTCGTCTCCCGCATCCACTCCAGGGCCTGGTCGACGTCGCGGCCCATGAGCAGCGGCTCCATCGCGACCCGCAGCTCCTCACCCGGCACCTGCTCGATGCCCGCCGCGGTCTCGATCGCGGCCTCGGTCACGGCCGCCGGCGGGAGCTGCCCCTCGCTGGCGATCTCTGACGCAATATCAATCAAGATCAGTGGGTTAGCCTGAGCCCACGCGCGCACGCGCGCGCCGGTGTCAGCGCTGTTGGGAGCGCTGAGGAGGTCGCGGGCGGAGGCCGGGTTCGACACGGGAGCGGGTACGTACCGGCCGCAGGGGCCGCCGTCAATAGGCGCGCCGCTGGTGCGCCTTATCTATAGGTGTGGCTGCGGCACCTGAGCGGCACGGAACATGCTCTGTCGACGCCGCAACGTGCAAGGCCGTATCACCAACCGTCAGCTGCCGCTCGCCGAGAAGTCGTTTCCCGGCATCGGCAAGCTGTACCGCGAGCTGGCGGATGGGGAAGAGGGCTGTGACAAGCCGGCGACATTTTTACAGCTTCTTTGGATTTACGAAGGGCGCCGCGCTGCCGCGGAGAACGCCCGCGCGTCCAAGAAGCTGAAGCGTCGTCGCTAGCCGGCCCCGGCTGGCGCTGGCGGATCGATTCGCCACTGCGCCAGGTCGTCTCACTCCCGTCACACAGATCGGGGCAGATGATCCCCATCGATTTGCTGATCGATCGCGCCCGCCGGACATGTACGCGGGTTCGCCACCCGATGCAAGGGACGGGCGGCGCCATGTCGTTATAGAAGCATGACGGTGCGACGACCCATCGGCGTGTTCGATTCCGGCGTTGGTGGCCTCACGGTGGTGCGCGCGCTGCGCCAGCATCTCCCCGGCGAGGACATCGTGTACCTGGGCGACACCGCGCGGGTGCCGTACGGCTCGAAGAGCCCGCGCACCGTCGAGCGCTACTCGCTGACCTGCCAGGCGTTCCTGCTGGCGCGCCAGGTCAAGCTGGTGCTCATCGCGTGCAACACCGCCTCGGCCAACGCGCTGCCGGCCCTGGTCGAGGCCAGCCCGGTGCCGGTCATCGGCGCGGTCGACCCCGGCGCCACCAGCGCGCTGGCGGTCACCACCGGGCGCCGCATCGGCGTGATCGGCACCCTCGGCACGGTGCGGTCGGGCGCCTACGAGCGGGCGTTGACCGCGCGCGACCCCGCGGCGCAGGTCACCGCGCTGGCGTGCCCGCTGCTGGTGCCGCTGGCCGAGGAGGGCTGGGTCGACGACGAGGTGGCGGCGGTGGTGGCGCGGCGCTACCTGACCGAGCTGTTCGTCCGGGATCCGGACATCGACACCGTGGTGCTCGGCTGCACCCACTACCCGCTTTTGCGCGCGGTGTTGACCCGCACCGCGGCCGAGCTGGCCGGCCGGCCGGTGGCCATCGTCGACTCGGCCACCGCGATGGCGACGGCCGCCGCGGCGGCCCTGGGCTCGTCCGTCGACAACCGGCGGGGCGCGCCGGGCGCGCTGGCGTGCTTCGCCACCGACGTGTCCCGCCTCGACGAGCTGGCGCCGCGCTTCCTGGGCGAGCCGGTCACCAGCTTTGACCTGGTCGACCTGTAGCCGCGCCGGCACCTGTGGTAGCCACCCGGCATGTCGCGCACGCCGCTGGGTCTCGTCGTCGTCACCGCCGGTCACCTCCTCGTCGCCTGCGGCGGTACCGCCGGTGGTGCCGCCGACGCAACGCCGGCGATCGACGCCGCGCCGGTGATCGACGCCGCGCCGGTGATCGACGCCGCGCCGGTGATCGACGCCGCGCCGGCATGCGCGCCGGTCGGCTACCCGGGCGCGGTGGCGCCGGCCTCGCGCGATCTGGCCGCGCCGTTCCCGCTGACCCTCGGCGGCCCCGGCGATCGCTGCGCGCAGATCCAGGCCGCGCTGATCGACCCGGCCCGGCAGCCGCCCGAGCTGGCCGGCCTCGACACCACCGCCACCACCTTCGCCTGCACCCACGACGCGCTGACCGACCGCGAGATCGTGCGGGTCCGGGCCGCGGGCTACCAGGGCCTGCACCTGTTCGGCCTGGTGCAGGACGCGCTGGTCCACGTCGACGCCCGCGACGTCGTGGTGTTCCTGCACGCGGACTTCTTGCCGACCGGCGCCACGGTGGCAGCGGCGTGCCTGCCCGAGGAGGTCCTGCGCGGCGCGGCGATCGGCGCGCCGCTCGACTACCAGCGGTTCGCCGCGTGCGCGCCGCAGGGTGGCGGCAGCTACCCGGTCGCCGCCGACGACGTGCTCGAGCTCGGACGAGACGGCTACTTCCTCGACGACACCGGCCACCTGCGCCGGGTCCGCGAGGTCGAGGTGTACCTGGCGCCGGCCCACGTCGACGGCGAGCTGATCAACAGCGACCTGTACTGCTGCACCGGCCCCAGCCTCGACCACTGCGTCGGGCGGCGGCTGCTGGTAGACGCGCTCACCGGCGAGGTGGTCGGGGCCGAGGCGCGCTGCATCACCTGCTGACGACGGCGCGCTACAGTGGCGGCATGCGCCACTACCGGACCTGTCCGCTGTGCGAGGCGACCTGCGGGTTGGCCATCGACGTCGACGCCGCCGGCGCGGTGGTCGACGTCCGCGGCGACGGCGCCGATGCGTTCTCGCGCGGCTACCTGGGCCCCAAGGCGTCGGCGCTGCGCGGGCTGCACCACGATCCTGACTGGCTGCGGACGCCCCGCGTGCGGGTCGGCGGCCGGCTGGTCGAGGCGTCGTGGGACGCCGCGCTGGGCGTGGCCATCGAGCGGCTGGCGGCGATCAAGGCTGCCCACGGCGCCGACGCCGTCGCGGTGTACCTGGGCAACCCGGCCGCCCACAGCCTCGATCTCATGACCTACGGCACCGCGCTGGTGCGGGCGCTGGGCACCCGGCAACGCTACAGCGCCAGCTCGGCCGATCAGCTGCCCAAGATGGTGGCCGCGGCGCTGATGTTCGGCGGCGGCCTGACCATCCCGGTGCCCGACCTCGACCGCACCGATCGGCTGCTCATCCTGGGCGCCAACCCGGCGGTGTCCAACGGCAGCCTGATGACCGCGCCCGACGTGAAGGCGCGCCTCAAGGCCATCCGCGCCCGGGGCGGCGCGGTGGTGGTGATCGATCCGCGCCGGACCGAGACCGCCGCGCTGGCCGACGAGCACGTGGCGATCCGGCCGGGTGGCGACGCCGCGCTGCTGCTGGCGATGGTGCACGTGCTGTTCGCCGAGGGGCGGGTGCGGCTGGGCGCCGCCGCGGGGCACGTGCGCGGGCTGGCCGAGGTCGAGGCGATCGCCGCGCGGTTCGCGCCCGCGCGGGTGGTCGCGCGCACCGGCGTCGACGCCGCCACCATCCGTCGCCTGGCCTTGGCCCAGGCCGACGCGGCCAGCGCGGCGTGCTACGGCCGCATCGGCACCACGTGCCAGGAGTTCGGCACCCTGGCCAGCTGGGCCGTCGAGCTGGTCAACGTCTGCACCGGCAACCTCGACCGGCCCGGCGGCGCGATGTGGACCACGCCGGCGGCGCTGCCGGGGCGCCACCGGCGGCGCGGCGCCGCCCGCTTCGGACGCTACGCCTCGACTGTGCGCGGCCTGCCCGAGATGTTCGGCGAGCTGCCGGTGGCCACCCTGGCCGATGAGCTGACCGGCGGCGGCGTGCGCGCGCTGGTCACTGTCGCCGGTAACCCGCTGGCGTCGGCGCCCGGGGCCGGGCAGCTGACCGCGGCGGTGGCCGGGCTCGAGTTCCGCCTGGCCGTCGATCCGTACGTCAACGAGACCACGCGGCTGGCCGACGTGATCTTGCCGCCGCCGTCGCCGCTGGCCCGGGCCCACTACGACCTGGCGCTCTACCAGCTGGCCATCCGCAACGTCGCGCGCTACTCGCCGCCGACGGTGGCGCGCCCGGCCGACCAGCCGGCCGAGTGGGAGCTGCTGCTCACCCTGGCCAAGGGCGTGAGCGGGATGGCGGCGGCGCCCCTGGCGGCGGCCGACCGCGTCGTGATCACCGAGCTGCTCACCCGCGAGCTGGCCGAGCACGCCGCGGCCGGCGCCCCGCTGCCGGTCGACGTCGCGGGCGCGCTGGCGCTGCTCGACGGCAGCGGCCCCGACCGGGTGGTCGACGCGCTGGTGCGGCTGGGCCCCTACGGCGACGGCTTCGGCGCGCGGCCGGGCGGGCTGACCCTGGCCGCCTTGCGGGCCGCGCCCCACGGCGTCGACCTGGGGCCGCTGGTGCCGCGGCTGCCCGAGGTGCTGGGCACCGCCGACGGGCAGATCGACCTGGCGCCGGGGCTGATCGTCGACGACGTGGCCCGGCTCGAGGCGGCGCTGGCGGCGCCGGCCCCGGCCGTGGTGCTGATCGGCCGGCGCGCGCTCGGCAGCAACAACTCGTGGATGCACAACCTGCCGGCCCTGATGAAGGGCCGCGATCGCTGCACGCTGAGGCTGCACCCCGACGACGCGCGGGCCCACGGCGTCGCCGACGGCGACCGGGTCCGGGTCACCAGCGCCGCCGGCGCGGTCGAGGTGGTGGCCGAGGTCACCGACGAGCTGCGGCCCGGCGTGGCGTCGCTGCCGCACGGCTTCGGCCACGATCTCGACGGGGTCGAGCTTGCGGTGGCCCGGGCCCACCCCGGCGTCAACGTCAACCTGGTGTCCGATCCGGCCTTCGTCGACGGCCCCAGCGCCAACGCCGCCTTCAACGGCGTGCCGATCACGCTGGCGCGGGCGTGACGACTGGCGGCGGCGCCAGGAGCGCGCGCGCCGCGGCCACCGCGTCGGTCGAGCCGGCCAGCGCCAGCACGTCGTCGACCTCGATGGTGTCGGTCGCGGCCGGCACCGGGATGCTGGTGTCGCCGCGCTGGATCGCAAGCACCGTGGCGCCGGTGGCGCCGCGCAGGTTGGTCGCGGCCAGGGTCTGACCGGCCAGCGCGCTGGCGGCGGTGACCCGCACCGCGGTCGGCGCGCCCAGGCCCGGCAACACCGCGTCGATCGACGACAGGTCGGCGGCGGCCTCGCTCGGGCGCTGGCCGGCCACTCGCTTGCCGGCGGCGGCCAGCACCTCGACGATGGCCTCGGCGCCGGCCCGCACGTGGGCGTCGAGCTCGCCGGCGCCGCGCCACACCCGCCACGCCTCGAACGCCACCGAGGCCGCCACCACGCCGACGGCCACCCACGGCGCGAACGCTCCGGCCGCGGCCAGCGCCGGCACCAGCGCCACCAGCAGCACCGGCACCTGCAGCGCCATCACCAGCATCCGCCGCGGCGCCGCGCCCAGATCGAGGCCGGCGCCTACGACGGGCAGCGCGCGGTCGGCGATGCCGGCGGCGATGGCGCGCGACAGCCGGGCCATGCCCAGGAGCAGCGGCACGGTGGCCACGACCACCACGCCGAGGAGCGCCAGCGCGGCCCAGCGCGGATCGAGCGCCAGGCGATCGCCCAGCGCGGCCACGATCGGTCGGCGGGCCAGGCCGGCGCCCAGCACCAGCGCGAACAGCACCAGGCCGTCGATCGCGAGCCGGCGGGTCGAGCGTCGCAGGGGGCCGACGTCGCGCGGGCCCGAGCGCGCCCGCTCGATCCACGAGCCGTACAAGGCCGCGAAGGTCGCCAGCCGTCGTGGCAGGCGCGCCTCGAGCCCGGCCGCGACCCGGGGGCCCAGCCGGGCCATCGGCGGCGTGAGGGCGGTGGTCACCGCCGACACCGCCACCGCGACCGCGTACCAGCGCGCCGGCAGCGCGCCGCTCGTGACGCCGATGCTGGCGGCGACGAACGACAGCTCGCCGATCTGCGCCATGGTCATGCCGGTGGTGACCGCGGCGCGTACCCCGTGGCCGGCCAGGAATACCCCGGTCGACACAGCGACCACCTTGCCGACGACGACCACCGCGAGGATGACCACGATCTCCAGCCACGACGACGCGATCGCGGCGGGATCGATGAGCATGCCCACCGACACGAAGAAGATCGCCGCGAACAGGTCGCGCACCGGCTCGATCAGCGGCTCGATGGCGTGGTTGACCCCGCCCTCGGCGACCAGCGCGCCGGCCAGGAACGCCCCCAGCGCCACCGAGTAGCCCGCGCCGTGGGCCAGCATGGCCAGGGCGAAGCACAGCCCGATGACGCTGACCAGCGTGGTCTCGTGGCGGCCCAGCGCGACGGTGGCCCGGATCAGCCGCGGCACCACCAGCATGCCGGCGATGATGGTGGCGGCCAGGAAGCCCGCCAGCTTGGCCAGGGTCTCGAGCAGCGCCCCCACGCCCAGCCCGGCGCCGCGGCTGACCGCGGTCAGCACGGTGAACAGCAAGATCGCCAGCAGGTCCTCGACCACCAGCAGGCCGAACACCCGGCGCCGCTGGGCCGCCGGCGGTTGCTGCTCGTCGAGGGTGCGCGAGATGATCGTGGTGGACGAGATGCCCACCATGGCGCCGACGAACAAGCTGGCCCGCCCGTCGAGGCCGAACCCGCTGCCGACCGCGGCGCCGGCCGCGACCATGGTGCCGACCTCGAGCACCGTCGCCGCCACGGCGCCGACGCCGACGCCGATCACGCCGCGCACCGACAGCTCCATGCCGATCGAGAACATCAGCAAGATCACGCCCAGCTCGGCCAGGATGGCGACGATGCCCTCGTCGGCGAAGAACGGCACCGAGGTGTGGGGCCCGACCAGCATCCCGGCCGCCAGGTAGCCCAGCACCACCGGCAGGCGCAGCCGCTGGAACACCACCGTCACCACCGCGGCGGTGCCGACGACGAGGGCCAGCGTCTGGATGAGATCGTGCCCGGTCACCGCGCCAGTCTAGCCGCCCTTGGGGCCGGCGCCCGGCGCGCCGGCCGCTCCCGCGCCGGGCCCGACCGATCGTCAGGTCAGCCGCGGCGCCGCCGCCACCAGGGCCGGCGCGTCGGCGGAGCCGGTCACCGTCGGCAGGCCCGGCTCGGGGGCGGCCACCACGCCCAGCACGGTCAGCTGCTGATCGAGCTCGATGGTCCACTCGAAGCACCGCTCCTGCATGCGGAACGTCCCGGTGCGCGGCGCCACCTCGGCGAGATCGTCGACCACCGCGACGTGGCGCAGGTCGACCACCGCCGCGCCGGTGGCGTCGGTGACCACGAACCGTACGCCGGCCTGGCGCGCCTCGACCACCAGCCCGCGCGCGTCGCGCGCCTGCGACGCCACGAACACGCACGGCCGGCCGGTGTAGGTGGCCGGGAACGGCGCCTCGTCGTCGGCGCGGGCCGGCATGGTGCGCAGCGTGGTCAGCGCCTGGCGTTCGGGACCCTCGAACCGACGGACCCGGCCGGTGATGCGGGCCCGGGTGCCCGGGGTCAGCGCCGCGATCGCGGTCACCGGCGTCAGCGCCAGCGCGCGGAGCCGACGGCGGCGGAGGATCCACGGCAACAGCACGCCGGCCTCGGTCGGCTCAGCGCTGGCCGTCGAACCCGTCGAGCTTCATCCACGGCCCGGCGGTGTACGGGAACGACTGGTCGTAGTGGACGTGGGCCACGTACCACAGCGCCACGTCCTGATCTTCGAGCGGCTCGCGCCCGACGTAGGCGGCCGGGAACGGCGCCGCGCCGGCCGCCGCCCGCGGCGAGAACGGGGCCCACTCGCCGTCGTGGTAGCGCACCGCGAACAGCTCGGCGTCGTCCCAGGTGTGGGGCCGCAGCTGGACCGCGGCGCCCGAGCCGAAGTCGATCTGCCGCCACACGAAGCCGTTGTCGTCGGCCTCGCCGGTGTGCGGGAACCAGCCCTCCTCCTCGACCCGCTGCCACCGCCCGTCGGTGAACGACTCGAGCGCGTCGTGGCCGGCGCCGTCGAGGTCGAAGTCGAACCGCCAGTGCGGGTGGTAGGTGTGCTGGTCGTGGAGGCCCGAGCCGTAGATGGTCAGCCACGGGCACAGCCGGCCGTCGTCGTGGAACCGCCACATCTGCAGGTAGTGGTACGGCCCGGCGGTGAAGTCGGCCGACAGCTCGACCCCGCCGCGGAACGGCTGGACCCGGACGTTGCCGGCCAGGGTGCGGGTGCCCAGCGGCACCCACCACGGCCCGCGGGTCTCGGCGCCGTCGCTGGTCACCTCGAGCGCGTCGCGCTGGTGGTCGACGGTGACGTACGGCAGCGAGGCCTCCCACAGCACCCGCCGGCCGCGGTACTCGGCCAGGTAGATCATGATCCCGGCCGACTCGGTGAGCCGCCAGTGGAACTTCCAGTTCGATGCAGAGATGACGTTGCTCATGGCTTCACCACTGGCTGGCAGGCACCACGGCGGTGACCTGGTTGTCGAGGAGATCCACCACCGCGACCAGCGACGGGTGGCCGCCGGCGCGGCCGAACACCACGGCGGCCGAGCGGCGCGCGTACGCCGGGTCGGCGGCGTCCTTGCCCCAGTAGTGCATCGTCACCTGGGGCTGATCGCCCAGCGCCAGCTGCGCGCGGACCCGCTCGTCGAGCGTGGCCACCGAGGTGGCGATGGCCTCCTCCTCGCGCGACAGCATCGGCTGGGCCCGCGACACGTCGAGGTGGGCCACCACGCCGGCGTCGAGATCGACGGTGGCGTCGACGGTGCGATCGGCCGCGTAGTCGTACACCACCACCCGGGCCAGCCGGTGGCCGTGGATCCAGTGCGGCGGCTTGACCACCAGCGGCTCGGTGGCGATCACCCGGTAGCGCCCGACCTTGGCCATGCCGGCCACCCGCCGGTCCTCGGTCAAGGTGCGGACCGCGTCGGCGGCTTCGCCCGGCGTCAGCGGCGCGAACAGCGAGGCGTCGCTGCCGGTGACGTCGGGCGGCGCGGCGCGGCGGGCCGGCGCGGCCTTGGCGGCCTTGGCCTCGGCCTTGGCCGCCTTGCGCAGGGCCTTCTTGGCGGGCGGCTTGGCCTCCTTGACGGCGGCCTTGGCGGCCTTGGTCTTGGACGGCGGTGGTGCGGTCTTGCGTCCCATGGCCGGCACTATACACAGGGCCGGCCGGCGCGGCCGATCCATCCTCCGTCGTCGAGCCGGCGCGCGGCAGGGCGGGCCCGGCGGCCCGGCCGCCTACTCGGCCGGGAGGTGGTTGACGAGCAACCGCACGACGCGCGTGGACTGGCGCGGTAGCTCGGCGGCCACGCCCGGCGCGTCCACGATCACGTCGATCGCCACGTCGGCCGCCGCCACCGCGTCGGCGAACACCAGCGTCGACGGCGCGCCCGGCTCGGGCAGCGGCTCGACCCGGAACTCGCCGAAGCGCGCCGCCAGCGCGCCGACGGTGATCGGGCCGGCCAGGGTCAGCGCCACCGAGGCCACCCGGCCGTCGGGCAGCGCGGCGACCCGGGCGCGGCTGATGCGCGGGTCGGTCGGCACGACGAAGGTCGCGCTCGAGCCGTCGGGCGCCGGCGGCGGCTGGGGCGTGCCCAGCGCGGCGGCGACCTGGCCGGCGTCGAACGACGTGGTGAGCAGGGTGGCGACGGTTTCGATCGCGGGCAGGACGTCGGGCATGGCGGGGGCGGCTCTCTCGGGCGGATGCGGCGGGTGGGCTGGGACCGGCGTCGGGTCGGTGCGGCCGCAGCCGCACAGCGCGACGAGCATCAGGGCCGCGCGGGTCACGGCCCGCCCGTGTAGGCTTCGCTCGTCGAGTCGCCGACCTCGTGGGCGTCGGCCTCGTACGGGATGGCGCGGTAGGCGAGGTACGCGGTCTCCACCGCCTGGATCTGCGCCCGCAGGCGGTCGCGGGCGGTGGTCGCGGCGGCGACCGTGGCCGGCGTCGCGGCCGCGGCCAGGGCGGCGCGGGCGGCCTGCGCCTCGGCCCGGCGCTGGTCCAGCGCCTGCTGCTCGACGGTGACCTGGTTGCTGGTGGCGGCGTGGGTCGCGCCGTCGGCGCCGAACGCGCGGTCCATGGTCTGGCCTTCGCCGTGGCGCGGATCTGCGGCGCCCAGCGGGGCGGCGGCCGCCGCGGTCGCGATCGCCGCCGGCACCCCGGTCTCGGCGCGGATCTGCCGGGCCGAGCGACCCTCGCCGGCGAGGTAGCGCGCCCGCAGCCAGTGCTGCTCGGCGTGGCGCGACTCGTGCTGCGCGGTGTTGGCCACCTCGGCCGCCTCGGCGTCCGCCAGCGCCGGCGCGTCGACGGTGGCCTGGCGCAGCCGGAACTTCCACTCAACGCGGCTGAAGCTGCCGCGCGGCACCATCGCCTCGATCGCGGTGTCGAGGTAGCGCGGCACCCCGGCCGCGGCCAGCTCGGCGTTGGCCGCGGCGAACACCGCCGCGCCGCGCTCGGCCGGCGTCTTGGCGGCCCAGGTGGCCTGCAGCCCGCGGATCGCCGCCACCATGCGATCGATCGAGATGACGCTGCCCAGGCCGGCCAGATCGGGCCTCGTCCCGGCGCGGCGCTCGCGGGCCCGGGTGTGGGCCGCCGCCGCCTCGCGCGGGTAGACCCGGGCCCGGATGACCTCCCACTGGCCGTCGGCGATGGCCTGGTCGAGCTGGGCCACCAGCGCCTGCTGCTGCTGCCGCAGCGGATCGGGCGCCGGCGCGTTGCCGCCCGGGCACCGCCGCAGCTCGAGCTGGCCGAAGGGCCGGGCGCTGGCCTGGGCCTGGTCGTCGCCGCCGTGGACCCGGGCCAGCACCGCCGCCGCGCCGGCGTCGGCGTCGGTCTCGGCTGCGTGGTCGTCACCCGCGGGGGCGCGCGCGGCCACCGCGGCGGCGTCGCCGACCGCGCCCTGCTGCTGGGCCACGTGGGCCAGCTCGTGGGCCAGGAGCGCGTCTCCCTCGACGGTGCCCGGCTGGTAGGCGCCGGCGGCGAAGGCCACGTGACGCCCGACGGTGACCGCGCGGGCGTCGTGGCGCGCGGCCAGCTGCGCGGCCTCGGGCCCGGTGTGCAGCTCGACCCCGGCCATCGACGAGCCCAGCGCGGCGGCGGCGGCGTCGACCACTGCGCCGGCCGCGGCGACGCCGGCGCCCAGGGTCGCGCCCACCGTCGGGGTCGCGGCGGCGTGGGCCTTGGCGCGGGCGGCCGCCACGTAGGCCGCGGCGGTCGGCTGGTGACCGACGTGGGTGGCCAGCGCGCGCTCGGTCGCCGCCGCGTCGCCGGTGCCGGCCGCGCCGAGCTGGTCGTCGACCGCGGCCCGCTGCGGCCCCGCCACCTCGGGCGGCAGCACCGCCAGCTCGCCGTCGATGCCGGCCCGGATCGCCGCGACGATCTGGCTGCGCGTCATCTGCCCGGGGCCGACCGGCGCGCCGTCGTCGACGATGGCGCCGCCGGCGCGCGGCCCGCGGGCGGCCGCCGCGCCCACCGCGTCCGCCTGCTGTTCGTGCGGGCTGCCGGCGTCGCCGACCTCCAGCTTGGCCATCGGGGTCGGGCCGGCCGCGCCCTGCTGGACCACGTGGGTCAGCTCGTGGGCCATCAGCCCGACGTCGCGCTCGGACTCGCCGGTGCCGAGGAAGATGTCGGCGCCGAAGGCGAAGGCCCGGGCGCCCATCGCGTCGGCGCCCGCGCGCGCCACGGCGTCGGTGTGGACCCGGGCCGTCGTCAGGTCGGCGCCCAGGTGCGACTCGGCGGTGGTGCGGACCTCGGTCGCGACCGGCGCGCCGGCGCCGCGCTCGTCGACCACCGCCTGGGCCACGTCGCCGCGCTGCACCGGGCCGGCGTCGCCGCGGCGAGCCAGGCGCGCGGTCAGCGTCTGCTTGCCGGGCGCCGGCGCCGGGCGGCTGCGCCCGTCGTCGCTGTGGTCGTCCCCGTCCCGTCGTCGGTCACGCACCGACCGAGTCTACTACGGTGGGCCGTCGAGCCCGCGGGATTCGCGCGTGGCCGCCGCCGCGCCGCCACCGTCACCCCGCGGCGGTGAGGCCGTCGCGGGGTGACGGCTACTCCAGCGGGCCGCCCTCGGCCAGCTTGCCGGCCGAGCGGTACTCGAGCCGGATGGCGCGGCGCAGGTGCTCCTGACTGAGCGGCACCTGCTCGGCCGCGGCCAAGAACGCGGCGCGCACCACGCAGTTGCGGACCGAGCCGCCGGTGAACTCGAAGCGCCGGGCCAGGTCTTCCAGGTCGAGATCGTCGGCCATCGGCACGCCGGCCGGCAGGTGGGTCCGCCACAGCTGCTCGCGCAGCTCCTCGTCAGGGATCGGGAACAGCACCCGGAACGCCAGCCGGCGCTTGAACGCCGCGTCGATGGCCGAGCCGAAGTTGGTGGTGAGGATCGCGGCGCCGGTGAAGCTGTCGAGCCGCTGCAGCAGGTAGTTGACCTCGAGGTTGGCGTAGCGGTCGTTGCTCGACTTCACCTCGGTGCGCTTGGTGAACAGCGCGTCGGCCTCGTCGAACAGCATCAGCGCCTGGCACTCCTCGGCGGCGGCGAACACGCTGGCCAGGTTGCGCTCGGTCTCGCCCATCCACTTCGACATCACCCGCGACAGGTCGACGCGGAACAGCTCGATGCCCAGCTCGCGCGCCAGCGCGCCGGCCACCATGGTCTTGCCGGTGCCGGGCGGCCCCTCGAACAGCGCGACGATGCCGCGCGAGGTGGTGGCCACCCGCGCCATGCCCCACTCCTCGAACACCTGGCGCGACAGGCGCATGCGGGCCAGGAACTCCTTCAGGCTGTCGAGGATGTCGGGCGGCAACACCAGCTGCGACAGCGCCGGCAGGTTGCGGATGCGCTCGGCCACGTCGCCCAGCCGACGGTCGAGGTACTGCCCGACTGCGGCGGTGACCGCGGCCGAGGTCACCGGGGTGCCGTCGTCGGGCAGGCTAGCGATGACGTTGTGGACGGTGCCGGGGCCGATGCGCCAGCGCGCCGCCAGGTCCGACAGCTCGGCGTCGACCGCGGTGCGGGTGGCCAGCGCCTCCTGCCACACCTCGCGCCGGCTGACCTCCGACAGGTCGTCCAGGTCGATCAGCTCGTGACCGGCCTCGAGCGGCGCCCGGGTCTCGGGCTCGACCCGCGCCACCACCGGCCCCGGGTGCCGCGCCACCACGTGGCGGAGCTGCTGCAGCAACAGGCGATCGTCGGCGGCGACCAGGTCGAGGCCGTCGAGGCACGGGATCCAGCCGGCCAGCCGGCACCGCTCGAGCGCGCGCCGCACCGCCGCCGCGCTGGGGCGGCCACCGTCGGTGACGTGGAGGACGTGGACCATGGCCAGCGGGCGCCCGGCCGCCGCCGCCAGCGCCGCCAAGATCGAGCGCCGGCCCGAGCCGACCCGCCCGCGCACCACCAGGCGCAGCGGCGCGTCGGCCGACCGCGGCCGCGCCGCCGCCGCCACCAGCGCGGCCCGCGCCGCCGGCTCCAGCCGCAGCTCGTCGAGCGTCCGGGTTCCGGACATCACCGGCAGCACGTCGTCGGGGTCGCCCGCCAGCGCCTCGCCGCGCAGCCGGGCCAGCACCAGCGGATCGACCGCCAGCGGCGCGAACCGCCGCGCGGCCCCGGCCCCCACCGCCACCAGCCCGCACCGCACCAGCGGCCGGTCGGGGTCGAGCTCGCGCGCCAGGTCGTGCGGGTTGACCCGCGGCCCCAGCAGGCGCACCAGCAGGCCCTCGTCGACCAGCGGCCGGGCCCGGTCGTCGACCACCAGCTGGTACAGCCGGGCCGCCTCGTCGGAGATGTGCGGCGCCACCACCAGCATCAGGGCCAGCCGCGCCAGCGGCGACAGCCCGAACTCCTCGATCAGCTCGGCCAGCGGGGTCCGGCCCACCGCGGCGTCCTCGAGCGCGCGCACCGCCGCCATCGCCTCGGTCACGCCGGCCTCGGCCTGGGCCAGGCGATCCGCGGCCAGCCCGCCCCGGGTGGTGTACAGCGCGACCACCTCGTGCTCGTTGGGGAACGCGCCGGGCACCGTGCCGGTCACCAACCCGCGGTCCCAGTTCGACGCGATGGCGCGCACCGCGAGCGCCAGCGCCAGCAGCCGCTCGTGCTCGAGCAGGCGCAGCGCGGTCAGCCGATCGCAGCGAGGCCCCGCCGGCCGCGGCCCCAGGGCCGGCGCGTTCACTCGGGCACGAGCTCGACGCGATCGCCGGCGTCGCCCGCGCCGATCACGCCGGCGAACTTCACCACCTGCACCGCGCCCTTGCCGTCGGTCACCCCGCGCCAGCGACCGTTGAGCCACACCCGGCAGGTCGGCTGGTCGGCCGGGCACTTGGTGCGCACCCGGTCCATGAGCGAGATGCCCAGCGCGCTGTCGTCGAGCGCGAGCGCCTGGCCGTCGGCCGGCCCCAGCGCGGCGCCGACGATGCCGAGGCGGTCGGCGTCGAAGGTGAGCGTCACCGGCAGCTTCAGCACCGGCGCCGCGCCGATGTCGCGGGCGCCGCTGTTGGCGTCGAGCCAGGCCAGCAAGTCGGGGCGGGGCTCGAGCGCCTGGGACGTGGCAGCGGGGTCGGGAGTCGGCATGGCAGAGCCTCCAGGCTGGACAGACAAAGCGTTGCTGGGGGGATCCGCGGCGCGCGGCGCGTCGGCCGACTTCGGCCCGGAACACCCGGGCCCGGCCAGGGCGCCCAGCACCACGATCGACAAGATCCTCGACGTCACCGGCGCAGGATGCCACGCCGACGGCCGCGCCGCGACCCTTGGCCCCCGCCGATCGCCGCCGGCCGCCATCACCGTCGCCGTCGCCGTCACCTCGACCACGGCCGCGCGTCGGGGCGTCGGCCGGCCGTCACCGGCTTCAGCGCCCGTCCTCGTTGACGTAGTGGTACTGCGAGCCGCTGGCCTCGGTGTTGGGGTGATTCCACAGGTGGTTCTCGCGGGCGTGACCGACCACGTCGTCGGTCTGCTCCTTGGTCCCCTCGGCCAGGACGTAGGCCTCGCCCTCGGCCGACAACCGCAGGCCGGCGGCGATCGCCGACTTCTTGCTCACGCCGTCGGCCACCATCGAGGCGTAGTCCTCGATCTTCGAGCGATCCGCGGTGTACGCGAAGTGGTCCTCCCACAGACAGGCCCGGGCCCGGGTCGGCCACGGGTCGCTGACCGCGATGTCGGAGTCCTTGTCGGCGCCGCCGATGTTGCCGATCAGCACGAAGGCGTGATCGAGGCCTTCTTTGGCCGACACCTGGATGTGCTGGCCGGCGGCGTGCTGGCGCAGGTAGTGGTACGCGACCCAGGCGTGCTCGCCACAGTTGCCGCCGTGGGCCAGGTCGGCCTTGGCCGCGATCAGCGCCTCGGGGTTGGCCGCGGCGATGCTGCGCACCTCGGGCGCCAGCTCCCAGTACTTGTTCTCCGAGTCGCGCATGACCTGCAGGCGCGCCATCGAGTTGAGCTTGGTCGCGCGCAGCGCCTCGACCTGGTTGCCGGCGCCGAAGTTGAGCACCGCCTTGGTCGCGGTGATGGCGTCCTTGGCCAAGCCCAGGCGCGACGCCGCGGTGGCGCTCACTTCCTTCTTGGGCAGCTCGACTTCTTCTTCGCCGGAACGGCGGGCGTGGGCGGGATCTGGCATGGGGCTCTCCTGGCGCAGGTGGGTGCACATCGTATTACGGCGTGCTCCCCCGAAACCTTCCCTCGAATCGACGCCGTGACAGTTCTGTAAGGCCCCGTGATCACATCGGAACCCGAGGTGCCGCCGCCCGGGCGATGCGGCGCCTCGACGCGGCGCGGCGGAGGCCGGCGCAGCGCGCGCGTGACGAGGCGTAGATCGTTTTCGCGGTCGATCCGTCGGTAGCGCACATGTCCCGCCTCCTCCGCCGCACCCTGGTCGCCGCCGCCTTGTTCGCCTGTGCCTGTGGGAGCGCCTTCGGCGATCGAGCCGCGCCGGCGCCCGCCGCCGCCCGCCCGCTGGTGCCGATCGCCGTCGCGCCCGACGCCGTGCGTTCGCCCTACGCGGTCGAGATCGTCGCCGACGACGGCGACGTCTTGGACACCTTCTTCCACCAGGGCCGCTACTACGTGCGCGGCGCCGCCAACCGCGCCTACACCATCCGCGTCACCAACCCGACCGCGCGCCGGGTCGAGGCGGTGGTCTCGGTCGACGGCCTCGATGTCATCGACGGCGAGAACGGCGACACCCGCAAGCGCGGCTACATCGTGCCGGCCTACGGCGAGGTCCGCATCGACGGCTGGCGCACCTCGCTCGAGAACGTCGCCGCGTTCCGGTTCTCGTCGGTGACCGGCAGCTACGCCGGCCGCAAGGGCAAGGCCCGCAACGTCGGCGTCATCGCGGTGGCCCTGTTCGACGAGCAGGCCCAGGCCATGATCGTCGCGCCGCAACCCTACCGCGTCGACGACGACGAGCTCGAGGACGGCGGCCCCTACGGCGGCGACGTCGAGGACTTCCTCGACCGGCGCTGGCAGGGCCAGGGCGGGGTGCCGTCGGCGTCACGTCCGGCCCCGGGGCGGGCCACCGCTCAGACCCGCGGCGATGCCGGCGGCGCGGGCAAGGCCGCCGCGCCGGTCGGGCCGAGCCGCCTGCGCCCGGCGCCGCCGCCGCCCCCGCGTGACGGGGCGACCGCCTCGGCCGACGCGCCGGCCGCCGAGGCCGCCGTCGGCGGGGCCCGCGCCCCGCGCCCGGACGACTACCAGCGGCCGACCGACAAGGACTGCTGCGGCCAGCCCCAGCCGGAGCGGCTCGGCCTCGGCACCGAGTACGGCGAGCAGCGTTACTCGGCCGCCACCTACACCCGCTTCGTCCGCGCCAGCGACAAGCCGGTGGCCATCGCCGAGCTCCGCTACAACGACGACGCCGGCCTCACCGCCCTGGGCATCCTGCTGACGCCCGCGCCCGACGCCGGCGAGCTGATGACCCGCGAGACCGCCGATCCGTTCCCCGGCGACCGTGGCTTCGCGGCGCCGCCAGCCGGCATCCGCTGACGCGACCCGCCCGGCGCGGGTCAGCCGGCCAGCACGCGCGCCAGATCTTCGTCGGTGAGCACCCGATGCTCCCCCGGCGCCAGCTCACCCAGCCGGTAGGCGCCGACCGCGGCGCGGACCAGCCGCAGCGTCGGGTGTCCAACCGCGGCGGTCATCTTCCGCACCTGGCGGTTGCGGCCCTCGGTGAGCGTCAGCTCGAGCCAGCAATCCGGCACGGTCTTGCGGAAGCGGATGGGCGGATCGCGCGGCGGCAGCGTCGGCGGCTCGATGCGCCGCGCCCGCGCCGGCCTGGTCGGGCCGCCGGCGATGACCACGCCGCTGGCCAGCGCCGCCAGCGCCGCCTCGTCGGGGATCCGCTCGACCTGGACCCAGTAGGTCTTGGCGTGCGCGAACCGCGGCGACGTCAGCCGGTCGACCAGGCGCTTGTCGGAGGTCAAGAGCAACAGGCCCTCGCTGTCCGCGTCGAGCCGCCCGATCGGGAACACCGCGGGCGGCAGGCCGAGCCCGGCC
Source organism: Kofleriaceae bacterium (assembly GCA_041389965.1). GTDB lineage: Bacteria > Myxococcota_A > Polyangia > Haliangiales > Haliangiaceae > UBA2376. The sequence continues at coordinate 294,387 of JAWKQV010000002.1, read as the reverse complement.
AGCGTCCGCCAGGCGCTGCCGTCGGGCGTGTAGCGCGACAGCACGCCGTAGGGCTTGTGGAGGGCGACCGTCGGCATCGCGTGGGGGCCCGCACGTTCCGGGCCGGGCCCGGATCCTTTCGCGCGGATTTGCGCTATCCACGTACCATGACGCTCCGGTCGATCGTGTTCACCTTCGTCGCCATCTTCGCGATGGTCGCCTGTGGCCCCTCGGCGGCCCAGATCAAGACCGCCCGCACCGCGCAGTACAACACCACCGCGTCGGCCGCCTTCCAGGCCGGCGTCGCCGCGCTGCCGGCCAACGGGTTCAAGATCGACCAGGCCGATCCGGTCGCCGGCCGGGCCCTGAGCCAGGCCCGCTGGTTCGAGCGCGACGGCACCTCCGCCGCCAAGGACGCCAACGGCAACCCGCGGGTGGCCGACGGCGCGGTGGTGGTGGCCTTCGAGATCGGCGTGGTGAGCGAGGGCTCCACCGTGTCGGTGAAGGTGGTGCCCCACGTCCAGCAGCACCGCGACGGGTTGTCGGCGACGGTGCCGCTGGCCGAGGACGATCCGTCGATGCCGGGCTGGATCCACGGCATGCTCGACAACATCTACCTCGACATCTACAACAAGCTGAAGGCGTCGGCGGTGGCGCCCAGCGACACCTGAGCCGCTGGTCGGGGCCGCCGCGCCTCAGCTGACGCTGACCTCGAGGTCGCCGCCGCGCAGGCGGACCTGGACCGTCGCGCCGCCGCCGTCGTCGCCGAAGCTGTCGAACGCCACGTCCTCGAGCCGCCGGGTCAGGGTCGAGGCCAGCCCGCGGGCCCCGGTCTCCAGGCGCAGGGCGTCGGCCACGACGTGGTCGAGCACGGCCTCGTCGACGGCCAGGGTCAGCCCCTCGGCCTTGAACTCCGCGGTCATGCGGGTGATCACGTCGGTGCGCAGGATGTCCTTGAGCGTGGCGGCGTCGAGCGCCTGCAGCGGCACGATGCGCGTGAACCGCGCGATCAGCTCCGGCAAGAAGCCGTAGGCGCCGAAGTTGGCGACGGCGTCGACCTCGTCCGCGCTGAAGTCGACCGCGATGGCGCCGGCGTCGACCGCGGCCGCCGGCGTGCCGCCGAAGCCCAGCCCGCCGCGGTTGGTGCGGCGGCGGGCCACAGCGTGAAAGCCCGAGAACGCCCCGCACGCGACGAAGCCGAGGTCGGCGGTCGACAGCGCGACGTGGTCGCCGTGGCTGGCGTGGCCCAGCTCGGTCGGCACCATCACCTCGCCGGCCTCGAGCATCTTGAGCAGCTCGCGCTGCACGCCCATGCCGGTCACGTCCTTGGTGGTGCCGGCGCCGGCGAACACCGCGTTGTTCTGCCCCGACGCGATCTTGTCGAACTCGTCGAGACACACCACGCCGATCGACGCCACCAGCGGGTTGTGGTCGGCGGCGTGGACCAGCCGGGTCAAGATCGAGATGGGGTCTTGCCCGACGTAGCCGGTCTCCGAGAAGGTGGTGACGTCGACCATCGTCGTCGGCACCCGCAGCAGCTTGCCGAACAACGTCTCGACCAGGAACGTCTTGCCCGAGCCGGTCGGCCCGGCCAGCAGGTAGTTGGCCTTGCGCGGCAGCTCGGCGCGGTCGACTCCGTCGAGGTAGATCCGCTTGACCCGGCGCACGTGGCGGTAGGCCATCAGACACAGCGCGCGCCGAGCCGCGGCCTGGCCGCGGTAGCCGTGGTCCTCGAGCTGGCCGAACAGCACCCGCGGCGCCAGGTCTGGCAGCTCGCGCACCACCTTCAGGAAGTGCTCGAGCCCGTGCTTGCGCGGCCGCCGGTTGGCCTCGGTCATCACCGTCGAGCGTACCGCGGATCGGCGGCGGCCGCGGCGGCCCGCACGCCGGTCGGCCCAGCCGGTGCCGTCGCGACCGGGGCCCGCGGGTCGCCGCCATTGCGCCGACGTCGGGTTTGTGGCGTGATCGATCGATGGAGGCCACGCTGGTTCCACCGTTCCTCGACGCGGCGCCCCCGGGGCTGCGCGCGGAGCTGGCCACGTTGCCCGACCTGGCGCGCGCGGTGTGGGCGCTGGTAGCCGAAGGTCGGCAAGCCTGGCCGGCGGTGGCCATCGACCCGGCCCGGGCCGCGGCCTTCGCGGCGGCCCGGCTCGACGGCGGCGACGCGGCCGGCGCGCTGGCCTCGCTGCGCGCGGCCGACCTGTACCTGGCGTGCGCGTGCGCCGATGGCGACCCGGCGGCCCTGGCGGCGTTCGACCGCCACTACATGCGCGAGGTCGACATCGCCCTGGCGCGGATGCGCGTGGTCGGCGCCCGGCTGGCCGACGTCAAGCAGCTGGTGCGCCAGCGCCTGTTCGTCGGCGACGGCGCGCCCGGCAAGATCGTCGAGTACGGCGGCCGCGGCGACCTGCGGCGGTGGGTGCGGTCGGTGGCGGTGCGGACCTGCCTCAACGAGCTGCGCAAGGGCAAGCACGAGGTGCTCACCGACGACGATCAGCTCATCGCGCAGCACGCGATGCCGGGCGACGACCCCGAGCTCGACTACATGAAGCGCACCTACGCGCGCGAGTTCCAGGGCGCGTTCGCCGAGGCGCTGGCGGCCCAGGGCGCCCGCGAGCAGACCCTGCTGCGCTACCACCACGTCGACGGCCTCAACATCGACGAGATCGGCGCCATCTACCGGGTCCACCGGGTGACCGCGTTCCGCTGGCTCGAGAAGGCCAAGGCGCAGCTGGTCGCGGCGACCCTGGCCGTCCTGCGGTCGCGGCTCAACGTCACGCCGCAGGAGCTCGACAGCGTGCTGCGTTTGATCCGCTCGCAGGTCCACCTGTCGCTGGTGCGCCACCTGGGCGGGCCGCGCGATCGGGTCGAGGACGACGTGCTCGAGCTCGACGGCAGCGACCTCGAAGAGGCCTAGCCACGCGCCTTGCGGTTGCGCGGTTCGCCCGTATGCTGCCGCTCGTGATCGCCATCCCGCCGCGGGCCTCCGCCACGCGCCACGCCGCGGGCCGCCCGCCGATGGGCTTCGTCGAGCTGGTCGCGTTCTTGGCCACCATCATGGCGCTCAACGCGCTGGCCATCGACGCGGTGCTGCCCGGCCTGCCGGCGCTGGGCCACGACCTCGGCGTCGCCGACGACAACCGGCGCCAGCTGGTGGTGGTGGTCTACCTGGCGGCGATGGGCGCCTCGCAGCTGGGCTACGGGCCGCTGGCCGATCGCCTCGGGCGACGGCCGGTGCTGCTGGTCGGCCTCGCGGTGTACGGCGTGGCCGGGCTGGCCAGCGCGCTGGCGCCCAGCTTCCCGCTGCTGGTGATGGCGCGCGTGCTCCAGGGCCTCGGCGCCGGCGCGCCGCGGGTGGTGGCGGTGTCGATCGCCCGCGATCGCTACCAGGGCGCCGAGATGGCCCGGGTGATGTCGCTGGTGATGATGGTGTTCATGGTGGTGCCGGTGCTGGCGCCGGGGCTGGGGCAGGTGGTGTTGTGGGTGGCCACGTGGCGGTGGATCTTCGGTGTCATCGCCGCGGGCGGCCTGCTGGTCGCCGGGTGGGCCGCGCTGCGCTTGACCGAGTCGCTGGCGCCGGCCAACCGCCGCGCGCTGTCGCCGCGGATGATCGGCCGCGGGCTGCGCGAGGTAGTCACCACCCGCGGCACCGTGGTGCCGATGCTGGCGATGACGCTCAACTCCGGCGCGCTGATGGCCTACGTCACCTCGGCGCAGCAGGTCTACCAGGACACCTTCGGCGTGGGCGCGGCGTTCACGCTCCTGTTCGCGTTGGTCGCGGTGACGATGTCGGCCGCGGCCTTCGGCAACGCCTACCTGGTGCGCGGCCTGGGGCCGGCGCGCCTGGCGCGGCGCGCGCTGCACGTGCTGATCGTCGCGGCGTCGGTGCTGACGCTCCTGGCGGTCACCGACCACCTGTCGCTGTGGATGTTCGAGGCGCTGACCTGCACGATCATGATGACCTACGGGTTCATCGGCTCGAACCTCAACGCCATCGCCATGGAGCCGATGGGGCACCTGGCCGGGCTGGCCTCCTCGGTGATCGGCTCGATGACGGTGATCGGCGCGGCCATCCTGGGCGGCGTGGTCGGCCACCTCTACGACGGCACCGCGCGGCCCCTGGTGATCGGCACCCTGGCGCTCGGCGTGGCCGCGCGCGCCGTGCTGGTGTGGTCGCCGGCGCGGGCCGGCTGACCCGCGGGCCGGGCGGCCGCGGTAGCATCGGCGCCATGGTGCGCCTGCGCTGGGCTGTCGTCGCGATCATGATCACCGCGTGCGGCGGGGCTGGCGGCGGTGGCGCTGCCGACGCGGCGCCACCCGACGGGGCGGACGCGCCGGACGATCCGTGCGTCGGCCGGCCGCTGTGCGAGCGCTTCGACGGCCTGCCGCCGGGGCCGGTGGCCGACGGCGCCACCGTCGGGCCCTACCGCGCCCAGGTCGTCCCGGGCGGAACCCTGGCCATCGACGGCACCCACGCCTTCTCGGGCAGCCAGGCGCTGCACGCCCATATCGACGGCGGCAGCGCCGGCGGTGGGCGGCTGTTCGCCACCGGCGGCGCGCTGTTTGCGCCGACCCAGCGGCACCTGTACGGCCGCTTCATGATGTGGAACGCCACCGACGCCAGCAGCGTGCACTGGACGCTGACCGGCGCGTCGGGGGTGATCCCCGACGGCCCGTCGGCTGGCCACACCGCGACCTACCTGTGGAGCGCAGCCGAGGACAAGCGCTGGATGGCGGTGTTCTACGACGATCAGACCGCCCAGGACTGCTGGCACCACGCCGCCGAGCCCATCCCGGTCGGGACGTGGACCTGCGTCGCGTTCGAGGCCGACGCCGAGCAGCTGCGCTACCGGCTCAGCCTCGACGGGCGGGCCATCACCAGCTTCGACGTCGACACCACCGGCCAGGGCTGCCTCAACGCGCCGGGCGACACCCCGTGGTACGGCCCCAGCTTCGAGCGGCTGTACCTGGGCGCGGTCAGCTTCCACCCGATGAGCGGGCCGCTCGACGTGTGGTACGACGACCTGATCGTCGACACCGTGCCGGTCGCCTGCCCGTGAGCCGGCGCGGCGTCAGCGGAACCTGAGCTGGAACGGCTCGGTCTCGACGGTGCGGCCGGCGCGGTCGACCAACACGGCTGCCATCACCCGGGGGCCGGTGCCGACCATCAGCTCGAAGCGCACCTCGTCGCCGGCGCGGGTGCAGGTGACCGGGAGATCGTCGGGGAGATCTCCACACGCCCACGCGTACGCCTGGTCCGGCGTGCCCCACAACAGGTAGACCTCGGCCACGCCCGCCGACGCCGTCGCCCGCAGGTCGATCCCCGTCCACCGGTCGCCGCGGCGGCGCGTCGGTCCCGGCAGGAACGCCAGGGTCGCGGTGGCCGTCGTCGGCGGGGCGTCGACCGCCGGGGCCCCCGCGCGCGCCGGGGCCTCGTCTTCATCGGCGGCGTCGTCGGTCTCGATGCCCTCGTCGGTCCCCTCGTCGATGTCGGTGTCGTCGTCGCCCGCGTATCCGTCATCCCCGCTGGTCGCGGCGCCCAGCCACGGGTCTGCGGGCGCCCCGTCCGTCGCGTCGGGCGAGCCGGTCGGGGCGGCCGGCTGGCGTCGCCAGCCGACCGCGGCCCCGAGCTGCTGGTAGGCGTTCTGCGTGGCCTCGCCGCTGTCACACGACCGGGCATCGTACTCACCGCACGCGGCGGCGCGGTCGGTGAACGCCTTCGGCCCGCAGGCGTCGTAGCTCATCAGGTCGTGACAATCGAGCGTGTGGTCGAGGCCCAGCGTGTGGCCGACCTCGTGGGCGATCGTGCCGCAGGTGTCGGCGGGGGCGTCGTCGGCGTCGACGAACGCGTACCCGACCGCGCCGCGCAGGACGCCGCTGCTGGCCGGCGCGATGCCGCTCACCGAGGCGGGCTGACCGATCAGCGCCGGCGCGCCCCCCACCATCACCATCGTGTAGGCGCCGGCGGTCGGGCGGCGGTCGACGACGTCCACCGCGAACGGCGCGAAGTGGGCGCGCACGCACGCCACCACCCGGTCCCAGGCCGGTCGGTCGCGCGGGTAGGGCGGCACCTCGACCCGGCCGCCGTCGCCGGCGCGGGCGATCCACGATCGGCCGCGAGCGGGATCGTCTTCGCCGGCGGTCAGGGTCCCGCCGGCGGCGTTGAGGAACACCCGCACCGGCGCGTCGGCCTGGAACGCGGCGCGGTGCGGCGCGGCGACCGCGACGGTATCCGTGACCGCGTCGGGGGCCGTCCAGGTCGAGCCGTGACGGCGGCGCGGACCTGCAGCGGCGGTGAGGGGGAGGAGCGTGACGACCAGAGCAGAGACGAGCCAGCGCGCCATGGGGCCTCGCTTGGCGGACGGTAATGAGCAAGACGCCCCAGCCGCGCGGCGTATTCAGGTCGCGTCGACGCGGGCGATCTGGACCCGGGCGTCGTTGTAGCAAGGCCCGCCGCCCAGGTCGGTGAGCGCCTGCGACACCAGCGCGGTGGCGGCGGCGCCGTTGTCGGTGTGGAAGCGCCACGTGCCCTTGGGCAGCACGGCGACGCCGGGCCGCAGGTGGGCGGACACCCGGGCCGCGCACACCACCTCGCCCAGCTGGTTCCAGATGCGCACGCGATCGCCGTCGGCGATGGTCCGGGCCGCGGCGTCGGCCGGGGCCAGCTCGACCACCGCGGCGGCCGTGCGCAGCTGGCCGAAGGTGGAGCTGATCTGCTGGGCGATCGCCGGCGAGATCAGCGCCAGCGGGAACGCCGCGGTGCCGGGATCGGGCAGGAACTGGTACAGCCCGTGCGGGATGGCGGCGTCGAGGGCGGCCGGACACAGCTCGACCTTGCGGTCGGGCGTGGTCGGCCACGCGTCGACGAACAGCACCGGCGCCGGGACCTCGGGCGTGGCGACCTGGACCTCGGCCAGCTCGCGGCCCAGGCGTCCGCTGCGATCCTCGGCGAGGATCGCAGCGACCAGCTCGTCCTCGCTGCGCGGGTCGCCCGGGCGATCCAGGCCCATGCGGGTGAGCAGCGCGCCGAACAGCCGGTGGTTGCTCCAGGCCTGCCCGGGGGGCTCGGCCACGGCCGGCGAGTCGTACAGCCGCATCGCGCCGTAGCCGCGCCGGACCTCGCGGTGCTCGAGGAACGCGGTGGCCGGCAGCACCAGATCGGCCCACCGGCAGGTGTCGGTCATCACCTGCTCGTGGACCACGGTGAACAGGTCGTCGCGGGCCAGGCCGCGCAGCACCGCGGCCTGATCGGGCACGGTCTGGGTCGGGTTGCAGTTGTAGACGAACAAGGCGGCGATCGGCGGGGACGCCTGGGCCAGCTCGTCGCCGAGGCGGGTCATGTTGATGGCCCGGGTCGCCGGCGGCGGCTCGGCGATGGCCGCCTCGGGCCCCACGGTCCAGACGTCGCCGTTCGACATGGTGTAGCCGCCGCCGCGCACGCCGAACTTGCCAGCCACCGCCGGCAGCGCGAGCACCGCCGCGGCCGCCGCGCCGCCGTTGCGGTTGCGCTCGAGGCCCCAGCCCACGCGGATCACCGCGGGCGACGCCGCCGCGTACAGCTCGACGAAGCGCGCCAGCGCGCTCGCCTCGACGCCGGCGACCTCGGCCGCGCGGGCCAGCGTCCAGGGCTCGGCCCGCCGCGCCAGCTCGGCGGCGCCGCGGGCGTGCTCGGCGAGGAACGCCTGGTCGGCGTGGCCGCGGGCGAACAGCTCGCGCACCAGCGCCAGCGCCACCGGCAGGTCCGTGCCGGGCCGCACCGGCAAGTGCAGCGTCGCGCGCCGGGCCAGCGGCGTCGCCCGCGGATCGACCACGACGAGCTGGGCGCCCGCGGCCAGCGCGCGCTCGATGATCGGCACCAGGTGGATGCCGCTGGCCGACGGGTTGGCGCCCCACACCACGATCAGCCGCGCCGCCGGGTAGTCCTCGAGCGCGACCCCCGGCACGTGGCCGTACATCGCGCGCACCGCCTCGGTGGTCGGGGCCGCGCACAGCGTCCGCTCGCAGCGCGACGCGCCCAGGCGCCGGAAGAACCGCGTGGCCAGGCCGCCCTCCGACAACCAGCCGTTGGAGCCGCCGTAGTGGAACGGCACGATCGCCTCGGCGCCGTGGCGGTCCCGGACCGCGGTGAGGCGCTCGACCAGCAGGTCGAGGGCCTGGTCCCAGGTGATCGGCTCGAACACGCCGTCGCCCTTGGCGCCCACCCGGCGCAGCGGGGTGTGCAGGCGGGTCGGCCCGTACAGGTGGTCGGCGATGTTGCGGACCTTGCCGCACACGAAGCCGTCGGTGATCGGGTTGCGGCGGTCGCCGTCGACGCGGACCACGCGGCCGCCGTCGACCTCGACCTTCAGGCTGCACAGATCGGGGCAGTCGAGCGGGCAGGCGCTCGGGTGGACGCTCATCCCCGCGTTATAGCGCGCCGCCGATACCCACGACGAGCCCGCGCCCGCCGCCGCCGTCCCACACCGGCGTCACCGTCGGACTCGCGGTCGGCGCCTTGACCCGGAGCACGGTGGCGTCCTGGTTGCGGGTCAAGAACACGCCGAGGCCGAGCCCCACCGCCATGCCGCCCAGGGTGAAGTGGGCGCGGCTCTCGTTGTTGTTGCCGGTGCCGCTGGCCTGGGCCGCGTTCTGGATCGCCAGCCCGGCGATGAGCCCGGCCGCGCCGGCCAGATCGATGTAGACCGCCCGCCGACGGCTGACCGGGTAACGCTTGGCCAGCACCGCGCCGGCCACCAGGCCGACGTTGACGCCGGCCGCGGTGATCGCCAGGGCGGTGCGATCGCCGCCGCCGAACACCTGGGTGAACAGCACGCCGCTGGTGGAGCCCCACAGCAGGCCGCTGTTGACCAGCGCGGCCTCGCCGTCGGTGAGGTCGTACTTGCGCACCACCAGCGCGCCGGCCGCCGCGCCCAGCACGGCGCCGCCGGCGGCCATGGTGTTGGTGACGTTGTCGGTGCGCTCGAGCAGCGCGCCCAGCTGGAGCCCGTCGAGCAGGCCGGCCACGGCGGTGGTGGCCAGGAGCGACGCGGTGCTCTGGCGGATGTCGGGGGGGATGAGCAGGTAGCCCAGGACGCCGCCGACCGCCACGCCCGCGACCGAGGTGCCGCCGGTGGTGCCGGCGTCCTGCGAGAACACGGTGACCGTGCCCGCCAGGTAGCCAGTGAGCGCCGCGGCGCTGGTCACCGCCAGCCACCGACCGCTGGCCGGCGGCCGGTCCAGCTCGACGCTGACGTCGGTGCTGGCGTGGTCGGTCACCTCGACGCTGCGAGTCCCCGGGATCCACCCGGCCCGGTCGACCTCGACCCGGTGGCGGCCCAGCGCGACCTCGCCGTCGAACGCACCGACCCCGGCGATGCGATCGTCGACGACGATGCGGGCGTCGCCCGGCACGGTCTGCACCCGCAGCCGGCCGGTGCGCGGCACCAGCCGGTACGAGTAGCTGTAGGGCTGGCCGATGCCCAAGGTCAGCGCGGTCTCGACCGGCTGGTAGTTGGGCAGCTCGATGGTCATCGTGTAGTCGCCGGCCGGCAGCTCGATGACGTCGTCGGTGTTGGCCACGGCGCTGCCCCGCACGCCCTGCAGGTTGCGGACGGTGACCACCGCGTTGGCCGGCTCGGTGGCCACCCGGATCGTCGAGCGCAGGCCGCTCAGCACCTGCACCCGCGACGCGGCGTTGCGCCGCTCGGTGGCGTCCTCGGTGCCGCGCACGAAGCGCTCGAGGTAGGCCACCGCCAGCTCGTAGCGCACCGAGCGCTCGTAGGCCTGGGCGATGTCGCGCAGCAGCGACGCCTTGGGGATGAGGCAGTACGCCGCGACGAACTCGCCGATGGCGCCCTGATAGTCGCCCTGCAGGTACACCACCGCGCCGCGGTTGTAATGCTCGGTGAAGCGCGCCGCCATCGCCGCCTCGTCGAGCGCGGGCGGGGCCGGGCAGTCATCGACCGCCAGCCGCAGCCGGGCCTTGCCCAGGAAGCCGTCGTCGTCGTCGGCGGCGGCCGGCGCGACCGCGAGCGAGGCGACGGCGGCCGCGGCCAGCGCGACGGCGAGCCGGCGCCTCATGGCTGGTTGAGCGGGTTGCCGCCCAGCTCGCCGCCGGCGGTGTCGTCGACCTTGCCGGTGCCGCCGCCGGGCGGGGGCGTGACCTTGGTCCCGCCGGCGGGCTGGTCCTTGCGCTGGAGGATCTTGCGCTTCTGCCCGCGCCGGGTCTTTTGCAGGGCGCAGGTGACGGTCTGGCCCTGATCGACCGCCGGCCGCACCGCGCACAGCTGGTCGTCGTAGCCGGCCAGCGAGGCGATGATCTCGACGGTCTCGTCGGTGTACGGCAGCTCGATCTCGGTCGGCGCGGTGCCGCGGGCGCGGCCACCCTCGAACAGCGCGGCGCCGGGTGGCGTGGTCACGATGCGGATCTTGACGATCTTCACCGACGGCTCGGGCGGCGGCGGCGGCGGCGCGTCGATCGGCGGTGGCGGCGGCGGCGCTGCGTCGACCACCACCGCCGCGGCCCGGGGCGATCCGCCGCTGCCCATCATCACGGTGACGGTCACCACCACCGCGGCGAGGATGCCGGCGATCGCCGCGACCCAGGCCACGACGCGCAGGCCGCCACGCCGCGCCAGGCGCCGGCGCGGGCCCGAGATCCGCGCCCGCTGGGTGGAGTGGGTCGGGTCGTCGATGAGCGTCGACAGATCGGCGATCAGCTCGTCGGTGGTCTGGTAGCGCTCGGCCGGGTCCTTGGCCAGCGCCTTGAAGATGATGTTCTGGAACTCCTCGGACAGCTCGGGTCGGCTGGCCCGCGGCGGCCGCGGCTCGTCGTTGAGCACCTGCGAGATGATCGCCAGGTAGTTGGTGCCGGTGAACGGCACCCGCCCGGTCGCCAGCTCGTACATGATCACCCCGAGGGCGTAGATGTCGATGCGGGCGTCCAGCTCCTCGTCGCCGCGGGCCTGCTCGGGGGACATGTACAGCGGCGTGCCCAGCACCATGCCGGTCTGGGTCAGGCGCGGCGAGTCCTCCTCGCCCAGGTCCGACGAGCGCATCGACTTCGAGATGCCGAAGTCCACCACCTTGACGAAGTCCTTGTCCTTGCGGCGCAGCAAGAACACGTTGTCGGGCTTGACGTCGCGGTGGACCACGCCCTTGGCGTGGGCCGCGCCCAGCGCCGACGCCACCTGGCGGGCGATGTCGGCGATGCGGTGCTCGGGCAGCGGACCGTGGCGGTTGAGCAGCTCGCCCAACGACTCGCCCTCGAGGAACTCCATCACCACGAAGGTCCGGCCGTCCTCGGTCTGCCCGAAGTCGGTGATGTCGATGATGTGCTCGTGGCCGATCGACGACGCCAGCCGGGCCTCTTGCTCGAGGCGGGCCACCACCTGCTCCTTGCGCGCGTACTTGTCGAGCAGCACCTTCACCGCCACCCGCTTGCCGATCAGCGTGTGGGTGGCCTCGTAGACCGCGCCCATCCCGCCCTGCCCGATCTTGCGGTTGACCGCGTAGCGGCCGAGCAGGGTGGTGCCGATCAGCTCGCCTTCCGGAGCCCGGCCGACCCCCGAGGGCGGCGCCGGCTCGGGGTCGGTGAACCCGCCGGGGGCCGGCGTGGCCATGGCCACCGCGGTGTCGGCCGCCGCCATGACCGTCGAGTCGCCCGACCCGATGCCGGGATCGCTCCGCACGACGGAGCGCGATCGCGCACCGCTGTCGCCGGGAGCGTCTTCGCCGCTACCACGTCCGGTCATGAGGCCAGCCCTGATGGTAGGCGCCGCTCGACGGCAAGTCAAACCTCGCGCCGGCGGACGCCCGCCGTGGGGCGCCCGGCCCGCGGCGGCGCCGCCGCCCGGCGTTCACAGGCGAAACCCGACGAAGCCGGTGGCCTGGATCACCAGGTACTGGCCGTCGCCGTCGCGCCACGGTGTCCGCGCGGTGGGGACCACGGCGTAGCTGTCGCCGAACACGCGCTGGCCGGCGACCTCGACCCCGATCCGCACCGTGTCGGACAGCCACACGTGCTCGCCCAGCGCCAGCTCCGCCAGCGGAGTGTGCTTCGGATCGGTCAGGAAGCCGACGCGGCCGGCCAGGTAGATCCCGCCGCGCATCGACACCCGCAGCAGGCCCATCCGGCGCTGCGCCAGCCGGGCCTCGAGCCGCGCCCCGATCGTCACCATCGCGTCGGTGTTGGCGGTGGTGTCGCCGGTGCGGTGATCGGCCACGTAGATGACGCCCAGGGACACCTCGGGGATGATCGCGCCGGCCAGCCGGTAGCCGCGTGGCTCCGGATACGCCAGCGGCGGCGGCTCCCAGCTGGCGGTCAGGCGCCCCTCGAGCACGCCCTCGGGCGCGTAGCTGCCGCCGAGCTGATCGACGCCGTCGGCGCTGGTGCCGACGCCCACCGAGCCAGCCACCGTGACGAACATCGGCGCGGCGTCGTCGGCGCGGGCCCGGGGGCTGGCGGTCGCGACGGCGACGGCGACGACGGCGGCGATGCGGACGAGCTTCATCGCCGCGAGTGTCGCACGGCGGCCCCGACGTGGCCGCGGCCCCGACGCGCGATGTGGGCGGTCGCACACCTGGCCGGTCCGGGCAGCGATCGCGTCGAGGCGCACACCGGCGCCGCGCATGCGGGTACTGTGGCGCGCCCATGGGGGATCTAGCCGTCACGCCGCACGTGGTCATTCCCGCCGACGAGCTCGGCCTGGCGTTCGCCCGCTCGGGCGGCGCCGGGGGCCAGAACGTCAACAAGGTCTCGTCGAAGGTCGAGCTGCGCTGGTGTCCCGTCACGTCGCGCGCGTTGACGCCTGACGACCGCGCCTGGCTCCTGGCCAAGCTCGGCGGGCGCCTGACCACCGGCGGCGAGCTGATCGTGGTGAGCGATCGCTCGCGCGACCAGATCGCCAACCGCGCCGACGCCGAGGCCAAGCTGGCGGCGATCGTGGCCGCCGCGCTGGTGCGGCCCAAGCCGCGGCGGCCGACCAAGCCGTCGCGGGGCAGCAAGGAGCGCCGCATCAAGGCCAAGAAGGGCCGGGGCGCGATCAAGACCGGCCGCGGCAAGGTCTCGGCCGACTGAGTCGCGCGCGCCGGCGCTAGGTGGGATAGGTGGGGCGGTGTGCCGCCGGGTGCGGAGCGGGCCAGTCATTGACCACATCTGCCCAGTGACAGCGGCTGCACTGTCAGCGCGTGAGTGTCACGCCGCGCACGCCCGCCGGCGCCGGCGAACCACCCTTGCACACCTGTCCGCCGGCGCCCGATCGAGGCATTTCCTCGACGGCAACGCCCGGGCACGGCCGACGCCGGACGCGCCGCGTCACGGTCGCCGGGTGTAAGCCGCGACACCCAGTCAGTCCCCAATAACGATCTTGGACAATTTCGCATGTCACTTGATTGACCTGCTTCACTGCCGACGTTGAAATGCCGCCGTCGTCCAACGGAAAGAACGAGGGCATTCGATGAAGCGATTTTCGAAGCTGGGATTCGTGGCCGCCGCCGGGCTGGCCATCGCGTCGTGTACCGCGGCTGACGATCAGGGGAGCGGCGCCGGGAGCGCGCCGGTGTTCCAGGCCGGCGATCCGGCGTCGCTGCAGCTGGCCGAAGACCTGAGCCTCCGCCAGCTCCACGAGGTGGCGCCGCAGCTCCTGGCCGGCGTCGACGGCGTGTGGGCCCGGTCGGTCGAGATCGACCTGCTGGGGCGCGCGCACACCCGCGTGGCCCAGACCGTCGGCGGCGTGCCGGTGTTCGGCGCCGAGGCCATCGTCCACCTCGACCCCACCGGCAAGTACCTCGGCCTGACCGACGGCCTGGTGCGCGGCATCGCCGTCGATCCCCGGCCCAGCCTCGACGCCACGCGGGCCATCGCCGCGGCGGTCAGCGCGACCGGCGCCGCGGCGGGGCTGCGCAGCGCCGCCGATCTCCAGATCCTGCGCCACGGCGGCAAGGACCGCCTGACCTACCGCGTGCAGCTCGACTACACCGACGGCGGCGAGCCGCGCCGGCCGGTGGTGTTCGTCGACGCCCGCACCGGCGCGGTGGTGTGGAGCTACGACAACCTGCAGACCGCGCGCAACCGCGAGGTCCACAACCTCAACCACGGCACCGCGCTGCCGGGTCCGATCGCTCGCACCGAGGGTGGCGCCGCCAACGGCGACACCGACGTCGACACCAACTACGATCGGCTCGGCTCGACCTACGACTGCTACCAGGCGCTGTTCGGCCGTGACTCGTTCGACAACGCCGGGGCCAAGCTCATCAGCTCGGTCCACTACAGCAACAACTACGTCAACGCCTACTGGAACGGCACCCAGATGGTGTACGGCGACGGCGACAACGTGAACTCGCGGTCGCTGGCGATCTCGATGGACGTCACCGCGCACGAGCTCACCCACGCCGTCACCGAGCGTACCTCGGGCCTGATCTACTCGGGCGAGTCGGGCGGCCTCAACGAGGCGATGTCCGACATCTTCGGCAACGTGTGCGAGTGGTACCGCGACAGCAACGGCAACACCTCGGCCCCGGCCACCAGCAACAACTGGAAGGTGGGCGAGGACATCTGGCTGGCGTCGCCCGCGCTGCGCTACATGAACGATCCCGCGCTCGACGGGATCTCGCTCGACTACTGGACCTCGAGCGCCGGCAACGTCGACGTCCACTACAGCTCGGGCATCGCCAACCTGGCGTTCTACCTGACCGCCGCCGGCGGCACCCACCCGCGCGGCAAGTCGACCACGGTGGTCACCGGCATCGGCATCCACGACGCCGCCCGGATCTTCTACCTGGCCAACACCGCCAACCTGACCCCGTCGGCGTCGTTCGCCGACGCCCGGGCCGCCACCGTCGCCGCCGCCACCGCGCTGTTCGGCGCCGGCTCGACCCAGGCCACCCAGGTCGGCAACGCGTGGACCGCGGTCGGCGTGGCTGCCCCCGCCAACTACCAGGTCATCGACACCCGCGCCGGGCTGGCGTCGTCGTCGTCGCTGGCCTTCTCGTACCCGACCAACGGCGCCACGGCGATCAAGTTCGAGACCGCCGGCGGCACCGGCGACGCCGATCTCTACGTGAAGTTCGGCAGCCCGCCGACCTCCACTAGCTACGACTGCCGGCCGTACACCTCGGGCAACACCGAGAAGTGCGAGTTCAACCCGGCCCAGAGCGGCACGTACTACGTGATGATCGTGGCCTACGCCCCGTACAGCGGCGTCACCCTGACCGTCAGCGCCGCCGGCGCCAGCCCCGGGCCCGAGACGGTGTGCGACGACGGCGTGGACAACGACGGCGACGGCGCGATCGACTGCGCGGACAGCGACTGCGCGGGGGCCCCGGCGTGCCAGGGGCCGACCACCGAGACGGTGTGCGACGACGGCGTGGACAACGACGGCGACGGCGCGATCGACTGCGCGGACAGCGACTGCGCGGGGGCCCCGGCGTGCCAGGCCGGCACGTGGACCACGCTGGCGTCGAGCGACTTCGAGGCCGGCTGGGATGGCTTCGTCGATGGCGGCGCCGACGCCGCGCGCTACCGCAGCACGACCTACTCCAACAGCGGGCGCTACAGCGTCCAGCTCCGCAGCAACGCCGGCGTGGCGTCGTCGTTCTGGAGCCCGACCGTGGCGGTCACCGGTTACGGCAGCCTGCGCATCGAGTACAGCGCCATCGCCAGCTCGATGGAGGCCGGCGAGGACTACTTCGTCGAGGTCCAGCGCGACGGCGGGGCGTGGGTGACGGTGGCCAACCTGGCGTCGGGCACGGGCTTCACCAACGGGGTGCGCCACGCCGGCGACTACCAGGTCGCGACCAACGGCGCCAGCACCGTGTCGGTGCGGTTCCGGGTCGACGCCTCGAGCCGCAGCGACTACGTGTACTTCGACGACGTGGTGGTGTCCGCGCGCTGACCCACGCGGCCGCGGCGCTCTCCGGCCCGCAGCCAGGACGACGACGCCCCGGGCTGTGCGGCGCGGGGCGTCGGTGCGTTCGGGTGAGCGCGGCCGCGGCGGCGCCGGGGAGCGCGGCTACGCTCGGCTCGACTCGCGCTTGCGCTTGCGCGGGGCCGACTTCTCGGCCTCCTCGTACAGGCGCAGCTCGGTCTCGGCCGAGGTCTGGACCGCCTCGAGGTACAGCGACAACACCCCGGTGGCCTCGCCGCGCAGCGACTCGTAGTAGCGCTGGCGGTCGATCGAGTGGATGACGGCGGTCGGGTAGCCGGCCTCGGTCAGCAGGAGGTTGGCGGCGATGCGGGCGGTGCGGCCGCTCTCCTTGGCCCACGGGAACACCGCCATGAAGCGCGCGTGGAGCCCGGCGATGCGCTCGATGGGGTGCAGCTGCTTGGTCGACGGATCGTCGATCCACTCGGCCAGCTTCTTGAGCGCGGGCACGATCTTTTCGGGCGCCGCGATGTCGTGGTAGTAGAGCCGGTGGAGCGGGTTTTCCTTGCGGTAGGGCAGGCCCTTGGCCTTCTCTTCCGGTGCCAGGATCCCGTAGATCTCCCGGAGCGTCTCGAACTTGAAGGGCTTCTTCTTGTTGGTCGCGAACTCGTCGGCCCACTCGCAGGCCTCGTTGAAGCGGCGGATCTCGTCGTAGGCCGGGATCAGCGACGGGTCGCTGATGATCGTCGGATCGATGGCGGCCTTGATCTCGCTGTAGGACAGCACCTCGCCCTCGAGCGCGGCGTCGTGGTGGATGAGCGAGATCCGGAACCGCTGCAGGAACTCGGTGCGCATCGACGGGTTGATGCTGGCGATGCGCGTGCGCCAGGCCTGGCAGATCCGGTCGACCTCCAGGAAGCGAGCGTCAATGTCCTCGGTCTCTTTGTACCTAAGCATTCGAGATCCTTGCGAAACGATCGACCCGAAAACGGGCGGAGTGTAGAGTGCCACGACTGCGCAGTCAACAGCATACTTTCGGCTACACGTAGAACACCGCAGGGGTGATGAAGGTCTCCCTACTACCTCTAGCCCGCGCCCCAACTGCTCGTATCTCCAAAAATTTGCCCGCTCCCGGTCCGCGGTCCTATTGATGCAATGTGTACTCGTCGCAGGGACTTGACGCCTTGCGTCACCGGGACGCGACCCCGCCCGTGACTGCCCCCCAGCATATTCCGGTCCTGCTCTCCGAGGTCCTGGCGCAGCTCGCGCCCCGGGCCGGTGGCGTCTACGTCGACGGTACGTTCGGGCGCGGCGGGCACGCCCGGGCGGTGCTCGAGGCGCTCGGCCCGACCGGGCGGCTGATCGCCATCGATCGCGACCCCACCGCGGTCGCCACCGCCGAGGCGCTGGCCGCGGCCGATCCCCGCGTCACCGTCGTTCATGGTCGCTTCGGCGACCTGGCCGCGCACCTGGCGGCGCTCGACGTCACCGCGGTCGACGGCATCTTGCTCGACCTGGGCGTCTCGTCGCCCCAGCTCGACGCGGCCGAGCGTGGCTTCTCGTTCATGCGGGCCGGGCCCATCGACATGCGCATGGATCCCAGCCAGGGCCCGACCGCGCTCGACCTCATCCGCGCGCTGCCGGTCGGCCAGCTGACCGGCGTGCTGCGCGACTACGGCGAGGAGCGCCAGGCCCCGCGGATCGCGCGCCGGCTCAAGGAGGCGGAGGCCGCCGGGGCGCTCACGTCGACCACGGCGCTGGCCGAGATCGTGGCCGGCTGCTTCTCGGCGTTCGAGGTGCGCAAGCTGCACATCCACCCGGCCACCCGCACGTTCCAGGGGCTGCGCATCGCCGTCAACCGCGAGCTCGACGAGCTGGAGGCGTTCTTGGCCGCGTTCCCCGACCTGCTGGTGGCGGGCGGGCGCTGCGCGGTGATCAGCTTCCATTCCCTCGAGGACCGCCTGGTCAAGCGCCGGTTCCGCGACCTGGCGTGGCAGAGCTCGCTGCCGCCGCGGTTCGCCGCCGAGGCCGGCGAGCGCATCGCCGCGGTGTGCGTGCCGATCGAGCGACGGGCCCGGTTCGCCGAGGAGGCCGAGGCCGACGACAACCCCCGGGCGCGCTCGGCCCGGCTGCGCACCTGCGCGCGCACCGACGCGCCCAACCTGGCGAGCCACCGATGAAGCCGCGCCTGTACGCGTTGGTCCGTTCCGTCGAGCCGGCCCCCGGCGATCGCAAGCTGGTGGTGGTGATGATCGTCGTCGCCGCGCTGGTGACCGCGCTGGCGGTCCAGCGGGTGCGCACCCGCCACCGGGTGGTCGCGCTCGGCTACCGGCTGTCGCAGGCCACCGACGAGCTGCGCCGCGAGCGTGAGCTGCGTCGGCGGCTCGAGCTCGAGCGCGCCACGCTGGCCAACCCCGACCGGATCCGCAGCCTGGCCACCGAGCTGGGCATGGTCCCGGTGCCGGCCGATCGCATCCGCGTCATCCCCGCGCCGCCAGCCATCGCGCCCGGGCCGGCCGCCACCCACCCGCGCCCCGAGGCGACGCCATGAGCGCCGGCCGGCTGTTGCGCCGCGGCCGCGGCCCCGGACGTCCCGACATCCAGACCCCGGGCGTGTCGCGCGCCGCGCGGCTGCGGGCGCGGGGCGCCGCCGCGCTCATGTCGGTGCTGTTGTGCGGCGTGGGCTACAAGGCCTGGGGGCTCCAGGTCGAGGACGGCGCGCGGCTGCGCGAGCAGGCCCTGCGCCAGCACGTCCACACCGTCGCGATCCCGGCGCCGCGCGGCGCCATCCTCGACGCCCGCGGCCGGCCGCTGGCGATCAGCGCCGACGCCGAGAGCGTGTGGGCCGATCCGCGGGCGGTGGTCGACGTCGCCGGCGCGTCGGCGCGGCTGGCCAAGGCGCTGGCGCTCGACGTCAACCTGGTCGAGGCCCGGCTGGCGTCGCGCAAGCGCTTCGCGTGGATCGCCCGCCACGTCACCCCCGAGCGGGCGGTGGCGGTGCGGGCGCTCAAGCTGCCCGGCATCGAGGTGACCCACGAGCCGCGCCGGTGGTACCCCGAGCGCTCATCGGGCGGGCCGGTGCTGGGCTTCGCCGGGCTCGACGGCGACGGCCTCGACGGGCTCGAGCTCCAGCTCGAGGACCAGCTGCGCGGCCAGCAGGCCCGCTTCGCGGTGCTGCGCGACGCCCGCGGCAAGACCATGATGTCCGACGGCATGACCGAGCCCACGCCGGGCGCCACCGTCGAGCTGACCCTGGATCGCTCGATCCAGCACATCGCCGACGAGGCGCTCGCAGCCTCGGTCAGCGCCAACAAGGCGACGTCGGGCGTGGCGGTGGTGCTCGACGTGCACACCGGCACGGTCCTGGCGCTGTCGAGCGTGCCGACCTACGATCCCAACGACCCCGCCGCGGCGGTGCGGGCCAAGGCGCGCAACCGCGCGGTCACCGACGTCTACGAGATCGGCTCGGTGATGAAGGTGTTCACCGTGGCGGCCGCGCTCGACGCCGGCGTGACCCGGCCCGACGAGCCGTGGGACGTCGAGGGCGGCGCGTGGATGGCGCCCGGGCGCAAGCGGGTGACCGACGTCCACCACGATCAGGTGCTGACCACCACCGGCATCATCAAGCGCTCGTCGAACGTCGGCGCCACCAAGATCGGGCTGCGGCTCGGGCGCCAGCGCCTGTACGACGCGCTCACGCGCTTCGGCTTCGGCGCCAAGACCGGCATCGATCTGCCGGGCGAGCAGGGCGGGCGCGTGCGCGACGGCTCGACCTGGCGCGACGTCGAGCTGGTGACGATCTCGTGGGGCTACGGCCTGACCGCGTCGCCCATCCAGATCGCGGCGGCGATGGCGGCGATCGGCAACGGCGGCGTGTACAACCCGCCGCGGGTCGTGGCCCGGGTCACCGGCGCCGACGGCCAGGTCACCTACCAGCGCCCGATCGAGAGCCGGCCGATCATGAAGCCGTCGACCGCGGCGGCCATGCTGCCGATCCTGGCGTCGGTGTTCGAGCCGTCTCACCCGGGCAAGCGCGACGGCGGCACCGGCGCCGCGATCCAGGTCCCGGGGTTCCGCGCCGGCGGCAAGACCGGCACCGCCCACAAGTACGATCCGGCCACGCGCCGCTACGCGCCGCACCGCTACCTGTCGTCGTTCGCCGGCCTGGTGCCCATCGCCGATCCACGGCTGGCCATCGTCGTCGTGGTCGACGACCCGTCCGGCGGCGACTACTTCGGCGGCGCCGTGGCCGGGCCGGTGTTCGGCCAGATCGCCAGCGCGGCGCTGCGCTACCTGGGCGTCCCGGGCGACGCCCCGATCGCCGGCCCGCCCAGCCCGAAGTCCGCCGTGGCCGCGCCGGCCGTGGGGGCCGCCGCCCCGGCGCCGACCGATCCGAGCGACGCCGCCGACGCCGACGACGGCGAGGCCGGCCTCGAGCTCGAGCCCGACACCGGCGCCGCGGTCCCGGCGCCCGACTTCCGCGGGCTGGGCGTGGCGCGCGCGCTGGCAGCGGCGTCGGCGGCCGGTGTGGTGGTCGAGATCACCGGCTCCGGCGTGTGCACCCAGCAGTCGGTGGCGCCCGGCGCGGCGACCCGCGAGGTCGTGGCCCTGGTGTTCGCGGAGCCCCGGTGACCGGCGCGCCGTTGCCACGCCCTCAGAAATCGACGACGCTGCGCGTCTTGCCGGCCCACACCCGATGAAGCTCTCCGATCTCGTCCGCATCCTCCCTGGCGCCCGGCTGGTCGGCGCCGATCTCGAGGTCCGCGCGGTCACCGACGACTCACGCGCGGCCGGGCCCGGGGCGTTGTTCGTCGCGGTGCGCGGGCGGCGCGCCGACGGCCACGCCTTCGTCGACGCGGCGGTCCGGCAGGGCGCGGCGGCGGTGGCGGTCGAGCGTGCCCGCGACGGGTTGGCGGTGCCACAGCTGGTGGTGCCCGACGGCGCCCGCGCGCTGGGCGTGGCCATCGCGGCGCTGGCCGATCACCCGGCCCGCCGGCTGACCTTGATCGGCCTGACCGGCACCAACGGCAAGACCACCACCAGCTACCTCATCGAGGCCATCCTCGCCGCCGCCGGCTGCACCGTCGGCGTGATCGGCACCGTCAGCTACCGGTGGGGCGGGCACAGCTACGACGCGCCCTACACCACGCCGACCCCCGAGGTGCTGCACGCGACCTTCGCCAAGATGGTGGCCGCCGGGTGTACCCACGTGGTGATGGAGGTGTCGTCGGCGGCGCTGGCCATGGACCGTGTGGCCGGCATCGAGTTCGCCGTCGCGGCGTTCTCCAACCTGACCCAGGACCACCTGGACCTGCACGGCTCGATGGAGGAGTACGCCGCGGCCAAGGCGTTGCTGTTCCGGCGCCACCTGGCGCCCGCCGGCACCGCGGTGGTCAACCTCGACGATCCGGCCGGGGCCGGCATGGCCGGGGCCGCGACCGCCAGCATCGTGCCGCGCCCGGTGATCGGCGTGACCGCGACCGGGGCGCCCGGCGCCAGCGTGCGCGTCCTCGAGCAGCGCTCGACGGTGGCCGGCAGCTGGGCCCGGCTGGCCACGCCGCGCGGCGAGCTGGAGGTCGAGTCGGCCGCGCTGATCGGCCACTACAACGTCGCCAACATCGCCCTGGCGGTGGGCGTCGGCGAGGCCCTGGGCCTGCCGCACGCGGCGATCGCGGCCGGCGTGGCCGCGCTGGCCGGCGTGCCGGGCCGGGTCGAGCGGGTCGGCAACCCCGCCGGTCTCGACATCCTGGTCGACTACGCCCACACCCCGGACGCCCTCGACAACGTGCTGCGGGCGCTGCGTCCGCTGACCCAGCGGCGGCTCATCTGCGTGTTTGGTTGCGGCGGTGATCGCGACCCGACCAAGCGGCCGCTGATGGGCGCGGTGGTCGCCGCCGAGGCCGACCTGGCGGTGGTCACCAGCGACAACCCGCGCACCGAAGATCCCCAGGCCATCCTCGACATGATCCTGCCGGCGGTGCCGCGGCCGTTCTACGTCGACGTCGATCGCCGCACCGCGATCCGCGCGGCGGTGGCCGAGGCCACCCCGGGCGACGTGGTGGTCATCGCCGGCAAGGGCCACGAGGACTACCAGATCCTCGGCACCACCAAGCACCACTTCGACGATCGCGAGGAGGCCGCCGCGGCGGTCGCGCTGCGCCCGCGCTTCCACGTCGACGCCATCGCGGCGGGCACCGGCGGCGCGGCGACCGGCACCGCGGTGTGCAGCCGGGTCATCATCGACAGCCGGATCGCCGCGCCGGGCGATCTGTACGTGGCCGTGGCGGGCGAGCGCCACGACGGGGTGGCGTTCTGCGCCGCCGCCGTCACCGCCGGCGCGACCGCGGTGGTCATCCCCCGGGGCCGGCGCGCCGCCGCTGGCGCGCTGGGCGCCGCCGCGGTGATCGAGGTCGACGACCCGCGCGCCGCCATCGCCCAGATCGCCGCTGGCCATCGCGCCCGCTGGGGCGAGGCGGCCGAGGCGCGGCTGGTGGCCATCACCGGCTCGGCCGGCAAGACCACCACCAAGGAGCTGGCGCGCGCGGCCCTGGCCGCGGCCGGCGCGACCCACGCCGCCGCCGGCTCGCTCAACAACGAGACCGGCGTGCCGCTGACCCTGCTCGGCCTGCGCGCCCACCACCGCTACGGCGTGGTCGAGATGGGCATGCGCGGCGCCGGCCAGATCGACTACCTCACCGGGTTCGCCCGCCCCGACGTGGCGGCGGTGGTCAACGCCGGCACCGCGC
This sequence comes from Kofleriaceae bacterium, assembly GCA_041389965.1. GTDB lineage: Bacteria > Myxococcota_A > Polyangia > Haliangiales > Haliangiaceae > UBA2376. Next base: position 271,820 of record JAWKQV010000002.1, on the reverse strand, counting down.
ACATCGAGCTGTTGGGCTCGACCGACGCCATCGCCGCCGCCAAGGGCGAGATCTACCGCGGCCTCGGCCCCCGCGGCGTCGCGGTGGCGCCGGCCGACGACCCTCGGCTCCTGGCCCACGCCCGCGCCAACGCGCCCGCGGCGCGGCTGATGACCTTCGGCGAGGCTGCCGGCGCCGACGTGCGGCTCACCGGCTACCAGCCGATCGGCGCCGACGGGGCCGACCTGCACGTCGACGCCGAGGGGCACCGGCGGCGCTTCCGGTTGAGCCTGGTCGGGCGCCACGCCGCGGTCGACGCCACCTGCGCGCTGGCGTGCGCCCTGGCCGCCGGCGTCGATCTCGATCACGCGCTGGCCGGCCTCGAGCGGGCCCGACCGGCCGCGATGCGCGGCGAGATCGTCGTGGTCGGCGGCCGCAACGTGATCGTCGACTGCTACAACGCCAACCCGGCGTCGATGGCGGCCGCCATCGACACCCTGGCCGAGCTGCGCGGCTCGGGCCCGCGCGGTGGCGGTGGTCGGCGACATGCTCGAGCTCGGGCCCCACGCCGCCGCGGCCCACGCCGACGTCGGCGCCCGCCTGGGCGAGCTGGACATCGCGGTGATCGCCCTGGGCGCCTACCGCCACACCGTGGCCGACGCCGCGGCGGCGCCGGCGGCGACCTGGACCACCGACGATCCCGACGTGGCCGCGCGCCAGGTGCTGGCGGCGACCTCGCCGGGCGACTGGATCCTGGTCAAGGCATCGCGCGGCATGCGCCTCGAGCGGGTCATCGCGGCGATGCGCGAGCTGGCCGTCTAAGGATACCGACGATGCTGTACTACCTGCTCTACCAAGTCCTGGCCCGGATCGACGCGCTGTCGTTCCTGCGGGTGTTCCGCTACCCGTCGATGCGCATCCTGGCGGCGGCCATCACCTCGCTGGTGTTGTCGTTCCTGATCGGGCCGTGGTTCATCGCCCGGCTGCGATCGCGCCAGATCGGTCAGCAGATCCGCGACGACGGCCCCCAGACCCACAAGAAGAAGGCCGGCACGCCGACCATGGGCGGGGCGTTGATCTTGTTCTGCCTGGTGGTGTCGGTGTTGTGCTGGTGCGACCTGACCAACCGGTTCGTGCTGCTGGCGCTGGCGGTGAGCGTGGCCTTCGGCGCCATCGGCTTCGCCGACGACTACGCCAAGGTGACCAAGAAGAACACCAAGGGCGTGTCGGGCAAGCTGCGCCTGCTCCTCGAGTTCGGCATCGCCGGCGGCGCGATGACCTACCTGTTCATGTCCGACACCATGCCGCCCGAGCTGCGGACCCACCTACAGCTGCCGTTCACCAACTTCTACGAGGTGTCGCCCGATCTGTCGGCCTGGCTGTACATCGTCTTCGGGGCCTTCGTCGTCGTCGGCACCGCCAACGCGGTCAACCTCACCGACGGGCTCGACGGCCTGGCCATCGGCCCCACCATCATCAACGCCGGCACGTTCCTGGTCTTCGCCTACCTGGCCGGCGTCGAGACCACCATCCTCACCCACTCCGGCGGCGAGCAGTCGCTGGCGCAGTACCTCCACATCGCGCACATCCCGGGCGTCGTCGAGCTGGCGGTGTTCTGCGCCGCCCTGTTCGGCGCCGGCATCGGCTTCCTCTGGTACAACACCTACCCGGCCAGCGTGTTCATGGGCGACGTCGGCTCGCTGTCGATCGGCGGCGCGCTCGGCATGCTGGCGGTGCTCACCAAGAACGAGCTGGTGCTCACCCTGGTCGGCGGGCTGTTCGTCATCGAGGCGTTGTCGGTGTTCATCCAGGTCGGGTCGTTCAAGACCCGCGGTAAGCGGGTGTTCAAGATGGCGCCCATCCACCACCACTTCGAGCTCAAGGGCTGGGAAGAGCCCAAGATCATCGTCCGGTTCTGGCTGATCTCGATCCTGTTCGCGCTGCTGGCCTTGGGCACCCTCAAGCTGCGCTGATGCGGAGCCTGGCGGCGTCGCGCCGGCCCGACGCGGCGTGCTAGCGTCCGCGCCGATGGAGCTGCGCGGCAAGAAGATCGTCGTCGTGGGTCTGGCCCAGACCGGCATCGCGGTGGCGCGGTTCTGCCACCGCCGCGGGGCCCAGGTGATCGTCACCGACGGCAAGCCGGCGGCCCAGCTGGCCGATCGCATGGCGCAGCTGGCCGACGTGCCGGTGACCTGGCAGCTCGGCGGCCACGACCAGGCGACGATGTGCGCGGCCGACCTGGTGGTGATGTCGCCCGGCGTGCCGGCGCTGCCCGAGCTGGCCGCGGCCCGCGCCGCCGGCGTCGAGGTGATCGCCGAGATCGAACTGGCCTATCGCTGCCTCCACCCCGGCGCCCGCCTGCTGGCGGTGACCGGCACCAACGGCAAGTCGACCACCACCGCGCTCACCGGCGCGCTGTGCGCGGCCTCGGGCCGGCCGACCTTCTGCGGCGGCAACCTGGGCACCATGCCGATGATCGACGCGGTCGATCACCCGGCCAACGTCGACGGCGGGCTGATCGTGGTCGAGGTGGCGGCGTTCATGCTCGAGCACTGCACCTCGTTCGCGCCCACCACCGGGGTGCTCACCAACATCACGCCCGATCACCTCGACCGGTTCGGCACCCTCGAGCGGTACGCCGCGATGAAGGGGCGGGTGTGGGCCTGGCAGCGGCCGACCGACGTCGCCATCGCCAACGCGGCCGACCCGCTGGTGGTGCGCGAGGCGGCCGCGGTGACGGCGCAGCGCCTGTGGTTCGACGTCCGGCCCGGCGCCGAGGTCGACCGCGGCGCCGTCGTCAGCCCCGACCGACGCGCCCTGGTGCTGCGCGGGGTGCCGGGCGCGGACGCCGAGGAGCGCTACCCGGTCGACGACCTGGTCATCGTCGGCAACCACAACCTCGACAACGCCATGGGCGCCTACCTCGGCGCGCGCGCCTGCGGCGTGCCGGTCGACGCGATCCGCGCCGGCGCCCGCAGCTACCGCCCGCTGCCGCACCGCATGGAGCTGGTGGGCGACAAAGCCGGCATCTACTACTACGACGACTCCAAGGGCACCAACGTGGCGTCGGTGGCGGCCTCGGTGCGCGGCTTCCCCCGGCCGCTGGTGTTGATCGCGGGCGGCGTCGACAAGGGCGGCAGCTACGCGCCCATGCTCGAGGCGCTCGCCGGGGTGTGCCGGGGCATCGTGCTCATCGGCGCCGCCGCCCCGCTCATCCGCGCTGCCTGCGCCGACCACGGCGTGACCTACCCGGTCCTCGACGCGCGCGACCTCCACGACGCCGTGGCCCAGGCGACCGCGCTGGTCGGTCCCGGCGACGCGGTGGTGCTGTCGCCGGCCTGCGCCAGCTACGACATGTTCGACAACTTCGGCCACCGCGGGCGGGTGTTCCGCGACGCGGTCGCCGCGGTCGGCGCGCGCCGCCTCGACGGCTGACCGCCGCCTGGCCGCCTCGCGGGGCCAGACCCACCGGTGAGGACACCTCCCACCACCGGTCGTCCCCGGCGGTCGCGGCACGCCCACCGCTGCCCGAACTAGCTCCGGAATGCCCGCACATCGACCGACCGCGTTTGCTACAACGGGAGCCGATGGCGTACGGCGAGCGCAGCACGGTCCCGGCCACGGCGATCGATCGGCTGTTCGCCTACGGGACGCTCCAGCCCGGCCAGGGGGCGTACGGCGTGGTCGCGCCGTTCGTGCAGGCGGTGCTACCCGCCACGGTGCGCGGGTCGATGTACGCGTTTCCCGCCAGCCACCCCGGGGTCGTCCCCGACGATGGCGGGCTGGTCCACGGCACGCTCTTGCAGCTGGCCGAGCTGCCGGCCGCGCTGCCGCTCCTCGACGCCTACGAGGGCGACGACTTCATGCGCATCCTGACCGAGGCCAGCACCGACGGTGGACCGACCTGGGCCTGGATCTACGTGCTGGCCTCGCCCGACCTGGCCCGGCTGGGCCAGCCGGTGCCGCACGGCAATTGGCTCCGGTACCAGCGCGAGCTGGGCCGGTGAGCCGCCGCGCCGGCGGGTTCAGGCCTTCTCGTTCTTGATCGTCTGCACTTCGCTGCGGACGTGCTGGGCGAACGCCTTGAGCTCCTGCATCGCCGCGCGGACCCGGGTGCCCGCGGCCTTGTTGCCGTCGCCGTAGAACTTGTTGAAGTCGGCTTCCATCGCAGCCACCAGGGCCTTGAGCTCGCCGTAGCGAGCGGTACCGGGCGTGGTGGGGGCAGCCGAGTCGCGGTCGGTGGTGTCGGTAGCTTCCATGGGGCGCACCGTGCCTCAGGTTGCGTGCGGCGGCAAGTCCCCCGGAGCCATCACCTGCGGCGCCGCCGGCGCAGCCCGGCCGCCACCAGCGCCAGCCCGAAAAGCGATGACCCGGCGCCGCCCGAGCCGGTGCTGCAGCACCCGCCGCCGTCCTCGGGCCAGCACACCCCGCCGCCGCCGGCGGCGTCGCGGCAGGTGAAGCCCGCCGGGCAGGTGGCGTCGTCGCCCGCGGTGCAGGCGAAGGTGCACAGCTGCTCGCTCGACGACGCCGCGCAGTTGCCCGACTCGCACTCGGTGCCCGAGGTGCACGCGCTGCCCACGCCGCCGGTGGCGTACGGGTCGACGATGCAGCGATCGTCGAAGCAGGTGTGGCCGGCGGCGCACGGGTGATCGGCGTCGCAGCCGCAGTCGGGATCGACCGGCAGCGCGCCGGCGCCGCACGCCGCGGTGCACACGCCGTCGGCGCCACACTGCAGCTCCGGCACGTGCTCGAACAAAAACGCGGTCTCGGCGTCGGTGCGGGTGTCGGCGCCAAACTGCGCACAGTCCTGATCGCCGAACGACGTCACGCCGATCTGCACCTGGGCCCCGTCGATCATGGCGAACGACGGGCCGCCCGAGTCACCCTCGCACTTGCCCTTGCCGTTGACCTGGCTGAAGCACAGCAGGTCGCCGTCGGACAGGCCGCCGACCGAGCAGCTCACCGAGGTCTGCTCGACCACGCGCTGGATCCCGGCCGAGCTGGGCGCCTGGCGGCTGGTCACGCCGAAGCCGACCATGGTCACGCCGATGCCGACCGGGGCTCGCCCGGCGGCCAGGTTGATCGGCACCGGCACCCGGTCGGTGACCGGCGTGGCCAGCCGGATCAGCCCGATGTCGTGCATGCCCAGCGCGTTGACGTTGAACATCGGGTGCTTGATGGTCTCGCTCGCGCGCACCACCGTGCCCGGCGTGGTCAGCACGTTGACGGTGTCGAAGTGGACCCGCACGCTGGCGGTGATCTGGCTCTGGGACTGGCCGAGCACCGCCGGATCGACGCAGTGGGCCGCGGTGAGGATCCAGTCCTTGGTCAACAGCGTCCCGGTACACAGGCCACCGCCGAGCTCGAGCCCGACCGTCGTCGGAAACTGACCCACCGACGTGGTGGTGCCGCCGACGATCGGCGCGGGTTGGGTCGGGCCGGCCGCCGCCGGGAGCGCCACCAGGCACGAGAAGCCAGTTGCGAACAGCACGCCAGAGAGCTTCATGGACGGCAGCTTCGAGGACCGGCGGCCCGGGCGCACCGGACCGGACCTAACGTCCGATGTCACCAGGTGCGCATCCGCGACCTCGCGGCCACGTCGGGCCCGGGGACGGCGCGGGCCCGGCGCGTCGGTGTCCGCGGGCCGCTCGGCGCCCGGTCGGACCACCACCCGGGGGCAAGTTACCGAGGCATACCCATCCCGACCCCTCGCCATGTGCGCGACCTGTGCGAATATTTCCGAGTGATTCGATCGGTGCTCATCGTCGAAGACGATGCCCTGCAGCGCCGGGCCATGACGCAACGGCTCGGCGCGCTCGGTGTCGCCGACGTGCAGGTCGCCGCCGACGGCCTGGCGGCGCTGGAGATCCTCGAGACCTGCCCGACGATCGAGCTGGTGATCACCGACCTGGCGATGCCCGGCATGGACGGGCTCGAGCTTCTGTGCGAGCTCGGCGCGCGCGGCCAGCGCTGCGCGATCGCGGTGCACAGCGCGCTCGACGGCGAGCTGCTGAGCTGCATGGAGCTGATGGCGCGCGAGAAGCAGCTGCGCTTCCTCGGCACGCTGGCCAAGCCGGCGACCTCCGTCGAGCTGGCGGCGATCTTGACCCGCGCGGTGGCGCCGCCGCCGGCCCCGCGCTCGCCGCTGCCGTCGGTGACCCGCGCCGAGCTGGCGGCCGGCCTGGCCCGCGGCGAGTTCGTGCCGTTCTTTCAGCCCAAGGTGAGCTTCCGCGATCGCTCGGTCGCGGGCGTCGAGGCGCTGGCGCGGTGGCACCACCCGGTCCATGGCCTGCTGCCGCCGGCGGCATTCCTCGACGTGATGGAGCAGGAGGCGCTGCTGGGCGAGCTGGCCCGGGTCATCATCGACACGTCGGCCCAGGCCATCGTCGCGTGTCGCGCCGATGGCGTCGAGCTGCCGGTGGCGGTGAACCTGTCGGCCTCGTTCCTGTCGACGCCCGGCATGGCGGCCGGGATCAGCCGCCTGATCCGCCGCCACGGCGTGGCGCCCGAGCTGGTGACCTTCGAGATCACCGAGGCGGTGGCGATGACCGACGTCGGGACCTGCCTCGAGAACATCGCGCGGCTCCGCATGCGCGGTCACCGCCTGGCCATCGACGACTTCGGCGTCGGCTACTCGTCGCTGGTGCAGCTCATGCGGATCCCGGCCGCCGAGCTCAAGCTCGATCGCGGCTTCGTCACCGGCATCGCGCCCGGCACCCGGGCCGCGCGCATGCTGGCGGCCACCATCGTCATGGCCCACCAGCTCGAGATGGCGACCGTCGCCGAGGGCGTCGAGACCGAACGCGAGTGGGACTTCTTGACCGGCCTCGGCTGCGACATCGCCCAGGGCTACCTGATCGCGCGTCCGCTGCCGCTGGCGGAGCTGCGCGCGTGGTTGGCGCGCCACCAACCGAGCACGTCACCCTCACGATCGGGAGCACGCACATGACCCACGTCACCCTCGGGTTCTCGATCAAGGCCGACGTCGACCGCGCCGTGGCCGAGGCGGTGCCGCTCGTCGCGGGGCCGGCCCCGGTGCTGGCCCTGGTCTACGTCGGCGTCGCCTACGACGCCGAGCTGGTGCTGGCGGCCCTGGCCGAGCGCCTGCCGGCCGGCACGCCGGTGCGTGGGGCCAGCACCCAGGGCGTGACCCTGCCGGGGCGGTCGTATGAGTCCGATCGGTTCCTGGCCGTCATGCTGCTGCACTCCGACACGGTGACGGTGCGCACCGCCGAGGTCGACGTCCTGGCGCCGGACCCGCGGGCGGCCGGCGCCGCCCTGGCTGCCCAGCTCGGACCGCCGCCGGCCGGGCCGTCGACCACGCTGCTCATGTACGATCCGCTCGGTGGCGCCGACGTCACCCAGCTGCTGGCCGGCCTGGCCGACGGTGGCTACCCCAGGTTGTACGGCGGCGCCTCGGGCCAGCCCTGGGGCCAGATGGTGCGCACCTACCAGCTGGTCGGGCGGCGCGCCTACACCAGCGGCGCGCTGGCCATCGCGCTCGACGGCCTGACCCCGGTGGGCGAGCTGACCCACGGCGCCGAGGGCATCGGCCTCGAGCTGGTGGCCACTCGCACCGACGGCAACCAGGTGGTCGAGCTCGACGGCCGGCCCGCGCTCGACGTGTGGTGCGAGCAGCTCGGCGTCGCGGCGGTGCGCGACGTCGAGAACACCGCCAACTGGGCGCTCGGGGTCCGGCCGCCGGCCGGCACCAGCTACGAGGGCCTGGTGACGCGGGCCCCGTTCGGCTTCGACGTCGACGCGCGGACCCTGGTGTTCCAGGCCCCGATCGCCACCGGCGCGACGGTGCAGGTGTGCGTGCGCACCCAGCAGGCGGTGATGGGCGGCGCCGCCGCGATGGCCCAGCGCCTGGCTGCGGCCCTCGCCGGGCGCACCCCGGTGGTGGCGCTGTCGTTCGAGTGCGGCGCGCGGCCGGCACCTTTCCTGGGCGCCGAGGACGCCGCCGCCGAGGTGGTCGGCATCCAGGCGATCCTGCCGGCCGGGTTGCCGTGGTTCGGCATGTACGCCTGGGGCGAGATCGCGCCCGTCGGCGAGCACACCGAGTTCCACAACTACACCTTCCCGCTGTGCGTCCTGTGCGAAGGGCCCACCCCGGCTTGAAGGACCCGGGCGACGAGCTGGCCGAGCTGCGCGCCGACAACGCGCGGCTGCGCGGCGTCCTCGACGACAAGCTGCGCCAGCTGATCCGGCGCGAGCGCGACGTCCACACGTTGCTCCGCAAGATCAGCGTCGCCAGCCGCTGGTACGAGACCGGCGCGCGCCTGGCGGCGCAGGTGGCGGCCACCCCTGATCGCGGCGCGGCCCTGCGGGTCATCGCCGAGGTGTTCGCCGAGGACCTGGGCTACGAGTACGTGCAGGCCACCTGGGGTGCCGAGGTGGTGCTGTGCCCGGCCCTGCCGCCGCCCGAGCTCGCCGCCATCATGACCGCCGCGGCCGGGGGCGGCGAAGGTGGCCTCACCGAGCACCTCGATCCGGACGGGCTGGTGCGCGAGTGCCTGCGGCTCGACATCCGCTCGAAGGAGCGCCCGGCCGACGTGGTGGTGGTGGTCACCGCGCGCACCGCGCGCACCGCCGCGGTCCCCGTCGCCCTCGAGCAGGCCGCCCGCGAGCGCATGCTCAACCTGGCCGACATCCTCGGCAGCGCGGTCGACGCCGTCGCGCTGCGCGCGGCCTTGGTCCGCGAGCGCGACTCGCTGGCGGCCGCGGTGGCCGACGCCACCGTCGATCTGCGCGCCGCGGTGGCCACCGCCGAGCGGGCCAGGGCCGACGCCGAGCGCGCCGCCTCGGCCCGCACCGAGTTCCTCGCCAACATGAGCCACGAGATCCGGACGCCGATGACCGCCATCCTCGGCTACGCCGAGCTGCTGCTCGACGCCGACGTGGCGGCCCACGAGCGCGACCGCTACGTCGACACCATCGCCCGCAGCGGGCGCCACCTCCTGCAGCTGCTCGACGACATCCTCGACCTGGCCCGCCTCGAGTCCGGCCGCACGGTCATCGCCCCGCAGCCGGTGTCGGTCCCGGCGCTCCTGCTCGATGTCCACTCGCTGCTGGCGGTGCGCGCGGCCGATCGCCGGCTCGACCTCGCGGTGGTGTTCGCCACGCCGATCCCCGACCAGCTGATCCTCGACGGCAACCGCCTGCGCCAGATCGTCATCAACCTGGTCGGCAACGCGCTCAAGTTCACCGACCGCGGCGGCGTCACCATCGAGGCCGGCTACCTCGCGGGCACCCTCACCGTCCGCGTCATCGACACCGGCATCGGCATCCCGCCCGACCGCATCGACGCCATGTTCGAGGCGTTCGAGCAGATCGAGCAGGCCAGCCAGCGCCGCACCGGCACTGGCCTGGGCCTGGCGATCTCGCGCCGGCTCGCGCGCCTGATGGGCGGCGAGCTGGCGGCGACCAGCGCGCTCGGCGTCGGCAGCACGTTCGTCGTCACCGCGCCGGCGACGCTCGCGGCCGGCGCCACCCTGGTCGCGACCCCGTCGGCGTGCGCGTCGACCGACCTGGCCGTGGCGGCGGTGGCCGCGCTGGCCGGGCGGGTGCTGGTCGCCGACGACACCGCCGCCAACCGCGCCGTATTCGCCGCCATGATCGCGCGCACCGGCCTCACGGTCGACCTGGCCGCCGACGGTCGCCAGGCGATCGAGCTGGTCGAGGCCGCGGCCGCCGCCGGCCGGCCCTACGATGTGGTGTTGATGGACATGCAGATGCCGGTCATGGATGGGTACCAGGCCGCGGCCCAGCTGCGGCAGCGGTACGCCGACCTCCCGATCATCGCCATCACCGCCCACGCCATGGCAGGCGACCGCGACGCCTGCCTCGAGGCGGGGTGCTCCGACTACCTCGCCAAGCCGGTCCGCCGCGACCACCTCTATGCGACGCTCGCCCGCCACACCCAGGTCGTCTCCCAGGTAGGACCACCCATGCCCAACCCGCCCACCGCCGCTCCCCCCGCGCTCACCCCGGTCGTGAGCGAGTTCCTCGACGACGACATCATCGTCGAGCTGTTGCCCGAGTTCATCGCCGACGTGCGGACCCACGAGGTCGAGCTGGCGGCGCGCGCGCCGCCGGCGACCGGCCGCGGCTCAAGGCGCTCAGCCACCGCCTCAAGGGCTCGGCGTCGACGTTCGGGTTCCCGGTGCTCGCCACCCTGGCCGGCGCCGCCGAGCGGGCCGCGGCCGACGCCCAGGTGCCGATGGACCAGGTCGAGGCGTCGATCGCGGCGCTGCTCGCCGAGGCCGGGCGCGTCGTCCTGCGCCTGTGACCGGGCCCGGCCGTCGCCGGCCCACCCGCTGCCCGCCCGCGCTCAGCGCTTGATGACCACGTCGCCCGACGCGCGAACGGCGTCGACCGACGCCTTCACCACCGCGGTGCACCGGTTGGCGGTGCAGCCCGACAGCCGGAACGAGCCGCCCCTCACGCCCACCACGTAGCCCGACATGCCGTTGTTCACGTTGTCGCTGGTGCCGGCGCCGATCGAGATGCGGGCGCCCGCCGGGTCGGGGTCGACGTTGGTGATCGACGCCGACAGCGGACCCAGGCCGCACTTCGGATCGGGCGGCTTGCACGGCGGCGGTGGCGGCGGCGGCCGCCGCACGCACGCCGGCTTGCCCTTGACGCCGCAGCGGGGCTGGGGCGGGGTCGCCTTCTCCGGGGTGTCGTCGAACGGCGGCACCGCCGGCAGCTCGTCGAGGAACGCCACCTGGTTGGGGAAGTCGGACTTCCACACGCCGGGCCCGCGGGTGAACGCCAGCTTCACGTCGAAGTCGGCGTTGTCCATGCGGCCCTCGAGGTACACATGGATGAGGTACGTGCCCTCGTTGAGCCCGGTGAGCTTGCGCTCCTTCTTCTGCTCGTAGACGTCCTCGGCTTCGTTGTCGGCGCTGACCAGGACCTTGTTGTTCGGGTCGAGGACCTCGAAGGCGACGTCGATGTCGCCGTCGCCGCCGGGCACGAACTCGAAGCTGACGGTGAGATCACCCGAGCCGGGGAGGGTGACCTTGTACCACTTGGCCCGCTTGTACTCGCCGTAGTCGAGCTCCCCCGAGAACTTGGCCTTGTACTCGTCGTCGAGCTCGATGGCCTTGGCCTTGGTCCACGGCGTGGGCTTCTTGCCCTTGTAGCCGCTGTGCTGGGGGACCTGCCTGCCGCCACAGGCGGTGACGCCCAGGGCTACGGCCGCGGCGAGCAACATGCCGGCTTGTCGCATGCGCGGAGCATATCACCCGGTTGGACCGGCTGCGACGTCCGGCCCCCAGGACCATGTCGAAACGGTAGCGAATTCGATGCGATGGCGTGCCGCCAGAAACTTGCCCTACCGAATCGTACATGTAGGATAAAATCCTCCGAGGCACCATGGCCAACAAACCCCTCCCCAAGAAGCTGCCCACGCCGCGTAACAAGCGGAATTCTGATGGCACCCGTGGCCTCGAGGTCGCAGGCATCCTGGCGCTGGGCGCCAGCCTGTTCGTCCTGCTGGCCATGGCCTCGCTGCAGGCGCACGCGCTGGTGATGGGGCCGTTCGGCCGCACCATCGCGTCGCTGGTGTACCGGATCGCGGGGATCGGCAGCTACGCGCTGGTGGTCCTGGCGATCGCCGCCTCGGTGCGCTCGCTCATGGAGAAGCGCCCGCTTATCCCGTGGCAGATCGGCATCGGCGTGGTCCTCGGCGCGCTGTCGGTGGCCGTGCTCCTGGCCCTCGCGGTGCCCAGCTACCGGATCCACGGCATCGGGCCCGGCGGCCGCCTCGGCGAGGGCCTGGCCGGCGTGTCGCGGGCCATGATCTCCACCGTCGGCACCGCGTTCCTCGGCTTGCTCGGCCTGTTCCTCGCCATCATCATCGCCACCCCGCTGCGGATGCGGCAGGTGCTGGGCTGGATCGGCCTGGGCGCGCGCGCCACCGGGCGCTCGCTGGCCTCGGGGGCCGTGGGCGGCGGCCGGTTCGTGGCCGACGTCACCCGCGCCATCCTGCCCGAGCGCGACCGAGACGAGTACGAGGACGACCTCGACGACGAGGGCGAGGACCCGATGGCGGTCGCCGACGGCGAGCTGGTCGAGCCCGTCATCGTCGATCGCTCGGCGCCGACCGCCGCGTTCATGGGCGACACCGAGCGGGTCGACACCTCGCCGGGCGACGCCGACGACGAGCCGGCCACCGGCAAGAAGCGCAAGAAGAAGCGGGAGGCCGCCACCACCGAGGTCGACCTGCCGGCCCTGGCCGACGCGGTGTCGCTGCCGGAGCCGGCCATCATCCGCCTCGACAAGAAGAAGCGGCCCAAGCTCGAGATCGTCGACGACGCCGTCACCACCGAGGTCGGACTGGTGGCCGAGCCGCCGACCCGGGTGGCCCGCGGCAGCGACGCCCCGCCGGCCGGCGCCACCGTCGCTGGCGGCAGCCCCGACGCGCTCATCGTCGAGTCGCGCTTCAAGCACGCCGACAAGGCCGAGATGGCGGCCAAGGAGAAGGCCGCCGAGCACGAGCGCGGCTTCATCAAGCTGGGCGACGGCGCCTACCAGCTGCCGGCCATCGGCCTGCTCAACTACGACGCCTCGAGCCAGAACCAGCTCGACAAGAGCTACATGCTCGAGCTGTCGGCCCGGCTGACCAAGACCCTCGAGAACTACGGGGTCAAGGGCGACGTGGTGGCGATCCGGCCCGGCCCGGTGGTCACCATGTACGAGTTCGCCCCGGCGCCCGGCATCCGGGTCGCCAAGATCGCCAACCTGTCGGACGACCTGGCCATGTCGCTCGAGGCGCTGCGGGTGCGCATCGTCGCGCCCATCCCGGGCAAGGCCGCGGTCGGCATCGAGGTGCCCAACAAGGCGCGCGAGAAGGTGTTCATGAAGGAGATCGTCGCCGACGACGTCTTCCGCCGCACCAAGGCCAAGCTGCCGATGGCGATCGGCAAGGACATCGAGGGCGGCCCGGCGGTGGTCGACCTGGCTCGCATGCCGCACCTCCTGGTCGCCGGCACCACCGGCTCGGGCAAGTCGGTGGCGGTCAACGCGATGATCTCGAGCCTGCTGTACTCGTGCTCGCCCGAGGACGTCCGCTTCATCATGGTCGACCCCAAGATGCTCGAGCTGTCGATCTACGAGGGCATCCCGCACCTGCTCCTGCCGGTGGTGACCGATCCCAAGAAGGCCAACCTCGCGCTGCGGTGGGCGGTCGACGAGATGGAGCGGCGCTACGACCTGCTGGCCCACGCCGGGGTGCGCGACATCACCGGGTACAACGACAAGCTGGGCAAGCAGCGCGCCAAGTGGGAGGCCGACAAGCTGCGCCGCGCCGCGGCCGCGGCCGAGGCCGCCGCCGGCGGCGACGCGGTCGACGTCGACGACGATCAGATCGAGGTGGTCGAGGTCACCGGCGAGCACCCGCCGCAGCCGGCCGAGCCGCCGGCCCGGCTGCCGTACATCGTGGTGGTCATCGACGAGTTCGCCGACCTGATGATGTGTGCGCCCAAGGAGGTCGAGACCTCGGTGGCCCGCATCGCCCAGAAGGCGCGCGCCGCTGGCATCCACCTGATCCTGGCGACCCAGCGCCCGTCGGTCGACGTCATCACCGGCCTCATCAAGGCCAACTTCCCGTCGCGCATCGCGTTCCACGTGACGTCGAAGATCGACTCGCGCACCATCCTCGACCAGGGCGGCGCCGAGGCGCTCCTGGGCGCCGGCGACATGCTGTTCTCGGATCGCGGCGCGGCCCCGGCGCGCTTCCACGGCTGCTACGTCGACGAGGAGGAGATCCACCGCGTGGTGGAGTTCCTGAAGACCCAGGGCCGCCCGGTCTACAACCTCGACATCCTCAAGCCGCGCGAGGAGGAGGCCGAGGGCGGCGACGGCGCCAGCGGCGGCGGCACCGGCGCCGGCGGCGGCAACACCGACGACGCCATGTACGACAAGGCGGTCCACGTGGTGTGCTCGACCCGCAACGCGTCGATCTCGTGGGTCCAGCGCCAGCTGCGCATCGGCTACAACCGGGCCGCGCGCCTGGTCGAGGAGATGGAGAAGCAGGGCGTGGTCAGCCCGCCGGATCACAGCAACAAGCGCGAGGTGCTGGTCGCCGCGGCGTGACCCGGCCGCCCGCGCTGGCGGCGCCGCCACCGCGCGCGCACCGCGCCGTGAAAATGTTGGCCAACGGCAAGCACGAACGCGCCCACCGTCCGTTCGTGTGAGGACCATGATGAACTCGACGTTGATGATGAGCCTGGCGTGCCTGGTCGCGGCCGCCGGGTGTGGAAGCAAGGCCCACGACAGCGGGCAACCCGGCGGGGCCGCGGCGAAGGTGGCTGCGATCGACGCCGGGGCTGACGCGGGCGTCGGGGCCGGCTCGGGGTCCGGTTCGGGCTCCGGGTCCGGCTCGGGCTCCGGGTCCGGTTCCGGCTCGGGCTCCGGCTCGGGCTCCGGTTCCGGCTCGGGCTCCGGCGTGGGCCCTTCGCAGCCGGTCGGCAATCCGGCGCTCGTCGTCGCGGCGGCCACATGCCCGACCGGCACCAGCCGCGTCACCGACGTCCCGATCACGATCACCGGCGCCGGGTTGACCTTCGTCCGTCCGCGCGGCGGCGGCTGCCCGACCCGGCCGGTGTACCGGGTCGCTTACACCAAGGCCAGCCCGATGCCGGTGATGGTGTGCTTCGACCCCGAAGCGGACATGTGCGAGATGATGCTCGAGAACGAGCACGTCAAGATCGACCTGACGCCGGCCCTGGCCGCGGCCGGCGCCACCGCCGCGGTCCCGGCGCCGTAGCCCGACCGCCGCGCCCCGCGCCCTAGCCGCCGGTGCGCACCGCGACCACCACGCCCGTCGCGCACTGCACGGCGCGCGCGCCGAAGAAGTGGCGGTTCTCGAAGCCGCTGCCGTCGAGCGCCCGGCCGGTCACCGCCACGTCGTCACCGAGGGCGTCGGCCGGCACCAGGGCCGGCGCCAGCGCGGCGAGCGCCAGCCGGTTGAGCGTCACGGTCCGCTCGTCACCGACCGGGCCCAGGGCCGCGGCCAGCGCCGCTGCCGGCTGGGCCTCGGAGGTCGGGTACCACAGCACCAGCTCGAGCAGCGCCGGCCCCAGGTCGCCGGCGTCGAGCCGCGCCGCGGCCCACTGCCCGACGCGCAGCGCGCCCGGCCGCGGGAACCGCCCGGGCAAGGCCTCGAGGGGGCTGGGCTCGCGGACCAAGGTCGGCATCAGCGCTCCGCGGCCCGGCCGCGGCTGCCTTCGGCGCGGCCCTCGCGCGGGCCCCGGCCCGGCTCGACGGTGCCGCCGCCCGACGTGCCCGGCGGCGGCGCGGCCGCCATCGACGTCGTGAAGTCGAACGTGCGCGCGTAGGTCCCGGTGCTCAAGAACTCGTGGCCCAGGCCGGTGATCTCGAAGCGGCCGTTGGCCGAGTCCGGGGTGCCGGTGGCGATGTCGGCCGCGCCCGGGTTGAAGTTGTACATGTCCTCGGCGTGGATGGTCATCTCGACGTGGAACGTCCGCTCGTAGCCGCCGGCCGGGCAGGTGCCGGCCGGGGTCCCCTCGGGCGCGCGGATGGTCGCGGTCACCGTGGCCTCGATCCAGATCTGGTGGGCGCCGATGGCCTTCTGCCAGTTCTCGGTGGCCGGGTAGGGGTAGCGGGGATCGCCGCCACCGACGGGAATGACCCCGGTGCGGATGTGGTAGCTGCGGGTGCCGGGCTCGACGGTGTGCCCCGCGACGTCCTCGTCGTGGCGCCGGATCGCCGCGTCCCGGGCGTCGGACATCGCCGACTGCAACACCACGGCGCCGGCGGCGTCGTTGTTGATGAAGCGCGCGTAGCGGATGTCCCGGGTCCGGCCGTTGCCCTGGAGGAAGTGACGGTACGCCGAGGTGCCGTCGACGAGATCCGGCCGCAGC
This sequence comes from Kofleriaceae bacterium, assembly GCA_041389965.1. GTDB lineage: Bacteria > Myxococcota_A > Polyangia > Haliangiales > Haliangiaceae > UBA2376. The sequence goes on along the minus strand of JAWKQV010000002.1, from coordinate 255,948 downwards.
AGCTCGGCCGCCTCGAGCTTCGCGATCCACTTCGCCAGCTCCCAGCGATCACCGAGGGTCGGGTCCTGGTGCAAGCTGGGGTCGAAGTTGCCGTCGGGGCCCTCCATGTGGCCGTGGTCGTGGTGGATCTCGGGGCCGTGGTCGTCGGGGCCCATGTTGCTGAACCCCGGCGTGGGGCTGGTGCCGCCAGGCGGCGCCGGGTTGTCGCCGCGGGCGTCGTGCTGCTCGCGCGCGGTGTCGAGGGGATTGCGGTGGATGCCCGGCGCCGCGCCGGTCGACACCTGCGCGGGCGCGCCAGCCACCATCGCGTCGGCGGCCCGATCGGCCTCGTGCTCGAGGGCGTCGCCCGGCTGGCTGACCGTGAGCTTGGCCTGTGGCGCGCCGGCCCCGCCCTGCTGCACCGTGTGGGCGACCTCGTGGGCCAGCAGGTGCATGCCGAACGGATCGCCGGGGTTGTACTGGCCGGCGCCGAAGTGGATGTCCTGACCGGTCGCGAAGGCGCGCGCGCCGAGCGCGTCGGCGGCCTGGGCCGAGCCCGCGCCGGTGTGGACCCGCACCGCGGACAGATCCGCGCCCAGGCTCTGTTCGAACTGCGCGCGCGGCTGCTCGGGCAGCGGCGCGCCGCTGCCGCCGGCCACCATCCCCAGCGCGGCAGCGGGATCTGCCGCGGGCGCGCGATCGGCCTTGCGCTGTAGCCGCTGGGTGCGGGTCGCCTTGCCGGGGACACCAGGGCTGGTCCCCGTCGGGGCGGCGCCAGCCTGGCCGTGATCGGATCCGCTCGCCTCACGCATCGCCCGATGCTACCGCCGGCGCGGCCTCGATGCCACCACGGAACGTCGAGCCGCGCTTAGCGCCAACCGCCGGCGACCCACACGTAGTGATCGCCCTGCAACGTCCACTGCCCGTCGACCCACACCCGCTGCGGCTGCGCGCGCTCGTAGTGGCCCTCGACCCACACGTACTGCCCGCCCTGCCAGTCGTAGCGGCCCTCGGCCCACACATAGCCGGCTCGCTGCGCGCGCTGCTGGACGCGCGGCGGCGGCGGCGGCGCGGTGGGATACAGCGAGATGTCGATCCAGCCGTCGGCCTGCCACTCCCAGCGGTTGTCGCGCTGCTGCCACTGGCCCGGGCGGTAGCGCTTGCCCGGCCGGTTGTTGTCCCAGTGCCCGGCGATCCACACCCAGTTGTTGCCGCGCCAGTCCCAGCGCCCGTCGATCCAGATCTGGTTCCGACGCCCGCGGTTGCGTCGCTCGACGCGCGGGGCCGGCGGGGCCATCGTCGGATAGGCGCCGATCGGCGGCGCGACGACGACAGGCTGGATCGGGCGCGGCGTGACGATCGGTGGGCGGACCACCACCGGCGGGCGGACCACCACCGGACCGCGCTGGTCGTGGCGATGGTCGCGGCGGTCCTCGCGGCGGTCGCGGCGGTCCTCGCGGCGATCGCGGCGGTCGTCCCGTTGATCGCGGCGGTCTTCGCGGCGATCGCGGCGGTCCGCGGCGGCGAACGAGGTGGAGGCCACGATGAGGCCGAGAGCGAGGGCGAACGAGCGACGGTGGCGGGGTGTCATGGTGGGCTCCTTGGGCGGCAGAAACACGGACGGCGCCGACGCGCCGGGTATTCACCGGGATATCACCGGGTGAGGTAGTCCAGCTGGAAGCGCTCGAGCGCCGGCTCATGATCTCCGTCGGTTACGAACGTCACCCGGTACTGCAGGTACCGGCGAGGCGTCACGCTCGCCAGGTCTGCCCCCGAGCTGAACTCGGCCGACCACGGAGCCGAGGCGCACGCCGCGGGGCTGCCACAAGTCCGGACCGCCACCGTGACCGTGGCCCCGGTCGCCGCGCGCACGTCGAAGGCGAGCGACGTCAAGCTCGCGACCGCCGCGCCGCCCGGCGCCAGGAGATCGCGCACCGAGCTCTGGTAGCTCGAGGTCAGCGGCGTCGGCCCGGTGCCGGCCGGCTCGCGGTAGCGGATCGTCAGCCACCGCTCGGGCAGCGTGCCGTTGCCGTTGGTGACCGCCAGCGACCACGGCCCGCTGGTGGTCTGGTTGCCGAAGCCGCTCGGCGCGTAGCGGTCGACGGTGTCGAGGGCGAACGCGTTGTTGCGCAGGGTGGCGGTGACCGGGCCGTGGGCCAGCTGGGTGGTGACTGTCGCGCCCTGGATCGGCACGTCGAGCGCGTAGCCGACGTCGACGGCGTTGACGATCGCTGCGCCCAGGTCGGCGGTGATGTCGCCGGCGGCGCCGGCGGTGATCGACTCGAAGCGCTGGCCGCGGCCCTCGGCTGGGCGCAGCCGGGCGGCCGGGAACGGCTGGCCGACCAGCTCGGGCCCGCGGTCCACCTTGAGGATCGACTTGGCACCGCCCGTGGTCTCGGTGGTGTCGAACACCAGGTCGTGCCAGCCCCGGGCCAGCACCAGATCGCCGGTGACATCGTTCTTGATGCCGTCGCTCAGGTCGGCGCCGACGTCCTGGCCGTCGACCCACAGCCGGTAGCCGTCGTCGGTCTGGGTCCGCAGGCGGTAGGTGCCAGCCACGTCGATGAACACCTGCCCCGACCACCGCACGGCGAATGTGTCCCCGCCGGTGATGCCGAGGTCGGTCGGGTTGCCAAAGCCCCAGTCGATGTTGGCCGCGGTGCCGTCGCTCACGATGGTGGTGGCGCCGACGTCCAGGAAGCGGGCCTCGTCGAAGCCGGTCAGCGCCAGCCCCGACAGCGTGTCGACCCGGCACCGGGTCAGCCGTCGCGGGATGGGCGCGCCGTCGAGGGACGGGAACATGTCCACGCCGCCGCCGCGTTGCGCCACCGCCATCCGCACCGGGTACCAGCCGGTCACCGGCGCCACGTAGGTCGTCATCGCGGTCGGCTCGTTCCAGTTCGACTCCAGGCGCGTCGCGAAGTTCGTCGTGCCCGGCTCGGCCAGCTCGAAGAAGCCGTGGTCGTCCGCGTAGAAGGTCAGCGGGTGGCTGCCGGCGGTGATGAACACCTCGCCCGACCACCACAGGGTCCAGTCGGTGTCGGCGGTGATCCCGACACCGCGCGGGAACCCACCGCCCGGCAGGTTCAGATCGACCGTGCGGGCCAGCCCGGGGCGCGCCGGCACCGGCAGCGCCGCCCACGTCGCGGTGTGACCGTCGGTGAACAGCAGGTCGTCGCTGCCGCCGGCGCACAGGCTGCCCTGGTAGAACGCCTGCGGCGCCACCGCGCCGGCCGCGTCGATGCGGGTCTCGGTCAGGCTGGGCGTGCCGGCGCTGAAGTCGGCGGCCACGTCGTCGATCAGGACGCGCCCCGTGGTGGTGCCGGCGTCGGTGGGTGCGTCGGTGGGTGCGTCGGTGGGTGCGTCGGTGGGTGCGTCGGTGGGTGCGTCGGTGGGTGCGTCGGTCGGTGCATCGGTGCCGCCGTCGCCGGGTGCGTCGACCGCGCCGTCATCGGCACCGCCACCGTCGACGGCGACGCCGGTCGGGTTGAACGCACACGCCGCGATGCCCAGCACCACCAGAGGGAGCCCACGCTGGCGGAAGACAGCCATGGTGCGATGCTACACCGGCGGGCGCGAGCGCGGCGCCGAACGCCCGTCAGCGCACCGAGGCCCACATCTCTGGTAGCGTGCGCCCCGTGAGCGAGCCCGTCTTTGTCCCCCTCGACCACGATCGCTTCCACAAGGTCGATCGCAACATCTTCGTCCGGCGCGTCGTGGCCGACTGCATGACGCACCAATGCGTGCAGGTCCGCAACGACGCCGGCGCCACCCACCGGCCGCTGCTCGACGCCTGCTGCCAGTACGGCGCCGACGTCGACCTGTCCGAGCGCGACGGCATCATGGGCAAGGCCGACCAGATCCGCGCGCTGCTCACGCCGGCGGCCCAGGCCGCGCCGTGGTTCGCCGAGGAGGTCTACGACGACGCCGATTTCCCCACCGGCCACTACGTCCGCACCGCCACCCACACCCGCGCCAACGGCGAGACCGGCTGCGTGTTCCTCGACCACGCCGGCCGCGGCTGCGCCATCCACCGCGCGTCGCTCGAGGGCGGCTGGGACTTCAACGGCATCAAGCCCCACGTGTGCCGGTTGTTCCCGGTCACCTACGACGACGACTCGCTGGTGGTGGCCGACGACTACGTCGACTACGACTGCGCCGACGCCGCCGGCGCGCCCACGCTGTACCGGGTGGCCCGGCCCACGCTCGTCGAGGTGTTCGGCCAGCCGCTGGTCGACGCCCTCGACCGCATCGAGGCCGAGATCGATCCGGCGGTGCTGGTCCCCCTGGGGCGGCGCGACCGTGCCGACGGCTGAGCCCGCCGCCCGACGGCTGCGGATCGGCGTGTTCGGCGCCGGCTCCATCGGCTGCTACGTCGGCGGCCGGCTCATGGCGGCCGGGGCCGCCGACGTGGTGCTGGTGGGCCGGCCGCGCCAGCGCGACGTGCTGGCCGCGCACGGCCTCGTGGTCCAGGACTTCGACGGCCCGGCGGCGACGGTGCCGGCCGAGCAGGTGGCCTTCGCCACCGCCACCGGCGCGCTGGCCGACTGCGACGTGGTGCTGTGCTGCGTGAAGAGCCAGCACACCGCCGACGCGGCGCGCGAGCTAGCCACCGTGCTGCGCCCCGACTGCGTGGTCGCCAGCCTGCAGAACGGTGTCCGGAATCCGGACACGCTGCGCGAGCACCTGGGCCCGCGCCTCGTCGTTGCCAGCATCGTCACCTGGAACGTGGTCGTCGTCGGCCACACCTTCCGCCGCGCCACCAGCGGCCCGCTGATGATCGAAGCCACCGCGCCGGCCCTGGCCGCGGCGGTGCGCGCCGCCGGCATCCCGGTCGAGGTCCACGCCGACCTGGCGCCCGAGCAGTGGACCAAGCTCCTGGTCAACCTCAACAACGCCGTCAGCGCGCTGTCCGACGCATCGACCGCGACGCTCCTGCTCACGCCTGGCTACCGGCGCGCCATCGCCGCGCTGGTGGCCGAGGGCCTGCGCGTGGTGCGAGCCAGCGGCGTGCGCCCGGCCCGGTGGAACGGCGTGCCGCTCGGGCTGATGCCCAAGGTGCTGCGCCTGCCGACCCCGCTGGTGCGGCTGGTCACCCGGGCCCAGCTCAAGGTCGACCCCGCGGCGCGCTCGTCGATGTGGCAGGACCTCGACGCCCGCCGCCCCACCGAGGTCGACTACCTCAACGGCGAGATCGTGCGCGTCGCCGAGGCCGCCGGCGGCGACGCCCCGCTCAACCGCCGCATCGTCGCCTTGATCCGCGCGGCCGAGGCCGCCAACCTCGGCTCCCCTGCGCTTGGGCCCGACGCCCTGTGGCAGGCCCTCACCGCGCCCGCGCCCTGACCCGGCCGCCACGGTGGCCTCGCGCCGACGCCCACGGCGCGCCCGGACTGGCGGTGGCGCCGCACGCGGCGCTGGGTACGCGCTGCGCGAACAGCGTCCTTCCTCGCGCTGCCGCTTGATGGCCGCGTGAGGGCATGATCGACGAGGCCGCGCTTCGCTCAGCCCGCGTCCGGCTGCTCGGGCCCGGCGGCGCGGGGACGGTGAGCGGCTCGCGTTCGCGGGCGAGCTGCCGGTTGATGTGACCGATCAGCGACACCGGGATGACGGCGGGCGGCGAGCGTGCCTTGCCGGCGCTCAGCCGAGCGTGCGCTTGAACGCGGCGGGCGTGAGTTGGTCGACGGGGAGCGCGAAGACGCCGCGGTGGGTGCCGAGGCGCTCGAAGGCCCAGGTCATGTACGCTTGGACCGGCACGCCGATGGTGCGGCAGGTGGCCACGATGCCGAGCAGGACGCACGCGCGGTGGGCGCCCTCGGTGCTGCCGGCGAAGAGGACGTTGAGGCGGAGCTTGGCGACGGTCTGGAACTCGCGCTCGGTCGGCGAGTTGTCGATCGGGACGTCGGGATCCTCGAGGAATCGGAACAGCGCGTCGCCGTGACGCTGGCGATGTGCGCGGAGCTTTGCGCCGGCGAGGCCGCGCGCCTGAGCGTCCTGCTCGGCGACGTACATCGCGGCGATGAAGGCGCCCCACTCGACGGCGAGGTCGGGGCGCGTTGCCTCGGCGTCGCGGAACTTGCGCCGGCCGTGCGCGTTCGGTGCGTGTCAACGATTCTGAGACAGCCTGCGGGTGAGATTACTGAAGCGCTCCTGTGGCCTGGCCGGGTCGGTTGATCCACACCTCCGTGGGCGGCAACTGGTGGGTCGGCGCGCCGTGAACGAACCGCTCCGGGTGCGCGGCGTAGGCGGTGTCGAGCGTGCGCTGGCGCGCTTCGACGATGGCAGGTGCGCCACTCGGCCCCAGACGGGCCGTCCCCGCCGGTCAAGCCTCTCGTCGGAGAGCCACCCGAATCCCGGGAGCGCCTCCGTCAAGGCGCGCCCAGCTGCCGGTTGAGGTCGTCGAACTCGCGCACCATCGTCGCGAATCTCGGTGTCGCCGATAGGTAACGAGTAAGCGCTGTGTGAACCCCACGTGGCCTTCGGGGCGGTGGTGGTCGACGCTGGCGGGATGCGGAAGACCTACGAGCGGAACGAGCACGACGAGATGATGCGGGCGGTGATGCGACGGGGGGAGCCGGTCCGTTCGGCCGCCGCGCGACCGCGCAGGCCGACGCGTCGCGCGCGCCGACCGCACCGCGTTTCGTGCCGAGCACCTGCGTCCGCTGATGGACGAGTTCTTCACCTGGGTGTGCAGCGCCCGGGACGCCACCCCCGGCCGCAACCTCGCCACCAGGGCGCTCGGCTACGCGTTCAACCAGGAAGCCGAGCTACGCCGCGTCCTCGACGACGGCGACGTCCCTCTCGACAACACCCGCGCTGAGCGCGCCTTGCGCAAGAGCGTCGTCGGCCGCAAGAACTGGCTGTTCTACGGCAGCGACACACACGCCGAGGCCGCCGCCGCGCTCTTCAGCCTGCTCGCCTCGTGCCGGCTCCACGGCATTGAGCCGTTCGCCTACCTCGACGAGGTCCTGCGCGTGCTGCCCTACTGGCCGCGTGAGCGCTACCTCGAGCTCGCCCCCGCGCACTGGCGCGCCACCCGCGCCCGGCTCAACCAAGACGAGCTCGACCAGCCGATTGCGAGCTTCGAGGTGCCGCCGGCGATCCGCCGGCTCCCCCGCAGGCCTGACCGCCGAGCGCCTACCGCATGGCCCGGCGCGGCGCTACGTGGGGTTCACACATCGCTTACACCGCGACGTCTTCGGGCTCCCCGTCGACCAACTCACGCCCGCCGCGTTCAAGCGCCGGCTCGGCTGAGCGGGTCGTCGGCAGCCACGCCGGCCAGGCACGCTCGCCGCCCGCCGTAATCCCGGTGTCGCTGATCGGTCACGCCACGCCGGCCAGGCACGCTCGCCGCCCGCCGCAATCCCGGTGTCGCTGATCGGTCACCGCGCACCGTCGGCGCCGCCGCGTGCCGCCGGATCTGGTACCGCATCGTCGCGAGCGGCAGCCCATGCGCCGCGCAGTATGCCGGCACCGTCTGGTCGCTAGCCCGCCACCGGGTCACGTGTCGCTGCCACTGCACCGCGTCGAGTTCGGTCATCGCCATGCAGCTACCCTGCCTGGCCCGATCACCTCACGCTAGGACGCGGTTCATGCAGCGCGTACGGAGCTGGCGGTACAAGTCGGTGTCGCGCACACGGAAATCATATCGCCACTCGGCCCCAGTCGGGCCGTCCCCCGCCGGTCAAGCCTCTCGTCGGAGAGCCACCCGAAACCCGGCAGCGCCACATCAGGCCACCCAGGTGCGGAGCAGCTTTCGGGCCCCGGCATTGCCGAGCGAGGCGGACTTATTCAGCCACGCTTTCGCCGTGCGTCGATTTGCCTTGACGCCCTCGCCATCGCGATACATCAGGCCGATGTTGAACATTGCACCGCTGCTACCTCTGCGGGCGGCGACCCGATACCAGTACATAGCTTTACTATGGTCAACCCGGACACCGTGGCCGGTGAAGAAGGCGTGGCCAAGGCTCAACGCCGATTCAGCGCTCCCTGATGCCGCATCCGCCCTATAGAGTCGGACCGCCTCCGTCAGGTTTCTGCGAACGCCAACACCGTCGCGCAAGCAGTCTGCCAAGAGTCCAATGGCATCAGCGTCGCCCGCTGCAACCGCCTTCCGCAACCAAACCATTCCGCGTTTGCGATTTTTCGAAGCGCCCTTTCCGTAAATATATTCAACTGAAACATTGAACATCGCTGCCGTGTCACCACCCTCGGCAGCCTTTAGATACCATTCCGTGGCGCGTGTGCGGTCCCGCCGCACTCCACGACCTAGCGCGTACGCGCGCGCTAGCTGATACTGCGCGCCGACTGATCCTTGCACCGCAGCAGCGCGGTACCACCGGAACGCAAGTGCTGGGGAGGCGTTCACACCGATGCCCTGATCGTAACGCCATGCCAACTCTGCCTGCGCATCAGCGTCAGCACTTCTGGCCGCAGACGCGAGTTCTGCGATCGTCAATGATTGCGTTTTTTTTGCTCGACGAACAGACACTGTTCCAATCCTAGGTCGCCTCGTCTTGATGCACAAGGGCTGTGGAAATGCAGCGAACAATTTCTCTTAATTGCGGTCACGGTGGCCACGGCCCCTTATGGCCAGGCGGACGTATCCGCTTCGGGCGCATACCAGGCTTCTTGTTCTGGTCACGCTTTCGTCGACTATCGCCGTTTTGATGTTTTTCTTTGTTGCTGCGTCTCTTGTTCTTTCTATGCTCCGCGACTGGTTGCTGTGCAGCTTGAGCTGCGGCGGACGTGGCGGCTGCAGCCGCGGAACCGGAAGTAGTAGTTGCTCCGGCCTTTCCGACATGACTACTTGCCTTACCGTTGTCCGGACCGGTTTGTGTGGCCGCCGTCGCCGCCATTGCAGCAGACGCCTGAGTACTTTCAGTAATCGTATTGGCTTCCGGGTCATACGTCAGCCCATTCGCTGCCATGTACGCACCAACACTTCCGGTTAGTGCGGATGGCAAGTGGGGCGCGATTGTCGCAGCCGTCGCGGTGGCAGCCGCGACAGTCGCTACTTGCAGACCAGCAACCACTGGAGCCGCGAGCGAAGAGCCTTCGATTGCTTCTGCCGCCGGAGGGAGCAGCAGAACTACCGGATTTCGCCCATCCGGATCCACGTACCGCATCGGGTTCCCAAGCACGAACCCATACAGCCCCGCCTTCCGCGGTTCAGCCCACGCGGCGTCCGGCACGAAGCGGTACATCGGGTCCGCCTGCGTCCAGCCGATCATCACCTTGTCGTAGTAGCGGACGCCGTAGTAGCCGAGGCCGGTCAGGTCGTCCTCGAACTTGTCGTTGAACCGGCGGCGCTGCGAGGCGATCGATGACGTCGTCAACCCGGCGGACTGCACCACCTCGCCATAGGGCGCGTAGATGAAGCCCCCCTGGACCTCGCCGTTGGGCCAGACGGCCAGGAGCGTGCTGTCTGCGAGGCCGTGGTACTGCAGCTCGAGCCGGCCTACCGACGTGCTGTTTTGTCCGACGGCCCAGCCGCCGGTCGAGATCACCTTTCCGACCGGGGTCCCGAGAGAAAGGTAGGCGAAAGCCTTTCCAACGGCACCCGTTCCTGTCAGCTCGATCTCCGTGCCACCCATGAACAGCCGACCAGCCGTCACCGTTCCGCTGGCGTTGCGGGTGACGACTGCGCGGCGCGTGCCAGCCGCGTCATAATAGTATTCCTCGCGTCCAACTTCCGTTCCGCTGGCGAGCTTGATTGCACGGCGGAGCTGATCATCCCCATCATATTGGAACTGGCCCGTCACGCCGGCCGTCCCTTCTGTCAGCGCACTGAGGTTGCCTACTGTGTCATAGGCGTACGATCGAATGTAGCTATTGGACCCGACCGTCTTCAGCCCGCTCGGCGCCTCCGGGTCGACCGCCGCACCGTACTCATAGTTGACATTTCGCGGGACGGTCGCGCCGCCGGGTTGCCCCACACCGCCCACTTGAGCGGACAGCAGTTTCCCGCCTGGGTGGTAGGCGTACGTGGCGTTGTAACGCCCCGAGCCTTCGCCGACCGACGTCAACTCGTGCCGGGCGGAATAGCCGTACGTGAAGTTGTACGTGGTCGCGCCGAGCTTGTGGATCATCGTCAGCGGGTCGTCGGTGCCGCCGTACGTCAACGCCTGCGATGCGTGCGGCGTTGTGGACACCGCGTCCTTCACTTCCTGCTTGAGAACGCGGCCGACCGCGTCATAGGTGAACGTAGTCGTGAAGTTTCGCCACAGGCTCGCGACCCCCGACAAGTTGGCGTTGCGCGATGTAACCAGCCCAGCGACATTGCGGGTTTGGAGTGCGACGACGCGGTCAGCGCCACCTGGCGCAGGCACCCACGCCAACGAACTAGGAAGGCCACGGTCGTCGTACGCGTACTTGGCCTTGGTCTTGGTCGTCGGGCTGCTGACGCTGTTGTCAGCGAACGTATCCACGGTCACCTTGCCACCTGGCCCGTAGGCCGCGGCGCTGGTCCGCGTGCCGGTCAGCCCGCCGACGTTGTAGGCCATGGTTTCGGACGTCTGGTTGCCCTCCGCGTCGTAGGTCCATGACAGCGTCAGAGCCGGGGTCGGGACACCCGCGATGACGCTCGCCGCCGCGTCGTGCGTGGAGCACAGCCGACCGGTGCCGCCGGTGCAGGTGTCGTAGCTGTACACCACCTGACCCAGTCCAAGCAGCGCGGCGTTGGCGGCGTCGAAGCCTCGTGTACCGACGCTACGCGACGAGACGCGGTCGAGCTCGTCGTAAACGAACGTGTTGGTGTAGTTGGGCTCGCTGGCGACGTTTGGGGAGGGCAAACGCTCCGACACCAAGTTCCCATTCTTGTCGTAGGTGAACGACCACGTTCGGCCCGCGCGGACGATGCTCGTGCGGCGCCCACCCCAATCATGGTTGATTTCGGTGATGACTTGGTCGGCGTTCTGAATGCGGGTCACCGCGTCGCGGGCGTCGTACTGGTAGAACGTGGAGTCAGAGCTGCCTGCTGCGAGGTTGGTGAACTCACGAACCTCCACAAGACGCCCGAGGTGGTCCGCGACCGTCACTTTTCGCGCAACGGCACCGCCCTGCCCCCCAGCGATCTCGTCTGTCTGGGTCAGTACGCCGTCGTATGACCGTGTGACCCCAGCGCGCGCCTGGCCGCCGATGGAAGGCCGGAGCATCGACGTCGGGCGGCCCAGGCTGTCGTACGTATAGGTATACGTGACGTACTGAACCTGGCCAGGAGCCGCCGAGGCGTCGGGCAAGGTTGCCGAGACCATCTGGCCACGTGCGTCGTAGTCGTAGGAGGTCACCGCGTTGGGCGTCGATGCGCCGGTCTTGGCGGTGACGACGACCGGGCGCCCACGGCTGTCGAGCTGGGTGGTCTCCTCGGTCCAGCGGGTCTGGTCGTAGTCGATCAAGCTCTTGGCGGTGATCGACGGCCGAGCGCCACCGACGACCGCGTCAACGTAGCTGGTCGTCGCGACCTTGGTCTTTTGCCAGGCCAGGAGGCCTGGCACCTCGCGGTTGACCCAGGACGCCAGCGGGCGACCAAGGCCGTCGACGTCGGTCCACGTCTTGGTTGCGTTGGTGCAGCTAGTCCCACAGGAGACCCGATGCGGCCCTTCTTGCCAAATTTGGGCCCCGGTCCCGGGCTCGTACTCTGACGTGACGATGTGGCTCTTCTCGTCGGTGACCGAAACAGCAAATCGCCTCGTAACATCATAGTCAATTTGCTTGGACGGACCAGACGGATATTGATTGGGCGCGCGCTCCCAGAGCTGTACGCCTGTCGCGGAGTCATATCCAAACATTGAGACGGCGCTCGTCGTGGCATCCGGATTCCCTGCCGCGTCCTGGTTGAAGTACCGACTGGTGGCCACCCGCTGCTTCCAATCGCCGTCATAGCCGTAGCTCTCATAGCTCTGCCAGCGCGTGGTGCTCGGGTCTGTATATTCCCGCACGCCGCTGGTGGTAGGCTGAACGCGATAGAATGTCGGCCCCGCGTGCACCTTCAAGAAGTTGACTGTGTAGCGGTCGCCGGCGTCGACCGCCTCGCTGTCTTGCGTGTACGTGAAGCGCTCCTCGTAGATCCGCGGTACACCCCCGGCGTCAGCGACGGCGTACCAGCTGTGGCGGTGCTTGAGCAGAGCGGCGGGCGTGGCGCGGCAGGCCGATTCCGACTGGCCATTGCGGCAGGTCCACGCGCGATCTTCCAACGGGCGATAGATGTAGATTTTCCCAAACAGCAGGCCGTACCCCCACACGGTTTCTGCAATCGTGGTAGGCGTGGTCAGTGTCGAGCCCGGGTTTGACTCGAGCGAATACGTCCTCGACGTTTTGAGCCGCCCACTCCAATCGATGGCGAAGTCGTAGGATTCCACCGTCCGGGCACCTGATGGTGCGATTGTGGTCACTTCTTCGAAGCCGCGAAACCCATATCGGCCCGCGTCGTCCGGACTCCACACTGGATGCTTGTAACGATACGTCGTCGTCGAGACGTCCGTATCCCACTGGTCGGTCGTGACGAGTGAGTCTACCACCCATTCAGGCGATGGCACCGCCTTGCGCGTCGTAGGGTCCAACGTCACGACAGCGGTGTTGGTCGTGTTGGCATACGAAATCGTCGTAGTCCCGCCTCGCCCGTTCCGCACCTTCTTCATCAGCCGCAGCGGCTGTAGGTCGGCGTCACGCGTGATGGTCACGCTACTCGCGCCGAACTTCCAGGCTTCGGGCAGCCCGTCGCCATCGATGTCGGTGAAATCCTCCTTAGTTGCCCAGGCGAAGGGAGCCTGTAGATAGCCGGTCTCGAAAGCGTCTGTACGTTGGTGCAGCGCGCTGGCCAGCGCAGCGGACAGCGTGGGCGTCGTCTGCATGGCGGCGTCGCCCGCGTTCATGTAGAGGGCTGGCCAGAACCACTCGTTGTCAAAGAAGCGCTGTCCGATGATGTCTAGACGGCCGTCACTGTCAAAGTCGAGCAGCCGGGCGCGCGACTCGCGAATTCCGGTGCGCGAGATGTGCGTCAGGATCGGGTCGTTCGCAGTTGAGTCGTAGTAGGACCGGTTTATGTAAGCGAGTGCCGGCCGCCCCTGATTGAGAGGCACGATCGCCGGGTACTCCGCCGCGCCTCCGATCTTGACCCATTTGAACTTGCCGCCGTCGCCCGGGAAGACCCTCAGCGGGTCGTCATCTTCCACGGTGGCCATCTCTGGCGGAGCCACGTGGGTCGCCTGGGCCGCGCCGAACTTCCAGACGAGATCTGCTGCGCCATCACCTGTGACATCGGCAATTGTCGACAGCGTGCGGACGTCGAAGTCATCCGTCTGCGTGGGGCTGAAGTTGAGCGGGTTGCAATGCACGCCCGGATGGGTGGTGCATGACGTGTTGATCAGACTACGCGATGGGATCGCCCAGAGATAGGGCAAGTCGTTGCCGGCGAACGGACGGAACTTGCCGGTGCCGTCGCCGAGAAAGACAAACCACCACAAGATGTCTGGCTGGCTGAATCCTGGAAGGTAGACTGGGCCTCGGCCTGCCACGACAGCGTCCAGATCCCCATCGCCATCGAAGTCTTGGATTGCGTGCTTGGCCGAGGAGACGCCGCGACCGCCAAACGAGGAGTCACCGCTGTCAGATTCGAGCGGCACAGGTTGATAGATGATCTGAGCTTGTGACGCCAGTGTGCCGCCTCCTTGGTTGGTATAAACCATCCATGGATAGCCACCGCACTGCGTGTGCAACTGCGGCTCGAGCGAATGACAGGACGGCGGGCGGCCAGGGTCATTCATCGGGTCTACGTGCGTATTGAGCGCACACTTGCTCTGACAGCCGAGATCGAAATGTTGCCAATCTCCGGGCGGAGGATTGCTGGCAGCCATACAGTCGCTATAGCAGGACCAGTCATGGCCCGTTCCCTTGGCCATCATTTCATCGCAACCGACACGTGGTGCGGCTAGCATGCACGACTGCACCGCGCCGGCATCGAAGGAACATTCTTGCTCGACGGGGCAACTGAGTGCAGATGCCATGCAGTGTTGATCGATGACCGGGCACTTTCCCGGCTGTTCGATGTCGCATGCCGGCCACTGGCCAAATGGTGGCGTCGCAAGCAGCTCGACGTCGAAATATTGTGATTCTTGATGTACCGCGGTGACGAGATCAGGAAGGCCGTCGCCGTTCATGTCGAGCCAGCGATATGCTAGCTGACTGCCGTGGGGGCCATCGCAGTTGTAGCCCGGGGTCTTGTTTTCGATGTCAGTCTTTTGGCCGCTGAGCGAACAGTATTCCGTTGCGCCATGGGTTGCGTTGAAGTTTGCCCAGGGTAGACGGGGGAGCTTGATTGGCGCGCTTGGGGCGGAGAACAAGACACCCGACGGCTGGCGTCCGAGGTTCCGCTGCCAGGTGAACTTGCACTCGCCGGCGTCGGGGTACGTCGCTAGGCGATCCTGGAGGCCGTCTCCGTCGAAATCGAGCATCATGCCATCGACCGTGGTCTTGTCCAGGCGCTGGCCCCAGCCGAGGTTGGCGGGTGCGAGCTCGTTGGCGACGAATGGCCCAGAAGCCAGAGTGAACGTCTCGTCGAGAGTACGCGTCAAGCGGTTGTATTCGAACGTGACCGGCGGAAGGTCGACCCGCGGTTCGGTGTCACCCCACGCGCTTTCTTGAATTGCGGTCAATTGACGGATAGGTCCGTGAATGTCCGAGCAGGCCTCGCTGGCGCCGTCGTAGGAGAGGGTAATTTCTCGTGTGTGCTGGACCGTGGCGTCGACGCCATACGTTCCCGGTGTATGCGCGAAGACCTGGATCTTGTCCAAGCGCCCTTCGCCGCGGATGATGCCGAGGCGATGATCTGTCTGGGCACCGATGTTGCTATTTCCGCAGTGTCGCGTGTAGTCGCGCAAGAACCTGATTGTTGCGAACGCGGGCAGAGACGGAGATGCGGTCGGATTCGATGTGTATCGAACTTCGGTCAGGTCAGCTCGCGTCCAGACGTATTCGATCGTGTTGCCGAATGAGTCGACGGATTTGAGGAGTGGTGTCCACTTGAAGTTGGCTCCTCCGAAATAGTGCGTAACCCCGTCCGTGGTCAGCACGCGCCACCGGTATGGTTCGCCGGCTTTCAGGCGTTCGTAGCGAGCGAACGAGCCATCGGCTTGGGCACGATAGGTTGCCAGGACGTCCGCTGCCGGAGTGCCTTCCTGGACTTCAACGAGCGGCCGGCCGCCCGCCATGGAGCTGACGTAGCGCTCGAGTTTCCAGGCATCGGCCATGGCGAGGGGGGCGATCCAGTAGGTCTGGGCCAGTACCGAGGACGATGTGTCCAGATGGATCTCCGGGACATCCAACGCCCATCCGGCCGCGACGCCACCATAGACCGGGGCCGATGATGAGTAGGTCAACGCAAGCTGCGGCGCCATCCCTCGGCGCCCAGGCGGAACGCGGATCTGGTAGCTGTACGAAAACGCGCCCGTCTGGGTCGACACGGACGTGTCTCCGTCGTTCAGCGCCTGTGCTTTTGGGGGATCGTTTCCGATCGATGGTGCGGACACTTGGGTAATATCCCCAGGCATCGCAAAAAGTGGGGAAGTCATGACCCCGACCAGGGCCATGGCCAAGATTTTCGCGGAGATACTCTTGTGACGTGACTGGATAAGCCGTGACATCAAACACCTCCCAGATGTTCCCACGCAGCGTGAACGGGCCTCTCGGCGGTCGCGCCCGAAGCTTTGGAATTGCAGTTGCGCGCGTTACTCCGCGCAGGCGCCGAGCTGGTCAAGTGAGCTCGCCGCCAAGATGCAGCGCCGGGTGTCGTCGGACATCGACGAGACGCAGCGCGCCAGGAAAGACTCGCCGAGAGAGTCCCTCATCAGCTGGGCGTGGCTCTCGGCGTCCTTGGTCAGCCCAGCAGTCCGTAGAGTGACCATTCGCTCGCGAACGACCAGGCAGGCGTCGCGGTCCGAGTGGTTCGACTCAGACGGTTCCGACGTGATGCAGCTGGCTGCGACGAGGAGTCCGACGCAGAGGCTCCAACGCCTTGGTGGGTGAGCTGAACGCATACGGTTTGGTATCACCAAAAGACGCCAATGATCAATCATGGTTTAACCAAAGTTGTAAGTTGTGACAGGCGCACGGATTTTTTCGGATGGATGGCGGCACTCAACGTCGTCTGGCGCCTGGTTCTGGCCGGCACCCTGCGCCCGCTGCGATGGGCGCGGGTGCTTCTCGCGCGACGTGGACGCGGCCCCAGGTGCGTGTTCAGCGGTCGTCGCCGACGTCGGGCGCAGCTGGGCCGTTGTGACGCGGTCCGCAGCGTTCGGTCCTCATGCAGGACTCGTCGCCTCGGTCGGAGTGGACTGTCTACGGCTTCGACCCAGTTCGGTGGGGCGTGCGACTCGCTGCGGACCGGCACGGTGACCGACCTCGTGGTGGGCTCGGGCTGCTCGGTCGGTCGCACCGCGCCGTCGCCGAGCCTGACGTCGGCGCCGGCGGCTGCGCGGCGGTGAGGTAGCGCGGGCCGGTCGGAGCTACGGCGCGCCGAACAGGTAGTCGTGGGCGGCGGCCTGGGCGTGGCATGCGATGCAGCTGGCGAGCTTGCCTTCGCGGGTGGCCTTGGTGCCGGTGGCGTCGTAGACGCCGTAGTACCAGTCGCCGTTGGCGGGGTCGTAGCCGGCGGGCATCTTGCCCATGACGGTGAGGGCGGCGACCTGGCCCTGCGCATCGTGCTGGGCCTTGACGACGCGCAGGCCGACCGGCGCGGTGGCGCCGAGGTCGCGGTAGGCGGCGACGAAGGCCGGCTCGACGTAGACATCGACCGGGACCTGGCGGTGGCCCTTCGACGTGAAGCGGGCCGCGTTGACCTTGGTCCAGCTGGCCCAGGTCGAGCAGTCGATGCTGGCCGCCGACGCCGCGCACGGGTTGAAGGCGTGTTCGTCAGCGTCGGCGACCAGGGCCGCACGGGGCGGCGCCGCCGAAGCGGGGGCGGCGGGCGACGGGGCTGCGCCGCCGCAGCCGAGGACGAGCGAGGCGAGGGCGGCAGGCGCCAGGACGAAGCAGGTCGACCGGATCATGGAGGTTCGTCTCGCCGCGGCGGCCGGCGTTACGCGCGCCACCTGGCGGAGGCGCGATTCGCCTCGCGACCGGCGGGCGGGTCGGACCCGGTTTGCTACAGTGCCGCGATGGGAATCTTGCACCGCGTGAGCAAGCGAGCGTTCGACCTGATCGGCGCCGGCACCGCGCTGATCGCGTCGACGCCGCTCGTGGCGTTGGCCGCCGCGGCGTCGCGGTCCGAGGTCGGGGCGCCGCCGTTCGAGCGGTTGCTCCGGGCCGGGCAGGGCGGCGAGCCGTTCGCGATGTGGCGGCTGCGCACGCACCCGGCCTCGGACCTGGGCGCGTGGCTGCGCGGCACCGGCCTGGCGTCGCTGCCGGCGCTGTGGAACGTGCTGACCGGCGAGATGAGCCTGGTCGGCCCACGGCCGATCCACCCGGTCTACGCCTCGGTCGCGCCGGCTCGGCAGGCAGTGAAGCCGGGCTTGACCGGCTGGGCCCAGCTCCACGGCGCGGCCGACGCGACGTGGGACGACGAGCAGGCGCTCGATCGCTGGTACCTCGAGCACCGGTCGCTCACCGTCGACGCGATGATCGTGGCGCGCACGCTGCTCGACCGGGTCCGACGCCCGGGCGCGGCGGCCGCCGCCGCCCCCGGGGTGACCCGCAGCGCCGACGCGCGCGGCGCCGACGCGGTGCTCAACTGATGCCGCGCGTGTACCTGTCGCCGCCGCACCTGTCGGGCCGCGAGCAGGCGCTGGTGACCGACGCGATCGCGTCGAACTGGATCGCCCCGCTGGGCCCGCACGTCGACGGGTTCGAGCGCGAGCTGGCCGCGGCGACCGCGGTGCCGGCGGTGGCGGCGTTGGCGAGCGGCACGGCGGCGCTGCACCTGGCGCTCCTGGTCGCCGGCGTCGGCCCCGGCGACCGGGTCGCGGTGTCGACGCTGACCTTCTCGGCCAGCGCCAACCCGGTGGTCTACGTCGGCGCCCAGCCGGTGTTCATCGACTGCGACGCCACCTGGACGATGGATCCCGAGCTGCTGGCCGAGGAGCTGGCCGACAGCGAGCGCCGCGGTCAGCCGATCCGCGCGGTGATCACCGTCGACCTGTACGGCCAGAGCTGCGCGTACGACCGGATCGCGCCGCTGTGCGCGCGCCACGGCGCCGTGCTCATCCAGGACGCCGCCGAGGCGCTGGGGTCGACCTACCAGGGCCGCCCGGTCGGGTGCCAGGGCGACCTCGCGGTGTTGTCGTTCAACGGCAACAAGATCATCACCACCAGCGGCGGCGGCGCGCTCATCGGCAACCGGCCCGACTGGATCGAGCACGCCCGCAAGCTGTCGACCCAGGCCCGGGACCCGGCGCCGCACTACCAGCACTCCGAGATCGGCTTCAACTACCGGCTCTCCAACCTGCTGGCGGCCGTGGGGCGGGCCCAGCTCGAGGTGCTGCCGGAGCGGGTCGCGGCGCGCCGCGCCAACCGCGACCGCTACCGGGCGGCCCTGGGCGGGCTACCCGGGGTGGCGCTGCTGGAGGACGCCGCCGGCTGCCTCGGCAACGCGTGGCTGACCTGCATCACCATCGATCCCGCGGTGGCGGGGTGCGACCGGGAGCGCGTGCGGCTGGCGCTGGAGGCGCAGGACATCGAGGCGCGCCCGGTGTGGAAGCCCATGCACCTGCAGCCGGTGTTCGCCAGCGCCCCCATCCGCGGCGGTGCGCTGGCGACGACCCTGTTCGAGCGCGGGCTGTGCCTGCCCAGCGGGTCGAGCCTGACGCCGGCCGACCAGGATCGCGTCATCGCCACCATCCGCGGCTCGATGGGATGAACGGTCCGGCCCCCGCCGGCAACCAAGCTCAGGACAGCACCGTAGCCTGGCTCACGTCGGCCCGGCGCCCGGCGCTGCTACTCCTGGAAGGCACCATGGTCCGCGTCTCCCGTTTCTCGCTGCTCGCGACGGTCGTCATCGCCGCCGCCCCGGCTGCCCGCGCCGACTGGCCGGCGGCCCACCACGACGCCCGCCGGACCGGCCAGGCCTCGAGCCCAGCCAACCTGACCACGCCGGCGCCGTACTGGCGCCACTACCTGGGCGGCGTGTTCGACCCGACGATGGCCATGCCGGTGGGCACCGACGACGTCGCCTACATCGGCGCCGGTCGTCTGCAGGTGCTGTCGGCCCAGGGCGTGCCGCGGTGGAGGTCGGAGAACCTCGGCCTCGTCAAGCTGGTCGCGCTGGCCGACCTCGACGGTGACGGGACCGACGAGCTGATCGTCCGCTCGTCGAGCCAGGTGTTCGTGTTCGACCCGACCACCGGCGCCCGCCTGTGGGACGAGCCGGCCGGTGAGATGGGCACCATCGGCGACGTTCGCGTCACCGACCTCGACGGGCGCGGCGGCCTCGAGCTGGCGATCCAGGAGTGCTACTGCTGCCAGATCCAGAACCTGACGACGCCGGGCATCATCTACCGCTTCGACAGCGGCTGGGCGACCCCGACTCGGGTGTGGACCCTGCCGTCGTCGGCGTGCGCCGGCAGCCGGCAGATGCAGTTCGCCGACGTGACCGGCGACGCCGCGCCCGACTTCGTGCTGTCTACCCACACCGAGATCAAGCTGCTCGACGGCCGCACCGGCGCCGCGCTGGCGACCACCGGCGACCTCGGCCCGTGGGCCTCGATCGCCTACTGCCAGGCCGAGGACGTCTTGCCGGGCGCGGGCGCCGAGCTGGTGTGCTGGCTGGCCTCGCCGCTGGCCAACCCCGGCACCGGCCATCGGGTGTTCGTCTTGGCCTACCGGACCGGGCCGGCGCGGCTCGACGTGGTGTGGTCGACCGACGTCGGCGCGCGCGACGTGGACGCGATCATGGGCGCGACCCGCATCGGCGACCTCGATCACGACGGCGCCCGCGAGCTGATCGCGACCGGCGTCAACGCCGCCGGCGAGCCGCTGGTCGCCGTGCTCGACCTGACCACCGGCGAGGTGCTCGCCACGATCACAGGCCAGCAGCAGGTCGGGATCATCACGCCCACCGCCACCGATGGGTTCGTGGTGACCCAGGCCGACCAGCAGCTGATCGGCTGGCGCTTCGACCGCGCCGCGACGCCGCGCATGACGCTGGCCTGGCGGCTCAAGGACCGGCGCGCGCTGACCACGATCGATCCCGCGCTGGCGGCGCGCACGCCGCTGGCCACCGAGCTGGTGATGCTGGACGTCAACGGCGACGGCGCGCTCGATCTGGTGACGGTCGACACCAAGCGGCCCAACGAGGTCGACGTGTACGACGCCCGCAACCCGGCCGACAGCACACTGGCGACGTGGCAGGCCGCGGCCGGGTCGACCGTGACCGCCGGCTGGCTGGCCGGTGGCCGCCTGGTGGTCGCGGCCACCGACGGCACGCTGGCCTCGCTCGACACGCCGTCGCTGACGTTGCGGGGCCGGTTCCGCGCCGGCCAGTACTACGACGCCGGCGGCTACGGCCACTTCCCGATCGCGCCGCTGGCGGCGCAGCTCACCGGCGACGCCGCCGCCGAGGTCGTGGTGACCGACAGCCGCCAGACCCTGGCCGCCCTCGACGCGCGCGGCGCCACCAACGCCGCGCCGCCGCAGACGCTGTGGGAGCTGCGGAGCACGCTGGGGGCGGCGCTGAGCGGCGATCTGGGTGGCACGCCCGGCCTGATGTGTCGCCGCATCGACGGCAACACCGTGCCGCCCACCGAGAAGGTGGCGCGGGTCGATGGCACTGGGGCCATCCGGTGGGAGACCGCGCTGCCCGGCCCGGCCTGGAACGATGTGGTGCTGGGCAACTTCGACGGTGACGGGGTCCCCGACGTCGCGGTGCAGTGGGGCCTGCCCACCGACGTGGCCATCCGCACGACCGCGCTGGCCGGCCGCGACGGCGCCGAGCTGTGGACCACCGGCACCAACACCGGCCCCGCCAAGTTTCCCTCGGGGCTGACCGTGGCCGACTGGAACCGCGACGGCCGCGACGACGTCATCCTCCACCACTACGGCACCCGCATCTTCGACGGGGCCAGCGGCGCCATCATCGCCGCCGCGACCAGCACCCCGCCCACGGCGTACATGGGCGCGCTGGTGGCCAACCTCGACGCCGACAGCGACGACGAGCTGGTGCTGTCGGGGGGCTTCTCGGCAGCCCGCGCGCTCGATCACGACCTGACGTCGATGTGGACCGGCGCCGACGACCGGCCGTACCCGTACGCCGCGCTGGTCACCTGCGGCGGGCGGTCGCTGGTCATCACCGGCTCGCTGACGCCGGGCCTGGTGAAGGTCATCGATCCGGTCGCCGCGCAGCAGGTGCGATCGCTGGTGCTCGCCGGCGGGCGCCGCTTCCCCGACGCGGCCGCGGCCACCGCCGCCGGGGCGACGCCGGGCCTGTTGGCGTCGTCGGTGGTGCACACCAACCTGACCGGCGCCGGGCACGCCAGCGCGGTGGTCGGTTCGTCCGACGGCTGGCTGTACGCGTACGATCCCTGCAGCGACACGGCCCTCGACTTCGCGGTGCCGTTCGACGCGCCAGTGGGGGCCACGGCCCTGGCCGACACCGACGGCGACGGCGCGGACGAGCTGCTGGTGTCGGTGGCCGACGGCTACCTGTACGGGCTCAAGCACGCGCCGCTGGCCGGACCCGGCGAGGTCCGCGACCTGGTGCCGGGCGCGACCGCCGGGCCTGACGTCGACGAGGTCGACACCCTCGACACGCTGTCGGCCGCGTGGGCGCCGGTGCCGGGCGCCGACAGCTACGAGGTGGCCATCGCCCACGCCGACGGCGGCTTCGCGGCCTACCCACCGTGGCAGCCGGTCACCGGCACGTCGATGACCCGCAGCGGCATCGACCTCGTCGACGGCGAGCGCTACGTCATCGCCGTGCGCGCGGTGTCGGCCGCCGGCCGCTCGCCGGACATCCTGTCGGACGGCGTGCTGGTCCACAAAGGCGGGGCGCCGGGGGCCGATGCCGGCGTCGATGCCGGCGGCCCGCCGACGCCGGG
Organism: Kofleriaceae bacterium; assembly: GCA_041389965.1. Classification (GTDB taxonomy): domain Bacteria; phylum Myxococcota_A; class Polyangia; order Haliangiales; family Haliangiaceae; genus UBA2376. The sequence continues at coordinate 233,950 of JAWKQV010000002.1, read as the reverse complement.
CGGCGGCTGCTGTTCGACCGGTGGTGATCCGCTGGCCGGCCTGGGCCTGGGCGGGGTGGTGCTCGGGCTCGTGGCGCGGCGCCGGCGCCGCGCGTCGGCCTGACCGTCAGCTGGCGCCGCGCGTCGGCCGGACCGTCGGTCAGTGGGCGCCGAGGTCGACGCCCTCGATCACGATCTCGCTCTTGAGGCTGTTGGCGATGTAGCAGCGCTTGTGGGCGTCGCGGTGGAGCGTGGCCACCAGCTCGGCGTCTGGCACGGCGCCGCCCCAGGTCACCTGCGGCGCCAGCGTGATCTTGGTCAGCGACGTGACCCGGTCGACGGTCTCGAGCACGCCGTGGGGGGCGTCCTCGTAGCGGTCGATGGTGAGGCCGCGCTTGGCCGCCAGCGCCAGGAAGAACAACATGTGGCAGCTGGCCAGCGCGGCGACCACGGTCTCCTCGGGATCGACGGTGCCGGCGCCGATGGTCTCGGCCGGGACCGCGCCACCGGCGGCGGCCGACGCGGTGACGGTGGCGCCGCTGTCGAACACCCACTGGTGATCGCGCGTGTAGGTGCGCGCGTCCATCGTCTCGGTCGAGCGGGTCCAGATCAGGCGAGCGGCGTGGTTCGACATGCCTCCAACCTAGACATCGGCCGGCGCCTCGCCAAGGCGGTCCGGCGCAGGTTTTAGCGCGGGCGCGGGCGCACCCCGCGGTCGCGCGCCCGCCGGCGTGGACCCGGCTAGCCGAACAGGCCGGCCAACAGCCCCGAGTTCGACAGCATCGAGCCGACGGCGCCGAGGTCGAGGCCGCCGCCGGACGAGCCGTCGCTGGCCCCCAGCTTGTCGGCGTCGTTCGACAGCAGGGACGCCAGGCCCTTGGGATCGAGGCCGAACTTGCTCTTCAGGGTGCCCAGGGCGCTCATCACGATGGGGCCGAGGGTGGTCAGGATCTTGAGGATCTTGCCCGGGTCGAGCTTCACGACCTTGGAGATCTGGTCGATGACGCCGTCGAGCTTGCCGCCGAAGACGTGCTTGAGGATGCCGGCGCCGTCGAGCGCCGGCAGCGCGCCCAGCGCCTGCACCGAGGGGCTGGCGGCGTCGCCACCGCCGAGGAGGCCCGACGCCGCGCCGAGCAGCGCGCCGAGATCGAGGCCGCCGCCGCTGGTGCCGAGCAGCTGCCCCGCCAGCGGCGCCAGCTGATCGATCAGGTTGGGGCCGTGGTTCTTGTCGAGGGCTGCCGCCAGGGCCGAGGCGCCCTCAGGCGTCTGCGCGTTCGACGCCAGGTGCTGGACGAACGCCGGCAGCGCGCTGGCGAGCACGCCCTGCATCTGCTCGCCGCTGACGCCCAGGCTGCCAGCGACCTTGCTCAGGGTGCCGCCCCCCACCTCTTCGATCATGGTCTCGATGATGCTCGACATGTCCAGCTCCTTGGTTGCTGGCGCGTACTGTCGGCGACTTCGTCCGCCCTGTCACCCCGCCCGGGCACCAGCTGGGGTAGCCGTCGGGGCCGGCGCGGGCAGCGACGGCGGCCGTGGGGCGTGCCACCCGGTCGAAGCGCTAGCACCGGTTGATCGGCGGGCGCTCCCCGACGTCTACGGGACGCACGTCGCGCTGCGCCGGACACGTGCCCGCGCCAGCTGCGAACGAGATCGCCATGAGGGCCACCATGACGCCGTTGCCGATCGGCCGCTGCGCGTCGACCCGGCCCACGCGCGCGACGGGTAGGCGTGCGCCCCGCCCGCGCGACCGATCCGCCGCGCCCAGGTCGCGGTAGCGGCAGATGGCCGCGACCACCATCCACGCCGATGCCGATGCCGCGAGCGACGACCCGATCAGGCCGTCGCCGGAGCAGGCGAACAACGCGAACCACGCCGTGGCCAGCGTCCAGAAGCTCGCCGCCACCATCGCCAGCGCGCGCGCACGCCGCAGGCCGGTGCGGCGGACCGGCGGGCTCAGCACCGCGCGGACGACGGCGATGGCCGCGACCAGGTAGGGCAGGCAGGTGAGCGGCGCCTGGTACGGATAGACCGGGGCGTCGCACACCTGCACGAACGGCAGGAACATGCACAGGAAGAGCAGCGCGCCGGACGGCACCGCGAACAGCCGATAGCGTCGACGCACGGGAACGATCTCGTCGTCGTCGTCGGCCGACGCCGGTGCCGGGGCGGCGAGGGTGGCGGAGCGCATGCCTCCACCTCAAGCAACGGTCGGACCAGCCGGTTTCCCGATGCGTTGCCGCAGGGTTATCCGTCGCACGGGTGTCAGTGTTTCACCACCCTGGTGACGCCGCCGACGGGGAGGCCGCCGTGTATCGTCGGCGCATGTCCGACGCACCGGTTCGCTACACCCTCGCCGACAAGGTCGCCACGCTGACCATGGACGACGGCAAGGCCAACGCGCTGTCGACCGCGATGATCGACGCGCTGCTCGCCGCGCTGACCCAGGCCGAGGCCGAGGCCAGCGCGGTCGTCCTCACCGGCCGCGCCGATCGCTTCTGTGCCGGCTTCGACCTGCGGGTGATGATGAGCGGCCCGGAGCACGCCATCGCGCTGCTCAACCGGGGCGCCGAGCTGCTGCTGCGGTTGTTCGAGTACCCGCTGCCGCTGGTGATCGCCTCGACCGGCCACGCCCTGGCCGGCGGGGTGCTGGTGGTGTGCACCGGCGACGTCCGGATCGGCGCTGCCGGCGACTACAAGTACGGCCTCAACGAGGTGGCCATCGGCCTGCCCGTGCCGATGCTGGCGATGGAGCTGGCCCGGGCGCGCTTGCTGCCGACGGAGCTGACCCGCGCGACGCTGCTGGCCCAGATCTACACGCCGACCTCGGCCCTGGCCGCCGGCTACCTCGATCAGGTGGTGGCCGCCGACGCCGTGGCCGACACCGCCCACGCCGAGGCCCGGCGGCTGGCCGCGCTCCCCGCCGCCGCGTTTCGCGCCACCAAGCAGCGGCTGCGCGGCGACGTCGCCCGCCACATCCGCGACGGGTTCGCCGCCGACGTCGATCAGGTCATGGCCCGCTGAACCGGGCGGTGCCGCGCGGCTACTCGGACGACCGGCGGCCGGTGCGGAACGCGGCGAGCGCGGCGTCTTCGACGGCGGGCCCCGGTGGCTCGGCCGGCTGGGCCTGGAGCAGCGACGACACCGCGCGCAGCTGCTGGAAGTAGCGGCGGCAGTGGACGCACATGAGCAGGTGCAGGCGCAACGACCACCGGGCCGGCCCCGGCAGGCGGCCCTCCTCGTGGTCGCGCACCCGCGCCCCGACTTGCTGACAGGTCATCATGACGAACCTCCCGCGAGGTGGGCCTCGAGCATGGTCCGGAGCTGGGCGCGCGCCCGGTGCAGCAGCACCCGCTGGTTGCCCTCGGACAACCCGAGCGCCTCGCACACCTCCTCGGAGGTCCACCCCTTCACGTCGCGCAAGAGCGCCACCGCGCGCTGGCGCTCGGGCAGCGCGTCGAGCGACCGCCCGACGAACGCCACCAGCTCGGCCTGCTCGACTAGGCGTGCCGGGTCGTGCTCGGGCCAGGCCTGCGGCGGCGTGGCCCAGCGGCCCTCGGCGGTATACCGGTCGGCGTCGACCTCGCCGTCCTCCGACAGGGCCGACATGGGCACGGTCCGCGCGTCGCGCACGGCCAGGGTGCGGGCGCGGTTGACCAGGATGCTGCACACCCAGGTGCGGAACGACGAGCGGCCCTCGAACCGGTCGAGCCCCCGCACCACGGCCAGCCAGGTCTCCTGCAGCACCTCGTCGGCCTGGGCCTCGGTGCGCACGTATAGGCGGGCCAGCCGCCGCAGGGTGTCGTGCAGGCCCCGGACGGTGGTGGTGAACGCGGCCTCGTCGCCCGCGCGCAAGCGCTCGAGCAGCGCGGCGTCGGGAGAAGGTCGGGCGCGCACCATCGAGATCCGAGCGGCAGCATACATGGTCGAACGCTAAGTCGCGGCGACGGCGGGATCGTTACAGGCCGCCTCGACCGTGGGTGGCGACCCGTGGCCCGCCGCGCCGACCGCGCCGGAGCGTCAGCGCAGGCGGCGCTTGGCGACGCTGGCGACCTTGCGCCGGCGCAGCCGGGTGGCGTCGCGCAGCCGGTCGTCGGTGTGTTCGATCATCTGGGCCTGGGAGTGGACCGCGGCCAGGTCGCGCCGGCGCTGGCGGTAGCTGCCGTCGGGCTGCATGTCCCACGCGCCGCGGCCGTCGTCGAGCTGCGCGTCGAGGAACATCCGCAGCTCGGCCTGCAGGCGCGGCTCGTCGATCGGCACCAGCACCTCGACCCGGCGCTCGAGGTTGCGCTGCATCAGGTCGGCCGAGCCCAGGTAGTACTCGGCCTTGCCGTTGTTGTGGAAGTACAAGATCCGGGCGTGCTCGAGGAAGCGGCCCACCACGCTGATGACCCGAATGTTGTCGGAGATGCCGGCCAGGCCCGGGCGCAGCCGACAGGTGTCGCGGATGATGAGGTCGATCTTCACCCCGGCCTGGGACGCCCGGTACAGGGCCCGCACGATGTCGACGTCCTCGAGCGCGTTGACCTTCCACTGCAGCAGGGCCGGCCGGCCCTTGCCGGCGTGGCGGATCTCGCGCTCGATCTTGTCGAGCAGCGCGGCCTTCAAGATCTTGGGCGCGGGCAGCAGCTTGCCGTACTTGCGGCGGGGCCGGAACCCGGTGGTCAGGTAGTTGAACAGCTCGGTGAGGTCGGTGCCGATGACCTTGTCGCAGGTCAACAGGCCGAAGTCGGCGTAGAGGCGCGCGGTGCCGGCGTGGTAGTTGCCGGTGGCGATGTGGGCGTAGCGGCGCAGGCCGTCGTAGTCCTGACGCACCACCAGCGTCAGCTTGCAGTGGGTCTTGAGGCCGACCACGCCGTAGGTCACGTGGATGCCGGCCCGCTCCATGCGGTTGGCCCACCGGATGTTGGCCTCCTCGTCGAAGCGGGCCTTGAGCTCGAGCACCACCGCGACCTGCTTGCCGCCGAGCGCGGCGCCGATCAGGTGCTTGATGACCTGGGAGTCGCGCGAGGTGCGGTACAGCGTGGCCTTGATGGCGCGCACCTTGGGGTCGACCGCGGCCTCCTTGAGGAACCGCTCGACCGACTGCTGGAACGACTCGTAGGGGTGGTGGACCAGCAGGCTGCCGGCGTCGCGGATGGTGTGGAACACGCTGCGGTCGCCCAGCAGGTCGACCGGCGCCGCCGGGGCGTGCGGTGGGTCGCGCAGGGCCGGCAGGTCCAGCGTGGCCAGCTCCATCAGATCGCGCTGGCCCAGCATGCCGACCGCCTCGAACACGTCGCGCTGCTCGTCGAGGCCCAGCTCGGCGGCCAGCTTGCCGCGCAGGTACGGCGTCATCGACTGCTCGACCTGCAGCCGGACGATGGGCGCGAACCGCCGCTCGCGCAGCTCGATCTCGATCAGCTCGAGCAGGTCGTCGGCCTCGCCCTCCTCGCGCTCGGTGATGGCGTTGCGGGTGACCCGGAACCGCGCGCAGCTGTCGACCTCCATCGCCGGGAACAGCAGATCGAGGTTGCCGGCCATCACGTCGTCGAGCGGCACGAACCGGCTCGGCCCCAGCTGGAGGAAGCGCGGGATGCCGGCGCCGATCGGCACCTTGACCCGGGCCAGGAGCGGCTCGCTGTCGTCGGGGTACCGCAGCGTCACCAGCAGGTTGAGTGACAGGTTGGAGACGAACGGGAACGGGTGGGCCGGGTCCATCGCCTGCGGCGTGACCAGCGGGAAGATGTTCTCGAGGTAGTAGGCCCGGGTCCGGGCCCGCTCTTCGCTGTCGAGGTCGGCCCAGGTCACCACGTCGACCGCGGCGGCCCGCAGCAGGCCGAGCACCTCGTCGAGGATGGCGTTCTTGCGCGCCTCGAGGTCGGAGATGAGCTGCAGGCACTCGTCGATCTGCTGGGTCGGGGTGCGGCCGTCGGGGGTGGCGGTCGACAGGCCGGCGCCGACCTGTTGCTTGAGGCCGCCGATGCGCTTCTGGAAGAACTCGTCGATGTTCGACGACACGATGGCGATGAACTTGACGCGCTCGAGCAGGGGCACCCGGTCGTCGGCGGCCTCGGCCAGCACCCGCCAGCAGAAGTTGAGGTAGGTCAGCTCGCGGTTGAGCAACAGCTCGGGAGCGGTCAGGTCGGTCGGCGCCGGGCCGCGGGTGCCGGGGTGGGGCGGGGTGCAGCCCGCGGCCAGCGCGCGGTCGGGGGCCGACGGCTCACGCGGGGGTGGTTCGGCGGGCGAGCCCTCGACCACGCGGAAGACGCCCGAGTGTTGGGTCGCGCTGCTCACAGCGGTCCACTATAGACGGCCGGGCGGCCGGGCGCGAACCCGCCGGGTGACGATCAGGTGACGGCGTCCCCGGCGGTCTGGGCCGTGGCCGGTTGCGCTATACCTGCGGCCGTGGCGGACATCACCGGGATCATCGCAATCATCGCAACCTTCGGGATGCCGGTGCTGATCGTGAAAGAGGTGCTGGCCCACCGCGAGCGCAAGAGCAAGCTCGAGCTCGAGGGCAAGCGGCTGGCGTTGCCGGCCGGCGCCGACGCCGATCCGGCGGCGCGCGAGGCCGAGACCAAGCGCCTGCGCGAGCGGGTCGAGAACCTGGAGTCGATCGTGTGCAGCGTCGACTACGAGCTCAACCAGAAGCTGGGTCGGCTGATCGACGAGCAGCGCATGCTGAGTCACGCCGCGCCGCCGGCGGCCCCGCCGGCCGTGGCGGGTCCAGGTCCGGAACCCACGCCGGGGCCCGCCGCGCCCGCCGCGCCCCCGCGGCCCGCCGACGTGGCGCTCGAGCGCACCGCCACCTCGCACACCAAGCTGCCGGCCCCCACCGTCGACGGCGGGCTGACCGCGGGCACGGTGCTGGCCAACCGCTACCGCATCGAGCGCCTGCTGGGCCGCGGCGGCATGGGCGCGGTGTACCTGGCCCACGACGAGGTCCTCGACGACACCGTCGCGGTGAAGATCATCGCCTCGGCGTTCGCCGCCGACGAGACCGGCCTGGTCGAGCGCTTCCGGCGCGAGGCCGCGGCCGCCCGCAAGGTCAGCTCGCCCAACGTCATCCGCATCCACGACCTCGGCGAGGCCCGACCCGGCCTGCTGTACCTGTCGATGGAGTACTTCCCCGGCCGGACCCTGGCCGACGTGATCACCACCCGCGGGCTGGTGCCGATCGCCGACTGCGTCGACTACCTGCAGCAGATCTGCACCGGCCTGGCCGCGGCCCACGACGCCGGCGTCATCCACCGTGACCTCAAGCCGCACAACGTGCTGGTCGGCGAGCGCAACGCGGTGAAGCTGATCGACTTCGGCCTGGCCAAGGCCGGCGCCGGCGCCGGGCTCACCGCCACCGGGGTCCTGCTGGGGACGCCGTACTACATGTCGCCCGAGCAGGTGCGGGGCAAGGTGGTAGACGCCGCCAGCGACATCTACTCGCTGGGCGCGCTGGCGTTTCACCTGGTGTGCGGGCGGCCGCCGTTTAGCGGCGACAACGCCATCGCCGTCGGCTTCGCCCACTGCTCCGATCCGCCGATGGCGGTGCGCACCCTCCGGCCCGACGCCCCGCCCGCGCTCGACGCGGTCATCGCCAAGGCGCTGAGCAAGGCGCCGGCCGATCGGCCGCGCTCGGCGGCGGACTTCCGCGCCGCGCTGACCGCCTGACGCCGGGCCCGCCGCGCTGGTCACGCCGTCAGCGCCGGCGGCCAGGCCGCCTCGTCGGCGCCGCACCGCGCCACCACCTCCGCCATCCACCGCTCGACCAGGCCGGGGTCCGCGCCGGGCGGCGGTTCTCCCTCGCGGCGGCGCTGGATCAGCCGACCGAGGCGACGTAGCCGGCCGGCTCGCGGCCGTCGATGATCTCGACCAGGGCGTGGACGTAGGTGTTGCCTTGCTCGATGACGTTGACCAGCGGGCCGAGCAGGCCGGCCGGGGTCAGCTCGACCCGCGCTGCCGGGACCGCCACCTGGTAGCTCACGGTGTGGCTGGCCGGCGACAACGACCACGCCCCGGGCGCGGCGTCAGGGTTGATGTGGGCCAGCGCGGCCGCGACCTCGGCGGTCTGGGCCGCCGGCACCGGCCGCGGGATCTCCAGGGTCCACGCCACCTGGTCGGCGGCCTCCTGCACCCGGACCCCGAACGCGGGCGCCGCGGGGTTGGCGATCCACAGGCCCCCGTCGCGGACCTCGGCGCTGATGCCCTGCGCGGCGTAGAACGCGCCCATCGCGGCTAGATCGATCGTGATCATGGTGCCTCCACTCTACAGCGGCGGGTCATCGGGATACTCGAACGGCGTGTAGGCGACGCCGAAGCCGCGCGCCACGTCCATCACCTCGTGGAAGGTGTGGACCCACGAGAAGCTGGTGAAGTAGCTGGTGGTCCAGAACGCCCACAGGCCCCAGGCCAGGGCCGTCAGCTCGCCGCCGCCGGCGCCGCAGGCCTGCGCGAACGTCAGCATGCGGCCGGTGGTCACCGACGGCCCGGCCCACACCGGCATGGAATGGGCGCGGGCGGTGCGGACCCAGGCGTTGTCCTCCTTGAGGGTCGACTGATCGTCCTTGCGGTAGTCGCCGAGGTCGCCGTCGAGGTCGAGCTTGCTGCCGCCGTCGTCGGGGTCCTCGCCGACGGTGCCCTTGCGGTCGCGCTTCTGCCAGTCACCGTAGAACCCGTCGAGCTCGACCTTGCGCCCGGCCGAGCGGAAGTAGCCCTCGAGGTCGTGGATGATGGAGATGTTGCGATCGAGCTTGGCCGGCGTGGGGTTCGCCAGGTTGGTGAAGATGTCCTGGCCGAGGTACCACCACCAGTACTCCTTGCGGAGCGCGCCGACGCTCTTCTTCATCTTGGCGGCGTACTGCTCGAACTTTCCACCCTCGCCGAAGTCGGTCGCGACCTGGGCGTTGATGAGCTGCATGCACGCGGCGACGCCGCCGCGGACGCCGCCGCTGGCGTGGGTGCGCTTGGCCAGCTCGGCCTCCTTCGCCTTGTTGTCCTTGGCCTTGGTGTCGCCGAGGAGGGCGCGCCCCAGCTCCTGCCAGTCGGCGTAGTTGCGCCCGTGGGCGGTGCCGCCGCCGAGGATGACGTTGGTGACGCCGGGGTTGCCGGCCAGCACCCACTCTTCGAGCACGTGGGCGAGCTTGGGCAGCATGGCCTGGAGCTGCTGCTCGGGCACCGCCATCTCCTTGGGCAGCGCCTGCAGCGCGCGCATGACCAGCGGGTAGTAGTCCGTCGGCAGCCACACGTCGCTGTCGACGTGGAACTCGGGCAGCTTGCGGCCAAACGCCATGGCGCCCCACAGGTCGGCGCCGCCGACCGACACCATCCGCTGGACCGTCGCGCCAGCGCCAGCGCCGCCGCCGCCGGCGGCCATGGTGTCGAGCAGGCCCTCGGCCGACTGGCCGCGCACCACGCGATCGGCGACCTGGTCGGCGTGTTGCTCGTACCGGTCGCCGGGTTGATCGAGGCCGCCGGCCAGGTGCACGCCGGCGCGTTGCTGGACGACGTGCGCGGCTTCGTGGGCGGCGGTGTGCAGATCGGGCGTCCGTCCGAACGCCACCTGGTCGCCGGTGGCGAAGGCGTCGGCGCCCAGCGCGCCGGCTGCCGTCCGCGCGCCGTCGTCGGTGTGCGCGGTCACGCCCGACACGTCGTGGCGACCGAACGAGCGCTGGATGCTGTCGAGGAACGGCAGCGGCCCGCCGGCGCTGCGTGTGCCGGCCTCGGCGATGGCCGAGGCGCTGGGAGCGGTCGAGGCGCTGGCCTTGCGCTGCAGCGGCAGGCCGGCGGTCGTGCGCGGCAGGGTGCGGCGCTGGACCGGGCCGCGCCCCGCGCCGTCGCGGGCGCCATCATCACCGTTGTCAGCCGTGGACCCGGGGCGGCGCCGATCATGCATTTTCTGATAGTCGCAACCCTCGGCCGTTATTGACAATCCTCCCGATCCGACGACCGCGATCGGCTGCAACGGGTGGGACTCACTGGGCCCGGCGCAGGCCGCCTCACCCCCGCGCGGCCAGGCCCAGGACGCCTACGAGAGGGCCGCGGCGCGGCGGCGATGGGCCGCCGCGGTGGCCTGCGCCAGGGCAGCGACGCGCAGCTCGGTCGACGGCACCCCAGCCCACGCCAGGTCGCGCGCGTCGACGAGACTCGCCTCGCCGACGGTGCGGGCCGGTCGGTCGAGGTCGGCCAGCGCGGTCGCGTCGACGCTGGCGACCCAAGCGAGCACGGCCCACGACAGCTCGGCGTGGCCGGCCTCGTCGACGGCGACGCCCGCCAAGGTCGACGCGATGGCCCCGCGCGCGGCGGCGCCGGCCCAGGCGGCCTCGAGGGACGCGGCGCCCTCGTTGAGGCACCCCTCGCGCCACGCCTCGACGGCGAGGGTGGCCAACGCGGCCGGCGTGCGGCGGGTGAAGCGCGGCTGGGCGAGCGGCGCCGGCAGCGGTGCCAGCGCGATCCCGCCCGCGGCCTGCGCGCACAGCTCGGCGTGGCGGACCTCGTCGTCGGCGGCGTCGAGCGCAGCGGCGACCAACGCAGCGGGTGCGCCCACGGCGGCCAGCTCCGCCGCGAGGCGCAGGAAGGTCCACACCGACGAGTACTCGAACTGCGCCGACGCCTGGAAGTGGGCATGGACCGCGGCCAGCTCGCCGCGCGCCGTCGACGCGCCCACCACCGCCGGCACCAGCCAGCGGTCACCGGCGGCGAGCGGCCGGCCGTCGACGACCGCGGGGCCATTGAGCGCCGTCGGCGACAGCCCGGCCAGCAGACTCCACCGCGCGGGGCGCGCCGGACCGCTCAGGGTCACGTCGGTCTGGACCGCGAGGTAGGCGTCCTTGGCGCCGAAGGTCCCGGCCAGGTGACCGCCGAACCTGGCGTGGGTATCGAGGATGGCGGCGGCCTCGAGGCCCAGCAGCTCGCTGTCGTCGGTCTGGTTCGCCCGCTCGAACGGCCGCACCCGCGCGCCCATGATGAGCCGCGGTGCGCCACCGCCCAGCTCGAGGCGCCCCAGGACCTCCGTGCGCTCGTTCAGGCAGTGGCGCACCTCGGCGCCGCCGATCAGCCGCGCTCCGGGCGACAGTTGCACGCCGAGCACCAGCGCCGCGGTGCTCGCGCCGCGGTCGTCGCACGGGTTCGCGGTCGCCGGACCCGCCGCGGCGCCGAGGAGCGCGCCGCCGACGAGGCCGTGCCGGAGGAGGTTGTGAAAGCGCGGCCGATTCGTCATGACCCATCCGTCTGCAGCTATCGAGCCACCCCGCAAGCCCCACCCAAGGCGACAAGATTACATCGGTGGGGTCCCGACCTGCCGGACATCGATGTCATGGCCGTGTCGGGCAGCTGATGGTTTTCCGAGTCCGGCCATGCCCGCCGCCGCGCGCTCAGCTCCGCGCGTCGTCGAGGCCGTACTTCTGCACCAGCCGGATCAAGTTGCGGCGCGACACCTTGAGGTCCGCCGAGGCCCGGGTCTTGTTGCCCCGGTGGCGCTTGAGCGCGTCGACGATCATGCGCCGCTCCAGCAGCTCGACCGCGGCCGGCAGCGAGCCGGGCTCGAGCGTGGGCAGCTCGGGCACCGCGGGCGCGGTGTGGTGGTGGCGGATGCGCTGTGACAGCAGGTCTTCGTCGATGCAGCCGTCGTCACCCGACAGCACCACCAGCCGCTCGATCTCGTTCTCGAGCTCGCGCACGTTGCCCGGCCACGGATAGGTCATCATCCGCGCCAGGCACCCGGTCGACAGCTCCTTGGCGCGGCCGCCCTCGAGGTTGCCGTGGCGCTGGCGGCCCAGGAAGTACGAGGCCAGGACCGGGATGTCCTCGACGCGGGCCCGCAGCGGCGGCAGCGTCAGGTTGATCACGTGGATGCGGTAGTACAGGTCCTCGCGGAACTGCCCGGCCGCCACCATCGCCGCCAGGTCGCGGTTGGTCGCGGCGATGATGCGCACGTCGACGTGGCGGGTGTCAGTGTCGCCGACGCGGTTGAACGTGCCTTCCTGCAGGACCCGCAGCACCTTGACCTGCAGCGCCGGCGACATGTCACCGATCTCGTCGAGGAAGAAGGTGCCGGTGTCGGCCACCTCGAACAGGCCGGGCTTGTCGCTGACCGCGCCGGTGAACGCGCCGCGCTTGTGGCCGAACAGCTCCGAGTCGAGCAGGTTGTCGTTGAACGCCGAGCAGTTGGTGATGACGAACGGCCGGTCGACCCGCGGCGAGCCCTGGTGGATGGCGCGTGCCACCAGCTCCTTGCCGGTGCCGTTCTCGCCCTGGATGAGCACCGTCGAGCCCGAGCGCGCGACCCGCTCGAGCGTGCCGTACAGCGCCTGCATCGACGGCGCGCCGCCGATGATGCCGGCGAACTCGCCGCGGGCCAACCTGGGCCCGGCCGGCGGCGCCGGCGGCGTGGTCGCGCTGGCGGTGGATCGGCCGACCTGGTGCGCGGCCTCGGCCAGCAGCTCGCCCAGGAGCGCGACCTCGCCTGGCGACAGCGCGGCCTCGTCGTACGCGCCGACCAGCAGGGCGCCGATGGCGACACCGCCCAGCATGATCGGCGCCGCGATCTCGTGGAGGCCGGCGTGCGGCATCACCACGGCCCAGGGCGTGGTCGCCGCGGCCAGCTGCCCGCTGACGACCGCGATGCAGCCGCGCTCGGCGCAGCCATCGGCGTGACGCTGGTGGGGCAAGACCGCGTCGCGCCCGTTCCCCTCGATCCAGCCGAGCGCCAGGCCGCGCCGGGCCGCGACCGTCCCCAGGTGCCGCACCAGCTCGATCTCCTCGAGCCTGTCCCACGCGACGTCGACGGTTCTCACGGGCGGCAGTGTGACAACCCGTCGCAATTCGAGCAACCAGAATCGTCGCGCTTTTCCCGTCACCCTGTAACCCAAACGATGCCCCGGTGCATCTATCTAACCTACTATTATCGTTGTGTAATACGAGTAGTTCCGTGTGCGGAAATGACGGGCAATGGACCGGCGTGTCTCAGGTCACGCCACAGAAATCTGAGGCCCCGTCGGGTGCCGGCGTGGCGCCGAGAACCGCGCCATGATGCGACCCGATGACTAGCTCGCCGTCCGCGTTCACCGGCTCGATCCCGGAGCTGTACGACCGCTACTTGGGCCCCGCGTTGTTCGAGCCGTACGCGGCGGAGCTGGCCTCGAGGCTGCCGCTCGGCACGGCCCGGGTCCTCGAGGTCGCGGCCGGCACGGGCCGGGTGACCCGTCACCTGGTCGCCGCGCTCCCGGTCGACGGCGTCGTGGTGGCGACCGATCTGAACCAGGCGATGCTCGACCACGCGGCCCGGGTGCTCGCGGATGCGCGGGTCACCTGGCAGGCGGCCGACGCGGCCGCCTTGCCCACGCGCGATGCGTGCTTCGACGCAGTGGTGTGCCAGTTCGGGCTGATGTTTTTCCCCGACAAGGCGGCGGCGCTCGGCGAGATGCGGCGCGCCCTGCGGCCAGGCGGCCGGCTGCTGATCAGCACGTGGGACCGGCTCGCCCACAACCAGGCCACCGCGGCGATGCACGACCTGGCGCAGGCGATGTTCGCCGACGACCCGCCGCTGTTCATGCTGACGCCGTTCGCCATGCACGACCCCGCGGCGCTGGCCGCGCTGGCCGAGGCCGCCGGCTTCGTCGACGTCGCGGTCGACACCGTGGCCCACACCGCCCACAGCCCGTCGGCCGCCGCGCTGGCCATCGGCTTCGTGCGCGGCAACCCGCTGTGGCACCAGCTGACCGAGCGCGGCGTCGACGCCGACCGCTTCGAGCGCGCGGTGGCGGCGCGGCTGGCTGCGCGGTTCGGCGCCGCGCCGTGCCGGTCGCCGCTGTCGGCCCACGTGGTCACCGCGACCGCGCCGTAGCCCCACGGCCGGCGCGCCTCACCAGCCGAGGCTGACGTCGTAGTGGTCGCCCTGGGTCGCCGGGGTCGATCGGATGAACGACAGGGTGTGGCGGACGCTCGACCAGGTCGGGTGGAACTCGCCGTCGGCGGTGTTGATGCACGGCCCCAGGTTGACGGCCGGCGACCAGCTGCGCCCCAGCCGCACGCTGGCGTACAGGTCAGGGCCGCCGTAGCCGGTGTCGCGGATCGACGAGAAGACCAAGACCCGGCCGCCGGGCAGGAGCATCGGGTTGAACTCCCAGTCCGTGGTGTTGATGGTGTCCGGCATCTGGACTGGCGGGGCCCAGCCGCCGGCGGTGGGGCGCGCGGTGTACAGGTCCCAGCCGTCGAAGACGTCGGGCGCCGGGGCCGCGCGGTTGGTGTTGAAGTAGAGGGTGCCGTCGGGCGCGATGCTCGGGTAGTTCTCGTAGTACGGCGAGTTGAGCGGCGCCGGCGCGTGGGCCGGCGGGCCCCAGCTGCCGTCGGCCTGCCGGGTCACCACCCACAGGTCGGTGTCGGGCCGGTTGGGCGCGCCGTCGACGCCGCGCCACGACGAGAACCACAGCTGGGTGCCGTCGGCGGTGATGAACGGATCGATGTCGTCGTTGCCGGGCTGGCCCGAGAACGAGGCCGGGACCGGCGTCGACCAGCCACCCGCGACCCGGTGGCTGACGTAGATGGTGTACGTGAAGTTCTCGTCGGCGCGGTGGAAGTACGCGGTGTCACCGTCGGCGGTGAACGCGATGCGCCCCTCGTCGAACGGCGTGTTGAACACGCCGCCCTCGGTGGGCTCGACCGGCGGACACCGAGCGCCGGTCGACAGGTCCTGGACCTCGGCGGCGAGCTCGGCGTCCGAGGCCGGGGCAGGGTCGACGCAGGCCGGGAGCACGAGCGCTGAACACAACAGGATGGTGCGGGTTGGGATGATCATGGCGCCACGCTAGCGACCGCCGTCGAGCGCCGCCGCGGTCGTGGGACCACCTGCGCCACGCCCGGGATGGGGTGGCGCGCCCGCGGGGCGAACCGGCGGTCAGCGGCGCGGGCCGGACGGCGTCACCACCGGCACGTCGACGTCCGGCGGCTGGCGCGCCGCCGCCATGTTGTCGACCAGGTTCGGGTAGCGGCGCCCGTGCAGGGCGGCCATCGCCCGCGCCCACGCACGCTGCGCGTCGGTCAGGGGGGCCCGCGGGCCCGGCGGGCGAGGTCGCTGCCACGGTGGCTTGCCGGCGGTCATCTCGGTACGACGCGCTGCCCCGCGCGCCGGTTACGCCCGGCCGGCGATGGGCGCGGCCAACCCTGCTAGGGTGCCGCGTGCCCGCCCCCCCGACGCGCTGGATCCGGACCGCTGACGACCTCGACGACCTGGTCCACGAGCTGGCCGGCGTGCGCGCGATCGGCCTCGACACCGAGGCCGACAGCCTGCACCACTACGCCGAGCAGGTGTGCCTGATCCAGCTGTCGACGTTCGGCGGCGACGCCTGCCTGATCGATCCGCTGGCCCTCGACGATCTGTCACCGCTGGCGCCGATCCTGGCCGACCCGACGGTGGTGAAGGTGCTCCACGGCGGCGACAACGACGTCACGTCGCTGCGGCGTGACTTCGGCTTCCGCTTCCGCACGGTGTTCGACACCGCGCTGGCGGCGCGCCTCTTGGGCGACGCCGAGGTCGGCCTGCAGGCGCTGGTCCGGGCCGAGCTGGGCGTCTCGCTCAGCAAGGGTAGCCAGCGCGACGACTGGTCGAAGCGGCCACTCACCGCGACCCAGGAGGCCTACGCCCTGGCCGACGTCGCCCACCTGATGGCGCTGGCCACGCGGCTGACCCACCGGCTGGCCGCCGCCGGCCGCACCGAGTGGGCCCGCGAAGAGTTCGCCGCGCTGGCCGAGCTGACCCCGACCCCGTCGACGCGGGCCGAGCCCGACGGGTACCGGCGCATCAAGGGGGCCGCGGCGCTGTCGCGGCGTCACCAGGCGGTGTTGCGCGAGCTGCACGTGTGGCGCGAGGCGCGCGCGGCCGCCGCCGATCGGCCGCCGTTCAAGATCGTCGGCCCCGACGTGCTGGTGGCGCTGGCCGCGCGGGCCCCGACCGACGTCGCCGACGTGGCCCGGGTGCTGGCGCGCTACCCGCGCCAGGCGGACCAGGTCGAGGTGGTCGCCGCGGCGATCGCCCGCGGCCTGGCGCTGCCCGAGCGTGAGCTGCCCAGCCCCGCGCGCGGGGAGCGCGCGCCGATGTCCGCGGCCGCCCGTCGGCGCGTCACGGCGTTGCGGGCATGGCGCGACCAGCAGGCCGAGGCGTCGCGCCTCGACCCAGCCCTGGTGATGCCGCAGCGGGTGATCGAGCGGGTCGCCAGCGCCGGGCCGCGGACGCTCGACGAGCTGGCCGTCGTCGACGGCGTGCGCCGCTGGCGGGTCGACGCGTGGGGCCCCGCGCTGCTGGCGGCGGCGGGCCGACCCTGACGGCCCCCGAATGGGGATGTCGAGCGAGGAGCGCAGGCGATGCGTCCCCGGGGGCGGCGTTGCCGGCGCCGGTGCTCGGGTCGCGTCCAACGAGGACGCTCCCTTCCCGCGGTCAGGGCTCCACGCCCTCGCGACGCCAGGCCTCAGCGAGGCGTTCGCGGCAGTCGTCGTCGACGACGTCGGCGTGGGCCACGATCAGCCGGCGCGCGGGCCGGGCCAGCATGGCGCCAAGGGCGCGCGCGGTGGCGGCGCGGTCCGGCAGCTTCTTGCGGACGTCGGGTGGCACCCGCAGCTGGCCGTAGCACCCTGTGACACGCGCGGCCCAGCGCCAGGTCCAGTGGTCGCGCGCGGTCGCGCTGATCACCAGGTCGGCGCCGAGCAAGGTCTGGGTCGGGCGGTGGAACAGCACGGTCTCGTCGAGGAACGGCACCCCGTCCAGGGGCAGGGCCTCGAGCTCCGGGACCTGCTCGGCGAACGCCGCGCCGCGGATGTCCAGGTCGAGCCGCAAGGCCGGGTTCTTGGCGAGGGCCGACGCCGGGCCGACGGTCCGCGCGTCGGGGAATCCGGCCGCCGCGGCGGGGGTGCCCAGGTGGTGAAAGCAGTTGGGGACCACCAGCCACCGCACGGACCCCAGGGCGCGGAGCTGAGCGGTCAGCGCGTCGGTAGGCGGGGCCGGGCTGTGGAGCAGCAGCTGGCCGTCGTCGAGCCGCACCACGGTGGTGCGCGCGCGCAGCCGCACGCCGGCGAACCACACCGGGCGGTCGAAGGTCCACAGCGTGTCGGGGACGACGGCGTCGAGCGTGGTGTCAGGCATGGATGGGCCCCTCGTTCGGTCACCGGACCGCCTCGACGTCACGGCGTCGACCGGCTGGTGCGGACTGTGATGCCACGGCCCCGGGGCGCGTCTCACGCTTTCGGTCGTGACGAGACGGCGCCGTCGCCGTGGCGCCCCAGGCGCGCCCCGGGCGCTGGGCCGACGGGCGGCGCGGTCAGGCGCGCGATCGGTCACCACCCACGCGCTCACAGCAGGTAGGGTGAGGACACCGGTGGCCGCGCACCCTGACGGGGCCGCGGCGTCGTCGGTTCACCGCGGAGGCCACCATGCGACACCTCATCCCTACCGTCACGCTGGGAGGCCTCATCAGCCTGGTCGGCCTCGTCGGGGCGTGTGGCGGCGCCGGCGCCGGTGCCCCCGACGCGACCCCCGACGCGCCGGGCGCTGCGGATGCCCGTCCCCCGGAGGCGGCCATCGTCCCGCTCTACGACGCGACCACGGTCCTCGAGCCCGGGTGGATCGAGGACCGCGGCGACGCCATCGTCACCCGCTTCGGCGATCGCGGCCGTGACCGCCACGCCCGCGAGGACCAGTTCCAGGCCTACGACCACTACCTGCCTCACTACTGGGAGGCGCGCACCGCGCGCATGCGGTTCGTCGACTACGTGGCCAAGGGCGGCACCACCATCGAGGTGTCGATGGTCAGCGAGTGGCGGCTGTCGATCGCCGAGTTCCGCGCCTGGTACCTGGGCCGCAACACCGTGGCCGAGTACTCGGGCAACTACGCGCCCGGGCTGACCGAGGTGGGCCCGGGCACGTTCGACCGCGACCACGTGAAGATCAGCGACCAGGGCACCCAGTACCGCTACCGCTTCACCATGACCAACGCCTTCGTCGACGGTGTCCCCACGCCGCTGGCGAAGGGCCAGCACATGGAGTTCGAGGCCAGCCAGTTCCTGGCCGGCGCGCCGGGCGGTCGCCAGAACTACTACGGCACGACCGGGCTGTACGAGGTCGGCGTCGGCGGGCTGGTGCCGTGGCGCGCGGTGGGCGACTTCGCCGATCCGTCGTCGGAGCGCGAGCTCAGCCGGCCCATCGCCCAGGCCGGCTGGCTGGGCGGGCGCACTACGCTGCCCTACCAGTACTCCGACGAGCCCGACGACCACTACCTGCAGATGGCGACCAACCTCGACGGAGAGCACGCCCAGCCCTTCGTGCGCGGGCGCCGGGTGCACCACACCCGCATGACCGACGGCTCCCACGACGAGAGCGCCGACAACGGCACCTTCGGCGCGCTGGTCGGCCTGGCCGGGCCGCTGTACGTGCACCCGTCGTGCGATGGCTGCCACCAGCGCAACGGCCGCGCCGCGGTCGCCGCGGTGGGCCAGCCGCTCGACCGCTGGGTCTTCAAGGTCGGTGCCGCCGACGGTAGCCCCGACCCGCGCTGGGGCCGCGTGCTCCAGCCCAGCGCCACCGTCGGCGCCGGCGAGGGCGACGTGCGCATCGCGCGCTGGGACGAGGTCGACGGCCTGCGCCGGCCGGTGTTCGCGTTCTCGGCCGGGCGGCCGGCGCGGGTGTCCGGCCGCATCGCCCCGGCGCTGGTGGGCATGGGCCTCCTCGAGGCCATCCCCGAGGCCGCGGTGCTCGCCTGGGCCGACCCCGACGACGCCGACGGCGATGGCATCTCGGGCCGGGTCCAGCGGGTGATCGATCCGGTCACCGGCGACCTGCGCCTCGGCCGGTTCGGCTGGAAGGCCGGGACCAGCAGCCTGCGGCACCAGATCGCGAGCGCGCTCAACACCGATATGGGCGTCATGACCAGCGTGCTGCCCACGCCCGACTGCGGCGCCACCCAGACCGGCTGCGGCAACACCAGCGGCGCCGAGCTCGCCGACACCGACCTGACCGACCTGGTGACCTACGTCGCGGTGCTGGGCGTGCGCGCGCGCCGGGATCTCGACGATCCACAGGCGCAGCGCGGCGAGGCGGTGTTCGCCGCGGTCGGCTGTGACGACTGCCACCGCGCCGACGTGGTCACCAGCGCGTACCACCCGTTCTCGGAGCTGCGCGACCAGCGCATCCACCCCTACACCGACCTGCTCCTGCACGACCTGGGGCCCGACCTCGCCGACGACCTGGGCGAGGGCGACGCGACCGGCGCCGAGTGGCGGACCTCGCCCTTGTGGGGTCTCGGCCTGGGCCCGTGCGTGACCGGCGGAGTCGCGGGACCGAACCAACAGCAGGTGTGCGTGCCGAGCGCGAGCTACCTCCACGACGGCCGCGCGCGGACGTTGACCGAGGCCATCCGCTGGCACGGCGGGGAGGGCGCCGCGTCGCGCGACGCCTTCTTGGCCGCCACCGCCGCCGATCAGGCCGCCCTGGTGCGCTTCCTGCAAACGCTGTAGGCGGGTAGGAGGGCGCGACCCAGACGTTCCTGTGGACCGCCGGCCACGGCGACGCGCTGGCGCTGCAGACCCACATCGGCGCGGTGCCGCTGGCCTACGTCGACGAGCCGTTCGTGCTGGACCTGCTGGCCGTGGGCGGGGAGCTGGGCGCCGCCGGGGCCGTGGTGCGCGGGTGGGGCGCGCACGTCGACGGCCTGGCCTTGGGGCCGACCCGCGTCGCCGCGGCGGTCGGGATCGCGTCGGGGCGCACCCGCGACGTCGGTGGCGCTGTCGCCCGCGCGGTGACCGTGCCGCGCGCGGCGGTGAGCCTGGCCGTCGGCGGCGGCGCCGCCGCCGCGGTCGTGCGCGCCACCCACGCAGGCCACGCTCGGTCGGTGACGTCGTAGGGCGCCCGGCGGGCCGGACCCTGCGGGCGCCGTCACGGTCGCCGTGGACCCGCGACGGTCCGCGACCGCGGCGCCGCCAGGCGCGCCGCCGCCGCCTGCCGCGCGTGGACGTCGACGGCGAGGGGGTGGTCGGGGCCGAGCGCTGCGCTCAGCCGGTCGGCCTCGGTCAGGTGCGCGACCGCGGCGGCCCGGTCGCCGCGATCGAGCTCGAGCGCAGCCAGGTCGACCAGCGCGCTGATCACCTGCGGGTTGTCGGCGCCGTAGGTGGCGCGAAACCCCGCCAGCGAGCGCTCGAGGTAGGGCCGCGCCTCGGCGAAGCGGCCCAGGCGGCGCAGGGCGTCGCCGATGTTGCCCTCGAGGAGCGCCAGCGTGATCGGCTCGTGATCACCGGCGCTGGCCACCGCCAGCCCGCGGGCGAGGAGCGGCAGGGCCGCCGCGGGCTGCCCCGCCAGGATCTGCGCGTAGCCGAGGTTGTTGAGCGGGCCGGCCAAGACCGGGTGGCGGTCTCCGTAGATCGCCTCGTACGCGACCAGCGCCTCCTGGTAGGCGGCCAGCGCGCCCGGGTAGTCGTGGAGCTCGAGCAGGCCATTGCCGACGCTGTACGTCGCGCGCGCGACCAGGACGTGCTGGCGCCCGAACAGCTCCTCGCGCAGCGCCCGCGCGACGCGGTAGTGCCCGATGGCGGCGGCCGGCTCGCCGCGCTTCTGCAGCGCGTCGCCCACGTCGATCTCGCAGGTGGCGACGTCGGGGTGCCGCGGGTCACGCGCGCGCAGCGCGGCCAGCGCCGCCGCCAGCACCGCGAAGGCGTCGTCGTACTTGCCCTGCACCAGCAAGACCCGGCCGCGGGCGAGCTCGAGCGCCGAGGCCAGCGCCGGGTCGCCGCCGAGCCGGGTCAGCACCGCGGTGGCGCGCGGCACCAGCGCGAGGGCGGCGGCGGGCTCGACCAGCCCCCGACCGCGCACGTCGACCAGCGCGATCAGCCCGCGCACCGTGGCCCGGTCGTACCCGACCGCCTCGGCGATCAGTACGCCTTCGTCGAGGGCCAGCGCCGCGGCGGTGAAGTCCCGGTCGGCCGCTGCGGCCAGGCCGGCCTCGAGGAGGACCTCGGCTGTGAGCGCCGGCCAGGCCTCGGCCCGCGCCACCGCGAGCAATTCGGTGAGCTGGCGGCGCGCGTCGACCAGCCGCCCCACCTCGGTGGTCGCGTGGGCCACCGCCAGACGCGCGCGCGCCGTGGCCACGGCCGGCCGCCGGGCGGCGTCGTCGGGCAACGGCTCGCGCCGGGTCAGGTCCTCCAGGTCGAGGCACCGTCGCGGATCGTCGAGGGTCAGCGCCGAGGCGTGGGCCCGGCTGGCGGTCTCCAGCGACGGCGCTCGCAGCGCGGACACCAGGGCGTCGAGCTCGACCAGGCGTCGATCGAGGCAGGCCCGGCGCAGCTCCGACAGCGCCGGGGTGATCGTCGCGGCGCGATCGGCGGCGCAGGCCTCGACGCGCGCGCTCCGCCACGCCTGGGCGTAGCCGTCGAGGGCCGCCCCGGTGCGGGCCCAGGTCGCCGCGGCGACCCCGCCGGCGGCGTCGAAGGCCGCCTGGCGCGCGGCGCGGACCGCGGGGTTCCAGGTCGTCGCCACCGTCGCGTCGGCGACCTGCGCACAGCTCGGCGGGGCAGCGGCGTCGCGCGGCGCCGCCAGGAGCGCGCCGCCGGTGGCGACCGCGATCGCGCCCACGGCCGCCGCCACCACGAGGCCGCGGCGCCGGCGCGGCGCGAGGGCGGCGAGCAGGTCGTCGAGCCCGGCGAACCGGTCGGCGGGCGCCTCGGCGGTGGCGCGGCGCAGCGCCTGGAGGACGTGGGCCGGCGCGGGCGGGCCGGCCCGGCGGTCGCTGGCCAGGGCGCGTTGCAGCGCGAACGCCAGCGCCCACTGATCGGTGCGGTCATCGACCGGCTCGCCCCGGCGTTGTTCCGGCGCCATGTAGCCCGGCGTGCCGCCGCGGCTCGGGCCGTCGTCGTCGAGCGTGCGGGCCAGGCCGAAGTCGGTGACGCGGACCACGCCGGCGCCGTCGATGAGCGCGTTGGCGGGCTTGAAGTCGCGGTGGACGAGGCCGGCGCGGTGGGCCGCGGCGAGCCCGCGCGCGGCCTGCGCGTAGGCGTCGACGATCGCCGGCCACGATCGCGGCGCCGCGGCCAGCCAGCCACCGAGATCCGAGCCCTCGACCAGCTCCATCACGATGCCGGCCCGATCGCCGACGCGGAGCACCTCGTGGACCGCGACCACGTTCGGGTGGCTCAGGCGCGCCATGGCCCGCGCCTCGGCGACCAACCGAGCCTGCGCCACCGGCTCGGCGCGCTGCAGGAACTTGATCGCGACCATCCGGCCGAGGTCGGGATCGAACGCGGCCACCACGACGCCCATGCCGCCCACGCCGAGCCCGTGGGCGATGCGGTAGCGCCCGAAGCTGCCGGTCGGCGCCGCCGCGCCGACGCCGTCGTCGTGCCACGGCGCTGTCACGCTGTGACCGGCTGGATCTCCCATGGGTGCGCCTGGGCCTGGGGACCGCTACGGGATGACCAGGCAGTCGATCGACGTCTCGATGCGGAAGTTCGACGCGGTCGTGTGCCGCTCGGCGTGGAACACGTCGAGGCGGTAGACGTTGCCGACGGCGATGCCCAGCGCGGCGGCCTGGGCGTCGAAGTCGATGGTCGCGGTCTCGACGCCGTGGACCCCGCCCAGGTCGAGCGCGAGCCGGCCGTTGACAAAGACCCAGACGTCGTCGTCGCCGGTGAAGGTGAACTGCTGCCCGCCCTGGTAGCGGAACGTGCCGTGTAGCTCGGTGGTGAAGTGGAAGTTGTGGCCGGCCACCTCTTCGCCGGGCCAGCCCATGCCGTCGAGGGGGAAGAAGGCCAGGTCCTCGAACACGTAGCGACCGGGGGAGACCTCGGTCAGCGTCAACGGCACGGCGAACGTCATGTTGACGCCAGGCACGTCGCGGTACCACTGATCGAACGAGGCCTGGCCGGACACCGTCGCGGTGGGGCCGCTGGGGGCGTAGACCGGCTTGCGATCGGCGCCCAGCGCGGTCTCGACCAGGCCACGATCGTCGCCCAAGGCGTGCTCGAAGTCGGGGTGGTCGGCGCGGAAGTCGCGCACGGTGGCGATCAGGTCGCCGCACTGCTCGCTGGGGCCGTCGCCCGAGCCGCCGCCGTCGCTGCCAGTACCGCCGTCGCCCGCGGTGCCGCCGTCGCCGTCGCCGCTCCCGCCGCCGTCGTCACCGCCACAGGCCGCGAGCGCCACGAACGCGAACCCCAGGACGCTGATGCGCATGCCCCGAGTAGACACCCACGGCCTGGCCCTGGCCAGCGCGCAACCGCCGGCGCCGACCTCCAGACTCCTGCGCGTGTCGCGCCTTACCGCCACAAGCGCACCCGATGACGCGGATCACACGACGAGGGCGACCCACGGCGCTGGCGCGGCCCAGGTTCAGCTCAGGTAGCGGACCTCGAGGTGCCGCTCGAACACCGCGGGATCGAGCGGGCGGCCGGTGGCGTTGATCAGCAGATCGCGCGAGCTGTGCGACGAGGCGACGCCGTGGACATGCTGGCGCAGCCACGCGCCGAGGCCGGTGAAGTCGCCGCGGCCGAGGGCGTCGTGGAGGTCGGGGATGGCGACCTGGGCCGCGACGAACAGCTGGGCCGCGGTCATCGCGCCGAGGGTGTAGGTGGGGAAGTAGCCCCAGGCGCCGTCGTACCAGTGGATGTCCTGCAGGCAGCCGTCGCGGTCGTCGGGTGGCACCACGCCTAGCAGCTCGCGCATGCCGTCACGCCACGCCCCCGGCAGGTCGGCCAAGGCCAGGTCGCCGGCGACGAGGGCGCGCTCGAGGCGGAAGCGCAAGATGACGTGCATCGGGTAGGTGACCTCGTCGGCGTCGACCCGGATCAGGCCCGGCTTCACCTCGGTGTAGAGGCGGTGCAGGTTGTCGGCCGACCACGCGGCGTCATCATCGCCGCCGGCGCGCTGCAGGTGCTGGCGCGCCAGCGGGGCCAGGTAGCCGAGGAACGCGCGCGACCGGCCGGCCTGCATCTCCATGAGCAGGGACTGGCTCTCGTCGATGGCCATCCCGCGCGACTGGCCCACGGGCTGGTAGTGCCAGCGCGCCGGCAACCCCCGAGCGTACTGGGCGTGGCCGGTCTCGTGGACCACGCCCATCAGCGCCTTGACGAAGTCGGCCTCGTCGTAGCGGGTGGTGATGCGCACGTCGTCGGGCACTCCGCCGCAGAACGGGTGCAGGCTGACGTCGAGGCGGCCGTGGCTGAAGTCGAAGCCGAGCGCGGCCATGACCGCCAGGCCCAGCGCGCGCTGGCGCTCGACGGGGAACGGGCCGGCCGGGCGCACCGGCGGCGGCAGCGCGGCCTGGCGCTCGACGATGCGCGCGCGCAGCGGCGGCAGCACCCGGGCCAGGTGGTCGAACACCGGGGCGATGTCGTCGGCGCGGCCGCCCGGCTCGTACTGGTCGAGCAGCGCGTCGTACGGCGTGCACCCCAGCCGCGCCGCCTTGGCGGCCCCCGCCTCGCGCGCCAGCGCAAGGACCTCGGCGAGCTGGGGCAGGACCAGCTTGAAGTCGCCGGCCGGCCGGGCCTCCCGCCAGCGCACCTCGCAGGTCGACGCCGCCCGCGACATCGCCTCGACCAGCTTGCCGTCGAGGGCGGTGGCGTGGATCCAGTGGCGGCGCATCTCGGTCAGGTTGGCGCGCTGCCACGGGTCGAGCCCACCGGCGGCCTCGTCGGCGGCGGCCAGCAGGTCGCCCATCGCCGGGTCGGTCAGGACCTCGTGGCCGGCGCGCTTCACCGCGACCAGTTGCTCGCTCCGCGCGGCCGTGCCGCCGCTGGGCATCATGGTGGACCAATCCCAGTGCAGGACCTCGACCACGCCGTGCAGCGCGTAGTACCGGTGGAAGCGCGCCTCGAGGTCGTCGTACGCCGTCATGGCGCGAGCGTAGCAGGCCGGCCGCGGCCGCCGTCGACGGCGCGGTCAGTAGCGGTGTACCAACGGGATGACCTCGGCGCACGGCCGGCACAGCTCCGACGGCACGCCGGTGTTGCGGCGGGTCCGCCCGGCCACCGCCTTGAACACCGGGCCGCTCTCGGCCTCGTCGCACGCCAGGCACTCGTTGAGCGTGCCGTCGGGGAGCTGGTACGGCTGGTCGAGGGCGCGGAAGCACGGCGCCAGGCACGCCTGGCGGGTGTGGACCGTGTTGAAGTACCAGATCTGCGCGCACGGCTCGGTGAAGCCCAGCGCCTGCAAGCACGCCAGGTGATCGGCAGCCGGGCCGCTCGGGTACATGAGGCCGCAGGCACGCACCGGCTCGGTGAGGTCGGGGCGCTCGATGTAGACCGCCAGGTCGGTCAGCGTCGAGCACACCCCGCACACCCCGCCGTGGGTCGGCGTCGCGCCGGCCGCCTCGGCCGCGGCGCGGGTCGGGAACGTGGCCAGGCGGTACTGGGTGGCGTCGACCGACACCACGGCGCACACCGCCGCGGGGTCGACCGGGGTCGCCGTCGCCTGGTACGGATCGTCGACCAGCGCGGCCGGCGGATCGAGCAGGACCTTGGCGCGCAGGGCGGCCAGGTCGTCCGCGGTGTAGCGCGGCGGCTCCCACACGTCGGCGCCGCACGCGCAGCGCGGCTGGCACTGGGCGGTGGTGAGGCCGGTGTTGGGCCCGGGGCTGCCGAACAACACGGCGCCGCAGGTGGGGCCGTCGGCGTCGCCGCAGGCGACCAGCGCGGCGAGGGCGCCGGTCGCGACGACCATGGCGAGCGGCGACGACCGGGGCGTGGGCATGCGCCGACGAGCGTAGCGCAGGGGTGGCGCAGGAAGGCCGGGGCGGTCTCTGCCGGCGCCACGCCGTGCCATGGACCGACCACTCATGCCGAATCTCGTTGCTGCCGCACCACGACTCGTCGATAGTCCCGCGATGTCTCGCCTGCCCTCCTATCGCCCCAGTGGGCGGATCTCGCCCCGGTACGTCCCGATGGCCGCGATCGCGCTGGGCCTGGTGATCGTGGCCGCCTGGCCCTACCAGAAGCTGATTACCTGGATTCCGTTCATCTATCTGAACGCGGTGGTGTACGGCGTGTTCCTGGCGGTGGTGTGGGGCGCCTCGACGTTGGCCGCTCGCTACGGCAACAACCGCAACCGGCTCGTGGCCGCGGTCGTCGGCGCGACGATCGGGTTGGCCGCCGTCGGGGCGTCGCACTACGTCGCCTACCACGCCCTGATCGATCAGGTGGTGACCGCCGGCGCCGAGAGCGACGGCGTCAGCGAGGCCAGCATCCGGCCGGTGATCGAGGACGCCGTCACGTTCGGCATGTACGTCGACGCGCGGCTCGAGACCGGCTGGTCACTGGGACATGGATCGAGTGGCGGCATCCCGCTCCACGGGGCGTTCGTGTGGTTGTTCTGGGGCCTCGAGGCGCTGGGCCTGGTCGCCGCGGGCCTGTACGGCGGGTGGAGCCAGCCGCCGTTCTGCGAGGCGTGCCAGGCCTGGATGCCGGCCTCGACGCTGGCGGTCCAGCCCAACGTCGCGCCCGAGGTCATCGACCGTGTCGCGACGGCCGGCTCGCTCGACGAGCTGGTGGCGCGGCCAGCCCGAGGCACCCTGGACCTCGGCCCGCCGCTGCAGGTCGCCTACACGCTCCACGCCTGCGAGGCGTGCACCGGCGGCGTGTTCGTGTCGGTGGCCAAGCAGTGGGACGAGCTCGGCAAGCGCGGGCCCGAGACCAGGCGCCAGCCGCTGCACGACCGCCTGGCCATGAGCCGGGCCGACGTCGAGCTGTTGCGGGCGCGGCTCGCCGAGCCGCCGGTGGTCGCGCCCGAGCCCTGGGCCCGGTGACGCGGCGTGGTCAGCTGGGCAGGTCGACCGCCCAGCGCAGCGCGGCGCGGGTGTCGGTCCAGGCCCGCTCGTCCCCGTCGAGGTAGGGCACCTCGACGGTCACCACCTCGAGCCCGCGATCGCGCCCGTACTTCGAGCCGAACGATCCCGGGGTCGGGTAGCCGATGTCCGCGGCCGCCGGGTAGCCGGCCAGGCGGGCCATCTCCTCGGCCAGGACCCGGCCGGCGCCATCCCAGTTCATCAGGCGGTAGGTGGCGTGGAGCGCGATCAGGCGGTGCGCGCCGACGCGCTCGATCAGCGCGACCAGCGCTTGCGTCTCCGGCTCCGACTCCGGCGCCGCGCCCGGCCCGTAGCCGCCGCCGGCGGTCGGCGCCCAGTTGACGGCGGCGAAGTTGCGGTTGAGGTCGACGTCGCGGGCGTTGTTCTTGGTGCCGGCCAAAAGCCCGTCGACGTTGACCACCGGGATGATCCAGGTCTCGCGCCCGGGCGGGCGATCGATCAGCTCTTCGATCAGTCGCTCGGCCTGGATCCGCGTGGCCGGTTCGTCGCCGTGGATGGCGCCGAAGATGACCGCCGGGGGCCGGGGTCGGGCGTACTTGGGCGGCCCGAAGACGATCGCCTCGATCGGACGACCCAGCACCGTGGTGCCGACGGTCTCGTCTCGGTTCACGCGTGCTCGAGGTGCTTGCCGAACACCGTGGCCAGGCCGTACCCGACCAGCGCCAGCCACGCCGCCGCGACCCACCCGGCGAGGAGCGAGCCGTAGAAGCTGGCCTTGACGGTGGCGCCGATGTGCCCGACCACCAGCAGGTTGGTGTAGGTCGCGACGACCATGACCGTGATGATCAGCCAGGCGATCACCTTGGCCCCGCCGCTGGTGGGCGCCGGCAGCCAGCACAGGAGCGCCACCATCGCCAGGATCACCGGGTACATCGCGACCAGGCCGGCGATCTTGGCCTTGCCCGGCGCGTGGGAGATCATCGAGACGATCTGCTTGAGCGGGATCTCGCCGTGCGACGGCACCAGCAGCGGGACCAACACGCACAGCGCGCCGACGGTGGTGAGGATGCGAGGGAGCAGCTGCGAGCGGTACTCCTGCCGCAGCAGCAGCCCGGGGACCAGCGTCACCATGCCGACGAAGCCGGCGACCTGTTGCCACTGGAACTGCTTGGCGTCTTTCAGATCGTCGACGACGAAGTGGAGCAGGAGCGGCAACAGCCCGAGCCCAGCGGCCAGCATGCCGCGCGGCGCGTTGGCCAGCGGCACGAAGCCGAACACCAGCGCCAAGACGCCGGCGGCGGCGAGGTAGATGTGATCGAACTTGCCCAGGGTGCCGCCGGCCTTTGACAGCACGTCCCAGCGGAACACCGCGCTGGGCTTGAGGGCGAGAGGGGCGACGAACGCGACCAGGAGCAGGATGCCGAAGGTGATGAGCACCAGGCGCAGTCCCTCGGCGTAGGGGTCTTGCGGCGCGCCGGCGCGAGCCGCGGTGCGCGACGCGAGGTACGGCGGCTGCATCGGCTGCTGCGGAGGCATCGGGTTGGCGTAGCCGCCGCCGGGGGGCATGCCCGCGCCAGGCATCGGGCCGCCGGGCATCGGGCCGGGCATCGCGCCGCCGCCGTAGCCGCCGGGGGGCATGCCCGCGCCGGGCATCGGGCCGCCGCCGTAGCCGCCACCGGGGGGCATGCCCGCGCCGGGCATCGGGCCGGCGCCGTAGCCAGCGCCAGGGGGCATGCCTGCGCCGGGCATCGGACCGGCGCCGTAGCCAGCGCCAGGGGGCATGCCTGCGCCGGGCATCGGACCGCCGGGGCCGCCGGGGCCGCCGTAGGCCGACGGCGCGGGCATCGTGGGCGACGGCGGATAGGCTGCGGCGCCGGGGCCCTGCGGGATGCTCGGCGCCGGTTGCGCGATCATCGTCTTGGCGACGGCGGCCGGGCCCGCAGGGCCAGGCCCGCCCATCGGTGGGCCGCCGGGGCCGCCGTAGGCCGACGGCGCGGGCATGGTCGGCGAGGGCGGATACGCCGCCGCACCGGGTCGAGGCGGCATGCCTCCGGGCGCCTGCGGGATGCTCGGCGCGGGTTGCGCGATCATCGTCTTGGCGGCGGCGGCGCCCGGCGGTGGGCCGCCCATGCCTGGCGGCGGGCCGCCCATGCCCGGCGGTGGGCCGCCCATGCCTGGCGGGGGGCCGCCGATGCCCGGCGGGGGACCGCCCATGCCTGGCGGTGGGCCGCCCATGCCTGGCGCCGGGCCGCCGGGCCGCATCCCAGCGCCTGGGAGCGGGCCAGCGCCGGGCGCGGCGAGCGTCTGGGCCACACCGACCGACGCGGCACCGCCCGGGGACGCCAGCGTCTGGGCGACGCCCATCGACGCCGCACCACCGGGCGCGGCCAGGGTCTGCATCGCGCCCATCGCGGCGGCGCTGTCAGGCGCAGGTCCACGGCCAGCCGGCGGGGCGGCCGGCGGCGGGGCGGCCGGCGGCGGGGCGGCCGGCGGCGGCGACGCCAGCGACGGTGGGACACCCCCGGGCAGGTCCTTCAACAGATCCGACGCCTGCCAACCCATCACCGTCTTGGCGTTCGACTGCGCCGGCGCCGCGGGCTGCTTGGTGCCGCAAAACACACAATGCATCGCGGCGTCGGGAAGCTCCTTCGCGCAGCTCGTACACTTCTTCACGGTGCTCTCCCAGGGGTGGTCCGCGCGCGCGAGCCGCGTCGGCGAGCACCCCGAAAACTGTCGGCCATTACCGCCCGACCGACGCGCGGTGTCAATTGCGGTCGTCGCAAAGGCACGTCACCGGGAGGTCACGTGCCAGGGCTTGCCAGCAGGCGCTCGAGGTGCTCGCTCGCGAGCTTGGGGTTGACCTTGCCGCCGGTCGCCTTCATCACCTGCCCGACGAAGAACGCCAGGAGCGTCGTCTTGCCCGCGCGGTACTGCTCGACCTGACGCGGGTTGGCGGCGATCACCTGGGCCGCCACCGCGGCCACCGCGTCGACGTCCGAGATCTGGCGCAGGCCGCGCGCCTCGATGATGGCGCGGGCGCCGTCGCCAGAGGCCACCATCGCCGCCAGCACCTCCTTGCCGACGGTGCCGCTGATGGTGCCGTCCTCCACCGCGCCGACCAGCTCGGCCAGGGCCGCCGGCCCCACCGGCGACGCCCCGATCGATCGTCCGGCCAGCTCCCGGCCCAGCTCGTTGATGATCCACGCCGCGACCGGGCGGGCCAGCGCCGGGCCGGCGGCCGCCACCGCCTGGTCCAGGTAGTCGGCCAGCGCGCGGTCGCCGGTGAGCTGGTCGGCGTCGTCGAACGGCAGCCCGTGGTCGGCCATGAGGCGGGCCAGCCGCGCCGCCGGCAGCTCGGGCAGCGCGGCGTGGGCCTGCGCCAGCGTGGCGTCGTCGACGTGCAGCGGCGGTAGGTCGGGATCCGGAAGGTAGCGGTAGTCGGCGACGTCTTCTTTGCCGCGCATCGTCTCCGAGCGCCCGACCGCGCCGTCCCACAGCCGGGTCTCGCGCGCGATCGGGCCGCCACCGTCGAGGATGCGGATCTGGCGCGCCACCTCGTGCTCGATCGCCTGGCGCACGAACTTGAACGAGTTGATGTTCTTCAGCTCGACCCGGGTGCCGAGCGCGGTCGCCCCTACCGGCCGCACCGACACGTTGGCGTCGCACCGAAGGTGGCCCTTCTCCAGATCGCCCTCGCTGACGCCGAGGTAGCGCACCAGCCGGTGCAGCGCCTTCAGGTAGGCGAAGGCGGCGTCGGCCGAACGCAGCACCGGCGCGGTGACCACCTCGACCAGCGGCACGCCGGCCCGGTTGAGGTCCACCTCCGAGGTGGCGCCGCGGTGGCTCAGCTTGCCGGCGTCCTCCTCGAGGTGGATGCGCGCCAGGGCCACCTGGGTCCGCGCGCCCGCAGCCCACACGTCGACGGCGCCGTGCTCGCACAGCGGCTCGTCGTGCTGCGAGATCTGGTAGCCCTTGGGCAGGTCCGGGTAGAAGTAGTGCTTGCGCGCGAACCGGCTGGTGCGCCGGATGGTGCTGCCGGTGGCCAGGCCCAGCCGCAGCGCCAGCTCGAGCGCGGCCCGGTTGAACGTGGGCAACGCCCCGGGCAGGCCGAGGACGATCGGATCGATCAGCGAGTTGGGGGGCGCCCCGAAGGCCACCGGCGCCGGCGCGAACGCCTTGGTGGCCGTCGCCAGCTGGACGTGGACCTCGAGGCCGATGACCGGCTCCCACGCGGTCACGGGTGGCCTCCCTCGGCCGGCCACGGCGCGCGCGGCGCCGGCCCGACGGCGCGCTCGATGGCGGCGCCGACCCGCCCCACGGTCGACTCGTCGAGGGCACGGCCCAGGATCTGGACCCCGACTGGCAGCCCGGTCGCGGTGGCGCCGCACGGCACCGCCAGCCCGGGCAGGCCGGCCAGGTTGCACGCCAGCGTGAAGACGTCGGCGCGGTACTGATCGAGCGGCGCCGGCGACGCGCCCCGCGGCCACGCCGGGGTCGGGGTCACCGGCGCGAGGATGGCGTCGACCTGGGTGAACGCCGCGTCGAAGTCGCCGCGGATCCGCGCGCGCACCTGCTGGGCCTGGCGGTAGTAGGCGTCGTACGCGCCCGCCTGCAACACGTAGGTGCCGATCATGATGCGGCGCTTGACCTCGGGCCCGAACCCCTCGGCGCGGCTGCGCGCGTACAGCTGCTCGAGGGTGGTGGCGTCGGCGGCGCGGTGGCCGAAGCGGACGCCGTCGTAGCGGGCCAGGTTGGACGCGGCCTCGGCCGGGGCGATGACGTAGTAGGCCGGCAGCGCGTAGCGGGTGTGGGGCAGCGACACCTCGCGGACGCTGGCGCCGGCGTCGCGCAGCACCGCGACGGCGCGCTCGAGGGCGGCGGCCACGTCGGCGTCGAGGTCGTCGGGCCGGTACTCGCGCGGCACCCCGATGGTCAAGCCGGCGACGCCGTGGTCGAGCGCGTCGAGCAGGCTCGGCGCCGGCTGGTCGAGCGAGGTGGCGTCGCGCGGATCGCCGCCGGCGATGACCTCCAGCGCCAGCGCGGCGTCGCGCACGGTCGTGGCCATCGGGCCGATCTGGTCGAGCGACGACGCGAAGGCGATCGCACCCCACCGCGACACCCGCCCGTAGGTCGGCTTCCAGCCGACCACGCCGCACAGCGAGGCGGGCTGGCGGATCGAGCCGCCGGTGTCGGTGCCCAGCGCCAGCGCCGCCGCGCCGGCCGCGACCGCGACCGCGCTGCCGCCCGAGCTGCCGCCCGGCACCCGGCTGGGATCCCACGGGTTCACGCAGGTGCCGACCGCGGCGTGCTCGGTGGTGCTGCCCATGGCGAACTCGTCGCACGCGGTCTTGCCGAGGACGATCGCCCCGGCGGCCCGCAGCCGCTCGACCACGGTGGCGTCGTAGGGCGGCACCCACCCGGCCAGCATGCGCGACCCGGCGGTGGTGACCAGGCCGCGGGTGACGATGACGTCCTTGACCGCGACCGGGACGCCGGCCAGCGGGCCGGGGTCTTCGCCGCGCGCCAGCCGGGCGTCGACCGCGTCGGCCGCGACCCGGGCGCCGTCGGCGTCGAGCAGGAGGTACGCGCCCAGGACCGGGTTGGACTGGGCGGCGCGGGCCAGGAAGCGATCGGTCACCTCGCGCGCCGACAGCGCTCGACCGCGGACGTGGGCGGCGATGGCGGAGGCGGTCAGCGCGGTCAGGTCGTCCATGGGAGCTCGCGCCGGGGTCGGGGCGGCTAGTCGCCGCCGATGATCGCCGGGACCACCACGCCACCGTCGAGAGGCGGCAGGCACGGCCCCGGCACGTCGTCGCGCAGGCGCAGGGTCATCGCCACCGCGTGGGTCATCGGCTCGACGCCGGCGGTGTCGACCTCGCCCAGGCAGGCGACGTGGTCGAGGATCTCGCCCAGCTCGTGGGCCAGCCGCTCGACGTCTCGGGGCTCGATCTCGAGGCGGGCCAGGTGCGCCAGCGCCCGGACCTCGTCCGCGGCCAGCACCTTGGCCATCACGTCACGGGCAGCGGCAGCGGCGTCAGCTCGGTGCGGCCGCCCATGCGCGCCGCCAGCTCGGCGCCGGTGCGCAGGTGCTCGTCGGCGATGTGGCCGGCGCGGTCGGCGTCCTTGGCGTCGATGGCCGCCAGCAGCGCCCGGTGGTGGGCCCGCACGGTCTCGGGCGACGCGGTCAGGTTGGCCAGCAGCGGCATGTACGAGCGGACGCCCTCGCGCACCGTGTTGATGAGCAGGCCCATCACGGTGTTGCCGGCGACCTGGGTCAGCGCGACGTAGAACTCGAAGTCGGTCTCGAACAGCTCGGTCGGCGTGTTCGACGTGTCGGCCTTGTCGGCGATGGCGCGCAACCGCTCGAGCGCCTCGGGGTTGCCGCGGAACGCCGCGAGGCGCGCGATCTCCCGCCCGAAGATGCGGCGCAGCTCGAGCATGTCGCGGATCAGCTCGGGGTGGTTGCGCCCGGCCAGCGGCAGCAGGTGCTGCACCAGCTCGATGCCGCCGGTCTCCATGAAGTTGGTGACGCGGGTCCCGTCGCCCTGGCGGATCCGCACCAGGCCCAGGTGCTCGAGTTTCTTCAACGCCTCGCGCAGCGACGCCCGGTTGACACCCAGACGCTTGGACAGATCACGCTCAGGCGGCAGCTTGGACCCGGGCGGATACTGCCCGGTGAGGATCAACGAGCGCAGTTGCTCGACGATCTCTTCCGCCACTCGTTGCTTCTCGACCGGCTTCAAGATCGACACGGCGGCAGGGTAACTCGCGGGAACGTCAACGGGAAGGGCCCGGCAAGCGTTTCGCTGACCTTGTGACGCTGGCGCGGCCCGTGATAGCTGTGGGGCGTGGCCGCCGCGTCGACCGCTCCGTCCGGGATCTCCGCCGCCGTCGTCGTCGACGGGCACGAGCCCTACGCCATGTTCGAGGCCACCCAGGTGACCCCGACCGGGGCCCGGTTGAGCGGGCCGCTGTTGCTCGAGATCGGCGAGGCGTTCACCGTCCGCCTGACCCGCGGCGACACCGTGGTCGAGCTGCCGACCACCGTGGTCCAGGTCGAGCGCCAGGCGCACGGGGACTCGACGCTGGTGGTGACCTTCGCCGCCGCCGACGGCGCGCGGGTGGCGCCGCTGTGTGCGTGACCGCTCCGCGCCGTCTGGCCCGCCGCAGGTGAGGCCCGGGCGATGAACGGCCTGGACGACCCCGCCGACTTCACGTTCGAGCTCGAGGCCGACGGGCGCCTGGTGCGCCGGCAGCTGGCGCGCCGGTTGTGGGAGCACCGGGGCTGGGCCACCGGGCTCTATCACTACCAGGAGCTCGACCCGGCGACCGAGGCCTGGCGGCCGGCCCGGGCGGCGCTCATCCGGTTCCGCAAGGTCGGCGGGGGCTGGCGCAAGCACGCCGCCATCAACCTGCCCGCCGCGGTCGCCGCCGCCGTCGGGCCGACCCTGACCGGGTGGTTTCCCGACGCCGACCCAGCCGACGACGACCATCCCCTCGACTGACCGGCGGCGGCCGGCTACGTCTTCCGGCCGACGAGGCCACGAGCCCGGCGGCGGCGGCCGGCTACGTCTTCCGGCCGACGAGGCCACGAGCCCGGCGGCGGCGGCCGGCTACTTCTTCCGGCCGAAGAGGCCACGAGACTGCGTGTCGTGCTGGCGGAGCGACTCGGCCGCCCGCAGCTCGGCCATCGCCTCGCTGTTGCTCGGCGCCAGCTCCAGGGCGCGCCGCAGGTGGGTCACCGCCTCGGCGCCGTTGCGCTCGATGCGGGCGATGCGCCCGAGGAGCAGGTGCGGCAAGGCGGTCTTGTCGCTCAGCTCGGTGGCCTTGCGCAGGAGGCCGCGCACGATGCTCATCGCCGCCGACT
The DNA here is from genome assembly GCA_041389965.1 of Kofleriaceae bacterium. Lineage (GTDB taxonomy): Bacteria > Myxococcota_A > Polyangia > Haliangiales > Haliangiaceae > UBA2376. The sequence continues at coordinate 199,372 of JAWKQV010000002.1, read as the reverse complement.
TGTCCGGAGCGACCAGGTAGGTGGCCCAGCCGAGCATCGCGTGGTGGTCGGCCTCGTTGGGCGCCAGCTCGACCGCGCGCTGAAAGTGCGCCAACGCGTCCTCGAGCTGCATGCGCCGGAGGGCCGCCTCGCCCAGCCGGTAGGCCTCCTCGCCGCCCAGCACCTGGCGGACGGCGACCTCGGCGGTCTCGGCGGCGGCGGCCGCGGCGTGCGCGCCGCCCGCTTGCAAGACCCGCTCGTAGTCGAAGCGCCGGGCCGGGTCCGACAGCACCGCGAACGCCTCGTTGACCCGCGAGAACACCCGGTGGGCCTCGCGGCCCTCGTCGAGGACGCCGGCCGCGGCCAGGCGATCGGGGTGCAGGTGGCGAGCCAGGCCGAAGTAGGCGGTTCGGACCTGCTCGACCGAGGCGTCGCGCGCCACGCCGAGGAGGGCGAAGTGATCGCCGCCGGCCTCGAGGACGGCCTTGCGCTCGGCCACCAGCGCGGCGATCTTGCCGGGGTCGAGGGTGCGCACCCGGGCCGACCGGCGCAGGATGCCGTCGACGGTGCTGGGGCGCCCCGGCCGCGCGGCGGGCACCGACGCCGGCGTCGAGCGTGCCGCGGCAGCCTGCGCCGACGCCTGGGCGCCGGCGGCCAGGAGGTCGGTGACCGACGGCGTGGTCCGTGGCGCGCCCCGCGCGGGGGTCCCGATCCGCACCGGCGGGGCCTGCGTCGCGCCGTGCACCGGCGGGGCCTGCGTCGCGCCGCGCACCGGCGGGGCCTGCGTCGCGCCGCGCACCGGCGGGGCCTGCGTCGCCCCCCGCGCGGGTGGCGGCTGCGTCGACCCACGGGCGGTCGGCCGCGGCGCGGCGCGCGGCGGCAGCTGCACGGGCACCTCGCCCGGGACCGGCTCGGCCAGCCCGCACGCCAGGAGCACCAGCGCGATCGACTCGACCACGCGGACGTCGAGCCCGATCGGGGTCGGCGCCAGGTTGAGCCGCCCCGCGTGCAGCCTGGCCAGGGCGTCGGCCTCGGCCTCACCGAAGCCGAACGCCGTCAGGTCGGCTCCGGCCACCAGCTGGATGGCCGACGCCATGGCCGCGACCTCCTGGTGCAGGCGATCGATCGAGTAGTGCATGCGCACGCCGCTGTACATGACCCAGCGGGCGTCGACCGGCTGCACCGCGGCCAGCGGTGGGCTGTCGTCGAGCTGGAACTCGCCGGCGTCGACGGTGAAGATGCGCGCGGCCCGGGTCGCGACCAGCCGGCGGGCCAGGCGACCGACCATGTCGGAGGTGAGGCGGGCCACCTTGGCCACCACCTCGACCTCGTCGCAGCCGGGGTTGTCGGCGATGACCCGCGCGACCTCGCCGGCCTGCGTCGAGCTGAGCACCCCGAGGGTGATCGCGATCTTGGCCGCGCTGTCGGCCGGGTGCGGGCTGGCGGCGCCGACCACCGCGCCGTCGCGCCAGTCGATGCGGTAGCGGCGGCCGCCGGCGTCGATGGTCAGCTCGCCGGTGAACCGGCGCGCCGCGATGGTCGCGAACGTGCGCGGCAGCGGGCGATCGGCGATGGCTCCGGTGGCGACGATCACGACGGCTTGGACGGACGCGCGGGCCCCACGCAGGGGCGCAAACGGGGTCGGACGGCGACGGGCGAGCGCATGCGGGACCTGCGGCTAGCGCCGGCGCTGCCAGACCCGCCGTCCGACGAAGCCGAGCGCCGCCGCGGCGACCACGACCACCACGACGGTCAGCGCCGTGGCGTCGACCTGGACGATCGACCACCAGGCTCCTAGCGCGGCGGCGGGCGGACTCATGCCTGAAGGATAGATGGGCGCGGGCGCGAGTCAACCGCCACGGCGACGGTGAGCCCCGATACCGCGCGCGCGGCGCCGGCGCGTGGTACCGTCGACCTCCGGTGAGCACCTCGTTCCCCCTCGGCGTCAACCGGGTCCGGTTCGCCGGCGCAACCAACATCGGCCGCAAGCGCGAGCACAATGAAGACTCGATCGCGTTGCCGACCAGCATGCGGCTGGCCATCGTCGCCGACGGCATGGGCGGCCACGCCTCGGGCGACGTCGCCAGCCGGCTGGCGGTGGACACCGTCACCGACTACTTCGAGCGCACCGCCGAGCAGCGCCCGCTGACCTGGCCCTACAAGGTCGACACCGAGGAACGTGCCGAGATCAACCGCATGACCCAGGGGGTCATGCTGGCCAACCTGGAGATCTGGGAGCGGACCCAGGCCGGCAACGGGCGGATGGGCACCACCATCGTCGGCCTGTACTTCCTCGACGACAAGGTCATCATCGGCCACGTCGGCGACAGCCGCTGCTACCGGCTGCGCGACGGCGAGCTGATCCAGCTCACCGAGGACCACTCGTTGCTCAACGACTACATCCGCATGAAGCGGATGACCGAGGAGGAGGCCGCCAACTGGCCGCACAAGAACGTGGTGGTCCGGGCCCTGGGAATGAAGGAGTCCGTCGCCGTCGACATCTACACCGAGAAGCCGCAGATCGGCGACTGCTACATCCTGTGCTCCGACGGCCTGACCGGCATGGTCACCGACGATCAGCTGGCGGTGATGGTGTCGACCGAGCGCGACCTGGACGCCTGCGTCGAGGGGCTGATCGCCGCGGCCAACGAGGCCGGCGGCGTCGACAACATCTCGGTGATCCTGGCCCGCGTCGAGGCCGATTGATGCCGCGCGGGCTGTGCGCGGGCCGCGGCGGCGCGGTCAGCCGCGTCGGCGTGGCGCTGGCGCTGGCGCTGGCCCTGGCCGGCGCTGGGTGCAAGCGGGCCGCGGACGCGCCGCCCGCGCCGAGCCGGCCCGCGCCGTTGCCGGCGGCGGAGGTCACCCGGGCCAAGGCCGCGTGTGACGACCTGGTGGCCCGCCTGTGCGCCTGCGCCCAGGCCCACCCCGACCAGCCGGCCCTGGCCGAGCGGTGCGAGCTGAAGAAGGCCAAGCCCGAGGCGCTGGCGCTGGCCCTGGACACCGCGGCCCGCACCGACGTCGGCGACGACTCGGTGGTGCGGGCCCAGCTCACCGCGCGCAAGATCGTCGAGAAGTGCGTCGAAGAGATCGCCGCGCTGCCGTCGCTGGGCTGCCGGTAGCGGCCCGGGCGGGCGCGTCAGCTGGCCGCGACGACCGCGGTGGGCGTGACGATCGCGTCGCGCAGCACGCCGGCGGCGGTGGCGCCGGCCCACACCACGGTCCGCTCGAGCCGCGCCCCGGGGGCCACCACCGCGCCGGTGCCGACCACCGCGTGGGGGCCGATCACCGCGCCGGCGCCGATCTGGGCGCCCGGCCCGATCCGCACCGGGCCGCGCACCTCCACGCCGTCGGCCAGCGCCGCGCTAGGGTCGACCCCGCGCAGCGTCCCCGGCGGATGCGCCAGGGCGGCGCCGTCGAGCAGCGCCCAGTTGCTCGCCAGGTACCGGGCCGGCGTCGAGTGCTCGGCGAAGTAGCCCGTGGCTTGCTCGAACGCGGCCACCGGCGCGCCGGCCCGGAGCCACGGCAGGTAGCCCTGGCGGATCATGCAGGCCTCGCCGTCGGGCAGGCGCCGCACCACGCTGGGCCGCGTCACGTGGACGCCGCAGAACATGTGGCCACCGTCGCCCAGCACGTCCTTGACCCGGGCCCGGCCGTCCTCGAGGCGGACGTCGACCGCGCCCCACGCCACCGCGTCGGGCACCGGCCGCACCACCAGCATGCCGAGGGCGTCGGGGTCCGCGGCGTAGGCGGCCACCAGCGCGGTCACGTCGACGTCGAAGATGAGCTTGCCGTTCATCGACACGAACGGCGCGTCGGTGCCGTCGGGGTCGAGCAGGTCGAGGGCGTGCTTGAGGCCGCCCCCGGTGCCCAAGATGGTGTCCTCGTGGACGTAGCGCAGCCGCGCGCCGAGCCCGGCGCCGTCGCCCAGCTCGGCCTCGATCACGTCGCCGCGGTGGTGGGTGTTGATGACGATGTCGGTGATGCCGTGGCCGACCAGCTGGGCCACGCCGTAGCGCAAGATCGGCAGGTCGCACACCGGCAGCATCGGCTTGGGCCGCTGATCGGACAGCGCGCCTAGGCGGGTGCCGTAGCCGGCGCACAGGAGCATCGCTCGCGTCATGGCCCGACTGTCGCACGCACCCTGACGGTAGGCACGTTTGCGTCAGCGCGGCGCCAGCGGCGGCGGCGCCGTCACCCGTCGGTGCGGGTTGTCCCGGGTCATCACCGCGAACCGGCGGGTCGCCAGCGGGCCCAGGGCCCGGAGGTAGAACTCGCGCGGCCCGATCCAGGCGATCTCCGAGCGCGGGTGGACCGCGGCGACGTCGACCAGGCACGCGACCAGCAGCGCCTCGCCCAGGCCCTGGCCGCGGTGTTCGGGCCAGGTGCCGGCCGGGCCGAACCATCCCAGGCCCCGGTTGTTGCCGTCGTGGGCGGCGAACGCGGCCAGGCGCCCGGCCTTCACGGCGACGTGGAGGCCGATCGGATCGGCGCCCAGCGCGCGCTCGATCTCGAACGGCCAGGCCCCGCCGAACCCGATCGAGATGGCCGCCGACAACGCGCCGGCCTCGTCGGCGCGGGCCCGGCGCAGCTGGTAGCCGTTGCCGGCGCACTTGTCCGCCAGCTCGGCGGCGCGGGCCGGCGTGACGCGGGGGTGCCCGGCCAGCTCGACCACCAGGTTGTCCTGTTCGTCGCGCCGGTGGTAGCCGCGCCGGGCCAGCCACGCCAGCGTAGCCGCGTTGGCGACGTCGACCCCGGGGCCCAGGTAGTTGCCGGGCTCGTCGAGCACCCGGGCCCGCCGGTGGGCGCCGGCCCAGATCGCCTGCTCGCAGGCGGCCAAGAGCGCCGAGCCGGTGCCGCGGCCGCGGGCGTCGGGCGCCACCGCCAGCAGGCGCACGCGATCGGTGGAGGCCACCGCCACGCCGACCAGGGCCCCACCGTCGCGCGCGGCGAGGGCGGTCGGCAGCCCGCGCGGCGACGGACCGAACAGCTTCTCCTCGGCGACCTCGGCGGCGCGATCGTGAGGGCACGCCGCCGCCAGGAGCGCCCGCGCCTCGTCGAGGTCGGCCCGGGTCAGCTCGTCGAGCACCGCCATGGCGTGAGGCTATCACCGCCGGGCGGCGCCCCGGCGATCATGCGGCCGGGTACACTGCGATCGGTGCCGCCGACGACCCTGTTGCACTACCGGATCCTGGGTCCGCTCGGCCGCGGCGCGATGGGCGAGGTGTACCGGGCGGTCGATCAGCGCCTGGGCCGCGAGGTCGCGCTCAAGATGTTGCCCCGCGACGTCGAGACCGACAGCGACTGGCAGACCCGGCTGCTGCGCGAGGCCCAGGCCGCCAGCGCGCTGCACCACCCGGGCATCGTGACGCTGTTCGACATCGCCAACGACAACGGCCGCTGGTTCCTGGTGATGGAGCTGGTGACCGGCGAGCCGGTCGCCGCGCTGGTGCGGCGGGGCGTGCCGTGGCGCCAGGCGATCGCGGTGGTCGCCGGCGCCGCCGACGCGCTGGCGGTGGCGCACCACGCCGGCATCCTGCACCGCGACATCAAGGCCGACAACCTGATGGTCACGCCGGGCGGCCAGGTGAAGGTGCTCGACTTCGGCCTGGCCAAGCTGCGGGTCGCGGTGCCGCCGGCCGCCGCGCCGCCGCCGCCACCCTCGGCCGCCATCGACGACGAGACCAGCCTGGCCGAGACGATCAGGCCGGCCACCCCGGCCGGCGCGACGTCGTCGAGCGAGCTGACCCACGCCGGCCAGCTGGTGGGCACGCCGGTGTACATGGCGCCCGAGTGCTACGACGGCGTGTCCGACGTTCAGAGCGACGTGTTCGCGCTGGGCGTGGTGCTGTACGAGCTGCTGGTCGGGCACCGCCCGTTCGACCGCGACACCGCGCTGGCCACCATGGCCGCGACCCAGCTCGACGACGCGCCGGCGCCGACGGTGGCCGCGCCGGGCCGGCGTCTGCCGGCCGCGCTCGACGCCGTGGTGGCCCGGGCCCTGGCCAAGGCGCCGCGCGACCGCTTCCCCGACATGGCAGCCCTGGCCACGGCGCTGCGGGCGGTCGCGGCGCGCCGCCGGCCCGCGTGGCAGGTCCCGACGCTCGCCGCCGTCGCGGTGGGGGCGTTGGCCGCCGGCGCCTGGTACGGCGTCGCGCGGGCTCCGCGCGGTCGCCCACCGATGGAGGTGACCGGCAGCCGGCGGCTGACCCTCGAGCCTGGGTGCGAGGAGTATCCGCACCTCACCCGCGACGGCCGCCGCGTCGTCTACGACGGGGTGGTCGCGGGCGACTACGAGGTCCAGGCGGTCGGCGTCGATGGCAGCGCGCCCCAGCGCCTGACCGCCCAGGCTGGCTGGGACTACGGGTCGGCCCCGTCGCCCGACGGTCGCTGGCTCGCCTACATCCACGAGGTGCCCGACGGCCGCGTGCTGCGGGTCCAGCCGCTCGGCGACGGCGCGGCCGCCCCGGTCGAGCTGGGCGCGATCAGCGGCTACCCGACCTGGAGCCGTGCCGGCGCGTTGATCGTCGGCGCCACCGACGGCCGCATCCTGCGGTGGGACCTGGGCGCCGACGGCCGCCGCGTGGGCGAACACGAGCTGGGCCGGCTGCCGGCCGGCGGCCGGGCCTACCACCTGGCGGCCGTCGAGGGCGACGGCGTCGCGATCTTGTGGTTCACCGCGAGCGAACAAGAGGCGTCCAACCTCGGCGAGCTAGGCGCCGACGGTCGGCTGCGCATCGTCGAGGAGACCGACACCGACTACGAGGGCGGCCTCGCGGCGGCGGCCGGGCCCCACGCCTATTACGTGACCCGCAAAGGCGCCACCACCGGGAACCAGCTGCTGTGGCGCCGGTGGGGCAGCGCCGCTGCGGTGGTCGTCCCAGGCGGGCTGTCGCCGCACGCCGGCCTCGACGTGGCGCGCGACGGCCGCCGCCTGGTGTTCTCGACCTGCACCGAGCGGCAGTACGTCGCGGCGCTGGGCGACGGCGCCGCGCCGACGGTGGTTGCCCGCGGCGACTGGCACGACAGCCTGCCCGCGCCGGCCGGCCCGGGCGCGGTGGTGGTCACCTCGACCCGCCGCGGTGACGCCCAGGGCTGGCTGGTCCCCCTCGACGGCAGCGCCGCGCGTGCCGTGACCGAGCCGGGCGCGGTCGCCAGCCAGCTCAGCCATGACCTGGCGCAGGTGGTCTACGTCGCCGCCAGCGGTCGCGGCGGGCTGGCGGTGGCGCCGGTCGCCGGCGGCCCACCGCGCGCGCTCACCACCGACCCGTCAGACGCCGGGCCCAGCTTCACCCACGACGACGCCGGGGTGGTGTTCACGCGCACCGAGGCCGGCGTCGCCGGGGTGTTCCTGGTGCCCACCGTCGGCGGCGCCGCCCGCCGGCTCGCCGCCGGCACGCAACCGGCGGCGTCGCCCGTCGACGAGCGCGTCGTGTTTCTCGACGCACCCGACGCCGACGGCGCCCGCGCGATTATGATCGGCGACCTGGCCGGCGGCCCGCCGCGCCCGGTGCCCGGCGTCGCCCGCGCGGCGTGGATCGGCCCCCGGTGGTCACCCGACGGCAGCCGCGTGGTGGCGGTGCGAGGGTTCCAGGAAGTCGTCGAGGTGACGGTCGACGGCAGCGCCCCGCCGCGGCCGGTGTGGACCGCGACCACCGACAGCGTGCTCGCCGTGGCCTGGCTGCCGGAGCCGACCGGCGTGGTGGCCGCGCTGGCCGACTACGACGGCGATCTGTGGGTGGCCGAGGGCCGGTTCTGGTAGGCAACGATCGGCACAGCCTGGCAGGTGACCCCGCCTCGGTCGACGTCGAAGCGTCGCCGACGTGGCGAGTTCGGCTTTGCGCGCGGCCACTTGCGATCGGACGTCACCGAATCGCGACAAGTGGAGACAATTTAACACGTTGAAATTACAAGAAATTGATGGCGTGCCCCGTGCCATGGCCCTAGTTTCATCCGCGAATTGGAACCCAATCAATTGGCGGGTTCCGGAGGAATCGAGACCATGAAGAAGCTCCTGACCATCGGCACCGCGCTCGCTCTGACCCTCACCTTCGCCGCCGCTGGCTGCAAGAAGAAGGACGAGAAGAAGGGCACCGAGTCCACCAAGCCCGAGGGCGCGCAGCCCGCCGCCCCGGCCCCGGCGCCGGCCGCCCCGGCTGCCGCCCCCGCCGCGCCGGCCGCCCCGGCTGCGGCCGCCACCGGCACCGGCGTCCCCGAGTGCGACGAGTACGTCGCGACCTTCGAGAAGATCTCGAAGTGCGACAAGCTCGGCCCCGCGGCCGACGGCCTGAAGCAGGGCTACGAGGCCACCAAGGCCGGTTGGGCCGGCTGGGCCTCGATGGACGAGGCTGCCCGCAAGGCGGCCCAGACCGCGGCTGCCCCGGGCTGCAAGGCCGGCACCGACGCGCTCAAGACCACCGCCACCAGCATGGGCTGCGAGATCTGAGCCGCTGACCGACGCTGTGGTGCGGCCCGCGGCTTCACGCCACGAGCCGCGCGCAGCGAGCTGAAGGCCCGCCCGGCGAACCGGTCGCGGGCCTTCGGTGCGTCCGGACGCCGCGGCAGGTCCATACCGTCCGCGCGCCGACGAGCGGGCGCTCGGCGCAGCGCGTCCGCGGCGACGGCGGGGCGGCTGGGCGCCGCACGCGCTGGCCTCGCCGGGACGGTGGTGCGACCGGCGTGCGACGTCGCGCATGAGGTCGCGGCCGCGCCGAAGGCGCGCGTCGGTGCCGCGTGGGGGCGAGGCCCGCGTGCGTCGACGGGCGCGACGCTTGCAGTCGGGGCGGGTCCACCCCTGACCGCATCCCCGATGCACGGCAAGGCCCTCTGTTCATGAACGCTCCGTCGATCCGTCGCCCCCTCACGCCTGCGCGCGCAGGCATCACGCCCCGCGCCGCGGCCTTCACCTGCGCGCTCCTCGCCGCCTGCGGCACCCCGCCGCGCTCACCGTCGCGGCCGGTCGCCGCGCCGGCCACGCAGCCGGCCGTGGTCGAGGCCCCCGCCCCGGCCGCCGCCGCGCCGCCGGCCGCCCCGGCCATGCGCCAGCTCGCCGCCGAGACGCCGGTGACCATGGGCAACGGTGCGGCCTTCACGGCGGCCCCCGGCTGGTGGCTGGCCGACGAGCGCGCCGGCGTGGTGCGCCTCGAGGAGCCGAGCCGCGAGCTGACGATGTGGATCACGTCGAGCGGCGCGCCGGATCGCGCCGACGCCATCGCCGAGGCCTGGCAGCGGATCCGGCCCGGCTTCGCGCTCGCGATCGAGCAGGCCGATGAGCGGCCCGGCACCGACGGATGGGACGCGGTCGCCCAGGTCGTCTACGTGACCCCCGCCGCGGCGTCGCAGCTGGTGGTCGCGGTCGCCATGCGGCTCGGGCCGACCTGGTACGTCGCGCTCGTCGACGGTGGCCAGGCCGCCTTCGGCCGCCGCAGCGCGCAGCTCGGCGCGACGATCAAGAGCCTGCGCGCGCCGGGCCTGGCGCGCGAGTCGTTCGCGGGGCGACCGATCAAGCTCGACGCCGAGACCCTGCGAACGTTCGACGCCTTCGTCGAGGAGGCCCGGGTCGCCGCGGGCATCCCGGGCGTCGCGGTCGAGGTGGTGTCGGGCGACCGCGTGCTGCTCGCCACCGGCCACGGCGTGCGAGCCCTGGGCGCGCGCGCCGCGGTGACGCCGGCGACCCGCTTCATGATCGGCTCGACGACGAAGTCGCTGACCACCCTGCTCATGGCGGCGCTGGCCGACCGCGGCGTGCTCACCTGGGACGCGCCGGTGACCACGCTGCTGCCCGGGTTCGCGCTGGGCGACGCGGCCACGACCGCGGCGCTGACCCTGCGGCACACGGTGTGCGCGTGCACCGGCATGCCGCGCCAGGACCTGGAGTTCATCATGGAGTACGCCGGGTGGACCCCCGAGCGTCGCCTGGCCATGATGAAGGACATGTCGCCGACGACGGGGTTCGGCGAGACGTTCCAGTACTCGAACCTGATGGTGGCCGCCGGGGGCTACGCCGCCGGGCGCGCGACGACCAAGGCCGGCCCGCTGGCCGCGGCCTACGCCGGGGCCCTGGCGCGCTACGTGCTGGCACCGCTGGGCATGCGGGCGACCACGCTGACCCTCGCCACCGGCAAGCGCGCCGACGCCGCGCAGCCCCACGCTCGCGATCTGGCCCAGGCCTACCACCGGATCCCGCTGGCCGACGAAGGCGCCGTCGAGTCGGTCGCCCCCGCCGGCGGGGCGTGGTCGACCGTCGAAGATCTCGGCCGGTACCTCCAGCTCGAGCTGCGCCACGGGCGTCGCGCTGGCGCGGTGGTGGTGTCGGACGCCAACCTCCTGGCGCGGCGCGCACCCCAGGTGAAGATCTCCGGGCATCGCAGCTACGGCCTGGGGCTGTTCCTCGACGACGAGCTGGGCGTCCCGGTCGCCGGCCACGGCGGCAACACGATCGGCTTCACCTCCGACCTGTTCTTCTTGCCGGACCACGACGTGGGCGTGGTGGTCCTGGCCAACGCCGGCGGCGCCAACGACTTTCGGGCCGCGGTGCGGCGCCGCTTCCTCGAGCTGGCGTTCGCGGGGCAGCCCGAGGCCGAGCCCGAGCTCACCCACGCGCTGGCGCAGGCCAAGGTCGACGCCGACGCCGAGCTGGCGCTGATCGACCGCGCGGCGCCGGCGGCGTGGTCCGACGCCCTGCGCGGGCGCTACCAGGCCGCCGGCATCGGCACGGTCGAGATCCGGCGCGTCGGCGACCGCGTGGTGTTCGACGTCGGCGAGTGGTCGTCGTCGCTGGGACGCTACCGTGGCCGCGACGGCTCCGATCGGGTGGTCCTGCTCGACCCGCCGTGGGCGGGCTTCACGCTCCTGCTGGCGACCGACGGTGACCACCCCAAGCTCGTCATCGACACCGGCCAGCACACCTACGAGCTGCGGCGCACCACGCCCTGAGCGCGTCGCGGGCGCCGGCGCGGCCGGCTGGGGCCGCGCGGCGAGAAATTCGTGCGCCGGTCGCGCGCCTGGCCCGTTGTCCATCGAACCCTTCGATGGAGGACGCATGACCCGAAAGATCCACACGCTCTACAACGTGCTCGTCGTCGGCGGGATGGCCGCGGCCACCCTCGCTGGTTGCGAACCGGCGACGCCCGGCCCCGCGGCGCCGGCGCCCGCTCTGCCTCCGGCGGTGGCCGCCTCGCCGACGCCCGCCGCGGCGCCGGTGCAGGCCGGCGCTACAGCCGAGGCCGCAGCGGTCGAGCTCGCCGCCGCGCCTGCCGCGCCTGCCGCGCCCACGCCCGCGCCGTCAGTCGCCGCCAGCCCGCAGCCGTCGCTCACGCCCGCCGACACCGCGCCCGCGGCACGCTCGCCGCGGCGCGCCCGCGGTACCGCGAAGGCCAAGGCCGCGCCGCCGCCCCCGGTGCCAGCGGCGCCGCCGACCGACCTGGGCGGCGGGGCGCGAGGGTGGGGATAGTGCAGCGCCCGGACGTCGCGGGTCGACCGCGCCGGCAGCGGCGGGCTGAGTAGCCGTGGACGCCGTCACGCGCGCGGCGCTCGCCGAGCGGTGGGCCTACCGCGCCACCCTCGAGGTCGCCGCCGGCATCCGGTTCCAGCGCCTGGCCGAGCGGCTCGAGGTCCACCGGGCCGCGCCGGCGCTGGTCGAGCTGGCGGTAGCGGCGACCACGCAAGAGCGGCACCACGTCATGTTGTGCGCCGAGGCAGCGGCCCGGTTCGGCCACGTCGGCGCCGTCGTGACGACCACCACCGTCGAGGAGATCGCGCCGGCCACCCTCGCGCCGCGCGACCGGCTGGTCTACGAGGTGGTGGCGTCGTGCTGCATCACCGAGACCGCCAACGCCGCCGTGGTGCTCGCCGGCGCCGCCGACGTGGCCGACGGCGCGATCCGACGCACGGTGCGCACCATCCTGGCCGACGAGGTCCAGCACAGCCAGCTGGGCTGGCGCTTCCTGGCGACCCACCCGCTCGACGACGCGCAGCGGGCCTGGCTCGGCGGGTACCTGCCGCACATGCTGCGGGGCACGGTGCGCGACGAGCTGTTCGCGCCGGCGCCGATCATCGGCGACGAGCTCACCATGCAAGCCTTCGGCACGCTGCCGCTGGCCGGGCGACGGCAGGCCTTCCTCGACACGATGCGGGCGGTGGTGTTCCCGGGCCTGGCGGCGGTCGGCGTCGACACCAGCCGCGGCGCCGCGTACCTAGACCGGCTCGTCGCGAGAGCGAGCTGACCCCGGCGGCCGCGCGGGTTGCTGCCGCCGGTCGGCGATCTGATGTCCACGGCCCCGGGGCGCCGGCCCGCCGTGTCGACGCCGGCGCAGCGTTCGTGGCACAGCGGCTGCAACGTCAGGAGGCGTCACCACCGTCAGGAGGTTCCATGCCGCCGTTTCATGTCATCGCCGCGGTCGATCTGTCCCACGTCCTCGGCGGCGCCGGGCCCAGCTTCGGGCGGTGCGGCCCGGGTGACAGCTGGAAGTTCCTGGGCGACGTGCGCACCGAGGCGTGCGCCCGCCACGACGGGCTGGTCGATCAGTACAAGGCCGAGGGCTCGAGCCCGGCGATGGCGCACCTGCGCGCGGCACCCGCGCTGCCAGCGGCGATCGGCTCGTACGTCGGCGTGCGCGCGGGCCAGCTCGCGGAGGCGGCGCGCGACTACCTCAAGCCGTAGCCCCACGCCGGTCGCGGTGGTCAGCGCGGGCGTGACCGGGCGCTCGCCGGCCTGGCCTTCGCGGGCCTGGCCTTGGCGGGCCTGGGCTTGGTGGGCTTGGCGGGCTTGGCCTTGGCGGGCTTGGCCTTGGCGGCGGCCGTGACGGTCGGGCGCTTCTTGGGCGCCGGCGGCGGCGGCGGCGTGTTGCGGATCGGGGTGCCGCGGGCGGCCGCGCGGGCCTCGTTTTGCGCCACGCGGGCGGCGACCACGCGCTTGACCAGGGCCGCCGGCAGCGGCGCGTCCACCGTGAAGCGCAGCGTCCCCTTGGCGGTGTCGAGGTTGCGCAGCTCGTCGGTGAAGCCGGCCAGCACCGTGCTGCTCATGACGTACAGCGCACCCTGGCGCGCGGTGGCGCCGAAGCCGACCAGCATGCCGTGGTGGCGGAACGCAGGGATCTGGTAGCTGATCGTCTCGGTCGCCGCGGGGGCCACCTGCTTGATCAACTTCCGCAGGCGGATGAGCGCCGCGCGCATCGCCGGCGGGACCCTCGCCAGGTAGGCATCAACGTCAGCGGCGTTGGCTCGGCGCGTGGTCGGCACGGATCGCATCGACCACCACGCTACCGCGATGGACGCGCGCGTGCGCGGGCGTTACACATCGATCGGATGACGATCCTCATCACGGGTGGCACCGGCCTGATCGGAAATGCCCTGGCGCGGCGGCTTGCGGGCGACGGCGCGGCGGTGCGCGCGCTGGTCCGTGACCCGGCCCGGGCCCGGCCGCTGCTCCCCGGGTGCGAGCTGGTCGCGGGAGACATCACCGCGCCGGCCACGCTGGCCCCGGCCCTGGCTGGCGCCCGCTGGGTGTTCCACGCCGCCGGCATGCCCGAGCAGTGGCAGGCCGACCCCGGGGTGTTCGACCGGGTCAACCACCGGGGCACCGTCAACGTCCTCGAGGCGGCCCGCGCCGCCGGCGTCGCGCGGGTGGTCTACACGTCGACGATGGACGTGTTCGCGGCGGCCCGCGGCGGCACCCTGGTCGAGACCGCGATCGACCCCGCGCCCAAGCCCACGGCGTACGAGCGCAGCAAGCAGGCCGCCGAGCAGGCCGCCGAGCGCATCCGAGCCAGCGGGCTCGACGTGGTCTACCTCAACCCGTCGGCGGTCTACGGCCCCAGCCCGGTCAACGTCGCGCTCAACGACTTCTTCATCCGGCTGCTCAACCGCAAGATGCCGTTGGTGCCGCCCGGGGGCATGTCGGTCGCCTACATCGACGGCGTCGTCGACGCCCACCTGGCGGCGGCCGAGCGCGGCGGCAGCGGCGAGCGCTACCTGATCAGCGACGGCTACGTGTCCAACCGCGCGCTGGCCACCGAGATCGCTCGCCAGGTCGGGCTGGCCAAGGTCCCGCGCGACGCGCCGGCGTGGCTCTTGCGCGCGGTGGCGACGGTGAGCGCGCCGCTGGCGCGGCTGCTCCGGTTCACCCCGCTCATCGCCCCGGGCCAGCTCACCTTCCTGATGTGGCAGGCGCGCGTCGACAGCGCCAAGGCGGAGCGCGAGCTGGGCTTTGCGCCGACGCCGCTGGCGGACGGGGTCGCGCGGACCATCGCCGCGCTGCGGGCCGCCGGGCTGGTGCCGGCGTGACCGCCGCCGAGGCCTCCCGCGCCGGGCGGCACAAGACCGCGCTGCGGTGGCTCCTCACCGTCGGCATGGTGGGCGCCGGCGCCAACCACTTCGTGTCGCCCGAGCCGTACCTGGGGATGATGCCGAGCGCGCTGCCGGCGCCGCTGGCGCTGGTGTACCTGTCGGGCGTCGCCGAGATCGCCGGCGGGCTCGGGCTGATCTTGCCGTCCACCCGGCGCGTGGCGGCGTGGGGGCTGGTCGCGCTTTTGGTCGCGGTGTTTCCGGCCAACGTGAACATGGCGATCAACCAGCTGCCGCTGGGGACCACGGTGGTGCCGACCTGGGCGCTGTGGGCGCGGCTGCCGCTGCAGGCGGTGTTCATCGCCTGGGCGTGGTGGTACACGCGGCCGGCGGCGCAGGCCTGATCGTCCGTCAGTTGTCGACGGGCGCGACCACCTCGAACCACACCGTGCGCGGGGCGCTGCACCGGTTGCACCGGGCGTGGACCACCCGACGGCGGACGTCGCCCGCGGCCTGCGCGTCGTGCGCGGTCACCACCAGCGGGCCGCCGCAGCGGGCGCACGGCAACGCGGCGGCCCGGGCCTCGATGACCACCGCCGACGGCACCGTGATGGGCCAGGCCGCGCTGCCGCCGGGCTCGAGGCGGGCGATGCGGTCGCGGGTCTTGGTGGCCGCCGCGACCGCGCGATCGGCCTGGCGGCGCGCAGCCCGGGCCCGGGGCGGCTTCTTGCTCACACAGGCCTCGAGGTCGACGCGGCGGTCATGGCTGCATCCTACCCCCAGGCCTGCGTCACGCGGGTGCCTGGTCCGCGGCGGCGCCAGCGCCCCCCGCGCCGAGGTCGCGGGCCGCGGCGACGCACCGTCGGCGCAGCACGTCGTCGTCGAGGTTGGCGGCGATCGCGCCGGCCCGGGCGTGGGCCGCGCGGCCTTCGTCGGTGCCACCGGCGATCCGGACCAGCATGAGCAACGCCATCGCCCGCAGGCGCACGTGGCCGGCGTCGCCGGCGTGGGCCGCGGCCCGGCGCGCCCAGGCCAGCGCCAGCTCACGGTCGCCCAGGCGGTGGTAGCCGTAGGCCAGCCCGTTGGCGCGGCGGCTGCGCGCGAACGGCGCCGTGGTTGGAAGATCGGGCAACGCCGCGTGGAGCTCGAGCGCGCGCGCGACCTGGCCGGCCCGGTTGAGCGCGTGGGCGACCTGGCCGACGTGGCGCGCCCGCAGGCAGTCACCGTCGACGCCGTCGACCCGCGCCAGCAGCTCCGGGACCGGCGCTAGCACCGCCGGCACGACCGCGGGTGCGGCGTGGCTGGCGATGACGGCCTGGCCCAGCGCGAGCTCGATCCCACCCGCCGGATCGGCGTCGGCGGCGGCCGCCGCGGTCGCCAGGTGGATGGCCGCGTCGTCGCGGCGGTCGGCGCGCAACGCCAGGATGGCCCGGGCCAGCGACAGCCAGCGCCGGCCCGACGGGCTGTCGCTGGTCGGCGGTCGATCCCACAGCTGCACCAGATCGGCGCACAGCGGCACCGGCAAGTCGACGAACCGGGCGTGGTAGCTGCCCATGAAGCGGAGCCGAGCGTCGACGGCGCGCGGCAGACCGAAGGTGGCGATCAGCCGCTGCCCCCAGGTGCCGCCGCCCCGGCTGCCGCGTCCGCGCAGGCGCCGCAGCGCCCGGGTGATGCTGTCCACATCGTCCTGGTAGCTGCGGGTGGCGGCCAGGCGCTCGGCCACGGCCGCCAACGAGCCGTGCTCGGCGACCAGGCCTGCGAGATAGTCATCCCAGGCCAGCGCCACCCCCGCCACCGGGTGTCCGGGATCGTGTCCGTGACCTGGCATCGTGGCGACCTTATACCGAGCGCATGCTGATCATCGGAGACATTCATGGGTGCCACGCCGAGCTGCTCGCGCTGCTCGACCTGGCCGGGGTTGGCGACGACGAGGTCGTGGTCAGCGTCGGCGATCTGGTCGACCGCGGGCCCGAGCCCGGCGCCGTCATCGACTTCTTTCGCCACCGGCCCGGCGCCGTCGCGCTGTGCGGCAACCACGAGCGCAAGCACGTGCGCGGGGTGTTGTCGTACAGCCAGCAGGTGACCCAGGCCCAGCTGGGCGCGCGCTACGCCGACGACGTCGCGTGGATGGCGACCCTGCCGTACCACTACGAGACCGACGCGGTGCGGGTGGTCCACTGGGGGCTGTACCCCGGCGTGCCGCTCGACGACGTGCCGGCCGACGTGCGGGCCGGAACCACCTCGGGCGACCAGCGGCTGCGCGAGCGGTACGGCGGCCGGCCGTGGTGGGAGTTCGACGACGACCCACGCCCGGCCGCCTTCGGTCACGCCGTCTACCCCGAGCCGCTGGTCATCGACGGGCGCATCTTCGGCCTCGACACCGGAGCCTGCCACGGCATGGCGCTGACCGGCCTGCGGCTGCCCGAGCGCCGGCTGTTCACGGTGCCCGCAGCCGAGGACTACTGGAGCCGGATCAAGCACGCGTGGCAGGCGCCGGTCCTGCGCGCGCTGCCGTGGGCCACGCTGTCGTTCGAGCAGATCGAGCGGAAGCTGCGTTCGCTGCGCGACCCCGAGCTGGGGGACCGGGTGCTCGACGAGATCGCCGCGTGGTTGGCGGGGCTGCGCGCCGCGGTGCCGGCGCTGCGGGCCCGCCTCGACGAGGAGAGCGCGCGCGTCGCGGCGGCGGCCGATCCGGCGCAGGCGCTCGGCCGGCACCCCGCGGCCCGGTGGTTGACCCGGTGGCGGGCCAACAAGCTGTCACCGACGCACCTCGGCTGCGCCTCGCCGCAGGACCTGTGCGCGCTGGCGGCCGCGCTCGGGATCGCGCTGCCCGCCACGCCGCTGTGACCATCCGGCGCGATCCGGCGGGGCCGGTCGGGGCATCCTGCGCCGGTGGCCGGTGGGTAGGACATGCGCGCACGCCGGTGGGACGCCGGGGCCGCACGTGCGGCGAGGCGCTGTTACCACCCCCGGTGGCGGTGATCCGGTCGTGGGAGGCCATACTACGGCCGCGCGCCCCCCGCCGGGCGCGCCCCGAGGAGCCACCGATGAAGATCTCGCGTCCCCTCCGTCGTCTCCGCGCTGGCGTCGCCGCCGCGGCGCTCGCTGGCTGCGCCGTCACCGACGACGGCACCACCACCCAGGCCGTGCAGGGCGCCGCCGGCCCGACCTGGAGCGGCTTCGCGCGGGTCGACCAGATCGACCACGGCCGCGACGGCACCACGACGTACGTGGCGGGCGACCTCGGCCGGATCGATCCCGCCGCGCCCGACGTGGCGGCCGCGCTCGCGCCGGTCATCCCCACGGTGGCCGCGGCGTTCGGGGTGGCCGCCGACGAGCTGGTGGTCACCAAGGTGCAGCGCGATCGCCTGGGCATGACCCACGTCCGCTACCAGCAGCACAAGCAAGGCCTGCGCGTGGTGGGCGGCGAGCTGGTGGTGCACGTCGGCGCCGATGGCATCGTCCGCTCGGTCAACGGCGTCGGCGGCGACGATCCCGCGCTGTCCGCCACGCCGACGGTCGACGTCGACGTCGCGGCCGCCACCGCCATCGCCGCCACCGCCGACGGCCAGGTCGACCGGGTCGGCACCGACCTGACGTTCCTGCGCGCGTCCGGCGACGGCGCGCTGCACCTCACCTGGGCGTTCGAGCTGCTCGGCCAGGACGGCCTCCTGGTGGCCGACCGGGTCTTCGTCGACGCCCACACCGGCCGCGTGGTCGACCGACATCCCCAGGTGTTCCCCATCAAGAACCGGGTGGTCTTCGACGGCCAGGGCCAGCCCGCGCCGTTCCAGGGCACGCCGGGGCCCCAGCTGGGCAGCGAGGGCATGCCGCCGACCACCGACGCCGTCGGCCTGGCTGCCTACGACAACACCGGCATCACCCACGACTGCTACCAGACCCTGTACGGCCGCGACTCCTACGACGGCGCCGGCGCCACGCTGACCTCGGTGGTCCACGTGGTGTTCCGGCTGCAGAGCGGCGGTACCACGCCCAACAACGCGGCGTGGGTCGGGGCGTTCGGGCCGGGCATGATGGTCTACGGCGACGGCGACGGCGTCACCCTGGCGCCGCTGGCCCGGGCCCTCGACGTCACCGCCCACGAGCTGACCCACGCGGTGACCTCGGAGACCGCCCAGCTGGTCTACCAGAACGAGTCGGGCGCGCTCAACGAGGCCATGAGCGACATCATGGCGGCGGTGTGCGAGGCGTGGCACGCCGGCGCCGTCAGCACGACCACCTGGCGCGTCGGCGAGACGGTCTACACCCCAGGCTCGCCGGGCGACGCCCTCCGCTACATGGCCAACCCGACCCAGGACGCCTCGCAGTACCCGCCGTCGATCGGCGGCTCGCGCGACTTCTACGCCGATCGCTACACCGGCCAGCTCGACAACGGCGGCGTCCACCTCAACTCGGGCATCGCCAACCTGGCCTTCTACCTCACCTCCGAGGGCGGCACCCACCCGCGCGGCCGCACCACCTTCGCGGTGCCCGCGCTCGGCATCGACAAGGCCGGCGCGATCTACCAGCGCGCGCTGACCCAAGGGTACCTCACCCAGAACTCCACCTTCGCCCAGGCCCGCACCGCGACCGCCCAGGCCGCGACCGACCTGTACGGCGGCTCGGAGGCCGACGTGGTCGCCACCGCGTGGGCCGCGGTCGGCATCGGCAGCCCGCCGGCGGCCGATACCGTGCCGCCGACCGTGGCGTTCGCCGCGCCGACCGAGGCCGCCGTCCTCGCCGCGGGCTTCCCGATCGCCGTGACCGCCACCGATGATCGCGGCGTGCTGCGGGTCGAGCTCGCCGTCGACGGCGCGCTGGCCGGCACCGACACGATCGCGCCGTACGAGTTCACCGCCGCCGCCGACCTGGCCGAGGGTCCGCACACGCTGACCGCCACCGCCTACGACGCCGCCAACCAGGCCACCGCGACCGCGACGGTGACCGTGGTCGCGCCGGGCCTGGTGTGCGAGCCGGTGTGCGGCGCCGACCAGACCTGCGTCGACAACGTGTGCGTCACGCCCGAGGACGACGGCGGCTGCTGCCAGACCGGCACCCAGCCGACCGGCGCGCTGGCGGGGCTGGGCCTGGCCGTGGCCGCGTTGCTCGGCCGCCGCCGCCGCCGCCGCTAGCGTCGGTCGCCGCGGCTACTTGGCGATCAGCCCGCCGGCGATCAGCATCGCGATCGCGATGCCGGCCAGGCTCTCCCCCGCGATGAGGCCCGAGGCCACCGGCACCACGTAGCGGTCCGATACCGCCTTGGCGCGGCGCCGCAGCACCTCGGCCACGGCCGCGCCGGCGAACATGGCGATCGAGTTCGACGCCGGGATCACCATGGCGATGCCGATACCGGCCGGCGACGGCACCCACCGACGGACGCGCGGCGGTGCCACCCGCTCGAACACCGCCATCGCGATCCCCAAAAGGCCGCCGATCAACATCGCCTGCTTGGCGGCCGTCGACAGGCCGCCCAGGCCGTGCGCCACCACCTCGGACACGCCCGACCACACCAGGCACGACGGCGCCGGCCACTCGGTCGAGCCCAGCACCTTGGGGTCGGGGATGATGACGTTGAACACCGGCACGATCACCATCGCGCCGACGACCACGCCGATGAGCTGGGCGTACACCTGGTGGCGGGGCTTGGCGCCGAGCAGCCACCCGGTCTTGAGCGTGGTCAGCAGGTCGGCGGCGTGGAGCCCGACGCCGCCGGTGACGTTGGCCGACATGATGTTGCCGGCGAGGTTGCCCGGGGCCATCGCGCCGAAGGTCATCTGCGTCACCGGCCCCAGCGCCTTGGTCGGGGTGGTGTCGGTCTCGCCGGTCACGCGCGCGGCGATGAAGCCCATGATCACCGACATCGGCAGGGCCACGACGGCGGCCCACACCGGGATGTGGAACATCACCGCCATGAGCAGCACGATGATCGGCCCCAGCACCGCGTAGCCCGCGGGGAACCACCAGTCGGGAGCTTCGACCGCGTCGATGCCCTCGGCCGGGCCGGTGCGCCGACCGATCTTGCCCATGCCGGCGAACGCCCGCCGCAGGCTCTTCCAGTCGAGGAGGAACGACGTGATGCCGGAGCCGACCAGCAGCGCCGCGCCCGGCCACAGCGTCCAGTTGACGATCGCCTTGTAGCCCACCGTGGTGACCTCGCCGGCGTCCACCAGCGCCGGCGCCAGGACGCCGAAGGTCAGCAGCCCGCCGAACAGCATGGACCAGCCGGTGCGGAAGCTGATCAGCGCGCCGGCGCCCACCAGCACCACCTCGGTCTTGATGGCGATGGTCCACGCGCCCAGCTTGTAGCCGGCCAGCTTGAGCGAGCTGGGCAGCGTGCCGGGGATCCACTTGAGCGCGTCGCGCGCGACCGCCACCAGGGCGCCGATCACCGCGGCGATGGCCAGGGCCTTGGCCTTCGAGCCCCCGTCGCGCGCGGCCACGGCCTGCGGCATGCCCGAGCGGTCGTCCGCCGCGGTGTCGGCCACCACGTCGTGCAGCGACTGGATGGTCTCGGCGGTGGCGGTGCCGGTCGGGAACGCCAGCCCGTCGCGGTTGATCAGCTGTCGCTTGATCGGGATGGCCGCGAACACCCCCAGCGCGGCGATCACCCCGAACCACAGGATCAGCGGGAAGGTCCCGGGACGCACCGTGGTCACCATCAGCAGCGCGCCGAACGCCGCCATGTTCCCGCCGCCGGTCATGTAGCCGGCGCCCGAGGCGATCGTGGTGAGCGCGTTGTTCTCGAGCGCCCCCAGCGGTCGCTTGACCGCGCCGACCGACTTGAGCGCCTCGAACGCGGCGAAGGCCAGGATGCACGCGGTCAGCGTGACGCCCATGCTCCACCCGGTCTTGAAGAAGACGTACAGGTTGGACAGGCACATGACCGCGCCGATGACCGCACCTACCACCACCGCGCGGATGGTCAGGTTGGGGGCGTCGGGCTTGTACGTGGTGCGGAGCCAGCGCGTCTCGGGATCGTCGTCGTCGACGGCGGTGGCAGGGGGGGACGTCGGCTCGGCCATGCGGGGTTCGCTCCAGCCCCGGCGACGGGCCGGGACCGTCGACGATAGGGGCATCGCGGCGCGAGGTCCACGCGGCCGGGGGGCGAATCGGCCCCGCGGGGCGCCAGCCAGGTCGGGCCGGTCATCGACGGTGCACGCTGCGATCGCACCGAGTTTCGGTTGCCACCGGCCCCGGCCGTGGCTATCCCTGTACGGCTCGCACCGGGACAATGAGCGGCCAGATCGCTTCGCGCGGTCCGGTGGACGGACGGTGCCGACGCAGCCACCCCTGCGCCTGCTGTTCGCTCTACCTGAGAGGTTGACCCATGGAGACTCCCCTTCGCCACGCGCTCCCGCCTGAGGCCCGCCAGCCGGTCGTGAAGGTCGCCCGCGTGCTCATCCGCCCGGTCGAGCGGTTCCTGGCCATCGAGGCGTCCAGCGGGCTCATCCTGTTGCTGGCGGCCGCCGTCGCCCTGCTGTGGGCCAACTCGGCGTGGTCGGCCAGCTACCACGACCTCTGGCACACGCCGGTGGGCATCGGCCTCGGCTCGTGGTCGGCCTCTGCCTCGCTGCACTACGTCGTCAACGACATCCTGATGGCGATCTTCTTCTTCGTCGTCGGGCTCGAGATCCGCCGGGAGATGCACGGCGGCGAGCTGTCGGATCTACGCCGGGCCTCGCTGCCGATCATGGCGGCGCTGGGCGGGATGGTGGTGCCGGCGCTGTTGTACCTGCTGATCGCGCCGGGCTCGGCGAGCCACGGGTGGGGCGTGCCGATGGCGACCGACATCGCCTTCGCCGTGGGCATCCTGGCGCTCCTGGGCAAGCGGGTGCCGCCGGCGCTGCGCATCTTGCTCCTGGCCACGGCCATCATCGACGACATCGGCGCCATCATCGTGATCGCGGTGTTCTACTCCTCTGGCGTCGCCGTCGAGGGGTTCGCCATCGCCGGCGCCGGCGTCGCCGCCATCCTCGTCATGCAGGCCCTGGGCGTGCGCCGCGCGCTGGCCTACATCCCCGCCGGCATGGTGGTGTGGATCGGCGTCGCGAAGGCCGGCGTCCACCCGACCATCGCCGGGGTGATCATCGGCCTGCTCACCCCGGCCCAGGCCTGGTACGGCGTCAAGCGGTTCGTCGAGGTCAGCCGGCGCCAGCTCGACGAGGTCGAGGCGACCTGCGCCGACAACGACGCGCCGGCGCACGCCCTGGCCGAGCCGATGGCCGAGCTGCAAAAGGCCCACCGCGAGGCCA
Organism: Kofleriaceae bacterium; assembly: GCA_041389965.1. Lineage (GTDB taxonomy): Bacteria > Myxococcota_A > Polyangia > Haliangiales > Haliangiaceae > UBA2376. The sequence continues at coordinate 176,861 of JAWKQV010000002.1, read as the reverse complement.
CCGCGCCGGTCGGACGCCTCGAGCACATCCTGCACCCCTGGGTGGCCTACGCCATCATGCCGATCTTCGCCTTGGCCAACGCCGGCGTCTCGCTGGGCGGCCTCGACGTCGGGGCCGCGCCGGGCGCGCTGATCGGCGTCATCGCTGGCCTGGTCGTCGGCAAGCCGCTGGGCATCGTCCTCATGTGCGCGCTGGCGATCCGGCTGGGCTTCGCGGCGCTGCCCAAGGGCGTGACCGCGCGCGGCCTGGTCGTCGTCGGCGTGGTCGCCGGCGTCGGCTTCACGATGGCGCTCTTCATCGCCGGGCTGGCGTTCCCCGAGTCCCCCTCGCTGCACGGGGTAGCCAAGGTCGGCGTGCTCAGCGCGTCGGCGATCGCGGCGGTGCTGGCCTACGGGCTGGGGCGGGTGTTGCTCCCGGCCGACGGCGCCGTCGGGGGGGCGGCCTCCGCCCACGAGGCCGAGTCGTCGACCGAGCTGTGACCGCGCCGCGGCGAGAAAGTGGCGCCGGGGGGACGGCGCGCCGGCCCGCGCCGATATCATCAGGGGCCATGAGAAGCCTCGCTGCCGTCCTCCTGTCATCCGTCATCGCTGCCGCGGCCTGCGGCGGCAAGAGCAAGGGGGGCGAGACCCCCGCGCCGGATCCGGCGCCAGCGGCCGACCCCAACGCGCCGCCCTTCGACGTCGCCAAGGTCAAGGCCGCCCTGGCCGCGGCGCCGGGCTCCGACGAGTGCGGCGCCGACCCGGCCACCACCATGGCCGACCACTTCGAGGCCCAGCGCGCGATGCTCGCCGGCGACGACCCCGCGTCGATCGACGTCACCTTCACCTGCCGCGACGAGGGCGAGGGCGACTGGCAGTGCTCGTGGTCAGCGTTCACCAAGCCGGGTGAGCCCGATCCCGACGACCCGTGCGCCGAGGGCGGCGGGTCCGGCTACATCATCATGACCAAGGTCACCCCGGCCGGCGAGCTGGTGCCGGGCACCATCTTCTGCAACGCCCCGGGCTGATCCATCAGCCCGTCGTCTGCGCGCGGAGCCGCGTGAGCGCCGCGACCAGCCCGTCGAAGTCGGCGCCGTCGACGGGACCGCGCAGCACCCGCTCGAGGACAGCGCCCAGCGCGGCCGGCCCGGTCCACGGCTGCGGCCGCCGCGCGTACTGGCCACGGCACCACCGCCCCGTCGACTTCTTCGCCCGGGCGCAGCGCCGCGCTGGTGAAGAACCGCACCGTGGTCGTCTCGGGGAGGACGGTCGTCTCGCAGCCGCCTGGCTCGATCATTTGTTCAACTCAGCGCTATCCAAAGGCCCCGTGTCCTGGCCTCGCGCAACAACTCCCGCAGCGCCCAGACCTTCGGGAGCGCTTCCATCACGGCATACTCCGGGACCTGCGGGCCGCCCTCGTCCAGGTACAAGTACTCCGAGGTCATCCGCAGCGACGCGATCGCCTCATCATCGAGCAGTCCATCAGGCCCGCACAGGGCGCTTGTTGCCGCCTCTTCAAGGCCCTCGAGGTCAGCTATCAAGTCGTCGATATCCGCCGTTACCATGACGCGCTCATCGCGGCCGTGGACGCGGTCGAGGACGGCGGAAATTCGCTCGGCCCGGTCTCGGTGCCCCGAGAGTCGCCAGAGTTCTTCTGCCAACCGAACATGGCTCGGGCCGTGGCGATGCGTCCTTACTGGCTCGGTCTTCTCCGTATCCGTGCTGTGAGGGCGTACAAGGTGCATGGTGCCCCATTCTCGCTTGGTCACCGCTCTCTCCGTGCTGTGGTTGCGTCTGTGACCAGTTCTGTCGCGACCTTTGCAAGCTTCGCCCGCGCGCAGCGCCGCGCTGGTGAAGAACCGCACCGTGGTCGTCTCGGGCACGTGACTCACGGTGTGGGCTCCATCTCGCTCGTTCACGATCGTTTCCACCTCGTTGCCGCCTCTGCAAGTCCAGCCTCTCGATCGGGGATGCAGAGCAGGCGACGAGTCGTCGGATCAAGCTCAGCCGCGGGGAGCAGCTCTGACAGGAGCCATGCGACGGCCCCGGGGGCTAGCACCGAGCGACGCGACGGTCCTCGTGCCCGCGTCAGTTCCTCGAGCTCTTCGGTCAGCGCGCGGTGGCGAGCGAGGTCAATCCAGAACGCGGTGTGTGGGAGCTCGGATTCGCGAAACACGACGACCCTTCGCTCTTCAAGGCCATCAAGCGCTGGGGCGACGACCATCATGGTGACCGCGAACGCATACCGCAGCGCCACGTCACGAGAGGTCGCGCGATCCCACTCATCCGGAAAGCTCGGCGGCCACGGCGCCTTCGGAAGCTCAGGCAAGACAGCGACCTTGGCGATGCGATTCACCGAAATCCGATACGAACCTTGGATGAACTCACCGAAGTCCTCGAGGAATTCGTAGTCGCCGCGGTGAACATCGAGCGGGTAGTCGTCCGTCGCGTGCTCCTTCATCTCACCATCTCCACGTCGTGTTGCCGAGGTCCAGTCCCAACGCGGTGGCGCGGCGTTCCGCCGCCGGCAGGTCCGGCACCGCCGTACGAGCCCACTTGTCAAACGACCCGCGGCCGCGCGATCTCCCGAGGCCTGCCGCTTCGGCCCAGATTCTCCAACGTACCAACCACGCACCATGCTCGTCCAGCAGCTCCTTCGAGGCCCCGCGCTCAGCGAGGCGGACCCATTCCTGGAGACGATTTTCGTACTCGAAGACAGAATCATGCTCCGATCTCATCGTCCCGGACCGAAGGTGATTTTGCGGATCCTTCTCAGAGCCGTCGACGCCACGCAGCAACGTCTCTGTCGGCATGGCGTCGTCGCCGAGCCGTGTCATCTGTCGCACGTGGCCGAGTTCGTGTTCGAGATCAAGAAAACGCAGCCGTCGATCACCTCGACGAAGCGGCGATACTCGAGCACGGTTTCGCTTTCGTCGACCACTCGTTCAACGGCGACGCGCGCCCGATCGGAGCTCCAGGACGCGGACGTGGTTGCGGTAGCTCTGCTCGCGGGCGCGAACCAACGGGGGCCGAGGCGGATGAGTGCCACATGGCGGGGTCGAGCAAGGTATCGGCCTGCGGCGATCGCGCTTGCGTCGGGCGCCCCAAGCGGTGATCTTTCGGACGAACCGGCCGCACGCAGGACTGATCGCCGGACACCGCTGGCACAGCATCCTGCAATCGTCGGCGGTGATCAACTGAATGCGACCGTCAGTGGTCGGCCCACCTGGATGCCGACGGCGGTCGGCGTGAGTCGCTACGCCTGGGGGTAGTGCCGCGTCGCCAGGAGCGACCGGCGCAGCTCGCCGCGGTGGTCGGGGTGGGCCAGGTCGATGAGGGCCTCGCCGCGGGCGCGCAGCGACAGGCCGTGGAGGTTGCGAGCGCCATGCTCGGTGACGACCCAGTGGACGTGGCCGCGGGTGGTGACGACGCCGGCGCCGGGCTTGAGCTCGGCGACGATGCGCGACACGGCGCCCCGGGCCGCGGTGGAGGGCAGCGCGATGATGGGCTTGCCGCCGCGCGACAGGGCTGCGGCCCGCAAGAAGTCGAGCTGGCCGCCGATGCCCGAATAGATGGCGTGGCCGAACGAGTCCGCGCACACCTGGCCGGTGAGGTCGAGCTCGATGGCGGAGTTGATCGCGGTGACGCGCGGGTTCTTCCGGATCAGCGCGGTGTCGTTGGTGCGGTCGCAGCCGTGCAGCTCGATCGCTGGGTTGTCGTCGATGAAGTCGTACAGCGCGCGGGTGCCCATCACGAACGAGCTGACGGTGCGCCCGGGATGCACCGCCTTGTCGCGGTTGGTGATCACGCCGCCGGCGATGAGCGGGATCATGCCGTCGGAGAACATCTCGGTGTGGACGCCCAGCTCGTGGTGGTCGCCCAGCCGCGCCAGCACGGCGTCGGGGATGGCGCCGATGCCGGTCTGGAGCGTCGCGCCGTGGTCGACCAGCGCGGCGACGTTGGCGCCGATCTGATCGATCACCGCCGTCGGCGCCTCGGGCGCGTGGACCGGCAGCGCCCGCGAGCTGCGCACGAAGGCGTCGACCCGGGCCAGCGGCACCATGGTGTTACCGTGGGTGCGCGGCATCTGGTCGTTGATCTCGGCGATGACCAGCCGGGCGCTGTCGACGGCGGCGCGCGCGGCGTCGGCCGAGGTGCCCAGCGAGCAGAACCCGTGGCGGTCGGGCGGCGACAGCTGGACCAGCGCCACGTCGAGCGGCACCACGCCGGCGGTGAACAGCCCCGGGATGTCGGACAGGAACACCGGCACGAAGTCGGCCCGGCCGTCGGCCACCGCGCGCCGCGCGTCGGGCCCGACGAAAAACGACACCGAGCGCAGCCGGCCGGCGACCGCCGGGTCGAGGAACGACGCGGTGCCGGCGGTGTGCAGGTGGTAGAGCGTGACGTCGGTCAGGTCGGTGCGCGCCGCCAGCGCGTCGAGCAGCGGCACCGGGGTGGCGGCGGCGCCGTGGACGAACACCTTGGCGCCGGCGCCGATGGCGGCGATCGCGTCGGCGGCCGCGGTGGCGCGGCTCGCCCAGTCGGGGGACAGCATGAGCCGAGGGTGCCTACCGGATCACGCCCGCGCAACCACGCCGGCGAAGTCGAGCCCCGACACCACCCCGACGAAGTCGCGCTGCTTGGACACCACGATCCGGCGCACGTCCATGCGCGCACACTGCGCCGCCGCGCGGTGCAGGCTAGTCTCGAACGGCAGGCAGATGAGCGACGGGTCGAGTAGATCGCCCACCTGGGTGGTCGGCGGCAGGTCGCGCGCGGCCAGCGCCTCTTCCTGCGTGAATACGCCGACCGGCCAGTCGTTCTCGGTGACGATCAGCCCGCTGATGTGGGCGCGGTCGAGCCACTCGATGGCCAGCGCCAGGCCCTGGTCGACCCGGATGGTCGCCACCGGCGTGCTCATGACGGTGTTGATCGCGCCGTCGACCTTGGCGTCCTCGACCGCCCGGGTGAGGTCGGTCGTCGAGAGCACGCCCTCGAGGCGGCCCTCGGTCACGACGAACACCCGGTGGATGCGGTGCTCGATCATCAGCCGGGCCGCCTCGCGCAGCGGGGCAGTGGCCTCGACCACGATCGGCCCTTGGGTCATGATCGCCCCGCACGTGGTGTCGGCGGCGTGCGGATGGACCCGGCGGTGGTGCAGCAGGTCGGAGCGCGACACCACGCCGACGATCGAGCCGCGGGCGTCGAGCACCGGGACCGCGGAGATCCGCCGGCTGGCCAGCTGGTGGGTCACCTCGGTCAGCGGCGTGTTGAGGCACGCCGTGTGCGGCGTCGGGGTCATGTACGAGGAGACCGGATGGCTAGCGAGGCTCATTGCACCCGAGCGGATGCAAGGACGTTGCCAGCGTCCACGCGACCGCCACGCCGCCAGAACGCGCAAGCGGTGCGTGACCACGCAGATCTGGTCGTGACCAGCGCAAACCGCGCGGTCGGGACTGCGATCCGGGCGACCGTCAGTCCGAGATGAGCGGACCGCACGCACCGGTCGTGCACGCGCACACGCCGCCGCAGGCGTCGACGATGGTGCCGTCGGTGAGGAACTGGCCGATCTGATCCATGATCCGTGCCCGACGCCGCGGGTAGTCGTGGGCGACGTTGTTCTCGCTGTGGAGGGCGTTGGTGGTGGGCGGCTTGGGGGTCGGATCTTCGTCGACGATGACCAGCCCCGACCGCGGCGGTGCCGGCGCCAGCGTCAGTCCATACGGGGGCGCGGCCGCCGGCGCCGCGAGCGCCAGGCCCATGGTGCGGGCCTGCAGGAAGGTCGCCAGGTTGGTGACCTGGGTGTCATCGACCGACGCGTACAGCAGCACGTCCTTGCCGGCGCCGGGCGCCGTGGTGGCAGCCGCCCAGTGGATGGGGTCGATGACGTCGAGCCCCATCTGGATGATCTGCTGCATCAGCGTCTGGGTCAGCGGGTCCCGGTAGGCCCCGCGCAGCGGCAGCCCCAGCGTCTGCCAGTTGGTCGAGCGCTCGAACAGCAGGCTCCAGTCGCCGCCGCCGACGTGGAGCACCGCGCGCGGCATGGTCTGGTCGATGGCGATCAGCGTGCTGCCCAGGATGCTGCCCTGGGAGATGCCGAAAAACGTGAGGTCGGCCGTGGCGTCGGCGACCGACGCGCCGCTGGCATCGACCAGCACGGTGGCGGCCAGCTGGGTCGGGGCCAGCGCCGCCAACGCCTCGACGTCGATCATGCCCTGGACGATGCGCTCGCCGAACGTGAACACCCGGTCGACGTTGCCCAGCGCCAGCAACGCCGGCGCGGTGTCGAGGTTGGACATGCCTCGCCAGTCGGTGCCGATGATGATGCGGCAGGTGCGCGCCGCGAAGTTCGACACGTAGGCGCCGCCAGTCTCCTCGATGCCGCCGAAGAAGCCGTGGCCGTAGATCGTGATGGGCGCTGGCGCGGCCGGCGTGGCGCAGGCCGGGATGAGCGCGACGCCGCGGGCCCGCGTGGTGCCGCGGACCTCGGGCTGCCCCTGGGCGCCCCGGGTCAGGCCGGCGTCGTCGCGCACCGCCGGCGCGTCGAAGGTGAACTGCACCCGGCGCGCGATGCCGGGCCGTGGCGCCAGCTCGACCACGACGTCGTGGAGGGCGAGGTTGGCCCCGCCCGGTCCCTGGAACGCCGCGGCGGCGTCGCGGGCGCCCAGCAGATCGCGGTGCAGGTCGGCGTCGTCGGCGGTGGTGAACTCCCACGCCAGGAGCAGCTGATCGGCCGGCAGGCCAGCCGCGGCCAGCTGGGCGAACAGGGCGACGTAGCTCGGCCGCAGCGCCTCGAGCCGGTCGTTGTCTGTCCGGCTTCCGGACACAAGCGCCGCGAACCCGGCCGGCACCTCGATGGCGGCGCCATCGGCCGCCGTGAGCGCCCGGGTGATCGCCACCAGGTAGCGGTGCCCGCCGGCCAGCCGGAGCGCGGGCCGCAGGTACAGCGCCTGGCGCGTCGGCTCGGTCGGCACCGCGTTGGCGTCCACCTCCGCGAAGTGCGCGACCCGCTCGCCGGTGGTGACGTCGAGGATGACCGTCGGGCTGCTCGGCGTGAGGCTCTGATCGATCGCTCCCGGCCCCGCCAGGTTCGAGCCGTCGAGCGGCACGCCGAAGTGGGCCACGATCTGCGTCGCCGGCGAGTAGCCCGAGCGGCCGTTCAGATGGGCTGGGTCGAACGGCGTGTCGCCGTTGCCCGCCGGCACCGCGCCGGCCGGGACCTGCAGCACCACGCCAGTCGGCGACGCCGGGTCGGCCACCTGGTAGCTCGACACTGGCCACGGCGCCAGACACGCGCCGCCCTGGAGCGGGTTGCACTCCGGCGGCACGTCGAGGTGCATCGGCCCGTCATCCCCACCGCAGGAGACCACGGCGAGGCACGCGAACAACCCGGCGGCACGGCGCATGCTCCGAGCCTACCTCGGCCGGGCTAGAAGCAGCAGCTGTCGCGGTAGCCGCACCGCGGGCACTTGTAGTGCGCGTGCTCCGGCTCCATCAAGGTCGCGCACGTTGGACACGTGATCGACAGGTCCGCCTTGCACATCGGCGGCACCGTCCCCCGCGCCCTCGGACTCGTCGCCGCGATCGGCGGCGGCGGCACACTGGCTGGCAGCTCGCGGTTCATGCCCCCGAATCTACCGGAGGGGTCTGATCGCGCGAGCCGCCGGGCCAGGCCGGCGGGGGCCAACGCCGGTCAGAACGTTGTCTGGCCGACGTTGATCAGCCCGAAGGTGGAGGCCGGACCTGCCCCGGTCGACCAGTCGGCGAGATCGTTGTCGTCGGTGTTGTCGAGGCGCTGGATCGAGGTGCCGGCCGCGGCCGCACCCGTCGCGTCGAGGTCCAGCACGGCGTTCATGCGGAACGCGTCGTCGATATAGCCGCCAGGTGGCGTTCCGCCGCCGACGTTCTGCCACTGCATCGCAGCCGCCACCGCGGCCGCTTGGGTCTCCGAGCCCGCCGCCGCGGTGCCGGTCGCCAGGTTCGCGACCAGGATCGCGTCGATGATCGCGCCGGTGTTGTCGTAGAGCGTGAAGACGTTGTCGGTGTTGGTGAGCCCGGTGTCGGTCGAGTAGAAGTCGAAGGCCGTGTCGTAGTTCGCCGCGAACGTCGCCTGCGGGTTCTGGTTCGCCGCGGTCGTCTCGTTACCCGACGCGCCCGGGTTGCAGGTGGCGTTGCCGCCGTTCATGTGGACCACGATGAGGTCGTTGGTCGCGACGGTGAACGATGGGAACGTCAGCAGCGTGGCGGTGTCGCGCTCCTGCAGGACGAAGCCTGTCATCACGCCGCCGGCGACGACGCGCAGCTCGATCAGGTCACATCCGCCGGCGATGTTGGCGTTCACCTCGTTGATGCGGACCTGCGCCGGCATCTGGAAGCCCGTGAACGTGCTGGTGTTGGGCGTGCCGAGCGCCGTGCCCTGGAGGTCGGTGACCGTGTTGGCCACGGTCACCGTGTAGGTGGTCCCGCCGGTCTGCGCGCTGGTGGTCAGCGTGACGGTGCGATCGGTGACCGAGGCCGCGGTCGCCGTCAGGCCGTTGTCAAACGTGAACTGGGTGCCCGCGGCGACGACGCTGGACGCGAGCACGCGGCGGCTGAAGGTGAGCTGCACGCTGGTCGACGACAGCGCGACAGCGCTGACGACGTTGGGTGCGGGACAGTTGGCCAGCGTGACGCCGGCCGCCGTGCTGGGATTGATCTGCGCCTGCGTGTTGAAGCGCCAGACCGGGACGTTGTTCACGGTGACGTCACACCCGGTCACCAGATCGAGCGCGTCACGGATGGTGGCCGGGATCCGCAGCTTGAAGTTGTTGTCACCGGTGATGCCGGTGCTGTTGATGTTCGCGGCCTCGAAGCCGGTGCCGGCGAACGCGAACGCGCCGCCGACGTTGGCGGTGAGGTCTACGATCTCGCTCTCGTAGCTGTCCAAGGCGGTCACCACGTCGGTCGCCGCGGTCAGGTTCTGCGCGAGGGGGTCGATCGCCACGCCGCTCGCGGTGCGGGCGAACCCCGTGATCGCGTTGACGGCGCGCAGCCCGCCCAGCGTGGTGATGCCGTTGACGGAGAAGCTCACCACATCCCCGACCGCCGCTGCGGGCGTGAGGGTCGCGGGATCCACCGCCACGAACAAGGCCGGGCCAGGCTGCTCGGCCTGGATGAAGAACCCGGCCGGGTCGTTGGTCGTCGAGCCGATCTGCGGCTTGAGGTACGTGACGATCGCGCCGGCGATCGGCAGATCGAGGCCGGTGCCGTCGGCGGTGGCGCGCACCGTCATGATCTGCATCGAGGTCAGGCCGGTGTTGGCGTCGATCATCGGCGGGGCGTCGACCGCGGCGTCGATCATCGGCGCGTCGACGCCGGCGTCGACCATCGGCGCGTCGATGTCCGCGTCGATCATCGGTGCGTCGATGGTGGCGCCGTCGATGGCGCCGTCGATCGGTCGGGCGTCGACCGCGGGGGTGCCGCCGTCATCGCCGCAGGCCGCGACGAGGAGGGCACCTGTCACAAATACGATAGAGCTGAGGTTACGCATGGCCGGCCCGTTCTACACCACCCCGGCCGCTCGCGGCACCCGAAGTCGATCTGGGACGCGAGTGCAAGATGCCGAGATCACATGACGTGCGCGAAAAGTCACTCGAAGCAGAAGAGGGCGCCGGCGTTCAACGCGCTGTCGTCCTGGCCAGTGCCGCCGATCCCGCGCTCCCCGCTGGATTCATATGGGGCGCCGAGGCAGAGGCGCCCTGGGACCAGGTCGACCGACATTCCGAAGCTGTCCATCGGGTCAGAGTGCTGCGGTTTTAGGTAGGCAAGTTGGTTCCACGCCGTCGTCCCGCGTTGGAAGACGTACACGGCGCCGATCGCGTCCGAGGTGTCGTCGCGGACCGGCGGATTGACCCCCGACGAAAGCGACCCCTCGTTGGGCGCCCCGACCACGATGATGTCATCCGCCACGCTGACGCTAAGCCCGAACCAGTCCTCGTCGTCGGCATCCTCGGCGATGAGCGCCCCGGCGTAGGTCCACGTCGAGGCCTCGCGTTGGTAGACGTAGACGAGCCCGGTGTTGGCGCCGGCCTGGGGAGACCCGACGGCGATCCGGGCGCCGTCCAGGGCGACCGCCTGGCCGAAACGATACGCGGTCGCGTCGCCTTTGAGGTAGGCCGTCTGGTGCCACGTGGGGGTCGACTCGAAGACGTAGGCGGCACCAGCGCCCACACGGGCGTTGTCGGTCGGGTCTGGCGCGGCTGCGGTAGAGCTGCTGGCTTCGCTCAACGCGCCTACGACGACGGTGCCGCCAGCCAGTGCGACGGCAGAACCGAATAGGTCGCCGGGGTCGGTGTTGCTGGCTTTCAGGTAGGCGTCCTGGCGCCACCCGCCCGCGTCCTTGATGAACACATAAGCGGCGCCGGCGTCCGTAGCCGTCGCCGGCGTTGGTGATCCGTCGACGCCGATCGCCGCGCTGTCTTCGTTCGGCGCACCTACGACCACGACCCCGTCCGCGACCGCCACGGCGTAGCCGAAGCGGTCCCCGCCGCGAGGCACCGCGGCTTTCAGAATGACCTCTTGCTGCCAGTCGCCGGCGGGGCTGCGACGGAACACAAAGGCCGCACCGACATCAACCACGGAGTTGCCCTCACAGATCGGCCGTGGTCCCCCCAGCGTGCAGCGATGGCCAGGTACGCCGATGACGATCAGGTCGCCATCGATCGCGGCTGCGAAGGGTTGCCTGCCTCCCTGGGGCAGCAGCGTAGCGACTTCCATCCAGGCGCCATCCACGCGCTCGAACACGAAGGTCGCTCCATCGTCGGGGAACTTGCCGTCGTGGAACGGCGCCGCGGCCACCATTGTGTCCCCCGAAATGGCGACGGCCGTGCCCAGCATGTCACCCGCAGCCGAGACGCTGCTCTTGGCGTACAGCGACGGCGCGATCGCGGTCAGGTCACGCTGCACGTCCAGGGTGTACGTGCGGGACAGCGCTCCAACCTGCGCCTCGAGAGTGACGGTCGTGCTCGGCCCGCTCAGCGCGATCGGCGTCGACCACACGCCCGGTGCGAGCGCAGCGCCGTTGACCAGCATCCCCGTGAGCTCGGGGTGGCGAGCGCGGATGGTCAAGGAGCCAGCCAGGGCTCGAACGGGCAATGGTTGAACGGACGTCGCCGGATCGAACCGCCAGGTCGTCGGCACGGAGACGTCGATGGCGAGCGCAGGACCGTCACACACCACATGCACTGCCGCCAGCGTGGTGGCGTCGGCAACGCCGGAGCCGTCGATGACTCGGCACTGGTGCTGCGCCACCGGGCGTGCGGTGACCACGAATGATTGTCCGGTGGCCACGTCGATCGGGAACGCGAAGGCTCCGTCGCCTTCCACGGTGACGGTCTGACCGCGTTCGCCTGCCTGTAGCTCAAGCACGAGTTCGGCGCCGTGCCAGAGCCCAGTGACGGCGCCGCCGACCCGTACCCCGACGTCAGTGGGCGCCGTGAACTGACACGCACCGAGGCCTGCGACGGCCAGGAAGAATGGACGTAGGGAAAGGCTCACGATGGGACGATAGTCGAATTTGCCGACTGGCAGTACGGCCGCCTGCACGGCCACCGTCATCCGAGGGTGTGGTAGACGCATTGTCCATGAAGCACCGATGGCAAGGAACCCTCACCCTCCTCCTGGCCGCCCTCGTCGGGGCCTGCGGCGGTGGTGACAAGAAGGTGGTGGCGCCGGGCGGCGGGGATGGCACGGGCGGTGCGGTGGCGCCGGGGCCAGGCGCGGACAAGCCGGTGGTGGACGAGGGGCCCACGGCCGAGGACACGCTGGCCTGGGTGCTGGCGACGGTGGCGAGCGGGCAGGTCGAGCAGGCCGAGGTCGAGCGGCGGTTCTCGCCCGGCTTCTTGAAGCAGGTGCCGGCGGCGCAGGTGGTGCAGATCTTCGCCGCGCTCAAGGAGCAGCTGCCACCGGTGACGGTGCTCAAGCAGGACGGCACGGCGCCGCTCAAGCTGGCGGCGCTCCTCGACACTGCGGCCGGCGGCCTGCGGGTGTCGATCACGATGACCTCGGCGACGCCGCGGCAGATCGACGGGCTGTTGTTCGCGCCGGCCACGTCGGAGGCGCCGCCCCGGACCTACCCTGACGCGGTGGCGCAGCTGGAGAAGGCCGGGGCCAAGGCCCAGCTGTTCGTGGCCGAGGTGGACCAGGGCGCGTGCGTGCCCAAGCTCAACGTCAACACCACCACCAGCCTGGCCACAGGCTCGACGTTCAAGCTGTGGGTGCTGCTGGCGCTCGACGAGAAGCTGGCCACCAGCAAGGGCAAGCTGACCTGGGACACCACGCTGCCGATCCGCGACGAGGCCAAGAGCCTGCCGTCGGGGACGATGCAGGACGAGGCCGCCGGCACCACGCACACGCTGCGCGAGTTCGCGACGCAGATGATCTCGATCAGCGACAACACCGCGACCGATCACCTGATCGACTACGTCGGCGACGCCGGGGTCGAGAAGGCGCTCAAGCTGGCCAAGCACACCAACCCGGCGGCCAACACCCCGTTCCTGCGCACCCGCGAGCTGTTCGGCCTGAAGCTGGCGGCCAGCCCGGAGGATCTCGCCGGCTACCGCAAGGCGTCGGTGGCGGCCAAGCGCAAGATGCTGGCGACGATGCGCACGGCGCCGATCGACCTGACCAGGATCAACGACTGGATGACCGGCACTCCGCGGGCCCTCGACCTCGAGTGGTTCGCCGACGGCCGCGACCTGTGCAACGTGATGGCGACCCTGGGCACCCGCGGCAAGTGGGACCCGACCTCGCCGCTGCTCACCATCCTGTCCAAGAACCCCGGCCTCCCGTTCGACGCCGCCCAGTGGTCCTACCTCGGCTTCAAGGGCGGCTCGGAGCCCGGCGTCATGAACCTGACGTTCCTGGGCAAGCGCAGCGACGGCAAGTGGTTCGTGGTGGTGGCCGCCGTCAACGACGACGCCAAGGGCGTCGACGAGAGCCTGGTCGTCAACGCCGCGACCGGCGTGCTGCGCATCCTCGGGGCCGAGGCCGCGCCGGCCGCGCCGTGAGCCGCGCCCCCTTGCGCGCCGCCTGAGGTGCGGCACGCTTGGGACATGGCTCGTCCCTCACCAGCGGTCATCGACGCGCTCCGCACCACCGCCGCGCGCCTGCGCGTCAGCGCGCACTACCAGTGGGGCCACCTGGGCCAGTGCAACTGCGGGCATCTGGTCCAGGCCGTGTGCGCGCTGCCGCCCGCGCAGATCCACGCCTGGGCGCTGGAGGGCGAGGGCGACTGGGAGGCGCTGGCCAACCGTCACTGTCCGACCAGCGGCTACCCGATCGACGACGTCATCGCCGCCCTGGTCGCGGTCGGCTTCACCACCCAGGACCTGGGGCACCTGGAAAAGCTCGACGATCCCGCGGTGCGCGCTGCGCTGCCTGGCGGCCCGCGCTGGCTGGCGCGCAACCGCCGCGACGACGTCGTGGTCTACCTCGAGACCTGGGCCGCGCTCCTCGCGCACCAAGCCGAGGCGCTGGCGCCGGCGCGCGCGGCCTGACGCCCGGCCGGCGGCTAGGCGTCCGCGCCCTCGAAGCGGGCGTCGCCGGCGCGGACCCGGAGCGCCTGGTCGATGCCGGCCAGCAGCGTGCGCGAGTCGACCGGCTTGACGATGTAGTGGTGGACCCGGCCGATGGCGGCGGCCCGCTCGACGTCGGGCACGTCGGTGTAGCCCGACAACAGCATGCGGGCCATCGCCGGAAACCGCGGGCCCAGCCGCTCGAGCAGCTCCAGGCCGGTGAGCCGCGGCATCTTGTGGTCGGTGATCAGCAGATCGAACGGCTCGGCCTCGAGGGTGGCCAGCGCGTCCTCGCCGTTGCTGCACCGGGTGACCTGGAAGCGCTGCCGGGTGGCGCGCTCGAGGAAGTCGAGGATGTCGGGCTCGTCGTCGACGGCCAGCAGGCGGAGGCGCTCCGCAGACATGCCCCATGGTGCCACGCCGGCGTCGTCGCCGGTGCCGGAAAGTGCGCGCCGCCTGGTACTGCCGGAGGATTCCCGATAAGCTTCACCGGCCTGGCTCCTGAGGGGTCTTTGTCGAAGCGCCGCGTCCTCGCCATCTCGTCCAACCTCGACCAGCTCCGTCGGATCGTCGCCAACCTGGAGCGAGCCGGCGCCGAGGTCGACGCCGTCCGTTCGCTCGACGCGATCGAGACCGAGGTGATCCCGCACCGCTACGTCTTCCTCGACGCCGAGGAGGGTGACGTCGGCCTGGTCGAACGCCTGGTGCCGCGGCTCCGGCAGAAGTCGCACGCCGCGGTGGTCACCCCCAAGGCGGCGCTGGCCGAGCTGACCTCGTACCTGCGCGACCACCGGGTCAACCACGTCATCGTCGGCGAAGAGCTCGATCGCGGCGTGTTCGTGACCGCCCAGAAGCTCCTGACCGGCGACATCTTCGGGATCGAGAAGTACCTGCCCGACGGCACGCCGGTGCAGTACATGCGGCTGCGCGACTTCGAGGGCCGCGGCAAGGCCATCGACACTGTCTTGCAGTTCGCCGAGGACGCGAAGATGCGGCGCCAGGTGCGCAGCGCCATCGGCTCGGTGTGCGAAGAGCTGCTGATGAACGCGCTGTACGACGCGCCGGTCGACGACGACGGCAAGCAGGTGTTCGCCGAGGTCGATCCCCACGATCGCACCCGGTCGCGCTCGCCCCGGCCGGTGTCGATCCGCTACGCCGCCACCGAGAGCCAGTTCGCGATCGCGGTGCGCGACCGGTTCGGTCGCCTGGCCAAGAACACCATCCTCGCCTACATCGAGAAGTGTCTGCACTCCCCGGTGCAGATCGACCGCAAGACCTACGGCGCCGGCCTGGGGCTGTACCTGGTGGCCAACGCCGCCGCCAGCTACATCGTCAACGTGGCCTACGGCATCGCCACCGAGGTGGTGTGTACGTTCGATCGTGGGGCCAAGGCGCCGCTGCGCCTGGTGGGCATGTTCGTGCACCCGGGCCAGGCCGAGGCGTTGCGTGAGGGGCCGGTGCCGGAGACCGCCGCCGGGCAGAGCGACGGCGAGCTGGTCGAGCTGGACGTGGATTCGCACCCGTAGGGCGGCGGCGATGGCAGAGCGCCCGTTCGGTCCGTATCAGCTCGTCCGCCAGGTCGCGGTGGGCGGGATGGCCGAGATCCACCTGGCCAAGACCCGGGGGCTGGCCGGCTTCGAGAAGTTCGTCGCGCTCAAGATGATCCACCCGAACTTCGCCCAGGACGAGCAGTTCATCGAGATGCTCATCGACGAGGCCAAGATCGCGGTCCAGCTGCAGCACGTCAACATCGCCCACACCTTCGACCTGGGTCGGGTCGGCGAGACCTACTACATCGTGATGGAGTTTGTCGACGGCGCCGACCTCTACCAGATCCTGCGCAAGGGCTCCGAGCGCGACCTGGAGATGCCGATCGACGTCGCCGCGTTCGTGGCCAAGGAGATGGCCAACGGGCTCGACTACGCCCACCGCAAGCGCGACAGCGCCGGCCAGCCGATGGGCATCGTCCACCGCGACGTGTCGCCCCAGAACGTGCTGGTGTCGACCGCCGGCGAGGTGAAGCTGGTCGACTTCGGCATCGCCAAGGCGACGATGAAGGTGCGCCAGACCGCGGTCGGCGTCATCAAGGGCAAGTACTACTACATGTCGCCCGAGCAGGCCCGGGGCGAGCGGATCGACCTGCGCTCGGACATCTTCTCGGCCGGCATCGTCCTGTACGAGATGCTGACCAGCCAGATGCTGTACCTCGAGGAGGACATCCCGCGCCTGCTCGACATGGTCCGGAAAGCGGACATCGCGCCGGTGCGGACGCTGCGGCCCGACGTGCCGCCCCAGCTCGAGCGCATCGTGATGCGGGCGTTGGCCAAGCGCGCGGCCGACCGCTACCCCAGCGCCGGCGAGCTGGCCACCGATCTCGAGCGGTTCCTGCACGCCTACGCGCCGGCGTTCGCTGCGCCCAAGCTGGCCACGCACCTCGAGCGCGCGCTGGGCCAGGAGGCCGAGGAGCTGGAGCTCGAGACCACGCTGCCGCTGCCCACGCCGCGGCGGGCCGGGGCTGACGGCGCGGTCCGCCGCCACACCCTGGTGACCCAGCGCTCGGAGATCTCCGACGAGAACAGCGTGATCTTTCGGGTCGGCGACCTGGCCCGGCCGGGCCGGCACCCCGGCGCCGATCCCCAGGCGGCGCGGGCATCGCCGCGCATGATCACCGCCAGCACGATCCCCATCGGCGACGGCGACGGCGACGGCGACGGCGACGTCGACAGCACGATGGTGTCGGCGCGGCCCGACGAGGCCTCGACCGCCTACGACGGCCCGCGTGGGCTGCGCAAGGCCGCGGTCGCCGCCGCGCTGGGCGATGACTACGAGCCGACCGTGGTCGAGGCGTCGCCCGGCGGGGCTGGCTTCGACGACGACGGCGGGCCGACCCAGACCCGGGATGCGTTCCCGGCCCGGGTCGCCGAGGCCCCGACCGCGCCCCGCCGTCGGGGCGAGCCGCCGGCGGCGCTGCGTGCCAACGTCCAGGCGCCGGCGATCAGCGAGCTGCGTCGGCCGCGCGAGTCGCGCCGCACGCCGGCCGGCGGCGTGCCGGCGGTGCGCCCCCCGCCGGTCCCGGCACAACCGCCGTCGCTGCTGCGGGCGATCGTCGGCGAGGCGCCCCCTGGCCAGGCGATGCCGGCGCCGGCGCGCGGGGCGGGCGCGCCGCTGTCCGACGGCGTGCCGTCTCAGCTGGCCGAGGCGGCCAGCTCCCGCGGCGCCACCGAGGCGGTCGGCGGCCGAGGTGGTGCGCCCGGCCGGCCGCTACCGGAGCGCCCGGCCGACGAGCCGTGGGGGCCCGCGTTCGACTCGCCGACCTCGCCGAGCGGGCCGGTCTACGGCGCGCCGCCGCCGTTGCCGGTGGCACCCGCGGTCCCGACGCCGGGCGGGATGCCGGCCTACCCGCAGGCGTACCCGACCGGCCTGCCGCCGCACATGATGCCGTACGGCTACGGCGCCGCCGACCCGGCCTCCGGCTACGCGCCGCCCGGCTACGCGCCGCCCGGCTACGCGCCGCCCGGCTACGCACCGCCCGGCTACGGCCAGCCGCCGGCCACCCTGTCACGCCAGCTCCAGGCGCTCGAGGTCGACGAGATGCCGGCCCAGTACCGGCTCAGCACCGGCCGGCCGTGGCTGGTGCGCGCGCTCCTGGCGCTGGTGTTGATCGGCGCCGGCGTCGCCGCCGCGGTGCTCATCGTCCGGAGCGGCCAGCGCGGCCCGGCCGCGGCGTCGGTGACCATCGAGTCGCGGCCGACCGGGGCCACGGTGGCGGTCGACGGCCGGACCCTCGACGAGAAGACCCCGACGGTGGTGCACACCAAGCCGGGCGCGCGCCACGACATCGACGTGACCCTGGCCGGCTACCAGCCGTTCCACGACGCGGTGGCGGTGCCCGAGGGCGGCGGCGACCTCAAGGTGCTGGCGTTCTTGTCCGAGCGCACGGTGACGCTCACCGTGACCACCACGCCGCCCGGCGCCGACATCTACCTCAACGGCGTGCTCAAGGGCCGCGCGCCGATGGTCCTCGCCGACCTGGCGCCGGGCACCGCGGTCGAGCTGGAGGTTCGGCTCAAGGACTTCGCCCCCGAGCGCAAGACCCTGACCTGGGACCGCGACGCGCAGACCGTCGACTTCCGCCTGCGGCGCTGAGCGGCGCGCCGGTCGCCGCGCGCGGGGCCATCGCACGGCTGGGTCGGAGCCTGGATCCGCCGCGGCGGATCCGCTACCGTGCCCCCACCATGACCGCTCCGGCCCGACGCGAAGGCATCGTCAGCGAGATCAACACCCTGCTCGGGCGAGGCACCTCGTTCGAAGGCAAGCTCACCTTCGAGGGCTCGGTCCGCATCGACGGCAAGCTCAAGGGCGAGATCTTCTCCGACGACACGTTGATCATCGGCGAGGGCGCCTACGTCGAGGCCGAGATCGACATCGGCGAGATCATCGTCCAGGGCACGCTGGTCGGCAACGTCCGCGCCAAGCGCAGCATCGAGGTGCTGGCGCCGGGGCGGGTCAAGGGCGACCTGCATACGCCGTCGCTCATGGTCGAGAAGGGTGTCTTGTTCGAAGGCCGCTCGTTCATGGAGAGCGCGGTCGGCCAGAAGGTCGGCGCACCGGCCGGCAAGGACAACCCGGGCCCGAGCGCGACGCCGGCCAAGGACGGCCCGCCGTCGCCGCCCAAGCCGGTCAAGTAGCGCCACGCCGCGACCCGCGCAGCCGCACACGCCGTCGTGCTACCAGACGGCATGGATGCGGTGATCTCCGATCGCGACGTTCAGTACCTGATCAGGCTCGGCGTCGCCATGGTGTGCGGCGTGGCCATCGGGCTCGAGCGCGAGTCGCGCGGGAAGCCGGCTGGCATCAGCACGCACTGCTTCGTGCTGGCCGGGGCGGCCCTGTTCACGTACCTGTCGGTCGCGATCGATCCGTCCAGCCAGGCGCGCATCGCGGCGCAGGTGGTGTCCGGCGTCGGGTTCCTCGGCGCCGGTATGATCATGAAGAACGACGGCGGCGCGGTCACCAACCTCACCACCGCCGCGGCGGTGTGGTTTGCCGCGGCGATCGGCATGGCCATCGGCTTCGGCTGGTACCTCATCGCGGCTGCCAGCACGCTCTATTCGGTGCTCGTCCCCCGCATCCCGCACCTGTCGGCCTGGGGGCGTGAGCAGGATCCCTGAGCCCGGCGCGGGCGTCGGCCGTGTGGCGCTACCGGGTCGGGTCGAACCGCGTGGCCTGGCGCAGGAAGCTGACGTCCAGGTACTCGCGGCGGATCACGTCGGCCATCTCCTCGGCGGTGGCGAACCGGTCGTAGTCGACCCGGATCACCGGCACCACCTTGGAGATGGACTGCACGAACTCCTGGTAGCCCTCGTACAGCGCCTCGAGGTAGTCGATCTTGATCAGCGACTCGACGTCGCGGCTGCGCATGCGGATGCGCTCGAGCGAGCTGGCCGGCGAGACGTCGAGGTAGATGATGCAGCTGGGCTTGCACATGAAGTTCGACATGTGCCGGAACAGCTGGATGTACGTGCGGTAGTCGCGGTCGTCCATCAGGCCGGTGGTGGCCAGCATCTTGGCGAAGATGGAGTCTTCGTAGATGGTGCGGTCCTGCACCGCCGATCGGCCGCGCCAGATGATCTCCTGGTGCTGCTGGAAGCGGCGGTTGAGCAGGTACACCTGCATCGCGAACGAGTAGCGCGCGGTGTCGCGGTAGAAGTCGGCCAGGTACTCGTTGTCGGCCACCGGCTCGTAGTGGACGTCGATGCCCAGGTGCTGGCCCAGCGCCGCGGCCAGGGTCGACTTGCCGGCCCCGATCATGCCGGCGATGCCGATGAAGATGGTGCCCAGGCTGTCGTCGACCGCCTTGCCGCCGGCGCTGGGCGCCGGCGCGCCCACCGGGGCCCCCGGGGTTGGAGGAGCGAGCAGCGGGGCGCCTGAGGATTCGACCTGCACCGGGCGACCTTGCCAGCGGGGTCTGACGGCCGGCTCGCCGAAGGGTGACGTCATCCTGGTGCGATCGTGACGACCGTGGGGGCGCCCGGTGGTCACGGTGGAGAGATGGAACTCCTGCCGTTGTCCCACTACGTGCGCCGGCTCCGCCCCGATCTCGCCCCCGCGGTGTTCGCGCCGGCCCGGTCCCGCCTGTGGTGGCTGCCGGTGCACCTGGCGATCATCGCGGTCGCCACGGTGGCGCTGGCCGCGCGCTGGCTGCCCTGGCCGCTGGTGCCCGTGGCGTCGCTGGTCATCGGCGTCAGCTTCGGCGGCATCACCTTCGTCGCCCACGAGACCCTCCACGGCGGGATCGTCCGCACCGGCTGGCTCAAACGCCTGGTCGGCTGGATCGGGTTCGCGCCGTTCGCGGTGTCGCCGCGGCTGTGGATGGTCTGGCACAACCGCGAGCACCACGGCCACACCAACCAGGTCGGCCACGATCCCGACATGTACCCGATCCTCGCGGTGTACCAGTCGAGCCGGACGGTCCAGGTGGTCACCGACGCCTTCTCGCTGGGCGGCCGGCGCTGGTCGGGGCTGCTCAGCCTGGTGTTCGGCTTCACCGGGCAGAGCAAGAAGATCCTGTTGACCGCGCGTCGCCGCGGCTGGCTGTCGCCGGCGGCGTTCCGCGAGGTGGTCGTCGAGACCGCGGCCGCCGCGGCGCTGTGGCTGGCGGTGGCGTGGCTGGTCGGCCCGCTGGCGTTCCTGTTCGCCTACGTGGTGCCGCTCCTGGTCGCCAACGCCATCGTCATGGGCTTCATCCTGACCAACCACGGGCTGTCGCCGCTGACCGAGGTCAACGACCCGCTGGCCAACTCGCTCAGCGTGACCCTGCCGCGGGGCCTCGAGTGGCTGACCCTCGGCTTCGGCTACCACGTCGAGCACCACCTGTTCCCGGCCATGAGCACGCGCCACGCGCCGACGGTGCGGCGGCTGTTGCGCGCCGGCTGGCCCGAGCGCTACCAGTCGATGCCGTTGCCGAGCGCGCTGGCCAGCCTGCACCGCACCGCGCGCATCTACCGCGACGCCCACACGCTGACTGATCCGCGCTCGGGCCGGTCGTGGCCGACCCTGGGTGCGGGCCCGGCGACGGTGACCGCGCCGTAGCGCCTACCCGTTGGTGTAGATGAACAGGTCGTCGCCGTTGGTCACGGCCACGATCAGGATGGTGTCGTCCTTGGTGGGGGCGTCGAGCGCGTTCCACGCCTCCATGGCCACCTGCGCGTGCTGCGGATCGATGGCCAGGACCACCAGCATCTGCTTGGTCCAGCGGTCGGCCGCCGACACGGCCGCGGTGGCGAGCTGGATGTCGTCGAGCTTGCGGTCGAGCAGCGTGGTGGCGGCCGCCAGCGTGTAGGGGGCGCCGATGGGGAAGGTCATGGCCCGGGTCACGCTGACCCCGACGACCCGGCCGTCGATGTCGACGGTCAGGTCGACCTTCTTGCTGTCGACGTCGTAGACCACCTCGGTCTCGGTCTTGATCAGGTCGGCCAGCTCGCACCGGGCCAGCCACTCGTAGGCGAACACCTCGGACAGGACCGAGCTGCCGCCGGCGTTGGGGATCGACACGATGTGCTGGCCGCCCGGGGTGAGCTGGTCGCGCTCGGCCGGGTCGTCGTAGCTGTTGTCGAACGTCAGGTCGCCCTGGAACCACAGCGGCGTGGTGCCGTCGAGCTCGGCCAGCGTCAGCACGCCGCACTGGCCGGCGATGGCGCCGAAGCCCGGCACCGGCACCGCCGGCGCGCCGTCGATCGGGGGGGCGTCGACCGCGGCGTCGAGCGAGGGGCCGTCGGTGAGGGCGTCGGGGCCGGCGGCGTCGACCCCGGCCGGGCCGCCGTCGTCGCCACCGCAGGCGACCGCCAGAACTGCAAAGAGGACCGCCAGGCGCTGCATCATCCCAGCATACCGCGGAAGCGCCGGCCCCGGCCGCCGGCGCGCGACCCCGCCCGCCGCACCCAGCGGTCGGTTGGCCCGCTGCCACAGTCGCGTACACTGGCCCGGTGAGCGTCGAGCCCGAGCCAGCGCCCGACGAGCCGACCGACGCTGGGCCGGGCGGGGCGCCCGGGCTGCGCATCACAGCGGCCCAGCCGCTGCGGCTGTCGGTGCTGGTGGCCGAGCTCCGCGACGGCGCCGCCCGCAAGCGCGACCAGGCCCTGGCGCCGGTGGTGGCCACGGTGGCGCCCGGCGACCCGGTGCTCATCGACGCGGCCGACGGGCTGTCGATCGCCGAGATCCTCGACGCCACCGCCAGCGCCGGCTTCGGCTTCGTGGTGGCGCTCCTGGCGCTCACCGCCATCCCGTTTTTCGGTTTGTCGACGCCGTTCGGCCTGGCCATCGCGTTCGTGGGCGCGCAGCTGGTGGCCGGGCGGACCCGTCCGTGGTTGCCGGCGCGCATCCGACGGGTCGCCCTGTCGGTCGCCGCCCTCGAGCGCATCGGTCGGTGGTTGCGCAAGGGCACCGGGTGGATGACGCACCTGGTGCGCGAGCGCCTGCGGCCGCTGACCCGCGGCGCCGCCACGGGGCTGGTCGGCCTGGGCCTCATCATCCTCGGCCTGGGGCTGGCGCTGCCGCTGCCCATCCCCGGCTCGAACATGGTCTACATCGTGCCGGTCTTGATCTATGCGATCGGCCTGCTCGAGCGCGACGGCCTGCTGATCTTGGTCGGGCACCTGACCGCCGCCGGCCACGTGGTCCTGGCGATCGTCGCGTGGCGGGTGGTGGCCACCGCGGTGGCCTCGTTCGCCGGGTGCTTCGGCGGGTAGGCGCGGGCGTCAGGCTCGGCGCCGGCGCACCACCACCACCACCACCAGCAGCGCGAGGACCAGCGACGCGCGCGCGGGCCGGCCGCCGGTCTGGCAGCAGCCGCTGGCGGGCGTCGCCCCGGTCGTGCCGGCGTCGCCGTCGCCGCCGCCGCCGTCGTCCCCAGGCACCACGCCGCCCGGGAACTGCTTGAAGTCGGCTGCCAGCTGCCAGCCGGGGTTGCCGGTCGCGGCGAACGCATACGCGCCGACGTCGACCGTGCCGCCGCGGGGCGTGCCGTTCCAGTCGTCGGCGACCGCGTAGGCCGGATCGCCAGCGCCGATCAGCGTCGAGCCGACCGCCGGGAACAGATCCATCGGCGGGGCGCCGGCGTAGCCGCCGCTCACCAGATCGCCGGCCAGGGTGCTGCCGGTGAAGCCGCCGGCCGCGCCGGTCACGGTCCCGACCCCGCGGTTGCCGACCACGACCAGCTGGCTGGTGTCGCCGCCGACGTTGACGGCGTTGCCGGCCTGGGCGTACAGCGCGTTGTTGGCGATGACCACCGCGCCGACGATGCCGCTGGCGCGGATGGCGTCGTGGGTGGGGTGGATGATGGTGTTGTGGACCACCACCAGGTTCTGCGGCGCGCCGGCCTGGTGGGGCTGCATGGCGATGCCGTTGGCGGCCGACCCGAGGATGAGGTTGTTGCGGATGATGGCGTCGGCGGCCGCCTGGATCGCGTGGTCGCCGCAGCCCCACATCGCGTTGCGTTCGATGACGTTGGCGGGGCCGTGGCCGGCGGCGGAGTAGGTCAGGATGCACGGGTAGCCGGTGTCGTGGATGATGTTGTCGCGCACGACGTTGCCGGAGCTGCCCTCCTTGATCTCGATGCCGTCGCCCTGCGTCACCGTCGGGCCGTTGGTGTGGTGGACGTGGTTGCGCTCGATCACGCTGTCGGCCAGGCGGCAGCCGTCGTCGTTGCAGCCCAGGTACATCCCCTCGCCGGTGCCGCCGGTGTCGTGGATGTGGTTGTGGCGGATCAGCAGGTGGGTGTACGTCACGCCGACGTCGTTGGCCCGGAGGGCCACGTCGCCGGTGTCGCGGATCTCGCAGTCCTCGATGGTCAGGTGGTCGGCCGCGCTGATGCGCAGGCCGGCCGAGCCGCCGCGGAAGGTCAGCCCGCGGATGGTGACGTAGTCGGCGCGCTCGAGGTCCCAGATGTTCTGATCGGCGGTGGGCCGGTCGATCACCGGCACCTCGCCGTCGGCGGCGCGGATGACGATCGGCGCCGCGGCGGTGCCGGCCAGCGCGAACGAGAAGCGGCTGGTCAGGGTGTAGGTGCCGCCGTGGACGATCAGCTCGTCTCCGGGACCGAGCGCGTTGACGGCGGCCTCCAGGTCGTCGGCGGGCGTGACCTCGGTCGTCGCGGCGGCGGCGGTGGCGAGGGGGACGGCGAGGACGACGAGGATCGGCAGCGTGCGCAGCACGGCGCCGAGTGTACCGGCTGCGGTGGGTGACCTGTCAGGTTCCCGACAGCGCGATGGTCGGCGCGCCCTGTTCCGGACATCGGCGCCCTGATCGGCGCCCGCCCTGGCCGCTCGCGCGGCGCAAGTCGAGTCGATCCGCTGCGCCTGCCGGTGGCCCAGCCATTGCTCAACGGCATGGTGATGCGTACCTCCTTCCTCCTCTCCTCGCTTCTCCTCCTGTCCACCGGCGCCTGCGGCGTCAACCGGGTCAACCGCGCCGCCTTGGTCCCCCACATGACGCCGACCCTCGGCAACGGCGCGCCGATGGAGACCTCGGCCGAGCTGATGCTCGGGGCTTCCAGCGTCGCCCACACCACGTTGGGCGCCACCGACACCACCGCGGGGGTCGAGGTGCCCGGCACCCAGGCCGAGGGCCAGGCCCGGTTCCGGGTCGGGCGCCACGCGGCCATCGGCCTGATCTACGCCGAGGGGTTCGCCTCGACCGCCCAGGCCATCAAGCCCAACCAGCCGCCGGTCGACGGCGGGGACACCCGCGGCTACGGCTTCACGGTGAGCGGCATGGTCCCCACCGCCGATCCGCGCTGGCACGTCGGCCTCAACTTCGAGGGCCTGACCTGGCGGGTGCCCTACGTCGAGTACTCGGTCTGCGTGGACCTGTGCGGCGGCGTGAACTACAGCACGGTCGATCACGGCGTGGCGTCGGCCACCCAGATCGCGGTCGGTGTGGTGCCGACGTACTCGACCGAGCGGTTCCGCGCGTGGGGCGGCGTGACGCTGCGCAACCACCCCACCATCGAGCAGAAGGGCGTCGAGCTCGGCGTCGACTTCTCCAACGACGTCGAGGACGGCTCCTTCAACCTGGTCCTCTCGGCCGGCC
This sequence comes from Kofleriaceae bacterium, assembly GCA_041389965.1. Lineage (GTDB taxonomy): Bacteria > Myxococcota_A > Polyangia > Haliangiales > Haliangiaceae > UBA2376. Next base: position 152,242 of record JAWKQV010000002.1, on the reverse strand, counting down.
TCGACACCGCGCTGGGCGGGTCGGGCATCCGCGGCGGGCTGACCGTGTACCAGGTGGCCTACGGCGCGCCGGCCAGCTACGGCCCCAGCCTGGCGGCCATGGTCACCATCCCGCTGGGCGGGCGCGATCCGGCGCCGGCCCACTGAGCAGCGGGCCGCGTGGCGCGCGCACGCCCCGCGTCGATCGCCTACTTGAGCTGGTCGGTCAGCCAGGCTTGGGCCAGCTTGCCGACCGCGGCCTCGATGTCCGCCTGCGGCGCCTGCTTGGCGGTCATCGCCTCGACGGTGGCCTGGGCCTCGGCCGAGCACAACGCCCACGCCAGCCCGAGCCGCTGGCCCATCGAGTTCGCCAGCGTCCCGACCGCCTTGTCGAAGGCCCCCACCTTGACGCACGCCGGATCGGGCGGCCCCTGCCGGCCCAGGTCGGCGAACGTCGAGCGGGCGATGGTGCTCAGCTTGGCCACCGCCTTGGCATCGGTGCCGTGGAACATGCACCGGGCGCCGATGGTCACAGCGCCCTGGCCGGCAGCGTCGAGGCGGCGCATGAGCTTGAGCGCGCGCCCCTCGGCGGCCTTGCACGTCTCGGCGGCGCTGGGCGCCGGCGCGTAGGCGAGCGCGGCGATGACGACGGTGACGATCACGGACAGGCGGAGCCAGCTGGACATGGCGTCGACGATAGCGGGCCGGCCGCCGCGCCGGGGCGCTACTTGGCCAGGAACTCGGCCCAGCGCTGCTCGGCCATGACCTGGAGCGCGCGCTTCTTCTTGAACCCGTCGGGCTTGTAGGCGCCGCCCTCGAACCGGTCCCCAACATCGACACGCGACGTGCCCCGGAGCGCGTGCTTGGCCTTGCCCTCGAGCACCAGGAGCTTGCGCGTCGCCGGGCTGACGTCGCTGGCGCAGAGCCGGTCGTACAGGAACGACAGCTCGGCCTGGCCATCACCATCAGCGTCGGTGACCTGGACCGAGCCGGGGAGGAACTGCACCTCCAGATCGTATTCGCAGTCGCGCTCTCCGTCTTGGATCATGCGCAGCTCTCTCCACTTGCCGCGGAGCTGGCGGAAGTACTGCACGTAGATCTTGCGGTGCCTGAACGTCTTCGGCTCGTCGTCCAGGGTGCCCGACGACGAGGTGTCCGACGACGAGGTGTCCGTCGACGAGAACACCGCCAGGCTGGGCGTGTGCGCGGCGTCGGCGTCGCCCCAGGTCCACACCTGCTCGATGGTCTTGCCCTTGGCCTTGACCCCGGCCGGCAGCGGCTTGGTCACGCGGATCGACAGGACGTCGACCGGGCCGTCGGCGTGGGCGACGGCGGGGGCCGCCACGGTGAGCGCGGCGGCGAGGGCGAGCGGAGTGATGACTGAGCGCATGCGGAGACGTCCTTGGCGAAGATCGGGGCGCCCGAGGCTAACAGGCGCCGGCCGGTGGGTCGATGCAACGCCAGACCTGGGCGCTCCATTCCCCGGCGCCGCGGCCGGTCAGAAGCTGTAGCCGAGGTTCAGGTTGAGCATCGCGCCGACCTGGCGCGCGGACGCGGTGGTCCCCGCGGTGTCCTCGGCGCGCAGCGTGAGGTAGGTGACGCCGCCCTGGGCGTCGAGGGTGAACCCCGAGCGATGGGTCCACTTGTAGCCGACGAAGGGCGACAGCCCGAGGCCGGCCGCGGCTACCGACGTGGTCGTCGAGCTGGCGTCGGCGTGGACGTAGAGCGCCTCGCCGCCGACCTGTACGCCGCCCCGGAACGAGCCGGTCACATAGTACCGGACGCTGGCGCCACCCTCGTACAGGTGGATCAGGGCGTCGGTGCTCCGGTCGCGGATGCCGCCGATCCCGACGATGGCCGCCACGCCGACGCGAGGAGCCACCCGCGCCTCGACGGTGACCTCCCCCATGGGGACGACCAGGTGGATGGGAGACATGGTGATCGCGACCGCGGGCTCGGCGGCAGCCGACGAGGCTGAGCCGGCGATCGTGCCGACGAGGGCGAGCAGGGACGAAGGTGCAAGGTGCTTGAGCATGCCGGGGCCGTATCCACGCAGCGTGCCAGCGCACCGCGGCGACCGGATCGCGACCGCGATGTCGGGGATCGGCCCGATCGCCGAAACCCGCGGCCGCCAAGTCCCGGCGGTGACGGCGGCGGCGGGCGGCGTGACCGCGGGTTCACGGCTGTGGGCGGTCGCGACGGCCGTGGTCAAACCCGACGACGGCGTCGCGATCTCGCGCATCCCCCGTCGAGGAATCACCCTGGCGGGGTCACTAACACGCCTCTCACACCAGCACGAGTTTGCTGGCGGGGCCGCGCGGCCTTGGTCAGGATGGCGGAGCGCACGAGGGGTGCGCGTCCATTTCTCGAGGAGGATTCCATGTTGCATCGCGTGCTCATGTCCATGTCCCTGGTGCTCGGCCTGGCCACCGCCGCCTGCGTCGAGCCGGCGCCGTCTGACGAGCCGACGTCCGACCCGGTCGAGCTCGACACCGCGGTGGACCTGGCCGACCCGGGCGCGGCCGGCGACGTCCTCGGCCAGAGCGAGGCCGTCAACGGGCCCGAGGCCCTGTGCGGGCGGACCTTCTGCGGGCCCCGCCAGCCGTGGACCACCTGCTACTGCTACGTCGGCTCCGGCCTGTACGCCACCTCGACCTGCTCGCAGGGCTGCCGCTGGGATCCGACCGACTGAGGCGACGGGCGGCGAGGGGGCCTGGCCGAAACGGCGCCGGGCCGCCGGCGGTGTGCCAGCGGCCCGGTGGGCGCGGTGCGGTGTGCCGCGGCGCTCAGTAGCGGTAGTGATCGGGCTTGTACGGGCCGTCGACCGGGACGCCCAGGTACTCGGCCTGGACCTTCGACAGCGTGGTCAGCTTGACGCCGACCTTGGCCAGGTGGAGCCGCGCCACCTTCTCGTCGAGCTTCTTGGGCAGGACCGAGACGGTGCCGGGGGCGAACGACATGCCGGTGATGACGTCCTTGCCGTGCTGGGCGTTGGCCCACAGCGCCATCTGCGCCATCGACTGGTTGGTGAACGAGTTCGACATGACGAACGACGGGTGGCCGGTGGCGCAGCCGAGGTTCACCAGGCGGCCGCGGGCCAGGAGCGTGATGCGCTTGCCGTTGGGGAAGATGAACTGATCAACCTGGGGCTTGATGTTCTCTTCCTTGATCTCCTTGTTGCCCTCGAGCCAGGCCACCTGGATCTCGCTGTCGAAGTGGCCGATGTTGGACAGGATCGCCTCGTCCTTCATCGCCACCATGTGCTCGGCGCGGATGACGTCCATGCAGCCGGTCGCGGTGCAGAAGATGTCGCCGATCGGGGCGGCCTCTTCCATGGTGACCACCTCGAAGCCCTCCATCGCCGCCTGCAGCGCGCAGATGGGGTCGATCTCGGTGATGAGCACCCGGGCGCCGAGGCCGCGGCCGGCCTGGGCGCAGCCCTTGCCGACGTCGCCGTAGCCGGCGACGACCAGCACCTTGCCGGCCACCATCACGTCGGTGGCGCGCTTGATGCCGTCGAACAGCGACTCCCGGCACCCGTACAGGTTGTCGAACTTCGACTTGGTGACCGAGTCGTTGACGTTGATGCACGGGAACAGGAGCTGGCCCTGCTTGGCCATGTCGTACAGGCGGTGGACACCGGTGGTGGTCTCCTCCGACACGCCCTTGATCTCGGCCGCCAGCTTGGTGAAGCGCTGGCCGTCGGCCTTGAGGCTGGCGGTCAGCACCGTCAGCACCGTGCGCCACTCGTCGTTGGTGGCGGTCGACGGGTCGGGCACCGCGCCGGCCTTCTCGTACTCGGCGCCCTTGTGGACCAGGAGCGTCAGGTCGCCGCCGTCGTCGAGGATCAGGTTGGGGCCCAGGCCGCCCTTGAAGGCGTTGAGCTGCAGGCCGATGCACGCCCAGTACTCCTCGAGGGTCTCGCCCTTCCACGCGAACACCGGCACGCCGGTCTTGGCGATGGCGGCGGCCGCCTCGTCCTGGGTCGAGTAGATGTTGCACGAGGTCCAGGTGACGTCGGCGCCCAGCGCGACCAGGGTCTCGATGAGCACCGCGGTCTCGATGGTCATGTGCAGGCAGCCGGCGATGCGGGCGCCCTTGAGCGGCTGCGCCTTGCCGTACTCCGCGCGCAGCGCCATGAGGCCCGGCATCTCCTTCTCGGCCATGCGGATCTTCTTGCGGCCCAGCTCGGCGAGGCCGATGTCCTTGATCTTGAATGCGGGGAACTCAGTGCGGACGTCCATGGGATTCTCCAGAGAGGTGAGTGGTCGGTTCGTGAGACGGTCAGCCGCGCAGCGCGCGCGGCTCGAAACGGTGGGTGCCGACGGCGACCTGCAGGGCCGGCCGGTCGGCGGTGACCAGCGGCGCGGCCGCGATCACGGTGAGGTCGGCGGCCTCGAGCGCGCCGCGCAGGCGAGCTGGCTCGAAGCCGAGCCACACGTCGCCCTGCTCGCGCATCGCCTCGTCGTCGTGGGGCAGGTAGTCGAGCACGACCAGGTGGCCGCCGCGGCGGAGCAGGCGGGCGGCGGCCGCCACCGCGTCGTCGGGGCGCGCCGCGTGGTGGAGCACGCGCGCCATCAGCACCAGGTCGGCGCCGCCGCGCTGGGCCACCTCGACCGCCAGGTCGGCGTCGTCGGCGTGGCCCTCGCGCAGCCGGATGTTGGGCAGGCCCAGCGCGGCCACCCGCGCCGCGCACCGCGCCAGCCGGGCCGGGCTGCGGTCGACCGCGATGACCCGCTCGTACAGCGGCGACAGCAGCGGCAGCATCGACCCGTCGCCGGTGCCGAGGTCGATGGCCAGCGCGTGGCCGGGCAGCAGCGGCGCGAACATCTGCAACAGGCTCAGCTGATCGGCGGCCGGCGTCGGCGCCGGCTCGGCCGCGGCCTCGTCGAAGAACCGGCGGGCGTGCTCCTCGCGCTGGGCCACCACCTGGGCCACGCGGGCCAGGCTGCCGTCGCGGGCGCACAGCGACGCGCCCTCGGTGACCGCGGCTTCGACCACCACGTCGGTGGCGGGCTGGGTCTTGAGCAGCGTGCGGGTGCCGTCGCGGCGGGTGGCCAGGAGGCCGGCGTCGCGCAACGCCTGGGACTTCTTGCTGATCTGCGGCTGGCTCTCGCCCAGGAGCGTGGCCAGCTCGCCGACCGTCAGCTCTTCTTGCGCACACAGGGCCAGCAGCCGCAGCCGATCCTCGTCACCGAGGAGTCGGAACAGGTCGGCGCGGCCCGCTTGCATGGATCATCTTATATTCCATCATGCGAATACTGGCAAGAAGAATTGGCCGATGAGAACTTCCAGTAAAAATAAATGGTTATGAAGAAAATGGAGACGTCATCCCAGAGCGGTGATCGAGAATCTGGCCGGCCTTTGTTGATCGCCACCTCAGGCATTGACGTAGGCTGTGCGGGTGGGGGGAGCCGACTTGCCTGTCGGGATGCGTGCGCTGGCGCGGCACCAGTGCGTCCGCGACCAGGGGACCGCGCGGGTGACGACCCTGGTCGGCGATCTGGTGGGCAGTCGGAGCGTGTGGGCGGCGTGGATGCAGCTGGCCGGGCGACCGCGCACGGCGGGAGACCTGGTGGAGGAGCCGCGGCGCGCGTCGGCGACCTGGCTGACGACGGCCGCCACCGACGCGCTGGCGCGGGCGACCGCGGCGCCGCGGGAGCCGTTGGCGATCGCGGTGTCGGTCGCGACCTGGCAGGCGTGGGACGCGGCGCGCGGCGCGCGGGTCCGGGCATTCCTGACTGAGGGCCTGGTCGAGGTCGTCGTCCCCGCCACGCCGACGGTGCCGCCGCGGCCGCGCGCCCCACGGCCTGCGGCCCGCCACGCCCAGGCTCGCAGCCTGGCCGAGCTGACGATGCTCGAGGCGCTCGAGGCCACCCCGGCCACCGCCGGCCGCTTCGCGTTGAACCAGCCGGTGTCGATGGTCTTCGGCGCCCAGGCCGCCGAGGTCGATCTGCTGTCTCGCGCCGACGAGCTGGTGATCGAGGTCGACGGCTACCACCACTTCACCGACCCCGAGCGCTACCGCCGCGATCGGCGCAAGGACGCGCTGTTGCAGGCCCACGGCTACACTGTCATGCGGTTCCTGGCCGACGACGTGTTGGCCGACGCCGCCGCGGCGGTCCGCGCTGTGGTCGAGGTCCTCGGGGTGCGCCGCGGCCGCGCCCACCGCTCGCGACGAAAGGCATGACCGTGTCCACCTCCGACCGCCCGGCGCTCGTCGCCGCCCGCCTCGACGATCTGGTGTACGCGCGCCTGGCGACCTCGCCCCGGCCGCTGGCCCACGCGGCGGTGGTCGCCGCGCTGCGCGCCGACGCGCCGCCGACCTGCGACGCGCTGAGCTGGTCGACCGCCATCTTCGAGGCCACCGCCCGACTCCAAGCCAGCGGCGCCGTCGACGCGCGCCGGCAGGTCGAGGGCGGCGCGCCCGCGGCGGCCAAACGGCTGGGCGGCACGGGCACGCCGTCGTGGCAGCGCCTGCACCAGCGGATCCTGCCGGCGCTGGCGCTGGGGATCGACGCCGACGACACGCGCGCCCACGATCGCCTGGTCGGGCGCGACGCCTGGGTCGCCGCGATCGTCGGCCGCGCGCGTGGCGTGTGGACGGAGGGTGGGCCGCCGAGCCTGGGCGCGGTGTGCGACGCGCTGGTGTGGCAGGGGCTGGGCTTGGCCGGGCGACCGCGGCGAACCCCCGGCGAGATCCGCGCCCACTTCCTGGGCCAGCTGCTCGGGGCCGGCGGGGGGGCGCCCGAGCGCCGCGCCGCGCTGCTGGCCGCCCGAGAGGTCGGCGCGGTACGAGCCGACGTGCGCGCGCTGCGCGACGCGCTGGTCCGGCGCTGGCTCTGCGGCCTTCGGTGGCCCGCCGCTGGCACCGACAGCCTCGCCAGCTTCGCCCAGCGCGTCCACCTTGCGCTCGGGCGCGCCTCCGCCGGGCCGCTCGGGCCGCGCAAGGTGTTCATCGCCGACGTTTGGCGCGATGCCGCCTTCGCGGACCTGCCGCTGGCGGCGTTCAAGGCCCAGCTGCTCGAGGCTCATCGCGCCGGCGCCGTGCGCCTCGCGCGGGCCGACCTGGTAGCCGCGGTCGAGCCGGCCTTGGTCCACCAGTCCGCGCTCCCGCACCTGGAAGCGACCTATCACGTCATCGAGAAGGGGCAGCCATGAGTCCGACCCGCGCACCGTTGTCCGCCGGCGACATCGTCGGATGGCTCAACACCCTCACCAGCCAGCTCAGCCAGCGGGCCAACGCGGCCCAGCGCGACGCGCTGGTGGCCGACTTCAGGCAAGCGACCGGCGCGCCCCGGGTGACGTTCCGGCTGGTGGCCGCGCTCGCGCTGCTGGGCGACTGCCTGCGTGTCGCGCACCTCGCCACCGACGTCGACGGCGTGATCGACGACGCCGAGCTGATCGCCGCGCTGCCCCTCGCGCGGGTCGCGGCGTCGCGCTACTTCGCGCTCCTGCCGCAGTACGAGGCGTTCGGCGAGGCCGAACCGTCCGACGGTGAGCTGATCGGGTTCCTGCGCCACCACCGGCACGACGCTGGACCGTTCGGCAACGCCGAGGAGGCGTGGCGGGGCATCACGCTGTGCAAGGCGATCGCCGCCAGCGCCCACGCCGCGGGGCTGGCCCACGACCTCGAGCGGATGCTCGTGCGCATCATGGACGCGGTGTTCGCCGGGCGCGACACCAGCGGCGAGCGGGCCGCGCGCGATCGGCTGCACGGGTTGTTCGAGGTCTCCGCGGCGGCCGGCGTCGATCCGCGCGCCCTGGCGTTCTGCCGCGACGACGCCCCGGCGGTGTTCACCTCGGTCGCCCACGGCGCGCAGGTGTTCGAGCGCGATCCGTTCGACGTCGACACCATCCACGTCGACGCCCGCGCCGCGTTCCACACCCAGCTCGAGGCGGTCATCGCGCCGGTGTCCCACGCCGGCGGCCACGGCCGGATGTTGCTGGTGCTGGGCGACGCCGGCAGCGGCAAGACCCACCTGCTGCGCGCGTTCCGGACCAGCGTCCACGAGCGCGGCCTCGGCTACGTCGGCTACCTGCAGATGTCGTCCGACGTCGGCGACTACGCGCGGTACTTGCTCACCAAGCTGATCGACTCGCTCGAGCGCCCCTACAACGCCCCGGAGCGCCCGGAGCCGGGCCTGTTGTACCTGTCCGATGGCTTGGCCGAGCACGACGGCGTCCTGGCGCCGGCCGACGTCGAGCGGCTGCGCACCGGAGAGCTGCCGGGCCACGAGCTGTCGGCCTTCGTGGGGCGGCTGGTCGATCAGCTGGTGCGGATCGAGGCGCTGCGCACCGTCGACAGCGATCTGATCCACGCGCTGCTCTTGCTGCAGCGGCGGGACCCGGCGGTGCAGCGGCGGGTCATCAAGTTCCTGCGCTGCGAGGGGCTCACCAGCTACGAGCAGGACCTGCTGGGTGGGCTCAGCCCCCGGCTGCAGCCGGAAGATCCTGAGCGTACCATCGTGCAGCTGGGCCAGCTCGCCCACCAGCTGCACCTCGCGGCGCTGGTGCTGCTGGTCGACCAGGTCGAGGACGCCATCCCCGACGCCCAGGGCCACGAACGCATCCAGCGCGCCATCGACGCCATCCGTCGGATCACCGACGCGCTGCCATCGGCGCTGGTGGTCGTGGCCTGCCTCGACGACGTCTACGAGCAGATCCGGGCGCGCCTCAGCCAGTCCGTGGTCGACCGTCTCGAGCGCGATCCGCCGCCGCTGCGGCTCACCGCGCAGCGCGACCGCGCCGAGATCGAGGTCATGTTGGCCCGCCGCCTCGAGGTGTTGTTCGAGGCGGTCGACGGCGGGTGGCGCGAGGACGACGCGCTGTTCCCGTTCCGCGCCGATCAGCTCGACGCCCTGGCCAACCAGCGGGCGCGTGACTGCCTGGCCTACTTCCGCGGCTACCAAGAGCGGTGCATCGCGGCCGGCCACCTGGTCGACCCGGACCCTGGCCCGGACGTCGTCACGTCCGGGCCAGATCCTGTACCGCAGAGCGATCAGCTCGAGCGAGCCTGGAACGACGCGCTGGTCGCCGCCCGCGACGTCCCCGACGACGACGTCGGCCTGCTGCAGCTGATCGCCACCGGCGTGGCCGCCGTCGCCGAGGAGCGGCAGTGGCCGATGCGCCCCGAACTCGACACCCGGGGCCGGCCGCGCCTGACCATCGGCCGGCCCGGCGGCGCGACGCGGCTGGTGGAGATCTGCAACAAGAACGCTCAGGGCGGTCACCTCGGTCGTCAGATCGATGCGCTGCGGGCCGACATCACGACGGGCGTGGTCGCGGTCGCGGTGCGGACCTCGGACTTCGCGTTCAAGCCACGGACCCAGATCGCGCGGCAGGTGGGCGAGTTCGCCGCGGCGGGCGGCGTGGCGCTGCCCGTCGAGGACGGGGAGCTGCGCGCCATCGCCGCGTTCGCTGACTTCGCGCGGGGGCGCACCGCCGACGCCGCGTTCGGCGCGTGGCGCACCGCCACCCGCCCGCTGGGTCGCCTCGCGCTGTTCCGCAAGCTGCTCGATCTGGACCACCCGGTCAAGGCCCCCGCGCCACCGGCGCCTGCGCCCGACGTGGCCGCGCCGCCGGTGCCTGCGACGGGCGTGGCGGCGCCGCCGCGGCCTGCGAAAGGCGTGGCCACGCCACAGCTGCCGCCGATTCCACCGCCACCGCCGCCGCGACCGCCGGCCGGTACCGTGGACTCCAGCCAGCTGCGGCTCGGCGTCACCCCGACCATGCGCGGTGAGCCGGTCCTGCTCGACCCCGAGGCGCTCAAGGTCCACGCCGCGTTCCTCGGGACCACCGGCAGCGGCAAGACCACGATCGCGCTCAACATCGTCGAGCAGCTGCTCGAGCGCGGCGTGTCGGTGGTGCTCATCGATCGCAAGGGCGACCTGGCGCGCTACGCCAGCCCGGCATGGTGGGACGAGGTCCCGGCCAACCCGGCCGCGGCCGCACGCAAGCGGGCGTTGCGCGAGCGGGTCAAGGTCGATCTGTTCACGCCGGGTGAGGTCGAGGGCCGCCCGCTGCGCATCCCCGTCATCCCCGGCGGGATGGCCGAGCTGACCACCCAGGAGCGGGATCAGGTCTCGACGGTGGCGGCCGGCGGGCTAGCGGCGATGCTCGGCTACGGCCGCGGCGACGCGCACAAAAAGCGCACGGCGGTCCTGAAGAAGACCATCGAGCTGCACGCCGAGTCGGCCGAGGCGACTCTCGACGATCTGCGCGACACCATCGATCGGCCCGATCCGGAGCTGCTGGCGGCGGTGAGCAACCTGACCCGGCACTTCGGGCCCCTGGCCGAGGACCTGGCCACGCTGGCGATTCAGCGCAGCCAGCTGTTGGCCGGCGGCGGCGAGGTGCTCGACGCGCAGCGGATGCTCACCCCCGACGGCGGCCGGGCCCGCCTGACCATCATCAGCGCCGTGGCGTTGACCGACGTCGCGCTGCTCCAGTTCTTCGTGTCGCGGCTGCTGGTCGAGCTGGCTCGGACGGTGCGCCGGCATCCCCAGGCGACGCTGCGCGCGGTGGCGCTGTTCGACGAGGCCGACATCTACATTCCGGCGCAGTCGACACCGCCGACCAAGGAGCCGATGTTCGAGCTACTGCGGCGCGCACGCGCCGGGGGGCTCGGCGTGTTCCTGGCGACCCAGAACCCCGGCGATCTCGACTACAAGGCCCGCGACAACATCTCGACCTGGCTGGTCGGCCGGGTGGCCCAGGCGACCGCCATCGCCAAGATGAAAAACCTGCTGGGCGCCTACCCCAACGTCGCGGTCCGGCTGGCGCAGCAGGCCACGGGCAGCTTCTTCTTGATCAACCCGTCCCTGTCGCAGACCGCTCGCGAGCTGCGCGCCGATCAGGCGCTGATGAAGACCGAGCAGCTGCAGGAACACGAGATCGCGGAGCTGGCTCGGGGCACGCGGTGACGCGCCGGCTGGGCCTGACGAGCTGACGTCGCGGCGCCAGACCGTGCTAGCAACACCGCATGCACGCCACCGCTCGTTTCGCCACCGTCGTCGTCGCCCTCGGCCTGGCCGTCGCCGGCTGCAAGAAGAAGGACCAGGCCGCGCCGGCCGCCGGCAGCAACGCCGCCGGCAGCAACGCCGCCGCGGGCAGCAACGTCACGCCGCCGCCGCCGCCGCCGGTCGCCGCGTCCGCGATCACCGCCGCGGTCACGCCGGCCGAGGCGGTCGCCGCCGCCGATCGTCCCCAGGCCGACAAGGATCTCGACGCCGGCCGCAAGCCGGCCGAGCTGCTGACCTTCCTCAAGGTCGGGCCCGGCATGAAGGTGGCCGAGCTGTTCGCGGGCGGTGGCGCCACCGTCGAGCTCTTGGCGCGCGTGGTCGGTCCCACCGGCACGGTCTACGGGCAGAACACCAAGGAGATCCTGGAGAAGTTCGCCGAGAAGCCGTGGAGCGAGCGGCTGGCGCGCCTGGCCGCGCCGAGCATCGTGCGGGTCGATCGCGACCTCGCGGACCCGCTGCCGCCGGAGGCCCACGACCTCGACCTGGTGGTGATGCACCTCGTCTACCACGACACCGTGTGGCTCGGCGTCGACCGCGCGGCGATGAACGCGGCCATCTTCAAGGCGCTCAAGCCCGGCGGCGAGTTCGCGGTCATCGATCACGCGGCCAAGGACGGCGCCGGGCTCGACGTGGCCAAGGAGCTGCACCGCATCGAGGCCAAGACCGTGCTGGCCGAGGTGACCGCGGCCGGGTTCGTGATCGATCGCACGAGCGACATGTTCGCGCACCCCGACGACACCCGCGACTGGAGCGCGTCGCCCGCCGTCGCCGGCGACAAGCGCGGCATGAGCGATCGGTTCACGCTGGTGTTCAAGAAGCCGGTCGCGCCGTAGCGCCGCCGGTCACCCGCGCAGGCGATCGCCGACCGCGGCGGCCAGCGCGTCGGTGGCCCGGGCGCAGGCCCCGCTGACGGCGGTCAGCATGGTGAACCCGTGGACCAGCGCCGGGTGGTCGATGTGGTCGACGGTGACGCCGGCGCCGGTCAGCCTGGCGGCGTAGGCGACGGCCTCGTCGCGCAGCGGATCGAAGCCGGCGGTGACGATGAGCGCCGGGGCCAGCCCGGTGACGTCCTCGGCGAACAGCGGCGACAGCGCCGGTGAGCGCAGCCGCTCGTCGGACGGCGCCGGCCCGAGGTACTGCTCGCGGTACCACGCGATCGAGCGCGCGTTGAGGATGAACGCGTCGGCGAGGCGGGCGTGGGATGGCTGCGCGCAGGTGAAGTCGAGCCCGGGGTAGATCAAGACCTGCAGCGCGGGTGCGTCGGCGGCGCCGCGCCGGGCCAGGGCGACCAGCGCCGACAGGTTGCCGCCGGCGCTGTCGCCACCGACCGCCAGCCGCGCCGGATCGAGGCCCAGCTGCCCGGCCCGCGCGGCGACGTCGCGGAAGGCGGCGATGGCGTCGTCGGCGGCGGCCGGCGCCGGGTGCTCCGGGGCCAGGCGGTAGTCGACGGCGATCACCCGGAGCCGGCCCCGCGCGGCCAGCCTGCGGCACAGCCCGTCGTGGGTGTCGAGATCGCCGGTGACCCAGCCGCCGCCGTGGAAGAACACCAGGCCGGGCGCGGCGCTGGGCAGGCCGTCGGCCACGTACAGCCGCGCTGGCAGCGGCCCGCCGGCGCCGGCCACGGTCAGGCCGCGGGTGGTGACGGGGAGGGCGCGGCCGTCGTCGTCCACCACCGCGACCGAGGTCCGCATGTGGCGGCGCGCCTGGGCCGGCGTGCGGTGGGCGACCTCGGCGTCACCGGTGCGCTGGTCGAGCGCGCGCAGCACGGCGAGGTCGGGATCGAGGCCGGCGGCGAGCACCGCCCGCTGCCCGGCCAGGAGCCGGCGCCGCACCACGCCGTCGCGCAGGGACATCCGCACCACCGGTCGCATCGCCGCGACGCGCACCCGCTGTCGAAGATCGAGCTGCATCGCCCCAGCTTCGCACGCCGGCGGCCGCGTCGCGTTGCCGGTGGTCACCCCGCGCCGGTGACCGGCGGGACGAAGTTTGCCGTTGTGCCACCGCGAGCGCCCAGGGAAGCTTGCGCCATGGACCGGGACGACGGGTCACGCGCACGCCGCGACGCAGCCAGCTCCTCCGACGACGCCCCGGCGCCGGCTGGCGGGAAGCGCACCCGCGTCGCCGCGGCCTACCCGACGCTGGCCCGGGCCCTGCGCCAGGCCGGCGCCGGCGACCGCCCCGACATCCACGACGCGGCGACCGCCGCGGTGGCCGGCAAGGGTGGCGGCGCGGCGGTGGACCAGGCGGTGGCGGCGCAGGTCGGCGCGCACCTCGACGTCGACCTCGCGCAGGTCCGCGTCCACCAGGACCCGCTGGCGCAGGAGGCCAGCGCCGCGATGGGCGCCCGCGCCTTCGCGCACGGCCAGGACGTGTTCCTCGGGGCCGGGGAGTCTGGCAGCGATCTTGGCTTGATGGCGCACGAGCTGACCCACGTCGCGCAGCAAGGCGCGGCCGGGCGGCGGGCGCCCCAGCGCAAGATCGAGGTGGGCGCCGCCGACAGCCCGGCCGAACATCAGGCCGACGCGGTGGCCAGCGCGGTGACCGGCGGCGCGGCGCCGGCCGCGCTGATCGTCGACGACGGGCCGGTGGCGCCGGGCCAGATGCTCAAGAGCACGTTCATAGCGCTGTTGCGCCAACAGGTCACCGCGGCGGCCGACGCCGAGCTGGGCCCGGTGTTCTCGGCGATGGGGTGCCCGTACATCGATCAGTACTTCGGCCGGTACGGCGGCCGCCCTGCCGCCGACGGCGAAGCCATGCTCCGGCGCTACGCCCCGGGCGCGCGCGGCGCGACGACCGCGGCCGCGATGATCCCGCTGGTGGTCGACCGGGTGCGCGACGGCATCCGCCACTGGCGCGACACCGGCCAGGCGCCGCCCGAGGTCGCGTCGCTCGAGCCGGCGGCGGCTGCGGCCGCGGCGACGTCCGGCGCGCAGGCGCTGCGGTCCCCGGACGGCGGCGAGTCGTTGGCGTCGCTCGAGGCCGCGCTGGGGCCGGGCCAGCCGCTCGACGGCGCCACCGCGAGCCGGATGGCCGGGGCGCTCGGCGTCGACGTCAGCGCGGCGCGCATCCACGTCGGGGCCGTGGCCGATCGCAAGGCGGTCGAGGCCGGCGCGCTGGCCTTCGCCGCGGGCCCGAACATCGTCCTGCGCGCCGACGCGCCGAGCCCGGGCTCCCTCGAGGGTGACGCGCTCCTGGCCCACGAGCTGGCGCACACCGCGCAGCAGGCCGGGGCCGCGGCCGATCCGGTGGCGCGCCGCCGCGCGCTGGGCGACCAGGCCGACCACGCCGAGCACGACGCCGACGCGGCCGCGGCCGCGGCCGTCGCGCACCTCCACGGCGGCGCCAGCGCGACGGCGCAGCGCGTCCGCAGCGCGTCGACCGGCCTCCAGCTCCAGCGCTGCAATGGCGGCGGGACCACTCCGGCGGCCTCGCTCGACCGGGTCCCCGCCGGCCACGCCCGCGACGCGGCGACCCAGCTGGCGGCCAGCACGGTGCCGATCGAGCAGAACACCGCGCGGCTGCTCTCGACCGGCGCGCTCAAGTGTTACTACTTCGACACCCTCGCGCACGCGCCCAACGAGAACGCGATCCTGGCGGCCCAGTCGCCGCCGCTCGATCCCGCGCTGTGGGCGGTGCTGGTCCACCCCGAGCGGGCCCAGAACATGATCGTCCAGCGCAACGCCGTCGGGTTCCGCCTCGAGGACAGCAGCAACGACATCTTCGGCCAGTCGACCCAGAGCGTCGATCGCTGGAAGACGCTCCTGGTCCACGAGGTCAACCACGCCCGCAACCCGATCCCCGGCACCGTGGTCGAGCGCTACCAGTCGGAGTTCCGGGCGTACTGGCTGGCCGAGTACAGCGGCGTGGCCGACCTCGACGACCGCGCCCGCCAGGTCAAGGCGCACATCCTCCGCGACTACCCGGCGATCAGCGCGGCGTACAACGCCGACAACCCGACCGGGACCCGGGCGGCGATCGACGGCCACACCCGGCCGGCCGGGAACCTCGACAACCACTGACCATGCGCCGGCTCGTCACCCTCGTCGCGGTCGTCGCGCCGCTCGCGTGCCAGCCCAGCCCGCCCGATCGGCGCTCTCCCCAGGTAGACCAAGCCATGAGCGATCACTTCGACCAAGCCGCGGCGCGCCGCAAGCTCGACGCGTTGCTCGCGACCAGCACCTTCCTCAAGGACGCCTGGGTCGGCGCCGTGCCCGATCTCGACGTCGGCGGGCTGTTCGCGTTTTCGGCCATGCCGCCGTCGGCGGGGAAGGCCGGCGAGGTGCTGTACCTGATCGGCCCCGAGCTGACGCTGACCTCGGCCCAGGCCACGCGCGACTTCGATCGGCTGATGGCGCGCCTCGACGTCGGTCGCGTCGGCGGCGACGCGCCGCGGCTGGCGCGGTTGGTCACCCGGTTCCGCAACCTGCGGCGCGGCGTGATCCTGGTGCGGGCCGACGAGCACCCGCTGATCGCGCCGGGCGCGATCGCCGCCGACGCGTTCCACCCGCCGGCGCTCAGCGTCGACGGAGCCGGCGCCCACCTGCGGTTCTGGTTGTTCGACACCGACCGGCTCGAGCCGTCGCACTGGACCGTCGACGTGGCGCCCGACGGGGCCACCCGCGTCGCCAGCCCCTGACCGGCCGGTACGCGCCGGCGCGCGCGCTCACGCGTCGACCTCAGCCTCGACCTCGACCCTCGACCTCGACCTCGAGCGAGGTCAGCACCGGCTGGATCTGCCGCAGGTCGGGGCCGAACAAGGCCAGCTGGTCGGGGTCGGCGAACACCGCGGCGAAGTCGGCCGGCGCGAAGGCCCGGGCCAGCCGCGCTGCGAACGCCGAGCGCAGCACCCGCAGGTAGTGGTCGACGTCGTAGTCGCGCCGGTCGCCGGCGGTGGCGCCGTCGTCGTCGTCGTCGTCGTCGTCGAGCTCGACCAGCCCGGTGCCGGCGCGGGTCCGGTAGATCCGGACCCGCTCGCCGACCCGCCACGCGGTCCGGCCGGCGGCCAGGAGCGCCTCGTAGGTCGGCTCGCGGCGGGTGGCGCGCAGGGCCCGGTACTCGTCGGGGCTCCGGGTCAGCCGCACCCGCGACGACACATCGGCCGTCGGCAGCGCGCACCGGCGCAGCGCGGCCACGGTGTCGAGGTAGGCCGCGCGCACACCGACCACGTCGCCGACCAAGAGCCGGCCGATCGCCGCCCGCAGGAAGGCCTCGCCGAACGGCTCGGCCCGGCTCGAGCGGAACGCCACGCCGCGCAGGGTCAGCCCGCCGTCGTAACCGAGCAGGGCGTAGTTCTTGGGTTCGTGCGACAGCATCGCCGCGTAGCGGCCGTCGAACTCCAGCTGCACCAGCGGCGGCAGGAGCGCGGCGACCTCGGCCACCAGGCGCTCCTCGTCCTCGGCGGTCCAGCTCGGCGGCACCGCGACGTAGACCCCGTCGGTGTCGGCCTCGAGGAGGCGCGCGCCGCGCCGGGCCAGCTCGCGGCACAGCAGCGCCAACAGCGCGCGACCTCGGCGGGTGACCTGGTTGGCGGCGTGGACGTCGGCGAAGCGGGTCAGCCCGCCGGCGGCCAGGTAGCCGTAGGCCGAGTTGACGACGAGCTTCATCGCCGCCGACATCGCCTCGTGGCGGGCCCGCTCCGACGAGCCGACCGGCGCCGCGCGCCCGCGGGCCTTGGCGTCGAGGCGGCGCTCGACCAGGCGGTCGACCAGCGCCAGCAGCGCGCCGAGGTGATCGCGGGCCGGCCCGATCCGGTGGGCCCGCATCAGCGACGGGTACAGGCTGGCGACGTCGGCCTTGACGATCCGCTGGGCCACGCCGGCGGCGAACAGGTGCAGCGCCGCGCCGCTGTGGGGCGTGCCGTCGCCGTCGACGTGGGCCGGCAGGGCCGCGCCCGAGCGCAGGTAGGCCCGCACCAGCAGCGGATCGATCACCCCGGTGGCGGCGCCGGCGTCGGCCAGCCGCTCGTACCGCCGCGGCGCGAGCTGCGCCAGCGCGAAGGCCGGGCCGCCCAAGAGCCGCGCCAGCCCGGCGACCTCCTCGACGTCGCCGCGCGCGTAGCGCCGGACCCGCTCGGGGTCGCGCCGGTAGACCGCGAAGATCTGATCGCCCCGGATGTGCTCGCGGTCGTCGGCGGCCAGCCCCAGGTGACGCGCGACCGCCTTCAGGCCGTGGCCGGGCAGCTCGCGCGTCGCGAAGTCGTGCCGTGCCACCGCGTCGAGGGTGTCGATCAGCTCGCGGCCCGGCGCGACGAAGCGGACCCGGCGGCTGGCGTCGGCGCCGGTGGCGACGCCGCGGCGGGCCCCACGCTGGCGCAAGCCGGGCGGCCCGATCCGTCCCAGCCCGAGCGGCACGCCCAGGCGGCGGGCCCGCGCCACCAGGAACGGCAGGTCGAAGCCGTGCAGGTTGTGGTTCTCGATCACGTCGGGATCGAGCGCGCCGATCACCTCGACCAGTCGGGCGATGAGCGCGGCCTCGCCGGCGTCGTCGACCGTCGCGGCCTCCAGCGTCTGCACCGCGCCGGTCCAGTCGCGCACCGCCACCAGGAACACCCGATCGCTCGCGGCGTCGAGGCCGGTGGTCTCCAGGTCGACCTGCACCCGGTGCAGCTGGTCGAAGGCGAGGTCGCGGAAGTAGGTCCGCCCGCTGGCCACCAGGTACTGCTCCTCGGGCGGCAGCAGCAGCACCGCGGCGTCGCCCAGGTCGCGCACGTGGCCGAGCGCGCGGCCCAGGCGCCTGCTGGCGCCGGCCAGCACCGCCGCGGTGAGGGACGCCTGGTCCGGCCCGCGCACCAGGTACCGCAGCGCGCCCGGCCCGGTCAGCTCGCGCACGGTGAACTCTGCGCGCGCTCCGTCGCGCCCCAGGCGGTGGCCCAGGTGGGCCAGGTCGTCGACGCACGCGACCACGAGCCACGGGCGGAACCGGACCTGCTCGCGCACCAGCGCGTCGGCCACCCGCCGCCACACCGTCACCAGCCCGTCGCCCTCGGCCCACACCGACACGATGCCGGGCGTCGGGTCCCAGCCCTCGAGCCACTCGTCTTCGATGGTGCGGGCCACGGGGTCGGGGCGGGCTGGCGTGGGCACGGGACCGCGGCCGCGCCGTCGCTAGCCGCGCCGCCAGGCGGCCAGCCGCGCCAGCGCCGCGTCGACGGTGGCGGCCGCCTTGCAGAAGCAGAACCGCACCAGCGTGCGCGGCGGATCGGCCAGGTAGAACGCGCTCATCGGGATGACCACCACGCCGGCCTCGGTCACCAGCCGCCGGGCGAACCCGAGGTCGTCCTCGTCGGGGCGCATCCACCCGGCGACGTCGGCCACCAGGAAGTAGGTGCCGGCGCCGGCGAGGACGACCGCGCCCAGCTCGGTCAGGCCGGCCATCAGCCGGGCCCGGGTCGGCGCCATCGCCGCGGCCAGGCCGGCGTAGTGGCGGTCGTCGTCGGCCAGCCCGATCGCCACCGCGTGCTGGAGGTTGGGCGGGGTGGTGAACGTGACCAGCTGGTGAGCCTTGGCGATCGGGTGGAGCAGGGCGGCCGGCCCGGTCACGTAGCCGACCTTCCAGCCGGTGAGCGAGAAGGTCTTGCCGGCCGAGCCGATGCGCACCACGCGGTCGCGCATGCCGGGGAACGTCATGAGCGGCCGGTGGCGCGCGCCGTCGAACACCACGTGCTCGTAGACCTCGTCGCACACCACGTACAGATCGCGCTCGACCACCAGCGCCGCCAGCCATGCCAGGTCGTCGTCGTCGAGCACCTTGCCGGTCGGGTTCATCGGCGAGTTGAGCACCACCAGCTTGGTGCGCGGCGTGATGGCCTGCGCCAGGGCCGCCCGCGGCAGCTGCCACGCCGGCGGCGCCAGCCGCACCGCCACCGGCACCGCGCCCAGCCGCGCGATCACCGGCGCGTAGGTGTCGTAGGCCGGCTCGAGGACGATGGCCTCGTCGCCGGCCTCGAGCAGGCCGAGGAAGCAGTCGAGCAGGGCCTCGGTCGCGCCCGAGGTGATCAGCACCTCGGTCTGCCAGTCGAGCTCGAGCTGGTAGTGGCGGCGGTGGTGGGCCGCCACCGCCTGGCGCAGCGCCGGCAGCCCCAGCATCGGCGGGTACTGGTTGTGCCCGTCGACGACATACGCCGCCGCCGCCTCGCGCAGCGCCAGCGGGCCGCGATCATCGGGGAAGCCCTGGCCCAGGTTGACCGCCTGGTGGGCCCGGGCCAAGGTCGACATCGCCTCGAAGATGGTGGTGCCGGACGCGGCCAGCTGGCGGTTGGCGGGCTTCACGGCGCGACTGTAGCGCGCCCGCCGTGGCACAGGCCGGAGAGGAGCGCGCGCAGGCAGCCGCGCAGATCTGCCTCGAAGTCACAGCGCAGGCTGGCGTAGCGCGGCTCGGCCAGGATGGCGCACATGGTGGCGTTGGGCCGGGCCATCGGCCACAGCCCGCCGATGAGCGCGTGCAGGTAGCGGACGACGTCGGTGGCGCGGGCTGGCGGCAGGGACGGCAACGTGGCCACGAGCACGTCGTGGATGCGGATCGACAGCGCCAGCATGCGGGCCTTGAACGCCGCGGCAGCGGTGGCCGAGGTGTTGTGCTCGAGGACGCCGGCCACCACCGCGATCAGCTCGCAGGTCATCGGCTGCGCGGCCACGGTCGCCGCGACGATCGCGGCCACGCGGGCGACGTCGTCGCTGGCGGTCAGCGCCGCGGCGGCCGCCTCGAACGCGGTCGCCCATGCGTCGGCGTCCTCGGCCAGAAGCTCGAGCAAGATCTCTTCGCGGCTGCCGAAGTACCGGTACACGTTCGACTTGGCGAGCCCAGCTTCCCGGGCGATGGCCGACAGCCCCACGGCGGGCAGGCCACCTGCCGCGATGAGCTGGCGGGCCGCCGCCAGCAGGTCCTGGCGGCGCTGCTCTTTTTGCTCGGGATCCCGGGCGCGCTGGAACGAGGTGCTGGCAGACATGAGAACGAGGGTCTCTTATTTTACGGTCCGACAATCAGTCAAGTCAATAGGTTGCGTGCTTGCAAGGGGTACTCAGCGATGGATCCGTTGACAAAAGAACAATGGTCTCTTAATTAGAGACCGCTGTTCTCTTTCGACCGTCACCGTCCAGACGAGGCCCCATGACCGATCCTTCTGACTCCGTGATCGACCCCGCCCAGACCACCGTCCTGGTGACCGGCGCCTCGGGCTTCATCGCCCAGCACACGATCGTCGCGCTGCTCGCGGCGGGCTACCGCGTGCGTGGCACCGTGCGCTCGCTGGCCCGCGCCGATCAGGTCACGGCGGTCATCGCCGCCCAGCGGGCGGAGGTCGAGCGGTTCACCCTGGTCGCCGCCGAGCTCACCAGCGACGCCGGGTGGGCCGAGGCGTGCCGCGGGTGCCGCTTCGTCCTGCACATCGCGTCGCCGCTGCCGAGCACGCCGCCCAAGGATCCCCAGGAGCTGATCGGCCCGGCCCGGGATGGCGCGCTGCGGGTCCTGCGCGCGGCGGTCGCCGCGGGCGTCGAGCGCGTGGTGCTGACCTCGTCGGTGGCCGCCGTCCTGTACGGCCACGCTCGCGACGGCAGCAAGGTCTACGACGAGCGCGACTGGTCGCAGCTGTCCGATGAGGTCGGCGCGTACGAGCAGAGCAAGACCATCGCCGAGCGCGCCGCGTGGGACTTCGTCGCGCAGCTGCCGGCCGGCCAGCGGCTCGAGCTGGTCACCGTCAACCCCGGGCTGGTGCTCGGGCCGGTCCTGTCGGCCGACTTCAGCACCTCGGGCGAGGTCGTGCGCAAGCTGATGAAGCGCGAGCTGCCGGGCCTGCCCGACATCGGCTGGGCGGTGGTCGACGTGCGCGACGTCGCCGACGCCGAGGTCGCGGCGATGACCGTCCCGGCCGCGGCCGGCCAGCGCTTCATCGTCGCCGTCGAGCACGCGTCGATGCGCGCCATCGCCGACATCCTGGCGCGCCGGTTCGGCGACCGCGGCTACCGGATCCCGCGCCGGCGGGTGCCGGGGTGGGTGCTCCGCCTGGTGAGCCGGTGGGACAAGACCGCCGCGCTGGCGGTCCAGGAGCTGGGCAAGCGCCAGGACCTGTCGACCGCGCGCGCGCGCGCCGTCCTGGGCTGGCGGCCGCGCACCGTCGAGACCATGGTGGTCGACATGGCCGAGAGCATGATCGCGCACCGCGTGGTGTGAACCGCCTGGCTCGCGGTACGCTCGCGCGGTGATGATCGCGCCGTGGCTGCGCCCGATGTTGTGGAGCGAGCGCGACTGGCCGCGGACCTTGACCCGGGTGGCGGCGATGATGGCCACCACCGGCGAGGGCCGGGCCGCCCGCGCGGCCGAGCTGGGTCGGGCCTGCGAGCACGTCGTGCCCGATCGACGCCGGGCGATCGCCGCCTACGCCACCGGCGGCGGCGCCGCCGAGCTGGCCCGGGCCCAGGCCCTCGCGGTTGAGCTTGGCTGGTGGCCGGCGGTGGCGCGGCTGGCGCTGGCCGGTCGCCTGGCCGGTGGCCCGCCGACCCTGGCCGGCGACGAGGTCGACGCCTGGCTCGACGCTGGCGAGCCGGCCCTGGCGGCCACGGCGATCGGCGACGCGCGCGCGGCCGCGGCCGATGATCCGTGGCTGCGCGCGGTCGACGGCGTGCTGCGCGGCGGCGCCGATGCGCTGGCCGAGGCGGCGCGGGTGGCCGGGCAGGCCCGCGGCCACGCGCCGGGGCTGCTGACCGCCGCGCGGCTGGCCCGCCTCGGCAAGGACGACGCCGCGGTCGCGCGGTACCTGGCGGCAGCGGCCGCCGTCGCGCCACCGTCGGCGCGCGCGCTGGCGCTGGTGCTGGCCACGCTCGACGATCCCGCCGCGCTCCACGCGCTGGTGCGCGGCTGCCTGGCCGACCTGGCGCCGGCCGCGTGGGTCGACACCGCCCGCGCGCTGGGGCTGGCGCTGGTGGCCCGCCCCGGGGTGCAGGCGTTGGGCCTGCGGCTCGTGCGCTCGGCCCTGGCCCAGGTGTACGAGCACCGGCTGCCGCCGCCGGTCGGCCACCTCGCGATGTGGGCGATCCTGGTCGAGCACGCCGCCCAGGCCGGGGCGCGGCCGGCGTTGCTGGGCCTGGCGGCCGCCGCGCTCGAGTGCGACCTGCCCGTCGACGATCGGGTGTGGCTGGCGGCGCTGGGCGCCGACATCGCGTGGGATGACGCCGGCGAGCTGACGGTGGCGCGGGCCTGGGCCGCCGCCGCCGCCGAGCACGCCCCCGACCACCCCAGCGTGCGCGCGATCGCCGCCGCCACGCCCGCCGTCGAGGACGACGGGCTGGTGTACCTGGATCTCGCGGCCGAGCCCGCTAGCGGTCGTTCGCGCCAGGTCAACACGGCGCTAGCCGCGCTGCGCGAGGCGGTCGCGCGCGGCGAGGCCCCGCTCGACGAGGTCGACGTCGAGCTGGGCGACCTGGTCGAGCCCGACCCGCCGCCGGCCGCGGTGGTGACCGTGGCGACCGTGGCGGTCGCCGCCGCCGCCAAGGCGATCGGCTCGACCCCGGCCGGGCCCCCGTCGCGGCCGAGCCTCATCCCCACCGCGGCGCAGTCGGCGCTGGGCCGCCTGCCCGGCAAGCTGCCGGCGCTGCCGGTGCGCGCCGGGGCGACCAAGCGGGCGCCGCGCCTCACCATCCCGCTCGACGCGGTGGTCGAGCGCCCGGGCCAGCCGCCGGTGCGCGTGGTGTGCCGCGACATCAGCGCGAGCGGCGTGTTCATCCTCACCGGCATCTCCCTCGCGCTGGGCGCCACCATCGAGCTGGCCGTCGAGACCCCGGCGGCCGAGGCCTGGTCGGCGTCGCGCCACCGGGTGCGCGCGACGGTGGTCCGCAAGGAGCCGCGCGGCTACGGGCTGGTGTTCGTGTCGCCCTCGGCGGGCCTGGTCGCGGAGATCGCGCGCCTGCCCACCGGCTGACCGCTACTGGACGGTGACGGTCAGCGTGTACGGGCCGAACGAGCCGGGGTCCCAGCTGTCGACGATGACGTAGAACGCGCCGGCGGCGGTCGTGGTGTAGGTGACGCTCTCGGGGTTGCCGCTGTCACGCCCGACCAGGCAGGTCGGCGTGAACTGGCACGGCTGCACGATCTCGATCGCGCTGTCCCACGTGGCGTTCACCGAGGCCGAGATCACGCGCCCCGCCGTCAGGTTCAGCACGTACACCGCGTCGGGCCCGTCGTTGGTGAAGCCGGTACACGACGAGACCGGCTGGATGTCGTTGGCGTAGCCGGTGAGATCGCCGGTGAGGGTCACGCCGCCGGCTGCCATCGCGGCGGCGGTGATGTCGCGTGCCTGGGCGCAGGTGTCGACCGGGCCGGTCGGTGACGCGTCGGTCATCGTCGCGTCGACCATCGCGGCGTCGACCACCGCGGCGTCGGTCATCGCCGCGTCGACCACCGCGGCGTCGGTCATCGCCGCGTCGACCACGGCGGCGTCGGGCGCGGGCGCGTCGAGGTCCGGGGCGTCGGCGCTGGGGCTGTCGGGCGCGCTGGTGTCCGCGACCGGGCCGTCGACGGCGTCGGCGTCGACGGCGCCACCCTGGCCGCTCGCGCAGGCCCAAAGGGGTACCACCGCGAGCGCGAGCCAGCTTCGAGACGTCATCGCCCGACGGTATCGCGTCGCGGTCGCGCTCACAACCGGCGCCTCACGTCGACGGCGGCGGATCGGGCTGGTCGCGCCGGCGTCGGCGTCGACGGGCCGGGAACGCGCGGCGGGCCAGGCCGCCCACCACCAGGGCGGCCGCGACGATCAGCCCGGTGTTGCGGGCCCGCAGCTCGGTCGACAGCGTGTCGGGGTGGCTGTCGGCGACCCAGGCGATGCCGAGGAGCGCGACCAGCCACGCCGTCCACCAGGTGCGCTCGCCGTCGAACAGCGGCCCGGGGTGCGGGAACAGGCCCTGGCCCAACGCCAGGAGCGCCACGATCGCGAGCGCGACGACCAGGCTGGGGACGTGCGGACCCGAGGCGATCGCGCCGGCCACCCGCACCGCCGCCAGCGCCACCGAGACCCGCCAGGCCCGGCGCCGGCCCTGCTGGAGCCCGCGGGCCGCGAACATCGACAGCAGGCCGGCGGCGAACACCGCGGCCTGGGCCACCGGGCCGAACCGCTCGGTCAGGCCGTGCTGCCGCGGCACCGCGGCCGCCAGCAGCGACAGCACCGCGGCCGCGAACGCGGCGATCGCCAGCGCGTCGCGCGCGTACATGGTGGCCATCCGGTTGGGGCGCCGCGCCACCCGGCCGCCCAGCGAGATGCCGACCAGCATCACGGTGCCGACGGCGATGGGCAGGAGGTTCACCAGCGCGCGCCGCACCAGGAGCGCCGCCAGCGTCGCGGGGTGGGCCGCCTGCGGGATGAACGCCAAGATGGTGGTCTCGTAGACGCCCAGCCCGCCCGGCACCTGGCTGATCGAGCCGACCACGTTGGCGGTGAGGCCGATCGCCGTGAGCTCGAGGTAGCCCAGGCCGGCCGTCGACGGGACCAGCAGCCAGGTGATGAGCCCCGACAAGAAGGCGTCGACCACCGGCAGCACCACCTGGGCCGCCAGCTGGATCCGCGACAGCGGCGGCAAGATGAACGAGCGGATCTGGATCAGCTCGGTGCGCCGCAGCGAGAACACCACGTAGGCGGCGACCAGCACCGCCGCGGCGGGGCCGATCCACCCCAGCGGCGGCAGGTCGATGCCGCCGCCGACCATCGGCGGCAACGGCGCCAGCGTGAGCACCACCGCGAACGACGCGACCAGGCCGACGTAGTAGAGCGACTCGTTGTACAGCGTGAGGCGACCCACCGCCTTGGTGTCGAGCCCGTAGTCCTGGTAGATGCGCAGCCGCAGCGCGAACCCGGTCACCGTGGCCACCCCCAGCGTCGACAGCGAGCGGCTGATCAACGACGCCGTCGCCACCTGGCGGGTCCCGAGGTCGCGGTGGCCGGCGAAGTCGACCGCCAGCCGCTCGCGCACGACGTACAGCGCGTACACCGCCACCAGCACCAGGGCGGCCAGCACGATCTTGGTCGGGGGCAGCCGGTCGAACCCGGCCACCACGTCGTCGTAGTCGAACGTGGTCAGCAGCCGGCGCAACCCGAACAACAGCGCCGCGAACACCACCACCGTGATCACCGGCTTCACGAAGCGCTTCCAGCCGCCGGTCGCCGGCGCCGCGGCGGCTGCCTCGGTCATCGCCGCGCATCGTCGCCCGGCGCGGTCGCGACCACAAGCCGCGTTGACCGGCGTCGCGCGCCGGGCCACAGTGCGCCGGTGTCGAGCTGGCAACGACTGTTCGC
This sequence comes from Kofleriaceae bacterium, assembly GCA_041389965.1. Classification (GTDB taxonomy): domain Bacteria; phylum Myxococcota_A; class Polyangia; order Haliangiales; family Haliangiaceae; genus UBA2376. The sequence goes on along the minus strand of JAWKQV010000002.1, from coordinate 126,968 downwards.
GACCGGCGCCGCCCTGGTCGCGCTGGCGATCGCCGCCGGCGCGTTCGGCGCCCACGGCCTGCGCGATCGCCTGAGCGCCGAGCGGCTCGCGGTGTTCGAGACCGGCGCCCGCTATCACATGTACGGCGCCCTCGGGGTGCTGCTCCTGGCGCTGGCGGTCGAGCGCGGCGTGGTCGACGCTCGCCCCGGATGGCTGCTGGTGGTGGGGACCGCCATCTTCGCCGGCACCCTCTACGCGCTGGCCGTCACCGGGGTGAAGGTCCTCGGCGCCGTCACCCCCCTCGGCGGCCTGTGCATGATCGCCGCCTGGGCCTGGGTCGTCGTCGCGACGCTGCGCCGCTAGCTCGCGCCCCGCGGGCTGATCGCGCCCGTCAGGCCGCCGCCGCCCCGAGCGTCAGGTTCGCGGCCAGGAAGTCGAGGTAGAGCCGGACCTTGGGCGCGAGGTTCTTGCCCGACGGGTAGACCGCGAACAGGTCGATGGGCGGGCTCCGCCAGGCCGGCAGCACCGGCACGAGGTCCGTGCCGGCCAGGCACCGCAGCACGAACGAGGGGAAAAACGCGATGCCGGCGCCAGCGCGGACCGCCTCGTAGATCGCCAGCAGGTTGTTCGAGGTCAGCCGCGCCGCCGGGGTCAGCTCGACCGGATCCGGGCCCGCGCCGTGCATGAGCCACGTCGCCAGCCGCGGCACCGGCGCGAACACCAGCAGGTCGTGGTCGGCCAGCTCGTCGGGATCGGCCGGCGCCGGCCGCCGCGCCAGGTACTCGGGCGAGGCGTACAGCCCCATGTCGAGCGTGGTCAGCCGGCGGGCGATCAACATCGACTCGGCCAGCGGCCCGAACCGGATCGCCAGATCGAACCCGTCGTCGACCAGGTCGACCACCCGGTCGGTCAGCTCGAGCATCACGTCGATGTCGGGCTGCTCGCGCAGGAACCGCGCGGTGATCTCGCCCAGGCGGAACGCGCCCAGGTCGACCGGCGCGGTGACCTTGAGCCGGCCCCGGGGCGTCGCTTGCAGGTCGCCCACCAGCTGCTCGGCGGCGGCGATGTCGGCGACGATGCGCTGGCACCGCTCGAAGTAGGCGCGGCCGATCTCGGTGAGCGACAGCTTGCGGGTGGTGCGTTGCAACAGGCGGGCGGCCAGCCGGTCTTCCAGCTGCGAGACCTTGCGGCTGACCGTCGACTTGGGGAGGCCCAGCTGGGCCGCGGCGGCGGTGAAGCTCTTGGTCTCCACCACCTTCGCGAACACGACGATCTCGTTCAGGTCCATGGTGCCGGCAGTGTAGCGGCCCCCCGGCCTCGCGCCGCTACCGGAGGTGACGAGCGGGGCCGCGGCGCGACACGGCGTCGGGTTGTGGCCCCATGCAGCGCATGCTACCAGCCTGGAGTGACCGACCTCCTCCGGGTGTTGCGGACGTTCGCCCTCGGGCGCGAGGCGTCGCCCGAGGCGCTGACCCGGCTCGCGGCCGCGGCGGCGTGGCACACCGCGGCCGAAGGCGACGTGCTGTGGGAGGAGGGGGCGCGGTCCGAGCGGGTGCTGCTGATCACCGCGGGGCTCGTCCAGATCGTGCGCCACGACCGCGGCGGCGATGACACCTCGCTGGCGCTGTTTGGTCCGCGCGAGCTCATCGGCCTGACCGCGGTGCTTGCGGACGGGCGCTACCCGGCCGCGGCGATGGTCGTCTCCGAGCGTGCGACGGTGCTGGCCCTGCCGGCGGCGCAGGTGACCAGCGAGGCGGCGGCCGATCTGGGCTTCGCCCGCTCGGTCAACCACGCCCTGATCGAGCACACCCGGGCGCTCCACGCGAAGATCTCCATGGTCACGGGCGGCACGGTCGCGCAGCGCCTGGCGGTGACCTTCACGCACCTCGCCGAGCGCTTCGGCGACGAGGACACCGACGGCGCCACCGTCATCCCGCTGACGCTGACCCGGCGCATGCTGGCGCAGCTGATCGGAGCTCGCACCGAGACCGTGGTGCGCACGCTCACCGCCTGGCAGCGCGACGGCCTGCTGGCGACCACCGGTGATGGGTTCCGCTTCCGCTCGCCGGCCGCGCTGGCGGCGTTGGCCGAGGCGGCGGGTTGATCTAGATCAGCCAGGCGCGGCCGTCGGACCGGCTAGGGTCGGCCCATGCCTCTCCACGCAGATCAGACCGTCGCCGAGATCGCGCTCGGCAACCCGGCAACCACCCGCATCTTCGAACAGGTTGGCATCGACTACTGCTGCGGCGGCAAGCGCAGCCTGGCCCAGGCCTGCGCCAAGGCCGGTCTCGACGTCGACGCGCTCCTGGCGCGCCTCGCCGCGACGCCGCCCCCGGCTGCCACCTCCGACTGGACCGCGGTCTCGCTAGCGGCGCTGGTCGCGCACCTGGTCGACACCCACCATGCGTTCACCCGGAGCGAGCTGACCCGGGCCCAGGCCCTGGCGACCAAGGTCGCGCGCGTCCACGGCGACCGCCACCCGTTCCTGCGCGAGCTGGCGGCCGCGGTCGACGAGCAGACCGCCGACCTCCTGGCGCACCTGGCCAAAGAGGAGCAGGTGCTGTTCCCAGCCATCGTGCGCGGCGACCGTACCTTCGTCGCGGCGCCCATCAGCGTCATGGGCCACGAGCACGACGCGCACGGGGTCCGCCTGGCGCAGATCCGCGCGCTGGCCACGGATTTCATCGCGCCCGACGACGCGTGCGGCAGCTGGCGCGCGCTGTACGACTCGCTGGCCAGCCTGGAGCGAGATCTCCACCAGCACATCCACCTGGAGAACAACGTCTTGTTCCCGCGCGCGCTCTCCGCGGGCTGAGCGCGGCGACCGCGGCTATGCTGGCGGGGTGACCGCCTACGACACCCTGGTCGCCAAGGTCGACGCCTTCGTGGCGCGGGTCGAGGCGCGCCATCCGGACGACCTGGCGTGTCGCCCCGGCTGCGCCAGCTGCTGCCACGTGCGGCTGACGATCACCACCATCGAGGCCGCGGCGGTCGCGGCCTGGGTCGCGGCCCAGCCGGCAGCGGCCCGCGCCGCCATCGTCGCCGGGGTCGGCGCCGCTGCACCGGGTCGGTGCGCGGCCTTGGCCGACGACGATCGCTGCCGCATCTACCCGGCGCGGCCGCTGGTGTGCCGGTCCCACGGCGTCCCCATCCGCCTGCGCGAGGCCAGCCTGCCGGTGGTGCGCGCGTGCGCGCTCAACTTCACCGCCGCCGGCCCGGCCGCGGCCGACGCCGACTGCGTGCTCGATCAGGAGCTGGTGTCGACCACGCTTGGGCTGCTCGATCGCGCCGGCGGGGCCGCCCCCGGCACCCGGCTCGACCTGGCGGAGGTCCTGGCCGGCCTGGCGTGAGCTCGCCGCGCGCGACGCTCACCACGGCCGCCGGTCACCACGGCACGCTGAGGCTCTCGGCCAGCGAACGCATCAGGCTCGAGACCTCGGACGGGCGCAGCCCGGCGGTGGCCAGGAAGTGGCGGCGGGTCGCCTCGAGCAAGGCCGCGCGCGCGTCGCGCAGCCAGCGGAACGCGGTGACGCGGTGGACCCGGAACAGCCGGGCCAGGCCGTCGGTGCCGACCCCCTCGACGAAGCCCATCCGCAGGTAGGTGCGGTCGCGCTCGGGCAGCTCGGCCAGGGCCCGCTGGAACGCGGCGGCGAACGCCGCCTGGTGGCGCCGCGACGACCGGGCCAGCGCCGGATCGGTGGCGCCGAGCCGCAGCAGCTCGTCGTCGCCGGGCACCTCGCGCGCCGTGGCGCGCAGCATCATCAGCGCCTCGCGGATGGCGACGATCTGCACCCACGCGGCGAGCCGGCCGCGGCCGCGGTACTCGCCGATGCGGGCCGGGGCGCCGACCAGGAGCTTCACCCGCACGCGCTGGAGCGCCTCGTCGACGAAGTCGCTGTCGCGGCCGAAGCGCACCAGCGCGCCGCGGATCGACGGCACGATCTCGCGCTCGAAGGCGGCCAGCGCGGCGGCGTCGCCGCGGGCCAGCGCGGCGGCCAGCGCCAGGTCGTCGGCCGGCGGAGTCAGTGCGTCGCCAGCCATGCCTCGACCTCGGTCGCCTCGGTAGCGTACGGCGCGGCCAGCTCGACCAGCTGCGCGTGGGCGCGCCGCGCCAGCGCCCGGGCCTCGGCCTTGGCGCCGGCTCGCCAGCGGTGCTGCGCCAGCGCGAAGCGGGTGAAGGCGGCGTCCGGGCTGGCCACGCCGCTCGCGTCCCACGCCGCGGCGGCGTGCTCGAGTAACGCCAGCGCCTCGGCGCGCGCGCCGCTGGCGGCGAGCGTGTCGGCCAGCCAGTACTCGCAGGCCGCGAGCAGCGGGTGCTGGTCGCCGAGCTGGCGCGCGAGCCGGCACCCGCGGCGGAACGCGGCCACCGCGTCGGCCGGCTCGCCGAGCTGCGCCAGCGCCCGGCCCAGGCCGACCAGCGTCTCGCCCAGGTGCGGGTGGTCGGCGCCCAGCGCCGCCTCGCGGATCGCCAGCCCGCGACGGTACAGGCGCTCGGCGTCGGCCAGGCGGCCCTGCTCGAGGGCGAGGCCGGCGAGCTCGGTCACCGGCAGCGCGGTGTCGGGGTGGGCCGGGCCGACGGTCGCCTCGAACATCGCCAGCGCGCGCTCCTGCAGCGCCACCGCGTCGGCCGACCGGCCGGCCTGGTGGACCGCGAGCCCGAGGTTGTGGAGCGCGCCCGCGACCTCGGGGTCCGACGGGCCGTGCAGCTCCTGCTGCAGCGCGACCACGTCTTGGTAGTGACGCTCGGCCGCGGCGTGACCGCCGGCGTCGTAGGCGAGGCTGCCGAGCACCGTCGCCAGCCGGGCCGCCACGGCTGGATCGCGCGGCACGCGCTGGGCCGCGGCCTCCGCGACCGTGGCCAGCGCGTTGGCCCGGTCGGTCTGGCCCAGCTCCTCGTAGGCCGACAGCAACAGGATCATCGTGTTGAGTCGGGCCACGTCGTTGCCGGCGCGCTCGGCGATCCCCAGCGCCTCCTCGAGCACCGGCACCGAGCCGGCGACGTCGCCGGTGCGCGCCAGCTGGTCGGCCTTGCGGTACAACAGCGCGCCGCGCAGCGCCGGGTCGTCGGCCGGCGCCGTCGCCAGCAGCTGGTCGAGCAGCGCGAGCGCCGCGGCGTACTGGCCCAGCCACGACAGCGTCGCGACCTCGTCGAGGCCGTCGCGGTACGGCGCGCGGGCCGCGGCCAGCGCCGGCGAGGTGGCGAACGGACGGGCCTCGGGCGCCTGCAGGCACTGCGCCGCCGGGGCGATGTTCGCCAGCGCCGCCTCGGCCGCCGAGGTGTGCGGGCTGGCCGGCGCGTGGCGCACGTACGCGGTCAGCTGGCGCCGCGTGGTGGCCAGGCAGTCGGTGACCTGGACCGGCGCGCCGCACGCGGCGAGGCTCGCCTCGCGCCACTGCGCCCAGGCCCGGTCCACGTCCGCGGCGATGGTGTCGGCGGCGGCGCCGACGACCGCGCGCATGTCGGCGACCCACTGGGCCCGGCGCGCCGGCGCCCACACCGCGGAGATCGCCGCCTCGTCGACCCGGCACGTCGTCGGCGCGCGCCGGTCGGCCAGCCACAGCCCGGCGCCGACCGCGGCGGCGGCCACCACCCCGACGCCCACGCCCCACCGCCACCGCGCGCCGCGGTGCGCGCCGGCCAGCGCGTCGCCGAGCGCGTCCATCGACGGCCAGCGCGCCGCCGGATCGGTCGCCAGCGCCCGCGCCAGCACCCGCGCCGTCGGCCCGCGGCCGTGTGCGCCGGGCTCGGCGTCGAACAGCGCGCGCCACGCCGTCACCGCGAACGCGTACTGATCGGTGCGGGCGTCGAACGCGCCACCGGCGGCGACCTCGGGCGCGACGAAGCCGGGCGTGCCGAGCGCGCCGCGCGTGGGCTCGCCGGCGAGCGCCGCCAGCCCGAAGTCGGTCACCCGGGCCCGCCCGTCGGCGCCCACCATGATGTTGCTCGGCTTGACGTCGCGGTGCACCACGCCGGCGTCGTGGGCGGCGGCCAGCCCGCGCGCGGCCTCGACCAGCACCCGGCGCCGCTCGCGCGCCGCGGGCGCGGTGGCGAGCCAGGCGTCGAGATCCGGCCCGTCGACGTGCTCCATCGCGATGAGGTGCTCGTCGCCGAGCTCGATCAGGTCGTGGATCGCGACCACGTTGGGGTGCGCCAGGCGTGCCATCGCCTGCGCCTCGGCCAGCACGCGCGCCTTGGCCCGGGCCCAGCCGGCGTCGTCGCGCAGGCGGCGCACGATCTTGAGCGCCACCGTGCGATCGAGTGTGGGATCGTGCGCCTCGAGCACGACGCCCATGCCGCCCGCGCCGATCGTGCCGCGCACGACGTAGCGCCCGAGGCGAGCTCCGTGGGGCAACAGCTCCGGCACCAACCCCTCGCTTGCGTCGTCGTCGCGCGGCGGGGCGTCCAGGACGTCGGCCCGGGCGATCGCCGCCGCCACGCTCCGGCACTCGGCGCACCGGTCGAGGTGGGTGAACAGCCCTTGGTCGTCGGCGTCGACCACGAACCACGCGTCGGGCTCGGGGCAGCGCTCCATGGCCGGGAATCTAACGTCAATTCGCCGGAGATGCCCGGGTTGGAACGGCCGCCGCGCGCCGCGCTCGCGGGCCAAAAAAAACGATGCAACGGATCGCGACCTCGCGCATCGATCCCCATGCCTGCCCTTCGTCTGCCTCGGCCCGTCCTCGTGGCCCTCGCGCTGGTCCTCGTCGGCGGGTGCCTGCGCCCCGCGCGCTTCCGGCTCGCGCCCAAGCTCGGCGCGATGCGCGACAAGCTCTTCGCGGTCATCAAGCCCCCAGCCGGTGGCACCGCGACCGTCGACATCGCCGCGCTCGCGGCCGCGTCGGGCGAGCCGCCGCCGTCGATCGATCCGGCGACCGAGCCGCCGCCGGCGGCCGAGCCGCCGCGGTCATCGCCCGCGACCGCGAGCGCGCGTCCCCGGCCGCGCCCCACCACGGCGCCGCGCCCGAGCCCCGCCAGCCGGCCGCCTCGCGTCGATCGGGTCGACCGCGTCGCGGCCGCGCACCCGACGGTGTTCGTGCTGCGCGGCCAGCGCCACGGCGGCGATGCGTTCTGCGAGACCCACGCCACCCTCGAGGCGTGCAACGCCGCCTGCACGTCGATGCTGCGCCAGAGCTCGCTGGTCGCGCCGACCCCCACGTCGCCGAAGGCCTGCGCGTGTACCGAGGCCGACCAGGGGTGCTGACCGCGCCCCGCGGTGCTCGGCGGGCGGGATCCCGGCCAGGGCGCTGGCCCTGGCCAGGCCGGCCTGCTACCCCCTGGGCACCCCACGGCTTGAATCCCCTCGCGCTGCCGTGCGTCTACTAGTACAAACGCGGTGTTACCAACCGCGCTGGAGTCCACGATGCGCAAGACCCTCACCGCCCTCCTCCTGTCCTCCTCGTTGCTCGCCCCCAGCCTGGCGGTCGCCCAGAGCCAGCCCTCGACCGGCCTGTTCTCCTGGCTGCTGCCGGCGCCCGTGAAGGCCCAGCTGCCCAAGCGGGTCGCCACCGCGCCCAGCGCGGCCGAGGTGATGACCGGCGTCCAGAAGTTCTACGCCGGCGTCGCCCAGGTGAAGACCAAGTTCCGCCAGGAGGTGACCAACGCCGCCTTCGGTCGTACCGACGTGTCCGACGGCTCGCTGCTCATCAAGAAGCCCGGCAACATGCGCTGGCAGTACTTCTCGAAGAAGCGCAAGGGCAAGGTCACCATCGCCAAGGACTTCATCTCCAACGGCAGCTACCTGTACGTGGTCGACTACGAGAACAAGCAGGTCATCAAGAAGGACCTGCAGAAGAACCTGCTGCCGACCGCGGTGACCTTCCTCTACGGCAAGGGCGATCTGGGCGCCGAGTTCACCCCGTCGCTCGACACCTCGGGCAAGTACGGCGGCAAGGGCGACCTGGTGCTCCTGCTCACCCCCAAGAACGCGTCGGCCCAGTACAAGACGCTGCACCTCGTGGTCGATCCCAGCGACTACCGCGTCAAGGAGTCGATCATCATCGACGCCGCCGGCAACAAGAACCACTTCCGGTTCTACGCGCCCGACTTCAAGTCGGCGGTCGACGCGAAGTTCTTCCAGTTCTCCGAGAAGAGCCCGGCGGTCAAGTCGTTCCGGGTGGTCGACGGCGACGCCGACGAGGGCAAGCCGGCGCCGGGCCTCACCACGCCGCCGCCGGCCCCGCTGGCGCCGACCAAGTAGGAGTAGAGTGTCGGCGTGGCCGAGCCCAGCCGCGTGATCGAGCGGGGCCACGCGCCTCGCGAGCGGCTGCTGCTCGGCGCGCTGGCGGTGGCGGCCATCCTCGGCTTCGCCCGCCTGCTGGCCACCGCGCCGCTGCCGGGGCTGACCGAGCCGCGCTGGCTGCGGGTGGTCGGGGGTGGGCTGTGCCTGGCCGCGGTGCTGGTGGCCGCCACCGCCACCGAGCTGCTGCGCGGGACCGAGCGGCGGCGGCCGTTCATCTCCGAGGTGCTGGCGGCGTTCCGGCGCCACGACCGGGGCGCGCCGCCCAGCTGGGCCGCGTGGTGGGGCTCGCTGCTCGCCAACGCGCTCATGCTGGGCGGGGCGATGGTGTTTCTCCTCGACGCGGTCGATCTGACCGGGGCCATGCGGTGGGCGGTGGTCGCCACCGCGCTGTGCCTGATCGGCGTGGTGGTGGTGCCGCTGCGCGACGTCGATCCGCGCACCGCGCCGCTGGCCGCGTTCGGCCACCCGATCGTCGCCGCGTCGTTCTACCTGGCGGCCGTGGCGTTGAGCGTGGTCGAGCGCCCGCTGGTGGGGCCGATCGGCCAGGTGCTGGGCGCCGCCCACATCGCCAGCTCGGGCGCGCTCATGGCGCTGGCGATCGTCTCGTCGCTCCTCGAGTACGGTGGACGGGCCACCGTGTGGCCGGTGCTGGGCACCCGCATCTTGCTCGACACCCGCCCGCGCAGCCGCTCGCGCTGGGTGCGGCAGTGGCAATGGTCGACCACCGTCATCGTCGGGGTGTCATTGGCCGTCGGCGCCACCGGGTGGTGAGCGGGGCTGGTCGGCGACGCCGCGCCGCTGGAACCGAGCGTCGCGACGTGCTACTACAGTTGTAGAATCACGCGCGCGAGCCCCTCCGGCCACGTGCTAGCGTCTGCTCCCATGCCGTCCGCTGACCTCACGCTCCGTCGCCACCCGACCTGGGCCGGCCCCCAGGGGCCGGTGGTGCTGGCGATCCTCGACGGCGTCGGGCTGGGGCAGGGCGACGCGGCCGACGCCGTGAAGCTGGCGCGCACGCCGACGCTCGATCGGTTGCTGGTGCCTGGGCGGTACCTGGCGCTGCGGGCCCATGGCCGCGCGGTGGGCCTCCCCAGCGACGACGACATGGGCAACAGCGAGGTCGGCCACAACGCCCTGGGCGCCGGCGTGGTCCACGAGCAAGGCGCGGCGCTGGTCGGTAAGGCCCTGGCCTCGGGCGCGCTGTTCGAGGGCGCCACCTGGCGCGCCGTCATCGACCGCGCGGCCGGCGGCGGCGCGCTCCACTTCCTGGGCCTGCTGTCCGACGGCAACGTCCACGCCCACCAGGACCACCTCGAGGCGATGCTCGAGCGGGCGGCTGCGGCCGGCGCGCGCCGGCTGTACGTCCACGTCCTCCTCGACGGGCGCGACGTCGCGCCGACCTCGGCCCTGGCCTACGTCGATCGTCTCGAGGCCGTGCTGGGGCGGCTGCGGGCTGGCGGTGTCGACGCCCGGATCGCGTCGGGCGGCGGACGGATGGTCACGACCATGGACCGGTACGAGGCCGACTGGCGCATCGTCGAGCGCGGCTGGCGGGCCCACGTCCACGGCGACGCCCGCCGGTTCCCCTCGGCCCGGGTCGCCGTCGAGACCCTGCGGGCCGAGACGCCCGGCATCATCGACCAGGACCTGGCGCCGTTCGTCGTCGCCGACGCCGCCGGGCCGGTGGCGCCGATCGTCGACGGCGACGCGGTGGTGATGTTCAACTTCCGCGGCGATCGCGCCATCGAGATCAGCCGGGCCTTCGACGACCCGGCGCTGGCCAGCTTCGACCGCGGCCGCCGCCCCGACGTGCTGTACGCCGGCATGATGGAGTACGACGGCGACCTGCACATCCCTCGCCACTACCTGGTGTCGCCGCCGGTGATCGAGCGGACCATGGGCGAGCACCTGGCCGCGACCGGTGTAACGCAGCTGGCGATCTCGGAGACGCAGAAGTACGGCCACGTGACCTACTTCTGGAACGGCAACAAGAGCGGCATGTTCGACGACGCCACCGAGACCTACGTCGAGATCCCGTCGGACCAGGTGCCGTTCGAGCAGCGGCCGTGGATGAAGGCGGCCGAGATCACCGATCGCCTGGTGGCCGAGCTCCGCACCGGCCGCCATCGCTTCGCCCGGGTCAACTACGCCAACGGCGACATGGTCGGCCACACCGGCCACTTCGACGCCACGGTGATGGCGGTCGAGGCCGTCGACCTGCAGCTGGCCCGCCTGTGCCGCGCGGTCGATCAGCTCGGCGGCATCGTGGTGGTGACCGCCGATCACGGCAACGCCGACGAGATGTTCCAGCGCAGCAAGGGCGGCGCCATCGAGCGCGACGCCGCGACCGGGGTGCCGGTCGCCAAGACCAGCCACACGCTGGCCCCGGTGCCGCTGGCCCTCCACGCCGGCGGTGACGCGCGCTTCGCGCTCGACGCCGACCGGGCCGCCGGTGCCGGCATCGCCAGCGTCACTGCCACCTGCCTCGAGCTCCTCGGGTACACTGCCCCCGCCGAGTTCGCGCCTTCGCTCGTGAGGTTCCGATGACCCGCTTCCGTACCTGCCTGGCCGTCGTCGCGGTGGCCGCCACCGCCGCCGTGACCGCGGTCGCCTGCCGCAGCAACGTCGCCAAGGCGGCGTGTTCGACCGGCGAGGACTGTCTGCCCGCCGTCACCTACACCGACATCAACCAGCAAGAGGTGAAGGCCGACGCGCTGCGCGACAAGGTCGTCGTGGTGAACTTCTGGGCCACCTGGTGCGGCCCGTGCAAGAAGGAGATCCCCGCCTTCAACCGGACCTACCTCGACTACAAGGACAAGGGCGTCGAGTTCCTCGGCGTGCTGTACGACAACCAGGTCGACGAGCCGGGCCTGCTCAACTTCATGAGCGACCACGAGATGACCTACCCGGTCATCCGCGCCGATCGCGCCATCCTCGAGGCCTACCAGTACCCGCGGGGGTTGCCGACGACGTTCGTGTACGATCGCCACGGCAAGCTGCTGCTCAAGCGCGTCGGCCCGCTCGACGAGGCCGACCTCAAGGCCCAGCTCGACCGCGCCCTGGCCGCCAACTGAGGCCGGGGCCGCGCGCTACGGCTTGACCAGCTCGACCCGGCGGTTGCGGGCCCGCCCGATGTCGGTGTCGTTGCTGTCGATCGGGCTGGTCAGGCCGGCGCCCGACGAGCTGAGCCGCGCCGGCGCGATCTTGGCGCCGGTCAGGTAGGCGACCACCGCGGCGGCGCGCTGCTCCGACAGCTTCTGGTTGTAGGCCGCCCCGCCGACGTTGTCGGTGTGGCCCTCGATGCGCAGCTGCCAGTCGGGGTGGGCCACCAGGACGGCGACGATCTTGTCGAGGACGACCTTGGATTCGGCCCGCAGGTGGTCGGAGTTGAAGTCGAAGTTGATGCCGTACACCAGGGCCCGGCCGGTGTCGGCCAGATCCTTGGCCAGGCCGGTCTCGGCAGCGTCACCTGGCCAGGTCGCGGCCGTCGCCACAGGTGCCCGCGTCGGCGCCACCTGCTGGAAGCGCTTGAGCGACCAGAAGCCGCCCCGACCAAGAGCTTCATCACCACCTGGTCGGCGCTGGTGGCGACGATCAGGCCGCCGTTGGTCCCCAGATCCGGGTTGGTCCAGGTGATCGGCGCGACGGTCCCCTTGAAGCCGCCGGCCAGGGCCTCGCGGCTGGCGCGCCAGCAGCCGACCACCGTGGTGCCGTCTTGCTTCAGGAACACGTCGGTGCTGTCGCTGTCGTCGACGACGCCGGTGGCCGCCACCAGCTCGCGGTAGGTGCCCGTCATCGCCGCCGGCGTCGCGGCCGCCTCCTGGACGCCGTAGCCGGAGATGCGCTTGAGCGCGACCGCCTCCGCCGCGCCGTGGTTGTCCTTCACCGTCACGCGGAACCACCGCGCCGGCACCGCCGCGGTGACCGGGAAGGTCGACACCTTCTCCTCGGCGTCGAGCGTGGCGGTGAGGATCGGTTGGTAGCCCGCGCTGGCGCTGGTGTTGCTCGCCTCGACCACCACGGTCTTGGCGATCTCGGCGGCGGTGTGGAACAGGTGGCCGGTGTCGAAGCCGAGCGTGGCCAGCGTGGTGACGCCAGGGGTCTCGATGACGAAGACCTGGTCGGTGACCTGGCCCTCGTCAGACCGCCACATCATCCCGTCGAAGATCAGGTTGATCGGGTTGTGGTCGAAGGCGCGGTCGCACGCGGGCTGGGCCACCAGGTAGGCGCCGCTGGCGAGGCTGAGGAAGTTGTCCCCGGACGGCTGGCCGGGCTGCGCGGCGGCGGCCGGGTCGGGGGCGGGCGGATCGGCGGCCGGCGCGGCGCCGGTGGGTGGCTGCGCGGCGGCGGGTTGGTCCGCGGCGGGCGGGGTGTTGGCGGGCGCCTCCTTGCTCTTCTTCGAGCAGCCGAGGGCCAGGAGCGCCATGAGCATCCAGGACGTGCGGACAGCGTGGGTCATCGTCGCGCATCTTTCCACGGCGCGCGTCGCCGCTGTCAATCCCGCGGCGCCACGGTCGGCCTCGTGGCGGGCCGGTGTCAGCGCGGCGGCGGTCAGGCGGCGGTGGTCAGGCCCCGGGTGGCGACGTCGCCAGCGGCAGCGTGAGCGTCACCCGGGTGCCTTGGTCGGGGGTGCTGGTGATGGCGATGGCGCCGCCGTGGGCCACCACGATGCGGCGGGCCAGCGCCAGGCCCAGGCCGGCGCCGCCGGTCGCGCGGTTGCGGCTGCGATCGGTGCGGAAGAACGGCATCCAGACCTTGTCGAGGTCGGCCGCGTCGATGCCGATGCCGCGGTCAGTGACCGCCAGCTCGAGGGTGGCGGCGCCTGCCGTCGCGGACAGCGTGATCGCGGTGTCGGGCTCGGAGTACTTGCGGGCGTTCTCGAGCAGGTTGTCGAGCACGCGCAGCACCAGCACCGGGTCGAGGGTCAACGACGGCAGGCGCCGGTCGGCGTCGACCTCCAGGCGCCGGTCGGGATGCAGCGTGCGGAAGCGCGCCGCGGCGCGTGCCACCAGCGCGGCCACGTCGGTTGGTTCGCGTCGGAGCGGCGCGCCGGCGGCCAGGCCCTCCGCGTTGGCCAGGTCGAACCGGGCCAGGCTCATGGTGTCCTCGATCAGCCGCTCGACCTCACCCAGGTCCCGCGAGATCTCGGGCAAGAGCTCCTTGGCCTGGTCGTCGACGCCGTCGAGCATCAGGTCGACCGCGACCTGGACCCGGGCCAGCGGGGTCTGCAGCTCGTGGGACACGTTGGCCATCAGCTCGCGCTGGGTGTTCATCAACAGCGTCACCCGGGCCGCCATCTCGTCGAAGGCGCGGCCGACCTCGCCCAGCTCGTCCTTGCGGGTCAGCCCGGCCCGGGCCGTCAGGTCGCCGCGGCCGAACCGGCGCGCGGCGCCGGCGATGCGCTGCAGCGGGGTGCCGACGTGGCGCACGATCAGCGCGACCAGGAGCAACAGCGCCGCCAGCAGGATGGCCATGCCGACCGCCAGCTGGCGCATCGTCGGCGGCGGGACCACGCTCACCACGTAGGCGAAGCGATCGCCGTCGGTGACGGCGTGGACGGCGGTGAGGTCACCGAAGCGATCGGGGTGATCGATGAGGTCGGCCGACAGCGGCGGCACCACCGACGAGGCCAAGACCGCGCGGTCACGCCCGAACACCGTGACCTGCAGCCGGGTCGGGGTCAGGTCGGCCAGGTCGGCGCGGAGCTGCGCCGGATCGTCGGCGTGCTGGACCAGGCGCTCGGCCATGAGCCGCGACATGGTGCGGAACTCGGCGGTCGGCATGGATCGCAACAGCAAGAACGAGGCGAACAGGCCGCCCACGACGAACAGGATCACCATGGCGCCCAGGTAGGCGGCCAGGCGCAGCCGCGGCGTGCGGGTCCTCACTCGTCGCCGCCCTGGACCAGCATGTAGCCGGCGCCGCGCACGGTCTTGAGGAACCGCGGCGCCCGGGCGTCGTCGCCCAGCTTCTGGCGCAGCTTGGAGATCTGTACGTCGATCGAGCGATCGAACGCCTCGTCGGCGCCGCCCCGGGCGAGGTCCAGCAGCTGCTCGCGGCTGAGCACCCGGCCGGCCCGCTCGGCCAGCACCCGCAGCAGCGCGAACTCGTAGCCGGTGACGTTGACCGCGCGGCCCTCGACGGTGACGGTCAGGCTGGTCGGATCGAGCACCACGGCGCCGGCCCGGATCAGCCGCGGCCCCGGCACCACCTCGCCCCGGGCCCGCCGCACCACCGCGCGGATCCGCGACACCAGCTCGCGCGACGAGAACGGCTTGGTGACGTAGTCGTCGGCGCCGGCGTCGAAGCCGAGCACCCGGTCGGCCTCCTCCCGGCGGGCGGTCACCATGATGATCGGCACGTCGAGCCGGGTCCGCAGGTCGCGGCACACGTCGATGCCGTCGCGCCCGGGCAGCATGAGATCGAGCAGGATCACGTCGTAGGCGGTGTGGGTGGCGGCCTCGAGCGCGCGCAGCCCGGAGGTGATCCAGTCGACCACGAAGCCGGTGCCCTCGAGGTAGCGGGTGGTCAGCTTGGCCAACCGCTCGTCGTCCTCGACGAGGAGCACGTGGATCCGGGATTCGTTCGCCTGCATGACCACTCCACTCTAACCACGGTCCGGCGCCGCCCCGCCCATCGACACATTCGTAAACATGGCGGACACACAACGCGAAGATCGCCGGCGCACGGTAGGGACCATGGACCCCACGCCTGCGTCACTGCCGCCGTCCCCGCCGGGGCGGCCACCACCCGCGCCGGCCCTGGTCAAGACCTTGGGGCTGGGCCGAGCCGCCAAGATCCGGCGCCTGGCCTGGCGCATCGTCAAGTGGGCCGCGCTGGCGGCCGTGGTGGTCATGATCGGGCTGGCCGTGAAGCGAGCCCGGGCGCCGGCGCCGCCGGCGGTGCTGGTCACCAGCCAGGTGACCAAGGGGGAGCTGCGGGTGACGGTGTCCGCCACCGGACGCCTCGACGCCGCCACCTCGGTCGACGTCGGCGCCGAGGTGTCGGGCCGCATCATCGAGCTGACCGTCGACGAGAACGACCCGGTCACCCGGGGCCAGGTGCTGGCGGTGATCGACCGCGAGCAGCTCGCGGCCGCGCTCAACCAGGAGCAGGCCCGGCTCGCCGCGGCCCAGGCCTCGGTGCGCCAGGCCCAGGCCACGGTGACCGAGGCGGAGCAGAGCCTGCGCCGGACCACGTCCCTGGCGGGGCAGCAGCTGCTGGCGCCCCAGGCCCTCGACACCGACACCGCCGCGCTGGCCCGGGCCAAGGCCGCCTACGACGTCGCGGTCGCCAACGCCAGGCTGTCGTCGGCCAGCGTGGCCGCGTCCCGGACCCAGCTCGGCAAGGCCACCATCCGCTCACCGATCGACGGCATCGTGCTGTCGCGCAAGGTCGAGCCGGGCCAGACCGTCACCGCGGGGTTCTCGACCCCGGTGCTGTTCACCCTGGCCGAGGACCTCAACCGGATGACGCTCACGGTCGACGTCGACGAGGCCGACGTCGGGCGCGTCGGCGACGGCAACCCCGCCACCTTCACGGTCGACAGCTACCCCGGCGTCGAGTTTCCGTCGACGGTGAGCCGGCTCAGCAACCAGCCGACGATCTCCCAGAACGTCGTCACCTACCAGGCCCGCCTCGACGTCGATAACCAGCGCCGCCAGCTCCGGCCCGGCATGACCGCGACCGCGACCATCGTCACCTCGGTGCGCCCGGACGTGGTGCTGGTGCCCAACGCCGCGCTGCGGTTCACGCCGCCGGGCCAGACCGCGGCGGCGGTGGCGGCGCCGAAGGGGCGCGTGTGGCTGGCCGGCGCGGTCGACGCCCAGGGCAAGCCGGGGGCCCCGACCCCGGTGGTGGTCGAGCTGGGGGCCACCGACGGTACGGTCACCGAGGTGGTGGGACCGGGGCTCGCCGTCGGCGCCGCGGTGGTGGTCGACGTCAAGGGTGCGCCATGAGCGAGCACCCGCTGCTCGAGCTCATCGACGTCCGCCGCCGCTACGGCAGCGGCGACGCCGAGGTGTTCGCCCTGGCCGGCGCCAGCCTGACCATCGCCGAGGGCGAGTTCGTGGCGGTCATGGGCCCGAGCGGGTCCGGCAAGTCGACCTGCCTCAACGTCCTGGGCGGGCTCGATCGGCCCACCTCGGGCAACTACTGGTTCCGCGACGTCGACGTCGGCGCGCTCGACCGCGACCAGCTGGCGCGGTTCCGCCGCCACTACCTGGGCTTCGTGTTCCAGGGCTACAACCTGCTGGCCCGGACCACCGCCCTCGAGAACGTCGAGCTGCCGCTGGTGTACCGCGGCGTCGGGCGCCGGGAGCGCCGGGCGATGGCGCGCCAGGCCCTGGCCGACGTCGGGCTGGCCAACCGCGAGTCCCACACGCCGGCCGAGATGTCCGGTGGCCAGCAGCAGCGCGCCGCCATCGCCCGCGCCATCGTGACCAACCCGTCGTTGCTGCTGGCCGACGAGCCCACCGGCAACCTCGACAGCGTCCGCAAGGACGAGATCATGCAGCTGCTGGTCGCCCTCAACCGCGATCGCGGCATCACCATCGTGATGGTCACCCACGAGCCCGAGATGGCGGCGTTCGCCAGCCGGGAGGTGCACTTCCGCGACGGCCTGGTCGAGCACGACCACCGGAGGGCGGCGTGATCATCGGCAGCACCCTGGTGATGGCGGTCCGCGAGGTCCGGCGCAACACGATGCGCTCGATCCTCACCGGGCTGGGCATCGTCATCGGCGTGGCCGCGGTGATCCTGATGGTGACGCTGGGCGACGCGGCGTCGCGCAAGGTCACCGCCGACATCACCAAGCTGGGCACCAACCTGCTCATCGTGTCGCCCGGCAGCGAGCGGCGCGGGCCGGTCGCGGTGACCGCGCCGGCGCTGACCATCAGCGACGCCACCGCGATCGGCCGGGAGGTGACCGCGGTGGGGCAGGTGGCGCCGACGACGAACAAGTCGGCCCTGGTGGTCTTCGGCAACCTCAACCACAACACCACGGTCACCGGGTCGACCAACGCCTACTTCGCGGTGCGCAGCCACCCGGTGGCCCGCGGGCGCGAGTTCTCCGACGCCGAGCTCCAGGGCGGCGCGTCGGTGTGCGTGATCGGCGACACCATCCGCCGCGAGCTGTTTCGCCACCAGGACCCGGTGGGCGCCACGCTCCGGATCGAGCGCGTCGCGTGCACCATCATCGGCGTCCTGACCGCGAAGGGCTCCGGCACCTTCGGCGGTGACCAGGACGACCTGATCGTGATGCCGCTCGCGACCGTGCAGCGCCGGCTGCTGGGCTCGACCGACCTGTCGGCGATCTTCGTCAGCGCCGTCGACGACGCCTCGACCACCCGGGCCAAGACCCAGATCGAGGGACTGCTGCGGCAGCGGCGCCGCATCCAGGCCCAGCAGGCCGACGACTTCTCGGTGCAGGACATGAAGGAGATCACCAAGACGCTGGGGACGGTGACCGGCGTGCTGACCGGCCTGCTGGCCGCGATCGCAGCGGTCAGCCTCCTGGTGGGCGGCATCGGCATCATGAACATCATGCTGGTGTCGGTGACGGAGCGGACCCGCGAGATCGGCATCCGCCTGTCGATCGGCGCCCTGGGCAGCGAGGTGCTGTTCCAGTTCCTGGTCGAGGCCGTGGTGCTGTCGACCCTGGGCGGGGTGATCGGGCTGGTGCTGGGGCTGCTCGGGTCGTACGCGGCGTGCAGCGCGTTCCACATGCCGTTCGCGGTGGTGCCGTGGGTGGTCGTGCTCGCGGTCGTCTTCTCGGTCGCGGTCGGCGTCGCGTTCGGATACTTCCCCGCGCGGCGCGCCGCCGCGCTCGACCCTATCGAGGCCCTCCGTCATGAATGAGCTCAACCGACGACGAACCCTGGCCGCGCTGACGCTCGCGGTCGCCGCGCTGGTGGCCGCGCCGACCCCGGCCCCGGCCGGGCCGCTGTCCCTCGAGGACAGCCTCCGCCTGGCGCTGGCCAACCAGCCCAGCCTGGCCGGCGCCCGGGCCCGCGTCGACGCGGCCGCGGCCCAGGTCGAGCTGGTCGACGTCGAGGCGCGGCCGACGATCACCGCGTCCGCCGGCTACAACGTGGGCGTGGCCGCCGGGCAAGGGCTGACCGATCCGAGCCAGGCCGCGTCGGCCGGGGTCACCGGCGCGTGGCTGCTGTGGGACTTCGGCAAGCTGGCGGCGCGGCGCGACGCGGCGCAGGCCGGCGTCGTGGCCGACCAGGTGGCGCTCACCCAGACCGAGCAGGCGCTGCTCCAGCAGGTCGAGCTGGCCTACGCCCAGGTGGTGGGCACGGCCGGGCAGGCCCAGATCCGGATCGCCGCGGTCGAGGCGGAGACCCGGCACGTCGCCGAGACCGAGCGCCAGGTCGTGGCCGGGACCCGGACCGCGGTCGACACTGCCCAGGCGCGGGCCCGGCTCGCGTCGGCGCGCCTGGCCCAGGTCCAGGCCGACAACGCCGTGGCCCTGGCGGTGGCCGAGCTCGAGCGCGCGGTCGGCGCCCCGTTGCCTGCGGGCGCGACGTTTCCGGCGGCAGCGGTGGTGCCGGTGGCGGGCGAGGCCGGGCCGCTCGACGAGCTGGTGGCGGCGGCGGTCCGCGCCGATCCGAGCGCCGCGGCGCTGGCGGCGCAGCGGCAGGCCCAGGCCCTGACCCGCCGCGCCACGGCCATCAGCACCCGGCCGACGCTGGCCGCCACGGCGGGGCTCGGCGTGAACGCCCTGGGCACCTACGGCGTCCCGCCCGACACCCAGCGGGTCGCGGCGACCTGGAACGTCGGCATGAACCTGTCGTGGCAGCTCTACGACGGCGGGGCCCGGGCCGCCCAGGTGCGCGCGGCGGACGCCACCCTCCGCCGCGTCGACGCCGACCTCGCCGCCCGGCAGGTCGAGCTGCGCTACCAGGTGTCGGCGGCGCGCCTCGACGTGACCGCGGCCAAGGCCCAGCGGGTGGCCGCCGACGACAGCGTGGCCGCCGCCGGCGAGCAGCTCCGGCTGGCCGAGGCGCGGACCGCCAGCGGCCTGGGCTCCTCGGCCGAGCTGGCCGACGCCCAGGACGCCGTGACCCAGGCTCAGGGCGACGTGGTCGCCGCCGACTACCAGCTCGCCACCGCCCGCGCGCGCCTCCGCAGCTTGCTTGGCACCAGCGCAACCCTTCTGGTAGGTGGGACGTCGAACCCATGATGCGCGCTGTCAGAACCATCACACTCGCGGTAGCGGCGACCGCGCTCGTTGGCGCCCCGCTCGCGGGCCGGGCCGTGGCTCAGCCCGCCGCGCCTGCCCCGGCGGCCACGGTGCTGGGCGTGGTCCACGACCGCCTGGGGGCGCCGATCGCGGGCGCCACCGTCACCACCGATCCCGGGGGCGTGACCACCGTCACCGACGCCGCAGGGCAGTTCGCCATCGCGGTCGCCCCCGGCGAGATGTTGATCGTCAGCGCGCCCAGCTACGAGACCGCGCTGGTCGGGGTCGAGGGCGAGGGCGACGTCGACGTCGAGCTGGTCCCGGTGGCGGTGGTGGGCGAGGTGGTCGAGATCGTCGACACCAAGCCGACCGAGGTGGCCGGCGCGGTCAACCTGACCACCGACGAGCTGGCCACCTTGCCGGGCACCGGCGGCGACCTGCTGGCCAGCCTCGACTCGCTGCCCGGCGTGGTGGCGCCGTCGGGCTTCGGCGGCGGCCAGGGCGTGATCATCCGCGGCTCGGCCCCCGAGGACTCGCGCATCCTCCTCGACGGCTTCGACATCCCGCAGCTGTACCACCTGTTCAACCGCTCGATCATCCCGACCCGGGCGGTGGCCGGGCTCGAGTACCTCCCGGGCGGCTTCGACGTCCGCTACGGCCGCGCGTCGTCGGGCATCGTCAGCGTCACCTCGCGCGGCGCCGGCGACGAGGTCGAGGCCTCGGGCGAGGTGTCGATCATCGAGGCGGGCGTGCTGGGCGCGGCGCCCATCGGCGACGACGGCAAGGTGCTGGTGTCGTTCCGGCGCTCCTACGTCGACACCTACCTGCCGTCGGTGCTGCCGTCGACGATCGGCCTGGTGGTGGCGCCGCGCTACTACGACGGCCTGATCCGGGCCGACTGGGACGTGACCGAGCGGCTGCGCGGCGCGCTCACCGTGGTCGGCAGCGACGACCTGACCGAGCTGGTCGCCACCGACGACCAGACCGCGGAGGAGAACACCTTCCGCGCCGACACCAAGTTCATCCGCGCGATCGCCGCCGGCTACTGGCGGGGTGACCGCGGCGTCACGGTCGACGTCGGGGCGTCGGTGCTGGCCCAGGGCGTGTCGTTCGCGTTCGGCGACCAGTACCTCAACGTCGAGCAGCTGTCGCTGGGCACCCGGGCCGAGGTCAGCAAGCGGGTCGCCAACCTGGCGGGCCTGACCAACGTCGTCCTGCGCGGCGGCGCCGAGCTGGATCCCCGGCGCGTGCTGCTCGACCTGCGCCTCAACCGCGGCCGCGACGAGGGCGAGCCCGACACCGGCATGGACGGCCCGCTCCAGGTGTTCGACGACACGGTGTGGATCACCGACGTCGGCGCGTGGTCGGCCATCGAGGCCAGCCTGGCGCCGGCGATCCGACTGTCGGCCGGGCTGCGGCTCGACGCCTTCACGCGCAACGGCGCGTATCCGCTGCAGCCCCGGGCCGAGCTGACCTACCGCGCCGACGACCGGACCAAGCTGCGTCTGGCGGCCGGCCGCTACACCCGCCCGGCCGAGTTCCAGGGCGAGCTATTGACGCCCGCCCTCGAGCCGGAGAGCGCCACCCAGCTGACCGTGGGCGCCGAGCGCAAGCTGGGCCAGGCCGGCAACCTGCAGGTGACGCTGTACGACACCGAGCGGACCAAGCTCATCACCCGCGACGAGATGGGCACCAACCGCAACCAGGGCCGCGGCCGCAGCTACGGCATGGATCTGCTGGCCAGCTACCGGCGCGGCCGGTGGTTCGGGTGGTTCTCGTACTCGCTGGCGCGCTCGACCCGGCGCGACACCGCGACCGCCCCCGCGCGGCTGTTCGACTACGACCAGACCCACGACCTGGTGGCGGCGGTGACCTACAAGTCGAAGAACAAGCGATGGCAGGTCGGCGGGCGGTGGAGCTACGCGTCGGGCCAGCCCACCACGCCGGTCCTGGGCGCGGTGTACGACAGCGACGGCGACCGGTTCTTGCCGCTAAACGGCAGCGTCAACTCGGAGCGGCTGCCGGCCCACCACCAGCTCGACCTGCGCGTCGATCACTTCTGGCGGTTCCCGACCTGGACGCTGAGCGCGTTCCTCGACATCAACAACGCCTACCTCAACGCCAAGGTCGAGCAGTACCAGTACAACTTCGACTACACCCAGCGCGAGGAGATCAAGAACCTGCCGATCTTCCCGTCGATCGGGCTGCGAGGAGAGCTGTGATGAACCGCCTGACGACGAGCGTGGTGGTGGCGGCGGCCCTGGCCGCCGGCGCGTGCACCGACCTGAGCCAGCGCTGGGAGCTCGATCACGCCCGGGTGCTGGCGGTGCGCCTGTCGAGCCCGGGCCTGGCGCCCGGCGAGGCGGCCACCGTCGACGCGCTGGTGAGCGACGCCACCGGGACGCCGGCGCTGGCCACGCCGACCCTGGTCGCGGAGGTTGGCGCCAGCGGCGCGGTCGCCGTGGCGGCGGCGCCGGGCGGCTGGACCGTCACCGCCGGTGACGCCGCGGCCATCGCGGCGGCGCGGACCGCGGCTGGGTTGACCGCCGACCAGCCGCTCGACGTCACGCTGGGGGCGCAGTTCGTCATCGACGGCGTCGACCTGGTGGCGACCAAGCGGGTCCGGCTGGGCGAGGCGATCGCCAACCCGCCCACGCCGACCATCGCGGTCGACGGCCAGGTGGTCACCGACGCCGCGACCATCTCCGGCGTCGGCACCACGACGCTGACCCTGGGCGGCGTGACCCTCGACGACACCCTGGCGGTCGACTGGCTGACCTCGACCGGGGCGCTGACCAACAGCGAGACCGCCAGCGCCACGCTCGAGCTGGTCGCGGCCGACCCCCGCACCGGCCACGTCGTGGTGCTGGTCAAGTCCGACGCCGGCGGCGCGGCGTGGGCCACCGTCGCGGTCACCGCCCCGTAGCGCCGCGCGGCGCTGGTCAGATCGCGCCGCCGCCCTGCTCGCCGGTGCGGATGCGGATGCAGTCCTCGAGGGGCACCACGAAGATCTTGCCGTCGCCGACCGCGCCGTCGTCGGTGCGGGCCCCGGCGATGATCGCGTCGATGGCCGGCTGCCGGTAGGCGTCGTTGACGGCGATCATCAAGCGGGTGCGCGGGACCAGCCCCGGGCGCACCCGCTGGCCGCGGAACCACTCGACCTCGCCCTCCTGGGCGCCGTGGCCCTCGACCAGATCGACGGTGATGCGGTAGCGGTCGGCCTCGTCGAGGACTTGCTGCAGCTCGTGCTGCACCGCCTCGAGACGTTCGGGCCGGATGATCGCGATGATGAGCTTCATGGAGGCGCCTCGCGGCAGTGTAGCAGCGGCAGCAGACGTCACGCCTGCTCCAGGTGGTAGCCACGCTCGCCGTGGACGGTCAGGTCGAGGCCGTCGCGCTCCTGGCGATCGGTGGCGCGCAGCCCGATGGTGCGCTGGATGACCCAGGCGATGAGCCAGGTGCTGACCGCCGCGAACGCCACCGCAACCGCGACGCCGACCAGCTGCTTGACCAGCTGCGCGCCCGAGCCGTGGATGAGGCCGGGCACCGGCGTGAAGCAGAACACGCCGACCAGGAGCGCGCCCAGCAGGCCGCCGACGCCGTGGACGCCGAACGCGTCGAGCGCGTCGTCGGCGCCGAACCGCGCCTTGTGCTGGACCGCGGCGAAACACACCAGCGCCGCCAGCGCGCCGATCACCAGCGCGGCCCACGGCGCCACGTGGCCGGCCGCCGGCGTGATCGCCACCAGCCCGGCGACGATGCCCGACGCCATCCCGACCGAGGTCGCCTTGCCGTGGCGCCACCGCTCGACGATCATCCAGGTGAGCGCGGCGGCGGCGGCGGCGCTCTGGGTGGTGGCGAACGCCAGGCCGGCGACGGTGCCCGCCACCGGCGCCTCGACCGCCACGGCCGAGCCGGCGTTGAAGCCGAACCACCCGAACCACAGCAGCCCGGCGCCGGTCAGCGTCATGGTCAGGTTGTTGGGCAAGATCGCGGCGCCGCCGGCGGCGGTGTAGTCGCGCCGCGGGCCGACCATGCGCGCCAGCACCAGCGCGCTGACGCCGGCCGAGATGTGCACCACGGTGCCGCCGGCGAAGTCGAGCACGCCGTACTTGAACAGCCAGCCGTCGGCCGCCCACACCCAGTGCGCCAGCGGGCAGTAGACGAAGGTCACCCACACGCCGATGAACACCAGGTAGCCGCGCAGGTTCACCCGCTCGGCCAGCGCGCCCGAGATGAGCGCCGGCGTGATGATCGCGAACTTGCCCTGGAACATCACGAACACCAGCTCGGGGACGCCCTTGTCCGCCAGGAGGCGTGTGTGCTCGAGCCCGTGCAGTCCGAGCAGCGCGGGGTCCCAGCCGATGAGGCCAGCCTGGCTGGCGCCGAACGCCAGCGCGTAGCCGACCACGATCCACTGCACGCCGATCACCGCCATCGCCAGGAACGAGTGCATCATCGTCGACAGGACGTTCTTCCGGCGCACCATGCCGCCGTAGAAGAGGGCCAGGCCAGGCACCATCAAGAGCACCAAGGCGGAGCTGGTCAGCATCCAGGCGGTCGAGCCGGCGTCGATCGGCGGCGAGTCGGGCATGGCGATGACGGTAGAGCCGGGCCCGCTGGTAATGCGGATTCAGCGGTAATCATTTTCGTTGAGGGAGGCTCAGCGTCCTGAATAGAAACTACCGTTGGACAATTAGTTCTTGTTGTGGGCGGGCGGGGTGCGCGACGGGGACCCACGTCCCGTCCCGTCCCGTCCCGCCCCGCGCCGCAACGCTTGCGCGTCGTCGGCCACGCTGCGCCGGGATCTGCGCGCCGACAGGCAGGCACGGCGCGTCACGCCGATGGCTCGGACTGGCGCCGGCGTGGTCCAAGGCGTGCATGCTGGTCGAGCCATGCGTCATCCGATGGCGGTCGACCGCGTCGCCGAGGTGTTCGCGGACCCGGCGGGCCTGACCGCCGCGCAGCACGCCGCCCGCCTCGCGCGGTACGGCCCCAACGCGATCGTCGCGCCGCGGCCGCACCGGTGGCTGGCGGTCATCGCCGAGACCGCGCGCGATCCGATGATCTGGTTCCTGATCGGCTGCGCGGTGCTGTACGCGGCGCTGGGGCAACGCCAGGAGGCGCTGACGCTGGTCGTCGCGCTGGTGCCGCTGGTGGGGATGGACATCTACTTGCACCAGCGCACCGAGGCGTCGACCGAGGGGCTGGGGCAGCAGCTGGCCGCCACCGCCACCGTCATCCGCGACGGCGCGACCGGCCAGGTCGCGGCGCTCGACGTGGTGCCGGGCGATCTGGTGGTGGTCGCCAGCGGCGAGCTGGTCCCGGCCGACGGGCTGGTGGTCGGCGGCGACCGGATCCAGGTCGACGAGGCCGCGCTCACCGGCGAGTCGGCGGCGGTGCGCAAGCGCGCGCTGGCCGCGGCGCCGGCCGGCGCGGGCGAGGTGCGAGTCGACGGCGAGGCGTGCGCCTTCGCCGGGACCCGCGTGCTGACCGGGCCGGTCCAGGTGCGTGTCGTGGCCACCGGCGGCGAGACCCTGTACGGCGCGATCGTCGCCAGCGCGGCCCGCACCGACAGCCAGCGCACGCCCCTGCAGGTAGCCGTGGCCGGGCTGGTGCGGGTGCTGCTGGTGATCGCCGGGCTGGTGTGCGTCACGCTGGCGTTCGTCCGCCTGCGCCAGGGCCAGGGCTGGGCCGACGCCGTGATCAGCGCCGCGACCCTGGCGATCGCGGTCTTGCCCGAGGAGTTCCCGGTGGTCCTGACCGTGTT
Source organism: Kofleriaceae bacterium (assembly GCA_041389965.1). Lineage (GTDB taxonomy): Bacteria > Myxococcota_A > Polyangia > Haliangiales > Haliangiaceae > UBA2376. The sequence continues at coordinate 101,790 of JAWKQV010000002.1, read as the reverse complement.
CCTCGGCGTCGGCGTGTTCCGTCTGGCCCGGCGCAAGGCACTGGTCCGCCGGGCGGTGTGCGTCGAGAACATCGGCCGGGTGTCGTGCATCTGCTCGGACAAGACCGGCACCATCACCGCCGGCCGGTTGACCGTCGAGGACCTGGTGCCGGCGCCGGGGCTGACCGTCGACGCGCTGCTGGGCGCGCTGGCCCTGGCCAGCCGGGCCGACAGCGGCGATCCCCTCGATGAGGCGGTGCTCGAGCGCGCCCGCGCCGCCCCGCCGGCCGTGGCCGGCGCGCGCCTGGCGGAGTTTCCGTTCACCGAGGACCGCCGCCGCGAGACCACGATCGTCGCGGCCGACGACGGTCCGCGCGCGGTCATGAAAGGCTCGCCCGAGGTGGTGCTGGCGGCGTGCCTCCTCGACGACGCCGCCCGGGCCCGGTGGGCGACCGAGGTGGCGGCGGCCGGCGCGCGCGGGCGCAAGGTGATCGCCGCCGCCAGCCGTCCCGTCGAGCTCGACGCGATCGGCGCCGAGCCCTCCACCGGCTTCACCTTCGCCGGGCTGGTCACGTTGGTCGACCCGGTCCGCCCGGGGGTGGTCGAGGCCATCGCCGCCTGTCGCGGCTCCGGCATCCGCGTCATCATGCTGACCGGCGATCACCCCACCACGGCGGAGGCGATCGCCGCCGAGGTCGGCCTGGGCGACGCCGGCCGCCCGCGGGTCGCCACCGGCGTCGACGTGACGGCCCGGCTGGCGGGCGGCGACGCCGAGGTCCTGACCGAGCTCGACGTGGTGGCGCGCGCGTTGCCGGCCCACAAGCTGGCCATCGTCGTGGCGCTGCAGGCGGCCGGCGAGATCGTCGCGGTCACCGGTGACGGCGTCAACGACGTGCCGGCGCTGCTGGCGGCCGACGTCGGCATCGCCATGGGCGAGCGCGGCACGCGCAGCGCCCGCGAGGTCGCCGCCATGGTGCTGCTCGACGACAACTTCCGCACCATCGCCCACGCCATCGCCGAGGGCCGCCAGCTGTTCCGCAACCTCCAGCGCGGCTTCCTGTATCTGCTCATGGTCCACCTGCCGCTGGTGGTGACCGCGACGCTGATCCCGCTGGCGGGCTACCCGGTCTTGTACCTGCCGCTGCACGTCATCTGGCTCGAGGCGCTCATCCACCCCACCGCGATGCTGGCGTTCCAGGCCCCGGCGGCCGCGGCCGGCACCGACCGGCTCGGCCGCGCGCCGCCCCGGCGGTCGCCGCACATCTTCGAGCCGGCCCAGTGGGGCATGGTCGTGGCCGTCGGCGTGCTGATCGCCGCGGTCATCGTCGCCACCTACGATCGCAGCCTGGGCCCGACCCAGGACGTCGCGCATGCGCGCACGATGAGCCTCGCGGTGCTGACCTTGGCCAGCGCCACCATCACCGGGTTCCTGTCGCGGCTGGCCACCGCCGCGGCGCGCTGGCTGGTGGCGGCCACGGTCGCGTCGACGGTGGCGCTGATCCAGGTCCCAGCCTTGGCGCGCGCGCTGCACCTGTCGCCGCTGCACCTGGACGACTGGGGTCTGGCGGTGGCAGGCGCGGTCGGGGCGATCGGCGTGCCGGCCGCGGCGGTGGCGTGGTGGCCGTGGCGCCGGCGCTCGGTCAGCCCACCCCCAGGCTGAAGCCGCGCCACGGTCGCGGCGCGGTCGGTCGCGGTCAGGCGCCGTCGAGCAGCGGCGCCAGCTCGGCCGCGGCCGGGAACAGGCCGAAGATGCCGCCGGTGTGGACGAACACGATGCGCTGGCCGAACCGCTCGCGGTCGCGGGCCAGCTCGGTGACCACGCCGTGGAACGCCTTTCCGCTGTACACCGGATCGAGCACCACTCCCTCGGCGCGGCACAGCGCGTGGATGGTGGCCAGCTCCTCGGGGCGGCTCTTGGCATAGCCGCGGCCGACGTGGCCGTCGACGATGTCGATGTCGTCGGCGGCGATCGCGACCGGCAGCCCCCAGCGGCTGGTCATGTCGGCGCAGATGCGGCCGATGGCGTCGACGAAGTACCCGCGGTCGTCGCACACGTTGACGCCGGCGACCCGGGCGGCCAGGCCGTGCAGCTTCGCGCCGAGGACCAGGCCGGCGCCGGTGCCGCCGGAGCCGCACGCGTAGATGACGGTGGTGTCGCGCGGCGGCAGCGCCGCGAGGTCGTCGACCAGCTCGGCGGCGGCGGCGACGTAGCCCCACGAGCCCATCGCGTTCGACCCGCCCTCGGGGATGACGTAGGGGCGCCCCCCGGCGGCGCGGACCCGGTCGGCCTCGTCGGCCATCAGCTCGGCGCGGCGGGCCCAGTCGGGCCGGCTGATCCAGCGGATGCCGGCGCCGGCCAGGCGGTCGAGCAGGATGTTGCCCGCGGTCGCCGGCGGCCGCGCCGGGTCGTCGGTCCGCAGCAACAGCCGGCTGCTCAGGCCGCGCCGCGCCGCGGCCATCGCGGTGGCGCGACAGTGGTTGGATTGCTCGCCCCCGCAGGTGATGAGCGTGTCGGCGCCCTGGTCTTCGGCTTCGGCCACCAGGAACTCCAGCTTGCGCACCTTGTTGCCTGACAGCTCGGCGCCGGTCAGGTCGTCGCGCTTGATGAGCAGCTCGACGCCGAGGGCGGCTGAGGTCCGCGCCAGCGGCTCGAGCGGGGTGCCGGCGCGCGCCAGCGTCACCCGGCGGGGGTAGGGGAGCGAGGTCGCCATCGGGTGAGCGTACGCCGGTCCGGCCGCGGCCGCCGCTGCCGCACGTGACCGACGCGACCTCGACGTCCGGAAATGAATGACGTCCCCGCGCCGTGTGTTAGATCGATCGTGGTGCCACGTCGGCCGCTGCCCCTGCTCGCGCTCGCGCTCTTGCTGGCGTTCGGCACCGGCGCAGGTCCGGTCAAGGGCGAGGCGCCGATGTACCCGCGTGGCTGGCCGCAGCCGTCGGCTGGGCCGTCGGCCAGCGGCGATCCCGAGCTGATCTTGTCGTTCGACGACGGCCCCGATCCCGCCAACACGCCGCCCATCCTCGACATCCTGCGCGATCGCGGCATCCGCGCCGTGTTCTTCCAGATCGGCTGGCGGTTCCAGCGCGGCAAGGTGGCCCAGACCCTGGCGGTGGAACAGCGGCTGATCCGCGAAGGGCACCTGGTCGGCAACCACACCATCAACCACGCCCACCTGTGCGCCAGCACGGCCGAGGTGGTGAAGGCCGAGGTCGAGGGCGCCCGGGCCTTGCTCGAGCACGCGACCGGGATGCCGGTCCAGTGGTTCCGCACGCCGTACGGCGCGCGCTGCCCCAGCCTCGAGCGTCGCCTGGCCGAACTCGGGCTCGGGCACTTCCACTGGGACATCGATCCGCAAGAGTGGCGCGGGCTCAGCGCCGACAGCACCGCGCGGCGGGTCATCTGGGCCCTGGCCAAGCTCGACGGCCGGGCCGTGCTGCTGATGCACGACACCAAGTTCGCGACCCGCTACGCGCTGCCCAAGATCCTCGACTGGATCGACGCCGAGAACCTGCGCCGGAGCCGCACCGGTCGGCGGCCGATCCGGATCGTCAACGCCGACGTGCTGGCGGTCGAGCGGATCGCGCCGGCCACCGGCTGGGTCACCCAGGCGTTGCACCGCGGCCGCGCCGCGATCGCGGCCACGCTGGCTGGCGCGGTCCCGTAGCGCACGCCGCGCCGCGGCCGCCGCCTGGCGGAGGACCATGGTATGGTGCCGACCGCCCTGCATGTTTCGAATTCGGCAATCATATCGTGAGGATGTCGACCAGATCTTGGCCGTCGCCGAGCACCTCGACACCGTGAACCTGCCCGCGGATCGGGCCCACATCGAGAAGATCTCGCGCTGTCAGAGGCCAGCTTCGCGGCGACCGTGGCGCCGGTCGAGCGCGAGTACCTCTTCGTGCTCGAAGATCTGGCCAAGTCCAAGGTCATCGGCACGTCGATGATCCACGCCCAGCACGGCACCAAGCGCGCCCCCCACATCTTCTTCCGGGTCGAGAACGACGAGCGTTACTCGTACACGCTGGATCGCTACTTCGTCCATCGCACCCTGCGCATCGGCTACAACTACGCCGGCCCGACGGAGATCGGCGGGCTGATCCTGTTGCCGGAGTACCGGGGCAACCCGGAGTCCCTCGGCAAGCTCTTGTCGTACACCCGGTTCCTGTTCATCCGCATGCACCGCGAGGTGTTCCGCGATCAGGTGCTGAGCGAGCTGCTGCCGCCGCTCGAGGGCGACGGCACCAGCCGGCTGTGGGAGCACCTGGGCCGCCACTTCACCGGCCTCAGCTACCAGGAGGCGGACCTGCTGTCGAAGGACAACAAGGAGTTCATCCACGCGTTGTTCCCCGACGATCCCATCCACTGCGAGCTGCTGCCGGCCGAGGTGCGCGCGATCATCGGCCAGGTCGGCCCCAACACCCGCGGGGTCGAGAAGATGCTGCGCCGGATCGGCTTCGAGTACGCCGGGCAGATCGATCCGTTCGACGGCGGGCCCCACTTCGTGGCCAAGACCGACGACATCACGCTGGTGCGCGACGCCCGCCAGGTGAAGATCGCCATCGTCGAGGGCGCCGACGGCGAGCGACCGTGGGCCATCCTGGCCGCCGAGCGACCGGGCGAGCGGCCCGAGTTCCGCGCGGTGACCGCCCGGGTGATCCCGATGGACGAGGGGCGGTTCGGCGTCACCCGCGACGTGGCCGAGCGGCTGGGCGCCGGCGGCGACGCGCCGGTGTGGATGGTGCAGGCGTGAGGTGGTGGGTGGTGGCGGCGGCGGCCACCGTCGGGCTGGCGCCGGCCGCGGCCAAGCGCGCGCCGGCACCGCCGACCGCCGGGTTGATCGCGGTGCCGGCCGACTGGCAGCCGATCGCGCTGGCGGCCCCGGTGGCCTCGGCCCCGGGCGAGGTCGCCCAGGCGTGGGGCGATCCCGGCCGCGGCTGCTACGCGTCGGTCGTGGTGCGCACCGCGCCCCGGCAAGGCGTCGAGGACGCCCTGGTCGAGCTGCGCCAGCACCTGGCCACCCACGTTGGCCTCGAGGGCGAGGAGGTCTCGGCCGTCGCAGCCACCGTGCGCGGGCGCATCGTCCGTGGCAGCCTGCGCGGCGAGGTGCGCGCGGCGGTGCTCGGGCGCGGCGCGGGGGTGGCGGTGGCGGTGGCGGCGTGCGCCTACAATTCGCGTGAACCTGCGGCGTGCGCCGCGCGCTGCCAGCCCGTGCTGGCGTCCTTCGATGTCGCCAAGGTCGTGCCGTGAGAGCAGCCGTCGTCTCGTCGTTCCTGATCCTCGTCGCCAGCGCGCCGGCGGTGGCCCAGCCCGCCGCGCCGGCCGATGCGCCCATGCCGGCGCCGGTGGTGCGCATGGTGACCCCGACCGGGTGGACCTCGGACCCGGCGGCGGCCCAGCGCGTCGCCGCGGCCGCCGGCAACGACAGCGGCTTCGACGTGCCGGTCAGCGTCGACGCCCAGGTGTGGCTGGCGCCGACGCCCGGCATCGCGCTGATCGCGGTGCAGGTCGCCACCGACGCGCTGCCGGCCGACCCCGACGCCGCGGCCACGGCGGTGCTGCTAGGAGCCCGCGCCGGCGCCGACGCGGTGGCCGGCGCCACCGTCGACGCGTGGGCGGTGACCGTCGATCCGGCCGGCCGGGTCCACCAGGCCACCCTCGAGTGGCACGACCCCGGCGTCGGCACGACCACGGTGGCGCGGACGCTGGTGTTCCGGACCGGCGACGTCGTGGTGCGCGCCACCGCCGAGTGCGTGATCGGCGCCGGCGGCGCCGCCAACCGGCCGCTGTGCGAGGCGGCGCTGACCTCGATCACCCCAGCGGCCAGCGACCTGGCGGCGATCCAGCTCCGGACCGCGGGGACCCCGACGCCGGCGCCCCCGGCCGCCGCGCCAGGGGACGCGCCAGGCGACGCGCCCGCGCCGCCCCGCGCCGGACCGACGCTGCCGTCGTTCCGGGACGGCGGCGATCTGCCGGCGACCATCGCGGTGCGACCGCCGGCGTCCAAGCCCGACCGGCGGCCGTTGATGCTCCTGGCCGGCGTCGCGGTGCTGGCGCTGGTGTTCTGGTTCAACCGCCGCGAGCGTGAGCGCCGTGAAGCGGCCGAGCGGGCCGAGGCACGGCGAACCGCGCGGCGGGCCGACCGGCGCGCCGGCGCGGCCCCGGCAGATGACGCCGAGGCCGACGATCCCGCCGCCGACGACGCCGCCGAGGCGATCGCCGACGCCCACGAGGCCGCCGCCGACGAGGCCGCCGAGGCCGCCGCTGATCGCAAGGAGGACGCGTGACCGAACCCGCCCCCAAGGGTGATCCGATCCTGATCGTCGACGACGAGAAGAACATCCGCCGGACCCTGCGGATGGTGCTGGAGAGCGAGGGCTGCCTGATCCACGAGGCCGGCAGCGCGGCGGAGGCGCTGGCCGTCATCGACAAGGAGCCGGTCGAGCTGATCCTCCTCGACGTCAAGCTGGGCGAGGACAACGGCATCGAGCTGTTGCGCACGCTCAAGGCCCGCGGCGACGACGGGCTGGGCGGGCCGGCCGCCGACGTGCCGGTGGTGATGATCTCGGGCCACGCCACCATCGACGACGCGGTGGCGGCCACCCGCCTGGGCGCGTTCGACTTCATGGAGAAGCCGCTCGACCGCAACCGGGTCATGGTCACGGTCAAGAACGCGCTCGAGCGGCGCCGGATGTGGCGCGAGGTCAACCAGCTGCGCCGCGCCGTCGACGCGCGCTGGGAGATCCTGGGCACCACCACCGTGGTCAACGACCTGCGGCGCCAGATCATCAAGGTGGCGCCGACCCGGTCGCGGGTGCTGGTCACCGGCGCCAGCGGCACCGGCAAGGAGCTCATCGCCCGCGCCATCCACCGCAACAGCGCGGTGTCGGCCGGCGCCTTCGTCAAGGTCAACTGCGCGGCCATCCCGCCCGAGCTGATCGAGAGCGAGCTGTTCGGCCACGAGCGCGGCGCCTTCACCGGCGCGGTGGCCAAGAAGCGCGGTCTGTTCGAGGTGGCCGACGGCGGCACCATCTTCCTCGACGAGATCGGCGACATGGCGCTGTCGGCCCAGGCCAAGGTGCTGCGCGTGCTGCAGACCGGCGAGTTCACCCGGGTCGGCGGCGAGAAGAGCCTGCGCACCGACTCGCGGGTGGTGGCCGCGACCAACCGCGACCTCGAGGAGATGGTCAAGGCCGGCACCTTCCGCGAGGACCTGTACTTCCGCCTCAACGTGGTGCCGATCCGGTCGCCCAACCTGGCCGAGCGGGTCGACGACGTGCCGCTGTTGGTCGAGGCGTTCGTGACCGAGTGCTGCGACGAGAACGGCTTCGCGGTCAAGCCGGTCGACGACGGGGTGTACGACCGGCTCAAGGCCTACGACTGGCCCGGCAACGTGCGCGAGCTGCGCAACGTGGTCGAGCGGCTGGTCATCATGAGCGACGAGGTGATCCGCGAGCGCGACCTGCCGCCGTACCTGGGCGGCCCACGCTCGTCGGTGGGGCGCACCACCGGGCCGGTGGCGACCTTGTCGCTCGACAAGTACGGCACCAAGTCGCTGCGCGAGTTCCGCGAAGAGATCGAGAGCGAGTTCATCCGCATGAAGCTGGCCGAGCTCAACTGGAACATCTCGAAGACCGCGCAGGTGCTGGGCATCGAGCGCACCAACCTGCACAAGAAGCTGCGCGCGCTGGGCATCCACCGCGGCGACGACAAGGACGAGTAGCCGGTCGGCCGGGCTACGGCGCGGTGACGAACGGCTTGGACGCGGTGTCCGTGAATCCTCCGGCGGTTCCGACGAGTCGCAGCGTGAAGCTGACACCGGCCGGCGTGTTGGCCGGCACCTGCAGGATCACGCTGGTGTTCTTGGAGAAGATGGACGCCGAGGTGCCGGTCGGTGCGCGCCGGGTCAGCGCGGTGAGCGAGATGGCGCCGGTGAAGCCAGGCGCGCGCACCACCGAGAACGGCACGAACTGGGCGACGCCGACGTGGCTGATCCCCTGGGTCGGCGCCATGACGACCTCGAACGGCGCGACCGCGTGGACGGTGATCGAGCACGCGAGCTGGGTGCCGGCCACGGTGGCGATGAGCACCTCGGTCCGCGACCCCGCCGCGCCGCCGGGCAGGCTGACGTCGACGCTGTCGACCTCGAAGGTCGGGGCCGCCGGGGTGACCGCGGTGATGGTGCTGTCAGCAGCTGGCGCGAAGTGGACGCCCAGGGCCGGGTCGCTGGGCAGGACCACCGGGATCGCGACCGTGCTGGCCTGGCCGGCGAAGACGTCACCGGTCGCGCCGTCGCAGATCGGATCGATCGAGTGGAGTGGCAGCACGATATTGCTCGGTCCGACGCCCGCGATCGTGAGCTGACCCGACCCGACGAACGGCGAGGCGAGCTCGAGGAAGACCGACTCGGCGCCCCCGCCGTTCTGGATCTCGACGGTCACGTCGAGGAACCCACACCCAGGCACGTCGGCCCAGCACGCCGTGAAGCCCGGGGTCGTCGCAGGCGGGGCGAGGTGGACGAGCTGCGAGCAGGTCGTCTCGTGGGGCAGGCACGGGGCTGCCTGGACCGCCACGGTCACCTGGACCCTGATCGGCCGTCCCGCCTCGACGACGAGGCGGTCGCTGTGAAAGCCGAGGCTGACGGCGGCGTGGGCCTGGCCTGGCGCCGCGGCGACGGCGGCGGCGGTCGCGAGACCAAGCAGGATGGCGCGATGGGGCATGGCGTGGTGCATGTCGGAGGGCAGAGCAACCGACGCGCCAAGGCGGGCCCGCGACGCTCTCGGCACGTGCGGTCGCTGGCAAGGCCCACCGACCGGTCGTGCCGGGCACGGTGCCGGCCGGTGCCACCTGGGACGCGCCGGTCGGCGTCATGCCGTCGTCGGTCGGCGCCGGCAGCGGCGCCCGGGCCGGGTTGCCGTATAGTCGGCCCGATGCGCAGCCATGGCCGGATCCTCGCGACCAAGTGGGGCATGAACCCCAACTCGTCGAGCCTGGGCGTCGACGTGACGTTCCTGCTGGTCGGCATGACCGCGGTGGCGATGGCCACGCCGATCGTCGGCGCGCTGATCCGCTGGCGCCGGCCGGCGGCCCAGCCCCCGGCCGGCGCGTCGGCGCCGTCGGCACGATCGGTGCGCGACGCGTGATCGCTCGGGCCCGCGCGACGCTGGCGCGCTGGCGCGATCCGCTGCCCCAGGCGCGCCGGAGCCGCATCGAGGCGTTCGGCGCCATCGTCCAGCTGACCCGCCCGCGGGCCCTGGTGTTCGTCGACCGCGACCGGGCCCGCCACCTCGGGCTCGAAGGGGGCGCCGCCTGGGCCGACCCCGCGGCCGACGGCGAGCTCGATCGAGGGCCGCTGTCGGCGCCACTCGAGGCGCACCTCCAGCTAACCAACCGCTGCGACGCCGGCTGCGCGGGCTGCTACACGGGCGCCAACCCCGCGGCTGGCGCCGGCGAGTGGGGCCTGGCCGAGTGGCGCCGCGCCATCGACGCGCTGGCCGACGCCGGGGTGTTCCACGTGGCGCTCGGCGGCGGTGAGAGCGCGGTCCTGCCGTGGCTGGGCGAGCTGGTCGACCACGCCCGGGCCCGGGGCGTGGTCCCCAACCTGACCACCAGCGGCCTGGCCGGCCTCGACCGGCTGCTGCCCATCGCCGAACACTTCGGGCAGATCAACGTCTCGCTCGACGGCCTGGGCGCCACCTACGGCGCGGTGCGCGGGTTCGACGGCTTCGCCCGGGCCGACGCGGCCATCCGCGCTCTGCGCAGCGTCAAGCGCGAGATCGGCATCAACGTGGTGGTGACCCGCGCCAACTTCGACGAGCTGCCGGGGTTGTTCGCCTACGCACGGCGGCGCCGGCTGACCGAGGTCGAGCTGCTGCGGTGGAAGCCGGCCGGGCGCGGCGCCGCGGTGTACCAGCGCCTGCGCTGCACCGACGCCCAGCACCGGGCGCTGTTGCCGACGGTGCTGGCCGCCACCAAGCGCCACCGAGTGCGGGTCAAGCTCGACTGCTCGTACACGCCGATGATCGCTCACCACGATCCCGGCCCGGCGCTGCTGGCGGCGCTGGCGGTGTACGGCTGCACCGGCGGCGACTTCTTGATCGGCGCCAAGCCGACCGGCGCGATCACCGCGTGCAGCTTTGCGGCGCCGCCGCCGCCGCTGGGCGACCACCGCCCGACCGTGACCGAGCTGGGCGCGTACTGGTCGCGGCCCGACGCGTTCGGGCGATTCCGGGCCTGGCGGGCCCCGGCCGAGCCGTGCGCGTCGTGCGCGTACTTGCCCCAGTGTCGGGGCGGGTGCCGCGTGGTGAGCGGCCACGCCGGCGACCTGGGCGCGCCCGATCCCGAGTGCCCGCGGGTGGTCGACCACGCGGCCCGGCAGCCCCGGGAGCGGCGTCACCTGACCGTGGTATAGACGCGCGCATGAAGACGGTGATGATCATCAGCGACGCCACCGGTGAGACCGCCGAGCGCATGGTCCGGGCGGCCACGCTGCAGTTCACGGGCGTCCCGGTCAACGTCCGCACCTACTCGCGGGTGCGCCTCGAGATGGAGTGCGAGCAGCTCATCGAGAAGGCCGCCGAGCTGCGGGCCCTGGTGGTGTTCACCGTGGTCAACAGCGAGGAGCGCGAGCTGTTGGCCAAGCTGGTCGAGCGCTACAACGTCGAGTCGGTCGACCTGATCGGCGCGCTGATCGGCAAGCTGGGCTCGTTCCTGGGCGCGGCGCCGGCCGGGGTGCCGGGCCTGCTCCACACCATCTCTGAGGACTACTTCCGCCGCATCGAGGCGGTCGAGTTCGCGGTCAAGAACGACGACGGCGCCGAGCCGCGCAACCTGCCCAAGGCCGACCTGGTGCTGGTCGGCATCTCGCGCACCTCGAAGACGCCGCTGTCGACCTACCTGGCCCAGCGCGGCCTCAAGGTCGCCAACGTGCCGCTGGTGCTGGGCATCGACCCGCCCGAGGAGCTGGCCCAGGTCGACGAGCGCAAGGTGTTCGGCCTGATCATCCAGCCCGACACCCTGATGCACATCCGCCAGGCGCGCCTCAAGCACCTGGGCATGTCCAACGACGCCGAGTACGGCAAGCGCCAGCACATCAACACCGAGATCGCCTACGCGCGCGAGGTGTTCCGCAAGCACCCCAACTGGCCGGTGATCGACGTGACCAACCGGGCGATCGAGGAGACCGCCGCCGACATCCTGCGCATCTACCAGGAGCGGCTGGGCGGCGAACAGGCGGCGTCGTAGGGCGCGCCGTCGCCGCGGCCGGTCAGCTGGGCGACAGGAACGCGAAGTAGCGCTCGGGCAGCTCGTCGAGGGTCAGCTGGCCGTCGCACTTGCCGCACGCGAACACCGGCGCCTCGAGGCCGGCCGCCAACAGCGCCGCCGACTGCAGCAGCCGATCCTCCTGGTGGTCGCACGCCTCGCAGTGGTACGGCGCGAAGAACGACGTCACCGTGCCGCGGCCGACCACGGCGGCCACCATCGACGCCTGCAGCACGAACGGCACCGAGCAGGCGTGGAACTCGTAGCCCTGGATCGGCGCGGCCCGCAGGAACTCGCACCAGGCCCGCACGCCGAGGCTGTTCATGTAGGTCACCTGAGCCAGGTCGAAGTCGACCCGGCCGACCATCTCGGGCTCGAGGTCGTCGAAGCGGGTGGCCTCGGTGAAGTCGCCCTTGAGCACCACGCGCGTGCGCTGGGTGCCGTGGACGATCTCCCACTGGGTCAGGCGGGCCAGCACCCGGCGGGCGGCGTCGTCGAGCTCGGTGAACGCGGCGCCGGCCACGGTCTTGCCCGAGGCCTGCTGGGCCCACACGATCTTGGCCGGGATGTCGACCGGCCCGGGCTCGCCGTCGAGGGTGATGCGCACCGCGACCGCCGCGCCCTCGGTGAGCGGGGCCCGGCTGATCACCCGGGCGCCGTCGACCGACAGGTTGGTCACGGTGGCGTCGACGTCGGCGCCGCCGGCGCGCAGCGCCAGCTCGTAGCGCTCGGCGCCGCGCCGGGGCAGGCCCAGCTCGATGGCCACCACGTCGTACAGCTCGTCGGCGCTCATCGGCGCCACCAGCACTTCGTCGCAGCCGCTCGAGCCGATGCGCCGCATCTGCTCGCCCGACAGCCGCTTGCCGACCACCAGCACGACGCGCGTCGACGGCGACGCCGCCTTGATCTTCGCGGTCAGCTCGCTACCGGAGATGGTGGCCAGCTCGGCGTCGAGGATGGCCAGCGGGGGACGGTGCTGCTCGAACACCGCCCACGCCTCGTCGCCGCTCGACGCCACCTTGGGCTCGAGCTCGAGCTTGCGGAACCCGGGCGAACCCAGGTGGCGCAAGAGCTCGCTGTTGTTCGAGACCAGGACGACCGGCATCGTCGACCACGATATCACGGCCGGAGTGGCCCACCGCACATCCCGGCGTGACAGCCCGGTGACGAGGCCGCGGTCGGGCCGACGGACCTCGTCGGGTCAGGTGGCGGCGAGGATGATCGCGATGACCGCGATGATCGCGACGACCACGCCGGCGATCACCGCCCACCCGCGCAACAGCGCCGGGCGGTCGTAGGCGGAGCGCTCGGCCACCAGGCGATCGATCTCGGTCGAGCGGGCGTTGATGGCGGCGCGCAGCCGATCGATCCGCTGGTACAGCTCGGCGAACTCGGCGCGATCGACGCGGTGCAGGTTCACCAGCGTACCCAGCGTGACCAGGCGTCGGGTGATCTCCGCCTCGATCAGCTCGTGCTCGCGGAGCTTGCGGCTGTGCTCGGCGTCGAGCTCCGCCAGGCGGTGGCGGTGGCCCTCCCGGGCGTCGGCCAGCGCCCGCTTGGCGCCGTCGAGCTCGGCCCGGGCCGCCTCGTGCTTGGCCTGGGCCGACGCCAGCGGCCGGTCGAGCGCGGCCAGCTTCCGCTCGAGGTCCTGCCGCTCGGGGTCGAGCGACGCGGCCTCGCGGCGGTGGCCCTCGGCGGCGCGCCGCAGCTCGGCCCGGGTGTCGCCCATCGGCGCCTTCTCGGCCTCGCTCTCGCGGGCGCTGGCGGCCTGCAGGTACGCCTTCTGCCGCCGCTCGAGATCCTTGCGCTTGTCGCGCAGGCTGCGGCGCTGGGCCTCGAGGTTGGTCACCTCGCGGGTGGCGTCGGCGACGACCTGCTCGGCGTCGCTCACCGTGGCGACCCGCTGGCGTTCGACCTCGTCGAACTTGGCGTTCTCGTCGCCGCGCCGGCTGAGCACCTCGGCGCCGGCCGCGGTCGCGCCCTCGCGGCGAGCCTCGGCGTCGGTGATCGCCTGGTTCTCGTCGGCGAGGATGCGGTTGTCGACGCCGGCGGCCCGGGTCTCGCGGCCCAAGGTCAGGAGCACGCCGTCGAGCGCGCTGGTGTCGCTGCCGATCTCGGCGCGCAGGAGCTTGACCGCGCGCCGGCGCTGCCAGCGGGCCCGGGTGAACGCGATCGCGTAGCGGCCGGCGTTGAGGACGCCGCCGTCGGGCACCTCCGGCACCGGCATCACCGTCGGCGGGATGAACGGTCGGTCGTCGGTGCCGTCGGTGCGCAGGATGCGGGTGGGCGGGGGCTCGCGACCGGCGTCGCCCTCGGGGCGGGGCGGCGCAGGCGCGGCGTCGGCGGCCGGCACGGGCGGTGGTACCGACGTGCGCGCGGCCCGGGGCGTCGGTGCCGGGCTCGGCACCGGGGCGGCCGGTGGGCCGATGGGGGCCACGTCAGTGCGGGCGGTGTCGGCGGGTGACGCTCCCGCGGCCGGCGCGGCCGGCGCGGCCGGCGCCTCGGTCGGCTCGAGCAGCCAGTCGTCGTCGACCGGCACCGTGGCGTCGACGTCGGCCGGCGGGGCGTTCGGGCGATCGGACCGGCGCCGGGCGACGGTGGTCGCGTCGCGGGCCTCGGGGGGCGGGGCGGCCCGGCGCAGCGCGGTGGGCGCCGGCACCAGGGCGGTCGTGAGCGCGCGCCGCTGCACGTCATCGAGGGGCGGCGGCGAGGCCGGCGGCGGCGGGGCGGCGGGCGGCGGCGATGCAGCGGGCGAGGCCGGCGGCGGCGGGGCGGCGGTCGTCGTCGCTGGTGGGGCGGCCGGCGGGACCGTGGTCGGCGTGATCGCGGGCGGCGGGGCGGCGGTCGTCGACACCGGCGGCGTCACCGCCGTCGCCGGGCCGGACCTGGCCGCCGGGGTCGCCAGCACCACGCCGGTCGGCGGTCCGCCGTTGCGGTGGCGGCGGTTGGGCGGCGGTGGCAGGCGTCGCCCGCACGCCGCGCAGGTCACTGCCTCGGCGTCGTTCTCGGCGCTGCAGAAGGGACAGAACCGCATCGGCTACGGGCGACCTCGCTCGTAGACCAGCTCACCCCCGACGATCGTCAGGTCGACCGCGGCGTCGAGCAACGAGCGGTCGGCCACCAACCGCCGATCGTACACGGTCAGGTCGGCCGCCAGGCCCGGCGCCAGCCGGCCGCGCTGGTCCTCGACGAAGCCGGCCACCGCGGGGGCTGAGGTGAACGCCGCGATCGCCTCGGCCAGGGTCAGCCGTTGGTCCGGGTACCAGCCGCCGGCGGGCTGCCCGGCTCGGTCCTGGCGGGTCACCGCCGCGTAGATGCCGGCCAGCGGCGCCACGTCCTCGACCGGAAAGTCCGAGCCGGCCACGATGAACCCGCCGGCGTCCAGGATCGACCGCCAAGCGTAGGCGCCCTTGATGCGCTCGGGGCCGAGCCGGGCCTCGGCCCACGGCATGTCGCTGGTCGCGTGGGTGGGCTGCATCGACGCGATCACCCGCAGCCGCGCCAGGCGGGCGATGTCGTCGGCGGTCATGACCTGGGCGTGCTCGACGCGGAGCCGCAGGTCGGCGCCGGGGTTGGCCTCGATCGCGTGCTGGTAGGCGTCGAGGGTCGCGTGGACGCCGGCGTCACCGATGGCGTGGGTGGCGACCTGCCAGCCGGCGCGGGTCGCGGCGGCGACCGCGCGGTCCAGCTGCTCGGGCGAGGTCACCCACAGGCCGCGGTTGCCGGGGTCGTCGCTGTAGTCCGCCGCCAGCGCCGCGCCGCGCGAGCCCAGCGCGCCGTCGGCGAAGTACTTCACGCCGATGAGCGCGAAGTAGTCGTCGCCGTCGTCGGGATCGATCGCGCGCTCCGCCAGCTGGGTCAGGTCGTCGGGGTCGCCGGTCAGGTAGGCGCTCACCCGCAGCGGCAACTCTCCGGCGGCCGCCAGCCGGCGGTAGACCGCGACGGTGTCGTCGTCGATGCCCATCTCGTGGACGCCGGTGATCCCAGCAGCCACCGCCTGCGCCGCCGCGGCGCGGATCCGGCGCGCGCGCACCTCGGGGCCCGGGCTCGGCGCGCGCGCCTCGATCAACGACATCGCGTTGTCGACCAGCACGCCGGTGGGCGCGCCGGCGGCGTCGCGGATGAGCTTGCCGCCGGCCGGATCGGGCGTCGCCGCGGTGATGCCGGCGGCGGCCAGCGCGGCAGAGCTGACCCACACTGCGTGGCCGTCGACCCGGCGCAGCGCGACCGGCCGGCCCCCCACCGCGGCGTCCAGGCTGGCCCGGGTCGGGAACTGCCCGCCCCACAGGTTCTGATCCCAGCCGCGGCCCTCGAGCCACTCGCCCGGCGCGCGGCCAGCCGCGGCCGCCGCCACCGCCGCGACCGCCGCCGCCTCCGTCGGCAGGCCGCGCAGGTTGACCTGCTCGCTGGCGACGCCCAGGCCGTAGAGGTGACAGTGGCCGTCGGTGAGCCCGACCGTGACGGTGCGGCCGGCCAGCTGCACCACCCGGGTGTCGGGGCCGGCCAGCGCGCCGACGGTGGCGTCGTCGCCGACCGCCAGGATGCGCGAGCCGCGCACCGCCACGGCGGTCGCGTGCGGCGCCGTGGCCACGTTGGTCACCACGTCGCCGCCGACCAGGATCAGCGTGGCTGGCTCGGCGCCGCGGGGTGACGGCGGCCCGCCGCACGCGGCCGCGACGAGGCACAGGATCGAGGCGAGGGCGGGGCGAGTCACGCGGCGCGACGATACCGAAAATCCGGCGTCGCCGTCGGTCGGAACCGCCGGTTCCGGAACCGCCGCGGCGGTCGGCCGCCGTGCTATGACGCGCGCATGAACCCGGCCGAAGTGGCGACCTCCCTCCTCATCGAGAAGACCCTGGCGGCGAGCCCCGCCTACCGCAAGGTCGATGACTCGCTCTACGTCATCAAGCAGGGCTCGGCCTACGTGATGATCAGCGTGGTGCCGTGGGGCAACGACAAGGCGTGCCTGCGCTGCACCGCGCAGCTGGTCAAGGGCATCAACGTCGACGGCAAGCTGGCGCTCGAGCTGCTCGAGCTCAACACCTACCTGCGGTTCGGCGCGTTCGCCTACGATCCGCAGCAGGATGCCATCCTGTTTGTCCACTCGATCCTGGGCGGGGTCACGCTCGACCGCGACGAGCTGACCGCGACCCTGCGCGACGTCGCGCTGGTGGCCGACGAGTACGACGACAAGCTGGTCAAGAAGTACGGCGGCCAGCGCAAGCTCGACCTGCTCGAGGAGGCCGCCATCGAGAACCTGATGGACAAGCACCCGAGCAGCTTCGACCTGAAGAGCTGAGCCGACGCCGCGGCCGGGCCGGCCGCGGCTAGGGGATGGCGATGCGCAGCGCGGCGTCGATGGCCGGGCGCAGGGTGGCCGGCAGCTCCGGCGGCGGCAGGCTGCCGTAGATGGCGGCGATGTCCCGCTGCGGGGCGTCGTCGGCGCCGGCGCCGGCGCCGTAGCGGCCGTACGGCACCGGTGGCTTGCGCAGCGACACGGCGCCGACGCTGGCCGGCGCCAGCGGCGCGATGAAGCCCTTGCGCAGTGCCGTCCCCACCCGGGCCGGGCACCGGCACGGGTTCATCGGGTCGACGTGCTCGCACCGGGGCGCCAGGTAGTCGCCGACCTTCTGGCGCGCCCGCGACAGCCGCACCCGGTAGGCGCTGACCGACACGCCCAGCACCGCGGCGGCGTCGTCGTCGCCGAGCTTGAGGATCTGGGCGGCCACGAACGCGGCCCGCTCGCCCGGCCCCAGGCAGTTGACGACGCTGGTCATGCAGCCTTGCTTGAGGTCCCACAACAGGAGGTCGCGCTGGGGGTCCGACAGCGAGCGCACCACGTCAGTGCGGGTGGCCTCGTTGCGCAGGGTCTCGTCCAGGATGTCGAAGTTGACCTCCGGGCCACGCGGGATGCGCTCGCCGGCGATCTGGGTGGCCAGGCGCAGCATCCACACCATCGCCGCCGGCTCGTCGGCGGGCACCTCGTCCAGGCGGGGCCAGGTGCGGGCGAAGATCTCCTCGACGATGGCCCCGGCCCGCCGGGCGTCGAGCGTCATGCGGTACGCGAAGTTGTACAGACGCTCCAGGTGGGCGTCGACGACGCCAGCGGCCCTGCCACGCCGTGCTTGGGTACCCACGCCGGGGCATGGTACCACGGCCACATGGGCCTTCGTCTCGCCGTCGTGCTGGGGGGCGCCGCCGCCGCGTGCGCCGCCGACCCTGGCCACCCGCCGCTCGCGCGCATCGTGCTCACGCCCGCGGCCATCCTCGCCGACGACGGGTTCCAGACCGAGGTCACCCTCGACGCCACCACGTCGGCGGATCCCATCGACGACCCCGACGGCGTCGCCCCGTTGACGTTCGCCTGGGAGATCCTCGGTGACGAGGCCCGCTACGAGCGCGGGCGCGCGACCTCGGCCGCCCCGGTGGTCCGCTTCAGCGGCCAGCGGCCGGCCACCATCGTCCTGACCGTGACCGACGCCGACGGCGTCGCCGCCTCGGCCTCGGCCAACCTCCAGCTCACCGTCCGCTGAGCCGCGCCCGCCGCGCGGCGGCGTCGTCGGGGTGCGCGGCCGACCAGGCGTGCAGCGCCGCCTCGGTGACGTCGGCCACGGGCTTGCGGACCGCGGGCGTGGCCAGGCGGTCTTTCGTCGGGTTGCCCCAGTGGACGTCGGCCAGGACCACCGCGACCGCGGCCACCAGTCCGGCGCCGTTGGCGACACGGGTGCCCCCGAACACCCGGAGGATGCCGTCGAACAAGCCGTCAACGTGGGTGCCGTGGTCCCGGTTCCGCTGGTAGTTGACGAAGCTCGAGATCGCCGGATCATCGGGGACGTGCTTCCACGCCACCGCCACGTCGACGGTCAGCGGTCCGTCGGCGGTCACGACGTCCCGGCGCGCCGCGGCGACGGTCGCGGTCCAAGGCCGTAGCAGGCGCCGCACCTGCGCCGTCAGGCCGTCGGGCTCGTGCTGCCGGCCGGCCAGCTGGACGTCGATGACGAGCCCGGGGCGCAGCGCGACCAGCGTGTCGATCCGGTCGAGCACTGCGACGACATCGATGCGGTGGTCGCCGAAGATCTCCGGATCGGGTGTGCAGCGCAGGCGCGTCCCGCTCGGCGCCGTGGTCGGCGTCGCCGCGATCGCGCCGTCGGGTCGGCCGTGACGCCAGCGTCCGCGCGCACGCACGCCGGCGTGGACGGTCTCGACCTCGAACGCGGCGCTGAGCGCGTTGACCACGGCCAAGCCCACGCCCGCATGGGCGAGGTGCACGTGCGGGCGATGGCCATCGGCGGTGGGCGTGTGGTGGCCGACCGTCACCAAACTGGCCAGCGGCGGCCGGCGCTCGTCCCCGTCGATCGAGATGCCGTCGCCGTCGTCGCTGACGACGAGCGTCCCGTCGGGCTCGATCGCGACCTCGATGCGATCGCACCGACCGAGCAGGTGCTGATCGAAGGCGTTGCCGAGCACCTCCATCGCGAGGTGGACCAAGGCCTGGTCGTCGCACCCACCAACGTACATACCCGGCCGGCGCCGGATGACATCGATCAGGTCCACGCTAGGCCCGCGGGTGCGTGGGCTTGTCGGCCGGATTGGCGTCGGCCGCCTTGCCGTTGGCGGTCGGCGCGGCGCTGGTCGCGGGCCGCTCGTCGGGCCCCGTGAAGGTCGCCAGCTCGCGCACGACCTCGGCCAGCAGGTCGGACTTCTCGCGGTAGGGCATGAACGCGCTCTTGAAGCCCGAGATGATGATGTCCTTGAGCATCTCGAGCGGCCACCCGTAGTGCTGGTGGCACAGCCACAGCTCCTTGGACACGGTGGTGTCGGTCATCAGCCGGTTGTCGGTGTTGATGGTGATGCGCAGGCCGTAGTCGACGTAGAAGTCGACCGGGTGGGCCTCCCAGTTGACCGCGGCCTTGGTCTGGATGTTCGACGACGGACACACCTCGATCGGGATGCGGTGGTCGTTGACGTAGTTGAGCAGCTCGCCGCTCTCGATCAGGCGCACGCCGTGGCCGATGCGGTGGGCGCCGCACTTGTGGATGGCCTGGTGGACCGAGTCGGGCCCGAACGACTCGCCGGCGTGGGCGGTGCAGTTGATGTTGTTGTCGATGACCAGCTGGAACGCCTGCCGGTGGTCCTTGGCGGGGTTGTTGACCTCGCTGCCGGCCAGGTCGAAGCCGACCACCCCGCGGTTCTTGAACGCGACGCACAGCTCGGCGATGCGCAGCGACTGCTCGGCCGGCAGCGACCGGATGGCGCACAGGATCACGCCGTAGCGGATGCCGTACTGGCGCTTGGCGGCGCGCAGCCCGCGCATCACCGCCTCGACCACCACCGCCGGCCGCAGCCCGGTCCGGGTGTGGAGCAGCGGCGAGTAGCGGACCTCGAGGTAGCGGACGTTCTCGCGCCAGGCGTCCTCGGCCAGCTCGAACGCGCACCGCTCGAGCGCGTCCTCGGTCTGCATCACCGACAGCGTGATGTCGAACGCCTGGAGGTACTCGTCGAGCGAGCCGCACCGTTCGCCGGCGTAGACCAGGTGGAACAGCGCGTCGCGGTTGGTGGTCGGCAGCGCGACCCCCTGGGCGCGGGCCAGGTCGAGGATGGTGTCGAGCCGCAGCGAGCCGTCGAGGTGGCAGTGCAGGTCGGTCTTGGGCAACTTCTCGATGTACTCGAGGGTCAGCGCGGGCGCCATCGCGGGATTGTCCGCTCCCCGGCCCGGGGGCGCAAGCTCACCCGCCGCCCTGGGCCTGGGCCAGCCGCTCCAGGCGGTCGAGCACGTCGCCGGCGACGTTGCGGTGCTCGAGCTGCTCGATGTGGCGGATGCCGGTCGGCGAGGTGATGTTGATCTCGGTCAGCCGCCCGCCGATGACGTCGATGCCGACCAGGATCTGGCCGAACTGGCGCAGGGTCGGCGCGATGGCGGCGATGATGGCGCGATCCTCGGCGTCGATGGTGGTGGCCACCGCGCGGCCGCCGACGTGCAAGTTGCCGCGGGCCTCGTCGCGGCCGGGCACGCGCAGCACCGCGCCCACCGGCTCGCCGTCGACCAGGAGGATGCGCTTGTCGCCGTCGACCGCCTCGGGCAGGTACTTCTGCGCCATGGTCCACCGGGCGCCGGCGCCGGTCGAGGTCTCGTAGATCGACGACGCGTTGGGGTCGCCGTCCCTGACCACGAACACCCCCAGCCCGCCGAAGCCGTCGACCGGCTTGACCACGATGGCGCCGCCTTGCTCGCGCTGGAACGACGCCAGGCGGCGCGGGTTGCGGGTCACCAGCGTCGGCGGCGTCAGCTCGGGGAACCGCAACACCGCCAGGTGCTCGTTGAGCTCGCGCAGCCCGCGCGGGTCGTTGACCAGGAGGGTCTTGCCCCGGGCCTGCTCGAGGATCCACGTCGCGTGCAGGTAGGTGACGTCGACCGGGGGATCCTTGCGCATGAGGACCATGTCGAAGGCCTCGAGCGGGATCGGCAGCCGGCTCTCGACGGAGAACGCCTCGCGGTGGCTGTCGGCGCTGCGCACCAGGGTGAGCTGGGCCTCGGCGACGGGGTCGTCGTGCTCGAGGGCCAGGTGCTCGAGCTGGCAGGTCCACACCTCGTGCTCGCGGCGTGACGCCTCGACCATGAGCGCGTACGAGGTGTCGCCGGCCAGGCCGAGGCGCTCGAGGGGATCGACGATGAACAGGGTCCGCACGCTGCGCACTGTAGCCCCGCGCGGGCACGCTGTCGCGACCACACCGGGCCACCACGACCTACAGTCGCGCCGCGGTGTCCCGCGGGTAGCGGTCGGTAAGCCGACCGATCGCGTGCTCCCATCTGGTGCCGCGAGCGATCTACGATGGGAGTTCATGTCCGAGGCTGCCGTCGATGTCACCGTGAAGACCCGCTTCGCCAGCGCCCGGGCGCTGATGCAGGTGGTGAGTCTGGGCATCGAGCGCGGGGCGCTACGGCTGCCGGCGCAGATCGCGGCCGGGCGGACGTTCGAGATCGCGCTGGTGACGGCGGCTGGCGAGGTGGCGGTGCGCGGCACCGCCGAGGCGCTGCGCAGCGACGGTGACACCACGCTGGTGCGGTTCCTGTCGGCGACCGAGGACGGCAGCAACCGCGACGCGTGGGTCGAGCTGGACGACGCCGTGGTGGTGGTCGCGCCGGCCCTCGCGCCACGGCCACGGCCGCGCTCGCGCAGCAACTGGCTGGTGGCCACCGGGACGCCGCCGCCGGTCGAGCCGCCGCCGCCGGTCCAGGCCGCCGCGCCGCGCCTGCCCCAGCTCCCCGTGCCCCCGCGCCGGGGCCGCGCCGCAGTGATCCCGGTGGCAGACACCGCGCCGCCGGTGCTGGCGCCCTTGGCCGTGCCGGCCAGCGCCGGGGCGCCGCCGCCGATGACCACCCCCGTGCTGCCGCCCCCGGTACCACCGGTGGCGCCGTCGAGCCCGGCGCCGGTGGCGGCCAGCCCAGGGGCGGTCGCGGCGGCCGCCGTCCAGGCGCCGCTGGGCGCGGTCCCGTTGGCGCGGCTACGTCCGGCGACGCTGCCGCCGGCCCGCGACGCGGCCGGCGATCGCGGGTGGTTCCCGCTCGAGCCGTCCATGGCAGGGCTGTTGCCGCGCCCGGCGCTGGGCAGCCAGGTGCCGCCGCCGACCGCCGCGCCGCCGGTCGAGCCGGTCGCCGCGGCACGGCCCACCCGCGGGCCGCGCGCCATGCTGCTCGCCTCGATCTGCATCGCCGGCGCCGGCGCGGCGGTGGCCATCAGCGCCGTGGTGTGGGCCAGCTCGGTGGCGGGCCGCGCGTCGGCGCCCGCCGCGGCATCGTCACCGACGGCGACCGCCCCGGCCCTGGCCGGGCCTGCACCCGCGCGGGTCGCTGCCCCTGCGGAGGTCGCTGCCCCCGCCGCGCCCCCTGGCCCCGCCCCGGCCGCCGGCGCGCTGGCGGCCGCCGCCCCACCGCCGGCCGCGGGCGGCGACGAGCCACCGCCCGTCGCCGCGCCGGCCCCGCCGATCGTCGCCCCGCCGCCCGCCCCGCCGGTGCCCGCCGCGGCCGCGGCAGGCCCGGGCCGGTGCGAGGTCGCGGTCACCACCACCGCCGAACGGGTCGGCGTGTTCCTCGACGGGCGCAAGCTGGGCGAGACCCCGGCGGTGGTCACCGTCCCGTGCGCCCCGGTGATCCTGACCCTGCGCCACCCGCGCTACGCCGAGCAGGTCCGGCGGGTCGAGCCGTCCGAAACCCGGACCGAGCTGCACGCGGTGATGGCCCGCCCCAAGGCGCAGCTCCGCGTCGTCACCCGGCCGTCGGGCGCCACGGTGATCGTCGACGGCCGCACCGTCGGCCGGTCGCCGGTGACGGCGGTGGTCGACGGCTTCGAGCGGTCGGCGGTGACGCTGCGCGCCCCGGGCATGGTCGAGGAGCGCCGCACCGTCTACGCCAAGGCCGGCTCGACGATGGTGTTCGCGACCTTGAAGAAGAAGTAGCCCTGGCGGCGCGGGCGCGGCACCTTCAGGCGGTGTCGTTTCCCACCTCGTCCCGGGTGATCCGCGCGCTGCCGCCGCTGGCGGTGGTGCTGGCCGCGGTCACCGCCCTGGCGATCGTGACCGTCGATCAACCGCTGGCCCGCCACCTGGCCACCGTCGACGCCTGGGCGGGTTGGCGCGCCGGGTTGGCCTGGCTCGATCGGGTCACCGGGCTGACCGCCTGGAAGTGGCTGCCGACCGTGGTGGTGGTCGCGGCGGCGATCGTCAGCCGGCTCGTCCCGACGCTCCGGCGCGTCGCCGGCGGCCTGACCCTCGTGGCCGTGGTCCACGTGGTGACCAAGCTGGCGCTGTCCCAGCTCAAGCCCGGCCTGGGCCGGCTGCGCCCCAGCGAGTGGCTGGCCCACGGCGGCGACCACACGTTCTTTTTCGCCAAGGGCATCGCGTTTCCGTCGGGACACACCGGCCACTACCTGTCCCTGGCCCTGCCGCTGGCGGTGGCCTGGCCCCGGCTCGGCCTGCCGCTCCTGGCGGTTCCGGTGTTCGCGTCGGCGTCGCGCCTGGCCACCGACGCCCACTTCGTCAGCGACGTCACCGGGAGCGCCGCGCTGGTGATCGCGTTCACCTACCTGGCGGCCCGCGCGCTGCGGGTGCGCTGAGCCGGCTGCCGACGTGCGCGCTGCGCCCTGCCAGCTATCCTGGCGCGTGACCTTGGCGCCGAACCGCCCCGATCGCCTCGTCGGCAGCGCATGGACCCGCGCCGACGTCGCGTGGCGCTACCGCCATTGGCAGATCGTGGCCCGGCGCGGTGACGTCGTCGAACTGGCCGCCGTGCTGGCGCCGCACGAGCGTCGCCAGCTGCCGTGGCGCGGCCTGCGCGACCGCGCGGTGTGGCTGCCGGGCTGGCGGCCAGTCGTCGACGAGCCCGGGCCCGATCCCGCGCCGGCCGGGTAGCGCGCCAGGCGCGGTCAGCGATCGCGGTCGGGCGCCAGCGCCTCGACCATGCGCTCGAGGCCGTCGTCGAGGTCGATCTCGGCGGTGAAGCCGAGCACGTCGCGGGCCCGGCTGACGTCGAGCGCCACCCGGAACGCCTCACCCTCGCGGTACGGCCGGGCGCCGACGTCGAGCAGGGCGATGGCGCTGGGCCGCACCTTGGCGGCGATGGTCAGCGCCATGTCCAGCACCGGGGTCTCGACGCCGGTGCCCAGGTTGTAGGTGCCGGCCGGCGCGTCGGGCTCGAGCGCGCGCACGATGGCGCGCACCACGTCGTCGACGTAGATGAGGTCCCGGGTCTGCTGGCCCGGCGTCATGGCGTAGCGCCGCCG
The DNA here is from genome assembly GCA_041389965.1 of Kofleriaceae bacterium. Lineage (GTDB taxonomy): Bacteria > Myxococcota_A > Polyangia > Haliangiales > Haliangiaceae > UBA2376. Next base: position 77,775 of record JAWKQV010000002.1, on the reverse strand, counting down.
GTGGGCCAGGTGGTTGGTCAGCGTCGGCAGGAACGTCGACGGCGCCAGCCCGGGCCCGTAGACCCAGCACGGGCGCAGGATGACCAGCGGGACGGCGCCGGCGGCGGTGGCGACGCTGTGCTCGCCGGTGGCCTTGGCCTGCCCCAGCGGCGACGCCCCCAGCAGCGGGGCGTCCTCGCGGAACGGCACGTCCTGCAGGCCGTAGGCCTCGGCCGACGACAGATAGACGATGCGCGTCAGGCCCGGCATGGCCGCGATGGTGCGCACCGCGGCGTGGGCGTGATCGGCCACGCACTGCTCGGCCGACACCGGGCGACCACCGGCGGCCCACACCAGCGCGTCGGCGCCCTCCGCGGCGCGCTCGGCGGTGTCGGCGCGGCCCGACGCGATCACCTCGTGGCCTAGCTCGGCCAGCCGCGCGCACAACGACCGGCCGATGAAGCCGTGGCCACCAGCGACGAGGATTTTCACGACGGACCCCAGGCGGATGGCATGGGGCCTTGTATCAAGCCACCGACGGGGCCGCAACTCGTCGGGCCCGCCCGCGCGCGGTCAGCCCGCGGTCGGCTCGCCCGCGGCCGGCTCGTCGGCGCCCAGCTTGGTGGGCAGCAGGTGCTCGAGGCCGTGCTTGCGCAGGCGGTAGTACAGGGTCGACCGGTTGATGCCCAGCTGGCGCGACGCCGAGGCGATGTTGCCCTTGCTCTTCTCGACCGCGGCGACGATCTCGCGCTTCTCGCTGTCGAGCAGGCGCTCGGCCAGCGACCTGCCGTCGTCGGAGGCCGGGGCCAGGGTGATCGGCGCCGACGGGGCCTCGTGGGTGACCACCGGGATGTTGCCCGAGGACTGCGCGGCGCGGCGGCCGAAATCGAGGTGGCCGGCGCCGACCTCGCCGCCGCGCGACAAGATCATGGCCCGCTCGATGATGTTCTCGAGCTCGCGCACGTTGCCCGGCCACGGGTACTCGCGCAGCTTGGTGATGGCGTCGGTCCCCAGCACGCCGCCCCGGGTGCCCATGGTCCGGGAGAACTTGGTCACGAAGTGCTGGGCCAAAAGCGGCACGTCGCCGTCGCGCTCGCGCAACGGCGGCAGGTTGATCGGGAACACGTTGAGCCGGTAGTACAGGTCTTCGCGGAACTCGCCGTCCTCGATCATCTGCTCGAGGTTGCGGTTGGTGGCCGACACCAGGCGGACGTCGACCTTGATGGTCTCGGCGCCGCCGACCCGCTCGAACTCGCGCTCCTGCAGGGTGCGCAGCAGCTTGATCTGCACCTCCATCGGCAGGTCGCCGACCTCGTCGAGGAACAACGTCCCGCCGTCGGCCAGCTCGAACCGCCCGCGCCGCCGCTCGACCGCGCCGGTGAAGCTGCCCTTCTCGTGGCCGAACAGCTCGCTCTCGAGGATGCCGGGCGCCAGCGCCGCGCAGTTGACCCGCACGAACGGCTTGTGCTCGCGCGGCGAGTTGATGTGGATGGCGTGGGCCACCAGCTCCTTGCCGGTGCCGGTCTCGCCGCGCAGGAGCACCGTCGAGTTGGTCGGCGCCACCTGCTCGACCTTGTCGAGCACCTCGCGCAGCGCCGGCGAGTCGCCGATGATGTTGCCGAAGTCGAACTCGCCGTGGAGCTGCTGGTTGAGGTAGCCGGTGTACTCGGCCAGCTGGGCCGCCATGCGGCGGTTCTCGCGGGTCAGGTGGTAGCGGTCGAGCGCGTACTGCAGGATGCCGCGCACCTCCTTGGCGTCCCACGGCTTGGTGACGTAGCGGTAGACCTGGCCCAGCGTGATCGCCTCGATCAGCACGTCGACGTCCGTGAACGCGGTCAGGATGATGCCGACGGCGTCGGGCCGCAGCTCCTTGGCCGCGCGCAGCAGCTCGAGGCCGGTCATCTTGGGCATGCGCTGATCGGTGATGATCACGGCGACGTCACGCTCGCGCAGCACCTCGAGCGCCTCGGGCCCGCTGCCGGCGCTCACGATGTCGAACACCTTCCGGAAGTTGAACCGGAACGCGTCGAGGTTGTCCTGCTCGTCGTCGACGACCAAGATCGGGTATTGCTTGGGGTCGAGGGGCTGGGTCACTGGTTCGGCCATACCACGACGGCCCCGGGGCTGTCGACGGCGACGCTGGGGCAGCGATCGAGCCGGTCGGCCGGTAACGTCGGGGTGGGCGCGGGCGTCGTAGCCCCATGCACCTCGTCATCACCGGCGCGACTGGCTTCATCGGGCGAGCCCTGGCGCTGCGCCTCGCCCGCGACGGCCACCAGGTCACCGCGCTGGTGCGGTCGGCCGCTCGCGCTCGCGGCGTGCTCGGCGCCGGCGCCGCGGTGGTGGCGCTGGGCGACGCGCCCGGCCTGGCCGCCGCGGTGGCCGCCGCCGACGCCGTCATCAACCTGGCCGGCGAGGGCATCCTCGACCGCCGCTGGACCGCCGCCCGCAAGCAGGCCCTGCGGGCGAGCCGCATCGACGTCACCCGTCGGCTGGTCACGGCGATCGCGGCCCGCGGTCGCCGCTTGCCGGCGCTGGTGTCGGCCAGCGCGGTCGGCTGGTACGGCGACACCGGCGAGGCATGGGTCGACGAAGGCGCCGCCCCCGCCACCGACTTCGCGGCGACGCTGTGCCGCGATTGGGAGGCCGCGGCCGAGGTGGCCCGGCCGTGGTGCGACCGGGTGGTGCGGGCCCGCATCGGCGTGGTGCTGGGTGGCGAGGGCGGCGCGCTGGCGTCGATGCGCGCGCCGTTCGCGTGGGGCCTCGGCGGCCGGCTCGGCTCGGGCCGCCAGTGGGTGCCGTGGATCCACCTCGACGACGCGGTCGAGGCCCTCGTGCTGGCCGCGACCTCGACGCGGCTCGACGGGCCGGTCAACCTGGTCGCGCCGACGCCCGCCCGCAACCGCGAGCTGGCCGCGGCGATCGGCGCCGCGCTGGGGCGGCCCGCGTGGCTGCCGGCGCCGGGGCTCGGGGTGCGGCTGGCGCTGGGGCGCCGCGCGGCGCTGGTGCTGGGCGGCCAGCGGGTGCGGCCGGCGGCCCTCGAGGCGGCCGGGTTCCAGTGGGCCTGGCCGACGCTGGCCGACGCCGTGCGCGAGGCGCTGGTCGGCGACGCGGCCGCGATCGCGATCGGCCGCGCGCCGGCCGCGCTGCCGACGTCGGCCTACCTGGCCGAGCGTCCGCCCCGCTACACGCTGACCACGGCGACGGTGATCGAGCGCCCGCTCGACGAGGTGTTCCGGTTCTTCTGCGCGGCCGAGAACCTGGGCGCCATCACCCCGCCCGACATGGGCTTCACGATCACCACGCCCACGCCGATCCCAATGGCCGCCGGCGCCACCATCGACTACCGCATCCGCGCCGCCGGCCTGCCGCTGACCTGGCGCACCGTCATCGACGCGTGGGAGCCGCCCGTGGCCGGGCAGGCCCGGTTCGTCGATTCCCAGGCGCGCGGCCCGTACGCGTGCTGGTGGCACGAGCACCGTTTCGAGGCCGACGGCGCCCACACGCGCATGATCGACACCGTGCACTACGCGCCGCCGCTGGGCGTGCTGGGCGTGGTCGCCAACCACGCGATGATCGTCAGCGAGCTGCGGCGGATCTTCGCCCACCGAAGCCGGGCTATCCGGCTGCGGTTCGGGACCGCCGCGGGCGCGGCGGCGGCGCCGGTCCTGCGCGCGGCGTCCTAGCCTCGCGTTCGGGGGGCTTGACGACCGCGTGGGCCGTGCGCACGTTGACTGCATGATCGCGGCATCGGTGCGTCTGCTGCTGGCCGCGATGGTGGCCAGCCTGGCCGTGCCTGAGGTCGCCGCGGCCCCCGTGGGCGTCGAGCCCGCGTTGACGTGCCCGGCCCAGGCTGCCTCGATCGAGCTTCGGCTCGACGGCGCGGTCCGCGCCGAGCTGGCCAGCGCGACCGCCCAGGCGGTGTGGGCGCTGCCTGGCGCCTCGCGACCACCGACGCGGCCCGCCCCGGCGGCGGTGGCGGCCGCGTGGGCACCGCTGCACGTCGCCCCCGATCCATCGCCGGCCCTCGACGCGGCGCCCAAGACCTCGCCACCGACGACCACGACCGCCTGCTGAGTCGGTCCGCGCGCGGCCTCGCGCCGCGCCCTCGTCGGTTTGTTCACGGCGGCTCGCTCGCGAGCCGCGAGGTCTCCTCATGTCTGACGTCAACACCAAGTCATGGATGCGCCTGCGGGCGCTAGTCTCCAAGCTCACCCTGGCCACCCTGGCCACCGCCGGCCCAGCGGCGGCGGCCACCACCGCGGCGCCGGCCAGCGACGCGGCGCCGACGCCCGATCGCGGCCGTCAGCTGGCGATCGCGCTGGCGCGCCTGCCCACCATCGAGTCGATGGGCGCCGCCGCTGAGCTGGCGCTGTCGACCGAGCTGGTCCACCGCCAGCAGCTGGCCGACGCGCTGGCGTGGTCCTTCCCGCTGCCCGGCGACCAGGCGGTGATCGAGCACCTGGCGCAGGATCCGTCACCCGCGATCCGCGCCGCGGCCGCCCGGGCCGCGTGGGTCCGGCGCAGCCGGGACCTGGACCGGACCGTGCTCTACCGGTTGTTCGGCGACGCCGACCCTGAGGTCCGGGCCGCCGCCTGGTTGGCGGTCAGCCGGTGAGGTGAGTCGACCGGAATACCGCGCCCGTCGGCGGCGGTACAACGCGGGATGCGCAAGGCAGCCCTCGGGGTCGTGGTCGTCTTGGTGGCGGTGGTCGCGGTGTGGTGGTGGCGTGGTCGCGGCGGGCCGGCTCGCCCGGCGACCCCTGCGCCCGGCCCGGCGGCGGTCGGCACCGTCGCCGTCGCCAGCGGAGGCTCCCACGCCGCCACCGACGGTCGGCTCGAGGGGCGCCTGCGCGACCGGGCCGGCGCCGACGTCCCCGGCGCCACGGTCCGCGTGTTTCCGAGCGGAGACGCCGACGACGCCGGGCCGCCGTGGGTGCTCGGCGCCAGCGGCGGCAGCTTCGTGATCGCCGCGGTCCCGGCCGGTCGGTACACCGTGATCGCCGCGGCGCCTGGCTTCTTGCCCGCCGTCGACGCCGCCGTGGTCGTCACCGCCGGCGTGACGACGCGGGTCGAGCTCACGCTGGCGCCGGGCGGCACGGCCTTGACCGGCGTGGTGTCCGACGCCACCGGTGGCCCCATCGTCGGCGCCGCGGTGGTGGCGCGCCCGCACCGGCTGCTGTCCGCCGAGGACCCGGTGGCGGTCGCGCTCACCGACGGTGACGGCCGCTACCAGCTGTCGCTGGCCCCGGGGCCCTACCTGGTCGAGGCCAGCCACGCCGAGTACATGAGCGCCACGGCGCAGACCGAGCTGGCCGACGCGCCCCGCACGCTCGACCTGGCGCTGGTGCCGGGTGGAGTCATCGAGGGCGTCGTGCGCGACCGCGGCTCGGGCGCCCCGGTCGCCGGCGCGCGCGTCGACGTTCGCAGCGAGCCGACCGGGAGGTTCGCGGGCGCGCGACAACGCGCCGGCACGCGCTCGGGCAGCGACGGTCGCTTCCGCGTGGCCGGGTTGTCGCCGGGCGCGCTGCGCGTCGAGGCCCAGGTCGACGCCGACGGCCGCCGCACCGCGACCCCGACGCTGGTGCCGCTGGGCATCGCCGAGCAGGCCACCGGCATCGAGCTGTGGGTCGCCAGCGCCCCGTACCTGGCGGGCCGGGTCGTCGACGAGGCCGGTCGCGGTGTCGCCGGGGCCGACGTCATGGCGACGGGCCCGGGCGGCGTCGAGCTGGTCAAGGCTGACGCCGCTGGCCAGTTTCGGGTGTTCGGGCTCGAGCCCGGCCGCTACCAGCTGACCGGCGCCGCGGCGGGCTTCCTGCCGGGACCGCCGGTCGAGGTCCCGTACGCCGACGCCAACCTCGACGGTGTCGTGGTGAAGCTGGTCACGGCGCCGCGGGTGGTCGGGCGCGTCGACCCCGCGGGCCCGGCCATGGTCCGGATCGACGTCGACCAGCCGCTCGTCGGCTTCTCACCGGCTGCCTTCCAGATGTCGGCCGGGACGCCGACCGACGGCGACGGCAGGTTCGAGCTGACCACCCTGGCGCCGGGGCACCACACCTTGTCGGCCAAGGCCAGCGACGGTCGCCGCGGCAGCGTCGAGGTCGAGGTGCCGACCGCGGGCGAGGTGACGGTGGTCATCCCGCTGGCCGCCGAAGGGTCGATCGCCGGGGTCGTGCGCGATCAACACGGCACACCGCTGGTCGGCGTCGGCGTCCTGGTCCGGGCGGCCGGGCCGGTGCAGCACACCGTGGTGGTCAACGGCGAGGACGTCAGCGCGGATCGCGCCGTCACCGGCGCCGACGGCAGGTTCCTGATGCGCGGGCTGACCGCCGGCACCTACGCGCTGTCCGTCGTCGACGAGCGCGGCGGGCCGCTGCGACGCGCCGGGGCCAAGGCCGACGCGGCCCGGACACCGACCAAGGTGACGCTGGCGGCCAACGAGCAGAAGCAGGGCGTCGAGCTCACCGTCGAGTTCGACGACGGCGTGATCCGCGGCGTGGTGGTCGGTCCCGACGGGGCGGCCACTGCCGACGCCTGGGTGACCGTGGCGCTCGAGCCGGAGGCGTTGGCCGCCGGGCAGGTCGGCGACGAGGGTGGGCCCGGCACCAGTCGCTCGACGACGACGATGGTGATGGTGGTCGACGACGGCCCGGGCGGGCTCGCGATGTCAGCGCCGGTCCTGACCGACGACCAGGGCCGGTTCGAGGTGCGCGGGCTCCGGCGCGGCCGCTACGACGTGGTGGCCGAGGCGGCCCGGGGCACCCTGCGCGGCCGGGTCGAGCGTGTCGAGACCGGCGCGTCGGTCAAGATCGCGCTGACCGGGCTCGGCGCCATCGCCGGCACCGTCACCGCTGGGGGCCGGCCGGTGACCGACTTCACCGTCGACGTCGACGGCCGCACCTCCCACCGCCAGACGTTCCACGACGCCGGCGGCCGCTTCGAGTTCGCGCGGATCGAGCCAGGGCGTTACCGCGTGACCGTGACCGGCCCGGCCGGCTCGGGGGCCGGCCAGGTCGAGGTGTCCGCCGGGACGAGCCCGGCCAGCGTCACCATCGCGCTGGCCGCCGACGCCAAGGTGCACGGCCGGCTGGTCGACGGCGCCGGCGCGCCGGTGATCGGCGTGCCGGTGATCGCGGTGCCGGCGTCGCCCGATGGCTCGATGTCGATCCAGCTCGACGGGCCGCCCGAGCCGTCGGGCGGCGACGGTGGCTTCGCGTTGACGCTGGCGGCAGGGCGGTACCAGCTGGTGACGTTCGGCGCCGGCTCGCCGGGACCAATCGGCGAGGTCTTCACCGTCGCCGGCGGCCAGGACCTCGACCTCGGGGCGATCACCGTGCCCGCGGCGCCGGCGCCCCCGGCCCCCCCGGCGCCCCGCCGAGCGCCGTGATGCTCACCGCCGGTGGACCGCCTGGGGTTGGGCGTAGGCCGAGGGCGTGAGCCGCGGATCGACGGCGAGCGTGACCGTGGTCGCCGCCAGCGCGTCCTCCAGGTGCCAGAACCGCGCCGGCGCGGTGGTCAGGGCGTCGACCACGGCCGGTCCGTCGAGGCCGGCGGCCGCCAGCAGCGCGAGCTCGTCGGGATCGACCCCGGCCACGCGGCGGTTGCCCAGGTCGGTGCCGTACAGCACCACCGCGCCGGCCGCCCGCAGGCGACGCAGGTTGTCGACGGCGTCCGCCCGTCCACCGAACGCGGCGAGGGTCGAGACGACCACGCGGCCGCGCCAGGCGGCGACGGTGGCGTCGGCCAACCGCTCGACCGGCGTGTGGGCCAGGCCGTCGCAGCCAGCCGCGGCGGCCGCCGCCGCGTCGGCGTCGGTGAGCGCGTGGGCCAGCACCGGCAACCCGCGGGCGTGGGCGTGGGCGACCGCCGCCGCCATCACCGTCGGCGCCAGCCCGTCGGGACCCGCGACCACCTTCACCGCGCGGGCGCCGCGCGCGGCCGCTGCGTCGATCGCCGCCACCGCGCAGGCATCGACCGCGCATCCCAGCCCGAAGCCGCCAGGGTCCCACGCATCGATCGGGTAGCCCCCGGGCCGGGTCAACATCGGCCCGGCCCACACCACCGGCACTGATGTAGGTGCGCCGACGTCATCCACCGGCGCGCCCAGATCGACCGCCGCCGCGAGGCCGGCGCGCGCCAGCTCGGCGTCGACGCGCCAGTAGGCCAGGTGGACGTGGCTGTCGATGGGCCCAGCCACCTCGACCGCGCCGGCGGCGCGGGTGGCGACCGGTTCGCTGCGCCGGCACGCGGTGGCCAGCGCGATCAGCACGACGAGGCGCCCGGGGGCCATCGGCCGGTTGTAGCAGCTCTGGTATTGTCCGCGCCGATGAGTCGACCGTCTCCGATCGTCCTGATCATGGCCGCGGGCCTGGGCACGCGGATGAAGAGCACCCGGGCCAAGGTCCTCCACGAGGTGGCCGGCCGGCCCATGCTGGCGTGGGCGGTCGAGACCGCGCGTGCCGCGGGGGCCCAGCGGGTGGTGGCGATCCTCGGCCATCAGCTCGACCTGGTGAAGGCCATGCTCGACGGACGCTACGGCGTCGGCGCCATCGACGTGGCGTTGCAGGCCGAGCCGCGCGGCACCGGCCACGCGGTGTTGTCGGCCCTGCCGACCCTGGCCAGCGAGCCCGACGATCGGATCGTGGTGATCCTGTCGGGCGACGCGCCGCTGTTGCGGGCCGAGCGCATCGAACAGCTGGTCGCGGCGTGCGAGGCGTGCCCGGCCGGGCTGGCGCTGCTGTCGACCATCCCCGATCGCGACATGCCGTACGGGCGCCTGGTCCGCGACGGCGCCGGCGTGCTGCAGAAGATCGTCGAGCACGTCGACGCTACGCCGGCCGAGCGCGCCATCAAGGACACCAACGCCGGCTTCTACGCGGTGCGCCTGGGCCACCTGCGGGCCGACCTCGCCACCATCAAGGCCGACAACGCCAAGCACGAGCTGTACCTGACCGACCTGGTGGCCCGGGCCGCCGCCCGCGGCGGCGCGACCGCCATCGACGCGCCGTTCGAGGAGGTCTCCGGCGTCAACGATCGCGTCGATCTGGCCGCGGTCGACGTGGCGGCGCGGCGCCGGATCAACGAGGCGCTCATGCGCGGCGGCGTGACCATGGCGGCCCCCGCCGCGACCTACGTCGACGCCGACGTCGGCGCCATCGGGGCGGACGTGTGGCTGGGGCCGGGCGTGTGCCTGCGCGGCGCCGGCACCCGGATCGCCGACGGCGCGCGCATCGACGCCGGCTGCGTGCTGACCGACGTCACCGTGGCCGCCGGTGCGTACCTCAAACCCTACACGGTGGCGACGGAGACCTCCATCGGCGCGCGGGCCGAGATCGGTCCCTTCGCGCACCTGCGGCCCAAGACCGTCCTCGACGACGACGTCAAGGTCGGCAACTTCGTCGAGACCAAGAAGGCTCACCTGATGGCTGGCGCCAAGGCCAACCACCTGTCCTACCTGGGCGACGCCACCGTCGGCGCCAAGGCCAACATCGGCGCCGGCACCATCACCTGCAACTACGACGGCTTCAACAAGCACCACACCACCATCGAGGCCGGGGCGTTCGTCGGGTCGGACTCGCAGTTGGTGGCGCCGGTGACCATCGGCCGCGACGCCTTCGTCGGGTCAGGCACGACGGTCACCAAGGACGTGCCGCGCGGCGCGCTGGCGCTGTCGCGCACCAAGCAGGTCAACATCGACGGGTGGGCCGATCGCTTCCGCGAAGCGCAGCTGCGCCGCAAGAAAGACAAGGGCGACGGGCACTGACGTGCTCCGTCGACGGACCGCGTTCACGATGGGCGCGATCGTGGTGGTGGCGGGGACCGCCGGCGTGGTGGCGTCGCGGCTCTTGGCCCCGCCGGCGCGTGGCCCGGACCTGCCGACGGCGGCGAGCGGTGACGCCCCGGCGCCGGGCCCGGCCCGGCTGCGCTGGCTGGTCGACGCCGGTCGACCGGCTGCGGTGCCCGACCTCGTGGTCCACCCGCCGGTCGTCGTCGGCGATCGCCTGCTGGTGGCTGGGGCCCGGGCCGGCTACGTCGCGCTCGACCTGGCCACCGGCGCGCTGGCCTGGCGGCGGCCCAGCGGCGCCGAGCTGAGCGCGCCCCTGGTGCGGGCGCCCCACGACGTGCTCCTGGTGCACCGCTGCGACGACGCGATCGGGGTCGAGGCCGGCCGCGCGGTGGTGGCGTGCTTCGGGCGCATCGATCCCATCGACATCGCCGGGCGCGCGGCCGGCGCGGTGCACGCGCCGGTGGCCGTGGCCGCGCCGTGCCTGTCCAGCGGCGCGCCGTGGCAGCTGACCGCCGACGGCGACGCGGTGATCCTGCGGCGCGGTGACAGCTGCGCGCTCCGGGTCACCCTACCCGACGGCCGGGCCGAGGCGATCGCGCCAGCGCCGCCGTTGCCAGCGCCGCCCGATCCTGATTGCGAGCGCCTGGCCGACGGCCAGGCCTGGTGCCAGCGCGTCGACGGTGGGCGTAGCGAGGTCGAGTACCGCGGCGTCCGGCTGCCCGGCCTGGCGCTGCTGGCCGCCGCCACCGCGGGAGACCTGGCGGCGGTGGTGATCCGCCGCGACGCCACGCTGGTGCACGACGACCTGGTCGCGCTGGTCGGCGGCCGCGTCGCCTGGACCTGGCCGCTGCCGGCCCCGGCGGTCGCGCGCGCCACCCCGGTCGCGGTCACCGTCGACGCCACCGGCATCTACGCGATGTTCGACGGCACCCGGGTCGCCGCCCTCGAGCGTCCCTGAGCGCGCCTGGCCTGGGCCAGGTCCTGCCGGCCATGCTCGCAGCGTGACCGCGCGTTGACAGTGCTGGATCCCGCGACAGCAGCGGTCGCTGTGGTTCCTCGCGACACTGCAAGTCACCGGAACTGTGCGCGCGGCGGTCGGCACGGCGCGTGCTCAATCGCTGCGCATGATGAATCGCCTGTCGCTCACCCTCGCCACCCTCGCCACCCTCGCCGCCCTCACCGCCGGCGCCTGCGTCCAGGCCGACGACGGCGCGCACCCCGTCGCCAAGGTCCTGCCGACCGCGACCGACGTCGCCATCAAGCTGCCCGACAGCGCCGCCGCCGGCATGGCCGCCCTGGGCGCCACGGCGCAGTGGTACGTCACCACCCGCGACGTTACCCGCGTGCTCAACGGCGGCACTGCGTTCGTGCTCACGCTGGTCCACACCATCGTCCAGCTCCCGCCGACCTCCACCGACGGCGCCACCGCGGTGTGGGGCCCGCACCACGACGCCCTCGACCCGGCCGAGTGGCGGCTGACCGTCACCGACAACGGCGACGGCACCTTCGCCTGGATGCTCGACGGGCGCAACCGGACCGAGCCGGGCGCCACGTTCGAGACCCTGATCGACGGGGTCGCCGACGGCGACGGCACCGGCAGCTTCCACCTCGACTTCGACGCGGCCGAGCGGGTCAACCCCCGCGAGAACGATGGGCGCGGCCAGCTCGCCGCCACGTACGACGTCGTCGCCCGCACCGTGACGATGGGCATCGACAGCGTCGAGGACCGGGCCGGCACGCCGACCGCGGTCCACACCGACTACGCCTACGCCGAGGCCGCCGACGGCAGCGGCGACATGGTGTTCTCGGTGTTCGGCGACACCGACGATCCCGGCGATCTGCCCGAGCAGGCCACCCTGCGGTCGCGGTGGCTGGCCACCGGCGCCGGACGGGCCGACGTCCGGCTCGAGAGCGGCGACCTGACCACCCAGGTGATCGCGTCGGAGTGCTGGGACGCCAGCTTCGGCCGTACCTACTATGGCGACTCGCTCGACTGGGCGCCGCGCGAGGGGGACGCCGCCACCTGCGTGTTCGCCGACGTCGATCTACCCTGACCCAGCGGCCGTGGGGCCGGGCTCAGCCGGCGGCGTGGGCGTCGTGGACCAGGCGCGCCAGCGCCAGCGCCAGCTCGCCGCGGCGCTCGCGGGCGCACTCGAGATCGAGCCGGACCTGCACGCGCCCGGTGGCGGGGACCACGATGACGTGGTGGCCCTCGACAGTGCGCATGGCGATCAGCCGGGCGTCGCGGGTGACGTCCTCGAGCATGGCGCCCAGCCGGGCCCGCAGCCCCTGGCCGTCACCGGCGGCGATCTCGGCCCGCCACGACAGCCCGCGGAAGCACCCGTGATCGCGCTCGATCGCGACGGTGCCGTCGCTGTGGCGCTCCGGCGCGGCGTCGACCTCGAGGTCGCCCTCGCCGGGCTCCTCGTGCATCACGCGATCCGATCGGCGATCACCTCGGACAGCGAGTCGCCGGTCGCCAGCGAGCGCGGCTCGGTGACCTTCCACGGCAGCTGGCCGCCGCGGAACAGCTGCTGGTAGTACGACTGGGTCAGCTGCGGTCGCGCCTTCCAGTCGACCCGGTGCGCCAGCTGGGCGATGGCCAGCACCGCGCCCTGCAGGAAGTACTCGTTGGGGCGCTTGGCCTTGCCGTGGCGCGCCAGGTAGTACGCGCTCTCGTACGACGACGGCGTCCGCACCACCAGGCGTTCGCCGCGCCGGTACTCGGCCAGCGTCCAGTGGCCGAAACCCAGCGCGCGGGCGATGGCCAGGCAGCCGACGATGATCTCGGTCGGGTCGCCGGTGAGCGGGCCCACCATGGCCTCCCACTCCGGCGACAACAGGATGCCGCCGAACGTGTTGAACACGCACACGTGGCCCGACTCGCGGAGCAGGTCCTCGACCAGCTCGACCGACGCCGGCGCGTCGGCCTCGACCCTGGCGACCGCGTCGTAGCTGATGCGGTTGTAGTAGGTGGCCAGGTGGGCGGTGACGTAGACGCCGAAGGCCTGGACCAGGCCGCGGGCATCGCCGGCGACCCCGGCGGTGAAGTCGCGCAGGCCGGCGGCGATGGCGGCGACCTTGTCCTCGTGCTCACCGGTGAAGGTCGGTTGCACGTGGGCGCGGGCGGTGTCCTCGGTCATCCTGGGCCGGCTGGCGCCCGGCGCGCCGCCGGCCAGCGTGAACGAGCAGTGGCCGTGGCGCAGGGCCAGGCACTCGGTCTCGGTCGCGGTCATCGACTCGCGCGGCAGGTCGAACGCCACCTCGACGGCACCGGCCGCGAACCCGGCCGCGAACGCGTCGGCCGGGTGCCGGCGCCGCACCAGCTTGCCGTACTTCTCCATCCACGTGTGCCCGTAGTGGAGGAAGCTCCCGGTGGCGCTGCCGCTGTCGCCGCTGGCGGCGATCTGCAGGCGGCCGTGGCCCATCGCGCTCAGCACGCCCTGGACCGCGGTGATCCGCTCGGACGTTGTGACCGCGTTGGTGGAGGTGACCACCGCTCGGGCCAGGTCGTGGGCGGCCTCGCGGGCCGCCGCGAACCGCACCGCGCCGCCGGCCTCGGCACCCAGCGCGTCGTCGATGGTCTGGTCGAGGAACAGGTTGAAGTGGTGGCAGTGGTAGACCGCCGGCACGCCGGCCAGGGCCATCAAGTCGTGGTCAGGTAGATAGGTGCGCATGGGCCCTCACAGCGACAGGTTGTCGAGGCCGAGCAGGTCCTTGACGGCGCTCTCGAAACGCTCGGTCTGGGCCTCGCTGAGGCTGCTCGGGTTGCGGAGCGCGTCCAGCCCCAGGCCGGTGCGGAGCGCGACGCGGTGGAGCGCGGCGTGCGGGTCGGGAGCGTACTTGTCGAGGAACTCGGCCAGCCGGATGGCGCGCGGTCGCTCGACCGACTCGAGCTTGGGCAGCACCTCTTGCAGCCGGTCGAGGATGCGCCGGGCGTGCAGGCGCACCATGCCCAGCGGCGCCTTGCGGTCGAACGCCATGGTCACGACGAAGTCGGCCGAGGTCTCGAACATCATCAGCAGCAGATCGGCCGACTCGACCGTCACGCTCATCTCCGATGACCACGCCGACAGGGCCTTCAGGGCCTCGCGGTTGGCGCGCACCAGGTCGCCGAAGTACGACGCGGCGGCCTCCGAACTCCAGGTCTCGTCGGGACGAGTCCAGGTGTCGAACAGCAGGCAGTCGGGCATGGCGGTGATGAACAGCCCGCGGAGGGGCGGGACATCGGCGACGACATCGGACAGTTGGATCGTGCTCATCGGGCTTCCTCGTTCGCGACAGCGGCGCGGACCATGTCGCGCACAGTCACACAGATGGGGCGGGGGAGAGGCTCGGTCAGGACGATGCCGGCCGCCAGCCAGCCAGCGTCGGTGGTGACCCACACGATCTGCAGGGTGTTGCCATCGTCGAGCTCCATGCTGGTCGCGCCGTCGACCGGCGCAGGCACGTAGGTGTCGATCATGCGCTGGGCGCGGCCGATCAGGGCGGTCGCGGCCACGTAGTTGTCGGGGGCGTTGCGGTTGGCCAGCGCCAGGCCGTCGCCGTCGGCGATGAACGCGGAGTACGACGCCATGGTGCCCATGATCCAGTCGACCAGCACCGCCAGCTTGGCCTCGATCGAGTCGAGCCCGTCGAAGATCCGCGGCCGTTCGCCGCCGGCGTGTTCGATCGGCGGCAGCGTGATTCGCTCGCGGCTGCGGCCGCCGCTGGGCTCCTCGTCCAGCTCGGCCGGGTCCCACGCGATGGTGTCGTCGTCGGCTGGCGCGGCCGGCGCGCGGGTCCCCGACGGAAACCGGATCAGCTCGACCGCCGCCGCCGCCGGCCGCGGCGCGTCGCCGGTGCGCCCGACGTCGGCGCCCAGCGCGGTCGCCAGCTCGGCCGGCGCCCGGCGCACGCCGGCCGACGACAGCAACGCGTCGAGCGTCGCCGGATCAGGCAAGTAGCCAGACAGGTCCATCATCTCGGCTCGGGGTGGTGAGTTCGATGCGCGGCTCCAGCTCGACCGCGACGCGATCGAACAAGCTGGCGACCGGCGGCGGGGTCTGGCGCAGCAGGCCGACCGGCACGCCGACCGCCGAGGCCTCGAGGAAGATCTGGTCGCGCGGGATGTTGGTCTCGAGGACCATCTCCGGCGGCAGCTTGGCCCAGGTCTCCTGGGCCACCGACAGAGACTCCTTGTTGCGGAGCTGGAGCATGGTCAGCACCACGCCGGCCAGCTTGACCTTGCGCTGTTCACCGCGGAGCGCCGCCAGCACGTCGAGGAGCTGGGTCATCGCCCGCAGCGCGATCGGCTCGGCCTGGAGCGGGGCCAGCGCGAAGTCGCTGGCGCGCAGGGCGCCCATCGTGACGCCGGCGAACCCGCACGGCGTGTCCACCAGCATGACGTCGAAGCGTGGCGCGGCGGCGGCGGCCAGCGCCGCGAACGCCTTGCCGTCGGCCAGGTGCTCGGCGAAGGCCTGGCTGTCCTGGATCGCGATCGGGCCGATGGGCAAGATCGCCAGCTCCGGCAAGCGGGTGGTGACGATCGCGGCGTCGAGCGAGGCCCGGCCCGCCAGGTACCCGGCCAGGCCGGCCGACGGGGTCTTCTTGTGGAGCGAGTGGCCGATCGCGCCCTGGGGGTCGGCGTCGACGACGAGCGTGCGCCAGGATCGGCGCGCCAGCGCGAAAGCGAGGTTGAGCGACAGCGTGGTCTTGCCGACCCCACCCTTGGCGCTCACGATCGAGACCGTCTTCATGGCGTGGGTTTGCTCCTGCGGCGGCGTAGGCTCTCGAGGTTGTGGAGGGCGCGCGCGTCGTCGGGCTTGAGCTCGACGCAGCGCTCGAACAGCTGCTCGGCGGCGGCGTAGTCCCGGCGCAGGTAGGCGCGGGTCGCCTCGGCGAAGGCGAGCTGGAACGGGTCATCCGGCGCCGGCGGGGGCGCGGCCGGGGCTGGCGCGGCCGGGGCTGGCGCGGCTGGGGCTGGCGCGGCTGGGGCTGGCGCGGCCGCCGGGCCTGGCGCTGGTGGCGCGATGCGCGTCGCGCTGGGCGCGGTCGCCGGGGTCGGCTCGGTGTCGCGCGCGCGGAACCGGATCTCCGCCGGGGGCGGCTCGGGCGGGACCGGATGGACCGCCGAGGTCTCGTCGGCCAGCACCCGGGTCACCACCGCGCTCGACTGCTCCGGTGGCGCCGGCGTGACCGGGCGGTCGCGTTGCACGCCGGGCAGCTCGATGAGGGAGCGCTCGTGCAAGCCGATCAGGGTGCGCAGCGTCCGGAACTGGCCCAGGCGCGACGCCAGCAGGATGTCATCGACGGTGCCGATGCCATCGATCAGGCGCAGCACCTCCTGGGCGTCGGCGCCCAGGCTCGACGGGTGCACCTTGCCCATGCTGGGCACCGGGACCCGATCGAGGTTGCCGACTCGCTCGATGTACTGGCGCATCAGCCGCTCCTTGAGCAGGCGGATGCTGCGCGAGATCGACTCGTCGCTGGGCGCGTTGGCGCGGGCCGTCAACAGGAGATCGAGGGCGGCCTCGTAGCGGCGGTCTTGCACCAGCACCTGGACCTGCTCGCGCAGGGTCGGCGCCGGCGCGTCGCCGCGCAGCGGGATGACCTTGGCCTGGGGCACCGCCGCGTCGAGGTAGTCGCGGGCCCGGGGCTCGTTGGGCACCAGCTCGAGGACCTTGCGCCAGCAGGCCACCGCGTCGTCGACCAGGTTGCGGCCGAACAGCTCCAGCCCCTCCGCCAGGAGGCGCTCGACCTCGGCCGAGTTCTGTTTGTCGTTGGCGACGACCATCCGAATGAACGTCACGATGCCGGATCGATGACTCACCGTACAGGTGTCAATGGGGTAATCCCCGACGAGAAAGCGACCAGTCACCGGGAGTGTCGCAAGGTGGAACAACCGTACGAACAGTGCACAGTCGATGCGCCCGTCAGGCGTGTGCGCGTTGGGACCGCTGCCCGGCCGTCCCATCCATGCCCCGCAGCGGCGCGATGAAGGCCGCGCGACCCGGCGTGAGCGCGACCCCCGACGCGCCATCTGGGTGCCTTTCCTGCGCTTTCCCGTGGCGGTCCCAGCCTTGACCCCTCGCAAGGCCCGCGGTACACCGCTCGCCTCAATCTCAGGCACGGGCTCGTGCCGCAAGACCAGGTACCCGGAGGATTCGTTCCATGGCTGCACTTCCCACCAACGCAACCGAGACCTTCGACGTTGCGATCCCCGCCGGCCTCAAGCAGTACGGCGACAAGGCCCGCGAGGTCAACGCCATCTACGGATTCAAGATCAGCGGCGACGGCGGCGGCGAGTGGACCGTCGACCTGACCAGCGAGCCGCCGACCTGCGAGCGCGGCGACAGCGGCAAGGCGCAGTGCACCATCGAGATCGCTCACGACGACTTCAAGACCATGCTGAGCGATCCCAACGCCGGCATGCAGCTCTACTTCCAGGGCAAGCTCCGCGTGTCGGGCGACCCGATGCTGGCGATGAAGCTCCAGCAGCTGTTCGAGCTGGCCAAGACCTGAGCTCGACGTCGCGGTGACGCACTCGACGGCGGGCCAGGTGCCCGCTGTCTTGTTTTCGGCGCCGGCCTCGTCGCCGCCACCCGAATCCGCGCCCGGGCGCAGCCGCCTGCGGTTTCAGGCAAGATGGTCGGGTGCAGCGCGCCCTCGACGGTCTCCGAGTCCTCGACCTGTCCCGCCTGTTGCCGGGGCCGTTCCTCACGATGGTGCTGGCCGATCTCGGCGCCGACGTCGTGAAGATCGAGGATCCCAAGGTCGGCGACTACCTGCGGATCTTCCCGCCCGCCAAGGGCGGCGTCAGCGGGCGCTACCTGGCCGTCAACCGCGGCAAGCGCTCGCTGGCGCTCGACCTCAAGCGGCCCGAGCACCACGCCGCGTTCCTGCGGATGGTCGCGCGGGCCGACGTCGTCGTCGAGAGCTTCCGGCCCGGGGTGATGGCCAAGCTCGGCCTGGGCTACCCGG
Organism: Kofleriaceae bacterium; assembly: GCA_041389965.1. GTDB lineage: Bacteria > Myxococcota_A > Polyangia > Haliangiales > Haliangiaceae > UBA2376. Next base: position 60,047 of record JAWKQV010000002.1, on the reverse strand, counting down.
AGCTGGCCGCGCGCAACCCGCGCCTGGTGATGTGCTCGATCAGCGGCTACGGCGCCACCGGCCCGTACGCCCAGCGGGCCGGGCACGACCTCAACTACGTCGGCCTCGCCGGCGTGCTGGCGATGGGCGCCGAGGCGCCGGGGCGTGGCCCTGCCATGCCCGGCGTCCAGATCGCCGACCTGGCCGGCGGCGCGCTGTGGAGCGCGACCGGCATCTTGGCGGCGCTGGTCGGCCGCGAGCGCACCGGCCGCGGCACGCACCTCGACGTGGCGATGACCGAGGGGGCGCTGGCGCTCCTGGCGGCCGAGCTCGGCAACCTCGACTGCGGCGCGCGCCCGACCCGGGGTGAGGAGACCTTGAACGGCGGCGTCGCCGCCTACGGCGTGTACCGCACCGCCGACGATCGCTACGTCTCCATCGGCGCGCTCGAGCCCAAGTTCTGGATCGCGCTCATGACGGCGATCGGCCGGCGGCCCGACGTCAGCGAGCTGGTCGCGCCGCCGGCGCGCCAGGCCGAGATCCGAGCCGAGGTGGCCGCCATCATCGCCAGCAAGACCCGCGACGCCTGGGCCGAGATCTTCGCCGCCCACGACTGCTGCGCCGAGCCGGTGCTCGAGCTCGACGAGCTGGCCGGCCATCCGCAGCACGTCGCCCGCGACGTGTTCTTCACCATCGACGGCGGCGCCGCCGGCCCCATCGCCCAGGTCCGCACCCCGCTGGGGCCACCGGCCGCGCCGACCGCGCCGCCGACCCTCGGCCAACACAGCCGCGTGGTGCTCGGCGAGTACGGCTTCGCCGACGACGAGATCGCCGGCCTGTGCGGATGACGGCGCGGCGACGTGACCGCGGGGGGCGGTGGACGTATCGTCGGCCCCATGATCGACCACGTCAGCGTCTACGTGACCGACCCCGCCGCCGCCCGTGACCTGTACGCCACGGCGCTCGCGCCGCTGGGCTACCAGGTGGTGATGCAGTTCCCCGACCCGGCCGCGCCGCACGCGGTCGGCCTGGGCGTCGACGGCAAGCCCGACCTGTGGCTCATCAAGGGCGAGCCGCACCAGAAGCAGCACGTCGCCATCCGCGCGGCCACCCGCAGCGCGGTCCGCGCGTTCTACCAGGCCGCCACTGCGGCCGGGGCCCGCGACAACGGCGCGCCCGGGCCGCGCACCATGTACCACCCCAACTACTACGGCGCGTTCGTCCTCGACGCTGACGGCCACAACCTCGAGGCGGTGTGCCACGACGCCTACCTGGAATGACCGGCGGGCGTCACGTCAGGGTCGTGTGAGGTAGCGGCGTCGGTCCAGTCGCGGGTAGTATTTTCCAGATGCCACCGGGGGCCCGACCCGCAGCGTTGTCACCCGGTGCGGTGGTCGAGTTCCTCGCGTCGACGACGTTGTTCCGCCAGGTCGACCGGGTGTTGATCGAGCGGGTCGCGCCCCACCTGGTGGCGACCACCCACGACGCCGGCGCGGTGATCGTCCGCGCCGGTCTGGTCGATGGGGCGATCGGCGTGTTGATGGCCGGCCGGGCGTCGCTGCGCCAGGTCAACGCCTCGACCGGCGTGGCCAGCGTCCTCGAGGAGCTGCGCGTCGGCGAGTTCTACGGCGAGGTCGCGGCGCTCCTGGGCACGGCGCAGTCGAGCGAGGTGTTCGCCGAGGACGGCTGCACCACGCTCGCCATCGGCAAGGACGTGCTCGCGCAGCTCCTGGGCAAGGTGGCCCCGTTCGCGCATGCCCTGGCGCGCCGGATCGCCATGCGGTCGGTGCAGGCCTCGGTGGCGGCGCTGCGCCGGGGCAGCACCACCGAGCCGCCCCCCGAGCCGGCCCCGGGCGCGCCGCCCGCCGCGCCGGCGGCGCAACCGCCCGCCGCCGACGGCAGCGTGCGGATGGTGCGGGTGTCCAACTACGAGCTGTCCGAGCGCCTGCTCAGCGTGATCCCGGCCCGCACCATCGCCCAGAGCCGCCTGCTACCGCTCGAGCAGCGCGGCGACGTGCTCACCGTCGGGATGGTCGACCCGTGGAACGCCCCGGCCCAGCACGAGCTGCGTCGCATGCTCACCACGGTGCGGCTCGAGGTGGTCGGGATCACCGCCGACGACTGGCACGAGGCGTTCGTGCGGCTGCGCATCGACCCCAGCGTGTCGAACCGGTCGATGCCGGCGATCACCACGCCCGAGGCGCTGCAGTTCGAGGCCACCGTCGACGAGCCGCCCGCCAAGCAGGTCAACGTCATCGGCGACGAGGTGGTCCAGCTGGCCAGCCGCATCATCTGCGCCGCCATCGATCGCCAGGCGTCCGACGTCCACATCGAGGGCGAGGCCACCGGCGTCAAGGTGCGCTTCCGCACCGGCGGCGCGCTCCACGAGTGGGAGACGCTCATCGCCAACTCGTTCGGCAAGGGCCTGGTGGCGCGCTTCAAGGTGCTGGCCGGCCTAGACATCACCGAGCGCCGCGTCCCCCAGGACGGCCGCATCGGCCTGCGGGTGGGGCGGCGTGAGCTCGACCTCCGGGTCGCCACCATGCCGACCTTGCGCGGCGAGAAGGTCGTGCTCCGGGTGTTCGAGTCGGCCAACGTGACCCGGCCGCTCGAGGCGATCTTCGTCGAGCCGACCGCGCTGGCCATGGTACGGGCCGCGCTCGATCGGCCCTACGGCGCCATCGTCGTCGCCGGCCCGACCGGGTCGGGCAAGAGCTCGACGTTGTACGCGTGCCTGCACGATCGCAAGAAGGGCCGGCCCGACAGCAACACCGTCACCATCGAGGACCCGGTCGAGTACCGCCTGACCGGCGCGACCCAGGTCCAGGTCAACGCCAGCGCCGACCTCGGCTTCGCGCGCATCCTGCGCGGCATGCTGCGCCAGGATCCCGACGTGATCATGGTCGGCGAGATCCGCGACGCCGACACCGCGGTGATGGCCCTCGAGGCCGGCATGACCGGCCACCTGTTGATGACGTCGATGCACGCCAACACCGCGATCTCGGCGCTGCAGCGCTTCGAGAACCTGGGCTGTCCGCGGCCGCTGATCGCCCAGGCGCTAGCGCTGGTGCTGGTGCAGCGGCTGGCGCGACGGCTGTGCCCGCGCTGCGTCAAGGCCGAGGTGCCGCCGCCGCTGCTGCTCGAGAGCCTGGCGGCGCGCGGCCTGGTCGACAAGGCGGCGCCGGTGCCGATGCCGCGCCCGGTCGGCTGCGGTGACTGCGGCGGCACCGGGTTCGCCGGGCGGGTCGCCGTCATCGAGGCCCTCGAGCTGCGCGACAACGGCCGCAACCTGCTCATGGCTGGCGCGCCGCTGCTCGAGTTCGAGCGGCAGTCGACCGACGTCGGCGCGTTGCTGCCGTTCCGGCGCTCGGCGTCGATCCTGATGGCCCGTAACCTCATCGCGCCCAGCGAAGCGCTGCTGGTGGTCGCGTGATCTCCTCGAGGTGGACATGGACGCGCTGACCACGCCGGGCGGACTGGGCGCCGTCGGCGCGGTGGTGGCCGTGCTCCTCGGCCTGCTGGTGCTGTCGCGGCGCAGCCGCGGGCCGGCCGCCCGGGACGCGCTGATCAAGCGGGGCCGCCACGGCGACGCCGCCAAGCTGGCCGCCGACGCCGGAGACCTGGGCGCCGCGTTCGATCTGTACCTCCGCGCGCAAGATCCCGAGAACGCCGCGGCCATCGCCGCCAAGCGCGGCGAGGCGCGCCAGGCCGCCGAGCTATACGAGAAGGCCGGCAACTGGACCCGGGCAGTGCACTACTACGAGCGGGCCGGCCAGACCGCCAAGGCCGAAGAGCTGCGCGCCGCCAAGCTGGCGCCGCCGCCCGAGCTGGCCCCGGTCGCGCGCGGCACCGACGGACGCCTGGCGACCCGGTCGCGCGCGCAGATGCTCGAGGACGACTACCGCAAGCTCGCTGGCGGGCCGGTCACCACCGACGCCGCCCGCGCCGACCTCCAGCGCAAGGCCCGCGACGCCGCCGACGCCTACCTGGCCGACGGCGAGCTGGCCCGGGCCGCCGAGATCTACGCCGACGCTGGGCTCGAGGACGAGGCGGTCCACCTGTACGTGAACGTGCTGGGCCAGCCCGGGAAGGCCGCCCCGCTGGTGGCGCGCAGCGGCAACCACCAGCGCGCCGCCGAGCTGTACGAGCTGGCCGGCGAGCTGGAGCGCGCCGCCAACGCGTGGATCGACGTGGCCCGCGCGGCGCCTCAGCCGGAGCGCCTGGTCGAGCGGATCGGCGAGCTGTCGCCGACGGTGGCGCTGGGCTACGTCGAGTCGCAGCTGGCGGCCCATCCGCTGTCGACCGACACCGCCGAGTGGCACTACCAGCGGGCCCGGCTGACCGCGGCCGTCGGCGACGGCAGCAAGGCGCAGACCCTGTTCGCCGAGCTCCAGGCCCAGGTCGGCGGCTACCGCGACGTCGAGGCGCGGCTGGCCGGGCTGCGGCCGCCGACCAAGCAGGACGTCCCACCGGTCCACGACAAGATCACGCCGTCGCCGGGCGCCAGCCTCGACGCGACGCAGATCGAGCTGCTGGCCAACCAGGTCGCGGCCGCCGCCGCCCGCGAGCTGCGCAAGCGGGTCGAGCTATCGGCGCTGCCCGACGCCGGCGCTGGGGCCACGGTGGTGCGCACCGAGATCCGGGTCATTGGCCTCGAGCAGGCGCCGATCCAGGCCGGCCTCCTGGCCGACACCGCGGTGGCCGCGGCCCGGCTGGGCCCGTCGCTCGACGTCCTGCGCCGGTTCGCCGGCGGGCGACCGTGCGACCTCGGCAACATCGAGGTGTACTACCGGCTGGGCCTGTACTACCTGGCCCACGGCAACTACGAAGGCGCGTTGGGCGCGTTCGACGCCGTCGAGGAGACCTCGCCCGCGTACCGCGACGCCTGGAAGCGGGCCGAGGAGATCCGGGCGTGGAAGGTGGCGCTGGGCAAGGCCACCCGGCTGGCCGCCAGCGACGCCGCGCCCGCCCACGAGCGCTACGAGCTGCGCGGGGAGCTGGGGCGCGGCGGCATGGCGGTGGTCTACCGTGCGTTCGACACGCTGCTCGGCCGCGACGTCGCGCTCAAGTTCTTGTCCGAGGAGATCTCGAGCCAGCCCCGGGTGCGCGACCTGTTCCAGCGCGAGGCGCGCGCGGTAGCCTCGCTCAACCACCCCAACATCGTCACCGTCCACGACACCGGCTTCCTGCAGGGCCGGGCGTTCCTGTGCATGGAGTTCATCGACGGTCGCTCGGTCGAGTCGCTGATGACCGAGGGCAGCGGCCTGACCATCGTCGACTCGCTGCGCATCATCAAGCAGGTGCTCGACGCGCTGCACTACGCCCACGGCAAGCAGATCATCCACCGCGACGTCAAGCCGGCCAACATGATGCGCACCAGCGAGGGCCTGGTGAAGCTGATGGATTTCGGCCTGGCCAAGTCGCTCACCGAGGGCGGCAAGCAGTCGGTGATCGCCGGCACCCCGGCCTACATGCCGCCCGAGCAGCTGGCCGGCGGCGACATCGACCACCGCTGCGACCTGTTCGCCGTCGCGGTGAGCCTGTACGAGCTGATCACCAGCCGGCTCCCGTTCGACGGCTTCGAGCGTCACCGGCCGCCGACCCCGGTCACCGAGCTAGTGCCGGCGGTGCCGCCGCCGCTGGCGGAGACCATCATGCGCGGCCTGGCCCACGCCCCGGCCGATCGCTGGGCCAGCGCAGCCGAGATGAACCGCCAGCTGGCCTCGGTCCTCGACGCGGTGTCCGCCTACGTCGCCACCAAGGCCGCCGCGGCCAGCGCGACCGCCAAGCGCCTGGCCCAGGCTCCGACCGAGGCGGGCGGCCGCCGGTCGTGAGCGGGACCTGGGTGTTCGGCTACGGGTCGCTGGTGTGGCGCCCGTCGATCCCGTTTCTCGAGCGCCGGGCGGCGCGGCTCGACGGCTGGGCCCGACGGTTCTGGCAGGCCTCGACCGACCACCGCGGCACGGTCGCCGCCCCGGGGCGGGTGCTGACGCTGGCGCCCGTCGCTGGCGCTGCGGTGTGGGGCGTCGCCTACCGGGTCGCCGCCGCGGCCTGGCCCGCGGTCGAGCGGACGCTGGCCCACCGCGAGCAGCAGGGCTACGACGAGCTCGAGGTCACCGTGGCCCTGGCGGCGGCCGACCGGGCGGGCCCGGCGGTGGCCCAGGCTGTCGCGCGGCTGTACGTGGCCCGCGCCGACAACCCGTACCATGTCGGCCCGGAGCCGCTGGCGGCCACCGCGGCGGTGGTGGCCCGGGCGACCGGCCCGAGCGGGCCCAACCGCGCCTACGTCGACGAGCTGGCGCGCGCGTTGGCGGCGATGGACGCGCCCGACCCCGAGGTCACGGCGCTGGCCGCGGCGGTCGCGCGCCTCGGCTGACTGACGCCCCCTCGGTGACCTGGGCGTGCGCAGCGTGGGCGCCCGCGCGCCGCCCACCCGCACCGGGTGAGCCCGAGCGTCGACGAAAAGGCGCGGCGGCCGACCGACCTGTGTATGATCCAGGCCTCGCATGCGCCTCGCTCGTCTGGTTCCTCTCGCGCTGGTGGTCACGCTCACGCTGGCGGCCACGGCTCACGCCGGCACCATCGCCGTCATCGTCGCCGGGGAGCCGGCCAAGCAGCCGGTGGTCGAGACCACCCTGGATCCGTGGCTCAAGGCAAAGGGCTTCGCGGTCGAGGTCGGCGTCAGCGACGTCACGGTGGTCAACAAGCTGGTCGACTGCTTCGTGCTCATCGACCAGTCGTGCGCCGAGGCCGCGGTGGCCCGACTGGCCCGCGACAACACGTTGTTCGTCATGGTCGAGGTCAGCCGCGACTTCGACACCCAGACCGACGAGGTCAAGCTGACCGGTTGGTTGTACGGCGCCGGCGGCAAGGCGGTCGTGGCCCAGAGCGTGTTTTGTCGCGCCTGCCGCAACGACACCCTGGGCCCCACCGTCGAGGACCTGGCCAAGGCGCTGTTCGCGGTCGCCGGCCAGGGCGCCGGCGTCATCAAGGTGACCAGCACGCCGCCCGGCGCGCGGGTGCTGATCGACGGCGTCGCCGCCGGCACCACGCCGTGGGAGCAGGGCGTGCGCACCGGCCCCCACACCATCACCGTCGAGCTGGCGGGCCACCGCACCGAGACTCGTCCGGTCGAGATCGTCAAGGACAAGACCGCCGAGCTCGCCATCGAGCTCACCCCCGGCGCCGACCCGAACGGCGCGGGCCGGCGCGGGCCCCGGGACGCCACGTGGCTCGGCGTGGCGGGCGGCGGCGCGGCGTTGATGCTCGCCGGGGCGGTGATGGTGGCCATCGATCAGGACTGCGCGAAGAACGGCCCGTGTGACGTGGCGCCCTCCGCGAAGACGTTTCGTGATACCGGCCTCGCGGGCGCGTTGACGCTCGTCGGCGGCGCGGTCGTCGCTGGCGTCGGCGGCTACCTGTACTGGACCAGCGGCAAGCAGGTGGCCGCCAGCCCCACAGCCTGGATCGAGCCCGGGCGCGGCGGTGGTCTGGGCCTGGTCGGGCGCTTCTAGGGCTTCGACCATGACGTTGACTCTGATCACGCTCCCGCGTTTCTTGCCAGCCAGCTTCGCAAATCGCCTAGCCTGAACCGAGAGGCCCCATGCGTACCAGCTACCTGTTCGCCGTGACCGCCAGCTTGGCTCTGGCCTCCTGCGCCAAGGACAACCCGAACTACTGCGATCCCGCGACAAGCGCGGACTGCACTACCGACGCCAGCATCGACGCGCCACCGGTGAGCTGCACCACGGAAGGCCCCGATGGCACCTGCCCTCCGACAGCGCCGGTCTGCAACGGCCGCGAGTGCACGGGGTGCACGCAGGACATGGACTGCGCCCCACGCGGGACCACGCCGGTCTGCGTCGAAGCGTCGGGCGTGTGCGGCGTGTGTGACGACGACGACCGGCAGTCTCCGGACGTGGGCGGTGCCGCCGACGAGTGCCCGAACGTCGGCACCCAGGTCTGCGACGGCACTTCCCACACCTGCCGCGCCTGCGCCGTCGACAGCGAGTGCGCGAGCCTGGTCTGCGACGGCGGCACGTGCGTTGCTTCGGCCGACGTGGCGTACGTGGCGCCCGGCATGACGGGCAACTGCGACCAGGCAACGCCCTGTGGGTCGATGTCTGCAGCGTTGGGGGCCAATCGACCCAATATCGTCGTAGCCGCCGGGACCTACGACGCCGGGAACACTGACATCGACATCAACAACCGGGATGTGGAGATCCGCGCCACGGGCGCAACCTTTCAGCGCACCGGAAACGGCCTGCTCCTCAACATTCGCGGCAACAGCCGCGTCGTCGTCATCGGCGGCACGTTCGACGGTACGAGCCGCGCTGATCACATTATCGGATGTACCGGAGGGACCGCGATGACGTTGATGGACGTCACCGTGAAAAACAGCGGTGCGTACGGCATCAGCGGCGACTGCACGATGACGATCCGACAATCGACGATCACCACGAACCACGACGGAATCAACGTCAACGCGGGGACCAAGCCCTTCACGATGACACGCTCGATTGTCAGTAACAACGCTTTCGTTGGTGCGACGATAACGGCGCAGACGGCGGTCATCATGAACAACTACATCGTCAAGAACGGCGCGGGGGGAGCCAATGCCGCGCTGACCCTCGCCGTGACGATGCCCGGGGCAAGCCGTATCGAGTTCAACACCATCGCCGAAAACAAGGCCGACGCTGCCACGGCTGGCGCGGTGGTGTGTGGTGCATCGACGACACAGCTTCGCAACTCGATCATCTTCGGCAACAACGGCAGCGGCAATGAGGTCAGCACCTGCACTGTCCGATTCTCGACCGTCGAGGGTGCGACGCCGGATCCGGGCAATGGCATCATCGACGCTACGCCGATGTTCATCTCGACTGCCACGGACAACTTCCACCTGATGCCCGCGAGCCCGGTCGCCGGCAAGGCCGATCCCATGGCCGTGCTGACCGACGATGCCGCGGTCGACTACGACGGCGAGTCACGCCCCCAAGGTGGCGCGCCCGCCGACCTCGGCGCCGACGAGATCCCGTAGCGCTGGTCAGGTCGCTACGACACCGCGGGCCGGGTCGACGCCAGGCTGGGCCGGGTGCCGATGGCGGCGCGCAGCGCGGCGAAGTCGTCGGCGTGGCGGGCGGTGGGGTAGGTGTCGCGGAAGTCCATCCAGTCGAGGGTGCACACCAGCGACAGCTCGGCCAGGCCCAGGCCCCGGGCGGCGTCGTAGGCCGGCAACTCGCCGGCCACCCACTCGAAGATGGCGGCGACTCGCTCGACCTGGCGCGGCCCGAACGCGACGGTCATCGGGTCGAGGCCGTCGCGCTTGAGGTAGAACAGCGAGACGGCCGAGTCGAGCGCGGCGTCGATGGCGTTGAGCAGGTTGGCCTCGTGCCAGCGGTCGCGCGGCGCCCGCAGCGGGCCGTACCCGCGGGTGGTGGTGAGCCAGTCGATGATCACCCGCGAGTCGAACAGCAGGCGGCCATCGACCTCGGCGATGGGTACCTTCCAGATCGGTGTCAGCGCGCGCAGCTCGGCCTGGCCGTCGTCGTGCGCGGTGTTGACCAGGTCGTAGGCGACGTCGAGCTCGGCGCACACGGCGCGGACCCGGCGGACGAACGGTGACGTGGTGGTCCCGTAGAGCTTCATGCGCGGCAGTGTAGCGGACGCCTCGACCTCGGCTCGGTCACGGCGCACATTCGGTCGCCGCCGTCGTCGTGATCCACGCTGCCACCAGCGCCGAGCCGGTGTGCTCCCGGCGCTGCCGGCCCGCCGCCATCCGGTACGGCAGCGTGTCCTCGACCAGCCGCCGCCACACCATCGACCGCGCGGGATCGCCGGGGACCACCACGCGCATGGTCGGGTCGTCGAAGATGTCGGCCGCCAGGGCCTGCTGGCACAGCGACGTGCGGTCGAACATCGTGAAGTTGCCGCGCCCCGCTCCGGCCGGCCGGTGGCAGTGGGCGCAGTTGCTGGTCAGGAACGCGCCCACCCGCTCACCCACCGGCGCCGCGGTGTCGTCGTACTCCGGCCACCGCGGCAGCGTCGCGGTCGGCGGCACCGGCACGACCGAGAAGCCGGGCACCGTCAGGCGCGCGGCCTTGCCCAGCGCGCGCAGGGTGTCGAGCTGGTTGGCCCACCGGCCGGTGCTCGGGTAGTACATCGGGCCGTTGAGCTGCTCGACCCGCATGCCCAGCAGGCGCCCGTCGTCGTGGCACAGCTGGCACTCGCCGCGCTCTGGGATGCGCCACGGCTGGCCGTCGACGGAGTCGGTGCGCCCGCTGTCGACCCGCACCGCGTCCGAGCCATCGGCCCGCCACTGGTAGGTCCAGAACGACCAGGTCCAGTCGCTGTGCAGGTACATGATGCGGGTCTCGACCCGGCGCTCGCCGACGTCGAAGTTCTTGACCGCGATGGTGCCCGGGGTGGCGTTGTACACGCCGGTGTCGCTCCACTCGAGGAGCTGGGCCCCGTTGGTCAGGTACATCCACCGCTCCTTGTAGACGTCGTCGCCGTCGAGCAGCGGCGCGTTGACGGCGTAGCGGATGGCGCCGGGGCCCGGCACGTGCGGATCGGCCGCGTCGACGCAGCCGGTCTGCGACAGGAGCGGCGCTGGCTGGGCCGGGGTCGCAGCGGTCGGCACCAGCTTGGCGATCGCGCCCGACCACCAGTCGAGCGTGTACAGCTCACCCGACAGATCGGTGGCGAACGAACCGATCGCCCCCGACGTCCGCACCACCAGGTTGCGGGTCCACCCGCTGCCCTGCCACGTCAGCGACGAGATGTTGCCGGTCGTGAAGTCCGCGTAGAGGTAGGTGCCGCGCAGCCCGCTCAGCGCCTGGCCGCGGTAGACCATGCCGCCGGTGACGCTGACGCCCTCGGCCTGGCGATACCAGGCGACCGGGGGCGTGGTGCCGGCCAGGCACGCGGTGCCGGTCGTGACCGTGACCTGGTCCGGGTTGCTGCGGCAGTACGGGCCCTCGACGTCTGGCCAGCCCAGGTCGTCGCCGGCGTGCGCCAGGTTGATCTCCTCGGAGGTGACCAGGCCGACGTCGCCCAGCCACACCGCCGGCCGGCCCTCGTCGAGCGAGACGTCGAACCGCCACGGGTTGCGCACGCCACGCGCAAAGATCTCGCCGCGGGCGCCGGGGGTGGCGACGTGGGGGTTGTCGGCCGGGATGCGGTACGGCGTAGCAGTCGGCAGCGGGCTGCCGTCGGCGGCGTGGACGTCGACCCGCAGGATCTTGCCGAGCAACGAGTCGAGCCGGCGCGGCGCCACCGCCGGGAACAGCCCGCCGTCACCCACGCCGACGTACAGCAGCCCGTCGGGGCCGAACTGCGCGCCGCCGCCGTTGTGCTCGGTGCGGGCGTGGGCGATGTCGAACACCAGCCACTCGCTGGCCGGATCGATCGTGCCGTCGGCCAGCACCCGGAAGCCGGCGACCACCGTGCGGACGTCGGCCTGCTCGCCGTCGACGCAGCTGGGGCCGCCGACGCCGATCGTCGAGGCCGGGCACGTGATGTAGGTGACGTAGACGCGGTCCGGGGCGCGCGGATCGATGGCGAACTGGGTCAGGCCCGGCTCGTAGCCCCAGATCACCTTGGTTGACAGGTCCAGCGCGACGGTGGCGGCGGTGCCGCCCTCGGGGAACGTCAGCACGCGCCCGTTCTGCTGCGCGACGTAGAAGCGGCGCGTCGTCGGGCTCTGGCGCAGCGCCATGGGGCGGAACGCGTCGGTGCACGACACGTCGTTGATGCCGGCGTGGCAGTCGGGGTCGGGCGGAAACACCACCTGCGTAAAGGCTGGCGCGGTGGTCACCCCGCGGAGGCCGGTGCCGGATGGGACCTGACAGGTCGAGGCGGGCACGCTGTCCAGGCCGGTCGGCCACAGCATCCCGGCGGCCGGGGGCGGGCCGCAGGTGTAGCCCACGCTGTCGATCTCGCTCGGCGCGAGCGCCCCGTCACCGGCCGTGGCTCCACCGGCGCCGTCGTCGACGCCGCGGACGATGCGCTGGCCGCCGTACCGGCAGTGCCGCCCGGGGGCTTCGGGCGCGGCGAGCTCGAGGGCGGTGGGCGCGTCGACGGCGGCGTCGGTCGCGCCGTCGGTGGCGGGGCCGTCGGTGGCGGGGCCGTCGGTGGCGGCGTCGGCCGTCGCGGAAGCGTCAGGAGGGCCGTCGGTGGCCTCCGCGTCGGGCAGGCCCGCGTCGACTGTCGCGTCGACCGTCGCGTCGACCGCCCCGTCGCTCGGCGGCCGGCCATCGGCTGGAGGAGATGTGCTGCCGCCACCGCACGCGGCGACGAGCACGATGACCGGGAACAGACGGGTGCGCCCCATGTCGTCCCGGCCTTGCAACCGCGGCGCCAACGATTCCTGCGCGCAGCGCCCTCGATCCGTCGAGCGACCGTTCCGCTCTGGAACAGCCGTGTCGGTCCGCTACAACAACGTCGACGGCGGCGTGGTCACGAGCTTGATGAACTCGTCGCGAGTGGCCAGCTCGAGGAACACACCCCGCACCGCGCTGGTCACCAGCCGCGCCTCGTGCGCGCCGACCCCGCGGGCCGCCATGCACATGTGCAGGCCCTCGATGTAGACCGCCGAGCCTTGGCTATCGAGCTGCTCGTGCAGGATGATCGCCAGCTCGTGGGTGAGGTCCTCCTGCAGACGCGGGCCGCGCGCCATCATGCGCACCAGCCGCGACATCTTCGACAGCCCGAGCACCTTGCGGGTGGGGATGTAGGCCACCGAGATGCGGTAGATCACCGGCAGCAGGTGGTGCGGGCACATGCCGAACGCGGTGTTGTGCTTGGAGATGACCATCTCGCCGTACTTGGCGGGGAAGGTCTTGGCCAGCAGCGCTTCGATCTCCTGTTGCACCGCGGTGTTCGGCAGCACCAGCTCGTGGAAGCCCTTGGCGGCCCGGGCCGCGGTGTCGACGAAGTTCTCGTCGCCGGTGTCGTAGCCCAGCTCCTTGAGCCCCTCGAGGATCTTGTCGTAGCCCTCGGTGAACAGCGCCAGCGCCTTCGGATCGAGCTCCATCGCTCCCGTCTAGCCCGGACCCGCCGGCTTGCCAAGGCGCCGTGCCAGCTCGATCAACGTCGCCGTCGCCGACGACACTCCGGCCTCCGCGAGATCGGTAACCGATCGCCACGCGATCGCGTCATAGCGGGCTGGGTCGGGGCGCGCCCGGCCACGCGCGTCGCCTCGCCACAGGGTCAGGTGCAAGCGCCGATGCGACAGCACCTGGCGGTGCCGGCCCAGCTCGACCGCGGCGGTGACGGTCAGCCCCACCGCCGCCGCCGCGTCGTCGACGGTCGGCCCCTGCGGCAGCTCCCACAGCCCACCGTACAGCCCGCTCGCCAGCCGCCGCGCCAGCAGCACCCGATCGCGGCGAACCAGCCACAGCGCCGCCTCGTCGATGCTGGTCAGCTCCGCGGCGCCCTTGCGCCGGGGCAGCACCGGCAGCTCGCCCTGACGTCCGTCGCGGGCCGCCACGCAGCGGTCGGCCAGCGGGCAGCGCGGGCAGCCGGGCGAGGTCGGCGTGCACACCGTCGCGCCCAGCTCCATGAGGCCCTGGTTGAGCTCGCCTGGGGCGGCGCTGGCGGGCAAGGCCGCGACCAGCGCGCCGGCCTCGACCCAGATGCGCTTGAGCCCGGCGGTCGACTTGACGTCGAGGTCGATGCCGAGCACCCGCGCCAGCACCCGCGCCACGTTGCCGTCGACCAGCGGCGCGCGCTCGCCGTACGCGATCGAGGCGATGGCCCCGGCGGTGTACGGACCGATGCCGGGCAGCCCGCGCAGCCCGGCCGCGTCGCGCGGCATCGCGCCGCCGCCTGCCACCACGGCTCGGGCGCCACGCGCCAGGTTGCGCGCGCGCGAGTAGTAGCCCAGGCCCGCCCAGGCCGCGAGGATGTCGTCATCGTCGGCGGCCGCCAGCGCCGCCACCGTCGGAAACCGCGCCATCCACCGCTCCCAGTACGGGATCACCGTCGCGACGCGGGTCTGCTGCAGCATGATCTCGCTGACCCAGATCGCGTACGGATCTCGGGTGCGCCGCCACGGCAGGTCACGCTGCTGCCGCTGGTAGAACTCGACGATGGCCACCGCGAGCGCGCGCACGGCGCCCTTGCTACCATGCCCTCGGTCACGAGGCGGCCGGCGCATCGTCTGCTCGCGCGGCCTGCCTTGCATGGTGTGACCAAACACGCGGCCAATAACGACGATTTTCGATGACGTCGGCCATCCAAACGGCTACGCTCACCACTATGACGGGCAACGGCGAGGCGACGCCGGTCGCGAAGGTGGCGTACGAGGTGACCGTCGACGAGCACCTGGCAAAGTTGGAATCGAAGATCTGCGTGCGAGTGGCGTGGAAGTATTCGAGATCATTGTGAAGACGTAGCAATGTACGGTATGCCCTCGCGCTACCCCGTGTTGAAGGTAACACCTCGCGCTACCTTGACGGATCCCCTCGATAAGGCGAGTCGTAGCGCTTCGGAATAAGCGGCGCGAATCCCCGAGTTCATCATCGACCGAAGGGGTATCGCACCAGCGATCTAGCCCCGGTGGTCGACTCAATGTATTTCCAGACCAAAAAGATGAACAATAACAGGGAGGTCCCCTTTGAGTTTATCCGGCAACGCCACAGTCTTACTTGGCGTGAAGTCGAATTGGGAATTCGAGAGCAATGGTTACGGGGAGCGGATGCGGTGGCTCTTGCAATGGAGCAAGTCGTGCAAGGGGATGAAGGGCCCGGCATGTTGGCCTTGGCCGCCGTCTTAAAGGAAGACGAGGGAGACGTTGCAGAGCTTGTCTCAGATTTGGTTGCTAGTTTTCCCGGAAACTCCGAACAGGATGCTAGGCTAACGTGGATGCGGATTCTGCTTGCATGGGTTTACGAAATGCGTGCTAGTTTCTCAGACCCGCTTGGTATCGTAGAGCAAATCTATGCGGATTTTGGATATCAAGACGAAATCAGGCATCTGGTCCGCTACAATCCGTCTGAGGATTCCAACTCCGAATTGGGGGAGGATTTTCTTCTGCGTAGATGGGGCGACTACCTGAACGGATTGAGTGAGGGCAGAGAGGGGCTGGATCTTGCCATCCAGATGGTGCCATGAGACTAGTTGAACTGCGAACTGTGCTCATTGGTGCTGGAATCGACGATATTCTCGTCGCAGGGTTCGTAGACACAGGCGAGCGGCCACTCCGGTTTTATGCCTTGTATCGTGCGATCTTCGTCGAGTGTGGGGGGGTGCTTCTGAGATTTGGTGTGATGGGCGATACTGGCCGAATACAGATCACCAGGACGGACGTTCCTTCCTGTGGAGACCTCGATGAAGACTTTGAGTCCGCATCGATGTCGCTTCGACAGGTTGTTCTTGATGATCCGGATGGGTCGAATCAGCTGCGGAGCTTGCATCTATGGGATCTGGGAGACGGTTCTAATGCCATTGAGTGCTCTGCCGCTCGAATTGATCTCGCAAATGGACAGAAGGTGTTTCTGGACCCGACCTACCACTTCGGCATTAGGATTGGAGGAGCTTTGCAGCAGGCCGCGTGGGTGGAAAACTCGCCACAGAGAGACCATAGTCACGTAGAGATGGATCTGTCCCAGGCGAGAGGTCCCGAACCGGGCTAGTGTGAGAGGTCCCGAACCGGGTTGGGTGCGGATCTTCTGCGACAGCAGCCAAACTGATCGATTCCAAGGGGTTGGCGGGCTGGGGCTGTCCGGATCGATCGCGAGCGGGTAGCGTGGGCGACCTGATGTCGACCACCACGACCGCGATCAGGATCGCCAACGACAGCCGGTTCTGCGAGGCTCGGCGCACGATGAAGAAGCTGGCAGACGACCTGACGAGTCCGGCGGCGATGCACGCGTCGCTGAGAGAGATCGCGGGGGATAGGGTCGCGGGGATAGGGTCGCAGCGGTTCGGCGGAAGAAGAAGGGACGCGCTGGTCGGGTCGCGGAATTGATGTCCCGTCACGCCCCGAAACCCTCTGTGCCAACGTCACTTGAGACAGTCCCCCTCGACATCTGCGTCCCGAGTGGCGGAGAATGGTCCCAGGTCCTTGCCCAAGCCACCGCCATCTTCTGGTCGACAAGCAGCTCTCGCGCAGGCCGAGCGCGCGCGGCGTGAGCCGTCGAGAGAGCGTCCCACGAGGCCGTGCGGCCCGGCACGCGGCGGCACTTCACGCCTGCCGAGAAGCTTCGCCTGGTGAAGGCCGCCGAGGCCGCCATCGCCAGCGGCGAACGCGGTGCCCTAGAGGCGATGCTGCGCAAGGAGGGCATCTACAGCTCGCACCTGTCCGCCTGGCGTCGGCAGCTCGCCGCGAACGGCGAGGCCGGCCTGGTGGCGCGGGGGGTATCGGGTCCCAGCGCTTCGGAAGAAGCTGAGCAAAGTGATATTCATGAGACCCCTTTGGAATGTCCTTGAAGAGCTGCGAGAAGAACAGCATGTTCCGATGGCTGCCCTTCTTGATGCTCTCCGCCAGCACGAATGGGCGACGGCGCTGCGCTACGATCTTTCAATGCTTCGTCTCTGGATTTCTAGGCAGGGAACGGAAGTAGTTGAGGTTATGATCGTTGTCGGAGACGGTCGAGGT
Source organism: Kofleriaceae bacterium (assembly GCA_041389965.1). Lineage (GTDB taxonomy): Bacteria > Myxococcota_A > Polyangia > Haliangiales > Haliangiaceae > UBA2376. The sequence continues at coordinate 43,468 of JAWKQV010000002.1, read as the reverse complement.
GGAGGTTGTCCCGTTGAGCCATACTTGGACGCTTTCGAGACGACCTTCTTCGTCGGAGCTAACGCCGGCAACGTGAAAACTGGAACCAAAGAATGCACCATCGAGATGCTACGGCAATGGCTTGAATTGGGGGGATGATAGGAATGAGCCAGTGAAATGAAGGTTCAAGCGAAAGAGCTAGACTGGAACAATCTGCCGGAGAATGTTCGTCCGTTCGTTTCGAAGAGCCAGACGTTCATCTCGGCGCGCAAGGAATACGAAGTCTACGCTGTGTCTCTTTACCGGAAGGTGCTCTTCTGCTTGGTTGTGGACGACCTCGGGGCGCCGGAATTCCTCCCTTGCGTGCTTTTCGTAGTGATGTCGAAAACGGTCCCTCACGACTGGATTTGCAGTGCACAACTGGATGAAGATGTCGACCTCGTCCTTGGTCCCGAGTTCATCGCTCGTGATCTGCTGGCATACTCAGCAATGATTGATCACGAGACGCAGGCGCTCGACCTGTTCTGGGATAGGGTGACGAGAGGTCCCGAAGCGGGTTAGTAGAAGAAGAGGGCGGCGGTGACGGTTGCAGTGTTCCCCGTCGAGAGACTGGCACTTCCCGGGGCTGGAAATCCTTCATGTTTCGAGTGGTGGAACTGGCTGCGTGAGACGTCCCCGGCGCATGAACGAGAAGAGCTTGATGACCGATCACGCCACCGTCGCCCAACGCGATCTCTTGATGAGAAACTGGGGACGGCTTGGGCAAGGACCTGGGACCATTCTCCGCCACTCGGCACACAGATATCGAGCAGGAACTGTCTCAAGCGACGTTGGCAAAGGGGGGCTCAGGTCGCGGTTGAAGCGAGCGGGGCCAGCTCAGTCGGCAGTGGACAGCTGGCCGAGGATGGCGACGGCCAGGTCGAGCTCGTCGTCGGTGACGTAGGGCGCCGGGCCGAGGCGGAGGCGGGTGCCGCGGGCGTCGGCGTAGATGCCGTGGGCGCGCAGCGCGGGGACCAGGGCGGTCGCGCGTGGGGTGTCGATGGCGACGAAGCCGCCGCGGCGCGGTCCGGCGAGCGGGGTGGCGACGGTGAGGCCGAGGCGCTGGGCGCCGTCGATGAGGCGCTGGGTCTGGGTCTGCGATTGCGCGCGCAGGCGCGGCAGGTCGAGGCCGGTCGCGGCCGCGAACCGGGTCACGGCGACCGCGCGGTAGACGCTGACCGGGTCGAAGGTGCTGCCGGCGAACGCCGCGGCGCCGCGGGCCTGGTAGCCGACCGGCCGGGCCCGGTCGCGCGGCCCGTCGAGCTCGGCGAAGCCGGCGAACCAGCCGGTGTAGATCGGGCGCAGGGTCGCGCCGCTCGGTGGCACGCGCATGAAGCACGTGCCTTCGCCCCACTGGGCGTACTTGTAGCCGCCGGCCACCACGAACACGTCGTCGCCCAGGTCGGCCACCGTGAACGGCACCACATGCCAGGCGTGGTAGGCGTCGATCAGCACGTGCGCGCCGCGCCGACGGGCCTCCGCTGCCGCCTGCGCGAGGTGCGGGACGATCGTCGCGGTCTCGAACAGCACGCTCGACGCCAGCACCGCGGCGGTGTCGTCGCGCACCGCCGCGGCCAGGCGCTCGGCCAGGGTCTCGACCGGGGTGGCCTCGACCCACGTCACCTCGACGCCGGCCTCGGCCAGCCGCCGCAGCTGGCGGTCCATCGAGTGGAACTCGCCGGTGGTCGTCACCAGGTGCGGCCGCGCGCGCAGGTCGAGCGCCGACAGGAACCGGGTGACCAGCTCGTGCGTGTTGGCGGCGAACGTCAGCTGGTCCGGCGGCGCGCCGATGCGCGCGCCGATGTAGCGCCGCAGCTCGTCCTGGGCCGCGAACACCCGCGCCCACTTGTCGTCGACGTGCAGCGCCGCGTCGGCGAACGCCTCGTCGTGGCCGGCCCGGGCGGCGTCGGGCCAGGCCTGGTGCGAGTGGCCGGTCAGCAGGATCCGGCGCGGCGCTCCGGGCGGGACGGCGAGGAACTGGCGGTAGTGCGCGCGCAGCGCGATCGGATCGATGGCGTGGTCCACGCGGCGACTGTGGCCCGGCGCGGTCGTGGCGACAACCCGCGGGAGCGGTCGGCCGCGCCTTCGCCCCAGCTACTCCGCGCCAGCGCCGACGAAGATGCTGTCGACCTTTCCGTCGTGAAACCCGAAGAACGTGCCGCCGTAGATCGAGCCGATGATGAGCTGCTCGGGGCTGGTGGTGTCGGGCTCGTCGGGTTCACGCCCCCTTCCCAGGTGCTCGGCGTAGATGCGCTCGACCTCGGCGCGCGACGTGCCGATCCCGACGCCGCGCGAGGTGGTGAGCTTGCTCGGCGGCGTGATCGAGATCGAGTGGACCGCCGCCTGGTCGCCGGTCATCGCCATGTCGAGCGACACCCCGGCGGCGGGCCAGGTCCAGGTCGACAGCATCTCGCCCGAGGCGCCCTCCTCCTCGACCGGGCCGCGCTCGGTCGGCGCGCCCAGCAGCCGCTCGACGGTCGCGCCGTCGGTGCCCAGGGCGATGCCGCCCAATGACTCGCTGGTCGGATCTGCCAGCGGGACGGTCGGGGCCGGCGTGGGCGTAGTGGAGGACGCCTTGCCGCCACACGCGGCCAGGCCGGCGGCGAGCAGCACGAACACACAGAGACGCTTCATGCCGACGACGCTACCACCGCCGCAGCCGGGCGGGTGGGCCGGCGCCACCGGGCCGGCGGCGGCGGCTGGCTCGTCGCGCCGAGCGCCGCGTGCGCCCGGCGCCAACCTGGGCCAGGCTGCCGTCATGGACGACTCCGTCACGGTCCGCTGTCCGTACTGCCGCGAGCACGTCGAGCTGTACGTCGACCCCGACTCGGCCGGTCAGCTGGTCGAGGACTGCGCGGTGTGCTGCCGGCCGTGGCTGGTCACCGTCGAGCGCGACCGCGGGCGCCTGCGGGTCCAGGTGGTGCGCGCCCAGTAGCGCCGGCTGGGGCCACGCGCGGTCGCCGAAACGACGACGGCGACCCGCAGGCCGCCGTCGTCGCGTCAGGTGCCGGTCAGTGACCGATCAGTCCATGTCGTGGTCGTGGCCGTGGCCGCCGGCGCCCTTCTCTTCCTTCTTGGGCTTCTCGGCGATCAGGGTCTCGGTGGTGAGCATCAGGCCGGCCACCGACGAGGCGTTCTGCAGCGCGGTGCGGACGACCTTGGTCGGGTCGATGACGCCCGCGGCGACCAGATCCTCGTAGTCGAGCTTGGCGGCGTTGTAGCCGAACGAGCCCGAGCCCTCGCGGACCTTGTTGACGATGATCGAGCCGTCGACGCCGGCGTTGGCCGAGATCTGGCGCAGCGGCTCCTCGAGCGCGCGGCGGACGATGTTGACGCCGTAGCGGCGGTCGTCGTCGAAGGTCAGCTTGTCGAGCGAGGCGATGGAGCGGATGAGGGCGACGCCGCCGCCGGGGACGATGCCCTCCTCGACGGCCGCGCGGGTCGCGTGCATGGCGTCCTCGACGCGGGCCTTCTTCTCCTTCATCTCGACCTCGGTGGCCGCGCCGACGCGGATGACCGCGACGCCGCCGACCAGCTTGGCCAGGCGCTCCTGGAGCTTCTCGCGGTCGTAGTCCGAGGTGGTGTCCTCGACCTGGGCGCGGATGGTCTTCACCCGGGCGTCGATGTCGGCCTTGGCGCCGGCACCGTCGATGATCGTGGTGTTGTCCTTGTCGACCGTGATGCGCTTGGCCGAGCCGAGGTCCTTGAGGGTCAGGTTCTCGAGCTTGAGGCCGAGGTCCTCGGTGACCGCCTGGCCGCCGGTCAGGGTGGCGATGTCCTTGAGCATCTCCTTGCGGCGGTCGCCGAAGCCGGGCGCCTTGACCGCGCAGATGTTGAGGGTGCCGCGCAGCTTGTTGACCACCAGGGTGGCCAGCGCCTCGCCGTCGACGTCCTCGGCGATGATCAGCAGCGGGCGGCCGGCCTTGGCCACCTGCTCGAGGAGCGGCAGCAGCTCCTTCATGTTCGAGATCTTCTTCTCGTGGGTCAGCACGAAGCAGTCGTTGAGCGCGACCTCCATGCGCTCGGCGTCGGTCACGAAGTACGGCGACAGGTAGCCGCGGTCGAACTGCATGCCCTCGACCACGTCGAGCTCGCTGTGCAGGGTCTTCGACTCCTCGACGGTGATGACGCCCTCCTTGCCGACCTTCTCCATCGCCTCGGCGATCATGTCGCCGATCTCGGCGTCGCCGTTGGCGGAGATGGTGCCGACCTGGGCGATGTCCTTCTTGCCCTTGGTCGGGGTCGACATCGTCTTCAGGTTCTCGATGATCGCGACCACCGAGGCGTCGATGCCGCGCTTGAGGTCCATCGGGTTCAGGCCGGCGGCGACCAGCTTGGCGCCCTCGTTGTAGATGGCCTGGGCCAGCACGGTGGCGGTGGTGGTGCCGTCGCCGGCCACGTCGGAGGTCTTGGACGCGACCTCCTTCACCATCTGCGCGCCCATGTTCTGGAACTTGTTCTCGATCTCCACTTCCTTGGCGACGGTGACGCCGTCCTTGGTGACCGTGGGCGAGCCCCAGCTCTTCTCGATGACGACGTTGCGGCCGCGCGGCCCGAGGGTGACCTTCACCGCGTTGGCGAGCAGGTTCAGGCCCTTGGCGATCTCGGAGCGAGCAGCAGAGGAAAAGATGATTTCTTTGGCAGCCATGGTGGTTCTCTCAGTGACTCGGGCCGTGGCCCGGTTGGGTTGAAACGATGTGGCGAGGATCCGGCGGTCGCCGGGCGGCGGGGCAGGTGCCCCGCGGGCGACTAGTCGATGATGGCGAGGAGATCGTCCTCGCGCATGATGAGGTGCTCCTCACCGTCGATCTTGACCTCGGTGCCGCTGTACTTCGAGAACAGCACCTTGTCGCCGGCCTTCACCTCGAGGGCGTGGACCTTGCCGTCCTTGTCGCGCTTGCCGGAGCCGACGGCGATCACCTTGGCCTGGATCGGCTTCTCCTTGGCGCTATCGGGGATGAACAGGCCCCCCGTGGTCTTGGTCTCTTCCTCAAGGCGCTTGATCAGGATGCGGTCGTGCAGCGGACGGATCATCATGGGTCTTCTCGCTCCGTGGCGTTCGGTTGGGATATCAGGGGTGCGGCGGGTGCCGCGTCGGGGCGTGTTGTAGTCACCCGTTGGTTGCTTGGCAACCCCCGATGTGCGAGTGCCAGGAATTGTTGAAAAGAAATCTGAAATCAAATATTTGCAAATCCGGAGGGACGCTCTTGCCGCGCCGTGAAGCTGCCCACGCCGCGGGCCCTGTAGGTGTCCGGCGCGACCTCACGGTGCCAGAGGTTCGACACCTGAACCACTCGCAATGGATACGATCACGGTAGCTTGGCGCGTGGCATGGCTCGTGAAAACGCCACCCGTCATGCGCGTCATCATCCCTGCGGTGCTCGCCATGGCTCTGGTCGCGTCAGGTCACCCAGCCGCGCACGCCGAGCCCGGCGATCGCAGCCCGGCGGTCGGGGCTGAGCTTTCGGCCGCGGGCGCGGTGGTGGCGTGGACCGGGCTCGGGGTGGGCGCCGCGACGGGATCGCGGCCGGGCATGGCCGCGGGCGTCGTCGGCGTCGTGCTAGCGCCGTCGCTGGGACCGGTCTACGGCGGACGGTTGGTGACCGGCGGCCTGGTCGTGCGGTCGGTCGCGGCGAGCGCGGCGGTCGCGGCGCTCGCGTTGTGCTCGCGCTCCTGGGCCGAGGCCGGGCGCTCGTGCAACGCCGGACTGCAGGTGACCGCTGACGTCGCCGTCGCCGTGGTCCTGGGCGCCACCATCTACGACATCGCCAAGGCGCCGCGCCTGGTGCGCTCGTACAACCGGCGGCGCCGCGCCATCGCCGTGGCGCCGCTGGTGCGCACCGACGGCGGCGGCCTGGTGCTGACCGGTCAGTTCTGATCAGCGGCGGCGCCGGGCCCGCGCCCCTCGTCGGCGGCCACCGTGTTACTCCCGGTCGGCCATGACCCTCGCCGACGACCCCCTGCTCGCGTGGCGCGCGGCCTTCCCGGCGCTCGAGACCTGCGTCCACATGATCTCGCACTCGCTCGGGTGCGTGCCGGCCAAGGCCGAGGAAGATCTCGCGGCGTACTTCGACCTGTGGCAGTCGGCGTCGATCGCCGCGTGGGACGAGTGGATCCCGGAGCTCGGCCACGCCGCCGCGCGGCTCGAGCGGCTGCTCTCGGCGCCGGCCGGCACGGTGGTGGTGCAGCCGAACGTGTCGACGGCGATGGCGTGCCTGGCGTCGTGCTTCGAGTTCACCGCCGCGCGCAACAAGGTGGTGTTCGAGGCGCTGATGTTCCCGTCGGTGGCGTACGTGTGGAAAGCCGAGGAGCGGCGCGGCGCCGAGGTGGTGATCGTCCCGTGTCCCGACGGCGCGACCGTCGACGCCGACGCGGTGTGCGCCGCGATCGACGAGCGCACGGTGGTGGTGCCGATCCAGCACGTGGTGTTCAGCTCGGCGTTCGTCCAGGACGTGAAGAAGATCGCGCGGCGGGCGGCCGAGGTCGGCGCGCACGTGATCCTCGACTGCTACCAGTCGATCGGCACGATCCCCATCGACGTGGTCGACCTGGGCGTGTCGTTCGCGTGCGGCGGCTCGATCAAGTACCTGTGTGGCGGCCCCGGGGCTGGCTGGTTGTACGTCCGCAAGGACCTCGTCACCGCGTTCGAGCCGCGCACGACGGGGTGGTTCGCCAACGCCCACCCGTTCGCGTTCGCCATGCCGGCGCAGGCCTACGCCGACACGGTGTGGCGCTACCTGAGCGGGACCCCGTCGGTGGCGGCGCTGTACCAGGCCCGGGCCGGCCACACCATCGTCGGCGAGATCGGCGTCGCCGCCATCCGCGACAAGAGCCTGGCGCTGACCGAGCGCGCGATCGGCTGGGTCGATGAGCTGGGCTGCACGCTCAAGAGCCCGCGCGCGGCCGAGGCCCGGGGCGGCTCGGTGGTGTTTGACTTCGTCGGCGCCGCCGACGCGTGCCGCGAGCTCAACCGGCGGCGCTTCTTCTGCGACCACCGGCCAGGCGCCGGCCTGCGCATGGCGCCGCACTTCTACTCGAAGGCCGACGAGGTCGATCTGTTCTTCGCCGAGCTCAAGCAGCTGCGCGGCTAGCGCGCCCGGCGCCCGGTCGGCGGTGGCGTGCGGCGGCGCCGGGGGATCGTGCTTGCGTTTATATGAGTCATAGGTTATATAAAGGAACGTTGATATGGCGCTGAACCTCGACACCACCCTGGCGGCCATGGCCGACCCCACCCGTCGGGCGATCCTGGCGCGGCTGGCCCGGGGCGAGGCGACCGTCAACGAGCTGGCCGCGCCGTTTCCGATCTCGCAGCCGGCCATCTCGCGTCACGTCAAGATCCTCGAGCAGGCCGGCCTGATCCTGCGCCGCGTCGATGGCGCCCGCCGGCCGTGCCGCCTGGCGCCCGGCGCGCTCGACGAGCTCGACCCGTTCCTCGCCATGCTCCGCAAGGGCATGGAGCGCAGCTACGAGCGCCTCGACCAGCTCCTGGCGCGCACCCACCCCCGCGGTCGAAAGGACCCTGCATGAGCAAGCTCACGCTCGAGATCATCGGCGACACCGGCGTCGTCATCACCCGCCGCTTCGCGGCGCCCCCCGCGGCCGTGTTCCAGGCCCACACCGACCCGGCGCTGGTGCAGCAGTGGTGCCTGGGCCCCGACGGCTGGACCATGCCGGTGTGCATCTGCGACGCGCGCCCCGGCGGCGCCATCCGCTACGAGTGGTCGGACGGCGGCGCCGGCGGGTTCTACCTGACCGGAGAGTTCATCGAGGTCGAGGCGCCGCACCGGCTGGTCCACGTCGAGCGGATGCACCTGCCGCCGCCGGGGCCGAACCCGACGCCCGACAACCGCATCGAGACGACGTTCGTCGCCGACGGCGCCGGCACGCTCCTGACGATGCGGATGCAGCTGCCCGACGCGGTCACGCGCGACGCCATGCTGGCGACCGGCATGGAGCACGGGATGGAGGCGAGCTACGTGCGGCTCGAGGAGCGCTGGTCCTCGTGACCGAGCCGGGCCCCGGCGGCGGGCGTCGCGCCGCGGCTCAGCTCGCCACCGGCGTCGCCGGCGGGGCCGGTGGCACCGAGAACAGCGTCGTGGGGGCCGGCTCCTTGCGCGGCCGGCCGCGCTTGCGCGGGGCGTCGCTGGTCGGCGCGGCGGCGGTGGTGGCCCGGGGCGCGCGCGGTCGCGGCAGGCCGATCGCGTCGAGGCGCGCCGACAACTCGGCGTCGCCGTCGGCGTAGACCCGGGCGTAGGCGAGCGCACGCTGGGCGCGCTGGTGGAGCTGATCCTGCGCCTCGACCAGCGTGCGGCGGGCCTCGGCCAGCGCGGCCTCGGCGCGGCCGACCTCGGCGGCGCGGTCGAGCACCTGCTTGGCTTCGGTGGTCAGCGCGCGGCTGTCGACGTCGGGGAACTTGACGTCGGCCAGGGTTTCGGCGAACAGGGCGAGCAGGTCGCGGATGGGCGCGGTGAGGGCGTCGTCGTCAGGCAGTGCGGTCGGGGGCATAGATCCTCGGTTGCTGAACGCATGATCAGTATCACGCGGGGCCTGCGGCTCGCAAGTTTCTGTGCGCCCGGCCCGACGCCGTGCCCGCGTACCCGGCGAGTTACCTGGCGCTGCCCGGCGCGTGCCCTCGATCGGCGCGACCTTCGGCGCCGCTGCGACGACAGTGCCTGCATGAAGAAGCAGCTCTCCGTCCTCGCGCTCACCGCCGCCCTCGCCGCCACCGCCGGAGGTTGCTACGGCAGCTACGGCGCGTTCAACAAGCTCAACAAGTGGAACGGCACCGTCACCAACGACAAGTGGAGCAAGTCGGCGGTCCACCTCGCGCTGTGGATCATCCCGGTGTACGAGCTGGCCCTGGCGGGTGACTTCCTCATCTTCAACACCGTCGAGCACTTCACCGGCTCGAACCCGATGAAGTGACCGGGCCGCGGCGCGGGCGCTGCGGTCAGCCGCGTGCGAGCTGGGGCGTGAGGCCGCCGCTGTCCTTGGCCTTGGCGCCGACCACCGCGCCGCCGATGCCGACCACGGCGGTCTCGAGGAACGCGACCACCGCGGCGAACGCGCCGAAGAACTTGCCGAAGGTGGAGCCGACCTTGGCCGCCTCGGCGTGGGCCGCGCCGTTCGACGCCGCGTCGGCCACCGCGGTGGTGGCCGCGCCGAACACGTAGCTCACCACCAGGAAGTAGGTGACCGCGGCGCACAGCGCGGCGACCAGGAACGCGGCCACGGCACCGCGGGTGCGAGCCTGGGTGGTGAACGTCGACGCGAAGCCGGCGAGGCCGACCACCGCGGCGTAGACCGCCGCCGTGACCTTGGGGCCGAAGCTGCGGGTGGCGAAGGCGGCGGCGATGCCGACGACGACGGCGCCGAGCGCGAACAGCCACACGGTGTGGCGCGAGTACTTGCCGATGAGGTGCTGCATGACGTGGGTCCTTGGGTGACTGAGGGCTGGGTGACGCAGGTGCGTCGGGCGTGGGCCCCGGGTGTGGGGCCGCGTGACGCCCCCTTTTGCAGCGGGCGTGCCGCGCGCAACCTCGCGTCCTCGCACCCGGCGCGCCCGCTCCGACTGCCAGATCCGGCACGGCGGTGCCAGCGATGGCACGCGCGCGTCGGCGGCGAAACCCATGGACGGGCCGGGATCGCCAACGCATGCTCCGGCGCATGATCGCTCGCAGCATCACGCCCTACCTTCTGGCCGCCCTGGCGGCGTCGACGGTCGCCTGTGGCGGCGGCGCCCAACGGTTCCGTTACCCCAGCGCCGCCGCGCCGCTCAAGCTCGATCGGGTCGTCCTGTACCGCAACGGGGTCGGCTACTTCGAGCGCACCGGCCGCATCGACGGCGACCTGCTGACGCTCAAGGTCCGCAAGGACCAGGTCAACGATCTGCTCAAGAGCCTGACCATCGTCGAGCGCACCAGCGGCCGCGCGGTCAGCGTGTCGATGCCGCTCGACCCCCAGACCTGGGCCAACGCGGCGCTGGCGACGTTGCGGCCCGGCCAGGGCAGCCTGGCGCAGGTGCTCGACGCCCTGCGCGGCAGCCGGGTGTCGCTGGCGACCACCGACGGCACGGTGGCCGGCCGCATCGCGATGGTCGAGGAGCTGATCGAGGGCGGTGGCGGCGACGATGACGCGCGGCCGCGCACCGACCACCGCGTGACGTTGCTCGACGGTGACGCCCTGCGCGTGGTCAAGCTGTCGACGGTCAAGGACCTGACCCTGGCCGACGGCGACCTGGCGATGCAGTTCAACCGCACCCTCGACGCCAGCGCCGGTGAGGGCATGTTCCAGCAGGTCGACGTGGCGATCCGGTTGACCGGCACCAAGACCCACGATCTGTTGGTCAGCTACGTGGTAGCGGCGCCGATGTGGAAGCCGACGTATCGCGTCGTGGTGCCCAAGGAGGGCAACGGCCGGGCCTTGCTCCAGGCGTGGGCGGTGGTCGACAACACCAGCGGCGAGGAGTGGAACGACGTCCGGCTGGCGCTGACCTCGGGGGCACCCATCGCGTTCCGGTACGACCTGCACACGCCGCGCGACGTGGCCCGGCCCGACATGAGCGCGGTGGGCGACCAGCGCCAGGCGGTGGCCGCCGTCGGGGAGTCGACCTATACCCCGGCGCCGATGCCCGCCCCGCCGCCGCCGGGGGTCGCGGCCGGCCGGCCGATGCCGAAGAAGGCGCCGGCCGCCCCGTCGCGGTCGCGCAGCAGCGCCGCGCCCGCCACCGCGGCGCGCGACGAGCTCGAAGACTACGCGAGCGCGCCCGAGCCCGAGGAGGCCGACGGCGTGTGGGACGAGCCGGCCGGCTTCGACATGGACCAGCTGCGCAACTCGACGGTGGCCCAGGCCCGGGCCGAGACCGCCTCGGGCCAGACCCGGTTCGAGCTGGGCCAGCGGGTGACCGTGCCCGAGGGCACCTCGACCATGGTGGCCATCGTCAACGCCGACGTCGACGGTGAGGAGGCGTTCTTGTACCGCCCCGGCGGCGCCGGCCCCGGCTACCCGCTCAACCCGTACCGGGTGGTGCGGTTCAAGAACTCGACGCCGTTCGTTCTCGAGCCCGGCCCCATCGGCATCTACGCCGGCGGCAGCTTCGTCGGCGAGGGCCTGTCCGAGACCGTCGGCGCCGACACCAGCGCCACCATCCCATTCGCGGTCGAGACCGACGTGCTGGTGTCGACCGAGGTCACCAGCGACTCGGGCGAGATGCGCCTGGTCAAGATGTCGCGCGGCGTGCTCGAGGTCGAGCGGTTCGCGCGCCGGACCACCACCTACACCGCCAAGGCGATGACCAACGCCGACGGCTTCACCGTGCTGGTGCGCCACAGCAAGGCCGGCGGCAGCTACGCGCTGGCCAAGCGCCCCGACGGCACCGAAGACCTGCCCGACGGGTACCTGGTCCGGCTGGTGGTCGCGCCCGGCACCCGCGAGGGCACCCTGACCGTCGTCGAGCAGACCCCGAGCCGCACCACGATCAGCATCTGGAACGCGCCGGCCATCGACCTGCTCGACCGGCTGCTGGTCGACGCTTCGCTCGGCGCCGACGCCAAGGCCAAGCTCAAGCCGATCATCGACCGTCGCCGCGCGGTGGCCAAGCTCGAGGAGCAGATCGCCGGCGTGACCCAGCGGCGCAACCAGCTCGATCAGCGTGCCGAGGAGCTGCGCGACAACCTCCGGGCCATCGCCAAGAACCCGGCGGCTGGCCCGCAGCGGGCCAAGTGGACCAAGCAGCTGGATGAGTTCACCAGCGAGGGCAACAAGCTGGGCGCCCAGCTGGCCGATCTCGAGGCCAAGCGGCTCGACGGCAAGGTCGAGCTCGAGAACGCCCTCGAGGAGTTCGAGCTGGTCATGCCACCGGCCAAGTGACGCCGGCGCGCGCGGATCATGGCGCGCAGGCCACGCGGTACATGGCGTAGCGGGTGATGGGGCCGCGTCCGCCTTCGAACTGCTCCGCGGCCCAGGCGTTGTCCTGGGCGACGCCGCTGAGCTTCGCGAGGTGTTCGTCGGTCACCGGGCCACCGCAGCTGGCCACCTGCTGGTCCACCTGGCCGGCCGTGACGCTCAGGTAGGGGCCGGTCACGCGCAGCGCGCACGGCAGCCGCGTCACGCTGTAGGCACGGCCGCCGCGGGGACACGACGGAGGCAGCCGGGCCGAGCGCGGCCCCGGCCACGAGCGGATCTCCCGGCGACAGACGTAGCTCTGGCCGACGCGCTCGAGCGACAGGCGCTGTTCGTGCCAGCGGCCGGCGGCGTGGCGGCGCCCCACCCAGCGACCGGCGAGCTGGTCGGCGCAGTAGCGCGGGGCGGCGGCCGGCGTGACCGCCGGCGGCGGGCGCGGGGCGGGCGTGGCCGGCGGCGAGGGTGGTGCCGTCGATCGCGGCGTGGCGGGCGGCGAGGGTGGGGCCGCGGCCGAGCGGTCGCGTTCACTGCAGGCGACGACGAGCGCCAGCGCTGCGGCGGCGATCGCCGCGGCGCCACGGGTCACGGGTCGCAGCTCAGGCGCCGCATCGCGTAGGGCGCGCCGATGTCGATGCCGCCGTCCTGGTTGGTGGCGAACCACGTGTTGCCGCGGACCTCGCCTTCGAGGTGATCGAGGTTGTAGCCGCTGGCGTCGTCGCCGCAGGTTTGGAATTGCTCGTCGAGCCGCAGGCTGGTGACCTGGAGGACGGCCCCGAACACCCGCACGCCGCAGCGCAGCTTGGCCACCGTGTAGGCGCGGCCCACCCCCGAGGCGCACCCCGGCGGCAGGCGGTCGCGGGCTTCCCCCAGCCACGACCGCGACTCCTGGCGGCAGGTGTACGTCGAGCCGATCTGGTCGATCGAGATACGGTGCTCGTGCCAGACGGCGCCGTCGTGTCGGCGGCCGACCCACAGCCCCACCAGGCGATCCGGACACGACGCCGTCGGCCGGTCCGGCGCCGGTCGCCGCTTGCGGGGCTGGGCGTTGGCCGCGTCACACGCCGCCGCACCGACGGCGCCGACGACCACGAGGGCGAACCCGACCGAGCGCAACATGTTGATATGTTACTCGCTCGAGGCCGTCGGCGCACGTCGGGCGCGCCTGAGGAATGCCGGGGCCGAAGGGCGCGCGGTCAGGAGTCGTCGACCCAAGCCGCTGGCAGCGACAGCGCTTGCCAGCGCCCGGACCGTCGGCCGGGCTCGACCTGGCAACCGAACCGATGCGACGATGGTCGCACGGACGTGACCTCACGGAGACGGTCGCGACACAAACCATGCGCTCGCTCTACCTGTTTGCTTCGATTGTTGTGCTGGCCGCGTGCGGCGGTGATGGTGATGACGTCGTGCTGGGCGACCCCACGGTCCACGTCGGCAACATCAACGTCGACCTGAACGACGACGACCCGCCGACCACGACCATGGCCGGCGTCGTCCGCGACAAGGCCGAGCCAGCCGGGGTGCAGTGGGACAGCCAGCTCACCGACGGCGACTGCCAGCTCCTCACGCCGCGCGCGCCGTTCTGCCCCGCAGGGTGCGGGAGCGACGTGTGCGTCGCCGACGGGGTGTGTGAGGCCCACGGGGTCAAGCAGGACGTCGGTACGGTCCACGTCGCCGGGGTCTCGACCACGGCCGGCGCGAGCGAGTTCGACCTGAGGCTCACCAGCGGTGGCACCTACCAGGTGCCGGGCACCGTCTCGCTGGCCTACCCGGGCGTCACCGACGGCGGCGCGGTGACCGTCACCGCGTCGGGCAGCGCGTTCACGCCGGCGTTCACGGCGACCGCCGCCGGGATCTCGCCGCTGGTGGTCACTAATCCAGAGCTCCGGCTGGCCCGGGACGAGGCCAAGGCTGTCGCCTGGGCCCCCGGGTCCGCCACCGACACGCGCATCGTCATCGAGCTGGACATCAGCCACCACGGTGGCCTGCGCGGCAAGATCGTGTGTGACACCGCCGACGACGGCGCGCTCACCCTGAGCGGACCGATGATCTCCGCCTTGCTCGACCTGGGCACCGCCGGGTTCCCCACCATCAAGCTGACCCGGACCAGCGTCGGGTCGGCGCTCACCACCGCCGGCCGGGTCGACCTCACCGTCGCGTCGCTGATCGAGCGCCCGGTGACCGTGCCCGGCGTCATCTCGTGCAACGACGACACCGCGTGTACGCCGCCGGCCACCTGCCAGGACGACCTGACCTGCCAGTGACCAGCCCGGTCTACGACCACGCTGCCACGACCGCTCCGCCACCGCGAGGACCCATGCGAGCACTGCGAGCCCCGACCACCCTCCTGGCCACCTGCCTGGCCGTCGCGGCCTGCGGCGGCGGCGACGACCCCGCCGGTGACGGCGACGCGGCCACCGCGATCGACGCCGCGGTCGACGCCGATCCGACCACACTGCCGCGCTTCTCGTTCTTCGTGACCAGCCTGCGGGCGCTGCAGGAGCTGTCCGGCAACCCGATGGGCTTCGGCGGCGACCTGCGGTTCGGCGAGACCGGACCGGGCGCCGGCCTGCGCGGCGCCGACAAGCTGTGCGCCACCATCGCCGAGCGCAGCATGCCGGGCGCCGCCAGCAAGCAGTGGCGCGCGTTCTTGAGCGCCAGCGACGATGGCGCCGGCAACGTGGTCAACGCGATCGAGCGCATCGGCCCCGGGCCCTGGTACGACCGCAACGAGCGCTTGCTGGCGCCCGACGTGGCGTCGCTCATGTCGATCCGACCCCAGGGCGGCGACCCCACCATCAAGAACGACTTCCCCAACGAGGACGGCGTGCTCAACCACGATCCGGATCTGACCGGCGACGTCGACAACCACGACATGCTGACCGGCACCAACAGCCAGGGCCGGCTGGAGGCCGCCAACCGCACCTGCCTCGACTGGACCGCCAACGCCGGCAACAAGCCGGTCGAGGGCCAGCCCCGGGTCGGCCACTCGTGGCCGCGCGGCGGCGGTGGGCCGATCGACTCGTGGATGTCTTCGCTGATCGAGTCGGGCTGCGCGCCCGGCGTCAGCCTGATCGAGATGGGGCCGCCAGATCCGAACTCCAACACGGTGGGCTCGGGCGGCGGCTACGGCGGCTTCTATTGCTTCGCGTTGGTGCCGTGAGGCGCGCCCAGCTCGTGGCTGCGGTGGCCGTGGTCGTGGCCGCCTGCGGAGGCGACGGCGGCGCCACCGTCGACGCCGGCCCCGACGCGTTCCAGGTCACCGAGGGCGCCTGCCAGGTCGCCGAGGCCAGCGCCAGCCCCGACGCGCTGGGCACCATCACCTGCGGCGCCGACTTCACCGCCCTGGCGTCGCAGCCGCTCGACGCCACGCTGCCCGGATCGCGCTCGGTCAAGGTCATCGTCGACCAGGACGGCGGCGACGCGCTGTACTTCATGAACACGGTGCGGTTCGAGATCCACTACGCGTTCGCGTCGACCCACCTGTCGGGCGGCGGGCTGCCGGTGGTGGGCACCCTGGCCGACTTCAACTCGGTCCAGTACTTCGCGCCCGACCGCCGGTTCCTCCTCGGAGCGGTGACCTACTACGAGCAGCCAGACCGGTGGGTCCTCGAGCTGGCGCCGTACGACACCGCGTCGCCGGCCATGCTCACCAAGCTGTTTTTGGCCGTGAAGCACGCGGCCTACTTCGGGCCGATGCTGGCGTTCCACCCGACCTCCGAGGCCCAGGCGGCGGTGGCGGCCGGGCTCGGCGCCGAGGTGCCGGTGGTGACCACCGACGAGCTCTACGCCGGCATCGACTACCAACCGCTGTCGCTGGGCACCGCCTACGGCTACATCCACTTCTCGACCGCGGCCACCTTGGCCAGCGAGTTCGTGTCGCCGCACGCCATCGTCGTCCTCGACGAGGCCCCCAACGACATCTCGGTGGTCCAGGGGCTCATCACCCAGGAGTTCCAGACGCCGCTGTCCCACGTCAACGTGCTGTCGCGCAACCGGCACACGCCCAACATGGGCCTGCGCGGCGCGCTGACCAACCCGACCGTGGTCGGCCTCGACGGCCAGCTGGTCAAGCTGGTGGTCACCGCCGACGCCTGGACCATGACCGCCGCCACCCTCGAGGAGGCCCAGGCCTGGTGGGACGCGCACGCGCCAGCCCCGGTGACCTTGCCGGTGGCGGACCTGTCGGTCACCGCGTTCACCGACCTCGGCGACGTGACGCCCGAGCCGGCCGCCGGCGCCTCGTTGCGCGACGCGCTGCGCGCCGCCGTCACGGTGTTCGGCGGGAAGGCCGCGCACTACTCGATCCTGACTCGCACGCCCGACGTGCCCATCAAGGCCGGCTTCGCGATCCCGATGGCCTGGTACTTCCAGTTCATGACCGACAACGGGTTCTTCGCCCGGCTCGACGCGCTGTTGGCGGATCCCGGGTTCGTCGGCGACCCCGCCACCCGGGACGCCGCGCTGGCCCAGCTCCGGGCCGACATCCTGGTCGCGCCGTTCTCGCCCGCCTTCGAGGCCGCGCTCACCACCAAGGCCGCGGAGTATCCCGGGGTGACCAAGCTGCGGTTCCGCACCAGCAGCAACAGCGAGGACCTCGACGGGTTCCCGTGCGCCGGTTGCTACAACTCGTACAGCGGCCTGCGCAGCGACCTGGCGGCGATGGAGACCGCCATCCGCAAGGTCTACGCCGACGTGTGGACCTTCCGCACCTTCGAGGAGCGCTCCTACTACCGGGTCGATCACAAGAGCGTCGGCATGGCGCTCTTGGTCCACGAGAACTTCCAGGCCGAGGAGGCCAACGGAGTGTCGGTGACCGCCAACCCGTTCGACGCCAGCGGGCTCGACCCGGCCTTCTACGTCAACGTGCAGTACGGCGGCGACGTCGAGGTGGTGGCGCCGCCGCCGGGCACCACCAGCGATCAGCTCCTCTACTACTTCACGCAGCCCAACCAGCCCATCACCTACCTGACCCACTCGAACATCATCGCCGCCGGCACGACCGTGCTGTCGCCGACGCAGCTCTACGCGCTGGGCAAGGCGCTGGCCGCCATCCACACCCGGTTCTCGAAGGCCTACGGCCCAGCCGCGGGCAACAACGGCTGGTACGCCATGGACGTCGAGTTCAAGTTCGACGACCAGTACACGCCGGGGACGCCCACGCTGTACGTCAAGCAGGCCCGTCCGTACCCCGATCCGTTCGGCGGCCTGGAGTAGCCGCGCCCCCAGCCACCGCGGCAAGCTA
Organism: Kofleriaceae bacterium; assembly: GCA_041389965.1. GTDB lineage: Bacteria > Myxococcota_A > Polyangia > Haliangiales > Haliangiaceae > UBA2376. Next base: position 26,307 of record JAWKQV010000002.1, on the reverse strand, counting down.
TCGAAAATGCTTGCGAATGGTGCGATGCAATAATTCCTGTTGCATTGCACAATCGATCTGCGGTACCAGCCTCGCCATGACGACGCAGGTTCAGGCCAAGCCGGTGCCCTGGTGGCGCGAGCCCACGCGCGGACAGTGGGCCGCGTTCGCGGCGGCGTGGGTGGGGTGGGTGCTCGATGCGTTCGACTTCACCATCTACATCCTGGTGATGAACGACATCGCCAAGGAGTTCAACGTCAGCCACGCCGCGGTGGCCGGCTCGCTGACCTTGACGCTCTTGGTGCGCCTGGCCGGCGGCGCCGCGGCCGGGTGGATGGCCGATCGCTTCGGCCGGAAGCTGCCGCTGATGCTGTCGCTCCTGTGGTTCGCGGCGTTCGACGCGGCCATCTTCTTCGCGCCGACGTTCACCTGGGTGCTGGTGTTCCGCACGCTGTTCGGCTTCGGCATGGGCGCGGAGTGGACCGCCGGCACCGCGATGGCGATGGAGAGCTTCCCGGCGCGTAGCCGCAAGATCGCCTCGGGGCTCTTGCAGGCGGGCTGGCCGGTCGGCTTCTTCCTCGCCGCGGCCACCGCGTACTTCGTGGTGCCGGCCTGGGGTTGGCGCGCGATGTTCCTCATCGCGATCGCGCCCGCGCTCCTGGTCTTGCCGATCCGGTTCCTGGTCCCCGACGAGCACAACCACGCCGCCCCCGCCGCCAGCCGCGGCGCCATCGCCGACCTGCTGGTGCCAGCGGTGCGCCTGCGCATCGTCTTGGGCTCGCTGGTGATGGCGCTCGGCTTCGTCGTCTACTACGGCCTCACCACCACCCACTCGCTCATCCAGCTGACCGAGCTGGGGCTGTCCAAGCAGACCGCCTTCGCCAACGTGTGCTGGTTCCAGGTCGGCATGCTGGTCGGCGTGGTGGTGGCGGGGATGGTCGCCAACCGCTACGGGGTCATCGCCGCGCTGGTGGCGCCGGCGCTGTTGATGGTGCCGGCCCTGCCGCTGTTCGTCGGCGCCGCGCCCGGGCTGCTCACCCTCGGCGCGTTCCTGGGCGGCGCGCTCGGCGCGGGCTACTCGGGCGTGACGCCGGTGCTGGTGACCGGCCTGTTCCCCGAGCACGTCCGGGCCCGCGCCATCGGCCTCGTCTACCACGTCGGCGCGCTCCTGGCGGCGTTCGTGCCGTGGGGCATCCCGGCCCTGGCCGAGGAGACCGGCTGGAAGCTGTCGAGCGCGGTCGAGCTGGTGGTGGGCGTGGGCCTCGTCGCGATGGCGGCCGCGGTGTTCGCGCTGCGCAGGTTCCTGGTGCCGTCCGACGGTGAGCTGGCCACGGCGACGGCACCGGCGGGCGCGCCCGAGGCCAGCGCAGCGGCCGCGCCGGCGCTGGCGTCCTGACCGTCCCGACGAGGTCGCGCTGGCGCGCGTGGCCGCGACCCGCTACCGTCGCCGTCGCGGACCAGGAGCACCCATGATGCGTCTCGATGTGGCAGTGTTCACGGCCGGCCTGGTGGCCGGCGTCCTCGGCGCGTGCGGCCCGACGTCGCCCGGCACCGGCGGCGATGACGACGTCGGTGCCGACGCCGCGGTCGCGCTCGACGGGCCGATCGCCAGCGATCCCGACGCCGCCGACGAGGGCTGCGCCAAGATCGACATCCTGTTCGTCGTCGACAACTCCGGGTCGATGGCCCAGGAGCAGGCCAACCTGGCGACCAACTTCCCGCAGTTCATCTCGGTGATCGAGCAGTCCGGCCTGGACTACCGGGTGGCCATCACCACCACCGGCATGGACTACACGTACACCCAGACCCTGTTCCCGGGCGGGCCGACCTTGCCGATGAGCCAGGACGGCGGCGACAACGGCGCCATGCTCCAGCCGGCCGGATGCAACCTGACCCGGCGCTGGATCCAGCTGGGCGATCCCGACCCGGCGGCGGCCTTCGCGTGCGCGGCCAACGTCGGGACCAGCGGCCCGTCCGACGAGATGCCGCTGGCCGCGATGCGCGCCGCCTTCGACGAGCGCCTGGCCGACGGCACCAACGTCGGCTTCCGCCGCGACGACGCGCTGCTGGCGGTGGTGATGCTCACCGACGAGAACGACTGCAGCTACGAGCAGCCGGTCACGCTGGGCTTCGCAGAGACCCTGTGTGACACACAGCAGGAGCCGGTGGCCAACTACGTGGGGTTCCTCGACAGCTACACCGGCGACCGCGGCCGCTGGGCCGCGGCGATCATCGCCGGGCCGGGCCCGGGGTCGTGCAGCTCGTCGTTCGGCGACGCCGAGTACGCCGCGCGCCTGGTCGACTTCGTCAGTCAGGCCGGCCCGGCCAACGCGGTGGTGTCGTCGATCTGCTCGGGCGACCTGACCACCGGGCTGACCGACGCGCTGGCCCTGTTCGACACCGCCTGCCAGAACTTCCCGCCCATCGGCCGCGCGCCCCGCTGAGCAGCGGCGGTCGGCGCGAGGTGGCGCGGCCGGCCGAGTGCGCTACACGCTGGGGCGTGACCACCGTCCTCGCGACCCACGACCTGCGCAAGCGCTACCGCGGCCGCACCGCCGTCGACGGCCTGACGCTCGCGGTCGAGCGCGGCGACGTCTACGGCTTCCTCGGCCCCAACGGCGCCGGCAAGAGCACGACGCTGCGGATGGTGATGGGCCTGGTGCGGCCCACCAGCGGCCGGGTCGAGCTGTTCGGTCGGCCGCCGACCGATCGCGCGGTGCTGGCCCGGGTCGGCGCCATCGTCGAGTCGCCGTCGCTGTACGGCTACCTCAGCGGGCGCGACAACCTGCGGATGCTGGCCGACCTGTCGGGCGGCTGTCCGCGCGCGCGCATCGACGAGGTGCTCGACCGGGTCGAGCTCGCGGCCCGGGCCGACGATCTGGCCCGGGTCTACTCCCACGGCATGAAGCAGCGCCTGGCCATCGCTGCCGCGCTGTTGCCGCGGCCGGAGCTGATCATCCTCGACGAGCCGACCAACGGCCTCGACCCGATGGGCATCCGTGACATGCGCGCGCTGATCCGCAGCCTGGCCCACGACGACGGCCTGACCGTGGTGCTGTCGAGCCACCTGCTGGCCGAGGTCGAGCAGGTGTGCAACCGGGCGGCGATCCTCGCCGCCGGGAAGGTGCGGTGGGAGGGCGTCGTCGGCGAGCTGCTGGCCGGCCGACGACGGGTGCGGCTGCGGGCCCGGCCGGTGGCCGCGGCCCTGGCGGTGGTGGCGGCGGCCGGCGGCACGGGGCACGAGGTGGAGCCCGGGCTCATCCACGTCACCGGCGAGGTCGCCCCTGCGCCGCTGGTCGAGCGGCTGGTGGCGGCCGGCGTCGCGGTCGACGAGATCGCGGTCGAGGCGCCCACCCTCGAGGACGTGTTCGTCGGCCTGGTCGGCGCCGCGGAGGCCGCGTGAGGCACGTGCTCAAGCTGACCCGGTGGGAGCTGTGGAAGCTGGCCCGGCGGCCGTCGTCCTACGTCGGCTTCGTGCTGTGCCTGGTGTTCATCATCGTGACCCTCATCGGCTTCGAGTGGTCGCAGTGGAAGGGCAAGCGCATCGGCGGCCTCGGCCTCGACCCGAGCGTCTACCTGAACGGCCCGTTCTTCGCCAACTTCGTCCTGAACATCGGCTTCTTCGCGCTGCTGCCGCTGGTGGCGGCGACGGTGGCCGGCAACCAGCTGGCCGGCGAGAGCAAGGACGGCACGCTGCGCGCGCTGCTGATGCGGCCGCCGTCGCGCACCGCGGTGTACGCGGCCAAGGCCCTGGCCAGCCTGGTGTGGCTCGAGCTGATGGTGCTGTTCCTGTGCGGGCTGGCGCTGGTCGTCGGCCACGTGGCCTACGGCGGCGGCTCGCTCCTGGTCTACATCTGGGAGTTCCGCAGCGACGGGTTCTGGCTGGTCGGCCGCGGCGACTGGCCGGCGCTCCTGGCGCTGGCGTGCCTGGGCGCGGGCGCGTCGCTGGCGGTGGTGGTGGCCGCGGCGCTGTGCGTGTCGGCCATGACCGACAACCCAGTGGTCGCCCACGTCGGCACCCTGGGCGCGTTCTTCATCTCGTCGGTGCTGCAGCGGCTGCCCGACGAGATCATGGGCCCGGCGTTCAAGGACATCCTGCCCACCAGCCACATGAACTTCTGGCACGAGCTGTACCGCTGGTACCACCCGGCCGGCTCGACGGTGGACCACGCCCGGTTCTGGTCGGACGCCAGCTGGTCGGCCGGGCTGACCGTGGGCTTGCTGGCGCTGGGCCTGCTCGCGTTTCGACGCCGCGACGTCACGACCTGAGCGGTCGCGGCGGCGTTACGGCGCGTCGACGCCGGCGTCGACCGCGGTCGCCGGCGGGCACTCACCAACCGGCGCCGGCAGTGGCGAGCCCGTCGGCACCGCCGCGAACGTCGAGCCCGACACGTCGGCGATGGGGCCGACCGAGCCGGTCACGGTGCCGCACACCAGCGTGGTCGACCGGATGGTGCCGATCAGGTTGATCGCCACCTGGTACTCGGTGCCCGACACCGAGTTGGCGGGGCCGGGCAGGGTGCCGGTCAGGGTCGCGGTGAACGACGCGGTGCTGTCGACCGGGACGCTGTTGGCGACCAGCGGCACGCCGACCGAGGTGCGGCTGGGCGAGTCGGGCGCCAGGCCGAACGTCATGAGCGGTTGGTAGCTGCCGTCGAGGGTGCCGCTCGGGCCGGCGCTGGTGATGTCCCAGGTCACCGCCATCTGGATGAACGCGCCGGCCGCGATCGGCTTGGGATCGACCGCCAGCAGCCACACCCCGTCGATGTTGGGCAGCGTGTCGACCATCGGCGCGTCGGTCGTGTCGGCGTCGACCTTGGGGACCCGCTGGTCGTACTCGTCAAACCGCGCCTTGGCGTCGACGCAGGCGACCGTCATCACACTCGTGGCGGCCACGAGCAGCCCACCGACACCTCGGGTTGACAAGCGTTTCAGCATGCCTGCAAACTTTCAAGCCTTCCCGCCCTGCCGTCAAGGGCACACTTCAACACTGCGAGCCACGTATGCGATTCGTCACCCACCTGTCGTCGGTGCTAGGGGCCTTGGTTGCGCTGTCGTCGGCGGCGTCGTCGGCGAGCGCCGGTGGATTTTCGACCACGCGCTTCGGTGGCGAGGACGGCCACGCCGCCACCACCGACGTGACCGCGCTGTTCTACAACCCCGCGGGCCTGGCCTACGGCCACGGCACCCGGCTCTACGTCGAGGGGCTCTTCGCCTACCGCACCGCGGACTACACCCGCGACGCCGGCGCCATCGACAACCCCGGGACCGGCACCCCGACGGACGCCATCGGCAAGAACTCGGGCAAGGGCACGCTGGCCAACCTGATCATCAGCCCGTTCATCGGCGTGGCGTCTGACCTCGGCGTGAAGGGCCTGGGCGTGGCCCTCGGGCTGAGCGTGCCGTTCGGCGGCCAGGCCAGCTGGGACAAGATCGGCACCGTCGACCCGACGTACCCTGGCGCCGTCGACGGCCCGGCGCGGTGGGCGTCGATCGAGGGCACCCAGCGCTCCCTCTACTACACGCTGGCGGCGGCCTGGCACACCCCGGATCGGCGCTTCGCGATCGGCGCCGGCGTGAACCTGGTGTCGTCGGAGATCAACCTGGTGCGCGCCCGCAACCTCGACGGCACCGACGACCTGGTCCAGGCCAACGGGGCGCTCAAGGAGGGCCGCGCGCTCCTCGACGTGAAGGGCACCGACCTGGCGGCCTCGGTCGGCGTGCAGTGGATGCCGACGCCGTGCTCGCGCATCGGCCTGGCCTACCAGTCGCAGCCCGGCTTCGGGCAGCAGACCCTGACCGGCACCCTGGCCACCCAGATCGGCGCGACCGCCCCCGGTGAGGTGCCCATCGAGCTGCGCCAGCAGCTCCCCGACGCCATCCGCGCCGCCGGCGAGTGGCACGCGTTCACCAACGCCTCGCTGCACGCCGCGGTCGAGTACCAGCGCTGGTCGAAGTTCAAAAACCAGTGCGTCATCAACCCCGGCGCGCCCGACGCCGAGTGCACCCCTGACGGCAACGGCCTGGTGCCCCAGAGCGGCGACCTCAACACCAACATCGTCCGCAACTGGCAGGACACCATCGGCATCCGCGTGGGCGGGACCTACTACGCCTCGAAGGACCTCGAGGTCACCGGCGGCGTGCTGTACGACTCCAACGCCGTGCCCGACGGCACCCTCGACCCGGCGCTGATGGACATGGACAAGCTGATCCCGCAGCTCGGCGTCCGCTACCGCCTGGGCCGCGTCGAGCTGCGCGGCACCGCCGGCCAGGTGCTGTACTTCTCGCGCACCACCACGCCGAGCACCACCCGCCTGCCCGCGGGTGACAAGAACCGCTCGCCGGACATGGCGGGCGAGTACCACCAGTCGGTCTCCTACGCCGTGATCGGCGTCGGCGTGAATCTGTGAACTGGGAGGGCTTTTCGCAAAAAGCCTTCCCGGCATCCGCCGGGGCCCAGGGCGGGGGCGGGGTACTGCACGCGTCGTGCACCTCGAAGGCCTGCGGGTAGGTCGGCCGGTCCGATCGCCCGGAGCGCACGCCCGGGAGGTGGGTGGAGACCTCGGGCGGTTGGGTTGGCGGGCGACGTCCCGGGTAGGCGCGGGAGCGTAGACTGCCCAGGACCAACGGAGGTCCCATGCCCGACGTCGCGCCCGTCGTTCCCGCCGCTGCCTCGCGCAGCTCTCGTCACCCGCTGCGGTTCATCTTGCCGCTGCAGCACCTGGCGCCCGCGTTCGGCGGGGACTGGTTCGGGGTGAGGGCCGAGCGCTTCGCGCGCTTCTTCGGGACGCCGACGTTCCTTTTGGCCCAGAGCTTCCTCGTCGCGACCTGGATCACGCTGAACGTCGTCGGCGTGGTCCACTTCGATCTCTACCCGTTCATCCTGCTGAACCTGGCGTTCAGCCTGCAAGCCGCCTACGCCGCGCCGCTGATCTTGCTCGCCCAGACCCGACAGGCCGATCGTGACAAGGCCCACGCCGACGCCGACGCTCAGCACCGCGAAGACCTGGCCCAGGCGACGCGCGCGCAGCAGGAGCTGGCGGCGCAGCAGACCGCACGGCTGTTGGAGCTGCTCGAGCAGAACACTCGCTTGACCGAGATGACCCAGAGCCTGTCGCAACGGATCGAGGCGCTGACCCACGAGATCCACCAGCGCGTGGTGGCGTCGTCGACGTGAGCGCGTCCGGCCGGGGGACGCGCGGCCCGGCGGATTCGCCGCCATGGGCGCCGGCGGCACACCACAGCGTGGTCCAGGGTTCACGCGGGCGCGGTGGGAATCCGGTGGGTTAAGCAGTCCCGTCGGTGGCATCGCGGTTGCTCTAACGCTGGGCATGCCTAGCCTCAGCCGCACCACCTCGCTGCTCCTCGCCCTCCCCCTCGCCACCCTCCTCGCCTGCGACGTGGACCAGGTCGAGACCGGTCGCAACGGTCTCATCGAGTTCACGCCGAGCGCGTGCGGCCGCCCGGGCTGCGACCTCAGCCAGGGCGTCGCCATCGGCGGCGCCTTCACCATCCAGCTGCGCGGCACCGAGGGGCGCTCGGCCGCCGAGCTCACGCTCGGCTCGACGGCGCCGGCGGTGGTCGACGTGCTCGGCCAGCTGCAAGGGAGCGCCACGCCGACGTTCCAGCTGGTCGCCAACGGCCAGGGCCGCGCCGATCTGATGGTGCTCGACCGCGCCGGCTTCCCGATCGACTACCTGTCGGTCGACGTCGAGCCCATCGTCGACCTGGTGGTCGACGCCGACGCGCCGGGGCTTGCCCGGTCGCGCCGCGCCGGCGGTGAGCAGGTGCTGGAGGCGCCGACCGGCGGGTTGCTCACCCTCGCGGTCTCGGGTGAGGCCTACGGCGACGAGCTGATCGGCGACGTGCAGTTCCTGGTCGAGCTGGACCAGGCGATCGCCGAGGCGATGCACGCCACCAGCGACGTCGGGCGGGGCAAGCTCGTCCTCGACGTGCCAGCCGGCGAGCACGCCGTGCTCATCAACGCCCCCGGCGGCGCCCGCCAGCGCATCGTCATCGTCGGGCGCTGACCGCGCGGGCCCGGGCGCTACCGGCTGGCGCGCAGCTCGGCGCCGGCCCGGGCCAGCTCGAGCGCCAGCCGGCGCCGCAGCTGCGGTGCCTCGGCCAGCGTGCCCTCCTCGGCCCGGGCTGCCAGCGCGCCGGCCTCGCACGCGCCCACCATCAACAGCGCGCCGCGCAGGCCGTGGGCGGCGCGACGGAGATCCTCGAGGCTGCCGGCGGCGATCGCGGCGTCGATGCCGTCGAGCAGCGTGGCCTGGTGGCCCAGGAACGTCTCGACGATGGTGGCCGCTAGATCGCGCCGTCCCCCGACCTTGCCCAGCCGCTGGGCGTGATCGATCGGCGCCGGCAGGCCGCCGCCGATGATGGACTCGAGCAGCTCGCCCAGGGCGATGGCGTCGAGGGGCTTGGCCAGGTAGGCGTCCATGCCGGCGCTGGCGGCGGTGAGCTCGGCGCTCTTGTGAGCCGACAGCGCGATGATGGGCAGCCGCAACGCCCCGGTGCGGTGCTCGTCCTGCCGGATCCGGCGGGTCGCCTCGGCACCGTCGAGCTCGGGCATCTCGAGGTCCATCAGCACCACGTCGAACCGCTCGGTGGTGACCGCCGCCACCGCGGCCGCGCCGCTGGTGACCCACAGCGGCCGATGGCCGGCGCGCTCGAGGATGGTCTGGGCGATGGCCGCGTTGGTCGGGTGGTCCTCGGCCAACAGGATCCGCAGCGAGCGCGAGTTGACTGGCAACAGCGGCAGCGACGGCGTCGACGCCGGATCGATGGCCCGCAGCCGCTCGGAGATCGGGCCGGTGCTGGGCTGGAGCGCCAGCTCGACGGTGACCGAGGTGCCGACCCCGAGCTGCGAGCGCAGATCGATGGTGCCGCCCAACAGCTGGACCAGCTCGCGGGTGATGGCCAGGCCCAGCCCCACCCCTTCGCTGGCGTGATCGCGGTTGGCCTGCATGAACGGCTCGAACACCGACGCCTGCTGGTCGGTGGCGATGCCGACGCCGGTGTCGACGATGGTGAACACCACCCGGTTGCCGGGGCGCGGCTCGACGGTGGCGGTGACCCGGCCGGCCGGGGTGTACTTGACCGCGTTGTAGAGCAGGTTGACCAGGATCTGGCGCAGGCGCAGCGGATCGCCGCGGCGGGCCGTGACCATGCTGGCCACCTCGCCGGTCAAGGTCAGGCCCTTGCGGCGGGCCCGCGGCGACACCATCGCCAGGGCCTGGGCCATGACATCGCGCACGTCGAAGTCGATGGTGACGACGTTGATCTTCCACGAGTCCTCGCGGCTGGCGTCGAGGAGATCGTCGATGAGCTCGAGCAGGTGGCGGGCCGAAGCCCGGGCGCTGGCCAGGTGGTCGGCGCGGGCGGCGCCGCTGGTGTCCGCGCTGGCCAGGTCGATCATGCCGATCACGCCGGCCAGCGGCGTGCGCAGCTCGTGGGTGACCTGGGACAGGAAGCGGGTCTTGGAGGCCGCGTCGTCGCGGGCCCGCTCGCGCTCGCGGATCAGCATCTCGCGGGCGCCGACCTCGTCGCTGACGTCGCGCACGCTGCCGGTCAGCACCAGCGGCGTGCCCTCGGGACACCGCTCGCACACCATGCGGAGCGCAAGGTGGCGCCACGATCCGTCGGCGCGGCGGATGCGGTAGGCGACCTCGGTCTCTTCGGCGCTGGTCAGCGCGGCGCGCGCCGCCGCGAACATCCGCGCCATGTCCTCGTGGTGGCCCATCGCCAGGTACTCGGCCTGGGTGCTGGGCGGCGGCTTGGTGCGGTCGCGGTCGTGCAGCTCGTACATCATGTCGGACCACGCGACCTGGCCGGTGGCGACCTCGTAGGTGAAGCTGCCCAGCCGGGCCAGGCGCTGGATCGCCGTGAGCTGGCGCTGGGTGCGGTCGAGCGCGTCGAGCTGGCGCGTGGTGCCGCCGTCGCCGGTGCCGCCGGTGACGACGCCGATCCACCCGTCGGCGGTCCGGGTCCAGGTGGCGACCAGCGTGCGCAGCTGGTTGCCGCCGGTGTACCAGCGCCAGGCGCTGGTCAGCGACGCCGCGGTGCCCTGGCTCAGCTGGTAGGTCGCCATGTGGGCGTGGTCGATGAACAACAGCTCGGTCAGCGGGCGCCCGCACAGCTCGGCCGGCGACACCCCCAGCAGCTGGCTGGCCGCCACGCTGGCCGCGCGGATGATCGTGGCCCGGTCGATGGTGAGCGTCAGCACCCCGGCGGCGGCGAGGGCATCGTCGACGGTGGCGGTCACGCCACCCGCCCGGGCGCGTGGCCGCGCACCACCCGCACGCCGTAGCCGACCAACGTCGCGGCCAGCGCCAGCAGCACCACCGACACCAGCCCGTTGAGCCACACCGTCGAGCCCGCCGCCGCGACGAACAGGCCCTTGGCCTGGAACGCCAGCGCGGTCACGGTCACCGCCATCACCAGCCCCATCGGGATCACCGTGAACCACGGGACGCGGCCGGCGCGCTGGCCGCCGCGGTAGAGCCACACCGAGATGGCCAGCAGCGACAACGAGGCCAACAGCTGGTTGGAGGTACCGAACAGCGCCCAGAACATGCGGTAGTTGCCCGACTTGCCCGCGACCAGGAACGCCAGCGGCACCAGGCAGGTGACGGCGGTGGCGACCACCGCGGTCGCGAACCGGTCGCTGCCGACCAGCTCTTGCAGCACGTAGCGCCCGAGGCGGGTGGCCGAGTCGAGGGTGTCGAAGATGAACGTCGACAGCGCCATGGCACCGAACGTGGTGGCGATCATCCGGTGCTCGGCCGTGTCGCCGATGATGAGCGTGATGAACCGGCCCAGCCCCTGGGCGTAGATGGCGCCCGGGCCGCCGACCGGCTTGCCGGCGACGATCATGATGGTGGCCAAGGCGATCACCGCCACGAAGGCCTCGAGCAGCATCGCCCCGTAGCCGATGGGGTGGCAGTGGCTCTCGCGGTCGATCTGCTTGGACGTGGTGCCGGAGCACACCAGGCCGTGGAACCCCGAGCACGCGCCGCAGGCGATGGTGACGAACAAGAAGGGGAACATCGCGCCGGCATCGCCGATGAGCGAGGCCGAGCGGACCGCGGGCTGTTCGATGCGGAACCCGCCGAAGAAGATGCCGATGACCCCGACCAGGAGCGCCCCGTAGAGGACGAACCCGCCCAGGTAGCCGCGCGGCTGCATCAAGAGCCACATCGGTGTCACCGAGGCCACCGCGCAGTAGGCGATGATCGCGATCACCCAGGTCTTCCACGACATCACCAGCCAGGTCGAGTGCTGGGTGCCGAACCACACCACGAACAACGTGGCCGGGACGAAGATCGCTGTCAGCAGCCACAGCGGCGGCTTCCACAGCCGGTCGATGGTGCCCATCAGCAGCGCCAGGCCCAGGTACAACACGCCGGCCAGGGCCACCGCCCCGCCGGGGTTGAACCGGAAGGTCAGGCCGGCGGTGTCGGCGTCGCCGCTGACGAACGTGCCGGCGGTGATGTCGACGAAGGCGACGATCACGTAGACCAGCGCCAGCCAGATGAACGCCAGGATGGCCAGCCAGGCCCGGCGGCCCAGGTACACCTTGACCACTTCGGCGATCGAGCGGGCGTCGTGGCGCACCGAGGCCACCAGGGTCGAGGCGTCGTGGACCGCGCCGATGAACACCACCCCGAAGGCGATCCACAGCAGGCACGGCAGCCAGCCGAACTGCTGGCAGGCCAGGATGGGCCCGACGATCGGCCCGGCCGCGGCGATGGCCGAGAAGTGCTGGCCGAACAGGTAGAACGGCTTGGTCGGCACGAAGTCGACGCCGTCGGCCTTGCGGTGGGCCGGCGTGACGACGCCGTCGTCGAGCGCGAACTGCGCCGCGACGAAGCGACCATACAAACTGTAGCCGAGCGCGAGCGCGACGATGACGACCGCGGCCAACGCGGGCAGCCCCATGGACACTAGGTCACCGGGACCGGGCGTCGCTGTCAACCCCGGTCGGGTGCTTCCGCCGTTGACATCGTCGGTCGGCACGGGAAGGATGCGCCGCCATGACCGACGACGACGACTTCGCCGCGATGTTCGCCCAGACCGCGCAGGGCAGCGCCAAGACCGGTGCCGCGGTCAAGCGACCCAAGCCGGGCGACATGGTGACCGGCGTGGTCACCTCGATCGGGAAGGACGCGGTGTTCATCGACCTGGGCAGCAAGTCCGAGGGCGTGCTCGACCGCGACCAGGTGGTGGCCGAGGATGGTTCGGTCCGCCTCAAGGTCGGCGACAAGGTCGAGGCCCGGGTCGCCGGCGAGCGCAACGGCGCGCTGGTGCTGCGGGTCCGCATGGGCCGGGGCTCCGAGGCCAAGGCCGAGCTGGTCCAGGCGTTCGAGCTGGGCATCCCGGTGGAGGGCAAGGTCACCGGCGCCATCAAGGGTGGCCTCGAGGTCGAGGTGGCCGGCGTGCGCGGCTTCTGCCCGGCGTCGCAGGTCGACGCCCGCTTCGTGGCCGACCAGACCATCTTCGTCGGCCAGCGGCTGGAGTTCCGCGTCACGCAGTACGAGCGCGGCAACCTGGTGCTGTCGCGGCGGGCGTTGCTCGAGGAGGAGAACGCCAAGCGCGCGGCCGAACTCAAGGGCAAGCTGGAGCCGGGCGTGGTCATCCGCGGCAAGGTGACCGGGTTCAAGCCGTTCGGCGCGTTCGTCGATCTGGGCGGCATCGAGGGCATGCTGCACGTCAGCGAGCTGGGCTTCAGCCGGGTCGACAAGCCCGAGGACGTGCTGCAGCTGGGCCAGGAGCTCGACGTGCAGGTCAAGTCGATCGAGGAGGCGGCCGACGGCAAGCGGCCGCGCATCGCGCTGTCGATCAAGGCGCTGATGGACGACCCGTGGGGCCAGGCGGTCAAGTCACTGGTGGTCGGCTCGACCATCAAGGGCACGGTGACCCGCCTGCAGCCGTTCGGCGCGTTCGTCGAGGTGCTGCCGACCATCGAGGGCCTGGTCCACGTCAGCGAGCTGGGCGCCGGCCGACGCATCAACCACCCCAAGGAGGTGGTCGCGGTGGGCCAGCAGGTCGAGGTCATCCTGCTGTCGCTCGACCCCGAGAAGCGCCGGCTGTCGCTGTCGATGGCGGCGGCGGTCGCCCAGGCCGAGGCCAACGACCTGGCCGAGGCGCGGGCCGCGATCACCCCGGCGCCGTCGCGCCTGGGCACGCTGGCCGACATGTTCAACAAGCTGAAGAAGTAGTCGGCGCCGCCGGTGGGCCGGGCCGCCGCGCGGCGGTCGTCGGCCGGGCGGGTTCCGCGCTACGGTGGCGCGTGCTCGCCTACTCGCCACCCCTGGTCGAAGGTCGCCTGGTGTCGCGCTACCAGCGCTTCTTCGCCGACGTCGAGCTGCTCGGCGGCGGGGTGGTCACCGCGCACTGCCCGAACCCGGGCTCGATGAAGACCTGCCTGGCGCTCGGCGGCCGGGTGTGGGTGCAGCGCAAGACCGGGGGCAAGCTCGACTGGGGCTGGGAGGTGGCCGAGATCGACGGCGCGCTGGTGAGCGTCAACCCGACCCGCACCAACGCGCTAGTCGCCGCGGCGCTCGACGCCGACGGCATCCCCGAGCTGGTCGGCTACCCCAAGCGACGGCGCGAGGCCGAGGCCGGCGACTCGCGCCTCGACTTCTTGCTGGTCCGCGGGGCCCGCACCAAGGAGCGCTGCTTCGTCGAGGTGAAGACCGTCACCATGGCCGGCGACGCGCCCGGGCTGGCGATCTTTCCCGACTCGGTCACCGAGCGCGGCGTGCGGCACCTCGACGAGCTGCGGGCCCTGCGCAAGCAGGGCTTCCGCACCGTGATGCTGTTCGTCGTGGCCCGCGGCGGTTGCACCCGGATGCGACCGGCCGACGCCATCGACCCGGCCTACGGCGCCGCCCTGCGCGCCGCCGCCAGCGCCGGCGTGGAGGTCCTGGCCTACCAGGCCATCCCGTCGGTGACCGGCCTGGCCTGGGGCCGCCGGGTCGCGGTCGAGCTGAGCAAGCCGCGCTAGGCCGCCGCTACCGCGGGTGGCGCCGCGGGGAGCGCTTCGCTGGCGTCTCCGAGGAGGTTGTTCCCGCTGTCGTCGGTGGCTTCCGGGTAGCGCGGCGGGGGCGGGGCGGGAGGGGAGGCGAGGCGTCGATCGCGACCTGGCCCCCGGCGACGGCTTCCTCGGCCGCTCGGGCGCGAAACGCCGACAGGTAGTGTTCGGTTGGGACCCGCACCTCGGGCGCCAGATGGATGAGCTCGCCCGACGCGCCGTCCGCGTATGCGCGCAGCGCCTCGTAGAGCGGCAGGGCGCGCTCGTGGAGGCCGAGCTCGGCGAGCAGGTCGGCGCACTCCGTGGCGAACCCACGCTGCGCAGCCAGAAACCAGATGCTCGCATCCTCCCACGCGGCGGAGGTCTCGCGCTGGAGAAGACGCAGCGCGCGGGCGAGCCGTGTCCGAATCACGGGCCACTCGTCCCCGGGTTGGAACGCCGCCAGGCACATCCAGTGCGGCGTGGGCGCCTCTTGCAAGGAGACCGCGTACTGAGAAACCACGTCCGGGGTGCAGCCCGCGAGCAGTCCCAGCGCATGCTCGCGAGCTTCTCCCGGTGGAAGCAGCGCGACGATGTCATCCACGTCCTCGGCAGAGGCTGCGTCGGGAAACGCCATCACCTCGCCAGCGCGGACGGCGGCTGTCAGCGCGACGGGCCACGGCGCGGTCACCGCGATGAGCGGGCCGACCGGAAGCTGGACGGTGGAACGAGTCATTCCGCGCGCGATGACGGCCTTCATGCGGAGCGCAACAAGCGGGTTGCCAGCGATGGCATCGGCGCACTCACGCGGCGTCCGCCCTGGTGGTGGCTTCACATGCTGCTCCACCGACGCGCGAATCGTGTCCAGCATCGTGGCCCGATCGACGTGACCCTTCAGGTCGCGGTCGGCACCCTCCAGATCGAGCCCGTCCCACCGCGCGCTTCGGTCGCCGGCCTGCAGCATCGCGGTCACCGCGCGTCGCTCGAGCCGGCGCTTGACCGCAGCGTCCGTCGAGGCCTCCGCGAAGGCGAGGAGCTTCTCGGGCGCCACCGCCGCCGCGGCCGCGCTCGATGCCGCCAGCAGCGACGCGGCCTGCCGTGCGAACTCGTCGTCGCCGTACAGCTTCTGCAGGCACACCGCGAGCCAGAATAGCTTCCGGCGGAGCCGCCGGCTGGCGCGCATCATGTACCAGATGCCGAAGAATCGCTCGGCGATCTGGAACCCCAGCTTGCCGCTCGGGTGCGGCACCTTGGCGATGACGCCCTGGCGCGCCAGCCGGGTGAGCTGCGCCGACACCAGGGTCACCTCGAGGCGGGTCTTGTCGGCGCACTCGATGGCGGTCATGGGGTGCCAGTGCAGCGCCACCGCGTCGAAGATCTGCTGGGCCTGCGGCGGCAGGTCCTCGAAGCGCGCCTTGTAGTACGGCGTGACCTGGTCGAGCATCAGCTCGATGTCGCGCTCGGCGCTGCTCGTCGAGCCCTGGGCCAGGACGCCGTGCAAGAGCTGCAAGGTGCGCGGCGTCCCTCCGCTCAGCAGCAGCAGCGACTTCAGCCGGCCGGGGTTGGCCTCGATGGCTCGGGCTACCTGCGGCGTGTCCAGCACCTCGGACAGCCGGAGCAGCACCCGGCGGGCCTCGTCGTCGTCGAGTCCGCCCAGCTCGTGGACGTTGAAAAAGTCATAGAACGCGGCTCCGTACTCGAAGGTCTCGGGCACCTGGCTCGAGCTGGCGCCGACCATCACCAGACGCGACTCCGCGCTCAGCACCTTGCGCAGCGCCCAGTGGGTCTCGGTCAGCCGATCGAGGACGATGTCGAGGTTGTCGACCAGGAGGACCACCAGCTGGCTGGCGCGCGCGGCCCAGCCAGTCAGCGCCGCCAGCGCCTGGCGCGCGCGGGCGTCTTCGTTGACGACGGCCTCGAGCTCGATGATCAGCGCATCGAAGTGCGCGGCCTCATCCACCAGGCCGCGTCGCTCGAGAGCGTCGACCAGCGCATCGAGGCAGTTGAGCCAGAAGTCGGACGGCCGGATGATGTTGTACTGCTCCTCGGGAAAGCGCAGGGCGATCGCGCGGCGGGCCAGCGCGGGATCGTCATCGATGGCGACGCCCAGCCGCAGCAGCAGCGTGGTCTTGCCGGTGCCCCGCGCGCCGATGAGCAGGTGGTGCTGGCCGCCGCCGCGGCGGAGGTCGTCGACCAGCGCGTCGAGCAGCGGCTGGCGCGCGACGAAGCCGCCGCGCAGCTCGTCCTGGGTGAGGAGGTGGGGGTTGTAGAGCGTGGTCGGCCGTGCGTGAGACGTCATGCGAAGTTCCTCTCCCAGTAGCGACGCAGGAGCGCGGAGCGGAAGCGGACCCGGTCGTCCTCGACCACCAGGTAGCCGTCGTGGCGGAGGACGTCGAGGAGCCTGGTCAAGGTCTGGGCCCGCGTGGCGTCGCCGACGCCGGCGCTGGCCAGGCACTGTCGCAACACGGCGCGCGAGGCGCCCTGGGGGTCCCGCGAGCAGGCGACCAGCACGGCGCGGGCGTGGTCGTCGAGGGGCACGCCGAGCGTGCCGGTGAGTCGCTCGTCCCACGAGTTGAAGTAGGTGCGGTTGGCGAGCAGCGCCTCGACGGCGGCGCCGACGTCAGCCTCGGTGATCGCGACGGCCGTGCGCTTGCCGATCAGTTCCTGCGCCAGCGCCTGGAGGTGATGCGGGATCAACCACTCGAGCTCGTAGCAGATCCGGGCGCGGACCGACGGGCCCAGCTCGACCTGGTATGCCGCGGCGATGGTCTCGAGGAATCCGTCGGCGTCTTCGCGCGAGAACGCGCCGATCGTCCAGGCGTGCAGGTCGTTGATGGTGTCGGTGCAGCGGAGGCGCGCGGCGACGCTGTCGAGCCCGATCGAGCCGCACACCACGAAGCGGATCCGGGCGTCGCAGCGGTTTCGCAAGGCGCGGAACCAGGCCAGGAAGGCGCGGGCACGTGCGCCGGTGGGATCGAGGTCGGCGAGCGTCGTCACCACGTTGGGCAGCTCGTCGATCAGCACGACCCAGGTGGTGTCGCCAGCGAGGACGCGGGCGAAGGCCTGGTCGGCCGCCTGTTGCCAGGCATGGGGCAGATGCTCGAGCTCGGCGCCGGCGCCACCCGGGAGCTGGAGCTGCTTCACGCGGGAGGTGCGTGCGGCGCGCATGCGCGCGAACACGCCCGGTCGCACGCGCTTGCCGGCCGGGGTCGCGTGGATCGCGTCCAGGACCGTGCGGGCAAACTGCGCTTCCGCGTCTGGCCCGGGCCGGGTGTCTTGCACGTCGGCATAGACCACGACGGCGCCGTCGGTTCGAGCCCGGGCCTGGTACGCCTTGAGGAGCGAGCTCTTCCCGACGCGGCGCGGCGCCAGGAGGAGGACATGGTCCCCTTCCAGGAGTCGCTCGAGGCGCGCCAGTTCCTCCGTTCTGCCCCAGAAGTTCTCTTGTTCTACAGTGTTACCTACGACGATCTTCATCTGCCCTCTGCCAGTTCCAGCGCAGCAATTCTGTTGTACAGCAATTTTGTTGTGCTGCAAGCTCTGTTTCACCGGGCCAGATCGGGATGCGCCGCGGCGCGCTACCCTGCGGGGATGGCCATCCGCAAGATCGCGCAGCTCGGGCACCCGGTGCTGCGCCAGCGCGCGCGCGAGCTGACGCGGGACGAGCTGGCGTCGCCGGCGACCCAGCAGTTCATCGACGACCTGATCGAGACCATGCGCGACGCCAACGGCGCGGGGCTGGCGGCGATCCAGGTGTACGAGCCGATCCGCGTCTGCGCGATCGAGGTGGGCGACAACCCGCGCTACCCGTACAAGCCGAAGATCCCGCTGACGGTGCTGGTCAACCCGGTGCTGACCCCGATCGACGACGAGCGCTTCGACAACTACGAGGGCTGCCTGTCGGTGCCCAACCTGCGCGGCGTGGTGGCGCGCGCGGTACACCTGCACGTCGCCGCGTGGGATCGCCACGGCAACCCCATCGACGAGGTGGTCCACGGCCTCAAGGCCGCCACCTACCAGCACGAGGTCGATCACCTCGACGGCACGCTGTTCGTCGACCGGGTCACCGACCCCACCACGCTGTCGACCTGGACCGAGTTCGAGCGCTACCACCTGGCCGGCTTCGTCGCGCGGGTCCGCGCCCTGGTCGACCGGGTCGGCTCGTAGGCCGCACGCGGCACAGCCGCCGCTGCGCTTCTCGACGTCGGCCCGGGGAGACGTGCGCACGCCGATGGCGGCAGACGTCGCAGCTAAGCCCCGAGACCTGACGAACGCAAGGTCAGGCTGCCAGGACCTCCTGCGCCCGCAGCACCGCGGCCGGTCGCTTCTTCACGCCCAGCCGCTGGTACAGCCGGAACAGGCGGCTCTTGATGGTGCCGGTCCGCACCCCCAGCTCACCGGCGATCTCCTCGTTCGACAGCCCGCGCCACAGCAGCGCCAGCAGGCGAGCGTCGGTGATCGGCAGCCCCAGGCCCCGGGCCAGCTGCTCGGCCATCTGCCGCTGGCCGCTGCCCTGGGCGATCGCCAGCTCCAGGAGCAGCGTGCCCGGGCGCGGCAGGTGGCGGGCCCGCAGGCGCACCGTCAGGTCGCCATGGACCAGGCGGTCGACCGCCTGCCCGTGGCGTTCGACCTGGGCGCGGACCGCGGGGAGGACCTCGCCCATCCACGGCGGCATCACGCCCAGCGGGCTGTCGAGGAACGACCGCGCGCTGGCGTTCATGTAGAGCGCCCGGCCCGTGGCGTCGGCCACGACCACCGCGTGCTCGGTGTGTTCGAGCACCGCGATCAACAGGTCGATCGAGGCGGTGGGTCCGTCGGGCGCCCGGGGCAAGAGCGTCGACCGTTCGATCACAGCGGGGGACAGCGACGTCGAAGGGGAGAGCATGCCCCACCTTTGTTCACGTCGCGTGCCGGCCCATCGAACCGAGGTTTCGCGCGGGCTTACGGCTGCCGATCGGTGTCCGGAGCCGGACAGTCGGGCCGGCTGGACGGGCCGGCGATCGGATCCGATCGGCCCGCCACCGCGCGCGTCAGGCGGCGCCGCCGCCCAGGACCATGGCGAGATGGGTCGCCGTGACGCGGTGCAGCGACGCGCTCAACGACACCGGGCGGAAGCCGTCGAAGGTCAGCTCGATCTTGTCGATGGGGCCGATGTGCAGGCGGTCGGCCGTGGCCGAGAGCCCGCCGGTCCGCACGTCCTTGACCGTCATGTCCAGGACCCCGATGGCGGCCGTCAAGGCGCCCGGGCCCGGCGGGTGGACCAGCCCACCAGACAGCTTCAGGTCGACGATGCCGGGGGCGTCGTCCCCGCCGAACAGGATGGCGCCGTCCCACAGGTCGACGCGGCGCGGCGCGGCCATCGACAGCGACACCGCGACGTCCGAGATCGCCAGCGAGCGCAGCATGCTGCGGCTCTCCTTGCCCGAGCTCTTCTTGCCGGCGCCGGGCAGGCGGAAGTCGGCCAGGCTGCGCAGCGGCACCCGGTTGAACACGCCCAGCATCATCGCCGCCGGGTCGAGGGCCCACGACACGATCTCCTTGGTCGCCATGAGCGGGACGCTCCACCCCAGCAGGAACCGACCGTCCTCGATGCCGACGTCGACGAACGCGCCCTCCAGCCACGACAGCCCCGACTCGATGGCCCGGTAGTCGAACGAGCCGTCGACGATCGCCACCTTCACCAGCTGGTCCAGGGTGCGGGTGCCGATGACCGGCAGGTCGAGGACCACCTTGACCCGGAAGCTGACCTCGCCGTTGACCTCGTCGAGGAAGTGCAGCTTCTCCTGACGCAGCGCGCGGGGTTCGGGCGGGGCCAGCGGCAAGGTCGGCGTCGGCAGGTCGAACGCCGCCAGGTCGGGGATCTTGAGGCGCATGTCGGCCAGCGAGGCGTGGTCGGCCACCAGCTCGATGCCGTCGTTGGCGGCCTTGGTCAGCATCAGCCCGCGCGGAAACTCGGCCCGTGCGATCTTGAACTCGAACCGGCCGGCCTGGTCGCGCAGCACCAGCTCACCGGCCGAGGCCGCCTCGGTCGCCCAGTGCAAGCGGGTCAGGCTGACCCGCAGCTGATCGAAGGCGACCTCCTTGGCCCGGTACTGGATCCCGGCCGCCTCGCCCTTGAGGCCATCGACGTCGGCGCGCGGGAAGTCGAGCCGGCGGACGCTGTCGCTCACGGTCACCCCGAACCCGTCCACCTTGATGTCGCCGGTGTGGCGTTGGTCAGTCACGGCGGCATCGTAGCGCGCGGGATCGGCCGGGGACACGCGGCGGGACGCCGTCTTGGCAGGCCAGCGAGCAGCCTCCAGAGGTCGGTCCAGGCGGTGGTCATCGCCTGGCGCTCCGCCGTCGACAGCCAGGAGTGACTTCGGCATACTGAGCGAACCGTGGAAGGCGTCCTGGGCTCGTACCGCATCGTCAAGAAGCTCGGGGAGGGCGGCATGGGCGCCGTCTACCTGGCGGAGCACGCGCTGTTGGGCCGCCCGGCCGCGGTGAAGGTGCTGCACCCGGCGCTGTCGGCCAACCAGGACATCGTCCAGCGCTTCTTCAACGAGGCCCGCGCCGCCACCGCCATCGCCGACGCCGGCATCGTCCAGATCTTCGACTTCGGCTACCACACCGACGGCAGCGCCTTCATCGTCATGGAGTTCCTCGAGGGCGAGGCCCTCGAGAGCCGCCTGCGCCGGCTGGGGCGGCTGGCGCCCGAGGACGCGCTGCGCATCCTGCGCCAGGTCGCGGCGTCGCTGGGGGCGGCCCACAGCCGCGGCATCATCCACCGCGACCTCAAGCCCGACAACATCTTCCTCGTGCCCGACCGCGAGGTCGCCGGCGGCGAGCGCGCCAAGATCCTCGACTTCGGCATCGCCAAGCTGACCGGCGACGCCGGCAGCGCGGTGAAGACCCAGACCACCGCGATCATGGGCACGCCCATGTACATGTCGCCCGAGCAGTGTCGGGGCGCCGGCCACGTCGATCACCGCTCGGACATCTACTCGCTCGGCTGCGTGCTCTACCACCTGGTGGCGGGCAAGGTGCCGTTCGACGGTGATGGCGTCGGCGAGATCATCGCGGCCCACCTGCGCGAGCCGCCGCCGACGCCGTCGCACCTCGCGCCCGGCACGCCGCCCGGCGTCGACGCGCTGGTCTTGCGGTGCATGGCCAAAGATCCAGCGGCCCGCTACCAGACCGCGGCCGAGCTGGCCCAGGCCTGCGATGCGCTCCTCGGCGTCACCGGCCCCGGCGCAGCGACCGGCGGCTATCCGACCGGCGGCCACGCCGCGGCCGCCGCGCCATCGCTGAGCGGCCACCCCGGCGGCGCGCCGTCGGTGACCACGCTGTCGGGCGCGGCCAGCGCGCAGCCGACCGCCGGCGCGACGGCGCCGCCCGCGTCGACGGGGCGCAAGCCCGGGCTGGCCATCGCGCTGGGCGCGGTCGGCGTGGTCGCCGCCGCGGCGGTGGCGCTGGTGCTGGCCACGGGCGGCAAGAAGACGCCGTCGACGCCGACGCCGACCGAGGCGGCCGCGCCGCTGCCGGGTGATCCAGCGGCGACCGCGCCCACGCCCGCCGCGCCGGCCGCCGTGGCGTCGCCGTCGGGCGATCCCGCGCCGGCCGCGGTGGCCCAGCCCGAACCCGCGCCGGTCGCCGTCGCGCCCGCGCTGCCGGCCGCGCCCATCGCCGTGGTGTTTGCCGTCGACGCCTCGACCCTGGGCCGCGACCGCAAGGCGGTGCTGGCCGCGGTGCATGACGGCCTGGCCGCGCTCCCCGACGACGCCCTGGTCGGGCTGGTCGGCTTCGCCACCACCGCGTCGGTGGCGTCGCCGCTGGCGGTGATCGATCGCGGCGCGGTCGACGACGACCTGGCGGCGCTGGCAGCCGAGCGGGACGGCGAGCTGGCGGTCGGCCTCGACGCGGCCCGGGCCGAGGTCGCGCGGGCGCCGGCCGGGGCCACCCGCCACGTCGTCCTCATCGCCGGCGGCGCCGCCAGCGGGGCCGGCCTCGACGCGGCCGTGGGCGCGGCGCTCGGCGAACAGGTCGCGGTGTCGACCTTCGGGGTCGACGCCGCCGAGCGCACCGCCCTCAAGCGCATCGCCGCCAAGACCGACGGGCGCGCCTTCGACAAGGTGCGGGCCAGCGACCTGCCTCGCACGCTGACCAAGGAGGTCGATCGCCTCCAGGGCAAGGCCGAGGCGCCGGCCACGCGGCCGGGCTCGACCAGCTCGACCCGGCCCACCGGCACGGGCACCCGGCCGGCAGGCGGCACCACGACGACCGATCCCAAGCCCGACCCCAAGCCCGATCCCAAGCCGAGCAAGTGCGCCGTCCCCGGCGACCTCGACTGCGACGGCATCCCCGATCAACGCTGAGCCGCTGCCTGCGGCACCGCCCTCTGGAGCACCGAGACCTCATGCGCACCTGCCTGCCCCTCGTCACGATCCTCGCCCTCGCCGGGTCCGTCCACGTCGCCGCCGCCCAGCCGGCCACCGCCCAGGCCGAGTCCCTGTTCCGCGACGGCAAGCGCCTCATGGGCGAGGGCAAGCTGGCCGAGGCGTGCGACGCCTTCGAGGGCAGCTACCGCAAGGACCCCGCGACCTCGACGCTCCTCAACGTCGCCGACTGCCGCGAGAAGAACGGCCAGTTCTCCACCGCGTGGGGCGCCTTCGTCGAGGCCGAGCGCCGCAGCCGCGGCTCGACCGACCCGGCCCAGCAGGCCATCAACAACCTGGCCAGAGATCGCGCGGCCAAGCTCGAGCCGCGCATCTCGTACCTGACCATCAACATCCCCGACGCCAGCCGCGTCGACGGCCTGACCCTGACCCGCAACGGCGAGCCCCTCGACGACGCCGAGTGGAACCGCAGCCTGCCGGCCGACATCGGCACCCACGTCATCGAGGCCAAGGCCCCCGGCTACGAGCCGTGGCGCACCACGGTCGTCATCGGCGCCGAGAAGGAGAAGCAGGCCGTCACCGTCCCCGAGTTCAAGGCCCTGCCCAAGCCGCCCAAGGGCGCGCTCGGCCCGTCCATCGAGGTCGTCGACGCCTCGCCGTTCACGGCCAAGCGCAAGCTGGCCATCGGCCTGGCGGGCCTGGGCGTCGTCGGCGTCGGCCTCGGCATCGGCCTGTACGTCACCGCCAACAACCAGTACGACGAGGCCGTGGGCGAGCCCGACGACACCAAGCAGAACGACCTCTACAACGCCGCCAACCAGAAGTACCTCATCGCCCAGATCGCCGGCGGCGTCGGCGTCGCCGCGCTCGGCGCCGCCACCTTCCTGTGGCTCACCGGCAAGCCCCGCGTCATCGAGCACAACGTCACCGTCGCCCCGACGATCCGCCCCGGCTTCGCCGGCCTCGCCGCCGTCGGCTCGTTCTAGCCGCGCCCGGCCGTCGGCCCGCTCGATCCGCCCGGCCCCGCCGCCGTCGGCTCCCTCGAGTTCCACCCGCGCCCCGCTTGACTGCCGCGCCCGTCGCGATAGAGTCGCCCCCGCTGCGGGATTAACTCAGTGGTAGAGTGTCAGCTTCCCAAGCTGAACGTCGAGGGTTCGAATCCCTTATCCCGCTCGAAGATTCGCTCGAGATGACGGCCGGCTGCCAGGACCACCCCTGACCCGGCCGTCGGTCGTTTCGGGGCGCGCGCACCAAGGCACCATCCTACGGAGCCGTCCAGCGACCTCAGGCCCTGGGACGCGCCCGGTCACCCTGTCGGGGTGTGCTCCGGCTGGCACGGGCCAACGTATTGAATACGCAACGTGTTCCGGAAGCACAACACGACGCATGCACGCCGCCTGAGCATGTATCCTCTTGCAAGGCAGGATGGGGAACCCGCACGACAAGAAGGACCTCTCGGAGCGGGACATCTGCACGAAGTACATCACGCCGGCGATCGAGCGCGCCGGATGGGACGTGCAGACCCAGGTGCGCGAGAACGTCTACCTGACCAAGGGACGGGTGATCGTGCGCGGGCGGCTGGTCAGCCGCGGGGCCGCGAAGTTCGCCGACTACGTCCTCTACTTTCATCCGAACGCCAACATCCCGCTGGCGATCGTCGAGGCGAAGGACAACAACCACAGCGTCGGCGACGGGATGCAGCAGGGGCTCGGCTACGCCGACATGCTCGACGTGCCGTTCGTCTTCTCGTCGAACGGCGACGGCTTCCTCATGCACGACCGCACCGGTCAGGGTGCCGTGGTCGAGCGTCACCTCGCGCTCGATGAGTTCCCGTCGCCCGATGAGCTGTGGGCGCGCTACCGGCAGTGGAAGGGGCTCACGCCTGCCAGCGAGGCCATCGTCACGCAGGCCTACCACGCCGATGGCAGCGGCAAGGCGCCGCGCTACTACCAGGCCAACGCCATCAACCGCGTGGTCGAGGCCGTGGCCAAGGGACAGCCCCGCGTCCTGCTGGTGATGGCGACGGGCACCGGCAAGACGTACACGGCGTTCCAGATCATCTGGCGGCTGTGGAAGGCCGGCGTGAAGAAGCGGATCCTCTTCCTCTCCGACCGCAACATCCTCGTCGACCAGACCAAGACGAACGACTTCAAGCCGTTCGCCGGGGCGATGACCAAGATCACCAACCGCACCGTCGACAAGTCGTTCGAGATCTACCTTGCGCTCTACCAGGCCATCTCGGGCACCGACGAGGAGAGCGACCTCTTCCGGCAGTTCTCGCCCGACTTTTTCGACCTGGTCGTCGTCGACGAATGTCACCGCGGCAGCGCCAACGAGAATTCTGCCTGGCGTGACGTGCTGGACTACTTCTCGAACGCGACGCAGCTCGGGCTTACCGCGACGCCCAAGGAGACGACGGACGTCTCGACCACGCACTACTTCGGCGAGCCGGTCTACACCTACTCGCTCAAGCAGGGCATCGAGGACGGCTTCCTGGCCCCGTACAAGGTCGTCCGCATCGACATCGACAAGGACGTCACCGGCTGGCGACCCGAGAAGGGCAAGCTGGACAAGCACGGGGAGGAGATCGAAGACCGCGTCTACAACCAGCGGGACTTCGACCGCACGATGATCCTGGAGCAGCGGACCGAGCTCGTGGCGAAGAAGGTGAGCCAGTTCCTCGCGGAGACCGACCGGTACGACAAGACGATCGTCTTCTGCGAGGACATCGACCACGCCGAGCGCATGCGGGTGGCGCTGGTGAACGCGAACCCGGACCTCGCGGCGCAGAACCGCAAGTACGTCATGCGCATCACCGGCGACAACCCCGAGGGCAAGGCCGAGCTGGACAACTTCATTCACCCCGAGGAGCGCTACCCGGTCATCGTCACGACGTCGAAGCTGATGAGCACGGGCGTCGACTGCAAGACCTGCAAGGTCATCGTCCTCGACCAGACCATCCGCTCGATCTCCGAGTTCAAGCAGATCATCGGTCGCGGCACGCGCATCGAGGAGGATTTCGGGAAGCTCTACTTCACGATCCTCGACTTCCGGAAGGCGACCGAGCTGTTCGCCGACCCGGACTTCGACGGCGACCCGGTCCAGGTCTATGTCCCGAAGGACGATGGCACCATCGCGCCTCCCGACGATGATGGGCCGGACGGGACTGTCGAGCCGGGCGCGGATCCCGGCGGCCCCCAGGGTGCGGACGGGGCTCCTGGTGCACAGGGCACCGATGGAGGCGAGGGGGCCGGCCAGGGCGGGGAGAAGCGGAAGAAGTACGTGGTCGGCGATGTCCAGGTCTCGATCGCGTCCGAGCGGGTCCAGTACTACGGCAAGGACGGCAAGCTCATCACGGAGTCGCTCCGGGACTACTCGCGGAAGGCCATCCTCGGGACCTACGCCAGCCTCGACGCCTTCCTGAAGACCTGGAAGGAGAGCGACCGCAAGCAGGCCATCCTCAAGGAGCTGGAGGAGCAGGGCGTGTTCTTCGAGGAGCTGGCCAAGGACGTCGGTCGCGACCTGTCGGCGTTCGACCTCGTCTGCCACGTGGCCTTCGACCAGCCGCCCCTCACACGGAAGGAGCGGGCCAGCAACGTCCGCAAGCGGAGCTACTTCACCAAGTACGGCGACGCCGCTCGGGCCGTGCTCGAGGCGCTGCTCGACAAGTTCGCGAACGAGAACGTCGACGACATCGAGAACCTCGGCGTCCTGAAGGTCCAGCCGCTGACGACGCTGGGGACCCCCATCGAGATCATCCAGCGGTTCGGGGGCAAGGACGAATACCTGCAGGCGGTCCGCGACCTGGAGGACGAGCTGTTCCAGGTGGCGTAGGATGGCGGCCCCACGCCATGGCGATCAGCACGACCATCAAGTCCATCCAGGACATCATGCGCAAGGACGCCGGCGTCGACGGCGACGCCCAGCGCA
>JAWKQV010000001.1:0-2106 GCA_041389965.1 Kofleriaceae bacterium | reverse complement strand
TGGCTTCCTGAGCCGGAAGAAGGAATGGAACCGCCAAGACGCCAAGAACGCCAAGGCTCCGCCCTGGCGGCCTCTCCTACCTCAGCTCCTGGGTGTCGCTCGGCGGACCCGATCCGTTCCACATTTGGGTGCAACGTGCACGACGTGCACGGGGCTTTCTGGGGCAGGTGAGAACTGTGGGCGGGGTTGCGATGACGACGGACGTGAGCAAAGGGCTTGTGCTTGGAGACCCAGTTGCAAGGACGTAGATCGTTCTTGGAGGTTGACGATGGTGCAGGTCTTCTGGCGGGGTGTCGCGATCGCGACGGTGGGTTGCTCGATCGGCTTGACTGGCTGCAGCCAGGGAAGCGGCGGCTCGGGCGGTGGCGGGAGCGCGACGACGGCCGGCGCGATCGTGAGCGGGCTGCCGAACCCCGACCGGGACCCGATCGGCTACTCCTTCCAGGAGATCCAGCTCAACCAGGACGCCGGCGGCGCGGTCAGCGCGCTGGCTCAGGACCCCGACGCCACCGCGATCGTGGCCCTGCACACCCCGGGCAACACCGCGACCGGGGTCCAGACCGACAACACCACCGCCGACGAGACCACCTTCGCCCAGGAAATGGGCAGCACGGCGAGCGTGTATAGCGCGCTCTACGCCGGCGGTCGCGGCGACGCCGCGAGCGAGGCCGGCGACCTCTGGGTTCGCGCCGGCGGGACCTGGAGCCAGGTGCTCGACACCACCGCGGACCGCCTCACGGTGGCCACCGTGGGCAGCAGCCTGTGGGCGCTCACCGGCGGCGCGGGCATGCCGGGTGAGATCCTGAGCGTGGACGACACCGGCGCCAGCACCACGGTGGCGACCCTCGACAGCGCGGTCCCGACCGCGGCGATCGCCTTCGGCGGCGGCGCCTACGTCGGCGGCTACGACGCCGCGACCGGCGCGGCCGTGCTCTACGAGGTGGTTGGCTCGAGCGTCGACCCGATCGACCTGCCCGGCTCGGCCGGCGGCGCGACCGTCCGCCAGGAGGTCGTCGCCATGCTCAAGGTCCAGACCACGAGCGCCGCGGCCACGACCCCGGCCGCCGGCGTGACCAGCCCCGACTACCTGGGCAGCGTGGCCTCGATCCTGGCCAGCCGCTGCACCGTCTGCCACGCCGACACCAACAACGTCGCCGCCTACGCGACCTACCCGCTGACCTCGTCGGCGGACACCGACGCCGACTACACGGCCACCCAGGCTCAGATCGACACCGCGAGCCCCGCGGACTCGGACCTGCTGCTCAAGGCCACCAACACCGTCGCCCACGTCGGCGGCGGGATCCTGACCGTCGGCGACAGCGACTACGACGTGATCCTGGCCTGGATCCAGGACGGGGCCCCGCTGCAGAAAGCGGCCACCCCGACCGCCCCGACCTCGACCAACGCCGAGCTCCTGTTCCTGGCGATCGCCAGCCGCGACCTGCAGACCGGCAACCCGATCGGCGGGTTCCTGCTCGCGACCTCGGGCGCTGGCTTCGACGTGGTGCGCAGCTTCAGCGGCGACGCCCCGACCGCGCTGGCCTGGGAGGACGACACGATCTACGTCGGCACCGCGACCGGCGTGCTCAGCTACCGCGACGGCAACGGCCTCTGGAACGACGAGAGCGGGCTCCCCACCCACGGCGCGATCACCGGTCTGGTCGGCCTCGGCGGCGGGCGGTTCTACCTCGGCACCAGCAACGCCACCGGCGCCCTGCTCGTGCTGCGCACCGCCGACAGCCTGATCACCCCGCCCTCGACCACCCCGCCCTCGACCACCCCGCCGACGACCCCCCCGCCGGCCACCGGTGGCCCGACCTTCGTGGCGACCATTCGCCCGCTGCTCGGGAGCTGCAACGCCTGCCACACCAACGCCGCGATCGTCGGGAGCTCCATGCTCTACGACGCCGTGGACGACGCCGCCGCCCACGCGGTGATCACCCAGCAGGTCGACACCGCCAACCCCGGCGCCTCGAACCTGCTGGTCAAGGCCGCGGGCGGCGCGGGCCACGGCGGCGGCGCCCCCTGGGCCGCGGGCAGCTCGCAAGCGACCACCGTGGAGGCCTGGATCGCCGCCGGCGCTCCCCTCCAGTAACACCCACCCTG